>OY729423.1:0-2393173 GCA_963422315.1 uncultured Polaribacter sp.
ACTTTACAGAATACTTTAAAAGTCTTGATTCGACAAGTCGTCAAGCCATAGTTAATGAGCTTTTATTACTAATTTCAACAGATACAGATGATACATTTAGCCTTTTAGCAACATCAAGTGTTAAGCAATCTATCAACTGCCCTCATTGTAAGAGGGATAACATTCGTGCTAATGGCAAGAGCAAAGGAGTGCAACGTTATTATTGCAAAGATTGTAAAAAGTATTTCAGAAATACGACGGGTAAAGTCATTTTTGGGTTAAAAAAACCTGAATTATTACCCACCTATTTATATAATATGCTTATGGGTTATTCTATTAAGAAATGTGCAGAACAAACAAACATTAGCATTCAAACATCCTTTGATTGGCGACACAAGGTTCTAAGTTCTTTTAAACAAGCATATCCTAATGGTTTTGAAGGCATTACAGAGAGTGATGATATTTTCTTTTTAGAATCTAGCAAGGGAAATAGAGAGCTAGATAGAAAACCACGAAAACGTGGCAGTAAAGCTATTAAGCGGGGTATTAGTAATGAGCAAATAGCAGTTGTTGTTACCTGTGACAGAATCGACAACAAAGAACTCAAAGTAGCGACAAGAGGGCGTATAAGCAAGAAAGATTTAGAAACTGTATTTGCCAGAAAATTAGATAAAGTAGAAACCCTTTGTACAGATGCTCATCGCTCCTATACAGCATTTGCTAAAAGTAATAACATACATCACAAAAAGTTTAATGTATCAAAAGGACAGAGAGTAAAAAACAAAGTGTATCACGTACAAAATGTAAACAATACTGCTAAAAGATTAAGAGAATGGATGAAGCCCTTTAACGGCGTAGCAACAAAATATCTGCAAAATTACATGAACTGGTTTATGATACTTGAACGTATAAAGAATAGCAACCAACGATTAAAGGAATTTGCCTACTTTGCCTTTGCAGGACAAGAGACTTGGGAGATATGGAAAACAAACACTAATGCAGTCATAATTTAGAATATAGCCTACATCAAAGATACAAAAACTTGTAGATATTTACAAATGTTTTTTAATCTATTTTATTGATATTTAAAGTGTTAAATGATTTTTAAGGGGTGACTAAATAAATCTAAATCTGATTGATACTTTGAGTTGGGAGGTAGGTTTCGCTCAAGCTCTCTAATAAGCCTTCCACAAATGGTCTTTATTTTTCTGTCTGCTTTTTTTGCTTTTGCCCTGTTCTTTGGATGATTCCTAAAACGTTGGTCTCTAGATAATTTCTTTAATGTTCGAGTATAAGTTTGCCTAACAGGTAGTTGCTCTTTAGTAGCAATGGATTTACATTTTTTAATAATCTTTTTATGCAACTTTGCATCGGTAGGAAAGCTAATGTTTTTCTCTTGAACAGTAGTGTCTATATTGACGTTTTCGTCTTTGCTATCCTCTGCGTTTATTCGTATGCTTTCTTTTAAAATAAGTTCTATGCCAACTTCCTTAATACGATTACGAAAGTGAACCAATTCACTAGCTTCGCAAGGAACTCCACAAACAAAATTAGTTTCTCCACAAAAATATTGGTAGTAGTTATTTTCAGACCATTGCTCTACAACGCTCTCATCGGAGACATTACGGATATGTTTGAGCATAAGAAGACCTACCATTAGACGTATAGATTTAGCAGGTCTGCCTTTGTCTTTACTATACAAGGGCAAAAAAGCGTCTTCAAATTGTTTCCAATTTATTTTATTTGCCAATATGTAAAGAGGGTGTTTTTGGTTTAAAGTGTCTTTAAAACTAAAAAATAAATTGCCTTGATTTGTATTCTTGTTTTTTGGAATCATAATTTTAAAAAAATTGGGCGTAATAGACAAAAAGTAGGCTAAAAACCTCTGTATCCCTTATATTTGTTGGTCTAATCTTAAATCAAAGGCTTTGAATAAAAAAAGTGTGTTTATTGTAAGAGTTCCATCACGAAGAAAAATGGAATTCGTAAAGGGAAACAGATGTATAAATGTTATGTCTGTAAGAAGCAATTTATAGGAAGTTTTAGGTTGTGTAGCGAAACTATTTGGATAGAATATACCGGTGGAAAACAGACCTACAAACAACTAGCAAAAAAATACAATTGTTCCAAGAGAACAATCCAGCGAAAAATTGATTCGCACGAAGTTTCAATTCCAAAAAAAGAGCCAAGAAAAGTTATCGTTTTGATGGACACAACTTATTGGGGAAGAAACTTTGGGGCGATGCTTTTTAAAGATTCCCACACTAAAGAAAATCTATTAAAATACTATGTAAAAACAGAAATCAACGCCTTGTATGTTCAAGGAATAAATGAATTGAAATCTAAAGGGTTTAAAGTACTTGCTATTGTTTGTGACGGTCGTAGGGGATTACTACAATCATTTGGTAAAACACCTGTTCAAATGTGTCAATTTCATCAAGTAGCAATTATTAGAAGGTATATTACCAAAAACCCCAAACTCCCTGCATCTATTGAGTTAAAAGAACTTGTGGCTATGATGAAAATGACAGATAAAGAATCTTTTCAAGGTGGCTTAAAACTTTGGCACATAAAATGGAAATCATTCATAAATGAGCGTACTACAAACCCAAAAACAGGAAAAAGCCACTATACTCACAAACGGTTAAGAAGTGCTTACAGAAGTCTAAAAACCAACCTCAACTGGCTCTTTACTTGGTATGATTATTATGAACTAAATATCCCAAATACCACTAATGCAATTGACGGACATTTTTCAGATCTAAAGAACAAACTCAGAAATCATAATGGATTATCAAAAGCAAGAAAACGCAAATTTATTGATGAGTTTTTTAAGGCATAAAGACCTCTAAAAATAGCAATAAAAAAGGAGTTCTAATGAACTCCTATTATTGACATTTTCGTCGGTCATCAAGTGTACCCCTAGTAGGTTGCTCCCCAGAAGAGCCTATTTCTGTTTAACTTGATAAGCCAAAGATAAAAACACTGTTTTTTAAATACAAAATTGAAATTAAAATAGAGCCTACTTTTTGTCCACTTGAAATAAATAAACTAAAAACAGCCTACTTTTTGTCCATTACACCCGTTTTTTACATTTAATGTAACTTTTACATTTTGAGAATAGGTGTTTGCTTGTACTTGAAATAAAGTAGCAAGAAAAACTAATAAAGTTAGTTTCATTTTTAAACAAAGATTGTTAGTCTTTTTTTCTTGTTTAAAAAAAATGCTTGAGATAAAATTTTTCATGTTTTTAATTGGGTTTAATTGGTTTATAATTAATTTTTAATTGTTTTATTATGCTGAAAAATGTTGTTACATGTTAAGTTTCACAAGGTTGTTGTTTAATTTGAACTTACTTAATTTGCAAAAATAGGATTTTATTTTTAAAATACTAGAGATTATTTTTAAAAATTTTTAGATCTAATTTATATCATTTTTCTATTGCGTTAAAAGGTGTTTTTACATTCAATTCTCGCTTTAGACTTCCATGTCTTCTGTAAAGATTAAAAATTATTTTGATTGATAATAATTTTTTACTAAGTGTAATAAATTTTCTGTATCAGGAAAATCAGATATTCGAATATTTTTAAAATGCTTTTTGGCTTCTTTTGCTGTAGTTTCGCCAATGCAAAAAGCCACGACATCAATTGTGTTTTTAAGTAGATAACTTCTGATACCCGAAGGACTAAAGAACAAAACTCCAGTTATAGAATTATCAATTTTTATAGGACTTAACATTGTCTTATAGACTTCAATTCGGCTTACTTTTATAGATTTTTCTTCTAAATAATCAGGAAGAATATCTAAACTAATATTGCTACAAAAATATGTTATTTCTTTTATTTCTGATTTTTTTGATATATATTCTGCTAACGTTTTAGCGTTTTTTGTAGCGTAAGCAACTTTGCCAATCTTACTTTCAATTAATTTTTTAGTTCTTCTTCCTACGCAAAAAATATTTTTAAATTTAATTTCATTTTTTGCAAAAGAATTTAAAATAGCCTCTACTCCGTTTTGACTTGATATTACAACGTTTTCATTTTCATTTAACATAAGTCTATGAGAAATTCTATTAAAACGAATTTTAATAAAGTCGCTGTCTTGTATATCAATAGAATTAGGTAAAATTTTCTTTTGTGCTTTTGAGAGTTTTTTTGTAGAAAAAACACAATGTTTGCTAATAAAAGTCTTTTCGCTTTCTAACATTAGCTCTAAACCTCCGTTATTTATAATATAATCGGCACAATCTTTAGCTAAAAACTGATGACTACCGACCTTTATAGTTTTAGCAACTGTTATTTTTTTAGTGCCATCTTTTTTTAGCAAAACACCTTTAAAATTTAATTCTTGAGTTTTTTTATTTATGTATGCTAATGCTCCTATTGGCGATGAACACCCTCCCTCTAACGCTTTTAAAAAACCTCTTTCTACATCTACACAAATTTGTGTTTCAGGGTGGTTTAATTGTTTGCAAGTTTCTTTTACAAAAGTATTGTTTTCTAAACAGGCAATCATAATGGTACCTTGTCCTGGTGCTGGTATCATCCACGATAAATTAATTGCTCCTAAAGGCTTTTTTCCTATTCTTTCTAAACCAGCTGCTGCAAATATTGCTCCATCCCAGTTGCTGTTTTCTAGCCTTTTTAAGCGAGAATTTATATTACCCCTTAAGTCTATAATTTTATGAGTAGGATATCGGCTTAACCACATCGCTTTTCTACGCATACTCCCTGTTGCAATAATCCCATTTGGTTGAGCAAAAAACCCTTCCGTACCTTTTAAAACAATCACATCGTTGTAGTTAGCACGTTTTATAACTGCCACTTGTATTATTCCTTTTGGCAAATCTACTGGAACATCTTTTAGCGAATGTACGGCGATATCAATTCTACCATTTAATAAAGCAATGTCTAAATTTTTAGTGAAAATACCTGTAACCCCTAATTTATAAAGGGGCTTATCTAAAACGATGTCGCCTTTAGATTTTATAGGAACCAACTCTGTTTTATGTCCTAAGTCTATTAGCTTTTTACTAACTTTTGTAGCCTGCCAAAGAGCTAATTCACTACTGCGAGTTCCTATTCTAATTATTTTAGGCATTTTAATTATGGTTGGAAAATCTTATTAATTACTTTAAGACTCCTTAATGCGGAAACCCTATCTTCTTTTATATACTTTACAAACTTTGTAGTTATTTTTTGAATAAGGCGTGAAGATATAATTTCTGCTTGAGCCTGATCAAAATTAGCTGTTTTTTTCTTTTGGAAATCAATCTCGTCTTTTTTTATTTTTTCTAAAAATTGTTTTAAGGTAATAACGGCTGAATTGAATTTTCTATTATTAAGCCAGTCGTTAAATTCATTTATGTGTGTTTTGATTATTGCCTCAACCAGTGGTATTTGTTTTTGCCTTTCGAATAATGTTTCGTCCGTAATTTTTGAAAGGTCATCTACGCCTACTAAAGTAATTTTATTAATATCCCCAACTTCTTTTGAAACGTTTTCAGGCACTGACAAATCCAAAATTAACAATTCTTTGTTATCGATAATGTGTTCTTTTTTAATAATAGGGTGGTCTGCGCTTGTTGAAACTATTAGTACATCTGTTTTTTTTATTTCTTCTTTTAAATTTTTTATATCTGATTTTCTGATAAAATTGTATTTTTTAACTATGTCTTTAGTCTTCTCTTCGGTTCTATTTATTAAGCAAACAGATTTATTTTGAGTATATTCCAACAAGTTTTTACAGGCGTTTTTACCCATTTTGCCTAAACCAAAAAACAAAATATTTTTTGAATTATAATTGCTGATATTCTTAATTATATACCGAATAGCAGCATAAGAAACCGAAGTTGTCCCAAAACTAAAATTAGTTTTATTTTTAACTGTTTTGCTTGTTTGTAAAACGCTATTTACAAGTCTTTCTAAATAGGCATTTGTAGTGCTTAATGCTTTAGATAATTTAAAAGATTGCTTTAACTGATATATAATTTCGTAGTCTCCTAAAATTTGGCTATCTAAACCTGTTCCGATTTTAAACAGATGATACACCGCTACTTGGTCTTTATAAATATTACAGATATTTAAAAACTCTTCTTTAGAGCCTTTAGAAAACTCACATAAAATATCTATAAGCTGGCTCGAATTACTCGAAAAACCTACTACTTCGGTTCTATTACAAGTTGAAAGTACCAAAAGACCTTTTATATTTCTTTTTTTACCTAATTTTAATAAAGAAATTTGTTTTTCTTTTGATAACGAAAACTTCCCTCGTGTGCTAACGTCTGTTTTTTTGTAATTGACTCCGATGTTATAGAAGCAATCCTTTCTTATTTTTTCTGACATTTTATTTTAAAGTAAGTTGTGCAAAAATAAAAACTTAGTTTATAAAAAAACATCGTTATAAGTACTTTTTATAACGCTAAATATTATTTTAAAAACAAACCTTTAAAAAAAACTCTTAAAAGTACTATTTTTGTTGAAAATTAAAGATTTTAAATTTGCTTATTTAGAATGATTATAGACTAAATAAAATTAATTAAAAAGATTAGTAGATGTTTAAAAATATCGTAAAAAGTGCTTTCGACGAGATTGTTTTAGAAAAAGGGTTTTATGTGCTTATTTTTCAAAATGAAAGTAAAAGCACTCAAGTTTTTGAAAGAAAAATTGATAGTGAGTACATACAAATTCATTTTTGCTTACGAGGCGGTTCAAAATTTATTTTTAATAAAAATACATATACATTTGACGTTTTAAGCAATAAGTCTTTTTTACTATACAACCCTCAAAGAACCTTACCCATTAATTTAAAACTACAGCCCAAAACTACATTAGTTTCTTTGCTTATTTCTATTGAAAAATTTCATTCTTTGTTTTCAAATGAGTCAAAATATATTCCTTTTTTAAGCCAACAGAATCGCATCAAAAAATATTATGAAATATCAGAGATAAAACCGTACGTCTCTATCGTTTTACAACAAATAACTAGTTCAAATATCGACAGATTGTCTAGAGAATTATACTTAAAAGGTAAGGTTTATGAATTGTTGAGTTTAAATTTTCAAAAAGAAAAAACCGCAGAAGATGAGCGCTGTCCCTTTTTAGTTGATGAGCAAAATATTTTAAAAATAAGAAAAGCTAAAGAAATTATAATCGAAAGGATGGAAAATCCACCTAGCTTGAAAGAGCTAGCAAACGAAACAGGAATAAATATTAAAAAGCTAAAAGAAAGTTTTAAGCAAACTTACGGAAACACCGTTTATGGATTTTTGTTTGACTATAGAATGGAACTTTCCAAAAGGCTTTTAGAAAGCAGACAATTTAACGTTAACGAGGTAGCAACAAAAATAGGGTACAGCTCCACAAGTCATTTTATTGTAGCTTTTAAAAAAAAATATGGTATAACGCCAAAAAAATATATAATGAAATTTATTGAATCATGATTTTTTTTATACCAAACCTCGAAAGGGACATTCGTAAAACCACAAGTATTTAATTTTCAATAAATTAAGGAATAAAAAAGCAATAAAAAACTCCAATTTTAAAGGGTCAGGTATTTCCTTAAATTCATCAATTACAGTTCTTTTTGAGCCAATTTTGTCAATGCTTTCTAAAATAACTTCTTCGTCAATTTTGTAATCGTCAATTAGGCAGATTCAACTAGCATAAGCAACTTTTTGGTTTACAAATTTAAAAACTAATTGATAGAGCTAACGCAAGATGTACTTAACTTGCGACGAAAGTTGTGCTGAAAACATATAAAAAACATCGCTATAAAAAACTCCTCTAATAACAAACGGAAGTTTAAAGTATTGCTACTAATGATTTGGCTTTTTGCTTAATATCTATAATGCTCGGGTTTGTATGGTCCTTTTAAATTTACGCCGATATAATCAGCTTGGTCTGGTCTTAATTCTGTTAGCTCAACACCAATTTTTGGTAAATGCAACTTTGCAACTTTTTCGTCTAAATGTTTTGGCAACATATACACTTTGTTTTCATAAGCTTCGGAATTAGTCCAAAGCTCTATTTGGGCTAAAGTCTGATTTGTAAATGAGTTAGACATTACGAAACTCGGATGACCCGTTGCACAGCCTAAATTTACTAAACGCCCTTCTGCTAAAATAATAATGTCGTTTCCGTTAATTGTATATTTATCTACTTGCGGTTTAATCTCTACTTTTGTATTCCCATAATTATCGTTTAGCCAAGACATATCTAACTCATTATCAAAATGACCAATATTACAGACAATTGTTTTGTCTTTTAGCTTCATAAAATGTTTGCCAGTAACGATGTCTTTATTTCCAGTTGTAGTAATAATTATATCAGCATTAGCCATAACGGTTTCTAATTTTTTTACTTCAAAACCGTCCATTGCAGCTTGTAAAGCACATATTGGGTCAATCTCTGTAATAGTTACTATTGAGCCAGCTCCTTTAAAAGATGCAGCCGTGCCTTTACCGACATCTCCGTAGCCACAAACTACAACTCTTTTACCTGCTAACATAATGTCCGTTGACCTACGGACTGCATCAACTGCGGATTCTTTACAGCCATATTTATTGTCAAATTTAGATTTAGTAACAGAATCATTAACGTTTATAGCTGGTAATGGTAGAGTCCCATTTTTAACACGCTCATACAACCTATGTACTCCCGTAGTAGTTTCTTCAGATAATCCCTTGATGCCCGAAACTAATTCTGGATATTTATCTAAAACCATATTTGTTAAATCTCCTCCGTCGTCCAAAATCATATTCAGAGGTTTTCTGTCTTCGCCAAAAAATAAAGTTTGCTCAATACACCAGTTAAATTCTTCTTCACTCATGCCTTTCCAAGCGTAAACAGCAGTGCCTTTTGCAGCAATTGCTGCAGCAGCTTGATCTTGAGTTGAAAAAATATTACAAGAACTCCAAGTAACTTCTGCTCCTAATTCTTGTAAGGTTTCTATTAAAACCGCAGTTTGAATTGTCATGTGTAAGCACCCAGCTATTCTAGCCCCTTTCAGAGGCTTCGTATTTCTGTATTCTTCTCTTAAACTCATTAAACCAGGCATCTCTGCTTCTGCTAATTCTATTTCTTTTCTTCCCCAGTCCGATAGAGAAATGTCTTTTACTTTAAATTGCGTGTAATCTACTGCGTTCATAATTGTATATATTTGTGTTATATTTTTTAAACCGCAAAGTTACAATAAATATTTATACCTTTTTATGCCTATTTATAAAAAAATAATTGTCAATAACACCGCTAAAGTTTTTATTTGGAAAATTGAAGAAACTATTGATAAGCTAAAAGAAGGTATTTTACTTACAGAAAACAGCAAAAAAAGAGTTAATTCTTTTCACTCCGAAGCCCATAAAAAAAGATTTTTAAGTATTCGACAATTATTAAAATTTGTAAATTTAACCGACGCTGATTTGTATTACGACGAATATAATAAACCACATATAGCCGACAACTTGGGTTATGTTTCTATAACTCACTCTTTTAATTTTAGTGCTATTATATTCTCAAAAAACACAGCTGTTGGGATTGATATTGAAAAGCAAAGAGAAAAAATTTTGAGAATTGCACATAAATTCACTTCTTTAGAAAATTACAAAACCACAACTAATTCTGATGTTTTAATTAGAAAGCTAACTGTAGTTTGGTCAGCAAAAGAAAGCTTATACAAAATTTACAGTAAGAAAAAATTGTTTTTTTTAAATAATATTCACATCAAAGATTTTAAGTTTGAAGATAAAAACACCGCTGGAATAATTAAATATAACGCTATAAAAAAAACATATAGTATTAAATTTTTTGAATTTGAAGATTTTGTATGCGTTTATGCGTTTTAACAATATAATTTAGCCTTACTTTGTTTTTACTATTTTAAACCTTAATATGCTTATAAAAAACTTTAACACTTATTTTGCTTCGGAGCTGTTGGGGAAATATTCAAAAGCACAGATTAGGACATTTTTTTTTATTTTAATCGAGGAGCTATTAAATTTAAAGAAAATAAATTATGCTTTAACCCTAGATTATTCGATAAATAGACATCAATATAAAATTTTATGCAACGCCTTAAATAAATTAAAAAAAGAAGAACCAATACAATATATTTTAGGCAAAACAGAGTTTTGTGGTTTAACTTTTAAAGTAGATAAAAACGTTTTAATTCCACGACCCGAAACAGAGGAGTTAGTCAAGTGGATTATTGTAGAAGCTAAAAATTTACAGTTTAAAAACAATAAAAAATTATCTATTCTTGATGTCGGTACTGGCTCTGGCTGTGTTGCTATTTCTCTATCAAAACTATTGTTAAACGTAGAAATTTATGCAATAGACATCTCAAAAGAGGCTCTTAAAATTGCAAAAAATAACGCTAAAATAAATAATGTAAAAATAAATTTCATTCGAAAAGACATTCTAAAAACGAATAATTTGAACGATAAATTTGATATTATTGTTTCTAATCCTCCTTATATCAGAAAATTAGAAAAACCAGAAATAAATAACAACGTCTTAAGTTACGAGCCTCATTTAGCCTTGTTTGTGGAAAATAACGACCCATTAATTTTTTACAAAAAAATTGCAGAATTATCCGAAAACCACCTAACTAAAACAGGATTTCTTTTTCTTGAAATTAATCAATACTTAAGTAACGAAACTCTTGAAATGCTATCTAAAAAAAAATTTAAAAATATTGAACTAAAAAAAGACCTATTTGGAAATGATAGAATGATAAAGCTTCAGGTAAAATAAATTGAGTTTTTTATACTTTTTTGCTTGGTATTTTTTAATTTACAAAAAATTACTACAGCATAAAATCTTTAGCTTGTTTTTTTTAAAACAGCTTTGTTTATTCGTTTAATTAGGCTCGGACCTTGATATACAAAACCTGTATAAATTTGAATTAAATCTGCTCCAGCTTCTAATTTTTCTAAAGCATCCGACTCAGAATTAATTCCTCCAACGCCAATTATTGGAAATGACTTATTAGAATTGTCAGACAAATATTTAATTACTTCGGTACTCTTGTTTTTAATAGGTAATCCGCTTAAGCCACCCTTACCTATTGCCTCCAAACGCTGTTTTGAAGCCGACAAGCTCTCTCTATTGACAGAAGTGTTTGACGCTATAACTCCATCTATATTAGTCTCTTTTACTAATTCTATAATTTCATCTAATTGATTAAAATTTAAGTCTGGAGAAATTTTAAGTAATATTGGCTTTTTATTGTCTTTTTGCTCTTTCGTTTTTTGGCAAGAACTAATAAGCTCTGTTAGATACTTTTTATCAGTTAGTTTGGCATGACTATCAACGTTCGGGCAACTAACATTTAGCACAAAATAGTCTATAAAAGGATGTAGGGTTTTAAAAACTTTGCAATAATCATCCGTGTAATTTTTAGGATGAGTTAAAGTGTTTTTTCCAATATTACCTCCGATAATTAATTTTTTTCTGCTTTTGTTTAAGTTATTAACAACTGCTTCAACTCCGATATTATTAAACCCCATTCTGTTTATAATTCCTTTGTCTTTTTGTAATCTAAATAGTCTTTTTTTTTCGTTTCCGGCTTGAGCTTCTGGCGTTATTGTGCCTATTTCTATAAACCCAAACCCAAAATTTGAAAGCTCGTTATATAAAACTCCATTTTTGTCAAAGCCAGCAGCTAATCCGACAGGGTTTTTAAAGCTTATACCAAATATATTTCTTTCTAAACGCTTGTCTTTGACTATATAAATTTTTCTTAAAATATAAGTAACAAAAGGAATTTTACATAAAAATTTGATTAATAAAAATGTAAAATGATGAACTTTTTCTGGGTCAAATAAAAACAAAACAGGTCGTATAATTAATTTGTACATCAGTAATTAATATTTTGTGTATATCGTTTTACAAAATTACACTTTATTAGTTTTTAGTTAATGTTTTTTTAATTTTGTGAAATTTCCTTTGTTTTTCTAAAACTTTATAAGTTTTGTTTAAAATAAATATATAATTTTTCGAGTTTTTTTGAAGCTTAAATATCAGCTTTTGAAGTTGTTTTCACTTGCTTTTTAGATGTTTTAATAAAAAAATATTTACATTTTATAAAGCCATTTAAGAAGGCTATATTCTAAATTATGACTGCATTAGTGTTTGTTTTCCATATCTCCCAAGTCTCTTGTCCTGCAAAGGCAAAGTAGGCAAATTCCTTTAATCGTTGGTTGCTATTCTTTATACGTTCAAGTATCATAAACCAGTTCATGTAATTTTGCAGATATTTTGTTGCTACGCCGTTAAAGGGCTTCATCCATTCTCTTAATCTTTTAGCAGTATTGTTTACATTTTGTACGTGATACACTTTGTTTTTTACTCTCTGTCCTTTTGATACATTAAACTTTTTGTGATGTATGTTATTACTTTTAGCAAATGCTGTATAGGAGCGATGAGCATCTGTACAAAGGGTTTCTACTTTATCTAATTTTCTGGCAAATACAGCTTCTAAATCTTTCTTGCTTATACGCCCTCTTGTCGCTACTTTGAGTTCTTTGTTGTCGATTCTGTCACAGGTAACAACAACTGCTATTTGCTCATTACTAATACCCCGCTTAATAGCTTTACTGCCACGTTTTCGTGGTTTTCTATCTAGCTCTCTATTTCCCTTGCTAGATTCTAAAAAGAAAATATCATCACTCTCTGTAATGCCTTCAAAACCATTAGGATATGCTTGTTTAAAAGAACTTAGAACCTTGTGTCGCCAATCAAAGGATGTTTGAATGCTAATGTTTGTTTGTTCTGCACATTTCTTAATAGAATAACCCATAAGCATATTATGTAAATAGGTGGGTAATAATTCAGGTTTTTTTAACCCAAAAATGACTTTACCCGTCGTATTTCTGAAATACTTTTTACAATCTTTGCAATAATAACGTTGCACTCCTTTGCTCTTGCCATTAGCACGAATGTTATCCCTCTTACAATGAGGGCAGTTGATAGATTGCTTAACACTTGATGTTGCTAAAAGGCTAAATGTATCATCTGTATCTGTTGAAATTAGTAATAAAAGCTCATTAACTATGGCTTGACGACTTGTCGAATCAAGACTTTTAAAGTATTCTGTAAAGTTTTTAGGTATCATTTTGTAAAGTTTTAGCAAATATACAACTTATTTAAGTCTTATGTTAGAATATAGCCATGAAGAATTAATAATTGTAACTTATTAACATTTTAATAAAACTTATTTACATCGAATGTTTATAAAAAACTATTTGAAATAACTTTTTAAAAAAGTAACTTTGTCTCTATGGAAAAAATTAACCTTACTACAAGTAAAAAATTAGAAAAGGCAAAGATTATTAGTCTTGAAAAAGGCAAAATTCCGCCACAGTCAGTCGAATTAGAAGAGGCGGTAATCGGTGCAATGATGATTGACAAAAAAGGGGTCGACGATGTAATAGACATTTTACATTCAGAAGCTTTTTATAAATCAGAACATCAAGAAATTTATGCCACAATCTATCAATTATTCAAAGAAGCAAAGCCTATAGATTTGCTAACAGTTTCTAATTTGTTAAGAAAGAATGGAAAATTAGATGATATTGGCGGCGATTTTTATTTAATCCAGCTAACACAAAAAGTAGCATCGTCTGCACACATAGAATACCACGCAAGGATAGTTTTACAAAAATATATTCAACGTAAGCTAATATCAATTTCTAGCGATATTATAGAAAATGCTTACGACGAAAGTGCCGATGTTTTTGACCTGTTAGACTACGCCGAAAGAAAGCTGTTTGAAGTTACACAAGGGAATATAAAGAAAAATTCCGTTGACTCAAGTTCTTTAGTAAAAGAAGCCTTGAAGAAAATTCAAGAAATAGGAAACAAAGAAGGTATGTCGGGTTTATCTACTGGTTTTACTAAAATTGACGAAATAACTTCTGGCTGGCAGCCGTCAGATTTAATTATTATTGCTGCAAGACCCGGTATGGGAAAAACTTCTTTTGTAATTTCTATGGCAAAAAACATGGCAATAGATTTTAATTATCCTTTGGCAATATTTTCTCTAGAAATGTCCTCTCTACAGTTAATAACACGAATGATTTCTTCAGAAACCGGCTTAACTTCAGAAAAACTAAGAAAAGGAAATTTAGAATCTTACGAATGGCAACAGCTAAACGTTAAAGTAAAAGATTTATCAAATGCACCAATATACATCGACGACACACCATCGCTTACAGTTTTTGACTTACGTACAAAAGCAAGGCGTTTGGTTTCGCAACACGGCGTTAAAATTATTATTATCGACTATTTACAGCTGATGACAACTGGCGATAACCAAAAAAAAGGTGTAAACAGAGAGCAAGAAATTTCTACTATTTCTAGAAGCCTAAAAGCATTAGCAAAAGAACTCTCTATACCTGTCGTTGCATTATCTCAATTATCACGAGCAGTAGAAACTCGCGGAGGCACTAAAAGACCATTGTTATCCGACCTTCGTGAATCGGGTGCAATAGAGCAAGATGCCGATATTGTTTCGTTTATTTATAGACCAGACTATTACGGTATTAAAGAATGGGACGATGATTTAAACTCACCATGCAAAGATCAAGCGGAATTTATTATTGCAAAACATAGAAACGGCGGATTAGATAATATTCGTTTAAAATTTACAGGACACTTAGTAAAATTTTCAAATTTAGAAGAAAACTATAGCTCCGAATTTTATTCATCTATGAACGACGGTATTTCAGAAAACACAAACACCGAAAGAAGAATAGACACTGACGAAGACGATGAAAACATGCCTTTTTAGATGAAAAAAACTGTACTATTATTGCTTTTTATGTCTGTTTCGAACTCATTTTGGGCATCATTTATTTATCTGCCGATGAGTCACGACAATCAAAAAAATCATTTAAAGGCTTACGGTATAGTTTACTATTCTTTAAAAATGGGGTTAAAATCAAAATGGTTATTAAATTATGACGGCGGTGCTTTTATAATTGAAAGCCAAAATATTGTAGAAAAAGAATGTAAAATTCGCGGAGTTTCTTATTATATTATTTCTAATGCTAAATGCGAATTAATTTTGCAAAATATATCATCACCTTCTTCTAACCAAGAAGCTGTAATTTTAGAAAAAGCTCCGAAAATAGCAGTCTATTCACCGAAGGATAAAATGCCTTGGGACGATGCAGTAACAATGGTATTGACTTATGCCGAAATACCTTTTAACGTAGTTTATGACAAAGATGTTCTACAAGATAAACTTTTATTATACGAGTGGTTACATTTACATCACGAAGATTTTACTGGTCAATATGGTCGTTTTTACGGAGCATTTAAAACAGCACCTTGGTATATAGAAGGAAAAAAAAGAGCTGAAAAACAAGCAAAAGATTTAGGGTATAAAAAGGTTTCTAAATTGAAACTTGACGTTGCAAAAAAAATAAAAGATTATGTAATTGGCGGCGGATTTATGTTCGCTATGTGTTCGGCGACAGACAGTTTTGATATTTCGCTTTCAGCGGACGGTGTTGATATTGCAGAATCCATGTTTGACGGAGATGCCTCTGAACCGAACTACCAATCTAAAATAGATTATAATAAAACATTAGCTTTTGAAAATTTTGAATTGATAAAAAACCCTAATATTTACGAGTTTTCATCTATAGATATGACGAGAAAGCGAAGAATACCTAAAACATCCGATTACTTTTCTCTAATTGAGTTTTCTGCAAAATGGGACCCAATTCCTACGATGCTAAACCAAAATCATACACTATTAGTCAAAGGCTTTATGGGACAAACTACTTCTTTTGATAGAAATACAGTAAAATCTAACGTTTTAATTTTAGGTAAAAACAAAGCTAACGGAGAAGCTCGTTATATACACGGCACTATCGGTAAAGGGATGTTTACCTTTTACGGAGGACACGACCCAGAAGATTATGCTCATAGAGTCGGAGACCCTAAAACTGAATTAGACCTACACCCAACATCTCCAGGATACCGCCTGATACTAAATAATGTTTTATTCCCTGCCGCTAAAAAGAAAAAACAAAAAACCTAACTGTAAAATAAATTTGAAAGATAAAAATAGCTGTTAAATTTCAATAGCCTTATGAAGCCTTGATTGTTAGTAATTCGTTATTTAATTATTTTTTTTGGTTTTATAATAATTTGTATTTTTTATTAGTTTTATAACTTTTGTAGCTATATTGCGAAAATAAAAATTTAGATAAATTAACATGGATGGACTTATTTGAAAGAGCATTAGAATTTGAAAACAGAAAGCATTCGTTTAAAACGACGAGTGATAGAATATTAGCATCTAGAGAAGTGAAATCTTTAATATTAGAATTAAACGAGCTATATAAAAGCAATAAAGATTCAAAAATTATGGACCAAATGAAGCGTTTAACCGTAGTGAAACAAAAAATTGAAAAACGACTTAAAGGGCGAAAGTAAAATAAGCGAGGCTTAAACTTTATTTTTTAACCTTTGCCTAACAGCCTCGTATAAAAAACCACCGCAGGCAACCGAAACATTCAAAGACTCTATTTCGCCTAACAAAGGCAATTTTGCTTTATAATCTATCATTTTTAGTGCCGATGGATTTATCCCTCGATGTTCTGCTCCGAATATTATTGCAATAGGCTGGTCAAATTTAATATTATAAACATAAACATCTGTTTTTTCTGTTGCAGCAAGCGTTTTAATGCCAAAAGCTCGGAACAAAAACAACGCGTCTTTAATATGGTTTACTCTGCAAATTGGAATTTTAAATGCAGCTCCCGCAGAAGATTTTATAGCTTCCGAATTTAAAGGTGCACTTCCATTTTTTTGAACTATAATGCCGTCTGCACCTACACACTCGGCTGTTCTTATAATAGCTCCAAAATTTCTAACGTCAGATATTTGGTCTAATAATAAAAATATTGGCGTGCGTTTTTTTTCTAAAGTTTTGTCGATTAAACTTTCTAAATCATAAAATTTTATTGGTGAAATTTGTGCTACAACTCCTTGATGATTACCGTTTTTTGACAGTTTATCTAACTTTTGAATTGGAACAACACTCGATGGTATTTTTTTAGTTTTTATTAGCTTGTCTAACTCCAAAAACAGGCTGCCTCTCAACCCTTTTTGAACGTATATTTTATTGATAGAAGAATCGCTCTCTATTGCTTCTATAACTGGTCTTAACCCAAAAACAGTTGCGACTTCTGTTGCCATAATTATATGTTTTTTGTCTAAAAATTAAAACGTAAACCAACGGACAGGTCTATTCGAGATAAATTATCTTTTTCTTCCAAATCTTTTTCCTTAGTAACTCCCCCTGTTTTACTTTTATACTTACTAAAAACAGCAGATGTATAATTTGCCAAAAACCCTAAATATAGCTTTTCACTTAAATGGAGGTCAAAGCCAAAATCTAAAGCACTTCCTAAAGTAGATCCAGTAATAGTAGTATTAACATTGTTAGGGAAACTTCCTATTTGTTCTTCATCTTTAAAACCCATATAACCCAATGAAAAACCAAAAACCCAAGCATTTTTCCCATTTGAAGAAACAAGCCTACTAACAAAAGATGGACCTATATAAGTAAGATTCCAATTATTTTCAACACCAACAAGTAAATCTTCTTTATTGCTACTAGAAAAGCGACTAAATTTAATCCCAAAACCATAATGTTCATTGAGAAAATAATTAAAGTCAAATCCCAAATTATAACCTGATTTTAATTTTTTAACATGGTCTCTTAATAACGGCTCTTCTACTTTGTCTGAAGTTTTTGCTATTAAAAAACTAGCACCCCCATGAACTGCAATTCTAAATTTTGGTCTTTCAAAAGTGTTTTTAGATTTGTAAGTTACAGAGACTTCTGGAGTTGAATAGAAGCCTTTTTGTTGAAACTTTATTTCTGATAAAGGCAAAAGTGTTCTGCGAATTTCTCCATTTTTTACAAAGTTAAAACGAGTATAGCCTTTTTTTGTTTCTATAATTTTGGCATTAATACTGTCATTCTTTGAAGTTACGATTAGGTCTTGTGCGCAAACAACGTAAGACGTTAATAGTAATAGCAAGGTTAATTTGTTTAATTTATTCATAATTTTAGTTATTTAATTTTAGTTATTTAATTTTGTTTCGTCTCGTTTAGCTTTGAAAGACTTAAATTCCATTTTTCCAATTCGGTAAGATACAAACTCTATATTAGGAGCTGCTGCAAGTATTATATTTACTGTACCTGGTCTTCCTGTAGAATTTCCTGTATTTACTGAACAACGCAAAAAATATTCTTTGCCAAATTCCACATCAAAAGGCAGTTCTGACTTATATTTGTTTATAGCTACTAAACTATTTAGCCCTTCTTTCTTTATTTTAATAGTCGTCTTATAATTGTTTTTAACGCGGCATAATATAGAATCTCCAAGTTTTAAATTATACGACACAAAGGGGGCTTCTCCGTTGTACCTATATATGTGTAACAAAGCATAATCAACATCTCCTAAAGGTTTTTCTACATTATGTCGTTCTAAATCAGCAATACTATCTCCTTTGTGCAAAGATATTTTCAAGCGATGACAGGGATTCCCCATAACGCTAAATACTTTTTGTTGGGTTATCTTTACTACGTTAGCTCCCAATTTTCTAGCTTCCCCTTTAGCTACCTCTATCATGGCATGTAAACTACAGTCTAATATATTACTAGCATTAATATTTATATTGGCTTGTCCTAGCTTTTTCAATCCTTTGGGTAAAGTATCATAAACTGCATACACATAAACTTTCTCGTCGTAAGGCAAGACTTTTGGTTGATAACCCTCTACGACTTTTGTTCTAATTTTTGGACTACAAGCCAGTAGTAATAATAAACTTAGGCTATATTCTAAATTATGACTGCATTAGTGTTTGTTTTCCATATCTCCCAAGTCTCTTGTCCTGCAAAAGCAAAGTAGGCAAATTCCTTTAATCGTTGGTTGCTATTCTTTATACGTTCAAGTATCATAAACCAGTTCATGTAATTTTGCAGATATTTTGTTGCTACGCCGTTAAAGGGCTTCATCCATTCTCTTAATCTTTTAGCAGTATTGTTTACATTTTGTACGTGATACACTTTGTTTTTTACTCTCTGTCCTTTTGATACATTAAACTTTTTGTGATGTATGTTATTACTTTTAGCAAATGCTGTATAGAAGCGATGAGCATCTGTACAAAGGGTTTCTACTTTATCTAATTTTCTGGCAAATACAGCTTCTAAATCTTTCTTGCTTATACGCCCTCTTGTCGCTACTTTGAGTTCTTTGTTGTCGATTCTGTCACAGGTAACAACAACTGCTATTTGCTCATTACTAATACCCCGCTTAATAGCTTTACTGCCACGTTTTCATGGTTTTCTATCTAGCTCTCTATTTCCCTTGCTAGATTCTAAAAAGAAAATATCATCACTCTCTGTAATGCCTTCAAAACCATTAGGATATGCTTGTTTAAAAGAACTTAGAACCTTGTGTCGCCAATCAAAGGATGTTTGAATGCTAATGTTTGTTTGTTCTGCACATTTCTTAATAGAATAACCCATAAGCATATTATATAAATAGGTGGGTAATAATTCAGGTTTTTTTAACCCAAAAATGACTTTACCCGTCGTATTTCTGAAATACTTTTTACAATCTTTGCAATAATAACGTTGCACTCCTTTGCTCTTGCCATTAGCACGAATGTTATCCCTCTTACAATGAGGGCAGTTGATAGATTGCTTAACACTTGATGTTGCTAAAAGGCTAAATGTATCATCTGTATCTGTTGAAATTAGTAATAAAAGCTCATTAACTATGGCTTGACGACTTGTCGAATCAAGACTTTTAAAGTATTCTGTAAAGTTTTTAGGTATCATTTTGTAAAGTTTTAGCAAATATACAACTTATTTAAGTCTTATGTTAGAATATAGCCTAAACTTATAAATAGACCGATTGATGTTTTTTTATACATTTGGTATATTGGTTAATGCAAACTTACTAATTGTTTTTTAACTTTTGCTTATAAATTTAATTTTTTTAAAAAATGATAAATTCAGCAATAAAACATTAAATTTGCCGAACAAACGAATTATTAAATATTAATATCCTTGCGAAACTTAACATTTAGTTGTTTAATTTATAAGATTTAATTAAATTAAGATTATAGCTTTTTGCAAAAATAGTTTTTAATAAAAAATGAATAAAGTTGCTGTTTACGGTCAGTCTTACGCTATTTCGTCTAAAATAGAAATCAATACTTTAGTTGATATTTTAGAAAAAAACAGCATCGAAATTTACTTCGAGGAGGAGTTTTATAGACTTCTAAAAGAGAATAATATAATAAAAAACACTTATAGTAGATTTAGCAGTTTTAAAGATTTAGACGCATCTTTTGATATAATACTAACTATCGGCGGAGATGGAACTTTTTTGAGGTCGGTAAATTATATTAGAAATTTGGACATTCCTGTTTTAGGAATAAATACTGGAAGGCTGGGTTTTTTGGCTATAGTTGCAAAAAATTTTATAGAAGAAAGTTTAAATAAAGTATTAACCGGCAACTATACTATTCAAGAAAGAACCCTATTATCTATTGAAATTAATCCGAAAACTAATGAGTTTCCAAGTTTTAATTTTGCCTTAAACGAAGTTAGCATAACCAAAAAAAGTACTACTTCTATGATTGGGGTTAAAACTTTTTTAGATGGTGATTACTTAACAAATTACTGGGCAGATGGTTTAATAATCTCAACTCCGACTGGCTCAACTGGATATTCTTTAAGTTGTAATGGTCCTATAATTTTACCTAATTCTAAAAATTTAGTAATAACCCCTATAGCATCGCATAATTTAAACGCAAGACCAGTAGTGATTCCAGATTATGTAAAAGTAGAGGTAGAAGTAGATTCTAGAGAAAAGAGCTATTTAATTTCGTTAGACTCTGTAGCTATAGATTTACCGAGTAACACCAAAGTATTTATCGAAAAAGCGAAGTTCACTTTAAAAAACATTATACCAAAAAACAATTCTTTTTTAAAGACTTTACGAAGTAAGCTATGGGGAGAAGATATTAGAAACAAGCCAAATTTTTAATTAAATAAAGGTGGGGAATGTTTTTTAGAAAAATATAATTTGATAAATTTTGGCTCTATTTTTATTTTCCCATTGGGATAACTATAATTCCTAAATAATCTTTTTTAAACTCTATCAGGTCTTTGTCTGCTTCTAATTTTGACTTATAGTTTCCGACGTGAACTTTCCAGTTGGGAACATCATATACTAATTTACAAAAAATATTGGGGTATTTAGATTTAAAGTGATTTAAAAACTTCTTTGCTCGCTTTTCGTTTCCGCTGTATAACTGAATTCTAAAACCGAAGCCGTGTTCCTCGTTAAATATTCTTTTTTTTTCAATAAGACTAATTACCTCCTCTGAAATTTGTGTGCTATTTTGAGAGAACATAGAACAGTTAGAGCTAAAAACCGCAAATAATATAGAAAAAAATAACACTTTGTTTTTCATCAGAATAATTTTTTTTCACAAAAATAACAACTATTTTAATACATTTGCTATACTGCTTATTTATAATCATTATAAATTAATATTTAAGTTTTCTTTATCTTTTAAATTTTTAAGAATAATAAGTATTTTTGCGAAAATAATTTTATTTACATTACTTCCAAGCATTAAAGTGTTTTTTTAAACAAAGTTTAAATATGAAAAGTGTAGAATTACACAAAAGACAGCCTTCTTTACATTTAAAAAACATTATTTTTCCATTAGTTTTATTAGTTAGCATTTTTGCTTACTCTCAAGATTTTGATAAGTTAAGACAAAGCGAAGGTAAAAAGCTATTTAAAAATTTATGTTCTTCTTGTCATAAACTAAAAAAGAAATTAGTAGGACCAGCTTTAGGGGGAATAGAATCTAATAGAGAGAACTCTTGGTTAAAAGCGTGGATTAAAGACAATGCTGCTTTGAGAGCTTCTGGCGACAGGGACGCAATTGCAATTTTTGAAGAATTTAAAGGCTCTAATATGACTGCCTTTCCACAATTAACAGACAAAAACATTGATGACATTTTATATTATACGACCGTCGGCGATATAAAAACCGCATCGGCTACTGCAAGTTTTAATGGAAACACCTATAGTAGCTCTCCAGAATGGTTAATCTACGTTTTAGCAATTATTACTATAGTTGCATTTCTAATGATTGCAGCTCTATTAAAACAAATAAACGAGCTTAAAGGAGCTACTAACAAAGATGAGAAATTTGACCTTAATAGAGATCTTAAAGAACTCTGGACTGGGATTATAAACAATACATTCTTAAAAGTTTTATCAACAATATTTCTATTGCTAATCGCTACTTATGTTGCTTTCGGAATCTTGTTTAAAATTGGCGTTGACCAAGGTTATATGCCTTTGCAAGAAATTGCTTTTTCTCATAAAATACATGCTGGAGACAATAAAATAGACTGCCAATATTGTCACTCTTCAGCTAAACATAGCAAAACATCGGGCATTCCGTCCGCTAATGTATGTATGAATTGCCACAAAAATATATCTGAAGTTTCGGAGGACACCAAAGTAGTATGGGACGGTATAGTTTACGGCAAAAAAAGATTAGACAAAGAGATTGAAAAATTATATAATGCCGCAGGTTGGGATGCGGAAAATTTAGAATATACCGATGATACAAAACCTATTAAGTGGATACGAGTACATAATCTGCCGGACTTTGTATATTTTAATCATTCGCAGCACGTAACTGTTGCTGGAATAAAATGTCAAAAATGTCACGGACCAGTAGAAGAAATGGATGAAATGTATCAATTTTCTTCGCTAACTATGGGTTGGTGTATCGATTGTCATAAAGAATCAAAAGTGGATATAAAAGGAAATGAATACTATAAAAAAATTCATGAAGACTTGGCAAAAAAGTATAATGTAAATCAAGTTACCATTGCCCAATTAGGAGGAAAAGAATGTGGTAAATGTCATTATTAATTAGCAAAATTTATAAAATCTGATGAGTATTTTAACGCGTAATACAGCAATATCAACAACTTCTAATTCTTTTCCAATAAAAATGAATTTAGAGTTTGATTATGCCGAAAAGTCTATTTTTATAAAAGAAGAATTTGCATTTAATAAAAAGCTGCAAATGGATGGGATGGAACTTTTACAAAATATAAAAGAAAATAAAATTAGCATTTGCTTTTTTGACCCACAATATAGAGGAGTGTTAGACAAATTGAGTTATGGTAATGAAGGTGAAAGGCAAAAAGAAAGGTTTTTGTTAAACCAAATGAGCATTGCAGATATTAAAAAATTTATACAACTCATTGATTATGTGTTAAAACCAAAAGGACACTTATTTTTGTGGATAGATAAATTTCATTTATGTGAAGGCGTTACAGATTGGTTAGAAAATACTAATTTGAATATAGTAGATCTAATTACTTGGGATAAAATGAAAATGGGGATGGGATATAGAACTAGGAGGCAGTCGGAGTATTTGATGGTTATTCAAAAAAACCCAACGAGAGCAAAAGATATATGGATGAATAAATCTATAAGAGATGTGCATAGCGAAAAAATTGTGAATAAAAATCATCCGCATAGTAAACCTATAAACCTTCAAAAAACATTGATAGAATCAGTTTCTGTAGAAGGTGATATTATATTAGACCCTTGTGCTGGTGGTTTTTCTGTTTTAGAGGCGTGTAAGTTGGCAAATAGAGATTTTTTAGGTTGCGATTTAAATGTAAACAACACTATTAATTAAAACCGAAGAAGTTAAAAAAAAGACGATGCTTATATTAAAGAAGTGCAATTTTTTTATAAATGAAATAAAATAGTATTAAAAATAAAAAACAATTAGCTTGTTGTTAGCAAAAACTGACAATCAATAACTAACAATCAATAATAAATGGCTTCAAACAAAAAATACTGGCAAAGCGTTGCGGAATTAGAGGAAAATTCTAATGTTGAAACAATTCACAGTAAAGAATTTGTAGAAAAATTACCTACAGATGCTTTTTTAGAAGATAAAAATATTTTGGAAAACTCATCTACGTCTCGTAGAGATTTTTTAAAATATGTCGGTTTTACTACCGTAGCAGCCTCTTTAGCAGCTTGCGAAGGACCGGTTAGAAAATCTATTCCGTATTTAGTACAACCCAATGATATAATTCCTGGAATAGCAGACTGGTATGCAACATCTATGGCAGATGGTTTTGACTTTGCAAGTATATTGGTAAAAACACGCGAAGGTCGTCCGATTCAGATAATGCCAAATAAAGAAGCTAAAGGGACAACAAATGCTAGGGTGCAAGCGGCAGTTTTATCTTTATATGACGAAAAACTTCGCCTAAAAGAACCTACAAAAAATGGAAAAACTATTTCTTGGAATGATGCTGATAAAGAAATAAGTGAAAAATTAAAGCAGTTAAAAGTAGCTAACAAGCCTGTTGTGTTATTAACTGGTACTATGGCAAGTCCGTCAACAGAAAAAATTATTAAAGATTTTATAAAAACATATCCGAATGTAAAACATATTGTTTACGATGCGGTTTCAGAATTTGGAGCTGTTCAGGCTATGGAAGAGAGTTTCGGAAAAAGTGCCTTACCAAGCTATCGTTTAGACAAAGCCGACACAATCGTTTCTATTAATGCTGATTTTTTAGGACATTTTCATGGTGGTTTTGAAAAAGAATATGTCGCAGGAAGAAACCCAAAGACAGGAAAAATGTCTTATCACGTTCAGATAGAAAGCAATATGTCTTTAACGGGTGCAAATGCCGATAAGCGTATTATTGCAAAGCCTTCTGACCAAGTATTTGCTTTATTAAATCTATACAATGCTATAACTGGTAATAATCTTCCTTCGAAAGCTACTTCTATAGATAATGAAATTAAAATTTTAGCAAAAAAATTACGAGGTTCTGGTTCAAAGTCAGTTGTGCTTACAGGACTAAATGATAAAAATGCTCAACTAATAGCTTTTGCAATTAACGAGGCTTTAGGAAGTAGAATTATTGACCCAAATAATGCTATATATATCCGTCAAGGAAATGATACTGAAGTTTCAAAATTGGTAGCAGATATGAAAAACGGCAAATTAGCAGGGTTAGTTACTTATAATGTAGATCCTGTTTATAGCTTATCAAATTCGGAAGATTTTTCTGAAGGATTGAAAAAATTAGAACTTTCTGTTGCCTTGTCTGCTGAAAATAGCGAAACTATAAATAACTCTACTTTTGTTTTGCCAACATCGCACTTTTTAGAATCCTGGGGAGATACTTATTTTTCCGAAGGTAATTATGGGTTAATGCAGCCAACTATCCAGCCGCTATTCAACACTCGACAAATACAAGACGTGTTATTAAAATGGTCTGGGAACAAAAACTCATTTTACGATTATTTGAAAGAATATTGGAATTCAGAAATTTTAGACGGAAATTCTTGGAATACCGCTTTGCACAACGGTTTTTTATCAAAAAAAGTTAAAACTATAAAAACGAAAATAAATGCTATCAATTTTGTTAAAGTTGCAAATTCTTTAGTTGAAGCAACAAAATCATCGTCAAACTTTGAATTAAATTTATATGTTTCTGTGGCATTAGGAGATGGGAAACAAGCGAATAACCCTTGGCTACAAGAATTTCCAGATCCAATTACAAGAGCTTCTTGGGATAATTACTTAACAGTTTCTATTGCTGATTCTAAGAAATTAGGTTTTGAAAACCCTGTAAAAGATAATGGAGCTATAAACGGAAATTACGCAAAAGTAAAAGCTAATGGTAAAGAAGTTGTTGTGCCAGTATTAGTTCAACCAGGACAAGCAAAGGGTTCGGTAGGTTTGGCGTTAGGTTACGGAAAAGTTTTCGGATTAAAAGACGAAATGCAAGTAGGTATAAACGCCTATGCGCTATATGTAAATGGAAATAATGTTCAATATGATGTTTCTATTGAAAAAGTATCAGGCATACATAAATTTGCTTGTACTCAAGTGCAGAAAACACTCGCTGGTCGTCATGATATTTTAAAAGTTGCGTCATTAAAAGAATATAAAACTATTTCCCAAAAAGATCATAATCGCGGTTGGAACAAACCTGCTTATGTGTCGTATGATCACAAGGAAGTTGAAGCAAAGTCTATTGATTTATGGGACGAGCATAATAGAGATTTAGGGCATCACTTTAGTTTGTCAATAGACTTAACGTCTTGTACGGGTTGTGGGGCTTGTGTAGTTGCGTGTCATGCCGAAAATAATGTTCCAGTTGTAGGAAAAAAAGAGGTAAGAGTCGGCAGAGATATGCACTGGCTACGTATAGATAGATATTATTCGTCAGAGGTAGAAACAAGAGAGGAAGCAAAAAAGTTAAACTTAAGCAGAGGCGAGATGTATAAGGCTTTAGAAACCGAAGCAGAAAACCCGGAGGTTAGTTTTCAGCCTATGATGTGTCAGCACTGTAATCATGCGCCTTGCGAAACAGTCTGTCCGGTAGCTGCTACTTCTCATGGTCGTCAGGGTCAAAATCAAATGGCTTATAATAGATGTGTAGGAACAAGGTATTGTGCAAATAATTGTCCTTATAGAGTTCGTCGTTTTAATTGGTTTAATTATGCAAATAACGATGAATTTGATTTTAATATGAACAATGATTATGGTAAGATGGTGCTAAACCCAGATGTTGTAGTTCGTTCTCGGGGGGTTATGGAAAAATGCTCTATGTGTATTCAGATGACTCAAGCTACTATTTTAAAAGCAAAAAAAGAAGGTAGAGCAGTAAATACGAATGAGTTTGAAACGGCTTGTTCATCGGCATGTACAACAGGAGCTATGGTTTTTGGTGATGTAAATAATAAAGAAGATAATGTAGCAAGTTTGGTAAAAGACAAAAGAGCATACCACGTATTAGACTATCTTCAAACTAAGCCAAATGTTGTATATCAAGTGAAAATTAAAAATGAAAGTAATTAAAATATATAGTAATTTTGCCACAATTTAACATTAATAATTAAATCATGAAAAAAATAGCGTCAGTAGTGTTTGTGTTATTATGTAGTAGTCATTTTCAATTAATTAGTCAAGAACTGCCACATAGAGCTTATTTAATAAAAAATAATATAAGTCATTATATAGTAGATCAAGAAAACAGCATTCCATTTTCGTTAAATAACAACAATATATTTCTTAATTTTAAAAAAGGAGCTTTTTTAAAAAATTCAAAAGAAGAATATATATCTACAAATGCTAATTTTATAGAAGTAGAAATAAGCAGAAGCAATATTGGAAGAGCTGTTTTAGATGCAGAAATTTATAATCCTAAAGATAGCACAATATATAGGCCTAAAATAAAAAAAGAAGGCAAAATTATTGTTGTTCCAAAAAGAAAAAACAACCCATTTAAAGATAAGTTTTTTAATTCTATTAATTTTGAAAAAGAAGAACCACACACATTACATATAAATTATGATAAAGATGGAATTGACACTTTAAAAATTGTATTTAAAAGTAGTGGTGAAGATAGATTTATAATTAAAAAATTAAAGGTTATTCCTTTAAATAGTAAAGGTTCTACTCATTATGAAAATGAAGAAAAAAAGATTAAAAGATTTACGGACTTATCGGGCGATAATGTCAGTTTAGGAGAATTACAAAAAGCTTATAGTAAGCTACTTGATAAAATGTACTATCTACACCAAAGCGTAGCGTTTTTAGTGCTTTCTAATGAGGTTATTACTTTAGAAAATATTAGAAAATCTAGCTTAAACCCTTTTTACAATTTGAATTTCGTTAAATTTTACAATAGAAACTTACAAAAAGTAGAGAAAAAAGTAAAAAGCAGTAAGATAAAATATTTAGGCGAGAGTAAGTCCTTTCTTAAAGAAGGTAAGATTAGTAATTTAAAAGAGCTATTTGATAATGAAAAGTTTTTGGATATTATAGACATTGTAGATAAAGTCTTTAAAGAATCAGTAACTATCAATAACGAGTCGATATTAAAAATCGGTTCTGAATATTATGAGCAAGATTTAAAAGGAGAAACGAAAATTGGAATAAGAAAAATATATGATGTCAGCCAAAAGAAACAAATAGAAACTATATTAAAAAATAATCAAGCGTATAGAGATTATCTTCAAAAAATTCTTTCGTATAATATCAGAGACAATAAGGTTAACGAGGAAGTTAGTATAAAATTAGTCCAATTAAAAGAATTGAGAGAGAATTTAAGGAATCTTATTTGGAGCATAATTAAAAACTATGTGCCGAACAACAAAAACAAAAATAATTATTTCAATCCTATTAATCCGTTAAACCCTATTTTATTTGGTTCTGTTAAATCAGATTTTGAAAACAGTTATAATTTTTCTCAAAGTAATCTACTTAATTTGAGGAAAGATTATGAAATAAACTACCTTATGTTTAAAAGTTTAGAAAATGAAATTTCAAAAATTAAAGATATAACCAAAGAATATTATACTCAATTGTACAATGACTATCCAAATTTGAGGAAAAATGGTTTTTCAAGTATCAAAATTATTTTTAACGCTATGCTACTTGAAGATTGGAAAACAAAGCAAAATAATATAATCAAAGAGTTTAAGAAAAACCAAGGGCTTTGTATGAAACTATCTAAAGTTACAAATAGCGATGTTACAAAAAATTGTAGCTTATAAAATAATCCTTGCTACTTTTTTAAACCCAACTTGAAAATACAATAAATAAAATACTACCTATCAACCTTCTGTAATTTTTTTTATATTTAGGTCAATGCTTTTATTATTTTAGTAAAAGGTCTATGTTTAAAATTTCGTTTTATATAAAAACTATATACCTTAAATTATCGTAAAAAAACTAAACTCAATCAATTTTAATAGTTTTTATTTTTTATAAATAATTTATTTTTTACTTTATGTCAAAATAAATTAGCTTTTTTATACCTTTGTTGTGATTAAAATTAAAAACTTATGTATAATTCACTTATATTTTTTGGTTTTGTAAGTGGTCCTCAACTTGTAATTATTGTCGTAGTAATTTTACTACTCTTCGGAGGAAGAAAAATACCAGAGCTAATGAGAGGTCTAGGAAGTGGTATTAAAGAATTTAAAAATGCTTCTAAAGAAAATTCTGAAGACAAAAAAATAGACGAAAAAAAATAGTTTTTCTAACAAAATTTAAGCTATTTAGAGTTAATAATTTTCACGTTCATTTCTTCTATTTTTTTATTTGACAAAGTTAAAGGAGCGTTAAACAACAAGTCCTCCGAAGTTCCAGTTTTTGGAAAGGCTATTACTTCTCTTATAGATTCTTTTTTTTCTAAAATCATCATCAGCCTGTCTATTCCCCAAGCAATACCTCCGTGTGGCGGTGTTCCGTATTTGAAAGCCTTATACAACGTGCCTACACTTTTAAGCATTTCTTCTTTAGAATACCCCATATTTTTGTACGTTGCTTCTAAAATTTCAGTTTTATGAGCTCTAATAGAACCACCTCCTATTTCATAACCGTTTAAAATCAAATCGTATTGCTGTGCTAAAATAGTCCCTACTTCATCTTCTCTACCATTTATATGTTTTTCTAAATTTTCAATTTTTGGCATAGAAAAAGGATTGTGAGTAAAAGTCCACTTTCCGTTTACCTTTTTTTTAAACATCGGAAAATCAACCACCCAAGCCGGTCTTAATTCTTTGTGATTAATAAGGTTTAAAATTTTTCCCATTTCTTGCCTTACCGCACTTAAAGCCTTATTTGCAGTCGTGCTATCTGCCGCAGAGAAAAATACAATATCTCCAGTTTGAGCCTTAGTAATTTTTATAATATTTGCCGCAATTTTTTTTCCTAAAAACTTTATAATAGGAGATTGTAAATCGTTTTTATTTACTATAATATAAGCCAAACCACCAAGCCCATTTTGTTGTGCGATGTTAGTTAAATTCTCAATTTGACCTTTAGATAGTCGTTTATTTCCTTGCTCTTTAAAAGAAACTTTAATACATTTTACTATTCCGTTGTCCTTTATGGGTTTGCTAAAAACTTGAAAAGTGGTATCTTTTACAACCTCTGTAATATCTTGCATTTTCAAACCATAACGCAAGTCTGGTCTATCACAACCATAATTTTCCATCGCTTCTTTGTAGCTAATTATTTCGAAAGGTTTTAAATTCCACTTTTTGCTATAAACTTTTGTAACTATTTCGTTAAATATTTTGGTATTAAAATCAATAATTTCTTTCATACTTACAAAAGACATTTCAAGGTCAAGCTGTGTAAATTCTGGCTGACGGTCACCACGCGAGTCCTCGTCTCTAAAGCAACGAGCAATTTGAAAATATTTTTCAAATCCGCCTACCATTAACATCTGTTTAAACTGTTGAGGTGCTTGAGGCAAGGTGTAAAAAGTACCTGCTTGTTTGCGGTTAGGCACAATAAATTCTCTTGCACCTTCGTCAGTCCCTGCCGTTAAAATCGGAGTTTCTATTTCTAAAAATCCTTCTTTATCTAAAAAATCTCGAATTAATTTAATCACTCTATGGCGGTTTACAATTGCCTTTCTTACTTGATTATTTCTGTGGTCTAAAAATTTATACTTAAAACGAACATTTTCATTAGCTTTCGTGGCTCTTTTTATTTCAAAAGGAAGAGGTTCTGATAAGTTTAAAACCTCTAATATTGTCGCCTTTAATTCAATTTTACCTGTACGTAATTTAGTGTTATAGTCATCTTCATTTCTTTTGATAATTGTGCCAGTTACCATAATTACAGTTTCTGATTTTAGCTTTGCTAGTTCATCTAAATTTTGAAAAGACTCTCTGCCTAATCTAATTTGAAATACCTCGCTACTCGAATCTCGAATATCAATAAAAATCAAATCTCCATGGTCTCTAACACTAGATATCCAACCAGCTAAACTCACTTTTTGACCTATAGAATTATCCGTTAGCTGATGTGCTTTTTGAATTATATATTCTTCTTTTACAATTATAGGTTTCTCTTTAATCGCCTCATCATTTTTGTTAGAAGTTATTTGCCCAGTTTTAGATTTATAGCTTTTGGTTTTTGTATTAGCGTATTTAAGATTGTCTAAAATTTCGCTACGTATCTCTTTTCCAGAAGCTCCTTTGCCAACAACTGCAAATACTTTTCCTATAAGTAGTCCTACTTTAGCTTGATTTCCTTGTTTAATTTCCTCCGATATAGAAGCGTTGTCTAAAATTACTTTCTGAACTGCTTTTTTAATTTGGTCTTTGGGAATTATATGTTTTTCGAAATATTTATTATAATTAAAGTTTTTATCTTTTAAGTATTGCTCAATTGCATTTTGAACTAAAACGGATGTTATTTTTTTATCTTTAAACAGCTGAAAAATATCAATTAAATCTTTTACATTATGAATGCTTTTATATTTGTCGCTGCTTATATTATTTACCAAAGTTTTTGCTACAAACAGTGGAACTTTGATTGTATTGTTAATAGCTACAAAAGTTTTAGACCTCAAAGAATCTGCTGTAAAAAACTTTGCGTCTTGAGGAAGCACACCGCCTTCAATAAGCATAGACTCTACTGCAAATGGCAATGAGGCTTCGTCTATATTTATGCCTTCGACAGTGCTTTTTATATTTACAAAAGGTATGTCCGGCTCAGATATAAATCGGTAGTCTGCTTCAAATTCTTTTTTACGCATAGTTTTAGTTTGCTTTAAATCTGCATCCCATAAAACTGTCGTTTGGTCTGGTCTAAACGCCTTGTTTTCTATATAATAATTGAGTTGTTTTTCAACTTCTTCTTTTAAAGACTCTGACATAAACTTAAATGAGTTCAAGTTCTTTATCTCGGTACGCGGGTTTAATACACCGCTATTTTTTTCTCTTAACGACACCGAAACATCCGACTTAAATTCTCCTTTTTCTAAATTTGATTCAGATATTTTTAAGTTTTGAACTATTCTCTGAATATATTGAGCATAAATTGAAGCATCTTCTATTCTACCAATGCAAGGCTTTGTAACAATTTCTATTAACGGAACCCCAGCTTTATTAAAATCTACTAATGAATTTTTCTCTTCGTGGATTAGTTTTGCAGCATCTTCCTCTATATGAGCCTGCAAAATTTCAACTATAAATTTCGTTCCATCATTTCTAAAACAAGAAACTTGCCCATCAGAAATTACTGGACTATGATACTGCGAAATTTGAATATTTTTAGGATTATCTGGATATTCATAATGTTTCCTGTCCCAAGATATTACCTCATTTTTAAAACTAGAATTAATCGCTTTTCCAAAGTAAATTGCCTTTATAACAGCCTCTTTGTTTATCGAAGGTAGAACGCCCATTTGGCCAGTACAAATAGAACATATATTTTCATTAGGTTTTTCAACCTCTATATTTGCACACGAACAAAACAGCTTTGTATTTGTGTTTAGCCTAACGTGAGTTTCTAAACCAATGACTAACTCTAAATTGTGCCGCTCTAATAGATTATTTAATTTTTCTAACTTCATTATATCAATTTGATAATAAACATCGATGCTTTTTTATCTCTTAAAAACTTGCTTAAGGTTACCGTGTATTGTGCGTTATGATTTAGAATGAAAAAAACTGTCCATCTTACTAAAAAATCAGTATTTATTTAAAATGCACAACAGATTGGGGTTATTTGTTTGTAATCTATACGACTGCAAAAATACTACTTTGAAGCCATTATAAAACAAAGATAGCGTCTAATTTTTGTATGTCTGCTTTATTTCAACTTAAAAATTTGAGTTATTTAGGTTTTTATTACAGGTTGTAATCGTGAGGTAGCGGAAGGCACGTTATTTAAAATCAATGATTTTTTCAGTCCTACGAATTTTTACAATACTAAATGGTTGAGTAATTACTAAATTGTCAAATTCAGTTTCTTTTGTCGAAACAATTAAATTATTTTCATTTTCAGTAATGTTAGTTATTTTTACTTCCCATCCACTTCCTTTAACTTCTAAAAAAACAGCAATTATTAAGTAGTTGTCAAAATCAATATCCGTTTCAGAAAAACTATCTGATACATTATTCACAGAGTTTATTTTAGATATTAAATTAAGACCGTTGCATAACTCTCTCATTTTTATTATTTCTTCAATAATCTAATTTTTTTTAAATTTTAAATTAATTTTCAGACTAAATTTTCTGCTTTTGCTTTATTTTGAGCATTAAATGTTTTGTTTTTTATGCTTTTTCTTTGTTTTTTAACCATTAGAGCCAAGTATCCCTGGACTTCGGTATAAATTATAACTCATCGCTTCCATTAAATTTTGCGTATGCATCTTTTCAAGCCCCCTGTATCTCGCTTTGCCTCCATCAAACCACCTTTTTATACTACCAAAGGTTCGTTCTACCTTATATCTTGTTTTGCTTATTAACTTGTTAAACTCTTTTTCCCAAGCAGTTAAAGGCTGATTTTTCTTTGCTTTTTTTAAAATGTGGTTTTTTAATTTCCTCTTTTTTAATATTCCTCCATTTTTCTTTGATTGATATCCCTTGTCTGCTTTCAAAGGAATATTTTTAGGTAAATCTGCAGTTTCCAAAACTTCTTCAATATTGCTTATTTCATTGATATTAGCAGGAGTAGTAAGAACTCCAAGCACACAACCCTCTTCGTCCGTAACATGATGTTTTTTATAACCATAATGAAACTTCCCTCGCTTCTTTAACCAAGCAGCTTCCGTATCCACACTTTTAGGATATTCCTTTTTGACCTTTACAACTTCTTCTTTTCTATCTTCAGTTACTTTATGTGAAACTTTTCCCTTCGGTTTGAGTGGCGTATCCACTACACTTGCATCTATTATTGCTCCTTTCTTGACAATAATTTTATGTGCCTCTAATTGATTATTGATTTCTTTAAACAAAGGCTCATAAGCCTTTGACTTGGTCATCGCAGTTCTAAATCTGCTCAATGTACTATGGTCCGGTGCAACTTGATCTATATGTAGTCCACAAAAATAGCTGAAAGAAATACTATCATTTACACGATCTTCTACCTCATAATCGCTTAATCCATACCAAGTTTGAAGTAAACACATTTTGAAAAGTAGCAAACCATCGTAACTTGGCTTACCTGCTACACTTTGTCCTTTTTTATAATAAACGTCTATCTTTTGACTTATACTTTGCCAATCTAATAAGATATTTATTTGTTCAAAAAATTTCTTCTTAATTTTTCTTGCTCGCAAATCACAAACGACATCTGCTAAAGTGGGGTGTTTTATCAGTTTCATGACTCAAAAGTACAAATTAAATAATTGATATGCAAATAATTATATCTAAAATTTGTTGCTTTTTTTAACTGGATTCCTTTGCAACGGTCTTAAATTTTGCCAATCGGTTGTATTGTTAATTACCATATTGGATTGTTTGATTCCTTCCTTTCCACTTCCATGTAAAGCCCCATTGTATATAATATCAAATTCTTTGTTTTGTGGAAAGGCTTGATTGTCTTTATTATTATTACAACTGTAGGTTGATACTACTATTGATAGAATTAAAAATATATTTTTCATAGGCTCTAACTTTTCATGTGTTTATAATTTTGCAACTAACTAAAAAACAACAACTTGCGAAATTTATAATCATTCCGCTGTGTGTCTAAAAATTAGTCATGGATGTTTCATTATTTATTCAATAACACCTGATTATGCAGGAATTATCTTTTTTTACACGGCTTTACACAAGTACAATGATAATACTCATTCTCGCAAAACTTAAACCTCGCTTTTTTTGCAAATTTCGGAACGATACTGCTTAATATCATATCTTTAAATTTACTTTGATCTCTTCGATGACTTTCTGATAGAGAACCATTATCTTCATGATCTTTAAGAATATAACCTTTGAATTCGTTAGCTCTAATATTGTAAAAATAACGCCCTACAAACTTGGAAAGACTACTAACTGACAATCTATTAAGAATAATATACGGATCTTCTACAATAGCCACTCCATTTTCTATTTTAAACTTAATTGTACCTCCATAAAGAAAATCAGGTTTTATAATACAATCGTTGTTTTTACATTCCCAAAAACTAACAGATGTATTGCCGTATTTTAAGGCTTCTTTTTTTAGTTCGTCCTTAAACCAGTTTGAGAAATTAGTAATCAAAGTGTAATTAGCATCTCTATAAGTTATATTTCCTACTTTATTTTTCATAGAGCTTGTAAGCATTGTATTTCTTGTTTCATTAAAATAGTAAACATTTAATAGCTTAAATTCTGCATCACTTAATAAGGCAACTATTCTATTTATAGGGCTATAAATAATCGTCTTGCTTTGATAGTTTATTTTTGCTCCATGTTCTTGATAGACTTTATAAAGTACTGGCTTACAAAGATCGTAAGGAGTGGGTGGCGGAGGTTTTACAAAAAAAGTTACGGTATCACTATATTTTACATACCTAATTTCAAATATTTTTTCTGAAATTCTAATGATTTCACAGCTACCTCCAGGAGTAACAAAATATTTCCCTGTTTTAGTCTTTCCTGCTTTGGAATTATCAAAATCCTCTAGTTCTACTACCGTATCTGAAAAATAATAAGGCACCTCTCCTAAATACTCACCATCATAATAAACTTTAGTGGCAGTTGCTGTATAAATTTCTGTAATTTCTTCTTTTCCTTTGGCTGTCCACGTTTTATTTTGTAATAGAGCAGGTATGTTATCTGGAATTTTAATCGTTTGTGCATTTGCATTTGTAAAAAACCCTACAACTAATATTAACATTATAATTTTTATTGTTTTCATTTTCTTTATTGTTTTTATAGATTATTTAGTTTCTGTAATTGGGGTTACATAAACTATTTTTGGTTTAATTTCGCTCGAAGGTCTTTCCATTAAATCTCCTGTTGAAGGGTCCATATATATTAAATCGCCATTTGCTTGATAACCCACTACTACTATATTATGCCCTATTTCTTCACCTGTTATTATATCTCTCTCACCTGTTTTATAGCCTATCATAACTGGATACCCCTTATCAATGGCTTCAGTTAAGCTTATATTAGATATGGGTGTAAAAAAATAATTAATCAAACCTGCTACGTGAGATGATTTTACTCCATATATATGGACAGGACTTTTATGTTTTATAAGTTGATAAAGATGAAAATCCTTTTCTTTAATTTCCTTACCTAGAATTTTGGATATATATTCTAAAGATGCTGTTACACAAGTTTTAGGTTTTTGTGGTGTCATAGTTTTAGGAAATTTTTCAGATATTAATTTATCACCATCCTGTGGGTCATATTCTTTCCCATTAGGGTCTTGTTGGCTACTTTTTATAGGGGTATTACCATCATCGTCGTCGTCCTCATCCTCGCCATCATCATAATCGTCATCATCATCCTCATTGTCATCATCATCGTCGTCATCCTCTTCTTCCTCAGGGTCGTCAGGGTCATCGGGGTCGTCATCATCGTCATCGTTTCCACTAGCTGTTGTAATTGGACCTAAAGGATCAACATCTGCAGTGTCGCCATCAGAGCAATTAATACAGTAACCATCACCATTATCATCACAGCCCCAGCTGGCACAAGCATCTTCATAATCTTCATTACTCCAATCATCACTGTTATAATAGTCATCACCATCATCACTATCATCATAATAGCTATCATCACTTTCATCACCCTGCCCATAAACCTTCACATTCCCTACACAGAAAAACAAAAGAACGAATATACTAAATGTAAATATTTTTTTCATCTTAATTCTCTTTAGTGATTAATCGAGTATAAAGTCTATTCCCAGCCGTAAGCCGAACTACATATATTCCCTCTGGAATGTTTCCACTTATCGGTACATTATAAGTATGTTTTCCTGCTTTTTGCAAACTTGCTGGGGCTATTATGATGCTGCGATTTGCATATAATCCCACTAATTCTATTTGTACGTTAGTGTCGGATTCGAGTTCGTATTGTATGGTTAGTTGGTTTTTTAGTGGGATTGGGTAGAGTTTTATAAACTGGTCTTCTTGGGCTGCCAGAGCGTTTAGCATTTCTATGTCTATGTCGTTGTCTAATCGCTTTAAAACTATGCTCGTCGGCTGTCCGTATTCTTTCCAGTTTTTTATATAGCTGTCTATTTTGCCAGTCAAATAAGTGTGATTTCCTATAATCTGCTTTTTAAAATGTATTGAAAGTAGCTCGTAATCTAAAGTAAGTTCTCTCGGATTGCTAGAATATAGCTTGTTTAATCTAAAGTTAAAGGGCGTTTTAAAATAAAGGTAATCTTGCTTTTTTGATGCTGCTATTCGTTTTTCTTCTTTTAAAAACGAATAGTTTATATTTATAAGTGAATCGTTCTCCGAATCAAAAGACATTTCTATCGGAAGTACTCGCTCTATAACCGCTCCAGACCAGTCGTATTGTATCAACCTGCCGACCCAATCGCCCTGCATATCTTCTATGTTTGCTTCTTCTTTATGCCTATAATTGTTTGCTTCTGTAGTAATTACTTCTGCTATATCATTTTGATTCGGCTTTTCAGTATTGGTATTTAATGCCATTTCTACTGCTTTTTCATTTTTCTGCTTTTGGTTGTTTTGGATGTACTTTATTAAAGTGGCGCTATTTACAATATTGTTAGTAAGTAGAATTTCTAATGCCTTTTCTTCATCGGCAGTTACTCCATAGCCTTGATAATACGACAATCCTAAAAAATGTTTTGCCATGTGGTCGTCGCTATTTCTAAACCAATACAGAGCTTTTTGGTAATCTTGTTCTACGCCAAGACCTTTGTAATACATATACCCCAACGAATACGTAGCCCTTTGGTTTCCTTGTTCTTTGGCTTTTTCAAACCAGTCGATAGCTTTTTGAAAATCAATAGAAACGCCCTCGCCTTTTTTGTACATTCGCCCAAGATTGTACTGTGCTTTTGCGTTATTTTTTGATGCTGCTCGGCTAATTAACTCGTAGGCTTTCGTTAGGTTTTTTTCTGTACCTACGCCGTTTATATAAAAAACTCCGAGCAAATTCTCTGCTTCTGCATCCCCAAGTTCTGCACAATCAGAAATCATTTTAAACAAAACTTCCTCGTTGTTAAATGGCGAATTATCTGATAGTAATTCTTTTGCTTTTTCGATGTTCTGCTCGCAAGATGTAGTCTCCTGTGCGTAAGAAAACACAAAAAACAATAAGCATAATATCGTAATAAAACAGCTGTTTTTAAAATATATATTTTTCATAATTCTTAAGTTTTTAGTCCCATAAATAAGTTCTCTTATGTGCTTTTTTTACCGTTTTTGCTTTTAGACCGTAGCTATTCATCAGTGTTTTATAGTCTTTTTCGAAGTGAAATCTAAGCGCACTGAGTTTTTGTTTTTTTAGGTTTTTATCAAAGCTATAATAGGCGGTGATTACTTCTTCATTAAAGTAAAAAGTCGCAACCATCTTGCCGATGTCAGTTATTTGCTCTTCGTTTAATTTGTATATTTCTTGCAAGGCTATCATTTTTCTGTCGGTCTTTTTTTGAAAATTCTCGGTAAATAGATTCCCAAACAAACCGGCAAATTGCTTGCGAGTGATTGTTCTTGAGAGGTCTTTTGCAAATTCGTTTTTAATTTCAGATTTTGTGCGAATATCAGTGTTTGCAAATAATTCTGACATAGAATCGCCAGTTTTAAGTGCCTTTTTCCTAGCTTCCAAAGCAGCGTTTCTTTTTTCTATAAGTAGTAAAATTCTATATGCTTTTTCTGCTTTTAAACCGACTTTTACAGCTTTTGCTACAAAGGCTTCGTCTTCTCGTCGCTTGTTGTTTTTATCTATTTCTGCTTGTTTTACTTTTGCTTTTTCGTAAGCATAAGTGCAGTAAACATCCGAATTTCTCTTAAATTGAATAGTAGAAAATGAAGATAGATTAGTTAGCATTCCGCTTTTTAAATAGTCGTAAAGTTCTTTACCAGCGTAGTCTCTAACAATAGCGTCCATGTTTTCTAAAGCCGAGCATTTAGCCAAAACTCTTTTAGCTTCTTGCCTTGCTATTGCGATGCTTAAATTTTTAAGAACTAGTCCTTTTGCCAAAGCTCTTATTCTAGAATTAATAGCCGCCGATGGAGTTTTTAACGATTTATAAAAGTGATAATCAATATAGGCTTGTCGGTATTTGTCGTCTAAATTGTGCTTTGAAGAAGTTTTTTTCCACAATTTATTTGCCTTTTCACAAGTTAGAGCTTGGTGTTCTCGCCAGTTTTCAAAGTTAAGCGTTAAGCTATCTGTCTTTTTTTTGCCGATAGCTCCAGAATATTTATGGCTGTACAATTCTCTATTATATTCAAAATCATAAATATTTGATTCTAATGTTTTTTCATAGTCTTTAGGAAAACTATATTTTAACAGTAATTTGTTGATTTTTTTTGAGGTGTTTAGCTTAACCAATTCTAAATTTATTTTAGATATATAGCTTTCGCCTTGTGCCAAAGTTGAAATACTGCTACAAAGTATAAACGATATTAAAAAAAGATTCTTTTTCATAATGATTATTAAAAATTTGTTACATAAAAATATTTTGCTAGACTACTAAAAAATTATTTTAACTTTTAAAAAAAATTTTTTTTGCTAAAACTTGGACGTAAAAAACACTCAAATTTCTTATAAACAAAGGAGTCTATGCGTTTTTATTTGTTTGATTATTACAAAAAACTAAGCAAAAAAAGTGTTTGACTAAGCAAAAAAAGTCTTTGACTTAACAAGCAAAGTCTTTGACTTAACAAGCAAAGTCTTTGACTTAACAAGCAAAGTGTTTGACTTAACAAACAAAGTGTTTGACTTAACAAACAAAGTCTTTGACTTAACAAGCAAAGTGTTTGACTTAACAAGCAAAGTGTTTGACTTAACAAACAAAGTCTTTGACTTAACAAGCAAAGTGTTTGACTTAACAAACAAAGTGTTTGACTTAACAAACAAAGTCTTTGACTTAACAAGCAAAGTGTTTGACTTAACAAGCAAAGTGTTTGACTTAACAAGCAAAGTGTTTGACTTAACAAGCAAAGTGTTTGACTTAACAAGCAAAGTGTTTGACTTAACAAACAAAGTCTTTGACTTAACAAGCAAAGTGTTTGACTTAACAAACAAAGTGTTTGACTTAACAAGCAAAGTGTTTGACTTAACAAACAAAGCGTTTGACTTAACAAACTTTTCAAAAAGTCTTTAATTTATTAACTTGTTGTGTATTATGATTTGGAGTGAAAGAAGTTTTGTCTGTATTACTGAAAAATTAGGATTATTTAAAATGGGCAATGGGTTAATATTATATTTTTCTTAAAAAATTTGCAAATTTTAAAACTAACTCATCATTATTTTTAGCTGCAGTTATCTGCAATCCCGTGCTAGTGCCTTTCGGAATTGTAAGCGTCGGTAATTGTCCTAAGCTAAACCCAACCGTATAAGCATCAGATATATACGTCTCTATAGAATTTTTTAAACCTTTGCCAATTTTATGCGGTTTGTTAGGAGTTACTGGCGATATAACAACATCAACTTGTTTAAAATCTCTTTCAAAATTTTTAGCAATTTGGTCTCTTAATTTTAATCCTTTTAAATATATTTTATCAGAAAAACCTTGCGACAGCACCTGATTTCCTCCTACAATTCTTCGCTTTGTTTCCTCCGAAAAATTCTCCGAACGCGTTATAGAATAACCGTCTTTTAAATTAGTACTTTCTGCTCTTACTCCGTAATTTGTGCCATCTAATCTAGATAAATTAGACGCTGTTTCCGACATCGCCAAAGTATAATAAGTAGCAGCTAAAGTATCTAATTTAAAAAAATCTAACTCTTTTACCTTTATTCCTTTGCTTTTAATTTTTTTTATATAAGCTAAAAAATCTGATTTTATTTGCGAATCTATAATTTTGTTTTCAATAAAATCCTTAAAATAACCGACAGTTTTTATCTTGTCAATATTTAATAAACCCTCTTTTGAAACTATTTTTGAGGTATAAGAAGTTTGGTCTTTTGGGTCTTTGCCGCTAATTGTGTTTAGCACAATTCTAATATCTTCAATTGATTTTGCAATAGGACCAACGCAATCCGTAGATGAGGCGTAAGCCATTAGTCCATAGCGAGAAACTCTACCATAAGTTGGCTTTAATCCATAGACATTATTATACCCTGCTGGCTGACGCACAGAGCCTCCGGTGTCTCCGCCTATTGAAAAAACAGTATAATTCATTGCAACGTTTACGGCAGAGCCACCACTAGAACCTCCACTAACTAAATCTGTATTTATAGCATTTTTTACTGCACCAAAAATGGTGTTTTCCGATGAAGAGCCATGTCCGTAAGAGTCGCAATTTTCTTTTGCTATAGGAATAGCACCAGCATCTAATAGTTTTTGAATAGCCGTTGCCGTATAAGGAGATTTGTAGTTTTTAAGCAAAGCGGAACTCGCCGTGGCAGTTGTTCCTTGTAGCATAAAAACATCTTTAATTCCAAAAGGAATTCCTTCTAAAAGTCCTATTTTCTCTCCGTTTTTAATTTTTGTGTCTATTTTTTTTGCCAACTCTAAAGCCTTTGAATCTAACAGTAAATTGACGGTATTATGCGTATTTAATTTAAGGAAGTCTAATTTTTCTCGGATTAAATCTGTACAAGTGTATTCCTTGTTTGTCAATTGCTGATGAATTTTGCGTATTTGCGACTCCATAATTATTCTTTCGTAGCTTCGAGGGCTTATAAGTTGTAAGTTAGTTTTTGAAAAGATTTTGCGATAATTTCTTTATGATTAAGTTTCCATTTTTACTTTTTTGTCAAAAATATTTACATTTTTTTGATTTAGTAAAATATCTTGAAATACTTGTCTTTCCCTAATTAAGTAATCTTTTCCGTTATGTATCATAACTTCAGCTGGCAAATAACGAGAATTGTAGTTTGATGCCATCGAAAAGCAATATGCTCCAGCGTTATGGAAACACAGAATGTCTTCTTCAGAGATTTCAGATATTTTTCTATTAGAAGCAAAAGTGTCTGTTTCGCAAATATACCCTACAACAGAATAGTAGCGATGCCTTCCATCTGGATTGGAAATATTCGTAATATGATGATACGAATCATATAGCATCGGTCTTAAGAGATGGTTTAACCCTGAGTCTATATGAGCAAAAACAGTAGATGTAGTTTGTTTTATAACATTTACTTTTACTAAAAACAACCCTGCTTTGGATACCAAAAACTTGCCAGGTTCAAACATTAATGTAACATCTTTGCCGTACTGATTACAAAACTCGTTAAAGCGTTCGGAAAGTTGTATTCCAAGTTGCTCTACATCGGTAGAGATGTCTCCTTGTTTGTATGCTACTTTAAATCCGCTTCCAAAATCAATAAAATCTAAATTTTTAAACTGTTCGGCTACTTTAAATAAAATATCTGTTGCACGTAAAAAAGTTTCTATATCTAAAATATCAGAACCAGTGTGCATGTGAATTCCATTAATTTTCATGCCTGTGTTTTCTACAACTCTTTTGATATGAGGCACTTGATGAATTGAAATTCCAAATTTTGAGTCGATATGTCCGACAGATATTTTAGAATTTCCACCCGCCATAATATGCGGATTTATACGTACACAAGCTGGAATATCTGAATGCTTTTGTCCAAATTGCTCTAAAATAGATAAATTGTCAATATTTATCTGTACGCCGAGTTTTGCTACTGCTTCAATTTCGTTTAAAGAAACTCCGTTAGGCGTATAAATTATATTTTTTGGGTCTATATTCGTTGCTAAACTCAATTTTACTTCTTGTATAGAAACAGTATCTAAACCAGCATCTAAACTCTTAAAAAAATTTAAAATACTAATGTTAGACAAGGCTTTTACTGCATAATTTAATTTTAAATTTTTAACCCCACTAAAGGCTTTTATTAGTCTATTGTATTGTGACTCTATTTCGCCAGTATCATATACGTACAAAGGGCTTCCGTATTTTTTTGCTAACTCTAAAAGTTGTAATCTTTCCACTGTCTAAAAGTTTTTAATATAGAAATTCAAAAGTAATTAATCTTTTTAGAATATTAAGTTTTGTATGTAAAATAAAACAGATTAATTGTTTTTTGTTTTTTTAGCGAACACACTAAATTGGGTTAAAAAACTTAGGCTATATTCTAAATTATGACTGCATTAGTGTTTGTTTTCCATATCTCCCAAGTCTCTTGTCCTGCAAAGGCAAAGTAGGCAAATTCCTTTAATCGTTGGTTGCTATTCTTTATACGTTCAAGTATCATAAACCAGTTCATGTAATTTTGCAGATATTTTGTTGCTACGCCGTTAAAGGGCTTCATCCATTCTCTTAATCTTTTAGCAGTATTGTTTACATTTTGTACGTGATACACTTTGTTTTTTACTCTCTGTCCTTTTGATACATTAAACTTTTTGTGATGTATGTTATTACTTTTAGCAAATGCTGTATAGAAGCGATGAGCATCTGTACAAAGGGTTTCTACTTTATCTAATTTTCTGGCAAATACAGCTTCTAAATCTTTCTTGCTTATACGCCCTCTTGTCGCTACTTTGAGTTCTTTGTTGTCGATTCTGTCACAGGTAACAACAACTGCTATTTGCTCATTACTAATACCCCGCTTAATAGCTTTACTGCCACGTTTTCGTGGTTTTCTATCTAGCTCTCTATTTCCCTTGCTAGATTCTAAAAAGAAAATATCATCACTCTCTGTAATGCCTTCAAAACCATTAGGATATGCTTGTTTAAAAGAACTTAGAACCTTGTGTCGCCAATCAAAGGATGTTTGAATGCTAATGTTTGTTTGTTCTGCACATTTCTTAATAGAATAACCCATAAGCATATTATATAAATAGGTGGGTAATAATTCAGGTTTTTTTAACCCAAAAATGACTTTACCCGTCGTATTTCTGAAATACTTTTTACAATCTTTGCAATAATAACGTTGCACTCCTTTGCTCTTGCCATTAGCACGAATGTTATCCCTCTTACAATGAGGGCAGTTGATAGATTGCTTAACACTTGATGTTGCTAAAAGGCTAAATGTATCATCTGTATCTGTTGAAATTAGTAATAAAAGCTCATTAACTATGGCTTGACGACTTGTCGAATCAAGACTTTTAAAGTATTCTGTAAAGTTTTTAGGTATCATTTTGTAAAGTTTTAGCAAATATACAACTTATTTAAGTCTTATGTTAGAATATAGCCAAAACTTATTAAAAAAAAGCCCTACAAACTTATGCAGGGCTTAATTTAGTTTACCGATTAATAATTAGCTTCCTAGTAAACTTGCCAGTTTCTGTTTTTATTGAAATTATATAAATTCCGCTTGATAGAGTTTGGCAAAGATATATCTTTTATGCCAGTAGAAGTAATAAAAACATTTCTCATAATAATAAAAAATGGAAGTATTAAAATAGCCCTATAAATATACATTTTTTTAAATAATAAAAAAAGTTAATTAGAAATTAAGAATTACATTTGTAAAAATTAGTTAATCTAAAAACATCTAAGAATTAAAAGCTCAAAATTATCAAACATGCCAATAAATCAACATCTAAAAGATTTTTCTCAACAAGTTCGTCGCGATATTCTTAGAATGGTTCATAAAGTTAATTCCGGACACCCAGGCGGTTCTTTAGGTTGTGTTGAATATTTTACTTGTTTATTTCAAAAGGTTTTAGATCATTCAACCAATTTTAATATAGATGGAAAAAATGAAGACTTATTTTTTCTTTCAAACGGACATATATCACCCGTTTATTATAGTGTATTAGCACGTAGTGGGTATTTTCCTATATCAGAATTAGGAAGTTTTAGATCGATAAATTCGCGTTTACAAGGACATCCGGCAACAGCAGAAGGTTTGCCAGGCATTAGAATAGCATCAGGCTCATTAGGTCAAGGCTTATCCGTTGGTTTAGGTGCAGCAGAAGCAAAAAAACTAAACGGAGACAGGAAATTAGTTTATACTTTAAGCGGAGACGGAGAATTACAAGAAGGACAAAACTGGGAAGCAATTATGTATGCGTCTGCAAAAAAAATAGACAATATAATTGCAACTATAGATTTAAACGGAAAACAAATAGACGGCAGTACGGACAAAGTTTTACAAATGGGTAGCTTAAAAGCAAAATTTGAAGCATTTGACTGGAAAGTTTTAGAATTAAAAAACGGAAACGATCTTGATGAAGTATTAGAAACTTTGCAAAAAGCCAAAAAACTGACAAATAAAACTAAGCCTGTATGTATTTTACTTCATACAACTATGGGATGTGGCGTTGATTTTATGACGAACACTCATCTTTGGCACGGAAAAGCACCGAACGACAAAGAATTAGAAATTGCTTTAGCCCAAAACCCAGAAACTTTAGGAGATTACTAAATATTAAAATAAAAATTTATAATTTTGAATGCAGTTTTTATATGTAAATTGTCCATTCACTAATTTAACTAATTATTATTTATGAAAAATAAAGATATAAAAATCTTAATAGTAGATGATGAGCCAGACATTTTAGAAATTGTTGGTTATAACTTAAAACAGGAAGGTTATAAAGTTTTTACAGTTTCTAACGGACTAGATGCTATTAAATTAGCAGAAGAAAAAATTCCACATTTAATATTATTAGATATAATGATGCCAAAAATGGACGGAATTGAAACCTGTGAAAAAATAAGAAAAATTAACTCTTTAGAAAATGTAATTATTTCTTTTTTAACCGCACGAGGCGAAGACTATTCTAAAGTTGCAGGCTTTGACGCAGGTGCAGACGACTATATTACAAAACCAATAAAACCGAAAGTTCTAATTAGTAAAATAAAATCTTTATTGCGAAGGTTAGCTTCTAAAAATGAAAGTAATCAAACTTTAGAAACTGGAGACATCATAATAGATAAAGAAAAATATATTATTTACAAAGCTGGTAAAAAAGTAACATTACCAAAAAAAGAGTTTGAGCTGCTTTCTTTATTAGCGTCAAAACCAGAGAAAGTGTTTAAAAGAGAAGATATTTTAGACACTGTTTGGGGAAATGAAGTAATTGTCGGCGAAAGAACTATTGATGTGCATATTAGAAAACTTAGAGAGAAAATTGGAGATAACTATTTAGAAACAATTAAAGGAGTAGGCTATAAATTTACTTTAAGTGGCAAAGTCAAATAAATTTAAAAGAACATATTTTTTTGCGATCCGGTCAGCATTTTATTTGACTATAATTTCTATAATTATTGTGATTGCATCTTATTTTCTTATCGTAGAATACTTCGGATTAAAAAGTATTTTAATTTCAATTATCACTCTTTTTATATTACTCTTTTTTATTATTCAATTACGTACAGAACATTTTATTTATACTAGTTTAAAAAAGATACACGAAAAAATTTCCGCTTTAAATGAAGATAATTTAAACAAAAATCCTGTAGCTACAGATATTGAAAAGCTGTCCGATAGTATTCAAAACTTTGTAGAAGTAAAGCATTTAGAAACAAAAAATTTAACCGAAAACGAATCTTTTAAAAAAGACTTTTTAGGTAATCTAGCACACGAGCTTAAAACTCCATTATTTACTATACAAGGCTATATTTTAACACTGCTAAAAGGAAATATAAGCGACAAAAATACACGGACTAAATATTTAGAAAGAGCAAATATAGGAGTAGATAGATTAGTAGATATTATCAAAGATTTAGACATGATTACTAAGCTAGAAAATGACTTTGTAAAATTAAACTATAAAGATTTTAATATTTTAGAACTCATTCAAAATGTCTTTGACTTACTCGAGATGAAAGCAAAAAAAAGAAATATTACTTTAAAATTTGATAGAGTTTATGAGTTCTCAGAATACGCTAGAGCTGATAAAGAAAAAATAGAGCAAGTTTTAATAAACTTAATTGTAAACTCTATTAAATACGGAAAACCAAACGGAACGACAATAGTTGCTGTTGATAATCATAATAAAAACAAATTTATTGTTAAGATTATTGACAACGGAGAAGGCATAAAAAAGCATCATTTACCTCGTATTTTTGAAAGATTTTACAGGGCTGACCAAAGCAGGTCTAGAGAGCAAGGAGGCTCTGGATTAGGCCTATCTATAGTAAAGCACGTTATCGAAGCACACAACGAAACTCTACATTTAAAAAGCATATTCGACGAAGGCTCCGAATTTTCGTTTACACTCGAAAAAGCTAAATTATAATTTAAGCCAGCATCGTAACTGGGTTTTCAATATATGCTTGCAGGGTTTGTAAAAATTGAGCGCCGATAGCACCGTCAACTGACCTATGGTCGCAAGCCAAAGTTAATGTCATAACATTCCCAATTACTATTTCACCGTTTTTAACAATCGGTCTTTGCATAATGGCTCCAACAGATAAAATTGCAGAGTTCGGCTGGTTAATAATAGATGTAAAACTTTCTATTCCAAACATTCCTAAATTAGAAACCGTAAAAGTACTGCCCTGCATTTCATCAATTTTAATCTTTTTATCTCTAGCTCTTGTTGCTAAATCTTTAACCGCTGACCCAATTTGACTTAAACTTAATTGATTAACAAAATTAACTACCGGTACAACCAAACCGTCATCAACGGCTACAGCTACTCCGATACTTATATGCTCGTGTAAAATAATGCTATTGTCTGTCCAAGATGTATTAACTTTTGGATGCTTTTCAAGTGCCATAGCAGAAGCTTTAACGACCATATCATTAAATGACACTTTTGTATCTGGTATAGCGTTTATTATTTTTCTAGAAGCTATTGCCTCGTCCATATTAACTTCTATATTCAAATAAAAGTGAGGTGCTGAAAATTTAGAATTAGCCAAAGATTTTGCAATTGCCTTACGCATTTGTGAATTACTAACTTCTTGAGATTTTTCAACATTGCTGACACTAAAAGGTTTTTTAGTACCAAAGGTTTTTATATCAGGAGTATAGTTTTCTACATCTTTTTTAACTATCCTGCCACTTTTGTTAGAACTTGTAACTTCTTCTAAATTTATTCTTTTTTCGTGAGCAATTTTTTTTGCTAATGGAGAAGCAAATACTCTTGTGCTAGGTGCTTTGTCTTTAACCGTAGGGCTAACTTTTGGTTTTTCTTCTTTTTCAGATGATTCTTTTTTAGCAGGATTCTCTTCGACTTCTCTTTCTTTAGGGTTTGAGCTTTCATTAATAATGTCGGTTATGTTTTCGCCCTCTTCACCTATTATTGCTAATAGAGTATCTACGGCAGAAGTTTCTCCTTCTTGAATTCCGATATGTAGTAAAGTACCATCGTAGAAAGATTCAAATTCCATGGTCGCCTTATCGGTTTCTATTTCAGCTAAAATATCACCTTCTTCAACTTTATCGCCAACTTTTTTTAACCATTTTGCCACAACACCTTCTTCCATAGTGTCGCTTAATCTCGGCATATTTATTATTGTAGCCATATATATTAATTTATAAAAGGATAATTATCTTGCTCATAAACCATATCGTATAATTGATTAGCTTTCGGAAATGGAGATTCTTCTGCAAATTTTTCGCACTCTTTTATCCTTTCGGTTATTTCTTTATTTATTGATTCTATTTCTTCTTTTGTAGCGTAATTTTTTTCATAAATTTCATCTAGAACTTGTTTAATAGGGTCTATTTTTTTATATTCTTCAACCTCCTGTTTTGTTCTATAGTGTTGTGCATCAGACATTGAGTGTCCTCTATATCTGTATGTTTTCATTTCTAAAAAAGTTGGTCCTTCTCCTTTTCTAGCTCTTATTAAGGCTTCGCTTAAGGCTTCTGCAACTTTAACTGGATTCATTCCGTCAACAGGACCGCAGGGCATTTCATAGCCTAAACCTAATTTCCAAATATCGGTATGATTTGAAGACCTTTCAACCGAAGTTCCCATTGCATAGCCGTTATTTTCACAGATAAAAACTACTGGTAATTTCCATAACATCGCTAAATTAAGCGTTTCGTGTAATGAGCCTTGTCTTGCTGCACCGTCTCCGAAACACGTTAAGGTAACCGAATCGTTCCCTTTATATTTATCTGCAAAAGCAATCCCAGCACCTAAAGGTATTTGACCGCCAACAATTCCGTGTCCGCCATAAAAACCAAATTCTTTAGAAAAAATATGCATCGAACCGCCCATACCTTTAGAAGTGCCAGTAGATTTTCCATATAATTCTGCCATTACTTTTCTAGGGTCTTCACCCATTCCGATGGGCTGAACATGATTTCTATACGCTGTTATCATTTTATCTTTAGATAAATCTATTGCATGTAGAACTCCTGCTAATATAGCTTCTTGTCCGTTATAGAGATGTAAAAAACCTCGGATTTTTTGTTGAATGTAAACAGATGCTAATTTGTTTTCAAATTTTCTCCAAAAGAACATTTTTTTATACCAATCTATATAAGTCTCTCCAGTTATTTTTTTCATTTTATTAAATTAGTATTGTTAAATATATTCAAAAAATAATAAGCAAAAATAATCGTTTTCCACAAATAAAATAAAGTATATTTTGAAAAATAATATAATTTTTATGCTTTCTACTCATATTTAGCTATTATAAATGTTGCCTTTGCTCCTTTAGCTAAATCCCATTTGTCAGAAGCTAACAGGTTTCCTCCGTCATCATATATTTTAAAAGCAGCCGTATTTGGACCTGAAGTGCCTTGATTTTCCGCCTTAAAAACTATTTTATTTAAACCAATTTCAAGTGGTATTGTTATTTTTTGATAAGCTTCTTGTAAAGTAATATTTGCAAGTAGTAGTTCATCGTTTATAAAAATAGAAATAATATCTCCATCTTGAAATCTAAAATCTCTATATAATACACTTGCATTAGCAGCGTTTGTCCGTATAGTTCCTAAATCTTGATCTATTATCGGATAAGTAAATTTTAGTTTATTGTTTTTTAAATAACGCTCTTCAGCTAATCTTTCACGAGTTAAAATTTCTTGATTAGATAAGTCATTTTCAGCTTGATCAGCTTTTATCTTTTCGTTTTTATATGCAGACTTAAACCCAATATTTCCTTTTAACTCTATAGAATTAGGTTTTTCAGCTTTCTTAATATTTTCTAAATAAAATTTTTTTGATACTTCTTCTTCGCTGGTTGCATTATTTATTGCATTATTATCTATTTGAGCTAATAATTGTATTTTATAAAAAAATAAAATTGCAAAAAAAACCAATTTAAATCTCATGCTTTTAATTTATTAAAACTTATTTTTTTATAGCAAATATAATAAAGTTATTTTTTAAAAACTAAACTTAGACTTTAAAAATCCTAATCCGTAGCCTAAAAATTGGACATAAGTAGTAATAACACTGAAAAAAGCGATGAAAATATTTGTGTTTTTTACAAGGCTGTCGATAAACACTAATGCAAAATAAAGAATATAAACACTTATAAAATAGTAATATCCGAAGATAGCAAAAACAATACTTACATCAAAGCCAATTATAAAAAGACTCGGTAGTAAATAAGCTAATTTTGATGATTTAGGGAATTTAGAATTTAAAATATTCCTTGCAAACCCAAAGTTATAAGTCTGCTTATAGAACTTTGTAATAGTGTTTTTACGCTTGTGATAAACAAAGGCTTTTTCTATAAGCTGCGACTTAAAATTCTGTTCCCAAAGCCTAAATGTCAACTCTATATCTTCGCCGTATTTCATATTTGAAAAACCCTTTGTCTTTTGAAACGCTTTTTTTGACAGACCAAAGTTAAAGCTACGCGGCTGGAATTTACCTATAACATTATTTTTACCTCTAATTCCTCCTGTTGTTAAAACAGAAGTCATAGAATAATTAATAGCTTTTTGTAAAAAAGTAGAATTTTTATCTACAGCATCAGGACCTCCGAACGCATCTGTATATTTTATTTCTAATGCGTTTTTAACTTCTTTTAAATAGTTTTTCGGAACAATTACATCGGAGTCTAAAATAATAAAATAGTTTCCAATAGCTTGTTGCATACCATAATTCCTACTCAAACCAGCTCCGCTACTCTCTTTAAAAAAATATTTTAACTCTAATTTTGAACTGTGTTTTTTTACAATATGTTCACACTTTTCTGACGAACCATCTTCAATTATCAAAACCTCAAATTTATCCGAAAAACATTGATTAGCAAGGCTTTCTAAAACACCGTCAATTTCCATCGGACGATTGAACACCGGAATAACTATAGAAAAATAAAGATTCAATTTTCTTGTAATAGTTTAAATTAAATTATCTCAAAATTAGTTAAGTTAAGACTTATGAAGTATTTAAAAAAAAAGTTTCTACTACAATTTTATGTAGAGATTTATGTTGCCATGTAAAATAACAGTTTACTATACGTTTTCTGCTAACCAATTTCCTACTTCAGAAGTTCCGTAAGCGGTATTTCCGTCTGCTAAATCTTCTGTAACAATTCCTTTTTCTAAAGCTTTATTAACTGCTTCTGTTATTGATTTTTTTTCTTCTATCAGTCCAAAATTTTCAAACATCATAGCAGCAGATAAAATGGCAGCCATAGGGTTTGCAATGTTTAGCCCTGTTGCTTGTGGGTAAGAGCCGTGTATCGGTTCAAATAAGCCAATATTATCTCCCAAAGAAGCACTTGGCATTAGCCCCATAGAGCCAGAAATTACTGACGCTTCATCTGTTAAAATATCACCGAATAGGTTTTCTGTAATCAAAACGTCATAGCTACTCGGCCATTGCACTAATCTCATAGCAACAGCATCGACAAATTCGTAAGAGACTTCAATTTCTGGGTAGTCTTTTTCCATAGACTGGACAGTTTCTCTCCACAATCTAGAGGTTTCTAAAACATTAGCCTTATCTACACAGCAGAGCTTTTTGCGACGAGTCATAGCTAATTCAAAGCCTTTTTTTGCTAATCTAACTACCTCCGATTTTGTATAAGAGCAATTATCATAAGCTGTTTCTCCATTATCTAACCTGCCTTTTTTTCCGAAATAAATTCCGCCAGTTAGTTCGCGTAAAAAAACCAAGTCTGTACCTTCAATCCGCTCTCTTTTTAGAGGTGATTTGTCTAACAAAGACGAAAATGTAAATGTCGGTCTTACATTTGCAAACAACCCCAATTTTTTACGCATTTTTAATAATCCTTGTTCTGGACGTACTTTTGCTAAAGGGTCATTATCAAAACGAGGATGCCCAATTGCGCCAAATAGTACGGCATCCGAACTCATACAAACCTTGTGGGTTTCGTCTGGATAAGGTTCGCCGACCGCATCTATTGCAGCTGCTCCTGTTAAAGCTGGATTCCAGTTAATTTTGTGATTATATTTTTTTGAAATAGCGTTAGATACTTTTACGGCTTGGTCTATCACTTCTGGACCAATTCCATCTCCTGCTAATAAGGCGATATTTAATTTCATGTTTTTTTGTTTAACTTAATAAAAAACTTTTCCTTGTGCTTTTTTGGTGTTTAAATTATATTTAACATCTTTTCGGTGGCTTTAATTGCTGACACTGTTTGGTCTGAATCTAAGCCGTGAGTTATAAACTCATTACTATCTCTTTTCCAAGTGATAATTGTTTCGCACAACGCATCTGAATTGCTTCCAGGCGGTATTCTTACAGCATAATCTATTAATTTTGGAAAATCTTTTTTTTTATGTGTTTTATATAGTTTTTTTAAGGCGTTCATAAAAGCATCGAACTGCCCGTCTCCTTGTGCGTGGGATTCAAAAACTTCATTTTCAATTTTTAGCCGCAAAGTAGATGACGGCTTCATACCTCTTGTGTGTCCTAACATATAGTTTTCTACTACTATTCGTTTTTCTATATTATTGCTATCTAAAACATCTGAAATTATAAACGGCAAATCTTCTTGAGAGACTATTTCTTTCTTATCTCCTAATTCAATTATTCGTTGAGTAACTTTTTTTAACTCTTCGTTGTTTAGTTTTAATCCTAAATCTTGCAAGTTTTTTTGAATATTAGCTTTTCCAGATGTTTTCCCTAAAGCATATTTGCGTTTTCTTCCGAATCGCTCGGGTATTAAATTATTAAAATATAAATTTTTCTTACTATCACCATCAGCATGAATACCAGATGTTTGTGTAAAAACATTATCTCCTACAATCGGTTTGTTTGCAGGAATTCTAAAGCCAGAAAAGGTCTCTACTAATTTACTGACTTTATTCAACTCTGTTTCTTCGATTGAAATATCTGTTTCTTTCAAAAAATCTTTAATAACGGCAACCACACTTGCCATGGGAACATTTCCTGCACGCTCTCCCATTCCGTTTATAGTTAAATGAAGTCCTTTTGCTCCAGCTTTAACCGCTTCTAAAGCATTAGCTACACCTAAATCATAGTCGTTATGTCCGTGAAAGTCTATATGAAAATTAGGATGTTTTTTATGAACTGCATCAATATATTCAAATGTCTCGTTAGGGGTCAAAATGCCTAATGTGTCGGGCAATAATAAGCGTTCGATGTTTTGAGTAGTTAAAAAGTCTAAATATTCAAAGACATATTCTTTAGAATTTCTCATTCCGTTAGACCAGTCTTCTAAATATACATTAGTCTTAATATTGTTTTTCTCGGCTAACTCGATGACGTTTTTTACATCGTTAAAATGCTGTTTCGGAGTTTTTTTTAGTTGATAGCTCAAGTGGTTTAAAGAACCTTTAGTTAATAAGTTTTGCACTTTTGCACCAGATTCTAACATCCAGTTTATCGATTTTCCAGCATCAACAAAAGTTAGCACTTCTATTTTGTTTAATGAATTATTTTTATAAGCCCATTGAGTAATTTCTTTTACAGATTCAAGCTCGCCTACAGAGACTCTAGCGGAAGCAACCTCTAATCTGTCAACTTTTAGTTTTTCTAACAAAAGTTTTGCAATTGTTAATTTTTCTGAAATAGAAAAAGACACTCCAGATGTTTGTTCTCCATCTCGAAGTGTAGTGTCCATTATTTCAATTTTTTTAAAGCTCATTATATATAAATATTAACACACCTGTTGTGCATTTTAAATTAATATTGCCTTTTTTTGATATTGGTTAGTTTTTAATGTTTGCAAATATACAATAATTAAAAAAAACTAAATAACACTAAACCTAAAAAACCTCCGAAGTTTATCCATGTTTATTAACACTTTCGTCTGCTACTGCACGGATTACAGCCTGTAGTATTGCTAAACTCTAAATATCAAATATTCTAAAAACATCAGCAATTAGTCTTTTATAACCATACGATGCAAGTCTGCGGTAGCACAAGTGGGGATTATTTTTTTAATATCCTTTCTGTAGATAAAAAGTTCTTGATTCCAAATCTAGTTTGAGAATCAAAAGTTTCTTTTTTCATCAAATCTTCCACTTTCTTGAAATAAGTAGCATCCCCATTTAATAGATAAGCTCTTTTAAAATAGTCAATCGTCAAAACTGGGTTCGCTTCTAATTCATTACCCATCAAATCGTAATGGTCAGCTAGTTTTTTTAATTTCTTTTAGAAACTTATTTATTTTAGGCTTAAGCCTTATTTTTAGTTATTGCCTACTCCTGTTTTTAAGTCTCTTTTCAGCTTGTTCAGACCGCTATGTTCTAATTGTCCATAACGGTCACTTGTAAGCGTAGTGTGAGATTCGAAGCATAAACTTATCAAACTGCTACGTTATTGAATAAATGTTATTTCGCTCATATTTAGCACTTTGCCCACATTATGTTTACATTTTGTTAGGCGCAGGTTTTAATTCAATTATTACTCCTATTCCGACGGTTAAAGTATGTATATTCTTCTTGTAATCAATTGTTTCTGTTATTATTTTATTCGTAAATGTATTTCTTAATTCTTCTACAAATTCAATATCTGTATTGTAATATGAATAAAGAATATCAATATTGGCAATAATTCTTTTTGAAAGTCTATATCCAAATGTGAATGAAGGTGCTATAGTAAAATGGTCATTGGGTCTTTTGCCTGAATTATATGAGAGTTTATATACTGTATTTGTTCCTTTTTCCTTCAAGTCGGCTTTCCCCCAATTAGTATAAAATGAAGTAACTCCTATTGAAAGCTTAGGCATCAAGATATATTTGGGTTTCTCGTAGCGATAAACAATCCCTAAATATCCCCGTGCAATACTTCCTCCAATTAATGAAGAATTATCATATTTTGCTCCAGAACTAGGAGTTACAAAATAGGTTTCTCCATACTTTTCTTCTAATTTTTGATTAAACCTTTCTGCACGACTCGAAATACTTTGAGAATGACTTGCTTGATAAGTAAATTCTAATCCCCATTTAGCAGAGAAGAAAAAACTTGCCGATAAGATTTGCCAATAATATGAATTGTCATCGTATTCAAATAAGTCGTCTGTAATTTCATTTGATAATAAATTTGTAATTGGAATATTAACACCAACACCAGGTTTTATATACCATTTAGAATAAGTATTTGTGCTATCTTGTGCTGATAGTAACCCTGAAAAAATTAGAAACGGTATTGAAATGATTACTTTTCTCATTAATTCAATTCTATTATTCCAGTCTTTGCGTTTAATATTCGTTTGTCTGACAATTCAATTGAGACTTCGAATTCATGCTCAACCCCAATAGTTGGGGGTGACATTAAAAGTATATCAAATTCAAATGGTGAGTTTATAATATCATACAAATTGGTCTCTATGTTTTGCACATAATCACTTATCGCTGTAAATTCATTTCTTTGAAACTCATAAAACAATTCAGTAACATCAGAATGACGTGAATGGTTTGTATCAAAATCATTAATTGTAGTAATTTTTACTGATATTATACTATCAAGTGGCATGTACTGAAATTCTGGTGGACAATGGCACGAAGTCGCATAAGCTGATTGAATGAAAATAGAATTTGTCCTTTTAACCTTACAAACATTTTCATTCCGTTTAATTGATAGTCTAATACCATATGAATTTTTAGAGATAGAATTTGACTCGGTTACAACAGGGGAGACACCTGAATTATTTAAGTTATTAATAGTCAAACTACAATTAGTGTAATCCAAAAATGTTGTTTCTATACAGTCACAACAACATGAAATTACCAACTCAACTATTAAAGGAAGCATCAGTATTAAAATAATCTTATTTACTCTTTTCATGTGCTTATAATTTTGCAACTAACTAAAAAACAACAACTTGCGAAATTTATAATCATTCCGCTGTGTGTCTAAAAATTAGTCATGAATGTTTCATAATTGCACTATGCTTTGTTCGAAGCTCAACTTTTGCACCTAACGGTCTCAGCTAAATGGCGCTTTAATGCTTTTTTAGCCCTTGTTATGTGCTGTTGCTTATCTCGTTTTTAAATGTACAAAGTTTAGAGAATATATTCATAAAAGCGATTTTAATGCTCCTTTTATCCATTTTATTGCTCTTTGCAATATATTAACATCTTCATCCATCATTCCTATGCTGGAATTACATTGCCTACAAATCCAACCCCGTATTTTACCATCTTTATGAGAATGATCTAATGTAACGTCATTCTTAAACTGTCTAATTATTGTATTCTGGCAGACAGGACAATGAAAAGACTCGCCAATAGGAGGCATTGGATGTTGTTTCTCATATTCTAATCTCACTTTCTTTGGTATGGGTTTTTTCCATTTACGACAACCCTTGCATTCTCCTCGCCTTGATACTTTACCAGCTATACTTTTTTGGTTCTTTTCAAATTCAAAAATGCTTTTACGCTTCTGACATTTACGGCATATTTTTGTTTCGCCATAACAAGAACTACAAAATTTTCCATTTGTAGCTTCATTTTTATTACACTCTGTACATTTCATTTGAATTGTAAAATTCTTTGAGAAGTTCTTTCCTCTGCAATACGACAGTAACTACTATCAATTTCACTTCCGATATAATTTCTGTTGTTCGCGATGCACATTTTTGCTACTGTTCCACTACCCATCATTGGGTCATATACTAAATCTCCGGTATTACTCCAACTGACAATATGGTCATGTACCAATTTCTCTGGAAAGACAGCTGGATGTTTATGTGCAAAACCATCACTTGCAGAGTGTCCACTGCCAATATTGTACTCCCAAACATTTGTTCTTCTCCCAAATTCACCGTATCCACCTCGTTTTAATTTCATCAAATTACCATTTTGCAACCGTTTTGTTCCGCTATCTCCCTTTCTTGATTCTTTGTTTTTTCTATCTCGTATAAGGTTAATAGTTTTTACACTACCCTTGCTCAAAATAAACATATATTCAAAAGTCTGCCAATAAGTATAATTATTTCCCACAGCTCCTCTGGGGGGTTTCAAATAAATCATGGTATCGAAAAGACTAAAGCCACAATCTTTAAAATAAAGCGCTTGACGAAAACTTGTTCCTGTTTCATTACCGTTTATCGTTTTGTCTCCAACAACCCATACAACTATCCCACCTTCTTTTATAATTCTAAATAGTTCTTTTGCAATTTCTTCAAAAGGAAAAGTATAACCATTGTAGTTAAAGTTACTCTTTTTAATATTGTTATTGTAACTTCTCATATCATCGTAAGGGGGAGAAGTAATAACTAAATCAATAAAATTGTCTGGCATACGTGCCATCGTTTCTATACAATTTTCATTGTAAATTTTATTTATTAATATTTCTCTTTCCATTATCTCTAAAATGTTGACATCTCTTTTTTAGCTGACACACAGCTAGTAAACAAACACAATACAGCGTTCATATTTCATTTATATTTTCTTTTTATAGTGTTTAGCCTCCGCTTTTGGTTGGCTAAACACTACTGTTTTTTTTATTTATTTGTAAATTGCCTAACGGATTTTTTAGATTTTCAAAGCAACAAATATATTATATAATTTATTAGCTCCAAAAAAAATATAAAAATCCTAAATAAGGCAAATTCAATTTAGCAAAAGCAACTTTTCAATTCTCTTGCAGACAAAAAACATTTCAATAATTTATAACTCACTCATTATCAGTAATTATACATTCATCTATTTTCTAAAAACAACTTTTCAAAATACACTTAAGACGATTCGAAAAACTTTTGCGTAGATTGGTCTCGGGTTTTCGTAGATTGACCTCACCGGTTGGAGTCGTCGCAAAAGTTTTGCGAGCCTTCGCAGAAGCATTTGCGGTAGTTGAGCCCAATTTCGACCCATCTAAAGACTATAATAACACCCCTCAAGCATATAGTTATCGCCTGTAGAACATTTCCGAAGCATCGCAAATGTTTTGCGACGACTCCAACCGGTGAGATCGATCTACGAAAACCCGAGATCAATCTACGCAAAGCAGAAATTATCCTTCGCAAAGCAGAAATCAACCTTCGATTTCACAAAATCAACCTCCGCAAAACTTTTAAATAAGAACTTATTAAAAATTCTACTATCGGCTAAATATCAAATTTTTCAACACATCAAAGTTCAAAAACGCAGTGGCAAATTTGCGGCTTAGGTCAAAGCAAAATAATTCTGGTTTTTAGTAAAGTGAAGGACTTTTTCATTATAAATCACAAAGCAGAATGGGGTTACATTTAATTCTAAAAAGGTCTGTTCTCCGCAAATTTAACTATCTCTGTTTCTATGTTTTTTAGATAGTCAATGTCGTCAAAGCCGTTTAGCATATTTTCTTTTTTATAAGGATCTATTTTGAAAGTTTCTGACTGGTTTGTTGCTATCAAGGTAACTTTTTGGTTTGGTAAATCAACTTTTATTTTAGTTTTAGGGTTTTCTATAATTTCGGCAAACAGAGTGTCTAAAAATTTTGCAGAAACTTCAACTGGCAATACCCCAATATTTAAACAGTTGTTTTTAAAAATATCTGCAAATTCTGATGAAATAATACATCTCAAGCCAAAATCATAAACCGCCCAAGCGGCATGCTCTCTCGAAGACCCAGAGCCGAAGTTTTTGCCTCCAATCAAAATTTTTGACCCTTTATATATTTCTTTGTTCAGAGGAAAACTCTCTTTTTGCGTTGAGTCCGAATTATATCGCCAATCGCGAAAAAGATTATCTCCAAAACCTTTGCGTTCTGTTGCTTTTAAAAATCGTGCAGGAATAATCTGATCTGTGTCGACATTTTCTGTTGGCAATGGATATGCCGTGCTTGTTAGTGTTTCAAATTTATCGTAAGCCATTTTGCTTTATCGTTTTTAAAGTGTTTCAAAACCCATTGGTTGTAAACTTTCTAATTTTATATTGTAATTAATTTTTTTAATTTTATTTCTACTGCTATCGTTATTGCTTGTTTTTATAAAATAAATATTTAATTTACCAAAAAAAACTAACCTGCCAAAAGTACTCTAGGGTCTGCTACTACTCCTTTCACTGCCGATGCTGCTGCTACTAAAGGACTGGCTAATAAAGTTCTTGCACCTGGTCCCTGCCTTCCTTCAAAATTTCTGTTAGACGTTGATACAGATAATTTTCCTGCTGGAATTTTATCGTCGTTCATAGCCAAACATGCGGAACAACCAGGTTCTCTCAAGTCAAACCCTGCTTTTTTAATTATTTTATCTAACCCTTCTTCTTTTATTTGTTCTACTACTTTATGAGAGCCAGGAACTAACCACGCTATTACATGACTTGCTTTTTTTCTTCCTTCAATGATAGAACAAAAAGCTCTAAAGTCTTCTATACGTCCGTTCGTACAAGACCCTAAAAACACATAATCAATTTTTTTTCCGAGCATCAAATCGTCTTCTTTAAACGCCATATATCCTAAAGATTTTCTATAAGTCTCGGCGTTATCTTCTATATCTTTGGAATTTGGGATTGATTTTGTAAGACCTATACCCATACCTGGATTAGTACCGTAAGTAATCATTGGTTCAATATCTTCTGCGTTATAATAAAATTCTGCATCAAATTCTGCATCTTTGTCCGTGTATAAGGTTTCCCAATATTTCATAGCTTTATCCCAATTTGCAGCTTTTGGAGTTAAATCACGATCTTTAATGTATTGAAAAGTTTTCTCGTCAGGAGCAATCATTCCGCCACGGGCTCCCATTTCTATTGACAAATTACAAACTGTCATTCTGCCTTCCAAAGACATTTCTCTAAAAACTGTTCCTGCATATTCTACAAAATAGCCAGTTGCTCCAGAGGTTGTTTGTTTAGAAATAATGTATAAAGCAACGTCTTTTGGAGTAACTCCTAATCCTAATTTACCGTTTATGTTGATACGCATTTTTTTGGGTTTTGGTTGTAAAATGCACTGAGTAGAGAGTACCATTTCTACTTCGGAAGTTCCTATTCCGAAAGCGATAGCACCAAATGCCCCGTGAGTAGAGGTATGAGAATCGCCACATACTATTGTTGCACCTGGTAGTGTTATTCCGTTCTCGGGACCTATAACGTGTACTATACCGTTGTTTTTATTACCTAACCCCCAGTGAGAAATACCGTATTTAGAAGTGTTTTTTTCTAAAGCCTTAAGCTGATTAGCAGATAAAAAGTCCGAAACTGGCAAATGCTGATTTATAGTAGGAGTATTGTGGTCTGCCGTTGCGAAAGTACGCTCTGGGTACAGTACCTTATTTCCTCTGCTTTCTAAACCTAAAAAAGCTACAGGGCTAGTAACTTCGTGGATAAAGTGACGATCTATAAAAAGCACGTCTGGTTTGTCTGGTAATTGTTGAACAACATGGGAATCCCATACTTTGTCAAATAGTGTTTTTGCCATTTTTTTTAAATATTATAATTTATTAGTAATTTAAAGTTTGCAAAAATAAAGATAACTTAATTGTTTTTTGATTCAAAGATACAAAAATATTATATTCAGTCTTATAGTTAAAAATTATAGTTTTGATAATCAAAAGATTAACTTGTTATAAAGTACGATGTCTAATTTTTATTATTTAATTAAAGTTCGTTTTCATAAAGCATTTTTAAAGCTTAAATTTTTTTCTTTTACAAATGTTTTAGCCATAATAAAATAATTTGAAAAGAAAATAATTTGAAATATAATTTTTTATATTTTTGCCCAATTAATTGTTTGAAATTTCTTTAATGAAAGACTTAAACAAGTTCGATATAAATTTTGCAAGGCTAAAAGAAAGCTATCATATTTTTAATTACGAAATTAATAACAATTTTTTTAATTTTTTTAATTACGATGAATTTAATAGCTCTTTTATAAACGTAACTGTAAAATTTATTAAAGAAAACGGATTGTTTAATTTAACTTTTATTTCGAAAGGATATGTTGAAACACGTTGCGATGTTTCAAATGAACTATACAAACAAGAGGTTGAAGGTGTTTTGCCTTTAATTGTAAAGTTTGATTCGGAATATAATGATGAAGACGATAAAATTTTAATTTTACCTTATAATGCTCATAAACTTAATGTTGCCCAGTATATATACGAAATGATAGTACTATCTGTACCGCATAAGCGTTTGCATCCGAAAGTTATAGACGGCACTATGGAGTTATAAAAATATAATTAATCTTGTAAAAAAGTATAACTTAAACAAACCATAAATTAGAAATATAAAAATGGCACACCCTAAAAGAAAGACCTCAAAAACGAGAAGAGACAAAAGAAGAACACATTATAAAGCGCCAAGTCAACAAATTGCAATAGACCCAACTACAGGCGAAGCTCATTTATATCATAGAGCTCATTGGCATGAGGGTAATTTGTATTATAGAGGACAAATAGTTATTAAGACAGACTCTACAGAAACTCAAAAAAATTAAACAAAGCTCTTTAAATTGAACTTTTTTAGATACTTTTTAAGTTAAAAAAAACGGCTTTATTATAATTTATATGCGAGAAGTTATAAGTTTTTTTACTTTTGAATTTTACAATCGTATAAATAAAAGCTAAATTTATGACTAAAATTAACGCTGCAATAACCGCTATCGGAAAATATGTCCCTGAATATGTTTTAAGCAACAAAGAATTAGAGAGCATGGTCGATACCAATGATCATTGGATAACGACTAGAACTGGTATAAAGGAAAGAAGGATTTTAAAAGGCGAAGGTTTAGGTACTTCACACTTGGCTATAAAAGCGGCTCAAGATTTAATAGAAAAAACCAACACTTCAATACAAGATATAGATTTAGTTATAGTTGCTACGGCGACTCCAGACTTACAAGTAGCATCAACAGCGGTATATGTAGCGTCAAAGATAGGAGCAATTAATGCTTTTGGTTATGATTTACAGGCTGCTTGCTCGAGTTTTCTTTACGGAATGTCAACAGCATCTTGCTATATTGAATCAGGGAGGTATAAAAAAGTACTTTTAGTTGGGGCGGATAAAATGTCGTCAATAACAAACTACAAAGACCGCTCAACTTGTATTATTTTTGGAGACGGAGCAGGGGCAGCTTTGATAGAACCCAATTTCGAAGGAAACGGCTTACAAGACGAATTTTTAAGAGGAGACGGCATTGGGAGAGACTTTTTAAAAATTGAGGCAGGTGGGTCTTTAATGCCTGCTACCGAAAAAACAGTAGCAGAGAAAAAACATTATATTTACCAAGAAGGACGAACGGTTTTTAAATATGCGGTTTCAAGTATGTCGGACGCTATAGAAAAAGTATTTGCTAACAATAGTCTTAAAAAAGGAGACATACATTGGCTAGTACCTCACCAAGCAAATAAAAGAATTATAGAAGCTGTAGCTAAAAGAGTTGGGTTTTCTGAAGAAAAAATTATGATGAACATTCAGAAATACGGAAATACTACTTCGGCAACTTTACCTCTTTTATTATCAGATTACGAAAACAAATTAAAAAAAGGAGATAACTTAATTTTCACAACATTTGGCGGTGGTTTTACGTGGGGAGCAGCTTATATTAAGTGGGCTTATAACAAATAAAAAAAGAAAGTAATAGATATAAAAAATAATAGATATGGATATTCAAGAAATTCAAAAACTGATAAAGTTTGTAGCTAAATCTGGTGTAAGTAAAGTAAAACTAAAGACAGAAAAGTTAGACATTACTATTAAAACTGGCACTAGTAGTTCCGAAAAAGTAGCTACACAAACTGTTCATAAGGAAATTTTACCGCAAGTTGAAACAATTTCTCCTCTTGCTCAAAAAGAAGATTCTAAACCAAAGCAAGAAAAAAACGACTCTAATTATATAACTATAAAATCTCCGATTATTGGAACATTTTTTAGAAGACCTTCGCCTAACAAGCCTAATTTTATTGAAGTCGGTTCTATCATTAAAGCAGGCGATACTATTTGTATAATTGAGGCTATGAAGCTCTTTAATGAAATAGAGTCCGAAGTTTCGGGTACTGTTATAAAAATATTAGTAGATGATTCTTCGCCGGTAGAATTTGATCAGCCTATAATTTTAGTTGATCCGTCTTAATCTTATTACTATAATATCTAACAATCAAATAATTACTTTTCTAATTTAATAAAAATGTTTAAAAAAATATTAATTGCTAATAGAGGAGAAATAGCGCTACGCATTATTAGAACTTGTAAGGAGATGGGCATCAAGACTGTGGCGGTGTATTCTACTGTTGATTCCGAAAGTTTACACGTTAGGTTTTCTGATGAGGCTGTTTGTATTGGTCCAGCACCGAGTACGGAATCTTACTTAAAAATGCCCAATATTATTTCGGCAGCAGAGATAACCAACGCAGATGCAATTCATCCTGGTTATGGGTTTCTATCTGAAAACGCTAAATTTTCTAGGCTTTGTAAAGAACACCACATTAAATTTATTGGTGCGTCTAGCAAAATGATCGAGCAGATGGGAGATAAAGCAAATGCAAAAGCTACAATGATAGCTGCAGGTGTACCTTGTATTCCAGGAAGTGACGGCATAATAGAAAATTTTGAAGAATGTAAAAAAACAGCAGAAGAAATAGGATACCCAGTTATGTTAAAAGCATCGGCAGGTGGAGGCGGTAGAGGAATGCGTGCTGTATGGAAATCAAAAGACTTAGAAGAGGCTTGGAACTCTGCGAGACAAGAAAGCAAAACAGCCTTTGGGAGCGATGATATGTATATAGAAAAGCTTATCGAAGAACCTAGACATATTGAAATTCAAATAGTGAGCGATTCTTTTGGGAAGTCTTGTCATTTATCGGAAAGAGATTGCTCTATACAGCGTCGTCATCAAAAATTAACTGAAGAGACTCCGTCACCTTTTATGACAAACGAATTACGAGAAAAAATGGGTAAAGTTGCCGTAAAAGCAGCAGAGTTTATTAAGTATGAAGGTGCTGGAACCGTTGAGTTTTTAGTAGATAAACACAAAAACTTCTACTTTATGGAAATGAATACCCGTATTCAAGTTGAACACCCTATTACAGAAGAAGTTATTAATTGCGACCTAATTAGAGAACAAATTTTAGCTGCTAACGGTTTGCCTATCTCTGGAAAAAATTATTATCCTCAAGCACACTCTATAGAGTGTAGGATAAACGCAGAAGACCCATTTAATAATTTTAGACCCGCTCCTGGCAAAATAACTACCTTTCATGCTCCGGGAGGACACGGTGTTAGAGTTGATACTCACGCTTATGCTGGCTATATAATTCCTCCAAACTACGACTCTATGATAGCAAAGCTAATTACTACCGCTCAAACTAGAAAAGAAGCGATTAGTAAAATGAAACGTGCTTTAGACGAATTTGTAATTGAAGGTGTCAAAACAACCGTGCCTTTTCATGTCCAGTTAATTAATAATCCTGATTACGCTGAAGGAAATTATACAACAAAATTTATGGATGATTTTAAAATGGACTTTGACAAATAACCGTGCTTAAAATTCAAATACTACGGACTACGGTAACTGGGGGCGACTACTTGGTTCACTACTTGACCGATGCTTAAGCGAAGCTCGAGGCAGAGAAAATAAGTTTTGCTATTACCATTTGTTTCTCCGCTTTCTATTTTCCCATAAGCACGCTGAGAAATATTTAATTTATTCGCCACATATAGTTGAGAGTGTTCTTTTAATTCTCTTATTTTCCTTTTTTTTAAGTTTTAAAATTAATTATAAATGACAATTTACATTAAGCTTTTGTTTTTATTAATAGTTTTAATGTTCTTTCCTCAAATAGTATCAGCTTTTTTATTTCTGCCTTTTCTCGAAGATCAAAATTTACCGTCTATTTCCATTAATCGTCTATCATCATCTATAACATTTTTTACTTCATTTTTATTAATAACTCTTTTCTTTAGATATTTTTATAGGATACATATAAAAATTGACAAAGTAACTGTTAAAAAATCGCTATTATATTTTGTTGCAGGTATTAGTTTAAAAATTATACCGTTTTTTATACTTGGCGTGTTTTTATTTCTGCTATTTTATTTTTCGTTAAAGTTTTTAACTCCGGAAATATTACAAGATGTGTCAGAGGCATATCAAGAAATATCAGGGGGTTACCATGGGGTATTAACAAAATTTAGTGAGGCTTCAATCCAAAATTATTTTACTTATGACTATTTAATATACGCCTTTGCAGCTGTTATTATTACACCTATTACGGAAGAATTAATATTTAGAGGCTTTGCATTAAAATATTTGCTAAATAAAGGAAAAAGTAAAGTGTGGACTGTAGTGTTTACGTCTATTGTTTTTGGATTGCTTCACATTGACAGGGGTTGGGATCATGGTGTTTTTACTGGTGCATTTTCTATTCTAGCATGTTTTATTTACTTAAAAGAGCGTAATTTGGTATATTCTATTATTGCGCATTCTTCAGCTAATTTTTTGGCAACATTAGTTGTTATAATTAACCCATATTCTCCTAATGAAGCAGAAAACTCCTTAAATGGTAGTTTTAAATGTAATAACCACACTCAAGCTAATACTATTATTCAAACAAAAAACCCATTAGTTGGGCGCTGGGAATCTATAGATGGCACTATCGACAATAAAGCAGCATATACTAAAGAAGGAAAAAGAGTAAAATATTATCATTCAGACAATACTTACCACGTAGACAAAGTAGTTGATGGCGTAGAAAAAACTTTTATAGGAGGAAATTATAAACTAATTGATGCTAATAATTACAAAGAAATTATAGACTAAAAAACAAATGCACATTACTTTTTTACTATTAAAAATGACACACTACATTTTAAAGGTTTTTTTACGCTTCCATCATTAATTGGAAATATTACAAAATTACTAATTGAAGAAAAATGACCACGGTCAAAAGAATAAAGTTTTTCAATAATTAATAGCTTTTTAAAGAATGAATACCCCAAAAACATCTATTATAATCCCAGTTTACAATACAGAAAAGTATTTACCTCAATGTTTAATGTCTGCTATTTGCCAAACTTTGCAAGACATTGAAATTATTGTTATAAACGATGCTTCAACAGATAAAAGTTTGGAAAATAATTAAGAGTTTTCAGGAAAATGATATACGTATAAAACTTATTAATTTTAAGAAAAATAAAATTACTTATTCTTTAGCTACTCTCGCAAAAAAGTTATTTCTTCTTTTAAGTGTGTTATTTGGTTTTGGTGTTGTTCTTCCTTGCTACTCAATTGTTCTTTTAAAAATATGATTTCTTCCTTTAGATGTGCAGTTTGGATTTCGTGTTGTTCTTTTAGCTCTTTTGGGTAATTGTTGTTTACAATTCCGCCACTATTAGTGCCTTTATTATTATTATTCTGATAAAAAGCAAACCCTCTTTTGTTTAATTCTTTTAGTAAATCAACTTTTAAAAATTTATCTATTTTTAATATCTGCTCTAATGTTGGATTGCTTTTATCACTTTCTATATTAGAATATGTCCTTTGTGAAATACCTAATAAATCAGCTATATCTTGTTGAGAAATTCTTTTTTCTTCACGCTTTTGTTTTAAAATACTGCCTATCATTTTTTTACTTTTAATAATTTGAAAGGTCAAATTTAGCAATATTTTGCTAAAATTTAGAAAATATTTGCTAACGACTTATTTATTTTGCTTATACATTTACCACATCAAAAGAAAGGAAACTTTTTTTAAGATGCATAAAAACAAAGCCGTTAAAGAATTTTAAAAAAATCGCAATTCTACAGCACGATACATAAAGTATTCAAAAGCTATCTGATAAAAAGAGGAATTTCTGATGATAAAAATAATTTTTTATTAACTTGCCTACGTTTTGTGGGCGTAATTTTTTTAAATTATGAACAAAGAAAATGAAATTTTTGAGGCCTTTGAAGTTGAAGAACTTGAAAAAAGGTATGAGATGGCGTGGAGAGGAAGCATAGATGCTTTTATTTTTAAGGTTTCTTGGTGTTTTGGATCTGGATGTTAAAAAGTCTAAAAAAGAGGTTGTTTGTCAAAGTAAATTAAAACAACCTCTTTTTTTTATTAAAATATATTTTTTACATTGAAAGGAAGAATAAGCAATTTATTATTTGTAGTAACCGTTTTTGGAACTTATGCTCAACAAAGCATACAAGGGATATTGTTAGATTCTGTGACAAAAACTCCTTTGGTTTACGCAACTATTTATAATTCAAAAGACAATACCATCACTAATGAGGAAGGACGATTTGTGTTTTACTCCAAGATAGATTCTGTTAAAATTAAAATGTTGGGTTATAAAGCTATTAATACAACATTTAAAAACCTTCAAAAAAGCGATACTATTTTATTAGCACAAAAGCCTTTTTTGTTAGATGAGGTAGAAATTTTAAATGGAAAACAAATACTTGACAAGGCGTGGAAAAATAGGTTTAAAAATTATCCGAGTTCATATCATAAAGAAAAGTTCTATTTAAGGTCTGTTTTAAAAAGGAATAATGAAATAGAATCTTTGGCAGATTTTTATGGAAAAGTCGCTAAAAACACTACGTTTACTTCTCGTGAAAAAGGTATTAAAAAGATTAAATATAAATTAGAATTGCTAAATTTAAGAAAAGCGAGGTTATACCAAAAAAAATGGCTTAATTCTTTAGGCTTTAGTTTTCCAGATTTTAGAGAACTGTTTACTGCGTTTTCAAGGATTTTTGTAGATAGTAATAAAATTAATATTAAAACAACTCGGCTAAGTGAAGAAAATTTGATCAAATTAAGCTATACCACAAAGCAAGAGTTTAAGAGCAAACACCCTTTTGTGGGTTATTTAATTATTGACACAGATGACTATTCTATTAAAGAATTTTATATAAAATCTGCCCCTGAATTTAATATTGAATACCAAAGAGTTTTATTTGGACTTGTAAAATATAGACAAGCTAAATACAAGTCTTTTATCAAACTTAACAAAAACGAAAAAACAGGCTTACATTATATAAATAACGGTTTTATAAGCACTACAGTAGAAGTGTTTTTAAGAAAAAAGCACTCTGTTTTAGAACATACTTTTAATTATATCAATATTGAAAGTTTTGTAAACGAAGACATACAACCCAATATTTCCGTTAAAAAAGACGTTTTTAAAATAGACTACCCTTACGATGCAAATTTTTGGAAAACCCAAAACCAATTACCACTTACAAAAGAGCTAAAAACCTTTTTAAAAAATATTGAAAAACCGAAAAAAGGGTATAAGACGGTAAATAATTTTAAGGAAAAATGAATAAAACAATAGATTTAGACAGTAATAATCATCTACAATTTATTTTCTCTTTTTTAAGAATGCTATGATTTCGTCTTTGTCTTTGAGCCTTTCTTCATACAACTGCACAATTTTATCTGTTTTATCTTTATTGTCATGATAAGAATTTTCTATTTGTTGCAAGTACCCTGTTGCATTTTCATTATTAGTTTGGTTTAATTGATTAGTGTGTTTTATGTCTAGCAATTTAGCTAAACTTACTTCTAAAATTTCTGATATTTTGAATAATCGCTCTAAAGACAGCTTCGTTTTATTCTTCTCTATTTTTTCATAAGCGGAATGACTTATGTTTAATTCAAATCCCATATTCTCATAAGAAAACTCTTTATTTATACGAGCTTTTTTAATATTTTTTAATACTTGTTCTATATTCATAATCATAAAAGTTTAAAATTACACCGCAAAAGTTTAAAATTAAGATGTAAAAGTATAAATTTTTATACAAAAAGTTTAAACACCATTGGCAAACCTCTTATACATTTACCACATCAAAAGAAGAAAAACTTTTTTAAGATGCATAAAAACCAAGCTGTTTAAAGAATTTTAAAAAAATCGCAATTCTACAGCACGATACATAAAGTATTCAAAAGCTATCTAATAAAAAGAGGGATTTCTGATGATAAAAACAATTTTTTTTAACTTGCCTACGTTTTGTGGGCGTAAATCTTTTAAATTATGAACAAAGAAAATGAAATTTTTGAAGCCTTTGAAGTTGAAGAACTTGAAAAAAGGTATGAGATGGCGTGGAGAGGAAGCATAGATGCTTTTATTTTTAAGGTTTCTTGGTGTTTTGGATCTGGATGTTAGAAAATTTAAAAAGAGGTTGTTTCTCAAAGAAAATTAAGACAACCTCTTTTTTTTATTAAGATATATTTTTTTTATGTTGAAAGGAAGAATAAGTAATTTATTATTTGTAATAACCGTTTTTGGAACTTATGCTCAACAAAGCATACAAGGGATATTGTTAGATTCTGTAACAAAAACTCCTTTGGTTTACGCAACTATTTATAATTCAAAAGACAATACCATCACTAATGAGGAAGGACGATTTGTGTTTTACTCCAAGATAGATTCTGTTAAAATTAAAATGTTGGGTTATAAAGCTATTAATACAACATTTAAAAACCTTCAAAAAAGCGATACTATTTTATTAGCACAAAAGCCTTTTTTGTTAGATGAGGTAGAAATTTTAAATGGAAAACAAATACTTGACAAGGCGTGGAAAAATAGGTTTAAAAATTATCCGAGTTCATATCATAAAGAAAAGTTCTATTTAAGGTCTGTTTTAAAAAGGAATAATGAAATAGAATCTTTGGCAGATTTTTATGGAAAAGTCGCTAAAAACACTACGTTTACTTCTCGTGAAAAAGGTATTAAAAAGATTAAATATAAATTAGAATTGCTAAATTTAAGAAAAGCGAGGTTATACCAAAAAAAATGGCTTAATTCTTTAGGCTTTAGTTTTCCAGATTTTAGAGAACTGTTTACTGCGTTTTCAAGGATTTTTGTAGATAGTAATAAAATTAATATTAAAACAACTCGGCTAAGTGAAGAAAATTTGATCAAATTAAGCTATACCACAAAGCAAGAGTTTAAGAGCAAACACCCTTTTGTGGGTTATTTAATTATTGACACAGATGACTATTCTATTAAAGAATTTTATATAAAATCTGCCCCTGAATTTAATATTGAATACCAAAGAGTTTTATTTGGACTTGTAAAATATAGACAAGCTAAATACAAGTCTTTTATCAAACTTAACAAAAACGAAAAAACAGGCTTACATTATATAAATAACGGTTTTATAAGCACTACAGTAGAAGTGTTTTTAAGAAAAAAGCACTCTGTTTTAGAACATACTTTTAATTATATCAATATTGAAAGTTTTGTAAACGAAGACATACAACCCAATATTTCCGTTAAAAAAGACGTTTTTAAAATAGACTACCCTTACGATGCAAATTTTTGGAAAACCCAAAACCAATTACCACTTACAAAAGAGCTAAAAACCTTTTTAAAAAATATTGAAAAACCGAAAAAAGGGTATAAGACGGTAAATAATTTTAAGGAAAAATGATCTCATCAGAATTTGATATTCAAACCATTAAAGACAATGATACTTCCCCTAAATTTTACCAGTATTATCCTCGTCTGTTTGAATCTTATTTTACTAATGTCGATAAAAAAACTATAGAAAAGTTATGTGATGCAGGATATTTATACTATCATTCTATACTTTGTTTAGATTCTATTGTTGACGACAAGCAATTCTCAAATTTACCTAGCTTTATACAGTTACAGGAAGAATCTATAAAAATTCTGACTGGCGTTTATGGTAAAGATTCTGAATTTTGGAATTATTGGAATAAGCGAAAAAAGGAATATTTTGAAGCTATAGCTATTGAAAAACAATTATCAGAAAAGAGATATATTTCTTTTAAAGAGTATAAAAGTTTGGCTGACAAAAAAGCAGCATTTGGTAAAGTTGCTATTGATTGTTTATACCTATTATCAAACAAAAAAGATAAAAAAGTTTACAATATACTATTAAAATCACATACTCTTTTTTCAATTGGGTTTCAGTTGTATGATGATATACAGGACTTTAAAGAAGATTTTGAGAGTAAACAGCTTAACTGGACTGTATATCAGTTACAAAAAAATACAAGTCTAAAAACTAAAAACAGTTCATTTTTAAATAAGCACCTTTTCTTGAAAGGAGTTGCACAAAAAGAATTAAAAAAAGCCATTAATTATTTTCAAAAAGCAATAGAGACTTTAAAACCTTTAAATATTGAAAGTAATTGGCAAAATACCATATTAGAGAGTAAACAAATTGTAAGAGATTTTGTAGAAATTACTAATGGTTACATAAAATGTCTTTCCAAAAAAATAGATTTAAAAAAAGAGTTGCCAAAAAAAGATTATTTTTTTGATTTCTCAGATATCAAAAACCATACAATAAAAAGAGGTTTAGAATTTGTTAAAAAAGATTTTACTAACAATTATGCAGAACTAAAACACATTATGTATTTAGGCAAAATAGAGGGCTTCGACAATTCTGAAGAAATTCACGTTTCTGATACTTTTCAGAGAGCTTTAATTAATGAATGTTTGATAACTGCTTCACAAAAAAACAATTTAGATCTTAATTCTTTTATTGAAAAAGAATGCACCTATTTATTAGGGCTTCAAAATAAAGACAAGATAGGAGTTTGGTCATATTTTCCAACAGTCAAAGAAATTGCTCCAGATATTGATGATTTAGGACAAATGATTCAGCTATTTTGTAGCATAAATAAACAAAATCTTGTAGGAACACATTGTGACAAAGCTATAAATATTGTTCTATCGGATAGGTTTAGAAAAGACGGTGGTATTGAAACGTGGATTATTCCAAGAAATGGACAAACAAAAATTCAACAAAAACAAGAATTATTTAACAAGACAAAGTGGGGAGAAGGACCCGATTTAGAGGTCGTTGCTAATTTTATTTATGCTTTACAAGTTTACCAACCACATCGATATAAAAAACAAATAAAAAAATCAATAGATTATATTTTAAAGCATCAGAATAAAGAAGGATTTTGGGTAAGTAGGTGGTATTATGGAAATTATTACGGCATCTATGTTTGTTTACGATTATTAAAATGTTTCGATATTCAGTTTCAAAAAAACGTAAAAAAAGCACTTAATTATATAAAAAACAATCAGAGTTTTGATGGGGGATTTAGTTTGAATAATAGAGAACCATCTGATCCTCTATCTACTTCTTTAGCTCTTTTATCTTTGAGTTTTTTTGAAAAAAAAGATAGTCTTTCAGTTAAAAGGGCAAAAAAATATTTGATATCCTCTCAAAATGACGGTGGTTTTTGGTCAGAGGTTGATTTTATTATGCCCAAAGTACATGAACCTTATAAAAGTAAAACCTTGACTACGGCTTTTGTTTTAAAAGCACTTACATAAATGGAAAAAACAAAAACAACAATTCCACAATTAAATTCTGGTATAGAATTTAACAAGCTAAATAAAAACGAATATATTCTTTGCAATGCGACAAACAGACACTATCTGAAAATAAATAAAGAGACTCATAACTTACTAAACATAGTTGATGGTGTTAAAAATATAGAAGATATATGCAAGGTTTATAACGACCAGTTTTCAAAAAAAATATCAGAACAGCAATTAGAAGATTTATTGTATAAAAAACTAAAAAAATTTGGAATATTAAAAGGCTTTGAAAAAGAAATAGAACCTTACAAAAAACCAAATTATTTAAAATTAAGTTTTATCATTCTCAATGAAAAAAAATTATCTAAAATTGTAAAAATATTTTATTTCTTGTTTTTCAAAAAAGTTGCAATTACTTCGATAATATTATCTATAACTATAATCACTTATCTACTTTTTACAAATTTGGAATTGTACAGGTCATTTAATTTACAAGAAAGTCTTGTTTACTTTGTTTCAATAATGGGCTTAAGTGCAATGTTTCACGAAATTGGACACGCAACAGCTACCAATTATTTTGGGGCAAAACATGGTGGAATAGGTGGAGGGTTTTATCTTTTTTCTCCAGTAGCCTTTGCAGACGTAACAGATATTTGGAGGCTAAAAAAATCACAACGAATTGTAGTTAGCCTTTCAGGAGTTTATTTTGAGATGCTATTTTGTTCGCTTTTAGCATCCTTAGGATTTTTTATAGAGAATAACACTCTAATGATAATTGCTATTAGCATTGGACTTTTTTCGTTTAATAATTTGACTCCTTTTTTAAGAAACGATGGCTATTGGATTTTATCAGATTTGATAGAAAAACCCAATTTATTTCATCATTCAACAGAAAAAATAAAAGAAGTATTACAATTTTTTATGGGTAAAAAAAATAATTGGACTGCTGTGGATGTTTTTTTACTTCTTTACGGTATAGTCAGTTATTTTTTGATTACGACTTTCATTTATTATATTCTTATTGTAAACCCAAACTCCATACTCTTATTCCCAAAAAACTTAGTGAACTTCATAAAAAGTATTTTTGATAGCAATGCTGAATTTTCTTTGATAAAATATGGAGAGCTAATTGTCCCACTGCTTTTTTTTACTTTAGTTTTTGGAATGTTAAAAAATATGTTATTAAAGAAAAATGAAAAATGAATCCAAAAGTATCAATCATCATTCCTGTATATAATACTGAACAGCATTTACACCAATGCCTAAATTCTGCTGTTGGACAAACTTTAAAAGAAATTGAAATAATTATTGTCAATGATGCTTCTACAGACGATAGCTTAAAATTTATTAAAGAGTTTCAAGCAATAGATTATCGTATAAAATTGATTGATTTTAAGAAAAATAAAGGGAATGGTTATGGTAGAAATACTGCTATTAAAAAAGCTAAAGGAAGCTATATATTATTTTTAGACTCTGACGATTGGTTAGAAAATAATACTGTCGAAAAAACTTATTTAAAAGCAACGGAAAAGCAAAGTGAAATTGTTTTGTTTGGATATAGAAAATGGCATGATAAGAAATCAAATTATATAAGAGAAGTTATTCCTTCTTACAAGGAAAATAGTTCTGACTATTTTAAATATTTTATAGAAAACAGAAAAGGATTTCATTCAACTCCTTGGGGATATTTATTTTCCAAAAAACTTATAATAGAAAACCCAATATCTTTCTCAGAAGGCATTTATTTTGAAGACATCAATTTTGTTTGTCAATCTTTATATTATGCAAAAAAGATAAATGTTGTTTATAAAACGCCTCTTTATAACTATAGGGCGTTCAGAAAAAATGCCATCACATATTCTTTTACTAAAAAGAAAATCAATGATTTATATACTGCACATATTTATATAAAACAATTTTTAAAGGAAAAAAATATTTTTAAAACCTATGAAAAAGAATATATGATTCGTTATTTAGTTTATTGTATATCTTTTAGTTTTATGGGATATCTTAATATGAAACGAAAAGAAAAGGACAAAGAATTGAAAGATTTTATGAGAAGAATTAGAAAAAGTAATTTGTTAAGTAAAAATAATATGAAGCATATTTTAAAAACTTGTGAGGAGATGGATTATAACAAAAAAGATGGGAATTACAAAGAGAAAGAACAGTATGAACAATTTCGAAGTTCAGTTAGTTTTTTATGGCTTCTCAAACATTGTTACATTCCTTTTAAAATATACTTTAAGGTAGTCAATATTATTTTAACCCATTGTGCATTTAGGACAAATTTACTTTAATTTCACTCATTTTTCTATTAAAGACAAAAAAGTTTAAGTATTGTATCATAGTAAAAGCTGTTATTTTTTGAGAGTACTCTTGTGATTAATCCAGTAAATGATTTAGCGTGATTAACATGAGTTTGAAACTGACCACACAATTGAGAGAAGTTAGTTTCTATTCTTTTTATGATTACTTTTTTCTAAATGCACAACAGGTACAGTAATAATCTTTAACCAAATTATAGAATAGAGAGATACTACTACTAAAAAAATAGAGTTAAATTTATTCTCAAAATAAATAATATATTTGCAAGTTTTATATTTTAAAATATTTGAGCGGTAAATTTTATAGAAAAACACAAACTTACAGGCTGTATATTTATATGAATACGCTAGTATAAAAAACTATTCCATCATGACAAAACATATATTATTACTACTATTATTGTTTACACTTTCTATAAAAGCACAAAAAAAAGTGTGGGCACTTAAAGAATGTGTAAGCCGAGCTTTGTCCAAAAACATTAGCGTTCAACAAAATGAATTGAGTTTAAGATTAGCCAAAAAAGATGTAGAAATAGCTAAAGGTAATTTTTTACCAAATTTTAGCGGTACGTCAAACGCTGGCTTCAACTCTGGCCTTTCGCCAAATGAAACTGGAGTACTGTCGAACACCATAAATCTTAACTCGTCGTTTGGCTTGTCGAGTTCTGGCAATATATTTAACGGTTATAGAAATACAAATACATATAGACAAGCAAAACTCGGCGTAGAATCAAGTATTTTAGATTTAAAAAAAATTGAAAACGATGTATCTCTACTTGTTATAAATGGATATTTAAACGTGCTGTTTGCTAAAGAAAACTTGACCGCTTCGGAATTTCAGTACGAGATAAGTAAAAATCAAATAAAAGCTGCCGAAGAAAGATTCAAGTCTGGGGCTATTGCAAAAGGAGAGTTCTTAAATACTCAATCTTCTGCAATGGCAAACCAACAAACGGTAGTTACTCAAAAAAACGCATTAGATTTAGCCTTGTTAAACTTGGCACAATTGCTTCAAGTTCCAGTAGAAGACTTTGACGTACTGCCAATAGAAGCTGAACTCTCTCAAGTAATTTTATATAAAAACTCAGACTACGTTTATCAAAAATCACTGACAACTATGCCAGAAATAAAAAGAGCTAACTTAGCAGTTGATAATGCAAATTTTGATATAGAAATTTCTAAAAGCTCTTACCTGCCGACATTAAGCTATTCTTTAAGTGCAAGAACTTCATATTTTCATCAATTTAATAACCTATTACCTAACCAAACTAATGACGATTTTGCGAACCAGTTCTTAGATAGGCTTCAACTTGGAGTAGCAGTATCTTTAAACGTCCCTATTTTTAACCGATTTCAAACAAAAAATAATATAGCAAAATCTAAAATAAATAAAGAGCTTTCTAAAGTTCGATTACAAAATGAAAAGCTAAATTTAAAACAAACAATTGAGCAAGCTTTTTTAGACGTAAAAGCAGCATCCAAGTCCTATGAAGCTGCAAAAATATCTCTTGAAGCACAAAAAGAGGCTTTTAAAAACGCACAAGAACGCTATAACCACGATGCTATGACCTTGTTTGACTTTGACCAAGTAAGAACTCGTTTGGTAAACGTAGAATCTACTTTATCCCGATCTAAATACGACTATATTTTCAAAACAAAAGTTTTAGAGTTTTATTCTGGAGAGTTAAATTTAGACTAACAAAGCTCAAACCTAACATACCTAACTTTTCTAAAATATAGCTTTCAAAAAAAAATTATTTGGCAATTATACTCAACATAGAAACTGCAACAAAGAACTGCTCTGTAAGTATTTCAAAAAACGGAGAAAACTTAGCCCTTAAAGAATTAAATTTTAGTAATTATTCTCATTCAGAGGTTTTGCATTCATTTATTGAAAAAACTATAATAGATTCTAAAATAAGTTTAGAAAAAATTGACGCAATAGCTGTTGGCAAAGGGCCTGGCTCATACACCGGATTAAGAATCGGAGTATCCGCAGCAAAAGGTCTGTGCTATGCGTTAAACAAACCGCTAATTTCTGTTGAAACTTTAGAGTCTCTAACTAATTCAATATCAATAGAAAAAGGAGTAATAATTCCGATGTTAGACGCAAGAAGAATGGAAGTTTATACCGCTGTTTACAACAATAATTACAAACTAATTAAAAAAATAACTGCTAAAATAATTAATAAAAACTCCTTTTCTGATTTTTTAAAAAAAGGTAAAGTATATTTTTTAGGAGACGGAGCAGAAAAATGTAAAAAAATTATTAATCATAAAAATGCTGTTTTTGTTAAAGGTAAATTTCCTTCTTCTAAAGAGATGGCAAAATTGTCTTATGATAAATTCAAAAAAAATCTATTCGAAAATTTAACTTATTTTGAGCCTTTTTATTTAAAAGATTTTATAATAATACCTGAAAAGAAATTTACAATTTAGTTTTTTTATTTACTAACTGGTTGCTAATTTAATGTTATAATTTTACTTTTGTGTTTTTTTTAAACCCTTTTTAAAAATGAAAATTCATTTTATTGCGATTGGTGGTAGCGTTATGCACAATCTTGCTATAGCCCTGCACAAAAAAGGATATCAAGTTTCTGGAAGCGATGATATAATTTTTGATCCAGCAAGATATATGTTGAAAAAACATGGACTGCTACCAGAAAAAACAGGCTGGTTTCCAGAAAAAATTACTCAAAGTGTCGAGGTAATTATTTTAGGAATGCATGCAAAAGAAGACAACCTAGAGCTTCTAAAAGCAAAAGAATTAGGTTTAAAAATATATTCTTACCCAGAGTTTTTGTACGAGCAGTCAAAAAACAAAACACGAGTTGTAGTAGCTGGTTCTCACGGAAAAACAACTATTACTTCTATGATTTTGCAGGTTCTAAACTATCATAAAAAAAGCGCGGACTATATGGTCGGAGCCCAATTAGAAGGCTTCGAAACTATGGTACACCTAACGGACGACAACGACTTTATTATTCTAGAAGGCGATGAGTACTTGAGTTCGCCGATAGATAAAAGACCAAAATTTCATTTATATAAAGCTAATATTGCATTATTAAGTGGCATTTCGTGGGATCATATTAATGTTTTTCCAACTTATGAAAACTATATTCTTCAGTTTAAAATATTTATAAATTCTATAACTAATGGCGGAATAATAGTATATAACGAAGAAGACTACGAGGTAAAACAAATTGTAGAGTACTCAAAAAAACATATAAAAAAGTATTCGTACAAAACACCAAAATATCGTATAGATAAAAATTTTACAATTTTAGAGTCTGAACAAGGAGATTTGCCTTTAGAAATTTTTGGTAAACATAACCTTCAAAACTTAGCAGGAGCAAAACTTATATGCCAATATATAGGAATTGACGAGGACTCTTTTTACGAAGCAATAGTTAGTTTTAAAGGTGCTAAAAATCGTTTAGAAATAATTGCCAAGTCCGATTCAACAATTATTATTAAAGACTTTGCACATTCGCCGAGCAAGGTTTCTGCGACTATAAAAGCCGTAAAAGAACAATATCAAAATAAAACTATAATAGCCTGTTTAGAGCTTCACACTTATTCTAGTCTAAACGCAGATTTTTTGACCCAATACAAAAGCACCTTAAACGAACCCAATAAAGCAATTGTATTCTATTCTTCGCATACAATCAAAGCAAAGCGGTTAGAAGAATTTACAGAAGAACAAATTGCCACTGCATTTGGTAGAGACGACTTAATTTTATATACTAATCATAGAAATTTTAAAAACTTTCTATTTTGTCAAAATCTAACTAATACGGTATTGGTTTTAATGAGTTCTGGAAATTTTGGCGGATTAGATTTTGATGAGCTTAAGAGTTTAATCTAAAGCTATCAAATAAGCATAAAAAATTTAATTTGTCAAATTTGAAATATTTAGTATCTTTGCAACATAAATTATGGTAAGTAAAATTGAAGGGGGACTATTTTAGGTTCCCTATTTTTATGTTTAAGTTTTAGAATATAAAAAGCTCAAGATCACATTTTGATTTTTAACAATTAAAGAATATAATGGAAAATATAGATTTAATAGATTCGTTTTCGGAGTTTAATGACGACAAAAATATAAACCGTATAACCTTAACGTCTATTTTAGAAGAGATACTTAGAGCTGCATTAAAGCGTAAATTTGGTTCTGATGAAAATTTTGATATTATTATTAATCCTGATAAGGGAGATTTAGAAATTTGGAGGAATAGAGTTGTGGTTGCTGATGGTTCGGTTGAAGACGAAAATGAAGAAATAGAATTTAGCAAAGCGAGAGAAATAGAGCCAGACTTTGAGGTTGGTGAAGATGTTTCCGAAGAAGTAAAATTAATAGATTTAGGTAGGAGAGCTATTGTAACTCTACGCCAAAATTTAATGTCTAAAATTCAAGAGTACGACAATACTAGTACATTTAAGCAATTTAAGTATTTAGAAGGAGAAATATATACAGCCGAAGTTTATCATGTTCGTCATAATGCTATTATTTTATTAGATGACGATGGAAACGAAATCATACTACCTAAAAGTGAGCAAATTCGTTCCGATTTTTTCAGAAAAGGAGATACCGTTAAAGGAGTGATTAAGTCCGTTGAGCTTAAAGGTAACAAACCAACTATTATACTATCTAGGACATCCCCAGCATTTTTAAATAAGCTTTTTGAACAAGAAATTCCGGAAGTGTTTGATGGGCTAATTACTATTGAAGGAGTTGCAAGAATACCTGGAGATAAAGCAAAAGTTGCGGTAGACTCTTACGACGATAGAATAGATCCCGTAGGTGCTTGTGTCGGAGTAAAAGGCTCGAGAATACACAATATTGTAAGAGAATTGAGAAACGAAAACATTGATGTAATTAATTATACAAAAAACGAGCAACTATATATTGCAAGAGCTTTGAGTCCTGCTAAAGTTATTTCTATAGAGATAACAAATTACGACGAAAAAAAGAACGGCAAAAAAGGATATGTAAATGTATTACTAAAACCAGAAGAGGTCTCTAAAGCTATAGGTAGAGGAGGTGTTAATATTCGTTTAGCAAGTGAATTAGTTGGTTATGAAATTTATGTTCAAAGAGAAGGAATAGAAGACGAGGATGTAGAGCTAATAGAATTTACAGACGAAATAGAAGACTGGGTTATTGTTGAATTGAAAAAAATCGGCTTAGATACAGCAAAAAGCGTATTAGAAATGAGCGTCGAAGAATTAGTTAAAAGAACCGATTTAGAAGAAGAAATAATTATTGACGTACAAAAAATATTAAAAGAAGAATTCGAGGACTAAATTGATAAAGCATAGTATTTAATTCAAAAAGATAAAAAAACATGTCTGTAAGCAAAACAGTTAGACTTAGTAAAGTATTAAGAGAGCTAAACATTTCTCTTGAAAGAGCTGTTGATGCTTTAAAGGACAATGGTCATAAAATTGAGCCGAGACCGACTACAAAAATAAGTAACGAAGCTTGTCAAATTTTGCGTGATATTTTTGAAGCAGATGCAAATAAAAAAGCTGTTTTTAAAGGAATTAGAAAAGAAAAAGAAACATTTTCATTAGAACTTGAAGCGGAAAGCGGTAAGAAAAAGCCTGATAATTTAAAAAAAGAAATTCCCAAAACCGAAAAAACTCCTCAAAAAAATATAGAAATTGTAAAAACACGGTATAAAAAAATTGCGGGACCTAGTTTTATAGCTGAAAAAATTGATTTAAAGCAACACGAAAGACCTAAAAAGAAAAAATCTGAAGAAGCTAAGGTCAAAAAAAATGTAAGCTCGGAGGCTAAAAAGAGACGAAAGCGAATTAGACCTGGGGTTAGCAATTCTAGTAAAAAATCCACGAATGGTGTAAGGCTATTAAACGATAAGCAAAAGCGCGGAAACAGGGATAATTTTAGAAGGTCAAATCAGAGGTCTGTAATTAAAAAAGAAGAACCAACAGAAGCCGAAATTCAAAAACAAGTTAGAGAAACTTTAGAAAAGCTTCAAGGAAAATCTTTAAAAGGCAAAGGTGCAAAATACCGCAAAAGCAAAAGAGAGGCACATAAAGAACAAACAGAAGCAGAAATAGAAGCGCAAGAAATAAGTAGTAAAGTGCTAAAAGTTACAGAGTTTATTACCGTAACTGAAATCTCGTCAATGATGAACGTACCTGTTACAGACATAATATCTGCCTGTATGTCTTTAGGATTGATGGTAACTATGAACCAGCGATTAGACGCTGAAACATTAGCTATCGTGGCAGAAGAGTTCAAATATAAAGTTGAATTTGTCGATACAGAAGTAGAAGAAGCAATAGAAAAAAAAGAAGATAAGCCAGAAGAATTACTAAAGCGAGCTTCAATTATTACAGTAATGGGTCATGTGGATCATGGAAAAACATCTCTTTTAGATTATATCAGAAAAACAAAAGTAACAGAAGAAGAGAGCGGAGGAATTACACAGCATATCGGAGCTTATTTGATAAAAGTAGGTGATGAAAAAATTGCTTTTTTAGATACTCCTGGACACGAAGCCTTTACTGCTATGCGAGCAAGAGGAGTGCAAATAACAGATTTAGTTATTATTGTTGTTGCTGCGGATGATAATGTTATGCCACAAACAAAAGAAGCAATTTCTCATGCACAAGCAGCAAGCGTTCCTATTATTTTTGCAATTAATAAAATTGATAAACCCAATGCCAACCCTGATTCTGTAAAAACTCAATTATCTGAAATGAATTTATTAGTTGAAGACTGGGGAGGAAATATACAAGCACAAGAGATTTCAGCAAAAACCGGACAAGGCGTAGAAGAATTATTAGAAAAAGTGTTATTAGAAGCGGAGTTGTTAGACCTAAAAGCAAACCCAAATAAAAATGCAGTTGGAACGGTTATAGAAGCCCAATTAGATAAAGGCAGAGGATATGTAACGACAATGTTAGTTCAAGCAGGGACTCTAAAAACGGGCGACTATTTGTTAGCTGGGAAAAATATAGGAAAGGTAAAAGCTATGTTTGACGACATGGGAAAAAAAGTAAACGAAGCAAAGCCATCGACACCAGTTTCAGTTTTAGGTTTGAATGGGGCACCAAATGCTGGAGATAAATTTATAGTTTTAGACGATGAAAAAGAAGCAAAGCAGATAGCAACAAAGCGCTCTCAATTGCAACGAGAACAATCAGTTAGGTCTCGAAAAATATTAACATTAGATGAAATTGGACGAAGAATAGCTTTAGGAGATTTTAAAGAACTCAATATAATTTTAAAAGGAGATGTGGACGGCTCGGTAGAAGCTTTGACTAACTCATTTCAAAAACTTTCTACCCAAGAAATTCAAGTAAATATTATACATAAAGACGTTGGAGCAATAACGGAAAACGACGTGCTACTGGCTACGGCGTCTAACGCAATTATAATCGGATTTAACGTTCGTCCGCAGACAAAAGCAAGAGTAATAGCCGACAGAGAACAAGTAGATATCAGAACATACTCTGTTATTTATGATGCTATAAACGACCTAAAAGATGCGATGGAAGGAATGTTATCGCCAGAAACTAAAGAAGAAATTACCGGAAATATAGAAATTAAAGAAGTTTACGAAATATCTAAAGTCGGCAATATAGCAGGTTGTATGGTTACGTCTGGTAAAATATTTAAAGAATCTAAAGTTAGAGTAATTAGAAATGGAATAGTTCTACACTACGGAGAATTAGCTTCTTTAAAACGTTTTAAAGAAGATGTAAAAGAAGTCTCAAAGGGATATGATTGCGGTGTTCAAATTAAAGATTACAACGATATTAAAATAGGAGACACTATGGAAAGCTATAAAGAAATAGTAGTCAAGAAAAAATTAAAATAGCACCTTTCCTAAAAATTCTCTAAAACCTAAATTACATCGTTTATATACAAAAAAAATGTTTTTTTAATAATCCTAAATTTGCATATTTAAAAATATAAATGGCGAAGTATAATCATCGAGAGATAGAAAAAAAATGGCAAGAGTTTTGGTCAAAAAATGAAACATTTAAAGCCAGTAATAATTCTAAAAAACCTAAATATTATGTTTTAGATATGTTTCCATATCCATCTGGATCTGGTTTGCATGTTGGGCATCCGTTAGGCTACATTGCAAGTGATATTTATGCAAGATACAAACGCCATAAAGGATTTAACGTTTTGCATCCACAAGGTTATGATTCTTTTGGGCTACCTGCCGAACAATACGCTATAGAAACTGGACAACATCCTTCAATGACAACAAAAGAAAACATTGAAACTTATAGGAAGCAGTTAGACAAAATGGGGTTTTCTTATGATTGGAGCAGAGAAGTAAGAACATCTAACCCTAAATATTACAAATGGACTCAATGGGTATTTATTCAATTATTCAACTCTTGGTATAATAAAAATTTGGAAAAAGCTGAAGATATTTCAAGATTAATTTCAATCTTTGAAAAAGAGGGAAACACTATTGTAAGAGCAGCTTCGGACGATGATGTTATGCCTTTTACTTCAGATGCTTGGAAATCATTTTCATCGATAAAACGACAAGAGATTTTATTAAAATATCGTTTAGCTTTTTTATCTGAAACAGAAGTAAATTGGTGTCCATATCTAAAAACTGTATTGGCGAATGACGAGATAGTAAACGGAGTTTCAGAGCGAGGCGGTCATAGAGTTGTGCGTAAAAAAATGACCCAATGGTCTATGCGAATTTCTGCTTACTCGCAGCGTTTGTTAGATGGTTTAAGCACTATAGATTGGCCGCAGCCGTTGAAAGACTCTCAAGCTAATTGGATTGGTCGTTCGCAGGGCGTAATAATTTACTTTAAAATAGCCAATTGTAATTTAAAAATTGAAGTCTTTACTACAAGACCAGACACCATTTTTGGAGTTTCTTTTATAACATTAGCTCCGGAACACGAGCTGGTAGGTAAAATTACTGTAAAAGCTCAAAAAGAAAAAGTAGAAAGATATATAGAAGCTACTGCAAGTCGTTCTGAAAGAGATAGAATATCTGATATAGAAAGAGTTTCTGGTGAGTTTACAGGCGCTTATGCTATTCATCCGTTTACGGATAAAAAAATACAAATATGGATTGGCGATTACGTGCTTTTAAATTATGGTAAAGGAGCGGTAATGTCAGTGCCATGCGGAGACCAACGCGACTATGATTTTGCCAAATATTTTAATATTTCAATACCTAATATTTTTGAAAACACCGACATTTCTGAAAAAGCCTTTGTAGAAAAAGGAGAAACTAAACTTATAAACTCTAGCTTTTTAAACGGAATGTCTTATAAAAAAGCGGTGAAAACTGTAATTTCTGAATTAGAAAAACGCTGTGTTGGTTATGAAAAAATAAACTATCGTATGCACGATGCGGTTTTCTCGCGTCAGCGCTATTGGGGAGAGCCGTTTCCGGTATATTATGTAAACGGAATGCCTCAAATGATTGATGAAAAACACCTTCCAATAAAATTACCAAAAGTTGAAAAATATCTACCAACAGAAGACGGAAAACCGCCTTTAGGGAACGCTGAAATTTGGGCTTGGGATACTAAAACAAACACAATTGTTAGCAACGATAAAATTGATAATAAAGTAGTTTTTCCAATGGAGCTGAATACAATGCCAGGTTGGGCAGGAAGCTCGTGGTATTTTAACAGGTATATGGATGTAAATAATGATAATGAATTTGCAAGCAAAGAATCATTAGACTATTGGAAAGAGGTTGACTTATATATTGGCGGTAGCGAACATGCAACAGGACATTTGTTATACTCTCGTTTTTGGCAAAAGTTTTTATACGATAGAGGTTTTGTGCCAGCTGATGAGTATGCTAAAAAAATGATTAACCAAGGGATGATTTTGGGGAGGAGTGCTTTTATTTACGTAATTTCATGTAAAGCAGATTTCAATTTCAATTATAACTCGTTACCTACGGTACTCGTTTCAAGTGAAGTAGCCAAAGAGCTAAAGCAAAATAGTTTAGAAACAAAAGAGGAATTAAAAATAAAAATTGAAAAAATAGATGCAGAATTAAGTAATTTATATTGTGAAAGAAACAAAGGTTCTGATATTAAAGTAAGTTTAGATACAAGAGTAATTTTACCAATTCACGTCGATATTTCTTTAGTAAATACTTCCGATGAATTGGATATGGAATCTTTTAAAAATTGGAGTTCAGAATTTAAAGATGCTATTTTTATTTCAGAGGAAAATGGAACTTTTAAAGCCAAAAGAGAAGTCGAAAAAATGTCAAAATCTAAATTAAACGTAATTAACCCAGATGATATTTGTGAAGAATATGGTGCAGATAGTTTGCGTTTATTTGAAATGTTTTTAGGTCCATTAGAGCAATCAAAGCCTTGGAATACGGCTGGAATTTCAGGTGTATATTCTTTCTTAAAAAAGCTTTGGAGATTATTTCATTCGAGAGATGTTTTTGAGGTTTCGGATTCAACTCCAACCAAAGGCGAACGGAAAACTTTGCATAAAACTATCAAAAAAGTAGAAGAAGACATTGAAAGTTTTTCTTTTAATACTTCTGTTTCTACTTTTATGATTGCGGTTAATGAATTGACTGCACTGAAATGTAATAAACGTGCTATTTTAGAACCTTTGCTTGTATTAATTTCTCCTTATGCACCTCATATCGCAGAAGAATTGTGGAGTAAGTTAGGTTATAAAACGTCTATATCTACGGTAACTTTTCCAAAATTTGATGCAAAATACTTGGTAGAAAACACTAAAAATTATCCTATTTCTTTTAATGGTAAAATGCGTTTTACTTTGAATCTTTCTTTAGATTTATCAAAACATGAAATAGAAAAAATAGTTATGACGAACGAAAAAACTCAAGCACAATTAAAAGGACGTATTCCTAAAAAAGTAATTATAGTGCCTGGTAAAATTGTAAATATTGTAGGCTAAAGTCTATTTGCATTAGCAGTGAAAAAGCAATCCGAAATTTAAAATATAGGAGAAACAAATTTTTAATTGCAGATATAAAAAATAATACGATTATGAAAAACTCTAATTTAATTTTATTGGTGCTAATATTAGTATCATTTTCTTGTAAAGTTTTAAAAAATACTTCTGCAAAAAAAGAAGTAAGCTACTGGCAACAAAATGTAAATTATACTATGGAAATAGATGTTGACGTAGAAAACTATAAGTATAAGGGACAACAGACTTTAGTATATACCAATAATTCTCCAGATAATTTAAAAAAGGTATTCTATCATCTTTATTTTAATGCCTTTCAGCCGGGTTCGCAAATGGACGTTAGGTCTTTAACAATATCTGATCCTGATCGTAGAGTTGAAGATAGAATTAGCAAATTAAAGCCAAGCGAGATAGGTTATATAAAGGTAAATTCATTAAAACAAAATGGTAATCCAATTTCTTATAAAGCGGTAGGTACAATTTTAGAAGTGCAATTAAATCGTCCTATAAAATCGGGCGAAAGCGTAACGTTTGAGATGGGTTTTGAAGCACAAATTCCCATTCAGATTCGTCGTTCTGGGAGAAACAATAGCGAAGGAGTTGCATTATCTATGGCACAATGGTATCCTAAAATTGCGGAATACGACTTTCAGGGTTGGCATACTCCACCTTATATAGGTAGAGAATTTCACGGCGTTTTGGGGAATTTCGATGTAACTATTCATATTGATAAAAGCTATGTGATTGGTGGTACTGGATATTTACAAAATCCTAATGAAATAGGGCATGGTTATGAAAGCAAAAAGTTAAATTTACAAAAAGGAAATAAATTAAGCTGGCACTTTAAAGCACCGAATGTTCACGATTTTACTTGGGCAGCAGACCCGGAATTTATTCATGACATTTTAAAAACAGCAGATGGAATAGACTTACATTTCTTCTATAAAAAAAATATGGACGAAAAGTATTTGAATAACTGGAAAAAACTTCAACCTAAAGCAGCAGAGCTAATAGCCTATTTTAGCAAAAATATTGGGCAATATCCTTATAAACAATATTCTATAATACAAGGCGGAGACGGCGGAATGGAATATGCTATGTCAACTTTGATAACTGGAAAAAGAAATTTTAACAGTCTATTTGGAGTTACAGCACACGAAATTGCTCATACCTGGTTTCAATTTTTATTGGCAACCAATGAAAGTTTATATGCTTGGATGGACGAAGGATTTACAAGTTATATTTCATCAAAGGCTACATATAAAATATTAAACAAAAATGAAAAAAATCCAAATGCTGGTCCATACAACAGCTACTACTCGATGACAAAAAACAAACTCGAAGAAGTGCTTACTACACATGCCGATAGGTTTAATACAAACAGAGCTTACAGCTTTACGAGTTATATTAAAGGAAGAATGTTTTTATCTCAATTAGAATATATAATTGGCGAAGAAAACACTGCGAGAGGAATTAAAAAATATTTTGAAGATTTTAGCTTTAAACATCCTACTCCTAATGATATAAAGCGATCTATGGAAAAAGTATCTGGCATTCAATTAGGCTGGTATCTAAACGAGTGGACTCAAACTCTTCATACGATAGATTACGGAATAAAATCAGTAAAAAACAAAACAATAACTTTAGAAAGAATAGGTCAAATGCCGATGCCTTTAGACGTTGAAGTTACTTATACAGACGGTAGTAAGGACAATTTTAATATAGCTTTAGAAATGATGCGAGGTAACAAACCGACAACTGCCATAATATTAAAAGACTGGGGATGGGCTTACCCTACATATTCTTTTACTGTTGGTAAACCTGTAAAATCTGTCGTAATAGATAAAAGTTTGTTAATGGCAGATATTAATCTTAAAAATAATGTGTTTCAAGCCCATACTTTAAGGTAAGTTTGTGCGTTAGCGTTTGTATAAATTCAATTAGTAAATGCAACTTTTATAGGGAAAGTTGAATAAATCATAAAAGCAAAAAATCGTTATTTGTCGTCTCACTAGTTTAAAAACTTTGTAAAGCTAAAAACTAATGTTTCTTCTGTTTCAAGTTTCTTTTGTTTCAGGTTTCTTTTGTTTTAGGTAATAAACGCAACTTTTATAGAGAAAGCTACATAAATCATAAAAACTAAAATCGTTATTTGTAGTCTCTCATTAGTTTAAAAACTAATCATTTCTAAACCTTTCGGTTAGTTAGACAAAAAGTATATTATTAACCATAAAAATTAAAAAATTATGACTTTAGCTTTAATTTTTTAACAAGCTGTTTGTTTTTATAACGGCTTCGGCGGAGCTTTTTAAGTGTTGTTTTTCTGTTTTATCTAAATTGATTTCTATAATTTTTTCGATACCATTTTTACTTAAAAGAACTGGCACTCCGATACATAAATTATTTAAACCATATTCGCCTTCTAAAAGAGCAGAGCATGGGAAAATTTTCTTTTGATTGCATACAATAGCTTGTACTAAACTAGCGACTGCAGCACCAGGAGCATACCAAGCCGATGTTCCTAACAATTTTGTTAGAGTTGCGCCTCCTATTCTAGTTTCTTCTAAAACTTTTTGTATTTTTTCTTTTGAAATAAATTCGGATATCGGAATAGAATTGCAAGTAGCAAGACGAGTTAAAGGCAACATACCGGTATCAGAATGTCCTCCGATTACTATTCCGTCAACATCAGAAATTGAAACATCTAACGCTTCGGCTAATCTATATTTAAAGCGTGCAGAATCTAATGCTCCACCCATTCCAATTATTCTGTTTTTAGATAAGCCAGTTGTTTTATGTACCAAATATGTCATTGTATCCATCGGATTAGAAACCACGATTAAAATTGTGTTCGGCGAGTATTTTATTAAATTTGAAGAAACTGCTTTTACAATATCTGCGTTTATACCGATTAATTCTTCGCGAGTCATCCCTGGTTTACGAGGAATTCCAGAAGTAATTATACAAATATTAGAATCTGATGTTTTTTCGTAATTATTAGTACTTCCTAAAATCCTTGTATCAAATTTATTTAAAGAAGCTGTTTGCATTAAGTCCATTGCTTTTCCTTCGGCATATCCTTCTTTTATATCTAACAAAACTATTTCGGAAGCAAAATTTTTAATTGCTATATATTCTGCACAACTTGCACCTACCGCTCCTGCTCCAACTACTGTAATTTTCATATTGATGTTTTTTTAATTTATTATTTTGATTAAACATTTACTATTAATTTTTAGAAAAACCTGTAAAAGTCTCTACGGCATTAAATTTTTTAGCGTTCTCACCTATTCTAATAATTTCAATTTTCATACTATCACCTTGAATAATTGAGTTTACCACTTCTTGTCCTTTTATTACCGAGCCAAAAACAGTGTGCTTATTATCTAACCAAGGAGTAGGAACGTGCGTAATATAAAATTGACTTCCGTTAGTATTTGGTCCAGAGTTAGCCATCGCTAATTTGCCTGGAGAGTCGTGTTTTAGTTCCGAATGAAATTCATCTTTAAATTTATATCCAGGCGAACCAGTTCCTGTTCCGAAAGGGCAACCGCCTTGTATCATAAAATCAGGTATTACCCTGTGAAATGTTAACTCATCGTAATAAGGTTCTCCTTGTGGTTTAACATAATTTTTTAAACTTCCCTCTGCTAATGCAACAAAGTTACTAACTGTACCAGGCGTTTTCTCATATTCTAGTTCTATCAAAATTTCACCTTTTGCAGTGATAATTTTTCCGTATATTCCGTTATTCATTTTTTTATAGTTTTTTTTAATTATAAATCTTTTTAGCTCAAAAACAATCTTACTGCCCAGACAAACACAGCACCGAAAAGTCTTTATCTATTAGTATAGACTGATTTTTATTTATATCATTTAAAGGCATATTTACATTATCTATTTGAATAGAAGTTATAGTAAATGGCAAATTATGAAATACGATATTAAAATTTTTATACTCTAAATCAAGCAGTCCTTCTTTATGGCTATGTAAAAGTAATTCTTTCTTTTTTCCGTTTAATTTAAAAGTTCTAAGACTATATTTTCTTTTTATATAATCAAACCCGTCGTGAGAATCGTCATATAGTTGAGACCTTTCTTTTCCTTCTTTATAATATAAATCTAAAGTAACCTTTTCTATTTTTTTCTCGCCGACATATTGTTGTACAGGATATTTAGGAATTATAGCTCCTTCTTTTATAAAAATTGGCATTGTGTCTAAATCTGAGTCTACCCAAATTTCTTTTCCTCCGATTACTAGTTCGTCTGTCCAGAAATTATACCATTTTCCTCGTGGTATATACATTCTTCTTCCTTTTGTATTTGGTTCTAAAATTGGACAAACCAAAATTTTGTCGCCGTATATAAATTCATCGTTTCTATAATGAGTAGAGGCATCTTCTTGGTCAAATAAGACTAATGATTTTAAAATAGGGATTCCTTTGGTAATATAATCCCAAAAAGCGGTGTATAAATAAGGCAATAGTTGATATCTTAATTCTATAAATTTTCTTACGATGTTTGTAATTTCATCGCCAAAAACCCACGGTTCTTGGTCACCGTGATCCCCCGATGAATGTACTCGGCAAAACGGATGAAAAACTCCTAACTGAAGCCAACGCAAAAACAGTTCTCCCTGCGGTTGTTCTATAAACCCTCCTATATCGCTTCCTGCAAAAGAATAGCCCGACATTGCTAACCTTTGCACTTGGTTGTTTGCTATTGATAGATGCTCCCACGAGGCAATATTATCGCCAGTCCAAGTAGAAGAATATCTTTGAGTTCCAGAATACGCTGCCCTCGTTATAACAAGCGGTCGCTCAGGGTAACAATATTTTTTTAAACCATGGTACGTAGCACGTGCCATTTGCATACCATAGATATTGTGTGCTTTACGGTGCGAACAAGGGTTACCATCATAGTCGTGTCGCACATCATTCGGAAAAGTTTTATTCGGAACTTCCATAACTGCAGGCTCGTTCATATCGTTCCATACACCTTTTATCCCTATATCTTCAATTAGTTCTTTAAATAAATTTTTCCACCATTCTCTGATTTCTGCTTTTGTAAAATCCGGGAAATAGCACTCTCCAGGCCATACCTTTCCTTTCATATATGGACCGTCTGCTCGCTTACAAAAATAACCTTTGTTCAAAGCTTCTTTAAAAACTTCATATTCTAGATCTATTTTAATACCAGGGTCTATAATTGCTACAGTTTTAAATCCTTCTTCTTTCAAGTTTTTGACCATGTTTTTAGGATTAGGAAAGTTTTTTTTATCCCAAGTAAAACAACGAAACCCGTCCATATAATCAATATCTAAATAAATAGCATCGCAGGGAATTTTCAGTTCTCTAAATTTTCCGCATATTTCTTTTACTTTGTCTTCGGTGTAATAGCTCCATTTACACTGGTGGAATCCCAAAGCCCACAAAGGCGGTAAAACTTGAGGCTTTCCAGTTAAATCAGTGTAATTTATAACTACATCTTCCATTTTAGGCCCATATATAAAGTAGTAGTTCATTTCGCCTCCTTGCGCCCAAAAACTTACTACATTTCTTCTTTCGTAAGAAAAATCAAAATGAGTTTTAAAAGGATTGTCAAAAAATATTCCGTAAGACTTGTTGTCGTGAATAGCGGTATAAAAAGGTATTGCCTTGTAAATCGGATCGGTATCTTTACCGAAGGCATAAGAGTCGGTTACCCAGTTTTGAAGTCTTTTTCCTTTTAAGTTTACATCAACAGGCTTATCTCCAAGTCCATAATAGCTCTCAGATTTTTGTGAAACCTTACTCATTTTTACTATATCTCCGCCGTATTCATAGCTCTCTTCCCAATGAAAACCTATTTCGTCTTGGTTTATAATTTTTAAGTCATTAGAATCGTATAATGTAACTTTTAGGTTTTTCTTTTTTACTTTACAAATTAGCTTTGAAGTAGTTACTACATAATCATCTTCCTCTTCTTTTATGTCTAAAAAATTGTAACCACGACTTGCGTACTTTGTTATGCCGTAAGAAAAATCTTTTTCAAACTTTCCAGTAGTAGAATATCTAAACCGAATAACGCTATCTCTAACTATTATTAGCTGTAGCATAGAGTTGTTTTTTGTAGTAAAATATAACGTGTCTAAATCTTTTTTGTAGTTTATAATTTCTGATGGAAATAAATCTCCTTTTTGTTCTAATTCAGTATTAGTTATCATTTTTTTACTTTTGTTTTGAAGTTTAATATAATTAAAGTTGTTTTTATATTTAGTATGTAATCAACCTTTAAAAAAAGAAACATTTTGATTTTCATTATTTTTAAAGTATTTTAATATCTAAACACTCAAATGTTCTTTACACGATTTGACATTCAGCACATATGTAATACGACCGTTTTGAGGGTATTATCGCTATAATAATAATATTATCAGCAAAAGTTATTTAGCCTTTGCATAGCATATCCACGTGTAATGAATTGCTTCTTGGTAGAATAAGTTAAGATAATCATGCTCAATTGATTTAAACAAAGGCTTTGGGCTTGGGTAAAACTCTTCGCTCCAATTATCTCCCCAACGGGTTATATTTTTAGTAAAAACAGGTGGAAATTCATAATATATTTCTAAAACATCTTTCAAATATTTAGCGTCATCAGGGTTTGGCTGGATTTTTATCTCTTTTTTTATTATATTATTAATAATTTGTTTGAATCCTTTTCTTCCTGAATTCGGATTAAATCCTGAATGTTGAAATGCTTTTTTGAGACTATAACAATCGCCTTTTTTTGAAGGATAATTATCCTCGAATATGTAATGTTTAAACCCAATATTAACACCATTTCTAATTCTTTCTAAAGCGTTTTGATGATCGTCAAAAAACAAAACAGCATTATCCTTATTGGGAATGATAGACCAATCTATTTCAAAAAAATCCTTATCAAAATATTGTACTTTGTCCGATATATATTTACGATTTGACAATTTTAAATCGATACTATAAATTTTTGATTTCGGTAATGTTTTTTCAATTAACCACGTTCCTTGTCCCTTCCACGTACCGCTTTCAATTACATATTTAGGCTTAATCTTCTTTAACATAAACCAAGTAGCAAACATATGTGGTGCTTTCATGCCGCCTTTATTGTCATTAATTGGTTTTTTTTCATAAAGATCTAAAAATTCAGGAATAGATTTTCTTAATTCGTCGTATGACCAGTTTAATTCGCCAATTTGTTTAATATCTTGCATATATTTATATTTTTAGTTGTTTTTAATTTTTGCAAAAATATATACAATAAACGAAATATTCAATTTATTTTTAGCATTAAGTTTTTTCATTTTACTGCTATTCAAAAATAAACAGTTTAGTATTATTTATATTTTAACGACACCATTCCTAACGGCGGTAAATTTAGCTCTGTTGAAAATTTACGTCCGTTCCAATTTTTATTTTCTATATTAATATTTTTGTTTTTATAATTATTTGTGCCGTAATATTTTTTAGTATCACTATTAAAAATTTCTTTTAATTTTCCGAGCTTCGGTAGTCCAATTCTATAATTTTCTCTAGGAACTGGTGTTAAATTTAATACTACAATTATATTCTCTTTTTCGTTTTCACCCTTTCTAATATAAGACAGTACCGAGTTGTTATGGTCTCCGTGGTCTATCCATTCGAATCCTTCGTTGCTAAATTGTTTTTCATATAAGGCAGGTTCTTTTTTATAAAAACTATTTAGATCTTTTATAAGTTTTTGTATTCCTTTGTGTATGTCGTAATTAAGCAAGTGCCAGTCTAAACTATTTTGAGAGTTCCACTCGCTAGTTTGCCCAAACTCTCCTCCTTGAAACAATAGTTTTGTGCCAGGATGAGTGTACATAAAGCTGTATAATAACCGCAAATTAGCAAACTTTTGCCACTGGTCGCCTGGCATTTTATCTACAATTGATTTTTTTCCATATACTACTTCGTCGTGCGACAATGGTAGCATAAAGTTTTCAGTAAAAGCATAATTTAAACTAAAAGTGAGGTCGTTTTGGTGGTGTTTTCTATACACGGGTTCTTTAGAAAAATATTCTAAAACATCGTTCATCCAGCCCATCATCCACTTCATTCCAAAGCCCAAGCCTCCGTCATATATAGGTTTGGAAACTTTCGAAAAAGACGTGGACTCTTCTGCTATTGTTTGTACGTCGGGGTATGATTTATAAACAGCGGTGTTCATTTCTTTAATAAAATCGACGGCTTCTAAATATTCATTTCCGCCAAAAACGTTAGGCTCCCATTGCCCATCTTCTCTTGAATAATCTAAAAACAACATCGAGGCTACGGCATCTACTCTTAAACCGTCGGCGTGAAACTGGTCTAACCAAAAAATAGCGTTGCTAATTAGAAAGGCTTTTACTTCATTTCTGCAATAATTAAAAATCAGGCTTTTCCAGTCTTGGTGATAGCCTTTTTTGCTATCTGGGTGTTCGTATAAGTGTGAGCCGTCAAAAAAACCTAATCCGTGATCATCGGAAGGAAAATGAGAAGGAACCCAGTCTAATATTACTCCGATTCCCTTTTGGTGAAATTTGTCTATTAAATATTTAAGCTCCTCCGGATGTCCGAAACGAGAAGTCGGAGCAAAATATCCTGTTAGTTGATAGCCCCAGCTCGGATCATAAGGATATTCCATAATTGGCATAAACTCTACATGGGTAAAGTTCATATCTGAAACATAACTTACAAGGCTGTTTGCTAACTCCGTATAACTTAAAAACCTATTTTCCTCTACATGTTTTTTCCACGAACCTAAATGCACTTCATAAACAGAAAACGGCGAATTTAAAGCGTTAGTTTTATTTCTGCTTTTCATCCAACTTGCATCTTCCCATTGATATTTATCTTCCCAAACTACGGATGCTGTTTTGGGCGGGTGTTCGTTTCTTCTTGCATAAGGATCAGCTTTTTCGGTGGTAATATTATAATGCGAGCTTCTTATTTTATATTTATAGAGGTTTCCCTTACCGACTTTTGGTATAAAACCTTCCCAAATACCGCTATTGTCCCAGCGAACGTTTAGATTGTGTTCGCCTTCTAACCAAAAATTAAAATCACCAATTACGGACACTGACTTTGCGCTAGGTGCCCAAACTGCAAAGTAAGTACCTTCTACTCCGTCAACGCTTATTAGATGAGAACCAAATTTATTATAAAGTTGATAATGCTTACCCGATTTAAAAAGGTTTATATCAAATTCTGTAAAAAGACTATGTACTTTTGATCGTGCCATAATTGTTTTGAATTAAGCTGTCAAAATTAATAATTCTGTTTTGAATTTAGAATTTTAATCCGGTATCGTAAAAATCAGCACTTCGCCAAAAGGCCCTTCGCCATCGGTGGTATTTAAAAATCGAGCTTTCAGATACACTTTGTTTCCGATGTCTTCGGGTGCAAAACGAGTCTTAAAAACACTGCTGCCGTGGGTTTCCTTCCATCTAAAATCCGTTTCTTCTGGTTCGGGCATTTCTGCTTTTTGGATATAGCTAAATAGTTGAATCTTTTTTCGCTCTCTGCCGTTCAAAACCGTACCATGATTAAATTCTGGGCGTTTGCGAAACGAAGCCTCTAACTCTAACATCGCATAATCTTGGCTGTTTACCGAAAGCGAAACAGTGGCGGTTGGCAGTCCAATTTTTTGCGAAGTTTTATCAATATGAATATCCAAAACGATAAAATCATCCTCCAACAAACGCCCTTTATAAGCTACTTTTAGATATTGTTGCATACTTCGGATTGCAGAATTTACCTCTTTTGCCAGAGCCTGAAATTCTTGCGTACTTTTTTTGGTTCGGTTCAATTTATCTAAATGAATCGGATACAAAATCGCCCATCGACTTTGCAATTTCTTTAAATTTTCTAACTCGCCGGGACGCAATACTAATCTATCGGCATCCTTTTCTAAATAGTCTATCGAACGATTTAATATATCGTTTAACTCTACATAAGTGTACCTTTTTGACATCTTAATTGTTTTTAATTATTAATTTATAATTCTACTTTTCTGTAAACTTTTCCGCCTTGGCAGTAAACTTGTCCGCCTTGGCGGTGAACTTGTCCGCCTTGGCGGTGAACTTGTCCGCCTTGGCGGTGAACTTGTCCGCCTTGGCGGTGAACTTGTCCGCCTTGGCGGTGAACTTGTCCGCCTTGGCGGTGAACTTGTCCGCCTTGGCGGTGAACTTTCTTTCTATGGCGGAAGCCCTTGTTTTATATAGGTTTTTTGATTATTCATACTTCCATAATTCATTTTCTTCCCAAAACTCTTTTGCATCTTCGTCTCCATTTTCGTATGCTTTTTTTATCCAATAAGCTGCTTTCTTTTTATTTTTTAAAGTGCCTTCGCCATTATAGTACATCTTTCCAAGATAATATTGAGCATATGAATTTCCTTGTTCTGCACTTTTTTTCCGCCAATAGAATGCTTTTTTTAGGTTTTTTAAAGTGCCGTAGCCATGATAATAATTAATTCCAAGAGAATATTGAGCAGTTTCATCTCCTTGTTCTGCACTTTTTTTAAACCAATAGAATGCTTTTTTTGGGTTTTTTAAAGTGCCTTCGCCATTAATATACATACCTCCAAGAAAAAGTTGAGCGTCTGCATCTCCTTGTTCTGCACTTTTTTGATACCAATAGACTGCTTTTTTTAGGTCTTTTAAAGTGCCTTCGCCATTATAGTACATCCATCCAAGAGAAAGTTGAGCCTTTGCATCTCCTGCTTCTGCACTTTTTTTGGTTTTCTCAAAAGATTGAGAAAAACTACTAAAAGTGATAAAAAAAAGAATGATTAGGTATTTTTTCATTTTTAATGATGGTTTATTTTATTCTCTGTTATAGTTCTTTAAATTATTCATACTTCTTCAATTCCTCACATTCTAAAAGCATTGATATTTATTTCGGTAAAATCGGCGGTAAAGATATTAAAAAAATAATTATTAAAAACTTATATTTAGAAATCATTTTTAAACAAACGGAATATCAATATTTTTAAAAGTACAATTGGTTATATAATTTTATAAAATTAAAGTTAAAATCTACTTTAAGGTTAATTGCGGATTAGCGAAAATTCTACTTTTGCCTAAATCAGGGCTGGTGTTGTTTTAATATTTTGCGTTGGCAAACACAATAAACTTTTTTTAATAATACGTATCAAATTAAAAAAGAATCATACTATTTTTGCCGCTATTAATTTATAAACATTAAATAATTAAAACTATGGCAAAGAAATCTATATTAAACAAAAAATCGTTATCATTTTTAGAGAGATATTTAAACAATGCGTCGCCAACGGGCTATGAATGGGATGGTCAAAAAATATGGATGGATTACATTAAGCCTTATGTAAATACTTTTATTACAGACACTTATGGAACAGCCGTTGGAGTTATAAATCCAGATTCTAAATACAAAGTTCTAATAGAAGGGCACGCAGACGAAATATCTTGGTTTGTAAATTATATATCGGATAATGGTTTAATTTATGTAAAGAGAAACGGTGGTTCTGACCATAAAATTGCACCAAGTAAAATTGTAAATATCCACACTAAAAACGGAGATATAAAAGGAGTTTTCGGCTGGCCTGCAATTCATACACGCAAAGACACAAAAGAAGAATCTTTAAAAGTAGAAGACCTGTTTATAGACTGCGGTTGCTCTACAAAAAAAGAAGTTGAAAAATTAGGTGTTCATGTTGGTTGCGTCATAACTTACCCTGATGAATTTCATATTCTTAATAAAGATAAATTTGTTTGCAGAGCCCTCGATAATAGAATTGGGGGTTTTATGATTGCCGAAGTTGCTCGTCTTTTAAAAGAAAATAATATAGAGTTGCCATTTGGGTTGTATGTAACAAATTCTGTTCAAGAAGAAGTAGGATTGAGAGGTGCAGAAATGATAACGCAAACCGTTAAACCAAACGTAGCTATTATTACTGACGTTACACACGACACTACGACTCCTATGATTAATCAAAAAATTGAAGGATTTCAAGAAATAGGCAAGGGACCAGTAATTGCCTATGCTCCGTCTGTTCATCAAAAATTGCGAGAACTGATAATAGAAACTGCAAATGCCAAAAAAATTCCTTTTCAAAGGTCTGCACTTTCTAGGATTACAGGCACAGACACGGACGCTTTTGCATATAGTAATGGTGGCGTAGCTTCGGCTTTGATTTCTTTGCCATTAAGGTATATGCACACAACAGTAGAAATGGTCGGTAGAGAAGATGTAGAAAATGTAATAAAATTAATTTACGAATCCTTACTCAACATCAAAAGTGGAAGTACTTTTTCTTATTTTTAAAATTTATAGGTTTTTCTTTAAATATTTTTTCATTTAACTCATACCATTTAACTACTTTTTAGATATAACAGTAGGTCGTATTAAAAGTTTTCCTTATTCTTCTGCACGTAGTTCTTTTACTTTTTGGACACTTATGTCTAAATAGTCAATATTTACAAAAATTAAATTTGAAAGCATTTGATATTTTTATATTTTTGTTGCAAAATTTTATATGATAAAGTGTAAAAATATTCATAAATTTTATGGATATTTAGAGGTTTTAAAAGGTGTTAAATTAGAAATTAAAAAAGGAGAAATAGTTGCTATTGTCGGTCCTTCTGGGGCTGGTAAAACGACGCTTCTTCAAATTTTAGGAACTTTAGATAAGCCTCAAAGAGAAAAAAACCACGAATTACTTATAAACAAGGTTTCTGTCGGAAGCCTCACAGACAAAAAACTTTCCGCTTTTAGAAATAAACATATTGGATTTATATTCCAGTTTCATCAACTACTTCCAGAATTTACAGCTTTAGAAAATGTTTGTATTCCGGGTTTTATAGCAAAAAAAACGAAGTACGATGTAGAAAAAAAATCAAAAGAACTCCTTAATTTTTTAGGGTTATCAAGTAAAATGAGCCACAAGCCGAATGAGCTTTCCGGTGGCGAACAACAAAGAGTTGCAGTTGCAAGAGCTTTAATAAATAACCCTTCTGTAATCCTTGCCGACGAACCCAGCGGAAATTTAGACAGCAAATCCGCAGAAAGTTTGCATGACTTATTTTTTAAACTTCGCGATGAATTAGACCAAACTTTTGTTTTGGTTACTCATAATAAAGAACTTGCAAAAATGTCGGACAGAAAGCTAACAATGATAGACGGAAGAATAATAACTAATAACTAACAACTAATAAATGAAAATAAAACAATCTAGGTATTTAAAATTGTCGGGGTTAGAGCCATTAATTTTAAATGAGGACAGTAATTTTATAAATATAGGAGAAAGGACAAATGTTGCTGGGTCAAAAAAATTTCTACGATTGATAAAAGAAGAAAATTTTACCGAAGCAATAGAAATTGCTAGAAACCAAGTTGAAGGTGGCGCACAAATTATTGATATTAATTTTGATGATGGTTTGATTAACGGCAAGGAAGCAATGGTTCTCTTTTTAAATTTAATTGCCTCCGAGCCAGATATATGCAAAGTTCCGATAATGATTGATAGCTCAAAATGGGAAATAATCGAAGCTGGCTTACAAGTAGTTCAAGGCAAATGTGTTGTAAATTCAATTTCCCTAAAAGAAGGCGAAGAAAAATTTATTTTTGAAGCCAAAAAAATAAAACGCTACGGCGCTGCTGTTGTTATTATGGCATTTGACGAAGTCGGACAAGCCGATAATTATAACCGCCGAATAGAAATTGCTAAAAGGTCTTATGATATTCTGATAAACAAAGTAAATTTTCCTTCGGAAGATATTATTTTCGATTTGAATATTTTTCCGGTTGCAACTGGAATGGAAGAGCATAAAAGAAATGCTATTGATTTTATTGAGGCTACTCGTTGGGTTCGCAAAAATTTACCGAATGTAAGTGTAAATGGTGGCGTAAGTAATGTTTCATTTTCTTTTCGCGGAAACAGTTTAGTAAGAGAAGCAATGCACTCGGTGTTTTTGTATCATGCGATTCAGGCGGGTATGAACATGGGAATCGTAAACCCAACAATGTTAGAAGTTTATGACAATATTCATAGAGATTTATTAGAGCATGTAGAAGATGTTATTTTAAATAGAAGAGACGATGCCACCGAACGCCTACTAAATTTTGCCGAAACAGCCAAAGGAACTTCTATAAAGAAAGTAAAAGATTTGTCTTGGAGAAAAAACACTTTGCAAGAAAGAATCACACATTCATTAGTAAAAGGTGTCGATTCGTTTATTATAGAAGACGTAGAGGAGGCAAGACAAAGTGCTACAAAGCCAATAGAAGTTATAGAAAACCACCTGATGAACGGAATGAATGTAGTCGGTGATTTGTTCGGATCTGGGAAAATGTTTTTGCCACAAGTAGTAAAATCTGCTCGAGTAATGAAAAAAGCTGTTGCGTATTTAAACCCTTTTATAGAGGAAGAAAAAGAGGATTTAAAAGAGCCTGCTGGAAAAATTTTATTAGCAACTGTAAAAGGTGATGTCCACGATATCGGAAAAAATATTGTAGGTGTTGTGCTTGCTTGTAATAATTATAATATAGTAGATTTAGGGGTAATGGTGCCTCCAGAGAAAATTATTGAAACCGCAAAAAAAGAAAAAATAGACATCATCGGATTAAGCGGACTTATTACTCCCTCTTTAGACGAAATGGTACATATAGCAAAAGAAATGGAGCGGCTTAATTTTGAAATTCCGCTATTAATAGGTGGTGCAACAACTTCTAAAGCTCATACTTCTGTTAAAATAGACCCTCAATACAAAAAATCAGTAGTACATGTCAATGATGCCTCAAGGGCTGTTACAGTAGTCGGTGATTTGCTAAACAAAAAAACTTCTGAAAGCTATATATTAAAAGTGAAAAAAGAATATGATGAATTTAGGAAAAAATTTTTAAAAAGAGGCAAAGAAAAGCCTTATATAACAATAGAAGAGGCACGCAGACGCAAGTATAAAATTAGCTGGAAGTCTTATGAAACACCAAAACCTAATCGCATCGGAGTTCATAAATTAGAAGATATAAATTTAAGCGATTTGGTTTCTTATATTGACTGGAGTCCTTTTTTTAGAAGCTGGGATTTACATGGCAAATTTCCGAACATTTTATCAGACTCTGTCGTCGGCGAACAAGCGACTATTATGTATGAAGAAGCTAAATCTATGATTAAGGAAATTGTATTAAAGCAGAGTCTAAAGCCGAAAGCTATATTCGGTTTGTTTGAAGCAAACTCGGTAAACGATGACGACATTTCTGTTCAAGAAAAAGGAAAAGAAATAGCTGTTTTTAGAACTTTACGCCAGCAGTTAAAAAAACGAGAAGGCATACCTAACTTAGCATTATCGGATTTTATTGCACCAAAAAGTTCTAATAAAACAGACTATATTGGAGTTTTTTGTGTAAGCATATTCGGAACACAAGATTTAGCAAATAATTATAAAACAAAGGGCGACGACTATAGTTCAATTATGGTACAAGCAATAGCAGATAGGTTTGCGGAAGCACTTGCGGAATATTTACACAAGCAAATAAGAACTAAATACTGGGGCTATTCGGACGACGAGGTTTTGACAAATACAGATTTAATCAAAGAAAGCTATAAAGGCATACGCCCTGCACCAGGCTACCCTGCTTGTCCGGATCATTTAGAAAAAGAAACTATTTGGAAATTGTTAAGTGTAGAAAATAAAATCGGAGTAAAGCTAACCGAAAGCCTAGCAATGTGGCCTGCTGCTTCGGTGTCTGGTTATTACTTCGCAAACCCAGAAGCAAAATATTTTGGGTTAGGAAAAATAAAAGACGACCAAGTAAAAGACTATGCTATAAGAAAAGGAATTACCGAAGATAAAGCAAAAAAATGGCTACAGCCGAATATAGCGGAGTGATAAGTAGGTGATTGGTCTATCACAGTCTCGTAAGCGTATTTTTATTGTAGGCACAAAAGATAAAAAAGCAAACCTTACTATTGAAAACAAAGAATTTAAGTCGCTCAAATCTATTTTAGAAAATGGACTTGAGACATTAGAAACAGATTTTACCGAAAAACTTTTAAGTCATTTTGAAATTGAAGAATTGCACGGAAAATCTATTAAGGACAAAAGAGGACGGAAGCAACAATATTCACAGTTGGGATATTGGAATTAAAGGCGAAGTTACAGATGAGCAAATTATTTTATTGAACAAACTTTTTAAAGAAAGACGAAAAAAGCATTGGGTTGAAAAAATAGTAATAGTACCGCCCTCGTTGTGGATTTGGGAATATTCTTCGTCGGATTGAAAGACAATTTTTTCTTCTGTTGCTTCAATTACTTTTATAGAGTCTCTTAGGTTTCCGCTTTTAATTAGTATAGTTCCTTTGCTGGGCTTCCAGGCTTCGAAGTTTTCGTCAGTAAACCCTTGATTTTCGAAGCTTTCTACAAAAAATTTTAGTGCGGTATCGGCGGAATGATCTACCATATCCGATTTTAAAGTTTCTGCTATTTGTAAAAAATTTGGAATTTTATTTGTTTTATTCATTTTTTTATTGTATTTTTGTCGAGAAGTTGCGCGTGTTTACACTCAAGACTTCTACTTAGCCACTGCAAAGTGGCTATTTTATTTTTAAGAGTTTTGTATAATCTCTTTTTACAATTTCTTCTCTTGTTAATACTGCTACTTTATTATTATAAATTATATGAATTTTATCAATATATTTACCTCTCTTGTCGGTGATGTTTCTGTTTAGTTCGTTTATTAAGTAATTAAAATTTGGGTTTTTAATATTGGTTAAATCAAAAACTACATTATATTTTGTTCCTTTTGGGTTTGTTTTTTTGTTAAGGCATTGTTTTTTTGCCTCTCTAAAACTAGTGTTAAAATTATTAATAGTTTTAACTGCTTTTCTTTCGGTAAAAATTCCGTCAATTTCATATTCAGGGTTTTTCCATTCTGTTAAAACATTAGCGTCTATATGCGGTCTAATTTTAACGGTAATTCCAGCATTTGCTAATTTAATAGCTGCTCTATAGTTTCCGAATAGGTCTTCTGGGTCTGCAAATGGATGTATATACACTTTAGCTCCGTTTTTAAAGGTTTTTTTAGGTTTTCCGTAGTTTTTAGTTGTTTAAAGTTTTCGAAGGCAATTTTAACGTCTTTGCTATCTTTTTTTGGAATATTAAAATAGGGATGTTCTTTAGGGTTATAAATTTGGTTTGATTTACCTGCGTTATGGGTAAATCCTTTTGTGGGCAGTTCTTTTGGTTGTTTGTCGTTTACTGGTTCGGTAGTTTGTTTTACGTAGCAGCGGCATCTCCATCCGTTTGGCGGATAGTATATATTCCAGAAAGGGTCGTTTACGGCTCTTATTATTCCGTGCAGAGGAGCGTGGTCTTTTCGCACTTTATCGTCGTTTGTGGTCATGTATTTAAGGTTAGGGAACAGGCGTTTGTTTTTTTCGAAGTCTTTCCATTTGATAGCCATTTTTGCGGAGCGTTTTGCGGTTTGGTATTCTGCTTGTAGGTGGTTTTTGTTATATTTTGTATCGGTAGCTATTACTTTTCGTTTAAATTGTTGAAAGTTTCTAATTTTTCCTTTTTCGTCGACTAGGTGGCTGTTCATCTCGGCGTAGTTAGTTCCGTTGGTTGTATGAAATGTTTTGTGAATTTGAGTAAGAGTTTTTAGATATTCTAGTGCGTCTGTTTGGTTGTACGCTCCGTTGTATGTTTCGGAAAATGTTTCGAAAAAGTAGTATAGGTCTATTTGAATTTGTAGGTTTTGTACTTTTTCGCCGAGGTCTTCGGTGTTTAATATTCTAAAAGCAATAAAAATAGCTGGTGTAGGGAAAGGGTGTTCGTTTTCTAGGTATCCTACTTGATTGTGCCATAAGTCTGTCCATTTGATTTGACTGATATTGTCTTTTATTTTTTTAGCTATTTCTAGGTATAGCTCGTCCCATCCTGTTAGTCCGTTTAAGTTCATTTTTTTGAGTTTTTATTTCGTTCTTCTATTTCGTTTGCTATCCATTGGTCTAATTCTTTCATTAGTGTTTTGGATTCGCCTATAAATTGTCTTTTTGGTATATTAATTACTTTTTTTTTTGTTAGTGCCATTGCTTTCCATTTGCTTTTTTTGGACTTTTTGTACATGTACCAGAAGAATGCTCTTGATTCTTTAGTAATAGGAATAGTACCGCCCTCGTTATGGATTTGGGAATATTCTTCGTCGGATTGAAAGACAATTTTTTCTTCTGTTGCTTCAATTACTTTTATAGAGTCCCTTAGGTCTCCGCTTTTAATTAGTATAGTTCCTTTGCTGGGCTTCCAGGCTTCGAAGTTTTCGTCGGTAAACCCTTGATTTTCGAAGCTTTCTACAAAAAATTTTAGTGCGGCATCGGCGGAATGAGCTACCATATCCGATTTTAAAGTTTCGGCTATTTTTAAATAATCTGGTGTTTTGTTTGTTTGTTTCATTTTTTGTTGTATCTTTGTAGTGCGAGGCGGTGGTTTACTGTCAACTCGCTCCTATGAGCAACTAATCTAATTAGTTGCTTTTTTTATAACCTTTTCCCAAAAAGAATTATCTAAAAACTCTTTTCTAGATAAACTTATTACTTCTTTATTAAATATTAAAACTACACCTTCTAATTTAGTGTTTTTTACTACTGCACCTTTAAGAGCTTTGGCTAAATCGAACCTTGTTATTTTTTTGTCAAATTTATAAGTAAAATCAAGTACAACAATTTTTGCCTTTTGTTTGTTTACTTTTTCATTAATAATAGATTTAATTCCTCGTGCTTTTATAGGCTCTGCTCTGTCGCTCATTTTATTAAAAATTTCATATTCTGGGTTTTTAACGTCATCTAGGTATGAGTGCGGTCTAATTTTAACGGTAATTCCGGCATTTGCTAATTTAATAGCTGCTCTATAGTTTCCGAATATGTCTTCTGGGTCTGCAAATGGATGTATATACACTTTAGCTCCGTTTTTAAAGGTTTTTTTAGGTTTTCCGTAGCTTTTTAGTTGTTTAAAGTTTTCGAAGGCAATTTTAACGTCTTTGCTATCTTTTTTTGGAATATTAAAATAGGGATGTTCTTTAGGGTTATAAATTTGGTTTGATTTACCTGCGTTATGGGTAAATCCTTTTGTGGGCAGTTCTTTTGGTTGTTTGTCGTTTACTGGTTCGGTAGTTTGTTTTACGTAGCAGCGGCATCTCCATCCGTTAGGCGGATAGTATGTATTCCAGAAAGGGTCGTTTACGGCTCTTATTATTCCGTGCAGAGGAGCGTGGTCTTTTCGCACTTTGTCGTCGTTAGTGGTCATGTATTTAAGGTTAGGGAACAGGCGTTTGTTTTTTTCGAAGTCTTTCCATTTGATAGCCATTTTTGCGGAGCGTTTTGCGGTTTGGTATTCTGCTTGTAGGTGGTTTTTGTTATATTTTGTGTCGGTGGCTATTACTTTTCGTTTAAATTGTTGAAAGTTTCTAATTTTTCCTTTTTCGTCGACTAGGTGGCTGTTCATTTCTGCGAGCTGTTTGTATGATTTTGCAGCGGAGAAGTGATATATGTTTTGTTTTATTTTTTGTGCTGCGTTGGTGTTTTTGGAGTCGTAGTTAATCCAGTCTTTTCCGTATCCGCTTTTAGCGGCTTCGTCTAATTGGTCGTAAGTTTTTTGAATAAGTTCTTTGTCTAGGTCTTTTGGTTTTAGTTTTCCGTCGTGTAGTTCTTTTGCTATACGGTCTATTGTTTTTGCCCATCCGCTGGTATTAATAGCTTGAATTTTTAGGTGTTCTTCGTCGCCACAAACATGGGAATTATGATAATACGCATCTATTTCTTTTGCGTTATTGTTTAGTTTTTTTTTTTTGGGTCGTTTCCGTCCTTTTCTTGTTCTATTGGTTTTTTAATTCCTGTTATTGGCATTCCTGTTTTTTCTGCGAGTATTTGGTGGTCTAGCTCAAATCCTGCGTTAGTAAGAGCTACGGCTTTGTCGACCATAGTTCCTTTTTCTATTTCTTCGGAAGTGTCCCAGTCGAAAGTTAAATTGTTTAACGGAGCATATACTGATGATAAAATTATTAATCGAGGTATAAGTTGGGAGTTAATAATATATTTAACAAATAGTTTGTCGCTTTCGTGTCTGTCGTTAGCTACTTCTTGGAGTATTTTTAGCGAGCCATAATTTCCGCTAGTGTCTTTGTTGTCGGAGGTTCCGTCTTGTCCTAGTATTCTTTTAGACATTTCGGAGTTTAGGCGAGCTATCATTTCGTTAAAGACTTTATAAGCGTCGGTGTTAGGAGTTTGAGGAATTTCTATTTTTTCAGTTCCGTTTAGTACTGCTACGTGGTTATTAACCATTTTTAGCATCATGTCTAACAGCTCGTCTTGTCTTTCGGTGCTATTATTGTCTGTTGTAACTATTCTTGGCGGTATTCCGAATTTTTCGATAAAGTCTAACCAGGAACCCATTGCGAGTTTTTTAGCTAGTACAAGGGGTGTAATTTCTGCGAGTGTTCCTATGTCGTAGTCTTTGCCTATTTGGAGGTAAAAGTTTTCTAAATTACCTGTTTTGTAATTTTGTCCGTTTTGTTGGCCTGGTTCTTTTAGTATTAGTCCTTTTTTAGGGTTAGTGTGTTCCATAGGAATCAGTTCGGCGGTATAAAGTTCTAGGTTTTCGTCTAATTTGAATATTTCTATAACTTTTACGCCGGTAAATATGGACCATAATACGTGTTTTATAAACTCTTCGAACCATGGTTTTTGGAATAGGGTTTTTACTTCGGGTTCTTCGCCTCCTGTTTGGTTTATAAACACAAATTTAGATTTTAATACTCTGTATATTCTGTTTTCTATTACGGATGTTAGATGACTGTCGAGTATTAAGTTTTGATATAGTTCGGCTAGTAGCTGTAGTTCTGGTTCTTCGGGGTCTGTTGCGGCAGTTACTGCGTCTTTCCAGTCTTTTAGGGTTTTTGCTGTAAATACGGTACTAGCTTTATTTATAGTAGCTAATTTTGATTTGATTTTACTGTATGCTAATACCTATTGTGTGCAGCTATTCTTGAAATACTTCTCAAAAGAGTTTAAGCATTATAGGGTTATTATGGTTATGGATAGGGCTTCTTGGCATACAGGAAATAAAATATTACAAGAAGACAACATTGTTCCCTTATTTCAACCTGCCTATTCCCTAGAACTAAACCCTGTAGAGCATCTATGACATCATGTAAGAGAAAAAGGAGGGTTCAAAAACAAAACGTTTAAAAGCCTTGATGAAGTAGAAGAGAATTTAGAAAATCAACTTAAATTTTTAGATAAAAATATCATAAAAAGTATGAGCCAATTTAAATGAATAAAAAATGTATTATGATAGCGGTTTATTATAAGGATATAGTTTTCCATTTTGGAATGTGTGTGGATTGTTAAAAAACATTTTTTACCTAATTTTGAGTTTTATCGGACAACAGTGAAAAAAAAATTAAATTTTTTTTTAAGTTTTACTGATAATCAATGTTTTATGTTTTTGAGGGAATCTCAAAATTTTCAAGTTGGGTTAAATATATCAGACAAAAAAATTAGTTAGAAATTTTAATTGCAGGCTATCAAATCTTGCTTATCTCAAGTACCGAATTTATCTTTCAAAAAAACTAAACACTAATGACTAACGACTAATCACTAAAAACTAAACATAAGAATTAAAAATCCATTATATTTGCAGTATTCACAAAACACAAAACTCATGAAGATAAACTTACTATTTATAGCCATAGCACTAATTTTTTCATGCACAAAAGGTCAATACAAAGACCGTGTCGTTATATCAGGAAAAATCAAAAACAGTACTGATTCTATCATCTCGATATCGAGTAATAGGGGGCTAATAAAAGAAATAACGATAAGCAAAGACGGATCCTTCAAAGGTATGTTTAAAGTGCCAAATGCTTCAATTTACTATTTTCAAACAAAAACGAGTAGCTATAGAGTCCCATTATTCTTAAAAAATGGATTTGATATAAATATAAAAGCTGATATTATGAAGCCTTTAAGTAATTTTAAATTTTTAGGTACTGGTGCTTCAAATACTAGTTTTATTATTGCACAACTAGAGTTAAGCAACAATTTTGGCTACCCTGAAAGCATGCTTAAATTAAACCAAGATGAGTTTAATATTAAAAACAACTTGTTAAATAAAAAATACGATAGCATTTTAAATTCTTATGACGATTTAGACAATGGACTTCTGACTATGGCAAATCAAAAAAGACAAGATATTAAAATGTTTTATAAAGTATATTCAAACAGTAAACTAACGAGCAAAGGAGAGGATTCGCCTAAATTTGTTAATTTTATGGATTTTAAAAGTGGGAAAAAGTCTTTAAATTCTTTTAAAGGTCAATATGTTTATATAGATGTCTGGGCTACTTGGTGTGGTCCGTGTATTATAGAAATACCTTATTTAAAAAAATTGGAAAAAGAATTTCATAATAAAAACATCAAATTTGTAAGTATTTCGATAGACAACAACACTAGAAGCAATGGTTCTTGGGAGGTTGCGGAAAAAAAATGGAGGAATTTTGTAAGAAATAGACAATTAAGTGGAGTTCAATTGTGGGCTGGAAAAGATTTGAACTTTACAAGTGCTTATGATATAAAAGGAATTCCGAGGTTTATTTTAATTGACCCTAAAGGAAAGATTGTTAGTGCAAATGCTCCGCGACCTTCAAATCCAAGTTTAAAGGCTCTACTAAACTCTTTAAATTTATAAAAAGATCTGATTTAATACTTCTTAGACTACGTTTGCTTATATTGTATCACTTGCTATTATTATGTCTGTTTTAAAAACGGAGAAAGCTTCGCCACTTTTTTGAAAAATATTTTCCTGTTTTTTTTAATAAATTTCATACTCAAAGAATATTAAAATGTATAATTAAATTATACAGCGAAGTGAGATTTACATTTATCTTTGAATTATAAAATACTCGTGGTGAAATTATGACTTAAAATAATTTTTTACTTTTAAACGTATTTTAAATAACATCATGGTAGATTAAAATAATCCGATATGGAAGCATATAATAAGATAGAACGAAAGCTACAGCAATTTTCTCGCAAATATTATACGAGTGAATTGATAAAGGGGAGTATTTTGTTTATTTCTTTAGGTTGCCTGTTTTTGTTTTTTACTTTGTTTTTAGAATATTTTTTGTGGTTAGAACCTATATTTAGAGCTATTCTATTTTGGTTTGTTGTTTTAGTAGAGTTATTTTTTTTAATTAAATTTATAGCTATTCCTATTTTTAAATTAATGGGTTTGAAAAAAGGAATCTCTTACGAAGAAGCCTCAATAATTATCGGAAAGCACTTCCCTGAAGTTCGAGACAAACTACTAAATGTTTTGCAGCTTAAAATTCAAAGCTCAAAACTCAAAGCTCAAAATTCAAAATTATTACTTGCAAGTATTGACCAAAAATCAAGCAACCTAAAAGCTATTCCTTTTGTAAGAGCTGTAGATTTTAATAAAAATATAGGCTATTTAAAATATATAACTATTCCTATTATAATTTGGCTATTAGTTTTTTTTACAAGTAGCAATGAGGCGTTAAGCAAAAGTTTTGAGCGAGTAATAAACTATAATACTGCCTATCAACCACCAGCACCTTTTTCTTTTCGTATGCTCACAAAAAACTTAAAAGTAGTTCAGGGCAAATCTTTTACAGTATTATTTGATGTTCAAGGTAATACGCTTCCAAAAGAAGCAGAAATTAATTTTGAAAACCAGTCTTTTTATCTTCAAAAGGATGCTAATGGAATATTTAGTTATACATTTTCTCAAATAAACCAATCCGTGTCTTTTTATTTAAGTGCAAACGGAGTCCAGTCAAAAGAATATTTAATAAAAGTTCTAAAAACTCCTACAATTTTAGGCATAAACTTAAATTTAAGATACCCTAAATACTTGAAAAAGAAAAACGAAAAAATAAAAAACTCGGGTAATGTTACTGTGCCAGAGGGAACTATAATTACTTGGAATGTTAGGGCTGTACAAAGCGACACAATTACTTTTTTACAGAATAAAAAAAGAATAGTTTTTAAACAAAAAGATAAGCAAAATTTCATTTTTAAAAAGTATATAAAAAACCCTATTTCTTATCAGATTTCATCCTCAAATAAATTATTAACAGATTACGAAAAGCTTAATTTTTCGATAAGAGTTTTAAGGGATGAGTTTCCGTATATAAAAGTATCTTCTGATATTGATAGTGTTTCTATGGGAACGGTTCAATTTGCTGGTAAAATTTCTGATGACTACGGTTTAAGTAAGTTGCAATTAGTATATTATGATATTAACAACCCTCAAAACAAATCGCTGTATAATATAGCAATTTCAAAAAAAAATATTCAGACATTTTTTCACCAATTTCCAGATGGGTTGTCTCTTAAAACTGGTGTTACTTACGAATTGTTTTTTCAAGTTTTTGACAACGACAGAGTAAATGGAAACAAAAAAGCCACGAGTAGAGTATTCGCTTATCGCAACAAGACAGAAGACGAAACAGAGCAAGAGCTTTTAGAGAAGCAGCAAAATATTATTAATAATATTGAAAAGCATATCCAAAAACAACAAAATATTCAAAAGGAATTAGAAAAGGTAAAAAACAGTATTCAAACAAAGAAAAGCATTAACTGGAACGACAAAAACGAAGTTCAAAAAATGATAGAGCGACATAATCAGTACAATAAAATTATGGAGCGACAGACAGAAAATCTTTATAATAATTTAGATGAAAAAAAGGATTTAAGCAAAAGCCTCCAGCAAAAAAAAGAAGAGTTAAAATCTCGTTTATCGGAGTTAAAAAAAATTCAAAAACAAAAGAATTTGTTAGATGAGATTGAAAAGGTAGCGGAAAAATTAAACAAAGAAAAATTACTTAAAAAGACTAAAGAACTCGCACAACAGAACAAGCAAAAAGATCGAAGTTTAGAGCGTATTTTAGAATTAATTAAGCGTTTTTATGTTGAGCAAAAGACTATGCAAGTAGCAAAAAAAATTAACAAATTAGCAGAAAAAGAAGAGGAGCTAATCAATAAAAACGAAAACGTATTAGAATCGCAAAAAAAAATTAATAAAGAATTTAATGATATAAAAGAAGATTTAGACAATCTAGAAAAAGATAATGAGAAGTTAAAAGCACCAATGGAGCTTCCAGATATAGACAAAGACAAAGAGGACATTGATTCCGAATTAAAAAAATCTGAAAATAATTTGATTAACGGGCAAAAAAGTAGAGCAAAAAAGAGTCAAAAAAATGCTACTATAAAAATGAGGCAGATGAGTTCTAAAATGCAAAGTAGTCTTTTGGATATGCAAGGCGAGAGCATTAATGAAAATATAGAAGATTTGCGTAAAATATTAGAAAATTTGATAACTTTTTCTTTTAAACAAGAAGCTCTGATGGATCAATTCAATAGAAATTCCGTTACTCATCCGGATTTTGGTAAAAATTTAAAACAACAAAGTCAATTAAAAACTTATTTTGAACATATAGACGACAGTTTGTATGTTTTGTCTATGCGAGTGCCTAAAATTTCGAATAAAATTCAAGACGACTTGGCAACAACTCATTATAATTTGAATCAATCGTTGGAGAATTTTTCAGAAAACAGATTTACTTTGGGTTTGTCTAACCAGCAATATATAATGACATCTGTTAATAATTTGGCACATTATTTAAGCAATATTTTAAGCAATATGAGAAATAGTATTTATTTTAAAAATAGCGGAAAAGGAGATGATTTTAGCTTACCAGATTTGATAGAAGGGCAAGGAAAGTTAGCTGAAAAAATGGAAAAAAAAATTAAAGGCAAAAAAGGGAAAGGCGAAAGAAAAGGAGAGAATAAAGAATCGGACAGAAGCTTAGATAGTGAAATTTTTGAGACATATAAACAGCAGTCTAAATTGCGAAATATTTTAGAACAACAGCTAAATGAGCTAAATGCAAAAGGACAAGAATCTAATAAAGAGAAAAAAATGTTAGAGAAAATGAAAGAGTTAGAGAACGAAATTTTAGAAAGAGGTTTTAACGTCAATACTTTACAAAAGATGAAGAATATGCACTATGAGTTGCTAAAATTGGATAAGGCAAAATTGTCTCAAGGGCAAGGAAAAGAAAGAAAATCGAACACCAACACAATCGATAATAAAGCAAAAAACATTAGAGCTATAAAGTTCCAAAAGCAGTTTTATAACCAAACAGAAATATTAAATAGGCATTCGTTACCTTTGCGACAATATTATAAGAAAAAGGTAGTTAAATTTTTCTCTGATACGAATAAATAGCAGTTATATGATTAGGTTTCATTACGAAACTTTATTTAAGTTAAAAGAGGAGTCTATTACAAGAATATGGATTAAAAAGGTAGTCTTAAAGAACAAGTTTATAGTTGGCGAAATCAATTATATTTTTTGTTCCGACAAGTATCTTCACAAGATAAACAAAAAGTATTTAAACCATAATACTTATACAGATGTTGTTAGTTTTAATTATTCTTTTGGGAAGTCGGTTAGCGGAGATATTTTTATTTCTGTTGAAAGGGTAAAAGAAAATGCTTCTAGATTTAAAGTTTCTTTTTATAACGAATTATTTAGAGTTATGGCTCACGGAATTTTGCATTGTATGGGCTTTAAAGACAAAGTTAAAGAAGACCAAAGATATATGAAAAGAGCAGAAAACTTGGCTTTGGCATTATTAAACAATTAGTTTCACGTGAAACATTAAAAATTATGAGCTTGTTTTTAACTAAATATGATGTAATAGTTGTAGGCGGAGGTCATGCTGGTAGCGAAGCGGCAGTAAGTAGTGCAAATATGGGGGCAAACACTTTACTGATTACCATGAACTTACAAAGCATAGCACAAATGAGTTGCAACCCAGCAATGGGTGGAATAGCTAAAGGGCAAATTTTAAGAGAAATAGATGCACTTTGTGGTTATAGCGGAATTGTAAGTGATAAAACGGCCGTTCAATTTAAAATGTTAAATAAGTCAAAAGGACCCGCTATGTGGAGTCCTAGAGTTCAATCTGATAGGATGCAGTTTTCTTCGCTTTGGAGAGCAATGTTAGAAAAAACAAAAAATTTAGACTTTTATCAAGATTCTGTAAATGGTTTAATTTTTGACGGCGACAAAATTACAGGCGTAAAAACTGCATTAGGATTGAAAATTAAAGCGAAAACAGTTGTTATCACTGCTGGAACTTTTTTAAACGGAATAATTTATATAGGCGAAAAAAAAATTGGCGGAGGTCGGGCTGGCGAAGGAGCCTCTGTCGGAATTACTGAAGATTTAGTGTCAAAAGGATTCAAATCTGGTAGAATGAAAACTGGAACTCCTCCAAGGCTAGACGGAAGGTCTATTGACTTTTCTAAAATGATAGAGCAACCTGGAGACGAGTGTATTGGTAAATTTTCGTTTTTACCTTCTACAAAAACTTTAAAAAACCAAAAACTGTGTTATTTGACATATACTAATTCAAAAACACATAAAATATTATCCGAAGGATTCGACAAATCACCAATCTTTAATGGTAGTATAAAATCAGTAGGACCTAGATATTGTCCATCAATAGAAGATAAAATAAGTCGCTTTGCATCAAAAGACAAGCACCAGCTTTTTGTAGAACCAGAAGGCTGGAACACTAGCGAGATGTATATTAATGGATTTTCAACTTCGCTACCAGATTACATTCAAGATAAAGCAATTCGTACTATAGAAGGACTCGAGAATGTAAAGTTTTTAAGATATGGATATGCTATTGAGTACGATTACTTTCCGCCTATACAGCTAACACATTCTTTAGAAACTAAATCAGTTAAAAACTTGTTTTTTGCAGGACAAATTAATGGAACGACAGGTTACGAAGAGGCTGCCGCTCAAGGCTTGATGGCAGGAATAAACGCTGCCTTAAAAGTCAAAGGCAAAACTCCATTTATTTTAAAAAGAAACGAAGCATACATAGGAGTATTAATTGATGATTTAATCACAAAAGGAACTGACGAGCCATACAGAATGTTTACATCTAGATCTGAATATAGAACTTTATTAAGACAAGACAACGCAGATTTAAGGCTAACTCCAATGGCATTTGAGCTAGGGTTAGCCTCCGAAGAAAGAATGAATAGAGTTAAAGAAAAACTACAAAAAACGGAATGCTTGATAAAATTTCTAAAAGAAACTAGTGTAACTGAAAAAGAAATAAACCCTATTTTACTTAAAAAAAATCTAACTTTGATTAATCAATCTATGAAACTTTATAAAGTTGCTTCTCGTCCTCAATTGTTTTTTTCTGATTTAAAAAACATTGTAAAGCTAACTACTTTTATAAAAGATAATAATTTAGACAGCGAGGTAATTGAGCAAGTTGAAATTCACTTAAAATACTCTGGTTATATTGAAAAAGAAAAGAGAAATGCAGATAAACTAAACAGATTAGAAAATTTAAAAATTCCTTCAAATTTTAATTATTATAATGTTGAGTCTTTATCTTCAGAAGCTAAAGAAAAGTTAAGCGCTGTTCGTCCAACATCAATTTCTCAAGCAAACAGGATTAGTGGCGTTTCTCCTAGCGACATCTCTGTTTTATTAGTGCATGTTGGTAGATAGTTTAGCAAACAAAACTTTGTATGTTCCACATGGAACAATAATTAGAAACATTATGAAAAATAAAAGAAAGTTAAATTATAAACTTAGTTATTTTTTAAATTGTGTAGATTATAATATAACGAAAGAGGCATATAAACTAATGTATAACGAAGAATATAATATGCTTATAACTTCGCCTGTGCCTGATTCTTTTGAAAAATATTATAGTAGTGAAGAATATATTTCTCATACTGACAGAAAAAAAACGCTAATTGACAAAGCATATCATCTTGCAAAGAAATATACACTTAAAAGAAAGCTCTCTTTGATTAATTCTTTTAAATACGAAAGGAAAAATTTGTTAGATATTGGTGCAGGAACTGGAGATTTTTTAAGTATAAGTGAGCTTGACAACTGGAATATACTCGGAGTAGAGCCTAACAAAAACGCTAGAAAAATTGCAAAAGACAAGGGAATAAAACTCATAGAAAGTATATATAAGATTAAAAATAAAACCTTTGATATAATTACGCTGTGGCATACTTTAGAGCATATAAAAGAATTAGAGGAATATATTTATGAAATAAAAAAACTTCTATCTAAAAACGGAAGAGTAATAATTGCCGTTCCTAATTATAAAAGTTACGACGCTAAATATTATAAAAATTACTGGGCTGCTTATGATGTTCCGAGACACTTGTGGCACTTTTCACAAAGCTCTATTAATAAAATATTTAAAGAAGAAAATATGACTGTTGAGAAAACTCTACCTATGAAGTTAGACGCTTATTATGTCTCGCTTTTAAGTGAAAAATATAAATCGGGAAGTATAAATTATTTTAAAGCTATGCTTATAGGTTTTATTTCAAATTTTAAAGCTAGAAAAACTTCCGAATATTCTTCTTTAATTTATATAATCAAAAAAATTCATTAGCAAACCGATTTCCAAAATATAAATAACATTGTAATAAATCCAAACAATAATGTTTGAAGTCGGAACAATAATGCACAAAGAACATAACAAACAAAAATCAATTAAAAATTAATTTTCCTCGTCAAATCTACTCGTAAAATATTATAAAAACAGGTATATTAACTACTCTATAAAACCCTATAATCTTATAGACAAGCTAACGATGACTTGACTTACTCTTGTGTCAAAATTAATGTTAGTAGCAGATTTAACTAGGGTACTTTCTATTAATGAAAGAGCTCTTTCCCACCTTATATCTATTCCGAATCTGCCGAGTTCAACACCTGCTCCTGCTTGAACACCAACTGTAAAACCGTCCGCCTTTACGCTATTAATTTCGCTTATGCTAAAGTCCGCATCTAAAACATATTGAAACGAAGGTCCAATGTAGGTGTTAGCTATTCCTAAAAACTTCTTTCCGAACAAAATGGGAATGTCAATTTTGTTAAATTTAAAGTCTGTTGCTTTCTTTGAACCGTCCATTGGTAAATAAGTTAGCCGGTTGTTTAGGCTTGTGAATATTAATTCTGGTCTTAAATAATATCCTATTCCTGGAATTTTAAAGCGTAGCCAAACTCCAGCATGAAAACCAGCTCTGGATTTTGTGCCTTCAAATATTGCTTCACTTATATTTTTTATAGGGCCTGAGTTGTAGTTAATTCCACCTTTTATCCCATAGTCTAATTGAGAAAACGTAATTTGACTTATTCCAAAAGTCATAAACGCTGATAATAAAATTATTTTTTTCATAAATACATTAATTTAACATTATTAGTTTATTATTTTCTTAAAATTATTTTTTTAACTGCTTTTATAATTGCATCAGAGTCCAAGCCGTATTTTTTCATTAATTGTCTCGGAGTTCCAGATTCGCCAAAAGTATCATTAACGGCTACAAATTCTTGAGCAGTAGGGTTATTTAGCGCTAATATTCTTGCCACACTTTCTCCTAAACCGCCAAGTTTATTGTGTTCCTCTGCCGTTACTATACACCTTGTTTTGGCAACAGATTTTAATATAATATCTTCGTCTAACGGCTTGATAGTATGTATGTTTATTACTTCTACCGATATTCCTTCTGCTTTTAAGCTCTCCGAAGCCTGTAAGGCTTCCCAAACTAAATGTCCGGTTGCAACAACCGTAACGTCATTACCTTTGACTAACTGTATTCCTTTACCAATTTTAAATTTTATGTTTTCAGGCATAAATACAGGCACTTTTGGTCGTCCGAATCGCAAATATACAGGTCCGTAAATATTAGCAATTGCAATAGTTGCAGCTTTAGTCTGGTTATAATCACACGGATTAATAACCGTCATATTTGGTAGCATTTTCATAAGACCAATATCTTCTAAAATTTGATGTGTAGCACCGTCTTCGCCTAATGTAACCCCAGCATGCGAGGCACAAATTTTTACGTTCTTATTAGAATAAGCTATCGATTGACGAATTTGGTCATATACTCTACCTGTAGAAAAGTTCGCAAAAGTACCGGTAAATGGAATTTTACCTCCGATAGTTAGTCCTGCTGCAATACCAATCATATTTGCTTCGGCTATTCCGACTTGAAAAAACCTGGCAGAATTTTCTTCAGCAAATTGGTTCATTTTTAAAGACCCTGTTAAATCTGCACACAAAGCGACTACATTCGGATTTGCTCTTCCTAAAGTTGCTAACCCATCTCCAAATCCAGATCGCGTGTCTTTTGTTTCTGTATAGGTATATTTTTTTATTGACAAAGTGTTTGCATTCAAAAATAAACTCACAAAATTAAGTTTTTTATTTTACTAAAATTAAAAAATAACTAAAAAGTTTAAAAAAAAGCTCATAAGAGAATAAAAAACATTTAGAAAGTCGTTTTTGTTTTTTTAATTACTAACTTTGCGTTTCTATATAATTCATACTATTATGAAAGAAGTACATTCATATTTAGCATATATCGTATTAGCCTTGTTGTTATTAACGGTTATAAATGCTTTAAAAGGATTTTTACATAAAAAGGAGTTTAAAGAAATAGATTTAAGATTAGGCTTGTTTACTTTAATAATTTCTCATATTCAATTATTGATAGGTTTGATATGGTATTTTATGTCGCCGTGGTTCAAAGCCTTGATAGATAATCACAAGGAAGTTTTAGGCGATAATTCATTAAGACTATTAGCTGTGGAGCATCCGTTTATGATGGTTATATCAATTTTAATACTTACATTGGGCTGGTCAAAACATAAAAATAAAGTTACGAACTCGGCTAAATTTAAAATATTTGTAATTTTTTATGGTCTCGCATTAGTCTTAATGCTTTCGATGATTCCTTGGAGTAATTGGATTTTTTTAAAGAAATGAAGTTTTTAAGCTACGTTTTATCATCGGTTTTTGCGGTTATATTCTTTTTAACAATATTAATTTTTCATCCCTTACAATGGTTAAGTTTGAACTTACTCGGAAAAAACTCTCATAAAAAAGTAGTTGAAGTTTTAAACTTTGTGATAATAAAATTAATGTTAATAGTAGGGACAAGGGTTATATTAAAGAATAAATATAAAATTCCGAAAGAATGCTCGATTATTTTTGTTTCAAATCATCAATCAATATTTGATATTCCGCCGATAGTATGGTTTTTTAGAAAGCATAACCCAAAGTTCGTTGCAAAAAAAGAGTTAGGTAAAGGTATTCCGAGCATATCTTATAATTTAAAACACGGCGGTTCGGTACTGATAGATAGAGAAAATTCGAATCAAGCAATGGATGTTCTAGTTAATTTTTCAAAAACAATTAATAAAAATAACTGGGGCGTTGCTATATTTCCCGAAGGAACTAGAAGCAGAACAGGGCATCCTAAAAGATTTGCAACAAACGGATTAAAAATAATAACGAAATATAATAAAAACGGTTATATTGTGCCTTTAACAATTAACAACTCGTGGAAAGTTTTCAAATACGGTAAATTTCCTCTCGGATTAGGAAATAATATTACAATTACGGCACACGAACCAGTCAAAATTAGCTCATTGTCGTTCGAAGAGTTATTTAAAAAAACAGAATCCATCATTAAAAAACATGTAATAAACTAAAGTTATGTCTATAAAAAACGTAAGAATTGAAGTAATGCAATCATTAGAAAGTAGTGTGCAAAAGTTTATTGATAAATATTTGATAACGCCAGAGAAAGTCTGGCAGCCAACAGATTTTTTACCTAATTCCCAAAAAAACTCTTTCATGTCAGAAGTTGAAGAAATTAGAGAACTTTCCAAAGACTTGCATGATGATTTTTGGATAGTATTAATTGGCGACACTATAACAGAAGAAGCGTTGCCAACTTACGAATCGTGGCTGTTAGATTTAGATTGTATTAACCAAGACCCTGATAATAGCTGGGCAACTTGGGTTAGAAAATGGACAGCCGAAGAAAACAGGCACGGAGATGTTTTGAATAAATATTTATATCTGTCGGGGCGTGTTAATATGCGCGAAGTAGAAATAACAACACAGCATTTACTCTCCGACGGCTTCGATATTGGCACGTCATTAGACCCTTATAAAAACTTTGTATATACAAGTTTTCAAGAATTAGCCACTTATATTTCTCACAATAATGTGGCAAAAATAGCCCGTAAAAAAGGACATAAAGTCTTAGCAAAAATGTCTAAAATTATTGCTAGCGACGAAATGAGACACCATAAGGCTTATACAGGTTTTGTAAGAGAAATTTTTAAAATAGACCCAAGCGAAATGATGCTAGCTTTTTATCAGATGATAAAGCATAAAATCGTCATGCCAGCCGTACACCTTAGAGAGTCTTTCGAATCGAAAGGAAGTCTTTTTGAAAAATTTTCTATAGTTGCCCAAAGATTAGGAGTATATACTGGTTTTGACTACGTTAACATTCTAAAAAAATTAAATGAAGAGTGGGAAATAGATAAAATTACTAATCTAACTCCCGAAGCAGATAAGGCAAGAAACTATTTAATGAATTTGCCAGAAAGAATGTATAAAATAACCGAAAGAATTGTAGTTCCTAAAACTGACTTTAAATTCAAGTGGCTACTTCCTGCTTAAATTTTCCTGTTTGTGGAAAAATTTTAGGGTATTTACTTATTTGGTTTAAAATATCATTTATATTATGTTCTAAATTCAAAATTTCCTTTATTATCCATTCTTTTTCTAAATAATCTATAACCTATATATAACCTTATTTAATCCATTTTTCAGATTTGTGGCGTCCAAACGATTTTTAATGCCATTTATCAAAACGTTTCATTAGATTTATATTCACTTTTATCTGCTTGAGATAAGCCAGTTTTAATTTCTTCTTGTTCATTTTTAGACATTTCATTCCACCAATCAACTTGCTCTTCTTCAAAAACAGATCTAAGTTTTTTTAGAACACTTTCTTTATGCGTTTGAAGTAAAAGACGCATTAATTCTAATTTTGTGGTTTCTATACTCATATTCTTAACTTTTAATATTACAAAGATAGTTTTCCCTAAAATCTATTAATTTTTGGCATCACACAAAGTTAATAAAAAACTAGTAAACAACAACCTTGTGAAACTTAACATTTAATTACTTTTGTTTTTAAAAATTTTTGTAAATTTCAATTTAAAAAATAAAAGTTAATATTACTTGCGGATTTAAGATAACAATGCTAAACTAAATAAAAATGCTTCGCACAAGACGGCTTCGCAAAACTGAAAACATTAGAAGATTAGTACAAGAAAACAGACTTTCAATAGACGATTTTGTATATCCGCTATTTATCGAAGAAGGGCGAGGTATAGAAAAAGAAATTGATTCTATGCCAGGTATTAAACGCTTTTCTTTAGATCGAGTTTCAAAAGAATTAGACGAAATTACTTCATTAAATATAAATTCAATATTATTATTCGGAGTTCCAAAAAACAAGGATGATAAAGGCACGGCGACATGGGACGACAATGGAATTGTGCAAAAAGCAATACGTTTTATCAAAAAACGACATCCAAATTTATATTTAATTACAGATGTTTGTTTTTGTGAATATACAAATCACGGACACTGCGGAGTGGTTCATAACAATGACGTTGACAACGATAAAACTCTAATAAATGTAGCCAAGCAAGTAGTTTCACACGCCAAAGCAGGAGCCGATATGATAGCACCTTCTGGAATGATGGATGGCACAATAGCAGCCGTAAGAAAAGCTTTAGACGACTTCGGTTTTAAAGAGCTACCTATTATGGCGTATTCTGTAAAATATGCTTCTGCTTTTTACGGACCGTTTAGAGATGCTGTAAACTCTGCCCCTTCTTTTGGCGATCGTAGTAGTTATCAAATGAATCCGTGTAATAGAATTGAAGCAATACGAAAAGCCTCTTTTGATTATAGCGAAGGTGCTGATATTTTAATGGTAAAACCAGCACTTTCTTATTTAGATATTATTAAGGAGTTAAAAAATAAATTTGATCTGCCTATTGCTTGCTACAATGTAAGCGGAGAATATGCTATGATAAAAGCAGCTGAAGAAAAAGGTTGGATTGATGGCGAAAAAGTAATGTTAGAAAGTTTACTTTCTATGAAAAGAGCTGGTGCAGATATTATAATTTCGTATTTTGCAAAAAAAGTGGCAAAGCTAATCTAATTAAAATATTTTAATTTATTATGGCAGATAAATTAAAAACATGTAAATTAGTACCAAAATAAATATTAATAAATTATGAAAATATTAGTATGTATAAGTAGTGTCCCTGATACGACATCTAAAATTAATTTTACAGATAATAATACGAAATTTGACACAAATGGAGTACAGTTTGTAATAAACCCTTATGATGAGTTTTGCTTAACAAGAGCAATGTGGTTTAAAGAAAAACAAGGAGCATCGGTAACTGTTGTAAGCGTTGGAGGGGCAGAGGTTGAGCCTACTATACGAAAGGCTTTAGCGATTGGTTCTGATAATGCAATTCGGATAAACGCTAATCCACTGGATAGCTTTTATGTAGCAAAAGAATTAGCAAAAGTGGTAAAAGATAATAAGTTTGATTTGGTTTTAGCAGGTAAAGAATCCGCAGACTATAATGGTCAAATGGTTCCGGGGATGTTAGCAACATTAGTTGGTTTTAATCTTATTAATGGCTGCATTGGTATAGAGATAGACAATGACAATGTTACCGCAATTAGAGAAACAGATAGCGGAAAAGAAACTCTAAAAACAAAATTGCCTTTAGTTATTGGCGGACAAAAAGGTATAGTAGAAGAGAAAGATTTGCGAATACCAAATATGCGAGGTATAATTATGGCACGTAAAAAACCTTTACAAATTGTTGAAGCAAGCTCAAATAAAGCCATAACAAATACGCAATCATTTGAAAAATTAGCTCCAAAAGGTAAAGTTAAATTAATAGATTCGGATAATGTAAAAGAGTTAATTAGTTTGTTACACAATGAAGCAAAAGTAATTTGAATAATCTAAATAAAAAGAATATGTCTGTACTAGTTTTTGCCGATTCGTCGCAAGGAAAATTTAAAAAAACTGCTTTTGAAGTAGTTTCTTATGGGAAAAAAATTGCCGAACAATTAGATTCAAATATTGTTGCATTAACCATAAACTCAGAAAATCCGTCAGAATTATATAATTATGGTGCAGATAAAGTGGTTTCTGTTTCAAATGATAAATTAAGTAATTTTAACTCAAAACAATATGCCTCTGTAATAACAGAAGTTGCAAAAGAAAAAAATGCAAAAGTAGTTATAATAGACTCTAGCACAAACGGTTTAAGCCTTGCGCCAATTGTTTCAACTAATTTAGAAGCTGGCTACGCTTCAAATATTGTTGCCCTGCCGAGTAGCGTTAATCCTTTTATAGTGAAGAGAAAAGTTTTTTCAAATAAGGCATTTTCAAATATTGAAATTTATGCTGAAATTAAAGTGTTAGGATTAGCAAAAAATTCTTACGGAGTTCGTAATAATACCGTTGCTGGCTCTACCGAGTCTTTTGATACCACAATAATAAAATCTGAAGTTTTATTAGAAAAAGTTGAAGCTGCGACTGGAAAAGTTTCTATTGCAGATTCTGATATCGTAGTATCTGGCGGTAGAGGATTAAAGGGTCCAGAAAACTGGGGAATGATAGAAGAGTTAGCCGATGTTTTAGGTGCTGCAACTGCTTGTTCCAAGCCAGTATCCGATTTAGGTTGGCGACCTCATTCGGAACATGTTGGTCAAACAGGCAAACCTGTTGCAGCTAACCTATATATAGCTATTGGGATTTCTGGAGCAATACAGCATTTAGCAGGTGTAAACGCCTCGAAAATTAAAGTTGTAATTAATATTGACCCAGAAGCTCCTTTCTTCAAAGCTGCAGACTACGGAATAATAGGCGATGCTTTTGAAGTTGTTCCTAAATTAATTGAAGAATTAAAAGAATTTAAAAAAGATTGAGTTAATCTTTAGTAAATACCGCTTAAATATTATCTTCTTATACATTTGTACTTTTTCTACATTATGTATATATAAAAAGTTATTTTGGCAATTTTTTTTACTAAAAATAATACTTTTTGATTTTGATTAAAGCTACCTATAAAAAGCACATTCTCAATTTTAAAAATTTAGTTAGAACTTCTCGTGGAACTATAGAATCAAAAGAAACTTGGTTTATTATTTTAGAAGAAGACAATAAAATTGGCGTAGGAGAATCTGCAATTTTCAGAGGATTGAGTATCGATGACGTTGATGATTATGAAGAAAAATTAAAGTGGGTTTGCAAAGAAATTAACCTAGGTTTAGGCGTTCTGATTAGTGAACTTCACGGCTTTCCTTCCATTCAATTCGGGTTAGAGCAAGCTTTTTTATCATTAAAAAGCAGTAATAAGTTTGTGTTATTTCCTTCAAAATTTACAGAAGGTAAAGATATAATCCCTATAAATGGATTAGTTTGGATGGGAAATAAAGATTATATGAAAAGCCAAATTAAAGACATTCTAAAGTCTGGTTTCAAATGTATAAAAATAAAAATTGGTACAGTAGATTTTGACACGGAAATTGAGTTATTAAAAGATATAAGGAAAGAATATTCTGAAAAAGAAATAGAAATACGCACAGATGCTAACGGATTTTTTACTCCAAAAAATGCTCTTCAAAAATTACAAAGACTATATGATCTAAAAGTTCATTCAATAGAACAGCCGATAAAACCTGGTCAAACACAAGAGATGGCAAATTTATGTGAAAAGTCGCCTTTGCCAATAGCTTTAGACGAAGAATTAATATATTGTTTGTCTGATGACAAGAAAAAAAGTATGCTATATACAATTAAGCCACAATACATTATCTTAAAACCAAGTTTAATCGGCGGTTTTAAAGGGAGCAAAGAATGGATTATGCTTGCAGAAGAAAATAATTGCAACTGGTGGGTAACTTCTGCATTAGAAAGTAATGTTGGGTTAAATGCTATCTCACAATTTACTTATATCTTGCAAAACAACCTAACACAAGGTTTAGGTACAGGAAATTTGTTTACTAATAATTTTCACAGTCCGTTAAAAGTAAAAAACGGAACTTTACAATATCAACCAAAAAATCACTGGAAATTTAATCTATAACTATGAACTACATACAACAAGCATTTAAGGGAAAAAACGAATGGTATAACTGGGTTTTAACTATAATAGCAGTCTTTATTGGTTGGCAAATTATTGGCGTAATACCTATATTAACAGCAGCTTTTATTAAAACTTCTTCTTTAGCAGAATTTTCTAAAGCAATAGAAACCAGTTTTAGGAACATCGGTCTTAGCAATAACCTCTATTTATTTTTAATTATCTCAATGTTTTTCTTTGGGTTAATATCATTATTTTTTAGTATAAAATATATTCATCGAAGAAGTGTGAACTCTGTAATTACAAGCCGAGCAACTCCAGATTTTAAAAGATTTTGTTATGGGTTTTTCGTTTGGGGACTAATTGCAACTTTAACAATTACGGCAAGTATTTACGCACACCCCGAAGACTATGAGTGGAACTTCAGACCTATTCCATTTTTCACTTTACTACTGATTTCATTTTTGTTTTTACCTATCCAAACTAGCTTTGAAGAAATATTATTCAGAGGTTATTTTATGCAAGGAATCGGGATTTTAGCAAAAAACAGGTGGGTGCCTCTATTGTTTACTTCCGTAGCCTTTGGATTACTGCACTATGCAAATCCCGAAGTAGCAAAATTAGGAAGTATAACGATGTTGTTTTATATAGGCACTGGTTTGTTTTACGGAATTATTACGCTGATGGACGAAGGATTAGAATTAGCTCTCGGACTACATGCGGTTAATAACATTATAGTCGCTCTTTTTGTTACCGCAAACTGGACAGCTTTTAAAACAGATGCCTTATTTATAGATACCGCTGAACCGTCTATGGGCTGGGAAACTTTTTTTAGCGTATTAATTTTATACCCTTTTATGCTATATGTTTTTGCAAAAAAATATAACTGGAAAAACTGGATAAAAAAACTGACAGGAAAAATTGAAAAACCTTTAAATTTATAAATAAACTAATTTGTCTAAATGATTTTTTTTGATGCCTAATAATTTTAATAGAGACTTTCAATTAAACAACAAATCATTTTCTTCAATAGAAGAACTACTATCTTATACTAACAATTTATCAAAAGAAATTTATGATTTTTTAAAAGAGTGGTTTTACAGCTCGGATTTTATTATAGCAAAAACTTCGGGTTCTACTGGGACATCAAAAAAAATAAGGCTCAAGAAAAAATATATGATAAACTCCGCTATTGCTATTGGCGAACATTTTAATTTACCGAAAAAAACTAAAGCCTTGTTGTGCTTATCTGTAAACTTTATTGCTGGTAAAATGATGCTTGTAAGAGCATTAACCTTAGGCTGGCACATAGATACGGTAGAAGTAAATTCACATCCATTAAAAGGAGTAAAAAAAAATTATGACTTTGTTGCAATGATTCCTTTGCAATTAGAAAAATCTATTGACCTTTTAAATAAAATTAAGCTTTTAATAGTTGGCGGAGGAGCTGTAAGTTATAAGCTACAACAAAAAATTCAACAAACTTCCTGTAATATTTTTGCAACTTATGGGATGACCGAGACAGCGAGTCATATTGCAATAAAAAGGTTAAATAATTTTACAAATAAGCCTAATTTTTATAAAGTTTTATACGGTGTAGAAATTTATAAAGACATGAGAAACTGTTTAGTTGTAAATTATCCTTTAATTTCTGATAAAATTATTTTCACTAACGACATTGTAGAATTAATTTCTGACAAAGAATTTAACTGGTTAGGGCGTTTAGATAACGTTATAAACTCGGGCGGTGTAAAATTATTTCCAGAAATAATTGAAGAAAAACTCTCAAAAATAATTAAAGATCGTTTTTTTATAGCTGGAGTTTTAGATGAAAGATTAGGCGAAAGATTAGTTTTAATTATTGAAAGTAACAATAAAAATATAAAAATTGATAGTGCTAATTTACTAAAATACGAAACGCCAAGAGAAATTCATTTTATAGAAAGTTTTGTAGAAACTAATACTAAAAAAATAAATCGCAAAAAAACCCTACAGTTAATTTATAAAAGAAAATAGTAAGTTATTAAATGCTTTTTTTAGCTCCATAAATCTCTATTCATCAGTACTAACTGGGTCAACTACCAGTCTGGTGTCTCTATTAGCAATTTCCCAAGCTGTGTGAAAAATTAATTTAGTTCTTTTAGATAAAAGGTCATATTCTATTTTCTCTGGAGTGTCAGTTGGTTGATGATAATCTTCGTGGGTTCCATTAAAATAAAATATAATAGGAATATTGTGTTTTGCAAAATTATAATGGTCTGACCTGTAGTAGAAACGGTTAGGATCATTTTCGTCATTATAAGTATAATCTAGATTAATTTTCGTGTACTTATTGTTTATAGTTTCTGATAATTGATGTAGGTCTTTACTCAATCTATCGGAGCCGATCAAATAAACATAATTAGGGTCTGTATTATGAAGTTCGTCTATTCTTCCTACCATGTCTATATTTAGGTTACAGACGGTTTTTTCAAGCGGAAAGACAGGGTTTATTGTATAGTATTTAGAGCCTAAAAGTCCTTTTTCTTCACCTGTAACGTGTAGAAATAATATAGAGCGTTTTGGTCTTTTGCCTTCGTTAGCTGCTAATTTAAAAGCCTCGGCTATTTCTAAAATAGCTACGGTTCCTGAGCCGTCGTCATCCGCACCGTTATATATTTTGTCGTTATCTGTTCCGAGGTGGTCTAAATGTGCAGAAATAACAATAATTTCCTCTGGTTTTTCAGCCCCTTCTATATATGCCAAAACATTTTCCGAATCTTTTAATATAGCTCTATTTGTATTGCTATTTAACCATTCTGCTGTAATTTCTTGAAAATAATCATCACCTCCAAGTGGAGACTTGATTCCTAATTGTAAATAGTAATCTTTAAGGTATTGTACAGCTTTTTTTTGACCAAATTCGCCTGTGTTTCTGCCTTCAAACTCATCCGAAGCGTATATATATAAATGTTCTTTAAGCTCTTTAGCGGTAATCGTCTCAGCATATTTTGCAGAATAATCTATATTATTCTCTTCTTCTACTAATAGGTTTTTGCTTTTACAATTCGAAATAATAAGCAATAGTACGATTAGGTAAATTATTTTTTTCATTTGTTATAAGGTATAATTTGTTAAATAAGTAATTTTTAAAAAGACAAATATATAAAAAATTTAGCTTTACTAAGACAATAATTAAAAAACTTGATGCCGTCCAAAAAAGTGCGTCTCAAGTATAAAAACAATCAATTTAATTTTTAACGAGTAACTATTTTTAAAACTTTTGCGAAGCTATTCAAAACTCATGCAAACTTTCGCAAAACTAAAATCAATCAACGCAAAAGTATTTTAAGGCATCAAAAACATATTTTGAATGGTCATTTTTATAAAATAGATCAACGTAAGATTACTGATAATGAGTGAGTTATAAATTGTTGAAATGTTTTTTATCCGCAAAAAAGTGAAAAGTAAAATAAAAGTCAGATACTAAAAATAAAGGAGCTACATTTGGGGCTAATCTTAAAATAAAAAGGTTATGCCAAAAATTAGTAAAAGTTATCTTGAATTTAATCAAGAAATTGAAAAAGCTAGTCAAAAAATTATTGATGTCAAAATATTTAAAAATAATCACTTTGGAATTCAAAAATAAAATTCTATCTCTGAAAGATAAACAAGTTCAAGTTAAATAACAACCTTGTGAAACTTAACACAACCAAATGATGAAACAGATGAATATTCGCTATATTTTGTGCCGACAATATTGATTGCAGAATGGGGAACAAAAAGTAAATCTCTTGGACAAATTAAAGTATTGAAAGACAATTATGATTTCTTAATAAACTGCAAAAATCACGACTATATTTTAACAAAGGCAAAAGAGTTAAACATTATATAAAGACTATATAACAAAAGCTAAAACGGTATTAAAACGCCGCTTAGCCAAAACAATTAGCCTTAATTAAAAACATGAATATAAAATAATTTTAATACTCTTCATTTTTTTAGCTTATACTCTGCTTTATTGTATAAAATATCGGTTAATTTTTATCCAACCGCGCATAAAATAAAAAAGAAATAAAAAGCCAATAGCACTATGCCGTCTTTCCAGTTTAGCTGGGGTTTTTTTGAAATATAAGCTAACGGCAAAATAGCAAAGCACATAGCAAACATCCAAAATATATCGTCAGTAATTAGTTTTTCGTCGGTTACATTAATAGGTTTTATAACCGATGTAATACCTAAAACTGCCAGAATATTAAAAATATTAGACCCTAAAATATTCCCTATCGAAATACCTTTTTCTTTCTTAAAAACAGCAATAATGGAAGTAGCAAGTTCTGGTACGCTTGTTCCGATAGAAAAAAGGGTTATTCCAATAATTCTTTCACTTATACCAAAGTTGTATGCCAAGGAGGTAGCACTTTTAATTAGTAAACTGGAACCAAACCAAAGACCTGATGCGCCTATAATTAAAAAAAATATAATTTTATAAACGGATAGTTTTTCTTCGTATTCAATTGGGATTACGTTGTTTTGAGAACGAAAAGAATAAATTAAAAACAGGCATAAAAAAGCAAACAAAATACCGCCTTCAATATGAGAAATTTTAGAATTGTTTACTAACAATAAATATAGCAAAGCAGAAGAGAACATCATTATTGACCAATAGAACTGGAAGTATTTTTTATTAATAATTATAGAGCTAAATAACAAGGTTATGCCTAGAACTAAACCGATGTTTGCGATGTTAGAGCCTATTACATTTCCCAATGCTAAATCCGATGAACCCCTCAATGCTGCTTTAATGCTAATTAATAATTCTGGTGCCGAAGTAATAAAGGAAATTATGGTCATTCCGATAATAATTTTCGGAATTTTTAATCGTAAAGAAATTGCTACAGACGATTTTAATAACCAATCTACTCCTAAAATTAATAGCAAAAAACCGATTATTACTAGAAAATAATCCATAAACTGTTTGAACTTATATAAATTTATTTATTTTAAAAATATGGAAAGGTAACGATGGGTTTAGTGCGACATAATTCCACTCATCAGTCCAAAAATAGTTGTTATTAGTTATTAAATCTTCTACTTCTATTTTCTGCCTATTATTTATTTTTAATTCAGATAAGGGTAATTGTACAGAGCCTATTTGAGTATTAGAAGCATCTAAATTAACTACGGTAATTATTTCATTTGTTCTTTTATCATCCCATTTATAAAATGCAATTAATTGGTCATTCTTGGTTTCCAAAAATTTTATATTGTTAGTTTGCTGGTAAGATTCGTTGTCCTTTCTTATTTTGTTAATTTTCGAAATTAAGCTTATAAGTTTATTGTTTTTAAACCAGTCGTAATGACAAATTTGGAATTTTTCTGACTTATGGTATTCTTCCTTTCCAGGTATTGGTTCGCTAATCATTTGTTCAAAAACGGGTCCATAAATTCCAGTATTAGAAGAAAGAGTAGCTGCAAGTACATATCGCTGTATATATTTACTCTCTGGTGCTTTTTGTAGATGAAAAGGGTTAATATCTGGGGTGTTAGTCCAAAAATTTGGACGCATATATTCTTTTTGTGTCGTTTTAGTTAGTTCGTTCATATATTCAATTATATGATGTTTGTTGTCTCTCCAAATAAAATAAGTATATGATTGTGAAAAACCTTGTTTTGCAAGTTGTTGCATAATTTTTGGCTTGGTAAAGGCTTCGGACAAAAACAAAACATTTGGATTTTTTTTCTTAACTTCAGTAATTATCCAATTCCAAAAATAAAAAGGTTTAGTATGCGGATTATCTACTCTAAAAATATTTATTCCGCAATCAATCCAGTAAAGCAGTATGTCTAAACATTCTTTCCATAGATTTTTAAAATCTCTTGTTTCCCAATAAATTGGAAGAATATCTTGGTATTTTTTTGGAGGATTTTCGGCATATTGTACAGTTCCGTCTGCTCTCCACCTAAACCATTCTGGATGTTCCGAAACCCACGGATGGTCAGGCGCTGTTTGTAATGCAAAATCCATTGCTATTTCAATTTCTAACTCTTTTGCTTTATTTATCAGAGTTTTAAAATCTTCTATATTTCCTAATTCTGCGTGAATGTCTTTATGACCGCCATATTTTGAACCTATTCCCCACGTAGAGCCTACGTCATTGTCTTTAGCAACTGTTGTGTTGTTTTTCCCTTTTCTATTTATTTCTCCAATTGGATGAATCGGAGGGAGGTATATAGTATCAAAGCCCATTTGACCTATTCTCGGCAATAAGCGATGACAATCTTTAAACGTGCCGTGCTTACCTTCTTCTTCGGAAGTAGAGCGTGGAAAAAATTCATACCAAGTGCTAAACCTCGCTTTTTTTCTATCAACATAAACAGGGTATTGACTAGAAGAATGCGGTAATATTTTTCTAGGGTATTTTTTTAAAATAAATATTAATTTTTCAGAAAGTGCTTCTTTTATTGCCTCTTGATAAGTATCGGCGTTTTTAAATATAGAAATAATATGTAGCAAGTAATCCTTTTCTTCGGTAGAAACTTTTTTAAGAATATTTGTTATTAGCTCGACACCTTTTAATAGCTCAATGCTTACATGTTGAAAATCATCTATTTTTCTTTTAATTTCATCTTGCCAACTTAATGCGTAATCTATCCAGCCTTCTATTTTGTAATAATAAAGACCTTGTTTTTTAGTTTGAAAACTCGAAGTGTATTCATCGTTAAACTTCGGCTGCATTCTAATTTCTGACCAGCTTTTTTCTTTTTCATGTTTATAACACAAACTCGATTGAACTACGTCATGTCCGTCTGCTAAAACATCAGCCGAGACATTAACGAACTCATCAATTACACGTTTTATATATATGCTGCCAGAATTAATTTGAGGCTTAATATTTTCTATTACAATTCTACTTTGGTTTTGCATAAATTAAAATTATTATTAAAAAAAAGCGCTAACCTATTACGGTTCCTTTTGGGATAGTTGCTCCTTTTTTAATAACAACAATTCCTTTTTTAATAGAGTATGTATCTGTTTCGGTGTTTTCTATATGAGTTCCTCCGTTTATTTTAACGTCATCACCTATTCTACAGTTTTTATCTGTAATACAATTATTAATAAAACATCTTTCGCCGATGCCCATCATAATTTCAATTTGTTTTGAATAAATTTCGTCAAGGGTTTCATAAAAATCGTTACCCATAATATAAGTATTTGAAATAATTGAATTTTTACCAATTCTAGAGCGAATACCGACTACAGATTTCTCAATTTTTTCGGCGCTTATAATACATCCATCTCCAATTACGGCTTTGTTTAAAATTGTATTAGATATTTTTGATGTAGGTAATATTCTCGGACGAGTATAAATGCCTTTATTATCGTAAAGATTAAATTTTGGAATATTATCTGTTAAACCCAAATTAGCCTCTAAAAAAGAATCTATATTTCCGATGTCTGTCCAGTAGTCAGAAAATTGATAGCTTAAAGTTTTATGGTTTTTTATAGCTTCTGGAATTACTTCTTTCCCAAAATCGTTGGTATTTGGGTTACTCATCAACTCGACTAACAGGTCTTTATTGAACACATAAATCCCCATAGATGCTAAATAAATTCTACCTTCATTTTTCATTTCTTCACTAACATCTGAAGTCCAATTAGGCAATAATTCTGAATCTGGTTTTTCAATAAACGAACTAATAATATTATTACTATCTGTTTTTAAAAGACCGAAAGAAGTAGCGTCTTTGGCATTTACCGGATGTGTTGCGATAGATATTTCAGCACCACTTTCTTCGTGTTTTTTTATTATATCATTAAAATTCATTTGATATAATTGGTCTCCAGAAAGAATTAAAGCATAATCAAAATCGTTCTGTAAAAAATGATGCATACTTTGCCTCACGGCATCTGCTGTTCCTTGGAACCACTTATTGCTTTGCATAGTCTGTTCTGCTGCTAAAACATCTACAAAAGCCGAACTAAAAAAGCTAAAGTGGTAAGTGTTTTTAATATGTTTATTTAGAGAGGCCGAGTTAAACTGGGTTAAAACATACATTCTTTTGATGTCCGAGTTAATACAGTTAGAAATAGGAATATCTACTAATTTATATTTTCCAGCTATTGGAACTGCTGGTTTTGACCTATCTTTTGTTAAAGGGTAAAGCCTAGAACCTTGACCTCCGCCTAAAATAATTCCTAATACTTTGTCATTTACCATAGCTTATTTTTTTAAAGATTTATATAGTTCCTTTACTTGCTTTGCTATTATTGCCCAGTTAAAATGATTTTCTACTCTTTTTCTACCGTTTTCTGCCATTGTTTTTTTTAAGGCATCGTTGCTTATTATTTTATTTATTCCAGCTGCTAAATCTTTAGAAAATTTATCTGGGTCGATTGGCTCGAAAGGAGCGGAAGATTGCTGTTCTACAGGAACTAAAATTCCTGTTTTACCATTTACGACAACCTCATTTATTCCTCCAACGGCACTTGAGACTACAGGAGTATTACAAGCCATAGCTTCAATATTTATAATACCAAAAGGCTCATAAATTGATGGACAACAAAAAACATCTGCATGCGAATATAATTGGATAATTTTTTCTTTGCTTAACATTTCGTTTATCCAAATTACATTTTTACGAGTTTTTTTAACTTCATTAATGTTTTTCTTCATTTCTTTTGCTATTTCTTCTGTATCTGGAGCATCCGCACAAAGTACTATTTGGACTTCTGAATCTATATATTTTATAGCGTTTATTAAATGAATAATTCCTTTTTGCCTTGTTATTCTACCTACAAAAAGTACATAAGGCTTTGATTTATCTATGTTATACTCATCTAAAATTGACGATTTTGAAGTAGTTGTATATTGTTCTAAATTTACCCCATTATAAATAACTTTTATTTTATCTTCTCTAACATTAAAATGATTAAGAATATCTTTTTTTGTCTCTTCTGACACCGCAATTAACGAGTCCGCCATTTCAATTGCTGTTTTTTCTATCCAAGAAGATGCGTCATATCCACGCCCTAATTGTTCTCTTTTCCAAGGACGCAAAGGCTCTAAAGAGTGAGTAGTTACAACTAACGGAATGCCGTAGCAAAGCTTGGCAATAACTCCTGCAAAATGAGAGTACCACGTATGACAATGAACAACATCCGCTTTTATTTGCTCCGCATTCATATTCAATCCGGTACTTATAGCTTTAAATAAAGATTTTAATTTATCATTAGATTTGTCAAAAACAGGATTGTTATAAGGAAAACCTTTAACACTAAAATTAGTGTTATGCTCGTTTTGATCTCCAAAACATCGCACTTCTACTTCCATTAGCTTAGCTAATTCTGAAGATAAATATTCTACATGGACTCCAGCACCACCATAAACATAAGGAGGAAACTCTCTAGTGAAAAAAATTACTTTCATAAAAACTATTAGTTTTATAAGCAAAAATAACAGTATTTTTTTAAGAAATAACAGGTTTTTTTAATATTATAGTAATGGGCAGATTCAACTAACAAATGCAACTTTTTGATATACAAATATTTAATCGAAACTTAAAATATTGGCCAAATTTTTTTCAGATACAACTAGCAAATAATAGAGTTAATCTCCTCAATAAATTTTTCTGCTATTTTATTTGCTGTTTGCTGCGATTTTGCTTCGGTATAAATTCTTATAATTGGCTCTGTATTCGATTTTCTTAAATGAATCCACGATTCTGCAAAATCAATTTTTACCCCATCAATTGTGATAAGCTCTTCGTTTTTGTATTTTGATGCAATTATTTCTAAAGTTTTATCAACATCTATCTCTGGCGTTAATTGAATTTTATTTTTACTCATAAAATAGTTCGGATACAAGTTTCTTAACTCTCTACAAGTAATTTTTTTATTTGATAAAAGCGATAAAAATAAGGCAACGCCAACCAAAGAATCTCTGCCATAATGAGCCTCTGGATAAATAACTCCTCCGTTGCCTTCACCACCAATTACGGCTTTAGTTTCTTTCATTTTAGCAACTACATTTACTTCGCCAACGGCTGACGCTATATATGTGCCACCATGTTTTTGTGTTATATCTTTTAAAGCTCTAGTTGACGATAAATTAGAAACCGTACTACCGCCTCCATTTTTCTCTAAAACATAGTCCGAACAAGCAACTAAAGTATATTCTTCATCAAACATAGAACCGTCGTTACAAATTAATGCAAGCCTATCTACATCAGGATCTACGGCTATTCCAAAGTCTGCTTTTTCTGTTACTACTAATTTAGAAAGGTCCGTTAAATGTTCTTTTAGAAGCTCCGGATTATGAGAAAATTGACCATTCGGAATACAATTTAGCTCTACGCATTCTACTTTTAACTTTTTTAATAATGACGGTATAAAAATTCCGCCTGTTGAGTTTACGGCATCTACGACTACTTTAAATTTAGCATTTTTAATAGCTTCTACATCAACCAAATCTAAATTTAAAACTTCCTCTATATGTTTTTTTACATACGAGTTATTTTCTATATAAGTTCCTAATTTATCAATTTCTGCAAAAGAAAAACTTCCTTTTTCCGCTATCTTTAATACTTCCTCGCTTTCTTTTTGGTTTATAAACTCGCCCTTTTCATTTAGTAATTTTAGTGCGTTCCATTGCTTTGGGTTGTGAGACGCAGTTATAATAATTCCGCCGTCTGCTTTTTCTAAAGGCACCGCAATTTCTACGGTCGGAGTAGTCGATAGACCGATGTCTATAACGTTAATTCCTTTTGCGATTAATGTATTAGCAACTATATTAGAAATCATCTTACCCGAAATACGTGCATCTCGTCCTATGATTACTGTTTTTACACTTTTTTTAATTTTTTTTTGAACTATAAATGTTCCATAAGCGGATGCAAACTTAACCGCATCTATCGGCGTTAAGTTATCACCAGTCTTTCCGCCAATGGTTCCTCTAATCCCAGATATTGATTTTATTAACGTCATATTTTTTTGTCAATAAATTTTAACTTGATTTATATTTAAAACAATCAGCGGTGTGGTCATTTACAATTCCGACCGACTGCATAAAAGCATACACGGCGGTTGGACCTAAAAACTTAAATCCGCGTTTTTTTAAATCTTTAGATATTAAATGCGAAAGAGGTGTATTTGCAGGAATTTCTTCTTTTTTATGAAATTTATTGAGTATCGGCTTATTATTGACATAAGCCCAAATAAAACTAGAAAAAGTTCCGAACTCTTTCTTAATTTCTATAAATTGTTGAGCGTTTATTACAGCACTTTTAATTTTTAGCTTGTTTCTAATAATTCCAGCGTTTTGAAGCAATCTTTGACAATCGTTTTCGGAATATTTTGCTATAATATTATAATTAAAATCATTAAAAGCTTTTCTAAAATTCTCCCTTTTATTTAGAATAGTTATCCAGCTCAAGCCAGCTTGAAAAATTTCTAAAAGTAAAAATTCAAATAAAGTTTCATCATCAAAAACAGGATTTCCCCATTCATTATCGTGATAGGCTTGATATAATTTACTTTCTGTTACCCAAAAACATCTTTGATTCATTATGGCTAAAAAATTTTCCAAATATAGTAATTATAATTTTAATATCCGTTGTGCATTTTAAATAATACTTAAAGTTATAAGACGGTAAATAATTTTAAGGAAAAATGATCTCATCAGAATTTAGAAAAAACTAATTAAATGAAAGAGCAGAGAATTTAAATATTATCTTTGTATTTTAAATTAAAGGAACAAAGTATGAATTTTTGGAGCATAAATACTGAAAAGAAATTCTTCATAGAAGCAATAAAAAACTTTGCATCGCCAGAACAATTATTTTATAAATTGACAGATGGGTATTTTGCAATTAGGAAAAAAATATGAAGAATTATGAAGTGAAAATATATTACTCAACTTTCTGCACTTTTGAAATTATTGCTGAAAGTGAAAAACAAGCGATTAATAAAGCGAGAAAATTAGAGAGTAAAAAGAATGAAGTATTATCTAATTTAGAAAATTGGGAAGAAGCAGATGAAGTATTTGAAATCGAATATAAAACAAGTAAATAGTATTATTGAATATAACTATCTTACAATAAAAGTTACACAAAGTAGAATCGATAAAGGGCTTCTTGCTATTCCTGTCTCATTAATTGATATGTTTCCTAAAAAGAAACAAAAGATAAAAGTATATTTCGATAGCAATGAAACCCTTTTACAGCTAAATTTTACGCCATACTCAAGTAGCAGTAGAGAATGTAGAATTGGTGGAATGAAAGATTGGTTCAAATTGCATCAATTACAAAACAATGAAGAATTAGTTATTCAGATAATTGATAAAGATGAATATATTTTTAGAATAACTTCTGAAAAGCAATATTTGAGTACAATAAAGTTACTTCAAAATGAATTTGATGTTTCAAGAGATAATTTAAGTCTGAGTGATAAAATTAAAAAACTATCTAGTGCGTCTAATACTTCCCAAGTCAATGTTTTGCAAAATGAATTTTATAGATTATCAAACCTGAATGTAACCGCGAGAAAAAGAATAGAAATATCAAATAAGAATAAAAGAGATTCTGTTCCTTATTCAATCAAAAAAGTATTAGGTGAAATTTATAAAGGGAAATGTCAATTAACCAATTTTACTTTTGTTCAAATAAATGGGAAGCCATATTTTGAGATACACCATATTGATGAAAATAAAGGGAATTATTTGAAAAACTTGTTAGTTGTCAGTCCAAATATTCACGCACAATTTACGTATTCAAAAAAAGATGAATATTTTGATGATGATGGTTGGTTAAGAAAAGTTAAATTCAATAATGAATCGTTTAATATCTTTCAATTTTTTGATAAGATAAAAAATAAGAAATTTTTGAAAGAAGTCCATCAATAATTCATTGCATTTAATGGTTACATCACCGCCTTACAACGTTTCAAAAGAATACGATGAAGACCTGTCATTAACTGAATATTTAGAAATGTTAAAAAACGTTTTTAAAGAAACATATCGAGTTTTGGTCAATGGAGGACGAGCGTGTATTAACGTTGCAAATCTTGGTAGAAAACCCTACATTCCACTTTCAGACTATATTTCAAAAATGATGATTGATATTGGTTTTGATATGCGTGGAGAAATAATTTGGAATAAGGCAGCAAGTGCAAGTCCATCAACTGCTTGGGGAAGCTGGATGTCTGCTTCCAATCCAACTTTAAGAGACATTCACGAATATATTTTAGTGTTTTCAAAAGGAGATTACAAAAGAGACCGTAGTAAAAACGAAAAAGATACAAAGCAGAATTCAATTTCGAGAGATGAGTTTGTAGAATGGACAAAATCAATTTGGACTTTCAATGCAGAATCAGCAAGAAGAGTGGGACACCCAGCACCATTTCCAGTTGATTTGCCACATAGACTAATACAGCTTTATTCTTTTAAAACAGATATTATTTTAGACCCATTTATAGGAAGTGGAACGACTGGAATAGCAGCATTAAAAAGTGACAGAAAATATATTGGATTTGAAATAAATCAAAAATATATTGACTTAACAAAAAAGAGAACTGCACCTTTTAGAAATATGCTAAAACTTGACTAATGAAAACTGATTGATGATATTGTTGTTTTTAGAATGAGTTAATTACCGACCTTACGCAAAAACAATTCACAAATTTGCAAACACAATTACACCTCCCATTTTTGTTACACGATATAACTGTTTTGCAATATTTTCCGGTCATAAAGTAATTTTTTTTATTAGCTTGTTGTGTTTGCTAACGACTTGTATAAGCCTAGTTGCAAGGGACGAGCAAAATTATCGCTTTATAATTTGTTATGAGATTTTTCTTTTCTTCTTTACATTTTTCAAAAACTTCAACATGTATTCTTTCTGTTGTTCTAAACTCATTTTTTGAATATCCGAACTAAATTGATTGCGAATATCTCGCATAAGCTGAACCATTTTTGGTTTACTATCTATTGTTTCCATAATCAAATATTTCTTTTGATGTTCTAATTTCTAACGTTTTATACCCTTCTCTTAGATTTATTGAGTTGTATTCTCTTATACGTTCTAAATTAACAATGTGTTTAAAATTCCAACTTGCTAATACATCTACATTTGCAACCGTTGCAAGAGCTATGTATTGACAGTCAGCTAAACTTGTTCTTCCTATAACTTTTTTAGTAATGTATTTCTCGGCTAAATCTCTTTCAATATCAGATAATTCAATTTTACTGATTTGGGTCAAGGATTCAAAGAAATCAATAATAAATGAAGGTGCTTTGTATATTTCTGTTTCAAGTACATCAGAAATGACAATTTTGAATATTTTCTAAAGTAATCTTTTCAAAAAACATTTTAGTGTCAAAGTCAAATTATTTATCAAAATATCCTCCAAAAACGGATGTATCAATATAAATTTTTCTTACCATTACACAATTTAAAAAAAAAACTAATTCGGCACAGAAGCATGTACCGCATTACTCATCGGACCTTCTTGTCCTTTGGCATTTACGTAACAGGCTTTTATATAAACCTGTTTTTCGTTTTCTCCTTCGGTAAATTGTAGCATCGAGTCGCTGTTAGTTACTTCTTTGCGGAAGTAAAAATCTTTGCTTTGCGGCTCCGGATCGCCATAATTAATAAAAGCTAAATAAATAAAAATTCCTTTTACGCCTTTTGGCAGACTTCTATGATTAATGTCAGGTGCAACTCCAAAAGAAATTTGCAAAAACAACTGACGCACAAGCCGTTTGACAATATCAATCTGTGGAGTTTTTTGTGGAACTCCTATGCTTGTTCTTGTTTTTGGCTCCGGAGCAAAAGTGTTTATTCGATCTTCTTTGGTAGGAACGTATCCTACTATATTATGATTTACAAATTGTCGCAATTTTCGTAATATAGATTCTGCTCTTGCTCGAACTTCTCTAAATTCTGCAGTGATGATTATAGTTCGCTCACTTTTGATTATATAAACAGCATAAATCTCGTTAAAATCTTTTTGAACCGCTAAAATGTCCAATACAAATTTGTCCGGAATCATCATCCGTTCTTTATGCCTTGCAACATAAGGCGCTGCAGTGTTAATTTCGTTGTCTAATTGTTTAATTGTATAATGTTTCATCGTTATTAGTTATTAGTTTTTAAAAACCGTAACAAAGGTAAGGAATTAGTTTTCTAAAACTCATATAAATTTATACGTTTTTATTTCTTTTGTCAATAGTAGTAAGTCTTTCTAAAGGAGTTTGATGATAACTACTCATATAACGGCTACTGCGGATGTTATAACGGCTACTGCAGATGTTATAACGGCTACTGCAGATGTTATAACGGCTACTGCGGATGTTATAACGGCTACTGCGGATGTTATAACGGCTACTGCAGATGTTATAACGGCTACTGCAGATGTTACAACAGCTACTGCAGATGTTACAACGGCTGTTTGCATCAAAGTAAAATTAATTACTACTCGTACAAAATAATTATAATCAAAGCCGCAAATAAATAAGTTTGCCTATATGTAGAATTTTTATTACTACCTTTTTGGAGCTTAAATAGTAATAAACACTTATTTTCAAAACTAAACACTAATAACTAAAAACTAAAAAAAGCGTCTTTTATATGCTCAATTTTTGTTTCATTTTCAAGGGTTATAGCAATTATATCAAAACGAGCCTCAATGTCTAAATCTTTTTTGATTATATAATTATCTATTGCCCAAAACATAAGTTTTATTTTTTTATTATTTACAAAATCTTGCGGACTTCCAAAGTAATTTGTAGTCCTAGTTTTTACTTCAACTACCGCCAAAATAGAGTCTTTTTGTGCAATTATATCAATTTCTGCTTTATAATAACGATAGTTCTTTTCTAAAATAGTATAGCCTTGTTTTATTAAATAATCTGCTGCTATTTGCTCTCCTTTTTTCCCTAACTCGTTATGTTTTGCCATTTCTATTTTTTAAAAATCACCGAAGAATATTTGTCTCTAACTTTTAATTTTATTTTTCTTCCTAGTATCAATGCTCTATTGTCTGGTTCGTGTCCAGCAGGAAAATCAAACATTACTGGGAAATCGTATTCCTTTACAACATCTAAAATTAGCTCTTCAATAGTATGACCCCAGACAGTTGTGTTTTCCTTAATATTAGAAATATTTCCAACTATTAGCCCAGTACATTCATCAAAATAGCCAGCTCTTTTTAAACTATATAGCATTCTATCTATACTGTATTTATACTCGCCAATTTCTTCAATAAAAATAACCTTACCTTTAGTATTTAGTTGATCCGAAGAACCCAGCATAGTAGTTAGTATCATTAGATTTCCGCCTACAATCTGACCCTTCCCACTTCCTCTTTTATTGTATATAGATGAAGGTATTTTATAGCTTAGTTTTTTGCCAAAAATTGCATTTTTAAAACTTAATATGGCTTCTTTGGAAAGCTCTATATCATCATCGACATTAATACACATCATTGCGTGTAAAGTTTCTACTTTTAGATTATGAAAATAACTATGAAAAGCCGTAATATCAGAATAACCAATAATCCATTTTGGGTTTTTTAAAAATTTTATATAATTCAGTCTATCTAAAATTCTGACGGAACCATAACCTCCTCGTGCTGCCCATATTGCTTTAATATTAGGATTGTTTATAGCCTTTTGAAAATCAGACGTTCGTTCGTAGTCTTCACCAGCAAAATGATTGTTTTTGCTAAACAGATGTTCGCCAAGCCCAACCTTTAAACCCCAATTTTCTACTAATTTCTTTGCCACTTGAATAGTTTCTTGTTTGTCTTTTAAGATGCCTGCCGGAGCAAGTATAACGATGCTATCCCCTTTTTTTAAATACGGCGGACTTGTTAGTTTAGAGTTTTTGTTACTGTTAATTTTAATTTTGTTTTGACTAAAAGTATTCATTTTAGACATTAATAAACAAACAAAAAGCAAAAAATAGACATTCCTTAAATTCATAAAAATATATTTTTGTAAAGATACTACATTTCAACATTTTTTAAAAGTATCATTAAACTAATAACTAATTTGTACTTTTGCCAATCAAAAAATTAAATTCAAATAAAAAAACACTATGAATCCTCCCAAAAGATATACTGTTACCGCAGCTTTACCTTATGCAAATGGATCTATTCATATCGGACACCTGGCAGGAGTATATCTACCAGCGGACATCTACGCTCGGTATTTAAGGATAATAGGAAAAGATGTTGCCTTTATTAGTGGATCGGACGAATACGGCTTTGCTATTCCTATGAAAGCAAAACAGGCGGGAGTTTCGCCGAAAAAAATTGTTGATAAATATCACAGCATAATTAAAAAATCGTTTGACGAATTCGGAATTTCATTCGACAACTATTCTCGTACATCTTCAAATATTCATATTAAAACAGCCTCAGATTTTTTTACTAAATTATACAGAGATGGTGTTTTTGAAGAGAAGTTTACAGACCAATTATACGATAAAGAAGCTAATCAATTTTTAGCCGACAGGTTTGTAATAGGAACTTGTCCTAAATGCGGTTTTGAAGAGAGTTATGGAGACCAGTGTGAAAGCTGTGGCACAAATCATGATTCTATTGATTTAATAAACCCTAAGTCTATGCTTACCGGAAGCCAACCAATTCCGAAAGCGACAAAGCATTGGTTTTTACCTTTAAACAAATACGAAGATTTTTTAAAAAACTGGGCTTTAGAAGACCATAAAAAAGACTGGAAACCGAACGTCTATGGACAAGTAAAAGGCTGGTTAGATGACGGATTAAAATCGAGAGCCGTTACGAGAGATTCGGACTGGGGAGTTTCAGTTCCTTTAAAAAATGTCAAAAATAAAGTGCTATACGTCTGGTTTGAAGCACCTGTCGGATATATCTCATCTACAAAAGAGTGGGCAAAAAGAGAGGGTAAAAACTGGGAAGATTACTGGAAAAAAGAAGATACTAAACTAGTACACTTTATAGGAAAAGACAATATAGTTTTTCATTGTATTATTTTTCCAGCGATGCTCAAAGCACATGGCGAGTATATTTTACCCAGCAATGTTCCTGCAAATGAATTTTTAAATTTAGAAGGAAGTAAATTATCTACTTCTAAAAATTGGGCTGCTTGGCTGATAGATTATTTAAAAGAATTTCCGGGCAAACAAGATGTTTTACGATACGTTTTGACGGTAAACGCACCCGAAAGCAAGGATAATAATTTTACTTGGAAAAATTTTCAGGAACGAAACAACAGCGAACTAGTAGCTATTTTTGGAAATTTTATAAATAGGGTTGTTGTTTTGATTAATAAATTTTATGACGGAACTGTCCCATCGCAAATTTTTTTGACAAGGGATGACGAAAGTATTTTAATCCAAATAAAAGAGTACCCGAATAATATCGGTAAATCTATTGAAGAATATAAATTTAGAGAAGGAATACAGAAACTTATGAATTTAGCGAGGTTAGGGAACAAGTATTTAGCAAAAGAAGAGCCGTGGAAAAAGATTAAAGATGATGAAGAACGAGCAAGGACTATAATGTTTGTCGGATTACAAATTTCTACTGCTCTATCTATTGTTTCCGAACCCTTTTTGCCGTTTACATCTGCAAAGTTAAAATCTATTCTAAATTTAGATAAGTCCTTGTCTTGGAACGATGTGTCTGTAAAAAATATTTTACTTCCTCAAAACCACAAAATAAGCAAAGGGGAATTGTTGTTTTCAAAAATAGACGACGAAGCTATTGAATATCAATTTGAAAAACTAAAAGATATTAAAGTTTCTAATGATGGAAATAGGGGGTAAGTGAGATTTTGAAATGTTCTTGAGTCAAATTCAAGGTGTAATTGTATCGGTTTGGCGTAGTTTTATTATGAACGTTTTACGCATTGTTAGTCCCAATATACAATTCAAAGGGAATATAAAATTGATTTATATCTGTTATTAATTCTATATCTTTTTCCCGAAAATTGTAGCTTCAACTCTATTTTCTAATACACAAGGTGCTCATATAAATGGAATAGAAAGTTTTTGGAGTTTTACTAAAAGAAGATTAGCTAAATTTAATGGTGTAAAAAAACATTTTGATTTGCACTTAAAAGAATGTGAATGGAAGATGGAAGAAAAATCAAAAAGAAATGGAAAATGAATTATGGAAGTTGTTATTGAAATATTGATAATCTTTCGGAATTATTAACATTTCAACAACTTATAATTATTATCAGTAAATTTGAAATAAATATAAATCTTCTAGTCTAGAGCCTTATTCTATCAAATCAATTAACTTTATGGGTAGCTTAAACATTATTCACGTTTTTTACTTTGTTGCGCATAGTTTTTATTTTAAAGATTATTATCTCTTAAGTCAAATAATATCACTACTCAATTTCTGTAATAATAAAATTGGCAAATAATACCTCTTCATCTCTGAGGTCTTCGGCATACTGTAAACTTCTATAAATTCCCCATTTCGGTCTTACAAAAGAGGCATTGGGTCGCCAGTTTATAATTGAAGAATTTGAATACGTCAACAAAATTGTGCTATCATTAACTTTCTTTATTTCTATATGATAAGTTCCATTAATTCCGTATTTTATTGTTTCTGTTACTTCTAACCAAGTATCTATAAAAGGCGCTAATTCGGTTTGCATTAAAATAATTGAAGAGTCTGTTTCACCGTAGCGTAATTCTAATCTATCTGGACTTCCTTTTCGCGTCGTTAGGGTATATATAGGATGACTTGCAAATTCTCCACCTACTGACTTTAGTTGATGTAAATGCGTAAATTTAGGTGAAGACTGAAATCCTGCATTTAATTTGAATTTCCATTTGTAATTTACTTTTTCGTTTTCTATGCCTAGTAAATTATCTGGTGATTTATCATAGCTTTTGATTTCATTACGTTGCCTGTCAAAATTTATACAGCGATCATTATCTGGTGTTGTATGGATATGAAACCGAAAAACATTTGCATTTAACTCGTTATCAAATAACTCATCAATATGGTAGCCAAAGGCATCATGACTGCAATCTGGTGCTTCAATGGGGTCGTATCCTGGAGCTAATATTGAGGTAATTAGTTCATAAGTGTTTCCTGGACCATCTGCTCTTAACTCAACACCTTCATTTTTTTCAAGATTGATTGTTACAGTATTATTAGATAAATTTGAGTCTTTATAAATATTCTGAAATGTTGCTTTGAATTCTATTGTCGCAACTACCTGGGTTGTATCTGCATTAAAACTTTGTTGTTTTTCAGTTTCGTTCTCATTTGCATTCCCATAATTATAACTTAAAGCATTTTCTATTTTTTGCATCAAGTCAACATATCTATCCCAAGTAATCAAACTTTCAGATGATGATATGGAAATATCAGTAAGTATAGACTCCGCAATTTCATCAGTTTTATCTTTTTCGTTACAGCTGCTTAAACAGAGTTGTAAAATTATTATTAAGAATAGAAATAAAGACTTTTTCATGTTTAAAGGAATAATGGAACTTTATGTTTTTTTATTTTTTAAATTTATGTACAACGCGAGTTTGTGCATAAACATTATTATTTTAGCTTATGGGGTTAAATATATGATATAATTTTGATTTTGACTGCGTTTGAAGAAGTTTTTTAAGTGAAATTATACTTTTTGATTTTCTGATTTTGGAATAATTGTAGCTTAAAATGACTTAGAATAGCTCTTATTTTAGTGAAAAGTGAAATACTTTATGATGATAATTATAACAGTACTTTAGCATAAAAAAATCAAATTTTATTTGTTTTTTACTTTCGTTCTTTGTTGGTATTTCATTGTTTTTACCAACCATTTTGTCTGTTACGCCTAATTTTATGTCTATTTATTCTTGCTACAAGTATAACATTAGCTCAAAACTTTGATTTCAAACTAATTAATAAGCTAACCAAAATATCTTTCGTTTCAATAGATGAATTTATGGTAGATGGGCATGGCTTTAAAAAAAATTAAAAACAGTGATGCAGAAAGTAAAAACTTAATTAATAAGTAATTACGGTTTATAGTAGCGGAGAAAGAGGGATTCGAACCCCCGGACCTGTTACAGTCAACAGTTTTCAAGACTGCCGCATTCGACCACTCTGCCATTTCTCCGGTAGGGCAATAAAAACACTTATAAAAGTGGCTGCGAATATAATTAAGTTTTTATTATTATCTGTAATAATTTTTTTATACAATTTTAAATGAGATTTTAGTTTATAATTATTAGTTTTGAGTCTATAAATTCGCTACTTTAAAACTTTAAAACTCTGAAACTTTAATTCACCTTTTATGAAAACAAACATTTCTTTTGCAATAGGGCTTATGTCTGGCACTTCATTAGACGGAGTAGATTTAGCTTATGTAAAGTTTACTGAAAGCAATAAAATTTCTTTTCAAATATTAAATTGCGAAACGGTTCTGTATTCAACAAAATGGCAAAAAATTCTAAAAGAGTCTATTTATTATTCTAAAGATAATTTGAATATTTTAGATGTTGAATACGGTATTTTATTGGGCAAAACAGTTAATGAGTTTATAAAAAAGTATCGGATAAAAAAGTTAGATTTTGTAGCATCTCATGGGCATACGGTTTTACATCAGCCACAAAAAGGGATTACCTTACAGATGGGTTCTGGAGAGCAAATTTCAAAAATTACGAATTTAAAAGTGGTATCTGATTTTAGAACTCAAGATATAAAATTAGGCGGACAAGGTGCACCTTTGGTACCGATTGGAGACCGACTTTTATTTTATAATTACAGCTATTGTCTGAATCTCGGTGGGTTTTCTAATGTTTCTTTTAAAAAACAAAACAAAAGAATTGCTTTTGATATTTGTCCGGTAAACGTCGTGCTAAATTTTTATGCAAACAAGCTTTCTTTTGATTATGACAAAGCTGGCAAAATTGCTTCTGGCGGTAGTATCAACCATCAATTGTTAGAAAAGTTAGACTCGTTAAAATACTACGCAAAGCAGCCTCCAAAATCTTTGGGTTTAGAGTGGGTGCAAAAAGAAATATTCCCGTTAATAGACGAGTTTGAAACTGAAATTCCGGTTGTTTTAAGAACTTTTGTAGAGCATATTGCAATACAAATAAGCAAAGTTATTACTAAAAACGAGACCGTATTAATAACTGGAGGCGGTGCTTTTAATTCATTTTTAATAGAGCGGATAGAGAAGTTTTTAAATTTTAAAATAAAGCTCCCAAGTGCAGATATAATAAATTTTAAAGAGGCATTAATCTTTAGTTTTTTAGGATTATTAAGGATTAATAATAAAGTTAATTGCTTGTCCAGTGTGACTGGAGCGATAAAAAACCATTCTTCGGGTAGGATTACTATTCCTAAAAAATAGTCCGTAAAAAAAACTAAAGTTCAGATTGTTTTTTTTCTTTTATAAAAATATCTTGCATTTTTTTTGGCTGCTCTTCTTCTCGCCAAACAAAGCCTTTTAATTTTCTGTCTGCTATAGGGAATTTAGAAGGGGGGTAGGTGTTTCCGTCAGGTTTTTTTAAATATTTTATTAGCTCTATTTCTCCGTTATTTAAAGTAAATTCAATATTACTCGATGCTTGTTTAGTAATAGTTTCTAACACTTTTGTGTCTTTATTTCTATTAAAGTAAACAGACTCTGCATTTCCTTTGACTAAAAGTTTTTGAAGTTTACCGTTCCTAAATTTACCGAACATATTTCTACCTTTAATTTGATTAAAATCTTTATTTGAAATAGAATCTTTAGATATAATAAAAGCGTTTTTTAAAATTTTTATCGAATCTAACTTTTTAGTCTTTGAGTTAGATACTAAATGAATAGTGTCGCCAGTTATTTGATTTCTTTCTGACCAAATTATTGGATTTTGGAACATTCTTGTTAGACCTTTTTCTTGGTTTGTATGAATAGAATCGCACTTTCCTTGAAAATCTGATTTAAAAATTTTTACATTGTGAAAGACTCGTATTATTCTTTTTTCTGGTTTTCCAGTAACTAGCAAAGTATCTCCATGTATATAAGTAGAATCTTTGTCAACTATTGAAATTGCAACAGCTTTTTTTACTATAAAAAGAGAGTCTGCTTTGTCAAATATCTCGGCATAATTTCCTTTTGCTATAAAGTTGTTTACAGTGTCTATTATTTTAATATTGTCGGTTGCAGAAGCAAATCCTTTTCTCTTGTCATAGTATAAACTATCGCCTATTATTATCTTTTCATTCAAATATAGTTTTACGTTTTTTACAAAATGAGAAATGTCTTTTTTGGTATTATAAAATCCTTTATTAGAATAAATTACGTTATTGTTTTTAGTGTTTTTAACTATTGAAGAACCATACAAATAGGTTAGCCCTGAATTAGTAAAATAGTCTAAATGATTAGACTCTAAAATATGCTCTGGGTTTACGATTGTTACTTTTGTCCTTGCAGTAAATTTTTTCTTTTTTATATTATAATTGCCTTTTTTGCTGTTTAAAGTGTTTGTTTGGTCTTTAATAGTGGCGTAGTTTTTATAATAAAGTTCTTGGTTTAGCCTGTCAAAATTTAAACTATCAGTAGTCAAAGTCATCGTTGGGTCTTTTAAAACTACATTTCCCCACGAAAACGCCTGCTTGGTATTTGCGTTATAATCAGCGTAATTACTAGTTTGTTTGATAGTATCGCCTTGATTTATTACGACATTTCCTATAGCTTTAAATAGATTTGTGTCTTTGTAAAAAAACGCTTTCTGGCAATTTAGTTTTATACCGTCGTGTGTAATTATCACATTACCTAACAATACGGTAGCTCCTTTGTGTAGGTCTTCATCTTTATACTGGATTTCGGCATTTTCAATTACAATTTTTTTTGCCTGTGAAAGCGAAGGTGTAACAAAAAACAGCAAGATTATACAATATATTTCTTTCAAAACTTTTTTTGCAAAAGTAGCTATTTCAAAATTTTAAATCGCTAAAAGTAAAATGCTCAATATTAGGGCTTAAGTAGAATTGTTTAGGTAATTGAAAAATCTTCGAGAAGGTATTCTGATAAGCATTAATAGTAATGTAGCTTTTAATTCTACTATTACTGCTTTTTTTAATATTAGTTGTTAGTTGTTAGTTATTAGTATTAGCAGTACTAGTTTTAATATTAGCAATATTAGTTTTAATATCAGTAATATTAGTTTTAATATTAGCAATATTAGTTTTAATATTAGTAGTATTAGTTTTAATATTAGTAGTATTAGTTTTAATATCAGTAATATTAGTTTTAATATTAGTAATATTAGTTTTAGTATTAGTAGTATTAGTTTTAATATTAGTAGTATTAGTTTTAATATTAGTAGTATTAGTTTTAATATTAGTAGTATTAGTTTTAATATTAGCAATATTAAAATTATTGCAAAAAATAATATTACTACAATTAGCTTATTATCAACTATTTAAAAGACATTTAGTCTATTTTTCAAATAAAATAGTTTTACTTAAAGACAAATTACTATCTTTGTCGGTCTAATTTATAATATTTAATAAAATGAGACATTCAAAAGTGTATTTAGAATTTAACAACCAAGTAACTGGCATTATTGGTTATTTAGAAAGAGGAGATAATTTAACGAGATTAGGGTTAAATCAGGCTTATCTTGATATGCTAAAAAAGAAAGATGCCGAGTGGAAATCCGAGTTAGCGTTATATGTAAGCGTTGATACTCAGACGCCAACGGTAGTTTCTACTATGCGTAGATTATACGTGCCTTACGACAAGATAATACGAGCTTTGAAAAAAAATTTAAAGTCGAACATTTTAATCACTTTGACCGACGATGATTATTCGAATCTTTATATCCGTCGCAATAAAACTACAAGGACTAAAGCGGTTATTCCAAAAATAAGCCCACAATTAGACTTGGTAGAAACAAGTCATCTAACAAATAAGTTTAAGACATCTTTGCCGAATCTTTCGGATTTAGACCACAAACATCTTCCCAAAGGAGCTTTGCAGATAGTACGACAGCTAGCAATTCTTCCTATTACCGAACCAATGGGCGTTCCGAAAGAATCAGATTTTAAAACTTTAGATCCTATAAGTGCAGCGAGTTTCTTGTTAGTATTTGAAGGGGCTAATGTTTCAAAAATTGGGTTTTTAAAAGTAGCTTACGCAAACAATGCCGGCGTTGGGCCTTTTAGCAAAGAAGTTTCTTTTAATATTATTTAGATTAGGTAGGCTGTAATTTATATGTTGATTACTATATATAGTCTAATTCTGCTTTTGCTTCAATTAATCAGGCTTTTTTTACTTTTTTCTAAATGTACAAAAGAGTTATAAATGTTTATTTTTAACAAAAAAATCTGAATCAGTTAAAAACTATATAAAAGGCTAAAATTAGGTCTTAACAATAAATATAATACGACTACTTTTGTTTTATAAAATTGTTCAAAACAAATATTCTACTTTACACTAAACTATTCATTAAAAATGAAAGTATTAAAATTTGGAGGCTCCTCTATCTCAAATTCAGAAAACATCAAAAAAGCATTAGCTATTTTTAATCAAGAGTCTAAAAATCAAAACATAATAGTAGTTGTTTCTGCTTTCGGTAAAACTACCGACCTGTTGCAACTCGCCGCTAACCAGTCTATTAAAAACATTAGCAAAGCACAAGAAATTTTAAACATCATAAAAGAATTACATTATGGAATAATAGATGATTTGATTTTTACTAATAAAGATAAAACAATCAAAGAAGTATCTATTATGTTCTATAATTTAGAAGTAGTTTTTGAAGAAATTTGTTTAATAAAAAAGTTGTCTGATAAGGCTACAGCAAACGTACTTAGCTTCGGCGAAAGGCTTTCTTCATTTATAATTTATAGTTTAGCAAACGAAACTTTAGACACTCATCATATAGATAGCAGAAACTTAATAATCACAGATAATAATCACCTAAATGGGCAAGTAAATTTTAAAACTACTAACCATAAAATTAGTTCTTATTTTAATAAAAGTAAGCATATAATTACTGTCGTAGGAGGGTTTATATCATCAGACGAACATGGAATAACTACAACTTTAGGTAGGGGAGGCTCCGATTATTCTGCATCAATTTATACCGCAGCTACAAATACTAGCGAACTACAAATTTGGACAGACGTAAGCGGAATGTTTACGGCAAATCCGAGAATAGTTAAGCAAGCACTTCCTATCAAAGAAATCTCTTACGAAGAAGCTATCGAGTTGTCGCATTTTGGTGCAAACGTTTTGTATTCTCCGACATTATACCCTTTATTAAATAAGGAAATTTCGGTAAAAATTAAAAACACTTTTAAACCAAAAGAAGCTGGAACGCTAATTTCAAATAGTTTTAATAAAAGCAATAAAATTAAAGGAATTTCACATATTGAAGATATTAGTCTAATTACATTAGAAGGAGTAGGTATGGTCGGAGTTTTGGGCTTCTCTAGGCGTTTGTTCGATGCGTTTTTTCAGTTAGAGATAAATGTTATTTTCATTACACAAGCCTCATCAGAATATTCTATTTGTGTAGGCGTTTACAACAAAGATGCAGAAAGAGCAAAGCAGCTAATCGACAAAGTTTTTAATAGAGAAATTGAAAGTAACAAAATTAAACCGACTATCATAGAAAAAGACTTGGTAATTGTTGCCGTTGTTGGTGAAAACATGAAAAGTCATCAAGGCTTGAGCGGACAAATGTTTAGTGCTTTAGGAAGAAACAACGTAAACGTAAGAGCTATATCTCAAGGTTCTTCGGAGAGAAACATTTCTGCAGTTATTAATAAAACAGATGTCAAAAAAGCACTAAACACTTTACACGAACAATTTTTTGAAAAAGAAACTAAACAACTCAACCTATTTATTACAGGTGTTGGTAATGTAGGCAAACGACTGTTAGCACAACTAAGTCAACAAAATAAATATTTATTAGATTACTTAAAGCTAAAAATTAGAGTTATCGGAATATCCAACTCTAGAAAAATGATTTTTAATAAAAACGGAATAGAAATAAAAAACTGGAAAGAGCAAATAGAAACAGGAGATTCTGCTAGTATAGAAAGTTTTTTTAACACGACAAAAAAAGCTAATCTAAGAAATAGTATTTTTATAGATATTACTGCAAGCCAAGAAGTGTCAAAAATTTATGAAAAATATTTACAAGAAAGTATTTCTGTAATAACATGCAATAAAATCGCTTGTGCATCAAGCCTAAACAACTATAAAAAACTAAAATCGGTTTCGAGAGAATACAAAGCATCATTTTTGTTTGAAACAAACGTAGGAGCAGGATTGCCGATAATTGATACGCTAAAAAATTTAATTAACTCTGGAGATAGAGTTCATAAAATTCAAGCTATTTTGTCAGGTAGCTTAAACTTTGTGTTTAATAATTATAATGAAAAAACTACTTTTTTTAGAATTGTTTTACAAGCACAAAAAGAAGGCTATACAGAGCCAAATCCTAAAATTGATTTAAGCGGAATTGATGTTGCTAGAAAAATTTTAATCCTTGCAAGGGAAAGTAGCTATGAAATAGAGTTAGAAGATGTAGAAAACAATTCATTTTTACCTAAAGAAAGTTTGACCGCAAACAATGAAAAAGAATTTTACGAATCTTTAAGTAAAAATGAGGCACATTTTCAACAAATATTTAAACAAGCAAGACGTAAAAATTGTCGCTTAAAATATGTTGCTGAATTTAAAAACGGTAAGGCAAGCGTGGGTTTAAAGCACATTGAATCATCTCACCCTTTTTATAATATAGAAGGTAGTGATAATATTGTTTTGTTTTTTACTGATAGATATTCGAAAAACCCACTATTAATAAAAGGTGCAGGGGCAGGTGCAGAGGTAACAGCATCGGGTATTTTTGCGGATATTATACGAACAGCAAATCAATAAAAAATGAATTATACCAAAATATTTGCACCAGCAACTATAGCTAATGTTTCTTGCGGTTTCGATGCTATTGGTCTTGCTGTTAAATCTATTGGCGACGAGATGACCTTTACTAAAACGACAAAAAAAGGAGTAAATATTACTCAAATTTCTGGAGCTGATTTAACCTATAATATTGATAAAAATGCTGCTGGTGCTGTTGTAAAAAAAATGTTACAAGAGTCGGAAGCTAATTTTGGTATAAATTTAACCATTCACAAAGGGTTTGCTCCGGGTAGCGGTTTAGGAAGTTCTGCTGCAAGTGCTGCGGGTGCTGCCTATGGTACAAATAAATTACTCGGAAATAAATACTCTAAATTTGAGCTTATAAAATTTGCTGTGTTCGGCGAAGAAGTAGCCTGTGGCACCCCGATTTCAGATAATGTTGCAACAGCTATTTTTGGAGGTTTTGTTTTAGTTAGAAAAAACAAGCCTTATTTTATAAAACTCCCTACGCCAAAAAAATTAAGAGTTGTTGCAATATACCCACAAATTGAAATTAAAACTAAAGACGCTAGAGAGGTTTTACCTAGAAAAATTGAATTGGAAAAGGCAGTTGTAAATTGGTCAAACTTTGGAGGTTTAATTAGCAGTTTATATACAAATAACTACGAGTTATTCAGTAGCTCTTTAGAAGACGTTGTTGTTGAGCCTAATAGAAAAGTTCTTATTCCTTATTTTGATGATGTTAAAAATAGTGCTATAAAATCAGGCGCTTTAGGTTCTGGTATTAGTGGGTCAGGTCCTACTATTTTTGCATTTTGTAAGGGTAAAAAAAATGCAAAAAAGGTGTATGACAGTATGCAAAAAGTTTATAAAAATAAATCTATTGAGTTTAAAATTTTTATTTCTAAAATTAATACCAAAGGAGTTAAAGTTTTAAAATAGCAATTATGAATTACTATAGCCTATATAACAAATCGCTAAAGTCTGCCTTTAGAAACGCCGTTGTAAGCGGAATAGCACCAGATAGAGGCTTGTATTTTCCAGAAAAAATAATTCCTTTATCAAAAAAATTTATTCAAAATATTTCGAGTTATAATAACCACGAAATTGCATTTCAAGCTATTAAGCAGTTTATTGATAATGAAATACCAGAAAAAAAGCTTAAAGAATTTATAACTGAAACTATTTTCTATGACTTTCCTGTTAAAAAAATAGATGATAATATCGCAGTGTTAGAGTTATTTAATGGACCTACGATGGCTTTTAAAGATGTTGGTGCAAAATTTATGGCAAAGTGCTTAGAATATTTTAATAAGGATAGCGACAAAGAAATTACTGTCTTAGTTGCCACTTCTGGAGATACAGGTGGTGCCGTGGCTAATGGGTTTTTAGGTGCAAAAGGAATAAAAGTTGTAATTCTTTATCCATTGGGGAAAGTAAGCGACGTGCAAGAAAAACAACTAACTACTTTAGGTCAAAACATCACCGCACTTGAAGTTGACGGAGTTTTTGATCAATGCCAAGACATGGTAAAAACTGCTTTTTTAGATCTAGAAATACCGAGAACTTTAACCTCTGCTAATTCTATTAATATTGCACGCTGGCTACCTCAAATGTTTTATTACTTTTTTGCTTACAAAGAATTATACAAAAAACATAAAAACCTCGTTTTTTCTGTTCCGAGTGGAAATTTTGGAAATATATGCGCCGGAATGGTGGCTCAAAAGTTAGGGCTTCCGATTAAAAATTTTATAGCTTGTACAAATGTAAATGACACAGTTCCCAATTTTTTAAAAGAAGGTAATTATAAACCAAAAAAATCTATAGCTACTATTTCTAACGCTATGGATGTCGGTAACCCAAGTAATTTTATTAGAATACAAGAGCTGTTTAATAACGATTTAAGGTCTTTAAAAAATGTTTTGTCGTCATATAGCTTTAGTGATGAAGAAACTATTAAGGGGATGAAAGAAATTTATAAAAACTCTAAATATATAGCAGAGCCTCACGGAGCCGTAGGTTATTTAGGCTTAAAAAAATATGGACTACAAAAAAACGAGTTTGGAGTATTTTTAGAAACAGCACATCCAGTTAAATTTATAGACATTGTACAAGACACGTTAGATATACCTGTTGAAATACCTTTGCAAATAAAAAATGTTCTTAATAAAAATAAAAAATCTATAAAAATTTCTTCTTATGAAGAGTTAAAAAGTTTTTTGATAAATTAAGAAAAACACTGTATATAAAAAAATCCTTGGTAATTATTTTTTTGTCGAGGCTTTTTTGTTGGCCTACAAGGATTCGAACCTTGAATGTCGGTACCAAAAACCGGTGTGTTACCGTTACACCATAGGCCAGTTTATTTGCAACCGCAAAAGTAAGCTAATCTTTCAAATTCTCAAATATATTATTTTTGATAAAGAAAGTATAAATTCAGTAATTTGCTATTAATCAAAAGTTATGTTAAATAAAATAGTTATGTTAAATAAAATTAGTAAAATATTAGATATTGTTCTTATTCCTTTTGTATTTCCGTTAGCTCTTGTTTTAAAACTTGCTAGAAGAGTTGGTTTGAAAAGGCTGAAAATTACAAGAAAAGTATTAGTTAAAATAGGCATAATACCAGTTATAAACCATTATTATGATCCTTTCATATCTGAAAAGAACTATCAAAATCGCTAGAACAAGAGCGTAGCTTAAAAGGAATTAACTGGAATTTAAAAGAACAATTAAAAGTATTAAGTAGTTTTTCATTTTCAGACGAATTTAAAAACATCTCTGAAAATTATGTCGATGAATTAACTTTTCATTTAAATAACGATTCTTTTTGCTCTGGAGATGCGGAATATTGGTATAATATAATTCGCCTAAAAAAACCTAAAAGAATTATAGAAGTCGGTTCAGGACACTCTACTAAAATGGCTCAAATCGCTATAAAAAAGAATAAGAAATTAGACCCAAAATATAATTGTAAACATATATGTATAGAGCCTTATGAAATGCCGTGGTTAGAAAAAATAGGGGTTTCTGTTATTAGAGAAAAAGTCGAGAATATAGAGCTGTCTTTTTTTAAAAGTTTAGAAGAAGAAGATATTTTATTCATCGACTCTTCTCATATTATTAGACCTCAAGGCGATGTGCTTTTTGAATATTTTGAAATACTACCAATACTAAACAAGGGAGTTATAGTTCATATTCATGATATTTTTTCTCCGAGAAATTATCTTAAAGAATGGCTTTTTGAAGATTATAGATTTTGGAACGAACAATACTTGCTTGAAGCATTTCTATATTATAATAACGACTGGAGAATTATAGGTGCTGTAAATTATTTAAAGCATAATTTTTATAAACAATTAGCCTCTAAATGTCCAAAATTAACTACTGAAAGAGAACCTGGCTCATTTTATATTGTTAAAAACTAATTAATGAGAAAACAATTATGAAACATCCATGACAAGGATTTTGCCATCCAAAGGAATGACAGGGCAAACGCATCATAATTTGAGTATTTTAAGCATATATTGATTATTGATAGCTGCTTTAAGTCTCCTACTTTTTATACCAACTTTAGCTTTAGTATCTTTTTTGAGCAAATTTAGAGCAATTTTAGTAAGTATTGAGAAGTTCTGTGTTGCGTTTGCTTTTCTTTTTCTAGAGGCATCTTCAGAAAAAGCAACATCTAAAACCCAGTGTAGCTTGTTTTCTATCCCCCAATGATACCGTATAGCTTTTTGAAAATCTTCCATCTTCAATAACCTAGCCAATTTACAGTGTACATGGCTCACAATCTTATAATCTTTCAAATGCTCTTGGGGGCGTAAATACAGATCACAGAAAAATTGAAAGTGGTAGTCGCTGTTGAGCCGTTCTGTTAGCTTACGATCTGAATGACCTGTATAGGATTTTAAAAACATTAAAGCTAATTTTCCTTGAAGATCAAAAATACCTGGGCGTCTTGTAATCTTACGTCTAATCTTTTTACTAAACGATTTTGCTAATAATTTCCACGGAATAGACTGATAAAGATAGCCTAAATCGGAGTTGAGAAAATTTTGATAGTAGAGATCAAGCTTATCTGATGGAGTTTGAAAATCAATTCGGTTGATAGATTGGAATAAGTTTCGTAAATTTGCCATAATAGAAATAATTAAAATTACCCCAAATATAAGGCTTTTTGCTTACTTTTTGGGGTTTTTTATTGCTTTTTTATTCCTTAATTTATTGAAAATTAAATACTTGTGGTTTTACGAATGTCCCTTTGAAAACATCTATAATGATTCTGTTAAAAATCAATGTGTTAAATGATTTTTAAGAAACAGCTTTTTATCAAAAAACACTATTGCTTAACAAATTTATTCGCTAAATTTCTATATTTTTCTAAATCTGCTCTTAAAGACCCAACAGCAAGGTTTGCTTTTAGCTTTATCGGAATTTTGTTAGCGTCTTCTGTAATCCAAACGATGACACTTTCTTCGTCTTTAAAAACTCTTTTTGAATGAATTATCGGTTTAAATAAAAGGGTCTTAACTTTTCCAAACCTTGTTTTTAATACTTCTCTCCCCAAAAAACGAACTTTAAAAGGGTAAATTTGAGAGTCTAATAAAATATTTATTTCCACTTCTTGATTAATTTTCATTTTTTCTACTTCCTTTCTTCTCAAATAATAGAAAGATGAAAGCATATCTTGTATGTTATGAAAAACTATTGAAGTATCTTTTTGTAAGTTAAAATCTTGTATATAAGCTTTTTTATATTTATGATTAAAAGACATTATTACGTTTTTTCTATAATTGCCTTCTCTTACTTTTCTTTTGAATAAATAAGGTTTTATATTTTCTTTATTAAAATAAGATTCATAATTATCATCAACTTCAAAAAACAACTTTACAAGCCCTGTAGTCCAACCAGTCCCTTTAGAATGAAATACTTTTTTATCCTTGTAGTTTGTTTCTTTAACCTCTAAAACAATGGAACCTGCTCTTAAAAATCCACTGTAGCTTACTTTGTATTTAAGCCACTCTCCATCTTTGAAAGCGGTTGTTTTTTCTTGTCCGTAAGTTTTATAAATAAAGCATATAAAAAACAAAAACACGATGTGGTTTTTCATAAAATAATGATATAATTTACTCAAAACTTAAAGGTGTAACTTAAAATAGTTTTATTCAACATTAATAACTTTTTCTATGTGAGGAACGTGTTTTTTTACGACTGCCTCAACTCCATTACTAAGTGTCATTTGGTTTACAGTGCAATCCGAACAAGCTCCTTCTAATTTTACTTTTATTACAGAATCCTCTATAGATAACAATTTTATATTACCCCCGTCATTCATAAGAAAAGGGCGAATTTCATCTAACGCTTTTTCAACTTTATTTAATGTTTCTTCTGCTGTCATAATATTAGCTTTTGTGTGTTTTAGTAATTTTTAATTCTTGTAAAATTATAAGCAAATATAATAGATAAAAGCGTTTACCAAATAAAACTTAATTTATCAATTAAATTTTATTCTTAAAAAAGGTAACAAAAAAACCAGTTAACCTATACGCAAGTAGCTTAATATAAAAGTATAATAATTTTTATTTAGCTATATTAACCGATCTAATTTCTCTAATTACAGTAATTTTAACTTGGCCTGGATATGTCATAGTATTCTGTATTTTTTGAGAAATGTTATAGGATAATTCTTTTGCTTTTGTATCGCTTACTTTATCGCTTTCTACAATAACTCGTAATTCTCTACCTGCTTGAATAGCATACGCTTTTTGAACACCACTAAATCCGTAAGCAATTTCCTCTAAATCTTTTAGTCGCTGTATGTATGAGTCTAAAGCTTGGCGTCTTGCACCTGGTCTTGCACCTGAAATAGCATCACAAACTTGAACAATTGGTGATATTAAGTTATTCATTTCAATTTCATCGTGGTGAGCACCTATAGCATTACACACTTCTTTTTTTTCTCCATATTTTTCAGCCCATTGCATTCCTAAAATAGCATGAGTTAATTCGCTTTCGGCTTCTGGTACTTTACCAATATCATGTAGTAAACCTGCACGTTTTGCCATTTTAGAATTTAAGCCCATTTCTGATGCCATAATACCACAAAGATTTGAAACTTCACGAGAGTGTTGTAATAAATTCTGTCCATAAGACGACCTGTATTTCATTCTACCGATTGTTTTAACTAACTGTGGGTGTAACCCATGGATGCCCAAATCTATAGCTGTTCTTTTGCCAGTTTCATTGATTTCTTGCATTATTTGGCTTCTTGTTTTTCTAACAACGTCTTCTATTACAGCTGGATGAATTCTTCCATCAGTAACTAACTTTTGCATAGCCAAGCGTGCAATTTCTCTTCGAATAGGATCAAAACATGATAGGATAATAGCCTCTGGCGTGTCATCTACGATAATTTCTACTCCTGTTGTGGCTTCTAGAACCCTAATATTACGTCCTTCTCTACCAATAATTCTTCCTTTAACATCATCGGATTCAATATTAAAAACAGAAACACAATTGTCTATCGATTGCTCAACTCCTACTCTTTGTATAGTGCCTAAAATTACTTTCCTTGCTTCTTGTTCCGCTGTTAATTTTGCTTCTTCAATAGAAGCTCTAACATAAGCCATCGCTTCCGTTTTAGCTTTATCTTTTAATGAGGTAACTAATTCTTTTTTAGCTTTTTCAGCTGATAAATCCGATATTTGTTCTAATAACTCTATTTGATAATCGTGCTTTTTTTCTAATTCTAATTCTTTTTTTTCTAAAACATCCAGCCTCTTCTCAAGGCTTAATTTTTTATATTCTAAATTTTTATTTAACCTTTTGTTTTTATCTAGCTCTGTAGTTATCTGAACCTCCTTATATGTGATGCGTTTTTCTATATCCGAAATATTTTTCTCTCTATTTAAAACAGCTTTTTGATGTTCGGATTTTAGCTCAATAATCTTTTCTTTAGACTCTAATATCTTAGCTTTTTTTATCGATTCAGCTTCTATTTTCGCTTCTTTCAAAATTTTAGAAACTTGTTTTTTTACTTCGCTAATCGCTTTTTTTTCCTTTATTTTTTTAATATATATTGAGGTTATGTATTTAAGCGCAACGCCTACTAAAACTCCCACTGCAATGGGCAATATCATTTCTTCCATGTCTTTAATTTATTTATAAAAAAAACCTACGTTTGTATAGTCATATAAACTCCATTATTATCAAGTTTAAGATTAACTTACTGTTCAAGTATCCACTTTAAAATGGCTCGCTTTTGCAGTAAAGACTCATCTTTTTTAATAGTACTTTTTGAGTTCGACAAACAAATTACTAACGTAGGCAGTATTATGTTGATAGTTATATTTTAAAGAACTTTTCCTAAATGCGAACTTACTCTTTTAGTAAGTTTATTTATTACTTTGGCAACTTCTATGCTTGTAGATTTTTCTTCAATATCTGATATTTCTTTCCTTGACGCAAATTGTAATGCACACATAGCTAAAACATCTTGTTTATCTCTAACCGCATAATTTTGCTCGTATATAGAAACTAATTTGTTAATGCTTTTTACAGCTTTTCTCAAGCCCTCTTCCTCCTCCTGATTGCTTACCTGTAAAGGATAAGTCCTTCCTGCAATAACTACATTAATTTTTAATTTACCCATCAGTTTAAAAAAATTTACTCCTGTAATTCAACAATACATTTATCTATTTCTCTTATTAAAACATTTATTTTAAGTTTTGTATCTCTTTTATTTGTAATACTGCCTTCTATAGTTTTTGCAATTTTAAGCAAATCGTACTCACTTTTTTGCTTTTTTAATAACTGCTCTTTTTCAATTAGTTGATGGCGTAATGTTTCAGTGTTTTCAAGCAAAGTAACATTCTCACTTTTTATCAATTCATAATCTGAAAATAATTTTTCTAACTTACTTTCTAATAAATGAATCTCTTTTAGCATATCTAACCATCTAACTATAATTGTTAAAAATAAACTATTCCACAAAGTTAATATTATGTTTTAAATTTTACAAAAAATTATTGTTTTTTTTAATAACACAAGCTCAATCGTCCTTATAAGCTACTTTTTTACTTATTGGAGTATTATAAAATGTTAAAAAAACATTGAATTTTAAGCCTTCGTGTAACAAAAAACCAGTCCTAAAAATTTATGTTAGCTAAACAATTAATGGAGTCTAGTGTTTTTTTAAGTATTTTTTATATTAATATAAAGTTTGTATATTGGCTCGTTATTAAAATTTAATAAATATGGCAATAGAAATTAAAAGATTGTTTGATTTTCCTTATTATCAGTTAGAAACTTATAATTTAGATAAAGCATTTACTTCTAAATATAACGGAAAATGGGAGTCAATAAGCACACAAGAATACATAGATAAGTCTAATCAAATAAGTAGAGGGCTTTTACGGTTAGGCGTCAAACCGAATGATAAAATCGCAATAATATCAAGCACTAACAGAACCGAGTGGAACATTTGCGACATAGGAGTATTACAAATCGGTGCTCAAAACGTACCTATCTATCCTACTATTTCAAAAGAAGACTATAAGTATATCTTAAACCATTCAGAATCAACTATTTGTTTTGTATCGGACAAGGAAGTTTTAGATAAAATTAATAAAATTAAAAGTAAAACTAAGCTAAATGAAGTTTATACTTTTGACGATATTAAAGGAGAAAAAAACTGGAATGAGCTTTTAAAAAAGGGAAAAGACGAAAGTAACCAAAGCCAAGTTGAAGAAATAAAAAACAGTATAAAAGAAAACGAATTAGCAACTTTAATATACACTTCGGGTACAACTGGAAAGCCAAAGGCAGTTATGCTGTCTCATAAAAATATTGTTTCAAACGTATTGAGTTCGGAAAAAAGAGTACCTTTAGAAAAAAGAGCTTCTAGAGGTTTGAGTTTTTTGCCAGTTTGTCACATTTTTGAGCGTATGATTTTGTATTTATATCAATATTGCGGTGTTTCCGTATATTTTGCTGAAGCTTTAGAAACGCTATCGGAAAATGCTAAAGAAATTAAACCCCACGTAATGACCGCCGTTCCTAGACTATATGAGAAAATTTACGATAAAATTATTTTTAAAGGTCAAGAGTTAAAAGGTATAAAGAAAACATTATTCTTTTGGGCTGTAAATTTAGGTTTAAAATATGAACCAAACGGAGCAAATGGGAAGCTGTACGAAGCAAAATTGTCTATCGCTAGAAAATTAATTTTTAAAAAATGGCAGGCTGCATTAGGCGGAGAGCTTAAAATAATGGTTTCTGGAAGTGCCCCTTTACAAACTAGATTAGCAAGGGTTTTTGCAGCAGCAGGTATGCCCATTATGGAAGGATACGGACTTACAGAAACATCCCCCGTAGTTTCTGTAAATGACAAAAGAAATAACGGATTTAAAATTGGAACAGTCGGTAAAATAATTGACGGAGTAGAAGTTAAAATAGCTAAAAATGGTGAGATTTTAGTAAAAGGACCAAACGTAATGTTAGGCTATTATAAAGAACCAGAAAGAAGTAATAAAGTATTAAAAAACAATTATTTTCATACTGGCGATAAAGGAGAAATTGATAAAGAAGGGTTTTTAAAAATTACTGGAAGAACTAAAGAAATGTTTAAAACATCCGGAGGGAAATATGTCGTACCAACATTATTAGAAGACAGCCTAAAACACTCTTTATTTATAGAACAAGCGATGGTTATAGGCGAAGGAGAGAAAATGCCTGCAGCTTTAATTCAACCAAATTTTGACTTTATTAAAAACTGGGTACAACGTAAAGACCTAAAAATTGGCACAACAAATAAAGAAATTGTAGAATCAAAAATTGTAGAACAACGCATTCAAAAGGAGGTTGATAAATGCAATAAAAACTTTGGTAGTTGGGAACAAATAAAACGTTTTGAAATGACAGGCGAAGTATGGTCTATAGACGCTGGACACATGACTCCCACGATGAAAATAAGACGCTCTGTTATTCTAAAAATATACGAAAATTTATATAATAAAATATACGAAAAGTAAAATTTACTGCCTTAAAAATTCTTGTATTTTTTTAAATTTCAACTTTTAAGTTAGCCCTAAAAAATAAAAATACAATGCAGAAAAAAACAGCTGAAAGTTGGAAAAATATTTTACAAGCAGAATTTAAAAAAACATATTTCAAAGACCTAAAAAATTTTGTAGATTCTGAATATATCATGCATCAGTGTTTTCCGAAAAAAGAAGATATTTTTGCAGCTTTTAATTATTTTAACTTTAGCGAACTTAAAGTCGTTATAATCGGACAAGACCCTTATCATAATTTTAATCAAGCAGATGGTTTGTGTTTTTCTGTTAAAGAAAACACTGCACATCCACCTTCGTTAGTTAATATTTTTAAAGAATTAACTTCAGATATCGACAAAGAATATCCAAAAAGTGGGAATCTTCAAAAATGGGCAGAGCAAGGAATATTACTACTTAATGCTATTTTAACCGTTAGAGCTCATAATCCGAGAAGCCACCATAAAAAAGGATGGGAAACCTTTACAGACGAAGTTATAAGGCAAATTAACACTCATACTAAAGGTGTAGTTTTCTTGCTTTGGGGAGGATTTGCAAAATCAAAAGCAAGACTTATAGACAGTAGTAAACATTATGTTTTAACCGCCGGGCATCCCTCGCCATTAAGTGCTAATAAGGGATACTGGTTCGGTAATAAACACTTTTCAAAAACTAATACAATTTTAAAAAAAATACATAAATCAACAATAAATTGGTAAGTAATTAATTGAGATTTTTGGGCTGAAACAGATTAAAAAAAGCTTAAACAATTTATCGAAATACAATTTAATTATCTATCTACGAAAGTGCCTAATCACTTTGTTTTTTAGGGGCGTGTTTACCTATTTCTTCTACTATTATTTTATTGTCCGCAAAGTATTTAGGAATATTCGTAAAATTCCACGGTTTTAGTTTTTTTGATTTAGAGAACACGAATGTTTTTTCGTTTATGTAACTCGGAGATAGTTTTTATATTAAATTTTGGTAAAAATTAGGGTTTTTGTTCATTTTTGGGCATACCTATCCTATGATTTTCTACTAGTTTTATTTTTTTGTTAATAAATTACGCCACGGATTCTATTTTTGGAGGAATTTTTTTAACGGCTTTTATTTTTTTAGCCATTCTTACCTCATTAGCAGTATGAATACCAAAGCAAATCCATAAGGTTTCTGTTCGTTTTGTCCTTGCTTTAATCTTATCAAGACCATAGTGTTGTTTTTCAGTACCAAAGCTACCCTCCATTCTAGTTGCTCTTTCTTTGGATAGAATGCTTCTAAGCTGCTTTTGTGCTTTGGCATCTTTGGAAGGCTTCCCTTTAGGAGCAAAACTAGTTTGTATATTGTTGCTAGAGCAGTACTTTCTATTGGTATTGGTGGCATAGATGGCATCTGCCGAAAGAGCTTTGGTTTTAGTATGGGTTAGAGATTGTGCAAGATAGACGGAGCTTTGCAAACCAGTACCCTCATTAAAAGCATCAAAACTTAATCGCTCTATAAAATTAATACCTGTTAAGTTTCACAATCTTATAATCTTTCAAATGCTCTTGGGGGCGTAAATATAGACCACAGAAAAATTGAAAGTGGTAGTCGATGTTGAGCCGTTCTATTAGCTTACGATCTGAATGACCTGTATAGGGTTTTAAAAACATTAAAGCTAATTTTCCTTGAAGATCAAAAATACTTGGGCGTCCTGTAATCTTACGTCTAATCTTTTTACTAAACGATTTTGTTAATAATTTCCACGGAATAGACTGATAAAGACAGCCTAAATCGGAGTTGAGAAAACTTTGATAGTCAGAGGTCAAACTTATCTGACGGAGTTTGAAAATCAATTCGGTTGATAGATTGGAATAAGTTTCGTAAATTTGCCATAATAGAAATAATTAAAATTACCCCAAATATAAGGCTCTTTACTTACTTTTTGGGGTTTTTTATTCCTTAATTTGTTGAAAATTAAATACTTGTGGTTTTACGAATGTCCCTTTGTAAAAAAAATAAAATCTTCTAGTCTAGAGCCTTACTAAATTATCTCAATAGAAACAACTAATCCTTCGTTTGCTCTAATATTAAAAACAGTGTCGTCTTCAAAAATTAAATATTGACCTTTAACGCCAGTTAAAACGCCGTTGTAGGATTGAGTTTTTATTAAATTTAAACTTTTAGGTTTTGTCGGATATTTTTTGACAGGAAAATTTAAAATAGTTTCAGCATTATTTTCAATAAAATATTTTCTAACCTCTTCAGGCACAAAGGCTTTTAGTTTATGCTTATAGGCTATCAAGTCTTCGTTTTTAGTCTCGTTTTTCAGCATTTTAATCCAATTCGTTTTATCGGACACATACTCTTTTAAAGCAACTTCGGTAATACCTGCTAAGTATCGGTTCGGAGCTTCAACAATTTCGAGTGCCACGTGTGCTCCTTGATCTATCCAACGAGTCGGAATTTGTTGTTTTCTGGTTACCCCAACTTTTACATTTCCAGAATTAGCCAGATAAACTATATGAGGCTGTAATTGAACTGCCTTTTCATAAGACAAATCGCGGTCTTCTATGTTCAAATGTGCCTTGCTTAATTGAGGATTCATAACCCAATCTGCTGCACTGGGAATTTTAAAAAAGCAAGACTTACAAAAACCCTGTCTATAAATTTTGATTTCTAAATTGCAGTTTAAACACTTATATCCAATAAATTTTATTTCTATTTTTCTGCTTAATAACGCATTAAGATGCAAAAAATCAGAATTTACGTCTAAATAGTACTGAATTTCATCATTATATTCGGTAATCATTTTTTTTAAAACTCCTTGATAGTACATATTAATAATTTGTGTATTTTTATTTTTTTTAAAATGTTAAAATTATAAATTTAAAAAAGCAAATTTATTAATAATATTTATGCCCTTTCAAATTGTTAACTCAATAATTTCTTGGTTCTTAAAAAAGAGAAAGCATCAAATAGAACTGTTTTTAAAATACCCTATTGATGTACAAAACGAAGTATTGCTAAAACTCTTAAACACTGCAAAAGACACCAAATATGGTAAAGAAAAAGGATTTTCTACTATTAAAAACTACGCAGACTTTGTAGAAAAAGTTCCGATACAAAAGTATGAAACTTTTGAGCCTTTGATAGAACTCTGTCGAAAGGGAGAACAAAATATATTTTGGCCCACACCAATAAAGTGGTTTGCAAAAAGTAGCGGAACAACAAATGCAAAAAGCAAATTTATTCCAGTGTCCGAAGAGGCTTTAGAATATTGCCATTTAAAAGCAGGTAAAGATATGTTGTGCTCATACATAAACAACAATCCTAATGCTCAACTTTTTGTAGGAAAAGGCTTACGATTAGGCGGTAGTTCCGAAGTTTATAAAAATAATAATTCTTATTTCGGAGATTTATCCGCTATTATAATTGAAAACATGCCTTTTTGGGCTGACTTTAGCTCTGCTCCGAGCCAGCAAGTGGCGTTAATGAGTGAGTGGGAAACCAAAATGGAAGCTATAATTGATGAAGCTATAAACGAGAATATTACTAGTCTAGTCGGTGTTCCTAGCTGGATGTTAGTACTATTAAACAGAGTTTTAGAAAGAACTAAAAAAAATAATATTTTAGAAATATGGCCTAATCTAGAAGTGTATTTTCACGGCGGTGTAAATTTTAACCCATACCACGAGCAGTATAAAAAAATTATTCCAAAAAAAGATTTTCAATATTATGAAACATATAACGCCTCTGAAGGTTTTTTTGCACTGCAAGATAGAAATAACTCAAAAGAACTTTTGCTAATGCTCGACTACGGAATTTTTTATGAATTTGTTCCGATGACTGATTATAAAGATGAAAGCTCCGATGCAATTCCATTATCTGAAGTAAAAAAAGGAATAAATTATACAATGATAATAACCACAAACAGTGGGCTATGGCGTTATTTGATCGGAGATACAATTCGTTTTACATCGCTAAATCCATATAGAATTAAAATTACTGGAAGAACAAAACACTACATAAATGTCTTCGGCGAAGAGCTAAATATTGAAAATGTAGAAGATGCTTTAAAGCTAACTTGTAGAAAAACAAATTCTATTATAAAAGAATACACCGTTGCACCTATTTTTATGAATGGAAATAAAAAAGGAGGTCACGAATGGATTATAGAATTTGAGAAAAAACCTGAAAATTTATCATATTTTTCAAAAGTTTTAGACGATTCATTAAAATCTATTAATTCAGACTACGAAGCAAAACGCTATAAAAATATGACACTAATGCCTCCTAAAATTCATATTGCTAAAAAAAATATTTTTTATAACTGGCTAAAGAAAAACAATAAATTAGGCGGTCAACATAAAGTCCCAAGACTATCTAACAAACGATTTTTTATTGAAAACTTATTAAAATTATAAAAAATATTTTTTAAATGATCCAAAGAATTCAAAGCGTATATTTACTACTAAACTCAATTTTTGGAGGTTTAATATTTGTTTTTTATTTATGGAAAACCGAAAAAAAAGTTTATTTATTAGACTTATTATCTTCTAACTCTTTACTTCTAAAATCAATTCCTTTTCTGTTTATACTTACTTTAATTGTGCCTTTTGTAACAATATTTTTATACAAAAACAGACAACTACAAATTATAGCAGGTCGTTTGACAATTTTAATGAACCTTGCCTTGTTAATAGTATTTTCGTTCCTAACACTAACATCACAAAAATATGTTTCTATTTCTGAAAAAGGAGTTGCAATGTTTTTACCAATTTTATCTTTGATATTAATTCTTTTGGCAAATAAGGCTATAAAAAAAGATGAAAAACTTGTAAAATCTATAAACAGATTGAGATAGCCGCTATATTGTTTTACCAGTATTAATTTGTTTTTAGTTAAATTTTTTCCTTTTTTAAAACTAACTGTTTCTTTTCGTAATAATTTTTTAAGCTACATAAATAACTAATTTTTAAACAATTAAAAAAGAATACTGAACTTTTGCTAATTGCTATTTTTTCAAAAAAAGGATATAGTTTAGCTAAAATTTTGACCATTCTAAAAAATGAAATTACATCTATAAGTTTAAAAATATCTTGTTTATCGTGTTTAAAACAACCATGGCTTTTTAAGAAAAATAAGTTTTCCATTGCGTTTTTTGTCTTATCTGTAAAAACTGCATTGCTATCTAAATTAAGATTATAAACTTCGTTTTCTGTATGTATGATTTTGTAGTTATTTCTCTTTAGTTGTAATGAAAAAGCTAAATCTTCTCTTCCGTATTTTACTAGCTTTTCTTCAAACTTTATAATTGTAAAAAGACTTTTTCTTATTAAGAAGTTATTAGTAAAAAAATATTTTTCAGGTCTATTTTTTCTTTTGACTACTGGTATTTCCTCGTGTTTCTTACCGTATTTATATCTTAATAAATTATAATTTTCTTTAAGGGGCTTAAACTTTACACCTCCGCAAAAAACAGAGTTTTCTGAATTAAATAACTTTGTGTAATTAGAAATAAAATTTGATTTAACAGGCAAAACACCGGCGTCTAAAAACAACAGCCAATTATATTTTGCTTTTTCTGAAAGTAAATTTCTAATAGCACTTCTGCCTACATTCTTTTTTAATGAAAAAAAAACAGAATTTGACAGTTGATTAATTTTTTGATTTTCTTTGTTTATGTAGCTTTTAGAACCGTCGTCTATACAAATAATTTCAAAACTAATATCTTCTTTTAAAAGTTGAGAGTGAACATTTTTTACAAGTCCAAAAGCATTATAATCATAATTAGGAATTAAAACAGATAGCACTAGATATAATTTTTTTGAGGCACTTCAATGAGCTTTCCATTTTCACATTTTATAGTCCTATGCATATATTTTACGATTAGCTGATAATCGTGTGTTGCCATCAAAATAGTTTTTCCGCTTTTATGAACATCATTAAGTAGTTCTATCACTTCTAAGGATGTTTTTGGGTCTAAATTGCCTGTTGGCTCATCTGCTAAAATTAGGTTTGGGTCATTTAGCAAAGCTCTTGCGATAGAAACTCTTTGCTGCTCACCTCCAGATAGCTCATGTGTTCTTTTTGTATATTGATTTTCCATGCCGACTTTACTTAAAACTTCTTGTATCTTTTCTTTTCTGTCTTTTTTATCTTTCCATCCGGTGGCTTTTAAAACAAAGTCTAGGTTTTCAAAAATATTTCTATCATTTAGTAATTTAAAATCTTGAAATATAATACCTATTTTTCTTCTTAAATAAGGCACATCTCTCTCTTTGAGTTTTTTTAGGTCAAAGCCTACAATATTTCCATCTCCCGATTTTAATTTTAAATCGCCGTAAAAAGTTTTCATCAAGCTACTTTTTCCGCTTCCTGTTTTTCCTATTAAATAGCAAAAATCACCTTTATTTATTTTTAAATTAACCTCTGATAGTACTAAATTATCTCTTTGGTAGATGTTTGCATCCTCTAAATATAATAACGGTTTTTTCATGTGTCTTTATTATTTTTTTGTTAATTTTTATACTAACAAGGGCTTGATGAACTTTTTATATTTTAATATAATAACTCAACTTTCGTAAGCTACTTTGCAGTTTTTATGTAGAAATCTACATAAACCATAAAAACTAGAATTATTAATTTGTTTTTCATAATTCATAAAAGTTCAATTATTAAAACAATCCTGCAAATATACATTTGTTTTAAATAAAAAGTCATATTTAGAAACTACAACTTTAATAATCAAAAAAACTTTCTTACCCTTTAATACTGCTACTTCTAAAGTTGTAATTATACTTTAACCTCTTGTGTTTTCTATATAAATCAATAGTTCTTCGATATAAAACAACTTTAAAATTAATTCTACTTTGACTTAAAGTTGAGTAACACTAAATCGTCTCGATTTAACACTAAATCTTCGCAATGTTGCACTAAATCTTCGCAATGTGGTACTAAATCTTCGCAATGTGGTACTAAATTTTCGCAATGTGGTACTAAATCTTCGCAATGTGGTACTAAATCTTCGCAATGTGGTACTAAATCTTCGTAATGTGGTACTAAATCTTCGCAATGTGGTACTAAATTAAAGTTAAGTAGTAACCTTGTGATTGACTCAAGACTCCAATAATTTTGCACTTACCTTAAGTTCCGAACCTAACTATATAGATTATTCTACTTTGCCGTATTTTCAAGTTGGGTTAAGTGCTATTTAAGTCAGAGGTAGTGTTTTAAGTTTAGCCTAAAGCAGAATATTTTAGGTTTAGCCTAAAGCAGAATATAAGTATCTAATTAACGGAGTTTTTTTATTCTTATAGAAGTTAAAAAGAAACTTGCAAAATCTGAATAATAATTACAACTCTACCCACTAAAATGATATGTAGCCTTATATTCTTTCAATTTTTGCACCGATAGATTTCAATTTTTTTTCAATACTTTCGTAACCTCTATCTATTTGTTCAATATTGCTTATAATACTTGTTCCTTTTGCAGATAAAGCGGCTATTAAAAGTGCTATTCCAGCTCTTATGTCAGGCGATACCATGTTAATTGCTTTTAGTTGGGAGTTAAAATTTTGACCGATAACAGTGGCTCTATGAGGATCGCACAATATAATTTTTGCTCCCATATCTATTAATCTGTCGATAAAAAACAATCTGCTTTCAAACATTTTTTGATGCACTAAAACGGTTCCTTTTGCTTGAGTTACTACGACTAATATTATACTTAATAGATCTGGTGTAAAACCAGGCCAAGGGGCATCAGATATTGTTAAAATAGAATCATCTATATAATTTTGTATTTGATATGAACTGTGTTCTGGAATATAAATATCGTCATCTTTTTTTTCTAAAGCGATTCCTATTTTTTTAAAAACGTCAGGGATTTGACCTAAATTTTTCCAACCGACATTTTTTATGGTTAACTCAGAGCGAGTCATCGCTACTAGTCCAATCCACGAGCCGATTTCAATCATGTCTGGTAGAACCGTGTGCTCACACCCAGTTAAATATTTAACGCCTTCTATTGTTAGTAAGTTTGAACCTATTCCAGATATTTTTGCTCCCATAGAGTTTAGCATTTTACATAGCTGTTGAACATAAGGCTCACAGGCAGCGTTGTAAATAGTAGTTTTACCGATAGCTAAAACAGATGCCATTATAATATTTGCAGTGCCAGTAACAGAGGCTTCGTCTAATAAAATATATGTACCATATAGCTTTTCCGCTTCTACGCTATAAAAATTTTCTTCTTTGTTATATTTGAATTTTGCACCTAATTTTATTAAGCCTTTAAAATGCGTATCTAATTTTCTTCTGCCGATTTTGTCTCCACCTGGGCGTCCGATGTAGCCTTTTCCAAACCTAGACAATAAAGCTCCTACTATCATAATGGAGCCCCGTAAACTGCTACCACTTGTTCTATATTTATCAGTTTTTAAATACGATAAGTTTATTTTGTCCGATTGAAATAAATAAGAATTTGAGCCTGTATTTATTACTTTTACGCCTAATTTTTTTAGAATAAGAATAAGGTTTTTTACGTCTAAAATATCTGGTACGTTATTAACTATAACTTTTTCTTGGGTTAGTAGTACAGCACATAATATTTGTAAGGCTTCATTTTTTGCACCTTGTGGCGTTACGATTCCTTTTAGCTTATGCCCCCCTTCTATTTTGAACGATGTCATAGTTTATCTTTTTCTACTTTTATTTTGGTTATTGTTATGTGATTTTTTATGAGATGCTTTTGAATAACCTTGACCTTGGGTATCTCTTTTTTTTAGTAAATATTTGCTTTCTTTTAGTTCTTCTTTAGAGTTTCTTATGTCTATTTTACCATCAGATAGTTCATATAAATGTTGGAAAATAATTGAGTCTTCAACAGTGTCTTTATTCCAATTTAGATAGCACTTTTTCATGTGATTAGCAATAGTAAATACAAGTGCATCTTTTTTACTACCCTCTTCCCAATTTAATGTAGCATCTATCATCATCTGAATATTATTGCCATAATAACGATATCTCGATGCCGATTTTGGGTAACCTAATGCCTCTGGTTTTTCTTGTAATTCTTCTTTAGACGGCTTTGAATAAGGCGATTCTACATCCAATTTAAAATCTGACATTATAAATAATTGATCCCATAACTTATGCTTAAAATCAGGCACATCGCGTAAGTGTGGTCGCAAATTACCCATTACATGCACTATTGCTTTTGCCATTTTATTCCTGTCTTCTTTGTTTTCTATTGAAATACAATAATCTACTAATTTTTGAATATGTCTTCCATATTCTGGAATTATCATTAATGGTCTTTCGGAATTGTATTCTAAATTGAATGTCATTGTGTTTTTTTTTAAGATATATTTTAAAAATCTATTAAGCTACAAATGTAGTAAGTTTTATTAAAAAAAAGATTTTTTTATACGAAGTCTTTTGGTGCAAAGCATTTTTTATTTATTTAATTCTTCAATTTTATTTATAATTTCTCGCTTTGTATCTATTAATTTAGGTTGATTTGCATCAATTACTAATGCACTGTCTATATCTATTAATGCGGATTTCAAGAGTCTTACATTTTTAACTTGGTCAAACAAATAGTTTTTGCAGTGAGCTCTATTGGTATATGCGAGTTTTAATGCCTCTTCTTCTCTTCGTACAATTTTATTTTCAATTACGAAACTAAAATCTTTGATAGCTTCCCTATATCGCCTCAGGTTAGATAGTGCATATCCTTTGTATATATGTAAAACAGGTTCGTCGGGCTTAAATTTAACTGCCCATTTATAACACTCAATTACCTTAGGAATATTTTGCTCTTCGTTATACATGGTTGCTAAAGTTTGCCAAGCTCTATAAGCCGAATTATTGCTAAAATTATTGGCTTTATAATAATTTGTAATATGTAGAAATAAGGTTTTCGAATCTTTCCATATACCTATTTGTCGGTGAGTTTTAATAATTTGAAAACCTAAAAACAGAAAAACAACTCCATAAATTGCTGATTTCCAAGATGCTTTTCTTTCTATAACTAACTCTATAATAGTCCACAGGCAAATTGCTAATCCGATAATAGCGAGATACATATATCTTTCGGCGGTTATATAAGCTAAAACAGCAACGATATTAAGCACTAAAAATATATTAATAGAATAAAAAGCAAGACCGAAAAACAGGTTTCTTATACGATTTTTTTTAAGTTTGAAGAGCATCCAACTCATTCCAGCTAAAATTATAATCACTAAAAAAGGACTAATTCTATAAATTAATGGCAGCGATTCGACAGTTATTCTTAAAGGGTATCCATATAGGTGATAGAGGTCAAAAGGGGCTATAAATTTTCCAAAATAAAATAAATAGCTATAACAAGAAACCATAACTCTATCTATAAAATTATTATAACCTAATTGTTGGATAACAGTTGATACTAAACCACTTTCTACTTCTCTAGATTTTAGGCTTATAACTCCAAAAATAATTGCAAAAGCAAAAAACGGAATTTTTTCTAAAATTAATTTTTTACTAAATTTTCGCAGTAAGAAAATATCTAAAAGAATTAAAAGTCCAGGGATTATAATTCCTGTTGATTTACTAAATAACCCTGCTACAAAAAATATAATAGAATAGGCAAAGTATTTGTTTCTATCAATTTCTAAATACTTTAGATAATGGTGTATTGAAAGTAGCATAAACAGGCTACACAAAAGTGTGCTTCTACTAGAAAGCCAAGCAACAGTCTCTACTTGCAAGGGATGTAAGGCGAAAATTGCCGTGGTAAATAAAATTAAATATTTGTTTTCTTTAAATAATTGTGTGAGTATTCTAAATACCAAAAATATATTAAAAAGATGAATCGCAACATTTGTAAAATGATATGGCGCTGCTGTTTTTTTAAAAAAGAAATATTCTATTGCAAAGCTAAACGAAGCTAAAGGCTGGTAAGACTGCAAAACATAAGATGAAAAATAAACTTTGATATTTTTAAAAGATAAATTTTTAACAGAATCGTTGTCTAAAATCTGTTTAAAGTCGTCCCAGTTTTTTAAAATGGCATTGTTTAAAGTACTTAAATATACTATAAAAGTTACTAATAAAATAGCAAATAGTACAGGATTTTTTTTTATAAATTTAAGTAGCATTTTTTATTTATTTAATTCTTCAATTTTATTTATAATTTCTCGCTTTGTATCTATTAATTTAGGTTGATTTGCATCAATTACTAATGCACTGTCTATATCTATTAATGCAGATTTCAAGAGTCTTACATTTTTAACTTGGTCAAACAAATAGTTTTTGCAGTGAGCTCTATTGGTATATGCGAGTTTTAATGCCTCTTCTTCTCTTCGTACAATTTTATTTTCAATTACGAAACTAAAATCTTTGATAGCTTCCCTATATCGCCTCAGGTTAGATAGTGCATATCCTTTGTATATATGTAAAACAGGTTCGTCGGGCTTAAATTTAACTGCCCATTTATAACACTCAATTACCTTAGGAATATTTTGCTCTTCGTTATACATGGTTGCTAAAGTTTGCCAAGCTCTATAAGCCGAATTATTGCTAAAATTATTGGCTTTATAATAATTTGTAATATGTAGAAATAAGGTTTTCGAATCTTTCCATATACCTATTTGTCGGTGAGTTTTAATAATTTGAAAACCTAAAAACAGAAAAACAACTCCATAAATTGCTGATTTCCAAGATGCTTTTCTTTCTATAACTAACTCTATAATAGTCCACAGGCAAATTGCTAATCCGATAATAGCGAGATACATATATCTTTCGGCGGTTATATAAGCTAAAACAGCAACGATATTAAGCACTAAAAATATATTAATAGAATAAAAAGCAAGACCGAAAAACAGGTTTCTTATACGACTTTTTTTAAGTTTGAAGAGCATCCAACTCATTCCAGCTAAAATTATAATCACTAAAAAAGGACTAATTCTATAAATTAATGGCAGCGATTCGACAGTTATTCTTAAAGGGTATCCATATAGGTGATAGAGGTCAAAAGGGGCTATAAATTTTCCAAAATAAAATAAATAGCTATAACAAGAAACCATAACTCTATCTATAAAATTATTATAACCTAATTGTTGGATAACAGTTGATACTAAACCACTTTCTACTTCTCTAGATTTTAGGCTTATAACTCCAAAAATAATTGCAAAAGCAAAAAACGGAATTTTTTCTAAAATTAATTTTTTACTAAATTTTCGCAGTAAGAAAATATCTAAAAGAATTAAAAGTCCAGGGATTATAATTCCTGTTGATTTACTAAATAACCCTGCTACAAAAAATATAATAGAATAGGCAAAGTATTTGTTTCTATCAATTTCTAAATACTTTAGATAATGGTGTATTGAAAGTAGCATAAACAGGCTACACAAAAGTGTGCTTCTACTAGAAAGCCAAGCAACAGTCTCTACTTGCAAGGGATGTAAGGCGAAAATTGCCGTGGTAAATAAAATTAAATATTTGTTTTCTTTAAATAATTGTGTGAGTATTCTAAATACCAAAAATATATTAAAAAGATGAATCGCAACATTTGTAAAATGATATGGCGCTGCTGTTTTTTTAAAAAAGAAATATTCTATTGCAAAGCTAAACGAAGCTAAAGGCTGGTAAGACTGCAAAACATAAGATGAAAAATAAACTTTGATATTTTTAAAAGATAAATTTTTAACAGAATCGTTGTCTAAAATCTGTTTAAAGTCGTCCCAGTTTTTTAAAATGGCATTGTTTAAAGTACTTAAATATACTATAAAAGTTACTAATAAAATAGCAAATAGTACAGGATTTTTTTTTATAAATTTAAGTAGCATTTTTTATTTATTTAATTCTTCAATTTTATTTATAATTTCTCGCTTTGTATCTATTAATTTAGGTTGATTTGCATCAATTACTAATGCACTGTCTATATCTATTAATGCAGATTTCAAGAGTCTTACATTTTTAACTTGGTCAAACAAATAGTTTTTGCAGTGAGCTCTATTGGTATATGCGAGTTTTAATGCCTCTTCTTCTCTTCGTACAATTTTATTTTCAATTACGAAACTAAAATCTTTGATAGCTTCCCTATATCGCCTCAGGTTAGATAGTGCATATCCTTTGTATATATGTAAAACAGGTTCGTCGGGCTTAAATTTAACTGCCCATTTATAACACTCAATTACCTTAGGAATATTTTGCTCTTCGTTATACATGGTTGCTAAAGTTTGCCAAGCTCTATAAGCCGAATTATTGCTAAAATTATTGGCTTTATAATAATTTGTAATATGTAGAAATAAGGTTTTCGAATCTTTCCATATACCTATTTGTCGGTGAGTTTTAATAATTTGAAAACCTAAAAACAGAAAAACAACTCCATAAATTGCTGATTTCCAAGATGCTTTTCTTTCTATAACTAACTCTATAATAGTCCACAGGCAAATTGCTAATCCGATAATAGCGAGATACATATATCTTTCGGCGGTTATATAAGCTAAAACAGCAACGATATTAAGCACTAAAAATATATTAATAGAATAAAAAGCAAGACCGAAAAACAGGTTTCTTATACGACTTTTTTTAAGTTTGAAGAGCATCCAACTCATTCCAGCTAAAATTATAATCACTAAAAAAGGACTAATTCTATAAATTAATGGCAGCGATTCGACAGTTATTCTTAAAGGGTATCCATATAGGTGATAGAGGTCAAAAGGGGCTATAAATTTTCCAAAATAAAATAAATAGCTATAACAAGAAACCATAACTCTATCTATAAAATTATTATAACCTAATTGTTGGATAACAGTTGATACTAAACCACTTTCTACTTCTCTAGATTTTAGGCTTATAACTCCAAAAATAATTGCAAAAGCAAAAAACGGAATTTTTTCTAAAATTAATTTTTTACTAAATTTTCGCAGTAAGAAAATATCTAAAAGAATTAAAAGTCCAGGGATTATAATTCCTGTTGATTTACTAAATAACCCTGCTACAAAAAATATAATAGAATAGGCAAAGTATTTGTTTCTATCAATTTCTAAATACTTTAGATAATGGTGTATTGAAAGTAGCATAAACAGGCTACACAAAAGTGTGCTTCTACTAGAAAGCCAAGCAACAGTCTCTACTTGCAAGGGATGTAAGGCGAAAATTGCCGTGGTAAATAAAATTAAATATTTGTTTTCTTTAAATAATTGTGTGAGTATTCTAAATACCAAAAATATATTAAAAAGATGAATCGCAACATTTGTAAAATGATATGGCGCTGCTGTTTTTTTAAAAAAGAAATATTCTATTGCAAAGCTAAACGAAGCTAAAGGTTGGTAAGACTGCAAAACATAAGATGAAAAATAAACTTTGATATTTTTAAAAGATAAATTTTTAACAGAATCGTTGTCTAAAATCTGTTTAAAGTCGTCCCAGTTTTTTAAAATGGCATTGTTTAAAGTACTTAAATATACTATAAAAGTTACTAATAAAATAGCAAATAGTACAGGATTTTTTTTTATAAATTTAAGTAGCATTTTATACTATATTTGATTGAAAGCAATTTTGTGCCAAATGTAATAAACTTTTGATATTTAGGAAATAGAATATTTTAAACATTTTTAATAAATTACATAAACTAAATGTCAGAAGAGCATAAAAAAACAATTAGAACAACAGCTCGGAAATATTGCGAATACCTTTAGAGGTAAAATGAATGCAGACGAGAAGATAATTACTAATCACAAATTTATTATCAGCAATAAATAAAAATATAGAGTTGGTAAATACAAAAATAGAACATACAAAGTCTTATAAAAAAGGGTTGTTACAGGAGATGTTTGTGTGATTATAACTGTTAAAAACAAAAAAATTGGTTTATCTCAAAATAATTATTGCTAAATAGTATAAAAAGTTTACTTTTGCAGTAACACAGCGGAGCAATCTTTATGTTTATATAGCGTTATACATTACATACACTAACAATAAAACACCTTCCCTGCCTCTTTACAATGCACACTCGGAAGGTTTTCTCTTTTAATACTATGCCTAAACTAAAATATACCAAACAGCCTTTATCTTTCCAAGACCAGTTAACTCAACTACAGGACAGGAACTTAATTATTCAAGATACCGCAAAAGCAATACATTATTTACAAAGTATTAGTTATTATAGGTTAAGTGCTTATTTTTTACCGTATCAAAAAACAAAAGACACCTTTAATACAGGAGTAAACTTTAGTCAAATTATTAAAACCTATATGTTTGATAAAAACTTACGTTTATTAGTTTTTGATTGTATAGAGCGTTTAGAAATAGCTATTCGCACACAATTTATTTACACTATGGCTTTGTGTTATAATAACTCTCATTGGCAAGACAATAAAGCACTATTCATAAATCCTTATTACAACAAAATAGGTAATTTGGTAGACTCTTATAATGATTTGCAAAGCATTATATCTAAAGCAAAAACAAAACGCACGCCAGAAGTTTTTATAAAACATTATATAGATAATTACAACTCGCCAGCAAACCCACCTTCTTGGATGTGTTTAGAATTATTAACGATAGGAGAGTTATCACATATTTACAGAGGGTTACGCAATAACGCAGACAAAAAAATGATAGCTTCTTTTTTTGATGTACATCATAAAGTATTTACTTCTTGGCTTCATACATTGACCTATGTTAGAAATTTATGTGCACATCATTCAAGGCTATGGAATAGAGATTTAGCTATTGAACCAAGCCGTTTTTTAAAACCAAAAGGCAACTGGATAGGTGTAAGCTATCAAAATAATAAACGAATATTTTATTTTTTATGTGTAGTTAAATATATGTTAAATAGAGTAAATCCAACAAATACCTTAACACAAAAAATTGATGATTTATTTAAAAAGTTTCCGTCAGTCCCTATTAAATACGTAGGTATTCCATCAGATGGAAAAGGGAATTTATTAAATTGGAAAAATGAGCCTTTATGGCAATAGTGGAAATAAAAAAAGAGAGTAAAAGAAATAGCATAAAAGCAAAAAAACGCAGAGCTTCTATGACCTTGCGTTTCTCGATTTCCTTTTCTCAATTGAGAAATGAACTCGGTGCAGATGTATAACATTATTTAATATTACCAAAATTTTTTTTAACATTTATCACATTTTATTAACAAAAACAAATGAATATACAACCAAAACAGGTATTAGAAAATCAATTAGTGGAGAAATATAAAAAAGTGTATGTCCCTGGTAATAGGTTAACTACTTTTAACAAAGAGCAACGTTTTTTAAAAACACTTAGTATTATGAAGATTAGTAAGTATATGTTTTTTGAAATTAGCGGAGGCAAATTATAAATCGACAAAGCCTTACTTAATAATATTTAATTTGGCAAATTGTAGTAATAATTTTTTCTTGCCAGCTGTAACAAACTTTATTTCTGCTTTTTTATCTAATCCTTTTCCTTCTAATGCTATAACTTCACCTTTACCAAACCTACTGTGTTCTACAATATTTCCTGCTATAATATTATCACTTTTTAAATTATCACTAAAATTTTGAGTTGTTCTTTTTAATTCTATTGGCTTTTTTAGACGAATTTTTTTTGGCTTGTATCTAAACATCCTACTATCTTTAAATTTATTAGTCGTTAGCTTAAGAGTGTTGAAAGGTATAAAGTGCAAATATTCTTTCGGAATTTCGTCTAAAAACCTACTTACTTCCGAGTCTATTAGCCTTCCCCACCTGTATCGCGATTGTGCGTAGCTTAAATATACAACAGTTTTGGCTCTCGTTAAAGCTACATAAAATAGTCGGCGTTCTTCTTCTAATTCACTTCTTGTATTTATACTCATTGCGGACGGAAATAGGTCTTCTTCCAAGCCTACAATATATACATAAGAATATTCTATTCCTTTGGACTGATGAATAGTCATTAAAGAAACAAAAGGGCTTTCGTCTAATTTTTCTGAATCGAAATCTGTTGCTAACGACACGTCTTCTAAAAATGAAGCTAACGAAGTACTTTCTCCTTGCTCCTTTCTATCTGTAATAAAATCTTTAATTCCATTTAAAAATTCTTGAATATTCTCTATTTTATTTATCTCTTCAGGCGTGCTATTTCTTTTTAAACTTTGTACTATATGAATTTTATTTATAACATTTTCGGCAGTTTCAAAGGCATTTTTAGATTCGGACTCTATCCGAAAACTTAAAATCATATTAATAAAATTTTGTAGTCTAACCTTAGTGGCAGAATTAATATTAACATCTATTTCATTAATTTTTTCTATTGTCTGAAACAGCGACATGTTATAATGATTAGCTGCAATGATTAGCTTATTTACAGTGGCTAATCCGATGCCTCTTGCCGGATAATTTATAATTCTTTTTATCGCTTCGTCGTCATTCGGATTTATTAAAACTCGTAAATAAGCCAAAACATCTTTTATTTCTTTTCTTTGATAAAACGAAATACCTCCGAATACTTTGTATTTGATACCTTTCTTTCTTAAAGCATCTTCAACAGCTCTAGATTGTGAGTTTGTACGATATAAAACGCAAAAATTATTTAATCCTAATTGACGATTCATCATATTACTCCAAATAGATTGAGCCACAAAACGACCCTCTTCTCCGTCGGAGACATTACGCATTACTTTAATAAGCTCTCCTTCTGTATTGTCTGTCCATATTTTTTTGTCTAACTTAATTTTATTTACAGATATCAGCGAACTCGCAGCGTTTATAATGTTTTTTGTAGAGCGATAGTTCTGTTCTAACTTAAAAGTCTTAACATCGTGATAGCTTTTTTGAAAATTTAAGATGTTCTGAATATTTGCTCCTCTAAAGCTATATATACTTTGATTGTCGTCTCCTACAACACATAAGTTTTGAAAACGATCTGCCAAAGCCTTTACTATTAAATATTGAGAGTGGTTAGTGTCCTGATATTCATCGACCATTATGTATCTAAAAAGGTCTTGATATTTCATTAAAACTTTTGGAAATTTAGTTAATAACTCATTGGTCTTCATCAATAAATCATCAAAATCCATTACACCAAATTTAAAACATCTGTTTACATAATTTTTATAAATTTCACCAACTTTTGGTCTTTGGGAATACAAGTCTGCTTCTTGTAAATCAGGGTTGTTAAAATAAGAGTTTACGGTAATTAGATTGTTTTTAAAAGACGAGATTCTATTATATATTTGCTTGGGTTTATAGCGTTCGTTATCTAAATTCATCTCTTTAATAATGACTTTTATTAAGCTCACAGAATCTTGAGTATCATAGATAGTAAAACTCGATGTAAACCCTAATTTATCTGCTTCTAAACGTAAAATTTTTGCAAAAGTTGAATGAAAAGTTCCCATCCATAAGTTTTTAGACTCGCTAATTCCAACGACTTTAGCAATTCTCTCTTTCATTTCTTTTGCTGCTTTATTGGTAAACGTTAGCAACAAAATATTAAAAGGGTCTATACCTTGCTGAACTAAATGAGCTGTTCGGTATGTTAAAACTCGCGTTTTACCAGAGCCTGCCCCAGCAATAATAATCATCGGTCCGTCTTTTTGTAAAACTGCCTGTCTTTGCGATTCGTTTAAGTTTTTTAAATAACTATTATTCAATGACTTATGGGTTTTTCGTGTTAAAATAATTTAGATGCTATACTATAAATATTATCACTTCTACCCATAGAATAATAGTGTAGAACTGGTACTTTTGCCAAGAGCAATTCTTTAGATTGATGTATTGCAAACTCAATACCTACTTGCCTTACAGCTTTATTATCTTTACATTTATTTACAGCGTCTATTAGCTCTTGAGGGAGGTCTATTTTAAAAACTTGAGGCAAAATTTGTAAGTGTTTTTTTACGGCTATCGGTTTAATCCCAGGTATAATAGGCACGTTAATACCCATTTCTCTTGCTTTTTTAACAAAATTGAAATAATAATTATTATCAAAAAACATTTGAGTAACTATATAGTCCGCTCCGGAGTTTACTTTTTCTTTTAACCTTTTAATATCCGACAACAAAGAAGGAGCCTCGATATGCTTTTCTGGATAGCCAGCGACACCAATACAAAAATCTGAACTATTCTCAACGTTTTTAATATTGTCGTATAAGTACTTGCCGTCGTTTAAATTTTTAATTTGCCTTACCAACTGACTTGCGTATTCATTTCCTCCTTTTGTCGGACTAAAATACGATTCGCCTTTCATCGCATCTCCGCGTAAAGCCATAACATTGTCTATACCGAGATAATGACAATCTATCAAAACATACTCTGTTTCTTCTTTTGTAAAACCGCCACATAGCAAATGCGGAATAGTGTCTATCTTATATTTATGCATTATAGAAGCACAAATACCGACAGTTCCCGGACGCATTCTAGTAATTTTTTTATCTAAAAGCCCTTCCCCTTTATCTATATAAACACTTTCCTCTCTAGAAGTTGTAACATCTATAAAAGGCGGATTAAATTCTATTAGCGGCTCAATATTATTGTATAAATCTTGAATGTTTTTGCCTTTTTGCGGCGGAATTACTTCAAAAGAAAACAGTGTTTTACCATTTGCTTTTTTTATGTGATTCGTTACTTTCATTTTATTAAATAACTGTTTGTCAAGGTTCACAAAGCTGTTAATTATTAACAACTAATTTATTCGCCAAAATTAAGATTTTATTTTTAAAGTTTACAAACAAGTTTACCGAAGTGTTTTTATAACCAAAGCAATACCTATATTTTGTTTTCTTTTACAAAATTATTAACTCTATTGTTTAATATTATTATAGGTCGTAAATTTGTCGCTGATTTTAATTTTAAAATTAAAACGAAGTAAAACTAATCAATTAAATATTATAATAATGAAAAATTTTGGAACAAGTAAAGAATTCATCATGGGTGATGATATTCAATGGGAAGTAGTAGGAGAAGGTGTAAAAAGAAAAATTATGGGATATGATGATAAAATCATGTTAGTAAAAGTTCATTTTGAAAAAGGCGGAATAGGTCCAATGCACGAACACTATCATTCCCAAGTTACTTATGTTGAAAGCGGAGAGTTTGAGTTAACTATCGGAAGTGAAACTAAAATAGTAAAAGGAGGAGACTCTTTTTATATTCCGCCTCATGCTTTGCACGGAGCAATTTGTAAAAAATCAGGAGTTCTAATTGACGTGTTTAGTCCGATTCGTGAAGATTTTATGAAATAAAAAACGAATTTAATCAATTATTTTTATAAGATTTCCCTTTATGAACTTTAATCATAGGGCATCTCTAAAAACTAAAAGAAGCTTAAAAAACATATTTTTTATTTGATTAAACATTTTGATATTTAGTACATTGCATTCCTAATTTTATAATAAGAAAAATATAGAGTTTTTAGAGGTGGTCATAAGGCGTTTTTTTGGATTTTTGATAAAAAGAGTATTTCTTTGACAATGTGTAAAACAAATGATAGTTCAAAAAATTAAATCCTAAACAACAAAATTTTAGAAAACATGAAAAATTTCAAAAGAATCAAACGAATTGTATTATTTACTTTTATTATTATTTCCCTAAATAACTGTAATGATGATAACACCCCTACAAATCAAGCCTCTACTACAGGTTTTTTATGGAAAGCGACTTATCAAGAAAATACAGCTTATTTTTTTGGCACAAGTCACGTAGGAAGACAAAGTTTTTATCCCCTTTCAAATACAATTTATGATGCCATTAAAAAATCGAATAAGGTGTACGTAGAACTCAATCCTAATGATCTAAAAGCTACATCATCCATGGCCATTAGCTATTATACTGATGAATCACAAGATATCAATAACCTATTGACTACTTCCTTACGTCAATAAATTAGTGGCTATTATGGGGCAAGCTAACTACAATAACGCTATCAACCAAGGCTATGAGGCTTATGTCTTTGAGTCAAGTTTGTTACCACTATCCGCACTCCCAAGTTCAGTAACCTCCAATCTAGGCGTTGATAATCATATTGTAGAAAAAGCACAATCTTTTAGCATTCCTATAAATTCTCTTGATGAAGTTTCTGACCAAGTAGCCGTAGCTACTTTTGGAGATCAAGATACCACTACTAATCAAATTAAACGCTTACAAAAAGCTATCGATAATTTTGAAGATGATAAAGAAAAAGTCTTACATACCATTACAAGTTATGAAAATTCAGATGAGACTGCTTTTGAAAACATTGCAAAACAAGCTAAAACAGAAGCAATGTCTCTAATTATAAATAGCGAAAATTTTTATGATTTAGTTGTAGATATTAGAAATACAAAATGGACTAAAATCATCAAGGACTTGTTAGAAGCAGATGGTAATAACCAATATTTTATAGCAGCGGGTTCACTTCACTGGTTTGGGGAGGATAGTGTGATTAAAAAGTTAAAAGTTGCCCTTCCAGGGGTTCAAATAGAGAAGGTTGCTTTGTAGATTTAATGAATAAACTAATTTCAATTTTTAGCTCTCAAAATGTACAATTAATAACTCTTTTATTAATGTCGATTGTATTGGAGGACTATTTTGTAGATATAAGGATATAGCATTAGATTATAATAACAAAGAGAGAAGAAAATACTTTCTTTGTTATTTTTTGATTAAAAACACATTTATTTGACCTCTAAAAAATTGTGACATAGTCTTCTATTAGGTTTTATTTTTTGTTAATGCCAAAACTACTCCATTATTTTGTCCTCATTCGTTTGAGAAAATTATTTAGAAAAGCAGATGTTTCGGTCTATTTAACGGTTGTTGCTGTTTTTCTTTTAGGAAGCTATATTTTATTACAAAACATAGAAAAGTACGGCAACTATTTTTTATTATTTTCTTTGGAAATTTTAGCCTATCACCGCCGTAGAAAAGATTTAGAATTACTAAAGTTTAGGCAAAATTATAGGTCTATTCTTTATGCAGAATATTCTATTTATAGTTTGCCTTATACAATTCCTTTTCTTATTTCCTCAAGCTGGATACTTTTTTTAGCATATCAACTTTTAATTTATATATACTTGTGCTTACCTACTTACAAATTCTATGTTTTTAAATATCCTTTCAAATTATTTGACCCTTTTTGGGTAATTTGTTTTAGAAAAAATAAATTGATTTGGAGTTTGATTCCTGTTTTATTTTTAATTTATATGGGGAGTAATTACGACAACGACAATTTGATATTGTTTTCATTTTTGATTCTTGCTATTGTGTTTTGTATCCCCTCATTCCAAAGAGAAGCCGTTTATTTTATTAAAGTGAGCAAACATAAAAATTACCTTTTACAACAGATTAAAACCAATATTTACAATAGCTTTTTTTTAGTTATTCCTACAGCAATTTTTACTTTAATATTAGGAGAATATCAACTATTACAATTTATACCTTTGGCACTATTGCCAATGATTTTAAACATTTTGACAAAATATGCTCTTTTTAAAAAAATATTTGAACATCAAATTTTATTTGCTATTCTTTTGGGGGGATTTCTTTATTTTCTGCCTATTATAGCTATTCCTTTTTTATTATATCAAAGTAAAAAAAATTTAAAAACCATTGATGAATGAATTTAAAAATTAGCATTGACGAAAAGAAATATGGAAAAAAAACCATTTTAAAAGATATTGAAACCTATTTTGAATCTAGTAATATTTATGGTGTTGTAGGAAAAAATGGTCAAGGGAAAACAACTTTTTTCAAATGTATTTTAGGACTTATCAAGTATCAAGGAGTTTGCATTTTTAATGGGACTCGGCTTAAAACAAATCAAGCAGCTTGGTGTGCTACACAGCCTTTAATTTATGATGAGTTAACAGCTTTGGAGTTTAAAAAATTTTATGCCGAATTGCTAAAAATAGAAAAAAATAAAAATATAGATTTATTTGATATACCTCAAAACAAGCGTATCAAAGAGTTTTCTACAGGGATGAAAAAAAAGGCTTATTTGAATGCTGTTTTTCAAAAAGACTTTCCTATTTATATTTTGGACGAGCCTTTTAATGGCTTGGATGTGGAGTCAAATTATAAATTAATTCAATACTTAAAAGAAAAATCAAAAAATAGCATTGTGATTATTTCTTCACATATATTGGACGCTTTGTACCAACATTGCTCGGCGATACACTTGATAGAGGACACTTCAATGAAAAAGTTTGAGAAAGAAAGTTTTAAAAATTTAGAAAACGAATTGTTTAGTGTTTTTTAAGTGTTTTTCATATTATTTTGTTAAAAATCAATGTGTTAATTAATTTTTAAAGGAGGATTTGATTTACTATATTCCTTTGTTATTTCTATGGAGTATATACTTATAGCTAAAAACTATGCATCTGATTATAAAAAGTACTGGCTAATAATTCAACTGCCAAATCATCCCACAATAAAAAGTTCTAAGATTATAGTTTTCAAAATGCCTGATAGAATAATCTTCATTGTATTGATCCGATCGTTGGTTTTTTTGATTGAAAATATTGTTTAAAGCAGCATAAAAAACAAATCGGCTTTTTTCTAAAAATAAGACTTTACTTATGTTAAAACTAAAATTCGAATAATTGCCGTATTGCTCGCTATATAAGTTTTCCGAAAAAATAGGTTCATAAAATTGAGTTTTAGAAGGATTATTACTTCCGATGATAGGTGTGTAATAAGTTCCTGGTCTGCCAAAATAATTTAATGCAATGGATAGATTTTTTTTGTTTCTATATTCTAAAATAATTTTTAATAAATAGTTCAAATCAAAATTTCCAGGGTAGCCAATGTCGTTGATAACTTGCTCTTGGTCAATAAAAGAATTGGCGAATGTAAATTTAAAAGTCTTTAAAAATCTTTGCTCTATAAAAAACTCTATACCAAAAGTGCTAACCTCATCAAAGGTTAAAAGTGCATCTCTGTTTTGTGTGCCTGTATCTTTTTTAAAATAAGTAGCAGCCTTTAAAACCGTATTTTTATGCTCAAAATTATAATCAAGCGCTAACTGAAAACTCTTGAGTAAATTATAAGAAGTTGCAAAGGAATTTGGCACACTATAACTGTGATACTTTCCGCCACTCAACAAAAAATAATGTTTGTAATTGGGTTTGTATTTAATACTCATTTGCGAACTCAAATAAGATTCTTGCCCACTTGTAGGTAGATTTCTTCGTAAGGCAGAAGAAAAACCCCACTGATTATTTATTTTCCAAAACATATAGGCATAGCCTTCTACAATATTGTTTTTGATATTTATTTCTCTATCAAAACTAGGAGATGTTGGGGCATTGGCATAAAAAAAAGCAGGTACAGTATCTTCGAAAATATGATGGTGATAATCGTGTGAAGCTCCAAATTGAATGTCTATACCGTCTAAAAGAAACCATTTATAATTGAGAGACGTAAAAAAGTTTTTATAATTGGTGTTGTAGTTGCTGTTTCCGTATTTAGAATTTGTTTTGTCAATACTCGCTCCTTGATTGAGTTGCCAAGTACCTCTTTTGGTGTAATATTTTAGATTGTTAATGGTAAAAAAACGCTTTCTACTAGATTCCGAATCTCCTTTATAAGTAAGTCTTTCAATGTTCTTCCCGTCAAAATTTTCATCGATAAAATAACTAAAAGAATTGATTTCTAATTTTTCACTCAAATTACTATGAAAATTAAATCCCAAATCTTTCATACCAAAACTTTTGATATTAGAAGTAGATTCCTTTTGTATGCCTGTAAAAGCATCCGAAAATTGATAATTGCCATAAGTATGTAGAAAGGATTTTTTATTTAGTTTTTGATTGAGCATAAAACCTGTCGCTGCCAATCCCACTGACAAAAGCAAACTATTAAAGGGTAATTCTCTCCTAGTTTCTACCTCCACCAAACCTGCGGAAGTATTGCCAAAAGTAAGCGGAGGATTGCTGGCATATACATATTGTTTTTCAATAATTTCAGCATTCAAAAGACTAAAAAACCCTTGGTTATTAAGATTAGCAGCTCGTACTGGATTGATAATCGGTACGCCATTATAAACCACTCTGGAGCGGTCGCCACTGCCACCTCTTAATATTGGATTTGCTGTTTCATCTGTATTGGTGGAAGAAGGCTGTAAGGTAATGGCTTTTAGCGGGTCTCCTTGGGCAACAGGGTTTAGATATACATCTTTGAGTATACTCATTTTTACTACTGAAAATTGCTCAGAAATAGGGTCGGTATATTTTACAATAACTTCATCTAAACTGTTTGCAACTTCTAAAAGAGTAATTTGTAAAATTTTTTTTGTGTCTATTGTGGCTAATGGAATTTCTAAAGTTTGAAAACCTATATAAGAAATTACCAAAGTGTCTTTTTTTTGTACAGCAAGGCTAAATTCTCCATCAAAGTTGGTGGTTGTACCTTTTTCTGGAGTAGATTTTACGTATATATTTGTGCCAAAAATAGGTGTTTCTCCTTTATCTTTTACAATGCCATTTAGGGTGGTTTGTGAAAAACAAAATGAACCTGTCAAGAATAGAAAATAAATTATTTTTTTCATTGTGTTTTTTGAGTACTTAAAGAATTTTAAATTCTCAATTACTTATTTTCCAATTCTTTGTCAATTTGTTTTAAGGAGGACTCTCTATTAGGATACAGTTTTTTGCATATTTGGTAATACTTTTTAGCCTCTTCCCAACGCTCTTCTTTTATATATAAGTGAATTAAATAGATATAAGCATCATCTTTTCCCCAAGAAGGCAAATAAGGATTTTTTATTTTTTGGTTGGGTAAGGAAATGGCTTTTTTAAACAATTCCTCTGCTTTTTTGCCTCCGCCAAACATTTTTGGTGTAAAAAAGTCATTGCTTCCCAAAACATAGTAAGCCCTTAAATTAGTGGAATCTAATTCTATTGCCTTATTTCCATTTTCTTTTACTTTTTTAGAAATAAATATTACTTTCATCATGCCTTTAAACTGTGTTGAAAAATTTTGCATATTTCCTAAAAGAGCATAGTCTTCAGAAGTTTTGTTTTTTATATTTTCTAAAATATCAATCCCTTTGTCAATGGTTTTTTCTGCTTGTTTTTTGTTTTGATTAATTGTGTAAAAAAGAGATAAAAAAAAGTGTGAATAGGATTGCCAATACAAAATTAGATTTTGCTTTTTTATTTTATATAAACTTTCTAATCTTTCTTGAAGTGTTAAAATTCCTGTAACTTTTTTAGTATTGACGGCGACTACAAAAGCATCAATTATTTTGGTTTGGATGTTTATGAGTAGCGTGTCGGACACTGTTACTTTTTCTAGTAAATATTGATTTTTCGAAAACTTATTTTCAGAAGCATTTCCTAAAAAACAAGTTAATAACATACTGATAATGATTGTTTTATTCATATAGATTGTTTTTGTAAATTAGCTTTGAAAACAAACTAATTTTGTTAGAAAAATTATTTTAGATACTGTTTAATTGCTTTCACATATTCTTCAAAAGCATCAATTCCTGTATCGGTAATTTCTACTGATGTATATTGGTAGTTATTTAAAAATCCCTTTGTAATTTTTATATATTTTTCTTTTTCCAATTTTTTTAGCTGAATGCTTATATTTCCTGACGTTGCTTTGGTAATTTCTTTCAATTCATTAAAATCTGATTTCCTATTACTTGTCAGGTGCGAAATAATGATCAACCGAAGCTGAGAATGTAATAAAGGGTTTAAGTTTTTATACACTTTCCTTTTTTCTATGTTTAATCATCAACAAAATACCGGGAATTAAAATAGCAATTATGGAAACAAGTCCCATTAATAAAGAGTGATATATCCACTCCAAATAAAAACATAAAAATGCTGAAATCCCAATAAAAATACCCGAATAAAATAATAATTTACTTTTTATTGAAGTTCCCGACACCATTATGCCAATAGACAACAAAATCAAAATAACAGGAATTTGTTTGTCCATTAATATGGGTCCCAAAAAAAACCCTAAAACCATCATCTTAATCGATAAAATATTCCACAAAGCAGAAATAATCTTGCTAATCTGATTTTGTTTGTATTTTATCTTCTTTTTTGAAAAATAAAGACCCGTATATATTGCTCCAATAGGTATTAATAGGTAAGGATACCAGTTTATAGTGTAGTACTCATTTTTGAGAAGTATAAATTGACCTATTGATGCGATTGCAATTAACACTCCCCAAAACATATAGATGAATCCATTCTCTTCAAATCTATTTCTTGCTTGGGTAATCACTTGGGTGATTAACTCAAGACTTTTTTCGGGTGATAATTTATCTGCTTCCATAAATATATGATTATTTAATTGCAAATGTAAAGTAGTTTATTTTATAAACCAAATTTATTTTTAAAAATTTTAGATTGACAGATTCAATCATAGTTTGCTGGTTTCTTTACAATGAATGCTAACGGTGTGTGTATGGTGCGTATCCCATAGGGTATGCACTATACACCTTGTTGTATGCCGTTTTTATTTTATTCATTTCGTTTTTAGCCTTGGCGTGAAAGCTCTTTTAAATTTGTGAGGCACGAGCAAACTTTAAATGTATTTGAACCTTGCGTTAGCTATTTTTCACCTATAATTTCTTGTATTAAATCTGTTATTGCCATACTTCTAAACTGTTTTCTGAATTTAATTTTTATAGTGTCTCCAAAAAACTTTTCTGCATGCCGTATTTTTTGGCTTTCCTCTTTTTTTAAACCTTCTTCCTCTGTACCTTTTGTTTCTACAATAAAATATAATTTCTTAGAGTTATTTTTATAATTTAGTACATAAGCAAAATCTGGAGAATAGCTTTTTCCTCCTGCAACAGGAATTTTAATTGATTTATTAGGAATTTTAGAAAAAACGGTTACTTCTTTTATATTTGTCTCAATATTCTGCTTTTCTAATTCAGAATCATAAAATAATTTATCTAATAAATAACTTTTGGCTACTTTATTCTCTGAATATTTTACTCCAACATTAGAAGAATTAATTTCTTTTAATACATGTCCTCCTTCGTCAGTAAATTTAGTGGGATGAATTTCGTTGCTCACTTTTTGATATTCAATTCCAAATGTATCTATTGCGTTATACATTAAGTAATTCTCAAATTTTTGTTTAATAACACGAATGGTAGTGTTGTTTAAATATTTATTAATATCAATTTCAGACTCAATAAACGAACAATGTAATGTCTTTATATTGATATTTAATGTTTTTGCTAATTCCTTCAAAAAACTACTGTATTTCATTGTAGAAATTGGAGTTACCTCATTTCCATAAATTTTTTGTTCTTCTTTAACACCAGCAATATTATCAGTTATTTCAACTTGTGCTGTTCTTTCTTTTACACCTTCAATGGTAAAATTACTGTTTTTCTCATTCAAGAAATTAACAAAAAGGTCTTTGAATGTCTCTTCTTTTTCAAACTTGTATTCTAAAATTACCTTTTCATTTAATTTCTCCCATAGTTCTTCTAATTCACTGTATTTTTCTGTTCGTATGTTTACTGTCTTTTTAGACTGTGTAGATTTTCTCACTTTATTAGAGTCAACACCTTCAAATATTAAAGGATAATTGGTCTTAATAAAATCAAAACCTCCGTCTTTAAATTTATTAGACCTTGTAACTACATTATTTTTGTCTAATATTTCAAATAAGTCATCTTCTTCTATTCCGTATAATTCGTAAATCTTTTTAATGTGTTTTTCTTCTAGCTTTTCTGGAATTTCTTCTCTTGAAATTGCACCAGATTTTTCATTTATTTCGGTTACTAATTTATCTACAAAATCACTTTCGGTAAAATCTACAAAGTAGTTGAGGTAAAACTGTTCATCTTTTACTCGGTTACCGTATTCATTTACAGGTAGTCTTAACCCTCTACCTACTTCTTGTAATTTAGAAATATCGCTACCACTACTTCTTAATTTACAAATTTGAAAAACATTAGGATTATCCCAGCCTTCTCGTAAAGTCCATTTAGAAAAAATAAATCGTCTTGGATTATCCAAACTTAGCATTGCTTGTTTGTCGTGTAATATTTCGTTTATTTCTTTTTCTATAGCTTCGTCTTTCTCTGAATTATCTTTCGAAAAATAACCTGCATGAGTAAGGCTTATGTCTTCTAATGTTTTTTTGAGATATGCTTTGTAAAAGGTGTTAGTTTCGGTTTTAAGTAAACTTTTTACTTCTGCTTTTATTAAACTTTCTACTGTTGTTCTTAAATATCCATTTTCGTTTCTGTATTCGTCAATATTATCAATAAAAAAGAGTGTAATAGGTTTAATCTTTACACTTCTTGTAAAGTATTGTTTTTCATTTTCAAAATGGCTTTTTATGGTTTTTCGAATCATTATTTCTTGCACTGTTTCTGCATAAGAATAAGGGTTTAGCTTATCTCCTTTTGATAATTCAATACCATTAGATAAAACAACTTTACTTTTGTTTAAGTTTTCAACACATAATCCTTCCATTGCAGAATGCACTATTTTTAAACTATCTTTTTTAGTAAGTTTAAAAATCTTTTTACTCTTGCCTTCTAGTAATTCAAAAGTGGCTTCTTTTCCGTCGGTATTATTGAGTTTTACAATAGCGTTCTTTTCGCTTTCAAATTCTGTAATATGACCTACTACACCTTTCACTAAATTACGATTGAAAGAATCGACCGCAGTTAGCTTGTAAACTATATTGTGGTAGTCTTTTATTTTTTGTTTTGTTAATTTACCTGTTAGGGGGTCTTTTACTTTTATTTCTTTTTCAGGAAATGTTGCCCCGTATCGCAAAATAAATTGCGGGGTCATGTTTTGAATATTTTCCCAAGTTTTATTGGCTTGTGAAAATTTATGAGGTTCATCTATTATTAAGAAAGGATTAACCGCCGAAATTGCTTTAAAAGGAGTTGTATGTTTGTCAAATATGCTTTTGTCGAAACTCTTTTGCATAGTTTCGGAGTTTATCATCCCTGCATTAATGACCATCACTTGAATGCTATTTTTTTCGTAAACTCCTGCATTTACAAAACTATTTACAGCAGGTGGCATAAACGATTTTTTGCTTTTACCTCCTTTTTTACTTTCTACGATATGTAATTTAATGGTTTTGCTATATTGCTCTTTAAAATGTGCTCTTGCACTATCACTTTTTAAAAAATCAACCGTTCCAGCTTTAATTGAAAGTGTTGGAACAATAACAATAAATTTAAAAAGACCGTAATTTTTATTAAGTTCAAAAATGGTTTTGGTATAAGTGTAGGTTTTTCCTGTTCCTGTTTCCATCATAATATCTATGATGTTACTGTTAAGATTTACCTTTCCTTCAATATTGTTTACCCTTTGTAATTCTATGACGTTTTTAGGATAGGTATTATTACCATCATAAATTTTTAAGACAGGATTAAGAAATTGTTTGTCAACTCCTTTTGCTTTTTCTACTTCTAAATTATCAAAAACAGTAACCGTACTTTTTACAGCTTGAGTTTGATGTTGAAGATTTTTTTCAAAATTAAATCCTTTCATAATACATCAATATTTAGTTTACTAAATGCGAAGATTTTTTTGCCTAAGTCTTTTAAACTTGCTCCAATATGGTAGGTTTGGTTATCGATAATTAGAAAACGGTCGTGATACTTTTGGCTTGTTTTTACCGTTACCTTTTTGTATTGGTGGTTGTATTTATCAATATCTAATTGCAGTTGTTTTGATACCTGTTTTGTTATTAGTGTAAACCCTATGTTTGGATATTTACTAAAAAGAGTTAATACCGTTTCATCTATGTAATTATCTATTAATAGCACCTTTTTTACTGCTGTTTTTAGTAGGTTGTTTACCAGTACATAAGCATCAAATATTTGTCCCTCATAAAATACACCTTGATTAGGCGGTAAATCGGTTTCTAACTTTAAAGCTATTTGGTTTACTTTTTTGTTTAATTGTCCTACATTATTTTCAATTTCATTAATTCTATTATTAACAGCATACCCTTTTAATAAAATAGCTTTTAAAATTTTATTTGCCCAAATTCTAAATTGAATACCTTGTGACGATTTTACGCGATACCCTACAGAAATAATAACATCTAAATTATAATGTTCTATTTGTCTTGTAACAGTTCTGTTACCTTCTTTTTGAACTGTCGCAAAATTTGCGACAGTTGCTAGTTCTTTTAGCTCTTCTTTTAATGCATTATTTATATGCTTACCAATGGTTTTTATATCCCGATTAAAAAGAGTTGCTATCTGATGTCTGTTAAGCCACACAGTTTCATTTTCAATACGAACTTCTATTTTATTTGTAGTTTTTTGTGCTTGGTATAAGATGATTTCATTTTTCATATTAATACCGTGTTATAAAATCAATATCAATACTTTTTTTGTTAGCATAAGACTTAATGTTTTCACTTATTTCGCGTAAACTTTTACTTTCAAAATAATAACCAAAGGCAATAATAGTAGTTGGGTTAAAACTTTTATCACTATCTATTTTTTCTAATAGTGTTTTCAAATTTTCGGTTGTAAAACCTTTATCCATTAAATACAATTTCTCACTACTGTAATGTGCTATATAGCCATTTAAGTCCTCTTCTTGTATGCTTGTGGTAAGTGAAATACCATCGTAAGTTTTCCAAGTCGTAAGAAGTGTTTTTATGTCTTCTTTAGTTAATCTACTTTCGTCAAATAAACTTGTTTGATTATTCAACTCATCTGCTTCAAAATTGTAATCTTCCCAAATAGGCATCGTTTCAAAAACCTTAAATCCTAAATCTTGTTTTTTATCCTTTGAGAATAAATCCTTACCTTTGTTTTCTTCTTGTATTTTTTTTGATGCACGGATTAAACGTTCTTTAGTTATTTCAAAGATGGTAGGCTCTTCTACTTTTAATTCGTCTTTTACAAAATCATAAGCCGTTTTATTTTTCTTTGAGTCAATTGGTTCTGATAATTGTACTAAAATAAATTTACGATTGCCACCATCTTTTGTATTAAGTTGCATGACAGCGTCTCCTGTTGTTCCTGAACCTGCGAAGAAGTCTAAGATTAAAGCATTTTTATTTGAACCAATTATTAAAAATTTTTTAATTAAATCAATAGGTTTCGGGAAGTCAAATAATAATTTGTTATTGAATATTTTTTTTATGTATTGTGAACCATCCTGACCACTGCCTACTTCTTCGTATTTTAACCAACTTTGTGGTACAATTCCATTTGGCATTTCAAATAAAAATCTCTTTACCCTAGGAACTCCTTTTCCATCTTTACCAAACCATAACCTATTATCTTCAAATAATTCTTTTATTTTTTCTTTAGAATATCTCCAACATCTACCTTCAATTGGTAAATGTTTTTTCCCATTAGGTGCAATAATTTCAAAAACATTGGATTCGGAGAATGTTGTTACTAGTATTGAACCAGAAGTCCAAAGACCTCTACTATCCTTGTCTGGATTATTATAACCCTTATTATGTTTTTCTTCTCTTGGCAATAAATTACGTTTAAACTCTTCTTTACTTTTGGAAAAGCATAGAATATTTTCGTGGCTAATAGAAATATATTTATTGTCGTTTTTTGGTGCAAAATTCTTTTGCCAAACAAATTCACTTACAAAATTCTCTTCTCCAAAAACCTCATCCATCAGTAATCTTAATTGAGCAACCTCATTATCATCAATGGAAATAAATATTACTCCATCATCTTTTAAAAGTTGTTTAGCGATATAAAGTCTTGGATACATAAAAGTAAGCCATGCAGAATGAGAGTTACTTTTACTTTGGGTAAAGTCTAAAATCCTTTTAGCTCTTTCTTCACTAATTCCAGCTAATTCTTGTAATTCTTCTAAGGTGAATTTTCTATCATCAGCATAAACAAAGCCATCACCACCTGTATTGTATGGAGGGTCTATGTAAATCATTTTTATTTTTTCGTAATAGGCATTACTTAAATGTTTTAATACTTCTAAATTATCTCCTTTAAGGAGTAGGTTTTCAGAGTTTTTATTTTCTTCTTTTTGGTTAAATTCTTCATCTTCTTTTAAGAGAGTAGTAACTTCATCACTTGCTAATAAACGAGCGTAAGATTTTCCAAGCCAATCCATTCCGTAACTTTCTTTAGAAAAGTTGATTTCATTTTTGGAGAGTTGGGTTTTAAATTTTTCAAAATCAAGGTTTCCACTTTTATCAAAACAATTTGGGAAGTTTTTCTTTAGTATTTCTAAATCCTTGTTTGGTGGTTGTATGTTGTTAGTTATTTTTTGTTCTTTGCTCATCTTATTTCCCATTATTATTTTCGTTATCTACTAATAAGTCCTTTACATTTATTTGAAGTATTTCTGCTATTTTGTATAAGTCTTCCAAACTCGGTTGTCTTTTGTTTCTTGCGTATTTATTAATGGTCGGATAACTTTTGTCCATTTTTTTAGCAAGCCAAGTTTGATTTATTCCTTTGTTTTGTAGTACTTCTTTTACTCGGTTCATTTGAAACCATTTTTATTACTCCGTAAACTTAATAATTATTCATTGTGTTATAATGATATTTCTCGTTTTATTCTAACGGGTGGTGGGCTATGATCATCATGTAACATATAAACCCTAATTCCATAAAATCTGCTTACTTCAGGCATATTTAGTTAAATATTTATTCTAATTTGCTCCGTTAATGACCACTGACTAACAAATAAACACCATACAGCGTTTATATTTCATTTATACTTTCTTTTTATAGTGTTTAGCCTCCGCTTTTGGTTGGCTAAACGCTACTGCTTTTTTATTTATTTGTAAATTGTCTAATGGGCTTTTAGCGACAAATATACTATACAATCATTAACTCAAAAAAAACCTAAATAACACTAAACTTAAAAACCTCCGAAGTTTGTCCAAGTTTGTTACCAGTTCCGCCGTAGTAGGTTGCTTTTGTATATTGTTATTTTATTCTAAGGATATTTTTATTTTACCTTCTCTAACCTTACGCAAAAACTCTTGCTTTTCGGCTAAATTCATTCCTTTCATTTTTTCGGATAATTTTAGCTTTACTTTTCTAAAAAACGCAACACTGTCAAATGTTTTTTCTTCTGTTTTATTCATCTTTTAAAAATTCTAGTGGTGAACGAATATCAATTATAGGATAGCCCAATCGTAAGTTTATTGAGTTAAGCATTTTAATTTTATCAAAATTTACAATATGTTTAAAATTCCAACTTATCAAGCAGTCTAATCTATTTACTGAAGATAGGGCAATGTGATAAGCATCATTTATGCTTGATTTTCCAAGTGCTTTTTCAGAAATATATTTTTCTGTGAGTCTTTTAGATTCTTCATTTAAATTCAAAAATTTATAACAATCTTTAGGAATTAGCTTTGGAATTTTTTGAACGTTGTTAGGTGCAAGAATTAGTTCTGTTTCATTAACCTCAGAGAAGTACACAGTAAAATCGCCATTTCCAATTCTTTTGAAAAGTTGTTGGTATGTCTTTCAAATTCCTCATCAAAATAACCGCCAACAACTGAAGTGTCTATATAAATTCTTGGTTTCACTTTGCAAAGTTACAAGATACTCCTTTTATTTTTAGCAGCTAACTTTTATTTCACTTCTTATTTTTTTAGCTCAACTTTATCTGTAAGCTAAATTACTTCTTTCTCTAAAACAACAGCTCAAAAGTAAACATCGGAAAAAACCGTTGTTGGAAAAAAGTGCTATAATTCCCTGTGCTTGTATTAAAGTTTCTGCTATAAATATTTTCATGATTGGTCAAATTTTGAAAATCTATTGCAAAAGTCATATAGGTTTTTGGAGCATTTATTTTGTAATAAATTTTTAAATCTGTTCTAAAACAGTTTGCATGTTTTTCACTAAAAGACTTGTCTGTATCAAAAACAACTTCCCCTTTGGCTATAGATTCAGATTCTAAAACAGGAGTGTATGGTTTTCCTCCAGCAAAGGTAGTTTTAAGGTCTATGCCCAACGTAAAAAAAGGATTAACAACAAATTCTTTTTCCAAAATACCCATAAAAAATCATTCGACCGAAATTATAGTTTTAATAAAAATACGTACTTTTGATTTTAAAATTAAAAAGAATCAATTATGGATATGACAACTCAAATAAAAAACAATTTAATATCAAGAATTAAAAACTCTTCCGATTTGAATTTTTTAAAAGCTCTTCAAACAATTTTTGACACTTCAGAACAAGCTTTATTTCAGTTATCTTCCGAACAAGAAACTTCAATTTCGATTGGGAGAAAACAACTAAAAAATGGAGAGTTTTCAAATAATGAATCTGTAATTTCAGAAATGAAAGAATGACTGACAAAAAAATAATTTGGTCAAACAATGCCAAAAACGAACTTAAAAAAGTCCTTGAATTTTATAACAAAAGGAACGGTTCGAAAAAATATAGCCTGAAAATTCTTAATGAAACTGAAGAATTATTAAAAACACTCTCAAAAAGTGAGTTCATTGGGAAATTAACATCAAATAAAAAAACACGAGTAATTCCAATGGAAGTTTATATGATTTTTTATGAGATAAATAATAATATTATTGAAATCGTTTCATTTTGGGATAATAGACAAGATGTCCATAAGAGAAAAATAAAGTAAAAAATTACGAACGCTCAACACCGTGTATAATTAATTGCCTGGTTCTTGCCTACTTACGAAAATCCTCGCAGACGTTTTATTCGGTTTTTATTTGCTAAATTTTGTGCTTAAACTATACAACTAATCAAGTAAGCTATGACAATAACGAAAGAAGCCGTAATATTTCTCAAAACAACAGCTCAAAAGTAAACATCGGAAAAAACCGTTGTTGAAAAAAAGTGCTATAATTCCCTGTGCTTGTATTAAATGTTCTGCTATAAATATTTTCATGATTGGTCAAATTTTGAAAATCTATTGCAAAAGTCATATAGGTTTTTGGAGTATTTATTTTGTAATAAATTTTTAAATCTGTTTTAAAATAAGGATTATGTCTTTTGCTAAAAGGAGCATTTGTTTGGTAAATAATTTCTCCTGCAGTAACAGATTCATATTCCAAAACAGGGGTGTAAGGTTTGCCTCCTGCAAAAGTGGTTCGGATGTCTAATCCGAGAACAAAATAATCACCCAGCGGAAACTCTTTTCCCCAAACTACATTTACAATATAATCCAAATCAAACTCTGTACTGTGCCAAATATTACGAAGCGTTTTGTATTCCGAATTAAAAAACGACGAGTTAATCATAAAATAAGAATTGTTACTGAAAAATTTCTCTAAAGTCATTTCCAAGCCATAATTTCTGCCTTTGCCTCCATTTACAAGCCTTGCTTCCAAAGGCACATAATAATCTGCTCCTGTATTGACGGTAGAAAAAATAGACGTATTGTTATTTTCAACAGGAATGTCATAAAGTTGTTGGTAATATGCTTCAAATTTATATCTCAAATTTTTGGATAATTGCCAATTATAGGAAAAACTATAATGGTCGGCTTTAGTAAAATCTAAATTTTCGTTTGAAGATTTTAGGTCATTAAAATTTGCAAAATACAGAGTTTTCACTTGTGTTTGGCTATGTTTTCCGTAAGAAAAACTCATTTCGTGGCGATTGTTAAAACGATAAGAAACGGCTCCTCTGGGTTCAATAACAGAAGAACCGTTTAAATCTAAATACTGAAAATGAAGCCCTAATGTAGCTTTCAGTTTTTTAGAAAAAGAATAGCCATCTTGTGCATATATTCTAAATAAATTTGTCTTTTTTCCTTTTTGGTCAACTATAGTTTCTAAATTTATATAAGACCGTTGCAAAAAAGAAATCATCTAACAGCTTAAATTTATTTGGCAGATTTAACCAAACTAAAAACGATAGTAATATGAAGGTGAAAGCTGTTACACGTATTCTAAAAGCTAAATTTTCTTTGCCAGTTGTAGTTCTTTTTTTTAAAGTAGTTTAAAATAAGTTCACAAACACCTTATAAACAAAGAGATTTAGACGTTTTTGTGTTTTTAATTATTACTAATAATTAAGCAAAAATTACTAATAATTAAGCAAAAATTACTATTGACTTAACAAATATTACTATTGACTTAACAAATATTACTATTGACTTAACAAATATTACTATTGACTTAACAAATATTACTACTGACTTAACAAATATTACTACTGACTTAACAAAAACTACTATTGACTTAACAAAAACTACTATTGACTTAACAAAATTACTACTGACTTAGCAAAAATTACTACTGACTTAGCAAAAATTACTAATGACTTAACAAATATTACTACTGACTTAACAAATATTACTACTGACTTAGCAAAAATTACTAATGACTTAACAAATATTACTAATAACTAAGTAAAAATTACTAATAATCTTAAACACAAATCCCTTTGAGCTTAAACGCAAAAGATTTTACTTTAAAAGCTATTTATAATCGAAAATTAATTGTTGCAAAACATCTAACAATGAATTTTGTTTTTTTAAAGTTTTGCTTTGCAACGGTCTTTATATTCTTATCATCTATAACTTGTTGGTTAAAATCTAAGTCAAACAAATCGGCTCTAAATCCTATTTTTAAGTGGTTGTTTTTAATTTTATAGGTTTCAAATTGAGTAAAAACACTATATTTTTTTTCTAAAGAATACGTATCTACTATTCTTTTTAAGCTCGTATTATCATTCGTATTAAATTCATCTATTTTAGAAGAATATTCAGCAGAATTTACAGAAATATTAAAAATATAATTTGTTTGATAACTAGGTTTATAAACAAATTTTGCACTTCCTATATAGGTATCAGAACCAGTATTTACAACAGTACCAATACTGTTAGAAGCAGTAATAGTCTCTCTTTCGTCAATATTGATAAGGCTGATTCCCCATAATCCTAAAACGGACAATGTTAATTTTTCTGATAAATCAAAATCTAACTTTGTGGTAAAGTCTTGAAATTTAGGTAATACCCCAAAATCTAAACCTATTTCGTCTATAATGTCTAAAAATGAATATCGGTAAGAAGCGATATAAGAATTGTTTTTATAAATAGGACCTTCGGCTGCTAATTCTAAACCATTCCAACCTGTGCCAACTCTAAACTCGTGTTTTTTAGTACTTCCTTTTTTTAGCTTTACATCAAATACGCCTGCTGTAGCGTTTCCATATTCGACAGGAAATGCACTTGAAATAAAATCGGAATTCGTCATCATTTTAGGGTTTAGTAAAGTTACGGTACCTCCTGTTAAACCTACATTTCCAAAATGATTGGGATTTGGAATTTCTATTCCGTCCACTCGCCATAACAATCCTATTGGAGAATTGCCTCTAATTACAATGTCGTTTCTATTATCGTTAGAAGGAATCACTCCTGGATAGGCTCTTGCCATACGAGCTGGATCGCCTAATGTACCTGCGTAGCGGTAGGCTTCTTCAGTAGAAAAACTCCTGCCACTACTATAAATAAAAGGGTTTATGGTTTTTTCTTTTTGAAACAACGATTGTTGCAGTGTTATTTCTGAAAGACTTGTAAGGGAAGGTTCCAAAAAAATTACCATTTCATGTTCTTGTGAAGCGTTTAAAAAAATGCTGCTTATTTTAGATTCATAGCCTAAATGTGAAAAAACAATAGTTTTTCTTCCTGTGGCTACCTTAAATGTGAATGCTCCTTTATCATCTGTAAAACTGTTGTAATTATTTTTTTCTTCAAAGATAGTTACATTTTTTATTGGTTTTTGAGTTTCACTATCGTAAACAATACCTTTTATTGTTTGAAAAGGAATTGGTGTTTTTTTATGTTGTGCTGTTATTTTTATTGAAAAAATAAAAAGTAATGTTGTAATAAATAAGGCTACTCTAATATTCATCTTCATACGTTTAAATTGTATTTAACTAATTGATGTTTAATCATTTTCTTTTGTTGAGGTATTTATTTTACGCCAAGTTTCACAAGGTTGCTCATGTTTTAACGATTCGTTTAATCAACAAATGTAAAGTAGTTTATTTTATAAACTAAATTTATTTTTAAAAATTTTAAACTGACAGATTCAATCATAGTTTGCTGGTTTCTTTACAGTGAATGCTAACGCACACGCTAAAAAACGTAGCCATCCCAAAGGGCATCTATGATTTTTTAGCAAGTGTTAGAAAGAGTATATTATGTAAAACTGCAATCGGCATCTCCATCCTGGATTTGAAATTTTTTTCCGAGCAATTTGGTATCAAAGATTGACGAAATGATAAAATTCTTTTTGACCAGTTTTTTAAATAATGAAACAGTCCTACCATTCTTTAGCCTTAAAGATATCGTCTCATCGAAAGTTGTAAACGTTTTTATTTTCCATTTTATCAAATGATAATTGATAACCTTAATAATTATATCTATATCATTTTCGTAATAATAATAAGGTAGTTTTAGATTTTCATTTCTTCTTGCAAATATTAGAAATGCAATTAACTCATTTTCTTTGTTGAGTATTTTAATTGGAATAAACTCAAACATCTCGTCTAGTGATGAAAAATGATATTTTTTACTGTAAAAGTCTTTCGTTGATGAGGACAGTATCCAAGGATTTTTGATAATCCAATTTAATTCATCTGCTCCTCGTTTAAAAAGTTGTTTTTGCTGTTTATGCTTAATAAATTTACCTACTTCTCTGTCAATATGGTTAATGTATTCTAGTTGAAGACCTATCAGGTTGTTGCTAAAAAAATAAAATCGAGAATCTAACAAAACATTTGAAATAAAATCAAATATTTTGAGTAGAGGCTTAACTTTTTTAAAGAGATTATTTTTAGGAGGCAAAATCGTCTGTAAACTAAACCTTACATATAATCGTATTCCCTTTTTTTCTTCCAATTTCACGAAGTTATTAGTTTTATCATAAAGTCTTTTGGCAGGGTAAGTAAATTCCGTAGCTAGAATTTTTTTGTTCCATATTTCAAGGCTTTTCTGTACTAATTGTAATGCTATTTGTTTACCCCTATGTTCTTTATATATCCATAAGCAACTTAACCATCCGCACTTTTCAAATTTATTATTAAGAAATATTTGATCTGGAAGTACACCTAAATATCCTACTAGCTGTTTGCCTTCATAAGCCAGCAGTAATAGTACATCATGATCGTTTGCTCTAGGGTTATTAATATGAGATAACGCTCTATGCTTCGTTATCGGTATGTACTTTAGTTTACTATATTCTTCTGAATATATATACTCATGCAAAAGGTGTTTATTAAGTTGTAGTATACGAATCATTTCCTTTTAATTCCAGTTAATTTTTTTGCGCTAATCAGTTGCTTTTCAACTTTTCGGCAACTTCGTCATAATATTCCTGCGTTACTACTTCAGTCCAAGTTGTTGGTTGTCCACCACCATATAAAGCTAAATACGTCACATTACTAAACTTGGTCGATGAATGCCAATGTTCTATATTTTTTTCACATTTAATCACATCGCCATCTTTCAGAATTATGGGTTCTTTTCCTTTTTCCTGATAATAGGCTTCTCCGTCCACAATTATCAAAACTTGTGCGGAACTATGTTTGTGCCAATCCAATGTCGAATTAGCCTTAAAAGTTGCTTTTGTGATATTATATCCCAAATCCGAATCATCGTGAATAATCGCGTTCAGCCAAGCTTCTCCGATATAATGTGTGTTTGGTGCTTTTGTACCTTCGGTAAGGTATGAGAAAATTTTATATTCCGAATCCTGAGAGAACCCTGAAAATGAGACTAACATAAGAAGTGATAAGATTGAATTTTTCATTTAGTTTAAGTTTTTAGTTTCTAACCATTGATTCATTAAATCAGCTATTTTATTATTATTCAAATCTGACATAGGGAAATGAGTATTTCCATTTATTCCTTTTTCAGGTAAATGTACAAGAGTAACATCCCCTCCATATTTATTAACTATTCTTGTCCATTTTTTCGCCATTTCCAAAGCTGCTCGCCATTGTTCTTTTCCCGGATTATCTAATACTTTTTCTTTTGGTATATAGTCGCCATAGTAAATTACTATTGGGATTTTAGTCAATTTTTTGAAAGTTTCCTCTGAGACCCCTTTGGCAGATAATGTACCTCCTAGATAAGATATTGAATTTGGGGTTTCATTTTCTGGAAAAACGAAGTTACTACCAGGTTCGAAACTTACGATAGCTTTGATATTTTCATTTCTTAAAGCTGTCAACCAACCTTGTCCACCACTATGCGAGTGAGTAATTAATATACTAGGTCCAATCTTGTCAAATAGTGTTGATATTGTTTTAACATTCAATTCAATATCCAAGGGGCCAGTATCTGGGGTTATTTGACGATAGAATTGATTAAGAGCTTCAGGTTCTTTAGAGAATTGAACATCAGGATAAAATTCATTGTTTATTCCAAGTCTGAAAATCCCAAACCAAAGTTGGTCGTCGGTATTTGCATTAAGAGTCAATGGTTTTGTGCTTCTCCCTGATTGTCCACGTCTTGGTTGGTCAATTAAATAAACAGGGTATTTCTTTTTTAAGAAAATAGATTGGAATCCTTCTCTACCGTCTGGCGTTGTCTGCCAAGTTCTCATTGATTGACCATATCCGTGCCAAAACACCAAGGGTAACTTCTTTCCTTGGGGTGGTATTTGATAGAAAACTGTAGCGTGGTCTCCGTGTAATGTTTGTCCCTCTGTATTTTGGTTTGTAGGATTAAAAAATCCGTGAGCTACAGGGTCAAAAGTTCCTGAACTTTGTATCACTTCTCCTCCAACCGTGAAACTTCCTTGCTCTCGAATTTCAATAATATCATTATCATCTAGGACAACTTTCTTGTCATTATCACAAGATAAGCATAGGATAACTAGCAATATTGTTACGGCAATTCTCCAATTTTTAATTCTGTTCTTCATTAATTTTAGAATATTGTGTTTCAAGCTTCTGACTAACGTAAAACTATATTACTGAAAATCAGATGATTAATAATATTCAAATTTCTCATTTTATCTTTAAATTTTCAACCACAATTTACTCATTTTTACGTTAGCTAACATACTGAAGCTTCTTGAACTATAAGGGATTGTTGCCAACGCTAAATGTATGAATCGTAGCTTTGGTTTGCGCTTTGGCTTTGTGTGGCTATGATTTCATACATAATGTTAGCTACTTTTTTAATTAAACAATCCTAACTTTGACTCAATTTTAGGATAGAATACTCCAATAATTACGAATGGATTTCTTGCCCTTCGCATATGCCATTGTCTAGTTGTTCCTAAAAATAAGTGAATGTCCTTTTTGGATGTAAACTCATCGAAATACTTCAACTTAACTAATTCAATAGCTTTCTTTTCGTCTCCATCAGTATCTCTAATACAGTTCCAATAAAGAGCCCCGATCTCCCAATCTTCAATCATTAATCTGCGTGGCTTTCCTGAACCATCGGCAAATTTATAGTAAAACTTATAAGGTACTTTTGGAATAATAACCTCAGGATCAGAATCTCCGTTTTGTGAAAAAAGATCGGTTTGTTTTCTTAGTTCAGTCCATTCATTTTTCCACTCTCTCGAGTCTTCTTCCACTTCAAAGTCTAATATTTTAGCTGGTTTGAAGGTTGCCAATGATGTGTTTTTGGGTTTAGCTGAATCAGCGAGTAATTTTTCAAAGTCTGTATAAACATTATTTAAGCAATACATCTTTCTTTCAGCCCAATTTCGTTTGGTGTCAATTCTGTTTAATATTTTGACATCTCTAAAGTCATAATGTGCAGGGGAGTGACTTTCTGGCCTAAAATCATCTGTTCGCTCTTTAATATCAAGTTCTATCCATGTATACTTGAAACTTTGAAGCTCTCCTGTCTTTCGTTTTCCTATCAAGAAACTTAATGGAACTGGATATATTCTAATCCAAGACCCATCTTCTAAAACTCCAGCAGTACAAACCAACTCGTCATAACTTCTTGACGGTAGCGGATATGTTGTGACTGTTAGGAGAATCTTCTTCCGAGGCATTTATAAATTTTTATGAAGGATATCCCAAGTTGGAAGGGCTGTAAGGGCATTAAGAACTCTGCCTCTATGACACATGCAAACTTCTTTTTCAAAACAAGTAATTGCTACTCTTCGGTGTTCTTTGATCAAAACAAATAGCTTCTCAATAGAATCAAAGTTTTGTTTTAATGTTGTGTTTTCGTATTCTTTAAATAGCTTATTGTAATCAGCCATAGACTTTAATTCTTGCCTCTTGTTTGACTCAATGCCCAAATTTGGAATGTGTACATATTTAATTCCAATACTCTCACAAGCATTTTTTAACTGAGATTTTGAAAAGCCATATTTCATGCTAAGTGAGTTCTTTCGTACATCACAGAGTAGCTTCACATCATTAATTATTAGCTTGTTTAAGTACGTTTCTAAGCTAATTCCTTCATATCCTATCGTGAAAAATTCTGGTTCTTCAATTTTTCTTTTTTGCTTATTAATAGCAATTAGTTCATTGTCTGTTAATATGTCAGAAACAATTTGACTTTTAGTAGCGTAATAAGGGTAATTTAAATAAGTATGTCTTACTATATCCTTTTGTGATAAATCTTGTACCTTTCTTTTTACAACCCTAATTGCTGACTGATCTTCCTTAGTTAGATCCGCAAAATATTTTGAAGAATCGTCACTTAAAATCCAATTAGAAGACCTCTTTTCGGTCGAAGATTCCACAATATTGTATTTGCCAAGAGTTAAAAGATCTTGATTAGCTTGAAATGAAAAACAACCGTATTTATATGGAACAAAATCAAATGATTTCTTCATCTGCTTTCTAGTTACCAAGAAGAGGATTTTTTGGAAATTTGTATGATTTAATTTACCACCAAATTCTTCAAGAATTCCCAATATTAATTTTCTTCGATAATACATTTTACAAAGATACGAAACTGTTTTTTTCAATTCGTGAATTTAATTACTCAAGTTTCGCAGGTTTGAATAGAGCAAATGAAAGGGTCATGACCTGTCTTGATTTACTTTAATGGAGGGTTTTGGGATTCCATTTTCTGTCCTATTTACCTCTTAGGACATGACACGCACCAACATTTCGCTAGCCCAGCGCTGATTGAACCGATGTACTACCTTAAAGGGGTAGCCAGCTCCTCGAAGGATGAGCGTGTTAGCAATGGCGACTAGTGAGCGTGAAATCAATCTGGTTTTATACCCCACCTCCAAAATCGGATTTGGTTTTCCATAAAAGATTTTTCTTGAACCTCTTAAAAATGCTATAAATGGAATTTTTGATTTAATACACTGGTAATCATTTAATTAACCTTAAAAATTGCACCTGTTCTAATCCAAAAACCTTATTTAAAGTTATGTTAGGCTATGCGAAACTTGAGTAATTATTACTCTATTGTAGCTAACGGCTCAGCTAAACGGCGTTTTAATGCAGTTTAAGTGTTGTTGTAAGCAGTTTAATTTGAATTTTTTTCTAGCGCCCTTTTCAAATAAAGAGCTAACCATCAGCTGTAGAATCGCTAGCATTTTCACACCTATTCCTACTTTATAACTCATTCTTGGATTTTTTGAGTAAATGATTTTACTGACTGTTTCAGCTACTGCCGTGGGTTCTGGAGCATTTTTGATTGAGTCATTGAAAGTTTGTATTGCATTTGCCCTACTTACATTGTAGTCTTCAATGGTTTCAGGTGCAATGAGAAAGCTATTATGAAGGTTAGATTTAACGAAACCAGGCTCAACGCAAGAGACATGTATCCCAAATTCTTTAACTTCTTGACGCAACGATTTTGCTATTCCTTCAACTGCGTGCTTTGATGCTGAATAAAAGCTTTGATAAGGAACACCAATTAGACCAGCAAGAGAGGTTATGAAAATAATTTTACCACTACGTTGCTGTCGCATTTGAGGTAAAACCATTCTTCTTGAGTTTGACACTTTCAAGTCCAAAAAAGCCATTTTAGAGAACCGTTTTCTTGATTTTACTGGGTTTGTTGTCTTAATTTGAAAAAGTAGTCGTAGTGCGAAAAAATTTTTTTCTTCGATTTTTGTGTTTTAATTTTGCATTATGGCATTCCTCAGAGCAGAAAAAAAAGCATCAGGCACCTATTTGCGGATTATTCAGTCCTACAAGTTGGACGGTAAGCCCAAGCACAAAACCCTTTACTCGTTAGGTAAGCTGGAAAACTACGAAGCGAATCAGTTAGAGCGTATTGCTAAAAAATTATTAGAACTTATAGGTAAAGATGCCAACCCTCTAAGCATTGGTAATCTTCAGGAGTTGGGTAGATACAATTACGGATACGCTCTTGTGGTAAACAAACTGTGGGATGTTTTTAATTTAGATAAGTTAGCTAAAATTATTACCCATAGACACCGTAGTAAATTTGATTGGCAGAATATCTTTCGTTTTATGATCGCCGAACGTATCAATGAACCTTGTTCCAAATTACAAAGTAGCTTTAATCAATCTGAATATCTTGGTTTTGGTGACGCTGATATTCCTCTCCACCAATTTTATAGAACTTTGGATTTGTTTAGTGATGAAGAAGACTTTATCAAGCAACATCTTTTTACCCAGCAGCGTAGTTTGTTCTCTACGGTGCTTGACGTGGTTTTCTATGATGTGACCACACTTTATTTTGAATCTCAAGTAGAACAGGATGATGCTTTAAGACAAAAAGGCTATTCCAAAGACGGTAAAGCACACAAAACACAAATTGTGCTAGGACTATTAGTTGATAAAAATCGCAACCCTATATCGTATCAAATCTATAAAGGCAATACTTATGAAGGCTGTACCATGATTGATGCACTAAACTCAATGAAGCAACAATTTACCATAGACTGCGTAATTGTAGTTGCCGATAGTGCTATGATTGACAAGGGGAATCGTAATTTTATGGTAAACAACCAAATTGATTATATCATAGGCGATAGTATCAAAACTCTTCCTAAAGTTGTCAAAGCAAAACTCATTGATATTGAAAACCTCAAAGCTGTAAAAGGGGTATCAAAACAGAAGTTTAGTTATAGTGAGACAACATATAAAGGCAGACGGATTATATGCAGTTACTCTGCAAAACGTGCACGTAAAGATGCATACGCTAGAGAAAAACTCATATCCAAAGCCAAGCAATGGCTCGAAGAACCCTCAAAATACAAACAAGTTAAAAAAAGAGGTGCAGGAAGGTTTATAACATCAACCAAAGAGGGAGAACCCATTGCACTAAATCTACAGGTCATAGAAAACGATGCTAAATATGACGGCTTAAAAGCATTATCTACTACAACTGATTTACCCATAGAAACTATCCTATCAAAATATAGCGACCTGTTTGAAGTAGAGCATACCTTTAGAACTTTAAAGAGCCAACTAGAAATACGCCCAGTATTTCATTGGACAGATAAAAGAATCAAAGGACACATCGCTATGTGCTTCACAGCATTTACTTTTATCAACTATTTAAAAAACACAACCAATCTTCAATACAGAGCTATTGTAAAAGCCATAGATCGTATGCAGGTATCTCTAATCAAGGATGACAAGGCGAAGTCCAACATCTACCTGCGTTCCAAAATTGATACCCCCGAGCAAACAATCATCGATAAATTAAAACTAAAAGTGCTAAACGATACAACAGCTCAAAACTCTGTAAATCAGTATTTTACAAAATAAAGTAGTGCATAGGCTATTTTTTAAAAACCTCATTATCAAATACTTAACCCTTTAAACTGTCAAACTCAAGAGAGAGGTTATGAAAATAATTTTACCACTACGTTGCTGTCGCATTTGAGGTAAAACCATTCTTGTGACCGAAATCGCACCCCAAAAATTGGTTTCAATCTGTTTTCTAGCCAATTCTTCAGTAGTCTCTTCGAAAGACCCCATTTACTGCAATACCAGCATTATTGACAAGCACATCAATTATAAAGTCTCTTTCTTTTAGATGAACCAACATTTTCTTAATTGATTCTTTAGAAGTAATGTCAAGCTCAATTAACTCTAGTCCGCCTTGTTCCCTTACTGAAGGTTTTCTTGATGTTCCTAATACCTGATACCCTTTTGAAAGTAGATCTTCCGCTATGCAGCGTCTTATTCCTGAATTACCCCCAGTTACTAAAACATTCATTTCTTAAAAATTTTTGAAGTTACAGGCCACATATAAAGTCCACTTATGATTATTCCGGGTAAGACCAGCGCTTTCACCATAATATCAAACCATAGGATATTATTCCAAGGAGAGCAGATGTATGTTGCAATAATTGCTCCTCCAGTGATATGTAAATACTGAATAGTACTTCTTGTGTTTCTATTCATGCTATGTTCATCGCTTACAACTAGTAAACAAACACCATATAGCATTTATATTTCATTTATACTTTCTTTTTATAGTGTTTAGCCTCCGCTTTTGGTTGGCTAAACGCTACTGCTTTTTTATTTATTTGTAAATTGTCTAATTTTTTAGGTTTTCAAAGCAACAAATATATTATACAATTTTATTAACTCCGAAAAAACAAAGAAGTTTTTGCACAGTCTAGCGGTTGGAATAAACGCCTGTTTTTAATGGCGTTTATTTTTTGTTAGCCTCTGTAATTGAAACATCATTGATTTAATTAGTGCTACCGCCTCTTTAAGTATATACTTCCGCCTGCACCAGAATAATCTCCGATACTTTTATTAAACCTTCTGTCCCAATCACTTAAAGGAAGGAAGTCAAATTGACTTTTCTTAACTGCTGGAGAATTAAGTAAGTAGTTTAACCAAAATGTAATTTCATAGTGATCATTAAACATTAGAAAACTTCTCAAAAGGTAGGCTTCATTCCAAAAGACTTTATTGTAAACAAGTTCTTTAGAATAGTCAAAAGGATATCTTATATCGTGGAAATGAATATTTACACCAGAGTTTAGAATAGGAAGAATTTTGAACATTATAGTATTTAAATCGCTTCCAATTTTTGATACATGTGAGCTGTCAATAAAAAGTAAGTCACCCGCTTTTAAAACTTTAAAAAGTGAAAGCTCTATAGATTGAATAGGCTTTTCAATGAGCATTACATTCGCATAATCCTTTTTAAGAAGATTTCTTTTTAAACGGTCAAGGTTGATATCGATAAATGTGAAGTCAATGGTTTTATTTTCTATGAACAAATCATATGTATCCATCATTACGGCAGATGAGTGTCCCGATCCAATTTCAATAATTCTTTTTGGTTTTAAATGTCTTAACATATAGTGAAGAATTGGAGCGTCATCATGGGAAAACGAATTGTTTTCAAAGTTATATCGCACCGTTGTATCATTAGAAAACTCCTTTTCAATTGAAAGCGATTTAAATTTCTCTAATAATTGAATTTGATGATCGTGATTGATGTTTATTCCTATCAAATCATCCTTTTTAGAAAAAATTTGGTTTTCTCGTGTTTTTATTTCTTTGAGTGAGGGAATTACACTATAATAATGGCCACTTTCAAACGCTTCATTTCGATCTTTGTCGTTATTAGATTTAATTTTTGAGATGATTTTCTTAATAATTCTTTTAATTTTATTCTTCATTTCTACTATTAATTTATGGAGGCTAACTAGTAAATAAACACTATATAGCGTTTATATTTCATTTATACTTTCTTTTTATAGTGTTTAGCCTCCGCTTTTGGTTGGCTAAACGCTACTGCTTTTTTATTTATTTGTAAATTGTCTAATTTTTTAGGTTTTCAAAGCAACAAATATACTATACAATTTTATTAACTCCAAAAAAACAAAGAAGTTTTTGCACAGTCTAGCGGCTTAATGCAAACGCCGTTTTTAAATAGCGTTTTGCACTTTGTTAGTGGTCGTTTTATTTTCTTGTTCTGTTGCTAACCTATACAAATAATCTGGCGAAAAATCAGCTCCATTTTCCCACTCTATAGTAAATGGATCCATCTTAAAATTTTTGAAAAATGAGATTTTTTTAAGAGGTTCAAAAATTGGTTTATTGAGCGTATTGTATAAATCAACTGCTTTGACTTCCCCTGTATTAAAAGTTAATTGAATTTTATAATTGTTCAAATACTTTGCTTTTTCAACTAATAGTAATTCCATAATATTTTTATTTTAAAGGTTCTATATTAGGTAAATTTTCTCCTTTAACAGATAGCTCCCATAGCTGTAGTAATTCTTTTTTATGTAATTCCATCCATTTAAAAATTAATTTTAATGCTCTCTTGGGCATCTTTACTTTTACTAATCCAGTTTTTAAATTTATCGAAATAGTATTTCCTGAATATTCCGCATGAATATGTGGTGGACTATGATCATCATATAACATATAAACCCTAATTCCATAAAATCTGCTTATTTCAGGCATATTTAGTTAACTATTTCTTCGAATTTGCTCCGTTAATGACCACTGACTAACAAATAAACACTATACCAGCGTTTATTACATTTCATTTATATTTCCTTTTTATAGTGCTTAATCCTCCGCTATTGGCCAAATACTACTGCTTTTTTATTTATTTGTAAAGGCTATATTCTAACATAAGACTTAAATAAGTTGTATATTTGCTAAAACTTTACAAAATGATACCTAAAAACTTTACAGAATACTTTAAAAGTCTTGATTCGACAAGTCGTCAAGCCATAGTTAATGAGCTTTTATTACTAATTTCAACAGATACAGATGATACATTTAGCCTTTTAGCAACATCAAGTGTTAAGCAATCTATCAACTGCCCTCATTGTAAGAGGGATAACATTCGTGCTAATGGCAAGAGCAAAGGAGTGCAACGTTATTATTGCAAAGATTGTAAAAAGTATTTCAGAAATACGACGGGTAAAGTCATTTTTGGGTTAAAAAAACCTGAATTATTACCCACCTATTTATATAATATGCTTATGGGTTATTCTATTAAGAAATGTGCAGAACAAACAAACATTAGCATTCAAACATCCTTTGATTGGCGACACAAGGTTCTAAGTTCTTTTAAACAAGCATATCCTAATGGTTTTGAAGGCATTACAGAGAGTGATGATATTTTCTTTTTAGAATCTAGCAAGGGAAATAGAGAGCTAGATAGAAAACCACGAAAACGTGGCAGTAAAGCTATTAAGCGGGGTATTAGTAATGAGCAAATAGCAGTTGTTGTTACCTGTGACAGAATCGACAACAAAGAACTCAAAGTAGCGACAAGAGGGCGTATAAGCAAGAAAGATTTAGAAACTGTATTTGCCAGAAAATTAGATAAAGTAGAAACCCTTTGTACAGATGCTCATCGCTCCTATACAGCATTTGCTAAAAGTAATAACATACATCACAAAAAGTTTAATGTATCAAAAGGACAGAGAGTAAAAAACAAAGTGTATCACGTACAAAATGTAAACAATACTGCTAAAAGATTAAGAGAATGGATGAAGCCCTTTAACGGCGTAGCAACAAAATATCTGCAAAATTACATGAACTGGTTTATGATACTTGAACGTATAAAGAATAGCAACCAACGATTAAAGGAATTTGCCTACTTTGCCTTTGCAGGACAAGAGACTTGGGAGATATGGAAAACAAACACTAATGCAGTCATAATTTAGAATATAGCCTTTGTAAATTATCTAACGGACTTTTAGCGACAAATATACTATACAATTATTAACTCAAAAAAACAAAGAAGTTTTTGCACAGTCTAGCGGTTAGTGTAAAATGCGTTTAAATGCAGTTTAGCTTTTGTTATTTTTTTATTGCTCAATTATTTCATCTTTGTGTATCTCAACTAAATTACTTCCTGCTATCATTTTTATGATTGTATCTAAATGATTTGAAAACAATTTTATTAATTCGTCATTCGAGATATTTCCCATTTTTACAATTATCAATTTTTGAGGTTCTCCTTTTAGAATAAAGGATTCTAAAAAGTCATAATCCTTGGTTACTACAACTCTATTCTCTTGTAGAGAATTTTCTATAATTTTCTTGTCGGTGGTCTTGTTTTTATTTTCAAGGTCAAGAGTATGTATTGAATCATAACCATTATCACTAAAAAAATCAGATAATCGTTTAGGTAATTGAGCATCGATAATAAATTTTATCATCTCAAACTAATTGATAAATGCTTTTCACTTGTGCTAATTTAGATGCGTATGCTAAACATGCTAAAAAATCCTCTTTTTCCAAATCAGGATAGTCCTCTAATAACTCTTCTATTGTCATCCCCGAAGCGAGTAAATCTAACATACTTTGGACAGGGTATCTTAACCCTCTAATTGTGGGTTTTCCATGGCATACATCTGGAATAGATGTAATTCTTTCAATTATTTTTTCCATAATTCTTGTTTTTTACGTTTCTCAAAAATACTATTTTTATTGTACAAATATTTTTATAATCCTTTAATTAATTTGTTTTGTCTTAACCTCTTTATTATTTTGTATGTAAAATCCACGATAGCACTCGTTACAGACGAGTGTCGTAAAAGGTAAGAACTTTAAAAAAAGCTAAAAAAACAACAAACTCAATTGTCATAAAATATTAAAAAATAAATTCAACTGCATATTTTGTATATCAACCCTACTTTTTCTAACAACGTAAGGATCTCTAAAGTATCAAAGATTTGTTTGATCAACCACTATATAATATTATTGATATTAGTAAACAAGATGTTTATCAATAACGCTAAACGACAAACTACTTTCAATAATAATTGTGATAAGCCTTTTGTTAGAAGCAGATGATATATGTAGAGAACATCCTAATTGTGATATATTTATAGAAACTATTATAAATCTTGGTTACCGTATAAAAAAAGCCGTGAAACTATTCTACAAAAAACCCAAAAAAGTAAAAGCTCTCTCTCAACCAACCAAGTCAGAAGTTATTTTTTTAAATTTAAAATCATAGCCCATTTTTACTATTTTTTCCGATGAAACTCTGCTTCCTTTTAAAAATATTTCGGCTTTTTTACCTAAAAAAACACGAATAATAAACTCTGGAACTTTTAGTAAAATAATTTTTTTACCTAAAATGTTTCCAACGTTCTTTATTAAGTTACTAAACTTTAGATGTTCTGGCGAAGTAGCATTAAATACTCCGTTTATGTTTTTTGAATCTATTAGAAATTTTACAATTCCACATAAATCTTGAATATGTATCCAAGGAATATATTGATTTCCGCTACCTAAAATTATTCCGAAGCCATATTTTATAGGCTTAACTATTTTTTCTAAAGCTCCGCCTTTTTTAGAAAATATAGCCCCAATTCTAACAATAGATACGTTTTCCGCTACTGAATTTAGCTTAAAAGAATTTGCAGCATTTTCCCACTTATAACATACATCGCTCAAAAAATCCTTTCCCCTACTACTCTCTTCTGTAAAAATAGTTTTAGAATTTATCGTTCCATAAAAACCAGTAGCCGATGCCGAAATGTATGACTTTAATACTATTTTGTGCTTTATTAACTCCCTTAAAAGTAGTTTTGAACTATCAATTCTGCTCGATACTATTTTCTTTTTTATATTTTCAGTCCAGCGATTTTTCAAAATTGGAGTTCCCGCTAAATGAATGATATGGTCAACTGATTCAAAGGCTCTTGGGTCTATATAGTTAGACTTTAAATTCCAGTTAAACTCATTTTTTTTGGTTGCGTTTCTCGTTAAAAATCTGACGAAATAATCTTTTTCTAAATATTTTGATAAGTGTTTCGCAAATAGTCCGTTAGCACCTGTTATTAAAACTATTTGCTTCATTTAAAAAAAATATTAAAAACTATTTATAGTTTTTCTAACAGACACTAAATTGGTTAAAAGCCTTTCTAACTTGCTTAAATTCAACATATTAGCCCCGTCGCTTTTAGCATTTTTAGGATCAAAATGCGTTTCTATAAACAGTCCATCAACATTATTTACTACGCCTGCTCTTGCAATTGTTTCAATCATTTCGGGCAATCCTCCAGTAACGCCTTCTGCTTGGTTAGGCTGCTGCAACGAATGAGTTACATCTAAAATGGTAGGCGCCAATTCTCGCATCTTGGGAATACCTCGAAAATCTACAATCATATCTCGATAGCCAAACATAAAGCCTCTTTCGGTTATCCAAACTTTGTCCGAGTTTGTATCTTTTACCTTTCTAACAGCATACTTCATAGAGTCTGGACTCATAAACTGACCTTTTTTTAAATTTACGACCTTACCAGTTTTTGCAGCTGCAACAATCAAATCTGTTTGACGAACTAAAAAGGCTGGTATTTGTATAACATCTACAAATTCAGCTACCCTTGCTGCATCTGAAGTTTCGTGTATATCTGTAACAGTTGGAATAGAAAAAGTTTCTGAAACTTTACGTAAAATTCTCAAAGATTTTTCGTCGCCAATTCCTGTAAAACTATCTATTCTACTTCTGTTTGCTTTTTTAAAACTTCCTTTAAAAACATAAGGTATTTTTAATTTATCTGTTATTGTAGCTACTCTTTCAGCTATTTTTAACGCCATTTCTTCGCCCTCAATAGCACATGGTCCAGCAAGTAAAAAAAACATATTTGACTTTGTGTGTCTTATGTTTGGTATTAAAGACAAATCCATCTGTGAAAAATTTTAACAAAAGTAGTAATAAAGTTATTGAAATAAAGCTTACAAATTATTTGTTATAAATGGCAGATTAAGTTAGCATATTCTTTGCTTTCATTATACCAGAAGTCAAAACGTCTATTTCTTGTTTAGTGTTATAAAAAGAAAAAGAAGCTCTAACAGTTCCAGGAATTTTATAAAAGTCCATAATAGGTTGAGCACAATGGTGTCCAGTTCTTACGGCAATTCCGAGTTTGTCTAATATTGAGCCAATGTCATAAGGGTGTATTTTAGAAATGTTAAAAGAAATTACAGCAGTTTTGTTTTTCGATGTGCCGTAAATATTTAGACCTTCAATTTCCAGTAATCTTTTTGTAGCGTACTCTAAAAGCTGATTTTCGTGCTTCACAATTTCACTAAACCCTACAGAGTTGACGTAATCAATCGCAGTTCCGAATGCAATTACGCCACAAATATTAGGTGTCCCTGCTTCAAATTTATGTGGCAAATCGGCATAAGTAGTTTTTTTGAAAGTAACGGTTTTTATCATTTCTCCGCCTCCTTGATAAGGGGGTAATTTTTCTAACCAATTTTGTTTTCCATATAACAGACCAACGCCCGTTGGACCAAAAAGTTTATGTGCAGATGCTACATAAAAATCGACATCTAGCTTTTGTAAGTCTAATTTTATATGCGGTGCTGCTTGAGCTCCGTCTATTAAAACAGCTGCGTTAACCTTATGTGCTGCTTCAATAATTTTTTCTATCGGATTTATAATTCCTAAAGCGTTTGAAACATGATTACAAAATACTAATTTGGTTTTTTTATTAAGCAAATTATAATAATCTTCTAGCCTTAAAGAGCCGTCTTCGTTTATCGGAATTACTCTTAATTTAGCACCAGTTTTTTCGCACAGCATCTGCAACGGCACAATATTAGAATGATGCTCTAAAGCAGAAATTATAATCTCATCTTTTGGCTTTAAAATATTTAAAAAACCCGAAGCTACCATGTTGATACTTTCGGTTGTTCCAGAAGTTAAAATAACTTCACAAGAGCTTTTTGCGTTAAAATGTTTTTGAATTTTTATACGAGACTTTTCGTATTTATCTGTTGCCTCTTGACTTAAATTGTGAACTCCTCTGTGAATATTAGAATTGTAATTTTTATAATAATCTACTATTGAATCTATAACAATTAGTGGAGTTTGAGAGGTTGCAGCGTTATCTAAATATATCAAAGGTTTTCCGTAAACGCTTTTTTTTAGTATCGGAAAGTCTTCTCTAATTTTATATACATCAAACATGTTTTTTTTAAACAAAGATACGAGGTTGACTTTTTTTTTTTAACTTTTTAAAATCTAAAAATGATTTTCTTATTTTTACCAAAATAAATTAATACTTAATGAAATATTTAAAACGCACTATTCCGTTTATAATAATAATTGCAATAATAATTGCTTTTATTTATAATTACCCAAAGCTAAACATTATAGCTGGATATTCAGCTAAAAGTACGGCATCTTCAGTTTTTTTAGCCAATAGACCTCTCGAATTTACCGACAGCACTGACAATAATTTTTCTCCTATAAATTTAGCCTCTGATGAAATTGATTTAAAAAATAAAATTGCAACTTCTTCCGCTTTTGGATTATTAACAAGAAAAGCTGTTTACCGAAATGGCGTTGGAAGCGTTTTAATACTCTCTAAAGACGATATTAATGCAAGTTTCTTAACTCCTAAAAGATTAAATACAGACTCTAAAACTTCTTTTCCTTTTGGAAATGGTCCAAAAAAAGATACTGTATTTAGTAATATTAATTATGAAAAACTCAATAAGGCAATAAATTTTTTATTTGATAAAAAAAACAAAACTAGGACGGCTTTGATAGTTTATAAAAATTATATTATTGCAGAAAAATATGCTGACGGCTTTTCAAAAAATTCAAAATTGTTAGGCTGGTCTATGACCAAAAGTCTTTTAAGTACCGTATTTGGAATAATGCAATATCAAGGAAAATTAGACATAAACGATAAAACTGAAATAGCTTCGTGGCAAAATGATGAAAGGAAAAATATTACTATAAGTAATTTACTGCAAATGAACTCCGGGCTTGAATGGGATGAAAATTATGACGGAATTTCTGATGTAACTAAAATGCTGTTTTTAGAAAGAGACATGACAAAAACTCAAGAAAACAAGCCTCTAATCGGTAAACCTAATAAGACTTGGAATTATTCATCTGGAACATCAAATTTATTATCTGGTATTTTAAGGACTAAATTCGAGACTCAACAAAAATATTTAGACTTTTGGTACACTGATTTTATTGATAAAATTGGTATGAACTCTATGATTATTGAGACAGACTTAAGTGGAAACTATGTAGCTTCGTCATATTCTTGGGCTACAACTAGAGACTGGGCAAAGTTTGGCTTACTTTACTTAAATAGCGGAAACTGGAATGGAACTCAATTGTTTGATAAAAGCTGGATAGACTATACTACCACTCCTACTCCAGCTTCTAAAGGAGAATATGGTGCTCATTTTTGGTTGAACGATAAACCCCAATTGAAAAACGTGCCAAAAAGCATGTACTTTGCTGACGGATACCAAGGACAAAGAGTGTATATTTTTCCTAAACAAAATTTGGTAGTAGTACGATTTGGACTTTCTAATTTTAATGAAAACACTTTTTTAACTAAAGTCCTCAAGAGCATTAATTAAATCGTGCTTTTTTTAGATTTTAGTTCCTGTATTATAGACATTGAATTGCGGACTAATGCTTCAATTTCATTAAAATTAAAGTTTCCTTCCGAATTTTTTTTAATTAATTTAGACCCCATACCTACACAAGTAACTCCTGCGTTAAACCAAGCCTCTAAACTCTCTTGAGTTGGCGAAACTCCGCCTGTTGGCATTACGTTAGTCCACTTACAAGGACCTTTAATCGCTTTTACAAAATCTGGACCGTAGGTGCCTCCAGGGAAAAGTTTTACAATTTCACAACCCAATTCTTCTGCTTTTGCAATTTCAGTCAAAGACCCGCAACCTGCAGACCATAGCACTTTTCGTCTATTGCAAAAAACAGCTATATCTTCTCTTAAAACTGGCGTTACCACAAAGTTTGCTCCGAGCTGCATATAAAACGAAGCAGCAGCACTGTCTGTAACAGAACCAACTCCTACAATCATTCCTGGAAGCTTTCTCTCGGAGTATTTTATCAATTCAACAAAAATTTCGTGTGCAAAATCATCTCTACTAGTAAATTCTAACAATCTAGCACCGCCTTTATAACAGGCTTTTAATACTTTTATACTTTCTTCGACATTATTGTGATAAAACAACGGAACGAGTCCAGTTTTCATCATAGTCAAAGCAACGTCTATTCTAGAAAATATCGCCATATTTATTATTTATCTAGAGACTCTACCAGCAGTATTTCCACTCATTAGTTTTTCAACTTCGGAAATTGTTGTTAAATTAGCATCTCCTTTAATCGTATGCTTTAAACAAGAAGCTGCTACGGCAAAATTTAAAGCGTTTTGATCATTTTCTGGATATTTTAAAAGTCCATAAATTAAACCCCCCATAAAAGAGTCTCCACCACCAACACGATCTACAATATCTGTAATTTGGTATTTCGGAGATTCATACATCGTTTTTCCGTCATACAAAACCCCTGCCCATGAGTTATGAGATGCAGAGATAGATCCTCTTAAAGTTGTAATAACTTTTTTAGCTTTCGGAAACTTTTCCATCATTTGAGTGCAAACAGATAAAAAAGAAGATGCTTTTAGGTCTTGTCCGTGCTTGTGAACATCGAAGCCTTCTGGTTGAATTCCAAAATGCTTTTCAGCGTCTTCTTCGTTTCCTAATATTATATCGCAATATGAGGTCAATTCGGTCATTATTTTTTCTCTGTGAGCATCGTCGCAATATTTCCAAAGTTTTGCTCGATAATTCAAATCTGTCGAGATAATTATTTTTTTTGAGCTAGCTATTTTTATCGCTTCTAAGCATACGTCTGCTGCTCCTTGAGAAATAGCCGGAGTAATACCCGTCCAGTGAAACCATTTTACGCCGTCGAATACTTCTTCCCAGTCAACCATTCCTAATTCTATTTCAGACATAGATGAATGTACTCTGTCATATACTACTTTACTTGCCCTACTGACGGCTCCAGTCTCTAAAAAATAAATTCCCAATCTATTTCCTCCATATATAATTTTATCAACTCCTACACCCCTCTTCCGCAATTCCATCATAGCACATTTACCAATATCGTTTTGTGGTAAACGCGTTATAAAATCAACAGAAACGCCATAATTAGCTAATGAAACTGCAACGTTTGATTCTCCTCCTCCATATACTACATCAAAATTAGAAGCTTGCGAAAATCTTAAATATCCTGCTGGTGCCAAACGAAGCATAATCTCTCCGAAAGTAACTACTTTGTTCATTTTTATAAATATCTTTTTTTAAATTCCCAGTGCTTGTCCTCCGCCAACTTGAATTGTTTCGGCTGTTAAAAATGAAGCATCGCTACTTGATAAAAACGATACCACAGAGGCTACTTCCTCTGGTTGTCCAAGTCTTCCGAGCATAATATTATTTTTCCACGAAGCAAATACTTCTGGCTTTGTAGATTTAATCTGCGCGTGAAAAGGAGTGTCAATAGTACCTGGTGATACTGCGTTTACTCTAATTCCGTACTCGGCTAAATCTTTTGCTAAAGCTCTTGTTATTGCGTGGACGCCTGCTTTTGAAGTTCCGTAAATCCCTGCTCCTGGTCCTCCAGCGTTCCACCCTGCGTTCGATGTATAGTTAATAATAGATGCGTTTGTGCCTTTCTTAAGATAAGGTATTGCTGCCCTAGATACAAAGAAAGTTGAGTCTAAATTTAACGCCATTACTTTTCTGTAGAATTCTGTAGTCATTCCTTCAAAACGAGACCTTCCTCCTAATCCTCCTGCGTTATTTACAAGTGTATCAATTTTTCCGTACTTTTCTCCTATTTTATTAATGTTTAAATTAACATCATTTTCGTTAGTTACGTCAAAATCGTAATATTCAGAAGTAATTCCTTCATTTTTTAATTCTGATAAAGCTTTAGCTCCGCCTTCTTTATCTATACCGTTTAATACAACAGTAAATCCATCTTTTCCGAGTCTTTTAGCGACTTGAAATCCTATACCGCTTGTAGCTCCTGTGATTACTGCTACTTTTCTTTCTAAATTATTCATTTTTGATTTTATTTTTAATTTTAATATTTATGTTTTTTTAATTTTCCTCGTTGATAACTAACTGTACTTTTTTGATTAAAATAAAAACAGCTAATACCGCTATCACTACAGACACTGTAATAGCTATAAATGCTGGAATATACGATCCTCCTTCTGTAATTCTACCAATAAACCAGTTCATTATCATAGGTGAAAATGCGGCTACTGTTCCAGCTAATCCTGCTAATGTGCCTACTGATGGTCCTCTAAACAAATCACTTGATAGCGTTTGAATATTACCAATGGCAAATTGAAACCCAAAAAGAGCTATCCCTGCTAAATAGATGAATGTCATGTAATTAGAGTTACTTACAAATAATATAATAGAAACAAAGCCTATTATTATTAAAAAACTTCCTAGCACTATACTAGATTTTCTACCAAAGTTTGTGGAAGTACGTTTTATGATTGCTTCTGTAAACATTCCCCCTAATATTCCGCCAGCTGCAGCCATTAGATAAGAAATCCACATCGTGTTTCCTATTTCTTCTATACTTAATTCAAATTTAGAATTTAAGTAGATGGGCATCCAACCTGCAAAAAACCACCAAATAGGCTCTATAAAAAATCTACACAACAAAATTCCCCAAGGCTGTTTATAACTTAATATTTTACCGACAGATAAGCTTTTAACCCCTTCAACAACCAAATCATTATTCTTTATTCTATCTTCAAGTAATAACTTTTTTTCATTTTCAGTAATCCAAGGATGAGATTCTGGTTTTGACTTGTTGATAGCTAACCAGGGAATTACCCAAAGTAAACCTATTGCTCCTAAAATTATATAGGTAGATTTCCATCCTAATTGAGCATATAAATAGACGATAATGACTGGTGCCATCACATTTCCTATGGAGGCACCAGCATTAAAAACACCTTGTGCTAATGCTCTTTGTTTTACAGGAAACCACTCTCCATTACTTTTTACTGCTCCAGGCCATAAGCCAGCTTCTCCTAAACCGAGTAAGCCACGTACTAATGATAATGATACTATTCCTTTTGCAATTGCGTGAAAACCTGCTGCTACAGACCATACTACGATAGACAATACAAAACCTATTCTAGTTCCTATTTTATCGTACAATCTTCCAGATAAAAATTTACTTGTAGCATAGGTAAGCATAAAAACATTAAGCATTAACGCATAGTCAGATTTATCAAGCCCTAAATCTTTACCCATTTCTGGCCAAAGCAGAGCAAAGGCTGTTCTGTCTATATAATTGATAACTGTTGCTACAAAAATTAGTCCTATAATCCACCACCTTAATCCTTTTATTTTCATTGTGTTTTATATTAAATTAATTTAACTTATAATTTATATTTTAAACTATTTTTTTATTTTTTGTAGGCTTTTTTTAAGATATTCTATTTATCTCTATAACCCCTTGCATTTATTTAATTAAATTTTCATTATAGCAATAATTATAAAGTACTTTAAAGTGTTCTTTCATCTTTTTTTTCGCTTTTTCTGGGTTTTGCTCAACTATTGCTTGGTAAATAGCTTCGTGTTCTTTTATTCCTTTAAAAGCCATATCATCATCGCAGATATGGTGTTTATTAAAATTTGTAATAATTTCAGGAGTTATAATAAGCATAAAGGTATTCATCGTAACGTTTCTGCTAGATTTTGCGATAGCTAAATGAAATAACAAGTCTTCTTGAACAGCATCTTTTTCGCTTAATGCTTTCTTCGTGTAAGTATCTAATGCCTTTTTAATTTTTATTAAGTCGTCCTTTGTTCTTCTTAAAGCAGCTAACCTTGCTATTTTTAGTTCTAATAAAATTCTAGTTTCTACTAAATCTTTAAAACTAGATTCTTGCAAACTTAAAATATCGTCAATCATCCCATTAATAGCTATTGACCCTATATTTGCAATAAAAGTTCCGCTTTTTGGGACAGTCTTTAATATTCCGTAAAATTCTAGCTTTTTAATTGCGTCTCTAATATTTCCTCTGCTTGTTTCAAAGCGTTCGGATAGCATTCTTTCTGAAGGTAGTTTGTCTCCTGTTTCAAGGTTTTTGTGGCTTATTAAACCTTTAATTTTGGATACTATTAAATCTTGATTTGCTTGATTGTCAATTTTTATAACTGTGTCTAAATTCATATTTGCCTATTTTGGCACAAAATTAATTTCAAATTATCAAAAATACTAATTTATAATGTTTTTGCTAATTCAATGTTTTACCTCCAAAGAATAATACGCTACTTTAGACTTTGCCCAGCTATCGAGTGTATTTAGGTAGTTTCCCGCTTTAAAATAATTTTCAAATACGCCCCATTTTTGTATATGAATATCGTCATACACTTTTGATTTTCCGTTCATAATAACTTCCATCCTTCCTTGTGAGGCTATTACTTCTAATGTAAATTTTTCAAAACCTACGTATTCGGAAAAAGTATAGCCATTGTCGTCGCCCCAAGCGGAAGTATAAAGTATTTCCTTCGAATTTGCATTTAGGTTTTTTAAAACTTTAGTCTTTACTCTAACTTTTCCGTTTACCCAGTAAATTTTTAACATCGGTGGTGCGTTATTGTCGTCCTCTCCTATTAAATCACGTTGCTCATTTGTTAGTCTTCCGTGTATTTGCATAATAATTGCTCTATGATAGTCTTCGTCTGATTCTTTAGTTATTTCAACCATCTCCAATTCACCTTTCAATCTTCCGCCTTCAGAAAAAGTCCAGTTTGTGTTATTACTTCCTGGCACCATCTGTTCTCTTAATTCTGTTCTAGAATAATTAGAATTCCTTGTTGAAGCCCCAGGGTATGTATAAAAAACCAAAGTTCCTTTTATTGAATCGTTGTACATAAATGGTTTCAAAGCCTCATTAGTAGCATAACTTAAAATCTCGGGAGGTTCTACTTCGGTTGGTTTGCCAATAGGAAGCGTAACTTTCCAGTGGCTCAAATCAATATTGGGCAAGAGATACGACTTAATTTCTTCGTCTGTTGTATCTTTAATAGGCTCTGGATCGTCAATAGGTTCTGGTTCGTCAGATGGGGTTTCAACAACAGTCTCTTTAACTACTTCTTCATTAGTTTGATTCTCTTTAGTATCTTCACAGCTTATAGCAAGGTAAATAAACGATGTAAATAAAATTCCTAAAGCAATTTTTTTAACAAAACGATAAGATAGAATTATTTCTAACATAACTAATGGCTGACTTCTAATGAATAGTATTTTACTTTTGAATAAGACCCTTTGTCTCTACTTTGAAAGTAATTCCCAGCTTTGAAATAATTTTCAAAAACACCCCACTTTTTAATATGAATACCTTTATAGACCTTATATTCATTATTATTTAAAACTATGACCATTTTACCTTCTGTTACTTTCACTTCTAAGGTAAATTTACGAAATCCAACTTTTTGTTCAAAATTAAATCCTTTATCATTTCCCCAAGCATCTTCGTGTAAAATTTCAGGTACGCTAGCGTTTAAATTTTTAAGAACTTTTGTCTTTACTCTAACTTTTCCGTTGTCCCAGTAAATTTTTAACATCGGCGGTGCGTTGTTATCATCTTCGCCTATTAAGTCTCTTTGTTCGTCGGTCAGTCTTCCGTGAATTTGCATGATAATAGTCCTGTGGTATTTTCCATCAGCACCTCTAGTTGTTTCCTTCATTGCCAACTTGCCTTTCATCCTACCTCCTTGCTTAAATGTCCAGTTTACATTATTATTACCTGGTTCCATTTGCTCTCTTAATTCAGACCTTGAATATTTTGTGTTTTTAGTTGTAGATTCCGTTGGCATAGCGTGAAACACAATAGCTCCTGCTACAGAATCTATATACATATAAGGTTTAGCCATCTTATTCGTTGCAAAGTTTAAAATATCTGGTGGCTTAATTTCATAAGGCTTCCCTTCGTCATTAGCAATTGGCAGAGTTGCTTTCCAGTTGCTTAAATCTATATCAGGAAGCCTTATTTTTTTTCTTCGTTTCTTTTTTTTCTTTTTTTCAATTCTAACCTCCGAATTTGAAACGTGCTTTTCTCTGTTTTGAGAAACAGTATTTATAGATAGAAATAATACTATAAACACTAACAAAAATTCTATTCGAATGTTTTTCTTCATTAAGGCAATTTGTAGATTTAGTTTAAACGTACCTTAACATTATCTACATAAGCATCATGTGGCGTAATTCCATAAATCCACACAGAAACCTCACCAGTATCATTAGTAGTAAAATCAAGTGTAACTGTAGTGCCTATTGTATCAGAAAATTTTCCGCCAGCTACAGTTCCAGAATGTCTTGCCAGAGGACCTTCTTTAGAACTTTCTATAGCATCTACACCGTCTGTAAAATGTCCATCTAAAATTTCTGCTACTATTCTTCTTCCACCTTCTGGTTCATTTGTAGCATCATCACTCTTTATAGCATATTGATATTCCAATATATAGTCCGTGTTAGGAGTTAATTTTAGAGCTTGGTATGCATATCTAGTGTTAGTACTAGTAAATGCTCCTGCGGAAGTTCCACTAGTCCATTTTGCTCCTTTTGTTTTAGATCCATTAGCTGATCCGTCGTAGTTTGTCCAAGAACCATCACTAGTAGCATTAAATGGATTTGTAGTAGTTCCATTCGAAAAACCAGTAATTTTCCAATGATCTTGACCACTTTCAAAATCACCATTTAGAATTGTTGAACCAAAAGGTTTGGATAAATAAATATTATCTATATGTAATGTTGCCGCACCTTTTGCAGAACCTCCTGTTCCTGTTTCTAATTTTATTTCGTCAAACTTAACAACTTGTGCTACTGTACCTTTAGTTTGGAATCCATCGGCTAAAGCAATATCAAAACCTGCCCATTCGCCGTCTTTTAAGTCTTTTTCAGCAACATACTCTATTGCATTATTTTCATCACTATTATCAACTAAAGTTATTTTTAGCTTATCTATTCCTTCGGCAAAACTTGAATATGCATCTAAATGAAAGTTTGTAGCAGCACTACCAGTTCCATAAGTGTCTGCAACTGTTATAGCATCAAATTTAATAGATGCAACTTCACTATGAAGACGAGAATATTGAAGTACTTTGCCTGATTCAGTTGTTATTTCTGCATATTGTGCATCTCCATTATTAAATTTAAGCGATGCTGCAGAGCTTCTAAAACCAACTATTATGGTATCATTAAATTTAACACCTTCGCTATAAATAGAAAACCCATTTGCAAGTGCTATAGTAGGATCCGTAGGTGTCGTTGTAACTGCTATTGGTTTATGAGTAACTGTAACTTCCATGGTATCTACAACGTTATCTAAAGCATCTGATACTGCAGTTACTATTATCTCATATTTTACTTCTTCTAATTTATTAGGATAGTCATAAGAAGCAGAGCCTCCTTGTTCTTTAATTGCTACAGGAGAATCACCGTTTCCAAAATCTACCGTATAAGAAGTAGCTCCAACAGACAAAGGTTTTACAGTAATATAAGTTCCGTCCTCTACTCCGTTTTCATCTAGACTAGCAGTAGCTGTAAAACTTGAAAGTGTAATCTCATCAAGTCCCTTACCTGTTGAATCTTCATCGGCAGGGTTTATAATTTTATACTCATCTTCGCACGATGCTGCAAATATTATCAGCAAGGCTACTATTCCTTTTTTTAATAAATTCATATTTTCTTTTTTTATAGTTTTTATTTAACTTTTATGTTTAATTTTTGCTAAAATTAATCTTCTGTTACTGCATAAACTTTAACATTATCAATATAAACATCTACATCTGTTACTGCATAAAACATGATAGCCATTTTACCAGTAGCATTAGTAGTGAATTGTTGCTCAACTTTTGTATGAGTTGTTTTACCTTTAACTTCTTTTGCAATAAATTGAGATACTCTATTCTCTTCTTTTACTGCTTCAGCGCCGTCTTCGAAATGATTATTTAAAATTTCTGAATAAATTCTATTCCCATCCGGTGCAACACCTGCTTGTTCTGCTGGAGTTTTTATAGCATATTCATATTCTAAAATATATTTAACGATACGATCTGCTTCTGTAGGGGATACTGTTATTGCTTGATATGCGTATCTAGTATTAGAAGATAAGTAAGCTCCTGCAGAAGTAGCCTTTGTCCATTTTGCTCCTTTTGTTTTAGCACCATTGTCGGTTCCGTCATAATTTGTAAAAGAACCGTCTGAACTTGAGTTAAAAGGATTTATGTTTCCACCTGTAAAAGAAGCGAATTTCCAATCGTTTTGACTATCATTAAAATCTCCATTTACAATTGTTACTGGAATAGGTACAAATTTATCTTCCAAAACAACCTTAATAATAGTATCTTTAGACGCCCCATTTTCATCACTAGATGTTAATTTCACATCATAAGTAGCTTCTTTAGGAAATAAATAAACAGGGTCTTTTAGATTTTTAACAGCCTTTTCGATATTACTAACAGTGTAGTCAGCGTTTTCAAGAGCTGCATAAATTTTGTCGATTTCTGCTTGATATTTTATAGAATCAGCATTTTTAGAAGCTACTTTAAGAAGATCTTGATTTTTTGTAAGAGAGTCATAGCCTTTGCTATCTAAATATTCAAAAAACCTCCTTTTGAAATAGTTTTCAAGTTTATTATCTTGGCTTTCACTGTCTCCAAAGTCCCAAAGATATTTGGTAGACTCTGATGATAAGTTGGTAAATTTAAGAATTCTAAAATTCTCTGCATCTGGAATATAGCTAAAATTTGCTTTTGGCAATTCAGTATCTTCTATAGAACCAGCTTCTGGTAGGTCAAATTTGTAAGCACTTTCGCAACTCATTAAAAAAGAAAATACTACTACAGAAGACAGTATTATTATCTTTAAAAATTTTTTAAATTTATTTAATTGAATTTTCATAATTATTATAATTTATATAGTTATTATTGTGGGTTTTGTTTTAAAAGCCCACCACTTAAGTTAATTTCTCTTGATGGAATTGGTAATAATAATCTTCTAGTATTATAACTCGAATAGCCCTTTTCTTCAGCATGCTTACTCAACACGTCATCAGCAACACCAAATCTTAACAAATCAAAAAAGCGATGATTTTCAAATGCTAGTTCTACTCTTCTTTCAAGTAATAAAGAATCTTTGGTCAAAACCGAAGGACGAGTAGTAATCCCTGCTCTCTCTCTCACTTTCATATAAGAGTCTATAGCATTTGCGTCATTGGTACTATCACCTCCTGCTAGAATAGCTTCAGCATGCATTAGTAACATGTCAGCATAGCGTAAAATAATCCAATCGTTACCTGCTAATCCAGCATTAGCCCCGTAAGTAGGGTTTGAAGTGTCTGAAATATCTGATCCATCTGGTAGAAATTTTATTACTTCAGCATCTTCTGGCACATCCAAACTAGCATCGTCTCCAAAAGCAGCATACGAAACTGCCCCTCTATTACCTCCTGCAGCGATAAAATCTCTTACAAGGTTTGGGTTCACTATATTAAGTCCGTCTTGTCTACCTTGGCGTTTGTACGAAGTAAATTCAGACGAAAAACCTTGACTTTCAAGAGGGTTTACCGGTATATACTGAATAGCAAAAATAATTTCATTATTTAGTTCGTTATAAAACACATCTCTAAAATTAGACACTAAACTCAAACCTGAATTACTAATAACATCTTGACACAATTTTGTTGCTTCAGTATAATTAGGAGTTGGCTGTGTTAGATAGACTTTTGCCAACAACCCTTGTGCTGCTGATTTAGAGGCTCTAGACTTATGCGTATTATCTAAATTCGTAACCCCGTCTTGTAAATCTGCTACAATTTGCTCATAAACTTTGGCTACTTCTACACGAGTAAACAGCAATTCATCTTCAGTTGGAAGTACTACTTTAGTTACCAACGGTACACTACCGTATAATCTTACTAAATTAAAATAAGCATAAGCTCTTAAAAATTTAGCTTCTGCTGAATATTTAGCTTGATTATTAGTGTCTGCTACATCAACATTATTTAAAACACCATTTGCTCTAAAAATAATTTCATACATCGATTGGTAATAGTCAGCAGATTGGATGTTGTCAGCATCAACTCTATATCTGTGAAAATCAGCTCTTGTTCCTTCTAACGTTTTACTTCTTGTATTATCAGACCTATGTTCAGTTAATAAGTACTCTAACTGCACTCCCCTGTTAAATCTTATCGCACTCGATTCGTGATTTTCATTAATACCTTGAATTGCATCATAAATTCCAATAATACCAGACACTACATCTTCGTCTGTTTTATAAAAGTTCTCTTCAACAATAACAGAATCTGGTATAGGGTTCAAAAATTCTTCTGAATCACAAGACACAAAATTTGCTACTATTATTCCTAAAATTAAATGTTTTATATATTTCATAATTAATGTTTTTTATATGATTAAAAATTAGCGTTTAAACCGATTGATATTGTACTAAACAAAGGTGTTCCAGCTCTTTGAGACCCATAAGCTGTGGGAGTATTAGTAGTATCAATATATTCTGGATTAAAACCTTTATACTCATCTGACGTAATGTACAGTAAATTTTGTCCTGTAAAATATACTCTTAACGATTCTATGCCAAGTTTTGATACAACATTATCAGATAAAGTGTAGCCAATATTTACATTTCTTAATGAAAAATAGCCCGCACTTTGAACAACATCATTTGTATGAATTCTCGGCTTTAAAAAAGAGGCATTTGGGATAAGTCCAGCATCGACAACAGCTTGTTCGTCAGTAGTAGAACCAACCCAATGCGTAAAGAAGTATTGATCTCCAATATTTTTTACTTCAGCACCTTGACTTCCTTGAATCATAAAGGAAAAGTCAAAGTTTTTATATTTAAATTCATTAGTCAAACTCCAAACAATCTCTGGGTAAGGATCTCCTAAAATAGTTTGATCAGCACTTGTTATAATACCATCTCCATTCAAATCTTTCACAATAACGTCTTCTGACTTACCATTAATTGGAATCCAAGGAGAGTCCCAATATTCATTCGGCAGTTCTTTATCTACAACGTATCCATAAAAGGAAGATATTGGATTACCAACAGAGTTTATCCATTTAGAAGCTCTACCAAATCCATCTTCTGGTGTATCTCCGTCAGAATCACCGTAATTTAACAATTCATTTTTGTTAGTAGATGCTATTAAGGTTGTTTTCCACGAAAAATCTTCGTTAGTAATATTATTAGTTCTCAACTCAAATTCCCAGCCACTGTTTTCTACTTTACCTAAATTAACAATACCAGTATAAAATCCAGTAGCATAAGATACTGGGTTATCTAACAACAGCTTGTCACTCGTTCTTTTATAGAAATCTAACGAACCAGTGATTCTGTTGTTTAAGAAGCCAAAGTCTATTGCAGGGTTAAATTCTCGAGAAGCTTCCCACTGCAATAATAAGTTAGAAATATTTCTAGCAGAATTACCTGTGGTAATAGTGTTATTAACAATAGCGTTGGTATTTCCTATCTGTGATAAATAAGGCCAGTTGTTAATCAAATCATCGCCTACGTTAAAGTTTTCGGAACCTGTAAGACCATAACTAACTCTTAATTTTAAATTACTTAATACCCCAGATTCAGATAAAAAATCTTCATTATGAATATTCCAACCTAAAGATACAGCTGGAAAATTACCCCATTTAGTATCGGATCCAAAAACAGAACTTCCGTCACGTCTAAACGAAAAATTAAATAAATATTTGTTTGCATAAGCGTATGAAACCCTACCAAAATACCCAATTTTATTCTTTTCAGTATTATACTCTGTTTGAACAACAGAAGTTGCACCTTGTAAATTCTTAAGCAAATCATTTGAATATCCAGTTCCATTAAGTAGGCTAACTTCCGATCTTCTTTTTTGAATAGTTACCCCCAACAAGGCGTTAATTTCGTGATTATCAATTTGTTTTTGATAGGATAAAGTGTTATCTGAAATTACTCGAGTTCTAAATCTGTTTCGTAGTTCATAAGCAGCCCTACTCGTTCCTGCAGCATGGTGTTTTGTGCCATCCCATCTAGTTCTCTTGCCTTGTTCTATAGTTATTCCCAAAGATGTTTTGGCTATTAAACCATCCATAATTTTATATCTCAAATACGTACTTCCCAATAATTTAGTCTTATACTCATAATGCTCTCTTTCCACATATTGTGCATAAGGGTTTGAATCACCAGAAGTACGAGGTCTTGAATCACTGTCGTCTCCATCTAGATCTAATTCTACTAGATGATTTTCGTAAAAATAATCCCCTACTCCAACATCTGGATAAGTACTTCTATTAATAAATTGTAGTGTTTCCTCCGTATGATATATAGGAAGCCAAGGCGACTGACGTGTCGGATTGTGTATAGAGGTAGGCAAAGCTCTCTTTTTTGAGTAAGAAGGTGTAAAACTAATTCCAAATTTTAATTTGTCATTAAGTTCTGTATCGAGTTTTAGCTTTAAGGAATACAATTTGTAATCATCTGTTATTACAACGCCTTCATCACTAAGATACCTCAAAGCTACACTAAATTTTGTAGATTTAGTACCGCCTCTTGCAGATAAAGAATGACTTACAATATAACCTCCGTCAAAAAAAACATCTTGCCAATCTCTATCAATACCTGTTACCTCAACTATCTTTTGTGCATATTGGGTTGTTTCTGAAAGCTCACCAGTAGCTGCCAATTCTTTAGCAGCCCAACCTGCAACGCTTTTCTTATAATCGTCACTACCAAAAGCACTTTTATAACCTGCATAAGTATTATAGCTAAATTGTGTTTTCCCTTCTTTACCAGTCTTTGTGGTAATCAAAATAACACCGTTAGACCCTTCACTTCCATAAATAGCAGCAGATGCTGCGTCTTTCAAAATTTCAAAAGATTCTATATCGTTCATGTCTAAATTTCCAAGAAAATCAGGATCAACAACAATTCCATCTACTACTACAGCAGGACCAGAATCAGCCGTTATAGATCCAAAACCTCTAATAGTGATAGTAGGAGCACCTCCTGCTTCTGCATTAGTTGCTTGAATATTTACCCCAGATATTTGACCTATTAAGGCATCGTCAATCCTAGGAACAGTTATCTGGTCTAATTTTTCATTAGTAACTTTAGAAATAGCACCTGTTAAGTGCGACTTTTTTTGTGTACCATAACCCACAACCACAATTTCGTCTAAAACTTTGCTGTCTTCTGCTAAAATAATTCGCAAAGACTCTTGTCCTGAAATTGTAACGCTCTGCGTTAAATACCCTAGATACGAAAATTCTAAAGTGTCTCCGTTTTTGACTTTAATTTTAAAATTTCCGTCAAAGTCTGTAACATCTCCTTTTGATGTGTCTTTAATCCTAACTGTTACGCCTGGCAGACCTAAATTATCTGTTTTAGAAACAACTATACCTTCTATAGTATAGCTTTCTTGAGCGGATACGATAAGACTCAAAAACATCAAAAATACCGATGCTACTTTCAATTTTAAATTCATAATCATTATATTTATTAAAGTTTTAATTATACAATTTTATTCGTGTCAAATTATTTTTATAATCTTGACATAAGTAAATTTTTGGTTTACCAATCTGGTTTACCAAAATTAATGGTGCAAATATATCTAACTTTTTATTAATACCAAATTTTTTTTAATTTTTTTTTAAACCGTCTATTATTTTATCTGTAACTAAAGTTTATAAAGAAAAATCTTATAAGCCTTTAATTTTCTGGTTTACCAATCTGGTTTACCAAAATTAATGGTGCAAATATATCTAACTTTTTATTAATACCAAATTTTTTTTAATTTTTTTTTAAAACCGTCTATGTTTTATCTATATACTACTTATAAAGGTTTATTCTATCTTCTACTTAATCACTTAATCCATACCGCGTTTGAAGCAAACACATTTTGAAAAGTAGCAAACCATCATAACTAGGTTGCCCCACCACATTTTGACCTTTTTTATAATAGCTGTCTATGGTTTTGCTTATTTTTTTCCAATCTAAATAAGGAATATTCGTAAAACTCCACGGTTTTAGTTTTTTTGATTTAGAGAACACGAATATTTTTTCGTTTATGTAACTCGGAGATAGTTTTAATTACTGTTATAAAGTAGCAACAAAAAAAACACAAACTTTTTTAACAAAGTAAATCTCCTTGCTAAATACTTAATAAGAACAAAGTAATACCAAAATAAAATTAAAACAAATTACATTTTGGATAGTCCACTAAAATTATAGATTGTGAATATTTTTCTATGGCGTCTTTCTTTTTTCACTAATTTTGTAAATCTAAAACACAACAAACGTTCCTCTCGATGCTTTAAAAACAATTTTGGTTAAAATATCAAGTTTTGTATATTTGGCCAAAATTTTGAGCAAAATTTTGGAAAACACATCAATATCACTCGGAAATTCATTTCTAAATTATATCGGCAACACACTTATGAGTAAAAGCAAATATTGAAAGTGTTTTTTTAGTGTTTAGTGTTTAGACTAATAACTAATATTATGGATTAAGAACTATTTTTAAATGATAAAAGTTGTTATAACTGGCAGTAATGGTTTGTTAGGTCAATCGCTATTAAAATTATTACTTTCATACAAAAAAACATATAAAATTTACTGCTTTTCTATAGGGAAAAACAGAGCAATGGGAAGTTCCTTTGAATATGAATCTATAGACCTAACCAAAGAAGAGTTATTAAAAAAAAAATTTTTGCTATCAAACCAGACTATATAATAAATACCGTTGCAATGACTAACATTGACTATTGTGAGGTTAATAAGGAATATTGCTATTTGTTAAACGTAAAAGTAGTGCAGTGGTTATTAGAAGTTGCTAAAAATATTAAAGCTCATTTAATACAAATTTCTACAGATTTTATTTTTGATGGAACAAAAGGAAACTACAAAGAAACTGCACCTCCAAATCCACTAAACTACTACGGCTATTCAAAGCTAAAATCAGAGGAATTATTAATAAACTCAAATATAAACTATACAATATTAAGAACAATACTAGTGTATGGTAAAGTTTGTAATATGAGTAGAAGTAATATAGTGCTTTTGGTTAAAAACGCTTTGGAAAAATCAAAAGAAATAGAAATTGTAAACGACCAGTTTAGGTCGCCAACTTATGTTGAAGACTTAGCAATGGCTTGTAAAATATCAATAGATAAAAAATCCGTCGGAGTATTTAATATTAGCTCTAAAAAATTGTTAAGCATTTATGAAATTGCAAATAAAGTTGCAGACGTATTCAAATTAAACAAAAACCTAATTAAACCTATTTCGACATCAGAACTAAATCAAAAAGGAATAAGACCGTCTAAAACTGGTTTTGACTTAACTAAAACAAATAAAGAATTAAATTTTTATCCGAAAAGCCTTGAAGAAGGTTTAAAAACATTTAAAGAAAAACTATGAAGAAAAAAATTATTTCGTTGCTATTTATAACATTACCAATAATAATATATGCATCAGAACAACGACGAGGATTAGACGAGCAAATAGACGAAGCATTTAAACCAATTTCGGATGCTTTTTTTAATTTTATTTTTTTTCCTATATACAAAGACGACTCGATAGAAGTGCCTTTTGTATTATTATTATTAGTATTAAGTGCAACTTTCTTTACCATTTATTTTAAATTTCCGAACATATTTCATTTTAAAACGGCAATAGATGTAGTAAGAGGAAAGCACGATGAAGTAGAAGGTAAAATAGAAGTTCTACCTGCTTATGGAGATTTAACACCAGGAGGGGATTCTATAGAAACCATTAGAGATGAAAGCAAAGAAGGAGAGGTTTCTCACTTCCAAGCATTAGCGACTGCGGTATCGGGTACCGTCGGTAACGGTAATATTGCTGGAGTCGCTTTAGCAATTGCGTTAGGCGGACCAGGAGCTACCTTCTGGATGATAATCTGTGGCATAATCGGAATGTCGACAAAATTTGTAGAATGCACTTTAGGGGTTCAATATAGAGACATTGGTGAAGAAGGCATTGTCTATGGTGGACCGATGCATTATATAAGCAAAGGACTTAAAGAAAAAGGATTTAAAGTTTTAGGTAGGATAGCAGCTGTAATATTCGCTATTTTTTGTATCGGCGGTTCTTTCGGCGGAGGTAACGCTGCACAATCTAACCAAGCGACAATAGTTTTAAAAGAACTATTCAAACTTGAAAGCACTAGTGCTGGTGCTATTATTGGAGTTGTGATTGCAGTTTTGGTTGGAATTATAATTATCGGAGGAATAAAAAGAATTGCACAAGTAACAGAAAAAATTGTGCCTTTTATGGCTATAATGTACTTATTAGCATGTATTTATATAATAGGAACTAATTATACTTTTATAGACGATGCTTTTTCTTTAATTTTTAAAGAGGCTTTTAATCCGACAGCTATGGGAGTAGGCGGTATAATTGGTGTTTTGTTAATCGGTTTTCAAAGAGCGGCTTTTTCAAATGAAGCTGGTGCTGGTTCTGCCTCTATTGCCCACTCTGCGGTACGAACAAACTATTCAACTTCAGAAGGTTTAGTAGCATTGCTCGAACCTTTTATAGATACCGTTGTAATTTGTACAATGACCGCATTAGTAATTATTATTTTCAACTTTGGAGGCGGTGATGGAGCAATTTTTCAATACGGAGGTGACGGAAGCGGTGTTATTTTAATTGACGGAATACCTTATGAAGGAGCAGGAATTACCTCAAAAGCATTTAGCACTTATATCCCCTTTTCTGATGTTTTCTTGACAATTGCAGTAGTTTTATTTGCAGTTTCAACAATGATTTCGTGGTCTTATTATGGGCTACAGTCGTGGAAGTTTTTATTCGGAAGAGGCAAAAAAGCAGATTTAACCTACAAACTGATATTCTTGTTATTTATAATAATCGGAGCTGCAGCAAGTATGGGGTCTATTTGGAAATTCTCAGATGCTATGATTTTTGCTATGATTTTTCCTAATATGATTGGACTGTTTTTCTTGTTCCCTGTCGTAAAAAAAGAATTAAACAGATATCTTACAGCTATTAAAAACACAAATTAAGAATTGAGATTTTTTAAACCCTATTTTTGGTATAATAAAAGTCATCGTAACGGAATTATATTTTTGATACTGCTTATTATAATACTACAAATTGTTATAATGTTTGCAAATTTTTCGGCAGACGAAAAAGTTAATTTAAACTCTAAAGAGATTCTATCATTTTATAAGCAAATAGACAGTTTAAAATTAGCAGAATTAAAGGATAGAAAACCTAAGACCTTTTTTTTTAACCCTAATTATGTTACTGACTTTAAAGCCAATCAAATAGGGATGTCTTTAAACGAGATTGACCGATTGTTTAAATACAGAAAGGCTGGTAAATTTATAAACTCCGACGAAGAATTTCAAAGAATAACTAAAGTTTCGGACAGCTTATTAAACAAAATATCACCACTTTTTAGATACCCTAAAAGCTTAGAAAAAAAGAAATACAATTATAAAAATAAAAAAAAGCTGGCGGTAACAAAAATTACTACTAACGATATAAACAAAGCCACAGAAGAAGATTTTAGGACTATTAACGGAGTTGGAGAAATTTTGTCAAAAAGAATTATAAAATTTAGAACTAGATTAAAAGGATTTTCTTTTGAAGATCAGTTATTAGAAGTTTGGGGTTTAGACAAATTAATTGTAGAAAAAATATTATCTACTTTTAAAATAATTGAAAAGCCGGCAATTAAAAAAGAAAATATAAACACTACTTCGTTCAAACAATTACTTAAAAATCCTTATATAGACTACAAACTATGTAAAATGATTTTTGATTATAGAGACGAAGTAGCAGAACTACAAAATATTTTAGAATTAAAAAAAATCAAAAATTTTCCTGTAGGAAAATATGATAGAATAGTATTATATTTGGAGGCAAAATAAACGAAACGATAATATTTATAAATTAGGTAATATGTATTTTACTGAAGAACATGAATCTTTTAGAGGTAGCCTAAAAAAGTTTTTACACAAAGAAGTATCGCCTTATATTGATAAATGGGAAGAAGAAGGCAAAATAGAGCGATTTATTTGGAAAAAATTTGGTGAAATGGGCTATTTTGGATTATCAACTCCAGAGAGATATGGAGGGCTAAATTTAGATTTATTTTACACAATTATTTTTTTAGAAGAGCTTCAAAAAATTAACTCCGGAGGCTTTGCAGCAGCAATGTGGGCTCACGAATATTTGGCGATGACCCACCTTAACAAAGAAGGAAGCGAATTTATAAAAAATAAATATTTAAAACCAAGTGTAAAGGGAGAAGCAATAGGTTGTTTGTGTATAACAGAACCCTTTGGTGGTAGCGACGTCGCTGGTATAAGAACAACAGCAAAAAAAACTAAAAATAAATACATTTTAAATGGCTCTAAAACTTTCATTACTAATGGAGTATGTTCCGATTATTTAGTAGTTGCAGCAAAGACAGATGTGTCGAATAAGCACAAAGGTATAAGTATGTTTGTGGTTGACAGAAGCTCTAAAGGTGTTTCTGCTACTAAGCTAAATAAGTTAGGCTGGAAAGCGTCCGATACTGCTGAAATAGCACTTGACAATGTAGAAATTCCTTTAGAAAATTTATTAGGAGAAGAAGGAAAAGGGTTTTCCTATATAATGAGCCATTTTGCTTTAGAAAGGCTTTTAATGGGAGTCAATGCACACGCAAGAGCAGAATACTCTATAGACTATGCCATAAATTATATGAAGAATAGATTTTCTTTCGGAAAAACATTAGACAAATTTCAAGCATTAAGACATAAAATTGCAGAAATGACAAGCAAAGTAGAGATGTGTAAAGAATACAACTATTCTATTACAAAACGCATAAACGAAGGTCAATACGCTGTAAAAGAGTCCGCAATTTCAAAATTAATATCAACTAAAATGGCAGATGAGGTAATTTATGATGCCTTACAGCTTTTAGGTGGTTATGGCTATATGGAAGACTATCCGATAGCTCGTTTATTAAGAGATAGCAGGATTGGACCCATCGGCGGAGGCACTTCCGAAATACTAAAAGAAATAATTGCAAAAATTGTTATAGATAAAAAAAAGTATAATCTATTGTTTAGATATTAATCTGTTTTTTTATTAAAAAGATGCCCGAAGCGTCAATTTGACGACAATTAAAAAAAATTTGACGACAATTAAAAAAACATTTACCTTTGTTCACTATTTAAAAGTTAGATTTTTATCTATAGTGAAATTAGAATTTTAAAGAGCAATATGAAAAAATTAATAGAAATAATAAAGAATATTCTGATATCTTTTCTTATGAAAAAAAGAATTCTTCCTATTAGACCCATAGACAAAGACAAAGTCAACAAGCTAATTCAGAGTCTATACCCTTACCGAACTCAATTCAACTTAATAAGACTCGGACCAAAAGAAGATGGAGGCTATTTGGTGCCAGATGATTTAGACGGAATTGAAGCGTGATTTTCACCTGGTGTAGATAAAGTAAGCGACTTTGAACGTGACTGCTACTTAAAATATGGAATGAAAATTTTTATGGCAGACAAATCTATAGAAAAGCCAAATTTAGATATAGCTAAATATAATTTCATTAAAAAGTACGTTGGTTGCACAAATAATGACGACTACATAACTATGGATAATTGGATAAACTCTAATTGTTCTTCATAAAAATCAGACCTATTACTTCAAATGGACATTGAAGGAGGTGAATATCAGTCACTAATAAGTATGTCAGATTCGTTAATGAAAAGGTTTAGAATAATGGTTATTGAGTTTCATTATTTAAGAGATTTATGGGACACTCATCTTTTTAATTTTGCCCACACTGTATTTAATAAAATTTTACAAACTCATATTTGTGTTCATATACATCCAAACAATTGTTCTCCTAAGATTTCTAGCTTGGGAATAGAAATTCAAAGTATAGCCGAGTTTACTTTTATAAGAAAAGACCAAGTAACAACAAAAGAATTTGAAACCAATTTTCCACACAAGCTAGATTGTGATAATGACCCTGAAAAAGAGAGTGTTTATTTGCCTAAAAACTGGTATAAAAGCACATAAAAAAATAAAGCAATTTAGTAGGTATCAAATTTTTTAGAAGAACAATTGTTTTACATTATCACAATTCCCCATATCCTTTTGCTATAATTGATTTTTAATATTTATTAGCTCCGACTTTACCGATTCTAATCGGCTTATTATTTTATGACTGTGATAGATAGAACTAGGATTCTTTTTTAACTTTTGCTTTGCTCCTTCTAATGTATAGCCTCTTTCTTTTACTAAATTAAAAATTAATTTAAAATTTGTAATGTCTTTAGGAGTAAACAAACGATTTCCTTTTGCATTTTTTTTCGGCTTAATTAGGTCAAACTCTTTTTCCCAAAATCGAATTAATGATGTATTTACTTTAAATGCAGCTGCTACCTCTCCAATTTTATAATAGCGCTTATCTGGAATATCTATGTGCATATTTTATACTTTTTTTAAAAAAGAATACCTAAGTTCAATTAGCATAAGTAACTTTTTGATTTACAAATTTAAAAAAAAATAATTTATATAGATAAATTCGGTGCTTGAGATAAGCGTGATTCTACATAAGAAATGAGACAAACTATATATAACTTGAGTCAGATTAGTGTTAAAATGTCTCAAGGCAATACTAATTTTAAAGTTATTTTATATCAAAAACCTTTTAGCTTATATAAAAAATACAGACGTTTTTAAAGTATAATTACAATTTTAGAAGCAGTAGCTACTAGTTGAATCTGCCTTTTTAAATTTTTTTTATATATTTGTAGAATTATTAATCTTAAAAAATTTTATATTATGAGAAATATTTTTACTACTTCCATTTTTATGATTTATGCTACTTGCCTGATGGGGCAAAATATTAAAATTAATGATATTAACTTCCCTGACGATGATTTTAGGAGAATTGTCGAAGGAAGTACAATTGATGACGACGGTGATGGTGAATTGAGCGATAGTGAAATACAGGGTGTTACTAATTTAAACATTGATAGAGGAAGCATTTCTAACCTAAAAGGAATTGAATATTTTACTGCTTTGGCTACTTTAAATTGTCATGTTAACAACTTAACAAGTTTAGATATAAGTAATAATACTGCTTTGACTATTTTGGGTTGTTCTACTAACAAATTACCAAGTCTCGATGTAAGTAACAATACTGCTTTGACTAGTTTAGATTGTTATATTAACCAGTTAACAAATTTAGATGTAAGTAAAAACACAGCACCGGAAAATTTAGACTGTAGCAATAACCGACTAACAAGTTTAAATATACAAAATGGAAAGAATTCTATTTTAACTTATTTTAATGCTGAATATAACAAAGATTCAGGCTTAAAATGTATTTTAGCTGATATTGACAAAGTGCCAACAGACACGTCTTCAGCAACATACAATTGGATAAAAGACGATACTGCTAATTACATTACTAGTTACAATAGTAGTAATTGTAACTAATACCTTATTAAATGCTACTTTTTTTTTAATGTTGAGTTTTTATAAGCAATTTTTATAAAGTTAATGTTATATAACATACTACATATAGGAATAGTAAGAGCAACTGGAACTATTGGATTAATCAATCTAACCTACAACTTGTTTAGATATGAGCAAATTAAAAAATTAAATATAACTTGCGGATAAACAGATAAATATATACAGATAGAGTTGCGAATTTTAGGCCTAATAGACAAAAAGTAGGCTAAATTTCACTATACTTTTTATTTAAAAGATACAAAAGGACTCTTGTCTTTAAACTAAAAAAACGGCGTAATAGACAAAAAGTAGGCTAAAAACCTCTGTATCCCTTATATTTGTTGGTCTAATCTTAAATCAAAGGCTTTGAATAAAAAAAGTGTGTTTATTGTAAGAGTTCCATCACGAAGAAAAATGGAATTCGTAAAGGGAAACAGATGTATAAATGTTATGTCTGTAAGAAGCAATTTATAGGAAGTTTTAGGTTGTGTAGCGAAACTATTTGGATAGAATATACCGGTGGAAAACAGACCTACAAACAACTAGCAAAAAAATACAATTGTTCCAAGAGAACAATCCAGCGAAAAATTGATTCGCACGAAGTTTCAATTCCAAAAAAAGAGCCAATAAAAGTTATCGTTTTGATAGACACAACTTATTGGGGAAGAAACTTTTGGGCGATGCTTTTTAAAGATTCCCACACTAAAGAAAATCTATTAAAATACTATGTAAAAACAGAAATCAACGCCTTGTATGTTCAAGGAATAAATGAATTGAAATCTAAAGGATTTAAAGTACTTGCTATTGTTTGTGACGGTCGTAGGGGATTACTACAATCATTTGGTAAAACACCTGTTCAAATGTGTCAATTTCATCAAGTAGCAATTATTAGAAGGTATATTACCAAAAACCCCAAACTCCCTGCATCTATTGAGTTAAAAGAACTTGTGGCTATGATGAAAATGACAGATAAAGAATCTTTTCAAGGTGGCTTAAAACTTTGGCACATAAAATGGAAATCATTCATAAATGAGCGTACTACAAACCCAAAAACAGGAAAAAGCCACTATACTCACAAACGGTTAAGAAGTGCTTACAGAAGTCTAAAAACCAACCTCAACTGGCTCTTTACTTGGTATGATTATTATGAACTAAATATCCCAAATACCACTAATGCAATTGACGGACATTTTTCAGATCTAAAGAACAAACTCAGAAATCATAATGGATTATCAAAAGCAAGAAAACGCAAATTTATTGATGAGTTTTTTAAGGCATAAAGACCTCTAAAAATAGCAATAAAAAAGGAGTTCTAATGAACTCCTATTATTGACATTTTCGTCGGTCATCAAGTGTACCCCTAGTAGGTTGCTCCCCAGAAGAGCCTATTTCTGTTTAACTTGATAAGCCAAAGATAAAAACACTGTTTTTTAAATACAAAATTGAAATTAAAATAGAGCCTACTTTTTGTCCACTTGAAATAAATAAACTAAAAACAGCCTACTTTTTGTCCATTACACCAAAAAAACTAATTTTTAGAACACACTTTTAATCAATCCTAATGCTGCTCCAAATTCCTGTTTATAATGTGTTTTAACATAATCAAGACCGTTGCAAAAAAGAAATCATCTAACAGCTTAAATTTATTTGGCAGATTTAACCAAACTAAAAACGATAGTAATATGAAGGTGAAAGCTGTTACACGTATTCTAAAAGCTAAATTTTCTTTGCCAGTTGTAGTTCTTTTTTTTAAAGTAGTTTAAAATAAGTTCACAAACACCTTATAAACAAAGAGATTTAGACGTTTTTGTGTTTTTAATTATTACTAATAATTAAGCAAAAATTACTAATAATTAAGCAAAAATTACTATTGACTTAACAAATATTACTATTGACTTAACAAATATTACTATTGACTTAACAAATATTACTACTGACTTAACAAATATTACTACTGACTTAACAAAAACTACTATTGACTTAACAAAAACTACTATTGACTTAACAAAAACTACTATTGACTTAACAAAATTACTACTGACTTAGCAAAAATTACTACTGACTTAGCAAAAATTACTAATGACTTAACAAATATTACTACTGACTTAACAAATATTACTACTGACTTAGCAAAAATTACTAATGACTTAACAAATATTACTAATAACTAAGTAAAAATTACTAATAATCTTAAACACAAATCCCTTTGAGCTTAAACGCAAAAGATTTTACTTTAAAAGCTATTTATAATCGAAAATTAATTGTTGCAAAACATCTAACAATGAATTTTGTTTTTTTAAAGTTTTGCTTTGCAACGGTCTTATAATCGTGGAAACGCACCAAATAATCCTTCAAAAATTATTTCTCTCTATCTCGTTAGTAAAAAAAGGCTATATTCTAACATAAGACTTAAATAAGTTGTATATTTGCTAAAACTTTACAAAATGATACCTAAAAACTTTACAGAATACTTTAAAAGTCTTGATTCGACAAGTCGTCAAGCCATAGTTAATGAGCTTTTATTACTAATTTCAACAGATACAGATGATACATTTAGCCTTTTAGCAACATCAAGTGTTAAGCAATCTATCAACTGCCCTCATTGTAAGAGGGATAACATTCGTGCTAATGGCAAGAGCAAAGGAGTGCAACGTTATTATTGCAAAGATTGTAAAAAGTATTTCAGAAATACGACGGGTAAAGTCATTTTTGGGTTAAAAAAACCTGAATTATTACCCACCTATTTATATAATATGCTTATGGGTTATTCTATTAAGAAATGTGCAGAACAAACAAACATTAGCATTCAAACATCCTTTGATTGGCGACACAAGGTTCTAAGTTCTTTTAAACAAGCATATCCTAATGGTTTTGAAGGCATTACAGAGAGTGATGATATTTTCTTTTTAGAATCTAGCAAGGGAAATAGAGAGCTAGATAGAAAACCACGAAAACGTGGCAGTAAAGCTATTAAGCGGGGTATTAGTAATGAGCAAATAGCAGTTGTTGTTACCTGTGACAGAATCGACAACAAAGAACTCAAAGTAGCGACAAGAGGGCGTATAAGCAAGAAAGATTTAGAAACTGTATTTGCCAGAAAATTAGATAAAGTAGAAACCCTTTGTACAGATGCTCATCGCTCCTATACAGCATTTGCTAAAAGTAATAACATACATCACAAAAAGTTTAATGTATCAAAAGGACAGAGAGTAAAAAACAAAGTGTATCACGTACAAAATGTAAACAATACTGCTAAAAGATTAAGAGAATGGATGAAGCCCTTTAACGGCGTAGCAACAAAATATCTGCAAAATTACATGAACTGGTTTATGATACTTGAACGTATAAAGAATAGCAACCAACGATTAAAGGAATTTGCCTACTTTGCTTTTGCAGGACAAGAGACTTGGGAGATATGGAAAACAAACACTAATGCAGTCATAATTTAGAATATAGCCTAATCTTTTTATGCAACTTTGCATCGGTAGGAAAGCTAATGTTTTTCTCTTGAACAGTAGTGTCTATATTGACGTTTTCGTCTTTGCTATCCTCTGCGTTTATTCGTATGCTTTCTTTTAAAATAAGTTCTATGCCAACTTCCTTAATACGATTACGAAAGTGAACCAATTCACTAGCTTCGCAAGGAACTCCACAAACAAAATTAGTTTCTCCACAAAAATATTGGTAGTAGTTATTTTCAGACCATTGCTCTACAACGCTCTCATCGGAGACATTACGGATATGTTTGAGCATAAGAAGACCTACCATTAGACGTATAGATTTAGCAGGTCTGCCTTTGTCTTTACTATACAAGGGCAAAAAAGCGTCTTCAAATTGTTTCCAATTTATTTTATTTGCCAATATGTAAAGAGGGTGTTTTTGGTTTAAAGTGTCTTTAAAACTAAAAAATAAATTGCCTTGATTTGTATTCTTGTTTTTTGGAATCATAATTTTAAAAAAATTGCAAGATTAATACATCAAAGATACAAAAACTTGTAGATATTTACAAATGTTTTTTAATCTATTTTATTGATATTTAAAGTGTTAAATGGTTTTTAAGGGGGGACTAATAAGTCTCTTGTTAAAGTGTGATTTTCCATCTAATGTTATTATGACGAGATACAACAAGTTTTTTTAAATTCTGATAAAGTATAGAGCCTTATTTTTTAACTATTTTTTTTGATAAGTACTCGTTATTATTACTCTTCAACTTTATAAAATACACCCCAGAAGATAGTTTAGAAATATCTATTGAATTAAGGTTTGTTTTTTTATGTAAGATAATCCGTCCTTGAAAATCGAGTATTGAAACTTCCGATAACTCTACAGAGTTTGAGTTTATATGAATAATAGTATTTGCTGGGTTTGGAGAAATGACAACTGCTTCTTTTAGGACATTTTCTTTAACGCTTAACACTTTTCTAGTAAAGTATAATTTGTGGCTTTCATCTGTCCAAAGCCAAAATCCTTTTTTGTCTTGTGTGATTTGATAATGTGTTTTTTTTGCTGGTTGTTGATTATAAAAATTACCAGTAACTGGGTCGAAATAATCATAATCTTCATCTGCTCCACAATCCGTTAAAGTTGTACCACCTCTTTCTAAAACTTCAAAATAAGTATCATGTATTTTATATATAGCATTTGACACATTACAATAACCAACAAGCAAAGCTCCTATCTTTTTTGTAGTAGCATCTTGAATTTCGAATTTCATGGTAGGAACACCTCTAAACCTTTGTCCGGTTAAGTCTGTTAAAATTAAATCTTCTCGAACCCCATTTTTTAAATAATATTCTAATTGAAATTTGTTTCCTTCAAAAAAAGAAAGATTATTTGTTTCTTTTGCTAATTGATTTTCTTTAGATACTGCTATCCTTATAGGACTTGAAGGCTTTGCACTTACAGAATTTATCGAAAGGATAACTGATCCTATAGAATTGGGTTTTAAAACAGTATTTTTTAATTCAATATAATTTTTAGCGGTAAAATCTACTTTTATAGAGCTTATAGTATATGTGCTAATTTGTATAGATTGATATTGTGCAATAGAAAAATTAACAATAAAGAAACCTATTATAATTAGCGTTTTTTTCATAATTATAGTTTTTTTAATTTAAATTAACAAAATATATAAAAACCCGAAGAAACCCTTATCAGTATTAAGATTTTTAGTTGCACAACAGCCGCCTACTATTATGACCTTTTATTCGGTATGCATATAAGTGTGCATAGTTTGAAAATTTAAACTATCAATTACTATGACCATTTTCTTTTTCGAAGAGTCTGGAAGTAAATATATTCCAAATTTGGTGTTTTTCGCTTCAAATGACATAAAAGGATCGTCTTCTAATCTTTTAAAATTAAAGTCATATGGATTCGATTCACTATTTGGCAATAAGTCATCAATTGATATTGAGAATACCTTAATATTTAGCAAATTAGATTCAGTTGAGTTTTTTACAATAAGTTGAGTTTCTTGTTGACCAAGTTTAGAATCATCATCACGACAGCTACTTTGAACCAGTGTAATAAATATGAAGATTAAAATAAATGTTTTCGTTTTCATGGCTTTATGGTTTAATAAGTCTCTTGTTAAGGTGTAATTTTCCATCTAATATTATTATGACGAGATACGTTCCCGATTTTAATTGACTGATGTCAATTTTCTCTTTTGTATTATGTAGTTTATGCAAAAGCATCTGTTTTCCTTGCAAATCAACTATCTTAAGCATTCCGCTTGAAAACTGTGATTTAATTTCAATTTTGATATGGTTCAATGTAGGATTGGGGTAGATAGTCAAGGAGATATTTTTGGAAGAAAGTATAGTCCCATAAGCATCTTTTAATGTGATTATATTATCAAAAGCTTTCTTATTTTGAATTATCTTTTTTGCTAGCGTTAACTTCGCATTGTTATTATTATCAATTTTTGCAACGAATGAAGAGCCGCTTTGTGCATGAAAGCCAGGTTTTAATATTACCTCTGTTACGGATTCTGTTTTTGCATTTCTCCCCGATGGAACTACAAAATTGTCTCCTAACTCAATCGTGTATTGGTAATAGAAATTTTCTTGCGTGTTGTATGTGTTACTAACAGAATAATTTTCAAGTTGAGCTAACTGGTTTTCCGCAAAGAAAACCCCTAAAGTTTTTGAATCTACAATATTATCTGGGTTGACTGATGGGAGTGTTGTTCCATCAAACACATAAGTTCCGTCATATCTAGGTAAAGTCGTTATTTGATATATGTTGCTACTTGAGGTAATCCTATTTGTCTCAACCCAATCCTGCCATAATTTGTCAACCATTCCATGGTGTAGATAAAAAACAGGATCACGTGGGGATGCTGAGCGAGACATTATGCCACCTGTCCATATATGAGCTCCAACGTGTACAATTCCCCTTTCAAGGGTATCTGAATAATTTAGCCAATTTGAAATTGACTGAACCTGATTTACATCTAATGCTGAAGGCAACTGACCACGACCCAAATTTCTGCTTAGATTCCAATTGCTATCAAATTGCCCAAGAAAATTTTGATCCCACAAATTAGAATTGACAGAATTATCTGTAGTCCAATCCCAAAAAGGAATACTAATATTGGGGTTAATGTCTTGCATTGCCTGTTCTAATTCAAATATCAATCTTCTGTGCCAGGCCAAGAAAACATCACTTTGTGGGGCGTTTGGAAGTCTGAAATGAATTGCATTAAAATTATTATTATGGTATGTCGCAATATCATTAATCAAATCTGCACCATTTCTTAATTGATAGAACGCATTGACGAGAGCATCTTTTTCAGATTGAGTCATCTCTTGATAATTTTTTCTAATGCTTTGAGCTTGTACCAAATTTATCCAAGAAAAAAAGAAACCTATTATAATTAGCATTTTTTTCATGACACATCAATTTTTGTTTTTTAAACTTTTTACTTCTTTTTCAAGTCTATTTATAGTTTTTTGCTGTTGAATAGTATAAATAGTCAATTCCTCAATTTTTTGAAGGAGTAACGACGTCATTTCTTTTAAATTTAAACCATTTTCTTTTATTTCTTTTGCGGAAGGCACTTCTGATAAATGATGGTTTCTTTTAGTAAAAATTTCTACTTCTTCTAAAGTAGGGATTGTATAATTTGGATTTGTAGAGGACTTCCCTGTATAGTATTTTTCAAAAACAAAATCTGGAGGCACATTCAAATCTACTCTTACTTCCTCTGCATGTATTTTTCCTTTTACAGTTAGTTTTTCATCTGGCTTAGTAGTTCCTATACCAACATATCCATTACTTATTTTAATTCTCATTTTTTCGCTTCCATCCGTTTTCAAAATCAAATCGTTCCTATATGACGAGAAAGAGCTTGTAGTAGTATATACGTCTTTATTAAAGATTACATTAGGTCTATCAGTATAAATATGTGCCCATGAAGTATTTAGAGCACCTACATTAATATATCCAGAACTTGACTTTATTCTCAAAGCTCCTGTACCAATATTACCTCTTACGCTTCCGTTAATGTGTAATTTTTCTAAAGGATTAGTAGTTCCAACGCCTACTTTTCCATTGTTTAGTATGCTAAATGTATTTAAGTTTTTATTATCTCCAAATACAAATTTATGCTTGCCATCATTTGCAATATTATTTAAAGAAAAAAAAACGTTCTCTGACCCAAACTTTCTAATAACAACATTTCCTATTTGCGCTGATGGGAAAAAAGCACCTCTATGTCCTGCAATAGCAACCTCAAGCTTACTATTGCTATTACCTATCTTCATAGATACATTACCTGTTGGCTTGTATAGTTCTAAAATCCTTCCTGCCCCTGGTCTCCAAGGATCATATATAGTTAAAGGAAGACCCTAAAGTTAAAGTCCCTAAGTGGGAAATATCTAATTTAGATGATGATGTGCTAGTGGTAGTGTTAAAGTAATTAACTTGGGAATAAGTGCTACTTATTAAAGTTAATAAAAAGACGAATAGAGAATAATTTTTTTTCATGAGAACAAATTTTTTATGTTTAAATTGGCAACAAATATATAAAAAAATATTTTAATGAAAAAAATAATACTAAAAAAAATAATCATGCAATTAAATTTACTTCCTTTTTTAGAGCAATTAAATTTTTTTCGACAGAAAATTAAGCACAAAAAAAGCAATCGTTTATTTAAAAAAGAAAATCCGTCTATAAAATTACCGCCAGATTTTTACCTCTACGAGACGTTTAATTTAGATTATAAAAAATTTTATACAGAAGGCATTCCTACTGCAAAATGGTTGTTGAGTTATATAGAAGAATTTTTACCTGTTAAGAATATTTCTATACTTGATTGGGGCTGTGGCACAGGAAGAGTTATAAGACATTTACCTACTGTTGCTGGAAACAGTAATGTTTATTATGCTTGTGATTATAATGAGAAATATATAAAATGGTGTTCTGAAAATTTAGTAAATATTGATTTTAAACTCAATAATTTATCTCCGCCGTTAGATTATAAAAGTAATTTTTTTAATGTTATTTACGGAATATCAATTTTTACACATTTATCTGAAAGAATGCATTATGATTGGATGAAAGAATTAACAAGAGTGTTAAAGAAAAACGGAATTTTACTTTTAACTACTCACGGAGTTGTTCATTCAAATAAACTTTTAAAAAAAGAAAAAATATTATTTGACGCTGGAAATCTAATAGTTCATAATTATAAAAAAGAGGGAAATAGATTATTTGCATCTTATCAATCTCCTAGTTTTTTTAAAAACTTATGTAAAATGAATAATTTAGAAATTTTAAAGCATATTTCTAGGGAAATTAAGAATGAGAGACCTCAACAAGATATATGGATTTTGAAAAAAGTATAATTATTTCAATATATACAAGCATTATCATACAGCCTTTAGAAATAGAACGAAAATCTTTAGTTAAAACTCAACAATGAGCTAACTGTACTAATTTAACAATACCAAATATAAATGCTCTTAAAAAGGGTTTTGTTAGTTCGTTTTTTTGATAAAAAGTGCGTTGTGCATCAGCTACCATTGTTAGGCAATGTTTTTATTCCTGTTTTTCGTTTAATATTTGCCTTATGCTTCAAATTTAGAAAATAACTTTCGTAATATTTAAATGAAAAATGAGATACAACAATTGTTATAAATATTACACAAGCATTGATTATGATTATATCTAAAGAATTTTGAAAACCAAATTTAGAAATTACCTTTAAATAAATTAACCCTACAAACTGTATAACTATTACGTGATACATATATTCCGTAAGATATTTTGCCAAGGTAATCCATTGTTTTATTCTGAAGAACTTTGATTGGTTTTACAGCTAGAACAGAAATTACAAATCCAAATAACACGAAACTAAAAAGATTGTAAAAAAAAGGGTTAAAATTATTCGTAAATATCCCTGTTGTAAAATATATGATAAATACTAATAGTGTTGGGTATCTTAACTTCTTAATTAAAATTTGGAAAAAATTATGACTGTATATAACAGAGCATAAGCCACCAAACGAAAAGTAAAAGAACAGCATATTATATTCTTTAAGGAAAACCAAATATTCTGAAAAATATATTAAAAAATAAATGGATGTAAAAGCACTTAAAAACAATATTATTCTTTTTAATGGTAGTAATAAAAATAATGGGGCGATAAATAAATAGAATTGTTCTTCAATACCAATAGACCATAAAACTTCTAATATTCCACCTGGTGAATAAATTGTAAGTATGTTTGGAAAAAAAGTGGCTGATAAAAATATTCCAAATAGCAAATCATAATTATTTTCAAATTCAAAACCGAAGAATGGTAAAATAAGACGATAGTATAAAAACCCAAAAGTTAAGACTAAATAGTATAAAGGGAAAATGCGTAATATTCGTCTTGTATAAAAGCTTTTTAGGTTAATTGAATTTGTCTCTTTTTTCTCAACAAAAAGTTGTCTAATAATTAAAAAACCACTTAGTGAAAAAAACATATATACAGCTTCTGTGCCTTTATGAAAAATTGACAAATCATTAAAAAAAGGGAAGCCTCTGTTCTCGTTAAATTGGGTAATATGAAATATGACAACTAACAATGCTAAAACGAAACGAATTGGAGTTAGATTTGGGATACGTTTTGATTCTTTTAATTTGTTCATTTATGATTATCGTCAAATGTTGCCAACAAGAGTCTGAGCAAAAACCCCCAGCTTTGGTTCAAAATTAAGTCTTAAAATCGATTTATACAAACTTTAGGCGAATGAAAATTTCTGTTTTGAAATATGGAAACCATAAGCATTTTGAAAAAATGAGGGTAGAAAAGCTTTTTTATATTCAAAATTGATAAACACACTAACCATTGAAAAATCAAGCATCAATTAGTTGATGCCTATCAAAACTTTATTTTCTATTAAAATCGGCAGGAATTTCTCCCCATAATTTAGTGTTCCATTTTAAAATTGGGTTTTTATAAGTGTTTGTTTCTAACCATTTTTCTGCTCTTTTAATTAAGGTTAGTAGGTCTTTATTTGAGTTGTTAAATTGTAATTTAGTTTTACATTTTTTTTGTTTAACCCAAGATAGTGCAATTTTAGAGTCAGAATATATAGGCATATTTTCTTTTTTTTTACTCAAAAGGGCAATTCCGTGGACTAAAGCTAAAAATTCTCCGACATTGTTGGTGCCATTATTAAAAGGTCCTTTATTAAATACTACTTTTCGGTTGTGTGTTATAACTCCTTTGTACTCCATTATTCCTGGATTGCCACTACAAGCAACGTCGACAGAAAGGCTTTCTAAAATATATTTTTCACAATTGTTATCCTCTAAAGGTGTTTCAACGAGTGTTTTAGGTATTATTTTAACATAGTCCTCATACTTGTTTTTTGAGGCTATTTTAGCTTCTTCTAAACTTACAAAAGACTTATATTTAGCATTTATATAATTTTCTACTTGAGTTTTGCATTCTATCCAAGTGCTAAAAACACCTTTTTTTCGACCTTTCCAAACGACATAAAATTTCTTTTTACTCATTAGTTTTATTTATTGCTTAAAATTATATTTTCAATTACTATCGGAAAATAGCGATACTCTAAAAGACCTACTTTATTTGCAATTTTTTTTGGTGTGTCATCAGCAGACAATAGAGTCTTTGACTGAAAAATAATGTCTCCTTCATCATAATTTTCGTTGACATAATGAACTGTTATACCTGTTTCTTTTTCGTTGTTTTTTTTTACCTCTTTGTGGACGTTTATTCCGTACATTCCTTTTCCTCCGTATTTTGGTAAAAGCGAAGGATGAATATTAATAATTTTTTTAGGAAACGCATCTATAATTTGCTTTGGAATTTTCCAAAGAAATCCAGCTAAAACAACATAATCAGCATTTTGTTTTAGGGTAGTTAAAATGTCAGATGTATTTATAAATTCTTTTCTATTAAAATGTAAGCAACTAATATTTAGCCTTTTACACCTATCAAAAACTTTAGCGTTTTTGTTGTTACACAAGACTTTTGTAACCTTTACAGTTTTATTTTTATTAAAGTATTTAATAATATTTTCTGTATTTGTCCCTGATCCAGATGCAAAAATAACTATGCGCTTCATAATTATAAGAAAAGTATAATAATTACAGCCGTTAAATTAAGTATATTGAGGTACAAAAGCCTTATGCAAATTATAAAATTTATATTAATTGTGCATAAATCGCTGTTTTTTTAACAGTTTTTCTTCGGACTCTACTACGTCCTCATTTGGCACACAGCAATCTACGGGACATACTGCCGCACATTGAGGTTCGTCATGGAAGCCTTTACATTCGGTACATTTATCAGGAACTATATAATAAATTTCGTCTGAGATTGGTTCTTGATTTTCGTCTGCGTTTATAGGTTTTCCGTTAAGCAATGTAAGATTGCCTTTTAAATCGGTTCCATCGGAATATTTCCAGTCGTCTGCTCCTTCGTAAATTGCCGTATTTGGGCATTCTGGTTCACAAGCACCACAATTTATACATTCGTCTGTTATAATAATTGCCATAGTTTTATTTCTTGTTTTTGTACCTTTGCTACTGCAAAGATAGTTCCAAATTATTTACTTGCAAAACATAATGGGTATTATAGAAAACAGGGTTACAGCATTTCACAAGTTAGGTGTTTTTATAAGTGTTTTTGTAACAAAAAAAAACATAATAACGGAACAAGTAGAATTAGATAATTTGTTTTGCGATGGGCTTAAACATCAAATTAAGCTAACCGAAGAAAGCAATCAGTGGTTTACAAAAAGTTCTATTTTATTTACTTTAAAAGTCTGGTTAAAATTGCTTAACAAAGATTCTTTAAATAATTTTATTAAAAGCTATAATTTTAATACAAAAAAATCAAAAAAAGTTGCAATTGTTACATCTGAAAAAACACCTTTAGCTTGTTTTCATGATTTTTTATGCGTTTTGTTAAGTGGTAACTTTGTAGTAGTAAAGCAGGATTCTAAAGACAAGCATCTGCTTCCTTTTATTACAAAATATTTAGAGTATGTTGAGCCAGAACTCAAAGGTAAAGTAGAATTTACCGAACATAAGATAGAATACTTTGATGCAGTTATAGCGACTGTTAGCCAAAATAAAGCTCACAACTTTAAACGCTATTTTAAAAACAAGCCGAATATTATAAGAGTAGTTAGAAATTCGGTAGCTATACTTACTGGAAAAGAGGTAGAAGAAGATTTTATAAATTTATCCGATGATATTTTTAGATATTTTGGACTAAGTAGCAGGAGTGTTTCTAAATTATTTGTACCTAAAAATTATAACTTTGACAACTTTTTTAAAGGCATGTATAACAAGAAAGATATAATGAATAATAAGAAATACATAAATAACTATAACTATAATAAATCGGTGTATTTAATGAGCAATTTTAATTTGTTAGAGAATGGTTTTTTAATGATTAAAGAGAGTAAAAGCTACTTTTCGCCTATTGCGACTGTTTTTTATGAATATTATAATAATGAAAAAGATTTGATAGCAAAGCTATATCAGGATAGAGAAAAACTACAGTGTATTGTTGCTAAAAATTTTACAGAAAACGAGGTAGTTTTTGGAGAGTCTCATCATCTAAAATTAAAGTATTTTAGTAGCGGAGTGAATACTTTAGAATTTTTATCAAACATTTAATTCTGCAAAAACTATAGATAATATAAATTAATTTAGAATGAAAAAACATAATTTTAATGCTGGTCCAAGTATTTTACCAGAGAAGGTAATTCAAAAAGCTAGTGAGTCTATCCTAAATTATAATAATTCGGATTTGTCTTTACTTGAAATTTCTCATAGGAGTGAGTTTTTTGTAGCTATAATAGAAAAAGCAAGGTCGTTAGCTTTAGAGCTTTTGGGGTTAGAAAACAAAGGTTATAAGGCTTTGTTTTTACAAGGCGGAGCGAGTTTAGAATTTTTAATGATTCCGTATAATTTGTTAAACAAAAGTGCAGATTATTTGAATACGGGTTTTTGGTCAGAAAAAGCCATAAAAGAAGCGAAAATCTTCGGTGAAATAACAGAAATTTCGTCTTCAAAAGAAAATAAATATACCAGTATTCCTAAAAAATATAATATTTCAAAAGATGCGGATTACTTTCATTGTACTAGCAACAATACTATTACGGGGACACAGATTAAAGAGTTTCCAGATATAAAGATTCCGTTAGTTTGCGATATGAGTTCCGATATTTTTTCTAGACAATTAGAGTTTGAAAAATTTAGTCTAATTTATGCTGGCAGTCAAAAAAACATAGGTCCAGCTGGAACAACTTTAGTGGTAATTAAAGAAGATATTTTAGGCAAGATCGATAGAAAAATTCCTGCAATGCTAAATTATCAAACGCATATAGATAAAGAAAGTATGCACAATACTCCCTCTGTTTTTGCTGTTTATGCTTCGATGCTAACGCTACAATGGCTAAAAGACTTAGGGGGAATTAAATTTATTGAAAAAGTTAATAGTAAAAAGGCAAAACTCTTATATTCTGAAATAGATAGAAACCCTTTGTTTAAGGGAATTGTACGCAAAGAAGATAGGAGTATTATGAACGCAACTTTTAATTTGACAGATAGCAAATTAAAGGAAAATTTTGATAATTTGTGTAAGGAGGCATCAATTTATGGAATAAACGGACACAGAAGTTTTGGAGGATATAGAGCTAGTATGTACAATTCGCTACCGCTTTATAGCGTACAGGCTTTGGTCGATGTAATGCAAGAATTAGAAAGAAAAGTTTAGTTTTGATTGAGTTTTTAACAATTAGTATATTGGCTTAAAAAATATAAGCACATTATTTTGGAATATTAATTTAAGATTAAAAAAAATTAGAATGACAGCTAAAAGCTAAAAAAGTGAGTAAAATTGCTAAAAATATTATAAAAATAAAAATGTCTATTCCGGATAATGTAGTTTTAGTTGCTGTTTCTAAAAACAAATCTACTGAAGATATAAAAGCGGCTTATAATTCAGGGCAGCGTATATTTGGCGAGAACAAAGTTCAAGAGATGGTAGAAAAACACAACTCATTGCCCAAAGACATACAATGGCATTTTGTGGGTCATTTACAAAGCAATAAAATAAAATATATGGCACATTTTGTCGATTTAATACATGGGGTTGATAAATTTTATAAACTTGAAGAAATTGATAAATTAGCTAAAAAAAATAATCGTATAATAAGGTGTTTGCTTCAAGTTAAAATTGCAAAAGAAAAGATGAAATTTGGGTTATCTGTTGGTGAGACAGAAGAAATTATTTCATCAAAAGAAGTTTTAAATTTGAAAAACATTGAAGTTGAAGGATTTATGGGAATGGCTACTTTTACGGATAATTTTAATCAAATTAAAAAAGAGTTTAGCTTTTTAAAAAATTTGTTTGACAATTTTAAAATTAAGCATTCTTCTTTGAAAACTCTATCAATGGGGATGAGCAAAGATTATCAGCTGGCGATTTTAAACGGAAGTAATATGATTCGAGTTGGAAGTTCTATCTTTGGACTCAGGAATTAAAAATGTTTTTAACAAAAAAAACGAATATTTTGTATGCAATATTAGACATTGAGACTACTGGAGGTAAGTTTAACGAAGAAAGCATAACGGAAATTGCAATTTATAAATTTGACGGACACAATGTTATAGACAAATTTGTTAGTAAAATAAACCCCAAAAAACCAATTTTAAAATACGTTGAAAGACTTACAGGTCTTAATAATAATATGTTAGAAAAAGAACCTAAATTTTATCAAGTTTCGGAGGCGATTATAGAGATTACAAAAAACAGTATTTTAGTAGCACATAACGCCGAATTTGATTATAGAGTATTAAGTACAGAGTTTAATAGGTTGAATTATGAATTTAAAAGAAACACCCTTTGCACAATAGCATTAAGCAGAATATTAATACAAAATCAAAGCTCGTATAGTTTAGGAAGGCTTACAAAATCGTTAGGCATACCTTTGGTAAATAGGCATAGAGCCGAAGGAGATGCACTTGCAACGGTAAAACTTTTTAAGCTACTATTAGAAAAAGATACAATCAATAGTGTTATACCTAATTCTATAAAATACTTTGATACAAATCGACAACAAGTAAATAAAAATTAAAAAAACACGCATTAAAAATTGAGAAAGAATAAATTAACTTGGCGAGAGAATATTTATGAAATTATAAACAATCACAAGTCTAAAAAAGGAAAGCTATATAATATTGTACTTCTAATTTTAATATTAGCAACCGTAGTTTTAGCAACGTTAGAAAGTATTGATTTGTTTAACAAAGAACATCATACTATTTTAAACATCCTTACGTGGATAGTTACTATTCTATTTTCTGTTGATTATTTTTTAAGAATAATATCTGTTAAAAAGCCATTTCAATATATATTTAGTTTTTATGGCGTAATTGACTTTTTGTCGACGATACCAAAGTACATTTCATTGTTTTTTATCGATTTGCAGCATATTTCTGTATTGAGGACTTTGCGTTTACTTAGGGTTTTTAGGATTTTTGAGTTGTCGAAATACATCGGAGCATCTGACAATCTAGAAAAAGCTTTAAAATCTAGCAAGCCAAAAATTGTTGTTTTTTTGTTTTTTTTAGTTATTACGTGCATTATTTTAGGTACAGTTATGCACGCAATAGAAGGACGAGGAAACGGATTTTCTAACATTCCTAAAAGCATTTATTGGGCAATAGTTACGCTTACAACTGTGGGCTTTGGAGATATTACCCCGCAAACTTCTTTAGGGCAATTTATAGCAAGTATAATAATGATTTTAGGCTATTCTGTTATAGCTATTCCGACGGGTATTGTTAGCTCCGAAATTATAAAAAACAAAAAAAACACAAATGAAAAAAAATGTCATAAGTGCCTCAAAAAAAGACATAAACACAATGCCAAATATTGTGATAACTGCGGTAGTAAGTTAAAAATAGATGTCGCCTAAAAATATTTTAATCACCATATTAGGACCATCGGCAATCGGCAAAACGGCATTAAGCATAAAGCTATCGAAACATTTTAATTGCGATATTATTTCTTGTGATTCTCGGCAATTCTACAAAGAAATGTCAATAGGAACTGCAGTTCCAAAACCAAAAGAACTCGCAGTTTCTAAACACCATTTTATTCAAAACAAAAGCGTTTTTGACGATTATAATGTATGGGACTTTCAAATAGACTCACTGTCTAAATTAAAAGAGTTGTTTCAAAAAAAATCTATACAGATTATGATAGGTGGTAGCGGACTATATGTAGATGCCGTTTTAAAAGGATTAGATTATTTCCCTAAAATAGACCCTAAAGTTAGAGCAAGCATAGAAGAAAACTTAAAAACAAATGGGGTAGAAGCCTTACAAAATCAATTGAAAGAGCTAGATATTGACTCTTATAATAATATTGATTTGAACAATAGCCGTAGGCTTATAAGGGCTTTAGAGGTTTGCATAGGAACAAAAACTCCTTATTCAACTTTTAAAAATAAGCCAAAAATACACAGGGATTTTCATTCTATTAAAATTGGTTTAAACTCAAAGCGAGAAACATTATATGAAATAATAAACCAACGGGTGGACATAATGATTAAAAACGGATTAATAGATGAGGCAAAAAAACTTTATAAGCACAGAAATCTAAAAGCGCTACAAACCGTAGGCTATAAAGAGCTTTTCTTTTGTTTTGACGGTATTTTTACCAAAGAATTTGCTATTTCCGAAATTAAAAAAAACACAAGGAGATTTGCCAAAAGACAACTAACGTGGTTTAAAAAAGATAAAAGCATTAATTGGTACGACCACAAAGAAAGTCCAAGCAATATTATTAAAGATATTTCTTATAAAATTAACTTATTAAAGTTACAGGGGGTATCGCGTTACGTGGATGGTTAGTCGTTTCTTAAAAATTAATTATAGTTACACTACATTTAGTTATTTTCAATTAAATATTTAAAAGCTAATGCAGTTTAAAAATCCGGAAGTTTTTTATTTTCTAATTCCCGCTACCGCATTAATTTACTATTTTTGTAAACATGGAAGAGAAAGTTATTTTAGTAGATGAAAAAGACAATATAATTGGATTAATGCCAAAATTAGAAGCTCATGAAAAATCTTTTCTACATCGAGCTTTTTCTGTATTTATTTTTAACAAAAAAGGTGAGCTATTGCTACAGCAAAGAGCTGCGAACAAGTATCATTCTCCTTTGTTGTGGACTAACACCTGCTGTTCTCATCAGCGAAACGGCGAGAGTAATATCAAAGCTGGCAAAAGAAGACTCTACGAAGAAATGGGGTTTGAAGTCGACCTAAAAGAGATGTTTTCTTTTATTTACAAAGTGTCTTTTGATAATGGTTTATCAGAGCATGAGTTAGACCACGTTATGGTTGGCTATTACGATAAAACCCCAAAAATAAATAAGGAAGAAGTTGAAAATTATAAGTGGATGACTATGAATGATGTGAAATTAGATATAAAAAACAATCCTAATAAATACACCGAGTGGTTTAAAATTATTTTTAATAAATTTAGTAAAAAATTAAAAGATGCCTAAAGTTACTATAAATAGAAAAGTCCATTTTAATGCAGCACATAGGCTGTATAGAAAAGACTGGTCGGATGCTAAAAATTACGAAGTGTTTAATAAATGTAGTAATCCGAATTTTCACGGACACAATTACGAGCTAATAGTTTCATTAACGGGCGAAATTGATGAAGAAACAGGTTTTGTATTTGATTTAGGAGTTTTAAAAAAAATCATTAAAAAACACATAAGCGACTATTTAGACCATAAAAATCTGAATATTGAAGTTAAAGAATTTAAAGAACTTAATCCTACTGCTGAAAATATTTCTGTCGTAATTTATAATAAGCTAAAAAAAATTCTGCCTAGCAATTTAAAGTTAAAAGTAACTTTATACGAGACTGCAAGAAATTATGTTAGTTATTCTGAGGAATAAGTAGTTTCTTAAGAAATTAGTTTTTAAATCTTAATTTAAAATAAAATGAATCAGTTAGTTAAATTTATCCCTATTTTGAAAGATAAGATTTGGGGAGGGACAAAATTAAGCGACATATTACATAAAGAAAGAATTTCAAAAAACCTTGGCGAGAGTTGGGAATTATCGGATATAGATAATGATACTTCGGTTGTAGCTAACGGAAACTTAAAGGGTAAAAACTTAAAAGAACTAATATTTGAGTTCAAATCTGATTTAATGGGGGAGAAAATTTATAATCATTTTAGGGATAAGTTTCCATTATTAATAAAATTTATTGACGCAAAAGAGGCTTTGAGTGTTCAATTGCATCCGGGCGATAAATTAGCAAAAGAACGCCATAATTCTTTCGGTAAAACGGAGATGTGGTATATTATTCAGGCGGATGAAAAAGCAAATTTAATCGTTGGGTTTAACAAAAATGTATCGAAAAAACAGTATTTAGATAAATTGAATAACAAAAAATTAATTAGCATTTTAAATTTTGAAGAAGTTAAAAAAGGAGACGTATATTTTATTTCACCAGGTCTAGTCCATGCAATTGGATCTGGAGTAATGTTAGCGGAAATTCAACAAACGTCAGATATAACTTACAGAATTTATGACTGGAATAGACCCAATAAAGACGGTACTTACAGAAGCTTGCACACCAAAGAAGCACTGGATACATTAAATTATTCTTCGCAAAAACCTTATGCTGTTTCTTATAATCAAACTTTAAATGAAACTTCAGAAATTGTTTCGTGTCCTTATTTTACAACTAATATTATTCCTTTAGACGGAAAAATAACAGTTAATCATACGAAAAAAGATAGCTTTGTAATTTATATGTGTGTAGAAGGACAAGTCGAATTTTTTTACAATAAAGATGTTGAAATGTTAAAAATGGGCGAGACTATTTTAGTACCTGCTTGTATTAAAAAGTTAGAATTAGTTTCATCGGAAAAATCAAAACTTTTAGAAATATACATTAAATAGAAATAATGAAAGTAATTGCAATGATTCCAGCACGTTATAGTGCCTCTCGTTTTCCTGGTAAGCTAATGAAAGACCTAGCCGGAAAGCCAGTTATTACAAGGACCTACGAAGCTGCGAGAAAAACAAAATTATTTGACGAGATATATATAGTAACAGATTCTGCAATTATTTTTAAGGCTATTTCACAAGCTGGTGGTAAAGCAATTATGAGTAAAGAAGAGCATAAATGTGGTTCTGATAGAATAGCAGAAGTCGTAAAAAATATAGATACTGATATTGTTATAAACGTGCAAGGAGACGAACCATTTATTGATAAAAAATCTCTTTCAAAGCTAATAAGTGTTTTTAAAAAAGACACTAAAAAGGAAGTAGATTTAGCGTCTTTAAAAGTGAGAATTTCAAATAAGAAAGACATAGAAAGCCCTGATGTTGTAAAGGTTATTTCAGATATAAATGATTTTGCAATTTATTTTTCTAGAAATGCAAATCCTTATATAAGAGATAAAAATTGTAAGATTAATTACTTTAAACACGTTGGGATTTATGCTTTTAGAAAACAATCTTTAATAGATTTTTACAACACTCCAGCTACTCCGCTTGAAAAAGCAGAAAAAATAGAAGCTATTAGGTATCAAGAAATTGGTAAGAAAATCAAGATGGTAGAAATGTTTACAGAAACCATCGGAATAGATACCCTTGAAGATTTAAACAGAGCAAACCAATTTATTAATAATGGAGGTAGGAAATTCTTAAAATAGAAAGTACTTTTGACTGCTTTTTAAAAACAGCTGAACCCTAAATTTTATGCTATATCTAACTCAACTTTCAGATTTTCAATAATAAACTTTTGTCTATTGGGTGTGTTTTTGCCCATATAAAAATTTAAAATTCTGTCTATTGAAGTTTCTTTGTCCATCATAACTGGGTCTAAGCGAATGTCGTCAGATATAAAGTAAGCAAATTCGTTAGGAGATATTTCGCCTAATCCTTTAAATCGAGTAATCTCCGTTTTTCCTTTTAATTTTTTTATTGCCTTTTGTTTTTCGTCTTCAGAATAACAATATATAGTTTCTTTTTTATCTCTGACTCTAAACAATGGCGTTTCTAAAATATAGAGATGTCCTTCTTTTATCAATTCTGGGAAAAATTGTAAAAAGAAAGTTATTAATAATAAGCGAATGTGCATTCCGTCAACGTCTGCGTCTGTTGCGATGACAACGTTATTATATCGCAAGTGTTCTAAGCCGTCTTCTATGTTTAATGCAGATTGTAATAGGTTGAACTCTTCGTTCTCATATACAATTTTTTTGCTTAATCTGTAACAATTTAAGGGTTTTCCTTTTAGGCTAAAGACAGCTTGTGTGTTTACGTTGCGAGATTTTGTAATAGAGCCAGAGGCAGAATCTCCTTCTGTAATAAATAAAGTAGTTTCTAAATAATTTTCGTGCTTCGTGTCGTTTAGATGCACTTTACAATCGCGTAATTTTTTGTTGTGTAAGCTTGCTTTTTTTGCTCTATCCTTTGCCAGTTTTCTAATTCCAGTAAGCTCTTTGCGTTCTTTTTTTGCCTGAATTATTTTTTTTAAAAGCAGGTCGGCAACTACAGGATTTTTGTGTAAAAAATTATCTAATTCTGTTTTTAAAAAATCATTAATATAAGTTCTCACGGTTGGAAGCTCACCGCCCATTTCTGTCGACCCAAGTTTAGTTTTCGTTTGGCTTTCAAAAATGGGTTCCATTACTTTTATTGAAATAGCATAAATTATAGATTTACGAATGTCGGAAGACTCAAAGTTTTTTCCGTAAAATTCTCTAACGGTTCTAACTATTGCCTCTCTAAAAGCCGACTGGTGGGTTCCTCCTTGAGTAGTGTGCTGTCCGTTTACAAACGAATAACCTTCTTCAAAATATTGAGTTTTACTGTGCGTTATAGCTACTTCAATATCTTCGCCTTCTATATGAATTATTGGATATAACATATCCTCCGTGTTGTTTTTGTCCTCTAACAAATCTTTTAGTCCGTTTTTAGAAAAATACTTCTCTCCATTAAAAATAATAGTTAACCCTAAATTCAGATGCACATAATTTTTTATAATTTTAGAAATATATTCGTTTCTAAACTTATATTTTTTAAAAACCTTATCATCTGGGATAAAAGAAATTCTAGTACCTCTTCTTCTTTTGGTGTTTTCTAAAAGCTCTTCTTTTTTTAATTTCCCTCGATAAAATTCGGCGGAGGCAGATTTTCCGCCTCTCGTCGACTCTACTCTAAAAAACGAAGAAAGTGCATTGACGGCTTTAGTTCCGACTCCGTTTAATCCGACAGTCTTTTTAAAAGCTTTTGAGTTGTATTTGCCACCGGTGTTCATTTTAGAAACCGCATCTACAATTTTCCCTAAAGGTATTCCTCTGCCGTAGTCTCTTATGCTAACCTTGCTATCTTGAATAGATATTTCAATTGTTTTGCCAGAACCCATAATATGCTCGTCGATAGAGTTGTCTAAAATTTCTTTTATCAAAATATAAATACCGTCGTCCACAGCCGAGCCGTCCCCAAGTTTTCCGATATACATTCCCGGACGAGTCCTAATATGCTCTTGCCAATCTAAAGAGCGAATATCATCTTCCGTGTAGCTTGTCTCTTTACTCATAAAAATTAATTTCTTTTGAAGAAGTTGCTAAAATAATTTATTATAAACTTGAAATTTTTAATCAATTCCATTTAAAAAAGCGGTTTTATTTTTCATTTTTATCATTTATTCAAATACAGAGACAATCTTTCTGATTTCTGTTTTGCTAACGTCTAAATATACAGAATTCCTTCGTATTCTATGATTAAACCAAATAAAAAGTGTTAAATTTTTAAGCGACATATTTCAAAGCATCAAATATATATCATTATTTATTATTAAACTCCAAAAAAAATTAGCTTATATTAAGATAATAAGACCTAATATTTAGTATTTTAAAAAGTAAAAATTGCTAAATCCCTTATTATTACTATTATTACTATGTCTATTGCAAATGCTAATTAGTAATCAGAAGTAAAAATAACATGGTAATAAGTCGAAACAATAATGCACAAAGAGCGTAGTAAACAAAAAATGAATATTATATGGAAAATAAAATTATTAAATTATTTCTCCTACTTTGCTTGATATTTTCGAGTTGTGAAAAGCAAAAACCCCAGGAGTAGTCATTAAAAACATAAACATCATACCGATATTGCATGATACAATATTAAGAAATCACGATATAAAAATTGCGTCAGGTAGAGTTATGTCTATTGATGAGAATATTGAAACAAATTCAAAGGACACAATTATTGACGGAAGAAATGGATACCTACTTCCTGGGCTTTGGGATATGCACACACATCTACCGAACAAGAAAGAAAATGGTTTTGGACATGAGCAATATTTAGCGTTAAATTTTTTGTCAGGCGTAACTAACATAAGAAATATGCGAGGTTTTGATAGCATTTCTAGTTTGACTAATAAGATTGAAAACAAATATGTTTTGTCTCCCAGTATTCATTTTACTCCGCCTTCAATAAGTAAAAGAAATCATCCTCCAATAGATTCTATTAAGTTTTATGTAAAAAAATATAAAAATGAGAATTTTAATTATTGGAAGATACTTAGTCTTCCTAATAAAAATTACTTTGACACACTTGTGAAATATACAAAGCATAATCAATTGAAGTTAGTAGGTCATGTTTCTAAATCTGTTGGAATAAAAAAAAGTATCGTCAGTGGATATAGCTGCATAGAGCATTTGCAGGGCTATAATGAATTGCTTTCAGACTCTATAGCTTTTGACAATATATTACAACTAACCAAACAGAAAAAAGTTTTTAATTGTGCTACCCTTGATTGGTATTATATCGCATATTTACAATACCATATAGATGAAATTTATAACCGTAGCTACCTAAAATATATACCAAAAAGAACTATTAAAGAGTGGAAAAAAAATGTTTCAAGATATTTAGAAAAACTCAGAACATTAAGCAAAGACTCTTTGAGAAATTTAATTGTTAAAGACAGTACTTACATAGCAAATAAAAGTATTATTCTAAAGAAGTTATTTGACTCTGGTTGTAAGTTACTAATTAGTCCTGATGCAAATGGAATGTTCCAAGTTCCGGGTTTTCTACGGTAGATGAAATGAAGCTATATGAAAAAATCGGAATTCCAAAATATAATATTTTGAAAATGGCAACATTAAATGCAGCCGAATGGATGAATGAAAAAAATAAAGGTTTTATAAAAAAAGGAGTAGATGCTGACTTTGTACTTTACGAAAAAAACCCACTTGAAAATTTAGACAATCTGAAAAAGATTAAGGGAATTTACTTTAATAAAGATTGGTTTGACAAGGAAAGTATAGGTAATCATCTAAAAAAATTAGAGAATGTTAAGTTCAATTAGCAAAAATTACTTCTCATTTATCAAAAAACTACACAAAAAACCTGCAATTAGTCAAATAAAATTTTAGCATAAATTTGACGAGACAAATTATTTTATTAAAAATTTTTTAAGCTTTAAAATAGCAAAATTCTATTTTATAATTATTTTTAAAGTGCTTATGTTTGCTATCTCAAAACATACATTTTTTTTTAGTGAAACTTTATAAAGAAAATCAGCTTAAAATTTACAATTCTTTAACTAAAACTAAAGAAGATTTTAAACCAATAACAGACGGATATGTAGGCATTTATGTTTGTGGGCCAACTGTTTATAGCAGTGTGCATTTAGGAAATATACGAACATTTATGTTTTTTGATATAATGTATAGATATTTGTTGCACTTAGGCTACAAAGTGCGTTATGTTCGCAATATTACGGATGCGGGGCATTTAGAAAATGATGCTGATCAAGGCGAGGACAGAATTTCTAAAAAGGCACGTATAGAGCAAATAGAGCCGATGGAAGTTGTCCAAAAATATACGGTAGATTTTCATAACGTTCTAAAAAAATATAACTTTTTGTATCCGAATATCGAGCCTACTGCAACAGGGCATATAGTTGAGCAAATAGAAATTATTAAAGAAATAATAAATAAAGGCTTCGCTTATGTTGTAAATGGGTCGGTATATTTTGATGTTATAAAATATAATAAAAAAGAAGATTACGGAGTTCTATCTGGCAGAAAAATTGAAGATTTAATTCATAATACTCGTGCTTTAGGAGGGCAATCGGACAAGAAAAACCCTCAAGATTTTGCACTTTGGAAAAAAGCCGATGAGCGTCATATTATGCGGTGGAACTCGCCTTGGAGTCGCGGTTTTCCAGGTTGGCACCTCGAGTGTTCGGCTATGAGTATCAAATATTTAGGTAATAAATTTGACATACACGGCGGAGGAATGGATTTAAAATTTCCTCACCACGAATGCGAAATAGCTCAATCGAAGGCTTATAAAGGTAATTCCCTTGTCAATTACTGGGTGCATACTAATATGCTTTTATTAAACAGCCAAAAAATGGCAAAATCTACCGGAAATTTTATATCTCCTAATGAAATCTTAACTGGAAAAAATAAGCTTTTACCGAAACCTTTTTCAGCAAGTGTAGTGAGGTTCTTTATTATGCAAGCTAATTATAGAAGCGTTTTAGATTTCTCTGGAAGTGCTTTGCTATCCTCCGAAAAAGGACACAATAAATTAATGCAAGCTACTAATTCTATAAAAAAAATTCAGCCAAAGAACTCGTCAACTTTTAATTATAAGACTTGGAAAAAAAATTGCTATGACGCAATGAACGACGACTTTAATACTCCTATTTTAATATCACACCTATTTGAAGCCGTTAGATTTATAAACAACATGAAAGATCAAAAAGATAGTTTAAATTCTGACGACTTGATAGATTTTAAGCAGACCTTGAATCATTTTGTTTTTGATGTTTTAGGATTAGTAAATGAAGATTTTCAAGATAATTCAAAAAAAACATACGAAGTAGTAGAGCTTTTAATTAAATTGAGAAAAGAAGCAAGAGAAAATAAAAACTGGTCGCTTGCAGACCAAATTAGAGATGAATTAAACGCCTTAGGAATTGAGTTAAAAGACGGATTAGAAGGCACAAGTTTTTCAATAAATTAATAAAAAAACAGTACGCTTTTTGAAACCTATAAACTATTCTATAAAATCATTTTTAAATAGATTAACAACATATCCGTTAATTTTGATTATTAATTTTTATCAAATAGCAATTTCACAATTTTTACCATCAACCTGTAGATACACCCCAACTTGCTCGTATTATACAATAAAAGCCTTACGAAAACACGGCTTATTTTACGGAGCTTGGCTATCTATAAAAAGAATAATTAGCTGCAACCCATGGGGAGGAAGCGGACAAGACCCTGTGCCTTAATTCTTAAAATTATTTGTACAAGTACAGATTTAAGTTTTTTGAGTAGCGTCCATTTTTGTGTGGCTGCTGTGCAAAACTAAAAATATTGGAATATTTATTATTTTATCATACATACTCAAAAAACCAATTGCTAATTATCAACAACTTGATTTTTTATAAAAGTGTTAGTTATGATTGCCAATAAATTTAGGGTTGTGCAAAATAGTTACTATTGTTGTGTAGCGTATTTTTATTCAATACTAAATTTGATTGTCACTGTGGTTTCAACTTTAATTGGTTTAAATTCGATTTCAACAGGTTTGTATTTTGCTTTTTTCCTTGAACTGTACCCAAGAACTACAACTTTGTCTAAACTTTCCTCATAACCATAACCTTGGTAATATTTATCAACGATAAATAAAGCTCCACCAACTTTTTGATTTAAAGGTGCCACAAGATATTCAGCCTGAATTTTCGCTTTTTGAACAGCTTTGGATTTTAAAGTCATTTTCAGCTCTTCAATTTTTGAATATTCCGTTTTGTCAAGTGAGATATTTGAGATTCCGATATTCTCTAGTTCAACTAGAACTTTTCCAGCAGTTTGTGCATCAAAAATCTTTAATTTATAAGCCTTACTCTTTAAGACATCCTTTCGCTTTAGAAGGTATTTTTTAAAGTTACTTGCTAAATCAGAAAGAGTAAGTTGCTTTTTCAAGTCAATTCCAATAAACTCTAACCTTACCGCCATTTTATTCTCTAACTCCTCAACTGAAATTCTATTTCTGCTGTCTTTTTCTTGCAGTAAAATGTCAAGGTAAATTATGTCTGGTTTTACTAAAGTGTCAACCTTTGCAGTTGTTTCTAAATAAGGTTGGTCAATGAAATTTTTTGTCTGTCCATTTGCAAAATGAAAGGTCAAAACAATTCCTAAAGTCAATAATATTTTTTTCATTCGATTTTTGATTTATATGCTACGCAACAGTGTGACTAAACGGCGTTTTAATGCAGTTTAGGTATTATTAGCTGCTAGTTTTTTAGTTTATTTTTAATCTCATCATTATGTCAGTCTGTTCATCTTCCCAAAGTTTAAAAATGTGCTTGTCAAATGCTACAAATCCATTTTTTTCATAGAAGCGAATTGCTCTTGGGTTTTCTTCCCAAACTCCTAGCCAGACGTATTCTGCATCTTTACTTTTGGCTAACTCAATAGCTTTTTCATAAAGTAATTGTCCGACTTTTTTTCCGTGAAACTCTTTCAAGACATAAACCCGCTCAATTTCAAAAGCATTCTTGTCTTTTATTTCAGTTTGTGATTGTCCAGAATTAACTTTTAAATATCCAATTACTTTTCCCTGGAGTTCTGCAAAGTAGAATTCAGCGTTAGGGTCGGTCAATTCAATCTTTAGTTTCTCGGTTGAAAATACGTTGTCCAAATATTTAGTCATATTTTCTTCGCTACTATCCGAAGAAAAAGTCTCGAAGAAAGTACGTTTTCCGATTTCTTTTAATTGCTCAATGTCTTGAATATTTACCTTTCTGATTTCCATTAATTTTACTTCTCCTGCTTGTAGCTAACGTCCAAATATACAGAATTTTAGCACTAACCTCATTAAGAACTTTTCTTATTTCTTTAAATTGTATTTAATTTTTTGTATTCATGACTAATGGTGTTAGTTATATTATGGCTATTATTCACTCTTGAATTCATTGTGAATTTCAATCAACTCGTGAACGTCATTTATAAAGGAGGATACCTCTTTAAGTACTTCATCCATCTTCTGCTTTTGTCTAGTGTTTTCATATAGAGCATTGTGAGCTTTATAGAGATTTCCAATGGATTTTATTAAAAATTTATTCATTGTTTCAAGATAATATATCTCATCATATATTTTGGAAACCTTTTCATCAATTAAAAGCACATTATAAACATTGGATGGGTAATTAACAGTATCCGCAAGTATCTGTTGTCTTAAGCCTAAATGAGCATTCTTTAATTTTTCATCTAAACCTGAAATCCATTTTTTTGAAACATCTTCCTCAAGGAAAGTTTTACTTGTTTTGCTAAGCTTCTCTATAACTATATTTCCTTTCTCAATATATTCCTTCAGCAATTCACCTCTGTTTTTACCAATGTATTTTTTACCAACAAATACTATTGAGCCATACACGAAACCTCCAACTGTTCCAGCATTTTCAGAAATATTTTTTGTATAATTTTTAGTTGATATTGCTTCTAAATTTTTTGCATATTTCTTTAGGATTTTAAAACTTAAATCTATTTTTTCAACTTTATTTAATAATTCCTTTCTATTTATATAATTTGAATAAACATTATTGCTTCCTATTTCGGAACTTACCTTATAAGAATTAGATAAAATGAAAATGTCGTTTTGTACATTCATATATTTTTTAGTAAGTATTCTCGGATAATCAGCATACTCTTTGGTAGCTGAAGAATACTTGCTTATTGACTCTAGCTGAGATTTAGTTAAAGTTGCACACCCTGAAAATATTAGCAAAACGATGCCAATTGGTATTAATTTTTTCATTTTTTTTTAAATTAAAAATTTTCGCCTACTCCTGTTTCAAGTCTCTTTTCGGCTTATTCCGACCGTTATGAGTTTCGTAATTGCCCATAACGTCCAAATATATAGAACTCATCGTATTCTATCTTCATCAATTCGGTATATCCGACTTAACTTTTTATTGTTATTTTAGTTGCAGAAAAATTGGTTTTTAATAATGGTTGGTTTTTAATGTTCTACGTTTATGTTTACAAAAATATATAATAATTTAAAAAAAACTAAATAACAGTAGCCTATTTTTATAATTCTAAAATTATAAGCTTTAAGTTCAAAGGTTTTAACGAATATTTTATAGTTTTAATAAAAGATTTTCCGTATTTTAAATAATAATCGGAAAAATTGCGTTGGCGTTCTTCTAAATTTTGATTCGGCAGTATCTTATTTTGAAGTTTTGTAATTCTTTCAACTAAATCGCTCTGTCTTTTAGTTTCTGCTTTTAGCAAGCGTTTTTGAAGTCTTTCTAAACCCTTAATTTGTTTTTTCTCTTGTGCATTTACTGCATTAATGAATGAAGCATCTGTCTTTTTTGCTACTTCTTTTAATTCTTCAAATTGTAGCCTTATAAAATTTATTTTCTCTTTAAAATTTATTTTTACATCTATATTTTCTACCACTTTTCTAGAAATTAGTTCTTGCTGTTTTAAAAAAATTTCTTCGGAAGTTATATTAAGTTTTTTTAATCTTTTAGCATTTTTTTTTGAAATAATTTGAACAGAATTACGCAATAGTAAAATAGGAAAGCTTACTCCAACCTTATCAAAATATTCTTTTAATTGAAGCCAATACACAATTTCGCTTCCGCCACCAATATAGCATACGCTCGGCAAAACTACTTCTTGATATAACGGACGCATTATAACATTTGGCGATAAAGCCATAGGGTTTTCATCAACTTTTTTTAATATCTCTTCTTCGGTATATACGGAGTCTGAATTATTAATTTTATAATTTCCATTTTCTAATATAATTCGCTCACGATGATTTTTTTTTAAATAGAATAAATTAATTTCTCGAGGGTTTACTTGTATTTTATATTTTTTTTCTAATTTTAAAATAGTTTTAGAAACTTGTTTATAAGAAGTTTGGTGTTTTATTTCGTCTTTAATAAAAGGCGAGAACAGTTGTTTTAATTCTAAATTATAACCGTCGATAATAACTAATCCGTAGTCTTTAAAAAGCTCGTTTGTAAAATAGCGTGTTGCTTGGGTCAAATTATTATGCTTTATATAAGCTTTATAAAATAATTTTTTTAAAAACTCAGCGTTTTTAGAGTTCCCTAAATGATTAGATAAAACATTATAAACCTCATCTAACCCATCGGTCGAAAGGCTTCCTACTGCTCCTGTAACCTTAGTTTTTTTGTTCCAAACTACTTTGTTTTCGTTAAAATTAAAATGATTAATCTCTTCAAAATCGTGGTCTTCTGTCGCCATCCAATATACTGGCACAAAGTTTTGCTTCGGAAATTTTAATGCCAACTCTTCGCATAAGTTTATAGTGGAAATAATTTTATACAAAAAATATAAGGGCCCTGTAAACAAGTTTAATTGATGCCCAGTAGTAACTGTAAACGTATTGCGATGTTTTAAATTTTCTATGTTTTTTGATGTTTTTTTTGAAATTACAAGATCTTTATGCTGACTTTTCAGAACTTTATACAAAACTGACCTAGTTTGGTCTTTATAAGATTTTTGCTTTTCTTTTATTTGAGTATAAAAATTAGAAATACTAGGAAAATTATCGTAAAAAGGCTTTAAATATTCATTTTTTTCTATATAATCTAATAAAATTTTAGAGAAAAAACCAGTTTTGGAAAGCGGAATGTTACTTGTTTTATACGACTCAAATTCTGTTGTGCTACTCATAAAACTATAAGTTTAATAATAAATGAGGTAAGTTTATCAATTAAAAATGCAACAACAAATTTACGATTGAGATACGAAATTAACAATAGCGATTTGTTAGTTGAATCTGATATAGTTAGAAAAAAAATCTAAATCATCCAAAACCTTATCAATTAATTTTTAAATTTGTAAACCAAAAAATTCAAGCTACTATAATAATAAAAAAATAAGAAAAGCTCTCTTATTTTAGCTGTTTTTAGTTTGTCTATATAAGTTTAGTCATTTAAAATAAATAAATTACATAAAGTTGAAAAACAAAACAATAATACTTCTTTTTATAATCATCTTTTTTATAGTCTATATATCTTGTGAAAAAGATGACCTTTGTATAAAAAGCCCTGTAACTCCTAATTTAATTTTACGATTTTACGACAGCGACAACAAAGAGGAGTTAAAAAGTGTTGAAAAACTTTATATTTGGTCAGAAGGTAAGGATTCAATATTTAATGGTGTTAGCACCGATTCTATATCCTTGCCACTAAACAGCTTAACAACACAAACGGTTTATAAAATATCTGATGGCACTAATATTAATATTCTTACCATAGAATATACTATCGAAGAAGAATACGTTTCACGTTCTTGTGGTTTTAAAATTATATATAAAGACTTAATCCTTACTTCAAATAATATTTGGTTTTCAGAAATTACACCAACAACATTAAAAACTATTACGAGCCAAGATGCAGCACACGTACAAATTTATCATTAGTACTTGTTTACTTTTTTTTTCCTTTTGTGAATATTCTCAAAATCAAAAAAAAGATACTGTATTAAATATTAAAAAAGACTCGATTCTATATAACTCATATTTCGGACTGCGACTCGGAATAGACGTTAGCAAACCAATCCTATCACAAACTGACGACTCTTATAGCGGCTTTGAAATATTAAGCGACTACAAAATTTCCGATAGGTTTTATGCTGCCATAGAATTAGGGACAGAAAAAAAAACTACAGAAGAACTTTATACTAATTCCACCGCAAAAGGAAACTATATCCGCTTAGGGTTTAATTATAATGTTTACAAAAACTGGTTAAACATGAACAATGAAATATTTCTCGGATACCGATATGGATTTAGCTCTTTTGAACAAACTCTCAATAGTTATAAGGTAAATGTTAATACTCAATATTTTCCAGCAAAAATAAACGAAGCAAACAAAACTTCAACAGGCTTAAACGCACACTGGTCTGAATTAATGTTCGGTATAAAAGCCGAAGTCTTTAAATATATTTTTATCTCTTTTAGCGGTTCTTATAAAATTTTAATGAGTATAAAAGACCCAGAAAATTTTAAATCTTTATATTCCCCAGGGTTTAATAGGGTTTTTGAAAGTAATACCGGATTTGGCTTTAACTATAGCATCACGTATTTAATCACTTTTTAAAAATTCTATTTTCTAAAATTTAATTTAAAATAATTTGCAAGGTTTACTCAACAAAAGACACAATAATTTGTGGTATTTAAAGTATTGTTCATGTTATTTTTATTAAAAAGCCAATGTGTTAAATGGTTTTTAAGGAAGGGCTAATTATGACCATTGTTTCTAATTCAAATATTTTTTTAGCATGAGATATAATGTTTACGACTAAATGTTGTTGCTACTTTATTTCCAAAAATTATGATAAGCATTTGTTTTTATAATGTCTATTTTAAATTCAGCACTTTTGTTTTTTGTAATTATTACACTATCAAAGCCTAGTTTGTCTAATTTTTCAATAGTTGCCAATTCTCCTTCTTTTAACTGTAAAATTTTTCTTAATAACCAATCTGATAATGCCTTATTAGGATTCGTCATTAATGCTTTAGAGTTAGCTTGACAAACTTTTGCTTCAAAAATTTCTCCTGTTGGAATTTGTAAATTAAAATGAGTGTCTTTTTTTGGGAAAAAATTAGGATATTCTTTGTGGATGTTTATTGGAATTGGAATATAAACTTCTCCAAAGTCTCGTTTTCTTCCTCTAGCGTTCCATTGGTTTAATCCGCTTTTTTCAAAAACAAATTTTTCTTTTTTCTTCATCCCATAAAGAGGCAAGACAATATAATTTTCTCCTTTTACAAGTGTATCAGTCGCAGGTTTATACTCATTTGATGAAAATAAATCGAGAAGTAAACTATAAGGATCGCCTATAATATCAATTGGTAAACTAAAAGTATTTTGAGGAATTATAAATTTTCTAAACAATGTATTCTTTGAATAATTGAAAGAATAAAAATTATGTCCGTCCTCAAATTGTAAACTTGCTTTTTTTTCTTTTACAGAATGAATATTTACAACATCTATTTGATTATAGTCTGTTTCAAAAAGTAATAACTCTTTTTCTCGTCTTGCAACAATATGATAAAGAGAAGATTTAATGTTATAAACCCTATTTGCTAAGTCAATTCTTTCATTTCTATATTCTCCTAATTTTAAAGCAAGTTCTTTGCCTTTATATTTTTTTAAATCATTCGAAAGACTATTAAATTCTGCAACTTTTTCAGTGCTATTATCACTTTTAGAGACAAAAGTTTTTAAGCCAACTCCAACAGAATTATAGTCAGCATCAAAAGCTGTATCTGAACGTGACAAATTATTTGCTTCAAAACTTCTACAAAATATATTTTCGGCAACTCGATAGTTAATAAATGGAATAGCACTTTCACTAAAAAGTCCTGATAATTTAGAAACTGCTGAAAGAAGATTTAGATAATTTCCTTTATTTTCAACATCAATTTCTGCGAATGATTTCATAAAACTTTCATTATTTCGTTTGCAATTCGTTCTATTAAAGTTGTAGTTACAGAGTTTCCTGCTTGCATATATAACTTGCTGTTTGCAAGATTTGGTAAAACGTAATTTTGTGGATAGCCTTGAAAAGAAAAGCATTCTCTTGGTGTCAATTTTCTAATTCCATAATCATCTTTTATTAGTGGGACGTTATGTCCGCCAGTCCCCATATTTGCAGTTAAAGTAGGACAAACATTGCTTTTGTTTTCTCTTACATAAACCCTTCTCCATTGATAAACAGTATCTTTTAAAATTATTGTTCTTTTTAATTCTGGATAATATTGATGATTTTTTGAGTAGTAATATTTTTCTTCCTGCCTCTCTTTTTCCAAAATATCATGAATGTTTTTAGTGAGTTTTATTTTTTTTGGAAATCTAAAATCAGTGTGTTTTTCAACTTGTTTTGGGTCAAAAGCAACTATAAAAACACGCTCTCTATTTTGCGGAATATTTGCATGTGTCATTGAGTTTAAAACGGTGCTATATGTTTTATAGTTTAATTTTTTTTCTAAAATTTCAATGATAGTTTTAAATGTTTTTCCTTTATCGTGTGAAACTAAATTCTTTACATTTTCAAGAAAAACAACTTTTGGTCTATGTTTTTCTATAATCTGTTCAATATCAAAAAATAAAGTTCCTCTTGTATCTAAAAACCCTTTTCTGTTTCCTGCAATAGAAAAAGCTTGACAAGGAAAACCAGCACATAAAATATCAAATTCGTTAGGAATATAATTTTTATTACTTTCTTTTGTAATATCTCCAAATGGAATTTCTCCAAAATTTTCTCGATAAGTTTTTTTAGCTGCATTATCCCATTCACTCGTATAAACACATTTCCCTCCAACTTTTTGTAAAGCCAACCTAAAACCTCCAATTCCTGCAAATAAGTCAATAAATTTAAAAGTATAGCTTTTAGGTGTCGGAAAAGGAACCTTTTCAATTTCAAAAAGTAATTGTTGTAAAACATTTTCTGCCACAATTAAATTACTTTCTTCTTGCTTATACGCTATATAATTTTTTAAAAATTTTGTAGCATCATCTTTGCAATGTTTTGAAATTCCATTGTGAATATTATGTAAATAATGAGTGAGTATAGCCTTTTCTTCAGGATCAACGAGTTTTATTTGATAGCTTCTACCATCAAACCCCTCAATACTTATATTATACTTTTCTTCTACCAAACTAAAAATTATATCGTATTGCGAAAGTAGTATTTTATTTAGTCCCTCTTTAAAAATTCTATTTTTCTAAAATTTAATTTAAAATAATTTGCAAGGTTTTACTCAACAAAAATACAAAAATTTGTAGTATTTATAAGGTGTTGTTCATGTTATTTTGTTAAAAATTAATGTGTTAAATAGTTTTTAAGGAAGGCTAATTAGTTCAAATATGAGTGTTAGCAAAGGCATACTCTTTTGCAATTTTTGGTTTAGTGTTGGCTGGTACGAATTGTAAATGTGTATGGCTTTTAGAGTGAGTAAATTCAAGTCGTAAAATTTCATCTATTCCACTTATGAATTTCTCGTCTTTACTCTTTTTGTATTTAGAATATAAGTCTAAAATTCCGTCAACTTGTGCTTCTGATAAAGTGGATAAATCAAGCATTTTTGATTTGTTCAAATCATTCGGCTCGAACTTTTTTAAACCATTTCCATATTCACGTCTATTATCACTAAAAATTTCTTTAGCAACATCAGTTAGTAAATAAGCAAATAGTAAATCATTAGTTACCTTTGAAAATAAATTAAAACTTGTAGGATAGACACAATGGAAAGTAGTCAGATTAGAGACTTTCGCTTCATTTCGTATAAATTTAACTCCATTTCTATTGAATACGGAAACCCAAATTGGTGCAGGTGGACGATTTTCCAAAGAATACCAAGGTCTTCTGCTTTTAGTTAAATATTTCTCATTTACTTCTTCCGTAACTCCTTTTTCTATGTAATCTAAAACACTCTTATTATTAGATTTTTGTCCATCAAATAAATAGGCTAACTCATTGTTTTTAGCTAAATTTTTATAATCAGATTCTGTAAAGAAATTACCTTTCACATCTTTTGCTTTGCAAATGCAAGGCAACAAGTTTTCTTTTGGAATGGAAAACTCTTTAGCTTTTGATTTATTGAATGTAAAATAATCATTTGCACCAGTTGCAATACCTCTCACAACTTTAGCATAAGTAGAAAATGGAACTAGGTTTTTGTAATTAATTGAATTTTGTAATTGATAATATTTACGCCATTTAATATTTGGGTCTAAATCAATTGGTTTAAAAGTAAATTCGCCTTTTTGTTTTGGATATGACTTTATATAAGTATCAATTAGTTGTAAATCAGATTTAGAATCTATTGTCGATATATTTATTTTTGAATTGTTTTTGTCATTGGCTAAAAGAAGTATTGATGCAGTTGTCATAGCATCATCAAAAACATTTTCTTTAAAATCGATAACAAATAAGTGTCTTAATGTTTTAGTTTTTAGAATGTATTCTTTTACTAGTTTTCCATAGTCAGAATTTAGAAATTCAGAAGGAATAATATAAGCAGCTCTTCCATCTTTCTTTAGTTGAAAAATTGATTTTAGAAGAAAAAGGGTGTAAAGATTTGTAAATCCGTTGAATTTAAATTTTAAATTATTTTCAATTTCTTGTAAGATTTGTTTGTTGTCATAATCGTGAAATTTTAAATATGGTGGGTTGCAAATAATTCCATCATATTTGTTTTCCCAATCATTGTACATATAATCTTTAAGGTTTAATGAAACATTTTTTTGAGATTTGAAATATAATCTTGCTTCATTAAGAATTGTTTCATCAATATCAAAACCCTTAATTTTTAATTTATCTTGCTTTGACAACAAAGTCCTTGAAAATACTCCCAAACCAAAAGCTGGTTCTAAAACTGTTTTTAAAGATTTATTTCCAAGCAACCAATCAGACATAAGATTTGCAATAGGTTGTGGTGTAAAAAATTGAGCAAATTCTTTACGATGAGTTAAACTGGTCTTATTTGTATATTTTTTTTCTAACTCCATCCTAAAAATCTGTTATGTTTAATAATTCTTTAAGGCTGTCAATATCTAAATAAGCAGTTCCTTTTTCAAAGCTGACATAAAATAATAATTGTCCTCTTCCCATTTCTCTTCTTACACTTTTGTGTTCAGGCTCAAGTACTTTATAAGCAACTTGATTTGTATTTCGTGTGTTAATTTTTACTGTCGTTTTATTTTGGTTCTTTATATCTTGACTAATTTCATAGTGCGTTCCTTCTTTATCAGGCTCAGTAAGTAAAGTCAATATATTTTTGAAGGATATTCCGTAAGATTTATCAAAGAAAACTTGAAAATAATAATGTGGAACATTGAATGTTTCAACCCATTTATAAACGACCTTGACATCTTCTATTTTGGGTGTAATGCTTAAATAATCTCTTTTCTGAACAACTACAATATTATCTTTTAATTTCTTGAAAAGTAATGTCAGCTGTTGAAGTCTATTGGTTGCTTTCCAACTTGGTCTTCTAAAACTAATTGAACTTATAGTTTCTTCAGTAATATTATTTAGAATATCTATAAAATGTTTCTTTTTGTCATCTTCTAGTATATCTAAATATTCCGCAAGTATTTTGTCTTTTACTGCTAGTGCTTCTTTAAGATGATATGCTGTTCTATCTTGCATTTCTTTTTCATACTTATCTATGAGAAATGCACTCGAACGTATTTCTAAACCTGCAATTGATTTTTTTACATATTCTATAATCGAAGAATGTTCAAGTTTGCTAATGTCAAATCCAAGTTCTTTATCAAAGTCATTTTTTTTAAATACAAGTAAGTCTGGACGTTTTCCAATAGTATCTAATTCATCTTGAAAGTCTGTATAAAATTTGTCAAATCCGCTATCTCCAGCAATTAAGTCATCTGATTTTCCATATCGTACAGCTACATAATTATCCGAAGTTTCATTAATTGCTCTAAAAATCAAATCTTCAGCCCAATCTCCTTGTTCTTTGTTCGTAATAAAGTTAGAAGATGCTTGAGTTGGTGGCGACATTCTATCTCTTGGTATATTAAAATCAGCTATTGATGTAGGTATAATTTTTGTGATTTTTCTTAATTCTTCAAAGTAGGTCATAGTGTTTTTCTGTATTTTATTTTTTTGTTCAGAAACTTTTAAAACCTCAATTGCCTTTTTTTCGTTTTTAATTAAGTCATAAAGTTTCTAATTCAGAATATGAGTAGTTGAATGTTTCACTAATCTTTTGAAGAAGTTCTTTTTTGATTTCTCTCAATTTTGCTTAATTTAATCACTCCTTAAAAATTCTATCTCCCAAAATTTAATTTAAAATAATTTGCAAGGCTTTACTCAACAAAAATACAAAAATTTGTAGTATTTAAAGTATTGTACATGTTATTTTGTTAAAAATCTATTTCAGTATTTGAAATTATTGATAATGAATTTCTTAATTTATTCTTTAATTCAACAAGCAATGAATTGTTTTTTGCTAATTCTTCTTGTTTTACCAAATCAAGCTTACCGTCCGAATTTATAGGTATCTTTATCTTAATTAGTTTAAGTGTGTTTTTACTTAAATTATTATTAGCACCAAAACCTTCCTTATTTAGTTCAATTTTTATGTTTTTGAATATTATGGGTATAAATTGATTAAGTATCATATCTTTATAAGATTCTTTAAGGCGGACTTTAACAATACGTTGGTTCAAATACCCTTCTTCTCCATTATATTGAGAAATATTGAAACCACCAGCGCCTGATAAAGATATTAAAAAATCACCCTTTTTTACCCAATACAATTCCTTTTTCTTCTTGTTAATTTTTTTGTCAATATGAAAATTAAAAGTTTTCGGTATTCTCACTTCTTTTACCTCAGACTTATTATTTACATCTTGTATTCTTATTAATTTTATGTCATTTGCGTTTGATGTGTATATAGATGATTTAAAAGGATAGCCATCATCAATATCAAATACATTCTCAAATAATAAAGTTTTAAATTCAACTTGATTTAAACTACTTTGAAATGAACTTAATTCTGTTTCTTTACTTTGAATAATCTCAATTACATTACTCAAGTCATCCTTAAATTCGTTTATGTTTTTTACTTCTACACTTTCTTGTCCTATCCCAATTTCTTTTTGCTCTTCGTCATTTAACCATTTGTCAATAAGCCAATGCGAATTTGACTGAAAATCAGAAATAGATAAAATTCTACACTTTTTAGATATGGGGGTATATTCAAGTTTATCAGTTAAAAAATATTTAAACTGCCTAACCATATCTTTTAAGTCATTTTCTTTTATTGGAAGCCTCCTTTTGTCTTTTGTTTCTCCAATATCTATTGCGAAATAGACAAAAACAGGCTCCGATTGGATACCGGTAATTTGTTTTTTTACAACTGATAAAATATATGTTTTTTGAGGCGTTGTATAAAAAGTGTTTTTAGGAAGTGAAACAATTGCTTCTAACGTAAAGTTATTTAAGATATATTCTCTGATTCTATCATCATTTTCACGATAGAAAACACCTTCTGGCAATACTATTACAGCCTTACCTCCAGTTTTTAATTCTCTACAAATTTTTTCTAAAAATAATCCCTCCAACCCCATAGCGTTGATTGAATAATACTTAGATAGTTGCGAGTTTTCGTTTATAGCATCTTTATAGTTTCTAACTCCTCTTGTAACATAAGGTGGATTTGACATTATTAAATCATACTTACAACTTTCAACTTTTGAAAGACTTCCTAAAATTGAGTTTGTGTAAACGTTAAATAGCTCATTATATGCTTTCGCAAATTCGGAAGTAAGTGTTGGATTAGATTTAAGTAATTCAGACAAGTAAATCACAAAGTTAGACTTTGCTAAAGTAATTGTAAGTTTATCTTCTAACTCAAAGCCTTTTTCAGAACCCAAATAATTAATTTTAGATTTAAGTTTATTGCCATCAAAATAATAATCAGTAGGCCTTTTTATTATCAATGGTTCTAACAAGAATCCACCCACACCACAAGCTGGGTCATATACATTTGAGCCGTCAGGCAATTTGTCAATTTCCGACATTTCAACAATTGCTTTAACTACATTTCGTGGTGTAAAAAATTGCCCCCAATTTTTCTTACTGATACTCTTTTTTAAGAAGTCTTCAAACAAACGAGATTTAAACTCAAGGTCAATATTTTTTAAGTTTCCAAATTCATTAAATTTTTTAAGGATTCTATAAAAAACTTGATTGTCTTCAACAACTAACGGAGATAAACTTATGCCATTTATCAAAGTTGTAAGGTCATTTGGATTACTTGGAAACAATTCCTTGATGTGTTCACGCACATTCGAGAAATAATATTTTAAACATTTGTCTTGTCCCTTTGAAAGTACTTCAGAGAAAGACACTTTATTACCATTTGAGTCCTCTGTTAAAACTTTTAAATCGCTTAAAAATTTAAACATAAACACTTCAATAAATGTAGATAAGGATTTTTCTGGAGATGCACTTTTTGAAATCCAAACATCCTGCCAAACACTTCTTGCCAAGTTTGAAGGGTTTTTATACTCCTCTTGAATAAATTGAGAGTTTGACTCTTTTATATGGGATAAAATTTTCTCAATTAATTTTAAAGTCTCTTTGGTCTCTGTTTCTTGAGTTTGGTTAAGAATGTAATGAGCTCCAAGTTCATAGCCATCTTCTCTTAGTATATGTGAATATCCCCTTTCAATGTTGCTTTTATTTTGAAAAACATCATTGTCAAAGTAAGTAATATCAGGATTTTTACTCTTAGGATTTATCCAAATAAAAGTTTGCCCATCAGAAATTACTCCAAACTTTGCATTTACAAGCTGACAGTATGTATTACATTGTTTTGTAGCAAATTCCTTTTTTTTCTTTGTATTAAACTCCGATGGTTTTTTAAATTCAATAACGCATATAACAGAAATATTTTTTTCGTTTCTATCATCTATCAAAAGTCCGTCAGGTTTCAAATTTCCATAGTTACCATAATCTTTTGATGGTAATTTTTTAGATTTTTTTAGTTGATTAATCGAACTGCTTCCGATAGAAAGTGAAAAATAGTTGCCGAAATTACTATTTGTAATTATCTCATTCTGTGTCAGTTGTTCACTCATATCTTAAAAATTGAAATTGCCCTGTTTTACATTTTTTCTTTTCTCACTCCTTTTTTAAGAACTGTCCAAATGTTACCATAATTAAGACTTGCTAAAAATCAACTTACTAATACTTGGCAAATATAAAATGTTTTTTTAATTCTGTTTGTCAAGCGTTGGAAAAATGATTCTTTTGGTTTTTAAAGGAAGGCTATTTAATTCCATTTTTTAAGAACAATAAATAAGATTTGTTAAAAAAAAAAGCCCTTTCTAATCCTCATTTTTAGTTTTTTCTTTTTTTATACTTTTATTTATTTCAACCTTAAGTTTGTCGTTTTCATCGTCTAAATCAATTTTAATTGTATCTCCTTCCGATAATTTAGAATTTACAATTTCTTCTGCCAAAGCATCTTCTATGTGTTTTTGGATAACTCTTTTTAAAGGTCTTGCACCATACTTTTTATCAAAACCTTTATCAGCAATAAAATCTTTAGCTTTTTTACTTAATTTTAAAGTGTAGCCTAAATCGGACATTCTTTTTAATAATACATCTAATTCAATATTTATAATAGAATCAATATCTTTTCTTTTAAGGCTATTAAACACAATAATTTCGTCAACTCTGTTTAAAAACTCTGGGGAGAAAAATTTCTTTAAAGATTTTTTTATTACCGATATATAGTGAGCTTCTTCTTGTGTGTTTTTAGCCTTTGTTTCAAACCCGATGCCGCTCCCAAAGTCTTTTAATTGGCGAGTACCGATATTAGAAGTCATAATAATTATAGTGTTTCTAAAGTCGATGTTACGACCTAAACTATCGGTTATGTTTCCTTCGTCTAAAATTTGTAATAATATGTTAAACACATCTATGTGAGCTTTTTCTATTTCATCTAACAAGATAACAGAATACGGTTTTCTTCTAACTTTTTCTGTTAATTGCCCTCCTTCTTCATAACCTACATATCCAGGAGGAGCACCGATTAAACGAGAAGCCGAGAATTTTTCCATATATTCGCTCATGTCTATTCTTATTAAAGAATCTTTCGAGGCTAACAATTCTTCGCCTAACACTTTTGCAAACTGGGTTTTCCCAACTCCGGTTTGACCTAAAAATATAAAAGAACCGATGGGCTTATTAGGGTCTTTTAGACCGACCCTGTTGCGCCGAATAGCTCTTACAACTTTCTCAACGGCTTCGTCTTGTCCTATAATTTTACTTTTAATTAGCTTCGGCAATTCGTTTAACTTAATGTTTTCAGCTTCTACAACTTTTTTTAAAGGTATTCCAGTCATCATCGAAACAATTTCCGCAACGTCCTCTTTAGTTACAATTTCTCTGTTTAGTTTAGAGTCTTTTTTCCACTGGTCTTGTGCATTATTTAAAGCTATTGTAATGTTTTTCTCATCGTCTCTTAATTTTGCTGCCTCTTCATATTTTTGCCCACTAACAGCCCTTGATTTCTGCTTTCTTACATTTTCTAATTGCGTATCTAATTCTAATATCTGTTTCGGAACTACAATATTTGTTATATGAATTCTAGACCCCACCTCATCTAAAGCGTCAATAGCTTTGTCGGGAAGATTTTTATCTACCATATACCTATTAGTTAGATTTACGCATGCCTCAATAGCCTCGTCTGTAAAATAAACGCTGTGATGTTCTTCGTAATTCTTTTTTATACTATGAAGAATTTCAATGGTCTCTTCTACGCTAGTTGGGTCAACTAACACTTTTTGAAAACGTCTTTCTAAAGCACCGTCTTTTTCTATATTTTGTCTAAATTCGTTTAAAGTAGTTGCACCTATACATTGTATTTCGCCTCTCGACAAAGCAGGCTTTAGCATGTTTGAAGCGTCTAACGAACCAGCAGCTCCGCCCGCACCTACTATTGTATGAATCTCATCAATAAATAAAATTATATCATCATTTTTTTCTAACTCATTCATTAAGGCTTTCATTCTTTCTTCAAATTGACCCCTATATTTTGTGCCTGCAACTAGGCTAGTTAAATCAAGAGAAATAATTCGTTTGTTAAACAAAATACGAGATACTTTTCTGTTGACAATTTGTATTGCTAAACCTTCGGCAATAGCAGATTTCCCTACTCCCGGGTTACCAATTAGTATCGGATTGTTTTTCTTTCTTCTGCTTAAAATTTGTGAAACACGCTCTATTTCTTTTTGCCTTCCAACAACAAGGTCTAACTTTTCGTTTTCTGCTAACCGCGTTAAGTCTTTTCCAAAATTATCTAACACCGGAGTTTTAGATTTTTTTATAGAACCTTTTTGTGTTGTTCTAAAAACATTTTCTTTTTCAGAATCGTAGTCATCGCTGTCGGATGGTATTTCAGAAATGGGTTTGTCTTTGTCTATTCCACCGACATTAAGATGCTTGTACGATGCTTTTACATCGTCATAATTTATACTGTGCTTTTGCATTAATTTTGTCGAAGGATCGTTTTCATTTCTTAAAATACACATAAGCAAATGTGCTGTATCAATAGAATAGCTTTGGTGTAGTTTTGCTTCTAAAAAAGTTGTTTTTAAAGCCTTTTCCGCTTGCCTTGTTAATTGCAATTGCACCTTGCTTTCGCTTACTAGCGTAGAGCTAACAGGGTTTAATTGTTCTAAATTTTTGTAAAGCAAAACCAAATCAACGTCAAGTGAATTTAATATATCTATTGCTTTCCCTTCTCCTTTTTTTATTAAGCCTAACAACAAATGTTCGGTGCCAATAAATTTATGCCCTAAACGTATAGCCTCTTCTTTGCTTAGCTCAATTACGTCTCTAACCTTTGGTGAAAAATTGTCGTTCATAATTTTTATAATAATTCAGTGTAAAATTAATTATTTTTTTATAAATAACTACAAAAAAATATTTATGCTAATTAAGTTAAAAAAAGTGATATAAAAATTTAAAAATAAAATCTTAAATTTAGAAAGTACACAAGTTACTAAAAACGAACAATTTTTATTAGCAACTTTGTGAAACTTTAGCTATAGTTACTTAAAAAAAGAGTCTATAAATTCATTTTTATCAAATACTTTTAGGTCGTCTATTCCTTCGCCAACTCCGATGTACTTTACTGGAATTTTAAACTGATCCGATATACCTATTACAACGCCTCCTTTTGCGGTGCCGTCTAATTTTGTCAAGGCTAAAGAGCTAACTTCTGTTGCCTTTGAAAATTGCTTTGCTTGCTCAAAAGCGTTCTGTCCTGTCGAGCCATCTAAAACTAAAAGCACTTCATCTGGGGCTCCTTTTACAATGTTTTTCATTACTCGTTTTATCTTTGTAAGCTCATTCATCAAATTAACTTTATTATGAATACGCCCAGCGGTGTCTATAATAACTACGTCTGCGTTTTTAGAAACAGCAGATTTTAAAGTGTCAAAAGTCACGGAAGCCGGATCGGAACCTAATTTTTGCCTAACAATTGGGGTATGAGTCCTGTCTGCCCAAACTTGTAGCTGGTCTATCGCTGCCGCCCTAAAAGTGTCTGCAGCTCCGAGAACTACACTCAAACCCTGTTTTTTAAATTTATTCGCTAACTTACCAACAGTTGTAGTTTTCCCAACTCCGTTTACCCCAACAACCAAAATTACGTAGGGTTTTGTTTCATCAGGAGTTAGAAATTCATCCGAATCTTCAGAGTCAACTTTTGAAAATAAACTTAATATTTCTTCGCGAAGTATTCTTTTTAAATTTTCAGTGCCTAAATATTTTTCTTTTTCTACTCTATCCTCTATTTTTTGAATAATTTTTAAGGTTGTATTTACCCCTACATCCGAAGAAATTAGAACCTCCTCTAAATTATCTAAAACCTCATCATCAACTTTAGATTTTCCTGCAACCGCCTTTGTCAGCTTACCAAAAAAACTTTCTTTAGTTTTTTTTAAGCCCTTATCTAATGTTTCTTTTTTTTCTTTAGTAAATATTTTTTTTATAAAACTCATGTCTTTTTTTAAAATAGTAATTTAATTAATCGTTTAGCTTCAAAACTGCCATAAAGGCTTCCTGTGGTATTTCAACACTACCTACTTGACGCATTCTTTTTTTTCCTTTTTTCTGCTTTTCTAACAACTTGCGCTTACGCGAAATGTCGCCACCATAACATTTTGCAGTAACATCTTTACGAAGTGCTTTGGTTGTTTCTCTTGCAATAATTTTTGTACCTATTGCTGCCTGAATAGGAATATCAAACTGCTGCCTTGTTATTAAAGTCTTTAGCTTTTCTACTATTTTTCTTCCGATAACATGTGCATTTTCCTCATGTAGTAAAGAAGAAAGTGCATCGACAGGTTGAGCATTTAAAAGTATGTCTACACGTACTAATTTTGACGATCTCATATCCGTTAGCTGGTAGTCAAACGAAGCATAACCTTTTGAAATTGTTTTCAAACGATCATAAAAATCGAATACTATTTCTGCCAAAGGCATTTCAAAAATCAATTCAACTCTTTTGGTAGTTAAATAAGATTGATTAATAATTTGGCCACGTTTTTCTATACACAAATTCATTACTGGTCCAACAAAATTAGACTTTGTAATAATTGATGCTTTGATATACGGCTCTTCTACTCTGTCCAATTTTGAAGGACTCGGCAAGTCTGTTGGGTTGTTTAAAATGATGGGCGTTTGAGGGCTTTTCTTTGTATAGGCGTAATAAGAAACATTAGGAACAGTAGTTATTACAGACATATTAAATTCTCGTTCTAATCGCTCTTGAATTATTTCCATGTGCAACATTCCTAAAAAACCACATCTAAAGCCGAACCCCAAAGCCGTAGAACTTTCTGGCTGGAATACCAAAGAAGCGTCGTTTAATTGTAGTTTCTCCATTGAGTTTCTTAACTCCTCATAGTCTTCTGTTTCAACCGGATAAATTCCAGCAAAGACCATCGGTTTTACTTTTTCAAATCCGTCAATTATTTCTGTCGTTGGGTTTTTGAAATCTGTAATTGTGTCGCCCACCTTTACTTCTTTTGCAGTTTTTATACCTGTAATCAAATACCCAACATCGCCAGTTTTTATTTCTTTTTTTATAACTTGTTTTAGCTTTAATGTTCCGACTTCATCTGCAAAATAATTCTTTCCAGTTGACATAAATTTAATTTCTTGACCGCTTTTTATCTCGCCGTTTACTACTCTAAAATGTGTCTCAATACCTCGATAAGAGTTATAAACACTATCAAAAATTAAAGCCTGTAGAGGTTTGTTAGGATCGCCTTTAGGATGTGGGACTATATTTATTATAGCTTCTAATATTTTTTCAACACCTAAACCAGTTTTACCACTCGCATGAATAACCTCATCCTCAGAACAGCCTAACAAGTCTATAATATCATGGGTAACTTCTTCTATATTTGCACTTGGTAAATCGACTTTATTTAGAATTGGAATAATTTCTAAATCATTGTCTAAAGCTAAATATAAGTTCGATATAGTTTGTGCTTGAATGCTCTGCGATGCATCAACTATTAGCAAAGCTCCTTCGCAAGCAGCGATAGAGCGTGAAACTTCATAAGAAAAATCTACATGACCTGGAGTGTCTATTAAATTTAAAACAAAAGCCTCTCCTTTATATATATAGTCCATTTGAATAGCATGAGATTTTATGGTAATTCCACGTTCCCGCTCCAAATCCATATCGTCTAATAACTGGTTTTGTTTTTCTCGTTCAGTTACCGAGCCAGTAGAGTCTAAAAGCCTATCTGCTAATGTGCTTTTTCCATGATCGATATGTGCTATTATGCAAAAATTTCTTATGTTTTTCATCGTTTGTTTTCCAAAATATTACCAACAAAAATAGGTATAGCAGACTCAATCTTCATAAGCAACTTTAAGTGTTGCAAATTTATAAAATAATTTACAAGGCTTTTGATAGCTTAATTTTTTTCCAAATCTTTAGGCTTAACTCGCACCTTGCTTATTGATGAATTTATCATAGCTTTTTACCACTCTTAAACATAAAGCCTAATCCTATTTTAGTTAAAAAACTTTTTTCAAATTCCCAAAAAAACTTAAACTGACCGAACATCCAGCCAATGATTGGCAATGTAATTTGATAAATAGGAAAAATTAAAATAATTCTTAAAGACCAGTATAAATAAGGGTTTGTGTTATCGCGATCAATTCCGATAAAATTAGTTATCGGATCTGCCATCCACGAAGCAAGCGTTCCGTTTATTGCAAAAACAATAAGAATAACTATTAAAGCCCAGTTGCTTCTAATTTCCCAGCGGCGTTTTAATTTTTCCATATTATGTCTAAAATTAAATATTAATTGAATTAAATAATTGTAAGTAGCCGTTATTTATGATTTTTAAAAGGAATATATAATGAAATTATAAAGCCTTAACGTTTATAGAAGATTATCCACATACCTATAATTATAAGTGGAATGCTCAAAGCTTGACCTGTGTTTAAAAGATTAAAGACCCAGTCTTCCCTGCCTTCAACTTGTGGCTCTTTAAAAAATTCAATAACAAAACGTATAGACCAAATAGCAACCATAAAAATTCCGAAAATAAGTCCTAGCTTGTTTTTCAATTTAGTTTTCCAAAACAAATTCCAAAGTATAAAAAATAAAGCTAAATAACTAAAAGCCTCGTATAGTTGAGTAGGATGCCTCGGCATAGTTTCGCCTGCTGCTTTAAAGATTACACCGAAGTTAGAAGTAGTCTCTTTTCCATAAATTTCTGAATTAAAAAAGTTCCCAAAGCGAATAAAAAAACCACTTAATGCGACCATAATTGACAGACGATCTAATATGTATAGCCAAGGTTTTTTTAGATGTTTTTTTGAATAAAAGTACATTGAAATAGGAATAGCAATAGCTGCACCATGACTAGCAAAGCCTGAAAACCCAGTGAATTTCCAGTTTCCATCTATGTTTTTAAAAGGTATAATTATTTCTAACAGATGGTCTTGGTAATAGTCCCAACTATAGAAAAGCACGTCTCCCAGCCGCATTCCTATAAGCATAGAAACAAAAACGTAAGTAAATAGAGTTTCTAATTTTTCTGAAGATATATTCTCATAAGTGTAAATTTTCTTCATCAAACGCAACCCTATCAAAAAAGCTGCTACAAACATTAAGCTATACCAACGAATTACAAAAAACCCTAAATCTATCCCTATCGGAGAGTCCCATTCTAATGTTAAAAAATTCATACTTCAAACATTTTTATGCGTCAATATTTGCATACTTTGCATTATTTTCTATAAAATTTCTTCGAGGAGGAACTTCATCGCCCATTAGCATAGAAAAAACTCGGTCTGCTTCGGTTAAGCTATCAATTGTTACTTGCCTTAAAGTTCTAAACTCTGGGTCCATAGTTGTAGTCCATAGTTGTTCTGCGTTCATTTCTCCGAGTCCTTTGTATCTTTGAATGGTAACTCCGCCTTTCATTTTTTCAGCTATTATATCTCTCTGGTTGTCGTCCCACGCATATTCTTTTTTTTGTCCTTTTTTAACTAAATATAGCGGAGGTGTTGCTATATAAACATATCCTTGTTCAATCATTTCTTTCATATATCTAAAGAAAAAGGTTAAAATTAAGGTCGCAATATGGGAGCCATCTACATCCGCATCACACATAATGACGACTTTGTGGTATCGTATTTTTGATAAGTTTAAGGCTCTTGGGTCTTCTTCGGTGCCTATAGATACGCCTAAGGCTGTAAACATATTTTTAATTTCTTCGTTTTCAAAAACTTTATGTTGCATAGCTTTTTCGACGTTTAATATTTTTCCACGGAGTGGTAATATTGCTTGAAATTTTCTGTCGCGTCCTTGTTTTGCGGTTCCGCCAGCGGAGTCTCCTTCTACCAAAAATATTTCGCATTGTGCTGGGTCTGTTTCGGAGCAATCAGATAATTTACCCGGTAAACCGCCGATGTTCATAATTGTTTTACGCTGCACCATTTCGCGAGCTTTTCGTGCGGCGTGGCGTGCGGTAGCAGCTAGAATTACTTTTTGTATTATTATTTTTGCATCGGCAGGGTTTTCTTCTAAATAGTTAGTAAGCATTTCTGAAACCGATTGCGAAACAGCAGAGCTAACCTCCCTATTCCCTAACTTTGTTTTAGTTTGTCCTTCAAACTGGGGTTCTGCAATTTTTACAGATACTATTGCTGTTAAGCCTTCTCGAAAATCATCTCCAGCTATTTCAAATTTTATGTTTTTTAATAAGCCAGAATTGTCGGTATATTTTTTTAATGTACTCGTTAAACCTCGTCTAAAACCCGAAAGATGTGTTCCTCCTTCGTGAGTATTAATGTTGTTGACATAAGAATATAAATTTTCTGAATAAGAAGTGTTATAAACCATTGCAACTTCTACGGGTATGCCGTTTTTCTCGCCTTCCATAGAAATTGTTTTTGAAATTAATTGCTCACGAGTTGAGTCTAAATATTTAATAAATTCTGGCAAACCCTCATCGCTATGAAAAGTTTCGGTAGGAAAATTACCTTGATCATCTGTTCTTCTTTTGTCTGTTAGCGTTATAGTAATGCCTTTATTAAGATATGCTAATTCGCGGGTACGAGTAGCTAAAGTATCATAATTGTATTCTATAGTCTGGGTAAAAATTGATTTGTCTGGTAAAAAAGTAACAATAGTTCCATTAAAATCTGTTTCGCCGACTTCTTTTACTTGGTATAATGCTTTTCCTTTTTTATACTCTTGCTGCCAAATTTTTCCATCTTTATGTACGATAGCTGTTAGGTGATCAGACAGTGCATTGACACAGCTAACCCCAACTCCGTGTAAACCTCCAGAGACTTTATAAGAATCTTTATCAAACTTTCCTCCAGCTCCAATTTTTGTCATTACGACTTCTAATGCAGAAAAGCCTTCTTTTTTATGAATATCAACCGGAATTCCACGCCCATTGTCCTTTGTAGTAATAGAGTTATCTTCGTTTATAGTTATATCAATTTTATCGCAATATCCAGCTAATGCTTCGTCTATCGAGTTGTCTATAACTTCATAAACTAAATGGTGCAAACCACGTATGCCAGTGTCTCCAATATACATGGACGGACGCTTTCTAACATGTTCCATTCCTTCTAAAGCCTGAATGCTATCGGCTGAATAATTATTCTTTTTTTGCTCACTCATTATTTATATTAATTACTTTAATTTTTTTTAAAAATAAAATCTATCAAAAGTAAATAAAAATTATGTTTTTAAAGACATAATATTTTAATTAAATTGATGTAAAATAACCTGTAGTGTGTAATGAATAATTTTGGCCTATTTTATAGTTTTCGGTTTAAATAAAAAAAAACGACTTTAAGCTATTTTATATACATTTGCAAAAAAAGAAATGAGTAAAACAATGACAGTCGACTTGTTGTCAAGCATTAAAGATGCAAAGCCTTCAAAAGTTGTAAATGAACTGTTTGACATTATTTTAAAGTCGGAATTACCAAGCGATAGTAGTTCTTTTTATAAAAGCGATATAAATTCGGTACATCTTTCGCTTTTAAGAGATGATGTTGTAAAAGATTGTTCTTCAAAAGAAAAGCAAATTATAATAGAAAACTTTCCTAAAGAAAAAAATGGATACCTTGTTGTTTCTAAAGTAATAGAAGAATAGTCATAATAAGTCTTAATTTTGATACATTATACAGTTAAATAACTGTATATCAAAACATTAAACTTTTGACGAAGTACTATTTTTAAAGGAATTAAAGCCAATATATTTGTTATTTTTAAGGTTCGATTAAATAATTATGAAAAATAAAATAACAAGTCTTTTTAAAATAAAATATCCAATAATTCAAGGCGGAATGATTTGGGTTTCGGGGAATAAATTAGTATCTGCTGTTTCAAACGCTGGCGGTTTAGGGCTTATAGGTTCTGGGTCTATGTATCCAGATGTTTTGCGAGAACATATCCGAAAATGTAAAAAAAACACCATAAAACCTTTTGGGGTTAATGTTCCTATGCTGTATCCAGATATTGAAAAAATAATGAGTATAATAGTTGAAGAAGACGTAAAAATTGTATTTACTTCTGCTGGAAATCCTAAAACTTGGACAAGCTTTTTAAAGAAAAAAGGTATTACGGTTGTTCATATCGTAAGTTCTTTAAAATTTGCTATTAAAGCACAAGAAGCAGACGTTGATGCTATTGTATGTGAAGGGTTTGAAGCTGGAGGACACAATGGACGTGAAGAAAACACAACTTTTGTTTTAATACCTTTAATAAAAGAAAAAATTAAAGTGCCGATTATAGCAGCTGGAGGAATTGCTACTGGGAGGAGTATGTTAGCTGCTATGATTTTAGGCGCAGACGGAGTTCAAATAGGAAGTAGATTTGCTGCAACAGAAGAGTCGTCAGCACACCAAAAGTTTAAGCAAGCAATAGTCAATATTGAAGATGGCGACACACACTTGACACTAAAAGAATTAGCTCCAGTAAGGATGGTTAAAAATAAATTTTATAATGAGATACAAGAGCTTTATAAAAATAATCCGACAACAGAGCAGCTAAAAGAGTTGTTAGGAAGAGCAAGAGCTAAAAAAGGAATGTTCGAAGGAAATCTAGAAGAAGGAGAGTTAGAAATTGGTCAAATTGCAAGTTTAATTCACCAAATAAAACCTGCAAAAGAAGCTTTAGACGAAATTATTGCAGAGTACAACCTTGCTAAAGCCAATGTAAATAGGCTTTAACGATATAAAAATATTTTATTAGTATTTAATGAAGTTTTTGCTAACTTTGCACTTTAACAAAAGTTGTTAGAAATTAATTTAACAACAGTAAATTTTTTTATAATGAACAAAGGTGTCGTAAAATTTTTCAATGAGTCTAAAGGATTTGGATTTATCACTGAAGATGGAACAAGCAAAGAGCATTTTGTACACGTATCAGGTTTAATTGACGAAATTCGTGAAAACGATAAAGTTGAATTTGATTTACAAGATGGTAGAAAAGGATTAAACGCAGTAAACGTAAAAGTAATATAATATATTTACGAGTTAATTTTTATCTAAAGCCTATCAAAAAAATATTGATAGGCTTTTCGTTTTTTTATGAATAATTAAAAGTTCCGTATTCGCTTTTTATGGTCAATTTTTTAGAATCGGACTCTTCTACTTTCCCTACAATTTGAGCAGCGACATTAAAGCCTTTTGAAATAGCGATAATTTTTTCCGCAACTTTTGGGTCAACGTACAATTCCATTCTATGACCGCAATTAAAAACTTGATACATCTCTTTCCAATTAGTTTTAGATTGTTCTTGTATTAACTTGAACAAAGGCGGTATCGAAAAAAGATTGTCTTTTACAATATGTAGATCATTTATAAAGTGTAAAATTTTTGTTTGAGCACCTCCGGTACAATGTATCATTCCGTGTATTTGGTCTAAAGATATTTTATTTAAAACTTCTTTAATAATTGGAGCGTAAGTTCTTGTCGGCGACAGCACTAATTTACCTGCATCTAAAGGAGAATTTGCTGTATTATCTATAAGCCTTAATTCTCCGGAGTACGCTAAATCTGACGTAATTTCTGAGTCAAAGCTCTCCGGATACTTTTTCGCTAAATATTTATGAAAAACATCATGACGTGCAGAGGTTAATCCGTTAGAACCCATACCTCCGTTATATTCTGTCTCGTAAGTTGATTGACCAAAAGAGGCTAAACCCACTATAACATCACCTGCCTTTATGTTTGAGTTATCTATTACATCTTTTCTTTTTATTCTCGCAACAACAGTAGAGTCTACAACTATCGTGCGAACCAAATCACCAATATCGGCAGTCTCGCCACCGCTAGAATGTATTGTTATGTCAAATTTTTTTAAAAGGTCAATAAGCTCTTCGATTCCGTTTATAATAGCTGATAAAACTTTTGCTGGTATTTTATTTTTGTTTCTTCCGACTACTGATGATAATATAATTTGGTCAGTTATGCCTACACACAACAAATCGTCTATGTTCATAATTAATGAGTCTTGAGCAATTCCTTTCCAAACAGACAAATCTCCAGTTTCTTTCCAATAAATGTATGCCAAAGACGATTTTGTTCCGGCTCCATCCGAATGCATCACTAAACAATACTCTTCATCGTTTGTTAAAAAATCGGGGATTACTTTACAAAACGCTTTAGGAAACAAGCCTTTGTTTATGTTTTTTATAGCACTATGTACATCTTCTTTTGTAGCTGAAACCCCTCTTTGTAAGTATCTTTTAGAAAATTCTTGACTCATTTATCGCTTTTTTTTTACAGTTTGTAAATTTACTCTTTAAGGATTGTAAAAATAATTAATTACCTTAAATATGCAAGTAAAATTAGCTTTTATTTTAGGCGTCAACCCAATTGTATTGTCTTTTTCATCTACTAATATAGCTTTCTCTTTATATTGTTTGAAAAAATAATTTTTTTCATAATTTTAGCTTTTACTTTTTAAAATCAAGTCGTGGTACTATAAAATAAGTTAATAAAAAGAAAAGTCATAAAAATTTATTAATAATTTTTTTAAAAAACAAAAGTTAAATATATATTGCGAATTTAAGTTGATAAAAAATGTTTGTAATATGAAAATATTCGTATTAGCTTTTTTTGTTTTACTAACATCGTGTTCGGATAATTATATATTTATCATTGAGCATAAAAAAAGTGTCCCTTTAAACAGCAAAATAAAAATAAGTTTAAGAGTAAAAGAAAACAAACCGATTGATAGCGTTAAGTTTTTTATAAACAATAAAGAAGTTCTTTCAAAAAAACATACTACAACTATAAACACAGCAGATTTAGGTATTGGAAAGCATCAAATTTCTGCTTTGATATTTTATTCCGAAAAGACCAAAAAAAAGAATAGCTTTATTGAAGTTTTATCCGATAAGGAGCCGATAATTTATGATTACAAAATTATAAATGAATATCCGCACGACACAAAAGCTTATACACAAGGGTTAGAATATTATAATGGGTTTTTGTATGAGACTACTGGGCGTAGAGGCAAATCTACTTTAAGAAAAGTAGAAATAAAGACAGGTAAAGTTTTGCAAAAAATAAATTTAGAAGATAAATATTTCGGAGAAGGGCTGACTATTTTTAACGATAAAATATACTGGCTTACTTGGAAAGCAAAAAAAGGATTTATATATAATCTAAAAACTTTTAAAAAAGAAAGAGAGTTTTTATACGATAAAAGTAGGGAAGGCTGGGGGCTAACTCACAATCAAAAAAAATTAATTAAATCTGACGGAACAAATAGAATCTGGTTTTTAGATCCTGAAACTTTAAAAGAAGAAAAATCAATTCAGGTATATACTAACAAATATTCTTTGAAACAATTAAATGAATTAGAGTTAATTGGCGATAAAATATATGCTAATAAATATCAACAAAATGTAATTGTTATTATAGATGTTTTTTCTGGAGTTGTAGAAGGTGTTGCAAATTTAACATCGTTAAAAAAAACGATGGAGAAAACTCAAAAATTAATTCCAAAAGATGAGGTGCTAAACGGAATAGCTTATGACAAAGAAAACGAAAGATTCTTTGTAACTGGAAAAAACTGGGGGAAATTATTTGAAATAAAATTGATTAAAAAATAATAATTTTAAAAATAAAGAGTTTTGTTTCTTAAAAAAAACACCACTTTATGCGTTATTTTTTACTCGCTATATTTTGCTCTTTTTTAGTTTATATAATTTCTTGTAATAGAAAAGATTTTACTACAAAACCTAGCTTCGGAAATTTAGAATTTTCTAACGACACTATTTTTTTAGATACCATTTTTACAAAAATTAGCTCCGCAACTCATACGCTAAAAGTTTATAACCGCAGTAATAACGACATAACAATACCGATTATAAAATTAGAGAATGGGCAAAATTCTATGTACCGAATTAACGTTGACGGAACTCCTGGAAAAGAATTTAACGATATTGACATACTCGAAAAAGACAGTATTTTTATTTTTATAGAAACTACAATTGACCATAAAAGTACTTCGGATCCACTATATATCGACAAAATATTATTTGATGTCGGCAACAATCAACAAGATGTAAACTTGGTAACTCTTGTGCAAGATGCAAATTTTATTTATCCGCATAAAAACCCAACTACAATGAAAATTGAGAATATAACTCTTGATGACGATACTACATTAAAAGGTCGTTTTTTGACAGATAAGGAGCTTACATTTACTAGTAGCAAACCTACTGTTATTTACGGTTTTGCTGTCGTACCAAGCGATAAAACTTTAATCATAGAAGCAGGAGCAAAAGTATATTTTCACGATAGCTCTGGGTTGGTTATAGACAATAATGCAACTCTAAAAGTGAAAGGTACGTTAGAAGAAAAAGTGGTTTTTGAAGGAGATAGATTAGATTATAAATATAAAAATATACCTGGGCAATGGGACGCAATTTGGTTAAAAAGAGGAAGTGAAAATAATGAAATAACACACGCTCAAATTAAAAACGGTACAATTGGGCTTTGGGTTGAAGGAAATAACGAGTCGTCCGTTCCGACTGTAAAGTTAGAAAGTACAGAACTGTATAATCATTCTAATTATGGAATTTTAGCAAGGGAAACTCATATTGAAGCCAACAATGTAGTTATTGGAAATGCAGGACAAATATCTTTAGCAGCAACAATGGGCGGAACTTACAATTTTACCCACTCTACTTTTGCTAATTACTGGAACAACGGTATAAGAAATTCACCCGCCGTATTGATAAATAACTATTACGAAAAAGTCAACGACAACAATGAAAAAGTTGTAGAAACAAGAAACCTAAATGACACTAATTTTACTAACTGTATTTTTTACGGAAATAGCAATATAGAACTTGTTATAAACAGATTAGACCTTAGCAAACAATTTGAATATAGCATTAATAACTGCCTAATAAAGTTTGATGATATTAATAATAAGTACCAAAACAACGAACTGTTAGACTTTGAAAACCCTACTTATTATCAAAATATAATCTTAAGCGGAATCCCAGATTTTAGAAATACTGAAGAAAATGACTTTATAATAGGGCAAAATTCTGAGTCAATAAAAAAAGGAATTTCAACTGGCAAAGGCGTTGATATTTTAGGAATGGACAGAACCGACCCACCTGATATTGGAGCGTATCAACATATAATTTTTAAAGATTAGTTAGTCCCCCCTTAAAAACCATTTAACACTTTAAATATCAATAAAATAGATTAAAAAACATTTGTAAATATCTACAAGTTTTTGTATCTTTGATGTATTAATCTTGCAATTTTTTTAAAATTATGATTCCAAAAAACAAGAATACAAATCAAGGCAATTTATTTTTTAGTTTTAAAGACACTTTAAACCAAAAACACCCTCTTTACATATTGGCAAATAAAATAAATTGGAAACAATTTGAAGACGCTTTTTTGCCCTTGTATAGTAAAGACAAAGGCAGACCTGCTAAATCTATACGTCTAATGGTAGGTCTTCTTATGCTCAAACATATCCGTAATGTCTCCGATTAGAGCGTTGTAGAGCAATGGTCTGAAAATAACTACTACCAATATTTTTGTGGAGAAACTAATTTTGTTTGTGGAGTTCCTTGCGAAGCTAGTGAATTGGTTCACTTTCGTAATCGTATTAAGGAAGTTGGCATAGAACTTATTTTAAAAGAAAGCATACGAATAAACGCAGAGGATAGCAAAGACGAAAACGTCAATATAGACACTACTGTTCAAGAGAAAAACATTAGCTTTCCTACCGATGCAAAGTTGCATAAAAAGATTATTAAAAAATGTAAATCCATTGCTACTAAAGAGCAACTACCTGTTAGGCAAACTTATACTCGAACATTAAAGAAATTATCTAGAGACCAACGTTTTAGGAATCATCCAAAGAACAGGGCAAAAGCAAAAAAAGCAGACAGAAAAATAAAGACCATTTGTGGAAGGCTTATTAGAGAGCTTGAGCGAAACCTACCTCCCAACTCAAAGTATCAATCAGATTTAGATTTATTTAAACAGGTATTATCACAAAAGAGAAATTCTAAAAACAAAATTTATTCACTTCACGAGCCTGAAGTTTGTTGCATCTCTAAAGGAAAAGAACACAAGAAGTATGAGTTTGGCAACAAGGCATCATTCGTAAAAACAGACACCGGAGTAGTTGTTGGAGCAATGGGATTTCGCAACCAATATGACGGACACACTTTAGAACCAGTTTTAGATCAAGTAAAAAAATTAACAGGATTATTACCAAAAAGAGCAAAAGTAGACAGAGGATATAGAGGCAAAAAAAGAATAAAAGATACAGAAATTCTTGTTCCATCACCACCAAAAAAATCTATGAGTTATTACCTTCGAAAGAAATTAAGCCAAGCTCACAAAAAACGAGCAGGCATAGAACCAGTAATAGGACACATCAAGGCAAATCATAGACTTAATCGCAACTTTTACAAGGAAGTAGTGGGTGATAACATCAATATTATGCTTGCAGCAGCAGGGTTTAACTTCAAAAGAATGATTAACAAGTGGAAACATTCTTTTTTACTCTTTTTTCAAAGGCGATTTCAAATTTTTATGCAAACCAAATTTTGTGCTTTTTATTTTAAACTGATTTTTTAAGGCTTGACTAATTAAAATTATAACGCAATCCGAAGAGTGCATTGCTAAGTGGCATCAGAATTATGCCTTGTTCAGAATACTCGGCGTCAAAAATATTATTTACCGTTATAGTTAGTTCTAAGTTATTGAGCTTATATAAAAACGAAGAGTCCCAAATATTATAAGAATTGCCAGAAGTTCTTTCGGCATGCCTGTATATAATATTTAGATTTATAGACTTTGTTAGCTGCGAGCTAAACTTCGATGTAAATTGATGCCTCAGCGAATTAACCGAATAGCGTAATTCTAATGTTTCGATAATGTTTTTTATATCATCGTCAATAAAAGTATAGTTAGTTGATATTCTATTAGAAATAGAGTTTATTTTAAAAGTATAATTTGCGTTTAATTCAATTCCTTTAGAGCTTATGTCTATGGGGATATTATTTGCAATTAAAAGGGCTGTCGATGCCTTTTCTTTTGAATAATCTATTAGGTTGTTGGTCTTTCTATAAAAGCTAGTGGCATAAGCGTTAAATTTTTTATCAGAATATTTTAGTCCTATTTCTGCAGAAATAGCTTTTTCCGGCTTTAAATTAGAATTTCCTTTTAAATAATTAGCAATACTTATATATAATTCGGTATAAGTTGGGATTCTATAAGTATATCCTGCGTTGGCATAAGTTTTTAATTTATCATTAATTTGGTATCCGATATCGATGCCAGGAAAAATATTAAATTTAAAATCAGAAAAATAATTAGCTGCGATGCCAGGCGATATATCTAACTTGTTGTTAAATAGGCTAAACCGATGTTCTAAAAACAGATTCGTCATTAACCTATTCTGATCGTCCAAAGCGCTACTTTTTAAATAAACTTTTGAAACGTCTATTCCGAAGCCGGTAACTCCTATTTTTGAAGTGTATGAAGAATTAATTTCTGCACCAATTTTGTTATTTATATGAAAATTATGCGAACTCGGATTGTCTCTTATAAACACATATTTATCTTGATTTCGCCTCCAATATATTCTAGGTTTTATAATAAATTTTTTATAATTAATAGTAGCAGACACTCCGACTAAACTGTTCTGCGTTTCTTCGTATTCGCTATAAGACTCGCTACTTGTATAAAAGTTTTCAGCTCCAAATTTTCTGTCAAAAAAACTTATAATCATCTCTACCGGAAGTCGTTTTTTATTTAAAATGCTTTTGATAAAATAGTTAGAATTGTCGTAGTCGGTATTATTTCTGTAGCCATTAGAAGTTAGTTTTCCGAAATGAATAATATGAGACGAATTTTTAAGATTTGCACCTGCCGTAACAGAGCCGTTAAGCTGATTAAAAGAGCCGAGTTCAATATTAGCCGAAATGGTATTATTAATATTTTTTTTAGTTATAATATTTATTGCACCCGTAAAGGCATTTTGTCCAAAAACTCGTGCCGAAGGTCCTTTAATTATCTCAATTCGCTCGATAACTTCCAGAGGCAACGCAGCGTTCATACTGTGATGTCCAGTTTGTGCATCGTCCATTTTAATGCCGTCAATCAGCAATAAAGTTTGATTATAATTTCCTCCTCTTATATATAAATCGGATTGACTACCACCCATTCCTCTTTTTCTTATATCGACCCCAGCAGACTGCTGCAACAACTCAGCTACATTAGTAACAGCACTTTTTTTTATATCATCAGATGTAATAATACTTATAGTTTGTGAATTTTGTTTAAGAGGCAAAGTTATTCTGTTAGACATTACAATAACTTCTTTTAAAGTGTCTCTTTTTATAAAGTATTGTTGTGAATATAAATTTACAATATTTAAAAATATCACCAGTTGAAAGACAAATTTCAGTTTCATTAAAAAGCTAATTTAAAAAAAGCACAAAGGTAGTAACTTTCATAGTATTAAAAAATAGCCCATCTAATATAATTTTTAGATAAATCTTATTGATTTTTGAGTTGTGGAGCTTTTAATAAGTCTTACGTTCAACAAATAAATGCAGTTTTCGGAATATTTTGAAAAGAAATGTGTGTAGTTTAAACCCTATCTGTTCATTTTTAAGGTTTTAAAAAAATAATTTATTAATATTCTCTCTCCTTTTTACGATAAAGTATTCTCTATCTCAATTAGTAATATTTGTTAAATCATTTGAAAATTTTGCTTGTTAAGTTAAAAGGTAGAGAATTTACCAAAGGCAAATGATGGGATTTTTTCAGTTTGAAGCTACTTCAACGGTTTGACTAAACGGTGTTTAATGCAGTTTAGGTTTTGTTGTGTGGCGTTTTTTTATCTTTTTTCAGCGTACTTAAACCTGTAAAAGTTTTCAGGAAACATATTTGTCAATTCTAATTTATTTGATGTTAAAGTCGGTTTTATTTTTATGATTTTAGTTTTATCATCTATTTCAACTTCGTGTTCACTTCTCATATTCACAACATCAATATGTAAAACTTTAAAAAGATATTTTCCTTTTTTGAGGCTTATAATTACATATTCATCTTGTCTAACTTGCCCAAGAGGTTTTTGATCAATCCAAATATTTAGTCGCGCTGTATTGTCTATTTTGTGTAAAAAATTTGCTCCGTTATAAATCAAAATATTTCCATTACCTAGATCATTCAGATTAAAATTTTTAATGTTAGTTTTAATGAATGTATATTCCGATGCAATTGGTTTTAAAGCACAAGAAGTTAAAAAGATAAAACTAAATGATGCGATGATATTTCTAATGTTATTCATTTCAAAGCTTGTTTGGGTTTAACTAATTAGGAATCACCGAATTGATAGGATCTGACATTCTGGAAGACCCCGCTTTATTGACAAATGAAGCACGAATATAAGCTACTTTCTTTTCTTCTTTGGTGTCAAATTTCAGTTCAATATTGCTTTTGCCACTACTTATAAAAAGATGATAATCTTCGTCGGCAGGTACAGGAGCGTTGGCTTCTACGATAGCTACAAAAACGTTTATACTTTCTACGCCTTTTGGAATTTTGGTATAGTTCAAATCCGGCAAACTCGGATCAGAAACCTGAATTTTTAAAGTGCTTTCCGAACGCCCAATAACATCAACTTTTGCAATAGTAGTAGGAGCAGGAATAGGCATTGGGGTTTTGTCAATTTTAATAAACAAGTTTTTATAATCCGCATCTGTTAGCTCTACCTCAATATTGCTTTTTAGATTTTTCTTCATACCATTAAGCTTCGGCTCAAACCTTTTTCGCAAGGTATTTCTTTCGGCAACTAAAGTGCTTGACCTTGTCGCTTTGTTTTCGGACGGCGTAAAAACTTTGTTCCATTCCTCTAATTCTTTTTCTAAATCAGCAAGAAATGTTTCCGAAAATTTTAATCGCTCCGCATTTTCTCTTAAATATGGAATGGCGATGTTTACTTGATTGTTAAAATCATTTAGTGTTAAATACATATTTATTTTTTTATAGATTATATTAATTTTTGGGTGTTTTTAACTCCTCAACGTACGTCGACGACTTCTCAACACGCGTCGACGACTTCTCAACATGCGTCGACGACTTCTCAACATACGTCGAAAACTTCTCAACATACGTCGAAAACTTCTCAACGTACGTCGACGACTTCTAAACGTGTGTCGAAAACTTCTCGACGTATGTAGAAGACTTCTCGACGTATGTCGATGACTTGTATTAGAACTTTTAGTTTTTACAAAGGGGTCAAAGGTAGGTCTTATTATTTGATATATCCCGATTTGTTTTTTTAGACACCTAAAGTTTGTTGCCAGTAGTTTTATTATTCCTTTGTCTAAATCTATATATAAAAACACCAATAATAGTAGCCATACTACCTACAATTGCGATAGCTACATTTTGCACATCATTAGCTATTGAATAATAAGTTAAATAACATAAAGAAAACATTGCTACAACACCTGCTAACATCCCGCGACGCTTGTTTGAATTAATACAGCAATATGTATCTTTCCGTCCATTTTGTGAGAATGACTTTGCTCTTTTTCAGCCATAGACAAAATTCTATTCGGAAATGTGCTGTCGAGATTTTTGTAACCCTCCATCATTTCTGGTGACGGAATAGCTCCTTGATAAACTTGTGTTTTAGTTAAAGAAACCTTTCTTGTTTGTTTTGAAGCTCTTGGTATGTTTTTTTTATTTTGGTGGGGTGGTGGTTTCAACTTTATATGCAAACCAAATTTTGTGCTTTTTATTTTAAACTGATTTTTTAAGGCTTGACTACATACAATATCGCAAATATACCAAAACTTTTCCCTATAAAAGTTGCACTTACCAATTGAACTTAGCATGTCCTAATTTAAAAATGTTTCATATAACGTCTACAATATCCATTCTAGGGATATTCACGTTATCATCTATGCCAAATACATGTTTTATACCCAACTCTGACAATACGTTATTAGTATCTTCGTTAGATCTTCCGCAAGGAAGGGTGGCGAATTTTACACTTATGCCCAATTTTTTCAAAATATTATTGCACCTATTAAAATCTCTAAACTGATATTCCTTACTAACTTTTTCAAAATTAGTACCGTGAGAATGCGTATGATTAGCTATTACTTGATTATATTCTATAAGTTCTTTTATATGATGTTCCGACATAGATAAACGAGGTATCGATGAACCTTCAAGTACTGAATTAACAATATCGTCAAATTCATTTTTTGAAAGAATCTTATCTCTTAAATACCTAACTATTCGTTCGTTATTTGAATAAAACTTTATATCTGACCTGTAGTTTAGCGCCTTTTTCAAATCATACGGTACGTTCAATTTTTCTCTAATATTGTGAAAAAATCGCTTATAAAATATATCTTCCTTATTTTCATAATGTTCTTTAATTAGATATTTCAAGCCCTCCATAGGCAAATTTTTAGTTAAAGCAGATGAAGCTATAGACCAACAGGCCTGAATATTATATTTTTTTAGTAGTGGTAAAACTAATTTATATTGTGATAACAAACCATCGTCTAAAGTAATACACGTTTCTAAAGGTTTTAACGTTCCATTGTTATATTTAATAATCCAGTCTTCAATATTTAATATATTATCACCTAGCTTTATTATTAGTTCTTCCAACTTATCAATATGAATTGAGCCTTTAGCATAATGGTAATCTTTATGAACTTGGTGAATCATTAACGGCTTATTTTTGAATCGAATTTTTATATAGTAAAAGCTTAATGCTAGACCTATTGGTAAAAAAAGATGATTTGGATTACCTCTGAATGGTTCAGTCCATGTTCTATTCCACTTATTGTGTTTATCGATAGAAAAATCTAACTCAAATGGATATGCACTTAAATAAGCATTATTTTTATCAGCAATACGTTCAAGTGTTTCTTTTGAATAAAAACACGAATAATATTCATATTTCATACTGTCTAAAGTACCACCACGCCTGTATTTAATATGGTAATCTACTCCTTTTGTGTCCATAGAATCTAAAATTATTAATGAGCCATTGCTTTTTAATAATTTTAATAAGTTTTCTATTAAAATATCAGGATTTTTGTATAGCGACATTAAACCAAAACACAACACTACATCTGCTTTGATATCTGGAACGGTTTTAGTTATGTTTAAGTTATAATATTTAATAGGTTCTTCTTCAAAACATTTTTCGTATTCTTTTTCAAAATCTATACCTGTTAGTTTTGCTTTCGGATATAGTTTATGGATATATTTTAAACATTCTCCATTTGAACACCCCACATCTATCAAACTATCAAATTTGTTTGGCAAAAGGGGTATTAATTTTTTAAAAGTGGTTTTAACTGGCGCACCTGATCTTTCATTTAAGTATATATTTAAGTGCTCTGATGATATGCTCATTTTTTTTTATAATTTTTTATAATTAGCCTATGGCGATTTAATTGAATATTTGTTAAGTTTCACAAGGTTGTTGTTTAATTTGAACTTGTTTATTTTACAAAGATAGAATTTTATTTTTAAATTCTAAAGGATTATTTTTAAATATTTTTGGTTCTAATTCATACCATTTTTCTATTGCGTTAAAAGGTGTTTTTACATTCAATTCTCGTCTTAAACTTCCATGAGAAATACCATTATTGCTCTGATAACTAAAGATTTGTTAAATTACTTTGGTTAATTGTGTTATGTAATCGTGCTTATGTTGTTGCGTTAGCATGATAAGTTTGTTTCATTTTTTGGGTATTTTAAATTTATTCAAAAATAAACAAGTTACCTGTTTTCGTAATTTTTATGTAACATCACTATAAACGTTTAAAAATAAAACAATAACGTGGTGCAACTAATCAGATGCTTATTTTAAATATCCAATTTATATTTTTAAATTTCACAAAAAACTTTAAATTAATATCCTTGATTTTGACCCCACCTTTCAGTCGCATCAGCTAGGTTTAGCTCTACTAACGGAATAGGGAATACTTCGTTTTTATTTTCAGTAAACTCAATTTTTTCAAAAACTTGAGCTCCTGATCTGCCTGTGTTATCTATACTATTATTATATGCATCAAAAACCTCTTTTGCTTTCCCTGTTCTAACCAAGTCAAAAAATCTATGTCCTTCCCCTGCTAATTCTAATCTTCTCTCTTTATAAATAGCTTCTAATAAATCAGACTCGCCCCCAAAAGGATAGTTATTACTACTGTTTTCAAAAGCTCTTTCTCTTACTTGATTCAAATAAGATGTCGCATTAGCAACGGAGCCTCCGCTTTGTACTTCTGCTTCTGCCGCCATAAGCAATACGTCTGCGTACCTAATGGCTCTGTAGTTATTGTGATAGTTTAAAGGGTCAGAACCTAATCTTTCGTCCTCATCTTCTTGTGTTGGTAAGTATTTTTTACTAAAGAAGCCTGTGTCTTCTCTACTTTTTTCATAAGAATTGTCGCTTCTTAAATCAAAAATAGTAGCATCTCTGCGAGTATCACCAGTTTTAAAAGCGTCAAATAAATTTTGAGTTGGCAGACTAAATCCCCAGCCTGCTATATAAGGGGCAACTGCTTTAGCTCTCGGAGCATTAAATTTAGGAAAATAGTTGCCTTCGCTACATTGAATACAGCCCCAACCTGCTCCTTCTACATTAGTATATTGAATTTCAAAAACAGCTTCAGGACCATTTTCTCCTTTACGAGTAAATATATCAGCGTATTTTTCTACCAAAGTATAGCTACCTCCATCAATAACCTCTTTTAGCACTTTTGCAGCTTCTGCAAACTTAGTTTTATCATATTTTCCGTGATATAAATATATTTTTCCTAACAGTGCTTGAGCAGCTCCTTTACTTACCTCATATTTTTGTCCTTGTTCTTTCGGTAATTTTTCAATAGCTTCTTTTAGGTCTTCTTCAATTAGGCTGTAAATATCTGCAATACCTCCTACTCTGTTAAGTTCGTATTCTTCCCCTGCCGTAATACGCTTGTTTACAATACGTTGTATTCCGTTTCTTTCTTCTATTTTTAAAGGAATGTCCCCATAAAATTTTACCAATTCAAAAATGAAATAAGCTCTTAAAAAATAAGTCTCTGCTATAATTTCTTCTTTTCCTTCAAAGTCTATCTTATCTTTAAACTCTAATAGATAATTAGCTCTATTAACTCCTGCATACATAAATACCCAAATATCCCTTAATTGAATGTAATCCAAAGGCGTTTGAGTCATCTTGTCAATTTTTTGTAAAGTCGGTTGATCGAAATTAGCAGCATCTCCTCCAGCAATCAAATCATCGGAAGCAATTGACGATGTCAGTACATTCCAAAATGAGCTTTGCAACATATCATAAACCCCAATCAGTGCTTTTTCATATTCTTCTTTATTATTAAAATAATTACTGTCCGTAGGACCTATTGGCTCTATCTTATCACAAGAGTTTAGCAGTGATGTTGCTAACCATATTCCTAGTAAAATAGTTAAAAAATTAAGTCCGTTGTTTATTTTTATTTCTTTCATCTGTTGTTTATTTCTATGTTAAAAACTTAAATTCATTCCAAAAATATAGGTTCTTGCTACTGGGTAAAATCCTTTATCAATTCCTGCTCCAATAGGCTCTCCTCTGTTGTCGGTACCTGGCGAAGATGCCGAAGGGTCAAATCCAGAATAGTTCGTAAATGTGTGTAAGTTATTTACCGAAGCATATATTCTCAACTTATCAATTTTTAGTTTTGACAAAAGTTTCTCACTAAAAGTATATCCTATTTGTACGTTCTGAATTCTTATGAACGAGGCATCTTCAACGTGGTAATCAGAAAACAAATCTGTATTAATAGACGATCCTGTAACTGCTCTAGGGTTTGTTGTGCTTGGGTTTTCTTCTGTCCACGCATCCGCCACTCTAACCCCTTTGTTGGTTAAGTTGTTTACTCTTTGATAGTCGCGAACCATTTCATTTCCGAAAGAACCGAAAGCAGACGCACTAAAGTCTATATTTTTATACTTTAACCCTAAATTTAACCCAGCGGTTAAATCAGGTATTGGGTCTCCGATATCTGTTCTATCATTTTCGTCAATATATCCATTGCCGTCAACATCTACAAATTTTAAATCTCCGACTCCAACCCCTTTTCCAGCATGTTTGTGATATAGTCCGTCATTTGGATTATCATCGCTATCTTTTGCTTTAGCGTTCAAGTCGTCTATTTCTTTTTGACTTTGATAAATTCCATTTGTTTTATATCCGTAAAAATATCCTATAGCGTGTCCTTTTTCCATTCTAGAAGGGTTAATTCCGAGTCCTACACCAAAATCTCCCCCTTGTAAAAATCCAGTATCGTTACCTACAAAAGTTACGTTGTTATTTATAGTAGTAAAGTTAAGACTAGCACTGAAGCTAAGATCGTCCGAAATCCTATCTCTATAAGAAATCAAGAACTCAAAGCCTTTGTTTTCAACATTTCCCGCGTTGATAAAAGGTGGAGAAGCTCCTATTCCGCCTACTCCTGTCAAACCAGAAATTTGCGCAGCAATTAATAAGTCTTTCGTTTTTTTGGTATATAGCTCTGCTGTAACTTGTAATTTATTTTTGAATAAAGATAAATCTACCCCTAAATTTGAAGTAGTGGTAGTTTCCCATTTTACTCTCGGATTCGACAGCCTTCCTTCAGCTACTCCTGTTAGTAAATCGTTTTGATTTATTTCAGAATTGTTTGTATAAACTGCTTCTCCGTTTAGCCTAGATACGTAAGCAAAGTCTGCAATTCTATCATTTCCTATTTGACCGTAGCTCACTCTTATTTTAAGGCTACTAATAAAGCCTATTTTTTCCATAAAAGACTCTTCGGACATAACCCAACCTAATGATACAGAAGGAAAATAACCTGCTTCGTTTTCGGGACCAAACCTTGTCGGAGAAGCGTCTCGTCTTAAGACTCCCGAAAACAGGTACTTCTCTTTATAATTATACTGTACCCTAGTAAAGTAAGAAAACAATCTGTTTTTAAACTGGTCTCTTCCAACAGATAGTTCTGCTTCGGTGAATCGTTCTCTATTCTTTTTAAAATTTTCAATTCTAGCGTATTCATTAGAATTCTTGCCCTCTTTCATTTCCATTCCTACTTTACCTGCAAAAGTACCCCTAAACTCTACTACTTCTTGACCTAAAAGCACTTTTAAATTATGCACCTCATTAAATGTCTTTTCAAAAGTTAGTAAGTTGTTCCAAGTATAGTCGTCGTATGTGTCTTTATTATCAACGAACTCATTAAAGGTTGTTCTAGTCAACGACTTACCAGCTCCGAGGTATGCTTTTGGTCTAAATGCTTTGATGTCAACTGTAGCATGGTTAAATTGATATTTTGTTCTAAATTTAAAGTTCTCTAAAAACTTATATTCTGCTGTAAAGGTTGGGCTAATTTTATGTATGACATCTCTATCATAAGTGTTTGCTATTTGTGCTAAAGGGTTAGAAACTTCAACACTGCTATTTCTCAATAACCCAAAGCCGTTTCGTAATTCTTCGTTGCTATCGCTAATACCAAGAGGATTAGGCTTAGTACAAGTCTCACAATTTCCTTCTTTAGTAGGATCAACATAGTAGTGAACTGGCGTTAGCGGATCAGCATTTATAGCATTATAAAGCACAGCCCCAATTCCATTTTCTGCTAATTTATCTCTTTCAGAATAAGTATAAATAGCCGTTGCCGACAAAGATATTTTATCTGTCAAGTCGTATTGTAGGCTAGTTCTTCCCGTAAATCTAGTAAAATTAGATTTGTCGCCACCTACAATTCCGTCTTGGTTTAGATAAGACGCTCCGAAAGCATAAGCTAAATTTTTGAGTCCTCCAGTTGCTGAAATATTTGTGCTATACATAGGAGCTGACGATTCAAAAACCTCGTCTTGCCAGTCTGTAGTTTTCGAAAGAACCAATCCGGTAGTTGTTTTTTCATAAATATCTCCTGTTCCATCTTCAATAATGAAAGGAGCTTCGTCACTAACTATGTTTACGTAATCTGCAAATTGTTTAGGATTTAGTAAGTCTATCTTTTTACTAGTTTGTTGAAAAGCGTAGTAAGCATCAACGTTAATTTTCAATTTGCTTTCTTTTTTACCAGTTTTAGTTTCTATTAAAATCACACCATTTGCAGAACGTACTCCGTAAATACCAGCGGTGGCATCTTTTAGTACATTAATACTTTTAATATCGTTTGGGTTTATAACCGATAGGTCAGTAATGGGGTTTCCGTCCACCAAAATTAAAGGTCTGTTGTCTCCGTTAGTAGAGACTCCTCTTATCCTTATATTTAGACCAGAACCCGGCGAACCAGAAGCTGAAGTAACAGAAATTCCAGCTACTTGACCTTGCAAGGCTTGTTCTACTCTTACCGGATTAAGTTTTTCTATTGTTTCACTTTCTATTACCGACACAGCACCAGTAACTTCTTTCTTCTTTTGGGTTCCGTATCCTATAACTACAACTTCGTCTAAAGATTCTGACGACTCTTTTAATGATACGTTTATATTTTGTTGATTAACAATTATTTCTTTTGAAGAGTAGCCCAAATAACTAAATACTAAAGTTGCTCCTTCGTTGATGTTTGAAAGTTTATAATATCCATCAAAATCTGTTTCGGTACCGGCATTTCCTCCTTTAACTATTACGCTTACTCCCGGTATAGTTTCGCCTGTTTTAAAGTCTTTAACAATTCCTTCTACATTTATAGTTTGTGCTTTGGTAAAAAATACCGTTAGCATAAAAACTATTAAAATTAATTTATCTCTCATAAAAATATTGTGTTTTTTATATTGTGGGGCAAAATAACTTAATTTTAAATAAAATAACAAAAAAAATTAAAAAGTTTTTTTCATTAAACTTCTTTAGCTAAATTTTAAAAGAAATTTTGATTGCTTTTGAACTAACTTTGAAGCCTTAAAAAGTTAGAATATTTTAATTCTATTATCTAAATTTTAGCATCTTCTTAAACCTGCAAGTCTGCAAGTAATTTTATCTGTCTCATTAGTAAGGTTTGTTGAACCATAAAATTTACTAATTGAATCTGCTCTTTCTTCTTCAAAAAAAACAAATTCAAAAATAAGTAGTTTTTATGTAAATTGCAAATTTTAAGTTGATAAAAAATAATATCTTTACAATCAATTAATAACAGCTAAATTTAATTTACACAATGAAATTCAAAAACTTTAACATCCCAATTGTAGTACTATCCTTTGTTTTTTTGTTTACATTTATAAATTCTTGTAAGCCTAAATCAAGTAAAAAAGAAATGAAAATGTCAAATAACTCGTCTAGATACGAATTTTCTTTAGCCCAGTGGTCTTTGCACAAAGGCATTTTTAATGGGAGCATCGATCCTATGAATTTTGCTTCTGACGCAAAAAAAATGGGGTTTTCTGGCTTAGAGTATGTTAGCCAACTCTACGTAAGCAAAGATATTTCCTATCCATATAAAAAGAAAGGTCTGCCTTCTATTTTAAAAGAATTAAAAAGTAGAAGCGAAAAGTTTGGAATGAAAAATTTAATCATAATGATAGACGGAGAAGGCGATTTATCATTTTCAGATGAAGCTCTCACTAACAAAGCTATAGAGAATCACAAAAAATGGATAGACGCTGCATCTTATTTAGGTTGCCATTCTATTAGAATTAATTTATTCGGAGAAACTGACCATCAACTTTGGGTTAAAAACTCGGTGCGTTCTTTAAAAGCATTAGTTGCTTATGCACAGCCGAAAGGCATTTCTATTTTAGTTGAAAATCACGGCGGAAATTCGAGCAACGCTAGTCTTCTAACTAAAGTTATGAACGAAGTAAATTCAAAATATTGCGGTACTCTGCCGGACTTTGGAAATTTTTGTTTAGAAAGAAAGGGAGGCGAACGCTGGGGAACACCTTGCATTAAAGAATACGACAAGTATAAAGGAATAAAAGAGTTAATGCCATTTGCAAAGGGAGTCTCCGCAAAATCGTATGAGTTTAACGAAATCGGAGAAGAAACAAAAATAGACTATAAAATGATGATGAAAATAGTTGACGACTCCAGTTTTAAAGGATTTATAGGAATAGAATATGAAGGCGACAAACCTACATCTGGAATAAAAGCCACAAAAGCACTACTCGAAAAAATAATTAATAAAAAAACAATAAAAAAATGAAGAAGAAAATAAAAATTCAGTTATCAGCTATGATGTTTCTTGAGCTATTTGTTTGGGGGTGTTGGTTTATAACTTTAGGAACATTTTTAGGTAATAATTTAGGAGCGACAGACCTAGAAATTGGTCAAGCCTTTTCTACCCAATCATGGGGCGCAATAATTGCACCTTTTATTATAGGATTAATTGCAGACCGTTTTTTTAATGCGGAAAAAATTTTAGGAATACTTCATCTGATAGGAGCTTTTTTAATGTATCAAATGTCGCAGTCTTCGGATTTTAGCACATTCTACCCTTATATTTTAGGCTATATGATTGTGTATATGCCAACCCTAGCACTAGCAAATTCTATATCGTTTAACCAAAGCAATAATGCTTCAAAAGACTTTCCTCTTATAAGGGTTTGGGGAACAATTGGCTGGATAGTAGCTGGGCTAATGGTCAGCTATTTTAGTTGGGATTCGGAAGCTAATATAGCCGCCGGAATGCTGTCAAAAACATTTACTGCCTCAGCTATAATTTCATTTATTTTAGGAATATATAGCTTTACATTACCCAAAACACCCCCAAAAGTTTCTAAAGATCAAAAAGTAAGTATATCTGATATTTTAGGCTTAGAATCTTTAAAACTTTTGAAAGATAAGAATTTTTTAATTTTCTTTGTTTCTTCGGTTTTAATATGTATCCCCCTAGCGTTTTATTACCAAAATATAAGTCCTTTTTTAACCGAATATAAAATAGAAAACTCAACAGCTTTGACATCTTTAGGTCAAATATCCGAAGTTGGATTTATGCTTTTACTACCACTTTTTTTTAAGAAATACGGCTTCAAAAAAACCATTATAGTCGGTATGTTAGCTTGGGCTATCCGCTATTTATTACTCGCTTATGGAAATAACAGCGACCTGTTCTTTATGATTATAACCGGCATTATCCTTCACGGAATTTGCTACGATTTCTTTTTTGTCTCTGGTCAAATTTATACCGACAATAAAGCTGGAGAAAAAATAAAAAGTGCAGCACAAGGACTAATTACTTTAGCTACCTACGGTGTTGGTATGCTAATCGGTTTTTGGGTTGCAGGTCAAATTTCAAATAATTATACATATTCTTTAATTGAAAATGGCGAAAGTATAACTTTGCATAACTGGAACAGAGTATGGATTTTTCCAGCCATTTTTGCAGCAATAGTTTTAATACTATTTATCGTGTTATTTAAAAACGAAAAAGTTGATTATAAAGCATGAATAAAAAATTAAACTGGGGAATAATCGGCGGCGGCGGAGATTCTCTTATCGGAGTGCTACACCGAATAGCAGCGTCTATGTTCGACTCTTATAAACTTTGTGGCGGAGTTTTCAATATAGAACTTAAAGAAAGCGTCAAATTTGCCGAAAGCATCGGAATACAGACAGACAGGATATATAAAGACTTGGAAACTCTAATAGAATCGGAAAGTAAGCTACCAAAAGAAGCACGAATGCAAGTTGTTTCGATTCTAACTCCAAATTTTTTACATTTTCCTATGGCAAAGAAATTATTGTCAGCAGGCTTTAATGTTATTTGCGAGAAACCGATGACCATGACCTATAACGAAGCCGTAGAACTTCAAAAAATCCATAAAACACAAAACAGAATTTTTGCATTGACACATACTTATACAGGCTATCCTATGCTTCGCCAGATGCGTAAAATTATTGAAGAAGGCTCGTTAGGTGAAATCCAAAAAGTAGATGCACAATACTATCAAGGCTGGATAAACCCTATAATTCACGAAAAAGAAAAACGCTCAAATATATGGAGATTAGACCCAAAGATGTCCGGTATTAGCTGTTGTATGGGAGACATTGGAGTTCACGCATATCAAATGTTAGAGTATGTTACAAATAAAAAAATAAACAAAATTTTAGCAGACTTAAATTATTTATATAATGACAACCTAATGGATATTGACGGCACTATATTACTGCGTTTAGGTAAAAATACTAAAGGGGTTATTTGTGCTAGTCAAATAGCAACTGGCGAAGAGAATAATTTACGCATTGCTATTTACGGCAAAAAAGCAGGGCTGAAATGGGAACAAGAAACTCCGAACTATTTATACCTAATAAACGATAGCCAACCAATGCAAGTTCTAACACCAGGAAATGCTTATAATTCAAAACTATCTTTAGAAGGAACCAAACTTCCGCCTGGACACCCCGAAGGTATATTTGATGCGATGGGAAATATTTATAAAGGAGTAGCCAAAGCAATTAGAAAAGAACCTTTTGACCTAGCCGAATTTCCCTCTATAACTGACGGAGTTAGAGGAATGAGCTTTATAGAAAAATCTGTAGAGTCGCATAAAAATGGAAATGTCTGGATAGACTTGTAAATTAATGCGTTGAATATATAGCTTTTCAGAATTTGTAGGTTACAAATAGCATGTTTTTTTTAAATTAGAAATAGTTTTAGTCGGATTCTTGAGTTTGACAGTTTAAAGGGTTAAGTATTTGATAATGAGGTTTTTAAAAAATAGCCTATGCACTACTTTATTTTGTAAAATACTGATTTACAGAGTTTTGAGCTGTTGTATCGTTTAGCACTTTTAGTTTTAATTTATCGATGATTGTTTGCTCGGGGGTATCAATTTTGGAACGCAGGTAGATGTTGGACTTCGCCTTGTCATCCTTGATTAGAGATACCTGCATACGATCTATGGCTTTTACAATAGCTCTGTATTGAAGATTGGTTGTGTTTTTTAAATAGTTGATAAAAGTAAATGCTGTGAAGCACATAGCGATGTGTCCTTTGATTCTTTTATCTGTCCAATGAAATACTGGGCGTATTTCTAGTTGGCTCTTTAAAGTTCTAAAGGTATGCTCTACTTCAAACAGGTCGCTATATTTTGATAGGATAGTTTCTATGGGTAAATCAGTTGTAGTAGATAATGCTTTTAAGCCGTCATATTTAGCATCGTTTTCTATGACCTGTAGATTTAGTGCAATGGGTTCTCCCTCTTTGGTTGATGTTATAAACCTTCCTGCACCTCTTTTTTTAACTTGTTTGTATTTTGAGGGTTCTTCGAGCCATTGCTTGGCTTTGGATATGAGTTTTTCTCTAGCGTATGCATCTTTACGTGCACGTTTTGCAGAGTAACTGCATATAATCCGTCTGCCTTTATAGGTTGTCTCACTATAACTAAACTTCTGTTTTGATACCCCTTTTACAGCTTTGAGGTTTTCAATATCAATGAGTTTTGCTTTGACAACTTTAGGAAGAGTTTTGATACTATCGCCTATGATATAATCAATTTGGTTGTCTACCATAAAATTACGATTCCCCTTGTCAATCATAGCACTATCGGCAACTACAATTACGCAGTCTATGGTAAATTGTTGCTTCATTGAGTTTAGTGCATCAATCATGGTACAGCCTTCATAAGTATTGCCTTTATAGATTTGATACGATATAGGGTTGCGATTTTTATCAACTAATAGTCCTAGCACAATTTGTGTTTTGTGTGCTTTACCGTCTTTGGAATAGCCTTTTTGTCTTAAAGCATCATCCTGTTCTACTTGAGATTCAAAATAAAGTGTGGTCACATCATAGAAAACCACGTCAAGCACCGTAGAGAACAAACTACGCTGCTGGGTAAAAAGATGTTGCTTGATAAAGTCTTCTTCATCACTAAACAAATCCAAAGTTCTATAAAATTGGTGGAGAGGAATATCAGCGTCACCAAAACCAAGATATTCAGATTGATTAAAGCTACTTTGTAATTTGGAACAAGGTTCATTGATACGTTCGGCGATCATAAAACGAAAGATATTCTGCCAATCAAATTTACTACGGTGTCTATGGGTAATAATTTTAGCTAACTTATCTAAATTAAAAACATCCCACAGTTTGTTTACCACAAGAGCGTATCCGTAATTGTATCTACCCAACTCCTGAAGATTACCAATGCTTAGAGGGTTGGCATCTTTACCTATAAGTTCTAATAATTTTTTAGCAATACGCTCTAACTGATTCGCTTCGTAGTTTTCCAGCTTACCTAACGAGTAAAGGGTTTTGTGCTTGGGCTTACCGTCCAACTTGTAGGACTGAATAATCCGCAAATAGGTGCCTGATGCTTTTTTTTCTGCTCTGAGGAATGCCATAATGCAAAATTAAAACACAAAAATCGAAGAAAAAAATTTTTTCGCACTACGACTACTTTTTCAAATTAAGACAACAAACCCAGTAAAATCAAGAAAACGGTTCTCTAAAATGGCTTTTTTGGACTTGAAAGTGTCAAACTCAAGAGCAGGGCTGAAATGGGAACAAGAAACTCCGAACTATTTATACCTAATAAACGATAGCCAACCAATGCAAGTTCTAACACCAGGAAATGCTTATAATTCAAAACTATCTTTAGAAGGAACCAAACTTCCGCCTGGACATCCCGAAGGTATATTTGATGCGATGGGAAATATTTATAAAGGAGTAGCCAAAGCAATTAGAAAAGAACCTTTTGACCTAGCCGAATTTCCCTCTATAACTGACGGAGTTAGAGGAATGAGCTTTATAGAAAAATCTGTAGAGTCGCATAAAAATGGAAATGTCTGGATAGACTTGTAAATTAATGCGTTGAATATATAGCTTTTCAGAATTTGTAGGTTACAAATAGCATGTTTTTTTTAAATTAGAAATAGTTTTAGTCGGATTTTTTGAATTAAATATATAGTTTCCCGCAACTAAAATTTCCGCTCCAGATTTTATTAACTCTTTTGCATTTATATCGGATACTCCTCCATCAATTTCTATTTGACATTTAGATTTAGTGCTTTTGATAAGTTGGCTTAATTGAGACGTTTTAGTAAAAGTGTTTTCTATAAAATTTTGTCCGCCAAAGCCAGGGTTTACACTCATTAAGCAAACTAAATCTAACTCTTTAATAATATCTTTTAATAACTCAACTGGAGTATGAGGGTTTAGGGCAACGCCAGCTTTCATTCCGAAAGACTTTATAGCTTGAATTGTTTTATGTAGATGAGTACAGGCTTCGTAATGCACCGTTAATATGTTTGCACCTAACTCTGCAAAAATTTTAATATATTGCTTGGGGTTAACAATCATTAGATGCACGTCTAATTTTTTTTTAGAATACTTATGAATTACTTTCAATATTGGCATCCCAAAAGAAATATTAGGCACAAAAACACCATCCATAACATCTATGTGAATCCAATCCGCTTCACTATTATTTAGCATCTCTATTTCTTGCCCTAAATGTGCAAAATCTACAGATAAAATAGAAGGTGCTATTATAATGTTCATTATTGTAATGCTCTTACTATTAATATAAAAAAATTAAAAGAATTTTATCCTAAATATGTTGATAAAATTTTAGACCTAGAAGTGTGTTTTAATCTTCTAATTGCTTTTTCTTTTATTTGACGGACACGCTCGCGAGTTAAATAAAAAGTTTCACCAATTTCTTCTAAAGTCATCGGTTGTTGTCCGTCTAAACCAAAGCACGATCTTATTACATCGGCTTCTCTATTAGTTAATGTTTCTAAAGCTCTGTTTATTTCTATTTGCAAAGACTCGTGTAATAACGTTTTGTCGGGACTCGGTGAATCATTAATATCTAGCACGTCGTATAAGCTAGAGTCTTCGCCTTCAATGAGAGGCGCATCCATAGATATATGACGACTAGAATTTTTCATAGACTCTTTAACGTCAGTAATTGTCATCTCTAATTTCTTGGCTATTTCATCAGTACTCGGTGTACGCTCGTTTTCTTGCTCTAAACAGGCGTACATTTTGTTGATTTTATTAATAGAGCCAATTTTATTTAACGGCAGACGAACTATACGAGACTGCTCCGCTAATGCTTGCAATATAGACTGGCGAATCCACCAAACGGCATAAGAGATAAACTTAAAACCTCGCGTTTCGTCAAAACGCTTTGCTGCTTTTATTAGCCCTAAATTTCCTTCGTTAATTAAATCTGGCAATGTTAATCCTTGGTTTTGGTATTGCTTTGCAACTGAAACTACAAACCTTAAATTTACTCGAGTAAGTGTTTTTAAGGCTTCATGGTCGCCAGCTCTTATAAGCTGTGCTAACTCTACTTCTTCGTCAGTGGTTATTAAATCTACCTTCCCTATTTCTTGCAAATACTTATCTAAAGATGCAGTCTCTCTGTTAGTTACTTGTTTTGTAATTTTTAGTTGTCTCATTTAGTTTTTTTTAAATAAATTTTAAATTAATTATCTCCCATTTTATTGTACGTAAAAGCTTTTGTTTTGTTACAAAAAAACTTAATCGAGGTTAATTCTGCAACTGTTTTTCTTTTATAATCGTAGCGATAGGCTTATTTTTTATTTTACTTTCAAGCCAAGACAATATATCTAAATATAAAAAAGCTCTTTTTTCAAAAACATGATTCTCAAATTTTTTTAATCGCTCATATATTTTTTTAAACTCGTTTTTAATTTCGTACGGATAGACCTTATTCAAGTCTTTAATAGAAATTAAAAACACTTTTTGCACTTCTTGAAGGTTTTTCATTTTCAGTAAAAACTTATAAGTGCCTATAAATTGCCTTTCTAAATCGTAATCCAAGCCACATTCATAATGTGCAATTAAATTCAATACACGAGAAAAACACTGGAGGTCTTCGGCAGCAACTATGTTTTTAGAACGAATTATTTTTTGTAGGTAAGCTATACAAAGCCTGTTTTTGCCCATCCCAAAATACAAGCAGGCAATTTTGTAATTCAGCAATACAATATAATGATTGTCTAATCTATTTTTGAGTTTATCTAGTTTATAATTTATGATTTTAACTAAATATTCGCCTCTATCAAAAGTGCCTTCTAAAAAATGTAAATGAAGTTTATTATAGTATTGATAAAGAAAAATTAAAGACTTTGTATTTGTGCTTAAGGGTATTTTCTTTTCGTTAATTTCTTGCTCAAATTTATTTAACTCTTCTTTAAAAACAGCCGTCTTTTTTAGAAAAAAGGAAGCCTCAAGCAAATAGTTTTTAGACTTTAAATAAAAAACTGGGTGTAAGTTTATCAAATTCTGGGTTTCAAATAATCTTACACATTTGCGAGCATATTTATAACTCATCAGAAAATCTTGAATCAACAGACTATGCCATAAATTTGCTTTAAACAACCATAATTTTTCCCTAAAACCAAGGCTCTGATACTCATAACTCGGCATACGGTCGCTAAAATATTTATTCACAAATTTTAATTCTTTTTTATTTTTAACATAACCATTTTGAATAAAATAGCTATAAAGCTGAAGCGATAAGTTAGAAAGTTTGCTCCCAATTACATTCAATTGACTCAAGCTTTTGGCTTGAATAGAAAGCTGGTCCGACCTGTTGTTTATGCTCCTCGTTATATATTGAGTTTCTATTATTTTTTCAAACTCAACTATTTCGTAAGCAACGTTGTTTTCTTCATTATGTATAGCCAAAACTTTTGCCTTGTCTAACAATTTTAGGCTCTGTTTGTACAAGCCTTTGTTGTATAAAATAGTTGCAAAATCTAACTGCTCTCTTATTTGTATCCGTATGTTTTTATTCGCTGGATTCGACCGCAAACTTATCAGAATTTGCTTATAAAGGTGTGCTTTTAAGTTTGGCAGTTGCTGTTTCGATACTATTCGGCTTTCAACAATTGCTTTTTCGTTATATACTTTTAATTTTTCTAAAAACTTAAATAACGCATAAAATTTTGCCTCAACATTACCACCTAACCGTCCGATATACAAGTTAAATTGTCTTTTCTCTGATTTGGTCAAAGACTTAATTAGCATAAAAAGTGCATCATTTTGTTTGTTGGCTAATGTAATTTCTTTATTCATAAACTATTTATAATTAAGTTTTTATAACTTTATGTGTCTTATTAGAAATCGTAAGACTCAACAAAAGTAATTATTATTAAATATATCAATAAAATATTTTTGAAACTTTTAATTTATTAAATATATCAATAAAATACTTCTGAAACTTTATTTATAAAAAATTTCCACAAATATATGAAAGATAATAAGGTATATGTTTTTGATACAACATTACGAGACGGTGAGCAAGTTCCTGGTTGTAAATTAGATACCGCAGAAAAATTAATAATAGCCAAAAAGTTAGATTTATTAGGCATAGACATAATAGAAGCTGGATTTCCAGTTTCGAGTCCTGGCGATTTTAACTCTGTATCAGAAATTTCCAAACTCGTAAAAAACGCTACGGTTTGCGGATTAGCAAGAGCTGTAAAAAACGACATAAAAATTGCTGCAGAAGCCTTAAAAAATGCAAAATACCCTAGAATTCATACTGGAATTGGAACTAGCGACTATCATATTAAACATAAATTTAATTCTACAAAAGACAAAATAATAGACCAAGCCATTGCAACAGTTGCTTACGCAAAAACCTTTGTAAATGACGTTGAATTTTATGCCGAAGATGCTGGAAGAACTGACAATGAATTTCTAGCCAAAGTTTGTGAAAAAGTAATTAAAGCAGGTGCAACAGTTCTGAATATTCCTGATACAACTGGATATTGCCTGCCTGAAGAATACGGTGCAAAAATTAAATTTCTAAATGAAAACGTAAAAGGAATAGAAAACGTAACCCTCTCTTGCCATTGCCACAACGATTTAGGAATGGCAACTGCCAATTCAATCGCCGGAATTATGAACGGTGCCCGCCAAGTAGAATGCACAATTAATGGAATTGGCGAACGTGCTGGAAATACCGCACTCGAAGAAGTAGTGATGATACTAAAACAGCATCCTTATTTGAATTTACATACCAATATTAATTCAAAACTATTATACGAAACTAGTATTTTGGTGCGAGAAAGTATGGGAATGCCAGTGCAACCAAACAAAGCCATAGTCGGAGCTAATGCCTTTGCACACAGCTCGGGAATACACCAAGACGGAGTGATAAAAAAACGTGAAACCTACGAAATCATAAATCCTGAAGACGTAGGGGTTACCGAAAGTGCGATAGTCTTAACCGCCCGAAGCGGTAGAGCAGCACTAGCATACAGAGCTAAAAAAATCGGATATGAACTTACAAAAATTCAATTGGATTCGGCTTATCAATTGTTTTTGGAATGTGCCGATAATCAAAAGGAAGTAGGAGATGACGATGTTCATAAGATTATGAAAGACATAAGACATTCCTTAAAGACCCCACAAACCCTCAATAAATACTAACAAAAACATACATTATGCAAATGAAACTTAAATTTAGAAGATGCTTTAAAAATCGATGAACAATGAGCAGATATAGATATACATATTTAAAGTTAAACGAATTAATCACTACAATAAAGTCCCATATTTGGAAACAAACGACGAAAGGCTACCAATACTAGCCCAGGAAACGCAAAACTGTGTACCTCAAAGTCCGATTATTAAACACCAAGCTAAAACATGGTATTGAATATTATAAATAAATTTTCATGTAACTAAAAAAAATATAGACGCATGAAAATCATTTCCTACAACGTAAACGGCATTAGAGCGGCTATAAAAAAAGGTTTTTTAGACTGGTTGCAGCAAGCCAATCCAGATGTATTGTGTATTCAAGAAACCAAAGCGAATGAAGCACAATTAAATATTAGGTTGTTTGAAAAAGTAGGCTATCCCTATCAGTACTGGTTTTCAGCACAAAAGAAAGGTTATTCTGGAGTAGCAATTTTTTGTAAAGAAAAGCCAAATAACGTTGAATACGGAACTGGAATTGAAGAGATGGATTTTGAAGGTAGAAACATTCGAATAGACTTTACTAAAGTTTCTATTATGAGTATGTATATGCCTTCTGGGTCTAATGACGAACGACTGGGTTTTAAGTTTGACTATATGGATAAAATCAAAGATTATGTAGGCGAGTTGCGAAAAGAAATTCCTAATTTAGTAATTTGTGGCGACTATAATATTTGTCATCAAGAGATTGATATTCACAATCCAAAAATGAAAGGAGTTTCAGGTTTCTTACCTGAAGAGCGAGAGTGGTTAGGGTGTTTTATAGACAGCGGTTTTATAGATAGTTTTCGTTATATAAATCCTAAAAAGCAGGAATATTCGTGGTGGAGTTATCGTGCTAATTCTAGGGCTAATAACAAGGGTTGGCGTTTAGATTATGCACTGGTTTCAAATTCCTTGAAAAGCAAAATTTATAGGGCTTATATTTTACCTGAGGCAAAACATTCTGATCATTGTCCGGTAGCTTTAGAGTTAGATGTTTGATTTGTTTTATAAATACTAAAATTTTATGAAAAAGGCACTTTTTTTCTTATTAATCATAATAATAAAATCATGCATTGGGAAAGATAAGTTTGTTATGCAAACCTCTCTTGGCAAGATAAATAAAGTTATGATTGTTGTAAAAAGCAGTGATTGGAGTGGGAACATCGGAAGAGAAATACGAAGTTCGTTTGGTCAAGAAATTGTTGGTTTGCCACAGCCAGAAGCAATTCTTTCAGTTTCACAAATACCGCCTAAAGGTTTTGGAAGTATGATGAAAGCTGGAAGAAATATTATGATAATTGGGGTATCAGATGTAGAAAAATATTTTGTCAGAAAAAATGTTTACGCCAAGCCACAAACCATTGTTTATGTTTATTCAAAAAATGATGAAGGACTTATAAAAATGTTTAACAAGCACAAAAAAGAAATCATAAATACCTTTAGAAATTCTGATATTAAAATGATGCAAAATGTTTTTTCAAAATCAAAAATAGATGGTTCTAAATTTAAAACACTTCAAAAATTAGGTGTTACATTAAATTTGCATGATAAATTTAGAACGGTTGACGATACTGGTGATTTTCTTTGGTTACGTCAGCATTTAAGTAGTGGAATTGCAAAAACTGGGAGCAATAATATTTTGGTTTATTCTTACCCTTTAACCGGCAACACTAGAGTCGCAGATAGTATTATAAGTTTTAGAAATATAATTGGGAAAAAATACTTACCAGGTCATGACCCAAAAAAAACCTATATGATTACAGAAAAAGCTTATTCTCCTCAGACTTCGGAAGTAGTTATAAACGGAAAAAAGGCTTATGAAACTCGAGGAAAATGGGAGGTAAAAAACGACTTTATGGCGGGACCTTTTTTAAACTATACAATTATTGATAAAAACAAAAATAGAGTAATTGTTTTTGAAGGCTTTACTTATGCTCCGTCTGTAAAAAAAAGAGATTTTTTGTTTGAATTAGAAGCTATTGCAAAATCTATTAACATAAATTAATCTTAATAAAAAAATGAAGTCAGAGATTATTACCATTGGAGATGAGATTTTAATAGGTCAAATAGCAGATACAAACTCACAATTTATAAGTCGAGAGTTAAATAAAATAGGAGTTTCTGTTTATCAAATAACTTCTATTCAAGACGATGAGCAACATATTTTAAACTCTCTAAAAGAAGCACAAAAAAGAGCAGATATAATTATAATAACTGGTGGACTTGGGCCTACAAAAGATGATATTACCAAAAGAGTACTTGCAAGTTTTTTTAATAATAATGATTTAATAGAATATCCAGAGGTAATAACTCATATAAAAAATTTGTTTAAAAAGACAAACCATCCTTTTAAAGAGATTCAAAGACATCAAGCACAATTGCCATCAAAAGCAGAGCTGTTATGGAATAATTATGGCACGGCACCTGGGATGTGGTTTTTTCATAATAATACTGTTTTTGTGTCGCTTCCGGGCGTTCCTTATGAAATGAAAGGGATATTGACAAGCGAAGTGTTACCAAAAGTTCAAAAAAAATTTAAATTACCTTATATTATTCATAAAACAATTTTAACATACGGACAAGGCGAAAGTGTTATTTCAGAAACATTAGAAGATCTTGAAAATAATTTGCCAAAGCATATAAAATTATCTTATCTACCGTCTTTTGGTAAAGTTCGTTTACGGCTTTCAGCAAAAGGAAATAACAAAAAGTTATTAGAAAACGAATTAGACAATATTGTCAATAAAATACACTGGTTAATCCCAAAAATTATTATTGGTATTGACGATAATCACTCGTTAGAAAGAAGAGTTGGGGAATTGCTGAAAAAAAATAATAAAACAATTTGTACGGCTGAAAGCCTAACAGGAGGAAAAATAGCTTCAACTTTAGTTTCTATTCCGGGTGCTTCTATCTATTTTAAAGGGAGTTTTGTAGTTTATACAGCCAAATCAAAAACAAAATTATTAGGCGTCTCTGCTAAAACTATATCAAAGCATTCCGTCGTTAGTGCAGAAGTAGCAATAGAGATGGCAAAAGGTGTTAGAGAAAAATTTCAAACTAACTATGCAATTTCGGTAACTGGAAATGCTGGTCCAACTTTAGACAACAACGATAAAAGTGTCGGACTGGTATATATTGCTTTAGTTTCTGATGTCAAAGAATTTGTGTATGAGTTTAGTTTTGGACAACCGAGAGAAAAAGTAATTAACAGAACTGTTAATAAATCATTAGAAATTTTATTGAAAGAAATTGATTAGTTTCAGACGAATCTCAACTGGCTTCAAAACCAAAAGAGTACAGCATTCTAGAACAATTGACATTAGCGTTGAAAGAAAAAAAGTGGCTAACAATGATATGAAAAGGTAACATAATTTTTTGCTAAAGTTTTTTTCGGGATGTAGCTTAGTCTGGTTAAAGTGCTGGTCTGGGGGACCAGAGATCGGAGGTTCGAATCCTCCCATTCCGACAATAATAAATTATAAAACCTCAATATATTTATTTTTTAATAAAATTTCATTAATTTTGCTCACAAATTAATTAAAAAAACCATATCCAAATGAAAAAAGCAAAAGTGTTAGTAACAATATTATCAGTAGTTTTAGTTAGTTCTTGTGTTTTAAAAAAAGAACATGTTGCCTTAAAAACAAAATACGAAGAAGCAGGAAAAGAGTTAACAACTACTAAAGATAGTCTGCAAAAATGTATAGTAGTAAAAGAAAAAAACGAAGTTAGAGTTTTTTCATTAACAGAGCAGGTAAAATCGTTAAAAGAAGACAAAAAAAATGCTATAAATCAAGTAGATAATTTAACCTTGTTAACCCAGTCTTCTTCCGATAACATCAAAAATGTTATTACACAATTAAGCGAAAAAGACAAATATATAAATGGGATAAAAAAAGCGATGACTAAAAGAGATTCTTTAAACCTTGCTATAAAGTTTCATCTAACTAGAAATTTAACGAAAGGAATACAAGACAAAGACATCGAAGTAAATGTTGAAAAAACAGTTGTGTTTATTACTATTTCGGATAAGTTATTATTTAAAAGCGGAAGCTATGATTTGTCAAGCAAAGCAAATTCAGTTTTAGAAAAAATTGCTAAAGTAATTAATGATCAACCTTCTATGGAGGTAATAATTGAAGGACATACAGATTCTAACCCAATAAAAACTAAATTCTTAAAAGACAACTGGGATTTATCTGCTAAAAGAGCTACTTCTATAACTAGGCTATTACAACATAAATTTGGTGTGAGTCCGGAAAGATTAATCGCAGCAGGTAGAAGCCAATATGTGCCTTTAGTTGATAACGATTCTCCGACAAATATGGCAAAAAATAGAAGAACTAAAATTATTATTATGCCTAAATTAAATCAATTCTTTAAATTATTAGAACAAGATAATAAATAAGTACTTTTACTTATATTAAGGTGCTAAAAACATAATTTTATATTAATAGTTAAATTACTATATTTATTTGGTGTTTTTTAGTTATATAAATTATTATTACAATAGTCATAATACTAAAACAAACTTCTTTATGAGATTAAAAAGAATTGTATTTACATTATTTATTCGAATTTTTACTATTGCTACAGTAACAGTACAAGCACAAATTTATAATGCTGATTTCTCAAACAATAATGACGGTTTTACAGATCACACAAGCTCTAATCCTCCAATAACCCCTCCAACAGACGGACAAATAGAAGTTGGTCCTTTTGGAGCTTTAGGAAACCAGTGGTATCTTTCGTACGACGATAAACCAAGTACAGACGGTACTCCTTCTAATTCATTTAAAGTCGTCAACGATAGTTTAGTTTCCAATGATTGGGGAGGTCAAGGAATTTTTCAAAGTCAAAAGATTGACGTTTCTAAAATAAATAGTGTAGATATTTCAAGCCTTACTATTAATTCAAGAGCAAATGACGATAAATTCAAATATTTTTATATTTTAGACGAAGGAAGTAGAGTAGAAACTTCAAATTATAGTTCTAATAACACAGACGAGTTGAAGTATTCTATTAGTGTTGATGTTTCGTCAGCTCAAGATTTAAAAGTAGGATTTGAATTTAGTGAAAACGGAAGCAATAGCGGATATAAAACTTCCTATTTTAAAGTATCAGAAACAATAAATTCAAATGAGGGAATTACGACAAGTAAAGCTACAAGAAATACAAAAGAAGACGGAACCTCTGCTACTTTTACAGTTGCTTTAACTAAACAACCAGCGACAGATGTTGTACTAAATATCACTAGTGGAAATAGTCAAGAAATAACCGTTTCACCTTCTACATTAACATTTAGCAACTCCAATTGGAACACTCCACAAACAATAACTGCAACAGGGGTCGATGATAATAATAAAGATGGAGATAAAGATGTAACAATAAAAATTTCTGTCGATGACTTAAATTCTGACGACGCTTATGATACTGTTCCTAATGCTACCATAATAATAACAAATGAAGACAACGAAGAATTTATAATAATTAATGAGTTTTTAGCAGATCCACACGTAACAAATGGAGATGCTAACGGTGACGGAGTAGTTGGTAGATATGCCGATGAATTTATAGAAATTTATAATAATTCTAACAACAGCATAAATTTAACAAATTTTACTATTGAAGTTAATGATGCACTAAAACACACTTTCCCAAAAGGAACTATTTTTCCAAAAGGAAGTATTATAGTTGTTTTTGGCGGCGGAACTCCTAAAAATATACCTTCCTTAACTCAAGTTGCATCGACAGGAAGATTAGATTTACTAAATGCTGGAAGTACAATAGCTATAAAAAACTCTTCTGGCACAATAATAACCTCATATACTTATGAAGATGAAGGAGGTAATGATGTGGCTCTTGCTAGAAATTCAGACGTTACAGGTAGTTTTGTTGCACATAATACTATTGCTAATAATACTGCGCCCTTTTCTCCTGGAAGAAAAAACGTTGATAATATTCCTTTTTCAAAAACTTGGACAGGCGCAACAAATAACGACTGGGATACAGCCTCAAACTGGGATTCAAATAGCCCTCCTTCTAATTCTAATTCCGATAATATTTGGATTCCTTCAGGTTTAACAGACTATCCAACAGCATCTTCTGCACTAACTTTTAACCATTTAACGATTAATTCTGGAACTTCATTTATCCCTAAAAGCACAGTTACAGGTAGCGTTACATTCAATAGGAAATTAACTTCAAATTGGCATTTAGTTTCTGCGCCAATTTCGGGCGAAAGCATGCAAGATATAATTTCTAACCACACGTTTTTAGTAAACTCAAAGAATAAAATTAGCATTGCAAATTATGATAATACACAGGTTAATGATACTTGGGATTATAAAACCGCTTCATCGTCTGAAAATTTAATTAGTGGCGAGGGATATTCTGTGAAATTAGCAAGTGACGAAAATTTGTCTTTTACAGGTTCTATCAACACAGATGATGTGCAGAAATCAGTTGCTGATCAAAGTTATAATTTAGTAGGAAATCCATTTACAGCATCCCTAAACTCTACAAAATTTATTAATACAAACGCATCAAAACTTTCAGAAAAAACCTTATGGGCCTGGGAAGGAGATAGTTATATTACATATAATATAGTAAATCCGATAATAGTTGCTCCCACACAAGGTTTCTTTATAGAGGCAGTTTTAGACGGAAATGTAGAGTTTTCTACTTCCAGTTTAAGCCACCATTCTTCCGATAACTTTAAAAAACCAACAGAGGTTTCGTATTTTGAATTATTTTTCTCAGACGGCATTAAAAATACATCTGCTAAAGTATTTTTTGTAGAAGGAAAAACTACTAGCTTTGATAATGGTTATGATTCTAAAGTTTTTGAAAGTGCTGGAAATAATTTTTATGCTTATACTCAAATATTAAAAGGTAATTCTGTTAGTAAATTAGCAATTCAAACATTACCGAAGAAAAATTATGAGTCTTATGTAATCCCTCTTGGCTTAAAAATTTCCGGCGATGAAGAAATTACAATTACTGCTAAAACTTCAAATTTACCTTCCGACTTAAATGTTATTTTAGAGGACAGACTTGCTAATAAGTTTACTTGTTTAAAGGAAGCTAATACTAAATATGTAGTAAATATAAACCATCAAGATGAGCTTGGTCGTTTTTATATTCATACCAAACAAAATGCTTTAGCCCTCGAAACAGCTAAAAATACCTTAAAAAGCATATCTATTTATAAATCATCGGACCTTACTTTAAAAATAGTTGGTCTAACTGAAAGAAATGTGTCAATTAAATTATTTAACATTTTTGGCAGGGAAGTTTATAATGCTAAAATCTCTTCAAGTGAGGAGACTTATAATATTTTACTACCAAAACTTTCTAAAGGGCTTTATTTTGTAGAATTGCAAGTGGGTAATGGCAAGATTATAAGAAAAATAATTTTATAAAAAATCCATGACTACTATGTTTTAGCCTAAATACTAACAAAATATTTGCTTAATTTTATCTACAATAGTTTGAGCTAACTTTCTGTTACTTTCTATAGTCCAACCAGCAATATGAGGAGAGAGGATTACATTTTCTGAATTAATTAAATATTCTAGTGCTTTGGGTATTTTGTTTTTAGTAAAAAGACTTTCAAAAGATAAATTTTCATATTCTAAAACATCTAAAGCTACACCTAATATTTTTCCTTTTTTTAAAGCTAAAACTAAATCATTAGTTACAACAGAAGTACCGCGTGCAGTGTTTATTAGCCATATATTTTTTTTAAAACTATTAATAAAGTCCGTGTTTATCATGTTTTTAGTAAGCTCTGTACAAGGCGTATGTAAACTAACGACATCTGATTTTTCGTGTAACTCTTTTAGAGATACTTGTTTACAATTTTCATCTCCGACATTAGGCATTATATCAAAACAAATAATATTTACATCAAAACCTTTTAATTTTTTTGCAAAAGACTTGCCCATATTACCGTAGCCAATTATTCCTATTGTTTTTCCGTAGAGTTCAATCCCTATATTTTCTTTGCGAAGCCATTTGCCACTTTTAACCTCTTTGTCAGCTTTCTGTAGCTTGTTAAACAACGATAAAAGCATCGCTAAAGCATGTTCTCCGACAGCATTTTTGCTCCCTTCGGGTGCTGTAATAAGTTTTATATTTTTTGATTTTGCATATTCAGAATCTATGTTTTCTATGCCAGAGCCAACGCGTCCTATAAATTTTAAATTAATGGCTTTCTCTAAAAAAGTCCTGTCAATTTTAAATCTACTTCTGATAATTAACCCATCGTATTTATAAATTTTATTTTCAATTTCTAATTTTGTAGAAGTATAATCTTCGACATTAGTAAACCCTAAACTATTGAGTTGGCTAATTAAAAGAGGGTGATTTTTGTCTAAATGTATAATTTTCATTTGCTACAAAAAAGCTAAAGTATGCCGTAAAATTATTTTTGAGATATTTTAATACTGCTCTTTAGAACTTGGGAAGTCATTGTTTTGTACATCAGCAATATATTTTTGAAAAGCATTAGTCATTTCAGTGTCTAAATTTAAGTACCTCCTCAAAAATCGTGGATTAAATTCTTTGGTCATTCCCAACATATCATGGGTTACCAATACTTGACCATCAACCTTATTTCCAGCACCAATTCCAATAACAGGAATAGTTAAAGTTTCTGCTACTTTTGTTGCTAATTTAGCGGGGATTTTTTCTAAAACTAATGCAAAGCATCCCATTTTTTCTAACATTACGGCATCTTCTAATAATTTTTCTGCTTCTTGCTCTTCTTTAGCTCTAACGGTATAAGTTCCAAATTTATAAATAGATTGAGGAGTTAGCCCCAAGTGTCCCATTACAGGAATTCCAGCGTTTAATATTCTTTTTACAGACTCTTTAATTTCTTTTCCCCCCTCTAATTTTACCGAGTGTCCTCCGCTTTCTTTCATTATTCTAATTGCAGAATGAAGTGCTTCTTTTGGGTCTGATTGATAGCTACCGAACGGCAAATCTACTACTACTAAACAACGCTTTATAGCTCTAATAACAGAACTTGCATGGTAAATCATCTGGTTTAAAGTAATCGGCAGAGTCGTTTCATGACCTGCCATAATATTCGATACAGAATCTCCAACTAAAACAACATCTACTCCCGCATTGTCTATTATTTTTGCCATAGTATAGTCATAAGCCGTTAGCATAGATATTTTTTTTCCGCTGGCTTTCATTTCAGATAATGACTTGACCGTTACTCTTATATAATTTTTTTTCGAAGTAAACATATTTTGTATTATTTTAGGCGATAAATGTAATAAATACTTTCAAAAGTAATTGATATTTTAGAATATAAATTATAATTTTAATAAAAACACAACTTTTTCAATGCAATTTTTACCAGAAAATTTAGAAAACTACGTTATAAATCATACACAATCTGAACCTAAAATTCTTAAAGAACTCTGCCGAGAGACGCAGCAAAAAGAAATAAACCACAGAATGTTGAGCGGTGCTTTTCAGGGTAGAGTTTTATCGATGATTTCTAAATTAGTAAAGCCTAAATACGTTTTAGAAATAGGAACTTATACCGGATATTCTGCTTTATGTCTTGCAGAAGGCTTACAAAAAAATGGTCTTATTTATACCATAGACAACAACGAAGAACTTAAAACTATTCAAAATAAATATTTTGAAAAATCAAAATTCAGAAATACGATAAAACAACTGATAGGCAACGCTTTAGAAATTATCTTAACTATTAACAAAAAGTTCGACCTAGCTTTTATTGACGCAGATAAAGCTAACTATATTAATTATTTTAATTTGGTAATTGATAAAATGAACCCTGGCGGAATTATACTTTCCGATAACGTCCTTTGGAGCGGAAAAGTTTTAGAAAAATTAGACCCTAGAGATGAAGACACAAAAGTATTAGTAGAATACAATCAACTTCTTAATTCTGATGATAGAATAGAAACTATTTTATTGCCTATAAGAGACGGTTTGTCCGTTAGTAGAGTAAAGTAATAAACACTTAATTAATAGAAAAAGATCGAAATGCTCCCAAGTAAAATGGTATATTATTACCCTGTTTTAATCCTTATTTTTACCTCTCAAATAAGACTGAATTTGCTTTTCTGAAATTACATATCTTTGTTGCTTGGTTAAATACTTTCATTTTTTTGTTTTTAAAAAGAAGTTAATATAAAGTATAATTCTATTCGGCATAAAAAGATGATAATTATTTTCTTTTTCTGATAAAAACATGCTAAATATTTCCTTATAAAAGTTACATTTACTAATTAAACCTAACTTATGAAATTCGTAAAACACTTAATGATTGTCATTTCATTAACTTTTTTTTGTTGTAATAAACACATTTTAATGGAAGAAGCAGTAAATATTTATAAAAAGATTAAAAAAAATTATGCCCCAGACAAACGTGTAGAAATATTTGATATTAAGATTATTACAGACGGTCATAAATTAATTTTAGAAGGTGAAACAACTACCAAAAAAGCGTTGAATATTTTTATAGACAGTCTTAAAAACAAAAATATAAATTTTGTAAATGATATAAGGATTTTACCAGATTCTGCAGTTGGAGATAATAAATTTGCACTATCTAATAACTCTGTAATAAATATTAGGTCTAAACCAAAACATTCATCCGAGTTGAGTACTCAAGCCCTACTCGGAACGGTTTTTAAATTAATAGACAAAAAAGGGGATTTTTATAGGATACAAACTCCAGATAAATATATTTCATGGGTTGATAAAAGCGAAATTACAATAATGAATCAATCTAGAATTGATGCTTGGAATAAGGCAAAAAAAGTAATTTACACAAAAAATTTTGGATACGTTTTTTCAGAAGAAAATAAAAATTCTGCAATAGTCTCTGATATTACTTTGGGCTGTATATTAGTTTGTATAAAAGAAAGCCAGAAGTTCTATAAAGTAAAATATCCAGATAATAGAATCGGATTTATTAAAAAAGACGAGGCTAAAATATATCTTAACTGGTTAGAAAATTTAAAAGCTACGTCGCAAAACATAGAATTTACAGCAAATTTATTTAACGGATTTCCATATCTATGGGGAGGAACTTCTCCGAAAGGAATGGATTGTAGCGGCTTTACAAAAATGGTGTATTTAATGAATGGGCTAATAATACCGAGAGATGCATCTCAACAAATAAATGCTGGGTTGTCAATCGATAATGATTTGAAATTCAAAGGTTTAGAAAAAGGAGATTTATTGTTTTTTGGAAAAAAAGCGATTGAGGGTTATAAGCAAAAAGTTACTCACGTTGGAATATGGTTAGGAAATGATAAAATGGAATTTATACACGCTTCGGGAAATGTTCATTTAAGCTCTATGGATGAGAGTCATCCGAAATACGATGATTTTAATAAACGAAGATATTTGGGTAGCAGACGTTATTTGGGTGTAAAAGACAAAAATATCATCAGTTTAAAAGAGATGGTACAAAAAAACTAAAAAAAAGAGTCTTTTTAATATAATACTCTAAAACTAATCGTGCCTTCTATATCTCGTAATTTTGCAATAACTTCTTTGTTATAGCTTTTGTCTAGGTCGGTTATTACATAGCCTACTTTTGGGTCTGTTGACAAATACTGACCTAAAATATTCAATTTATATTTAGCTAAAATCTCATTAATTTTTGCCATAACTCCAAGTACATTTTTATGTATATGCAAAAATCGGTGAGCGTTAGTTTGTCTTGGTAGTCTTATATTCGGAAAATTAACAGAATAAACTGTATTTCCAGAATTTATATAAGCTATAATTTTATCAGGGACAAAATTTGCAATATCTTTTTGGGCTTCTTCGGTGCTTCCGCCTATGTGGGGTGTTAATATTACGTTTTGAAGCCCTTGAAGTTCGGAGTGAAACTTTCCGTTTTTGCTTGGCTCTATCGGAAAAACGTCTATTGCTGCACCTGCTAATTTTTTGTTTTTTAAGGCTTTGACTAAAACCGGAATGCTTATAACAAAGCCCCTAGATAAGTTTATCAAATAAGCACCATCTTTCATTTGAGAAATCTCTTTAGCTCCAAAGAAATTTTTGTTATTTACATTGTCATCAACGTGTAGGCTCACCACGTCAGATTGCTCTAACAAGTCTTTTAGGGTTTCTGTTTTTTTAGCATTACCTAAAGAAAGTTTGTCTTCTACGTCGTAATAATAAACTTCCATCCCCAGCGATTCTGCGATTATGGATAGTTGCTTGCCGATGTTTCCGTAACCTACAATGCCTAATTTTTTACCTCTAACTTCTTTTGAACCTTTGGCAGTTTTGTTCCAGTTTCCGCTATGAATTTCTGTGCTATGATGAAAAATATTACGCATAAGCATAATAATTTCGCCAACTGCTAATTCAACTACCGACCGAGTATTGCTGTAGGGTGCATTAAAAACTACTATTCCTTTTTCTTTACACGAGTCTAAATCAATTTGCTTGGTTCCAATACAAAAAGCACTTATAACCATTAGTTTTTTGGCGGAATCTATTATTTTTTTTGTAACATTTGTTTTAGACCTAATCCCCAAAACGTGTATGTCTTTTATTTTTTCTATTAACTCGTCTTCGGTCAAACTTTTAGAAATTGTTTCTACACTAAATCCTTCTCTCGTAAGCTTTTCGTAAGCATTTTGATGGATGTTCTCTAATAATAATATTTTGATTCTATTTTTCGGATATGACACGTTTCTCGGTAATTTATTTACGTACAAAAATTCATCTAAATTTGGTGCAATATAATCTGCATTTTGAATAGTTTTAGCCCTTGAAATATTTTCTGTATATGCAAAAAACTTATCGGCTACACCAGCTTTTCGAGTAACATAATCGCTATAGCCGTCGCCTATAACTTGTATCTCTCCTTTGAGGTTCATGTTTTTTAGACAAGTTATTTTTCCGTTGTGTTTTGAAAGTGGATTGTTAGTATCAAAACCAACAATATTACCAGTTTTATCAAATTTAAAAGTGTTAGCGTAAACTCTTTCCGGAGATATTCCGTATTCCTTTACAATTGGGTCTATAAACTCTTTAAACCCACAAGAAATAACATAAATGTGGTCTGAATAATTTTTAAAAAACTCTTTATTATTATTAATTGACTTCGATACCTGTTTTTTTAAATTGTCAATTAATTTTACTAAATCAGATTTATTTGCTTTTAAAAGTTTAATTCTTTTTTCTAAAGACTCTGTAAACGAGATTTCACCGCTTATTCCTAAGTTAGTTATATTAATTATTTTTTTAATAATTTTATTTTTGTTCGGATTTGCCGATAAAGTTATTTCTGCTAAAACGTCTAACGCCTCTACACGAGTTAAGGTGCTATCAAAATCGAAAATATAATTTCTTTTTTTGTTATTCATTAATTTAAGAAATATTAATTAATTTTTGTGCTACAAATCTAACGCTTCTTTAAGAAGATTTTTCGAAAAATTTTTACTATATTAGTCTATCTAGAAGCGACCCTAAAGCCTATGTTTAATCCTATTCTAGGAACTAATGTTCGAGAATTGCTTTCGAACAAATTTCTTCCAATCCCTCCGTATAAATCAATTACCATACCTCCTGTAGAGCTATATTTTGTACCGATTGCAATACCAATAGCTCCGTCGGTATATTTAATATCAAAATCTCCAGAATCTTTAACAGACTCTCTTTTTCCACTGTTTATACCTATAAAAGCCTCTCCAAAAAAATTCCACTTTTTATAGGTTGTAAAATAATGGCGAAAGTAAGGTGTTACCATTATGTTTTCGTTATACCTAAAAGCTATATTTTGCTTTGCTAAATTGAGTTGAAAAGAAATACCTAAAGAAGTTTCTTCGGATATATAATTTTCATAAGAAAGTTCTAAATTTCTTATAACTAATGCATCGGCAATGTCTAATTTTACCTCTGCTTGAGGGTAACAAAAAAAGCTAGTAAGCAAACAGAAAAATAAAAGTATTTTATTCATTATGATTATGTTTTTTGTAAATTAAATGTTTGTTTATTTGTTTAAAATAATTTTTCAAAAATAAACAAGTTTTCACTTTTTTTTAAAATTAAAGTAATAACATTGTGAAACTAATTAGCTCATAACTCTAAATTCATTACACTCCAAAGACTTCTTTAGAGTTTTGTGTAGTAATTGCTACAATTTCATTAAAAGAAAGATTGTAAATACTGGTCAATTTTTCTATAATATTGACGATGTATGATGGCTCATTTCGTTTTCCTCTGTAAGGTGTTGGTGCTAAATAAGGCGAATCGGTTTCTAATACAATATGCTTGATATCGATTTTATTTAGAAAGTTATCAATTTTACCATTTTTAAAAGTTACAACTCCTCCTATCCCTAATTTCATATTATAACTTATTGCTAGCTCTGCCTGAGCTTTAGTACCTGTAAAGCAATGAAAAATTCCAAACAAATCTTTGCTTTTCTCTGACTCTAACACCTCAAAAACCTCATTAAAAGCCTCTCTACAATGTATAATTATTGGCAATCTTTTCTCTTTTGCCCACTTTATTTGAGTTCTAAAACTCTCTTTCTGTTGCTCTAAAAAATCTTTACCCCAATATAAATCAATTCCGATTTCGCCTATTCCAAAAAAACGTTTTTTATATAAGTGTTTTTTTACGTGCAGTAGCTCTTTTTTATAATTTTCATTAACATAAGCAGGGTGCAGTCCCATCATTAAAAAAACTTCGTTCGGATATTCTGACTCCAATTCCAGCATACTTTGTGTATATGACGAATCGATAGACGGAACAAAAAAACGACTAATACCAAAACTTTTAGCTCGTTGAATAACTTCTGCCTTATCGCTGTTAAATTCTTTTAAATATAAGTGGGTATGGGTGTCTGTAATCATCAATAGTTTAAAAAAACACTTGTAATATTAATAAACATTATATTATAAATTGGGAATTATTTGGTAATTTCAACACTGCTTTTTTTGAGCTACTTTTTAAATTTTTTCAAAGCCTTTTTTGTAAAATCAGATAGCACTAATTTACTAGAAATGGTAGCTCTTTTAGCTAATAAATCGTCCCAATTCTCTGTTCCTCGCCAAAATGCTTTTTTAATTTCTATTAAAGAATTATAATTGTAAGAGGCTAGGTTTTCAGATAAAACTTCTATCTCTTTGTCTAACCCTTTTGTGGTTTCAAAAACTCTGTTATACAATCCTTTTTCTTTTGCCCAGTATGCACTTTTCCATAAATTTGCTTCTAAAGTTAGCTCAGCAAATGCTGCAATTCCTATTTTGCGACTAACGGACGGCTCAATAACATACGGACCAATTCCGATAGTTAATTCTGATAATTTTACAGATGCAAGCTCGGTTGCCAAAACATAGTCGCAAACCGAAACAAGACCCAAGCCACCACCTACAACTTTTCCTTGAACACGCCCAATAATTACTTTACCACAAACTCTCATCGAATTTATAACCCTTGCAAATCCTAAAAAAAACTGCTCAGCTTCATTAAAATTATTTATAGTAAGCAATTCATCCAAAGACGCTCCAGCACAAAAAGCTCCGTTATCTTCTGCTTTTAGAACTACAACCGAAACCTCATTGTTGTTTCCGACTTCTATTATCTTGTTAGATAGTCTTTCTAATAGCTCACTTGTAAATGAATTACTCGCAGGATGACCAAATTCAATAGTAGCAATGTTGTTTTGAATATGAGTGTATAAACTTCCGCTTTGTCTTTTGGTAGTCATAAGATGTAATTTTAGTTAGAATAAAATTAACTGTTTACTTATGTTTCAAACTTTATCAGATTAAAGGAATCTGAGTATTCACCATAAGTAAAATGAGTTATCCAATCGCCTAAATTTATGTATTTACTATTATCGTTTAATTTTATTACTAAAGGAAGATGTCTGTGTCCGAAAACAAAATAATCATAATGCTTCTGCATAAGTTTTTTTTTAGAATAAAGTACTAACCACTCGTTTTCTTCTCCTAAAAAAGCTATGTCCTCTTTAGCAGAAATTAGCTTGTTTTTAACAGACATATAATTACCAAGTTGTATGCCTAAATCTGGGTGTAACCATCTAAACATCCACTTAAACAACGGAAAGGTAAAAATTTTTTTCATAAACTTGTATCCTTTATCTTTAGGTCCCAAACCGTCGCCATGTCCTATTAAAAATCTTTTGCCATTGATTATAAATTCTTCTGGGCTATAATAAACTGAAATGCTTAGTTCTTTTTCAAAATAGTCATTCATCCACAAATCGTGATTTCCGACAAAATAAAAAACAGGAATTTCCGAGTCTCGTAATTCGGCTAATTTTCCTAAAGTCCTAACAAATCCTTTAGGAATAACTTTTTTATACTCAAACCAAAAGTCAAATAAGTCGCCCAACAAAAAAATAGCTTCGGCATCTTTTTTTATAATATTCAACCAGTTTACAAATTTTTTTTCTCTTAAAAGGCTTTCCGAAGGAGTTGGTATTCCAAAATGCTGGTCTGATGCAAAATAGACTTTTTTGTTTTTTGAAGTTGATAGTGAAATCAAAAGGCATTTTTTTTTGAAAGATTAATTTATAAAAGTTGAACTATTTCTTGAATGCTCCTAATGAAATTAAAGTTATGGATTAATGAATATTTTTTTTGCTATTTCTGTTCTCGCAGTGATTATTTTTATTACATAAATCCCTGATGCTAAATTTGGTATCGGAATGTCTTTTACTCCGTTAGAGTAAAAAGATTGATTAGCCAATTGTTTACCTAAAATGCTATATAATCTAATAGTAGCTTTTCCAACTGGTAATCCAGTTATTCTTAATTTAGAGTCATTAGTTTTATAAACATTAATGTTTTCTGATAATACTTCGTTATTTTCAATGCTTAAAGCATCTTGGGTTGTGTGAAGGTAAAATCTATCTGCACTGTCTATGTCCGCAGTCAAAGTAACTTTATATTCAGTCCCAGTATCTAATCTTGTATTAGTATTAGCTACATTATCTTCTAAATTTATTTCAACACCAGAAGGCAAGTTTGAAGTCTCTATGCTAAAAGTAATTTCTTTACCTGACTTTGCTTTAACTCCTATTGGAATTACTTCTTTTATTAAACTTGATTTCGGCAAAGACTGAACATCATATTTTTTATTCACGTTGTTCTCTAACAAATGAGTATAAATATTAAAATTAAAATCATCATTTGTGTTAAAAGATTCTCCTTCACCGCCAATGTCAAGACCTTTTGTAGCGTCGTCAAAATAAAGAATCCTTGCCAATTTGTTAGAAGTGCCATCTGTAGCTTTTAGTTTTATTTCTTGAATCGTTTTAGAAGTACTGACTGAAGTTAATTTGTTTGTATAAGCAAAGGTTAAATCCGAATCTGTTTTTGCCTCAATAAAAAACCCTTCTGTTGGTCTTAGTTTAAAGTATTCTTTTCTTATTTTAGCCTCATAAGATTTTGTTGTCGGATTCCATATCCAAATAGTTTCTGTAATAAGATTTGCAGAATTGTCTGTTAAGAATATTCCGCTATTAATATAAGAAGTATAAGGATTTCCGAGGAAGTTAAGACCATTTCTGCCTGATAAAACTGCTATAGTAACATCTCCAGAATTTAAAGCTCCTGTAAAAGATATATTTCCAGCACTTTTTCTTTTAACAGAATAGCCTCTTCCTACAATAAAATCAGCACTAGTACCTGCTTGCATAAAGCTCTCATCTCCTGTACCTGCTTCATAAATTTGAATACCTCTATTATTAGGATTCACTACACCATGTGAAATACTATTTGCAGCAACATAAGCGTCATTATAAGTTTGACCTGTAACTGGACTCGAAACAAAATACCAGTTTGTAGTAGGGAGATTTCTGTTATACGTAATATTTCCTGTGGCATTATTAATAATATTAAGAGAGCCGTTGTTAATTGTTAAAGATGCGTCGTTATTAATTGTTATACTACTTACTGAAGCATTCGTATTAGAGCTAATTATAGGGTTATTAGGAGTCATTGGAATTGTTACGTCATAATGAGAGGAGGTTGGTACAGAGCCTCCGCTCCAGTTTGTAGATGTTGCCCAATCAGTATTTGTTGTGCCTGTCCAAGAAATACCGCAACTTGTGTTATAGTTTGCTACGGCATCTTTTTTCCAATTATAAGTAACAGAACCTGTGTTTTGTGGTGCAGAATTAGAATCCGCTTTAATGCAAACTAAACTAGAATTTAACGTAGCATCAAATGTGGTTAGAACAGCATTATTACCATTTTTTATATTTAAACTTTTTAAGTTACTATTACGACAATCTAAAGTAATCAAAGCAGGGCTATTACTTACATCTAACCTTGTTAATTTGCTGGTGTTATAACAATATAATTCAGTCAAAGCGGTGTTATTGCTTAAATCTAAACTTGTCAGTTCGTTGTTATTATAACAACGTAAAATTCTCAAATTGGTATTTGCACTTACATTTAAACTTGTTAGTTTGTTATGATAACAATATAACTCTTGCAAATTGGTGTTTTCGCTTAAGTCTATACTTTTTAAATTAAGGACTACAGCACAAACTAATTTAGTTAGAGCAGTAAAATGCTTGATTCCTGTAAGGTCGGCAATTGGTCTTAAACTAATATTTATGTCTGTAACAGCATCTATTTCGCTAACACTTAAAATACCATTAGTATCTTTGTCTATAGTATCTTGTTCAAGAAAAATTCTAAAATTGGCATCTGGAAAGTTAGCATCATCAATAGGAACTTGAGCAGTTAAGCAAGTTACATAAATCATAAAGATTAAAATTGCATGTTTTTGTATCATAAAAGTAAAATTTAAGTATTAAATAAAATTAAGGTGAATTATTATTTTTAAATTTTGAGATATATTTAACGATGTTTGCAAAAGTAATAATAAAAAAATCGTAAAAATAACATAATTGATAAAAAGTTTTATAAAAGCATCTCGTTTAAGGACATTACCTTTATCAGTTTCAGGGGTTATTGTAGGAAGTTTTTTAGGTAATAAGGATTATCTATCAACAATCGGAAGTTCGAATTTTCAAAATTGTTACACTTGTTTATTGCCAATTAGCACTTCTGTTTTTTGGTTAGCAATTTTAACAGCTATTAGTTTTCAGGTGTTGTCAAACTTTGCAAATGATTACGGCGACGGCATAAAAGGAATCGATAAAAACAGAGAAGGAGAAGCGAGAATGGTTTCGTCAGGAGCAATTAGCTATAGACAGATGAAATTAGCTATAATAGTTACTACAATTATATCTTTGTTTATTTCTATACTATTAATTTACGTCTCTTTTGGGAAAGAAAACTTCACTTATGCTTTTTTGTTTTTTATATTATCATTGTTGTCTATAGCTGCATCAATTAAATACACTGTAGGAAAATTTGCGTATGGTTATAGCGGCTTTGGAGACTTGTTCGTATTTGTATTTTTCGGTATAGTAGGCGTTGTTGGGAGTTATTTTTTATATACAAAACAGATAAATTTTAAGGTATTTTTACCAGCAATTTCAATAGGATTGTTGAGTGTGGCGGTTTTAAATTTGAACAATTTAAGAGATATAAAAAGCGACAAGGCAAATAACAAAATAACTTTAGTAGTAAAATTAGGTATCTCAAATGCGAAGAAATATCATTATTCATTAATTATAGGAGCTTTCTTGTCTGCTTTTTGGTATGTAAATTTAGATTTTAAAACAAAGTATCAGCTTATATTTATGCTAGCATTTATTCCATTAGCTAAAAATATAAGAACAGTTTACTATAATAAAGTCCCTTCCGAGTTAGACAGTGAATTAAAAAAAGTTGCGTTAAGTACATTTATGTTTGCAATATTATTAGGTCTTTCAAGTATTTTTGGTTGATAAAAAAACATTTTAACACAAAATTTTCTTATACGATTATTCTGAATATCAACATATTTTTAAAAAAATTGTAGAAGTAAAAAATCATTGTATATTTGCATCCGCAATTTAGACGACAATAAAAATCGAATAGGGTCCGTTCGTCTAGGGGTTAGGACGCCAGGTTTTCATCCTGGTAACACGGGTTCGATTCCCGTACGGACTACAATAATTTAAAAAATTAAACCTATGGCAAACCATAAATCAGCGTTAAAAAGAATTAGAAGAAATAACACAAAAAAATTGAGCAATAAATATAAGTTTAAAACTACGCGTAATGCTATAAGAAATCTATATACTATAGATGAAAAAAAAGAAGCTGAAAGTAGTTTAAAAAAAGTAATCTCGCAGTTAGATAAGTTATCAAAATTAAATATTATTCATAAAAACAAAGCTTCTAATTTAAAATCTAAACTAACAAAAAGAGTAGCTACACTATAAAGTATTAAGTCTCCGAAGCCTAATTGTAAACATACGAGTGTAGAGGCGTAAAATTTTACATCTCTACTTAAAAAATAAGTTTTAAGATTATAAATAAAGGTGCTATTTCAAAAACACAGAGATATAGTATAAAATAAAACAATTTATTTAAAAACAATTTTTTATTATTTTTAATAATATAAAGGTATCGGATTATCAATAAAGCTAAAGATATGTAAATCAAAAAAAATAAACTTATTGACGAGTATTGAGTGATAATAAATGCCACAAATAATACTAATGAAATCGAAAACAAATAACTGTTTTTTGAAACTATAAAAATCCGAACATGATTTTGAATTAAGAACAAAAATCCTAAAAATTCTTCTAACAATCGCTTTATAAATAAATAGCTAAAAACACAAGTTAAAACCTTTAAATAATTTGAGAATTTTATGTCCGTAATCATAAAATATGCTATGTAAATTTTATAAGCCACTAACGAAAAAACAACGGTTGAAAAAATAAAAATTATACTATAAAAAACATCCGTGAAAGTTGTGTTTTTCTCTATTTCAAAGTATATATAAGCTCTTTTTGAATATGAAAGCAAATAACTCTTTAACCGATTGGCATCTAACATTTTTAAAATTAAAACAAAAACCAATAATAACACTATTAAAACAGTAATCCAATGAGGGTAAGTATCAATTATTTCTACGGCTTGCACATTTTTTATGTTTTTGATTAATTTATCACAAAATTAGCAATAATTTTATTAGTTTTGAATTTTTAAGCTATCACTAAAAACTAATCACTATAAAAAACTAATCACTAAAAATTCAAGCCTAAATACATGTCAGACACTTTAGTTATTATCCCTACTTATAATGAAAAAGAGAATATTGAATTAATAATCAAATCGGTATTTAACCAAAAAAAATCGTTTCATATTTTAGTTGTTGATGACAATTCCCCCGATGGAACTTCCGAAATAGTAGAAAGCTTAATTCCGAAGTTTGAAGACCGATTATTTATTGAAAAAAAACTTGAGAAAAATGGTTTAGGCTCTGCTTATATCGTAGGATTTAAGTGGGCTTTAAAAAGAAAATACGAATACATCATTGAAATGGACGCAGACTTTTCTCACAATCCGAAAGATTTAATTCGTTTATACGACGCTTGTTATATAGATAAAGCCGACGTGTCTGTCGGTTCTAGGTATGTAAACAACCAAGTTAATGTCGTAAATTGGAATATGAAACGGCTGTTACTTTCTTATTTTGCTTCTAAATATGTGCGTTTTATAACTAATATTCCTATACACGATACTACTACGGGCTTTGTTTGCTGGAAACGTAAAGTGTTAGAAACTATTGATTTAGACAAAATTAAATTTGTCGGATATGCTTTTCAAATAGAGATGAAATTTAAAGCGTGGAAACAGAAATTTAAAATAAAAGAAGTACCGATTATATTTACAGACAGACGTTTAGGAACTTCTAAAATGAGCGGAGGGATTGTGTATGAAGCACTCTTTGGAGTAATAAAAATGAAGTTATATAGTTAGCTGCAAAGCAAAATTTTACGCCAGTACATTTAAAACTAAAATAAATGAGTTGTTATTTAATAAAAGCTGCTAAAATTGTTAATGAAAACAAAATATTTATAGGAGATGTTTTAATAGAAAACGAAATAATCAGAAATGTTTTACCTTCTATAGTTCCGCCAAAAAATGCGACTATTATTAATGCAGACAACAAATTTCTAATACCTGGTTTTATAGATGATCAGGTGCATTTTAGAGAACCTGGATTGACGCACAAAGGAGATATTGCGTCAGAAAGCAAGGCTGCTGTTGCTGGAGGAATTACTACTTTTATAGAAATGCCTAATACTGTTCCTCAAGCTGTAACTCAAAGTTTGTTAGAAGAAAAATTTAAAATTGCCGCTAAAAATTCTTACGCCAATTTTTCTTTTATGTTTGGCGGGACAAATGACAATTTAGAAGAACTCCTAAAAACTGACGCTAAAAAAGTTGCGGGCATCAAATTGTTTCTAGGCTCATCTACAGGTAATATGCTAATAGACAATGAAGAAGTTTTAGAAAAAATTTTTTCATCAACCAAAATGATTATTTCTGTTCACTGCGAGGATGAGGCTACTATAAGAAATAATACAGAAAAATTTAAAGCCAAATACGGAGACGATATTCCCATAAAATTTCACCCTAAAATTAGAAGCGAAGAGGCTTGTTTTTTATCTACTTCTAAAGCTATAAAATTAGCAAAGAAAACTGGTGCGCGTTTGCATATATTTCATATTTCAACAGATAGAGAAACGGAGCTTTTTCGCAATGATATTCCTTTAGAAAAAAAACAAATTACCGCCGAAGTCTGCATACATCACCTTTGGTTTTCTGACAAAGACTACAAGAAAAAAGGCACTCATATAAAATGGAATCCCGCAATAAAAACAGAGTCCGATAGGCTTGGGCTATGGAAAGCCTTGTTAGACGACAGAATTGACGTTTTAGCAACAGACCATGCACCGCATACCTTAAAAGAAAAAAACAATATTTACGCTAAGGCTCCGAGTGGCGGACCTCTAGTACAACACGCCGTAATTGCAGTTTTTGAAAAAGTTAAAGAAGGAGTAATTTCTATTGAAAAAGCCGTTGAAAAAATGAGTCACAACCCTGCTAAATTGTTTCAAATAGAAAAAAGAGGGTTTATTAAAAAAGGTTATTTTGCCGATGTCGTTCTAATAGATACATGCAAAAAACAAACAGTTTATAAAGAAAATATTTTATACAAATGTGGCTGGTCTCCTTTTGAAGGAACTACTTTTTCATCTACAATAACTCATACTTTTGTCAACGGAAATTTGATGTATAACAATGGGCTTTTTAATGAAAAAATAAAAGGAAAGAGATTAACTTTTAACCGAAAATAATGAGTTTTAAACTTTGAATTATGAGCATAGCAATTAACCAATTGAAATGAAAAATATTAACTATATATTTATTTTTGTACTTGTGTTTTCGTGTACTAGCAACACCATTTTAAAAAAACCAGAAAATTTAATACATAGAGACACGATGACTCTGTTGATTAAAGATATATTTATTGCTTTGTCAGCGAAAGACAATAGTAATTTAAGCAATAAAAGGAATATAAATTATATGCCTTTTGTGTATGAAAAGTACAAAATTGATAGTCTTAGGTTTAAAAACAGTAATGCCTACTACGTTTCTAAAATAGATTTGTATGAAGAGATTTTTACAGAAGTAAAAAAAATGATTAGTAAAGAAATCGAAAACTTAAAAGATACTTTACGACAAGATTCTATTTTGAAGCTATCTAAAAAGCAAAAAAAATAAATTTCAAATATCTCGGTTAATATACTTTTTAAAATCATTGCTTATCTCTTTAATAACATCGTCTATTTTAGAAAATTTATATCCTAAAGTTTTTTGAATTTTTAAAGATGAATATTTAGAAACAGAGTGCATACTTCTAGCGGTATATTTATTTATTAAAGGCGGAGTGCTCGTAAAAAAAGAAATAAAAGCACAAACTCTATTCAAGATTGAAGTTTGCCAAGCGTGGATTTTAAAAGAAGGTGGTTTTTTCTCTAAATATTTAGCTATTAAAAAAAGAATTTCTTTAAACGACTTGTTTTCAGAAACCAAAATAAAACGCTCGTTTTTAATATCCGAATCCATTAACCTATTCATAATATTTACAACGTCTTTTACTCCGACAAAGCCCGTAATACCTTCGGTGTAATAATTTAATCTGTCATTAACTTTTGAAAACAATTTACTAGAGCCGTAGTTCCAAAACCCACTTCCTAATATAACGCCTGGGTTTACAATAACAACATCAACACCTTCTTGACTTGCACGCCATATTTCCATTTCTGAACCAAATTTTGTTATAGAATAGTCGCTATTGTCAGATTCTTTATCCCACTCATTTTCTTCGGAAATTAAATTGTTATTTATAGAGTCTCCGATAGAAGCGATAGAACTTACAAAACATATTTTTTTAACATTACTATCAATTGCTATATTTACTATATTTGCCGTTCCGTCAATATTTACTTTCCGCATTTCTTTATATTTATTAAGGTCAAAAGAAACTAACGCTGCACAATGGTATATCTTGTCTATACCCAAAAAAGCGGAAGTTAATTCTAGAATATTCGTAATATCAGCCTTAAACCACTGTATTTTTGAAATTAAAGTTTTGTCATCGGTATAAAGAGAGAATATTTTTTTTACATCATCTATTTTATCTTTAGACCTGTAAATTGCACGAACTTTTTCTTCTCTTATTATTAAGCTATACAATAAATGTGAACCCAAAAAACCGGTACCTCCTGTAACTAAAATCATTTTTACTAATTTAGCGGTTAGATTTAAACTAAAAAACCCCAAAATTAAAAACTAAAAACTATATTTGTCGGTTATTAATTTAAAATTATGACTAAAAATTTTATTGATGAGCTAAAGTGGAGAGGAATGTTACACGACTGCATGCCTAAAACTAAAGAACATCTATCAGAAAAAACTAGAAGTGCTTATATCGGATTTGACCCTACTTCCGATTCTCTTCATATCGGTAATTTGGTTACTATTATGCTATTAGCTCATTTTCAAAAATGCGGTCATAAGCCTATCGTGTTAGTCGGAGGTGCTACTGGAATGATTGGCGACCCTTCTGGCAAGTCTTCAGAACGCAATTTGTTAGACGAAAGCACTCTAAAACATAACCAAAAAGCTATAACAAAACAACTAAAAAAAATTTTAGACTTTACCTCTAATTCAGAAAATGCTGCAATTGTAGTTAATAATTACGACTGGATGAAAAAATTTTCGTTTTTAGAGTTCATTCGAGACATCGGAAAACATATTACATTAAGCTATATGATCGCAAAAGATTCTATAAAAAACAGAATTAGTTCCGATGCCAAAGAAGGAATATCTTTTACCGAATTTACATACCAATTAGTACAAGCCTACGACTTCTTATATTTATTTCAAAATGCTAATGCTACTATACAAATGGGAGGCTCTGACCAATGGGGAAATATAACCACCGGAACAGAGCTAATTAGAAGAACTATCGGTGGAAAGGGCTATGCTATTACCTGTCCTTTGATAACTAAAATTGACGGAACTAAATTTGGCAAATCCGAAGGCGAAAATATTTGGCTTGACCCTAAACGAACATCACCTTATAAATTTTATCAATATTGGTTAAATACTTCCGATAAAGATGCCGAAAAGTATATTAAAATTTTTACATTTTTAGACCAAAAAACTATTAAAGCACTTATTTATAAACATCGAGAAAAACCAAAATTACGAATACTGCAAAAGAAAATTGGAGAAGAAGTTACTCTTTTAGTACACGGAAAAAAAGCCTTGGAAAATGTTGTCAACGCTTCAAATATTTTATTCGGAAAATCTACAAAATCTGATTTAAAAAAATTAGACGAACAAACTTTTATAGATGCTTTTGAAGGTGTGCCACAAGCGAATGTTAGTATAGAAGAATTTAAAAAAGGCTTAAATATGATAGCTGTTTTATCTGCTAAAACAGGTTTTTTAAAATCTAATAGAGAAACGATAAGATTGTTAAAAGAAAATGCAATTTCTGTAAATAAAAATAAGGTAAAAGAAAATTTTATAATAACCGAAAAAGACCTAATAGTAAATAAATACATATTACTACAGCGTGGCAAAAAGAACTATTATTTAATAATAATTAACGATTAGTTTTTGGCTTAAAACTACATTCAATACTTTTGAATAAATATTATTTATACGGTTACTTTTTATATTAAAATAATATACTATATTTGCATCCGCTAAAATATTATTTATACCAAAGAATAATATTTTTACTTAAAAGGGGGGGATTAGCTCAGCTGGCTAGAGCGCTTGCTTTGCACGCAAGAGGTCATCGGTTCGATTCCGATATTCTCCACATAAATATAAATAAGGATAATAATTAAGAGAGTAGTTATTGTTTTTAAGATAGAGTTAAAAGCTCATTGACTTATTGGTAAAAAGCATAAAAAAGAGTAAAAATTAGAGACAAAAGAGCAAGAGTTATAATAAGAGTTACATAAAGGCTATGGAGGATGTCTATGTTCCTGTTTTCCGCAAATTAACACCCAAATTGAAAGAGCTTGTTTAATTTAATGTTAGTAAATTAAATTATCATTATATTACTTATTTTCGCTAATGATAACTTAATAAAAACTAATTTACTATGACAATTGCGATTGAAAATAGAAGCTCAAATGACGGCAAATAAACATCAAGGAATTAGAAGCTTCACTTTGTTGGAATAATGGAATTAGTTCTTTTAGCAAGACAGCATAACGATGTAAATATCTTAACTATTCCAGCGTGTTTTGTTTCTCTTCAATAGGCGATAGGTTTTGTTGATATTTTTCTTACTACAAAATTTGAGGGGAGGCGTCATAAAAATAGAGTGGAAAAATTTCTTGCTCATAAATAATGAAAATTAATATAAAATCATTTTCAGAATTAACTACTGAAGAACTATATGAAATACTTAAAATACGATCAGAAATTTTTGTAGTTGAACAAGAATGTATTTATCAAGACTTGGATGGAAAAGATGAAAAAGCACTTCATGTTTTTGGTATAAAGAGTAATGAAATAATTGTATATGCACGTATCTTTAAGCCAGGTAGTTATTTTACGAACGCTAGTATAGGAAGAATATTAGTGTCTATTAACCAACGTAAAAAAGGGTACGCTCATATTTTGCTTAAAGAATGTATAAAAGTAATTGAAACACATTTTAACACGACTAAAATAACTATTTCTGCTCAAAAACATCTGTTGAATTTTTATAACTCTCGTGGGTTTAAAAAAGTTGGTAAAGAATATTTAGAAGATGGCATTCCTCATATTAAAATGATAAAACAGTAAATGTTATAATGGAAAAAAATAAAACTTTAGGAGAATTTATTATAGAAAATCAAGCATCTTTTAAATATTCTTCTGGAGAATTATCAAGGTTGATAAATTCTATTCGCTTAGCGACAAAAATAGTAAATCATAAAGTAAATAAAGCGGGTTTGGTAGATATTATTGGACAAATGGGAGAGACTAATATTCAAGGAGAAAATCAACAAAAATTAGATGTTTTTGCTAATAATACTTTTATCAAAACTCTAACCAACAGAAATATTGTTTGCGGAATTGCTAGTGAAGAAGAGGATAATTTTATATCTATAAACAGTCAAGATACTAATAACCAAAATAAATATGTAGTCTTAATTGACCCTTTAGATGGATCATCAAATATTGATGTAAATGTTTCTATAGGAACTATTTTTTCTATTTACCATCGAGTAACTCCCATTGGCACCCCTGTTCAATTACAAGATTTTTTACAAAAAGGAAATCAACAAGTTGCCGCCGGATATGTAGTTTATGGCTCTTCTACAATGTTGGTTTATACAACAGGCGATGGTGTTAATGGATTTACTTTAAACCCTGCGTTAGGTACTTTTTATTTATCACATCCAAAGATGAAATTTCCTGTTGATGGCACGATTTATTCTGTTAATGAAGGTAATTATATTCATTTTCCTAAAGGGATAAAAGAATACATAAAATACTGTCAAGAAGAGGAAGAAGACAGACCCTATACAAGTCGCTATATCGGTTCTTTGGTTTCAGATTTTCATAGAAATATAATTAAAGGCGGTATTTATTTATACCCAAAAAGCTCTAAAAACCCTAACGGAAAATTACGCCTTTTATATGAATGTAATCCGATGGCTTTTTTGACAGAACAAGCAAATGGGTTAGCTTCTGATGGTTATCAATCAATTTTAAACATAGCACCTACAGAGCTTCATCAACGAGTACCTTTTGTTTGTGGTAGCAGAAATATGGTAGAAAAGGTGGAAGAGTTTATGGAAGAATATGTTAAGTTCAATTAATAAATGCAACTTTATAGGTAAAGTTTTAACATATTTTATCGGAAAAAAGAAGAGAAAATAATTATTGCAGATTCAACTGACAAATGCACCTTTATTGAATTTCCAAAAAAACAAGTTTATAACTTAATAAACCCTCAAAAGAATATAGCAAGAAAAAGTAACCCACTCTCTTAAAAAATTAGAAAGACATGTTTAGGGGAAATAATCTACTCCTAAAACCTTTTCGTAAATTTTTTTATTATAGATTGATTGTTTGCTAATTTTAAATCCTGATAAATATTTTCAATTTATTATTATAGGTAATTAAAATTATATTTTTATGGATAAAAACAATGAGACAACTACTTTTGATGCTATTGTTGTAGGCACTGGTATCTCTGGCGGATGGGCAGCAAAAGAGCTTTGCGAAAAGGGTTTAAAAACATTAGTTTTGGAAAGAGGAAGAATGGTTTCTCACCCTACAGACTATATATACGCCGATAAAGACCCTTGGGATTTTCCAAATAATGGCGAACCGACTCAAGCTGACATTAAACAACAAGAAAAGCAAAACCGTACTGGATATACTACTAAAAAATATAGAAGTAATTTTTTTGTAAACGACTTAAAACACCCATATAATGAAAAAAAACGCTTTGACTGGATACGTGGCTATCACGTCGGAGGGCGTTCTCTTATGTGGGGAAGACAAAGCTATCGCTTGAGTGATATAGACTTTGAAGCTAATGCAAAAGAAGGTTACGGAGTAGATTGGCCAATTAGATATAGAAATTTAGCGCCTTGGTACGACTATGTTGAACAATATATAGGAGTGAGTGGAGAAAATTTAGGGCTAAAACAACTTCCAGATCAAAAATTATTAAAACCAATGGAATTGAACTGTGTAGAAGAACATTTAAAATCTTCTATTAGTTCGGAGTATAAAGATAGAGTATTAACAATTGGGCGTACCGCACACATTACTGAAGGTACAAAACCAGGTAAGGGCAGGCTAACCTGTCAGTTTAGAAATAAATGTATGCGTGGATGTCCGTTTGGAGCTTATTTTAGTAGTAATTCTTCAACACTACCAGCAGCTGAAGCAACTGGAAATTTAACTCTTAGACCTAATTCTATAGTATATGAGATAGTCTATGACAAGAAATTACGCAAAGCAACTGGAGTTAAAATTATTGACGCTGAAACTAACAAAACTTATGAGTATAAAGCAAAGGTGATTTTCTTATGTGCTTCAGCCATTGCTTCTGCATCTATCCTTATGCAGTCTAAATCTAGACGTTTTCCGAATGGCTTAGGAAATGATTCTGGTGAGTTAGGTCATAACATAATGGATCATCATTTTAAAGCTGGTGCTGTGGCAAAATTTGACGGTTTTTATGATAAATATTATACAGGCAGAAGACCGAACGGCATATACATTCCAAGATTTAGAAATATCGGTGGCAGAACCAATAAACGCAGCTTCGTAAGAGGTTATGGATATCAAGGTGGAGCAAGTAGGGAAGATTGGTCGGAAATGGTAAGAGAATTAGGCTACGGTGCTAAACTTAAAGAAGCCATTTTAAAACCTGGCTCGTGGGAAATAGGACTAATGGGCTTCGGCGAAACACTACCTTACCACGAGAATAAAATGACTTTAGATTACGACAAAAAAGATCGCTGGGGATTGCCAACAGTAACATTTGATGCTGAATTTAAAACTAACGAATTGAACATGCGTAAGGACATGGTGAGCCAAGCGATAGAAATGTTAGACAAAGCAGGGTTTAAGGATATTAAACCTTGGGATGATATAGGAGCACCTGGCTTGGGAATACACGAAATGGGTACCGCACGTATGGGTAGAAGTTCGAGAACTTCAGTACTCAATAAATACAACCAAATACATAGTGTTAAGAATGTTTTTGTAACTGACGGTGCTGCGATGACATCATCTGGGTGTCAAAATCCGTCATTAACATATATGGCTTTGACAGCAAGAGCTGCTAATTATGCAGCAAAAATGCTTAAAAAAGGAAATATTTAACTTAAATAAATTAATAAAAATGAAAAGAAGAGAAATGCTTAAAGGACTAGGATTGTCAATAGGAGCATTAACAGTTTCTCCTTATATTACAGGCATACTTCAGAGCTGTACCGATAGAGAAAACTTGCTTTGGAAACCTGCTTTTTTTACTGAAAATCAAGTTTTTTTATTAAATAAAGTGGTCAATATTATTTTGCCAGAAACTCCAGACTCACCGAGTGCTACTCAAGTAAATGTTCCGCAATTTATAGACAAGTATGTTTTTGAAGTAATCAAACCTAAAGATCAGAAATTGTTTAAAAAAGGAATTTCTAGCTTCGGTAATTTGTTTATGAAAGATAATAAAAAAGTAGATTTTAGAGATGTTAAAGATACAGATATTGAAAATAAAATATCTAAAATTCTTAATAAATCGAAAAAGGAACATAAAGAGATAATGAAAAATTTTAACGACTCCGTAAAAAGCAAATCTACAATAGAAGCTGATGTTATAAATTATGTTTTTATAGATAGCGTAAGAGAGTTGAGTATTTTTGCTTATAAGTCTTCCGAATATGTTGCAGAAAAAGTTTTGGCATATTATCCTGTCCCTGGAAAACAACAGGGATGTATAGACTTACAAAAAGCTACTAACGGAAAAGCCTATTCTCTATAAGAATTAAGAGTTTTTATAAGGTTCTTAAATATTCTGCGATTGCTCTAGCTTCCTCTTTAGTTAGGTTTTGATTTATCATAATTGTTTTATTAAAATCTATAAATTGTTGTTTAGCAATAGGGTCTTTTTCTATCATTTCTATAGGATTTAAAATCATATTCATAATCCATTCTGGAGTTCTCTTTTTATAAAGACCTTTCAAGGCTGGTCCGATAAATTTTTTGTCTGTTTTATGGCATGCTGTACATTTTTGTTTAAAAATAGAAGCCCCTTTGTTTGCCAAAGCCTTATCAATTTTAGAATCGAAAACTAAAGATTTTATTGGTCCAATTCCTTTGTTTGTTAAATCGATATATTCAGCTTTTTTTGGCTTTTTCTTAACTGCTTTTTTGAGTTTTTCTTGCTTGTAGTTTTTCTTATCCGAACTATTTTTAGAATTATTACAAGCAAAAATTAGCACACTTAAAAAAATGCTTACTATAATAATTTTGAGTTTTTGTACAGACTTCATAATGATTTTAATTTTCAAGCAAATGTATAGAACTAATTTTAAAAAAACAACTATGAACAAAACTCTTTAGATTAAGTAGTGTTTAGTGATTAGTTTTTAGCTTTACGAAGTTTTTAAACTAATTATACGACGAATAGCGATTTTAGTTTTTATGACCTATGTAGCTTTTCCTATAAAAGTTGCGTTTACTACCTGAAACAAAAGAAGCTTATTAAAAATATTTTTTTAGACAATTATTTTATATAACTTGGCACGGCTTTACTTTCCATACTTTTAGGCTATCAAAGCGGACTAATCAGATTATATGAAAGGGATTTTTTTATTAATATTTTTTATTTTATTTATTAACCCTGTTATATACTCTCAAAATTTTCTGCATCAACAAAATATGGTAAAAGGAATTGTTTTAGATAGCTATTCTAGAAACCCCATTCAAAATGTTCAAATAAACATAAGAAATTCTTCTAAAATTCAAGTTACTAACGCCGATGGGGTTTTTTATATAAAAAATTTAATTAGCGGAAAATACATATTAGAGATTAAGTTAAAAGGATACGATTCTCAGAGCTTACCCATTGAGTTATTCGGAAAAACTATTGATTTAGGAGCGATTTATTTAGTTAAAGAAATTTCAGAGGACACGGAATTAAGTTTATTAGCATTAACAGAAGATGAGTTAAGTGATAATTCTCTTGGCAATACTTCTGGGATATTACAAGCATACAGCAATACGTTTTTAAGAGTGGTAGCTTTTGATTTTAGTTCTTCTTTTTTTAGGATAAAAGGTTTAGATTCTAGATATAGAAAAGTGCTAATTAACGGAATTGAGATGAACAAAACTTATAACGGAGCAGCGCAGTGGAGCAATTGGGGTGGGCTAAATGACGTTTTGCGAGATCAAGATTTTAGTTACGGACTAGCACCTTCGTATTATACCTTCGGCGGACCATTAGGCTCGACTAACATAAGCACTAGAGCTTCAAATCAAAGAGCTGGAGTTGAAATGTCGTTTTCTTCATCTAACAGAAGCTATAACCAAAGAGCGATGGCGACCTACTCTACTGGTGTTTTAAAAAAAGGCTGGGCTTTTACTTTCTCTGGAAGTAGAAGAGTTGGGATAGAAGGCTTTAATCAAGGGACAACTTACAATGCGTATTCTTTGTTTTCTTCTTTAGAAAAAATAATTAACGATAAACATAGCATAAATTTTACATCTATTTTTGCACCTAACAGAAGAGGAAAGTCTTCGCCAAACACACAAGAAGTTTATGATTTAAAAGGGATTTCTTATAATGATTATTGGGGATACTTAAATGGCAGAAAAACAAATAGCAGGATAAAACGAGTTGAAGAGCCAATTTTAATGCTAAACCATTTTTGGAAAATTTCTAATAACAATTCTTTACAAACAAATGTAGCCTACCAGTTTGGTGAAATTGGAAATAGCCGTATAGATTTTAACGGTGGTTCGAATCCAAGTCCTACTTACTATCAAAAACTGCCGAGTTATTTTATATCAAATAAAGATTTTGAAGCTGCTTATGAGTCTAAAAATAATTTTATAAGCAACGGACAAATAGACTGGAAAAGAATTTTTGATGCAAATATTACTAACGCTTCGGCGGGAATAGGAAGTGCTTATGTGTTATATGAAGATAGAAACGACGATAAGCAGCTAACCGTAAATACAATTTTAAACACCAAATTAACTAATAATATTACACTAAACGCTAAATTAGAATTTAAGAATTTACAATCTCATAATTTTGCAGAAGTAATAGATTTGTTAGGAGGCGCTGGATATCTCGACATAGACCCTTTTGCACAAACCTCTGATAGTAAGCAGAATGACCTTTTGAATAAAAATAGAATTGTTCGTGTTGGAGAAAAGTTTAAGTACAACTATAAATTATACTCACAGACCGCTAATGCTTTTGTACAAGGGCAATTTAGCTCTAACAAATTTGATTTTTATTCGGCGATTAATTTATCAAAAACAACCCACCAAAGAGAGGGCATATTCTTAAACGGAGGCTTTCCAGATAATTCTTTAGGGAAATCGGAAAAGCTAAATTTTAATAACTATGGCGTTAAGGCAGGTGCGATATTTAAAATTACTGGACGACATTTATTGGATTTGAACTTCGGGTTTTTAACCGGCGCACCTACCATTAGAAATTCGTTTTCTAATTCGAGAGACAATAATAATATAGTAAAGAACCTACAAAGCGAAAAGATATTTACAGCAGACTTTAGCTATATTTTAAGAAGTCCGAAAGTGATGTCTAAAATTACTACATACTATACTTCAATTCGCGATGCTACGGAAATTTCATTTTTTTTTGCCGATGGAATCGGAGGAGATAATACAGACTTTGTGCAAGAGGTTTTGTCTAATATAAATAAAAGACTTTTCGGACTTGAAATAGGCATAGAGGCCAAATTATTAACCTCCTTTAAGCTAAAACTTGTTGCTTCAATTGGGCAATTTACTTATAGTAATAACCCGAATTTGTATTTAACTTCAGAAGACGATGCCGAAGCTAATTCTTCGGGTTTTGTAAACGGATATAAAGACTTTGGACAAGCAAATCTTAAAAACTATAAGTTAGCCGCTGGACCACAAAAAGCCTATTCAGTAGGGCTTGAATATAGAAGCGAGGACTATTGGTGGGTTGGTGCTACTTCAAACTTTTTTAGCAATATTTATATAGACGTTGCACCTTTGACAAGAACTAATAATATTTATTTAGATTCGGACGGATTGCCTTTTGAAAATTACGATGTAAACAGAGCAAAAGAATTGTTAAAGCAAGAAAGATTTGATAATTATATGGTATTTAACCTTACAGGAGGAAAATATTTTAAAATTTATGAAAAATCGGTGAGCCTTTTTATAGTTATAAATAATTTGTTAGACACAAAGTACAAAACAGGCGGATTTGAGCAAGGAAGAAACGCAAATTACAATCAACTAAATGAAGACAAAAGCTTAGACAGCCCTTTGTTTGGAAATAAATACTGGTACGGCAGAGGCAGAACTTATTTTTTGAATGTTAGAGTAAGGCTGTAAAATTGCACAATTCTCTCGCTTTTTTTAATGTTTGTCAAAAACGCGTTTAGTATATGCGTAGTACGATCGTTTATGGAGTATTGCCGTATCATTAGCGGAGTTTTTTAATTATCTCCCCATACAATAATGCAATTTTTGGGACTTGTTAATGGCTTTTCTTCTTTTATGCGAGAATTGGGTATAATATCAATTAACTCATCTTTTTTATACGAGCTAAAATATTCAGGTGTGATTTCATTAAACGTTATATATCCTTTTTTTTGAATTTAATATTATTTTGTTTAAATATACGTCTTGAACGCTTCGTGGCAACTCAGAAAACGCATAATTACTAAGTACTAAATCATATTTTTGTATTTCAAGCTCATTCATCGTTTTATAAGTAACTATTGAGCTTAAAATATAATTATCTAAATAGCGTTGCGTAAGCATTAACGCTGGTTGTATATCAACTAAAGTATAGCGGTTAGGCGAAGTTACACTATTAATTATTCTACACTGACCACCATACCCGACCCCTATTTCGCATATATTCAAATTATCAAGCTGTTTAAATAAACTCAACAAATCCCCTAAAACTTTTGTGTATCTTAAAGTTGAAGGAGATACTTTACCTATTTCAGGGTATTCATATAATTTAGGATTTCCAAATTCATCATTCTTTTTTAATAAATCTATTTTTTTAATAATAATTTAGGCGTCTCTTGAAGATATGATTTTCCCAAATCAAAAGACACGTGTTCTAATATTCTTTTATATATTTTATTCCTTCTAAAATTTGAAAAAACCTTTAAATCTGTACTTGCTTTAATACAAAAATTCGGATAGACTTGGTTGTCAGATAGGCTAGTTGATAACTTACGCAATATTTTTCTCATATTTTTAATTAATTAACATTCTATTTCCCATTAATAATTACCGATAACGCCCAAATATACGAAACTCAATATATAAGCACTTATTATCATTTAGCATTATAATTATTTAGAATAAAAAAATTAATTGTTTTTTAATTATAGCCACCGCAGACTTGCAACCCATAGTATGTTTTTCTTTACTTATCACGATTGATTATTATGCAATTATAATTTTCAAAAGCGACAAAAATAGAAATTATTTATTATACTCTAAAAAAATAAAAATAATTACTAATAGGCAGATTCAAAAAGGACGCTTGTATTAATAGTCAAATCTTAAATTCAATTAATAAACGTAGTTTTTGCAAGGGAAGTTTTAGTATGTTTTGGTTAGATGTAAAAACGCTTAAGCCTCTAAAAGGTTTTCTTTTTTTAAAGATAAATTCGGCGTTTAAAACAAGTAGAATTTGATGTGTTGAATTAGTTTTCAAATTCCAAATCATTAGTTTCAAGTTGCCAACTGAAGTTAGGAAGTTGCCAACTGAAGTTAGGAAGTTGCCAACTGGAGTTAGGAAGTTGCCAACTATAATATTAACGCCTAAAAAGCTAAGCTGTATTGACATTCAACATTCCCTTATTTAATAACCCCTGCTTTTAGAAGGCTAAATATCAATATCTTTGCAAAACAAATGGCAATAGCAGAATACATAGAATCCGTAAACAAGACATTTCAATCCGGTATTTCAACCGAGCATTCTTATAGAAAACACCTCCAGAATTTAATTGAAGCATTAGCAGAAAAAATCAAAGTAACAAACGAGCCATCAATCGCAACTAATTGCGGAAATCCAGATTATGTAATTACAAAACGAAAAATTCCTATCGGATATATTGAAGCAAAAAACGTTGGCAAGGATTTGAATAGCAAATTGTACAAAGAGCAATTCGGACGCTACAAAAAGGCACTCGACAATTTGATTATTACCGATTATATACGATTTCAATTTTTTGAAAATGGAGAATTAGTTCATAAAATTGAAATAGGAAAGTTTGAAAACAATAAGATTAATCCCATCTCCGAGAACTTCTCAAAATTTAAAAACTTAATAAAAAACTTTTCTACATACGTCGGACAAACCATCAAATCGCCGAAAAAATTAGCAGAAATGATGGCTGCAAAAGCACGGTTGCTACAAGATATTTTAGAAAAAGCAATTAGCGATGACGTAGAGATACAAGAAAACACTTCGTTAAAAAGCCAATTCGATGCGTTTAAGAAAATGCTAATTCCCGATTTAAAGCCGAAAAACTTTGCCGACATTTATGCACAAACTTTGGCTTACGGAATGTTTGCAGCAAGGCTACACGACAAAACTTTAGACGACTTTAGCCGACAAGAAGCAGCCAAGCTAATTCCAAAAACTAATCCTTTTTTGCGTAAACTTTTTAGCTATATAGCAGGACCGGATATTGACAAAAGGATTGTTGTCGTAGTTGATAACCTTGCAGAAGTTTTTAGAGCGACAAACATCGAGCAACTTCTAAAAAACTTCGGAAAAAGCACACAAACCGAAGATCCGATAATTCATTTTTATGAAACGTTCTTAGCAGAATACGACCCAAAGCTGCGAAAAGCAAGAGGCGTTTGGTACACTCCAGAATCGGTTGTAAGTTTTATAGTTCGTGCAGTAAATTATATTTTAAAAACTGAATTTAACTTGCCGGACGGGTTAGCAGATACAAGTAAAACTAAAATAAAAAGTCAAGGCAAAAGTAGAATTATAGAAAAAGAAGTCCACAAAGTACAGATACTTGACCCAGCAACTGGGACGGGAACTTTTCTGTCGGAGGTTGTAAAGTTTATCTATAAGCAGAATTTTAAAAATATAAAAGGAGCTTGGAGCGGTTATGTAGAAAAAGATTTGATTCCGAGACTAAACGGCTTTGAGCTACTGATGGCAAGCTATGCGATGGCACATCTCAAGTTAGATTTGCTATTGACCGAAACTGGATATAAACCTAAAAACAACAAACGACTAAATATTTACTTGACCAATTCTTTAGAAAAGCATCTCGAAGACACGGAAATTCCGTTTGCTCTTTGGTTAAGCGACGAAGCGAACGAAGCAAACCGTATAAAACGCGAAACTCCGGTGATGTGTGTTATTGGGAATCCGCCGTATAGTGGAATTTCTTCTAATAATGGGAAATGGATTAGTAAGATTATTGATGATTATAAATATATTGACGGAGTTCATTTTAAAGAACGCAAACATTGGCTGAACGATGATTATGTAAAGTTTTTGCGATTCGGACAGCATCTTATTGAGAAGAACGGAAGCGGGGTTTTGGCGTTTATTAATCCGCACGGATTTTTAGATAATCCTACTTTTAGAGGTATGCGCTGGAATTTGCTAAAGACTTACGACAAAATTTATACTATTGATTTGCACGGAAATTCTAAAAAGAAGGAAACTGCATTAGACGGAAGTCCTGACGTTAATGTTTTTGATATTATGCAAGGAGTCTCTATAAATATTTTTATAAAAACTGGAAAGAAGAAAACAGACGAGTTAGGAAAAGTATTTCATTACGACTTATTCGGAAAGCGAGACTTGAAATATGATTTTCTTAAAACTAACTCTTTAAAAACTATTGATTTTAAGGAATTACCAAATGTAGCACCTAATTACTTTTTTGTGCCGAAGAACTTTGAAGCTCAAAAGCAGTATGATGAAGGGTTTAGAATTAATGAGTTGTTTGTTAAAAATAGTGTTGGCTTTGTTACAGCAAATGACGGTCTTAACATTTCTATGGCCGAAAAAGAGCAACGAGATAAAATTCAAGACATTCTGACTTTAGAAGAATTTGAATGGAGATTGAAATATAATCGTCCAAAAGATGCGAGGGATTGGCAATATGATTATGCAAAAAATGATACTGAAGAAAACCAAAACAACAATTTAACAAAGGTTTCTTATCGTCCATTTGATGAAAGATATACGCTTTATACAGGAAATTCAAGAGGTTTATATGCCTCACCACAATTTAGATTAATGCAACATTTCCTTAAAGGGGATAATGTGGGACTCGTAACTAACAAACCTGCACAAGGAGGACAAGATGTTTTTAATCAAATATTTGTGACAAAAAACATTACAGACCAAAGCATATATTCTGCAATTAAGAATTCTCCGTACATCTGTCCACTCTACCTCTACCCAGAAACGAACAATCAACAAACCATTGACAAATCAAAAGCAAGAAAACCAAACCTAAAAGCAGACATCGTAAATAAAATAGCCGACAAAGTAGAATTGACATTTACTATTGAAAAAGAAACTACGGAAGCTACTTTTGCACCGATAGACGTTTTAGATTATATATATGCGGTTTTACATTCGCCTAATTATAGACAGAAATACAAGGAGTTTTTGAAAATAGATTTTCCGAGAGTGCCGTATCCGAAAGATCAAAAGACGTTTTTAGAATTAGTAAGTTTGGGAGGTGAGCTTCGCAAAGTTCATTTATTAGAAAGTAGAAAAGTAGAAAATCATATTACGACTTATCCGAAAGATGGCAGCAATATTATTAGCACGAGAATAGGTAAAAAAGACTGGGAATTGTTTGACGAGGGAAAGCAGCTTGGTAGAATTTGGATAAACGAAGAGCAGTATTTTGATAATTTGCCGGTAGTTGCTTGGGAGTTTTATATTGGAGGTTATCAGCCGGCGCAAAAATGGCTTAAAGACCGAAGACTAAAAGAATTGAAATTTGAAGATATTCTGCATTATCAAAAAATAATAGTTGCACTTGCAGAAACGGACAGAATAATGAAAGAAATTGATATAATTGAAATTGAATGATGTATGTGCAGAGAGTGTTTATTGTTTTTTCTAGATGGCTTTCTGATTTCTAGATATATTCAATTACTTTTGTTTAGTTTTATACTTCAATCGTAAATTCGTTTTTTTAAAAAAAATTAAACCAACAACATTGTGAAACTATTTATAAAAATAATGCAAACAAATAGAATTTTGATAGCATCGCTTGTTTTGAGTTTAGTTTTTAACTCTTGCGTAGAAGATAATGATTATACTGTGCCTGAGAGTTTGGGAGATGAAGAGAACAAAAAGTTAAGCGAAATATTAGGCAAAGTAGAGGGCGGTGAAATTGAGCTTAAAACAATTCCGGCGGTTAGAGCTTTGATAAAAAAATATGATGCAAAACAAATTATTTCTGAAATATTAGTAAAAGGCTACGTAAGTTCGAGCGATAGAACGGGAAATTTTTATAAAGAATTCTTTATTCAAGACTCGGTGGATAATCCGACGGCTTCATTAAAAATTAAGATTAACCAAACGCATATTTACAACAAATTTAACATCGGAAGAGAGGTTTATGTATATTTAAAAGGAATGTATATTGACGAAGAAAACACTGGAGATGGCGTAATTATAATTGGCGGAAGGTATGATAATTTTGATGATGATATATTGGATATAACGCCATCTCAAATAGACAATCATTTGTTTAGAACCGATAGAACTTTGGCTTTAACACCTTTGGAGCTTAATTTGTCGCAAGTTTCGTCGGAGCATATTGGCATTTATGTAAAATTAGTTGATATACAATTTCCGATAGATTTAGAAAATCAGTCTTATGTTGATCCTGACGATTATTTTGATACTGAAAGAGCAGTTGAAAGCTGTACGGATAATGCTACTTTCATTTTAGAGACTAGTACTTTTGCTTCGTTTAGCGACAGAACCTTACCGACTCAAGGTAGCGGAAATATTTTGGGTATAATCAATAAAACTTACGATGGTAAGCAGTTGGTTATAAACTTAAATTCTGCCGATGATGTAAAAATGGACAAGCCTCGTTGTAACCTTTAAAAAACTATGAAAGAAGATTTTTTACATTATATATGGAAATACCAATTGTTTTCTATAAAAAATTTAAAAACATCGGCAGGCGAAGAGCTTATTATTATCGGTCCTGGAAGTCATAATAGCAATAATGGTCCCGATTTTTTAAATGTCAAAATAAAAATTAACAATCAACTTTGGGTCGGAAATATAGAAATACATCTAAGGTCCTCCGACTGGTATGCACATAATCACGAGCAGGACGCGAATTATGATGCTATAATTTTACATATTGTTTGGGAAGAAGATGTACCTATTTTTATGAAAAACGACGAGTCTCTACCGACGCTGATATTAAAAGACTTTATTGATAGGACTATTTTTGATAGTTATCGTAAATTATTTGATAAGCAGCAAAAGTGGATTCCTTGTGAAAATAACATTAGCCAGATAGACGATTTTGTTTTTAATAACTGGAAAGAGCGGCTGTTTTTTGAGAGGTTGGAGCGAAAAGCGAATGAAATAAATGGGTGTTTAATTGAAAATAAAAATAATTTTGAGGCGGTACTATTTCAGTTGTTGGCAAAGAACTTCGGATTAAAAGTTAATGGGGAAGGATTTTTGGCATTAGCAAAATCGATAGATTTTCAAATACTTAAAAAACTTAGATTCGACCAGACACAATTGTCGGCTTATATTTTTGGACAAGCCGGATTTTTGGAGGATAACATAGAGTCCGACTACTACAACGAGCTAAAAACCGAGTACCGTTTTCTAAAACATAAGTACGGCTTATCGCCTATTTCTAAAAACAACTTCTCGTTTTTTAGGATGAGACCCTCAAATTTTCCTACGATACGGCTTACACAACTAATAGGGCTATATAATAAGCACCAAAATTTGTTTTCAAAATTGATAGAAATAAAAAACTTAAAAGACTTTTATAAAATTTTTGACGTACAAACACATTCTTTTTGGAAAACGCACTATACTTTTGAAAAAAAATCTAAAGCAAAATCTATAAAAATTACGCCTCAATTTATAGACTTGTTGCTGATAAATACAATTATACCTCTAAAATTTTTATATAAAAAAAACAAAGGAGAGGCTAATGAAAGTAGTTTTTTAGACATTTTAAAACAAATAAAACCAGAAAAAAATAATATAATAAACAAGTTTAAAGAGGTAGGCATAAAAGCCAAAAGCGCTTACGAAACCCAAGCTTTAATTGAGCTTAAAAACAATTATTGCTCAAAAAAACTCTGCTTAAAATGTTCTATTGGCAATAGTCTTTTGCAAAAAAAATTGTTTAGGCTTAAAAGATTTTGTTAGTTGAATCTCTGCACACAAGTAATTTTATCTATCTCAAAGGCTTAATTTATTAGCAGAAGAATCACTCAAATTTACGGAAGAATCAGCCAGGGGAACATTAGAATCAGCCAAGGGAGTATTAATTTTAAAAAACCCTTGGTTTATACAGAAAACACAAGGGGTTTTTTAAAAGTATAATTATAATATTTAGAAGTAGTAGCTGCTAATTACAAAGATTAAGAAAGGTTTTTTTGATGAGTCTATTAAAATTTCAAGACCGTTGCAAAGCAAAACTTTAAAAAAACAAAATTCATTGTTAGATGTTTTGCAACAATTAATTTTCGATTATAAATAGCTTTTAAAGTAAAATCTTTTGCGTTTAAGCTCAAAGGGATTTGTGTTTAAGATTATTAGTAATATTTGTTAAGTCAGTAGTAATATTTGTTAAGTCAGTAGTAATATTTGTTAAGTCAGTAGTAATATTTGTTAAGTCAGTAGTAATATTTGTTAAGTCAGTAGTAATATTTGTTAAGTCAGTAGTAATATTTGTTAAGTCAGTAGTAATTTTTGCTAAGTCAGTAGTAATTTTGTTAAGTCAATAGTAGTTTTTGTTAAGTCAATAGTAGTTTTTGTTAAGTCAATAGTAGTTTTTGTTAAGTCAGTAGTAATATTTGTTAAGTCAGTAGTAATATTTGTTAAGTCAATAGTAATATTTGTTAAGTCAATAGTAATTTTTGCTTAATTATTAGTAATTTTTGCTTAATTATTAGTAATAATTAAAAACACAAAAACGTCTAAATCTCTTTGTTTATAAGGTGTTTGTGAGCTTATTTTAAACTACTTTAAAAAAAAGAACTACAACTGGCAAAGAAAATTTAGCTTTTAGAATACGTGTAACAGCTTTCACCTTCATATTACTATCGTTTTTAGTTTGGTTAAATCTGCCAAATAAATTTAAGCTGTTAGATGATTTCTTTTTTGCAACGGTCTTGAATCGGACAAGGGAGTATTAATTTTAAAATTGTTTTATATCAAAAAACACTTGGTTTATATAGAAAATACAAGTTTTTTTTAAAAAGTATAATTATGATTTTTAGAAGTAGTAGCTACTAATTACAAAGGCTAAGAAAGGTTTTTTTAAAAAATTTTTTTTTAAAATTTAATTTAATGTATATTTGCAAAATTATTTAAAACAATTAACAATACTATATTAAACACTTAAATTTTTATACTATGAGAAATATTTTTATTACTTCGGTTTTTATGATTTACGCTACTTGCTTGATGGGACAAGTTGCTATTAATGATATTAACTTCCCTGACGCTAATTTTAGGGCAATTGTCACAGGAAGTGCAATTGACACAGACAATGATGATACATTGAGTACTAGTGAAATAGCTGCCGTTACTTTTTTGGGTGTTAGTGGCTTTGGAAAAAATAATAGTCAAAAGATAGCTAACCTAACAGGAATTGAACATTTTACTGCTTTGACTAGACTAGATTGTGATACTAACCAATTAACAAGTTTAGATGTAAGTAAAAATACTGCTTTGACTTATTTAGATTGTTATACTAACCAATTAACAAGTTTAGATGTAAGTAAAAATACTGCTTTGGATCATTTAGATTGTGATGATAACCAATTAACAAGTTTAGATGTAAGTAAAAATACTGCTTTGACTATTTTATATTGTGATACTAACCAATTAACAAGTTTAAATTTAAAAAATGGTCAAAATACTATACTAATAGAATTATATGCTTCATCTAATCCTAATTTAACATGTATTCAAGTAGACGATGTGTCTGCTATACCTTCTAGTTGGGAAAAAGATGCAGGAGCAAGTTATAGTATAGATTGTCTTTATATTAATGATATTAATTTCCCTGACGCTAATTTTAGGGCAATTGTCACAGGAGGTGCAATTGACACAGACAATGATGATGTATTGAGTGAAAGTGAAATAGCTGCGGTTACTAATTTGAATGTTAATGGCTTTGGAAAAGGTAATAATCAAAAAATAGCTAACCTCAAAGGAATTGAACATTTTACTGCTTTGACTGTTTTAAGTTGTTATTCTAACAGCTTAGCAAGTTTAGATGTAAGTAATAATACTGCTTTGACTAGGTTAAACTGTTATCGTAACCAATTAACAAGTTTAGATGTAAGTAAAAATACTGCTTTGACTGGCTTAGAATGTTATAATAACCAATTAACAAGTTTAGATGTAAGTAAAAATACTGCTTTGACTCAATTATATTGTCAAACTAACCGATTAGCAAGTTTAGATGTAACTAATAATACTGCTTTGACTAGATTATATTGTAATGATAACCAATTAACAAGTTTAGATGTAAGTAATAATACTGCTTTGGAGGAATTAAATTGTAATAATAACAAATTATCAAGTTTAAATGTAAAAAATGGTAATAATGCTAATATGACAGTATTTGATGCTAGGTTTAATACTAATTTAACATGTATTCAAACAGATACTGGTGTTGTTCCATCTAATGTTTTTTGGTTAAAAGATGCAGGAGCGAGTTATAGTATAGATTGTCTTTATATTAATGATATTAATTTCCCTGACGCTAATTTTAGGGCAATTGTCACAGGAAGTGCAATTGACACAACCGATGATGATGTATTGAGTGATAGTGAAATACAGGCTGTTGCTAGTTTAAATGTTAATGGTAGCAGTATTTCTGACCTAACAGGAATTGAATATTTTACTGCTTTGACTTATTTAGATTGTAGAAATAATCGATTAACAAGTTTAGATGTAAGTAATAATACTGCTTTGACTATTTTATATTGTTATAGTAACCAATTACCAAGTTTAGATACAAGTAATAATACTGCTTTGACTATTTTATGGTGTTTTTCTAACAGATTAACAAGTCTCGATGTAAGTAAAAATACTGCTTTGACTACTTTGTTTTGTCATTCTAACCAATTAAAAAGTCTCGATGTAAGTAAAAATACTGCTTTGACTGGCTTACAATGTTATAATAACCTATTAACAAGTTTAAATGTAGCAAATGGTAATAATAATATACTAACAGGATTAGTCGATTTTAGATTTAATTCTGATTTAACTTGTATTCAAACAGATACTGGAGCTGGGCTTTCTAATTGGCAAAGAGATAACGGAGCAAGTTATAGTACAAGATGTCTTTATATTAATGATATTAATTTCCCTGACGCTAATTTTAGGGCAATTGTCACAGGAAATACAATTGACACAGACAATGATGATGTATTGAGTGATAGTGAAATACAGGCTGTTGCTAGTTTAGATGTTTCTGGTAGTAGCATTTCTGACCTAACAGGAATTGAACATTTTACTGCTTTGACTAGGTTAGATTGTTATACTAACAGCTTAACAAGTTTAGATGTAAGTAAAAATACTGCTTTGACTAGGTTAGAATGTTATACTAACCAATTAACAAGTTTAGATGTAAGCAATAATACTGCTTTGACTACACTATGGTGTCAATCTAACAAATTAACAAGTTTAGATGTAAGTAAAAATACTGCTTTGACTGATTTAAATTGTGAAACTAACCAATTAACAAGTTTAGATGTAAGTAAAAATACTGCTTTGATTGAACTAGAGTGTTCTTCTAACCAATTAACAAGTTTAGATGTAAGCAATAATACTGCTTTGACTACACTATGGTGTCAATCTAACCAATTAACAAGTTTAGATGTAAGTAAAAATACTGCTTTGAATTATTTAGGTTGTGAAATTAACCAATTAACAAGTTTAAATGTAAAAAATGGTCAAAATACTATACTAATAGAATTCTATGCTTCGGATAATTCTGATCTAACATGTATTCAAGTAGACGATGTGTCTGCTATACCTTCTAGTTGGGAAAAAGATGCAGGAGCAAGTTATAGTACAGATTGTAATGTTTACTGGAATGGTACAACAGACACCGACTGGGCAACTGCTAGCAACTGGGATGGAGATGCCGTGCCTACTATTTCAGATAATGTAGTTATCCGAAAAACTTCTAATGACCCTGTAATTAGTAGTAGTACAAGTGCAAGTGTTAGCGGTATAACAATTAATTCTGACGCTTCTTTAACAATTGACGGCACTCTTACGGTTAATAATAATGCTACCTACATCAGAAACTTAACTACTACAAACTGGTATCTTGTTTCAAGCCCAGTTACTGGTGAAACTTATGACGATGATTATGTTACTGCAAATAGTATTGCCTCTAGTAATAGTAATAGAGGAATTTCAACTTATAATACAACTAACGACACTTGGAGTTATATGCAAGGAGGCGGTAGTGGTACTTTTACTAATGGAAAAGGCTATTCTGTAAAAAGAGAAAGTGCAGGAGATATTTCTTTTACTGGAACTTCTTTTAATACTGGCGATGTTTCTATAGCCATAGATAACACAGGCAATGGGTTTAATTTAATAGGAAATCCTTATGCTACTCATATAAATAGTAACCCTTTTCTAACAAGCAATACTGCAAAACTTGTTACTGAAACTATTTGGGTTTGGGATCAAGAAGATGAAGTTTATGACGCTATAGTATCTACCATGGACTTTAAATTAGCACCCACACAAGGCTTTTTTGTACAAGCAAAAGCAACTGCTACTGGTAATTTAACTTTTGATTATTCTGCTATAAAGTCCGCTGGCGGAACTTTCCAAAAGACAGATTTATCTCAAATAAAACTTTCAATTACAGACGGTGCTTCTAAAAGACAAGCAAGAGTTCTTTATTACGACGCTGCTACAAAAGGCTTTGACAATGGCGGAGACGGAGAAGTGTTTACTGGAAATGGTGCAAATACTAAATTTGATGTTTATACTCATTTATTAAAAGACGACAAAGGCAAGAAATACCAAGTTCAATCTTTGCCAAAAGCAGAAATTGGAAGTATGATTATTCCAGTAGGAGTAAAAGCAGGTGCTGGTAAAGAAATTACTTTTAGCATTGAGAAATTAAATATTCCTTCTTCTATTGAGGTGATTTTAGAAGATAGAACTAAAGGAACTTTTACAAAATTAGACAACGGAAATAATTATAAAGTGCTAACAAGTGCTTCGGATGACATCGGAAGATTCTATCTTCATACAACTCAAGCTACTTTAAACATACTTGATAATAGAACATTATCAGAAAGTATTAGCGTTTATAAAACTGATAATTCTAGGTTGAGAATTGTTGGTTTGCCGACTGGAAATGCTACAGTTAGAATTTATAATATTTTAGGCAAGGAAATAATTAACAGCTCATTTTCTTCTACTGGCGTAAAAGATATTTCCCTACCAAATTTATCAAGTGGAATTTACATAATGCAAATAGAAACAGAAACAGGAAGAATTATTAAGAAAGTAGTTTTACAATAAAAGTTTTTTCATAATAACAAAAGTGAAATTTTTTTGTTAGGCAAGGCTCGGGGGTTTAAAGAAGTAAACGAGTCTTGCTTTTTTTTATTAAAAGGATTGAGCTACTTTGAGGTTATATTGTGAAACAAAAAGTAGCACAATGTTTCACAAAGTGTTTTCACAAAGTGTTTTCACAAAGTGTCGCCAAAGTAAATCCTAAAAACTTTGAGCTGCTTACAATTAATTTTAGAAAAACTTTAAAAAATGGAAAGAAAATCTTTTTTACTTTTAATCACTTGCGTTTCCGCATTAGGGGGTCTGTTATTTGGATATGACACAGGAATAATAAACGGGACACAATTTTATTTTAGCAAATATTTTGATTTAGACGCTGCCTTAAAGGGTTGGGTTGTCGGCAGTGCCCTTATAGGGTGCTTGATAGGTGCAGTAGTTGCTGCTCCGTTGAGTATAAAAATAGGAAGAAAAAAATCTTTAATAATTTCTGCAATCTTATTTACATTATCTGCCTATTTTTCTGGCTTACCATCGATGGTACCTCAAACAGTTTCGATGTTAGTTTTTTCTAGAATAATAGGCGGTTTAGGAATAGGAATTGCCTCGATGAACGCACCGATGTATATAGCGGAAATTTCACCTGCCAACATAAGAGGAAAAATGGTAACTTACTACCAATTAGCAATTGTAATCGGGTTTTTTGTGGTTTTTCTAACAACTTATTTTATAGGCGAAAGATTAACGTTAGAAGAAAATTTAGAATTTGGCTGGAGACAAATGTTTTGGTCCGAATTAATACCGAGTCTGTTGTTTTTAGCTCTGTTGTATTTTATACCTAAAAGCCCAAGATGGCTGGTGCTAAAAGGAAGAGACAGCGAAGCCTTAAAAGTATTACAAAAAATTCATAACCCAAAAGACGTAAAAATAGAAATTGAAGAAATTCAAAACTCTATTAAAAATGAAAAAAGCAAAATAAAAGTAAACTACTTGTCTAAAATAGCTTTAACAATTATTATAATAGGAACTACACTATCTATATTACAACAGTTTACAGGTATAAATGCAGTATTATATTACGGTGCGGATATTTTTGAAAAAGCTTTAGGCTATGGCAAAGATGACGTTTTAAAACAACAGGTATTATTAGCTTTTATAAATTTGTCGTTTACTTTTATGGCGATGTTTACGGTTGATAAATTCGGAAGAAAGCCTTTAATTTACACTGGCTCGGTAGGAATGATAATAGGTTTTTTGCTTTTAGGGATAACGATACAGCAACAGTCGTTAGGCTTTTTATCACTTTTAGGAGTGTTAGTTTTTATAGGCTCTTTCGCTATGTCTATGGGACCAGTTGTTTGGATTGTTCTGTCAGAAATGTTTCCTAATAAAATAAGAAGCCTTGCGATGTCTATTGCAGTAACTGCACAGTGGGCAGCAAATTATCTGGTTACGCAAACTTTTCCTATGATTACCGATAGTAAAATAAATAATAACTCGTTTTGGAACGGTTCTTTGCCGTATTATATTTTTATAGGATTTATTGCAATTACAATATTTGTTACTTATAAATTTATCCCAGAAACTAAAGGAAAATCATTAGAAGAAATTGAAAAAATTTGGGACTAAAAAATTAGAAATGATAGAGATGCAAAATTTCGCATCTTATAGTGAATTAAAATTACCTAAATACAACTTCTAAGTAACAATAGTTTGAAAATAATCCGTTTTTTCTGCAAAATCAAATAATCTTTGAACTTCTTTTGGCGGAATTGTGAGCTTCCTTTTAGTTAGGTCTAGCCAAGCTCCATAAACTTTTATAACCGCAGATAGCTTATCCGCCTCGTTATATACCTTATGCACTATTTTCCATCGCTCATTATTTTTAGATAAACCAAATACAGCAAGGTCAACAGATATGTTCTCCCCTAAACGAATTTCTTTTCTAAACGAAACTTCTTCGGTAAACAGAACGGGACCAATGTTTAACTTTGTAAAATCTGGTACAGAAAAATTATTCTTTTTAAAAAATCTTATTCTTGTTTCCGCAGCATAATCGTTGTAAGCGGTATGACGCATATGACTATTGGGGTCAAAGTCAGACCACTTTGTAGGGAATGTAACTTTAAATTTCATCGCTTTAAATAATTTTATATAAAAATCTAATAGCTTTTCACTAATTTTTCTTCTGATTTTAGTTCAAGCTCGCTCAAAACGTTTACGGCTTCTTCTATGTAAGCATCTTTCGACAAGTCTTTGTGCCAATTAGTTCTTTTACTTCTAAAAACACTGTCTTTTTTAATAAGAGGTAGCTCGTAATTAGGAGAAGAGAATTTTAAGTTAGAATTATATTCAAAAACAGATTTGAATTTTTCAGACTGTTTTTCTTTAAGCTCGCTTTCTTTTACAAACAAATTGTATTTTAAAGAATATTCTGTGTCATCTTGTTGTTTTTTTAGCCATTTAGCATATTCTTTTAGTAGATTAAAGTTTGGGGTTTCAGAAATTCTTTTTTTACTGTTAGATACTACTTCGTAAAAATTTTTATACGAGTTTTTTACGGTATAGTTTGTCTGCTTGATTTTGTCCCAAGGCAAAGCTCTTTCCATATCTCTTTCACCGAATTTCATATAAGTATATCTACTAGGTATTTCTATATCAGAATATACACCTTCTTTTTGTGTTGAGCCGCCGTTAATCCTATAAAATTTTTGAATGGTTATTTTTATTACTCCCAAATCTTTATCGTACCTTATAAATTTATTAATAGGTAAAATACTTTGAACAGTTCCTTTGCCGTGAGTTTGTTTTCCGCCTATTATTACAGCTCTTTTATAATCTTGCATCGCTGCAGCAAATATTTCTGAAGCAGAAGCAGAAAATTCATCGACTAAAATAACCAAAGCACCTTTCCATTGAGTTCTTGAGTCGGTGTCCTTTTTAACGATTGGATTTTGATCTCTATATTTTATTTGAACAACTGGCCCCTCGTCAATAAACAGACCGCTAATATCAATAGCGGTTTTCAACGAGCCACCACCATTACCTCTTAAGTCTATAATTAATCCTTCTACACTTTCTTTTTTTAGCCTTTCTACTTCAGCCTTCATGTCTTTATAGGAGTCTCGGTAGTTTTTCTCATCAAATTTAATATAAAACTTTGGTAAATTTATAAGCCCAAATTTTTTGCCGTCTTTTTCTACAACGCTCGACTTTACAAATGTCTCTTCTAACTCTACTACATCCCTGATAATTGAAATTATTTTTATTGAGCCATCTATTTTTTTCTTTACAGTTAGTCTAACTTCTGTTCCTTTTTTTCCTTTTATCAACCTGACAGCATCGCCTAATCTCATACCAATAATGTCCACAGGTTTTTTATCTCCTTGTGCTACTTCTAAAATTATATCACCAGCTTCTAACTCTTTTTGTTTCCAAGCAGGTCCGCCATATACTAACTCTACTACATTTATGTAAGCTCCTCTTTTGTTTAATCTCGCTCCGATACCTTCTAATTTGCCGGACATGTCTTGATCAAAAAACTCTTTTGCTCGTGGTGCTAGATAAGCAGTATGTGGGTCAAATGCACTAACTATACAGTTTAAAAAAACAGAAAACCAGTCTTCATGATTTAGCTCTTCTAAACGAATAAACATATCTTCAATGTCTTTTTGAACCTCTTCTCTAGCTTCTTTTTCTAACTCTTCAAACCCTTTTACTTTATACTTTTTGTCTTTAAGAGCTTTCGCTTTCTGCTTAGCTTGATTGTCTCTTATTCTTATTAAAGTTCTTAATTTTACTATCTTTCGCCAATGATTTTTAAGTTTTTTATCATTTCTTACAAAATGAATTTCTTTATAATCAATTTTTATAGTTTCATCTTTTTTATAATTAAAAGGTTTTGATAACAATTTTTTATAATAGGACTTTGTTTTTTCTATATTTTTAGTAAACTTTTTGAAAACCTCCTTATAAAAAGAAATGTCGTCTTTTAGTATTTGATTGTCTATCTTATATTTATATTTCGAAAAACTTTTTATGTCTTTTTCTGTAAAAAACTTTTTGTTAGGAGATAAGTCGTCGATAAATTTATTAAAAACATATTCCGAAAAATCGTCATCTATTTCTTTTGACACAAAGTGACTTCTAGTAAGAATGTTTCTTAATGTAAAAATTAATATTTTGTCTTTATCAGGGTCGTTATTTGTATAAATTTTATAACCACTAGCCTGAATAATAATCGTAAATAAAAGAATAGACGCTAACAGTACAGCAATTTTTAATTTTAATTTCATGTTTTCTGTATAACTTTTTTTTTAATATTATTTATTTTGCTAAACTACTAAAATATTATCAATTTTTTAGATATAAATTATAGGCGTTTTAGCAGGGAAAGGAGATAGACTAACGAAAATTATATGTTTAAAAACCCTTATTTATAACTTTCTAATTTTATTTATTAACCAAAAATCGGCTAACACCATTGCAGTTAGTGCCTCAACAATAGGAACAGCTCGAGGCACAACACATGGGTCGTGTCTTCCTTTTCCTTTAATATTTATAGCCTCACCTTTTGTATTTATAGTTTTTTGACTAATCATAATTGTCGCTACTGGTTTAAAAGCTACCCTAAAATATATGTCCATTTTGTTGCTAATTCCTCCCTGAACTCCGCCAGAAAAGTTAGTTTGTGTAGTTCCGTCAGGATTAATAGTATCATTATGCTCAGAACCTTTCATAGTGGCTCCAGAAAAACCGCTACCGAATTCAAAGCCTTTAACAGCATTTATAGATAGCATCGCCTTGCCAAGTTCGGCGTGTAATTTATTAAAAATAGGCTCACCTAAACCGACAGGTACGTTTTGAGCAACGCAAGTAATTGTGCCTCCAATAGTGTCGCCAGATTTTTTAATTGTTTGAATTTTGGCAATCATTTTATCTGCTAAAATCTTATCTGGGCAACGTACAATATTCTTTTCTATTTGAGTGAAATCTAAGCTTTTATAATGCTCGTCTATAAAAATATCGCCTATTGAAGAAGTATATGCTTTGATTTTAATGCGTGAAATTAATTGCTTTGCCAAAGCCCCTGCGACTACCCAATTAGCAGTTTCTCTTGCGGAGCTTCTTCCTCCACCTTTATAATCTCTTATTCCAAATTTTTTATCATAAGTTAAATCCGCATGAGACGGTCTATAAGTGCTTATGTTGTGATTATAATCTTTAGATTTCTGATTAGTGTTTTTAATCATAAATCCGATTGACGCACCAGTTGTTTTTCCTTCAAATATTCCAGATAGAAATTCGACAGTATCGGATTCTTTGCGTTGAGTTACTATTTTTGATTGTCCAGGCTTACGTCTATTTAGCTCCTCTTGTATAGCTTCAAAGTCTATTTTTATTCCAGCAGGAAAACCGTCTATAATACCACCAATAGCCACTCCATGAGATTCTCCAAATGTTGTAACTTTTAGAAAGTTTCCTAAAGTGTTAAATGACATAAATATTAAGTTGTTAAGAGGCAGACAAATGGGTTAAGCTAAATAAGGTTTTTTTGATGTTGTTATATTTGTAATTTAAGTAAGGTGTTATTTATTAATTACAGTATGTTTAGATAAAAACCAATAATAAACGTAGGCTTGTGTGGTGGTAAAGTTCAAAATGGCTTATGCAGAAAAATCTCGCCACAATACTATGCAACGAGATTCTTGTTTTTTAATTATTAGTTTGTTATTTATAAATAAAAAAATAGAATTGCCATTAAAAGCCCTCTCCTGGTTTTGCTGGTTTGCTTTGTGCTTGAGATTCTTTTGGCTTAAGTATAATGTAAGTTCCAAGTGCTGTCAAAGCAAAATATTTTCCATACTTACCAATTTTATTTAAAGCTTCTTTACGATTGATGTCCGTTTTGTTTACTTCTTTTTTCAATTTTCTCATAATTTTTGTTTATTAATTACATTTTATATTATTCCATAAAATAGATGGCAAATTTCAAGCTAATTAATTGTTTAAACAATAGATAATAAACATTTGGCTTGTATTAAGAATAAATGGTAAAATAACAGAATTTAAGTATAATTTATTAAATAATCGGCAATTTTACATCTTTATGCTAAAAATTATAACTACTATTTTGAACTGCAAATATACAAACTTTATTATTCAAAAAAAATATTTTTAAAAAAAATTTTAAAAAAATATCTTATAGCGATATTTTAATCTTATTTATTGTTTTCTCATTAGATACAAAGCGACTATCTGGTCTTATACCTACAACCCAAACAATCGCATCATCATTATTACAAAGTAGCCAAGTGTTGCTTTTTTGGAATAGAGCCATTTTTTCGTCTTTAAAAAACTTGCTTAACTTCTTTTTTCCTTTCATTCCATAAGGATAAAATAAATCTCCTTTTTGCCACCCTCTTAATTTTAAAGGAAAAGTTAGTTTATCTCTGTCTATAAATATATTTTTATTATTTTGTTTAGAATATAATGGTGCATTTTCAAAATTTAAACATACCGGAGAATAGATTTTTCTTTGATTTTCAAAAATTTCATAAGTTTTTTCAATTGCCGATGCCACTAGCCTTTTTGATAAAACTAAAAAATTTCTATCCTTTAGTAAAACATAAGTTTTAGAAAACACTTGCTTCCCAGATTGAGCTGTTAGTAAATTGTATATGTCATCCCACTGCTTAAAATTATATTTTTTTAATAACTGATATAAATAGGCTTTTAAATTTGGTAAACGCCTTAACTTTATAATATCAATTTTAATGAACTCTGTGCCATTAATTTTTTCTGTTATTAAAATTTTATTCGAAATATCGAGGACTTTGTCTTCTACAATTTGTCGACTTTCTTGCAAACTTTTTGTAGTCTTTCTGTAAGACTTTAATAAACTACCATTAATTTCTTTTAAAACAGGTACAACCTCATGTCTTATTCTGTTGCGAATATAACTTGAAGATAAGTTGCTCTTATCATCTCGCCAATTAATATTATTTTCTTTAGAATATGTAAAAATCTCTTCTTTAGAAAAAGCTAAAAGTGGACGAACAATTTTACCGTTTATTTCAGGAATTCCCATAAGTCCTTCTAAACTAGAGCCTCTGATAAAATTAATTAAGGAAGTCTCTAAACTATCATCCGTATGATGTGCCGTTAATAAATAATGAAAATTATGTTTTTCTAATAGCTCTTTAAACCAACTATACCTTAAGTTTCTCGCAGCGATTTGTATAGATAGTTTGTTTTTCCTAGCATGTTTTTTTGTGTCAAACTGCATTGTAAACACCGGTACACTTAATCGTTCCCCAAGCTCTTTTACAAATTTTTCATCTAAATTACTTTCGTTGCCACGCAAATTAAAATTGCAATGAGCTAATGAAATTTTAAACCCTAATTTTGACAAAAAATGGGTCAATACTACCGAATCAACTCCTCCAGAAATTGCAATTAAAAGGTTTTTATCCTTTAAGAAAGGAAAATTAGTATTGATGTGATTATTAAATAATTCTAACATAATTAGACCAAAAATAGCATTTTAATTTATATTTCCGCTTATCATATATTGTGGAAGTTATTAAAACACTAATTTTATGCTAAATAGCCTTTTCAAAAAAACTCTAAATTCTTTAACTAACATTTTATTATTGATAACTTTTTTTAATAAACGGTAATGCTTAAATACGCGATTAAATTTAGCTTTTATTTTTTAATTTTGTAACTCAAAAATTGCTTATGCTAATTGAATCTGCATTTAGTGGTATAAAATTAAATTTGTAGAAATAACTGTCTTATAATATATTTGGTATTTTTTAAAAGTTTAAAATTATGATTTTAATAGCAGATGGTGGTTCTACAAAGGTAGATTGGATAGCCATAAACAGTAATAAAGAAGAAGAATTTAGAGTAAGAACTTTGGGGCTAAATCCGGCTATTATTCAAAAAGAAGATCTACATAGTAGGGTTATCAATATGTTTCAGCTTTTTAGTAATAAAGAAGAAATTGAAGAAATTCATTTTTACGGTGCAGGTTGTGGCACGGCAAAACCGGCAATGATATTAGAAGGAGTGCTAAAGTCTATTTTTACTAACGCTAAAATTTTTATCGCTGAAGATATGTTAGCTGCAGTGTATTCTGCTTCGAGTGGTAGTCCTGCCGTAGTTTGCATTATAGGAACTGGCTCAAATAGTTGCTACTATAACGGATCAAAAATGGAGATGTTAGTGCCGTCTTTGGGTTATATTTTAATGGATGAAGCCAGCGGAAACTATTTTGGTAAAAAATTAATTATCGATTACTATTATAAAAAAATGCCGAAAAAAATTTCAAAAGAATTTGGTTCTAAATTTGAGTTAGATGCCGACCATATAAAGAAAAACTTATACCGAGAGCCTAACCCTAATATGTATTTGGCTTCTTTTGCAAAATTTATGCTCGAATTTAAAGAAAACAAATACATTAAAAAAACCATTAGAAAAGGCTTTCAAAAGTTCTTTAAATACAGAATTTTGCCCTATAACAAAACCTCAAAAACTCCAATATATTTTGTCGGTTCCATAGCATATTATTTTAGAAGTATTTTAAAAAAAGTTGCCGAAAAAAACAATCTACAAATTAACGGAATAATACAAAGACCCATTGACAACTTATTAGAGTATCACAAAAATAAAATTAACTTATAGTAGAGACTTAAAATTTTGTGCCTTTAATTTTTTTTACGATAAAGTTTTATAATATTGACCCATTGTGAATTTTAAATAATACTGCTTGTTTTTTCGATATTGATTGTTGTTTTTTAAAAATTGAAGGTTATACAACAGACACCATTGTTGGTAAATCTCGCTCGTTTGTAACGAGTACCATAAAAGATAACCACTTTAAAAAAAGCCATACTCAAGGTGCTAGAAATTTTCAAGAATACTGTTTTAGAAATTGATTATATTGGATTTTTTGGCTGATAAATAGCTACGGCACTCGTTACAAACGAGTGCTATCGGAGGATAAAGTTTTATAATATTGATAAAAATACGCAATCGTTTCTATTCCTTTGAGGAAGTTCCAAATACCGAAATGTTCGTTCGGAGAATGTATAGCATCGGAATTTAAGCCGAAGCCCATCAAAATGATTTTGCTTTTAAGCTCTTTTTCAAAAAGCGAAACAATAGGTATGCTTCCGCCACCTTTTTGTGCTATGGGGTCTTTGCCAAAAGTATTACGGTATGCTTTTTTTGCAGCCATATAACCAATACTTGAAATAGGTGTAGTATAGCTTTGCCCTCCGTGAAAAGGCGTTATTTTAATTTTTACACCTTTAGGAGTTATTTTTGCTAAGTGATTTTTAATTAATAGCGTTATGTTTTTCCAATTTTGATCTGGTACTAATCGCATAGAAATTTTTGCAAAGGCTTTACTCGGAATAACCGTTTTTGCTCCCTTTCCAGTATATCCGCCGTATATACCATTAACGTCTAAAGTTGGTCTGACGCTAATTCTTTCGTTTGTGGTATAATTTTTTTCGCCATATACACAACCAATATCTAAAGATTTTTTATAACCTTCTAAAGAAAAAGGTAATTTTGCAATTTCAGCTCTTTCTTCGAAAGAAATTTCTTTAACTTTATCATAAAAACCAGGAATTGTAATACGGTTGTTTTCGTCGTGCAAAGAGGCTATCATTTTAGATAAAATATTTATAGGATTTGCTACTGCTCCGCCGTACAGTCCAGAATGTAAATCTCTATTTGCACCAGTAATTTCAACTTCTATATAGCTTAACCCACGTAATCCTGTTGTGATAGATGGTGTTTTTTTATCAATTATCTCTGTATCGGAAATTATAATTATATCATTAGACAGTTTTTCTTTATTTTTTTTTACAAATAAAGCTAGATTTTCAGAGCCTACTTCTTCTTCACCTTCGATTAAAAACTTTACGTTACAAGGCAACTTCCCTTTAATAGTCATATATTCTAATGCCTTTATGTGCATATACATTTGTCCTTTATCGTCGCAAGTGCCTCTTGCAAAAATTGCTCCTTCAGGGTGAATTTTAGTTTTTTTAACCAAAGGCTCAAAAGGAGGAGATTCCCAAAGCTCGATAGGGTCTGCTGGTTGAACGTCGTAATGACCATATACTAAAACTGTCGGAAAATTTTTATCGATAATTTTTTCGCCATAGACTATAGGAGAACCTTTAGTTTTATATATTTTAACCTCATCGCAGCCTGCATTTTTAAGGCTTTTCAAAACAAAATTAGCAGCCGATTGGACGTCATTTTTAAATTTAATGTCCGCACTTATTGACGGTATCTTTAAAAACTCGATTAATTCATTTAAAAATCGCTCTTTATTATCTCGTATATATTTTTGAATTTGGGTCATTTAATTTTATAGCTTACCGAAAAAATAACTACCAGTATTTTAGTTATGATTTTTTATATTTGCGCTTTAAAAAAAATTACTTTTAGTAATAAGCAGGCGTGGTGGAATTGGCAGACACGCTAGATTTAGGATCTAGTGCCGCAAGGTTTGAGAGTTCGAGTCTCTCCGCCTGTACAACATAAAATTTAGTTTTTTTTACTTATTTATCGTAAAAGCTAATTTTCTATAAATAAATTTACTCTATTATCTTCAATATTCGAGGACGCTTTTACAGCTTCAAAAATTATATTATTCTTGTTTTTTAAATTTTTTATAATAGAAATTCTATTTACCTCATAGTTTGGTAAAGTCGTAGGCAATTTCCTTTTAGTGATTTTAAAACAATATACTCCTTTATCTCCAACAACGTTTTTGTATAACTTGTTTAATTCTGCACTATACATAGCTCCTACGACTTTATTCTCATTTCCTATTCCGCTTAAAGCTGGGGCTTTCAAACTTATATCATTCGATTTGCTAACTATAGTGTTATTGGCTTTTGCTATTTCTTCTAAAGTGTTTCCTTTGAGCTTGTCTGCAATTATTTTTGCTTTTTTTTCTCTTACTAAAATAGGTTTAACAGTACTTGTAGCTTTAGTTACCGACATTAACCCTTTCTCTGTTTTGTTAGTTACAAAGGCTAGCACGTGGCTTTCTTCCGAATCAAAGCGTTTAAAATCTTTAGATTTTGTTTTTTTATTAAATGCCCAAGAAACTATTTCTCTTTGGTTTTTTAAGCCAGGAATACTTTCGTCTAAAGCTTTTATCCCAATAGCTGCTTTTGCTATATAATTGTTCTTTTTAGCTACTTCAGAAAAATTATTATTTTTAGATACTTCTAATGCAAACTTCTCTGCTTTCAGAAAAATGGCGTTTTCTGTTTCCTCTGATGGTGCTATTTTTATACCAAAAGTAGATAATTTTACGACCTTTTGTCTGTTTTTTTGTCCAGTGATTTTAATGATATGAAAACCGAAAGATGATTTTACTAACCCAATAGATCCGTTTCTATTTGTAAAGGCAAAGTCTCTAAAAACAGGTATCATTTTACTGTAGTCAAACCATCCCAAATCTCCTCCTTTTTGGGCAGAGCCTGTATCTGAAGAATTTTCTTTAGCTAATGCTGCAAACCTTTTTTTATTTCTTTTTACAGATTTCAATAAGTTTTCCGCCATTTTTTTAGCCTCTTCTTCCGTTCTTTTAACGTCTTGTGCAGCCCTTGCTGAACCTACAAAAGGAATTAGAATATGACTCGCTTTTACAGAATCTGGCATTCTACTAATGTCCACAATTTTCGACATTTTATAATATCCTTGATCTTTATAAGGTCCAATAATTTTGCCTTTTGCACTTTTAAAAACTTCAGAAGTAATAGTATAATTTACTTGTTTTTTGTATTTAAATCCTTCGTCTAATTGTAAATCTGAATTGTTTTCATAAAAAAACTCCTTATCGTTTAAAGATTTTTTAAAGGCTTCTAAAATATTTGTTAAATCTGATTTTATAACGCTTTCGTCTTCTTTTGTAGCTTTAATATCAAATTTAACATAAGAAAGGTCTGCGGATGCTTCCATTTTAAATTCATCAGGGTTGTCTTCAATATAGGCTTCAATTTCGGAGCTACTGGCCTTTACTAAATTATCGTCTATTGAGTTGTATGGCATGTAAACAAAGTCCGCATCAAATTTTGTGTTCTCTTCAAAATATTTGATTTCTCCTTCTTTTAAAGATGCTCCAAGTCCCGAATTAATTAGTCTGTAATAAGTAGTAATTTCAAAATATTCTTTTATTCTTTCGGCGTAGTTAGTTACGAATAACCATGAGTTCGGGTCATTGACTTCAGCATTCGCTAAAAATTGTTTAAATTTAGCTTCGTCAAATTGCTTAGCTTCATTAAGAAAACTTGGAGCGTTCCTAATTGAAGGGGAATTTATAAGCCCATTCCAAACTACTTCTTTACCTATTATAATTCCTGCTTTATCTATTTGTTCTTGGTAGATTTTTTTTCTAACTAAACTATCCCAAACATATTTATAGGCTCTCATTTGTGAAGCTGCAAAACCAGTTTTTTGTCTATATGCGTCAACGGCAGTTGTAAATTCTTCAATAGTTATGGGGCTGTCATTAACTCTTCCTACTTCATTTACACTCGAAGGGCTGAAAAAATTGCCAAGAGTAGAAGGATCTAAAACAAAAGCAAAAAGTGCTAATCCGATTATAATGATTAGGAAAGTTGAGCGTTCTCTAATTTTTGATAAAACAGACATATTTATTTTAATTTAGTTTGCAAAGATATAGTTTAATTTTTAATTTTTAAGCAATAGGTTCTTTTAAAAAAAAGTGACAGCCAGTCAAACTTTAGTAAAAAAGCTTATTTTTATTTATTTTTAAATAAGGTGCATTTGTTAGTTGAGTCTATCAAGTCTAATTATTTTTAAATAAGGTGCATTTGTTAGTTGAGTCTATCAAGTCTAAATAACAAAAAACTTTACTTTAATCATTAAAAACTATATTTGTATTTTATAAATCTTTGATAATATGATTCAATCTATGACTGGTTTTGGAAAACAAGCTTTGTTCTTTCCGAATAAAAAAATATCAATAGAAATTATATCTTTAAACAGCAAAAGCTTAGACTTAACTATTAAACTTCCTAATTGTTATAAATTAAAAGAGTTAGAAATTCGAAAAAAATTATCTAGTGCGTTAAAAAGAGGAAAGGTCAATTTCTCAATCATAATTGAAACTAATATTAATAAAACTTCAACTAAACTAGATTTCGGTATAGTAAAAAATTATATTCAACAGCTAAAAGAAGTTTTAGAGCCTAATATCAAAGACGAGTTAGAGCTTTTAAAAATAGCAATTAAAATGCCAGATGCGGTTAAAATAAAGGAAATAGAATTTGATGATAATGAATGGAAAGAAGTAGAAAAAGCAATAAAAAAAGCAATAGAAAATATTATACGTTACAGGCTTGACGAGGCATCTGCACTAGAAATAGATATAAGACAAAAAATAAAAAGCATAAAAAAACATTTAAAAGAAGTTGAGTCTTTAGATGGTAAAAGGTTGATTAGTATAAGGAATCGTTTAGAGAAAAGTATAAAAAAATTAAAAGTAGAAATAGATGAAATTCGCTTTGAGCAAGAAATAATTTACTATATTGAAAAATTAGATATAAACGAAGAAATGGTTCGTTTGGCAAATCATTTAGATTACTTTTTAGAGACTTTAGATTTGGAAGATTCTAATGGTAAAAAACTCATTTTTATTGTTCAAGAAATGGGAAGAGAAATAAATACGATTGGTGCTAAAGCTAATTATAGCCTTATTCAAAAAGCGGTTATTAAGATGAAAGACGAGTTAGAGCAAGTAAAAGAACAGATATATAATATACTGTAAGTAGCATAAATTTATGAGTAACTTTAAGGGGAAATTAATTGTGTTTTCGGCGCCTTCGGGTTCTGGAAAAACTACAATAGTTCGTCATTTATTAAATCAAAAAAAATTTAATTTAGAATTTTCAATTTCTGCAACTTCTAGAAAACCGAGAAGCACAGAAAAAAATGGAAAAGATTATTATTTTTACACGGTAGAAGAGTTTAAAAATAAAATTAAAAATGATGATTTTTTGGAGTGGGAAGAAGTTTATAAAGACAATTTTTACGGCACTTTAAAAAGCGAGATAGAGCGTATTTGGGGATTAAAAAAACATATAATTTTTGACACTGACGTAGCTGGTGGAATAGCTATTAAAAACAAATATCCGGAAAAAACTTTGTCTATTTTTGTAAAACCACCAAGTATAAGTGAGCTTAAAAAAAGGTTAAAAAACCGGTCAACGGAAAGCGATAGCAAGATAAATATGCGTATTGCCAAGGCACAATTAGAGTTAGAAACCGAACGAGAATTTGATAAAGTACTAAAAAACTTCCGAATAGAAGCCGCCTTCAAAGAGGCTGAAAGATTAGTAGCAAATTTTATAGAATAACAATTAAAAAAAACACCATTAAGTAAGTTAAAAATGAAAACTGGCTTATACTTTGGCTCATTTAATCCTATTCATATTGGGCATTTGATTATTGCTAACTACATGGTAGAACATTCTGCTTTGGATGAAATATGGTTAGTAGTTACTCCTCAAAATCCTTTAAAAATTAAAAACTCTTTATTAAAAAGCCATCATCGTTTTGAACTGGTTCGTCTCGCTACAGAAGGCTATTTAAAAATTAAACCTACAGACATTGAGTTTAAATTACCCCAGCCGAACTATACGATTAGCACATTAGCTTATATTACCGAGAAATATTCTAAAAGGAAATTTTGTTTAGTTATAGGCGAGGATAATTTAAAAAGTTTTGATAAGTGGAAAAATTTTGAGACAATTATAGAAAACTATCAAGTCTATGTATATCCGAGAATTTGTGAAGGAAAGTTAGACCAGCGTTTTAAAAACCACAAAAATATTCATAAAGTAGATGCTCCGGTAGTTCAAATTTCTTCTAAAATAATAAGAAAAGACATAAAAGACCGAAAAAACGTGCGACCACTTTTGCCGGAAGAAGTATGGAAATATATAGATGAAATGAATTTTTACAAAAAATAGATGATGCACAAGGTGTTTTTTAATTATTTACTAATGACTAAAATGACTATTTCAAAAAACCCTTAATTTGTTAGTGTTACTTAAAATATAATGTATTTTTGCTGAATTTAATATGCTGAAATAGTAAGATTTGGATATAGGGAATTTGGTATATCAGCAAACATTAAAAAAAACATAGCAGTATGAAAATAGTAGTTAAAGTAATAAGATGGATTTTAGGAATGTCATTAAGCATTATTTCATTATATTGGCTTTTTGGTGGAGATATTATTTTAGGATTAATTATGTTGTCTATTGGTTTGATTTTACTACCACCAATCAGTAAAAAACTATTTGGCAAGAAAAAAGAAAAAGAGTTATCAAAAAAACTAAAAACACAAGATATAGTTTCCTCAAAATCAGTTGGTAAAATAGCAATTGATTTAAGCCAAGAAAATCTTACCAAACTATACGAACGATACCAAAGAGAAAGAGAGCAGGAAATAAAAAATTTCAATTATCAACCTTTTCAAATCCAAAGACAAGGAATACAACTTCTAGAAAGCCTAAATATTCTACATACAACGAAAAACATTGACACGTTAAAAGGAAGGTATGATTTTATTGAAAAAATGTATGATGATTTTATCAAAGCTTCTTATAATAAAAGATATGTTTCTGATATTCAAGTTGCAATAGATGAGTATAAAACAATGTATTATGACAAAATAATAAGTGATTTTGAACTAAACCTCTTGATACAACCTGAAAATGAAAATCTAAAAGACTATTACTCTGAATGTTTATACAATTGCTTTAATCTATTTCTTAGTGAGCAAGAATATCAAATTTCTAACCTAAAAAAAGAAGATGCTAAAAAAAGACGAAAAGGGAAAATAGTAAGTATTGCTAACGAAATTGTTGCAGAATTTGATAAAAAAGGTTCTGATAAAGAAAAGTATAAGGAATACATAAAAGCAATTCAAGAAAAAAGAGATTTGTTTAATCAGCACCTTTGTAGAACAGACCAAAAAACAACTATTGGAACCTTTAACATTGGCGTCTGGTCGCAAACAGCGGACAGAATAGCTAACGAATTACACAAAGGAACCCTTAAATCAGAAGACCTAGACAAAGAACTTATTCAAAAAACCAAAGAACAAGTCCAACAAGATAATATAAAAACTAAAGCAGAAAATCAAAACCTGAAATTCACATCTAAACTTTCCCAAATAAAATATCCTGATAGAATTAATGCAATTGAATTTCACAATCAGAAAATTCAGCAAGGTTTAGCATCTAAAAATTTTGATTTAACAAATCTTTCTTATGCTAAACTAATTGAAAGTATCAGGCAACAAAACTCAAATGAAAACAACAATTATTCTGACATTTTAAAAGTCGTTGAAAATGAATATGCGGAATTTAGAGAAACTTATGACTTCGAATACCCTGAACAATTTCTGCCACCATCAAAAAGGAAAAAGAAAAAAACAGTCAATTCAAAATTAACTAAGCTCATAAAAACTCTTGGTGGACAATCACATCCTGAATTTCCCTTATTACGAAAAGAATACGCAATAAGTTCTCGTGTGCCAGCAACAGATTTTACATGGTGGATTGTTGACCAATTAAAGGAAAAAGATTATGATTCTCTTTTTGCATTTATTTCGAAATTTTATCTTGGTAATGATAAATCAAGAGAAAAAGAATTATTCAAAAATTTTCAAAAATTTTTATCAAAAGATTATAAGTCATTAATAGAAATTGACGACCAAGCCATTTATGAAATTCAAGCCTTTTTTATTTTAGAAAAAGGCATAAGAGATTTTAATAGAGAGTTTTGGGTTGCAGAAGACAAAGAATCAGAATTACTTTGCAAAATATTGAGTGTTTATTCTTTCAAGTTAAATGTTCAATCTTTTCAACCTTTAATTTTAAAAGCAAATAAGTTTTTAAAAGAAAAGCGAAAAGATACAGATTTTTGGAAAGATTACAAAAATTATAAATTGGAAGATTTAAAAAATGAATATTGTTTAAAAACTAAAACAAATTTAGTAAATCAATTAAGGTTAATTCCTTCAGGTAAACGTCTTCACTTTTTTGACTTTACAACCATTTACACCCACAGAAAATATTGGAATGGTGATAGTTCTTATAAAACAAGAGGTTACGGAATTAATGAAATGGAAAGTTTTAGAACAATTTCTGAATTAGGAATTTTTAATCCAGTAAACACTATCGATTCACTTTCGGAAATCGCAAGTAAAAGCGAATTAAAAGAAAAAGCAGAGAGTAAAAACTTTGGTATTAAAAAATCGTGGACTTTAAATAAAATCGTAGAAAACCTTTTAAAAACCGAACAAGGAAAAAGATTTTTAAACGAATATATTAACAAAAAGAATGTGTTGGAATTTAAAGACGAACTGAAATCTGATTTACAAATCATTATTAAGTATCAATCGGAAATAAAAAATGTTATAGATTTAATAGTAATGAAATAAAAACTGGTGCTAACAACGGTAGCTGTTGCACAACTCTAAATTTATAGACAATCATAACAATATGCACTTTTATAAAAATCTAAGTTGTCTATATAATCCGTAATTGTTTTTTTGTGCAAAAATTATCAAACACTAACTCCCTAGAAAGTGCTTTGTGTAAAGCCTTTTACCCTTAAATTATAAATCGCTTATTTAATAATTTTATAGTGTAAAAAAAATATAATTGTTTAATAACAAAATAAGGTATTACCTTTGCGGACGAGAAAAAGGCTTCGTTATATAAGTGAGCCTTTAAAAAAGGAATAATTAATAATTTAAAAAAAAAATTATGCAAATTTCAAAAAGGTATAGTGATTTTAAAGACTTCTTAAACGAAGCCGTTCCTTATTTAGAGGAAAACGCAAAGCGATTTTTAGTGCCTGACCAGTGGGTTACAGAAATCAAAAGTAGTGCAAGTAAATATTCTGAAACTTATGATGTTTACAGTAACAAAATAACTCGAACTTCTATTGTAGTTGGAGAGATAGGCGAAGATTACCATGCAACGTTAGAGCTATTTAGACGATTGCAGCGATTTTTAAAAAATGGCACGGTTGATTTGACCATAAAAGAAAAGAGGATTTTAGGAGTACATATTGATAAAAAAAGAAGAGCTATTGTGCCACCATTACCATATTATCCTACATTAGAACTCTTACAAAACGAGCATTTATACGCTATTTTACAAGCTTCTGCTCCAACTCTTCCGGATTTTAACCACAACGGTTTGCCAAAAGATGCAAAATTTATCGGTTTAGAAGTAGCTTATACAAATATTGGCGACCCTGAACCAAAACAAGAAGACTATAGAAGAATTAAAAACCAATCATCGGCTACTTTTACTGTAAATTTCAAAGAAGAAAACGTAGGTAAACTTGCACATATTATTGCTTGGTACGAAAGTCCAACTGGAGAAGAAAGTCCAATTAGCCAACCTATATCTCTTATAATAAATTAAAAACATTCAATTATTTTTTTGACGGCAAAAACGTCTAAACACCTTATAAACAAAGGGATTTAGGCGTTTTTGTATTTTTAATTATCACAAAAAACTAAGCAAAAAAAGTCTTTGACTAAGCAAAAAAAGTGTTTGACTTAACAAGCAAAGTGTTTGACTTAACAAGCAAAGTGTTTGACTTAACAAGCAAAGTGTTTGACTTAACAAGCAAAGTGTTTGACTTAGTAAGCAAAAGTGTTTGACTTAACAAGCAAAGTGTTTGACTTAACAAGCAAAGTGTTTGACTTAACAAGCAAAGTGTTTGACTTAACAAGCAAAGTGTTTGACTTAGTAAGCAAAAGTGTTTGACTTAACAAACAAAGTGTTTGACTTAACAAGCAAAGTCTTTGACTTAACAAACAAAGTCTTTGACTTAACAAATATTTCAACTCAATTAACCCTTAATTTGTTAGTGTTGTTTAAGATATAATGTATTTTTGCTAAATTGAAAATACCAAGTTAGTAAAGTTTAGGTGTATGGGATTTAGTATATTTGCGGTGTTGTAGGGTATTGGTTAAAATTGAGAAAATAGATAAACTATTGAGCGTTAATTTCGACTAAATCTTTTTTTACAATAACTTCAATTTTTTTTAAGGCAGTTCCTAAGTGTCTTGCAAACTCAACAGCTACAGCATTTCCGATTTGTCTAAATTGAGAACTAGTTGAGCCGTAAAATTTAAAGTCGTCAGGAAAAGATTGTATCCTTGCAGTTTCTCTAACAGTAAATCTTCTTTCACAATTTGGATGAACAGCTATAACTGGACCACCCATACCGCCGCCTCTTCCAACAATTGTTGGTCCTGGCTTATCCCAAGACAATTTTCTATTTCCCATATATCCGTTAATTTTAACTTTGTGTTTTGTTCCGAAGTGATTTTTTACTTTTTCAGCTTGTTTAGTATATGGTTCGGGTAAATCGCCAATTGTTTCTCTTAAAGTCAAATAAGGTTTTAACTTGTCATCAGTATTATTAGAATGAGTTGGTTTCGGAGGAAACTCTTGGAAAATCTCTTTTCTTGTATCGGTGCTAAATTCATTTGACACGCCAAAGAAAATTACTCTTTTACGTCCTTGTGGCACACCATAATCAGCAGTATTTAACTTAAACTTCTTTACTTCATAACTAGAAAAACCATCATCCTGTCCAATTTCGGAAAACTCTTTCATAATTTGCTTTACTACTTCTCCTTTACCGAGACTTAAAATTCCAGGAACATTTTCAGCTAAAAAGAATTTTGGCTTAGTTTCATTTAAGAGTCTAACAATTTCAAGGTATAATTCGTTTCGTTCGTCCTTAACATTTCTATACAAATTCGCTATAGAAAAACCTTGACAAGGAAAGCCACCAGTGAGAATATCATATTCTGGTAATTCTTCACCTTTTAGCTCTTTTATATCTTTTAAAAGTAGTTCGTGGTCAAAATTATTATCGTAAGTTATTTTGCAGTCTTTATCAAAGTCAGTTGCAAAGACAATATTATGTCCTGCTTGAACTAATCCTAAATCTAAACCTCCACAACCTGCAAAAAGGGATATTACTTTCATAAAAATTTAGGTAATTATAGCATACAAATATAATGCACAATTTTGAAAATGGATAAATTAAAAAAAACCTTCTTTAAATTTATTAGTGTTATTTAAAATATAATGTATTTTTGCTGAATTGGATATGCTGAATTAGTAAGATTTGGATGTATGGGATTCGGTGTATTTTGGACGTTGGGCTTCATGTAAAGACAGAAACATAATATGAGAGATTATTTCAGAATAGAACCAGAAGATTGGCTGTTCTTAAACAACAAGAAAGTAAAGAGCTATCAGAACCAAGCAATAAACAATAGAAAAGCAAACCTTGAGGAATATGTAAGACAATGGGTAATAAAAGAACTTATTGACGAATACAAATACCCTACTGAACAACTGGACGTAGAATATCCTGTTAGAGTAGGTGCAGACACAAAATTCGCAGACGTTGTAATCTACAATAAAACAGGTAAACCCTTCGTCTATGTCGAAACAAAGGCATATAAGGTTATTGACGATTCTCGTCAAGTTAAATCCTACGTTGCTGCCGAAATTACGTGTCTTTTCGGAGTATGGACAAATGGAGAGACAAATGAGTACTTTCAGAAAATTGTTGATCCGAATGATTTAGTTGACGTTAAAAATATTCCGTATTACGGCATCACAGGAAAGAAACCCATCACTGTCTTAAAACCTATAGGTAATTTCATACAATTATTAAAAACGTGTCATAACATTCTTCGCTCTGAAGAAAGCTACCATCCTGATGAGGCGTTTGATGAAATGAGTAAAATACTCTACGCTAAAATTTATGATGAGTTTAATCCAAGTAAAGAAAATGGCTATCGCTTTCAAAGAAACCTTTACAGTGGCGAAGAAGAACTTCAAAGCTCTGTTTTAGCGCTTTATGAAGAGGCTAAAAGGGAAGAAGAATTTTTATTCACGGATACCTTAAAAATAAAGCCTACAACACTGTATAAAATTACAGAGAAAATAGAAGGCTTTTCAATAGTTGAAACTGGTTTAGACACGAAGGGGATGGCTTTTGAAAGTTTTCTTGGAACGACTTTTAGAGGTCAATTGGGGCAGTATTTTACACCTCGACAGGTAGTTGAATTTATGGTTTGTTTTGCTGACCCAAATGATTCTGATGTAATTTTAGATACTGCATGTGGTAGCGGTGGATTTCTTCTGTATGCCTTAAACTTTGTCCGAGAGAAAATAGACAAGAATCAAAATGTAAAGAAGATTGCAGAACGCAAGAAATACGACTTTTCTCATGACAATGTCTATGGTATTGAAATTAGTCCAAGGTTGTCTCGAATTGCCATGATGAATATGATAATAAGTGAAGATGGACATACGAATATCAGAAATGAAGATGCTTTATTAAATATAGATTACTATTCTGCAAAGACTCCGTTTCTTAAGAAAAATGGATTTTCAGTAATCTTAACCAATCCGCCATTTGGCTCAAAATCGACAGTTAAGTCAAAAGAAACGGTATCAAACTTTTTACTTGGAAGCAAAAAGTTTAAAAGGAAAACCCAAAAAAAGGATATTCTTTTTATCGAAAGAAATTTAGAGTTCCTCAAAGATGGCGGTTTGTTAGGTATAGTTCTTCCAGATGGGATTTTAGGTAACCCATCTTTAGAATATGTTCGAGAATTCATACTAAATAACGCCAAAATCAAAGCGGTTATAAGTATTTCGGAAGACACTTTTAAACCTTCAGGTGCAGGTGTGAAGTCAAGTCTCATATTTTTAGAAAAGAAGAGCAAAACAGATAACTCGGACTATTCTATTTTCATGGCAGAAGTCAAGAAAATTGGTTTCGATGCAACTGGTAGAACTATAAAAAATGAGCTGCCTGAAATTTTAAATGCTTTTAGAAATCCAGAGAAAAAATGGAATACCTTTCAAAAAGTAAGATGCAGATGGATGAAAAGAACTAAAATTGAAAACTTGCGATTAGAAGCCTTTTATTACAACCCAATTCATGAGAAATTACTTACAGAACTAAACAAGAAAAAAAGTAATGATATTGAAATAAAGAAGCTGTCCGAACTAGGTCAATTTGTTGATAAACTTCCAAAAGCTGATAGAGAGAAAGAGTTTGAAGATAATGACTCAAAGTTGTATATCGAAATATCCGACATTGATAACGATTTAGGAGAAATAAAAAACGCAACTGAATACACCCAAGATGAAATTCCTAATAATGCTCAAAAGATAGTTAAGAAGGGGGATTTATTAATCTCAACTAGAAGACCAACTCGGGGTGCAATAGCAGTTGTAGAAAGTATACACGACAGTTCATTTTGCACGGCCTTTGTTGAAGTATTTAGACCAAATAAAAACGTGTCTTCTGAATATCTCAAATTTGCTTTGAGAAATTCGTTTTCCACACTGCAATTTCAGCGTTATTCAACATTTACGTCTTATCCTGTTATCTCTCAAGACGACATAGGTAAAATTGTGATTCCTATTCCAAAAAAGAAAACGGCTCAAATGAAAACTATATCAGAAAGTATTGAAATAACTCAAAAAATAGTTAAACTGAAAAACAAAATCGTTGAGACCTACTCTAAACTAGAGGTAGAAGTTTCTAATTCAATCTATGGTGATTTGAAAATATAAGATACGAACGCACAGTACCAGCACACATCACACAACCCCTAAATTTATAGACAATCATAACAATATACACTTTTATAAAAAGCTAAGTTGTTGATAATCAGTAATTGTTTTTTTGAGTATATGACAAAATAATAAATGTCCCAATATTTTTAGTTGTACAGCAAGGCACAAAAAATAGCTCCAGTGTTTTTTGGTTGTATATTTGCGAAAATTAAACAAAATTATTATGAGAAAGAAAGCGAGAAAAAAACTAAAATTAAAGGAAAAATTAACAAATAAATATAGATTAGTAATATTAAACGAAGGAACTTTTAAAGAGTATTTTTCATTAAAACTTTCTATACTAAATGTTTTCGCTCTCGGTGGGTTTTTTTGTATTTCTTTAATTTTTATTACCGTACTTTTAATTACACTAACACCTTTAAAAGAATATATTCATTCCGATTTATCAATTGAGCTAAAAAGAAAATCGGCGAGGTTAACTTATAAAACAGACTCTTTAAAAAACAAATTAGCGTTTTTAGAGAGCTATACAAAAGCCATAAAGCCTATATTAAACGGAGAGATAAAGTCTGAAATAATAGATACAATAAGTGTGGAAACAAGAAATAAGTTTATAAAAGAGAGTAAACTAATTGCGTCTAAAGAAGACTCTTTGTTTAGAGAAAAACTTGAAAGTAATACCCTGTTTTCGTTGCAAAACAATTTGAATACTAATGTTAAGATTGTGTTTTTTTCTCCTTTAAGTGGAGTAATTTCTCAAGGTTTTAACCCTACGTCAAAGCATTTTGCTATAGACATAGTAGCTAAGGTTAAATCTCCAATTAAAGCAATAGCGGATGGTACTGTAATTTTTTCTGGCTGGACTATCGACACCGGATATACCATAATTTTAAAACACACTAACGATTTTATTTCAGTATATAAGCACAACGGTTCTTTATTAAAAGAGCAAGGTGATTTTGTAAAATCTGGCGAAGTAGTTGCTAGCGTAGGTTCTTCTGGGGAATTAACAACAGGACCTCATCTACACTTCGAGCTGTGGAAAGGAAGCTATGCGGTTAATCCTACAAACTTTATTGATCTTAGATAATGAATATTAAGTCTGTTTTTGCTGTTTTTTACGCCAAAATTTTAATTAAAAGAATAAAAAAATGGGTAAACAATCCACATAATACCCAGCAAAAAGTTTTTAAACACTTAATTTTAAAAGGGAAAAAAACTGCTTTTGGGATAGACAACGACTTTAAAAATATTACTAATTATAACGATTTTAAAGAAAGAGTAAAAATAAAAGATTACGAAGGACTAAAACCTTATATAGACAGGGTAGTAAAAGGAGAGTCCGACGTGCTTTGGCAAGGCAAACCGCTTTATTTAGCAAAGACTTCAGGCACAACTTCAGGCATAAAATATATCCCTATCACTAAAGAATCTATGCCGACACATATCAATGCGGCTAAAAGTGCTTTATTATTCTATATTGTAGAAAAAAACGATGCTAACTTTGTTGATGGTAAAATGATGTTTTTGCAAGGAAGCCCAATTTTAAAAGATGTTAACGGAATAAAAGTCGGAAGATTAAGCGGTATTGCAGCTCACTATGTTCCTAAATATTTGTTAAAAAACAGATTGCCGAGTTGGGAGACTAACTGCATAGAAGATTGGGAGACAAAAGTAAACGCAATAGTAGAAGAGACAATCGTTGAGGATATGAGAGTTATCAGCGGAATACCTTCGTGGGTGCAGATGTATTTTGAGAAACTAATAGTTAGAGCAAAAAAACCGGTTTCTGAAATATTTACAAACTTTAACTTGTTTATTCACGGAGGTGTAAATTTCGATTCTTATAAAAACAAGTTCGAATCTCTAATTAAGAAAAAAATAGATTATATAGAATTATACCCTGCATCTGAGGGGTTTATAGCTTTTCAAGATTCGCAAAAGGAAAAAGGAATGCTACTTCAATTAAATTCTGGAATGTTTTACGAATTTATACCGGCTGATGAATTTTATTCCGAAAACCCTACAAGAATATCTTTAAAAGACGTAAAAATAGGCGTAAATTATGTTATTATTTTAAGTACTACGGCTGGACTTTGGGGCTACAATATTGGAGATACGATAGAATTTACATCAAAAAATCCATACAAAATTATAGTTACTGGAAGAATTAAACATTTTATTTCTGCCTTTGGCGAGCATGTAATCGGTAGCGAGGTAAAAAAATCTTTAAGCGAAGCTGTTTTTGGCACAAACATTAGCATTAGTGAGTTTACAGTTGCTCCTCAAGTAAATCCTAAAAACGGTTTGCCTTATCACGAGTGGTTTATAGAATTTGAAAAAACCCCAAAAGACTTAGAAAATTTTGCAAATAAAATTGATGCCTCTATGCAAAGTCAAAATATATATTATTTTGATTTAATTAAAGGAAAAATTTTGCGTCCTTTAATTATCAGAAAAGTAATAAAAGGTGGTTTTTATAAGTATATGGAGTCTATTGGAAAGCTTGGCGGACAAAATAAAATTCCGCAATTAGCAAATGACAGAAAAATTGCAGAGGGCTTAAAAAATTATTTAGAGTTGTGAGTTAAAGTTTAAGTTTTTCGGCAAAATAATCACAAAAATCACGCATTGTTTCAGTCATTTTATGATCATTAGTTGCACGTTCAAAAGTGTCTGCCAAAGACAGCAAAGTTTGATGATAGAACCTTTTCATTTCATCTAACGGCATATCTTTAGTCCAAAGGTCTATGCGTAAAGATTCTTTAAGTTTATGATCCCAAACTGAAATTAAAATAGCTTTTGAATTTTTTTTGTCTATTCCTTGGTCTTTAGCTGACCAGTGTATCTGCTCTGGAACTTTATTGTCGTCTAATTCGACTTCAAATTTTATCTCTGATTTATTGTTTATCGACATTATTTTTTAGGTTTATATTTTGATTTTTTAAACAGCTCTTCCGAGTCTGCTTCTAAAAGTTTTTGTAAAGACACATCGTTGTTTTTCATAAATGATTTTACGATTTGCCATCCTATCCAAGTACCTATTTTACCTGGCGATTGGCTGTCTATTTCTAAATAAAATTTTGAAAAAGGTGCCTTGTCTATAAATCTTTTACTAAGTCTTGTGTCTGTATCAAACAAGTAATTTCGTTCAATAAAATACACCCATACTTTTTCTTCGTTTGAAATTGCCCAATTTAGCTTTTTTTGCGAATACCCAATTTTTAAATTATCCGAAATATTCGGTAAATAAAGGTCTAATAAGTACATTTTTTTACCTTCAAAAATAAATTTAGAAATTAAAGTTCTATTAGTAGAATTAGAAGTCAATTTTTTATCTATAATTGAATTTGCTACACTGACAACTATATTTTTATGAGTATTATTTTCCTTAATATAGTTCGGATGGTCTGCATAAAACTTATGATTTTTCCCTAAATACGTATCTAAAGAAATTAGCAGTAAACTGTCGGCATATATAATCCTACTATCATAGTCTATATTAGATAGAATTGTAACAATTTTAGGGGGAGTAAATTTTGATTCATAATGTTTTATGTGTTTAAAAAGCTCTACTAACTGGTTTTTTATTGGCGAAAAATCTTTGTATAGTTTTTGAGTTTCGGAAAATAATTCTTGCTCGTTCTTATCGTTAATTTTTGAAAGTGCCATTTTATCTGTAAAACCTTCTGGAAACATATAAGGGTATTTTTCTCTTACTAAATGAATTGATTCTTTATTAGAAGTATAAAAATCTATATCAAATCTTTTAACCTCTATATTTAAGTCAATTTTTTCTAATTCTATTTTTTTTATTTTATTATTATTACATGAAAAAAGGCACAATAAAACAAAAAAAATCAATAAATAAACTCTCATATAGTTGTAACTTGCTTTTAAAAAAAATAAACGAAAAACACTCTTAAATATTTTGCTTATGGCGGTAAAAGAAACAATAGATTATATAGTAAGTTGGCTTAAAGATTATGCAAAAACATCAAAGGCTAAGGGGTTTGTAGTAGGAGTTTCTGGAGGTATAGATTCTGCTTTAACCTCTACCTTATGTGCAAAAACAGGACTACCTACTCTATGCGTAGAAATGCCAATCCACCAAGCTAAAAATCAAATCGAAAGAGGACAAGAGCATATTGAACAGTTGAAAAAGAAGTTTAAAAATACTGTTAGCGTTACTGTTAATTTAACTTTGACTTTTGAAGAATTTAAAAAATCAGTGCCATCTGACAACAATGTTGAAAAAGTTGATTTATCTTTAGCAAACACAAGAGCTAGGTTTAGAATGACTTCCTTATATTATTTAGCAGGAATAAAAAACTTTTTAGTAGTAGGTACAGGTAATAAAGTTGAAGATTTTGGTGTCGGTTTTTATACAAAATATGGAGACGGAGGAGTGGACATAAGTCCAATTGCAGACCTTGTGAAATCTGAAGTATATGAGCTTGCAGAATTTTTAAAAGTACCTATTTCTATACGAAAAGCAAATCCTACAGACGGACTTTTTGGAGACAACAGAAGCGATGAAAACCAGTTAAAAGCTACTTACGATGAGCTTGAATGGGCAATGAAAATGGATGCTTTAGGAATAAGCGAAATAGAATTTAATAATAGAGAATTAGAAGTTTTTAAGATTTATAAAAGGCTTAATAAAAATAATAGACATAAAATGCTACCAATACCTGTTTGCAAAATACCTCAAAATTTAAAATAAAAATTTAATTTATAATAAAACGAACTAATGATTACTTGGGAAAAAATTATCAATTTTATAAAGAACGAAAAGAACTTGAGTCCATCAAAAAGAATAAAAAAATCTGATGAGGAATGGAAAAAAATATTAACTGCAGAACAATATAGAATAACAAGGCTAAAAGGAACAGAAAGACCTCATAGCGGAAATTTATGTAGCATCTTCGACGAAGGTCAATATGATTGTATTTGTTGCAACAATCCTTTATTCGATTCAACTATAAAGTACAACTCTGGCACTGGTTGGCCAAGTTTTACACAGCCAATTACAGAAAATGCTATTAAATATCTTAAAGATAATTCTTATGGTAGTATAAGAATTGAAGTTTTGTGTAATACTTGCGATGCTCATTTAGGGCATGTTTTTCCAGATGGTCCGGAGCCGAGCGGATTGCGATATTGTATTAATTCCGAATCTATGCAATTACAAAAAGCGAATAAAAATTAACCTGCGTTTATAATTTCATTTCTAGCATTTCATGTAAATATTAAAATTATATATCTTTGCCTTTTTACAATTTTTTTTGAAAAGAAAACAAGTATAAAAAAGATACTGTTACTAAATTTAATTTAGAAATTAACATACGTGAAAAACACTAAAACTTTATCTCCAATTTGCCTTTTTACTTACAACAGAGTCAGCGTAACAAAAAAAACCATAACTGCCTTAAAAAATAATTTTTTATCATCAAAAAGCGAGTTATTCATTTTTTCGGACGGCTGGAAAAAAAACAATGAAAATGATGAAGATAAAGTTGAAGAAGTTAGAGATTATTTGAATACTATTAAAGGCTTTCAAAAAATTACTATTTTCAATTCTGATAAAAATAAAGGATTATCTAAATCTATTATAGAAGGCGTTACTAAGGTTGTTAATGTTTATGACAAAGTAATAGTTTTAGAAGATGATTTATTAACTTCGCCAAATTTTTTAAACTATATGAATGAGACTTTAGATTATTATTCGAATAATAATAAAATTTTTTCTATCTCTGGCTATACTTTAAATTTAGATGCTTTATCTAATTTAAGCAAAGATGTTTATTTAGGAGTCCGAGCTTCTTCTTGGGGTTGGGGAACTTGGAAGAACAGGTGGGAAAATGTTGATTGGGAAGTAAAAGATTATAACAGTTTTAAAAAATCATTCATTAGTAGGTATAATTTTAACAAAGGCGGAAGCGACATGTGTGGAATGTTAAAAAACCAAATGAATGGAAAAATAGATTCTTGGGCAATAAGGTTTTGCTATGATCAATTTAAAAAAAATCAATATACCGTTTTTCCTAAAATTTCTAAACTTATTAGTATAGGTTTTGGTAAAAATGCTACACATACAAAGTCAATAAACAGGTTTAAAACTGTTTTAGATACTTCAAATAAAGTAAAGTTTTTATTTGAAGACAACATGAATCTTGACAGAAAAGTAACAGCTCAGTTTAAGAATAAATTTTCTATTGTTAATAGAATAAAAGACAGATTAGGTTGGCTTTAAACAAAGAAAAAATATTGTTTATATTACATTTACCTCCTCCTATTCATGGGGCGGCTTTTGTTGGAAAACAAATTTCAAATAGTAATAAAATAAAAGAAAAATTTAATTGCACTTTTATTAATTTATCTACTTCATCAGAATTAAGTAATATTGGCAAGGTTTCCGCTGGTAAGTTTATAGTATATTTTAAAATTTTATTTAAGATATTTAAAATCTTATTATTTCAAAAAGTTGACAAAGTATATTTAGCACCAACCGTTTCAAAAGGAGGGTTCTATAAAGATTATGTAGTTTATTTTTTGGTTTTTTTATTTAGAAAAAAAAGAGTTAATCATTTACACAACAAAGGAATTTCTAAAAGAGAAAAAAACGGCTTTTTAAATTTTTTGTATGCTTCATTTTTTAAAAATGCTAAAGTGATTTTATTATCACAAAAATTATATAAAGATGTTAGCAAATTTGTAAGAACAGAAAATACGTTTATTTGTCCTAATGGCATAAAAGACGAAATGAAATCTTTTGATTTAAAAAAAAGAGTTAAGAAAAATTCTTTAAACTTACTTTTTTTATCTAATCTAATTGAGTCTAAAGGAGTGTTTGTATTGTTAGAAGCTTGTAAGGAGTTATTAAATAAAAACATTAATTTTATATGCAGTTTTGTTGGAGCAGAAGCAGATATTAGCAAACACATTTTTAATAAAAAAGTAAAAGAATTAGGTCTTAAAAAAAATGTATTTTATTTAGGAAAAAAGTATGGCGATGAAAAAAAAGAAATTTTTCTTAATACTGACTTATTTGTTTTTCCAACGTACTATCACAACGAAACATTTGGTATGGTAAACCTTGAAGCTATGATGTATGGACTGCCAATAATAAGCACAGACGAAGGAGGAATAACAGATATAGTTGAAAATAACTTTAATGGGTTTATAATTCCGAAAAAAAACTCAAAAGAATTAGCTGATAGAATTATTGATTTCTATAACAATCCTAAACTGATAGAAGAATTTGGCAAAAATGGTAGAGAAAAGTTCTTAAAAGAATACACTTACGAAAAGTTTGAAAATAATTTAATAAACATACTATCTAAAGCATAAAGTGAAAAAATATTTTAACGTAAATTTTGAGTTTGACAAGAAAAATTTAGAAAGAGTAATTAAGCATACCGCTAAAAAAAGTAAAGGTTATTGCTGTTTTATAGATTTAACAGCACTCGTTTATTCGCATAATCATAAAGGTTTTAAAAACACTTTAAATGGCGCTATAGTAAATTCTTGTGATGGAAGTTATATTGCGATGATGGCATCAAAAATTTATAATGAAAATTTGAAGCAATATACGGGTCCTAATTTTTTAAAAAAATTTATATTCGAAGACGGTAAACACATTATATTAGGAAGTAAACTTAAAGTTTATGACAAACTATTAAAAAGAATAGAAAAAAAAGAAAGCAACATAAATAATTTTAGCTATTTAAGTTTGCCCTTTAAGTCTGCCGATGAATTTGATTATAAGAGCATCGCAAAACATTTGAACAATGAAAAAGCTAATTATATTTGGATTTCATTAGGAGCACCGAAGCAAGAGTATTTTATGGAAAAATTACTGCCTTATATTGATAGAGGCATGTTACTTGGCGTTGGGGCTGCTTTAAATTATTTTTCAGGAGAAATTAAAGACATTCCTAAGTGGATAGAAAAATTTAACTTGATATGGGTTTATAGGTTTTTTACAGAACCTAGAAAACAAACTAAAAGGTTAAAAAACATATTTATTACTTTTCCTAAAATGATAAGAGAAGAAAAAAAGAAAATAAAATAATTTTTTTTACAAACTCAATTAATATAAGCAAATTTTAAACATTCAAAATAGAAAATCATTAATAGTGCTATAAAATATGGCAAATTTAAAAGAAACACGTAATAGAATTACTTCTATAAAATCGACAATGCAGATAGCCTCTGCTATGAAAATGGTGTCAGCAGCAAAGCTGAAAAAAGCACAAGACGTTATTATTGCAATGAGACCATATTCAACTAAATTAATGGAATTATTACAAAATTTGAACGCAACCTTAGATACAGAAATAGGAGGCAATGCTTATTTAACCGAAAGAAAAGTATCCAAAGTACTGCTAGTTGTTATTACTTCTAACAGAGGTTTATGCGGTGGGTTTAACTCTTCTATTGCTAAAAAAGTTGTTGAAACTATAAATAAAAAATATAATAAAGTAAGCGTAGAGTTGTTTTTAATAGGTAAAAAAGGAGCTAACTTATTGTCTAAAAATTTTAAAATTACAGACGATAAAAGTGAAGTTTTTGAATCATTAACTTTTGAAAATGTCGCAAAGATATCCGAAGAACTAATGAGTTTGTTTACAAATGAATCTTATGATAAAATAGAATTAATCTATAATCAATTTAAAAATGCTACTACACAATTACCTCAAGTAGAGCAATTTTTACCAATCAAACCAATTGAAGGTGGGAAGGCGATAACAAGTTCTGATTATATTTTTGAGCCTTCTAAATTAGAAATTATTAAAGAACTAATTCCGAAATCTTTAAAAACTCAATTATATAAAGCCGTAAGAGACAGCTTTGCTTCCGAACATGGAGCCCGAATGACAGCAATGCACAAGGCTACCGACAATGCAAAAGAACTAAGAGACGAACTACTTTTAGCTTATAACAAAGCTCGTCAAGCTGCAATAACTAATGAAATTTTAGAAATTGTAGGAGGTGCCGAAGCACTAAATAATTAGAAAGCTAAACATAATTATTTAATTATTAATAGGAAAAAATACATAAATTAATAAATTGTTTATGTAAATTGAATCTGCCCTTTCACACTTTGCTTTAAATTTTTTGTGTAATTATATTTTTTTTATATCTTTGCACCGCTTAAAACTAGGGGACGACTGGTTTTGACAATAAGATCATTGAATTAGTAAGCATAACAAGGAATGAGATTATTACTTGTAAAACTTATTTCAACATTTTAAACGGCGAGAATAACTACGTTTTAGCTGCATAGTCTTAATTATAATTAAGCCTAGCCTCCGACACACAAGGTGTGTAAGCTTTATGTTCAAGATAAGCCTTTATTTACGGCATATCACCAATGAGCATCGTTAAAAGTAAATATAGAAAACTTTTTGCTTTTACAAGTTTTTGAAACCCACAAAAAGCTAAGTTAAAAGCAGGGTGTTTTTGTCCAGCTTTTAAACGAAAACCAAGCAAAAACTAATTATGTAGAAAGCTATTTTAAGGCTTATTTGGACCCGAGTTCGATTCTCGGCGTCTCCACTTTTTTTTAAACCTCAACCTGTTTTGTTAAACTTGTTGAGGTTTTTCTTTTTCGTAAATCTATTTATAGCTACGCTCTTTGACTTCTATATTTTCGTATTTTAGTTCTTCTTTGTGTAGAACTGCATCTGCGGGTTCGCCTTTATATTCCCAAGCAGCAACGTGCTGAAATTCTTTTCTTCGCAGAGCTTCTCCTTCTTCGGTTTGGTATTCTTCTCTAAAGTGTCCTCCGCAAGATTCTTCTCTAATCAAAGCATCTTTAGCGAGTAATTCTCCTAATTCTAAAAAATCGGCAACTCTTCCTGCTTTTTCTAATTCGGGGTTCATTTCGTTTGCAACCCCTGGTACTTTAACTTTTTTCCAAAATTCTTTACGAACTGCTTTAATTTCTGCCATCGCTTCTTCCAAACCTTTTTTGTTTCTAGACATACCTACTTTGTCCCACATTATTTTTCCTAATTTCTTATGAAAATAATCCACAGTTTTTGTCCCTTTATTGTTTATAAATAAATTAATTCTGTCTTTTACATGTTTTTCTGCAGAATCAAACTCTGGAGTTTCTGTTGATATTTTTCCTGTTCTAATATCATTAGAAAGATAGCTGCCGATAGTATAAGGAAGTATAAAATAACCGTCTGCTAAACCTTGCATTAAAGCCGAAGCACCTAATCTATTTGCACCATGATCAGAAAAATTTGCTTCTCCTATACAAAAACAACCCGGAATTGTTGTCATAAGATTATAATCTACCCAAACTCCTCCCATAGTATAGTGTACCGCCGGATATATCATCATCGGTGTTTTATATGGATTATCATCTATAATTTTCTCATACATTTGAAATAAATTACCATATTTAGCTTCGATTATTTTTTTTCCTAATTCGTATATTTTTTCTGAAGATGGATTTGTAATATTATTAATTTTTGCTTGTTCTTTGCCGTATCTTTCTATCGCAGAAGCAAAATCTAAATACACTGCTTCGCCAGTTGCGTTTATTCCATATCCAGCATCACAGCGTTCTTTTGCAGCCCTCGAAGCTACATCTCGCGGAACTAAATTTCCAAAAGCAGGGTATCTTTTTTCTAAATAATAGTCTCTTTCATTTTCAGACAACTCGGTCGGCTTTTTTGCTCCTTCTCGAATTGCTTTTACATCTTCTAAACTTTTTGGAACCCAAATTCTACCATCATTTCGTAAAGATTCCGACATTAAGGTTAATTTAGATTGAAGTTCTCCGAAACGAGGAATACAAGTTGGGTGAATTTGTGTATAACAAAGGTTTGCAAAGTATGCTCCTTTTTTATGAATTTTCCATGCAGCAGTTGCATTTGAACCCATCGCATTTGTAGATAAAAAATATACATTTCCGTAGCCTCCCGATGCAATTACAACCGCATGTGCCGAATGACGCTCTATTTCGCCAGTTACTAAATTACGCGCAATAATTCCACGCGCTTTTCCGTCAACAATAACAAGGTCTAACATTTCGTGGCGATTAAACATTTGAATTTTTCCGCGAGCAATTTGACGATTCATTGCTGAATAAGCTCCGAGCAGTAATTGTTGTCCAGTTTGACCTTTTGCATAAAAAGTACGAGATACTAAAACTCCGCCAAAAGAGCGATTGTCTAACAATCCGCCGTAGTCACGTGCAAAAGGAACTCCTTGTGCTACACATTGGTCTATAATGTTTGTGGAAACTTCTGCAAGTCTATATACGTTTGCTTCTCGTGAGCGGTAGTCTCCGCCTTTTACGGTGTCATAAAACAACCTGTAGGTAGAGTCGCCGTCTCCTTGATAATTTTTTGCTGCGTTTATGCCTCCTTGTGCTGCTATTGAGTGTGCTCGTCGTGGAGAATCTTGATATGCAAATGCTTTTACATTATATCCTAATTCTGCTAAAGTGGCTGATGCTGAACCCCCTGCTAATCCAGTTCCTACTACAATTATGTCTATATTACGCTTATTCGCAGGGCTTACCAAATTAATTTTGTCTTTATAATCTGTCCATTTATTTTTAATAGGAGTTTGTTTAGGCTCTTTTGATTGTAAAATCATAGTTTTTTATTAGAATTTAATGGTTGTTAAATAGAAAATGAAATAACGCAATAATTATAAACCCTAGAGAGATAACTATCGAGTATATTTTACTTAAATTTTGTAGTATGTTTTTTTTTCTTACGGTAATTCCCATAGACTGAAACGACGAGGCAAAGCCGTGAATTAGATGTAGTCCGAGAAAAACAAATGCTATTATATAAGCAGTTACTCTGTATGGGTTTTTAAACTTTTCTGTTAGTTCGTCGTAGTATCTATAGCTGCCGTTGTGCATTCCGGAAAGGTCTCCTGAAATATATTTTGTGCTTATCTCTGGAAACCAAAAGTCTATAAAATGTAAAATTAAAAAGGCTAAAATGGTAATTCCGCTATATATCATATTCCTGCTCATCCAGGTAGAGTTTGACGAAACATTGCTTTTAAAATAAGGAGTGCTTTGTGCTTTTTTGTTTTGTAGCTCTAGTATAAAACCCATTATAAAATGAAACAAAACTCCTAAAATCAGTACTGGTTGTAGGACGAATTGTATAACTGGGTTTGTTCCCATAAAATGAGACGCTTCATTAAAGGCATCTTTACTAAAAACCGAAGTAAGGTTAATTGATAAGTGCGTTATTAAAAAAAACATAAGAAGAAAAGCAGATAGTGCCATAGATACTTTTCTTCCGATTGAAGATTTAAAAAATATGCTCATTATAATGTTTAAGTTTAATTTTTTTTTTAGCAAATATAAATAGAAGTAGCTTTTATTACAAAAATTAAACTTTACAAATGTTAGATTCAATTAGCATAAGCAATTTTTGTTTTTACCCATGTTTCGGCAAAGTTATAAAATGTTTCAAGTATTTTGTTAATATTTAATATGCTTAAATAAGTGTTTTTAAAAACGTTGCTCTTTGTTGTCTTTTGAGTTATTATGTGTTTTACATAACATTTGGCAGTTTTTTAAGCTGGTTTTTATGCGTCTATATTATTTGATATTTAAGTTACGCACCATTAATAACATTGAAATAATTTTTTATTATAAAAAACTAATTACTTTTACAGATTGAAAAATTAACTTTTAAAAGTCTTTAAAAATAAATTAAAAATGGCAAATAATTTAGTAATAGTAGAATCTCCGGCAAAAGCAAGAACTATAAAAAAATTCCTTGGAGAAGAGTTTCGAGTTGAGTCTAGCTTTGGTCATATTGCGGACTTGCCTTCAAAAGAATTAGGGATAGAGGTAGAAGGAGATTTTAGTCCTAAATATGTGGTTTCGCAAGAGAAAAAAGAAATAGTTAAAAAATTGAAGACTTTGTCTAACAAATCAAAAACTGTATGGTTGGCGAGTGATGAAGATAGAGAAGGAGAGGCAATAGCATGGCATCTGAAGGAGCAATTAAAATTAAAAAAAGAACAAACAAAACGTATAGTTTTTCACGAGATAACGAAGAAAGCTATATTAAAAGCTATCGAAAACCCAAGAGGGATAAACTATAATATGGTAAATGCACAACAAGCCCGTAGAGTTTTAGACCGGCTTGTTGGTTATGAATTGTCGCCAGTTTTATGGATAAAAATAAAAAGCGGACTATCGGCAGGAAGGGTACAATCTGTTGCGGTAAGATTAATAGTAGAAAGAGAAAGGAGTATTAAAAACTTTAAACCAGAAAGCTATTATAAGGTAACTGCAGAATTTTGTACTTCCGAAGGAAATACTTTTAAGGGAACAATTCTTAAAAATATTAAAGATAAAAACACGGTTCAAAAATTTTTAGAGTCTTGTGTTGGGGCAGAATTTTCAGTAAAAGATTTAACAAAAAAGCCAGCAACTAAAAGTCCAGTAGCACCTTTTACGACCTCGACATTGCAACAAGAAGCAGCGAGAAAGTTGAATTTTTCGGTAGCAAGGACTATGCAAGTTGCACAACGGCTATATGAGTCGGGGCATATTACTTATATGAGAACGGATAGTGTAAATCTTTCATCCGAAGCTGTAAATTCAATAAAAGACGTAGTTATCAATTTATATGGCAAAAAATATAGTGAGCCACGTGTTTTTAAGTCGAAAGTCAAAGGAGCACAAGAAGCTCACGAGGCTATTAGACCGACAATTATACAAAACAATACTTTAGAAATTGAATATGATCAAAAAAGATTGTATAATCTAATTTGGAAACGCACCGTAGCCTCACAAATGAGTCAAGCTCAATTAGAACGCACAAATGTAATAATAGAGATTTCTAAAAGTTCAGAAACCTTTACTTCAAAAGGCGAAATAATAAAATTTGATGGTTTTTTAAAATTGTATTTAGAAGGCACTGACCTTGAAGATAAAGAGCAAGTTGGCATATTACCGAACTTAAATATCGGAGAAAAATTAAAATATAATTTTATTACTGCCACTATGGACTTTACAAAACCGCCGTATAGATTTACCGAAGCGTCTTTGGTAAAAAAATTAGAAGAATTAGGAATTGGTCGTCCTTCGACTTATGCTCCGACAATATCGACAGTTCAAAAAAGAGGATATGTAGAAAAAGGGCAAAATGAAGGTAAGGAAATAAAATATGAGCAAATAACTCTAAAAGAAAAAACAATTAAGGAAAAGATTTTAACAAAAATAATAGGTTTTAATAAAAACAAATTAATACCAACTGATATAGGAAATATTGTAAATGATTTTTTGGTAACTAATTTTTCTAATATTTTGGATTTTGGTTTTACGGCGAAAGTTGAAAATTCTTTTGATAGTATTTCTGAGGGTGAAGAAAACTGGTCAGAAATGATTAAGAACTTTTATAAAGATTTTCATAAGAAAGTAGAAGCTGTTAAAACAAAAGCAGATAGAGAAAGCGGAGAGCGAATTTTAGGAAAGCATCCGAAATCTAAAAAAGTTGTATTAGTGCGTTTAGGTAGATTTGGACCAATAGCTCAAATAGGCTCAACAGAAGATAAAGAGAAGCAATTTGCTAGCTTAAATAAAGACCAAAAATTATCGACAATAACTTTGGAAGAGGCTTTGGATTTATTTTTACTACCAAAAACTTTAGGCACTTATAAGGGAGAAGAAATAGTAGTTTCTAATGGGCGGTTTGGACCTTACATTAAGTTTGGCTCAACTTTTATTTCTTTAAAAAAAGATAAAAACCCAATGGAAGTTGATTTAAGTAAGGCAAAAGAACTAATAGACGCGAAGCAAAAAGAAGATGCACCAATTACAACATATCAAGGGTTTCCGGTGCAAAAAGCCGTTGGACGCTTCGGTCCTTTTATAAAATGGAACGGAATTTTTATTAACGTGAATAAGTCTTATGATTTTGATAATTTGACAGATAAAGATGTCGCCGAGCTAATTGAAGAGAAGAAGCATAAAGAAAAAGAAAAAATAATTCATAACTGGAAAGATGTCGGAATTAGAGTTGAAAAGGCTAGGTGGGGGCGTTTTAGTGTGATAAAAAACAAATATAAAATAGAGCTTCCAAAAACAACTCAAATAGATAAACTTACAAAAGAAAAGGCTATAAAAATGATAGAATCTAGAATGCCAAAGCGGAAAGCTAGGGCTATCAAAAAAAAGTAGTTTTTATTATCTTGAGTTATTTTAAAGCAACTTATATGAATCATCTTTTTGAATTAAGAGACATTTTGTTTTTAGACATCGAAACAGTTCCACAAAACAAAGCTTGGGAGCAATTATCGGATGAAGCTAAAAATCTTTTTGAAAGTAAAACACAATACCAAAGAAAAGATGAGTTTTCTGCTAAAGAATTTTATGAAAAAGCTGGAATTTGGGCTGAATTTGGAAAAATTATCTGCATCTCTGTCGGAGTTTTTATAAAAGAAAACGGTGAGAATAAATTTAGAGTAACTTCTTTTTACGGAGATGAAGAGTATAAAATTTTAACGGATTTTAAAGAGTTATTAGATAAGCATTTCGTAAAAGAAAGTAAAGTATTGTGTGCACATAATGGCAAAGAATTTGATTTTCCTTTTATAGCAAGAAGGATGATAATTAATAAAATTGCATTACCAAAAAAGCTAAATCTATTCGGAAAAAAGCCGTGGCAAGTTCCTCATTTAGACACTCTAGAATTATGGAAATTAGGAGACTACAAGCACTATACTTCACTAAAACTTCTTACTTCTGTTTTAGGGATTCCTTCGCCTAAAGATGATATAGACGGTAGCGATATTGCAAGAGTATATTATCAGGAAAAAAACATAAAAAGGATTGTGAAATACTGTGAAAAAGATACTATTGCTGTTGCGCAAATTTTTCTTAGGCTAAACAACCAAGAGCTTTTAAAAGAAGAAAATATAATAAATGTATCTTAATATCCATAGTTTTAAAAAAAACCTACTAATTCTATTTTATTTTTTTTAATAATGATTTTCTTTTGTTTATATAGATTTCCTATAGCTTTTTTAAAAGCTTTTTTACTAATTTTAAAATGAAGCTTAATGTCGTTAGGTGAGCTTTTGTCAGTTAATGGTAAGGTTTTATTTTTGCTTTTTTTTAGGCTTTCAAGTATGTTTTGCGAGTCTATTTCGATGATGTTTTTATACCCTTGTTTACGAATAGAAACGTCTATTTTGCCGTCATCTCTAATGTTTTTGATATAACCAGTTAGCGTTTGTTCTATTTCTAACTTTTGAAAAACATCGCTTTTAAAAAGTAATCCGTCATATTTTTTATTTATTAAAACGGAATAGCCTAAATCGGTTTTTGCTTCTATTGTTAGTTCTACCTTATCTCCTTTTTGTAGATTCATCAGCTTATATATTTAAAATATTGCTTTAAAACAAAAGCATTTTTACTGCTCGGCGTAAATATTTCTAAAACTTTCGGCTTATCTTTTTTTAAATAAAAACCTTTTAATTTATCTTCTAAATTTTGAGTTGAGTTTGCCTTGTAATATCTAAAGCCGTGCATCTTACATAAATGTTCTGCCGTAAAACTATGAGGTGTTTCAAAGTATTTTACTGAATTTATAGACATTGGTCCGGATATTATTTTAAAAATTCCGCCCCCAAAATTGTTTATTATAATAATTGTAAAGTTTTTAGGAATTTTTTCATTCCATAGAGCGTTGCTGTCATAAAAAAAACTTAAATCGCCAGTTATAAAAACAGTCTGCTTTTTTGAAGCGTAAGCAGCCCCAATTGCCGTGCTAGTACTGCCTTCAATTCCGCTGGTACCCCTGTTACAAAAGACCTTTATAGTTTTGCAAATAGAAAATAATTGAGAATAACGAATTACCGCACTATTGCTAATTTGCAGATGACAATCGCTCGGAATACTTTCTAAAACTTGATGGAATACTTTAAAATCGGAATGCTCAACTTTTTTTATAAATTCTAAATGTTTAGCTCTTTTTTCATCTCTAATTTTTAACCATAAACTTTGATACTTACTGTCTTTTATTTTTATATAGCTTATAAATTTTGAAAAGAAATCCGAAGGCTTTGCGTGTATAAATTCGGATAAGCAAAAAAACGTATTAGTCGATTTTTTTTCATCTATATTCCAATGATGCTTCGGAGGGTGTTTTCTCAATAATTGCTTTATTTTTTTTGAAACTATCATACCTCCAAAAGTGATAAGAACATCAGGTTGAAATTTTTTTATTTCACTTTCGCTTAAAGATAAAATAAGCTGATCTATAGAATTTATAGCGTTTTTATGATTCAAATTAGAAGTAGTTTCTATCAACAACAATACAGAGTCGTCTTCAATGAGTTTATCTATTACTTTTTGTAAATCTGAATTTGGATAATTACTGCCAACTAAAATCATTTTTTTGTCAGAATCATTCCAAATTTTAGAAAGGTTTTTATAATTAATATAGCTCTTTTCAAAAGTTTTATCGCTAAATTTATAAAAATTAAAGCTATGTAAACTTGCAACTGTTTCGTATAAAGGCTCGTCAAATGGAACATTTATATGCACTGGTCCTTTTTTTAAAATAGAAGTTGCTAATGCGGTATTAATTATTTGAAAATTTTTGTGATTAAATTCTTCGTTTAAATTAGCAGAGAATAGGATATGATTTTCAAAAACATTTTCTTGTCTAATAGTTTGTCCGTCTCCGATGTCAATATATTTTTTTGGTCTATCAGCAGAAATAACGACTAACGGAATATTGCTGTAAAAAGCCTCTGTAATGGCGGAGTAATAATTTAGCAAAGCGGAGCCAGAGGTACATAAAACAGAAACAGGCTTTTGCTTTTGTTGTGCTATTCCTAATGCAAAAAACCCTGCACAGCGTTCATCTACAATGCTTATAGTTTCTATATCAGGATGGTTAGAAAATCCTATAATTAAAGGAGCATTTCGAGATCCAGGGGATATTACAACGGTGTCTATTTTATACTTGTGATGAGCTGCAACAATGAATTGTGCAAGTTCTTTTTTTGGATACATTGTTCATAGATTCTCAAATTAAGAGTTAAAATTTTTGTTTGCTAAAAGCTAATTAAATTTAGACTTTAAAAAAACATGGCTATATTCTAAATTATGACTGCATTAGTGTTTGTTTTCCATATCTCCCAAGTCTCTTGTCCTGCAAAGGCAAAGTAGGCAAATTCCTTTAATCGTTGGTTGCTATTCTTTATACGTTCAAGTATCATAAACCAGTTCATGTAATTTTGCAGATATTTTGTTGCTACGCCGTTAAAGGGCTTCATCCATTCTCTTAATCTTTTAGCAGTATTGTTTACATTTTGTACGTGATACACTTTGTTTTTTACTCTCTGTCCTTTTGATACATTAAACTTTTTGTGATGTATGTTATTACTTTTAGCAAATGCTGTATAGAAGCGATGAGCATCTGTACAAAGGGTTTCTACTTTATCTAATTTTCTGGCAAATACAGCTTCTAAATCTTTCTTGCTTATACGCCCTCTTGTCGCTACTTTGAGTTCTTTGTTGTCGATTCTGTCACAGGTAACAACAACTGCTATTTGCTCATTACTAATACCCCGCTTAATAGCTTTACTGCCACGTTTTCGTGGTTTTCTATCTAGCTCTCTATTTCCCTTGCTAGATTCTAAAAAGAAAATATCATCACTCTCTGTAATGCCTTCAAAACCATTAGGATATGCTTGTTTAAAAGAACTTAGAACCTTGTGTCGCCAATCAAAGGATGTTTGAATGCTAATGTTTGTTTGTTCTGCACATTTCTTAATAGAATAACCCATAAGCATATTATATAAATAGGTGGGTAATAATTCAGGTTTTTTTAACCCAAAAATGACTTTACCCGTCGTATTTCTGAAATACTTTTTACAATCTTTGCAATAATAACGTTGCACTCCTTTGCTCTTGCCATTAGCACGAATGTTATCCCTCTTACAATGAGGGCAGTTGATAGATTGCTTAACACTTGATGTTGCTAAAAGGCTAAATGTATCATCTGTATCTGTTGAAATTAGTAATAAAAGCTCATTAACTATGGCTTGACGACTTGTCGAATCAAGACTTTTAAAGTATTCTGTAAAGTTTTTAGGTATCATTTTGTAAAGTTTTAGCAAATATACAACTTATTTAAGTCTTATGTTAGAATATAGCCAAAAACATTTATATTAACAAGATTTTTTATGGTCGGCTAAAAATTTAGCTAATCCTATATCTGTTAAAGGGTGCTTTAAGAGTCCTTGAATGGCAGTCAAAGGGCTAGTAATAACATCAGCTCCTAATTTTGCACAGTCTATAATGTGCATAGTATGACGTATAGAAGCGGCTAAAATTTTAGTCTCAAAACCGTAGTTATCATAAATTTGACGCATCTCTGCTATTAAGTTTAGTCCGTCAGTTGAAATGTCGTCTAACCGTCCTATAAATGGAGAAGCGTAAGTAGCTCTTGATTTTGCTGCTAACAAGGCTTGTCCAGCTGAAAAAATTAAAGTCATATTAGTTTTTATTCCTCTCGAAGAAAAGTAGTTGCAAGCCTTTAAACCTTCTTTAATCATCGGAAGTTTTACTACAATATTAGGGTTTAAAGCAGCTAAAACTTCGCCTTCTTTTATCATTCCGTTATAGTCTGTTGAAATTACTTCCGCCGAAACATCTCCGTTTACGATGCTACAGATTTTTTTGTAGTGATTTATAATGTTAGCTTGACCGTTAATCTTTTCTTTCGCCATTAAAGAGGGGTTTGTAGTAACTCCGTCTAAAATACCTAAAGCCTGTGCTTCTTTAATTTGGTTTAAATTTGCTGTATCTATAAAAAATTTCATTTTATCAATTTTAATTTTAGCTTATAAATAAAAACATAACTGCAAATATATTTAGTTATGCCTTTTCTTATACAAATAACTACAATTATTTTTTAAAAATTAAATATTGTAATGCTTCATTAACATTTTTTCGTAGAGTCTATCTGGCAGAATTCTTTTTAAAATTATTGAAAATTTTTGAATAAAACTTCCTACTTTATAATGAATTTTAGGATTTTTGCTGTTTAGAATTTTATATACTTTTTTAGCCACCTTTAAAGGGTTAAGTCCAGAATTTGTATGTTCATCTATCAGTATTAGCGATTTTTTATACATTTCTTTATATGCAGAGTTTTTAAGCATAGGAGTGTTATATCTTTTTGATGCAATGTCTGTAGATATATCTCCAGGAGCGATATTTACTACTTTGATTCCGAAATTTTTAACTTCCATATTCGCTGCTTCGCTCATCATTTCTATAGCACTTTTAGTAGCTGAATATATACCTCTAAAAGGCAACCCCATATAACCAGCGATAGAAGTTATATTTATTATTATACCAAATTTTTGTTCTCTCATTTTCGGTAAAACTTCTTTCATTAGGTCAACGTATCCAAAAAAATTGGTGTTAAATACAGCTTTCATCTCTTCAGTTGGAGTGTCTTCAATTGCCCCTGTTATTCCCATACCAGCATTGTTTACCAAGACATCTATCCTGTCTTCTTTTTTTATAATAAAACCAACTGCTTTTTTTATTGTATCTATTTTTAAAACATCTAAAACAATCATTTCGTAGCAAAACTCATCTTTATTTTTAGGCTCTCTACTCGTTCCATATACTTTATATCCTTTTTTTGATAAAAAGGTAGCAATAGATTTTCCTATTCCAGAAGAGGCTCCAGTAACCAAAACAACTTTAGACATAAAATAGAGGTTTTTTATAGATAGTGTTTTTATCTTTTCGGAGGGAACTCAGCAAGTATCTCTTTGACAAATTCTTTTATTTTTTTTATCTTTTTTTCTCTGTCTTCTATCGATAGTATTCCGCTACCTATACCTTGCCAAATTAATTCTTTTTTATGTGATTTTATAATATCTATAAACAAAATACTCTCGGTTTGTTGATTAGTATATACATTATTGCTGTTTATTCCGCCCCAAAAAGGACTCCAACCTACGCCGAAATTCGTTACATTAATTTTTTCTTTAGTCTTTGTAAAAATACTTATCAACATATCGGCATTTTTAGATTTTTCAAAACCTTTGTCTATTAATTCTATTTCAATAGCTCTTAAAATTCTTTTTTTATCTAAATCAGAAATTGTAGCTTTATCTATTTCTGGCTTATAAAATGCAAAGGTTCTAAATTTAGAAAAATCTACTCTAGAATCATAATCTGAAGCCACTTTTATAGAACTGCACGAGAGAGTAAACAACGAGAACAACATTAAAGCAATAACTTTTTTCATATCTAGAAAATATTTAATTTTAATTATATAAGCTGCTTTTTAATAATATAGCTGTAAAATTACTTTTTTTAGTTTAAGAAAAAACAATAAGTATGCCAAAGATACGATTAAATTTTTATTTAGAATGATTTTAAAACTTGTGGTAAGTTAATAAACGCGTAGCTTTAAATTTTAGTTTTTAATTTTAAGCTAAAAAATTAAATTAATTTATATATTTGCGGTCGTTTTTAATATATAAATTTATAATTAGGTCGGGAACCTTAAAAAAAATTAAAATAAATATGCCTGTAAAAATTAGACTACAAAGATTCGGAAAAAAAGGAAAGCCTTTTTATTGGATTGTTGCTGCCGACTCACGTTCAAAAAGAGACGGTAAATATTTGGATAAATTAGGTACTTACAATCCGAATGTAAACCCAGCTGACATCAACTTAAATATCGATGATGCTCTAAAATGGCTTCAAAATGGAGCACAACCAACAGATACTGCTAGAGCCATATTGTCTTATAAGGGAGTTTTACTAAAGAAACATTTGGCTGCTGGTGTTAAAAAAGGAGCTTTAACAGAAGCACAAGCAGAATCAAAACTTAAAGACTGGTTAGAAGAAAAAGCTAATAAAATTTCTGCAAAAAAAGATCGCTTACAAAAAGCAGAGGAAGAAGTAAAATCAAAATCTTTAGAGGCTAAAAAAACAGTTAATAAAGCAAGAGTTTCTAAAGCAGAACCAGAAGAAGCTAAAGTTTCGGAAGAGAAAAAAGAAGCTGAATAACCCTTTTTTTTAAACGACTATGCGTAAAGAAGAGTGTTTTTATTTAGGCAAAATCGTAGCAAAATTTAGTTTTAAGGGCGAAGTTATTATAAAATTAGACACCGATGAGCCAGAACTATACAAAGAAATGGAATCGGTTTATGTTGAATTAGGCAATAGCTTGATTCCTTTTTTTATTGAAAAAAGCTCTTTATATAAAGAAAATAAGCTGCGAGTGAAGTTCGAAAATGTTTATTCAGAAGCATCAGCAAATTCTATTTTAAAATCTAATATTTATTTACCTTTAAAACTTTTGCCAAAGTTATCTGAAAATAATTTTTATTTTCATGAAGTTATAGGGTTTAAAGTTGAAGATATAAATATAGGCGAGGTTGGAAAAATTATTAATATCAACGACAAATCCGCCCAGCCTTTTTTTGTAATTGACAATAACGGAAAAGAAATTTTTATCCCAGTAGTAGATCATTTTATCAAAAAAATAGACAGAAAAAATAAAACAATTCGAGTAGATTCTCCTAAAGGCTTAATAGAATTATACTTGTAGTTTAGAGAGGTGTCCGAGTGGTTTAAGGAGCTATCTTGGAAAGGTAGTATATTGGTAACGGTATCGAGGGTTCGAATCCCTTCCTCTCTGCTATTAACCAAAAAATTACCTCGTCAAAAGAAACATTAATAAAAAAAGTAGATAAATTTTGAAAGATTACTTTGCACATAAAACGGCAGTAATAGACAGAAACTGCAATATTGGTAAAAAAACAAAAATTTGGCACTTTAGCCATATAATGCAAAACTGCGTTATCGGAGAAGAATGTAATATTGGTCAAAATGTTGTAATATCACCTTATGTAATTTTAGGTAAAAAAGTTAAAGTACAGAACAACGTCTCTATTTATACAGGAGTGGTATGTGAAGACTATGTTTTTGTAGGGCCTTCGGCGGTGTTTACAAATATTATAAACCCTAGAAGTGCAATTAAAAGAAACGATAATTATTCTAAAACTTTAATAAAAAAAGGTGCAAGCATCGGAGCAAACGCTACTATAATTTGCGGAAATACTATCGGAGAATATGCGTTTGTCGGAGCCGGTGCGGTAGTTACCAAAGACGTACTTCCTTATTCACTTGTTATAGGTAATCCCGCTAAAATAATAGGATGGGTTAGCGAATTTGGACATAAGCTAAAGTTCGATTCAAATGGCATTGCAACCTGTAAAGAAAGCAATCAGAATTATCAGTTAAAAAACAATACCGTTTTAAAATTATAGAGTTGTCGGCTCAATAATCTTTAATTTTTTAATTAATTTTATAGAAATATTAGCAAGGGAAGGCTTATACTCAACTTGTGTTTTTGATCTAATTCATAAGAATATATACCATATTTGAAATTTTAGCTAAAAAATTATTTTTAAGTTGGGGTATAAACATTATTTTGTTTGACGGAACTAAAATGATTAGTTTTGCACTTTGTTTTTTTAGAACAATTTATGAATATTACAAGAGAAATTAAAGAAGAAGGAATAGCAGTTATAAAAATTAATGTTGAGCCTTCTGATTACCAAAAAGAAGTTGATAAAGCTTTAATTGACTTTCAGAAAAACACAAATTTACCAGGCTTTAGAAAAGGACATATTCCGATGGGGCTTATAAGAAGTAAATACGGCAAACCAATAGTTATAGATGAGGTCAATAAACTTATAGATAGTTCATTTAAAAAATATGTAGCGGAAGAAAAAATGAATACTATAGGGATACCTATTCTTAAAAATCAAGATAGCATTAACTGGAATTCTGATACTTTTTGTTTTGAACTTGAAATACTTTTAGCACCAAAATTTGAAATAGACTTAACAGCTGATACCGATGTTGTTTTCGATAAAGTTTTTTTAGAAGAAAAGGATGTTGATAAGTTAGTTGTAGATTATCAGGAAAGTTTTGGAGAACAAATTGTTGTAAATAATATAGATAGAGATTCTATTGTTACTGGAACTTTTATTAACGAAGAGCATAATATTAATAAAGTATTCACTTTTGACATTGACCGAGTAGAAGAAGATGTTAAGAGTAAATTTATAGGAGCTAAAGTAGGCGACCAAATTACTTTAAAATCTAAAAACCTATATAAGGGCGAGTTGGAAACTAAATTTGTTTTAGAAGTTTTAAACGATAAAATTAAGGGTTTAGAAATAGAACTTAATTTAACGGTTGATGAGATTATAAAAATAAAACCAGCGGAATTAGATCAAGATTTTTTTGATAAAATGCCGAAGAATATAAATAATATAGAAGAGTTAAGAGGATATTTAACTGAAGCCAAAGAAAATTTATTGCAAGAAAGGTTAGATACTATGTTTTTAGCAGACGTAGAAAAATATTTGAAAGAAAATACAAATATTAATTTTTCTGACAATTTTATAAAAAAAATTACAGTAAACAGACAAGGTAACTCAATAAAAGAAGAGGATATAGAGAGTTTTAGAGAAGAGTTGAGTGATTATTTTATCAGAGAAAAGATAGTTAAAGACAATGGTCTTGGTTTTAGCCAAGAAGAACTTAAAGATTTTGCAAGAGAAAATGCTTATAGCACATTGCGTTCAATAAATAGACGAACAAACGTCAGCAATGAAAATTTTCATAAAATGGTAGATAATATAGCAGATAATATTTTAAAAGACGAGAAAGAATCAAAAAAATTAGAGAGATTGTTTTTAAAAATAAAATTAATGACTTTCTATAAAGAAAATATCAAATACAAAACAAGAAAAATTTCTTATACAGATTTATATGAACCTGTTGTAAATTAGCAAAATAATTAAACACAAAAGACCAAATGGACTATAAAAAAGAATTTGAAAAATACGCTATCAAACATCGAGGTATTGATAGTACTTATTTTACAAAAATAACTGACAGTCTAACGCCTTATATTATGGAAGAGCGTCAGATGAACATAACTCAAATGGATGTTTTTTCTAGACTAATGATGGATAGAATTATTTTTTTAGGAACCATAATTAACGACCAAGTTGCGAATATAATTCAAGCACAACTATTGTTTTTAGAAAGTGTAGACTCAAGTAAAGACATATCGATATATATTAATTCTCCGGGCGGAGGCGTTTATGCTGGATTAGGCATTTACGACACGATGCAATTTATTAAGCCAGACATTGCTACAATTTGTACAGGTATGGCTGCTTCTATGGGAGCGGTTTTAATATGTGCTGGGAAAAAAGGAAAACGCTCTGCATTGCCACATTCTCGTATTATGATTCATCAACCTTTAGGCGGAACCCAAGGCCAGGCCTCAGATATAGAAATAACAGCAAGAGAAATATTAAAACTAAAAGATGAATTATATTCAATAATTGCAAAGCATTCTGGACAAGACGTTGAAAAAATTCATAAAGATTCTGATAGAGATTACTGGATGAAAGCCACCGAAGCAAAAGAATACGGTATGATAGATGAAATTTTAGAAAGAAAATAACAAATGTCAAGAAAAGAAAAATATAGATGTTCGTTTTGTGGAAGAAAAAAATCTGATTCAGACCTTTTAGTTGCTGGAATAAATGCCCATATTTGCGATAAATGTATAGAACAAGCACATGGAATAGTAGAAGAGGAATTATTTAAAAAAAAAATCGGATAAGCTTTCTAAAAAATTAAATCTAAAAACACCTCAAGAAATTAAATTATTTTTAGACCAATACGTTATCGGTCAAGACAAAACAAAGCAATCAATGGCTGTTGCTGTTTATAACCACTATAAACGCTTACTTCAAACTACTGACGACGAAGTAGAAATAGAAAAATCAAATATTATTTTAGTCGGAGAAACAGGCACTGGTAAGACTTTGTTTGCAAAAACTATTGCAAAAATGTTAGACGTTCCGTTTTCTATTGTTGATGCAACAGCACTAACACAAGCAGGCTATGTAGGCGAAGATGTCGAGAGCATATTAAGTAGGCTGTTACAAAGTGCAAATTATGATATAGAAGACGCCGAAAGAGGCATTATTTTTATTGATGAGTTTGACAAAATAGCGAGAAAAGGAGATAACCCTTCAATTACTAGAGATGTTTCTGGTGAAGGAGTGCAGCAAGCACTACTAAAACTATTAGAAGGAACATTAGTAAACGTACCACCAAAAGGAGGTAGAAAGCACCCAGAACAAAAATTTATAGAAGTAAACACTAAAAACATTTTATTTATAGCCGGAGGAGCTTTTTCAGGTATAGATAAAATTATAAGTAAGCGACTAAACAGACAAGCAGTAGGCTTTGGAGCTTCTCTTAAGAAAGACAGTTTTATTAAACAGAACGTGTTAGAATATATTACACCTATAGATTTAAAATCTTATGGTCTAATCCCTGAAATTGTAGGTCGTTTACCAGTAATAAGCTATGTGAACCCTTTAAACGCGAAAGCCTTACGCTCTATTTTAATCGAGCCAAAGAACTCTATAATTAAACAATACACTAAACTCTTTTTAATGGACAAAGTCAGTTTTACAATAGAAGAAAAAGCGTTAGACTACATTGCAGAAAAAGCAATAGAGTATAAATTGGGAGCAAGGGGCTTACGTACTTTATGTGAAATAGTACTTGCAGATGAGATGTTTAAAATTCCTGGTTCTAATAAAAAAAAGTTTAGAGTAACTGAAAAATATGCTATTTCTAAACTACACAACGCCTCTTTTAAAAATTTAAGCAAAGTTTCTTAACCCTCCTCCTACTTTGTGGGATGGCAGTCGAAGACTGACTGGGTGGTAAAAACCAGTCAAACACTTCTGTTTTTTTTAGCTTGTGTCTAAAAGAAAATTCTAAATTCTTTGACTATCAACATTTTGAAATTTTCAAGTTGGGTTAAAAAAATAAAAGCTACTTTTACTTACGGATTTAAGGTTGTTAATTTTTTTATTATAAAACAAACTTATTAATTTTACAATTTAAGAAAGAATAAAATGGCAAAATTTGAATTAAAACTTCCTAAAATGGGAGAAGGAGTTTTAGAAGCTACTATTACTTCATGGTTAAAAAACATTGGTGACTCAATAGAGTTAGATGAAGCGGTTGTAGAAATAGCAACAGATAAGGTAGATTCTGAAATAACTTCTGAAGTATCAGGAACCCTTAAAGAAATTTTATATAATAAAGATGATATAGTCCAAATAGGAAGCACTATCGCAATTATAGAAACCGACGAAGATGTCGATTTAGAAGAAGATACTTCTGTAGGTGATATTGATGAGATTGAAAAACTAATTGAACAAACCGCTAAAAGCATTGCAGATTCAACAAGCGAAACCTCTGACTATAACGAGTTTTATTCACCATTAGTAAGAAGTATTGCAAAAACAGAAGGCGTATCTATAAAAGAGTTAAACACTATAAAAGGCTCTGGAAAAGAAAGCAGAGTAACCAAAGAAGATATATTAAATTATATTAAAAATAAGCAAGGAGAAAAGGCAGAAAAAACAGAACCTTTATATCCCTATACCGATAATGATGAAACTATTGAGTTAAGTAGAATGGGTAAACTAATTTCTAATAACATGATAGAATCTGTCAGAACTTCAGCTCACGTCCAATCATTCATAGAAATTGACGTAACTAATATTGTAAAATGGAGAGATAGAATTAAAAACGACTTTTATAAAAGAGAAGGAGAGAAATTAACTTTTACCCCAATATTTATGCAAGCAGTTGCTACAACTATTAAAAAACATCCTCTTATAAATATTACAGTAAATGGAGATACAATCATTAAAAAGAAAAATGTAAATTTAGGTATGGCAACAGCCTTGCCAGATGGCAATTTAATTGTTCCAGTCATTAAAAATGCCGATCGGTTAAATTTAATAGGGATGGCAAAGAAAGTTAATGATTTGGCAAAAAGAGCTAAAAACAACGAACTAAACCCAAGCGAAGTAAAGAACGGCACTTATACTGTTACAAATATTGGTAGCTTTGGTACCGTTATAGGAACACCAATAATATACCAACCCCAAGTTGCTATTCTAGCAATAGGTGCTATCAGAAAAACGCCCACAGTTATAGAAAGCACAGAAGGCGATTTTATAGGAATTAGACATAAAATGTACGTGTCTCACTCCTACGACCACCGAGTAATAAACGGAGCTTTAGGGAGTATGTTTATCAAAACCTTAAAAGAAATACTCGAAAACTGGGATATGAACCAAGTTATTTAGCTTTTGCCAACGCTTTAAAAATGTTATATGCGTATAGATATTATTTCAGTAGTGCCAAGTTTATTACAAAGCCCCCTAGATCATTCTATTATAAAAAGAGCTAAAGATAAAAAACTTGTAAACATTGTAATCCATAATTTAAGAGAATATGGACTGGGCAAATACAAAAAGATAGATGATGCACAATTTGGTGGCGGTGCCGGAATGGTCTTAATGATTGAACCGATATTCAATTGTATAAAAAAACTGAAATCACAAAGAAATTATGACGAAATTATTTATATGACACCCGATGCAAAAATATTAAACCAATCTATCGCAAATACACTTTCGCTAAAAGAAAATATTATAATATTAGCAGGACACTATAAAGGAGTTGACCAAAGAATAAGAGATAAATTTATAACTAAAGAAATATCTATAGGCGACTATGTTTTAACAGGCGGAGAATTAGCCGCAACCGTTCTAGTAGATTCAGTTGTACGACTTATTCCTAACGCTATCGGAGACGAACAATCAGCACTTACAGACTCTTTTCAAGACAAATTATTAGCTCCTCCAGTATATACTAGACCTTCCGAATTTAGAGGCTGTAAAGTGCCAGAAATTTTACTGTCGGGGAATTTTCCTGAAATTGACCAATGGAGATTAAAACAAGCATATAAAAGAACAAAGCAAATTAGACCAGATTTATTAAAAGAATAAAAGCATCTGAAAAACCTATAAGTTCAAAGTGCTTTTTAGCTGAAATTTATTTTAAATCAAACTAATATTATTAAGCTAAACATTCACTATTAATAGAAAAAATGTACCCTTATAAAAAAAATAAAAAAAAATGTATTTATAATAATAATATATATTACATTTGCACCTGCTTAAATAATAAGCAAAAAGTTCATAAAAAATCACAGGAGTTTTATAGAAGCTAAACAATTTTAATTTTTGTTTATTTTAATTTGTATTTCAGATTTTCACAGAAAATTAAAGTTAAATTCAAGCTGGCTAGAGTGTTTGTTTTGTACGCAAAAGGTCATCGGTTCGATTCCGATATTCTCCACATAAAGTAAGGATAATAATTAAGAGAATAGTTATTATTTTTAAGGAATAGTTAAAAGATCATTGACATATTGGTAAAAAACATAAAAAAGAGTAAAAATTAGAGACAAAAGAGCAAGAGTTATAATAAGTTACATAAGGGCGTATGGTGGATGCCTATGCTCTCAGAGGCGAAGAAGGACGTGGTAAGCTGCGAAAAGTTACGGAGAGAAGCACACATTTAATGAACCGTAAATATCCGAATGGGGCAACCCGTTATGTTGAAGGCATAACATTTTATATGTATATATAGAAGGCAAACCTAGCGAACTGAAACATCTAAGTAGCTAGAGGAGAAGAAAACAAAAGTGATTCCGTTAGTAGTGGCGAGCGAAAGCGGATTAGCCCAAACCAAGGTTGATTATTTCAACTTTGGGGTTGTAGGACTTCGACATTTGATAATTTAAAGAATTAGAACGGTTTGGAAAGACAGACGAAACAGGGTGAGAGTCCCGTATAAGTAAGTTAGGTTATCAATAGAAGTATCCTGAGTAGTTCGGGACACGAGAAATCTTGAATGAATTAGCCGGGACCATCCGGTAAGGCTAAATACTCCTGAGAGACTGATAGTAAACTAGTACCGTGAGGGAAAGGTGAAAAGAACCCTAAGTAAGGGAGTGAAAGAGAACTTGAAACCGTACGCTTACAAGCTGTCGGCGGCTTATTAATATTTCTTTTAGTAGAGATATTAAAGGCTTACGGCGTGCCTTTTGCATAATGAGCCTACGAGTTACTGATATTAGCAAGGTTAAGTGTTTTAGGCACGTATCCGTAGCGAAAGCGAGTCTTAATAGGGCGATTATATTTTTAATATGTTGTTATGTTTATTCATCTTATATATAAAAAATATAAAAAAGTTAGTATAAGTAGACGCGAAACCGAGTGATCTACCCATGGGCAGGTTGAAGCTGTGTTAACCCACATTAGAGGACCGAACCATTAGACGTTGAAAAGTCTTTGGATGACCTGTGGGTAGGGGTGAAAGGCCAATCAAACTCGGAAATAGCTCGTACTCCCCGAAATGCATTTAGGTGCAGCGTAGAGTGAGATTTTTATAGAGGTAGAGCTACTGATTGAATGCGGGGGTTTCATCACCTACCAATTTCTGACAAACTCCGAATGCTATAAAAAGCTACTCTGCAGTGAGGGCATGGGTGCTAAGGTCCATGTCCGAGAGGGAAAGAACCCAGACCATCGGCTAAGGTCCCAAAATATATGTTAAGTTGAAATAACGCGGTTTAACTGCATAGACATCTAGGATGTTGGCTTGGAAGCAGCCATTCATTTAAAGAGTGCGTAACAGCTCACTAGTCGAGCGGTTGAGCATGGATAATAATCGGGCATAAACATATTACCGAAGCTGTGGCTTGCTATTTATATAGCAGGGGTAGGGGAGCATTGTAATATACGCAGAATAAAAATTGTGAGATTTTTTGGAGTAATTACAAAAGAAAATGTAGGCATAAGTAACGATAATGCGGGCTAGAAACCTGCACACCAAAAGACTAAGGTTTCCTCAGCGATGCTAATCAACTGAGGGTTAGTCGGGTCCTAAGGAGCATCCGTTAAGGAGTATTCGATGGACAACAGGTTAATATTCCTGTACTTCTTATAATTGCGATGGGGAGACGAAGTATTGACAGCACCGCGGACAGACGGAATAGTTCGTTGAAATATTTAGGTATAAGCTCAGATTAAGAGTTAGAGCTTGCTAAGATATGATAGTACCACAAGACTTCGGTTGCGTGGATAGAGTGCGTAAAGACTTCCAAGAAAATCCTCTAAGCATCAGGTTATAAGAACCCGTACTGCAAACCGACACAGGTAGTTGGGATGAGTATTCTAAGGTGCTCGAAAGATTCATGGCTAAGGAACTAGGCAAAATAGGCTCGTAACTTCGGGATAAGGGTCGCCTACGTAAAAGTAGGCCTCAGTTACAAGGTCCAGGCGACTGTTTAGCAAAAACACAGGACTTTGCCAAATCGTAAGATGATGTATAAGGTCTGACACCTGCCCGGTGCTGGAAGGTTAAGAAGATTTGTTAGCGATAAGCGAAGCAATGAATTGAAGCCCCAGTAAACGGCGGCCGTAACTATAACGGTCCTAAGGTAGCGAAATTCCTTGTCGGGTAAGTTCCGACCTGCACGAATGGTGCAACGATCTGGATACTGTCTCAGCCATGATTTCGGTGAAATTGTAATATCGGTGAAGATGCCGATTACCCGCAGCGGGACGAAAAGACCCCGTGCACCTTTACTATATCTTAGTATTGGTCTTGGGCAAATAATGTGTAGCATAGGTGGGAAACTAAGAATTAAGGTCGTCAGGCTTTAAGGAGTTACCAGTGAAATACCACCCTTTATTTGTTTAAGGTCTAATCTGGTTTGAGAAAAACCAGAGACATTGCTTGGAGGGTAGTTTGACTGGGGTGGTCGCCTCCAAAAATGTAACGGAGGCTTCTAAAGGTACCTTCAGCACGCTTGGTAACCGTGCGTAGAGTGCAATGGCATAAGGGTGCTTGACTGAGAGACTTACGAGTCGATTAGGTTGGAAACAAGAGCATAGTGATCCGGTGGTTTCTGTATGGAAAGGCCATCGCTCAAAGGATAAAAGGTACGCCGGGGATAACAGGCTGATCTCCCCCAAGAGCTCATATCGACGGGGGGGTTTGGCACCTCGATGTCGGCTCGTCACATCCTGGAGCTGGAGAAGGTTCCAAGGGTTGGGCTGTTCGCCCATTAAAGTGGCACGCGAGCTGGGTTCAGAACGTCGTGAGACAGTTCGGTCTCTATCTGCTGTGGGCGTTAGAAATTTGAGTGGAGCTGACTCTAGTACGAGAGGACCGAGTTGGACTGACCTCTGGTTTATCTGTTGTTCCGCCAGGAGCACCGCAGAGTAGCTACGTCGGGAAAGGATAAGTGCTGAAAGCATATAAGCGCGAAACCTACCACAAGATTAGATTTCTTTAAAGGGACGTTGGAGACTACAACGTTGATAGGCTATAGGTGTAAAGGCAGTAATGTCAAAGCCGAGTAGTACTAATAACCCATAAGCTTATATAAAGTTTTGTATAAATTACGAAACAGCTCATTTTGAAATAATTAATACTTCTTTGATATATTTTTTGCCAAATGTCAATTTTTATACAGTCTTAAATAATGATTAAGATTGAGAAAATTTAAGGTGGTTATAGCGTTGGGGTTCACCTCTTCCCATTCCGAACAGAGAAGTTAAGCCCAATAGCGCCGATGGTACTGCCTCTTTGGTGGAAGAGTAGGTAGCTGCCTTTTTTTTTATATTTTATTTAGTCACCCCTTAAAAATCATTTAACACTTTAAATATCAATAAAATAGATTAAAAAACATTTGTAAATATCTACAAGTTTTTGTATCTTTGATGTATTAATCTTGCAATTTTTTTAAAATTATGATTCCAAAAAACAAGAATACAAATCAAGGCAATTTATTTTTTAGTTTTAAAGACACTTTAAACCAAAAACACCCTCTTTACATATTGGCAAATAAAATAAATTGGAAACAATTTGAAGACGCTTTTTTGCCCTTGTATAGTAAAGACAAAGGCAGACCTGCTAAATCTATACGTCTAATGGTAGGTCTTCTTATGCTCAAACATATCCGTAATGTCTCCGATGAGAGCGTTGTAGAGCAATGGTCTGAAAATAACTACTACCAATATTTTTGTGGAGAAACTAATTTTGTTTGTGGAGTTCCTTGCGAAGCTAGTGAATTGGTTCACTTTCGTAATCGTATTAAGGAAGTTGGCATAGAACTTATTTTAAAAGAAAGCATACGAATAAACGCAGAGGATAGCAAAGACGAAAACGTCAATATAGACACTACTGTTCAAGAGAAAAACATTAGCTTTCCTACCGATGCAAAGTTGCATAAAAAGATTATTAAAAAATGTAAATCCATTGCTACTAAAGAGCAACTACCTGTTAGGCAAACTTATACTCGAACATTAAAGAAATTATCTAGAGACCAACGTTTTAGGAATCATCCAAAGAACAGGGCAAAAGCAAAAAAAGCAGACAGAAAAATAAAGACCATTTGTGGAAGGCTTATTAGAGAGCTTGAGCGAAACCTACCTCCCAACTCAAAGTATCAATCAGATTTAGATTTATTTAAACAGGTATTATCACAAAAGAGAAATTCTAAAAACAAAATTTATTCACTTCACGAGCCTGAAGTTTGTTGCATCTCTAAAGGAAAAGAACACAAGAAGTATGAGTTTGGCAACAAGGCATCATTCGTAAAAACAGACACCGGAGTAGTTGTTGGAGCAATGGGATTTCGCAACCAATATGACGGACACACTTTAGAACCAGTTTTAGATCAAGTAAAAAAATTAACAGGATTATTACCAAAAAGAGCAAAAGTAGACAGAGGATATAGAGGCAAAAAAAGAATAAAAGATACAGAAATTCTTGTTCCATCACCACCAAAAAAATCTATGAGTTATTACCTTCGAAAGAAATTAAGCCAAGCTCACAAAAAACGAGCAGGCATAGAACCAGTAATAGGACACATCAAGGCAAATCATAGACTTAATCGCAACTTTTACAAGGAAGTAGTGGGTGATAACATCAATATTATGCTTGTAGCAGCAGGGTTTAACTTCAAAAGAATGATTAACAAGTGGAAACATTCTTTTTTACTCTTTTTTCAAAGGCGATTTCAAATTTTTATGCAAACCAAATTTTGTGCTTTTTATTTTAAACTGATTTTTTAAGGCTTGACTAAGTATTTGATTTTTAACCAAAATGCCAAAATTATGAGTCTAAATGTAAAAAAACAAATAATAATAAATTGATAATCAGTATTTTATCTTTTAGCTTTTTCAAAGTTGGGTTAGTTACGTTTTAGAACTTACTCTTGTGCCTTACAAAATTAAAAAAAATTTCAAGCTAGAATTAAAGAGAAAGACAACAGAAATTAACTACTACTCATCAAGATACTGTTGTCAAAAACTTTATCATATATTTTCAGCATCTATTTTTTTATAAACTCCACTTTTTAAATTTTTTCTAATAGCTGTAAAAGCAACTATTGTTTGGTCAATATCTTCAAAAGAGTGTTTAGCTGTTGGTATTAGGCGTAGAATTATTAATCCTTTTGGGATTACTGGATATACTACAATTGAACAGAAAACGCCATGATTTTCTCTTAAATCGTTTACCATTGCCATAGCTTCTACTATCTCTCCTTTTAAATATACAGGTGTTATACAAGTTTGAGTTTCGCCTAAATCAAAACCCGCAGAACGCAAACCAGATTGTAGTCTTCTCGTATTATCCCATAAAATATTTTTTATTTCTGGTGTAGTGCGTATTATATCCAAGCGTTTTAAAGCGCCTTTAACTATTGAAATTGGAAGTGATTTTGCAAACATCTGCGAACGCATGTTATACTTTAGATACTTAATAATTTCTTTATCTCCAGCAAAAAAAGCTCCGATGCTTGCCATTGACTTTGCAAAAGTTGTAAAATAAACATCTATTTGGTCATGTATTCCTTGCTCAAAACCAGTGCCTCTGCCACCTTCTCCAAGAGTTCCAAAACCATGTGCATCATCTACTAATAATTTAAAATTATATTTTTCTTTTAAGGAACATATTTCTTTTAAACGGCCTTGATGACCTCTCATCCCAAATACTCCTTCTGAAATAACGAGGATTCCACCGTCCTGTTTATTTGCTAATCTAACAGCACGAACTAGGTTTTTTTCAAAACTTTCGATGTCATTATGTTTGAAAACAAATCGCTTACCAGTATGCAGTCGAACTCCATCTACGATACATGCGTGCGTATCCATATCATAAATTATAATATCATTTTTAGAAACCAAAGCATCTATAGCAGACACCATACCTTGATAACCAAAATTTACTACATAAGCTGCTTGTTTGTTGACAAAAGAAGCACATTCTTCTTCTAATTTTTCGTGAAAACTTGTATGACCAGACATCATTCTTGCTCCCATTGGGTATGCCATACCGTATTCTGAAACAGCTAAAGAATCTGTCTTTAAAACTTCTGGGTGATTTGACAATCCTAAATAATCATTAATACTCCAAACAATAACTTTTTTACCATTAAAATACATTCTATTTGAAATAGGTCCTTCTAATTTTGGAAACACATAATATCCTTCTGCTTTGTCTGCCCAGTTCCCCAAGGGTCCTTTATCTTTTTTTATTTTTTCAAATAAATCTTTAGTCATATTTTCTGTTGTTATATTTATCAAAAACGCAAAGTAATTTATTTTTAGTAACTATCAAAATAATGCAATTCAAAAAAACACAAAATTAGACAGCTGTTTTTATTTAATCTATAAACTGGTTCTTAAAAAAAAGAAAAATTCTATAAATATAGTTTTTTCAGAGGTAATATTATAACGTCTAAAAAAAATTAAAAAAGCGAAGATTAAACTAATTAAATCAATAAGCAAAATTAATGAGAAAAATTTTTCTAGTATTTTTTTAATTCAATTAATTTTCATGTTGAATAATATATTAGATTTGCACTTTTTAAAATAACCTTTGACTAAGAACGTAAATGTAGTTTTATAATAATAAATATAAAAAATAATAAAAATGGAATCTTTAGTAGAATTTGTGCAGAAAGAGTTTGTAGAAAAAAAAGAATTTATAGAATTTTCTGCAGGCGACACAATAACGGTTTATTACGAAATTAAAGAAGGAGATAAATCGCGAACTCAATATTTTAGAGGAGTTGTAATCCAGAGAAGAGGTTTGGGTTCTTCTGAGACCTTTACTATTAGAAAAATGTCAGGTACTGTAGGAGTAGAAAGAATTTTTCCGATAAACTTACCTTCTATACAAAAAATAGAAGTTAATAAAAGAGGTAAGGTAAGAAGAAACAGGATATTCTACTTTAGAAAACTCACCGGTAAAAAAGCCAGAATTGCTGAAAAAAAAGCATAGTTTATATATTGAGTTATAAACTAAATTAACCTTTGACATTAAACGAGTTAGTAAAAAAATATTTAATAGTTTTAAGAACATTAAATGGTCAAAACAGCTAGAATAGTATATACTAAAACAGATGAAGCTCCAGCTTTGGCAACTAGATCTTTGCTACCTATAATAAAATTTTTTACAAAAACAGCTAACATCGAAATACAAGTTAAAGACATTTCTTTAGCCTCAAGGATACTTTCAAATTTTTCGGAGTATCTAACTCCAAGCCAAAAAAAAGAAGACGCATTAAATTTTTTAAGAGAATTAACTCAACACCCTGATGCTAACATAATAAAGCTACCAAATATTAGTGCATCGGTTACTCAATTGAAGTTGGCAATTGCAGAGCTACAAAATTTAGGCTATTCCATTCCAGATTTTCCTGAAAACCCAAAGACTGATGAAGAAAAAGAAATTTTAACTCGGTATAATAAAATAAAAGGTTCTGCCGTGAATCCTGTTTTGAGAGTAGGAAATTCCGATAGAAGAATTCCGAAGGTTATTAAAAACTTTGCTCGCAAGAATCCTCATCAGATGGGAGCGTGGGCATCTGATTCTAAAACTCATGTTGCAACGATGAGCAAAGGAGATTTTGCTAACAACGAAAAATCTATAACTATTCAAAAAGAAACAAGCATTAGGATAAAACATGTCACAAAAAATGATTCAGTTATTATTTTAAAAAACTATTTTAATTTGCTTGAAGGCGAGATTATAGATGCTACTATAATGAGCAAAAAAGCGTTAGTTTCATTTTTAGAAGAGCAAATACAAGCCGCTAAAGACCAGAAGTTGTTATTATCCTTACACTTGAAAGCTACTATGATGAAGGTTTCTGATCCAATTATTTTTGGACATGTTGTAAAAATATTTTATAAAGAATTATTTAAAAAACACGAAGAAACCTTTAAAAAGATAGGGATAGACACAAATATCGGTTTTGTTAATATAATTGAAAATTTAGAAAAGTTATCAAAATCCAAAAAAGAAGAAGTATTAGCTGATATAAAAGCGGTTTATGATATTCGTCCTGATTTGGCTATGGTCAATTCGGAAAAAGGAATTACAAACTTACATGTTCCTTCCGATATAATAATAGATGCTTCTATGCCAGCTATGATTAGGTCTTCTGGCAAAATGTGGAACTCAAAAGGCGAATTACAAGATACTAAAGCAATTATACCGGACAGTACTTATGCAGAAATATATAGTGCAACTATTAATTTTTGTAAAAAACACGGAGCTTTTGACCCAAGCACTATGGGAACAGTTCCAAACGTAGGCTTAATGGCTCAAAAGGCAGAAGAGTATGGGTCGCACGATAAAACTTTTGAAATATCTTCGGACGGAAAAGTTGTAGTCGAAGATTTTGAAGGAAATGTTTTAATAGAACATGAAGTAGAAGAAGGAGACATTTGGAGAATGTGCCAAACAAAAGATTTTCCGATTAGAGATTGGGTAAAGTTAGCTATAAATAGAGCAAAAGTTTCAAAAACTCCTGCTGTTTTTTGGTTAGATAAAAACCGAGCTCACGATGCAGAAGTAATAAAAAAAGTCAATAAGTATATAAAAAACTACGACACAACTAGTATAGACATTAGGATTTTATCGCTGTATGAGGCTATTAATCATACTTTAGAAAAAGTTGTAAAAGGAGAAGATACTATTTCAGTAACTGGAAATGTTCTACGAGATTATTTAACAGATTTATTTCCAATTTTAGAAATAGGAACTTCCGCAAAAATGCTTTCTATTATTCCGTTATTTAATGGAGGTAGATTATTTGAAACCGGTGCTGGCGGTTGTGCTCCGAAGCATGTTCAACAATTTTTAGAAGAAAATCACCTTCGTTGGGATTCTTTAGGCGAGTTTTTGGCAGTGTCATTATCTTTAGAAAATATAGGAACTACAACGAACAATATTAAGGCTACAATTCTATCAGAAACCTTAAACGAAGCAATAGCTAAGTTTTTAGAAAACGATAAATATCCTTCTAGAAAAGTAGGCGAAATAGATAGCAGAGGAAGCCATTTTTATTTAGCAATGTACTGGGCAGAGAGTTTAGCAAATCAAAATAGAGATGAAGAGCTAAAAAACGAGTTCACCAAAATAGCTAATATCTTAAAAACTAACGAAAGCAAAATAATTAATGGTTTAAATAAACTGCAAGGAGCTTCTGTTGATATCGGAGGATATTATGTGCCTGACGAAAGTCTTACTAATTCTGTTATGAGACCTATAGAGTTGTTAAATAGAATTTTGTGATATTTAAAAATGAGTTGCAAAGCTCATTTATTTAAGCTATTACCAAAAAATCTGAAAAGAGGGTAAAAGCACACATATACTTTTTCGTTTTTTACGAGTATTTTTAAAGATATTTGTTTTTGAAAAATTGTCATTAAAAGTAAAAATTTTTTATGAAAAAACCACACTTTGTAATATCAATTTTAATTTTATCAATTATGTCAGCTTGTTCTACAGAAAAAAAAATAAAAAAGAATAATAAAGAAAGTAAAATGGTTGTTTATCAGGTTTTTACACGTCTTTTTGGTAATACAAATACAACTAACAAAACTTGGGGAACTATTGAAGAAAACGGAGTAGGTAAGTTTAATGATTTTACAAATAAAGCCTTACGAGAGATTAAAAATTTAGGAGTAACACATATTTGGTACACAGGAGTTCCTCATCATTGCGTAATTAGAGATTATACAAAATATGGTATATCGCAAGATGATCCAGATGTTGTAAAGGGAATGGCTGGGTCTCCTTATGCTGTAAAAGATTACTATAATGTTAATCCAGATTTAGCTGTGAATGTAGAAAACAGGTTACAAGAGTTTGAAGACTTAATTGCTCGTTCTCATAAAGCAAACTTAAAGGTAATTATAGATATTGTGCCAAACCATGTAGCGAGGAATTATTTTAGTATTTCTAATCCTAAAGGCATAAAAAATTTTGGTGCTGACGACAACAAATCCGTTATTTTTGATGTAAACAACAATTTTTACTACATCCCTAACGAAGCATTTCAAGTTCCAGATTTTTTAGATGGGTATAAGCCTCTGGGAGGCAAGGTGCATGTTTTATCAGATGGAAAATTTACCGAAAACCCAGCAAAATGGACAGGTAATGGGTCGCGTTCTGCGAAGCCTAATTTTTACGATTGGTACGAAACAGTAAAGGTGAATTATGGCATTTCGCCGGAAGGTAAAAAGTATTTTGATGAACTTCCAGAAGGCTTTGAAAATGAAGGATACACAAAGCACTTTGAGTTTTGGCAAGACAAAAAAACACCTGATTCATGGGTTAAATTTAGAGATATCGCTTTATATTGGTTAGAAAAAGGTGTTGATGGTTTTCGTTATGATATGGCAGAAATGGTTCCAGTAGAATTTTGGAGCTTTATGAACTCTTCTATAAAAATGAAAAATCCTAAAGCTTTTTTATTGGCAGAAGTATATAATCCAGATTTATATAAAGATTATATTAAAAAAGGGAAAATGGATTATTTATACGACAAAGTCCAATTATACGATACTCTAAAAAACATAATTCAAGGACACGGTTCAACGGATAATATACCTCCAATTCAAGAATATTTAAAAGAAATTGAAGGTAATATGCTACATTTTTTAGAAAATCACGACGAGCAAAGAATTGCAAGTCCCGAATTTGTAGGAGATGTAAATAAAGCCAAGCCTGGAATGGTAGTTTCGGCAACAATTTCTTCTGCACCTACCATGATTTATTTTGCACAAGAAGTAGGTGAAGACGGCTCTGAAAATGCTGGTTTCGGAAAGCCTTCGAGGACTTCTATTTTTGACTATATAGGAGTTCCTTCGCTTCAAAGGTGGGTAAATAACAAAAAATTTGATGCTGGACAATCAACAGAAAAAGAGATAAAGTTAAGAGATTTTTATAAACGAATATTAAATTTTACTATTAATAGCGAGGCATTGGTGGGTAGCTACCAAGATATTCACTTATTTAATAGAGATAAAACTAAAAATTACAATGATAAAATACTTTCTTTTGTGCGTTGGTCGGAATCTGAAAAATTAATTATAATTTCTAATTTTGACCATTCTAAAAGTTATAATTTTAATTTAAAAATTCCACAAGAAATTATAAAAAAATGGAAATTAAAAGAGGGCGAGTTTATTCTGAAAGATAAATTATATAATTCTAAAAATTTTAATTTGAAGGTAATAAATTCAAATGGAGAAGTAAGTATTGACATAAAGCCTTTAGAGTCTTATATTTTAATGGTTCAAATATAAAATTCCTTATTATTACTATGTTTCCTACTAATTATAATGTAAGCTATAAAGATTTTACTATATAATTTGAAGTTTGAAGAGTTTTTCTTGAAGTTCAGAAACACAAGTACAAAGTTTGTAAATTGTATAGCTTGTTATCGAGTCAAAAAGTTCAAATTGTCTATTTTTGATTGAAACCACAATTACTATTACAACAACTTTTGAATACAGAACCAAAACCCAAGTCATCGCTAATTAGTCAAGCCTTAAAAAATCAGTTTAAAATAAAAAGCACAAAATTTGGTTTGCATAAAAATTTGGTTTGCATAAAAATTTGAAATCGCCTTTGAAAAAAGAGTAAAAAAGAATGTTTCCACTTGTTAATCATTCTTTTGAAGTTAAACCCTGCTGCTGCAAGCATAATATTGATGTTATCACCCACTACTCCCTTGTAAAAGTTGCGATTAAGTCTATGATTTGCCTTGATGTGTCCTATTACTGGTTCTATGCCTGCTCGTTTTTTGTGAGCTTGGCTTAATTTCTTTCGAAGGTAATAACTCATAGATTTTTTTGGTGGTGATGGAACAAGAATTTCTGTATCTTTTATTCTTTTTTTGCCTCTATATCCTCTGTCTACTTTTGCTCTTTTTGGTAATAATCCTGTTAATTTTTTTACTTGATCTAAAACTGGTTCTAAAGTGTGTCCGTCATATTGGTTGCGAAATCCCATTGCTCCAACAACTACTCCGGTGTCTGTTTTTACGAATGATGCCTTGTTGCCAAACTCATACTTCTTCTTGAGTTTGACACTTTCAAGTCCAAAAAAGCCATTTTAGAGAACCGTTTCCTTGATTTTACTGGGTTTGTTGTCTTAATTTGAAAAAGTAGTCGTAGTGCGAAAAAATTTTTTTCTTCGATTTTTGTGTTTTAATTTTGCATTATGGCATTCCTCAGAGCAGAAAAAAAAGCATCAGGCACCTATTTGCGGATTATTCAGTCCTACAAGTTGGACGGTAAGCCCAAGCACAAAACCCTTTACTCGTTAGGTAAGCTGGAAAACTACGAAGCGAATCAGTTAGAGCGTATTGCTAAAAAATTATTAGAACTTATAGGTAAAGATGCCAACCCTCTAAGCATTGGTAATCTTCAGGAGTTGGGTAGATACAATTACGGATACGCTCTTGTGGTAAACAAACTGTGGGATGTTTTTAATTTAGATAAGTTAGCTAAAATTATTACCCATAGACACCGTAGTAAATTTGATTGGCAGAATATCTTTCGTTTTATGATCGCCGAACGTATCAATGAACCTTGTTCCAAATTACAAAGTAGCTTTAATCAATCTGAATATCTTGGTTTTGGTGACGCTGATATTCCTCTCCACCAATTTTATAGAACTTTGGATTTGTTTAGTGATGAAGAAGACTTTATCAAGCAACATCTTTTTACCCAGCAGCGTAGTTTGTTCTCTACGGTGCTTGACGTGGTTTTCTATGATGTGACCACACTTTATTTTGAATCTCAAGTAGAACAGGATGATGCTTTAAGACAAAAAGGCTATTCCAAAGACGGTAAAGCACACAAAACACAAATTGTGCTAGGACTATTAGTTGATAAAAATCGCAACCCTATATCGTATCAAATCTATAAAGGCAATACTTATGAAGGCTGTACCATGATTGATGCACTAAACTCAATGAAGCAACAATTTACCATAGACTGCGTAATTGTAGTTGCCGATAGTGCTATGATTGACAAGGGGAATCGTAATTTTATGGTAGACAACCAAATTGATTATATCATAGGCGATAGTATCAAAACTCTTCCTAAAGTTGTCAAAGCAAAACTCATTGATATTGAAAACCTCAAAGCTGTAAAAGGGGTATCAAAACAGAAGTTTAGTTATAGTGAGACAACCTATAAAGGCAGACGGATTATATGCAGTTACTCTGCAAAACGTGCACGTAAAGATGCATACGCTAGAGAAAAACTCATATCCAAAGCCAAGCAATGGCTCGAAGAACCCTCAAAATACAAACAAGTTAAAAAAAGAGGTGCAGGAAGGTTTATAACATCAACCAAAGAGGGAGAACCCATTGCACTAAATCTACAGGTCATAGAAAACGATGCTAAATATGACGGCTTAAAAGCATTATCTACTACAACTGATTTACCCATAGAAACTATCCTATCAAAATATAGCGACCTGTTTGAAGTAGAGCATACCTTTAGAGCTTTAAAGAGCCAACTAGAAATACGCCCAGTATTTCATTGGACAGATAAAAGAATCAAAGGACACATCGCTATGTGCTTCACAGCATTTACTTTTATCAACTATTTAAAAAACACAACCAATCTTCAATACAGAGCTATTGTAAAAGCCATAGATCGTATGCAGGTATCTCTAATCAAGGATGACAAGGCGAAGTCCAACATCTACCTGCGTTCCAAAATTGATACCCCCGAGCAAACAATCATCGATAAATTAAAACTAAAAGTGCTAAACGATACAACAGCTCAAAACTCTGTAAATCAGTATTTTACAAAATAAAGTAGTGCATAGGCTATTTTTTAAAAACCTCATTATCAAATACTTAACCCTTTAAACTGTCAAACTCAAGAAGTAGGCAAATTCCTTTAATCGTTGGTTGCTATTCTTTATACGTTCAAGTATCATAAACCAGTTCATGTAATTTTGCAGATATTTTGTTGCTACGCCGTTAAAGGGCTTCATCCATTCTCTTAATCTTTTAGCAGTATTGTTTACATTTTGTACGTGATACACTTTGTTTTTTACTCTCTGTCCTTTTGATACATTAAACTTTTTGTGATGTATGTTATTACTTTTAGCAAATGCTGTATAGGAGCGATGAGCATCTGTACAAAGGGTTTCTACTTTATCTAATTTTCTGGCAAATACAGCTTCTAAATCTTTCTTGCTTATACGCCCTCTTGTCGCTACTTTGAGTTCTTTGTTGTCGATTCTGTCACAGGTAACAACAACTGCTATTTGCTCATTACTAATACCCCGCTTAATAGCTTTACTGCCACGTTTTCGTGGTTTTCTATCTAGCTCTCTATTTCCCTTGCTAGATTCTAAAAAGAAAATATCATCACTCTCTGTAATGCCTTCAAAACCATTAGGATATGCTTGTTTAAAAGAACTTAGAACCTTGTGTCGCCAATCAAAGGATGTTTGAATGCTAATGTTTGTTTGTTCTGCACATTTCTTAATAGAATAACCCATAAGCATATTATATAAATAGGTGGGTAATAATTCAGGTTTTTTTAACCCAAAAATGACTTTACCCGTCGTATTTCTGAAATACTTTTTACAATCTTTGCAATAATAACGTTGCACTCCTTTGCTCTTGCCATTAGCACGAATGTTATCCCTCTTACAATGAGGGCAGTTGATAGATTGCTTAACACTTGATGTTGCTAAAAGGCTAAATGTATCATCTGTATCTGTTGAAATTAGTAATAAAAGCTCATTAACTATGGCTTGACGACTTGTCGAATCAAGACTTTTAAAGTATTCTGTAAAGTTTTTAGGTATCATTTTGTAAAGTTTTAGCAAATATACAACTTATTTAAGTCTTATGTTAGAATATAGCCTAATCTTTTTATGCAACTTTGCATCGGTAGGAAAGCTAATGTTTTTCTCTTGAACAGTAGTGTCTATATTGACGTTTTCGTCTTTGCTATCCTCTGCGTTTATTCGTATGCTTTCTTTTAAAATAAGTTCTATGCCAACTTCCTTAATACGATTACGAAAGTGAACCAATTCACTAGCTTCGCAAGGAACTCCACAAACAAAATTAGTTTCTCCACAAAAATATTGGTAGTAGTTATTTTCAGACCATTGCTCTACAACGCTCTAATCGGAGACATTACGGATATGTTTGAGCATAAGAAGACCTACCATTAGACGTATAGATTTAGCAGGTCTGCCTTTGTCTTTACTATACAAGGGCAAAAAAGCGTCTTCAAATTGTTTCCAATTTATTTTATTTGCCAATATGTAAAGAGGGTGTTTTTGGTTTAAAGTGTCTTTAAAACTAAAAAATAAATTGCCTTGATTTGTATTCTTGTTTTTTGGAATCATAATTTTAAAAAAATTGCAAGATTAATACATCAAAGATACAAAAACTTGTAGATATTTACAAATGTTTTTTAATCTATTTTATTGATATTTAAAGTGTTAAATGGTTTTTAAGGGGTGACTAATTATAGTCAAAATATTGATTAAGAATATTCCACCTAAAATCCAATTTTACTTTTCAAGTATTTTCTTCATAATTGAACATACTACCCTGACTATATGTCGCGGACAATTAAAAGCTACAAAAGTTTTAATAACCCACATTGGACAATAATTTATTTTAGCACAAATCTAAAACTATCTCCAGTTGTCTTTTGGGCTAAAGAGTTTATAGATTTTTCAGTTAATTGTAAAACTCTTGGGTAGCCTCCTGTCACCTGGCAATCTCGCATTAAAACTATCAATTTGCCAGAAGGCGTTAATTGTACAGTACCTGGTAGCACTGCTGAAGTTAATATAGACGAAAAATCATTTTCTAATAATTCATTCAATTGATACCCCATTCGGCTATTGTTTGTAGATATAGCGAATTCCGTAGAGTTAAAAACTCCTTTTTGTTTTGCTGAAAGCAAATTAAACTCAGGTCCTTTACTGCAATAAATTGTTTTTGTATAAAAATAAGAATTGTCAATTTTTATGCTTGTGTTTGTAGATTTATGAGAGCTGTTATTTAGTTCAATAGGAAGAATCTCTCCTTTTTTAATGGTTGTATTTTGAGTTATTCCTTTAAAATAACTTCTGCTTCCTAATATCAATGGCGTTTGAAATCCTCCTACAATAGCAATGTATGTTCGTACGCCAAAATTTCTTTTTCCGAAAGATAAAACACTATTCTTTTTAACCATAACTGGTTTGTATAAAGGAATTGCAGCCTCATCAACTTTAGCGGAAAAATCAGCTCCTGTAATACATATATATGTATCAGATAAAAATTCCAATTTACAACCGCCAATAGTAACTTCTAGCACTGCACTTTCTTGTGAGTTTTGCAGTAAATAATTTCCCCATTTTGCCCCACTTGTATCCATAACACCAGCCATCGAGACACCGTATTGTGCATTTCCTTTTCTACCCAAATCCTGAATAGACGTGTAAAAACCTGCCGAAAGTACTTTAACCATTTTCTTGATAAGTTTTAAAATTAAACTCTCCAGATTTAACCTCTTTATCTAAATTTTTATAGGCTTGTATATCAATCGATTTAAACTGAATTTTATCTCCTGACCTGGCAAAACATGGCGGATTTTTATTTACGTCAAAAAAAGGAATAGGCGTATTTCCAATAATATTCCAACCTCCCGCACTTTGTTGAGGATATACCCCTGTTTGACTTCCACCAATGGCTACGGATCCTTTTTCTACTGTTATTCTTGGTGTGGCTTTTCTAGAAGTATGTAGCCGTGGATGCAAGCCACCCAAATATAAAAACCCAGGTAAAAAACCAATAAAATATACAGTGTAGGTAGTATCAATATGTAGCTTAATTATTTTTTCAATCGATAGATTATTGGTTTTAGAAATAACTTCTAAATCTATACCAAAACTAGCATCATAACACACAGGTATTTTCCAAAGCGTTGATTTATTTTCTATACCTTTTGATTCTGTTTTATATATTTTTTTAAGTTGTTCTATCTCAAAATTGATTTTTTCAATTTCGTATGAATATAAAATAGTTAAAGAATGATAACCTACCACGCAGTCGAAAATTTGATTTCCTTTTGCTTCTAAAATCTGTTGTTTAAAGCGTACAATATCCTGCAAAATTTCTTCCGATACTTTAGCTTTCCATTCTATCAAAATAGCTTTTTCGCCAAACGGTTTATAGGTAAGATTCTTAAACAATTTGAATGTGTTTTTTTGTAAGTTGCTGATGAATATGTGCTACTAATTCCGTAGCGTTTTTAGTATCTACATGCACACAAATTGTGTTAGCTTTAATGGTTTTAAAACCTTCAGAAGTATCTACTTTGCCCTTTAATATTATTTGTTCAATATGTTTTAGCACCTCTTCCTTTTTAGTAATTAATGCGTTTTTTTCAGCTCTTGAAACTAAAGATAAATCAGGATTATAATTTCTATCGGCAAAGGCTTCATATTTAATTTTAAGTCCGTTTTGTAAAGCTAATTTTTCAATTTCAGAAGAAAAGGGTACATATAAATAAGCATTAGGAAACGTGTTTTGCATTGCTTTTACCACGATTAGTGCGGTGTTTGTGTCTTTTGCTATTAGATTATATAAGGCACCATGGGGTTTTATGTGATGTAGTTTTGCCTGTTGTAAATCTGCTCTTTTTATCAGTAACAAAATCTGTTGTTCTATACTTTTTTGCAACACTTCAGAAGATATTTCAATTATTTTTCTTCCAAAATTTTCACGATCTGGAAAAGAAGGGTGTGCTCCAATTTTTACATTATGTTTTTTTGCCAGTGATATTACTTCATCTATTATTTCTTTGCTTCCAGCATGAGCTCCACAAGCGATATTGCAAGAAGAAATGTAGGGCATTAATAATGCTTCATTACCAACGCCTTCACCGACGTCACAATTAATATCTATAGAAATGCTAGAAGACATTGAACACTTTTAAAATACTTTTTAAACCTAAAAGAATACTTATTGCTAAAATAATTAAACCTAAATAGTTTTGAATTTTAGAATTCGAATACTTTCCTAAAACTTCTTTTTTATTCATAATCCACAGTAATATTCCAGCAATAATGGGCAATAGCAATCCGTTAGCAACTTGAGCAAATTTGATGATTTCGATGGGTTTTAATCCGATAGAAGAAAACACTACCCCAACTAACAAAATAAACATCCAAACAGCTCGGAATTTTTTGGACTTCAAGCCTACTTTCCATCCAAGACTCCCTTTAGTTACATAAGCAGCGGCTAAAGGTGCTGTAATTGCAGAGGTAATTCCTGCAGCAAATAAGCCTAAAGCTAAAAAATATTTAGCAAACTCGCCATACAAAGGTACTAAGCTCTGTGCTAAATCGGCAACATTTTGTATGTTTTTTGTGGGAATTGCCGCTGCTGAAATAATAATAGCCATAGACACCAAGCCGCCTAAAGCTATTGAGACAATGGTATCCTTTTTAGCAAAAGATAAATCTTTCGCATCTCTCCATCTTTCTTTTACTAAAGATGCGTGCAAAAACAAATTATAAGGCACAACGGTAGTACCTATAAGTCCGATAATTGTCCATAAACTTTTCTCAGGAAATGCAGGAATAAATAGTCCTTTCAGTAATTCAAAAATATTGGGTTTGGTTACCAACGCTGTTAAAACAAAAGAAGCACTCATTAGCAAAACCAGTGTTACCAACGCTTTTTCTAAAAATTTATAATTGCCTATATACAGTAACACAAAAGCGATAGTACCGATTACAAAACTCATTAGATTTACTGAAGATTCTCCGATGGCGACACTCCAATTTCCAAATATAGTTTCCAGACCTAAAATTCCGCCACTAACATTCCCTGCTTCGTATGATGCGTTACCAATTACAATTGCGGCAAGTATTAAAATAGTAATACATTGTCGGAAAAAAGGTTGTTTTATTTCTTCTCTAATAATTTCCGACAAGCCTTTTTGAGAGATAATTCCTAATCTAGCTGCCATTTCTTGCAGAACAATTGTAGCAACAATGGACAATAGCATTGCCCACAAAAGGTTCATACCAAAATGTACACCTGCTAGTGTACAAAGCGTCACTGTTCCTGGACCTATAAATGCTGCAGTAACTAATGTTCCTGGTCCTATATTTTTAAACCATTTTTTTATCAATGTTTTGTAGAGTTTAAAGCGTAAATAGCAAAACTACCTAACCAATGACTCCCTTCATAACTGTCGCCTACCAAACCTGGTAGTGAATAGTTAATATGTTCATTAGCGATGTTTTTTAGATGATAATACTCTGGCATATCGTGTATAATATTGTACAAACACCAAGCTCTTGAAAAATTAACACCATCTAAGTGGACTAGTTTTCCATCCTTTCTATCGGAAACTTTACCAACAGGAAAAGTAAAATCAGTGTCTTTTAATTGCGGAAGGAATTCCATAAACCATTGTTTAAAATCAGTTGCTGGTAAAATGCGTTTCATAATTGCAGCTTCTTGCAAACAAGGAGATAAAAAATCGTATCCGCTAGGTTCCCACATCAACGGACAATCGGCATCATTTAAATAAAACTCCTTGGCTCTTTTTTCTAATAAACTTTTTAGCACTGTATGGTTTGTTGTGTTAGCATAATCCCACGCAAAGGCGAGTCCAAATGCTGTGTTTGTATGTTCACCTACTCTAATCGGATATTTTAGTTTAGGTAAAAAATCAATGTATTTTTGAACAATTAAATCAGTGAGTGGTTGTAAGTTTTTTTCTAAAACTCTGGCTGTTTCATTATCCCAAGTATACAATTCTTCTGCTAGCTTTAACAACCATGCCCAACCATAGGTACGTTCCCAACTTTTATTGTACTTACCATGAAAATAGGCAACTTCTTTCTCAATATTTTCTTTAGTAACGTTGGTTAGCAATATTTTTTCTATTTCTGAATTCTTATCTAACGCTGGAAACTGTTTTAATAGTGATACCAAACTCCAATGACCATGAACAGACGAATGCCAATCAAAGCAACCATAAAAGACTGGGTGTAGTTCCTTTGGAGTTTGTAAATCTTCATCACCCCCAATAGTTTGATTTAATTTATTAGGATACTCTACTTGAATACATTGTACAGGAAGAGTAGCTAATTTGATAGCTTCTACTAAATCTAGTTTTGTAGTCAGAATTACTTTTGTAGTCTCATTATTTTGTGCGTTTTTTTCTTGTAGATTGCAGGAAAATGATAAAATAATTAGAATTGAAATAATATATATTCTCATTTTTTAATGTTTAATGGCACACAACACAAGCCTGAACAAAAACCCAACTTCGATTCAAAAGTAAGTCTTAAAAGCCATTTATACAAATTTTAGGCGAATAAAAATTTCTGTTTTGAAAGTAAGTGTAGAAAAACACAAAGATGGTACTTACTGGGGTACTGTTTTAGATATACCAGGTGTGGTAACATCTTTTGGAGATACTTTAGCCAAATTAAAAAAAAGTATCGAACAAGCCTATGCTGACTACTATGAGTTGGCTGTTGATTTAAAAGAAGATTATGTTTCTGAATTAGAAGCAACGCCATCTTTTTAAGTATCAATTAAATTTACAGAGTATCTTTGTTTTATTGCCAGAAATAAAAATTTCTAATATTGTAAAAAAAGCAAATATAAATGCTTCATTATTACGTCAATATAAGACAGGTAAAATAGAAGCTTCTGAAGAACAAGCTCAAAAAGTATTAACGGCAGTGCATCAATTAGGCGAAGAGTTATTATCTATTTCCTTTTAAATTAAAAAAAACATTATTATGAGTACAGAAACAAAGGTAATCCCTTATAAATTTTTTTAGATTATGGATTTCTCATCACAAGTTTTAAAAAACGCTGTAAACGAAGTATCTCGGCTACCAGGAATAGGAAAACGAACCGCTTTGCGATTAGTTTTACATCTTTTAAAGCAGCCATTAGAAGACACCGACCACCTGACTAAAGCACTTTTAAATTTAAGAAGTGATATTAAAAAATGTAAAAACTGCCATAATATTTCAGATACTGATATGTGTGATATTTGTAGTAATTCAAAACGAAATACAGAAATTATTTGCGTAGTTGAAGATATTAGAGATGTAATTGCTATTGAAAGCACGGCTCAATATAGCGGTTTGTATCATGTTTTGGGAGGTAAAATTTCACCTATCGAAGGCATTGGTCCTCAAAATTTACAAATAAATTCTTTAGTAAAAAAAGTCGAACAGAATCAAGTGAAAGAATTAATTTTTGCTTTAAGCTCAACGATGGAAGGTGATACAACTAATTTTTATATCTATAAACAAATAGAAAAGTATAATATTATTACTAGCACAATATCTCGCGGAATTTCCGTAGGCGATGAATTAGAATATGCCGATGAAATAACACTTGGCAGGAGTATTATCAACAGAATTCCTTTTGAGCAATCTATCAAAAAGTAAATTTTAATAAATTAGAGCCTACGATTTTTTTCTCTAAATTTCTTATAAAGCTTTATAGACAAGGCTAATAAAATTATTAAAAGTACAATTCCAGCAACGCCCCAAATCCAGTTAATGCTACTTTTTAATGTTACTATAAATATTATTGAAAACAGAATAACAGTTGCTATTTCGTTCCAAATTCGCAATTGAAATGCGGTGTATTTTATGATGTCGTTTTGTATTTGACGATATATTCTATGGCAATACAAATGATAGAAATACAAGGCTAATACAAATGAAATTTTTACTTGCATCCAATTTAGCTCTAAATAAGAAGGCTTTTCTACGATCAGCCAAAAAGCAAAAAAACTTGCCAAAATAGCAGACGGCCAAGTTATAATATACCACAACCTTCTACTCATTAATTTATATTGAGTTTGTAAAATTTGTTTTGCAGGACTCGGCTTGTTTTCTGCTTCTATATGGTATATAAACAAACGGACTATATAAAACAATCCGGCAAACCAAGTTATGACAAAAATTATGTGTAATGCCTTTATATATAAAATATTCATCATTTTAATTATTTTTCCAATTATTAATCCAGTTTACTACAACATCTATCCACTGGTCGTTGTCGTTTAAACAAGGAATGTATTTAAAGTCTGTACCTCCAGCTGTTAAAAATATATTTTTACCTTCCATATCAATTTCTTCTAAAGTTTCTAAACAGTCCGAAACAAAAGCCGGAGCTATAACCGCTAATTTTTTATTTCTACTTTTGGCTAAATTTTCTAACTCAAAATCCGTATAAGGCTTTAGCCAAGGGTCTTTCAAAAGTCTCGACTGGAACGAATTGCCATAAGTTCCGACTTTTAATTTTAGTGTTTTAGCAATTTCTTTAGTAGTTTCAAAACATTGATGTCTGTAGCAAGTATAATGTGCCACCGAACCTCGTTCGCAGCAAGAATTATCAATTTTACAATGGCTTTTTGTGGGGTCAGATTTTCTTATATGTCGCTCTGGAATTCCGTGATATGAAAACAAAATATAATCGTAATTAAATCCTTTTAAATGATTAACTATAGTATCACTTATAGCTTTTATATAGCTAGGATTATTATAAAAAGGTGGCAGAGATTCTATTTTTATATCAGGGTATTTTTCTGCAATAATTTCATCTGCTTTAACAACTACGGTTTCATAAGACGACATCGCATAATGAGGATATAAAGGAATTAATAAAATTTCTGACACCCCTTTATCAGATAAGTTTTTTATACCTTTTTCAATACTCATCGCACCGTAACGCATCGATAAAACAACTGGGAAACCTGTTTTTTTTAAAACTTTGTTTTTAAACCTTTTGGATATTACAATTAGAGGAGAGCCTTCTTTACTCCAAATTTTTTTATACGCTACACTTGTTTTTTTTGGTCTAAATTGTAATATAATCCCATTAACTAATAACCAACGCTTCCAAAATGGAATGTCCAAAACTCGCTTGTCCATTAAAAATTCTCGTAAATATTTTTTTATATCTTTTGTGCCTGTTGAGTCTGGCGAACCTAAATTTACCAATAAAACACCTTTCATAAATGACGAGTTTTTTTATTTTGCTAAAATACTAATATCAATTTAAAACAAACTATTACGTTTTAATTTTAACCTGCTTTAAAGATTAAGTTTGACTCTTGAGTAAAGCAGAATTTGGCGTATAGAATCGCTCAATTTTTACAGAATAACAGGTCAGATTTATAGAAATCTCGGTCAGATTTATATGAATCTCAGTCAGATTTATATGAATCTCGGTCAGATTTATATGAATCTCGGTCAGATTTATATGAATCTCGGTCAGATTTATATGAATCTCGGTCAGATTTATATGAATCTCAGTCAGATTTATATGAATCTCGGTCAGATTTATATGAATCTCAGTCAGATTTATATGAATCTCGGTCAGATTTACATTAATTTTAAATCTACTTCATATCAAAAAGCTCTTGTTTTATATAGAAAATACAGGGTTTTTCAAAAAATTTTAACAAGTTTTAAACAAAAATTTGCAGGTGATAGTTGAATCTGCCAGTGGTCAATTTATATTGGTAGCATACATTTACAAAGCAAAGGCGTTGATTTACAGAACTCCTTGAGCTAGCATTGCGTCAGCAACTTTTACAAAAGCTGCAATGTTTGCACCTTTTACGTAGTCTATATAATCGTCGACATCATTTTTACCGTAAGTTATACAAGAATTATTAATGTTTTCCATAATTTCTTTTAGCCTGTCATCTACTTCTTTTCGAGTCCAGCTCATACGCAAAGAGTTTTGACTCATTTCTAAACCAGAGGTTGCAACACCGCCCGCATTTGATGCTTTTCCGGGGGCAAATAAAACTTTTGCTTTTTGAAATTCACGAATCGCTTCTGGTGTAGATGGCATATTTGCTCCTTCCGAAACACATATACAGCCATTTTTTATTAAGGTTTTAGCGTCATTTTCGTATAATTCGTTTTGAGTAGCACAAGGAAGAGCAATATCGCAAGAAACTGACCAAGGCCTCTTATGTGCTATGAATTTTGAACTTGGGTATTTTTCTAAAAACTCACTAACTCTTCCGCGTTTTTCGTTTTTAATAAACATAAGATGTTGTAATTTTTCTGTATCTATACCTTCTTTGTCAAAAATATACCCAGAAGAATCTGATAGTGTTAAAACTGTTGCACCTAATTCTATAGCTTTTTCTGCGGCATATTGTGCAACATTCCCAGCACCAGATACTACAACTTTTTTTCCTTTAAAAGATTCTCCGACACGTTTTAGCATATTCTCGGCAAAATATACGCTCCCATATCCAGTAGCCTCAGGTCTAATTAGGGAACCTCCCCAAGATTGTCCTTTCCCAGTTAAAACTCCTGTGAATTCATTTTTAAGCTTTTTATACATTCCGAACATAAAACCAATTTCCCTTGAACCAACGCCAATATCACCAGCAGGAATATCTGTATTTGGTCCAATATGACGAAATAATTCGCTCATAAAAGCATGGCAAAAACGCATAATTTCGTTATCCGATTTTCCTTTCGGATCAAAATCAGCTCCTCCTTTTCCGCCTCCTATTGGCAAAGTGGTTAATGAATTTTTAAAAACTTGCTCGAAGGCTAAAAATTTTAAAATACTTGCATTTACCGTAGGATGAAAACGCAAACCGCCTTTATACGGACCAATTGCCGAGTTCATCTGAACTCTATAACCTCTATTTACTTGAATTTTCCCAGCGTCGTTTACCCAAGAAACTCTAAACGAAACTAACCTCTCCGGCTCTACCATTCTCAACAAAATATCTTTATCATAATAAATATCATTTTTTAAAATGTATGGTATAACAGTTTCAGCTACTTCTTGAACAGCCTGTATAAATTCCAGCTCTTTTGAATTTCGTTTTTTAACCAAATTCATAAACTCTTCTATCTCAATTTTAATATTTTCTTTCATCTTTATTTTTATATTTTGAGTAAAATTATTGCTCCCAAATATAGATAATTTTAAATTGAAACTTATAAAAAAACAACTCTTAATTTTTTTTTTTGGTACTTACAACTTCGTTTTATAGCAAAGTATTTTTTTTTATAATAAAACTTTAACTGTCAAAAAAGATTAAATTTGCATTCAAAATAACTTACAAAAATGTTAGATAAAGTTAAAGCATTGATTGATGAAGTAAAGGTTTTTAAAGCAGCTACAAAGGAAGAAGTTGAGGCTTTTAGAATAAAGTTTTTAGGAAGTAAAGGCATAATAAAAGACCTCTTTGCGGAGCTTAAAAACACAGATACTGAATTGAGAAAAGAATTAGGTAAAGCTCTAAATACTCTTAAAAACTCAACCGAAGAGAAAGTTATAAAACTAAATAACATCGTAAAAAACATTGAAATAAATAGTACTTATGGCGACTTAACGAAGCCTGCTGAGCTTATAAGTTTAGGTTCTCGCCATCCGATTTCAATAGTTAGAAATAAGATTATTGAAGTTTTTAATAGAATTAGTTTTACGGTTTCTGAGGATATAGAAATAGAAGATGACTGGCACAATTTTACCGCCTTAAATTTACCTAAACATCACCCTGCACGGGATATGCAAGACACTTTTTTTATAGAAAAAGACCCCGATATTTTGTTGAGGACGCATACTTCGTCGGTGCAGATAAGATATTCGGAAAACAACAAGCCGCCTATAAGGACAATTTCTCCGGGTCGTGTTTATAGGAACGAAGCTATTTCGGCACGTGCTAATTGTATTTTTCATCAAGTAGAAGGGCTTTATATTGACACAAATGTATCTTTTGCCGATTTAAAACAGACGCTTTTGTATTTCACTAAAGAGATTTTTGGGAAGTCTAAAATTCGTCTTCGTCCGTCGTATTTTCCTTTTACGGAGCCGAGTGCGGAATTAGATATATACTGGGGTTTAGAGACAGAAACCGACTATAAAATAACTAAAGGGACGGGCTGGTTAGAAATAATGGGCTGCGGAATGGTAGACTCAAATGTTCTTAAAAACGTAAATATTGATCCTAATAAATATTCCGGTTTTGCTTTCGGAATGGGGATTGAAAGGATAGCGATGTTGTTATACCAAATCCCTGACATCAGAATGTTCTATGAAAATAATATAAGATTTTTAGAGCAGTTCAAAACATTATAACTTTTTACAGAATTAAGAAATTAAGTCAAAGCCAGTATAAGGAATTAAGGCTTTCGGTACTTTTATTCCGTCAGAAACTTGATTGTTTTCTAAAATTCCAGCTAAAACACGAGGCAAGGCTAATGAACTTCCGTTTAAAGTGTGGGCTAATTTGCTTTTTCCCTGTTTGTTTTTAAAACGAAGGTTTAGTCTGTTCGCTTGAAAAGTTTCAAAATTTGAAACAGAACTTACTTCTAACCATTTGCCTTGCGCCGAAGAGAAAATTTCAAAATCGTAAGTCAAAGCAGCGGTAAATCCTAAATCTCCTCCGCATAAGCGCAAAATTCTATAAGGAAGTTTTAGTTCGTTTAAAATGTTTTTAACATGCTCTAACATTTGGTCCAGAGCCTTGTAAGAATTTTCTGGGTGTTCGATTCTCACAATTTCTACCTTGTCAAACTGGTGCAATCTGTTTAGTCCGCGAACATTTGCACCGTAGCTTCCCGCTTCGCGCCTAAAACAAGGAGTGTATGTAGTTGCAACTTTAGGAAAATCCGATTCGTATAACAAATTTCCGCGAAAGATATTTGTAATCGGAACTTCTGCCGTTGGGATTAAATACATTTCGTCTTCTATGCAGTGGTACATCTGCTTCTCTTTGTCTGGCAATTGACCAGTGCTAGTAGCTGATTCTTCATTTACCAAATACGGAACTTGATATTCTTTATAGCCTGCCTCAATGTTTTTATCCAAAAAGTAATTTATAAGTCCTCTCTGAAGCCTCGCTCCTTTTCCCTTGTAAACAGGAAATCCGCTGCCTGTAATTTTGTTTCCTAATTCAAAATCAATGATGTCATATTTTTTTGCGAGTTCCCAATGTGGAAGAGAGGTTTTTTCTAAAGCAGGAATTACGCCATTGCTAAAAATAATTTCGTTATCGTCGGCGGAAATTCCTTTTATTACAGACACATGAGGAACGTTTGGTATTTGATATAATATGCTTTTTAAGTGGCTATTATAAGTGGCTAATTTTTCGGAAAGCTCCTTCGTTTTCTTTTTTAACTCAACGGTTTTTTCTTTAAAAAGTTTAGCCTTTTCAATTTCTTTAGACTTATATAGTAAGCCAATTTCTTTAGATATTTTATTAGACTCTGATAAATTTTTTTCTAAATCAACTTGAGTCGCTCTTTTGTTTTTATCGGCAGTTAGAACTTGCTCGATTAACTCTTCTCTATCGGCAAAATTGCGTTTTGCTAATCCTTGTAGAACTGCTTCTTTAAACTTTCTAATGTACTGTATTTGTAACATTTACCTGTTGTGCATTTAAAAAAAAATTAAAAAGTTGTTCATTAAATCAAAAATAATTTGTATATTTATATGATAATCAATACATTAAACATAAGAACAACTTAATTCAAAATTACAAAATTATTTTAAAAGAATTGGAAAATACTTATGGAGATATAAAAAGTTATGTTCAGACTTAAAAAAACCTAAACTTTCTAATTCGAATTTATTCAACCATTTTAATATTAAATTATCTGTGCTTTTTAGAAAAAATCAAAAAGATTTTAAACCTTATTCTAAAAGTAAAAAAGTAATCAGAAAAAGAATAGAAACTAATTTCTCTCAATTGTGTGGTCAGTTTCAAATTCATGTAAATCACGCTAAATCATTTACTGGATTAATTACAAGAGTACTCTCAAAAATAACAGCTTTTACTATGACACAATACTTAAACTTTTTTGTCTTTAATAGAAAAATGAAATTAAAGTAAATTTGTCCCAAATGCACAATGGGTTAAAAAAACATATTTTTTATTTGATTAAACATCTTGGTATATTGCATTCCTAAATTTTATATAAGAAAAACATGAAGTTTTTAGAGGTAGCCATAAACATTTTTTTGATTTTTGATAAAAAAAGTATTTCATTTGATAATGAATAAAATATTTTTTGCTATGAAAAAACTAACTCAATTACAAAGAATTAAAAAAACACACCGCTTGATTCAACAAGCGGATACAGGTACACCCAAAGAATTTGCGACACAACTCTACATCAGTGAAAGAACTCTTTATAACTGTCTGGAAATTTTAAAGGAATGGAAAGCTCCGATAAGTGTATGATAAAAGAAACAAAACCTACGAATACGCAAGCTATTTTGATTTAAAAATTGACGTTTCCGTTAAAGTATCAACAACAGGAGAGACCATTAAAATTTACGGAGGACAAAAAAATTATAAAAAAATAAGCCTACTGCAAGGTTTGTGCAGTGTGTGATTCTACTTTTGACCCATCAAAAGAAAGGGAAAGCTTTTTTAAGAAGTAAAAACAAGCTGATACAGAATTTCAAAAAATTGCAATTCTACAGCACGATACTTAAAGTATTCAAAAGCTATCTGAAAAAAAAGAACAACTTTCTGCTGAAGTAAAAATATTTTTGTATAACTTGCTCACGTTTTGTGAGCGTAAATTTTTTGATTATGACAAATAGTTTAGAAAGTTTGGGGGTTCAAGAGTTGAGCTTTCAAGAGAGAAGAGAAGTTGAAGGAGGAGCAATACCTCTTTTACTGATAGCAGCGGATGCTGGCTTTGGACTTGGATTTTCTGTTGGAATTGCTCTTGGAATCGCTTTGTGGTACTAACCTTTTATTTTTTATTATGAAATTATCTTATATGATTTATCAAAGTATGATTCAGTTTTATGAAGAAAATCCAATTACATCAGTATTAATGCTTGGGTTTTTTATTGGGTTTCTTCCCGGTGTTTTTATAGGGATAGAATTATTTATTAACAAAAATTAATTTAAAATGAATACAAATGAGATTTTTTAATAACAAGGCAAATAAAATGACTATATCAATTATTATTTTAGTTGCAACATTTGTTTACATTTTTGTTGCATATTACTTGCACAGTAAATATCATTAAAGTGTAATATTCAGAATAATAGACAAAAAGTAGGCTAAAAATCTCTTAAAGCCCCTATACTTGCTAGTCTAATCTTAAGTCAAAGGCTTTGAAAAAATCGAGATAAATGCTCAAGAATTATCCGAAGGTTTGATGTAATTTCTAACAAACTGCTCGTCTTTTTTTAACTGACTAACGAGGTCTTCTAACGAATCGAACTTTACTTCGTTGCGTAAAAAATACATCAGCTCTATGTTTAGGTTTTGATTGTATATGTTTTTGTTAAAGTCCAAAAAATGAACTTCAATTGTTTGCCCCATTCCGCTTATGGTAGGTCTGTTACCAATATTCATCATTCCGTAAACTGTTGTTTTATCAATTTTAGATTTCACTATATAAACTCCTGTTTTGGGAATTAGCTTATAATTTTCTTCAATATGTATGTTTGCTGTCGGAAAGCCAATCGTTCCTCCTAATTTATTTCCTCTTGAAACATTGCCGTTTAGCATAAAATTATAGCCTAAATATTTGTTTGCTACTTTAATATTTCCTTCCGATAAAGCTCTTCTAATTTTGGTAGAACTCACAGAAACCTTATCTATAATTTTTGCAGGAATTTCATCAACTTTAAAATTATACAAGTGGCTATATTCTATTAGTTGTTGAATATTTCCTTCGCGATTTTTCCCAAAATAGTGGTCATAACCGATTATTAATTTTGAAATATTTAGCCAGTTTACCATTATATCTCTTATAAATTCTAAAGCAGTCATCCTAGAAAAGGCTTTGTCAAAAGGATGTATAATTAGGTAGTCTATTCCATTTTTTTCTATCAATTTAGTCCGCTCTTCTATTGTGTTTATAAGTTTTAGAGGTAAGTTTTTTTGCAAGACCATTCTCGGATGAGGAAAAAAAGTTAGTATAGCGGATTTTTTATTTGATTTTTTAGCCTCTAAAACTAATTTGTTTAAAATTTTTTGATGCCCAGAATGAACTCCGTCAAAAGTGCCTATTGTGAAAATAGTTTTTTTTGAATTAGTAAAATTAAAAATGTTGTGAATAGTTTTCAATAATTGTAAATATTAGCTTATGGTACAAAAGTACAATATCTATAAATGTTTTTTTAGTGTATAATTATAATAAACTAAAAACTCATAAACATTTACCTAAAATGAGTCCTAATAAATTTAAAAAATATTGAAAATTATTAAGTAATAATAGGTCAATAATAACTACATTTGCGACTTAATTAATTCAAAAACTTTAAAAAAATGAAAACTCTTGATGCTAATACTACAAAAGATGACAGCTTAAATCTCGATGCTAATACTACAAAAGATGACAGCTTAAATCTCGTCGAAATAGCTGTAGTTACTAATTTAGATGTTAGTAATGAAAATGAACCTAATCAGAAATTCATCAGCTATTAAAAAACTTAAAATCAACATATCTAAAGCTAAAGACGGCGACCAGTTAGCACTTAAATATTTGTTAGATACTCACTGGAAAGAAGTTTATAGCTATCTTTTAAAAAGAGTAAAAAGCAAAGACGATGCAGAAGATATTACTATTCAGACTTTCTCAAAAGCCTTTGATAAAATTGATACTTATAATGAAAATTATACTTTCAAAACTTGGCTAATCGCTATTTCTAAAAATATTCATATTGACATAACGCGTAAGAAAAAAAACTATGTTTATAACGAATTTTCAATAGAAGATAAAGTCTATTTAGTAGCTGACGAAAGCCCAACGCCAGAAGATAAAATAATTAAAGAGCAAAATTTAGCAAGTTTGCTTATAAACATAAAAGAGCTAAAATATAAATATCAGGAAGTAATTCATTTGAGATATTTTAAAGAATTAAGCTATAAAGAAATTTCATCAAAAATAAATGAACCTATGAACAATGTTAAAGTAAAACTATTACGGGCAAAAAAATTGCTGTCAGAAATAATTAAAAAAGTCGATTCATGAAAAAAAAATATTTACAATCATTAGGTCCGAGTTTGCTTTTCGTCGGCGCAGCGGTAGGGGTGTCTCATTTGGTGCAGTCTACAAGAGCAGGTGCCGAATTTGGCTTCGGATTAATCTGGGCTTTGATACTCGTATGCTTATTTAAGTATCCCTTTTTTCAATTTGGACCAAGATATGCTGCTATTACTGGAGAAACACTTTTAGACGGATATAGAAGATTAGGCAAAGGTTTTGTAACAGCATATTTTGTATTAAACATCGCAGTTATGTTTACTATTCAAGCGACGGTAACTATCGTAACGGCTGGGCTGGCGTCTCAACTTTTTGGCTTTGAAAAGTCATTAGACTCGGTTGATTGGGCTGTAATATTATCTGTCATAAGTATAGTTATTTTAGCTATAGGAAAATATAAGTTTCTAGACAACCTGATGAAATATATTATTTTAGTTCTTTCTATCAGCACTATTATTGCTGTTTTTATGGCACTATCAAATTCAAAAGAGGCTTTTGATGTAAGGCAAATAATACCTTATGGTGCGGTAGAACTTACTTTTTTGATAGCGCTTCTCGGATGGATGCCAGCACCGTTAGATGTTTCTATTTGGCAATCCATTTGGTATATCGAAAAAGAAAAAATATCTCCTTCAAAAGAAAAAAAACACCATGCTATTTTTGACTTTAATATAGGCTATATTAGTACGCTTACTTTAGGGGTATGCTTTGTGCTATTAGGAGCTTTTGTTATGTATAAATCTGGAGAAACTTTTTCAAGTGATGCAAGTGTTTTTGCCTCTCAATTTATAAAATTATATACTAAAAGTTTAGGAGACTTTTCGCTTATTTTTATCGGAATAGCAGCTTTTACAACTATGTTTAGCACGACTCTTACTTCTTTGGATGCCTCTTCAAGGTCGATGAATAGAGCTTCTAAAATAGTTTTTAATAAAAAAATAATAATAGGATATTGGTTTTGGATTTTAGTGCTGTTTATCGGAACTTTTTTAATATTAAAATACTTTATGCACAATATGGGTACTTTGGTTAAAATTGCTACAATTCTATCATTCTTAACATCTCCTTTTTATGCTATACTAAATTTTAGACTAATGACGAGCAAGCATATTAAAAAAGATGAACAACCTAGCTTAATCTTAAAAATATTAAGTGTTTTAGGGATAGTTTTTTTAATAGGATTTAGTATATGGTATTTATCTAGTATTTAAAATGTTATTTGTAAATTCGTACCTCAAATTTTAGAAATATGTCATTAGAAACTGTTGTGCCAAAACATAAACCAAAACCAAAGTGGTTACGTGTAAAACTTCCGGTCGGAAAAAAATATAACGATTTAAGAGGATTAGTAGATAAATATAAATTAAACACTATTTGTACTAGCGGAAGTTGTCCGAACATCGGAGAATGCTGGGTTGAAGGCACCGCAACTTTTATGATTTTAGGTAATATATGTACGCGCTCGTGCGGATTTTGTGGAGTAAAAACCGGAAGACCAAATTTAGTAGAATGGGACGAGCCAGACAAAGTAGCCCAATCTATAAAAATAATGAACATAAAGCACGCTGTGATTACTTCTGTTGATAGAGACGACTTAAAAGACGGCGGATCTGTTATTTGGTCAGAAACCGTTGAAGCTATACGCCGAACAAACCCTAATACAACACTAGAAACTCTAATTCCAGATTTTCAAGGAAAAACAGAACAAATAGACAGAATAATAGAAGTCGCACCGGAGGTAGTTTCTCATAATATAGAAACAGTTAAAAGATTGACTCGCCAAGTTAGAATTCAAGCCAAATACGAAAGAAGTTTAGGAGTTCTGAAATATTTAAAAGAAAACGGTATGCGTACAAAATCTGGTATAATGCTCGGATTAGGCGAAACCGAAGACGAAGTAATACAAACAATGAAAGACTTGCGAGGGGTTTATGTAGATATAATTACCATCGGACAATATTTACAGCCTTCAAAAAAACACTTGCCGAGTAGAGAGTTTATAGCTCCAGAACAATTTGAAAAATATAAAACTTTAGGCAAAAAAATGGGGTTTTTATATGTAGAAAGCGGTGCTTTAGTACGCTCTTCTTATAAAGCTCATAAACATGTTGTCTGATAAAAATTGCAAAACCTATTAATTTTAAAGAATTAGCATAGCATCCCCATAAACTCCGAATCTATACTCTTGTTTGATAGCGTATTTGTATGCCTCTCTTAAAAAATCAAACCCTGCAAAAGCTGAAGCAGTCATCATTGAAGTAGATTTTGGAGTATGAAAATTAGTAATCATAGTATTTGCAATTTTAAAATCATAAGACGGAAAAATAAATTTATTAGTCCATCCTTTATAAGGGTTTAGAGTGTTATTTGACGACACACAAGATTCCAAAGCTCTCATAATAGAACTTCCTACGGCACAAACTTTTCTTTTGTTTTCCTTTGCCTTGTTGATTATATCGGCGGTTTCTTTAGGAACTACAATTTGTTCGGAGCTTATTTTATATTTAGATAAGTCTTCTATTTCAACTGGAATAAGCGTTGTAAAATTGGTGTGTAAAGTTGCCTCGGTAAGTAAAACGTCTTTAAGTTCTAAACGCTTCATCAGATGCTTTGAAAAGTGTAAACTAGCAGCCGGTGCAACAACGGAACCCTCGTGTTTTGCAAAAATAGTTTGATAACGAATTTTATCTTCCGGTTCAGCTTCTCTTTTAATAATACTCGGTAAAGGCGTTTTTCCAAAAAGTAATAATTTCTCTTTAAACTCATCATAACTGCCATCAAACAAAAAACGCAAAGTTCTTCCGCGCGATGTGGTATTGTCTATTACTTCTGCAACTAAACTGTCGTCTTCTCCGAAAAACAATTTATTTCCTATTCTTATTTTTCTTGCAGGATCAACCAAAACATCCCATAATTTGTTTTCTTTGCTCAACTCACGCAACAAAAAAATTTTAATTTTAGAACCTGTTCTTTCTTTATTTCCATAAATTATTGCAGAAAAAACTTTAGTATTATTTAAAGTAATAACATCGCCCGCATCGAAATAATCTATAAGGTCTTTAAATATTTTGTTATCAATGGTGCCGTTTTTTCTGTCTAAAACCATTAAACGAGACTCGTCTCTATAATCTTTAGGGTATTTAGCAATTAATTGCTTCGGTAAGTCAAATTCAAATTTAGCTAACTTCATCTATAATGTTTTTTAAATTTTTAAGTCTGCAAATATACAATATTGAAATATGGTTTGTCAAGTGTTTCGGACTATAATTTAACAGGTAGTGATTTTTATGCCTATTTGCTTTATGTCGTCCCAAAATTTTTTATATGATTTTGTAACTACTTCCGAATCTTTAATTTTTATAGAAGTCTTCATAGATAAAGGAGCAAAAGCCATTGCCATTCGGTGGTCGTTATAAGTCTCTATACTAATATTGCTATTTATTTTTGTCGATGGCTTTAAGTGTAAACTTTTATTTGATACGCTTATGTCTGCCCCTAATTTTTTTAACTCATTATCTAAAGCAATTAGCCTGTCTGTTTCTTTGATTTTTAAAGTATGTAAGCCAGTTAAATTACACCCAACTCCCTCCGAAAAGCAAGTTACTGCAATAGTCTGTGCTATGTCGGGAGCGGTTATAAGGTCTAAATTTAAAGTGTTTATATTGCTTTTTTCTACTTTTTTCAAAATTATAGAACTATTAGTAAAAACAGTCCTTACCCCAAAGTGGTTATAGATATTTGCCAAACAAGAATCTCCCTGCAAACTATCTTTTTTGAAAGTTGAAAGTACAATCTCTGAACCAATCGCTGATGAAGAAATAATCGAATAAAAATAACTCGCAGAAGACCAGTCAGACTCTATAATAATATTTTGATTTTTAATATTTAATTTCGGTAAAACTTTAATTTTACTTCCCTTAAAACTTACCTCTATCCCTAAACTTCTCAACAAACTCAAAGTCATATTTATATAAGGCGTAGAGGTAATTTTACCGACTAACTCTAATTCTAAACCTTTTTCTAATTTTGAAGCAACCAGCAGAATAGAAGAAATATACTGACTGCTGACGCCTCCACTAATTTTAGCCGTGTTTTTAACTATTTTTTTCCCTTTTATTTTAATAGGCGGATAGCCAGTTTTCTTTTCGTATTTTATTTCAGCACCTAAATAATTTAAAGTATCTATCAATAATTTTATCGGTCTATCTCGCATCCTTTCAGAACCTGTTAGCACAACTTCCCTGCCCTCATAGATAGAAAAATAAGACGTCAAAAAACGCATCGCCGTTCCCGCATGACCAATATTTATAACCCTTTCGCAAGTAGAAAGAGCATTCTGCATATAAACAGAATCATCCGAATCCGATAAGTTTTCTATACTAATATTTGAAAATAATCTTTGTAAAATTAACAACCGGTTCGTTTCACTTTTTGAGCCAGATATAACAATATTCGCTTTAATACTCCTGTTTTTAATAGCTTTTAACAATATGTCCACTCCTCTATTTTTAATTTACAAATTTAAAAAATAATAGCTAAATTCGGCGATTTAAGATAAGCATGATCTAACTAACCACTATCGAGCTAATCACTAATCACTCTAACCACTATCAAAAAAATTTCCTGTTTTCCGTAAATTAACACCCAAATCTTAATATTAAAATTACATAATCAGCTCATAAACAAAAAGTTGTGATTTTATTTTTCTAAAAATCTAAAAAGTTCGAAAAACAGAAAAAGGTTTTTTTGATAAGTTTATTAAGTTTTCTTTAAAAAAAGTTTTTTTATTTATTTTAAACAATTACATTTGCAAGATTATTTTAAACAATTAATTATTAAACACTTAAATGTTTTTATACATGAGAAATGTTTTTATTGCTTCGATTTTTATGATTTACGCTACTTGCTTGATGGGACAAGTTGATATTAATGATACTAATTTCCCTGACGCTAATTTTAGGGGAATTGTCACAGGAAACACAATTGATGACGACGGTGATGGTGAATTGAGTAGTAGTGAAATACAGGGTGTTACTAAATTAGATGTTTCTAGTAGTAGCATTTCTAACCTAATAGGAATTGAACATTTTAGTACTTTGACTACTTTAAATTGTTCTTCTAACTCATTAACAGAATTAGATGTAAGGAGTAATACTGATTTGACTAACTTAAATTGTTCTTCTAACAGCTTAACAAGTTTAGATGTAAGTAAAATACTGCTTTGACTAACTTAAATTGTTCTTCTAACAGCTTAACAAGTTTAAATGTAAAAAATGGTAGTAATTCTAGTATAGCATCATTCAATGCTTCGTCTAATTCTGATTTAAAATGTATTCAAGCAGATGCTACTACTTCTCCGTCTGGTTGGACAAAAGATACAGGAGCAAGTTATAGCAAAAGTTGTGTTTATTGGAATGGCACAGCAGACAACGACTGGGCAACGGCTGGTAACTGGGATGGAAGTGCTGTTCCAACTAGTTTAAGTTATGTAATAATTCAAGCATCTTCTAATAACCCTAGAATTAGTGGTAGCACAAACCCAGAAATAAGCGATATAATAGTTAATTCTGGTGCAACTTTAACAATTAATGGCGGCTCTCTTAGGGTTAATAATACAGTATCTGGAAATATTACTTATAATACTACGAGTTTAAGCGGTGGTAAATGGTATCTTGTTTCAAGCCCAGTTACTGGTCAAAATTATAGTGATACTTGTGTTACAAATAATATTGCCGCTAGTACTACTAATGATAATAGAGGGATTGCAACTTATAGCACATCTAATGACACTTGGAGTTATATGTAAGCAGGCGGTAGTGGTACTTTTATTAGTGGAAAAGGCTATTCTGTAAGATTAGCAAGTGCAGGAAGTATTTCTTTTGCTGGAGGTTTGAGTACTACCGATGTTAATATAAATGTAAATAACACAAACAATGCTTTTAATTTAATAGGAAATCCTTATACTTCTTATATAAATAGTGGAAATTTTCTAACAATGACAAATAATAATGCAAACCTTGCTTCTCAAACTATTTGGATTTGGAATCCGACAACAGGAGCTTATGAAGCTAAAGTATCAAGCGAGAACTTTAAATTAAAACCAACAGAAGGGTTTTTTGTACAAGCAAGCTCATCCAGTACTTTAACTTTTGATTATTCTAATATAAGGACTACTTTCCAAAAGACAGATTTATCTCAAATAAAACTTTCAATTACAGATGGTACTTCTAGAAGACAAGCAATAATTCTTTATCGCGACACTGCTACAAAAGGCTTTGACAATGGCGGAGACGGAGAGGCTTTTGGCGGCGGAGTACCCAGTAAATTTGAGGTTTATACTCATTTATTAAAAGACGACAAAGGCAAGAAATACCAAGTTCAATCTTTACCAAAAGCAGAGATTGAAAGCATGGTTGTTCCAGTAGGAGTAAAAGCAGATGCTGGTAAAGAAATTACTTTTAGTATAGAGAAATCAAATATACCTTCTTCTGTTGAGGTAGTTTTAGAAGATAGAACTAAAGGAACTCTTACAAAATTAGACAACGGAAATAAATATAAAGTTATGCTAACTAACGCTTCAGACAATATAGGTAGATTCTATCTTCACACAACTCAAGCTACTTTAAGCATACTTGATAACAAAGCAATATCGGAAGTTAGCGTTTATAAAACTGATAACTCTAGATTGAGAATTACTGGCTTACCAACTACTGGAAATGCTACTGTTAGAATTTATAATATTCTCGGCAAAGAAACAATTAATAATTCATTTTCTTCTACTGATGTAAAAGATATTTCATTACCAAATTTATCAAGCGGAATTTATATAGTTTGGCTATATTCTAACATAAGACTTAAATAAGTTGTATATTTGCTAAAACTTTACAAAATGATACCTAAAAGCTTTACAGAATACTTTAAAAGTCTTGATTCGACAAGTCGTCAAGCCATAGTTAATGAGCTTTTATTACTAATTTCAACAGATACAGATGATACATTTAGCCTTTTAGCAACATCAAGTGTTAAGCAATCTATCAACTGCCCTCATTGTAAGAGGGATAACATTCGTGCTAATGGCAAGAGCAAAGGAGTGCAACGTTATTATTGCAAAGATTGTAAAAAGTATTTCAGAAATACGACGGGTAAAGTCATTTTTGGGTTAAAAAAACCTGAATTATTACCCACCTATTTATATAATATGCTTATGGGTTATTCTATTAAGAAATGTGCAGAACAAACAAACATTAGCATTCAAACATCCTTTGATTGGCGACACAAGGTTCTAAGTTCTTTTAAACAAGCATATCCTAATGGTTTTGAAGGCATTACAGAGAGTGATGATATTTTCTTTTTAGAATCTAGCAAGGGAAATAGAGAGCTAGATAGAAAACCACGAAAACGTGGCAGTAAAGCTATTAAGCGGGGTATTAGTAATGAGCAAATAGCAGTTGTTGTTACCTGTGACAGAATCGACAACAAAGAACTCAAAGTAGCGACAAGAGGGCGTATAAGCAAGAAAGATTTAGAAACTGTATTTGCCAGAAAATTAGATAAAGTAGAAACCCTTTGTACAGATGCTCATCGCTCCTATACAGCATTTGCTAAAAGTAATAACATACATCACAAAAAGTTTAATGTATCAAAAGGACAGAGAGTAAAAAACAAAGTGTATCACGTACAAAATGTAAACAATACTGCTAAAAGATTAAGAGAATGGATGAAGCCCTTTAACGGCGTAGCAACAAAATATCTGCAAAATTACATGAACTGGTTTATGATACTTGAACGTATAAAGAATAGCAACCAACGATTAAAGGAATTTGCCTACTTTGCCTTTGCAGGACAAGAGACTTGGGAGATATGGAAAACAAACACTAATGCAGTCATAATTTAGAATATAGCCTTCTTTTTTTGCCTTTATATCCTCTGTCTACTTTTGCTCTTTTTGGTAATAATCCTGTTAATTTTTTTACTTGATCTAAAACTGGTTCTAAAGTGTGTCCGTCATATTGGTTGCGAAATCCCATTGCTCCAACAACTACTCCGGTGTCTGTTTTTACGAATGATGCCTTGTTGCCAAACTCATACTTCTTGTGTTCTTTTCCTTTAGAGATGCAACAAACTTCAGGCTCGTGAAGTGAATAAATTTTGTTTTTAGAATTTCTCTTTTGTGATAATACCTGTTTAAGTAGTCAAGCCTTAAAAAATCAGTTTAAAATAAAAAGCACAAAATTTGGTTTGCATAAAAATTTGAAATCGCCTTTGAAAAAAGAGTAAAAAAGAATGTTTCCACTTGTTAATCATTCTTTTGAAGTTAAACCCTGCTGCTGCAAGCATAATATTGATGTTATCACCCACTACTCCCTTGTAAAAGTTGCGATTAAGTCTATGATTTGCCTTGATGTGTCCTATTACTGGTTCTATGCCTACTCGTTTTTTGTGAGCTTGGCTTAATTTCTTTCGAAGGTAATAACTCATAGATTTTTTTGGTGGTGATGGAACAAGAATTTCTGTATCTTTTATTCTTTTTTTGCCTCTATATCCTCTGTCTACTTTTGCTCTTTTTGGTAATAATCCTGTTAATTTTTTTACTTGATCTAAAACTGGTTCTAAAGTGTGTCCGTCATATTGGTTGCGAAATCCCATTGCTCCAACAACTACTCCGGTGTCTGTTTTTACGAATGATGCCTTGTTGCCAAACTCATACTTCTTGTGTTCTTTTCCTTTAGAGATGCAACAAACTTCAGGCTCGTGAAGTGAATAAATTTTGTTTTTAGAATTTCTCTTTTGTGATAATACCTGTTTAAATAAATCTAAATCTGATTGATACTTTGAGTTGGGAGGTAGGTTTCGCTCAAGCTCTCTAATAAGCCTTCCACAAATGGTCTTTATTTTTCTGTCTGCTTTTTTTGCTTTTGCCCTGTTCTTTGGATGATTCCTAAAACGTTGGTCTCTAGATAATTTCTTTAATGTTCGAGTATAAGTTTGCCTAACAGGTAGTTGCTCTTTAGTAGCAATGGATTTACATTTTTTAATAATCTTTTTATGCAACTTTGCATCGGTAGGAAAGCTAATGTTTTTCTCTTGAACAGTAGTGTCTATATTGACGTTTTCGTCTTTGCTATCCTCTGCGTTTATTCGTATGCTTTCTTTTAAAATAAGTTCTATGCCAACTTCCTTAATACGATTACGAAAGTGAACCAATTCACTAGCTTCGCAAGGAACTCCACAAACAAAATTAGTTTCTCCACAAAAATATTGGTAGTAGTTATTTTCAGACCATTGCTCTACAACGCTCTAATCGGAGACATTACGGATATGTTTGAGCATAAGAAGACCTACCATTAGACGTATAGATTTAGCAGGTCTGCCTTTGTCTTTACTATACAAGGGCAAAAAAGCGTCTTCAAATTGTTTCCAATTTATTTTATTTGCCAATATGTAAAGAGGGTGTTTTTGGTTTAAAGTGTCTTTAAAACTAAAAAATAAATTGCCTTGATTTGTATTCTTGTTTTTTGGAATCATAATTTTAAAAAAATTGCAAGATTAATACATCAAAGATACAAAAACTTGTAGATATTTACAAATGCTTTTTAATCTATTTTATTGATATTTAAAGTGTTAAATGGTTTTTAAGGGGTGACTAATTTAAAATTTAATCCTATTTTAAATGTCCGACACTAATTTTTAGTAAAAAGAGCAACTGTTTCTATATGAGTTGTATGCGGAAATTGGTCTATTAAACTAAGTTTTTTGATTGTATAACCAGCCTCTGTTAGTAGCTTTGTATCTCTAGCTTGAGTAGCGGGATTGCAAGAAACATATACTATTCTCTTTGAATTTAGGGTTATTATTTTTCTTAATGTTTTTGGCGTTATTCCAGCTCTTGGTGGGTCTAACACTATGGTATAAATTTTTTCTTTATACTGTGGGTAGGCAGTTAAAAATTTACCGACATCGGAAGTATAAAATTTTATGCCTTCTATATTATTTATTTTTGCATTTTTCTTTGCGTCTTCAATAGCGGACGGAACAATTTCGACGCCTATTATTTTTGCAGCCTTGCTTTTTGAAGCAATTATTAATCCAATTGTACCTGCACCGCAAAACAAGTCTATTATTATTCCGTTTTCTTCGTCTATTTTGTAGTCTAAAACATATTCTACTACTTTGCTATATAACTTTTCTGCAGACTTTGTGTTAGTTTGAAAAAAACTTTGCATACTTATTTCAAAATTTAAGCCTAATATTTCTTCTACTATTTTGTCTTTACCATATACTAGATTTATTCCTCCGGTGGTTGCAATAGTTCTATCTCCAGTCTCGTCGTTTATGGTATGTAAAACCCCATAAACTCTATCTTTAAATATTTCTACTAAAAATTGGGAAAACTTTTTGAGATTAAACTTCGACATACACTCCGAAGTAGTTACCAAATTGAATAGTAGCTGGTTTGTTTTATAAGATTTACGCACTACAAAATATCTAAAAAAGCCTTCCTTTTTAGGGCTGTGCCAAGGTTGCAGTCCAGTATTTAAGCAGTATTTTCTAATGTTTTTTAAATTGTCTTCAAGTTGTTTGTCGAACAAACCAGAGTCTTTTTCTAAATTCTCACTCATCCACCAAAGACCGTTCTTTTTAAATCCTAAAGTAAATTCGTCTTTATCTTTTTTTAAAACACTATCATACCCTATTGCGGAAAATCCGTATTCCATTTTATTTCTGTAATGATAAATACTCGGAGATGCTATAAATTCGTCAAAAATATTTTCTATGTTTTTTACTTCGGCAATTCTTTTAAAAACAGAAAAAGTACTTTCTTTTTTATATTTATGTTGAAGCTCAATAGGTAATTTGATGTAAGGTGCACCTGGAATCATTTGAAACAAAACTTCAGTTTCATTTTTTGAGAGTTCTAAAACTTCTATCAGCTTTGCCTCGGCGTATTTTTTTCTCTTTTTTTTAATCCTTGCCCTTACCAATTGACCAGGAAAAGTGTTCGGTACAAAAACAATAAAGCTGCCTTTTTCGCTCTCTAACCTTGCAACTCCCTTACCTCCAAAGGCATAGTCTTCTATTCTTAACTCTAATATCTGATTTCTTTTTACAAAACTATTACCCTGCATCGCTTACGAAAATTTATTATGTAAAATTAGCAGAATAAACAATGGCTTGTAAATAAAAGCAGAGATTGTTTCATAATTTTTTTATTGTTATTTTTATTTTGTACATTTACTCCAAATATTTATTAAAAATAACAATAAAAAAATTATAAAATAATGTTAAGAAAACTATTATTACTAGGATTTATTTTGCTATTATCTTGTAATAAAGATGTAGAAAAATCAAAATTAATGTTGCACGAGTCAAAAAAAGCAAATATTTTATTTGACAATATTTTTGATTCTTTTGTTGATAGAAGCCCAACCTATCAGTCTTATTTAGGTATAAAAAAAGATCAAGATAAATGGGATGACATATCGGAAAGCAGAAGTATAGAAGATTTTGAGTTAAGAAAATCTGTTTTAAAGATGTTGAAAGATTCTATTAACTATGAGCTTTTAGATGCTAAAAGTAAATTAAGCTATGATTTATTGCAGGAGTCTATTAAAGAAGATATAGAAAGTTTTAAATATAGACTTAACAGATACCCTGTAAATCAGATGTTCGGAGTCCATTCTCGTACTCCTGCATTTTTGATTAATATCCACAAAATAACTGACAAGAAAGATGCGATGGCTTATCTGTCGAGAATTGAAAAAATTCCTCATTATTTTGACCAGTTAATTGACAACTTAAAGTTGAGAGAAGCAAATGGCGTTGTGCCACCAAAGTTTGTATTTCCAAGAGTTTTAGACGATTGCAAAAGCGTTATAAAAGGATATCCCATCAGTCGTAATAAAAAGTATAAAAATGCTATCTATAAAGACTTTTCAGAAAAAGTAAATAAACTCACAATTTCTGATAAAGAGAAATCAAAGCTAATAAAAAAATGTAGCCTATTACTTAAAAACAACTTCAAGCCGGCTTACAAAAAATTAATTGTTTTTTTAACAGGACAAGCAAAAAGAGCTAATACTGATGATGGAGTTTGGAAACTACCGAGCGGAGATGAATATTATAAGTTTAGGCTGAAAAGCATTACTACAACTAACATGACTCCTGATGAGATTTTTAGTTTTGGTAAGCAAGAAGTAGATAGAATTCATAATGAGATGAATGCTATTATGAAAAAAGTGAATTTTAAAGGTAGCTTACAAGATTTTTTTAAATATATGAGAGAAGACAAACAATTTTATTACCCAAACACCAAAAAGGGAAAGCAAGAATATTTAGACAAAGCAACGGCGTTAATAGATACTATGAGAACTCGTTTAGACAAACTATTTATAACGAAGCCAAAAGCACCTATGATTGTAAAAAGAGTTGAATCTTTTAGAGAAAAATCTGCCGGAACAGCTTTTTATAATCAGCCCGCACCCGATGGTTCAAGACCTGGTGTTTATTATGCTAATTTATACAATATGAAAAATATGCCGAAGTATCAGATGGAAGCCTTGGCATATCACGAAGGAATACCTGGTCATCACATGCAAATTGCACTTGCACAAGAGCTAACAGACATTCCTAAATTTAGAAAATACGGAAGATATACCGCTTATGTAGAGGGTTGGGGTTTGTATAGTGAGTTTATACCTAAAGAATTAGGATTTTATGAAGATCCTTACTCCGATTTTGGACGCTTGGCAATGGAGCTTTGGAGAGCTTGCCGTTTGGTTGTTGATGTAGGTATTCATAATAAAAAATGGACAAGAGAAAAAGCTATAAAATACTATCGCGATAACACCCCAGATTCTGAAAGAGACTGTATAAGAATGGTAGAAAGACATATAGTAATGCCCGGACAAGCTACTGCTTATAAAATTGGAATGAATAAAATTATGAGTTTAAGAAGCCACGCAAAGAATATGTTAGGAGAAAAATTTGATATTCGCGAATTTCACGAAGTTACTCTAACAAATGGACCACTTCCTCTAAACATTCTTGAAAACCTTGTTGAAGATTATATTTCATCAAAAAAACAATAATATCAAAGCCGACGAGCTATAAAATGAGTAAATTAGAAGCTACGCTAAATATTTTTGAAAACCAAACTATACCAAAAGTAAATTTTAGGTATGTTAATGGTAAAAACATGAAAAGTAATGGCAAGAACTTGTTAGACCAATATTTTACTAAACAAGAGGTTGCTAAAAATCTTTACGAAAAAGCACAAAGTGTAATCTTAAAATACGAACAAGATATAAAAGATTTTCATTGGATAGAGCCAAGCGCTGGGAGTGGTATTTTTTTTAATCTTTTGCCAGAGAATAATAGGACAGGAATAGATATACGACCTTTAAACAATGAGGTAATAAAGCAAGACTATTTGTCATATAAATTACCTATAAACAAAAAGAATATTGTTATCGGCAATCCACCATTTGGACATAGAGGAGTTACAGCGCTAAACTTTATAAACCACTCAAAAAAAGCTGATTATGTTTGTTTTATTTTGCCGATGTTTTTTGAAAGTAAGGGTAAAGGGTCGATTAAGTATAGAGTGAAAGGGTTAAATTTAATACATAGCGAAAAATTACCTAAAAATTCTTTTTACACGCCACAAAACAATAAAAACATCGACATAAAATGCGTATTTCAAATATGGAGTAAAAATCACAAAATCGATAATAATGATTTTAATTGGTATAAGAACAAAAACAATGAACCTTATGGAAATTTTATAAAAGTATTTACAGTCTCTCTCGCTAAAAATAGAGAGTGCGGTAAAAGATGGATTTTTCAACAAAAGGCAGATTTTTATATCTCATCTACTTTTTATAAAGACATCGGCATTGTGGATACTTTTAAAGAAGTTAAATACAAATCAGGGATTGCTATAGTTATTACTCATCAAAACCCTGCTATAAAGAATAGAATATTGGAATTGTTTAAGAAAATTGACTGGAAAAAATACAGTAGTCACGCCACAAATTCTTGCTATCATATTGGAAAGTCGCATATTTTTGAAGTTATGCAGGACAATATTAAAACGTTAGAATAAATTTATGAATTTGGATATAGATAAAGAGTTTCTTAATATTATTGAGAGAAAACATGAACAGTTAAATTTAGGAAAAGATTATAGGAGAAAATTTTCTAAAATTAAAGATTTTGAGGGAAATGCTATTGGGCAAATAGGAGAAAGTCTCGTTAAAAAAATTATTTCAAATATTACTTCCATAATTGATGATGGTGTTATTCATACAGAGTATGATATTAAAACAGAATCTGGAATATGTTTTGAAATAAAAACCGCAAGAAAAGGCAGAAAAAATGACACTTTTCAATTTAACGGAATAAATCCTAATTATAACTATAATTATTTAATTTGTTTGGGTATTACAGAGGAAGAGTTGTTTTATAGAATATTCCTTAAGTCAAGTATAAAATACATACATAATGGACAGAAGCACTTTCTTATACAAGAAGATTTTGAAAAGCAATTAGTTAAAATGAATCCCAATAACCTTGTAAATTATAAACTTACTATCAATAAGAAAGAACTATTTAGAATATCAAATTTTATAGATGAAATCAGAGGTTTGTGTAATAACTAAAAAGGTAAGTAAATGATTTCAAAAAACACCATAAATACTATTTTTGAAAGTGCGAGAGTAGAAGAAGTAATTGGCGAGTTTATGCAGCTTAAAAAATCAGGTAGTAATTTTAAAGGTTTTAGCCCTTTTGCAGACGAAAAGACACCGTCGTTTATGGTGTCGCCAGTTAAGCGGATTTGGAAAGATTTTTCTACGGGAAAAGGCGGAAATGCAGTTTCTTTTTTAATGGAACACGAGCATTATTCTTATCCGGAAGCTTTGAGGTGGTTAGCTAAAAAATACAATATAGAAATTGAAGAAACAGAACAAACTAACGAAGAAAAATTTATAGAAGATGAAAAAGAAAGTATGTTTTTGGTTTCTAATTTTGCAAAGGAATATTTTCGAAATATTATGCTTAACTCAAGCCAAGGCAAAGCTGTTGGGCTATCTTATTTTAAAGAAAGAGGGTTTAGAGAAGAAACTATAAAAAAGTTTGAATTAGGCTACTGTTTAGACGAGTGGGATAGTTTTACCAAAACAGCCCTTGCAAAAGGTTTTAAATTAAAATATCTAACAGCAACTGGACTTACAATCAGCAAAAACGATAAGCATTTTGACAGGTTTAAAGCTAGAGTTATTTTTCCTATTCATTCTATGTCGGGTAGAGTCTATGGCTTCGGAGGGCGTATTTTGACTAATGACAAAAAAGCAGCTAAATATTTAAACTCCCCAGAAAATGAAATTTATCATAAAAGCAAAATCCTTTACGGAATTTATCAATCAAAAAACGAAATTGCAAAGCAAGATAATTGTTATTTGGTTGAAGGATATACAGATGCTATTTCTTTTTACCAAAGCGGAGTGAAAAACGTTTTAGCTTCGAGCGGTACGGCATTGACTTTAGACCAAATAAAGCTAATAAATAGGCTTACAAAAAACATAACTATTATATTTGATGGCGATGAAGCTGGAATAAGAGCGTCGATGAGAGGAATTGATTTAATTTTAGAGCAACAAATGAATGTTAAAATTGTTCAACTTCCAAAAAATGAGGACCCAGACAGCTTTGCAAAATCTCACTCAAGTACTGAATTAAAAGAATATTTAGAAAGTTCGGCACAAGATTTTATAAATTTTAAAGTGTCTCTTTTTTTAAAAGAATCAAAAGACGACCCTGTAAAAAAAACGGTATTAATTAGAGATATCGTATCGAGTATTAATAAGGTTTCGAATCTAATTCAAAGAGAAATTTATATACAGGAATGTGCTAGAATAATGAAAATCTCGGAGCAAGTTTTATTTAGTGAATTAGCTCAATTATTAAAAAAAGATTTAAAAGAGTCGAAAAGATTAAGAAAATCAGGCTTTGATTTAGAGCAAGAGAAAGCTAAAATGGATTTGGTAAAAGATAATCAAACCTATTCTCAATTAGCAAATCAGTTGTCAGTTTTAGAAAAAGAGATTATTAGAATTATAATTTTATACGGCAAAGAAGAAGTTGAATTTACGGAAGAAATAGTTAATATAGACGATAAAGGAGACGAAATTATTAGCACAAGAAAGTATGTAAATACGGTTTCGGCAGAAATTTATACTCATTTACAAGACGATGAAATGAAATTTTCAAACCCAGTTTTTCAAGAAATTTACGACGAAATAATATATCAATTAAACCAGTCTAAAGAGCTTGAAATAAGCGATCTGCTAAAGCACAAAAACCCTAATATAGTAAGCATGGCTACTTCTATCATAATGGATGAAGAAAATCCTAATAAACAATTAAGTAATTGGGAGGGCCAAAACATTTTTGTAAAAGGAGCTGTAGAAGTATTGAATAAAGCGGTCATAGACTTGATTTTTAACTTTAGAAGAGTATTGATTGATAGCTTAATGAAAGAACATCTCTCATCTAAAAAAGAATATTCTGAGGATGAAAAAGAGTTGATAATTAATTATAACGCTTTGAGAATCAAACTTTTTAAAAAATTAAACAGGGTTGTTTAGGTAATTTATTTTGTGTAAAGGTATTTTTTTAATTAATGTTTGCTTGTACAAACTTATGTTTATATATTTGCGGACACGAATAAGGAAGGGTTTGGTAGTTCAGTTGGTTAGAATGCCTGCCTGTCACGCAGGAGGTCGCGGGTTCAAGTCCCGTCCAGACCGCTAAAGGATTGAAAGGGAAAGGGGTTGTGTTTTTTAATGCACCCCTTTTTTTTGGATTTATTGGTGTAGACAGGTTTTTACTCGGAGATACTAGCTGGGGAATGTTCAAATTACTCTTATGTGGAGGGCTTGGTTATTTAACAATTATTGACTGGTTTACAATTAAGAAAATGACAAGAGAACATAACTTTCAATTATTTATGCAAAATGCTATTTAATAAACTCTTAAAATATCCTGTTTTCATTTTGCTGATTACAGGGTATTTTATTTCCTTATATTTTAATATACCTAAGGATTATACTATTTGTATTTATAGTAGTAAGAAAAAACACCAGATAATCGTACCTTTGCAGAACAATGGAACTACAACTCATACAAAGCAAGATTTACGAAATACGAGGTCAAAAGATGATGTTAGATTATGACCTTGCAGAGTTGTATGAAGTGGAAACAAGAGCCTTAAAACAAGCCGTAAGAAGAAATGCAAAGCGTTTTCCCTATGGATTTTATGTTTGAACTAACCAATGAGGAGGTTGATAGCTTGGTATCACAAAATGTGATACCATCAAAAAGTAAATTTGGAGGGGCGTTGCCAATGGCATTTACAGAGCAGGGGCTAGCTATGCTTAGCGGTATTCTTAAATCTGATAAAGCAATACAAATGAATATTGCCATAATGAGAGCGTTTGTATTCATTAGGAGGTATGCCCTTTCTCATCAAGACTTAACAGGTAAGTTGAGGGAGTTAGAGGGTAAGTATGAAAAGAGATTTGAAGATGTGTATGAGGCTCTAAAATATCTCCTTGATAAAGATAAAAAAGAGATTGAACAAAAGAATAGAACAAGGATAGGATTTAAGCAAGAAAAGGAGTAAAATTAGAGAAATATTGCCAATATTCCTGCCATAGTAATTTTTAGTAGGGACATTCGTAAAACCACAAGTATTTAATTTTCAATAAATTAAGCAATAAAAAACCCAAAAAAGTAAGCAAAAAGCCTTATATTTGGGGTAATTTTAATTATTTCTATTATGGCAAATTTACGAAACTTATTCCAATCTATCAACCGAATTGATTTTCAAACTCCATCAGATAAGTTTGATCTCTACTATCAAAATTTTCTCAATTCCGATTTAGGCTATCTTTATCAGTCTATTCCGTGGAAATTATTAACAAAATCGTTTAGTAAAAAGATTAGACGCAAACATACAGGACGCCCAGGTATTTTTGATCTTCAAGAAAAATTAGCTTTAATGTTTTTAAAATCCTATACAGGTCATTCAGATTGTAAGCTAATACTGTAGTACGATGTGGAGATGGTGCTTATGCTTGTACAAAAGCAGAATGTACTCCTGTGTTATATCCTGTTAATTGTCTTCTTAATATAACAAAAGCTGCATGTAAAACATCTGGTGGATGCACTTGGATTCCTGATAGTATTATTTCTAGTATTGAGATTATTTTTTATTGATAAATCACTAACTTTGTGTTTTTATATATAAGATGAACAATTTTTTTCATTCTAAATCATAATGCACAATAAGTACTATGAAAAATTTAAAACAAACTATAGCTTTAGTATTTATCGCAAGTATTATTTCATGCGATAGTAATAAAAGAAATCCCGAGTTACAATATATGCCAGATATGTATGAGTCGGTACCCTACAATTCTAATGATTCTAAATTTAATAACATAAACACCGAGCCAGTTGTTGGGACAATTGCTAGAGGAAAACATCCAGCATATAATATTCCAAACACCAACGAAGGCTATGAATTAGCTAAAGCGACTCTGAAAAATCCTTTAAAAATGACAAAAGAAAATTTATCAAATGGCAAGGCAATGTATAAAATTTATTGTGCTACTTGTCATGGAAACAAAGGAGACGGAAATGGAGTTCTATCGCAAAGAGAGAAATTTACTGGAATTCCGAGCTACGCCGATAGAGACATTACATCGGGAAGTATATATCACGTAATTATGCACGGTAGAAACTTAATGGGGTCTCATTCTTCTCAAATAACTTATAAAGAACGTTGGCAAGTAGTACAGTACGTAAAAAAATTACGTAAAGATTTAACAAAATAGTCATAAAAATAAAGTATAGTTAAAAAATATGTATCAATTTTCAGGTAATTTAAAAATATTCTCAATTTCTATAATAATTATAGGTGCTTTAGGTATAATGTTAGGTTTTGTAAATTCTCCTTCAACAATAGAAGAGGTAAAAGAAATAATTTCAAATGAGTCGCACGGACATGAAAATGTCAATTCTGCCTATACACAAGATAACAACTATCACTTTTCGGAAACAGAAGAGCTTACTCATATTTTACATCAATTGCAAAACAAACCCTGGTCTGCACTTTATGTTTCTTTAATTTTCTTTTTAGGAATTAGCTTGTTAGTTCTAGCTTTTTACGCATCGCAAAGGGTCGCTCAATCTGGCTGGTCTATAGTATTGTTTAGAATTATGGAGGCTATTAGTGCTAACATCGTTCCTGCATCTATAGTTATGCTAATTTTTATTATAGCATCTATATCGCATTGGAATCATTTGTTTACTTGGATGGAAAAAGGAGTATTTGATCCGTCAAGCCCAAACTATGATGCAATAATAGACGGTAAATCTTGGTGGATGAATATTCCAGGCTGGACAATTAGAAGCATTATTTATCTATCTATCTGGAACGCTTATAGGTGGTTTATCAGAAAAAATTCAATTAAAGAGGACACCGCAAATGATGGCTATAAAACTTATAAGCTAAACTATAACGTTTCTGTAGTTTTTGTCGTGCTATTTATGATTACAGAATCATTAATGTCTTGGGACTGGATAATGGGGTTAGATCCACATTGGTTTTCAACACTATTTGCTTGGTATGTTTTAGCAAGTTTATTAGTAAGTGCAATTACAGTAATTGCGTTTGTAACTATTTATTTACGCTCAAAAGGCGAGTTGCCTTCTGTTAATGATAGTCATATTCATGATTTGGCAAAATTTATGTTCGGGTTTTCAATTTTTTGGGCATATTTATGGTTCTCACAATTTATGCTAATTTGGTACGCCGATATACCAGAAGAAACGACATATTTTGTAGCGAGGTTTAACGAATATAAATTACCTTTTTTAGCAATGGTAGTTATGAACTTCGTGTTTGCTGTTTTATTATTACTAAATAGTGATTTTAAAAGTATTCCATGGTTCGTTGTTATGGGGGGCATTATTATACTTATAGGTCATTATATCGATTTTTTTGTAATGATTATGCCGTCAACCGTTGGAGGACAATGGTATTTTGGAATTACTGAAATAAGTTCGTTGCTGTTTTTTTTAGGAATATTTATATTTACTACATTTAGCTCATTTGAAAAAGCAGCCCCATTACCAAAAGGAAATCCATTTTTAAAAGAAAGTGAGAATTTTCATTACTTTAATATTAAGCACCGAGCTAAAGATTAAAAATAATGTTCACAAAAATTATAAAAGTTGAATTAAAAACACAAAAGAATAAATATATATGTTAGCTATATTTTATATTTTTATAGGAGTTGCAATTTCTATAAGTATTTGGCAAATTACTAGAATATTAAATTTTAGAAGTGTAATTGCCACAGATAAAGACAACGCTATACAAGGCAAAAATTTTCTTTATTTTACAGCTTTTTTATATACGATGATGGTCTATTGTTTAATAGGCATGAACGTAGTATTGTTGCCAGAATCTGCTTCTTATGAAGGAGAACACGATGACAACCTTTTTAATATTACTTTTTGGATAATAGGAGTTGTGCAGTTTTTAGTACAATTTTTACTTTTTTATTTTACTTTTAAATATAAAGGACGCAAAGAAAATAAAGCAAAATTCTATACCGATAGTCATAAGTTAGAACTTATTTGGACTACAACTCCAGCGATTGTTTTGGCGGTATTAATAAGTTACGGACTATGGCAATGGAACAATATAATGGACTTGTCCGATTCAGAAGACCCTCTAATAATTGAAGTTTACTCTCAACAATTTAGGTGGGATGCACGTTATGCTGGCAGGGATAATACGCTCGGTGTTGCAAGCGTAAATCTGATAAAAGGCATAAACACTTTAGGCGTTGATATGAAGGATAAAAATTCACAGGACGACAAGCAAGTAACAGAGTTATATTTACCAAAAGGAAGAAAGGTGCATTTTATGTTCCGCTCTCAAGATGTTATACATTCTGCATATATGCCCCATTTTAGAGCGCAAATGAACTGCATTCCAGGTATGATAACCCAATTTGGTTTTACCCCAAAATACACTACCGAAGAAATGAGAAAATTGCCCGAAGTTGTTAAAAAAACTAAAGGAATTAATGAAATAAGACAAGCTGAAGGAAAAGAGTTATACGAGTTTGATTATCTATTACTATGTAATAAAATATGCGGTGCTTCTCACTATAATATGCAAATGAAAATTATTGTAGTAGAAGAAGAAACTTACAACGAATGGATAACAAAACAGCCAACTTTATCCTCTTTATTAAAATAGCCGAAAAGCCTCTTTTAAATTATTGGTTATAAAACCTATTGCGTATATAAAAATGTGTATCTTTATCTCTAAATTAAAGAATTTAAACTATTTATAAAAAATCATTTAATATGTTTCATAAAAATATAAAATTAATTTTAGCAGCTTTAATAACTGGGTGGTCTGTATATCAATTTATTGAAGGAAATATTATGAATGGAATATTTATTTTTCTACTGGCAGGAATATTTATTCTATTATATTTTAAAAACGAATTTATTCTACTCGCCTTTTTACAGTTGCGTAAACAAAATATTTCTGGAACAAAAAAATGGTTGAGTTATATAAAAAAACCAGAAGCAGCTTTAACGACTAAACAGCAAGGGTATTTTAACTATCTGCACGGCATAATGCTTAGTCAAACTAACTTAACTCAATCCGAAAAATTTCTTCGTAAGGCTCTAAAATTAGGGCTTTCTATGAACCACGATATTGCGATGGCAAAGTTGCAATTGGCAGGTATTGCAATGATGAAAAAACGTAAACGAGAGGCTACTAATCTAATTGCGGAGGCTAAAAAGTTAGATAAACACGGAATACTAAAAGACCAAATACAAATGATAAAACAACGAATGAAAAAGCTATAGGTGCAAAACCTATAAGTTTTAAAAATAAAGTATTAGATTTAACTAATAAACGAGTTGTTAGATAAGATTAATTTTTTTAAAGCTTAACAATTGGATACATCAGAAATATATAAGAAAACTTATAATTTATTAAATGTGATAGAAGAGAAATTTCCAGTAAATACTTGGAAAATAGGTGATACTCATTTATGGCCTTTAATCAATAGTGTGATTTTTACGTATTATGAACGTGTTTGTAAAAATTCAAAATTTAAAAACATATTAAAAAAAATAGGCTATATTCTAAATTATGACTGCATTAGTGTTTGTTTTCCATATCTCCCAAGTCTCTTGTCCTGCAAAGGCAAAGTAGGCAAATTCCTTTAATCGTTGGTTGCTATTCTTTATACGTTCAAGTATCATAAACCAGTTCATGTAATTTTGCAGATATTTTGTTGCTACGCCGTTAAAGGGCTTCATCCATTCTCTTAATCTTTTAGCAGTATTGTTTACATTTTGTACGTGATACACTTTGTTTTTTACTCTCTGTCCTTTTGATACATTAAACTTTTTGTGATGTATGTTATTACTTTTAGCAAATGCTGTATAGAAGCGATGAGCATCTGTACAAAGGGTTTCTACTTTATCTAATTTTCTGGCAAATACAGCTTCTAAATCTTTCTTGCTTATACGCCCTCTTGTCGCTACTTTTAGTTCTTTGTTGTCGATTCTGTCACAGGTAACAACAACTGCTATTTGCTCATTACTAATACCCCGCTTAATAGCTTTACTGCCACGTTTTCATGGTTTTCTATCTAGCTCTCTATTTCCCTTGCTAGATTCTAAAAAGAAAATATCATCACTCTCTGTAATGCCTTCAAAACCATTAGGATATGCTTGTTTAAAAGAACTTAGAACCTTGTGTCGCCAATCAAAGGATGTTTGAATGCTAATGTTTGTTTGTTCTGCACATTTCTTAATAGAATAACCCATAAGCATATTATATAAAATAGGTGGGTAATAATTCAGGTTTTTTTAACCCAAAAATGACTTTACCCGTCGTATTTCTGAAATACTTTTTACAATCTTTGCAATAATAACGTTGCACTCCTTTGCTCTTGCCATTAGCACGAATGTTATCCCTCTTACAATGAGGGCAGTTGATAGATTGCTTAACACTTGATGTTGCTAAAAGGCTAAATGTATCATCTGTATCTGTTGAAATTAGTAATAAAAGCTCATTAACTATGGCTTGACGACTTGTCGAATCAAGACTTTTAAAGTATTCTGTAAAGTTTTTAGGTATCATTTTGTAAAGTTTTAGCAAATATACAACTTATTTAAGTCTTATGTTAGAATATAGCCTTAAATATTAATGTACAAAGAACATAACAAACAAAAACCTAAAATTGGCTTACTCACGAATGAATGTAGATAAGTACTTTAATACAAAATCTATTTCCTCGTTAGTGTTATATTTAGAAAAAGAAAACCTTATTGATGTTTTTTTCGCCTCTTCGTCGTTTAAAATTTCTGTAATTACATGAGACTGCTTACTACTTCCACTTTGACAAGCACTTCCGCCAGATGCTGCTATGCCAGCTAAATCTAAATTGAAAATAAGCAATTTATTTTGAAAATGAAAACGCACGTTCAAAATAGTGTAACTACTTTTATTTAGGTCGTCTGAAAGCCCATTAAATTTAATGTTTTTTGAAAGCATATTTAACTTATAAATAAAATAAGATTTTAGGTTTATAATATGTTCTTTATTTTTTTCAAAGTCTTCTTTTGCTATTGACATTGCTTCTTCCATGCCTAAAATTGCGTGAACATTTTCCGTTCCAGCTCTAGCTCCTTTTTCTTGACTGCCTCCACGTAGCAATGGTAAAATACCAGTATTTTTTCTAAAAAATGCAAAACCAATACCTTTTGGTCCGTGAAACTTGTGGGCACTTGCAGCAATGAAATCTATGGGTGTTTTATGTAAATCAATATTATAACGAGTAATGGCTTGGACTGTATCAGAATGAAATAAAGAGTTGTTTTTTTTACATAATTCGGATACTTTATCTATATCTAAAATTGTGCCTATTTCATTGTTTACAAACATTAAACTAACTAGGGTTTTAATTTTATTGTCTTGTAATAAACCTTCTAAATAATCAAAATCAACACTTCCAAATTTGTCGAGTTTAACGAATTCTATTTTGGTATTATATTTACTTTTTAAATATTTACAGGTGTTTAACACCGCATGATGTTCTATTTTAGAGGTAATAATCCTCTTAACTTTTAAGTTTATAACAGCGTTATATAAAATTAAATTATCTGCTTCTGTACCTCCCGAGGTAAATATAATTTCAGAAGGAGAAGCGTTAAAATATTTAGCTATATTTATTCTTGAAGTTTCTATCGCTGCTTTTGCTTTTCTACCGAATTGATGAATTGAAGAAGGGTTGCCGTAGTTTTCTGCCATAGAATTATAAATTCTTTTTATGACTTTTTTATCAATTTGGGTTGTTGCTGCATTATCAAAATAAATGGGCTTCATAAACTTATACCTTATTTATGTTTTAAATTAAAGCAAACTTCAATAGCTCCGAGTCCGTATTTTTTATACGGAGCATCGTAAAATTTAAGACCGTATTTTTTTAATAAAATCTGTAGCTCACCCTTTAAAACACCTTTTCCAACGCCATGTATAAATATAATTTTTGAAATTCTATCATCGTAAATCGCGTTTTTAATTTCTTGCTCTGCAAAGCTTAATTGAGTATTTAAAGGATTATATAACTCATCTTTTCTTTTACGACTTATTAGTTTTTCGATGTGCAGGTCAACTTCTTTATAATTTTCTTTAACTTTTAGTTTTTTTGCAGTGCTAACTTCAGATAGTTTTTCTCTTATCGAGAGCTTACTTACATTTAAAGACTTCATCAATTCATCTTGTATTTGATTGCTTTTAACTAACTTGGATGCTTCAAACGGAAAAACCATATTATCGTTAGTTTCAACAAAAATTGTATCGCCGTCAATTTTTACCACCTCTCCTTTTAAGGTACTATCTAAAGCATCAACTATATCTCCAATTTTTAAGTGCATTTTTACAAGGCTAAATTTCTAAATTTTTATCATAGGGAATACAGTTTAAAATATGTCTAATGGCTTCAATTCTAGCTTCTGTTTTTCTGTTAGCTTTAATTATTTTCCATGGTGATATTTCTGTATGTGTTCTTTCAAACATAGTATTTTTATACTTTGTATATTGATCCCATAAGGCTTGTGCTTTCTCATCAATTTTAGTCATTTTCCATTGCTTTAAAGGATTTTTTCTAATGTCTGCAAATCGTTTAGCTTGCTCTTTTTTAGAAATTGACATATATATTTTTACTAAATGAATTTTAGATTCTATTAGCATTTTCTCAAAATAGTTTACTTGATCTAAAAAATTTTTATATTCTTTTTGAGTACAAAATCCGTTAACTGGTTCGACTACCGCTCTGTTATACCAACTTCTATCGAAAAAAACAATTTCGCCTGCTTTAGGAAATTGCTTCACATATTTTTGAAAATACCATTGAGTTACTTCATCTTTAGTAGGTTTTGGCAAAGCAATAATACGCATATGCCTTGGGTTTATACGCTCGGTTAATCTTCTAATTGCACCTCCTTTTCCAGCAGCATCTCTTCCTTCAAATAATATAATTATCCTTTCTTTCTTTTGAATTGACCATTTTTGCATCCTAATTAATTCCGCCTGAAGCTCCACTAATTTTTTTTGATAATCTATATATCTAATAGTTCTTTCAATGTTTAAAGTTTCCCCAGATAAAAGTGCAATTAACCCTTTTTTGGAGTTTAATTTTTTTAATTTATTAATTGATAATTTGTTTTCCATAAAACACTAGTCTATAAAATATTAGACCTATAATAACGCATTACTATATTGGGGTCAGGGGTTAAAATTGTTTTAGAGTTTTCTTTTCCTTTATAATTAAAAAACGATAAGATATACCTTAATGCTTCCAGCCTAGCTTTTTTTTTGCTATTAGTTTTAATTATAATCCAAGGACAATACGAAGTATGTGTTTTGGAAAACATTTCATTCTTATAATGAGTGTATTTATCCCAAAGTGTTTGACCTTGATTATCTACTTGACTAAATTTCCACCTTTTTAAAAGATTCCCTTTTCTTGATTTAAAACGCCTTGATTGCTCATCTTTAGTTATTGAAAACCAAAATTTAATAATAATTAGCCCATCTTCATACATCATATGCTCAAATTCTGGTACTTGAATTAAAAATTTTTTATACTGCTGTTGTGTACAAAACTTCATAACTGGCTCTACTACTGCCCTGTTGTACCAACTTCTATCGAAAAAAACAATTTCCCCAGGATTCGGTAGTTCTTTTATATAACGCTGAAAATACCACTGCCCTTTTTCAACTTCAGTAGGCTTATTTAATGCAACTAATTTGCTAGAACGCGGATTTAAATGTTCCATAAACCGCCTTATATTTCCTCCTTTACCAGCAGCATCTCTACCTTCAAAAATAACAGCAACCCTTTTTTTCGTTGTTAGTATCCATCTTTGTAGTTTTACTAACTCAATTTGAAGTAATTTTAACTCTTTATTATATAAAAGTGTTCTTTTAACCTGTTCGAAGTGAGGGCTTTTGTTTTCTATATTATTTAGTAGCTCTTCACTATTTTTTACATTAAAAAAATCTTCTAAATTTAACCCTTGTTTATTGTTCATGTTTTAATATAGTGTTAGCTTAAAATATAAAGCTTATTCTTAAAAACTACACAACGCAGTTTGTATAAAAAAATCGTTTTAATGTTTTTTATACATCTTTGTTGTGTATAGTACTATTGAACTTATCATAAATTTATTATTCATAAATACCAGCACTTAAAATTTAGTCTTGTTCAATTATGACATCTATATTTAGAATAATAATGTCTATTTCACTTTTATTATTATTTTCTATTTCAGTTATGAACTCGTTAATTACATTAAAGTAATTTGTTACTATTACAAGTTTTTGATAAATAAACACTAATACCAAGCCTTTATTAAGGAATTAATTTTTATGTTTCATTTTTGTCTAAATTACTTACAGGTAAAGATAAGATAGAATTATACCTAGACATTAAGAAGTCTTTAATTGCTGACTTTTTATTATTTTTTTTCTTTTCTTTTATTTTCTCTACAACTTTTGGAGGCTTCATCTTGCAAGTAGCATTAAATAAAGCACCTTGTTCTATATAAAGTCTTCTTACTTCAATTGACCCATTAATTTTTGCGGTAGCTTTTATTATTAAACTGTTTATTATGTTAAGCTCTCCAAAAAACTCACCTTCTACAACCATATCTGTTGCTTTTACAATTCCTTTAACGAAACCAACAGCACCAATAATTACACGCCCTTTGGTTATTAAATTTCCTTCTAAAGTTCCGTCAACTCTAAAATCTCCTTCAGAATTGATGTCGCCAATAATCTTAGTTTTTTTATGTATAGAATTTATTTCCATATATTTTAATGTTTTTTAATATTACTTTTTAATTTTTTTAAAGTCTTTTTTGCATTCTTACTTTCTTCTGTGCCTTCATAATTAACAGCAACATAGTTTAAAGCACTTATAAAACTAACTTTATCTTGATACTTGCCTATTGAATAGGCTTTTAAGATATCAAATTTAGGCACTAGAGTTGAGTTGTTAATCGTAGGAAGTACTTTACTTATTTTTGAAACTACTTCTTTAAATTTATTTTTTTTATATAAATTATACAGCTCTTTATACAGTTTTTTTACTTCGCTGACAGACTCAACTTCCTCTATTTTTTTATTCGGACTTTTAATAATTTTTGCAAAACTAGTATTAGGATAATTAGTAAGTATTATATTTTTATGTTTATTATATTTCGCTTCATCCCCAATTTCTTTATACACTTTATACAAGTGCCAATTTATAGGTAAAATTAGTTCTTCTTCAGGGTTTAAAGAAGCTACTCGCTCTAATTTTTCTATACACATTTTATTATTTCGAAATTGCTCTTTATACACTAACCCTAACTCGTATAAAGCCCTGTTCATCGTTGTTTTTAATGAGTCTAAAACTTCTTTATCTTTCGGAACTTTTTTTAAATAACTATCTATACTGTATTTACTATCCTCTACTGTAGCTGCATCTGAAGTGCTTATCTCTAAATTATTAGAACTCCTCCGAGAAGACCACCGCCAGTCGTCCTGCAACTCTCTATTACCCCAAATTTGTTTAAACCTATTTATTCCAAATTTTAACGTCTGAGAATTGTAGAAATACCACTCACCCGATTTTTTCTTTGCCGCAATTATATTTCCCTTTAAATCAGATTCAAATGCCTGTTTATTCAATGCCAATTGTTGAGCTTCCTCTTCTTTTTTCTTTAATTTTTCGATATAATTTTGAAAGTAAATTTTTTGATCTTCATCAGATAATAATGCTATTTTAAGGATGCTATCATTTTTTGAGACTGTATTTTCTAGCCTAATAAGTGTTTCTAAATTTTTACTCTTTCTTTTTACTCGTCTTATTCTTAAATCCATACTATCTTTAGAAACACGAATAACACTATCATAATAAGAACCAGCTAACTTATATTTTGCTTCTTTAAAATTTATATTTCCTAACCGCTCGTACGTAAAAGATTTTTGCTTTGTAACCCCTGAATTAGATTTAAGCGACTTGTTGTAATAGTCTATAGCTAATTTTATACTGTCTTTTTTTTCATACAAAAACCCTAATTGATAATATAGCTTGTCTAAATAAGGCTTGTTTTCTATGTTTTTTATAAGCTCGGTCATTTTATTAAAAACAGACTCTGAAACAGAATTAGTGTTTTTTGCTATTTCAATATTTGCATGAATTTTATATTTATAAGGTGCTTTTTTAAAATTTAAGATTCTGTTAAAAGCTATTATTGCAGAGTCTTTTTTGTTTTCTGCACTATAAATTTGACCTAATATAAAAATATTTCTAGCCCCTTGAGATTTATTTTTAAGTGTCTCGGTTGACTTAATAAGATGCTTTTTCATTTTTTGTAAGCTATCCATTTTTTCGTATCCCATAGCTAAAGTAGTGTGTGCTAATTCCCTTATTTCATCCGACAGCTCTTCCTCAAAACCGATTATTACATGTAACAGCAATTTTAAAGACTCTATCGCCAACTCTTCGTTATCTATTCTTATATTAGTTTTTGCTCTCCAAATTTTTGTTTCATTGATCAAACTAGCGGACGGATATTTACCAATAATATAGTTAAAGGCTTCTAAAGCAGGAATAAATCTTTGCTCGTAGTAGCGCGCTTTTCCAAGCAATAAATAAGAGTCGTCTATCTTGTTGTTGCGTTCTATACCTTCAATATTCATCCCGTGCTTCTGAATAGATTTTACTGCCTTTTCTTCCGCTTTGCTGAATGGCGTTGAAGATTCTTTTTCCTTTTCCTCTTCTTTAGGACTCTCGTCAAATCCGTACCCTAAACCAAATGGAGGCTCTATAATAGTTTTATCTTCTTCAAATTCTATCGGCTCTATCGGAAGGCGTTCAAACCAGTCGTCTTTATATTTTTCATTCAACTCCTCTATGCCCTTTTTTAGAATTTCTTGTCCGTTAAACAAAACATTGTACTTCGTGTTTAATGAATGCCAATTTCTACTGACAATATTGTTCTTTTTGGTACTACAAGAAAACACTAATAGGACAAATATTAAAGCTATTTTTATGCTGTTTTTCATGCAAAAAAGACGTTTCAATCTAAAACTATTTTTTAAATTAATTATTATAAAATAAAGCCACAAAAATAATAATAAATACCTAAAATCCGTAAGCCTCATTAATTCTACTTGATTTTGAACAAAACATTCGGATAGAGAAAACAGAACTAATAATGAAGTAAAAGAATTTTTAGCTACTTACCAAACAGGGAGATGCAAATATTAAAAAAAAACACAACAACCCCCCCTATAAACACTAATAGTAAAACTCAACAATGAGCTAACTATACTAATTTTAACAACACCTAAGCCAAGCCTTTGGTAAATTTCTATATTGGGTTAAAAATTATCAAACAATACCTTTAAAAGGTCTTTAAAATACTTTATTGCAAAATATATTGTATAAACCAAAAGCAAAGCAGCAATAAATAATAGTGCGTAGGCAAAATATTTATCAGGATAATTGTTCTTATGTAAATTTATCGCTTTAAAGGCTATATTTAAAGTAATAGGAGACAGCACTAAAAGAAAAATTAGAAGGCATAACCGCTTAATTATTTTGTTAAAATCATTAAAATTTAGTTTCATTTTTTTTATAATTTTTTAAAGCATTTTTTACGCTTCCGTAATTGTTTAAAAGCTCTGAAGCCTCATTAAAGCTAATGTTTAACTCGTCTATTAACATTTTTTTTCCTCTTTCTACTAGCTTGTTATTAGACAATTGCATATTTACCATTTTATTATCTTTTACATTTCCTAGCTTAATCATCGTTGCTGTAGAAAGCATGTTTAGAACTAGTTTTTGAGCGGTACCGGCTTTCATTCTAGAGCTACCAGTAACAAATTCTGGTCCCACGATTATTTCAATTGGAAATTTAGAAGTTAGTGCTAAAGGACTGTTTTCGTTACAAGTTATGCACCCTGTAATAATATTATGCTCATTGCATTTTTCTATTGCACCTAAAACGTAAGGTGTAGTGCCAGATGCTGCAACGCCGACAACGACATCTTTACTGCTAACTTTATGCGATTTTAGGTCTAACCACCCTTGGGTTTTTGAGTCTTCTGCAAATTCTACCGCCTTTATAATTGCAGAGTTTCCGCCAGCTATTATGCCTATTACAAGCTCATCGGAAACTCCAAAAGTTGGTGGACATTCCGATGCGTCTATAATTCCTAACCTGCCACTTGTACCAGCTCCTATATAAAAAAGTCTGCCATTGTTTTTTAGTTTATTTACTATTTGACCTGTTAAAGTAATAATTTGCTGTATAGATTTTTCGACTGCAAACGGAACTTCTTTATCTTCATTATTAATGTTTTTTAACAAATCAGTTACCGACATCTTTTCAAGATGGTTATATTTAGAATTTTTTTCTGTAGTTTTAATAAAAGTCATTAGTCAAAAAAATATGTTTTTTATTTCTCAATTAGTTTTATTGAATAAGTATCTGTTTCGGATATATGGAAATATCCTAAAGGAAAATTGCTATCGTTTGTTGTATTAACTATATTTCCTAATAGCGAAGAAGGTGTTGTTTGAAAAGGACCTCCAGAGTTTGGATTACTTTGGTCTAAAAGCACAATGAAATATGTATAATATTCCTTTGTAATTGCAGACATTTTTAAATTTACAGTTTCTGGTAGTTTTTTTATATCAGTATCTGTATAAAAAAAAGAAAAATTATAATCCGAACCGTCAAAAAACTCATCTTCAATAGCTAAATATCGAGATTTATCAAAATAAAATAAATAAGAATTATGTATATCTTTAGGGTCTTTAAAGGCTATATTTAAAGTTGCTATGTTTCCTTTAAAGAGTTTTTCGTCTTTTTGCTCAACATTTTTAAATGTAGTTGATTTTACTTTTGTAGCCTTTCCTTTATAAGTTTGTTTATTATAAACTACTGTTAGCTCGTATTCTACATCGTCTTTTGGAATAAAATCAGGGTCAGTCGGTTTGTAATTTCCATTTTTTTCAACATCTTCAAAGTTTATAATAGAATCATCTGATAGGTTAGTTAAAAAGACGTTTGCATTGGTAACGGCAGTAGCTTCGTCTTCAAAATAATCAGAAGATAAGTTTAGTTTAACAACAATATCTGCAGTAATGGGTTTTTCATTAAAAAACACATCAAAAGTGGCATCGATTACAATTTTAGGTTCAATTGAAGGCACGGTTACATCTATTACTTTTTCGCAATTATAAAAAATCAATAATAACACAACGATAGGGATAAGAATTATTTTTTTCATTGATCTAAAATTTAAAATTATAAACTACAGAAGGCACTATTCCAAAAATAGAAGTTTGAACTGCCTCATTTTTATTGGTATCTGCGTTTCTCCTAAAAGTAATAGAAGCTGCATTTTGGCGATTATAAATATTATAGATGCCGAAAATCCATTCTGCTTTCCACTTTCTATTTTTGTTTTTTCTTGGGGTAAGCGTTGCAGAGATATCGAGTCTATGATAAGAGGATAGCCTATCTGCATTTCTTCTATTGTCGTCATAAATAGGGATGCTTAGTCCTGGGTTATCTTTGTTTTCGTATTGCCACTCATACTTTCCGACTGGATAGTTTGTAGGCTGCCCAGTTTGAAAAATAAAATTAAAATTAAAACTCCATTTTTTATTGAGTTTATAGTTGACGTTTATAGATATATCATGAGTTTTATCAAAAGGAGTGCTGTACCAGTTTCCATTGTTAATTCCTGGCTCATCTGGTGTTCTGCCTTCGGTTAATTGTTCCGATTTAGATAGAGTGTAAGCAAACCAACCTTTGAGTTTCCCTTTATTTTTTTTTATTAAGATTTCTAATCCATAAGCTCTTGATTTTCCGTTTAAAATTACGGTTTCTATTTCATCGTTAGCTATTAAGTCTGCACCGTTTATATAGTCTATTCTATTTTTTATATCTTTATAAAAAACCTCCGTTTCTAAAGAATACCTGCCTTCTTTCAGTGATTTGAAATAACCTAAAGCATATTGGTCTAACAGTTGAGGCTTTATGTATTTTCCGCTAGGAGTCCAAACGTCTAACGGTGCAGGAGATGAGGTGTTAGATAGTAAGTGTAAATATTGTGTCATTCTGTTGTAGCTTACTTTTATAGAAGTATTATTATCTTTAAATACGTAAGACAATGATACTCTCGGTTCAAAATTATCAAAACTTTTAATTATATCGCTTCTTTTAAAGGTTTTAGTGCCAGTAGCTTCTGCCGATTCATATTTTTTAAACTCCTTATTATAAATTACAGCTTTATCGTTATTGTATGTGTTTAACTCGCTTTGCCCTAAACGTAAAAAATTACTATATCTAAGACCATATCTCAATCTAAAATTATTAGTTATTGAGTGCTCTGCATCTATATATGTTGCAAACTCATTTGCATATTTATCTATTAATTTATTAGCAACAATGCCTGAACTTTTTCTGTTTGGTTTTATTTCTCCTGGGTTGAATTTGGAGTAAATATTATTAATACCGTAACTAAGTTTGATTTTATTGCTTATATAGTGATTAAAATCGTATTTAAGATTAAAGTTTAAAATACCAGAGTTCCACTTAAAACCTATAAAATCAAGTGTTAGATTGTAAAAATAGTCTGAATAAATTAGAGATAAATTAGAAAATAATTTATTAGAAAAAAGATGATTCCAGCGTAAATTTCCTACTACATTTCCGTAACTATTTTCAATACTATTACCTAATTTGAGTACGTCTTTACCAAAATACCCAGAAAAGTAAATATTATTATTATTGTTAATGTTAAAGTTTACTTTTGTGTTTAAGTCATAAAAATAGATAGAATTGTCTGCTACTCCTTCTCCTGTAGAAGGTACTAGTAAGTGAGCGTATGAAGACCTACCGCCAACTAAAAATGAGTGTTTTTCTTTTTTTATGGGACCTTCTATTAACAATCTTGAAGACAACAATCCTATACCGCCAGTTGCACCAAACTTTTTGTTATTTCCTTCTTTTTGATAAACGTCTAAAACTGAAGACAATCTACCTCCATATTTAGCAGGAATTCCGCCTTTGTAGAGCCTTATGTCTTTTATAGCATCTGGATTAAAAATTGAAAAAAACCCAAACAAATGCGAAGAGTTAAAAACAATGGCTTCATCCAGTAACATTAAATTTTGATCTGCGGCACCTCCTCTTACGTTAAACCCAGATGCACCTTCGCCAGCGCTAGTTACTCCCGGTAAGAGAATTAATGATTTTATTATATCTGCTTCTCCTAATACTACAGGAATTTGCTTAATGGTCGCGGATTTAAGGACGTTAACACTCATCTGCGGAGTTCTTATGTTTAATTTTTCTATATCGCTTTTAATAAAAATTTCTTCTAAACTTTCTGTTTCTTCTCTGAGTTTAAAGTTTTTTGTTAATTTTTCTAAAATATTAATAGTTTCTACAAAAGCGACATAACCCAAGTAAGTTACCTGAATTTTATGCTCTCCTTTTGGCAAAGTTATAGAATAAAAACCATATTCGTTTGTGGTCGTGCCTAAACTTAATCCTGGCATATAAATAGACGCCCCTATTAATGTTTCGTTGCTTACTTCATCGTAAACAGTGCCGCTTATGGTAAATTTTTCTTGACTGAATATGTTTAAAGTGAAGAGTAAAAATAGTAAATATAATTTTTTAGAAAGGTTCATATTTTTATAAAAAACATAATTTACTAAATGTAAAAAATTAAAAACAACTTACAAAGTTCAAAAAAATTTATTGTTCGTGTATAAATATTTCGATATTAACCTCTGCAAATTTGCGAAACATTTCCATTACTCCGCAATATTTTGTTGCTGATAAGTTTACTGCTTTTCGGATTTTATCTGATTGCAAATTGCTACCTTTAAAATTATAGTCTATTTTTACTTTATTATAAATTTTAGGATGCTCGTCAGTTAGATGCCCTGTTATTTTTATTTCAAATTCATCTATCACTACACGCATTTTTTTTAATAAAGAAACAACGTCTAAACCTGAACACCCTGCTAAAGACGACAGCATTAAGGCTTTTGGTTTATACCCTACTTTTCCGTCATCCACAATAAGCGATAAGCCACTTGGATTGACAGATTCAAATTCCATATTTTCTTTCCAAACTGTTGATACAATATTTTGCATAATTCTATAGATTTATATTTATTTTAAAAATTTAAGGTAAGCCCTATTAGAAAATTTACTGTTGCTTGCGGATAGTAACCAGCACCATCTGAATCAATTATATTGTTTTCGTCATAACTAACCCAATAATACCCTCTATTTACATATTTTGCATTGAAAATATTATTCACCAAAGCAGAAATCGTAGCAGATTTAAAAAGTTTGTTCGGTCTAATTTCGTAAACTACATTAAGATCGGAAGTAAAATATCCGTCTAAAACATCGTTATCAGAAACAGCACTGCTAAAATTACTCATCAGTTGTTTGCCGACATATTTTGATAATAGCGAAACTTGAAAATTTTTATCAGCTTCGTAAGTAATAATATTTCCTAAAACTATACTCGGAGAGAAAGAAATATCAGTGTTACCTAAAGCTTCGGGAGCTTTATTTTTATCCCTGATTATAAAAAAATCTTTATTCTTATTTTTACTAAAAGAGGCATTAGGTCTAACAGAAAGTTTATCAATAATTTTAATATCCGCATCAATTTCTAAACCTAACCTATAGCTATCTCCAGAAGCTGCCCTAACTGGAGCCCCTACATCGTCAATATCGCCAGTTAATACCAATTGATTTTTATAATTCATATAATAAATATTGGTGTTTAACTTTATGTTTTTAGAGTTTAAACGCCAGCCCAATTCTAAATCTTTTAAGGTTTCGTGGGTTGTAACGCCATCTTCAAAATCATTTCTATTAGGCTCTCTGTTGGCAATTGCAAAAGATGTATAAAGGCTATTACTTTCATTCAAATTATAGGTAAGCCCAAACTTTGGATTGAAAAACGTAAAACTTTTATCTACATCAATGCTTTTTAAACTATTGTCTTTTTTTGAGAATTTTGCAGTAGTTCCTTTTGTTCGGTAGCTTACAGTTCTTCCTTGTAAATCTATGTATCCAGATAGCTTTTTATTTATTTTAAAATTTGTTTTTACAAAAGCAGAAAATTCAGTTTTCTTTGCATCAGAAAAATAATATCGGTCTCTAATTTTAGTATTTGGTGCTAAATTTTCTGCCCAAATCACTTCGCCAAAATGGTCGCCTGTATATTTTGAATAAGATGTTCCGACTATAAGGTCAAATTTATCAGCTTTGTAATTTACGTTTAAGTTTGCAACATAAAAATTGTTGTCTAACCAGCGTCTTACAATAACATCTGTACCTAATATATCTTCAACAGCTATTAAATTATTAAACTCGGCGGCAAATTTCTGCTTTCCTTTAAATTGTTCAAAAAAACCAGCCCCTTTGGTATAATTCAGCCCTAAATTAGCAGTCCAATTTTTATACTTTTTGTTCCAATGAAATTGATAATGATTTTGCTTATAACTATCTATTTCATTTTCATAAGTGTAAGGATTGTAAGTTCTATTTTCTGTTAATTTAGTTGAATCTATTCCAGCCCAAGATTGGTATGTTTTCTCTTCTCCACCGAAAGTAATTATTTTTATTAAGTTATTTTCGTCCGAATAGCTTCCTTGTAGAAAGTAAGTCTTTAAGTCTGCATAAGCTCTATCAACATATCCGTCAGAATATATTTTAGACATACGTCCTGTAATTTCTACGTTGTCATTTAACTTTCCGGCACTAAATTTAACGGTGTGCTTCCTTGTATTAAAAGAGCCGAAAGAGTTTGATATTTCTGCAAAAGGATTTTTAGAAGTAGCATCGGTTAAAATGTTTAAACTTGCACCGAAAGAACCCGAACCATTTGTAGAAGTTCCTACGCCTCTTTGCAATTGCAAGTTTTGAGTAGAAGAAGCAAAATCGCCTAAATTTACCCAAAAAGTATTATGGCTTTCTGCATCGTTATACGGAATTCCGTTTATTGTTACGTTTATACGCTCGCTGTTGGAACCACGAACACTCATTTGTGTATAACCTATTCCGGCACCAGCATCCGAAGAATAAGTTACATTCGGAAGATAGCCCATCAAAACAGGAATGTCTTGTCCCAAATTACGTTTCGAAATTTCTTTTTTAGATAAATTAGAAAATGTTACCGGAACATCTGCCTTAACTCTAATAGCAGAAACTGAAACTTCTTCTAAAGTAGTAGAGCTAGATTGCAAAGTGAAGTTTATCTCTTTGTTTTTATCTAATAATATTTCTTTATAAATTGTAGCATACCCAATAGACGATGCTCGAATTGTATAGCTTCCTTTTGGCAGGTCTATACTAAAAAACCCTTTATAATCTGTAAAAACTCCTTTGTTTGTTTGCTCTATTAAAACAGTTACATTCTGTAAAAATTGATTGTTTTCATCTGTTACTTTCCCTTTAATTGTAAACGTTTGAGCTTTTGCGAGTAAACTTAAAAATAAAAGAGAAAAAAGTATTTTTTTTTGCATTAATTAAAAAAGTATATTATTTCTATTTAAGGTAATTACAACTTGATTATTCAATTATAATTTTAGTAGAGAAGTTTTTGTTGTTTTTGTAAGTTATTAAGTTTAAGATATAAACTCCTGAACTTAATCTTACAGAAATTTCTTGCTTTTCATTTTTGTTAAAATCCACTTCTTGTGTGTGGGCTAATTTTCCGTTTATGTTGTATATGTTCATTTTTGCTTTTCCTGTTGAAATTATAGATTGTAATGTAAAATTTCCTTTAGAAATAGTTGGATAAATTGCAAATGTTTTTTCATCTATAGCTTCTTTCACACTTGCTAGGGGTTCATCTTTTACAGTACTAAAGCGAGAGGTAAACAGCCCTCTACCGTAGGTTGCAGCTAGTATTAAGCTGTCAGATTTTCTATATTGAAGCATGTCTACTCTAACACTTTCCATACCTTCGCTTTTGGTAGTCCAAACAACTGGAGATGCTTTAATGTTGTCGGTTTTCCAAACACCTATTTCTGTTGCTAAAATCACTTGTTTTCTGTTTATAGGATTGAATAAAGCCCATCTTACTGGTATGTCTGGTAATTCACCTTCTACGTCAGTCCAGTTAGCACCATTATCTGAAGTGTACCAGACACTTTTTACACCATAATTATAATATGTAACTAAAATTTCGTCCTCTGAAGCTCCAAATTCAATACAAGAAACCGAGCCTACTATATTCGGAGCGGTAAAAGGAATGAGAGTTTTATCTTTTGTATTTAAAACTAAAATTCTTCCAGATGCGGTGCCAATATATAATTTTCTTTCATTTTCATTATACGGAGAAGTTCTTAAATGTGTAATTTTAGAATCATTCAATTCATTTATAGTTATAATGTCTTTTGTGCCTAAAAAAACACCTTTATCGTCTATTTGATCTTCAAAGTCTGGTTTTAACATAACTCTAGTTATAGAGTTATTACTATTATATGAGTAATAAATATTGTTCTCGTCATCGTAATCTGCAGGGTTTACAAAACTTCCATTTTTGATGTTATTTATTACTCTTACAATTCTATTTGGTTGTTCACTTAAATCAAACAAATAGCAAATATTGAATGCTTCAGATGCGAGATAATAGGCACTTCTTATTCTGTTAGTTGAGGTTTGGTCTATAAAACAAAGACTGCCGTCTCCACCTAAAATTCTTGATGTATTGCTTAATCCTGGTTCGAAAAAATAATTTGTTCCGTTATCTTGAGTACCCCCTAAAAATATGTCTTTACTAAGAGGATCCATAACACCTGAGTTAAATTGAGTTACATTAAACTTTAGATTTCTAGGTACAAAACCAGAAGCTGGTAATTTTGCTATATCCGAACCATAAAAAATACCGCCGTCAGTAGCTATTAAAATTTGATTTGAATTATTTGGTCTAAATTTTATATTGTGAATGTCAGCGTGTACATAGCTAACGGAATTGTCTCTTGAAGTACTCCGAGTAGAAGTTTTTTCCCAAGTTGTGCCTCCGTCCGAAGACTTAAAAGTGTTTATTCCGCCGACATAAATTTCATGTTCGTCCGTAGGGTTTACGTTTATTATCAAACAGTACCAAGCTAACCTATTTGTAAAATCGTCGTTTGGAATGCCTAAATCCGTAACGTCAGCAGGGGTACTTAAGTTTGTCCAAGTTGTCCCTTTGTCTGTAGTTTTTACTATTTCACCTATTTCTTCAGAATTAGTAATTAAGGCATATACAACATCAGAATTTGATGGAGCAGTTGCTAATTCTACTCTGCTATAAGTAGCAAAAATATTAAAAGAGGATGTATATTTTTTAGTAAACGTGTTTTCTGTTGTAATAGAAAAAATATGACCATAATGGTCGCCAACCCAAATAGTGTTGTCAGATGCTACTTCTAAATCTCTAACTGGTTCTCTAGAAACTATAGTCCAATTAACTCCTCCGTCAATAGATTTATACAAGTTTGTGCTACGGTCTGCACTATTGTCAAGGTCTTGCATAGCAGCATAAATAACTCCTTTTGCGTTTTCGTTTCTTACAACTATATCATAAACATAGTCGAATCTTGTGGTTGAAGATAAATTAGTCCAAGTAGCACCGCCGTCAGTAGATTTCCAAATTCCAGCTCCTCTTACAGAATCTATATTTTTCCAGCCTTCGCCAGTGCCTACATAAAAAGTCGTGGTAACAACAGGATCATAAGCCATTGCAGAAATAGCAAAATTTGACATATTCGGATATACTAATGTCCACTCCGAATCATATGCTGTAATGTCTTCATTTTTCCAAATACCGCCTGAAACACCACCAGAAAACACTCTTTTATTCTCCGAATCATTTGGGTCAAACATCAAAGCCCTAACTCGACCTGAAACCCTTTTTGGCCCTCTAGATTCCCAATCTATATCGCTCGAAATTTTATTTAATTTTCTAAAATTAACAATACCTTCAGCGTATTCTATAGAATTTATTAATCTTTCTTGATGCAGTTTTTTTGTTTTTGGGTCTATAGTTCTTAAAAAATCTTGTTGAAGTGCTAAATCGGGCCTGTCCTCTCCTAATGTTTTTTCTAATTTATCTTTTGATAGTTGAGAATTATTTGCATATTTATGAGAGTTTAAAAACGAGGTGTATTCATCTCTCTGCTTTTGTATATTATCTTGTGAGTTTATAATATAATATAGTAGAAACGAACCAACAACTAAGATTAAAATGAGTATAATATTTTTTTTCATAACCTTTTTTACTTTGTGTAAAATTAAATAGTAAATTCTAAAATTTAATCCTAAAAAAAGCAACCCTAAAAACTACATATAAAAATTGGTTGCAAAAATACATCTTTTTATTTAATAAAAATAAATATGCTTTTTTTAATTTTCGCTCTAAAAATCAGTAGTCTTATATAAAACATATTAAAGTGTCTGTATGTAAAAACAAATTTTGTTTTTGTACCTTTTTATTTTTTATAAAACATGCGAAGTAATTCCTTTTGCAAAAAAATAGTTTTAATATTATAAAAAATTACTGTAAGACCGTTGCAAAAAAGAAATCATCTAACAGCTTAAATTTATTTGGCAGATTTAACCAAACTAAAAACGATAGTAATATGAAGGTGAAAGCTGTTACACGTATTCTAAAAGCTAAATTTTCTTTGCCAGTTGTAGTTCTTTTTTTTAAAGTAGTTTAAAATAAGTTCACAAACACCTTATAAACAAAGAGATTTAGACGTTTTTGTGTTTTTAATTATTACTAATAATTAAGCAAAAATTACTAATAATTAAGCAAAAATTACTATTGACTTAACAAATATTACTATTGACTTAACAAATATTACTATTGACTTAACAAATATTACTATTGACTTAACAAATATTACTACTGACTTAACAAAAACTACTATTGACTTAACAAAAACTACTATTGACTTAACAAAATTACTACTGACTTAGCAAAAATTACTAATGACTTAACAAATATTACTACTGACTTAACAAATATTACTACTGACTTAACAAATATTACTACTGACTTAGCAAAAATTACTAATGACTTAACAAATATTACTAATAACTAAGTAAAAATTACTAATAATCTTAAACACAAATCCCTTTGAGCTTAAACGCAAAAGATTTTACTTTAAAAGCTATTTATAATCGAAAATTAATTGTTGCAAAACATCTAACAATGAATTTTGTTTTTTTAAAGTTTTGCTTTGCAACGGTCTTACTGTATCTTTCCTTTTTTAAAAATTGGAATATTTAGATACTTTAGCCTACTGAATATCCGTTAAATATAAAAGCGCTTTCTTTTTGTAAGATTAGCGTCAAATTAAAATTAATAAAATGAAAAGAATATCATTTATAATAGTTTTTTTAGGAATAGTATTTTTATCTTCTTGTAGAAGTACTTCAAAGCCTTGTGGTTTAGCACATAACGAAAGTAGCAATCATACAATTATTAAAAGTGTAGTAACTTGATATAGTTTTTTAGCTAATTTAAAGCGTAAAGGTCAAGAAATTAAAACCTGTAAACTACTTCTAATTTATGGTTCATAAGCTCCATTTTAGCTTTTTCAAAATCTTTAGCAAAGCCTAAAATATATCCGCCACCTCCAGAACCGCAAAGCTTTAAGTAGTAATTGTTTGAGTTAATTCCGTTTTCCCAAACCTTGTGAAAAGCATTAGGAATCATCGGTTTAAAGTTTTTTAAGACAATTTTAGACAAGGCTTTAACATTATTGAATAATGATTTTACATTGCCGTGTAAAAAATCTTCAATACAAGCATTTGTAGTTGTAGCAAACTCTTTATTAATCATTTTTCTAAAACCTTCATCTTTCATTTTATTCATAAATATACTTATCATCGGTTCAGTTTTTCCGATTTGTTTAGAATCTAATAAAAAAACTGCTCCTCTGCCTTTTTTTTGAAAAGGAATGCCTGTTGATTCAATGTTTTTGTTTGAGTTTATTAAAATGGGTAAACTTAAATAGCTGTTTAAAGGGTCTAAACCAGAACTTTTGCCGTGAAAAAATGATTCCATTAAGGCAAATATTTGTTTTAATTTTAAAAGTTTTTCTCCAGTCAAATTTTCTAAAACTGTTATTCTATTTTTAGCATATTTGTCATAAATAGAAGCAACTAATGCTCCAGAACTTCCAACTCCGTAGCATTGCGGTATAGAAGAGTCGAAGTACATTCCGTTTTCTATGTTTTTGTAAAGCTCTTCTAAATTAAACGAAACCAAATTAGTTTTTAAGCCTGTCAAATAATGATAAAATTCTTTTAATTTTTCATTAGATAATTTGTTTTTTTTTGATAATTTTAAGCTAGTCTTTAAAGCTCCTCTGTACGTGTTGTACGGAATAGCCAAGCCTTTTGAATTTTGTATTATTCCGTACTCTCCAAAAAGAAGAATTTTAGCATAAAATAATGGACCTTTTTTCATTTTTTTTAATTTTTTACCAGCAATATCAATTTTTTAAAATATTTTTATAAAATATCTTCCAAATCCCTACTTTCTCGCCGTTATTATATTTTCCTTTTTCCTTGATTTTTCCTTTTTTATAATATACTTTCCAAACTCCATTTTTCAAATTATTAGAATAGCTACCTTCAATTTTTAACTCTCCAGTTTCGTAAAACTCTAAAAATTTACCGTTTTTTTTACCATTTTTATAGGTATATTCTCTATAAGGGTTTCCATTTTTGTATGAAAAAACTACAATGCTTTTGTTCCTTTTTTTTTGTATCTGCTTGAAATATAAAGCCTTATCTTTTGAAACTAACTCTAAATCTTTATTATACCACTCTTTTTTTTGCGTATATGTATGTGTGGCTAAAAGCAAAGCAAAACCAACGACTATATGTGTTGAAATCTTCAAGTTATTTTTAATAATTTAATTACTATTTATTTTTTTTGCACCAAAACCTATACTGTCGCAAATATAGTTATTTTTTTCACAATAAATTAACAAATCATTTGTAATGAATTTACTTACACTTTCTTTTTCGTCGTATGGATATAAAACATGAACATTTGCTCCTGCATCTAAAGTAAAGCATATATCACTTTTTCTTTGTTGTCTATAAAGCCATATTTTATTAATAATTTCAAGAGTATTAGGCTTTATTAAAATAAAATATGGTGTGCTAGTTAGCATCATTGCATGAAGTGTCAATGCTTCGCTTTCAACTATTTTAATAAATTCTTTGACATCTCCATTTTGAAGAGTGTTTGATAGTTTTAAAAGATTACTATTTGCCTGTTTAAAACGGTTTTCTGCGAACGGATGACCGTGCATTAGCTTATGACCTACAGAGCTAGAAACTTGTTTTTGCCCTTTATCTACTATCAAAATTGTATCTTGATAATTTTTAAAAATCGGATGAATTTCATAAGGGAACTTTATTCCAAATAAATTTGAGCTTCCTTTTATCTCTGAATGCTTACCCCAAACCATTAAAGGTCCTTCGATGCTCCGACTAGCACTACCAGAGCCTAAACGTGCTAAAAACGAGGCTTTCTTTTTAATATAATCTTTAGTTAAACCTGTAATTAGCTCACTTTCTAAACCTAACAAACACATAGCAATAGCACCAAATCCGCTTGCGGAAGAGGCTATACCGCTACTATGAGGAAATGAATTTGTTGTATTAATTGTCATTTTATATTCAAAAATATACGGACAATACACTTGAATTCTTTCAAAAAAATTTAATATTTTAATCTTAAATTGCTCGTTTTCTTTTCCTTCAAAAAAAAAATCTAACTCTACTCCTTTTGCTGTTTGTTTTCTTTCAAAATTTATAGTGGTAATTGTGTGGCAATTATTAAGTGTAAAGCTAATTGATGAGTTTTTGGGTACTTGATGATTGTTTTTACCCCAATATTTTATCAATGCGATATTACTCGGAGCTTGCCAAGTATAGCTTGAGCTTTCTAGTATAGTATCAAATTTATTAGAAATAAATTCTTGGTAAATCAATATTTATAATTTTATACTTAACGCAAATGACTTATATTTATTCGCTACTCCAAGTGCTTCCTTTTACTTTATGAGTAGCTTTTAATACGTCTTTTTGACTTAATTGACCAATTAATTTTCCGTTTTCTACAACCGGAAACCTTCTTCTTTTAGTGTTTATAAATTTATGAGTTGCATCAAAAATATTCATGTTTTTATCAATAGTATCAACCTCCGTAACCATATATTCTCCAACAGTGCTTTTAACATCAGAAGGCATATTATAATATTTGCTTTCAGAAATGTGCTTAATACAATCTGTCTCGGATATTATACCTATCAACTCGTTTTTGTCGTTTACAATTGGTCCGCCAGAAATATTATGTTTTATTAGTTGTTCTATAACATAGCCTAAAGAATCTTCGACTTTAAATGTTATTAAATTTTTTGTCATATAATCAGACACTAATATTTGAGATTCTTTTTTGCCTTGCGAAGCATCTCTTTTTCCTTGAAAACTTTTAATTCCCATAATAGTGATTTTGTTATACTTTAGAAAAATCTAGGCTAACACTTGATACTCTAAATTTATAATTAAAAACAATGTTTTAATATAGCACTAGCTAATAATGTTTTTCCATCGTTAATTTTTAATTTACTATTTTAGATTTTAGCATTAATATAATCTTTAGCAAAATTAATTATGTTTTGAGGATTGCTAATTTAACAAATTGTTTGACAAAGGTAATTTTGTTAATTTTATAAAAAAACTTTTTTGTAATCTTACTATGTTTACCAACATTTAAGACCTTCGGATTTAATCTCTAAAAGTTTTAGTGTAAAAATATTTTCACTTTGAAAGCAATTTTACAATTCCCAAATTTTCTACTCCTACATAAATATATCCGTCCAAACCTTGCTCAACAGACCTTACTCTTCCAATACTTTTTAATAATTTTTCTTCTTTAAAAACTTTGTTTCCTTTTAAAACACATCTAACTAAATAATGAAATTTTAATGACCCAACTAACAAATTGCCTTTCCATTTTTCGTATCTATCGCTTGTAATAAAAGCCATGCCACTTGGGGCAATAGAAGGAGTCCAATAGTGAATCGGATTTTCCATATCTGGTAAAGTTGTATTATTAGTAAATTTTGTGCCATTATAATTTATTCCGTAACTAGCTTTTGGCCAACCATAGTTCTTCCCTTTTTTTATTATATTAATTTCGTCTCCGCCTTTTGGACCATGTTCATGTATCCATATTTCATTTGTAAACGGATTTACTTCCATTCCTTGAGGGTTTCTATGACCATAACTAAAAATTGCTTTTTTCGCACTTTTTACGTTTACAAAAGGATTATTTTTAGGAATAGTTCCGTCATCATTTAGCCTGTATATTTTACCACAATCTCTTGTTATGTCTTGCGGATTTAAGTCTCTATTTCCTCTATCTCCAACACTAAAAAACACATAATTGTTATGAAAAACTATTCTCGAACCAAAGTGTTGCCCTTTTGTAGAATTAGGGATTGCTTTATACAGCAAGTCTTTGTCTATCAGCTCATTGTTCTTTAATTTTGCTCTCATCAAAGCCGTATTACCTCCTTTTAATTTTCCTTTTGGAGAAGAATAAGTGAAATATATCCAACCATTCTGCTTATAGTTTGGGTGTAGTGCAATATCTAAAAAACCTCCTTGACCTCTATCGTATATTTCTGGAACTCCCTTTATTTCAGTTTTTACTCCTTTGTTAAAAAGTATCAGCTTACCTTCTTTTTCGTTTATTAAAATAGAGTTATCTGGTAGAAAAACAAATCCCCAAGGGTTTTTTAATCCAGAAACTACAACTTGATATTTATTTTTAGGAGAAATTGATAAAAGTAAAACACAAAGAAATAATGCGATAATATAAATTAAATATTTCATTGAATTTACGTTTTTGTTATGAAAGTAAAAAAGTATAAAGAGTTTTTCTTTACATTAAAATAATCTCACGAAAGCCTTACGAAAACTAAATTTCACCTTTAAGCCCCACACATTTCACAATCATCAACGCTAAGGTCTTTTGAAGATTTTATCATGGCTTTATATTCTTGTGGAGAAATTGGCTCTTGGTCTTCTTTTTTTTCTACTTCCAAAGTAAACTGCTTTGCGTTTACCGCTGATTTAGTTCTTAAATAATACATTCCTGTTTTTAGTCCAGACTTCCACCCATAAAAGTGCATCGAGGTCAATTTTCCGAAATCAGGGTCTTTCATAAATAAGTTTAAAGACTGTGATTGATCGATAAAATATCCTCTATGACGTGCCATATCAATTATATCTTTCATACTCATTTCCCATACAGTTTTGTATATTTCTCTTAAATTGGCAGGGATTTTTTCGATATGCTGTATAGAACCGTTTGCACGCATAATGCTTTCTTTCATTTCGTTGTTCCACAAGCCTAATTCTACCAAATCTTCTAATAGATGTTTGTTTACAACAATAAACTCCCCTGACAAAACTCTTCTTGTGTAGATGTTAGAGGTATAAGGCTCAAAGGCTTCGTTGTTCCCTAATATTTGAGAAGTTGAAGCAGTGGGCATAGGTGCTACTAATAATGAGTTTCTTACTCCGTGTTCTAAAACTTGTTTTCTTAATTTTCCCCAGTCCCAATTTCCGCTTAACTCTTCATCTTTAACGCCCCATAAGTTGAATTGAAACTTTCCTTCTGAAATTGGAGACCCTTTGTATGTAGAATAAACTCCTTTAGCTTTTGCAATTTCCATCGACGAGGTAACCGCTGCAAAATATATAGTCTCAAAAATGTCTTGATTAAGTTTTTTTGCTTTTTCGGAGGTAAATGGTATGCGTAAATTAATAAATGTATCTGCTAACCCTTGTATTCCTATACCTATCGGTCTATGTCTAAAATTAGAATTTTCAGCCTCTTTTACTGGGTAGTAGTTCATATCTATTACCGTATCTAAATTTCGAGTTATTTTTTTAACTATTTCATATAGTTTTTTATGGTTAAATTGCTTTTCTCCATTTTCTTTTTCTGTAATAAACATCGGCAGTGCAACTGAAGCCAAATTACATACTGCTACTTCGTCTTTTGCAGTATATTCGGTAATTTCTGTACATAAATTTGACGAGCGAATGGTACCCAAGTTCTTCTGATTTGATTTTCGGTTTATAGCATCTTTATATAAAATATAAGGATTTCCTGTTTCAATTTGAGATTCTAATATTTTTTCCCAGAGCTCGCGTGCTTTAATGGTTTTTCTTCCTTTATTTGCAGATTCGTAGCTTTCATATAGTTTTTCAAACTCATCGCCGTATATGTCGTACAAACGCGGACATTCGTTAGGACACATCAATGTCCAATTCCCATCTTGTTCTACTCGCTTCATAAATAAATCAGGAATCCACATTGCGTAAAATAAATCCCTAGCACGCATCTCTTCTTTTCCGTGATTTTTCTTTAAGTCTAAAAAGTAGAAAATATCAGAATGCCACGGCTCTAAATAAACTGCAAAAGACCCTTTACGCTTTCCTCCGCCTTGATCTACATAACGAGCGGTATCATTAAATACTTTTAACATAGGCACAATTCCGTTCGAAGTTCCGTTTGTTCCTCTAATATAAGATCCGGTTGCTCTAACATTGTGAATAGATAAGCCAATTCCACCAGCAGATTGTGATATTTTTGCAGTCTGTTTTAAGGTGTCGTAAATTCCGTTTATACTGTCTTCTTTAACTTGTAATAAAAAACAAGACGACATTTGAGGTTTTGGGGTGCCAGAATTAAATAACGTAGGTGTAGCATGTGTAAAATACTTTTTACTCATCAACTCGTATGTGGCGATTACCTCGTCAATATCGTTTTTATGAATTCCGATAGCTACACGCATAAGCATGTGTTGAGGGCGTTCTACTATTTTTCCGTCTAATCTAAGTAAATAAGAGCGTTCGATAGTTTTAAAACCGAAGTAATCATAATTAAAATCTCTATTATAAATTATTGTAGAGTCTAATTTTTCGGCATTTTCTTCTGTTATTTTATATACGTCGTTTGCAAGTAGCGGTGCTTTTTTCTCTGTATTCGGATTTACATATAAATACAAATCTTTCATAGTTTCGGAGAAAGATTTTTTGGTGTTTTTATGCAAATTAGAAATAGCTATCCTTGCAGCTAATTTTGCATAATCTGGATGTGCAGTCGTTAATGTAGCTGCAATTTCTGCTGCTAAATTGTCTAACTCTGAAGTTTTTACACCGTCATAAAGCCCTTCAATTACCCGCATAGCAACTTTTATGGGGTCTATCATGGGATTAAATCCGTAACATAATTTTTTAACTCTAGCGGTAATTTTGTCGAACATTACCGGCTCTTTCTTACCGTCTCTTTTTACTACGTACATAAATTAAAGTTTTTTTAATAAAATGATTATTTAACTATTTGGGGTTATCCTAATTATCTAACTCAAACTTCTACTTAAAAATCAAAGATTAACTTGTTTTTTAGGCTTTTGTTTTTTTAAAATTCAAAGTAACAAAACCGATACTATACTGTAAATAAAAGTAATTTTCTTTTACTTAAAATTATACTTGGCGGAAAGTTTTGAAAAAATATTATTGCAACAAACTTACAACTTATTTTATTTATTTAAACAATTTTAAAAACAATTTTATTGACAAAATTTAGCTTTGAAATCGATTTTTTAACTTATAATTATAAAAAACATTTAACGAAAGTTTTGATAAATTAAGGGTTTTTTAAGTTTTTAAATTTAACTAGTATTTTGTTAATAAGTTTTTTTTAACGATGTAATTATCTTTGCAAAATGTTAAAAGATAAAAGGAGACCCTAATTTTTCTGTAACACATTACTTCTAAAAATAAAGGTTTTAAAACTAATTACAAGAGCAAACACAAGAAATAGAACTAAAAGCACAAGGCTGGAACAATTTTAATTTTAGAAAAAATGAGAGCTAATCTACGATTGAGCTACGAGATTAACAAAGGGATTAATCTACTTGTGGTAAATTTTAAAAATAAAACCTTAATTTTGGCGAATAAAGTTGTTAGATATTGACAACATTACGAAGCCTCAAACAATTATTATCATTTTAGGTCAATGAGTAAACTTATTACTGGGTTTTCTAAATTAACAAAGCAAGAGAAGATAAATTGGCTATCGGAAAACTATTTTAAAAATCAATCCGAAAAATTAGATATTCTAAAACAATATTGGAATACCGAAACCAAATTACAAGAACTTCACGATGATTTTAGCGAAAACACACTTTCAAATTTTTATATGCCTTACGGGGTTGCGCCGAACTTCATAATCAATGGCGTTACTTATGCAATACCGATGGTTGTTGAAGAAAGTTCTGTTGTTGCTGCAGCCTCTAATGTAGGAAAATTTTGGAGTACGAGAGGCGGTTTTAAAGCACAAGTTGTTTCTACTAAAAAAATTGGTCAAGTACACTTTTTTTATTCTGGAGCTAAAAGCGAATTAGAAAATTATTTCAATAAAAATAAAAGCAAATTATATACTTCTACTAACGCTATTACTAAAAACATGAAAAAACGTGGCGGAGGAGTATTAGACATTAAATTATTAGACAAAACGGATAAAATACCGAACTATTTTCAGATACAAGTTGCTTTTGAAACCAAAGATTCGATGGGTGCAAATTTTATTAATTCGTGTTTAGAAGCAATAGCCAAGAATTTTGAAAAAAGCGATGTCCAAATAATAATGAGCATATTGTCTAATTACGTTCCAGAGTGTATAATTAGAGCTGAAGTTAGTTGTAAAATTGAAGAATTAGGAGAGGAAAATTCGAAAAAATTTGCCGAAAAATTCTATCACTCTGTAAAGATTGCAGAAGTAGAACCTTACAGAGCAGTTACTCACAACAAAGGAATTATGAACGGAATAGACGCAGTTGTTTTAGCAACTGGAAATGATTTTAGAGCTGTAGAGGCAGGAGTACACGCTTATGCATCAAGAAAAGGAGAATATTCTAGCTTATCTCATTGTGATATTTCTAATGGTAATTTTAAGTTTTGGTTAGAAATACCGTTAGCGTTAGGCACTGTCGGTGGTTTAACGTCGTTGCACCCTATGGCTAATTTTTCTTTAAAAATGTTACAAGAGCCTTCTGCTAAAACCTTAACAAAAATAGTAGCAGCTGTAGGTTTAGCACAAAATTTTGCAGCGATAAAAGCGTTGATTACCAAAGGAATACAGCACGGACACATGAAAGCTCATTTACAAAATATATTAAAACATTACAACGCAACCGAAAATGAGAAAAAAATAATCGCAACTTATTTTAATAAAAAAGTTATATCTCATTCTGCTGTAGCCGAACAATTAAAATTTTTAAGAAATAAAGAACTTTATTCATAGCTTTTTAATATCATATCTCAATTGTAAATTCGTTTGTTTTGTTTGAAATTTTTTAAAAGATTAAAGTAACAACGTGGTGAAACTAATCAATTATTCTAATGGTAAATTATTGTTAACTGGTGAGTACCTAGTTTTAGACGGTGCAAAAGCTTTAGCTGTTCCTGTCAAATTTGGTCAAAGTTTGGAGATTCAAAAAATTAATAATTTACAATTAATTTGGAAAAGTTATAATAATAACTACAAGTGTTGGTTTGCCGCAACTTTTAATTTAGCCGAATTAAGTTTAAAAGAAATTACTTATAGTTTTCAAAAAAAAATATACGCCGAAGAAACGGCAGAAACATTATTAAATATTTTAAAAGAAGCAAAAAAATTAAATCCGAGTTTTTTAAATTCTGAAAATGGGTTTAAAGTAAAAACGCGGCTTACTTTTCCTCAAAACTGGGGGCTTGGTAGCTCGTCAACTCTTATTAACTCCGTTGCATCTTGGGCAAAAGTAGATGCTTTTAAATTATTGTGGAACTCGTTTGGAGGAAGTGGATATGATATAGCTTGTGCTCAAAATGATAAGCCTATTTTCTATCAAATAAAAAACCAAAAACCCATAATTAAAAAAATTGAAATTAATCCGAGTTTAAAAGAAAATCTATTTTTCGTTTTCCTAAATAAAAAACAGAGTTCTAAACAGGAGATTGAGAGATATAGAAACAACAAGTCAAATTATAAAAAAGAAATAAAAATAATTTCATCTATTTCGGAGGAAATTGTAAAGGCGACTTCTATTAAAGTTTTTGAGAATCTGATTTACGACCATGAGCAAATTATAAGTTCAATTATAAAGTTAGAGCCTGTTAAAGAAAATATGTTTTCGGATTATTTTGGAGCGATAAAAAGTTTAGGTGCGTGGGGAGGAGATTTTATATTAGCCACTGGAAACGAAGACACACCAAGATATTTTAAAAGCAAAGGCTATAACACTATTTTTAATTATACGGAAATAGTTTTATAAACAAATTTTTGAGTTTTTTTTACTACTTTGGGCTATAAATTCCGCAAGGTATAATCATTTCTTCTAACGAAACTCCGCCGTGTTGATATGTGTTTTTATAGTGTTTTACGTAATGATTAAAGTTATTAGGGTAGGCAAAAAACAAATCTTCTTTGGCAAATATAAACGGACTATTCAGAGTTAAAGATGGCAAAAAAATATCTTTAGGATTGCGAACAACATATACATCTTTTTCTTGAAAGCTTAGATTTTTCCCGGTTTTATATCGCAAATTTGAACTTATATCTTTATCCCCAGTTACCTTCGTCGGTTTTTTACAATTTATGGTCCCATGGTCGGTGGTAATAATTAATTTTTGACCTAAGCCTTGTGCTTTTTGTATTATTTCAAATAAAGATGAATTTTTAAACCAGCTGAGAGTTAAGCTCCTATACGACTTATCGTCATCGGCAAGCTCTTGTATTATTTTCATCTCTGTTTTTGAATGAGAAAGAATATCAATAAAATTAAAAACTATAGCCGTAAGGTCATTTTGTTTTGTGCCAATAAAATTATTTGCAAGCTCTTTGCCGTTCTTTAAAGTTGAGATTTTATAATATTCGTGCTTTATATTTAAGTTTAAACGTTTTAGTTGCGAGGTTAAAAATTCATTTTCATACAAGTTCAAGCTTCCTTCATTCGTGTCATTTTTCCAATAATTCGGAAACCGTTTTTCCATTTCTAAAGGCATTAAACCCGAAAAAATTGCATTCCTCGCATATTGAGTTGCAGTCGGTAGGATAGAAAAATAGGCATATTCTTCTTCTTTTTTATAGTGATTATTTATCAGCGGCTCGATAATGCGATATTGGTCGTAGCGTAAATTGTCTATCACAATCCATACAACACCTCGCTCTGTACTTAACTTCGGAGCTATATAGTTTTTAAACAGGGTATGCGAAAATGTCGGACTATCGCTTGACTTTAATAGGTCTTCGTAATTGTTTTTTATAAATTTATAAAAATGATTATTTGACTCTTGTTTTTGACTTTTCAAAATACCTAACATCCCCAAATCGCTGATGTTTTCTAATTCCAACTCCCAGTGAACTATCTTTTTGTATAGGCTTATCCAGTCTGTGTATGAATTAACCATTGATAAATCTATTGAAATTTTTCTAAATTCTTTCTGATAGTCGTGAGTTGCTTTTTTTTGTATTAAATGAGAGTCCTCTAAATTCTTTTTAAGACTAAGCAATATTTGATTCGGATTAACTGGCTTTATCAGATAGTCCGAAATTTTAGACCCAATGGCTTCTTCCATTATATATTCCTCTTCGCTTTTTGTAATCATTATAACTGGAAGATTAGCACGTACCTGCTTTATTTCCGAAAGAGTATCTAAACCGCTCAACCCAGGCATATTCTCGTCTAAAAATACAATATCAAAATTATACTTTCCTATCATATCAATGGCATCGGCACCATTTGTACATCTTGTAACCTTATAGTTTTTCTGCTCCAAAAACATAATATGCGACTTTAATAAGTCAATCTGATCGTCCACCCATAATATTTGAACACTACCCATTCTTTCTGTTTTTTTGTTTACTGAATAACGATATATTTAATCAAATGTTATTTTTTTGCTTTTTAAAATTAATTTTTGTCAATATTCCACTCTTTTTATGCTATAATTTTTTTGCCTTAAGTTAGGGTTTAGTGATTAGTGATTAGTGATTAGTTTTTAGTGATTAGTGTGTGGTCTCATAAAATAAGTTTACATAAAGTTTAGTTGAAAACTTTAGATTAAATAGTAAATTTATGAAAAACATAAAAACGAGACGTGTGTTTAGTCCAGAATTTAAGAAAGAAAAAGTAGCTTTAATTGAGCAAGGGAAATTACGTGTTTCTGAAGTTTGCAAAGTTTATCAGGTTAGTGGTTCTGCGGTTCGCAAATGGTTAGTGAAGTACGGAAAGCTTCCAAAAACAGAGCGATTAGTTGTAGAGAAAACAAGTGAAGAGAAAAAAAATGTAGAGTTATTAAAAAAGATAGCCGAACTAGAACGTGTTATCGGTCAGCAACAATTACAACTTATTTACAAAGAGTCAGTTATCCAGTGTGCTAGCGAATATTTAGGCGATGATTGGGATAAAAACTTAATTAATGGACTCGTTTTAGATGATATAAATCAAGTAATAGCAGGAGATATTACCTATTTTATTTTAAAAGAGGAAACCTATTATATTTTTACTTTGAAGGATATGTACAGCAAACGAATCGTTGGTTTGTATGGCAGTGATACGATGCTTTCTTTAAATGCTATAAAAACGCTTGGACAAGTTGTAAAGTTGCGAGGGGTCAAATATTAACGAGTGTATTCACCATAGCGATGCAGGGTCTCAATACAAATCTACTGCTTATAAGAATAAATTAAGAAAACATCAATTGGTGATGAGTATAGCAGATAATTGCTTACAAAACGGAATGGCGGAACAGCTTAATGGAGTGCTAAAAAACAGTTATTTATTCAAAGATATTAAAAATGTAAATCATCTCAACAAGAAGCTAAAAGAAGTAAAACGATTACTAAATTATGAGAGACCCATAGAAGCTTTAGGGTATAGAACTCCAGTAGAGTTTGAAAAATGGATAGAAAATATAGCAAGTAAACCAAAGATAAAATTATATGATTTTACAAAACAAGAAACACCCTGTATGGGGGACTTTAAAAAGGCATAAGGCAACAAAAAAAGTTTATTTTTCTAAACTGAAAAAAAGCAGTAAATTTGAATGAACAAATTACTGCTTAAAATCAACTTTTTAGCTGGTCAAATGATATTCCTGGATGCTTTAAGTCCCCACAAAAAACATCTTCCGCTTCCTCATTGACAAGACAAAGGAAAACAAATAAATGAAAATATTAAAATTAGGATATTAACAATAAAGCTTGAAAACTAAACTTTACGTAAACTATATTTATGAGAGGACAAGTGATTAGTTTTTAGTGATTAGTGATTAGTTTTTAGTGATTAGTGATTAGTTTTTTAAATTACATTTTAGGGGGATGTTAGGGGCAGTCAAATCTCTAGAAATCTGATTCGGATTCACATGAATCTCATTCAGATTTACATAAAACTCGTTCAGTTTTATGGAAGACTCATTCAGTTTTATGGAAGACTCGTTCAGTTTTACATTAGAATCCTCCAGATTTACATTAATTTTAAAACTATTTTATATAAAAACCTCTTTGTTTACATAGCTTTAAGTTGTTAATTGAGCTTTTTTGTTTTTAAAATTAGCATAATATGTACGTTTAATAACTAAACACTATGAATAGTCTTTCTACTTTTCAAATTTACAATGCTTCGGCAGGGAGTGGTAAAACCTTTACGCTTGTTAAAGAGTACCTAAAAGTTCTGCTTACTTACGATGATGTTTTTACATTTCAAAAAATTTTGGCTATTACTTTTACTAACAAAGCGGCAAATGAAATGAAAGAACGAGTACTGTTGAGTTTGGAAGATTTTGCAAACGGTAAAGAAAGCGGTTTGCTTTCTATTATAACTCGAGAAATTAAAATAGAAAAGACAGAGATTAAACAACGCAGCAAAAAGATTTTAGAAGCAATTTTGCAAAACTACAGTGCTTTTTCAATAACAACTATTGATAGCTTTACACATAAAATTATTAAAAATTTTGCTTTTGATTTAGGTCTGTCATTAAATTTTGAAGTAGAGATGGATGCCGTTTCGTTATTGAATAAGTCTGTTGACGTGCTTATGTCTAAAATCGGAACTGATAAAAAACTGACAAAAACTTTAATAAATTATTCGCTTGACAAATTAGATAACGATAAATCTTGGGACGTTTCTTTAAATTTGAAAGAGTATTCCAAAGTGCTTTTAAACGAAGATGATGTTCCTCATTTTAGAAATCTTTTAGAAAAAAAAATAGATGATTTTTTAGACTTAAAGTTGAAGCTTAATAAAGTTCAAAAAGAAATAAAAAATGAGTTAGGACAAACGGCGGAAATTTTTTTAACTCTTTTAGAAAAAAATAATTTAGAGCGAAAAGACTTTTATCGAGGCTCAATACCTAAATTTTTTGAAGATGTAAGTATAAAATGTGAGTATTTTAATTTTCTATCAAGAAAAGAAACTATTGATAAGTATATAAAAAATAAACAATATTATACTAAAACATTAAGTGAGTATAAAAAACAAACTATAGAAGAGCTAATTCCTGATATAAAAAATTATTATTCAAAAATTGAGCAGCTATACGGTAGGTTTATACTTAATAAATTGGCGATAAAAAGTATTATTCCATTGGCGGTTTTAAATAATATTAATTTGGAGTTAGAAACTATAAAAGAAGAGAATAATATAAGGTTAAACGCAGAATTTAATCAATTAATTTCGGATAATATTAAAGATCAGCCGACTCCTTTTATATATGAAAAAATAGGACAGCGATTTCAGCATTATTTTATCGATGAAATGCAAGACACTTCGGTTTTACAGTGGCAAAATTTAATTCCACTTATAGGTGAGGCTTTGGCACAAAAAAACAGCAGTTTGATATTAGTTGGAGATGGAAAACAAGCTATTTATAGGTGGAGAGGCGGTAAAGCGGAGCAGCTTATAGATTTGAGTTCAGAGTCAAAAAGCTCATTTCATGTGGATAAAGAGATTAAAATATTAAGCACAAACTATAGAAGTTTTTCAGAAATTATAAATTTTAACAACTCCTTTTTTAAACATGTTTCAAAATTTATTAATAACAAGTCGTACAAAAACCTTTATTTGGAAGGAAACAACCAGTTAGAAAACGACAAAAAAGGAGGCTACGTATCAATAACTTTTTTAGATAAAGAAGATATAAAAGATGAAGCAAACTCGAAATATCAAAAAACAGTTTTAGAAAAAATAAATAAATTACTAAAGGAAGGATTTGAGTTAAACGAAATATGTGTCTTAACTCGTAAAAGAAAAGAAGGAGTTAAAATTGCAAGTTATCTATCCCAAAATGGAATTAACATTGTTTCATCCGAAACTTTGCTGTTGAGAAATAGTCCAAAAGTATGTTTTATAATAGATGTTTTAAAAATAATACAAAGCCCTTTTAACGAAGAAGTTCGTTTTGAAATATTGAATTTTTTATATAATCATTTGCATATAAAAACACCTATACACACGTTTATATCAAAACATATAAAAGCTGATTTTAACTCGTTGTTAAATAGTTTAAAAGAGTATGAAGTTTTGTTTAATCTTATAATTTTTAACAAGGTATCTTTTTATGAAAAAATAGAAGAAATTATAAGAGGCTTTAAATTATCTAGCACCTCCGATGCTTATCTGCAGTTTTTTTTGGACTTAATAATAGAGCAACAAGCAAAAGGTTCAGATATTGATGAGTTTTTAGAATTTTGGGATGTTAAAAAAGATGACTTGAGCATGTCTATTTCTGAAAACACAAATGCTGTGCAAATAATGACCATACATAAATCTAAAGGGTTAGAATTTCCGGTGGTTATATTTCCTTGTACTATAGATATTTATAGACAAATTAGTCCGAAATCTTGGTTAGATGAGTTGCCAGAAGATTATAAGGGTTTTAAAGAGCTGTTAGTAGATTATGGTAAAAATTTAAAGGCTACTGGTGAAAGAGGTTTGCAAATTTATAATCGGCAAAGAGAAGAATTAGAGTTAGATAGTTTTAATCTTTTATACGTTGCCTTAACTAGAGCGGTAGAACAATTATTTATAATTACAGAAAATAGTATTAGCTCTAAAGGTGAGGAGAATATAAATTTTATATCTGGTATATTTATCAATTATTTAAAAACAAATAATCTTTGGAGAAGCGATACTTTAGAATATAATTTTGGGGACAAAAATAAAATAAGCAAGAATATTAAAGTCAAGTCAATAAATGAAACTCATCAGCAACTTATTTCAAATCCCTGGAAAAGCCATAATATATTTTTACTTAAAAGTGCCTCTAATTATTGGAATACAGAGCAAAAGAAATCTATAAATTATGGAAATTTATTACACGAAATACTTTCAAAAATTATAACTGTAAATGATTTAGACCCTGTTATTAATCAATATTTATTAACAAGAGTGTTAGATGAAAAGTCGTTTTATCAGATTAAACAAAGTATTTACAAACTAATTAATCATCCTAGGTTAGAAAAATATTTTTCTGAAAAAGTTAATGTATTTAATGAAAGGCAAATAATAGGTAAGGATAATCAAATTATCATACCAGATAGGTTAATATTTATTAACGATAAAGAAGTTGCCTTGATTGACTACAAAACAGGAAATGAATCAAAAAATCATCGACAACAGCTATTAAACTACAAAAAAGTTTTAAACAATATGGGTTATGCAGTAAAAGAAAATATTTTGGTATATATTGATGAAGATATTACTTTTGCAGAAATATAGTAGTATATTTGTCAAGTAAAAAACAAGCTGTTTGAATGTAATGCAATGTATATTAAATTGTTAAAATGTTATAAAAAAATTAAAAACAGACGCTTTAGGCTAAAAAAAACTATAAAAATTATCTAAAATGTAAAAGGTTGCCTTAATTTATTTTTTTTATTTATAATATTTAAAAACTTTTGTATATTTGCCACGAATAATTTTAATCAAAAAAATCAATATTTGTACCAGTTAATACTTATATTTCGTGAGTACAGTGAAATACATTTTGAATAAAAATATAAAAAAATCGTAATTTTATAAATTTTTTTTGGCATATATAATTTAAAAGATTACTTTTGCAAACTGAAATAACGAACTTTAATTTAAAAATTTAATAATGAAACAATTAAAATTAGCCGTAATGGCTTTGTTTACGTTAGTAATAGTTAGTAATGTAAACGCACAAGATGAAAACAATCCATGGGTAGCAGGTGTAGGTGTAAATATCATAGATATTAATGACAAGTCTGGGTTTGGAAAACAATTTGAAGACTTAATTGGTCCTGGTGACTTTAATTTTCTTTTTCCTGCAGTAACGGTAGATAGATATTTAAGTGATGGGTTTTCGCTACAATTAGCAATGGCTTTCGGTAAAATTAAAAAACACCCAAATGCAGATATAGTGGACTCCGACTTTTTTTCAATAGATGTTTCTGCTAAATATAATGTGTTGAAAGACGCGAAATTGTTTGATCCTTTTTTACAAGTTGGAGGAGGTTATACTTCTATAAATTCTGAAGGAGAAGGAATGGGTTTTGGTGCACTTGGAACTAATCTTTGGTTTAACGAAGTGTTAGGAGCTAGATTACAAACAGGAGTAAAATTTGGATTTTCTGATAAACTAGATGCAATGTTTAACTCATCTGTAGCTGTAGTTTATAGATTTGGTGGTAAAGATTCTGATGGAGACGGTGTTTATGACAGACAGGATGCTTGTCCGATGGTTGCTGGGTTAAAAAGTTTTAAAGGCTGTCCTGACGCAGATGGAGATGGTATAAAAGACTCTGATGATAAGTGTCCTAATACTGCTGGTTTAATTACTATGAATGGTTGCCCAGATTCAGACGGAGACGGTATTGCAGATAAAGATGATATGTGTCCTAATTCTAGAGGTACAAAATCTAACAAAGGTTGTCCTGATACAGACGGAGACGGAGTTATAGATAAGAATGATAAGTGTGCTTCTATCGCAGGTCCAATAGAAAACGCTGGATGCCCTTGGCCAGATACAGATGGAGATGGTATTTTAGATAAAGATGATAAATGTCCTAGCATTGCAGGTGTTCCTTCTGAAAGAGGTTGTCCAGAAAAAATAATTACTAAAAAAGCTACTGAAGTTATTGCTTTCAGTGCAAAATCAATATTATTTAACCCTGGTAGAACCTCATTTAAAAGAGGTGTAACTGCTAAACTAAACGCTATTGTGAGCATTATGAATAAATTCCCTAAAGCTAAATTTTCTATTGAAGGTCATACAGATAGTAGCGGTAGAGCTTCTTCTAACCTTAAATTATCAAGCAGAAGAGCATCAGCCGTTAAGAATTATTTCATTAAAAAAGGAATTAGCTCTAAAAGACTTCAATCAAAAGGATTTGGAGAAAGATTCCCAATAGTTTCAAATAAAACTAGAGCAGGAAGAACTAAAAATAGAAGAGTAGAAGTTAAAGTTACTAACAACAATTAGATTTCATTTTTAAAGTTAAGAAAAACCTCATCTAAATTAGATGAGGTTTTTTTATAGCAAATAATTTTTTATAAAAAGACACAAAGATTAATCAAAAAAAAATTACCTTTGTGTCTTTTAAAATAACAACTTAAGATTTTAAGTTAAGTATTACAATTATTAGATTAACAAAATGTCCAAAGTAAAAGGTAAAATTTCTGAGATAATTGGTCCCATAATTGACGTTGAGTTCAACATCGAAAACGAGCTTCCTAAAATATATGATTCGTTAGAAATTAAAAAAGCAGATGGTTCTATTTTAGTTTTAGAGGTGCAGCAACACATCGGAGAAGATACCGTAAGAACAATTTCTATGGATGCTACTGACGGATTAAGTAGAGGAATAGAAGTAGTTGCAACAGGAAGCCCAATTCAAATGCCGATAGGTAGTGATATTTACGGTCGCTTATTTAATGTAACTGGAGATGCAATTGACGGTTTGGGTAATTTAAAAAAAGACGGTAAAAACGGACTATCAATACACAGAACAGCTCCAAAATTTGAAGACCTATCAGTTTCTACTGAAGTTTTATATACAGGTATTAAGGTAATAGACTTAATAGAGCCTTATGCAAAAGGTGGTAAAATTGGTTTATTTGGTGGTGCTGGTGTAGGCAAAACAGTGCTAATACAAGAGTTAATTAATAACATTGCAAAAGGTCATGGTGGTCTATCAGTCTTTGCAGGTGTTGGGGAAAGAACTCGTGAAGGAAACGACTTATTAAGAGAAATGTTAGAGTCTGGTATTATTAATTACGGCGATGACTTTATGAAGTCTATGGAAGAGGGTGGCTGGGACTTATCAAAAGTGGATAAAGCAAGAATGAAAGATTCTAAAGCTACTTTTGTGTTCGGTCAAATGAATGAGCCTCCAGGCGCACGTGTCCGTGTTGCTTTGTCTGGTTTAACAATAGCAGAATATTTTAGAGATGGCACAGGAGAGTCTCAAGGAAAAGATGTTCTTTTTTTCGTAGATAATATTTTTCGTTTTACGCAAGCTGGTTCCGAAGTGTCGGCACTATTAGGTCGTATGCCTTCAGCAGTAGGTTATCAACCTACATTAGCTACCGAAATGGGTACCATGCAAGAAAGAATTACATCTACAAAAAGAGGATCAATTACTTCTGTACAAGCAGTTTATGTTCCAGCAGATGATTTAACAGACCCTGCTCCTGCTACAACTTTCGCTCATTTAGATGCTACAACTGTATTATCTCGTAAAATTGCAGAATTAGGTATATACCCAGCAGTTGACCCATTAGACTCTACATCAAGAATATTAACCCCTGATATTTTAGGAAATGACCATTATTTATGTGCTCAAAGAGTAAAAGAAATTTTACAACGCTATAAAGAACTACAGGATATTATTGCAATTTTAGGTATGGAAGAGCTATCAGAAGAGGACAAATTGATAGTTCATAGAGCAAGGAGAATTCAACGCTTTTTATCTCAACCTTTCCACGTTGCGGAGCAATTTACAGGAATACCAGGAGCTTTAGTCGATATAAAAGACACTATCGAAGGTTTTAATATGATTATAAACGGAGAGTTAGACAAATACCCAGAAGCAGCCTTTAACTTAAAAGGCTCTATACAAGAGGCTATTGATGCTGGTGAAAAAATGATCAGAAAAATTTAATCATAACTTAAATATTACTCATGTATTTAGAAATAGTAACTCCCGAAGCAATTGTATTTTCTTCAGAAATTAACTCTTTGTCTGTTCCTGGAGTAAATGGCAAGTTTCAAATGTTAAATAATCATACGCCTATTATTTCTAACTTAAAGAAAGGTAAAATAATAATTGAAATTAATCCTAAACTAAATGCTGACTTAAGTAATTTGAGTGAAAGAAAAATCCTACACGAAATAACAGAAAACAAACTAACTTTAGATATTAATTCTGGAACTTTAGAACTAAATGATAATAAAGCAATTATTTTATTTGATTAATTTATTGTTTTATTTAAAAATAAGCTAGCTGTTTTTTCGTGCTATATAAATTTAAAAATTTACTTATTATAGCGATGTTTTAAACTAAATTAGTATGAAAGAAACAAATAGACAGCTTAAAGTATCTCGTTTACTTCAAAAAGATTTAGCAGACATACTTCGACAATCTGTACAAGACGGAATGAAAGGTGTAATTGTATCTGTTTCTAAAGTAAGAGTTACTTCAGATTTAAGTATAGCAAAGGTCTATTTATGTGTTTTTCCACCAGAAAGAAAGGATGAAGTTATTGATGGAATAAAATCTAAAAGCTCTTCAATTCGTTATAAACTAGCACAACGTATTAAAAACCAACTACGTATAATGCCTGAGTTATTATTTTTTGAAGATGATACTTTAGATTATATAGAAAAAATAAATAGGTCATTAAAAGGAGAAGATTTTAGTTATATTAAAAACTCGGAGCTCTTACTTAAACGTCAAAAAAAATAGATTCATAAATTTCATTTGAATTTTTCATTTTACATAGCCAAGAAGTATTTATTTACAAAAACAAGTAACAACGCAATTAACATAATCACAATTATAGCTTCTTTTGGCGTTATTGTCTCCTCGTTATCTTTATTTATAATACTTTCAGGGTTTTCAGGACTACGTACATTTAGCTTTAGTTTGTTAGAGGCTTTGGAACCAGATATTAAAATCTCTTCAAAAAACGGAAAATATTTTACTTATACAAAAGATATTCAAGGTGTTTTACAAAAGAATAAAAACATAAGTGCATTTTCAAAAGTTATAGAAGAGCGTGTTTTTTTGGAATACAACAATAAATACGAAGTTGCTTATATAAAAGGAGTTGAGCAAAATTATAATTTAGTAACACAAATAGACAAGAGTTTAAGTTTAGGGAGTTGGTTAGAAGCTAAATACCCAAAAGGAGTTGTAGTTGGTTGGGGTATTTCTAGGAAGCTATCATTAAGTGTGTCAAATTATGGCGAGGCTTTATCCATCTTAACACCAAAGCTAAATTCAGGTTTTTTAAATCCATACGATGCTTTTTATAATGTAAACACCCAAGTAATAGGCGTATTTTCGGGTTCAGAAGAGCTTGAAAACAAATATGTATATATGAATATTGATGAGGTAAAAAAATTATTAAAACTTAATAAAAATCAAATTTCAAGTATTGAGTTAAAACTATCAGATAATTATGATGCTAATTTGACATCAGAAAACCTTAAAAAACAATTAGGGTCTAAATTTAAAATTCAAACAAAAGAACAATTAAACGAAATATTATTCAAGGTTATTAACACAGAAAACATTGTTTCATATTTAATTTTTACATTGATTATAATAATCGCTTTATTCAACGTAGTCGGTGCAATTATTATGATGATTATCGATAAAAAAACTAATTTAAAAACACTTTTTAATTTAGGAGTAACGATTAAAAAAATAAAAAAAATATTTGTTATTCAAGGATTTTTACTAACATTATCAGGAATGGCAATCGGCTTGTTTTTCGGTGTTATATTAATTTATTTTCAAAAACAATACGGATTTTTTATGATTACTCAAAATCTGCCTTACCCTGTAGAACTAAGAATTTTTAATCTTTTAATAGTGTCAGTAACAATAGCTACTTTAGGATATTTAGCAGCTAAAATAGCGAGCAGTATAATTACTGGTAAATTTATCAAAACCATAAACAATTAGTTATTTCAAACAATTTTAATTATACATATATTTTTTATGGAATGGAGTTTTAAAGCACAGTCCGAGACAAAAAAAGTAATTAAATTATCAAAAGACCTTAACATAAACCTTGCGATTGCAAAAATTCTCTACCTAAGAAATATTAAAACTTATGACGAGGCGAAAAAATTTTTTAGACCAAATTTGAATGACCTTCACGACCCATTTTTGATGAAAGACATGGAAGTAGCGGTCGAGAGAGTTGAATATGCTATTGCAAACAACGAAAATATTCTGATTTATGGAGATTATGATGTAGATGGAACTTCCGCAGTTTCTTTAATGGCTTCTTATCTAAAAACAATTTATAAAAATGTAGCTACCTACATCCCCAGCAGGTATTCAGAAGGTTATGGTATTTCTTACGAAGGAATTGATTTTGCTTATGACAATAATATTTCATTGATAATTGCATTAGATTGCGGTATAAAAGCTATTGAAAAAGTAGCTTATGCCAAAGAAAAAAATATAGACTTTATTATTTGTGATCATCATAAACCAAGCACCGAAATACCCAAAGCTTATGCTGTTCTCAATCCAAAAAGAAATGATTGCAACTATCCTTTTGACGAGCTTTGTGGTTGTGGAATTGGGTTTAAACTTATACAAGCACTAGGCTGTAAGCGAAACCAAACTATCGAAGATTTTTTGCCGTATTTAGATTTAGTTGTAATTGCAATTGCAGCCGATATTGTTCCTATAAATGGCGAAAATAGAACTTTAGCCTATTTTGGTTTGCAGGTTTTAAACAAAAATCCTAGAAACGGAATAAAAGCTGTAATGCATAGAATTAATAATAAAGTTACAATTTCTGATGTTGTTTTTATAATTTCTCCAAGAATTAACGCAGCTGGTAGAATAAAGCATGCCAATTTAACAGTAGAGCTTTTAACAGAAACAAGCTTTGATGCTGCAAAAATACTTGCTAAAAAAATTGAAGAACTAAATACACAAAGGAAAGTATTTGAAAAAAAAATCACAGAAGAGGCGATTCTGCAAATAATTAAAAACAAAGAAGAGAGCAAGTTTACTACTGTTGTATTTCAAGAAGACTGGCACAAAGGAGTCATTGGGATTGTAGCCTCTAAATTAACTGAAAAGCACTACCGACCGACTGTAATTTTTGCTAAAAACGGAGATAAAATTGTAGCGTCTGCTCGCTCTGTAAATAATTTTGATATATACGAAGCTCTAAAAAAATGTGATGAATATATAGAACAATTTGGAGGCCATAAATATGCTGCTGGACTAACCGTTTTGCCAAAAAATTATGAGAAGTTTAAAAATAAATTCGAAAAAGTAGTATCCGAATCTATTGACAAAAAATCATTAATTAATAATATTTATATAGATTTAAAAATAGAGCTTTCGGAGCTGACACCTAAATTTTTTAATATAATTAAACAGATGAGTCCTTTTGGACCAACAAACAAAAATCCGGTTTTTATGACAACTGGTGTTAGAGATAAGGGTTATGGTAAACTTGTAGGCGAGGACAAAACTCATCTAAAAATTAATGTTTTTCAGGAAGATAAGAATAACAGTTTTGACGCTATTGGGTTTAATTTAGGGAAAAAAATAAAGCATATAGATAAAGAATTTAGCATTGTTTATACTTTAGAAGAAAATAACTGGAACGGTTGTCGGTCAATACAGTTAGTTTTAAAGGATTTGAAATAAGCCTGCTAATTTATAAGCAGAAATTATATTAGGAGGCTGTGCTTTTTTGCTTATATTCCTTGTTTTAATATCTATGGTTTCATAAAAATCACTGTCTATAACTAAAATATCGGCAGTATCATTTTGTTTTTCATCAAATGGATTTTCTATATCCCATTTTGTAGTTGCTGATTTTCCTCTACTAAGTAGTCACCCCTTAAAAACCATTTAACACTTTAAATATCAATAAAATAGATTAAAAAACATGGCTATATTCTAAATTATGACTGCATTAGTGTTTGTTTTCCATATCTCCCAAGTCTCTTGTCCTGCAAAAGCAAAGTAGGCAAATTCCTTTAATCGTTGGTTGCTATTCTTTATACGTTCAAGTATCATAAACCAGTTCATGTAATTTTGCAGATATTTTGTTGCTACGCCGTTAAAGGGCTTCATCCATTCTCTTGAGTTTGACACTTTCAAGTCCAAAAAAGCCATTTTAGAGAACCGTTTCCTTGATTTTACTGGGTTTGTTGTCTTAATTTGAAAAAGTAGTCGTAGTGCGAAAAAATTTTTTTCTTCGATTTTTGTGTTTTAATTTTGCATTATGGCATTCCTCAGAGCAGAAAAAAAAGCATCAGGCACCTATTTGCGGATTATTCAGTCCTACAAGTTGGACGGTAAGCCCAAGCACAAAACCCTTTACTCGTTAGGTAAGCTGGAAAACTACGAAGCGAATCAGTTAGAGCGTATTGCTAAAAAATTATTAGAACTTATAGGTAAAGATGCCAACCCTCTAAGCATTGGTAATCTTCAGGAGTTGGGTAGATACAATTACGGATACGCTCTTGTGGTAAACAAACTGTGGGATGTTTTTAATTTAGATAAGTTAGCTAAAATTATTACCCATAGACACCGTAGTAAATTTGATTGGCAGAATATCTTTCGTTTTATGATCGCCGAACGTATCAATGAACCTTGTTCCAAATTACAAAGTAGCTTTAATCAATCTGAATATCTTGGTTTTGGTGACGCTGATATTCCTCTCCACCAATTTTATAGAACTTTGGATTTGTTTAGTGATGAAGAAGACTTTATCAAGCAACATCTTTTTACCCAGCAGCGTAGTTTGTTCTCTACGGTGCTTGACGTGGTTTTCTATGATGTGACCACACTTTATTTTGAATCTCAAGTAGAACAGGATGATGCTTTAAGACAAAAAGGCTATTCCAAAGACGGTAAAGCACACAAAACACAAATTGTGCTAGGACTATTAGTTGATAAAAATCGCAACCCTATATCGTATCAAATCTATAAAGGCAATACTTATGAAGGCTGTACCATGATTGATGCACTAAACTCAATGAAGCAACAATTTACCATAGACTGCGTAATTGTAGTTGCCGATAGTGCTATGATTGACAAGGGGAATCGTAATTTTATGGTAGACAACCAAATTGATTATATCATAGGCGATAGTATCAAAACTCTTCCTAAAGTTGTCAAAGCAAAACTCATTGATATTGAAAACCTCAAAGCTGTAAAAGGGGTATCAAAACAGAAGTTTAGTTATAGTGAGACAACCTATAAAGGCAGACGGATTATATGCAGTTACTCTGCAAAACGTGCACGTAAAGATGCATACGCTAGAGAAAAACTCATATCCAAAGCCAAGCAATGGCTCGAAGAACCCTCAAAATACAAACAAGTTAAAAAAAGAGGTGCAGGAAGGTTTATAACATCAACCAAAGAGGGAGAACCCATTGCACTAAATCTACAGGTCATAGAAAACGATGCTAAATATGACGGCTTAAAAGCATTATCTACTACAACTGATTTACCCATAGAAACTATCCTATCAAAATATAGCGACCTGTTTGAAGTAGAGCATACCTTTAGAGCTTTAAAGAGCCAACTAGAAATACGCCCAGTATTTCATTGGACAGATAAAAGAATCAAAGGACACATCGCTATGTGCTTCACAGCATTTACTTTTATCAACTATTTAAAAAACACAACCAATCTTCAATACAGAGCTATTGTAAAAGCCATAGATCGTATGCAGGTATCTCTAATCAAGGATGACAAGGCGAAGTCCAACATCTACCTGCGTTCCAAAATTGATACCCCCGAGCAAACAATCATCGATAAATTAAAACTAAAAGTGCTAAACGATACAACAGCTCAAAACTCTGTAAATCAGTATTTTACAAAATAAAGTAGTGCATAGGCTATTTTTTAAAAACCTCATTATCAAATACTTAACCCTTTAAACTGTCAAACTCAAGAAGTAGGCAAATTCCTTTAATCGTTGGTTGCTATTCTTTATACGTTCAAGTATCATAAACCAGTTCATGTAATTTTGCAGATATTTTGTTGCTACGCCGTTAAAGGGCTTCATCCATTCTCTTAATCTTTTAGCAGTATTGTTTACATTTTGTACGTGATACACTTTGTTTTTTACTCTCTGTCCTTTTGATACATTAAACTTTTTGTGATGTATGTTATTACTTTTAGCAAATGCTGTATAGGAGCGATGAGCATCTGTACAAAGGGTTTCTACTTTATCTAATTTTCTGGCAAATACAGCTTCTAAATCTTTCTTGCTTATACGCCCTCTTGTCGCTACTTTGAGTTCTTTGTTGTCGATTCTGTCACAGGTAACAACAACTGCTATTTGCTCATTACTAATACCCCGCTTAATAGCTTTACTGCCACGTTTTCGTGGTTTTCTATCTAGCTCTCTATTTCCCTTGCTAGATTCTAAAAAGAAAATATCATCACTCTCTGTAATGCCTTCAAAACCATTAGGATATGCTTGTTTAAAAGAACTTAGAACCTTGTGTCGCCAATCAAAGGATGTTTGAATGCTAATGTTTGTTTGTTCTGCACATTTCTTAATAGAATAACCCATAAGCATATTATATAAATAGGTGGGTAATAATTCAGGTTTTTTTAACCCAAAAATGACTTTACCCGTCGTATTTCTGAAATACTTTTTACAATCTTTGCAATAATAACGTTGCACTCCTTTGCTCTTGCCATTAGCACGAATGTTATCCCTCTTACAATGAGGGCAGTTGATAGATTGCTTAACACTTGATGTTGCTAAAAGGCTAAATGTATCATCTGTATCTGTTGAAATTAGTAATAAAAGCTCATTAACTATGGCTTGACGACTTGTCGAATCAAGACTTTTAAAGTATTCTGTAAAGTTTTTAGGTATCATTTTGTAAAGTTTTAGCAAATATACAACTTATTTAAGTCTTATGTTAGAATATAGCCAAAAACATTTGTAAATATCTACAAGTTTTTGTATCTTTGATGTATTAATCTTGCAATTTTTTTAAAATTATGATTCCAAAAAACAAGAATACAAATCAAGGCAATTTATTTTTTAGTTTTAAAGACACTTTAAACCAAAAACACCCTCTTTACATATTGGCAAATAAAATAAATTGGAAACAATTTGAAGACGCTTTTTTGCCCTTGTATAGTAAAGACAAAGGCAGACCTGCTAAATCTATACGTCTAATGGTAGGTCTTCTTATGCTCAAACATATCCGTAATGTCTCCGATTAGAGCGTTGTAGAGCAATGGTCTGAAAATAACTACTACCAATATTTTTGTGGAGAAACTAATTTTGTTTGTGGAGTTCCTTGCGAAGCTAGTGAATTGGTTCACTTTCGTAATCGTATTAAGGAAGTTGGCATAGAACTTATTTTAAAAGAAAGCATACGAATAAACGCAGAGGATAGCAAAGACGAAAACGTCAATATAGACACTACTGTTCAAGAGAAAAACATTAGCTTTCCTACCGATGCAAAGTTGCATAAAAAGATTATTAAAAAATGTAAATCCATTGCTACTAAAGAGCAACTACCTGTTAGGCAAACTTATACTCGAACATTAAAGAAATTATCTAGAGACCAACGTTTTAGGAATCATCCAAAGAACAGGGCAAAAGCAAAAAAAGCAGACAGAAAAATAAAGACCATTTGTGGAAGGCTTATTAGAGAGCTTGAGCGAAACCTACCTCCCAACTCAAAGTATCAATCAGATTTAGATTTATTTAAACAGGTATTATCACAAAAGAGAAATTCTAAAAACAAAATTTATTCACTTCACGAGCCTGAAGTTTGTTGCATCTCTAAAGGAAAAGAACACAAGAAGTATGAGTTTGGCAACAAGGCATCATTCGTAAAAACAGACACCGGAGTAGTTGTTGGAGCAATGGGATTTCGCAACCAATATGACGGACACACTTTAGAACCAGTTTTAGATCAAGTAAAAAAATTAACAGGATTATTACCAAAAAGAGCAAAAGTAGACAGAGGATATAGAGGCAAAAAAAGAATAAAAGATACAGAAATTCTTGTTCCATCACCACCAAAAAAATCTATGAGTTATTACCTTCGAAAGAAATTAAGCCAAGCTCACAAAAAACGAGCAGGCATAGAACCAGTAATAGGACACATCAAGGCAAATCATAGACTTAATCGCAACTTTTACAAGGGAGTAGTGGGTGATAACATCAATATTATGCTTGCAGCAGCAGGGTTTAACTTCAAAAGAATGATTAACAAGTGGAAACATTCTTTTTTACTCTTTTTTCAAAGGCGATTTCAAATTTTTATGCAAACCAAATTTTGTGCTTTTTATTTTAAACTAATTTTTTAAGGCTTGACTATTTATCATTGAAGAACAATCTACTACTAATAAATTTCCAGGAATCTTAACAGGATTTTTTTTTCCGTTTTTGATGCTATATCTTTCTGCATTTTGTAACATAACTTTACTCAAGATATCGCATTCATTTTCATGTAACTCATAATCTACAATAATTCCTGAATACAGATGAGTTTTATTGTTTGAGTCAATTAAAATATCAGCTTTTGTAGAAATATACTTTTTTTCTCTCTTTTTTAAGTGCTTCATTTTTTTGAAGCTAGTATGTTGATCGTTAAACAAATAAAACCAATAATTTTTAAATCTTAATAATTTGAATTTAGTATCAATTTTACTTATTCTAACAAGTCTGCCTAAAACAGCACCAATTAAAAGGCTCGTTAAATACAAAAAACCTATAAAGGGAATTATCCTTGTATTTAACAATTCTTTAATTGGAGTATCTTCAGATTCTTTAAATCTAAAGGTTTCGTTATTTAAATCTTTAAATTTATCTATTATTTCTCCAATGTCTATTTTATTAAAAAAAGTATCATAAAAAAAGAAAACACAGATTAAGTTAATCAATCCAGGTATAATTGAAATAGCTATTAAACTTACTAAATTATATCTTGATTTAAACTCTTTAGAAAATTCGCCATAGAAATATAGCCGTCTGTATATTAGACCAGGAAATATTATTAAAATTAATACAACTAAAAAACCTAACGAAAAATCCATTTATTAGATATAGATATCACTAGAATTATTTTCTGACTTTTTAATTTTGTCATAAATGAATTTCATTTTTTTTGGGTCAGATAATATTTTTCGTCCTTTATTAGAAATTATTTCACTATCATCATTTTCAAAAATGGATTTTACAGTGAGTACTGCAATTGCTCCAACAAGAATACGAGTCCAGTTTTTGAAAATTTTATTACTCTTTTTAGTCATCAGATTAGCTTTTACATTATTAAAAAAAAACAAATGTACTCAAATTAATTGAGGTTATACTTTATTTCCACCCACAAAAATACAACAAAAATCTCACTACTCCTTCAAAAACCCATACTCATAAACCTTCGGCACTATTTTATCCGCAAGAATTTGCAAGGTATTTCGTTATTTTCTCTTTGATTTATTGTTTTTTTTCACCCGTGTACTTGACGAAGCTATTGGTGAGTTATGTTTTACGGTTCTGTTTGTCGGTACTTTAGGTATTACCAGTTTTTTTTCACTCATAATATTTGTTTTAGAATATAAGTTATAGATGTTAAAAATCCAGTTATTAATGATAGTATTAAATATTTTTTTGTCAAATAAATTTGAAAAGTACGTCTAATGTTTAGCTCGTTATTTATGTCGGCACATTTTACTAATTGTTCTATGATTGATTCAGAGTATTGCTTTTCACTCTCGGAATCGATTATTCCTTGTTCACGATTATATTTAATTAATTCTCTCCGATATTTTTCAAGCTCAATATTGGCTCCTAAAATTTTATAGCTATAACCTTTTATTCCATTATTATATGATAAAATAATATGATATACTGATTTACATAATAAAAGTGAAATAATAATAATTAAGATAATAATTACAAAATCTACTTTTGTTAAAATATCAAAATTTAACTTCTTATAAATGTATGATATAAGACCGAAAATTATCGTAAAAATTAAAATTGGGTTATTGATTGATTTATCCAAATCATCTTTTCTTTTCAATTCATTATCATAAAAACTTTTATAAAATGAGATTCTATTCATATATTCTTTTTTTAATATTTTTCAACACTCATAAAAACCAAAACAATTATCATTTCAATCATACATTATAATCCCACAAAAATACAAAAACCCCCTACCCCTTCAAAAACCCAAACGCATAAACCTTAGGCACAATTTTATCTCCAAGCATTTGCAGTTTATTTCGCAATTTGCCAATTAACAACATATAGTGTTCATCATCACTGCGGGAGTTCATTCTGCCTTTTGCGTTTCTGCCCTGAAAATACGCACGAATATCATACAAACTCGCATTTACATCCACGCCTTTTTGGGCGTGATAATACTGCCAAAGCGAACGCCCAGCCGTAAAAACTGCCGTCGCTTCTTCCGAAAACTCACGAGGCTGAAAATCACTAATAGCCGTTTCATTTTCAAACAATTCTTTTTCGGATGTTTTGGTGGGTTGCAGTTTCCCGTTGATAAAATCTGTCATAAAATTACTCGCAAATTTCTCACTCGCGTTTACTTCCTGCTCCGTAAAAGGTATCCAATGGTTGGTGCCAAATTCTAATTGAATTTTATTTTGACTGTGAAAAAGTGTAAAAGCCAAACAATCATTTTGAAATTCTTTATCGGTTTGCCAATTATCATTTGGGGTTAAAAATTGATCTCGGTCGTTTAACCAAGTAGCTTCAATGCAATGACGAGTGGAAAGGTAAATTGAAATTGGAATTAAATTATTTTTATTCAAAGAAACTCCTCTATCACTTTTTACTAAATTTTTATCACTAATGATTTGAATAAAATTATTATTCTGAAAGTCATTACCTCTTGTTGTTAAATAACCTATATTTTGTATATCACTTCTGAATTGAACAATCCATTTATTAATAATTTCAGGTAATTCACCATAAAACTTCTTAACACCTACATAATTTCCTTTTTTATCAAAAATATCAGTGAGAATTGTTTTGATTTCTGACTTATGATTTGTATCCCATATAGTAAAACCAATAGGAAATTTTCCTTTTACATTATCAAAAGTAGCCGCAGGAACTACAAAACCGTTTAAATATTCTGCTTGAAAAAACTCTTTAAATTTCCTAAAATTAGTCCCTTGAATAAATTTTAATGTAGAAAAAAGAGCAAGTTTAGAATTAGGTATTTTTTCATAAACTGTTGCCATAAAAAGTGCAAAATACTCGTTAGAAGCATTGCCTATTTTTTTATTATAATGTTGTTTGATTTTATAGTTTGTAGTAACTCCAGCTTTATTTTGTCCGCTACCAGAAACAGTTTTTGCAGATGTTGCCTCCGCATACGGCGGATTAATATATATCACCAGCTTTTTACGTTTTTCTTCATCATTAATAATTTCTTGCAAACTTTTGGGCAATTTAGAACCATCTCGTCCTTCGGACAATTTAGAACCATCCCATCTTTCGGACAATTTAGAACCATCCCGTCCTTCGGACAATTTAGAACCACCCCACCCTTTGGGCACCCCTCCAATGGAGGGAAAAAAATCATCGTTTAAAAAATCAGGTGTAATGGACAAAAAGTAGGCTGTTTTTAGTTTATTTATTTCAAGTGGACAAAAAGTAGGCTCTATTTTAATTTCAATTTTGTATTTAAAAAACAGTGTTTTTATCTTTGGCTTATCAAGTTAAACAGAAATAGGCTCTTCTGGGGAGCAACCTACTAGGGGTACACTTGATGACCGACGAAAATGTCAATAATAGGAGTTCATTAGAACTCCTTTTTTATTGCTATTTTTAGAGGTCTTTATGCCTTAAAAAACTCATCAATAAATTTGCGTTTTCTTGCTTTTGATAATCCATTATGATTTCTGAGTTTGTTCTTTAGATCTGAAAAATGTCCGTCAATTGCATTAGTGGTATTTGGGATATTTAGTTCGTAATAATCATACCAAGTAAAGAGCCAGTTGAGGTTGGTTTTTAGACTTCTGTAAGCACTTCTTAACCGTTTGTGAGTATAGTGGCTTTTTCCTGTTTTTGGGTTTGTAGTACGCTCATTTATGAATGATTTCCATTTTATGTGCCAAAGTTTTAAGCCACCTTGAAAAGATTCTTTATCTGTCATTTTCATCATAGCCACAAGTTCTTTTAACTCAATAGATGCAGGGAGTTTGGGGTTTTTGGTAATATACCTTCTAATAATTGCTACTTGATGAAATTGACACATTTGAACAGGTGTTTTACCAAATGATTGTAGTAATCCCCTACGACCGTCACAAACAATAGCAAGTACTTTAAATCCTTTAGATTTCAATTCATTTATTCCTTGAACATACAAGGCGTTGATTTCTGTTTTTACATAGTATTTTAATAGATTTTCTTTAGTGTGGGAATCTTTAAAAAGCATCGCCCCAAAGTTTCTTCCCCAATAAGTTGTGTCCATCAAAACGATAACTTTTCTTGGCTCTTTTTTTGGAATTGAAACTTCGTGCGAATCAATTTTTCGCTGGATTGTTCTCTTGGAACAATTGTATTTTTTTGCTAGTTGTTTGTAGGTCTGTTTTCCACCGGTATATTCTATCCAAATAGTTTCGCTACACAATCTAAAACTTCCTATAAATTGCTTCTTACAGACATAACATTTATACATCTGTTTCCCTTTACGAATTCCATTTTTCTTCGTGATGGAACTCTTACAATAAACACACTTTTTTTATTCAAAGCCTTTGATTTAAGATTAGACCAACAAATATAAGGGATACAGAGGTTTTTAGCCTACTTTTTGTCTATTACGCCTATTTTTAACTACAAAAAAGTCTTGTTACAAGATTATTTTGTAAGTTATTGATTAATAATACTTAAAATCTATTGGCTTTTTGTTTGATTAGAAAATAATCGTGTTTTATACTTTTTAAGGGATGACTAAATAATTTTGCCTATTATATTTAATACAAAAATCACATATCTTTGTTGCCCAGCTAAACGCCTTATATTATGAGTTTATATAAATTCCCTAATTAGATTTAGCCTTACTTTTTAACAATAAACGTAAATAAACACAAATCATAAATATGACGAACTTATACAGAGCATTAAAAGAAAGAATTCTAATTTTAGACGGAGCTATGGGCACCATGCTTCAAGCCTATAAATTTACCGAAGATGATTTTAGAGGAGAGCGATTTAAAAACTATAAATTTCCTCTGCAAGGGAATAACGACTTGCTTTCTATCACACAACCAGAGGCAATAAGAACAATACACCGTAAATACCTTGAAGTCGGTGCGGATATTATTGAAACCAACACCTTTTCGAGTACAGCAATAGCAATGGCGGACTATAAAATGGAAGATTTAGTGTATGAGCTAAATTTTCAATCTGCTAAAATTGCCAAAGAAGCTACCACCGAGTTCAGCATTAAAAATCCTAAAAAACCACGTTTTGTAGCAGGAGCTATGGGTCCGACAAACAAAACCGCTAGCATATCACCAGACGTTAATAATCCTGGATTTAGAGCTATAAGTTTTAACGAGCTAAGAATTGCCTATAAGCAACAAGCGGAAGCATTATTAGACGGCGGAGTAGATATTCTACTTATAGAAACAGTATTCGATACGTTAAACGCTAAGGCAGCATTATTTGCGATAGAAGAAATAAAAGAAGAGCGAAAAATAAAAATCCCAATTATGTTAAGCGGCACTATAACAGACGCTTCTGGCAGAACATTGTCGGGGCAAACGGCAGAAGCTTTTTTAGTATCTGTTTCGCACTCACCTCTGTTTTCAATAGGATTCAATTGTGCTTTAGGGGCGAGTCTGTTGCAGCCGTATATAGAATCAATTGCCAGTAAAACTAATTTTGCTATATCTACTCATCCAAATGCTGGACTTCCGAATGCCTTCGGCGAATATGACGAAACACCAGAAGAAATGGCAGAGCAAATTGAAGTATTTTTAAAGAAAAATTTACTAAACATAGTCGGTGGATGCTGCGGAACAAACGAAGAGTTTATTAAAGTAATCGCTGATTTAGCATCAAAATATAAGCCTCGTAAGATAGAAAATTTTAACGTATAACATCGCTAAACGTTTAATAGAATGTCGAAGAATAACTGTGGTCTCATAAAATAACTAAAAACTAATAACTAATTTTTTATGGAGCTTAAAGAGTTTTTAGACGAGAAAGTAATTTTGTACAACAATCCGAAATTTATTGAATCTGACCCTATTCAAATACCTCATTCGTTTAAGCAAAAAGAAGATATAGAAATTTCTGCCTTTTTAACTGCAAGCATTTCTTGGGGAAACAGAAAAATGATTATACGAAACGCATTAAAAATGATGCACTTATTAGATAATTCGCCCTACGATTTTATTAAAAATCACAAAAAAAACGATTTAAAACAACTTCAAAATTTTGTACATAGAACGTTTAATTCTACGGATTTCGTACAGTTTATAAAGTCTTTAAAACACATTTATAACAAACACAAGGGACTGGAAAACGTATTATTAATCAAAAAAAACGAAGGAAATAATTATAAAAACGCGATACACAATTTGAAGCGAGTTTTTTTTGAAATACCTCATCATCGGAGAACAGAAAAGCATATTTCGGATCCGTTAAAAAATTCAGCAGCAAAGCGAATTAATATGTTTTTAAGATGGATGGTTAGAGATGATAAGATGGGAGTAGATTTTGGTATTTGGAAAAAACACAGCTCTGCAAATTTATCATGTCCGCTTGATGTACATACTGGAAACATAGCCAGAAAGCTAAAGATATTAAGTAGAAAGCAGAATGATGCAAAAGCATTAGAAGAGTTAGATAAAAATTTAAGAAAAATGGATTCTACAGACCCTGTAAAATACGACTACGCATTGTTTGGATTAGGGGTATTTGAAAATTTTGCTAAAAGTTAAACAGTTAGATGAGAAATGAAAAAACTTTGTATATCAAAAAACATTAACTACATTGCAACTTGTTTACCCAAAAGCAGAATTCTACTTTGAGGTAAATATTACTAATACCGATTATATTTTAACGCATAGAAGAAAGGATTATAAAAACATTTTATTCTGTTTAAAACGAGGAAAACCAATTTAAGATTGAATGAAATTAACAGCAGATCAACTCTATAAAAGACTTGTTGAAGATTATAAATTAATTGGCGAAACAGGAAGTATTAAATTTACAGTAAAAGATTTAAGTATACAAATAAACAGAAAAGATACCGTTGGGAATTTACTACAAGAATGGTTAAAAGCTTGGTTTCAAAAGGAAAATATTGACTTTGAAGAAAACACAAATTCTCAAATTTTTCCTGATTTTCTTTTAGACAAAGACGACCACAAAAAAGACCTTTTAGAAGTTAAGTCATTTGATTTTGACAGAGGTCCTGGGTTTGATTTAGCAAACTTTGATTCTTATTGCAATTCACTTTTGGAAAGTGCCTACCGAATTGACTCCGATTATCTTATTTTAGCATATCAAATGAATGAAGGAGTAATCAGCATTAAAGATGTTTGGCTAAAAAAGATTTGGGAATTAGCTTGTCCGAGTGGAACATATCCTCTAAAAGTACAAGAAAAGAAAAGTGTAATTTACAATATAAGACCGAGCGTTTGGTACTCTATTCGTGCAAAATTTAAACCTTTTGGTAGTAAAGAAGAGTTTTTATCAGCGTTAAACAACACTCGTTATCAATATCCACAAACAAGACACATTAATGGTCATTGGTTAAGAAACGTGTTAAAAAACTATCAAGAACATACTGGAGTTTCATTAACAGTGGAATAAGCTAAATTTTGCTGGTATATTTCTGCTAATTGTTTTGCAACGTGTTCAACAACTGGAACTGCAACTGTATTTCCTAATAAATCAAAAGCCTCTGTTTCTTTAACTGGAATTTCATACCATTCTGGGTAGCCAAATAAACGTAAGCCTTCTCGAATAGTTAATCTTCTTAAACCACCGTTATCTGGAACTGCTAATCGAGATATATCTGTTGCTACAAGAGTTGGAGCAATATCATTAGGATCCAAAATTTTATTTATTTCAAAACTCAATTTTCCTGTTACAATATTATAGCCTTTAGATTTTGTTTCATCATAAACACGATACTTTTTTTCACCATTTTCGGTTTTTTCTCGAACTATTTTTTTTGGATACTCAAATCTTAAATAACCTTTTTTAACTAAATCATCCAATAAAAATTTAAGATTATCATTCTTATGAAATGTTGAAATTTGTTTTAAAGTCAATGCCATTCCGTCCATCCAATCAATACCAATTTTTTTAGCCCAATGTTTTTTTCTTCTTTCCTTTAATAATTTATTCAACAAAATAATCTGTTCTTTTGATACTTTGCCCTTAATTTCTATATCCCAACTATGAATGTTATTATCTCCACCTCTTTTGTCTTTAATGGATTTACCATATAAATCTTCCATTTCAAAATGCTTAAAAATCTTTTTTATAAAATCAGAATTGATTGTTTCTAAACCATTTTCTAAAATTGTTTTCAAAGGTTTAAACTGTTTTGTGCTAACGTTTAAATTAGCTCTTTCATCTTTTGTACCTACTATAAAAATTCTTTTGCGAGATTGTGGCAAACCAAAGTCAATTGAATCCAATAATTTCCAAGAAACATTATAACCTAATTCATCTTTTAATTTATTTAGGATAATAGATAAAGTCCGACCTATTTTATCATTTTTGTTTTCTAAATCGTGTTTAACAAGTCCTTCAACATTTTCAAGTATAAAACCGTAAGGTTTTTTATCTCTTAAAATTCGTTCAATTTCAAAAAATAATGTTCCTCTTGTTTCTGCAAACCCGTAACGATTTCCAGCCGTACTAAACGCTTGACAAGGAAAACCACCTAATAAAAAATCAAAATCGGGAATTCGTTTGTTTTGAACCTTAAAAATATCGCCTACAAAATAATCGTGAGTAAAATTACTTGATAATGTTTCAACTGCATAAGGTTTGATTTCAGATGTCATTACGCATTCTGTTTCAAAACCTAGCTCTTTAAATGATTTTTCAAAACCTAATCGTATTCCACCGAGTCCCGCAAATAAATCTATAAATTTAACTTTCGGCATTTTTATTGTTTTTTAGGTTATAATCAACTTATAGTTTAGTAGCATCTGATTTTAACAATCGGTTGGCTTTATCATTCCAATCTAACATAATTATGGCTTTGGCTTGTTGCAAATTTGCATAATTATTTATAAATATACAAATTAAAATAAAAAAATAAACCCTTGTATATCCAAAAACATTACATACATTTGCAACTTGTTTGCCCAAAAGCAGAATTCTACTTTGTTAGTGATTAGTTGTTAGTGTTTAGTTATTAGTACTAATGTTTTTAGAGGTTTTTCTTTTTAAGTTCACAGTAAAAAATAAGTAGGCGAGAAATTCCCTCAAGTAGGCGAGAGATTCCCTCAAGTGTGCGAGAGATTCCCTCAAGTGTGCGAGAAATTCCCTCAAGTAGGCGAGAAATTCCCTCAAGTAGGCGAGAGATTCCCTCAAGTGTGCGAGAGATTCCCTCAAGTAGGCGAGAGATTCCCTCAAGTGTGCGAGAAATCCCCCCAAGTAGGCGAGAAATTTGCACAGGTTTTTAAAAAAAATAACAAATAATTAATTTAATAATAACTAAATATTTACAAAAATGAAAATTACAATTAGTGAAACAAACAAACAAATTAATGCAGTAGTCCCTTATGTTTTAGAACATAACGGCAGACTAAAAATCTATCAAGAGTTGGTAGATTCTGTAAAAGTAAAAAGAGAAAATTGGAACGAACTTTATCCTATTAAATAAGTTATATTATTTTATATTATATTACAATTCATTATGTTACTATACATTTTTATATCTTGTAAATCACGAATAGATCAATGTTATCCTAGAATAACAGGTATGATGAATAAATTGAATAATGATAATTATATTATCGTTACTGGTGGAAACAATGAGTATAACTATTATAAAGACAAACGTTTATTAGAAATCGTTTGTAACGATTATTACGAAGGATTACCTGAAAAAGTAATAAAAACATATAATTTTATTTGTGAAAATGATTTATTTAACAAATTTACACATTTCTGTAAATTAGATGATGATATGTTAATAAGAAAAAATATAGATATTTCTATTTTAACTGATTATTGTGGAACAGTTCAAAATGTAAGTGGTAATAGATATTGGCATATAAATAAATGTAGTACAAATTGTTTATTTAATACTACACCATATACAGGTCCATTTGTTCCTTGGTGTAAAGGTGGTTATGGGTATATTATTTCTAGAATTAGTTTAAAAATATTATCAAATGATACAAATTATTATAATGAAATTTATGAAGATTTGTATGTTGGTAAAATATTACATAATAAGCAAATAACTCCTGATAATATTCCAAATTTATCAAAATATATATACGGTCATCATTCTTGATTGTGTAACTGTTAAGTTTAAGTATGTATAAAAAATATTTTTTAATAATATAACTATGATAACAACATTTTTAAATGGTGGATTAGGTAATCAACTTTTTCAAATTCTTGTTTTAGCATAAGTTATTTATTTTTTCTAATTGTAAAAAAACTTTTACAAGCCCAAAAATAAAAATCTTGTTTATCTAAAAGTAGTATTTACTTTTGTGGCTTGTTATTTTCCGAGAAGTAAAATTCTGCTTTAAGGCAAACATTGCTAATCATAGATTCCACTTTAAGGCAAACAAGAAAGATTATAAAAACCTCTTTATTAAATAGTAAAATCAAGGAAAGCCTTATTAGTATTGAGATGTTTAAGGATTTTCTTTTAAAGTTCACAGTAAAAAATAAGTGATTATAAAAAATAATTAGGTGAAAAGCAGGTCACTTTTAGGTAATTTTAAATTAAAATCAAGAAGAAATAAAGAATATTAACTAAATAATAACGTAAAATTATAAACGTATGAAAGCAGGAGATAAAGCACCTAATTTTAAGGCAAAAGACAATACTGGTAAACTTGTACAACTCTCGGATTATAAAGGTAAAAAGCTCGTATTATTCTTTTATCCGAAAGCAAATACGCCGGGATGTACGGCAGAGGCTTGTAATCTAAAAGATAATTATCAAACTTTTATATCCAGAGGCTATGATATATTAGGAGTAAGTGCTGATTCTGAAAAAAAACAACAAAGTTTTATCGATAAATACAATCTGCCTTTTCCTTTGTTAGCGGACGAAAACAAAGATGTAATTAAAGCATTCGGAGTTTGGGGACTAAAAAAGTTTATGGGACGTGAATATTATGGAATAATTAGGGCTACTTTTATTATTGACGAAAATGGTATTATCGAAGAAGTTATTACTAATGTAAAAACTAAAGACCATTCAAATCAAATTTTAGATTAAAGCAAAATTCACTAGCCACTAATAACTAACCACTAATAACTAACCACTTTTTTAGAACTTCATTCCTAATTTAAAATTTAATATTCTTCCGGTCATATAATTTGGCACGGCATATTGAAATTTAGAATAAACGTCTCTGACCCAAGTGTTTGTTATAGAATTTTGTATGTCAAATATGTTAAAAAGGTCTATTCCGATACTTAATTCATCAAATTTTGAGAGCCATCCGTTACTGTATTTTTTATTAGAGTCTACAATAATGTACGACACACCTACATCTGCACGCTTATAATCTCTTAATCTATTTTTATATTCGTAAACATCAGAATACGAAGGAGAGCCTCCAGGAACTCCAGTATTATATACTAAATTTAAAGATGCTTTTAAGCTTGGTAAATTCGGCATATAATCTTGAAATAGAAGTCCAAATTTTATTCTTTGGTCGGTAGGTCTAGGAATATAACCTCTGTTACTTATATTTTCTTCAGTTTTTAAATACCCTAAGCTAAACCAACTGTCGGTTCCTGGCACAAACTCACCATTTAATCTTATATCAAAGCCTTGAGCATAGGCAGTAGCATTATTGTCAGCATTATATCTTATCCTTACATTATCGATAGTATATGCGTTTACGGAAGTTAAATTTTTATAATACATATCGGTAGTAAGTTTAAACGGTCTATTCCACATATCAAAACTATATTCCATTCCGAGTACAAAATGAATAGACTTTTGTGCGTTCAAATTTTCGTTGATATTTCCGTTAGAGTCTCTTAACTCTCTATAAGACGGTGGCTGAAAATACCAGCCGAGAGAAGCTCTAAAAATTATATCTTTATTCCAGTTTGGCTTTATGGCAAATTGAGTTCTTGGGCTAACTATTGTCTTGCTTGTCGGCGAAATGTCGTCTCCTTTTAATGTCCAGTTATGAAATCTAACACCGAGATTATACCAGACTTTATTTTCACCCCAAAAAGCACGCTTATTAAACTGCAAAAAACCGGTTACACGAGTTATATTAACCTTATTGTCAGCTTTAGTGCTTTGGTATAGAGCTATCGGGCTGTCAAATATTTCATAAGGCTGATTGTTATTCGGATAATTAGGAGGTCTTATAGAAAAGCCTAAAGAGTCTATCATTTCCCATTCTCTAACCCTGTCTTTTATGTCTTCTTTTTGATATTTTATGCCGAAATCAAACTGCAACTTGTCTATTTTATATTTTCCTTTTACTTGAGCATTTACTATCAGAGCATCTAAATCATTTCGTGCATGGTTTAACTGCGTACCTATACCTTCTGAAAAGTCTATATTTTCAAAAGTTTCAGAGCCGACATCGGCATCTGTTTGGTTTAAGCGATATTCTGCTTTGATGTCATAATGTTCCTCTTCTTGAGTGTTGTATATAGATGCTATTCCTGTTAAAGTTAAGTTTTTATTTACTTTATATTCTGAAGAAAAAGCACTAAATATTGTAAGGAAATTGTCTTGTTCTTGTCCGCTATAAAAAACTGCCAATTCTAAAGGAGTATCTATAGTTCCGAAGTTGGTAATCCTAGAAATAGGCTTATAATTATAATTGTTTAGAGAAAAATTACCGAGAAAATCAAACTTTAATTTGTCGGACGTATCGTGAGATAATAATAATTGAAAGTCTAAAAATTTAGGTCTAAAGTTAGTTTCTATTTCTTTAGAATTTACAAAAAGGCTGTTGTCTCTATATCTAAAACTACTAATAGCTGTAATTTTTTTTTTAATTTGAGTTTCAAAGGTAATGTTTGCTCCTAATAAACTTGCGTCAATACTAGTTGCCATTTCTTTAGGCTTACGGTAAGTAATGTCTAAAACTGAAGAAAGTCTATCGCCATATTTTGCTTGAAATCCGCCTGCCGAAAATTTTATATTCTTTATTAAGCTAGGGTTTATAAAACTAAATCCTTCTTGTTGTCCAGATCTAATTAAAAAAGGTCTGTAAACTTGAATCCCATTAACATAAACTAAATTCTCGTCAAAATTTCCTCCTCTTACATTGTACCCAGTACTAAGTTCGTTGTTGTTATTAACTCCTGGCAAGGTCATTAAAATGTTTTCTACTCCTGAATTTGGACCTACAACGTTTTTTACAGTATTAATATTTATTTTTTTTATACCAGAAACTTCGTTTTTACTGTCTTTTATTACTATCTCGTCTAAACTCTCACTTTTGAGAATGAGCTTTACCGATAGAAATTCGCTATTTGTACTATTTACTATATGTTTTGTTATTAAATTGTCATAAGCAATATGGCTAAATATTAAAGTAATTTCTTTATTATAAGGAACTTTAAGTTTAAAATTTCCTTTTTCGTCAGTGCTTGTACCTGTGTTATCGTATTTTACAAATACGTTTTCTATTGGATTATCGTTAGAGTTTTTAACTATTCCTTTTAGAATTGTGGTTTTTTGAGAAAAGGCAAAAGAAGAGCTTAATAGTAATAAAAAAAAAATCTTTTTTTTCACTTAAATAAATTAATTTTTTACTCTAAAGAACGTTACAGAAAGTTCATTAGTATTTCCGGCATTATCAGAAACTACAATTCTAAATATATGTTCGCTACCAAATAAATCTTTATCATTAAAATCATAAGTCAGAATGTTTTTTTTATGATCATACTCCATTAATATCCACTCTCCGTCGATAGTAGCTCTATAATCTTTTATTCCAGAGCCTTTATCAGATATTTTAACTTGCAAATACTCTAATTTAGAAATCCACTGTTTATCTTTAAAATATAAAAGTTTTATTTCTGGCTTATCTTTATCTGATATTAAAGTATAATCTCCTAATTCCTTTGTTCTTGTATAAAAAATGCTGTCTTTTTTCTTAGTCTCTTGGTAGCTCGGATGTTTAGGGTGTCTTAAATTTGCTATATAAAGCTGTTGTTTTTCTAATTCGGAATATTTATAAACATTAAATTTAATAGTATAACTTTTATTTAATGGAATAGTCGTATTATGAATTCTCGCTATTCCGTCTTCTACTTTAAAGTCTATATAAGTGTCGTTATAAAATGTGTTTTTAGGGAAAGAAACCGTTACATTTTCTTTTGTAAAGCGGTGAAAGTTTTTTGCTACAATCTTGTATTCTAAAGTGTCTATTGGCACAGAAAAAATAGGGTTGTTTCTGCTTCCTACGATAGGTATTTCCAAAATACTAGAATTGCCATGATAGTCTTTTGCTATTATTTGTATGTTATAATTAAATCCTTCTTTAATATTTATATTTCCGTCATCTATTAACTCTTTGTAAATAGACATTTTGTTTGCCGTTTCTTTAAATAGCTTTTGATACTTTTTTTTATACTCTTTATAATGTTTATAATCTATATGTAAATTAATATATTTACTTTCGGCAAAAGAAAACGTTTCGACATCGTGGTAATAAACTCGCTTACCGTTAATCAACATTTCTAAACTATAAACTCCATTTTTGTTGTTAGCTTTATTAAGCCTATCAAAAACAGACACTCCAAATCCTATTATACCTGAAGCTGAAATTCTATCCGTAGTATATTTTCTTTTACCAAGCATTTTTAATGGCAAAATAACTTCGTCATTAAAGTTTTCTATTCTCGAATTCGTATTTAAAGGATACCCTTTTACCGACTCAAACACTGGAGCAATAGTATCTTTAGGCTCAAGTCCAAAAAGCATAGGGTTTATGATATTTTCAGTTTCTGTATTTCTAATTTCAAAATGTAAATGCGATTGAGTCGAACTGCCAGTATTACCAGAATAGCCTATTACTTCGCCTTTTTTAACTGGAAACACATCTTTATCAAAAAACAAATTTCCAGTTTGGTAGTCTTCTTTTTTATATTGAACCCGCTTTACATAGTCATTTATTTTTTTAGAATATTTACTCAAATGAGCATAAACGCTCGTATATCCATTAGGATGTGTAATATACAGAGCTTTTCCGAATCCATATTGCGAAACCTTAATCCTAGAAACATAGCCGTCAGCTACTGCCAAAAGGTTTAAACCATCCTTTTTTTGAGTTTTTATATCAACACCTGAATGAAAATGATTACTCCTCAACTCCCCAAAAGTTCCCGACAAAATAATAGGAATCTCTATCGGACTTATAAAATAGTTTTTAGGATAATTCTCTTGAGAATAAATAATAGTGTTAAATATTAATAAAACAATAATCAACGAAAAGTACTGCTTCAAAGTGTAATTATTTTTTGCAAAAATAGTAAAAAAAGGCTTTTTAATATTATGATTAGCTTGAAGTGTTAAATTTCCATAAATCCGCAAATAAAAGTTTATTTAACTTATTGGAATTGCATAAAAAAAAGCCGTGCCTTTTCTATATAAGTCAATCGTTTTTTGACATAAGTTGGTTCTAAAATTAATATTAATTCTAGTCAGATTAATATTACTCTGACTGATTTTATATATGAAATTGTATTTCTATCAATGAATTTGCTTTTGAATTTAAACATCCCCATAGTGTCAAGTCACTAATAAAAAGGCGTATATTTTTTTGTAACTTTACAAAAAAAGAACATGGCAAAAAAATATACAGTAACCTTAACAAAGGAGGAACATCAAGGGTTAAATCAAATCATTTCAAATGGTAAACACAGCAGTCAAATATATCGCAATGCCTATATATTTTTAAATAAAGATGCAAGGTGTTTATTCAAAAGGAGTTCGAGTCACCAATGAAGAGGTAGTAAAAGTACTCAAGATATCTATGCGAACCATTGACAGAGTAAAGCGACGTTTTGTAGAAGAGGGTTTTGAAGCGTGTTTGTCACGAAAGCCAACTACTCGTATTTATGAAATGAAGATTGACGGCGACAACGAAGCTAATCTTATATTTTTAGCTTGTAGTGAACCCCCACAAGGGATGGACAGATTAGCATAAGTGTTCACATAAAAAAATTTCCAATCCGAATAACGCTCACAATACTGTAATAAATCAAAATTGAATTATTTACAATAACATGAGTTTTACTTGCGAAAGTTGAGAAAATTTATTTGCAAAAATTTGATTGAGAATAATTTTATAAATAGAAAAATAGTACTAATTTTGCTTGACTTAATTTTTCAACTAAAATTACAATTAATTTATGGAGCATATTGAATTATTTTTCAAATCAATTTTTATAGACAACATGGTTTTTGCAACCTTTTTAGGAATGTGTTCCTACCTTGCAGTATCTAAAAGAGTGTCGACTGCAGTTGGGTTAGGTGCAGCGGTAATTTTTGTGCTTTCAGTAACCGTACCACTAAATTGGCTTTTAGACCAATACATCCTTAAAGAAGGAGCTTTAGCTTGGTTAGGCGAAGAATATGCAACTTATGATTTGAGCTTTTTGTCTTTTATTATGTTTATAGCAACTATAGCAACTATGGTGCAACTCGTAGAAATAGTTGTAGAAAAATTTTCACCCTCCCTATATAATTCCCTCGGTATATTTTTACCGCTAATTGCCGTAAATTGTGCTATTTTAGGAGGTAGTTTATTTATGCAATCTCGCGAAATAGAAACATTTGGACTTGCAGTAACCTACGGATTTGGTTCTGGAGTAGGCTGGTTTTTAGCAATTTTAGCTATAGGTTCAATTAGAGAAAAAATTAGATATTCAAACGTTCCGCCACCTTTGAGGGGATTAGGAATTACTTTTATTATTACTGGACTAATGGCTATAGGTTTTATGAGTTTCGGAGGAATGCTTACCGGAGACAACAAAAAAAAGAAAGAAAAAGCGAAAACAGAATCAATAGTAGTTAAGCAAAAAAATATAATAAACGCCAAAAATAATAACCCAAAGAAAACTAAGCATACAAAATGATATTAGCAGCAGGGACATTAGGGACAATTGTTGCGACAGTAGTTACTTTTTTATTATTAATACTTTTTTTAGTCGCTTTATTATTATTCGTAAAACAAAAACTACTTCCGTCGGGACCTGTAACCATTACTATAAATGGCGAAAATAAAATCCATGTAAACTCTGGAAGCACTCTCTTAACAACTCTCGGAAACAAAAAAATATTTTTACCTTCTGCTTGTGGAGGCGGAGGTTCTTGTATTCAATGCGAATGCCACGTGCTAGAAGGTGGAGGCGAAGCATTGCCTACCGAAGTTCCACATTTTACTAAAAAAGAATTAAAATCTGGTGTAAGATTAGCATGTCAAGTTAAAGTAAAACAGGACATGAGCATTAAAATTCCAGAGGAAGTGTTCGGCATCAAAAAATGGGAAGCAGTTGTAGTAAGAAATTATAATGTAGCCTCTTTTATTAAAGAATTTGTAGTAGAAATCCCACAAGAGATGAACTATAAAGCGGGCGGTTATATTCAAATTGAAATTCCACCCTGTGAAATAAATTATTCAGATATGGATATTAATGCGCATCCGGAGGAACATAGCGATCCTAATAAATTTCAAGCAGAATGGAAAAAGTTCGGTTTGCATCAGCTTTCGATGAAAAATGAAGAAACTATAGAACGTGCGTATTCAATGGCATCGTACCCAGCAGAAGGTAAAGAAATTATGCTAAACGTTCGCATCGCAACTCCGCCATGGGACAGGGCTAAAAGCGGCTGGATGGATGTGAATCCAGGAATTGCATCATCCTATATTTTTAATAAAAAACAAGGAGATAAAGTAACAATATCAGGCCCTTACGGAGAATTTTTTATTAATGAATCGGAAGCCGAAATGTTGTATGTCGGAGGTGGCGCTGGAATGGCTCCTATGAGGTCTCATTTATATCATCTTTTTAGAACATTACAAACAAAAAGAAAAGTAACTTATTGGTACGGAGGGCGTTCAAAAAAAGAGCTGTTTTACATAGAACATTTTAGAGCTTTAGAAAAGGAATTTTCAAATTTCAAGTTTTATCTAGCACTTTCGGAGCCTTTGCCCGAAGACAACTGGAAAGTTAAAGAAAATATTAATGCACCTGGCGATGGTTTTGTCGGATTTATACATAATTGCGTTATAGATAATTATTTGAAATATCACGAGACGCCAGAGGACATAGAACTGTATTTCTGCGGACCGCCTTTGATGAATAATGCGGTTCAAAAAATGGGAGAAGACTTCGGTATTCCTGACGAAAATATACGATTTGATGATTTTGGAGGCTAATAGCGAGGTTTTTTTTAAATTAGATTTTTTTTCGCAAACGAGCTACTAGTATTCCTAGCTGCTCCCTATATTTAGAAATAGTTCTCCTAGCAATTGGAAACCCTTTTTCTTTTAAAATTGCTACAATTTTTTCATCTGTTAATGGCTTTTTCTTGTCTTCTTTTTCAATAATTGTTTTTAAAATATTTTTTATCTCTTTGGTCGAAACTTCTTCGCCTTTATCATTTTTCATAGACTCCGAAAAAAATTTTTTTATCAATTTTGTTCCATAAGGAGTAGAAACATATTTGCTGTTTGCTACCCTAGATACTGTAGAAATATCCATATTTATTTTATCCGCAATATCTTTTAAAATCATCGGCTTTAGATTATGCTCATCTCCAGTTAAAAAATATTCTTTTTGATAGTCCATTATCGAGTTCATCGTAGTTAATAGAGTCTGCTGGCGTTGCTTTATAGATTCTATAAACCATTTTGCAGAATCTAATTTTTGTTTTATAAAAAGAACATTGTCCTTTTGATTTTTACTTTTTGTTGGCGTTTCTTGGTATCCTTTTAGTATGTTTTTATATTTTTTAGAAATATATAACTCTGGTGAATTTCTTGAGTTTAAACTCAAGTCTAATTTTCCGTCAATAATTTTAATTGTAAAGTCTGGTACAATTTGCTCCGCAATTTTATTACTGCTCGCATAAGAGCTACCTGGCTTTGGATTTAGCTTTATTATTTCTATGTTTACTTTTTTTAAATCTGTATTTGAAATATTAAATTTTTCTTGAAGTTTTTTATAGTGTTTTTTAACATAATTATCAAAAGCGGTTTCTAAAATTTTTATTGCCAAACTTCTTATTCTTGTTTTTTCTTTATTCTTGAGTTGTATTATTAAACACTCTTTTAAATTTCTTGCCCCAACACCAGTAGGCTCTAAATAATGGATTGTTTTTTTTAAAACTTCAGATACTTTTTCTTCTGTTGTAACAATATTATATGTAAAAGCTAAATCGTCAACTAAATCAACAAGGTCTCTTCTTATGTAACCGCTATTATCGATGCTACCTACCAAAAACTCGGCAATGGCGTATTCTGTATCGTTTAAAACATAAGAATTTAGCTGATTTTTTAATGATTGATGAAAGCTAGTGTCAGCAGCATATGGAATATGTTTTTCATCATTATCGGGCGAATAATTGTTAGCTTGAGTTTTGTAGCTCGGCATATCATAGTCGACTAAATACTCGGTTATATCAATATCTTCTGATTCGTTTTTTTCTTCTTTCGGAGGATCGTCATACTCGTTTGAAAAATTACTGTCTAAATCACTGCTTTCTTCTCTGTCAGTATTTAGTGCAGGGTTTTCTATTATCTCTTGTTTTAGTCTTTCTTCAAACAATTGTGTAGGCATTTGAATTAACTTCATCAACTGTATTTGTTGCGGAGATAATTTTTGTAAAAGTTTAAATTTTAGATTTTGTTTAAGCATATTTTTAAACCTTATTTTTTATTAAAATTCAGCATTTTGAGGTGTTCTTGGATAAGGAATAACGTCCCTTATGTTGTTCATACCAGTTGTAAACTGTACTAAACGCTCAAACCCTAAACCGAAGCCAGAGTGGGCTGCCGTTCCGTATTTTCTTAAATCTAAATACCACCAAAGTTCTTTTTCAATTCCTAAATCACGCATCTTACTAATCAAAACATCATAGCGCTCTTCTCTTTGGCTTCCGCCTACAATTTCTCCAACCTCTGGAAATAAAATATCCATAGCCCTAACTGTTTTACCATCATCGTTTAATCGCATATAAAAGGCTTTTATGTTTGAAGGATAATCAAATACAATTACCGGACATTTAAAGTGCTTTTCTACTAAAAAACGCTCATGCTCCGATTGTAAGTCTATTCCCCAGTTATCAATACTAAACTGAAATTTGTTCTTTTTATTCGGTTTAGAATTTCGAAGTATTTCGATAGCATCTGTATATGAAACCCTTTTGAAATTATTATAAACAACAAATTCTAACTTTTCAATCAGACCCATTTCGCTTCTCTCTATTTTTGGCTTGGTTTTCTCTTCTTGGGCTAAACGTTGGTCTAAAAAATTTAGCTCTTCTTTGCAATTTATTAATATATATTTTATAACATTTTTAATAAAATCTTCGGCTAAATCCATATTTCCAACTAAATCCATAAAAGCAACTTCTGGTTCTATCATCCAAAATTCCGCTAAATGGCGAGTAGTATTTGAGTTTTCAGCTCTAAAAGTAGGTCCAAAAGTATAAGCCTTTCCCAAGCCTAAAGCAAAGGTTTCTGCTTCTAATTGACCAGAAACAGTCAGATGAGTTTTTTTGCCAAAAAAGTCTTTAGAGTAGTCTATTTCTCCACTTTCGGATAGCGATGTTTTGTTATGTTCTAATGTACTAACTTTAAACATTTTACCAGCTCCTTCTGCATCAGAGCCAGTAATTATCGGAGTGGTTATATAATTAAAATTACGATCTTGAAAATATTTATGAACCGCATAAGATAGCTTAGAACGTACTCGCATTATTGAACTAAAAGTATTAGTTCTAATTCGTAAATGAGCATTCTCTCTTAAAAAATCAAAGCTGTGTCTTTTTGGCTGGATTGGATATTCCTCTGGGCTTGAATCTCCTATAATTTCTAATTCGGTAACTTTAATTTCTACACTTTGACCTCTACCTTTACTCTCGGATAAAATTCCGACAACCGAAATCGCTGCTCCTGTTGTTATTCTTTTTAGTGTTTCTTTTGAAAAAGTATCAAAATTAATTACACATTGAATATTTCCAAAAGATGAGCCGTCATTTAAAGAAATAAACCTATTGCTTCTAATGGTTCTAACCCAACCTTTTACTAAAACTTCCTTTTCTAATAAAGCAGTCGAATTTAGAAGCTCTAAAACCGTTTTCTTTTTCATATTGTTACGAAATGTTTGAATAAATAAATTATTTTTATAAAACTATAAAGATAATTATTTTAAGAATAATTGTATTATAATATCTTACTTTTAACAAAAGGCAAATTCAACTAACATAAATAAGTAGCTTTTTAATTTATAAATTTAAAATATAATTTATATAGATGAGTTTGGCAATTGAGGTAAGCAGAATTTGACGTACTGAGTTAGTCAATGAGGGTGTTTTCTGACTCTCAAATTATAACTCCTGCCTCTTAAAATCACTATCGTTTTATTACAAAAAAACTGATAGAACCCTTATTATACTTATAAAATAGGAAAAATATTAAATTGTTGCATCGTAAATAATTGCTTTATATTTGCGAGGTTATTTTTAATAATTCAACTTTATTATTATGAGAGATACTTTGATTACTTCGATTTTTATGATTTATGCCTCTTGTTTGATGGGGCAAAATGTTACTATTAATAGCACTAATTTCCCTGACGCTAATTTTAGAAAGGAAGTACAAAAACTTGACACTAATAAAAATGGTAGCTTAAGTATTGGTGAAATAAGGGCTGTTGATAGTTGGATTGTTAGCAAAAATATTACTAACCTAAAAGGAATTGAGTTTTTTACTGCTTTGACTAAATTATATTGTTATGAAAAGAAATTAACAAATTTAGATGTAAGTAATAATACTGCTTTAACTGAATTATATTGTTGGGGTAACCAATTAACAGGTTTAGATGTAAGTAAAAATACTGCTTTGACTAGATTAAGTTGTGGTATTAACAAGTTAACAAGTTTAGATGTAAGTAAAAATACTGCTTTGACTTATTTACATTGTAGTAAAAACCAATTACCAAGTTTAGATGTAAGTAAAAATACTGCTTTGACTGAATTATATTGTTTTGAGAACCAATTAACAGGTTTAGATGTAAGTAAAAATACTGCTTTGACTGAATTATGGTGTTCTAATAACAACTTACCAAGTTTAGATGTAAGTAAAAATACTGCTTTGGATTATTTGTCTTGTTATAATAACCAATTAACAAGTTTAGATGCAAGTAATAATAATACTTTGGATTATTTATATTGTTATAATAACCAATTAACAAGTTTAAATGTAAGTAATAATACTGCTTTGGATCATTTATATTGTTATAATAACCAATTAACAAGTTTAGATATAAGTAAAAATACTGCTTTGACTTGGTTAAGCTGTGGTGAAAACCCATTAACAAGTTTAGATGTAAGTAAAAATACTGCTTTGATTGATTTATATTGTTTTAAGAACAAATTAACAAGTTTAGATGTAAGCAATAATATTGCTTTAATTGGTTTAATTTGTGTTGCTAACAAATTAACAAGTTTAGATGTAAGTAATAATACTGATTTATATGGTTTGAGTTGTGAAAACAACCAATTAACAAGTTTAGATGTAAGTAAAAATACTGCTTTGACTTATTTATATTGTGAAGAAAACCAATTAACAAATTTAAATATAAAGAACGGCAAAAATAATATTTTAAAAACATTCAGTGCTACAAGAAATCCTAATTTAACTTGCATTCAAATAGATGATAGTTTTACTCCTACTGATGATTGGAAAAAAGATGCCAAAGCAAGTTATAGTAGACGCTGTCCTAAATAAATTAAACATCGCTGATAACAAAAAATTATCAGAAAGAAGCCGCATTTACTAATTGACTCTATCTATTTTATATACTCAAGCACCTTTTCTAATGCTTTTGGAATGCCTTTTGGGTTTTTCCCTCCGGCGGTTGCAAAGAAACTTTGACCTCCTCCGTTTCCGTGTATTAGTTTAGCGAGTTCTTTTATTATATTTATTGCATTATAGCCTCTTTCTTTTGACAACTCTTTAGATATATAGCAGGTAAGCGTTGCTTTGTTATTAGAAGTTGAAGTGGCAAAAAGTAAAAATAAATTTTGATATTCCTTGCCTAAATTAAAAGCCAAATCTTTAATTACTTTTGGTTCTAATTCTGTTTTTATTGCCAAAAATTTTACACCGTTTATCACTTTTAGCTTATTTCTAAACTCTATTAGTGAGTTTTTTACTTTTTCTTTTAGCAATTGCTCAATCTGTTTTCTAAAAGTGCTATTTTCTAATTGTAATATTTCTACGGCTTTTATAGGTTCTTTCCGGTTTTTTAATAAGTTTTTTATTTTTTTAAGGGTTTTGTTATTTTCAAAATAATAGTCTTTAACTGCATCTCCCGAAATTGCCTCAATCCTTCTGATGCCAGCTGCAATAGCACTTTCAGAGATAATTTTAAAATGCCAAATATCTCCAGTATTTTTAACGTGAGTGCCTCCGCAAAGCTCAATAGACTTCCCAAATCGAATAGTTCTAACGGTATCTTCGTATTTTTCGCCGAATAAAGCTATTGCCCCTTCTCTGATAGCTTGCTCTTTGGGTATATTTCGGTTCTCTTCTAATGGAAGCTTAGATGAAATTCTTCTGTTTACGAAGTTCTCAATATCGCTTAGTTCGTCAGCGGTAAGCTTTGCAAAATGAGAAAAATCAAATCGCAAATATTTAGAATGTATAGCAGAGCCTTTTTGTACTACATGTTTACCTAAAATTTCTCTTAAAGCCTGGTGTAAAAGATGAGTAGCCGTATGATTACACTCTGTTCTTTGTCGCTGATTTTTATCTACAATTGCCTTAAAATTTCCGTTTATATATTTAGGTAAATTCTTGACATAATGAACAATTACGTTATTTTCTTTTTTGGTGTCTAATATATAAACTATTTCTCCGTAGCTGTCTTCTAAATATCCTTGATCGCCTACTTGCCCTCCACTTTCCGGATAAAAAGGTGTTAAATTAAATACTAATTGATACATTGTTCCGTCTTTTTTTGAAGCAACTTTTCTGTATTTAGTAATTTTCACGTTGGCACTTAAAATATCATAGCCAATAAACTCTTCTATTTTATCTTTTTCTATAATTACCCAATCGTTTACCGATATTTTGCTAGCAGCTCTAGACCTGTTTTTTTGCTCTTTAAGTCTTTTCTCAAATCCTTCGATGTCTATAGTTAATCCTTTTTCTGATAAAATTAAAGAAGTTAAATCAACCGGAAAGCCGTAAGTATCGTACAATTCAAAAGATGTGTCTCCCGAAATTTGATTGCTAGATGTGTTCTTTATTATGTTGTCTAACATTATTAAGCCTTGCTCTAAAGTCCTTAAAAAAGAGGTTTCTTCTTCTTTGACAACGTTTTCAATAAGTTGTTTTTGAGTTTTAATTTCTGGAAAACTATCTCCCATTTTTTTTGTTAGCACATCTATAAGCTGATATATAAAAGGCTCCTTTTTATTTAAAAAAGTAAAACCATAGCGAATAGCCCTTCTTAAAACTCTTCTAATTACGTATCCAGCCCCAGTATTACTAGGTAATTGACCGTCAGCTATTGAAAAAGCTACCGCTCTAATGTGGTCAGAAATTACACGAATAGCAATATCTTGTCTTTTATTGACTCCGTATTTTGTGTTAGTAATAATTTCAATTTCTCTTATTATTGGCAAAAATAAATCTGTATCGTAATTAGATTTTACGTTTTGTAAAACCATACACAAGCGTTCTAGACCCATACCAGTATCTATGTGTTTATTTGGCAAATCTTCGAGTGAACCATCAGATTTTCTATTGTATTGTATAAAAACTAAATTCCAAATTTCAATTACTTTCGGATGGTCGGCATTTACTAATGTTTTCCCTGTAATTTTAGCTTTTTCTTCTGAAGAACGAATATCTATATGAATTTCGGAGCAGGGTCCACAAGGTCCTTGACTGCCCATTTCCCAAAAATTATTTCTTTTATTTTCTTTTAAAACATGACCTTCAGGAGCTAGTTCTTTCCATAGATTAAAAGATTCGGTATCCATTTTTAAGTTATCAGAATCTTTACTTCCTTCAAAAACAGTTACATATAAATCGTCTTTTTCAATTTTATAAACTTCCGTAAGTAGCTCCCACGACCAAGCAATTGCTTCTTTTTTAAAATAATTACCGAAGCTCCAATTACCTAACATTTCAAAAAAAGTATGATGATAAGTATCATTACCTACTTCCTCTAAATCGTTGTGCTTACCAGAAACACGTAAGCATTTTTGAGAATTTGCAACCCTGTTGTTTTTCGGAGCTTTATTTCCTAAAAAAAACTCTTTAAAAGGAACCATCCCAGAGTTTACGAACATTAACGACGCATCGTCTTTAGCTATAACAGGGTGAGAGGGTAAAATTAAATGTGATTTTTTTTGAAAAAAATTAAAAAATATAGAGCGGATATACTTTGACTTCATAAAAAAAATAATTTTCTGAAATAATTTTGTAAATTTGCAACTTATAAAAAAAGAAAGAAAACAAAAATACTATTTTTATTAGAATGGAAAAAGTAAAATATTATTACGATTCGGACACTGTTTCCTTTAAAAAGATTACTGTTGGTAAAGGCGATTATTACAAGAAAGTTATTCTTTCGTTTTTTGCTTTGTTTTTAACTGCTTTCATTGGGTTTATTTTATTTAGCCAAATTATAATTTCACCACGAGAGCGTACTCAAAAAAGAGAGTTAGAAAACTTAAAACTACATTACGAACTTCTATCAAAAAGATTAGAGGAAAGCTCTTCTATTTTAGACCAATTGCAAGAAAGAGATAATAGCATTTATAGAGCTTATTTTGAAGCTAATCCTATACCAGATGAGCAAAGAAAAGTGGGCTTCGGAGGGGTAAATAAGTATAAACATTTAGATGGTTTTGATAGCTCTACAATGATTAAAAATATTACTAAAGATATAGACATCTTATCAAAAAGATTAGTTGTACAATCTAAATCTTTAGACGAGATAGTAGTTTTGGCTAAAGAAAAGAAGGAAATGTTGGCTTCTATTCCTGCTATTTTACCAGTAAAATTAGAGCATCTTACAAGAATGGCATCTGGCTTCAAATGGAGAATGCACCCTATATTAAAAATAAGGAAGTTTCATAAAGGCATGGATTTTACAGCACCAACTGGAACTCCAATTTATGCGTCCGGTAATGGAACTGTTGTTAGAGCAGAAAAAAGTGCTACTTTTGGTAAAGTTGTGTATATAAAGCACGGTTATGGGTATAAAACAGTTTATGCACATATGAGTAAAATGACTGTCAAAATAAATCAAAAAGTAAAGCGTGGCGATTTAATTGGATTTGTAGGAAATACAGGACGCTCGGTGTCTTCTCATCTACATTATGAGGTTCGTAAAAACAATGAAGCTGTAAACCCTATTAATTTTTATTACGGAGATTTAACTCCAAAAGAATTTGTAGCAATGCAAAAGGCAGCTGAAGAAGAAGGACAATCGCACGATTAATTTTTAACCTTAAAGCAGATTCAACTAGCAAACGCAACTCTTTGCCCAACAACTTCAAATGGCTCATAGCTATATTTTATCAATAAAAGATGTCTTGCAGAATACTTAAAGAGTATAAAATAAATGATGATAATATTTATTTTATAGAGGAATCAACCAAAAACAAATATGGACAATATTTTACTCCATCTATTGTGGCTGACTTTATGATTGGTTTAGCCGATATTAGTAAAAACTCAAGAATATTAGAGCCTTCTTGCGGAGAAGGAGTTTTCTTAGATATTTTGACAACTAGAGGTTTTAATAATTTAACCGCTTATGAAATTGATAACGAACTTTCAAGACAATTTAACTTTATAAAATATGAAAGTTTTATTTCCGCTAACATAAATAAAAAATTTAATTTAGTAATAGGAAACCCTCCTTATATTCGTTGGAAAAACCTTGAAAATGATTTAAAAGAAGAACTAGCAAATAATAAAATTTGGAATAAATACTTTAATAGCTTGTGTGACTATCTATATATTTTTATTCTTAAATCCGTAGAATTGCTTGAAGACAATGGGCAACTTATTTTTATTTGTCCTGAATATTGGATGAATACCACGCATTCGATTTCTTTAAGAAATTATATGATTGAAAATGGGTATTTTGAAAAGATTTTTCATTTCAATGAGACTCCAATTTTTAATAATGCGACTGTTTCAGTTGTTGTTTTTAAATATATAAAATCTAAAGACAAGAAGCCTAATATAGATATTGTCAAATACTATAAAAACAGAGCCTTAAACTTAATAATATTAAACCAAATTAGAGACAAAGACCCTAATTCTGAAATTGAAGTATTTTCAGCTCCTCGATTTGAAATCAATAAAAGATGGTTGCTTTCTAATAAAAATGAGATTGAAAAAATAGAAGCATTTGAGAAAAGTTGTATTTCGGAAACAATCGTAAATCAAGATTTATTCTCTTCATTTATCAGTTCTAAATATCCAACTATTGGTGATGTTTGTGATATTGGTAATGGGATGGTTAGTGGTTTAGATAAGGCTTTTCAATTAAATGGGCAAATATTAAATAATAATGAAAAAGCCCACACTATTAAAGTAATCAAGGCAAAAAATTTAGAGCCATTTCATCATACTGAAATAACACATTATATTTTTGCTAACGATATTAAAAGTGAAGATTCATTTGAACAAAATTTTCCTAATTTTTATAAAAAACTATTACCATTAAAAGAAAAACTATATAAAAGGTATCAATACAATAGAAAGATTAATTTTTGGGAATGGGTATTTTTAAGAAACTATAATATGTTTAATTCTAAAACTCCAAGAATATTCGTTCCTTGTAAAGAGCGAATATCAAACAAAGATTACTTTAGATTTTCTTATGTTCCTTCAGGTATTTTTCCAACTCAAGATGTAGCTGCTATTTTTCCTAAAAGTGATACTAAAGAAAGCATCTACTATATACTGTCTTTTCTAAATAATCACAGAGTTTTTGATTGGTTAAAAAACAAGGGCATTGTAAAAGGCAATATTGTTGAGTTTTCAGAAAAACCAATTTCAAGTATCCCTTTTAAAAAAATAAATTGGAGTGATGAAAATGAAATAATAATACATAATACAATTTCACTTTACACAAAAAACTACTTAAAAGAACGAGAAGATTTAATTTTAGATAAGATTAATGACTTAATTGATAAATTATTAAACTACAAATGAGTATCATAAATTACGAAAAATTAATCAACAAAATTATTGGTTCTTCTGTAAAAAAACCTGTTTCAGGTACATTATCTGGTCATGCTGCTGGCGAACCATTTGATAAACACGTTTATTTAGAAATAAAAAAGGTTTTCCCAAATAAAACTTATAGGCAGTATGAGTATTTAAATGACCTATTTAGTAAGAACCCAAAAATTATTACTTATGAAGAAAGACTTAAACTCTTTAATTCTCCTTCTGTTATGTTCCTTCTTAGTAGAGGGAAATCAGCAACTACAAAATGGGATATAGAAAATCCATTTGATGAAAAACAAAATGATACTGCAGATATTTTAGTTGTTGATAATGATTTTTATGAAATCATAGATATTAAAACAAGGAATATAAGTAAAAAAGCACAACCTCCTAACATAATTTCTGCATATAAATTAGCTCAGACTTGTGCTAAAATTATTGATAATGAAGAATTTAATTCTTTTACTATTCAATATTTTGGAATTGACTGGGAATTAGAAAACGATAACTTAGTTTGCAAAAATGCACATAGCGTAAACCTTTTCAAAGCAACGCCAGAAACTCTTTATATTAATTGGGCTGCAGCGATGCAAATTCAATTTAATGTTGATAATTTAGACCAAAGTTTTAATGGAAATATGGAGCAATGGGCAAGAGAATATCTAAAGCATTTTGTATCACAAGCAAAACAAAGAGCAATTGATATGACAGATAGATTTGTAAAGCCATTTGAAAAATACATTTGAATAAAAACGAGCATTTGATTTTTAGTAAATTGATAAAAAGAATATTTCTGCAAAAGTAAAAATTATAGAAAATAGCAAAAAATCGCTGTATCCCCTGTATTTATTAAGATTATAAAACAAAAAAGAATGTTCTTCTTGTAATAAAGAATGCTCTTCTTGTAATAAAGAATGTTCTTATTCTGAAAAAGAATGTTCTTATTGTAAAAAAGAATGTTCTTATTCTGAAAAAGAATGTTCTTTTTCTACATTCTATAAAAGATATTTCTAAAAAACAAATGCCAACAAAGACATTAGATGAATTTATAAAAGGCAAACATTAGTGTTTATCAATATTTTAAAACACTAAAAACTAGCTCTATATAATCTGTCGTTTATAGATTTTCCAATTCCTGTATTCGGAAATTTTTCAACTAAAATTACATCTAAATTTAGACCATCTAATTTGTGCAAAGAGTCATATAGCTTTGAAGCAGCTTCGCTTATCGAACCTTTTTTCGACAAAACTATTTCAGTAAAAGAATTGTTGTTTAAAGAGTTTTTAAACACCAACACTCCGATTTTTTTATTTATATGTTTTTCTATTTCTAAATTAATACTATCTGTTACAAAAGTTTTAGTAACTGGAGCGTAGTGTTTTTCTAACATTCCTGGAGCTTTTGTGGCTTCTTTTTTTGTGTTTTTTAATATAGTTTTTCCAACGACAGACTCAATTTTTTCAACAGATAAAGCACCTAATCTATAAATTGTAGGTTTATTATTTTCAAAACCGACAATAGTAGATTCTATTCCGTTTAAACAAGGACCTCCGTCTAAAATCATTTCAATATTATTAAAATAACCTTTTATATGCTTAGGTTTTGTAGGGCTAATTCTACCAAAAGGATTTGCGCTAGGTGCCGCTAAAGGAAAAGCTAGTTTATTTAATAACTCTAACGTCACTGGATGATTCGGAACGCGAACCGCAACAGTTTCTTTTCCAGCTGTAATAATACTTGGGATACTTTTAGCTTTTTTTAAAACTAAAGTCAAAGAACCAGGCCAAAAGGTCTCCGCTAACAATTTTGCTTTTTTCGGAATATCGACAGCTACTTTTTCTAAATACGAAATAGAATTAATATGAACGATTAACGGATTGCAAAAAGGTCTTTTCTTAGCTAAAAAAATATCGTTAACCGCTTTTTTACTATAAATATTACCCGCTAATCCGTAAACAGTTTCCGTTGGAATAGCAACTAATTTTTCGTCTTTTAATAATGAAATTGCTTTGCGTAAGTCTTTAGAAATCAGAGTCATAAGAAAACCTTTAATTTAATGGGACTCTAACCAGTTATCTCCAATTCCTATCTCTACATCTAAAGGCACTAACATTTTAAAAGCGTTTTCCATCTTGTCTTTTATTATCGGTTTTATTATTTCTAATTCTTCTCTTTTAGCCTCAAAAACTAATTCATCGTGAACTTGTAGTATCATTTTAGACTGAATCTTTTCTTTATTAAAAGCATTAAAAATATCTATCATCGCTAATTTAATAATATCCGCTGCCGAGCCTTGTATCGGAGCATTAATCGCATTCCGCTCTGCAGCACCTCTTACAATAGAATTCCTAGAATTTATGTTTTTTAAATATCTGCGTCTTTTTAAAACTGTTTCTACATAACCGTTCTCACGTGCAAAATCAACTTGCTTTGCCATGTATTTTTTTAAACTTGGATAGGCTTGGTAATAAGTGTTTATAAACTCTTGCGACTGGCTTCTATTCAAATCACTTTGGTTGCTTAATCCGAAAGCTGAAACACCATAAATAACACCAAAATTTATAATCTTTGCATTGTTTCTTTGAATGCGAGTTACCTTATCTAAAGGAACTTTAAAGACTTTAGCAGCGGTTGATGCATGGATATCTTTTCCTTTTTTAAAATCGTTAATCATTTCTTCTTCGCAACTTAAAGATGCTATAATCCGCAATTCTATTTGGCTATAATCGGCTGCTAAAAGAACATGATTTTCATCTTTTGGAATAAAAGCCTTCCTAATTTCTTTGCCTATACTAGTCTTTATAGGTATGTTTTGCAAATTAGGATTGTTGGAGCTTAATCTACCTGTTGCAGCAACCGCTTGAGAATACTCTGTATGAATCCTTTTTGTTTTTGAGTTTACATTTTTTGGCAAAGAGTCTATATAAGTATTTAGTAATTTTTCATACTGACGATATTCCTGTATTTCCTCTACAATTTTATGGTCTTTTGCCAAATGCGTTAGAACGTTTTCTGCCGTTGAGTACTGACCCGTTTTTGTTTTTTTTGGCTTATCTAATTTAAGTTTATCAAAAAGTATAACGCCTAACTGCTTCGGCGAATTTAGATTAAACTCTTCATTAGCTTGACTAAATATGCTGTTTTTAAGGTTTTTAATTTCCTCGTTTAGAGTATGAGAAAGGTTTTTTAAAAAAGTAGTGTCTATATTAATCCCTTCAACTTCCATAGCCGTGAGTACATAAACTAAAGGCATTTCAATTTCATCAAAAAGTTTTATCGCATTGTTGCTTTTAAGCTCTTTAATAAAGTGCTGTTTTAATTGCAAGGTTATATCGACGCATTCAACCGCATATTCAACCTTGTCTAATACTGGAATCTCGCTCATAGCAAGCTGGTTTATACCTTTTTTACCAACTAACTCATTAATAGACAAGGGCTTATAATTCAAGTAAGTTTCTGATAGAATGTCCATATTATGACGCATATCCGGATTAATTAGATAATGAGCAACCATCGTGTCAAAGATTTTACCTTGTACCTTTATATTATAATTTGACAAAACTTTTAAATCGTGTTTTAAATTATGTCCAATTTTTTCAATAGATTCCGCTTCAAAAAAAGGTCTAAATTCTTCTAAAATACTTTTAGTTTCTTCTTGATTTTCTGGAAAAGAAACGTAATATCCTTTGTTTATATCATAAGAAAATGCGATGCCAATTAATTTAGATTCTAATGATTTTAAGCCTACTGTTTGGGTATCAAAACACACGCTTTCCTGCTGTAAAAGTTTGTTAATCAACAACTTTCTTGCAACTGGCGTGCTTATAAGTTGGTAAAAATGACTTGTGCTTTTTATGGTTTTAAACCCAAGCGTTATTTCTTTTTGAGAAGCATTTCCGCCACCTGGCAAATCAAACAGTTCAAATTGTACACTTGTGTTTTTAGACTCTTCTTTAGGTTTAGGACTGTCGTTTTTGGTTAAATTATCCTCTTTAGAAGAATTTTCTGACGAAAAACTTTTTAAAAAATTAGTTAGTAAATTTCTAAACTCCAACTCGTTAAAAATCTGCGTTACCTTTTCTATATCAGGTTTTATAAGTTCATAATTTTTTGCGTCAAACTCAACAGGAACATCTAACATTATTGTAGCTAATTTTTTAGAAAGCAATCCTAACTCAACATTTGCTTCAATTTTTTCTTTAAGTTTTCCTTTAAGTTTATGAGTGTTATCCAAAAGCTGCTCGATGGTTTCAAATTGAGCTAAAAACTTTTTAGCAGTTTTTACGCCTACGCCAGACAAACCTGGTATGTTATCAACGGTATCTCCCACCATTGCGAGGTAATCAATTACTTGCAAAGGGTCTTTTGTTCCGAAATTTTCGTTTACTTCTTCTATTCCCCAAACGTCGTATCCACCTTTAAAACGAGGCTTATACATAAAAATATTTTTTGAAACTAACTGTGCAAAGTCTTTATCCGGCGTAACCATATAGGTTCTATAGCCCTCTTTTTCGGCTTGTTTAGAAAGAGTTCCAATTATATCATCAGCCTCAAACCCCTCTTTTTCTACAATAGGAATGTGCATATATTCTAATATTTTTTGAATATAAGGAACCGCTATTTTAATTGCTTCTGGAGTTTCGTCTCTGTTAGACTTATATTCTTTAAATATTTTTGCTCTGTCTTTGCTACCTCCCTTGTCAAAGCAAACTGCCAAATAACCCGGTCTTTCTCGCTTAATAACATCAAGTAAGGAGTTCATAAAACCCATAATTGCCGAAGTATCAAGTCCTTTTGAATTGATTCTAGGGTTTTTAATAAAAGCATAATATCCGCGAAAAATTAATGCGTAGGCATCAACCAGAAATAGCCTTTTTTGTTCTGACATTTTATTTGGGTTTTTAGTATAAATATTTGAAGTTTAAATTTAATCTCGATTTCTTTAAAACTAAATCAAGGCTGAATATACTATTAATTTCTACTCCAAGTGGAGTCAGAATAATTTGGTTATAATCGGTTGTTGAATTTGTTTTTTCAATTAAGCTGATATAAGGTTTAGTCTTTTTAGTTTTTATCTTTCCAAAACACCCCAACATATCTATACTTTGACATTCATTAACTCCGCCAAAGATACACAACATTTAAAAAAACACTTTACTTTTTTCTAAAATAAATAGTAATTGGAACGCCTTTGAAGGTATAAGCTTTTCTTAATTTATTTTCTAAAAAACGCTTATATGGGCTTTTAACGTATTGTGGCAAGTTGCAAAAAAACACAAATTGAGGCGAAGGTGTTGGTAGCTGCATACAGTATTTTATTTTTACATGCTTACTTTTTATTGAAGGCGGAGGGTAGTTTTTAATAATTTCTAACATGGTTTCATTAAGTTTGCTCGTAGAAATTTTGTTTTTTTTATTTTCAAAAACTTCCATAGCAGTTTTGATAGCTTTAAAAATTCGTTGCTTTTTTAAAGTAGATATAAACACAATCGGAACATCAACAAAAGGCTCTATTTCTTTTTTAATTAAAGTTTCAAAATTATATGTAGCGTTAGTTTCTTTTTTAATTAAATCCCACTTATTAACTAAAATTACAATGCCTTTCCTGTTTTTTTGAGCTAACCAAAAGATGTTTTGGTCTTGACTTTCAAACTTTCTTGTAGCATCAATTATTAGTATAACTACATCGGAATATTCTATTGACCTAACGGCACGCATTACGGAATAAAATTCTAAATCTTCTTTGACTTTAGATTTTCTTCTAATTCCGGCAGTATCTACTAGCCTAAAATCTAAGCCATAAAGATTGTATTTTGTTTCTATGGAGTCTCTTGTTGTTCCGGCAATATTTGTTACAATGTTCCTTTCTTTGCCAATTAAAGCGTTTATAAAAGAAGATTTTCCGGCATTAGGACGACCTACTACTGCAAACTTTGGTGGCTCGGTTTTTTCTAAATCTACAGGGTTAGGCTTCGGCATATTTTTAGTTAGCTCATCTAATAACTCGCCCGTACCACTACCATTTATAGAAGAAACAGTATAAAAATCTCCTAAACCTAAATTATAAAACTCCATCGAATCTGCCTCCCTCAAAGCATTATCTACTTTGTTTACAGCAATAATAATCGGTTTTTTGACCCTGCGTAAAATTTTAGCAACTTCAATATCCATAGGTGTAATGCCGTCTTCTACGCTAACAACGAATATGATAGCGTCTGACTCTTCAATGGCTAATGCAACTTGTTTTCTAATTTCTTTTTCAAAAATATCATCCGAATTAACTACATATCCTCCAGTGTCTATAACAGAAAAATACCTTCCATTCCAGTCGGATTTTCCGTAATGCCTGTCTCTTGTAACCCCACTTACAGCATCTACAATAGCTTCTCTTCGCTGAACTAATCTATTAAAAAGCGTTGATTTTCCTACATTTGGTCTTCCTACAATAGCAACAATATTATTCATTATAAAACAAATATTTTTGCAAATGTACAATTTATTGAGACCGATGTATTAAGATAGATTTAAAAAAACGTTTAATAACTTGTATATTTGTAAGAATTTAACAAAAACTAATTATGACAGAAAAAACACAAAACAGAAACCTTACGCAAGCAAAAAAGAACAAAAAAGACGAATTTTACACTCAACTTTCTGATATTGAAAACGAATTACGTCATTATAAAAAACATTTTAAAGACAAAGTAATTTATTGCAACTGTGACGACCCAAGAGTTAGTAATTTTTTTCATTATTTTTTGCTCGGATTTGAACATCTAGGAATTAAAAAACTAATTGCTACTTGTTATAAAAACCAAAATCCAGATTTATTTAGTCAGAATAATACTGAACGCGCAATTTATTTAGAATACAAAAGAGATGAAAAAGGAAAACTTATACCATACCCTGATTTTATGAAAAGTATTTCGCAAGTAGCAACCTATAAAGGCGAACCAAATAATCCTAATATGCCCAAACCTGAAGATATAGGTATAGGTTATCTTAAAGGCGACGGTGATTTTAGAAGTAAAGAAAGCATTGAATTTTTAAAAGAAGCCGATATTGTTGTTACTAATCCGCCGTTTTCTTTGCTTAGAGAATATGTGGCACAACTTATTGAATATGATAAGAAATTTGTGATTATCGGAAGTTTAAATGCCATTACTTATAAAGAAATTTTTAAACTTATTAAAGAAAATAAATTGTGGTTAGGAAGTGGGTTTAGAGGAGGTAATGCTTTTTTTAAAACGCCGTATCCCAATGAATTTGCCAAAGGTGTTTATGATGAAGAAACTGATTTAGTAAAATTTAGAAATGTAACTTGGTTTACTAATTTAGATATCTATAAAAGACATGAAGATCTAATACTTTGGAAAACTTATAATTCAGAAGAATACCCTACTTATGATAATTACGATGCAATCAATGTAAATAAAACTAAAGACATTCCTATTGATTACAAAGGAGCAATGGGCGTTCCTATTACTTTTATGGATAAATTTAATCCTGAACAATTTGAAATTATTGGTATGGCTGAAGATAATGGTAGAGGTTTTTCAGGAGGTATTTGGGATGGCAAAAATCCGCATTGTGTGATAAACGGTAAAAATAAATTTAAAAGAATTTTTATTAAAAACAAAAAAATATAAATGAACATAGAACTCAAAGAAATCACAGTCCGAGAATTAACAAAGGGTTATCAAGATAATAATGAAGATGGCGTTGTCGGTTTTGACGGCAAATTAGATATTAGACCACCTTATCAAAGAGAATTTATCTATAAAGAAAAACAAAGAGATGCCGTAATTAACACAATTACAAAAGACTTTCCTTTAAACGTGATGTATTGGGCTGTTAGAGAAGACGGCAACTTTGAAGTAATAGACGGACAACAAAGAACAATATCTATTTGCCAATATATAGAAGGCAATTTTACTTTTAACAGTCGCTATTTTTACAATTTACAAAAAGACGAAAAAGAACAAATTTTAAACTATAAATTAAAGGTTTATCTCTGCACAGGTTCAGATAGTGAAAAATTGGAATGGTTTAAAACTATCAACATTGCGGGCGAAAAATTGACCGACCAAGAGTTGAGAAACGCTGTTTATTCGGGTTCTTGGGTAACAGATGCTAAAAGATATTTTTCAAAAAGTAGCAGACAAAAAATAGGAGATAAATATTTAAGTGGCTCTTCAAACAGACAAGAATATTTAGAAACTGCAATAAGTTGGATTTCAAACGGAAAAATTAAGGACTATATGTCCAAAAATCAACACGAGCCAAACGCAATCGAGTTGTGGTTATATTTTCAAAGCGTTATAAATTGGGTAAAAGCAAATTTTACAAAGTACCGCAAAGAAATGAAAGGTATAAAATGGGGAATTCTTTACAATGAATATAAAAGCAAGAAATATGATGCAAAGAAATTAGAGGAGCAAATTGTAGCTCTAATGGAAGATGAAGATGTCGGCAATAAAAAAGGAATTTACTTATACGTTTTAACAGGTAAAGAAAAACATCTAAACATAAGAGCGTTTAGCGAAAAGCAAAAACGAGAATCTTATGAAAAGCAAAATGGAACTTGCGTTGTTTGTAAAAAACATTTTAAATTAAGCGAAATGGAAGCTGACCATATTAAACCTTGGCACGAAGGCGGAAAAACAAATGCAGAAAACTGCCAAATGCTATGCAGAGAAGATAATAGAAAGAAAAGTGGAAAATAAATCAAAATATATCAAATAATAAGCTCTACCCTTGTCCCTTTGCAGAAACTAAAAGTTCTAATACAAGTCATTGACATACGTTCAGAAGTTTTCGACATACGTTCAGAAGTCGTCGACGTACGTTCAGAAGTCGTCGACGTACGTTCAGAAGTCGTCGACGTACGTTGAGAAGTCGTCGACGTACGTTGAGAAGTCGTCGACGTACGTTCAGAAGTCGTCGACGTACGTTCAGAAGTCGTCGACGCATGTTGATAAGTCGTCGACGTACGTTGAGGAGTTAAAAACACACAAAAATTAATATAATCTATAAAAAAATAAATATGTATTTAACACTAAATAAATTTAACAATCAAGTAAACATTGCCATTCCGTATTTAAGAGAAAATGCGGAGCGGTTGCAATTTTCTGACTCCTTTTTAGACGATTTAGAAAAAGATTTATTGGAAGGGGGATACTCTGCAAAAAAGTATTGAGTTTTTGTTAAAGTAGAATTTCTCAACGAGCTATTATTTTAGCTAATTATCCTCTGCTATAATTAGGTGCTTCTTTGGTAATAGCAACGTCGTGAGGGTGGCTTTCATTAATACCACTAACGGTAATTTTTATAAACTTGCCATTTTCTTTTAAAGAATTAATGTTTTTTGTACCACAATAGCCCATACCAGCACGCAAACCACCTACAAATTGATGAATACTTTCTGCTAATACTCCTTTATAAGGCACACGTCCGACAATTCCTTCAGGCACTAATTTCTTAATATCATCTTCTACGTCTTGGAAGTATCGGTCTTTAGAGCCTTTTTTCATAGCCTCAACTGAACCCATGCCCCTATAAGATTTAAACTTTCTACCATTGTAAATAATAGTTTCACCAGGAGACTCTTCAACTCCAGCTAATAATGAACCTAACATAACAGTATCCGCACCAGCAGCAATAGCTTTAGGAATATCGCCAGTATATCGTATTCCTCCGTCAGCAATAATTGGGACTTTACTGCCTTTTATAGCTTTGGCAACTTCTAATACAGCTGAAAATTGTGGAAAACCTACACCTGCAACAACTCTAGTAGTACAAATTGAACCAGGACCAATTCCTACTTTTACGGCATCAGCGCCAGCATTAATCAAATATTTTGCCGCTTCCCCAGTAGCAATATTTCCAACTACTACATCTATATTCGGAAATTTAGATTTAATGTTTTTTAAGACTTTTGCTACTCCTTTTGAGTGCCCATGTGCTGTATCAATATTAAGAGCATCTACTCCAGCATTTACTAATTTCGTTGCTCTATCAATAGCATCATTAGTAACGCCTATAGACGCAACAACTCTTAATCTTCCATAAGTATCTTTGTTTGCAATAGGTTTTTGGGTTACTTTAGCAATGTCTCTAAATGTTATTAAGCCCTTTAACTTGTAGTTTTTATCTACTATTAAAAGCTTTTCTATTTTATGAATTTGAAGAATTTTTTCAGCATCGTTTAAAGAAGTGCCAACGTCAGCGGTTATTAAGTTTTTACTAGTCATAACTTCCACTATTGGCTTGTGGTCGTTGTGTTCAAAACGCAAATCTCTATTTGTAACAATTCCTTTTAAGGTTTTATCGCTATCTACAATAGGTATGCCACCGATTCCGTGTTCTTTCATATAAGATTTTGCGTCTAAAACTACTGCATCTAAAGGCAAAGTTACAGGGTCTATTATCATACCGCTCTCTGCTCGCTTTACTTTCTTAACCTCGTTGATTTGTTTGCCTATAGACATATTCTTATGAAGGATTCCAATACCGCCTTCTCTTGCAATAGCAATCGCCATAGCCGATTCTGTTACTGTATCCATTGCTGCAGATACAATAGGTACGTTTATCTTTATGTTTTTAGTAAATTTTGTTCGAACATCAACTTGTCTTGGAAGATATTCCGAAAAGGCAGGTACTAAAAGAACGTCGTCGTAAGTTAAGCCTTCTCCTAAAATTTTGGTGTTTTGCGATTTCATTTTAATAATATAGCAATATTGCTTACAAATTTACGAATTAATTATTTACGTTTATACTTTTGCTTTAGCTATTTAAAAAAAATCTTAAAATTGGTTGTTATTTTTACTCTTCAACTTTATAAAATACACCCCAGAAGATAGTTTAGAAATATTTATGGTTTTCCTATTTCAAAACAGAAAATTTTATTCGTTTAAAGTTTGTATAAATCACTTTTAAGGTTTACTTTTGAACTAAAGGTGGGTTTTTGTTTAGACTCCCGTCATATATAATTTTGAATCGGATTTAAAATACATCTATTATTTCTATTATACAATAAAACATTTTAGATCAGAAAGAAAAACACCGTATGGAAAATAAATTAAGAAATAAAAATGTACTCATTACAGCAGGTGCTCAAGGGATTGGAGAAGCGATTACTAGACAATTGATAGATTCTGGCTGCAACGTTGCTATTCATTATTTTTCGAGCTCAGAAAGAGCCATTAAATTAGAAAAACTTGCATTAAGTAAAGGTCAAAAAGCAGTAGCAATACAAGGTGATCTCACTAAAGAGAACGATGCAAACGCATTAGTGCAAAAAACGGTAGATACTTTAGGTAGCTTAGATATTTTAATAAATAATGCTGGATCTTTGGTTGAACGTAAAAAACTAAACGAAATACAAACACATTTTTGGAATAAAGTTATGGACATCAATCTTACATCTATGATGTTTGTTTCTAGAGCAGCATCAGCTCATCTAATTCAAAATGAATGCAGTAGTATCGTCAATTTAGCATCACTCGCTGGTCGAAAAGGTGGACATACTGGTTCTTTAGCGTATTCTACAAGTAAAGGTGCTGTATTGACTTTCACGAGAGTACTTTCTTCAGAATTTGGACCTCATGGTGTCAGGGTAAATGCTGTCGCTCCAGGTCTGATTCTAGGTACTACATTTCACGATACACATACTACAAAAAAATCCGCTGAAAAAACCATTGCAGGAATACCGATCCAGAGAGCGGGAAATGCAGATGATGTGGCGAGAGCAGTTGTGTATCTAGCATCGGAATATGATGGCTTTATCACAGGAGCAACGCTAGACATCAATGGTGGCTCTTACAGTATGTAGTACTTAAAATTATTTTATGAAAAAATTGATTAAGTTTCTCTTGTCTTTTGGACCAGGAATTTTTGCTATAGGTTATACAATTGGGACAGGTAGTGTTACTTCTATGATTGTAGCTGGTAATGATTTTGGGATGGATCTGTTGTGGGTATTATTTTTTAGTTGTTTATTTTCTGGAGTATTAATTTACGTATCAGGTAGCTACTATTTGTACACAGGAGAAACTGCTCTTTATGCTGTAAAGAAACATTTGCCTTTGGGTAAAATAATCGCATTGGCTATTATCGTTATGGTGGGCATTGGGCAGTGGAATTCATTGATTGGAATATTGGGTATTACCTCTAATGTCATCTTCGAAATACTATCCCTCAATTTCCCATTCTTAGAAAACTATAAATATGCTGTGGTTTTAAGCCTTGCTGTTTTGGTCATTGGGGTATTTTATTTACTCCTTATACAAGGAAAATATAGTGTTTTCGAAAAAGTCTTAGTCTTCTTTGTTACGATGATGGCTCTGTCATTTCTCTTTACCTTATTTTTTGTTTTTCCTCATCCTATTGATGTTATTATGGGATTGATTCCTCAAATACCTGATGTTGAAGGAGCAGGTATCCTTATAGCAGCTTTCGTTGGGACGACGATGGCTGCTGCAACCTTTTTGTCGAGACCTTTATTTATCCAAGGTAAGGGTTGGACTATGAAGGACTTTGCATCTCAAAAAAATGATTCTATAGTAGCGGCTTTGTTGATTTTTGTAATCAGTGGTTCGATTATGGCAGTGGCCAGTGGTAGCCTCCACGGAAACGGGAATGAAATTACGCATGTATTAGATATGTCCAAAGCACTAGAACCCTCTGTTGGAACATTTGCGGTTAGTATATTTTTCATTGGCACACTAAGTGCTGGATTATCTAGTATATTTCCTTGTTTGATGATTGTGCCATTGATGATTGGTGATTATAGGCAGGGGCAACTGGATGTAAAATCTAAAAGATTCAAAATTATAACAGGTATAGCATGTGTCTTGGCATTGACGGTTCCAGTATTTGGGTTTAACCCCATTAAGGGACAAATAATTACACAAGTATTCAACGTCTTTGGTCTTCCACTTGTAGTCCTATGTTTTTTGGTTCTTTGGAATCGAAAACATAAGAATATACCGTCTAATCGATATCTAACTAATGCCGTAATGTTTGCTGCTTTTGTATTTTCAATAATAATATTAGTAAATGGGCTAAAAGATATCTTGAGTTAAGTATTCTGAATATGGCGAAAGGAAAGCATAATACTGTAATCTTTGTAATTGGTGTAAGTGGGTCTGGGAAATCTTCTATTGGAAAAATGTTAGCTAAAGAACTTAACTATACTTTTATTGAAGGGGATGATTACCACCCTGAATCTAACGTTACTAAGATGCGTTCTGGTATGCCGTTGACAGATGAAGATCGACTACCATGGCTCAAAATATTGCATACATCAGCATTAAATTATAAGGCTGTCGGATGTGTAATCGCTTGCTCTGCCCTAAAAAAGAAATATCGAAGGATATTATCAGAATCCTTGTGTAGCAACGTCAAGTGGATATACCTAAAAGGCAACTATGAGCTTATATATTGCCGTATGCAAAAGCGTTCAGGTCATTTTATGAATGAAGAAATGTTGCAATCGCAATTTGATGTTTTAGAAGAGCCCGAAAATGCCATAGAAATAAATATTGAAAATGCACAAGAAATAATATTAGAAAAAATAAAAAACAGAATATGATACGAGCAGAGATAGGCGTCTTAGGTTTGGGAGTAATGGGCAAGAATTTAAGCCGAAATCTAGCAAATAATGGATTTAGAATAGCTCTTTATAACCGTCATGTAGAAGGAGTAGAGGAAAATGTAGCAAGTGATTTTAAATCGAAACATCCTGAATTGAAAAAAGCTTTGGACTTTGATAATTTATCGGCATTTGTGCAGTCTTTAGAGATTCCTCGTAAGATCATATTAATGGTAAATGCTGGAAAAGTTGTTGATTTAGTTGTAGAGCAACTTGCAGATTATTTAGAAGAAGGAGATATTATCATAGATGCTGGAAATTCACACTTTCAAGAGACTAATCGTCGTATAAAGTGGTTAAATGCTAAACGTCTGAATTTCATTGGCATAGGTGTGTCCGGAGGAGAACAGGGGGCTTTACTTGGTCCATCTATTATGTCTTCTGGTGACCAAGCAGTTTATCTTAAAATTCAAAAATATCTTGAAGCGATAGCTGCCAAAGATAGTAACAATAAACCCTGTTGTGTATATGTAGGACCGCAAGGGAGTGGGCATTTTGTAAAAATGATTCATAATGGTATAGAATATGTTGAAATGCAACTTCTGGCGGACTGTTATACCGTACTAAAGCAACAAGGCAAATCCAATGAAGCGATGGCGGATATTTTTGAAAAATGGATAGAAGATGTAGGAAGTTATTTACTTAGTATTACCGTTGAAATACTCCGAAAAAAGGATAACAACACTTATGTTTTGGATATTATTTTAGATAAAGCAACAAACAAAGGGACGGGAAAATGGGCTACTGCTACAATTGCTGACTGTGGAGAACCTGCCACGATGATTCCTTCGGCTCTTTTCGCTCGATATATTTCTTTCTTTAAGGAAAAAAGACAACAGGCAGCATCTCTTTTTTCTCAAAATTCAAAACCGAATACAGTCAATTCAAATGAACTAAAAAGTGCATATCAATTTAGCCGAATCATTAACCATCATCAAGGATTTTCTCTTATAAAAAGAGTGTCTGATCAAAATGAATGGGGTATAGACTTAAACGAAATTGCCCGAATATGGACAGAAGGATGTATAATAAAATCTGAGCTCATGAAAAGTATAGCCACAACAATGAATAATGATAAACCCATATTATTTACTAATCCATGGTACTCTGAAATAGAAACATCGTACACCGCTATGCGATATGTAGTGCTTCAGGGAATTGAAAGCCAATTGCACATTCCATCAATGATGGAAGCAATTAATTATTTTCATGGTATAAAAACATCTAATGGTTCTGCAAATCTTATACAAGCTCAACGCGACTATTTGGTGCCCATACTTATGAGAGGAGAGATGATATGTCAGGTGTAAAATATCATACTATATGGAACGAATAACCAATTTTATACAATACGACAAATACTTTGTTTGAAACAATCAAATCATAATTTTTATTTATAATAAAAACTAAATGAAACATTCATGACTAATTTTTAGACACACAGCGGAATGATTATAATTTTTTTTTAAAACTGTTGCTATTTCAGTTAGTTGCAAAATTATAAACAGATGAAAATGTCTATAACCATAGAATACGGAGAGTTGAATATTTTACAAAAAACTTAATGAAAAAAACCTGCAAGTTTTAAAAATAAAACCTTAATTTTGGCGAATAAGCGAGTTGTATAATTTAAGTAGTCTTGTTAAATTTAACCCCCTATAAAAGTTTTGTTTACTAATTGAAATCAGCATTTTTAAAAATTTTTAGCTTACTTTCTGTAATTAGAATATATAATATTTTAGTTTTAATAATGGCTCAATATATGGCAGCTATTTTCGTGTTCTCTCCTAATAAAACGCTAAAAAACATAATTTTTGACTTAAATTTATTTTATATAATAATTGCAACTTTTTGTGTAGTAGCTTCGGGTTATATTATCAACAATTTTTATGATGTAAAAGTCGACCGAATAAACAGACCTTTAAAAACTAATTTAGACAATTATGTAGCCCAAGCAACTAGGTTAAAGCTATATTTTACGCTAAACTTTATAGGTTTTGTATTTGGCTTGCTTATATCTTTTAGAGCTGCGCTATTTTTCTCGATATATATTTTTGGTATTTGGCTCTATTCTCACAAGCTAAAAAAACATCCTCTAACAGGATTAATATCCGCAACAACACTGACAATTTTGCCTTTTTTTGCCGTGTTTATTTATTTTAAAAACTTTTCAAAAATAATTTTTATACATGCCATATTCTTATTTTTAATTATTATGCTTAGAGAATTAGTAAAAGACCTGCTAAATATCAAGGGAGCATTAATTAATAATTACGACACTTTTCCGATAGTTTACGGAGAAAAAAAAACTAAGCAGCTTTCCATATTATTATTAATTTTAACTATTTTTCCGATAGCTATACTGCTTTCATACCCTTCTATTGGCTATATGAAATACTATTTTTGTCTATCGATAATTTCACTAACTTTTTTAGGCTTCTATCTGTGGCGGTCAAAAGAAACCTACCAATACAGAATATTACATAATTTTTTAAAAGTGCTACTTTTAGTAGGTATTTTTTCTTTAATTTTTATAGACTCTTCTTTAATTATAGACCAGCTTATAAAAAAACTGTATTAAGAAACTTAACAAATAAAAGCTAATGAACTCAAAAACCAAATCAAGTCGTATTCAACGAAAAACTGATATTCCGAATGACAATAACTCATCGATTATTCGTTTGAATAAATACATTTCTAATTCTGGAATTTGTTCTCGTAGAAAAGCTGATTCTTATATACAAAACGGAGCCGTAGTAGTTAATGGTAAGTTAGTTACAGAATTAGGTTATAAAGTAAAGCGCAACGATGTAGTCCGTTTTGACGGTACTGTAATTTTGCCAGAGAAAAAAAGATATGTGCTTTTAAATAAGCCAAAAAACTATATTACGACCATGAGTGATGAGAGAGGTAGAAAGACTGTTATGGAACTCATCTCAAGTACCTCTAAAGAAAGAATATTTCCTGTCGGAAGATTAGATAGAAATACAATGGGCTTATTATTATTTACAAATGACGGTGATTTAGCAAAAAAATTAACACACCCAAAACACAAAGTTCGTAAACTTTATCATGTAGCTTTAAACAGAAAATTAGAGCTAAAAGATTTAGAAAAAATAAGAAATAATATAACTGTTGAAAACAAAAAAGTGTTGATAGACTCTATTTCTTATGTCGAGAATCAGTCTAAAAAGGAAGTTGGCATTGAGTTATGCTCGGGTAGAAACAGGATTGTTCGTAAAATTTTTGAACATTTAGGCTACAGTGTTATAAAATTAGACAGGGTAGTTTTTGCTCAATTAACGAAGAAAAATTTACCGAGAGGACGTTGGAGAGAATTAACCAAATTAGAAGTTAGCAATTTGATAACAATGAAGTAATTTTATAAAATTTTAATCAAATATATTCCGCCGAAAACAGATATAAGTCCTATTACAATGCTTACAATTGTATATAAAATAAAAAGGCTAAAATTACCTGATTTTAAAAAAATATAGTTTTCGTAGGCTAAAGCAGAAAAAGTTGTAAACCCTCCACAAAAGCCAGTTGCAAGCAACAAGGTATAATTCTCCGATAGTGTATGATTTTTATGAGCATATCCTAAAACAATTCCTACTAAAAGGCTTCCTAATATATTTGATACGAAGGTGCCGTAGGGAATTTCCGATTGAAAATTGTTTAAAAATTTACTAACCAAGAGTCGCAAGGCACTTCCGAAACCTCCGCCAACAAAAACTAATATTAATTGTTTTATCATAGCTTAATTTTTTCAGCGTCTATCCAGTTTTTCTTCTGAATTATAGTTCCTTTATTTAAAATTATAATCCCAGGATTTGCTCTAATCATCGTTTTTAGGGTTGTTCCATCACAAAATAAAAACTCAAAAGGCAAGTTATATTTTTTTATAGCATCTGTTAAATCATCTGCAAAAGAAGATGAAACTCCGTAAACAGTATAGCCTTTTTGTTTTGCTGTTAGACTAATGTTTTTTATAGCTAGAAAACCATCTTTGTCAGCTTTGTCTAAATCATAGATAATAATTAGTAATAATTTTTCTTTTTGCAACAAGTTTTTAGTTAAATCGGACTCGGCATCTGTTAGCATAAAATCGTGTATAGCTGGAAGACTACCGTCTTTAGGATATTCCATTCCTTTTGTAATGTTTTTTCCGACAGCAAAGGCTCTAAAATCTATAATTGGCAAATGAGTTAATACGTGCTGAACTATAAATAATGATAGAAAGGTGCATATTAATATAATAATTTTTAGTGTTTTATCTTTAAAAATAGGAGTTATTAAATTCTGTTTTATAATTAAAAAAACTATTAATAAAATTAGAATTACATTTTTATAAAACGCTTCCCAAGGACTCATTTTAATAGCATCTCCAAAACATCCGCAGTCTGTTACCTTGTTGTAATATGCAGAGTACCAAGTTAAAAACAAGAAAATTAGAGTTAAAAAAAGCAGGCTATAAGATGTTTTTTTTGGTTTGTATCCAATTAAAATAATTATCCCTAAAATAAGTTCTAACAGGATTAAAAAAATTGAAAACGGCAAGGAATAAGGAATTAAAATCGCAATATTTAAAACGCTTTCGGAGAAATATTCTTCAAATTTATATTGTGAGCCGATGGGGTCTATCAATTTTACGAAGCCAGAAAATATAAATACAAAAGATATTACAATTCTAATTACAAAGACTAATATTTTCATTTTTTGGGCTATTTATTAATATGAATTATAGAAAAAACGGAATAGTTTATTATGTCTTTATAATGAGATTCTATTCCTTCGGAAATTAAAGTCTTGCCCTCGTTGTCTTCATTTTTTTTTATCCGTAATATTTTTTGTAATATCAAATCTGTTAAGCTAGACAAACGCATATATCTCCAAGACTCACCGTAGTCATGGTTTTTATTCAACATTAGTTCTTTTGTTATTTTGATATATTTATCATACAAAGCCGTCGCCTCTTCGGTATTTAAGTCCGGTTCTAACGCTATTCCTTTTTCTAATTGAATTAACGCTATGATAGAATAATTTATAATACCCATAAATTCAGATTTTTGCCCCTCGTCTATTTTTCTAATTATATTCTCTTGTAGTTGGCGAATTCTTTGTGCTTTGATAAATATTTGGTCTGTTAAGGAAGAGAATCGTAATATGCGCCAAGCGGAGCCATAATCGGACATTTTTTTTATAAATAAAATTTTACATTCTTTTATAACTGAATCAAATTCTTCGGAAGTGCCTGTCATTATATTCTTTTTTTTAAGCACAAAAATAATATGTTTTTATTTACTTTTACGACTTATGGCAAAATACAATAATAACCCTATCGGTTTTTTTGATTCTGGATTAGGCGGAACATCTATATGGAAAGAAGTTGTTAAGTTATTACCAGCAGAAAATACTATATACCTCTCCGATAGTAAAAATGCTCCCTACGGAGAAAAAAGTAAGCAAGAAATAATTGATTTGGCTATAAAAAACACTGAATTTCTATTAAAAAAAGGATGTAAATTAATTGTAATTGCCTGTAATACAGCAACCACAAATGCAATAAAAGTTTTAAGAAATAATTACGACATTCCTTTTATAGGTATAGAGCCTGCTATAAAGCCAGCCGCACTGCAAACCAAAACTAATAATATTGCTATTCTTGCTACTAAAAGCACTTTAAACAGTAATTTTTTTGAAAAATCATTAAATTTAATTAATAAAAATATTAAGCATAAAAAAATTGCAGGAAAGGGTTTAGTAGAGCTTGTTGAAAACGGCAAACTTCATTCTACCGAAATGACAAATTTACTTTTAGCTTATATCAAACCGATTATAAATACTAATGTTGACTGTTTGGTTTTAGGGTGTACGCATTATGCTTATTTAATTCCTCAAATAAAAGAAATTATCGGTGAGTTTTTAATAATTGACCCTAGTATGCCCGTTGCAAAGCAAACAAAAGTAATTATAGAAAATAATCAAATAGCAAGAAGTGAGTTAAAAAAAAGTAATTATAAATTCTTTATCAATAGTAATAAAAAACATATTGAGGCTTTGCTTTCAAACGAAAATAAAGGTATAGAAATTATAGAAAGAGATTTTTAATTCTTGTCTATAAGAATTTTCTCAAAAAGAGGTTAGCTCTTTTACAACGCCTTTTATATAGACTGTTTTTCTCTTGTTTTTTGCGTTTGAAAAAATCGTAATAGATTTAGAAAAACCACCTACTCTGTGTGTGTTATAAGAGACTTTAATTTCGCCCTTTTCGTTTGGCATAATCGGTTTTTCTGGTTTTTCTGGAATAGTACAACCACAAGAAGATTGAATTTTCTCAATGATCAAAGGTTGGTTACCGATGTTCGTAAACTTAAAAATTCTTTCTCCTTCAGAGCCTTTTTTTATTTTGCCATAATCGATGGTTTCTTCTTCAAATTTAAACTCTTGCGAGTTGATAGATAAAGGCAGAAAAAATAGTGTGAAAATAAATACAATAGCTTTCATACAAATTAATTTTTTTAGCAAATGTACAAATTGTTTTATATAAAAAAAACAAATTGTTTATTTATGGCAGATTCGACTTGCATAAGCAACTTTTGGAGTTGTAAGTTTAAAAAATAATTAAAGGTTTCTCCTCTGTTAGTTAATGCAGAAATTACATATCTTTGTTACTTGTTTGAATGCCTCGTATTTTGTGTTTTTAAAGAAGAGTTAATATAACATTTGGCATAAAGAAAAAGAAGAGGATAATTTTTTTCCGATAAAATATATTAAATATTTCACTATAAAAACTGCATTTACTAATTGAGCTTAACTAAAACTAAAAGTTGTACGGAGATTTTAGATTAAATAAAAGATGAACTATATATTATTTGACGGAGATAGAAGAAGCGAACTTCTACCTTTTACTTTTACTAGACCGGTTGCAGATATTAGAATCGGAATTTTAACGATTAGAGAAAAGTGGGAAAAATATTTAGGTATAAAAACCTCGTCTATTACAGAAAAATATTTAAAAAATAAATTTAAAACTACAGAAACAGATAGCAACATTTTGATTAATGCCTCTTTCTGCCCTACTTTAAATTTAGTCGAAAAAGTTAAAAACCTATCTAAAAACGAAGCTATTTTCAAAGACAATTGTCTTATTGCTTTTTATAAATCTGATGCTAATCTTGACTTAAATTATAAAGATTATAAAAAAATTAATTTCGACGAAGATATAATACAGATAAAAAATACTTGGGACATATTTTCATTAAACTACAGAGCCGTTAGTGAAGATTTTGCTTTGTTAACGGAAGGAAGAAAATCACAGCCTATTCCCAAAGGAGTCAAAGCATTAAACAAAAAAGATATTTTTATAGAAAAGAGTGCAAAATTAACCTTTGCAATTTTAAATGCAAGCTCTGGACCGATATACATCGGCAAAGAATCAGAGATTATGGAGGGTAGTATTGTACGAGGTCCTTTTGCGATGTGTGAGCATTCTGTTTTAAAATTAGGTGCCAAAATATACGGAGGAACTACTTTAGGTCCTTATTGTAAGGTTGGCGGCGAGGTAAACAATTCGGTTTTTTTTGGGTTTTCTAACAAAGGGCACGATGGGTTTTTAGGAAACTCGGTACTTGGAGAATGGTGTAATTTAGGTGCCGACACAAACACATCTAATCTCAAAAACAATTATGCGGACGTAAAACTGTGGAACTACAATTCAAATAAATTTTCAAAAACAGGGTTACAATTTTGCGGTCTAATTATGGGAGACCATTCAAAGTGCGGAATTAATACTATGTTTAATACAGGTACTGTTGTAGGCGTTTGTGCAAATATTTTTGGCAGTGGTTTTCCGAGAAACTTTATTCCGTCTTTTAGATGGGGAGGTGCGTCTGGTTTTTCAGAGTATAAAATTGACAAAGTATTTGAAGTAGTATCTAAAGTTATGGAACGAAGAAACATTATTTTTAACGAGCAAGATAAGGAAATACTAACGGCTACTTTTGAAAAAACAACAAAATATAGGAATAACTATTAATACATATCTGCTTAAAATAACCTATAAAAAAGAAGAGAACTTTATTTTTAAATAGCTCTCTCTATTATATTCAAAGATTTTATTTGTATTCTAAAATGGTAAATCATCGTCTTTTTCTTCGGTTGGATCTGCATTGACGTTTGCAGGAGGTACATCAGAGTCATTTACCTGTTCTTTAGTTAGACTTGCTATTCTCCAACCTTGAATTGTATTAAAATACTTAGCTTCACCTTCTGGATTAATCCATTCTCTTCCTTTTAAATTTATAGATATTCTAACGTCTTGTCCAACTTTATAGTTATTTAATAAATCTACATTATCTTGAATAAATTCAACGTTAATCATTTGTGGATACTGCTCGTCAGTAGTGATTACCGCTTCTCTTTTTCTAAACCCATTTTCTCCAAAGGTTTGAACTTCTCCTATCATTTTAATTTTTCCTATTACTTCCATATTCTTAAGTTTTTATAGTAATTAAATTTAATAAACAACAATTATTTCCTGCAAATGTATTTATTAAAACTAAAATTTTTGTAAAAGTTATTAACAAATTTTATTCAACTATGGATAAGCTCAATTAGTAAATGTAACTTTTATAGGGAAAAGCTAAATAAATCACTAAAAACTAATGTTTCTTTTGTTTCAGGTTTCTTTTGTTTTTTATAGTCTCATTAGTTTAAAAATTTTATAAAGCTAAAAACTAATCACTATCGAACTAATCACTAACCACTAAAAAAACTAATCACTATCGAACTAATCACTAATCACTAAAAAAAACTAATCACTATCGAACTAATCACTAAAAAAACTAATCACTATCGAACTAATCACTAATCACTAAAAACTAACCTTCCTCGTCAATTTGCCAGTTTCTGTTTCTATTGAAACTATATAAATTCCGCTAGATAAATTTGGTAGGGAAATATCTTTTACGCCAGTAGTAGAAAATGAGCTGTTAATTATTTCCTGACCTAAAATATTATAAATTCTAACAGTAGCATCTCCAATCGGCAAGCCAACAACTCTCAACCTAGAATTATCAGTTTTATAAACGCTAATACTTTCTGATAATGTTCTATTATCAAGTATGTTTAAAGCAGCTTGGGTTGTGTGAAGATAAAATCTTCCGATGTCATCCGAAGCACTTGTTAGCACTTTATAATTATTCCCATTGTCTAATTTTGTAAAAGTTCCTTTAGTTCTATCTTCTAAAATCACCTCAATAGAAGAAGGAATATTTAATTTCTCAATGCTAAAAGTAATTTCTTTACCAGCACCTGCTTTTACTCCTACTGGAATAATCATACTTCCAATTTCTGCTTTTGGCAAAGATTGGACTTGGTATTTCTTGCCTTTGTCATCTTTTAATAAATGAGTATAAACATCAAATTTAGTATTTGCACCATTTCCAGTAAACACTTCTCCGTCTCCGCCATTGTCAAAGCCTTTTGTAGCAGCGTCGTAATAAAGAACTCTTGCTTGTCTTTTAGAAGCACCGTCTGTAATTGAAAGTTTTATTTGAGATAAATCTGTCTTTTGGAAAGTTCCGCCAGTGGACTTTATAGCAGAATAATCAAAAGTTAAATTACCAGTAGCAGCTGTTTTTGCTTTTACAAAAAAGCCTTGTGTGGGTGCTAATTTAAAGTTCATGGTAGACACTTTAGTTTCATAAGCACCCATATTTTGATCCCAAACCCAAATAGTTTCATCTTCAAGTTTTGCAGTATTGTTAGCATTTGTTAGGAAAGGACCGCTACTTATATGAGTAGCATAAGGATTTCCTATTAAATTAAACCCATTGCCTGTGTTATCTATGGCTATAGAAACATCACCAGTATTAAAAGAAGTTCCAGTAAAAGAAATATCTCCTGCACTTTCTCTTTTTACAGAATAGCCTTTTCCTTTGGCAAAAGTACCACTACCGCCTCCTTGCATATAACTCCAAGTGTCGTTAGTTGTATTATAAGTTGAAATTCCTCTATTACTATTACTAGAGGCAATACTATTTGCAGTAACATAATCATCGTCATAAGTTTCACCAGTAACTGGGCTTGAAACAAGATACCAGTTTGTAGTAGTTAGATTTCTAATGTAGGTAGCATTATTATTAACATTAAGATTGCCGTCTATTGTTAAAGAAGCACCAGAATTAATTATTATATCTCTTGCTTCTGCATTTGTGCCAACACCAATTATAGGATCATTAGAAGTTACCGGAATTGTTACATGATCTTGTGCGGTTGGAACAGCGTTTTCGCTCCAGTTACCGACCGTTGCCCAGTCAGTGTCTGTGCCTGTCCATACAACGTAATTACAATCTGTACTATAACTTGCTCCTGAAGGTTTTGTCCAACCAGAAGGCACAGATGCAACAGTAGTAGCGTCTGCTTGAATACATGTTAAATTAGTATTAAACCTAGCATTGAATGTTGTCATATTAGCATTATTGCCATTTTTTACATCTAATCTTGTTAATTGGTTAGAATAACATAATAAAGTAGTCAAAGCAGTATTATTACTTACATCTAATCCTGGTAATTGGTTAGAAGAGCAATTTAAATCAGTCAAAACAGTATTATTAGTTACATCTAAACTTGCTAATCGGTTAGTATAACAATATAATCTAGTCAAAGCAGTATTATTACTTACATCTAAACTTGCTAATCGGTTAGTATAACAATATAATCTAGTCAAAGCAGTATTTTTACTTACATCTAAACTTGGTAATTTGTTATTATCACAATATAATCTAGTCAAAGCAGTATTATTACTTACATCTAATCCTGGTAATTGGTTAGAAGAGCAATTTAAATCAGTCAAAACAGTATTATTAGTTACATCTAAACTTGCTAATCGGTTAGTATAACAATATAATCTAGTCAAAGCAGTATTATTACTTACATCTAAACTTGTTAATTGGTTAGTATGACAATTTAAAGAAGTCAAAACAGTATTATTAGTTACATCTAAACTTGCTAATCGGTTAGTATAACAATATAATCTAGTCAAAGCAGTATTTTTACTTACATCTAAACTTGTTAATTGGTTATTTTCACAATCTAAACTAGTCAAAGCAGTATTTTTACTTACATCTAAACTTGTTAATTGGTTATCATCACAAGATAATCTAGTCAAAGCAGTATTTTTACTTACATCTAAACTTGGTAATTTGTTATTACCACAATGTAATTCCTTCAAAGCAGTATTACTACTTACATCTAAACTTGGTAATTGGTTATAAAAACAAAATAAATCAGTCAAAGCAGTATTTTTACTTACATCTAAACTTGTTAATTGGTTATCATCACAAGATAATCTAGTCAAAGCAGTATTTTTACTTACATCTAAACTTGTTAAGTTGTTAGTATAACAATCTAAATTAGTCAAAGCAGTAAAATGTTCAATTCCTTTTAGGTCAGAAATACTGCTATCAGAAACATCCAAACTAGCAACAGCCTGTATTTCACTATCACTCAATACATCATCATCGGTTGTGTCAATTGCATTTCCTGTGACAATTGCCCTAAAATTAACGTCAGGGAAGTTAACATCATTAATAGCAACTTGTCCCATCAAGCAAGTAGCATAAATCATAAAAACCGAAGTAATAAAAATATTTCTCATAGTATAAAAATCTAAGTGTTTAATATAGTATTGTTAATTGTTTTAAATAATTTTGCAAATATACATTAAATTAAATTTTAAAAAAAAATTAATAGCCTCGTCAAAAAAACTTTCTTGGTCTTTGTAACTGGCAGTTGCTACTTCTAAAATTGTAATTATACTTTAAAAAACTTTGTAAAGCTAAAAACTAACCTTCCTCGTCAATTTACCAGTTTCTGTTTCTATCGAAATTATATAAATTCCGCTAGATAAATTTGGTAGGGAAATATCTTTTACGCCAGTAGTAGAAAATGAGCTGTTAATTATTTCTTTGCCTAAAATATTATAAATTCTAACAGTAGCATTTCCAGTCGGCAAACCAACAACTCTCAACCTAGAATTATCAACTTTATAAATGCTAATACTTTCTGATAATGTTTTATTATCGGCGATGTTTAATGGTTTACATTCTGTATTATAACTTGCTCCTGCATCTTTTATCCAACTAGAAGGTATAGCAGACGCATCATCTACTTGAATACATGTTAAATTAGTATTAAACCTAGCATCAAATATTGTCATATTAGCATTATTACCATTTTTTACATTTAAACTTGTTAATTGGTTAGTATGACAATTTAAAGAAGTCAAAACAGTATTATTACTTACATCTAAACTTGCTAATCGGTTAGTATAACAATATAATCTAGTCAAAGCAGTATTTTTACTTACATCTAAACTTGGTAATTTGTTATTATCACAATATAATCTAGTCAAAGCAGTATTATTACTTACATCTAATCCTGGTAATTGGTTAGAAGAGCAATTTAAATCAGTCAAAACAGTATTATTAGTTACATCTAAACTTGCTAATCGGTTAGTATAACAATATAATCTAGTCAAAGCAGTATTATTACTTACATCTAAACTTGTTAATTGGTTAGTATGACAATTTAAAGAAGTCAAAACAGTATTATTAGTTACATCTAAACTTGCTAATCGGTTAGTATAACAATATAATCTAGTCAAAGCAGTATTTTTACTTACATCTAAACTTGTTAATTGGTTATTTTCACAATCTAAACTAGTCAAAGCAGTATTTTTACTTACATCTAAACTTGTTAATTTGTTAGAATAACACCATAGTGTAGTCAAAGCAGTATTTTTACTTACATCTAAACTTGGTAATTTGTTATTACCACAATGTAATTCCTTCAAAGCAGTATTACTACTTACATCTAAACTTGGTAATTGGTTATAAAAACAAAATAAATCAGTCAAAGCAGTATTTTTACTTACATCTAAACTTGTTAATTGGTTATCATCACAAGATAATCTAGTCAAAGCAGTATTTTTACTTACATCTAAACTTGTTAAGTTGTTAGTATAACAATCTAAATTAGTCAAAGCAGTAAAATGTTCAATTCCTTTTAGGTCAGAAATACTGCTATCAGAAACATCCAAACTAGCAACAGCCTGTATTTCACTATCACTCAATACATCATCATCGGTTGTGTCAATTGCATTTCCTGTGACAATTGCCCTAAAATTAACGTCAGGGAAGTTAACATCATTAATAGCAACTTGTCCCATCAAGCAAGTAGCATAAATCATAAAAACCGAAGTAATAAAAATATTTCTCATAGTATAAAAATCTAAGTGTTTAATATAGTATTGTTAATTGTTTTAAATAATTTTGCAAATATACATTAAATTAAATTTTAAAAAAAAATTAATAGCCTCGTCAAAAAAACTTTCTTGGTCTTTGTAATTAGTAGCTACTACTTCTAAAAATCATAATTATACTTTTTAAAAAAAACTTGTATTTTCTATATAAACCAAGTGTTTTTTGATATAAAACAATTTTAAAATTAATACTCCCTTGTCCGATTCAAGACCGTTGCAAAAAAGAAATCATCTAACAGCTTAAATTTATTTGGCAGATTTAACCAAACTAAAAACGATAGTAATATGAAGGTGAAAGCTGTTACACGTATTCTAAAAGCTAAATTTTCTTTGCCAGTTGTAGTTCTTTTTTTTAAAGTAGTTTAAAATAAGCTCACAAACACCTTATAAACAAAGAGATTTAGACGTTTTTGTGTTTTTAATTATTACTAATAATTAAGCAAAAATTACTAATAATTAAGCAAAAATTACTATTGACTTAACAAATATTACTATTGACTTAACAAATATTACTATTGACTTAACAAATATTACTACTGACTTAACAAATATTACTACTGACTTAACAAAAACTACTATTGACTTAACAAAAACTACTATTGACTTAACAAAATTACTACTGACTCAGCAAAAATTACTAATGACTTAACAAATATTACTACTGACTTAACAAATATTACTACTGACTTAGCAAAAATTACTAATGACTTAACAAATATTACTAATAACTAAGTAAAAATTACTAATAATCTTAAACACAAATCCCTTTGAGCTTAAACGCAAAAGATTTTACTTTAAAAGCTATTTATAATCGAAAATTAATTGTTGCAAAACATCTAACAATGAATTTTGTTTTTTTAAAGTTTTGCTTTGCAACGGTCTTAATAAGTGCTTTTGCCTCACTAATAATTTTGGGTTAACTTATTAAAGATATTGTAAGTTTAATCCTCTTAATTTATGAATTTTAGACAAGGTTTTGATAGGCATCAATTAATGGTACTTGATTTCAATTCAATGGTTAGTGTGTTTATCTTTTTTGAATTTAAAAGGCTTTTTTTAAAGCTTTTCTACCCTCATTTTTTTCAAAACATTTATGATTTTCCTATTTCAAAACAGAAATTTTTACTAGCTTAAAGTTTGTATAAATCGTTTTTAAGACTTATTTTTGAACTAAAAAAGGAGAGCTTTTGCTCAAACTCTTATTAGCCATAATTTAGATAAATGAAAAGACTGCTAATAGATAAGTACCAATAACAATTATTCAATGTAAATGAGATTTAGCCGGATAGTTATTTGTTTGTTTATGGGAGTTTTCATTTACTCTCCTAAAAATGTACTGGCTCAAGATTCAAGAGACTCACTCAATTTTGTAAGGTCGGTTGGGCTCAAATTACATTTTGGATCCGTACTCATACACAGCAGGGAGCTCAGACCTATTAGAAACTCCTACCCCACTGGAGTAGAATTGGATTTTGCTTGGCACAAAATATCTCAAAAAGCTTGGGAGTCTTGCATGTGTTATCCAAAACTTGGTGTTTCTCTTGCTTTCTGGAATTTTGACAACAAGAAAGTACTCGGTCATGGGGTAGCAGGACTTTTTTACATTGAACCTGTCTTTAATACTAAAGGTCGCGTAAATTATTCTGTTCGGGCGGGGTTTGGTTTATCATATCAGAGTTCTCCATACGATCCTGTTTCAAATCCAGATAACCAGAGTTACAGCACCTATATTGCTTTCCCCCTGCAACTGGGCGGTACGGTACACTTTAGAATAAAAGACCGTTGGTTGCTGAATGGGTCTCTGATATATAATCATATTTCAAATGGGGGTGTCAGCGAACCTAATAAGGGTATTAACTGGCCCTCTCTTGGTATTGGTATGACCTATTATCTAAAAGAATTTGAATTTATGAATAGAGCCGTCAACAACTGGAGAGATCTATACCCACCCCAAAAAAGGTTGGATTTCACTTTTTTTATGGCTTATGATGAATCGATAGACAAAGTACACCTGCTATCCCCTGGGCTAGAAATCAAATGGAGCAAACAGTTTGCCAGGCTAAATGCTTACACCTTCGGTGGGGAACTTATATATGATAATAGTACAAGACACACACTTGCACAACTTGGAGATGAAAGTAGTCCAGTGAAAGCTGGAATAGCTATGGGGCATGAGTTTTTATTGGGGAATTTTATTTTCAGTCAGCAATTTGGGGTCTATCTTCGTAATCCTAATCCCATGCACTCAGGGGTATATCAAAGATATGGACTGATATACAGGATTAACAAGAATTTTAACATGGGTTTCAGCCTGAAAGCACATGGTCATGTTGCGAATTTCATGGATTTTAGAGTGGGAATTTCCCTTTAACTATTTAGGAATGAAGGTAATTGTCAAGGATGTTATGGCATGTTATCCTTAAATAATCTATACATGACCGTTTTTCAATAGCAATTAAAAAGAAAAATGGTAACTTTAAAAAACAAACTACCACTAAACAAAGGTGGCTGTTATGCAACCCCAAAACTTTAAAAATAACAATCAATTTTAAGACTTTTTAAGAGAGTTTATTTTTTTGTGTTTTTGGGTTTTTGGTGTAAAAATTTAGTTGCTTATAATGGCTAATTTTTGGTTTTGAAAAGACATTATTTCCAAAATATAAAAAATAAGTGCTTTTGCCTCACTAATAATTTTGGGTTAACTTATTAAAGATATTGTAAGTTTAATCCTCTTAATTTATGAATTTTAGATAAGGTTTTGATAGGCATCAACTAAATGGATGCTTGATTTCAATTCAATGGTTAGTGTGTTTATCATTTTTGAGTATAAAAAGCTTTTTTAAAGCTTTTATACCCTCATTTTTTCAAAATATTTATGATTTTCCTATTTCAAAACAGAAATTTTTATTCGCCTAAAGTTTGTATAAATCGGTTTTAAGACTTATTTTTGAACTAAAAAAGGAGAGCTTTTGCTCAAACTCTCATTAACAAATATAGAAAGAACTTAAGTAATTGATGGATTCACTGATTAAGGAAATAAAGAACTGTACTATTTGCTTACCCCATTTAGAACATGGTGTAAATGCTGTTATGGTAGCTAGTCGAAAAAGCAAAATTGCTATTATCGGACAAGCTCCTGGAAGTGTTTTTAACAAGAAAAGCGCTTGATCAATTTGTTTATGACGCTACTAAAAAATGAATGAAGTTGCTTACATTTTCTTCTTTTACCTTTTTTAAATTATACCTGTGAAAAACGTTTAAAAGATTTTTAATACCATTTTTATAAGCAAGTATGATTTTGGAGGTATAATTTTGTTTTTCTAAAGTTTTAATAAATATTTAGTAATTCATTCATTTTTTTACTTACTTTGTAATGCAAAAACAATTAATTTTTTTACTTTAATAAAATATATAGTAAAATTAAATATTTATGCTTAAGAACAATAAACAAGTGCTTATATACCGAATTGATGAGGCTTGTGTACACTGAATTCCGTATATTTGGATATTATCTGCAACCTAAAAACAGTAACATAAATAAAAACGAAAACAATGACATCACTTACGAAATTAATGTGTGGGATTATCCTAATAACTGTACCAACTATCCAATATGGAGGGTATTTCTTACTTCAGGTCTTATCTGGCAGACACGAAGAAATGGGACTTACCACCTTCCAAAGATCAATGTTTAGAGCAGGACACGCACATGCGGGAGTAATTGTAATACTGTCTTTAATAGCACAGGTATTGGTTGATTATGCAGGTTTAAACAAAGGGCTTGAATGGTTTGTACGAATTGGATTTCCGCTTTCGGCGATTTTAATATCAGGTGGGTTTTTTGGTGGAGCGGCAGGAAAAGGAATAAAAGAGCCTACCCAATTAATTTGGCTATTATATATAGGTGCCACCCTACTCTTGGCTTCATTATTGATTTTGGGAGTTGGATTAATAAAAAATAGATAAGCCTGATGTATCCTAATCTCTCACAATATCTGAGTCAATCTCATAGAGGCAAAGCCAAATGGAACAAAATAATAAATAACCCAATGAGACACGTTTGTTAGCTAGACCGTTAGTTTCAATACTATGTACTTAAAACGAACAACTTTGAAAGAAAATAGAATATACTATCTATTTACGGCTACTATTTTTATAGGTTTGATGATACCTATCTTGATACAAGACGGTATGTTTTTGGACGGAGTAACCTATAGTGCCATTTCTAAAAATATGGCTAATGGTCTTGGAAGTATTTGGAAACCCCATTATACAAAAGCGTTACATCCAAATTTTCATGAACATCCACCTTTAGTTTTTATAATACAGTCATTATTCTTTAGAATATTCGGAACGGAATTTTATGTAGAAAGAATTTATAGTCTAGTAACCGCAATTCTGTCTTTGATAGGAATATCAAAATGTTGGAGATTATTTTTTAATAAAAAAGAGCAAAAGCATCACGATTGGATGCCAATTCTACTTTGGTTAACGATACCTCTAGTTTTATGGTCATACCACAACAATATGCTTGAAAACACGATGTCCGTCTTCACAATATTTGCTGTCTTCTCTATTCTAAAAAGTTTAAAAGAAGAAAAAATTATTTTTTTATTTTTAGGTGGAATTTGCATAGTATCCGCTTTTTTATCCAAAGGGTTGGTAGGGTTATTTCCTGTTGCCGTTCCAGTGATATATGCAATGGTTTATAAGGAGAAAAAAATCTCTTTGCTATACTTCGTTTATTTAATTTTTTCGGTCTCCTTTATTGCATTCTTGTTATCAATGGCTTTCCCTGGATTAAAAGAAAATATTACCCTTTATTTTGAACAACAGCTTTTACCAGCACTAAATAACAAAAGAGAAATAACGACAGATAACAGGTTTTCAATTTTATTGGATCTTATTTTAGAAATTTCATTACCCCTTATACTTCTAATTTTTGTGATAATAAAACAGTGGAAAAGAGAAAGGACGATTAGTGTTTTTAAGAATAAACGAGCCTTGCTATTTCTTTTAATTGCAATAGCGGCTTCTGTACCATTAATCATTACGCTTAAACAAAGAAAATTCTATTTAATTTCTTCAATCCCTTTTTATGTTTTAGCGGTAAGTTTTTGGGTTTATCCTTTTTTTACAACCGTAATTAAAAAAGTTTCAGATTCTTCTTTACTATGGATAAAAAGATTTTCCATCATTCTCTTTTTTGGGGTATTAATTTTTTCAATTATCCGATTTGGAAAATTTTCAAGGGACAAAGAAAAACTACAAGATGTTTACGAAATCTCACAAATAATTCCAAAAGGAACAGTTTTAACAACGACAAGAGAACTCTATTCAGACTGGAGCTTGATTGCTTATATGAGTAGAGTGGGCTATTTAAGTTTGGATATTAATAAAGAGCATGAATATTATCTCATTAAAAAAAACTATAAAATTGAAAGTAAGCTTCTTAAGGAATACTACGTAATGGATTTGAAATTGAACAAATATACAATTCTGAAAAGGAAATACTGAAACTAACAAGGGTTAAGAGCCTATATAATAAGAGATCGTTTTATATTTGCAAAAGCAGCTATAAACCGAAAGTAATAACTTACAAATCCCTTACTATGCTCATACACAACCGTCAGACTGCACAAAAACTTATTCAAAAAAAATCTCTAACATTGTAGCTTTGCCACTAGTTTTAAAAAAATGAAACATTCATGACTAATTTTTAGACACACAGCGGAATGATTATAAGTTTCTCAAGTTGTTGTTTTTTTAGTTAGTTGCAAAATTATAAACAGATGAAATCTGCACCTGTAGGTACTTCTCCAACGTTTACAAAGGCGATAAAAATATTTGCTTTGCTCACCGTCTTTTTTAAACCTTTCCTTCTTTTCTTGATGAATTTTTAATAAAAGTTTAGGGTTTTATGCGCAATCATTGGAATTTATGCAAAAAAAATACGTTGGATACACAAACATGTGTAAGAGACGCTCTAATTAGTGCATTTTAAATAGTCCATCAAAAATAAGAGACTTACTTTTTGAAAATCAAATAAAAACAAATCATTTTATTGAGTCAGAATATGTTTTTTGTCTAATTTTGAATTTTATCGGACAACAAAATTCGTAAATATAAATTCTATAATAATTAAAAAAAATGAAACCTTTTTATATATTACTTTTAATTACCGCTTACTTTTCTGTTCTACTTTTAATTTCGCTTATCACTGGAAAATCGGCAGATAACAAAACCTTTTTCAAAGCAAACAACTCGTCTCCTTGGTATATAGTAGCTTTTGGAATGATAGGGGCATCATTGTCTGGAGTAACTTTTATTTCTTTACCCGGCTGGGTAGAATCTCAAAACATGGCTTATTTTCAGATGGTTTTAGGGTATGTTGTAGGATATGCTATTATCGGACTCATTTTATTGCCACTGTACTATAAATTAAAATTAACCTCTATTTACGTATATTTAAAAGGACGGTTTGGTAAATTTTCGTACAAAACAGGAGCTTCTTTTTTCTTGTTTTCTAGAACAATCGGTGCCGCTTTTAGGCTGTTTTTAGTAGCGAACGTATTTCAAGCTGTTTTATTTGACGCCTACCAAATACCCTTTTGGGTTACAGTTTTTATAACTATTTTATTAATTTGGTTATATACATTTAAAGGAGGAATCAAAACCATCGTTTGGACAGACACGCTACAAACTTTTTTTATGCTATGTGCAGTAGTCGTTTGCATTTTTATCATTTCTGAAGAGATGCAAATAAACAACTTGTTTTCATATATATCTGATAACAAACTGTCTAAAATTTTCTTTTTTAGCGATATTAAAGCGGACAATTACTTTTGGAAACAATTTGTTTCTGGAGCTTTTATCGCCGTTGTGATGACAGGTTTAGACCAAGATATGATGCAAAAAAACTTAACCTGTAGAAACATAAAAGACGCTCAAAAAAATATGTTTTGGTTTACTATAATTCTAGTAATTGTAAACTTTTTGTTTCTAACATTAGGCGTACTTCTAACCGACTTCGCTATGCAAAACGGAATAGACGCTCATAAAGACTTGCTATTCCCAATAGTTGCAACTCAAAGCAGTTTAGGTATTGCAACAGCAATGTTCTTCTCGTTAGGCCTAATAGCCGCCGCTTATTCTAGTGCCGACTCTGCCTTAACCTCATTAACCACTTCTTTTAGTATAGATATTTTAGAAATAGATAAAAGAAGCCAAAAAGACATACAAGAAAAAACAAGAAAAAAAATACACCTTATCTTTTCCGTAGTTTTATTTTCAATAATTTTAATCTTTAAATATTTTATTGCAGACTCAAGTGTAATTTCAAAAATATTTACTTTTGCAGGATATACCTACGGACCTTTATTAGGACTATATGCTTTCGGAATGTTTAGCAAAATAAAAATTAAAGACAAAGCCGTTCCGTTTATATGTTTAATAGCTCCAATTTTAACTTATATAATAAGTTTTTATAGTAAAGAAAAATTAGGTTTTGACTTCGGTTTCTTTGTTTTAATAATAAACGGACTATTGACTCTATTGGGTCTGTCTATTTTTAAAGAAGCTAAAATAAGTAAATATAAAAATTAAAAACGTAAAATACGAAGTCGGTCAAAAGTATTTTCTATGAACACAAAATTTTAAAATGCACCGAAACTTAAATAATTGCCGTAAATCTTACGAAAAGCAACGCTTGTTAGAAAGCAACTGCCCTAAAAACCCATTAGAATTATTTAATATTTGGTTCTCAAATGCAAGTAAATCAGAAAAAGTCGGTGAAAGCAACGCTATGACAATTTCTTCAATTGGCATCGACGGTTTTCCAAAGAATAGGGTGGTTTTATTAAAAAAAATTACTGAAAACGGATTTGTCTTTTTTACAAATTACAATTCAGAAAAAGGAAAAGCGATAGAAAATAACGATAAAGTATGCTTGTCATTTTTTTGGGAATATTTAGAGCAACAAATTATAATTAAAGGCTTCGCCGAAAAGCTACCGGAAATTGACTCGGACAAATACTTTGAGACAAGACCGAAAAAAAGTAAAATTAGCGCTTGGGCATCTAACCAAAGCGAAATTATTACAAAGAAAAAATTACAAGAAAAATTTATAAACTTCGAAAAAAAATTTGAAGGAAAAAAAATATTAAGACCAAATCACTGGGGCGGTTTTATAGTAAAGCCAATTTATATAGAATTTTGGCAAGGCAGACCAAATAGAATGCACGATAGATTAAGATATAAGCTAATTAAAAAAAACTTGTGGAAATTAGACCGCCTATCGCCATAAACTTTATATTTGCTTTAAAAAAAAACACATAATTTATATGAAAACTTTATACATCGTTAGGCACGCCAAATCATCTTGGGAATACGAAAACGTAAAAGACATCGATAGACCTCTAAAAAAACGAGGCATTAATGACGCCCACCTCATGTCAAAAACTTTATCTAAAAAGATTGAAAAACCAGACGTTTTTGTATCAAGTAGTGCAAACAGAGCCTTACACACAGCAGTTATTTTTTGTAGAAATTTTGAATATCCGCTATCTAATCTAATAATAAAACAACAACTATACAATTTTAGCAACGGATACTTGGTAAAAGCAGTAAGTGCTTTAGATGACAATTTTAACTCTGCAATGATTTTCGGACACGACCATGGCATTAATACTTTTGTTAATAAACTTGGAAATAAACTTATTCCTCATGTCTGTACTTGCGGAGTTATAGGTATAAAATTTCAAGAAAAATACTGGAAAAACATTAAAAAAGGAAAAACTTTTATGATAGAATTTCCTAAAAACTACAAATAAAAAAGTATGCTAGAGATAAAAAAATACGCCGCAATTGATATCGGCTCAAACGCAATAAGGCTACTAATTTCTAACGCTATTAAAGACAAAAACAACAGCGTTTCCTTTAAAAAGTCTTCTTTTGTGAGGGTTCCGATTCGTTTAGGTGCAGATGCGTTTGTCAAAGAAGTTATCAGTGAGCAAAACATTGCTAAAATGATAGATACCATCGAGGCTTTTAAACTATTAATGAAAGTCCATAACGTAGTAAAATTTCGTGTCTGCGCTACTTCAGCGATGAGAGAAGCAAAAAATGGCAAAGAAACTTCCGATAGAATATTTGCAAAAACTGGCGTTAAAATAGAAATAATTAGCGGTAAAGAAGAAGCCGTTATTATCTCATCAAACGATTTAAATGAAGTAATTAAAGGAAACGATTCGTATTTATACGTTGATGTAGGTGGAGGAAGCACCGAGCTAACAGTCTTTTGTAAAGGAAAAATCGTCGGTTCAAAGTCTTTTAAAATGGGAACTGTGCGTTTGTTAAATAACGAAAAATCTATTAATAATAAGATATTTGAAAGCGTAAAAAATTGGACTAAAGCACACACAACTGGCTTAAAAAATCTTTCGTTAATAGGAACCGGCGGAAATATAAACAAGTTGTTTAAAATGTCGGGGAAACTAGAAGGAAAGCCTATATCTTATGCTTATTTGAATGCTCAATACAGGTTTTTAAGAAAAATGTCTTTTGATGAAAGAATATCCGAGCTTAGCCTAAATCCAGATAGAGCAGACGTAATAATTCCAGCAACTAAAATCTTTATAAAAACCATGAAATGGAGTAACGCAAAAAAAATATACGTTCCGAGAATAGGACTTTCAGATGGGATGATAAAAAGCCTATCGGAATGACTATAAAAAACACGAGATTTCTAATTAATTAAATTTTTAAAAAAATATTTGTGGTGTCGGATAATTATATATCTTTGCACGAAATTTTAGAAAGAGTTTTTTGCGATATAAATGAGACAAAGATTAACCAAACTTCTATCAACAACAATTATTTTTTTAAGCTTTTCATTAAGTTTTGCTTCACCTTATATCGAAAAACATGAAAACCGAAAAGATGGAGGGCGTATAAACACAAAAGAAGAGATAGAAAACTATATCTTACACCATATTAAAGATTCTCACGATTTTACTTTATTTTCTTACACCGATAAATTTGGTAAAAGAAAGCATTTTGGATTTCCTTTGCCAGTTATAATTTATTCGAGCAAAGGCTTGTCGATATTTATGTCTTCGGAGTTCGACCACGATGACAGCGGTAAAGTTCTTGTTAAAAAAAAGGGGTTAAAATTTGCAAAAGTGCATTCTAAAATTTATGAGTTGGACAATTCTGCTTCGTCTGTTAATTTTGATGAAAAACATCATCCGACAAATGCACATCAAGTATTAGATTTTTCAATAACTAGAAGTGTTTTCGGAATGTTAATTATAGGTTTTTTAATGTTATTTTGGTTTTCTAGTTTAGCAAAGCAATATAAAACGAAAAAAATTCCGACAGGGTTTGGGAGAGCTTTAGAGCCTTTAGTTTTATACGTTAGAGACGAAATTGCTAGACCAAATATAGGCGAAAAGCACTACAGAAAATTTACAGGTTATATACTAACCGTATTTTTCTTTATTTGGTCTTTAAACTTGTTAGGCTTAACTCCGTTAGGATTTAACGTAACAGGTCAATTAGCAGTAACCACTTGCTTGGCTATTTTCACATTGATAATTTATATAGTAAGTGGCAAGAAAGGATATTGGACTCACATGTTGTGGATGCCTGGAGTTCCAGTATTAATTCGTCCAGTTTTGGCTATTATAGAATTAGCAGGCGTCTTATTGATTAAGCCATTTTCACTACTAATTCGTTTGTTTGCAAATATTTCGGCAGGACATATAGTAGTAATGAGTTTGATTGCTATTATGTTTACTCTTCAAGAGTCATTAGGTACTGTTAGTGCAACAGGACTTTCTTTAGTTTTATCATTATTCATAATATTAATTGAGGTTTTAGTAGCCTTCTTACAAGCATATATATTTACAATACTTTCGTCTTTGTTTATCGGAATGGCAGTAGAAGACTATTATAAATCGCATTAATAAAAGTTTTTTTAATTTAAAAATATAATAACAATTTATTATGGAACCAGTAACTTACAATTTAATTGGAGCAGGATTAATAGTAATCGGAGCGGGAATCGGATTAGGTCAAATTGGAGGAAAAGCAGTAGAAGGTATTGCTCGTCAGCCAGAAGCGACAGGAAAAATTCAAACAGCAATGCTTATTATCGCTGCATTATTAGAAGGGTTAGCCTTTGGAGCATTATTTTTAGGTAAATAATCAAAATTTTAATATAGACTCTACAATGGTCAGTTATAGAGTCTATATTAATATTAAACAGTAACAATCAATTTATTTAGGATGGAAACTTTATTAAATGACTTTTCACCAGGCTTATTCGTCGTTTCATTAATTTTATTTTTAGTGCTTATATCTTTAATGGTAAAATTTGCTTGGAAACCAATATTAAATTCTTTAGAAGAAAGAGAGTCTAGCATTCAAGATGCATTAACATCTGCAGAAAATGCACGCAAAGAGATGCAAAACTTACAAGCGAGCAACAAAAAACTAATAAGCAAAGCAAGAGAAGAAAAAGATAAAATTATAAAAGAAGCAAGAGAAGTTAGAGACAGTATTATTTTAGAAGCAAAAGAAGAGGCAAAAAAAATCACTTCAATGATGATAGAAAAATCACAAGCCTCTATACAAAGAGAAAAACAAGCAGCTATAACATCATTAAAAAATAACGTAGCCGAGCTTTCTATAGGTATCGCCGAGTCTGTTATTAAAAAAGAGCTATCCTCTAAAGACGACCAGCTTAAGCTAGTTAATGATATTTTGAAAAATCTTACTCTAAATTAGCAAAGCATGAAAGACACAAGATTAGCACTGCCTTATGCTAAAGCAATATTAAGCCTTGCTAAAGATTCAAAAAAAGAGTCTGAGCTAAACGACAATATGATATTAATATCTAAAGTTATTAAAGAAAACAAAGAGTTTGAGGTAATGCTAAAAAGTCCTGTGGTAAAATCTAACGATAAAATTAAAGTCTTAAACGCTATTTTTTCTGATAAAACAAATAATATTTCGTTAGGGCTATTCCAATTGTTAGCAGAAAATAAAAGAATATCACTACTTAACGAAATAGCTAAACAGTACCTGATAATATACGATTTTGATAAACACTTACAAGTTGCAAGTATTACAACGGCAGAGCCTATTTCTAGAGAAATAGAAGATAAAGTTTTAGATAAAATTTTAGCACTAACGGGGAAAAAGGCGAGATTGAAAAATGAAGTTATACCATCTATTTTAGGCGGATTTATCTTGCGTGTTGGAGACATGCAATATGACGCAAGTATATCAAACTACTTAAATGAGCTGAAAAAAGAGTTTAGCAATAGTCATTATATACCAAAAATTTAATTATACATCAAACTATAAAAGATGGCGAGTATTAAACCAGCTGAAGTTTCAGCAATATTAAAAGAACAATTAACAAATTTTGAAGCAAAAGCTACGCTTAACGAGGTAGGAACTGTGCTACAAGTAGGAGACGGAATAGCACGAGTATATGGTCTTTCAAGTGTCCAATACGGAGAGTTAGTAGAATTTGAAACTGGATTAGAAGGCATTGTCCTAAATTTAGAAGAAGACAACGTAGGAGTAGTATTATTAGGAGCTTCAAATTCAATTGTAGAAGGTGCTACCGTAAAACGCACAAAACGTATAGCATCTTTAAAAACTGGTGACGGCATTATCGGGCGCGTATTAGATACTTTGGGAAATCCTATAGATGGAAAAGGACCTATAGAAGGAAAAACTTATGAGATGCCTTTAGAACGCAGAGCGCCAGGCGTAATTTATCGCGAACCAGTAACAGAACCCCTACAAACAGGCATAAAATCTATTGACGCAATGATTCCAATCGGAAGGGGACAACGAGAATTAATAATCGGAGACCGCCAAACAGGAAAATCAACAGTTGCGATAGATACTATTTTAAATCAAAAAGAATTTTACGACGCTGGAAATCCAGTATTGTGCATATATGTTGCAATAGGACAAAAGGCATCAACAATAGCTGCAATTGCAAATATGCTTGAAGAAAAAGGAGCTTTAGCATATACAACTATAGTTGCTGCAAATGCTTCTGACCCAGCTGCAATGCAAGTTTATGCACCTTTTGCTGGTGCTGCAATTGGAGAGTATTTTAGAGATACTGGCAAATCGGCACTTATTATTTACGACGATCTGTCTAAACAAGCAGTTGCATACCGTGAAATTTCTTTATTGTTGAGAAGACCGCCTGGGCGAGAAGCATATCCAGGCGATGTTTTTTATCTACATTCGAGGCTGTTAGAGCGTGCTGCAAAAATAATTAATGACGACACAATCGCGAGTAAAATGAATGACCTACCGAGTTCTTTAAATAAAATGGTAAAAGGCGGAGGTTCCTTAACTGCTTTGCCAATTATCGAGACGCAGGCAGGTGACGTATCGGCGTATATTCCGACTAACGTGATTTCTATTACGGATGGTCAAATTTTTTTAGATGTAGATTTGTTTAACTCGGGGGTTCGTCCGGCGATAAACGTGGGTATTTCGGTGTCTCGTGTGGGCGGAAATGCTCAAATAAAATCTATGAAAAAAGTGTCTGGTACGTTAAAATTAGAGCAAGCTCAATATAGAGAACTTGAAGCATTTGCTAAATTCGGTTCGGATTTAGACGCCGCCACAATGAGCGTTATATCCAAAGGGCAACGAAATGTTGAAATATTAAAACAATCGCAAAACGACCCTTATACTACTGAAAACCAAGTAGCTATTATATATGCAGGCTCGAATAATCTGTTAAAAGAAGTGCCTTTAAATAAAGTAAAAGAGTTCGAAAGAGATTATTTAGACACCTTAAACGCAAAGCATAAAGACATTCTACGAGTATTGAAATCTGGTAAACTAACAGAGGAAGCAACTAAAGTTTTAGAAGAAGTAGCTAAAGATATTTCGCAAAATTATATATAGTCCATTGTGCGTCTATGACAAATTTACTTTAATTTTATTCGTTTTTCTCTAATCTAAATCCGTTGACACTCGTTACAGACGAGCGCTGTAGTTGTTTATTAAAAACCTAATATCATCAATTTCTAAAACAGTATTCTTAAAAATTTTTATCTTTTGAGTGTAGCTTTTTTTTAAAGTTCTTGTCTTTTATGGCACTTGTTACAAAGGAGTGCTAACGTGAGGTTGTAAAAATCTTATCTTTGCATAGCAATGGATCTACAATTCATACAAAGTAAAATTTATAAAATACGAGATCAAAAAGTGATGTTAGATTATGACCTTGCAGAGTTGTATGAGGTGGGTACTAAGGTATTAAAATAAGCAGTAAGGAGGAATATTAGTCGTTTTCCTTCTGATTTTATGTTTAAATTAGCCAAAGATGAGTTTGATAGTTTGAGGTCACAATTTGTGACCTCAAAGAGAGGAGGAACAAGATATATGCCTTTTGCATTTACAGAACAAGGTGTAGCTATGCTTACCAACATATTAAAAAGCGAGAAAGCAATAGAAATAAATATACAAATAGTAAGAGCCTTTGTATTTATTAGGAGGTATGCCCTTTCTCATCAAGGCCTAACAGATAAGTTGATAGAGTTAGAGGGTAAGTATGACAATAAATTTGCAGATGTATATGAGGCTCTAAAATACCTACTTGATAAAGATAAAAAAGAGATTGAGCAAGATAACAGAACAAAAATAGGGTTTAAGTAGTTTAGCTTCTGTGGGTGAATATTTGAGTATTGGTGGTAATGATGCCTTAATCTATCCGCCACCGCACGATTCTACCGTGTGTTATTATTAAGCTCTAAACATTAAGCATTCTAAAAATAAAAGCATTATGAGCGATTATTCAGAAAAACAATTAAATGACGTTTGGGAAAAAGCAGAAATCGTAGATCAAAATCCGAAAATACGAATGAAAAAAGGATTGTGCTGGAGCTTGGGTTAACAGAAAAAAACATGGTAGTCATGGTTTTCCTTATGGATAGGATGTTGACCATGCTAAACCTCTATCAAAAGGTGGAGCAAATAATCTTGATAATTGGATTCCTCTTCAATGGGAAAATAATCAAAAAAAATCAGATGATTATCCGAAACTTCAAACAGCAGTAACTTCAGAGGGAATTAAAAATATTTACCAAGCTAAAGACTGGAATTATTAATAAAAGCCTCCACTACCGCACGACTGCATTGTGCCGTAGTGGGGAGTAGGAAAATGAAAAACAAAATTCTATCTTTGCAAACTAAACAACAACGTAGTGAAACTTAACAGGTATTATTATAAAAAAAATTATCTAGCATAAATACTAAAACACTAAATTTGTGGTATGAGAACAAGAGAAAATATCTTACAAAACTTGCAGGCTATTAAGCCAAAAATAGCGAGTTTGGGCATCCGAGAAATAGGACTTTTCGGTTCGCATCAAAGAAATGAACAAACAGAAAAAAGTGATATTGATATTCTGATAGATTTTGAACCTCAAAAAGAAACATACGATAATTTATTAGCTGTTTATGACGTAATCGAAGAGATACTTAAAGGGCAAAAATTAGATATTGTTACTAAGAATGGATTAAGTCCATACATAGGTCCAAAAATTTTAAATGAAGTAGAATATGTCTAAAGAGGCTATTGAATACCTAAAACACATTCGAGATGAATGTTTTTATATTGTTTTAACAATCAAAGAATCAGGAATAAGCAAAAGTGAGTTCGTTGAGAATGAGACGCTAAAAAGAGCTGTTGTTAGAAGTTTGGAAATTATCGGAGAAGCCACCAAGAAAATTCCAATTGATGAAAAACTAAAATATCCAACAATACATTGGAAAAATATGGCAGGAATGAGAGATAAACTTATCCATGACTATATTGGAGTGAACTACTCCATTGTTTGGAGTGTAGTGGAAAATAAAATTCCTGAACTATACGAACAAATTACAAAGGTGATAGAAAAAGAATAAAAACTACTGGCAATAAAGATAGTCGCGGCACAACTCTTAAATTTTAAAAATAACGCCCACCACTACCGCACAATCTAATCGCATAGCTATAAAAGACAGATTGCTGTTGTTTTTAGAATGTTTGATATTTAGAAGTTAGTAATACTACAAGTTGCAATGTATTATCTTACAAAAAAAAGGACCTGTGATAAGTACTGATTTTTGACGAATATATTAGAAGCACAAAATTTTGCATCTCTACTTTTATTTGTATAAAAGTCAAAAAAAATCCAAAAAAGCGAAGGTTTATTTTAGGCACTATATAAAAAAAATAAAAAAATTATCTAGCATAAATACTAAAACACTAAATTTGTGCGATTATTTTTTTAAACAGGTAATATTTTCAAATTTAATATGCCGAAAGACATTCATATTAAAAAAGGTTTGCACATAAACTTGGTTGGCGAATCAGAAAAAACAACTTCAAATATTCCAATTAGTAGTATTTATGGGCTAAGATTAGAATCTTTTCACGGAATTACTCCCAAGCTTATTGTTAGGCAAGGTTCTAATATAAAAGCTGGAGAAGCCCTTTTTTATTCAAAAAATGACGAACGAATTTTATTTCCTAGTCCAGTTTCAGGTAAAGTAGTAGAAATAGTTCGCGGTGAGAGAAGAAAAGTTTTAGAGATAAAGATTAAGTCTGATAGTAAGCAAGTTTATAAAAATTTTGGTAAACAAGAAGTTAGCAAGATGACCGGTGAGGAAGTGAAAAATCATTTATTTACCTCATGTTGTTGGCCTTTTATAAAACAAAGACCTTATGACCTTATAGCAAATCCGAACTCGAAGCCAAAATCTATTTTTATTTCAGGGCATATAAGTACTCCTTTATCGCCTGATTTAGATTATATTTTAGCTGGTAAAGAATTAGAATTACAGGTTGCAATTTCTGCAATTTCTAAACTAACCGAAGGTAAAGTTCACGTATCGGTAGAAGCTAATTCAAAATCTCCTTTAGCAAAATTGTCTAACGTAGAAGTGCATAAAGTGTCTGGTCCTCACCCTTCTGGAAATGTAGGCACTCAAATTGCTAAAATAGACCCTATTAACAAAGGAGAAGTTGTTTGGACTATAACGCCTCAAGATTTAGTCGTAATAGGCGAATTACTATTAACAGGAAAATTTAATATAGAAAGAACAATTGCCTTATTGGGTTCATGTTTTAAAAAGCCCAAATACGTTAAAGCTATTTCTGGTGCTTCGATAAAAGATATAGTTGCAAGCAACTTAAATAATGACAACACAAGAATTATAAACGGCAATGTTTTAACTGGTTCTAAGGTGAGCGAAGACGGTTTTTTAGATTATTATAATAACCAAATTACTGCAATACCGGAAGGAAATGATTATGACTTTTTCGGTTGGAATAAACCAATTTTTAATAAAATATCTATCTCAAGGGCACTGACGTTTTCGTGGTTAAATCCAAATAAGAAATATAAATTAAACACTAACACAAACGGAGAACGCAGAGCATTTGTAGTAACTGGTGCTTACGAAGAAGTATTCCCTTTAGACATCTATCCGATGCAGCTATTAAAAGCCTTCTTGGTAAAAGATTTAGACGGGATGGAGGCTTTAGGTGGTTACGAAGTTGCACCAGAGGACTTTGCACTAACAGAATTTGTTTGCGTATCGAAGCAGCCTCATCAAAAAATTATACGCGAAGGTTTAGACTTAATGAAAGAAGAATTAGGATAATAACTATGAGTTTAAAACAAAAACTACACAAGCTAAAACACAAATATAAAGACACTAAAATGTCCCCTGCATTTAATGCACTACATACTTTTTTATATACCCCAAACGAAGTTACGGAAGAAGGAACTCACATCAAAGCAGCTGATGACTTAAAACGCACTATGAATATTGTAATCATGTCTTTAGTTCCTTGCCTGATATTTGGGATGTTTAATGCTGGATATCAGCACTATGCAGCTATTGACAATTCTTTAAGGTCCGATATTATAACAAATTTTTTTACTTGGGATAACTTGTGGATTGGAATTATAAAAGTAATGCCATTAGTAATTGTTTCTTATGCAGTAGGGCTTGGTATTGAATTTATTTTTGCAGTTATCAAAGGACACGAAGTAGAAGAAGGCTATTTAGTAACTGGAATGTTAGTGCCTCTAATTATACCAATAGATACACCTTTATGGATGCTATCGGTTGCAGTTGTTTTCGGAGTTATAATAGGAAAAGAAATTTTTGGCGGAACTGGAATGAATATTTTAAACCCAGCACTAACTATAAGAGCTTTCTTATTCTTTGCCTACCCAACTTGGATGTCGGGTGATAAAGTTTGGGTATATGATGCTGTAAACAGAACTGGCGAAGCAGATGCCATAACTGGCGAAACTATTTTGGGTTACTATGCAAAATCGGGGCAACAATTAACAGTAAAAGGCACAAATGGTCTTACAGATGTTGTAACTACTTACGGAGAAAGAGCAGACCAGTTATATTCAAATTGGGATAAATTTTTAGGATTTATTCCAGGCTCCATAGGAGAAACTTCTACATTACTAATTTTATTAGGGGCAGCTTTTTTAATATTTACAAAAATCGGAAGCTGGAGAATTATTTTATCTACTTTTATTGGGGCTGCTGTAATGGGAATAATTTTTAATGCCATAGTAGAATTTAATATCATAACAGAATATAGCAAGTTCTACGGACTTATGAAAACAAAATGGTGGGAGCATTTAATTATTGGAGGCATCGCATTCGGTGCCGTATTTATGGCAACAGACCCAGTTACTGCCTCACAAACAAATAAGGGAAAATGGATTTACGGATTTTTGATAGGATTTATTTCTATTATGATTAGAGTGTTTAATCCGGCTTACCCTGAAGGAGTATTCTTGGCTATTTTACTAATGAATGTATTTGCTCCAACAATAGACCACTATGTAGTAAAAGGAAATATAAAAAAAAGATTAAAACGAGCTAAAATTAAAACCGCCTAAATTATTATGAGTAACCGAACAGATAGCAATATATATACAATAGTTTTTGCCATAATTATGGTATTAATTGTTGGTTCAATGTTAGCCTTTTTTGCTTCGTCATTAAAGCCAAATATCGATGAAAATAAAAGAATAGAAAAACAGCAAAACATCCTTTATGCGATGAGTGTTAATGCGAATGACGACTCGAGTGCTAATTTTATTTCTACTGATAAAGCGGATAAAGAATTTACAAAGCATATAAAAGAGCAATTAGTTTTATTTACTGACGGCGACAAAATATTAACTCAACAAAATAGAGCTACTTATATGTCAGAAAACAATGGGCAAGAACCTTATTTGATTAATATAAAAAAGCAGAAAGCAAATGCAAAAGCAGGTAAGGTCAGAAAGTTACCATTGTTTATCGGCGAAAAAGATGGCAAAACTTATTATATAGCACCATTATACGGAAAAGGTTTGTGGGATGCTATATGGTGTTATATCTCGATGGACGAGAATATGATAGTACAAGGAGCGTATTTTGATCACAAAGGAGAGACTCCTGGTTTAGGTGCAAACATAAAACAACGATTCTTTATGGACGATTTTATCGGAGAGCATTTATTAACAAAGTCCGGTGAATTTAGAGGAATAACTATTAAAAAAGGCAATAACGACCCAAACAATAAGGACAAAACAGATTATGAAGTAGATGCTTTAGCTGGTGCTACAATTACTGGCGACGGTGTTTCTGCTATGATAAAATCAGACTTATCATTGTACGTGCCTTATTTTAGAGCTTTAAAAAAATAAATCATGGCACTTTTATCAAAAAAAGAAAAAAACTTAATTACAGACCCTTTATCAGATAATAACCCAATTACAATTCAAGTGTTAGGAATTTGCTCGGCACTGGCAATTACAGCAGAATTAGAAGCGTCAATCGTAATGTCAATATCTGTAATATTCGTACTAGGAATAGGCAACGTAATAATATCATTAATAAGAAATATAATACCTTCTAAAATAAGAATTGTAGTACAGCTTATTGTAGTTGCAACCTTAGTTATAATAGTAGATTTAGTGTTAAAAGCCTTTGCTTATGAGCTTAGCAAAACTCTTTCGGTATTTGTAGGTTTAATAATTACAAATTGTATAATTATGGGGCGTTTTGAGGCTTTTGCTTTAGGAAACAATCCTTGGAAATCATTTTTAGATGGAGTAGGAAATTCTCTTGGATACGGTGTTATATTAATTATTGTCGGGTTTTTTAGAGAATTGTTAGGGTCTGGAACTTTATTAGGCTTTCCTGTTTTAGGCGATCCGATTGAAAAAACTGGCTTATATGCCTTTGGCTACGAAAACAACGGATTTATGCTACTTTCTCCGATGGCACTGATTGTTGTTGGAATTATAATTTGGATACAGCGCAGTAGAAATAAATTATTAATAGAAGAGGATTAAATTCCTTCTAAATAGAATTTTATGAATATAAGTGAGATAAACAACAGTGTTGTTTATAATATGAGTTAGTGGTAAGTAAAAAAATGAAAATGAAAAAAATACTATTTTTATCGTTAATACTTTTATCCTCAAATTTGTTCGGACAAATAGAAATAGAATCTGGAGTTGAAACTATTAAAAGGGCTATCTATTCCGAAAACGATACAATCCCAATTGTAAGAAACTTAAAAAGCACAAAAGAGCAAAATAATATTTTATACTTTCTAAATGGAAAGCAAATAAATGAACAGGTTATAAGTACAATTAATCCAAAAAAAATTGCAAATATAACAGTAGATAAAGAAAGTGTTGAGCTAAAAAAAGCCAATAGAAAGAGTAAAATATATATCAAAACAAAAGATAGCTATATTCCAAATTTAGTTTCTTTAAATGAACTAAAAGCAAAATATTTGAATCTAACAGATAAATATCCTATTCTGTTTATGTTAGATGAAAAGATAATCAACTTGGATTATGATGAATTTAAAGTGGATGAAAAATATATACTTAAAATGGAAGTTCAATACGTAGAGAATAGCAAAGAAAAAGTAAATATCATTGTAGTTAGACTAATAACAAGAACCAAAGAAAATATAGAAAAAGCAAATGCAATTAGTATCAGAGGAAATGGCTTTTAAGGAATAGGTAAAACCAGCTACTAAAATTGCATATAACATCAGTCTGCCCAAAAATTACTTTAAAAAAATTATAACATTGTTGTCTATCAAGGAGAAAAATTGTAAAATGTAGCTGTATTTAATGGGTTTTTATATAAATTAAATAGATATTTAAAGCTCCGACTATAGAAGCAGAAGTCCTGGAAACATAAGCAGAAGTCCTGGAAATAGAAGCAGAAGTCCTGGAAATAGAAGCAGAAGTCATGGAAATAGAAGCAGAAGCCCTGGAAACATAAGCAGAAGCCCTGGAAATATAAGCAGAAGTTCGGAAAACGTTTTTAAATAAGCGATAAGGTCAGTATTAACAAAGGCTTTAGGAGTTATTAAAGAAAAAATCGTGTTTAAAAAGGTCTTTGCAAAACATCTAACAATGGATATTATACAGAATACAGCAAAAACTTTTAGATAGAAAATTAAATTATGTTTGATATAAAGAATATAGGTTTTCCAAATTTTATGGAAGATGATTTTAGTATGGAGTGGCATATGAGCAGAAACGAAAGGTATGCCTTTGTTAAGTTATTAGAAAAAATAAAGCCAAAAGTATCAATAGAAATTGGATGTTTTAAAGGCGGAAGTCTAGAAGTTTTAAGTAAATATTCTAAAAAAGTATATTCAATAGATATAGACTCGTCTGTAAAAGAAATTATAGACGGAAAGTTTAAAAATGTAGATTTAAGAATTGGTAATTCTTCTGAAATTATACCAAATATACTAAAAGAAATTGATGAAAACAAAGAGGAATTAGAGTTTGTTTTAATAGACGGCGAACACACTTATAGTGGAGTTAAAAATGACATAAAACATTTTTTAAAGTATAAGCCAAAAAGCACAATTTATATAATATTTCACGACAGCTTTAATCCTAATTTGTCGGAAAGCAATTTTGAGTTCTGATTTTAATAGCTCTCCGTATGTTCATTATGTTGAGGTTGATTTTATTACTGGAGCGTTTAGTACTGGAAATCTTTATAGACAAATGTGGGGTGGCTTCGCTATAGCGGTCTTGAAGCCAGAAAAAAGAATCGGAAAAATTTCAATTAGTCAATGTCAAAAAAAGATGTATAAGTCTATTTATTGGCAATCATTACATGTCGTAATAGATAAACTTCTTTTTTTAAAACCGTTTTTTAAAAAATTAAAAAAGCAGCAAACTTAAAAACCCCCACGCTAACACTCCTTTATAACAACCGCCGTAGTTGTTTATTGTGGGAAATTTATATTTTATACTCCATAACACTAAAATATAAAAAACTTTATTTGATTTTTAGCTTTTTTTAAAGAGCTTATCTTTTGTGGCATTCGTTACAAACTAGCGACAACAGAGGTTGTTATCTAAAATTTGAACGCTACAACAACAGACGCCATTGTTAGCAATTGTTTTTTCAATTTAATTTATCATTATGTTTTAATAATTTTGTTAATTCTTCATTTTCTATAACGTAGATATTCTAACCACATTTATCTTTCATTCTTTTGATGTAATTCATTAGGGGTATTCGTAAAAATCCACGGTTTTAGTTTTTTTGATTTAGAGAACACGAATATTTTTTTGTTAATAAATTATGCTACGGATTCTATTTTTGGAGGAATTTCTTTGACGGCTTTTATTTTTTTAGCCATTCTTACCGCATTAGCAGTATGAATACCAAAGCAAATCCATAAGGTTTCTGTTCGTTTTGTTCTTGCTTTAATCTTATCAAGACCATAGTGTTGTTTTTCAGTACCAAAGCTACCCTCCATTCTGGTTGCTCTTTCTTTGGATAGAATGCTTCTAAACTGCTTTTGTGCTTTGGCATCTTTGGAAGGCTTCCCTTTAGGAGCAAAACTAGTTTGTATATTGTTGCTAGAGCAGTACTTTCTATTGGTATTGGTGGCATAGATGGCATCTGCCGAAAGAGCTTTGGTTTTAGTATGGGTTAGAGATTGTGCAAGATAGACGGAGCTTTGCAAACCAGTACCCTCATTAAAAGCATCAAAACTTAATCGCTCTATAAAATTAATACCTGTTAAGTTTCACAATCTTATAATCTTTCAAATGCTCTTGGGGGCGTAAATACAGACCACAGAAAAATTGAAAGTGGTAGTCGATGTTGAGCCGTTATATTAGCTTACGATCTGAATGACCTGTATAGGATTTTTAAAACATTAAAGCTAATTTTCCTTGAAGATCAAAAATACCTGGACGCCCTGTAATCTTACGTCTAATCTTTTTACTAAACGATTTTGTTAATAATTTCCACGGAATAGACTGATAAAGATAGCCTAAATCGGAGTTGAGAAAACTTTGATAGTAGAGATCAAACTTATCTGACGGAGTTTGAAAATCAATTCGGTTGATAGATTGGAATAAGTTTCGTAAATTTGCCATTATAGAAATAATTAAAATTACCCCAAATATAAGGCTCTTTACTTACTTTTTTGGGTTTTTTATTGCTTTTTTATTTCTTAATTTATTAAAAATCAAATACTTGTGGTTTTACAAATGTCTCTAATAAATATAAATAAACGAAAATTATGAGTGAATCTAAAAAATTAATCTATGACGTTGGAATGCACAAAGGGGAAGATTCTGACTTTTATTTGAAAAAAGGATTTAGAGTTATTGGGTTTGAAGCTGACCCTGACTTGGTGGAATTATGCAGACAACGTTTTTCAGAACAAATTAAAACTACCCAATTAACAATAGTTGAAGGTGCAATAATTGATGTTAAAAAGCATAAGGAATCAGATGGCAAAATTAAATTTTTTAAGAATAACAATATGAGTGTTTGGGGTACCGTTGTTGATGATTGGGCAAACAGGAATGTTAAGTTAGGTTCAGAAAGTGAAGTAATCGAGGTTTCAACTATTGATTTTTCAGAATGCTTAAATCAATTCGGAGTACCGTATTATTTGAAAATTGATATCGAAGGTATGGATGTCATATGTTTAAGGTCATTAAAAGATGTTACAGAGCGACCTGATTATATTTCAATTGAATCAGAAAAGGTCTCTTTTGATAAATTGATGGAAGAATTTAGAATTTTCAAAGAATTGGGATATACTTCATTTCAAGTTATCAATCAATCAAAAATAAATTCTTACAAGGAACCAAGGGATTCTGTAGAAGGAAAGTATTTGAACTATCAGTTTCATAAAGGTTCAACAGGCTTGTTTGGTAATGATTTAAACAATAAATGCTGGAGATCGTCAGAGGAAGCTATAAAATATTACAAAAAAATATTCATTGGATATAAATTCCTTGGAGATAACAATCAAATTGATAAATTTCTGTTTGAAAGGATTTTTAAAAGAGTAATGGGTCGACTTTGGAATTCCTGGCTGGTATGATACGCATGCAAAACACTCTTCAGTTATTAATCGTTTAAATAATTAGTTTGTTTAATACTTCTATATTGGGCATTGTTAATAAAGTATACTTAATTGATTGTTCCTTTTCAACATTAGCATCATGATAGCCTCCTTTAATCTGTCAACATTTTTAGAATAGCATTTACTTTATTCTTCTCAATCGTGCTATAAAATGTCTAAATAAACTGTTATACCCTTCTACAGCAAAAGTTTCTGCTTTGCTTTGAGCATGTTTGTCTTGAGAAATTAATAGTTTTCCCACTTTGAACTGCTTGGATCGGTTTTGGAGAACCTCCGTCAAATCGTTCAATCAGTTGCCAAGTCCCATAAATAGAAGTTTCTTGTAGTTTTGTTTTCTTTTCACAACCAGTGAATAGAAAAAACATTGATAATATTAAAATCATATTTTTCATAATTAAAATGTTTATAAGCGTTCGTCTATAAAATGAGGTCTGCCAGAAAAAATCTTTCTCGCTTCTTTTTCTATTTCTCGTTCTAACCAAAATTCAAATGCTTTAAACATTTTAATTAGTCAAGCCTTAAAAAATCAGTTTAAAATAAAAAGCACAAAATTTGGTTTGCATAAAAATTTGAAATCGCCTTTGAAAAAAGAGTAAAAAAGAATGTTTCCACTTGTTAATCATTCTTTTGAAGTTAAACCCTGCTGCTGCAAGCATAATATTGATGTTATCACCCACTACTTCCTTGTAAAAGTTGCGATTAAGTCTATGATTTGCCTTGATGTGTCCTATTACTGGTTCTATGCCTGCTCGTTTTTTGTGAGCTTGGCTTAATTTCTTTCGAAGGTAATAACTCATAGATTTTTTTGGTGGTGATGGAACAAGAATTTCTGTATCTTTTATTCTTTTTTTGCCTCTATATCCTCTGTCTACTTTTGCTCTTTTTGGTAATAATCCTGTTAATTTTTTTACTTGATCTAAAACTGGTTCTAAAGTGTGTCCGTCATATTGGTTGCGAAATCCCATTGCTCCAACAACTACTCCGGTGTCTGTTTTTACGAATGATGCCTTGTTGCCAAACTCATACTTCTTGTGTTCTTTTCCTTTAGAGATGCAACAAACTTCAGGCTCGTGAAGTGAATAAATTTTGTTTTTAGAATTTCTCTTTTGTGATAATACCTGTTTAAATAAATCTAAATCTGATTGATACTTTGAGTTGGGAGGTAGGTTTCGCTCAAGCTCTCTAATAAGCCTTCCACAAATGGTCTTTATTTTTCTGTCTGCTTTTTTTGCTTTTGCCCTGTTCTTTGGATGATTCCTAAAACGTTGGTCTCTAGATAATTTCTTTAATGTTCGAGTATAAGTTTGCCTAACAGGTAGTTGCTCTTTAGTAGCAATGGATTTACATTTTTTAATAATCTTTTTATGCAACTTTGCATCGGTAGGAAAGCTAATGTTTTTCTCTTGAACAGTAGTGTCTATATTGACGTTTTCGTCTTTGCTATCCTCTGCGTTTATTCGTATGCTTTCTTTTAAAATAAGTTCTATGCCAACTTCCTTAATACGATTACGAAAGTGAACCAATTCACTAGCTTCGCAAGGAACTCCACAAACAAAATTAGTTTCTCCACAAAAATATTGGTAGTAGTTATTTTCAGACCATTGCTCTACAACGCTCTAATCGGAGACATTACGGATATGTTTGAGCATAAGAAGACCTACCATTAGACGTATAGATTTAGCAGGTCTGCCTTTGTCTTTACTATACAAGGGCAAAAAAGCGTCTTCAAATTGTTTCCAATTTATTTTATTTGCCAATATGTAAAGAGGGTGTTTTTGGTTTAAAGTGTCTTTAAAACTAAAAAATAAATTGCCTTGATTTGTATTCTTGTTTTTTGGAATCATAATTTTAAAAAAATTGCAAGATTAATACATCAAAGATACAAAAACTTGTAGATATTTACAAATGTTTTTTAATCTATTTTATTGATATTTAAAGTGTTAAATGATTTTTAAGGGGTGACTAATTATAAAGATAAGGTTGTTTTATTTATTTGCTTTGCGTTCAAGTTCAGTTTGAAACTCTTCCATTACGGGTCTTACGGTGTTTTCGGGTATGTCAGCTACTTTAATATACATTAATCCATCGACAGAGTTATTAAATTTAGGATCGACATTAAAGGCTACTACTCTTGCATTTTGTTTCACGTATTTTTTAAGAAGCACCGGCATTCTTAAAGTTCCGGGCTCAATTTCGTCAATTATTTTATCAAACTTTTTCATGTCAGATTTAGTAGCGTCAAACACAAAATCTTTATCGCCGTCTTTTAGCTTTACCTTATATTCTTTTTTAGGCGATATATATTGAGCGAGGTATGGGTCGTAATAATGAGACTTCATAAATTCAATCATTAAAGATTTTGAGAAGTCAGAAAATTTATTACTAATAGAAACGCCTCCCATTAGATATTTATGCTTTGGAAATCTTAAAGTAACGCTTATTATACCTTTCCATAATAAAAACAAAGGCATCGGCTTTTGTTGAAATTCTTTAGTAATAAAAGCTCTTCCCATTTCAATAGTGTTTTCCATCATTTGATGTAGCTCGGGTTCTATTCTAAAAAGAGTTTGTATATAAAAACCGTTAATTCCAAGTTTTTTAAAAATTTCCCTACCAAATCCCATTCTATATGCACCTGCCAAACGTTTAGAATTGTTGTCCCACAAAAACATGTGACGATAGTATTTGTCGTATTTATCTAAATCGATAGGATTATTGGTTCCCTCGCCAATATCTCTAAAAGTAATCTCTCTCAGCCTTCCTATTTCGTGTAATAAATTTGGAATTTGCTTTGCATTTGCTAGAAAAACTTCATAGTTCTTGCTTTTTATAAGCCTTTTATTTTTGCTTCTTAAAGCCTCAATTTCTTTAATAAACAGTTCTACGCTTTTTTGGGAAGTAATATTTTTAACTGATTTTTTAATTCTAATATTTTTAGCGGAAAGTATCTTTTGAGATTTTTGAAATGGATTTGCTAGCATATAAGTTTTTTTTCTTATAAAGTCGCTAAATTCGGATATATCTTTATATTTATTTTGGTCTTCAACAGAAATAGGTTTTCCGATTCTAATTTTGGTTAGTTTTCCTTTTTGTTTAGCCATTTCAGAAGGCAATTTAGCGGTTCTTAAAACGTCAGATATTTTTGCTAAAAAGTAAAAAAACCGGCTATTTTTGGCATGAAAATAAATAGGAATTATTGGAACATTTGCTTTTTTAATTAGCCTTACCGCTTCTTTTTCCCAAGGTCTGTCAACGATTAATTTCCCTTCTTTAAAAGTAGAGACCTCGCCCGAAGGGAATATTCCTAAAGGCTTTCCTTCTTTTAAGTGGCTTAAAGCATTTTTAACTCCGGTAAAATTAGATTTTACGTTTTTTTTGGTTTCAAAAGGGTTGACCATCAATATATAAGGCTTTAAGGGTTCAATCCTTTGTATTAAAAAATTTGCTAAAATCTTGTAATCGTCTCTTTTTTCGACAACTAGTTTTAAAAGTAATACTCCGTCAATACCTCCAAGAGGATGATTAGATATAGTAATAAAAGCTCCCTTTTTTGGAATTCTTTCTAAATCTTCGCTCGGTATTTTAAATTTAATTTCGTAGTCGTTTAAAACGCCATTTATAAAATCTAGTCCTTTCTTGTTTTTATTGTTATTATAAACTTTGTTTACCACAGAAATTTGTAGCATCTTTAACAATATCCAGCCAACAAAATTTCCTAAAAAACCAAATTTTTTAAACCCAATTAGATTCGCAATTTCTTTAGAGCTTACTAATGCCATAAATTAATATTAAAGACAGTCGGCAAAGTTACTTAAAAAGATTAAAAAAAACAGAAGCAGTAATTTGAATGTTTTTTTGGAATTTGTATTCAAGTGGGAAATAAATTTTTTGTTCTAGATCTTATGCCTGTACTCTAAATTTTACTCTGATAGCTATTTATAAATTTGGCGATACTTTCTTTGCTAATTTGCACAACTGACCATTGGTTTAGGTATTTAGCTCCAGTGCTTTTATAAAATTCTATCGCGTTGGTGTTCCAGTCTAAAACTTCCCAGCAAACTCTTTTAAATTTGTTGTCATAAGCATATTTTAGTACTGCACGATATAGTGCTTTTCCGACTCCTAATTTTCGTTTACTTTTTATTACAATCAAATCTTCTAAATGTATCGTCCTTCCTTTCCACGTAGAATAACGCTCATAGAACAATGCTATTCCGATAATATTATTTTTAACTTCTGCTACAAACACTTTAAACTTTGGAGTTTTAGAAAAACCATCTTCAACCAAATTATCGACCGTTATTTCTACTGCATCAGCCTCTTTCTCAAAAATTGCTAATTCTTTGATTAAAGCTAAAACAGACTTCATATCGTGTTTTTTAGCAAATCTTACCTTAAAATCCATTTTATAAAAATTTTTGATAAAGATAGTTGTTATTAAATATCAGCACAATATATTTTTAAATATAGCCAAATAAAAAATATTAATGATTTACCTATAAAAATTGTATTTACTAATTTAACTTAGCATTGCTATAATTTTATAATCGAATAAAAAATAGTTTAATAATTTATGAATTACGAGCAAACTTTAAATTGGATGTTTGGGCATTTAAGGATGTATCAAAAAGAAGGTAAAAAGGCATTTAAAAAAAACTTAAACAATATTTTAGCATTTGTCGAAAGGTTAGATAACCCTCATTCAAAGTTTAAGTCAATTCACGTTGCAGGCACTAATGGTAAAGGCTCTACTTGCCATATATTAGCCTCTATTATGCAAGAAGCAGGCTATAAAGTTGGCTTATATACATCTCCGCATTTAAAGAATTTTACAGAAAGAATTAAAATTAATGGAAAAGAAGTTTCAAGAAAACATGTTATTAATTTTATTGCTAAAAATCAATCTTTTTTAAAAAACCAAAACTTGTCTTTTTTTGAAATGACAGTCGGAATGGCGTTCGACTATTTCGCTAAACAAAAGGTTGATTTTGCAATTATAGAAGTCGGTTTAGGCGGCAGGTTAGATTCTACAAATATTATTAAGCCTTTGGTTTCTGTAATAACAAACATAGGATTAGACCACACCGAATTTTTAGGGACTACCCTAAAGGAAATAGCTCTTGAAAAAGCAGGAATAATAAAGCCTAACATACCAGTAGTTATCGGAGAGAAACAGAAAGATGTAGAAAACGTTTTTTTTAAAAAATCTTATGAAACAAAGTCTAAACTTACTTTTGCTTCTAATATTAAAGAAAATTATCAAATAGGTTTGTTAGGAGATTATCAAAAAAAGAATGCTAAAACTGCTGTTGCAACGGCTCGGTTATTAAGAGGTTACAGAATTTCAGAGAAAAACATTATAGACGGTATGCTAAAAGTAATAGACAATACTAACTTCAAAGGCAGGTGGCAAATTTTACAAGAAAATCCAAAAATAATTTGTGATACCGCACATAATAAAGAAAGTTTAGAAATAGTCTTGTCTCAACTAAAAAAAGAAAAATATATAAATTTACACGTAGTTTTAGGTTTTGTTTCAGATAAAAAATTAGAAAACATCCTTCCGTTGTTTTCAAAAGATGCTAAATATTATTTCTGTAAGCCTAACTTGGAAAGAGGCTTGAATGAAAGCACACTACAGGAAAAAGCGTCATTATATAATTTAAAAGGAAAAATTTATTTTTCAGTAAAAAATGCGTTAGAGCAAGCCTTATTAGTCGCAAAAAAGGAAGACTTAATATATGTCGGAGGCAGTACTTATGTGGTAGCAGAGGTAATTAAATAATTTTATTTTGTCAAATTTTAAATGTATTGTATATTTGTCCGCTTAAAAATTAAAAAAATGGGTGCGTAGCTCAGCTGGTTCAGAGCACTTGGTTTACACCCAAGGGGTCAGGGGTTCGAATCCCTTCGCACCCACTCATTTAAAGAAAGTTCTTGTTTTATTCTGTATTAGCACAAATATTATGAAACGAACGCTATTGCCTATCATTATCCTTTTTTCCAGTATTTGCGTTGATTCAAGAAAGTGCCGTTAACTGGATATGTATAAATTTTACTAATAGCTAAAAATTAAATACAATGAAAAAAAGCATATTATTATTAGCATTTTTAATTGCGAATATAGCTTATGCGCAGTTAGACAAAAACACAAAAGCAAAGCTATACTATGCAGAAGCAGAAACACATTTTAACGATAGCAATTTCTATGAAACAATTAAATATGTAGAAAAAGTAGAAAAAGCACTGGGTAGAGAAAATCCGAGAACATTAAACCTAAAAATCAAATCACATTATAATATAGGAAACTATATACTGGCACAAATTCTAATAAATAGGTTTATCGATAAACATCAAAAAAATACCACAGAAAAAATAAAAAACGAAACGCTTAATTATTTTCTTAGGATTAAGGGTGAGGCAGAAAAGCAATTATCAAAAGTAAAATTTAAAGAGGGCTTTGCTTGGATAAAACTAAATGAAAAATACGGGTTTATTGATAAAACGGGCAAAGTAGCTGTCCCTATTAAATATGATAGAGTTTGGGCTTTTCTCGAGGGTTTGGCTTGGATAAAACTAAACGGAAAATATGGGTTTATTGATAAAATGGGCAAAGTAGTTGTTCCTATTAAATATGATAAGGCTTGGGCTTTTCGCGAAGATTTAGCTGGAGTAAAATTAAAAGGAAAATATGGGTTTATTGATAAAACAGGTAAAGTAGTTGTTCCTATTAAATATGATGAAGCTTGGTCTTTTCGCGAGGGTTTGGCTTGGGTAAAATTAAATAAAAAATATGGGTTTATTGATAAAACTGGCAAAGTAGTTGTCCCTATTAAATATGATAGAGTTTGGGCTTTTCGCAAGGGTTTGGCTGTGGTAAAATTAAACAAAAAATATGGGTTTATTGATAAAACTGGCAAAGTAGCTATCCCTATTAAATATGATAAGGCTTGGAAATTTATCGAGGGTTTAGCTTGGGTAAGATTAAATGAAAAATATGGACTTATTGATAAAACAGGCAAAGTAATTATACCTACTAAATATGATTGGGCTTGGAAATTTGCCGATGGTTTAGCTTGGGTAAAATTAAACGGAAAATATGGGCTTATTGATAAAACGGGCAAAGAAATTACGCCTATTAAATATGATGCTGCTGGAGATTTTAGCGATGATTTGGCTGTAGTAGAATTAAACGGAAAGTCTGGATTTATTGATAAAACAGGCAAAGTAGTTATAGCTATTAAATATGATGATGTTAGTTCTTTTCGCGATGATTTGGCTAAAGTAGAATTAAACGGAAAGTCTGGATATATTGATAAAACAGGCAAAGTAGTTATAGCTATTAAATATGATGACGTTAGTCATTTTAGCGATGATTTGGCTAAAATAGAATTAAACAGAAAGTTTGGGTTTATTGATAAAATGGGCAAAGTAGTTATACCTATCAAGTATGATGATGTTAGTCTTTTTAGCGAGGGTTTGGCTGTGGTAATATCAAACGGAAAGCGCGGATTTATTGATAAAACAGATAAAGTAGTTATACCTTTTAAATATGATAAAGCTGGAGATTTTAGCGAGGGTTTGGCTAAAGTAAGATTAAGTGGAAAATTTGGATTTATTGATAAGACTGACAAAGAAATTATACCTATTAAGTATGATTTTGCTTCGGAATTTAGCAAAGGGCTGGCTTTGGTATCATTAAATGGAAAACTGGGGTATATTAACAAGATGAATAAAAAATCTACCCCTGTTAAAGCTCTTGAAGTAGAAGAAATTGTAGAGACAAAAAAAGTAAAAGCCGAAGGTTTTATGGATATAGAGAACGTTCCGGTTTTTCCCGGTTGTAAGGGCGATAATGTAAAGCTAAAAAACTGCTTTAGTAAAAAAATACAAAAGCACTTTTCTAGAAAATTTGACTTAGATTTACCAAACAAATTAGGACTATCTCGCGGTAGAAAAAGAGTGCTTATTAGATTTAAAATTGATAAAAATGGATATATAGTCGACATTAAAGCAAGAGCTCCGCATCCGAGAATTAAAAGCGAAGTAGCTAAAGTTATGAGACTTTTGCCTAAAATAAAGCCGGGCAAAGAAAGAGGTAGGTTAGTAGATGTAAACTATAGTATTCCTTTTACTTTGATTGTCGAATAATAATAAAACTATTGCAAAGCAGAATCTAAATTACCAAAAACCTTGTCTTATGTTTTTTAAATTTATAAATCAAAAAACTACTTGGCGACAATTAAATTTGCCCATTAGTAAAAAAATAAAAAACACTTCGAATTAATATAAATTTTACATATTTGCACCTTGATTTATACATAAACTTATTAACAACTAAATTTTTAAATAATTATGAAAAAAAGCATATTATTATTAGCATTTTTAATTGTGAATATAGCTTATGCACAGTTAGACAAAAACACCAAAGCAAAGCTATATTCTACAGAAGCAGAGAGACATTTTAACAATAATAATTTTTATGAAGCAATTAAATATGTAGAAAAAGTAGAAAAAACACTGGGAAAAGAAAACCCAAAAACGCTAAACTTAAAAATTAAATCACATTATAATATAGGAAATTATATACTGGCACAAACTCTAATAAATAGGTTTATTGACGAACATCAAAAAAATGCAACAGAAAAAATCAAAAACGAAACTCTTAGTTATTTTGCTAGGATTGAGGATGCTTATGAAAAAAGAATTAGTTCTATTACCTTTATAGATGGATTAGCTTCGGTCAAAGAGAATGGCAAATATGGATATATAAACAAAACAGGTACTGTGGTTATTCCTTTTCAATTTGATAAAGTTTGGCCTTTTAGCGAGGGTTTGGCTTTGGTAAAATTAAATAAAAAATACGGATATATTGATAAGACTGGAAAAGTAGTTATACCTATTAAATATGATGATGCTCGGTCTTTTCGCGAGGGTTTGGCTTGGGTAAAATCAAATAAAAAATACGGATTTATTGATAAGACTGGCAAAGTAACTGCCCCTATTAAATATGATAAAGTTTGGCCTTTTATCGAGGGATTAGCTGCAGTCGAAAAGAATGATAAATGGGGATATATAAACAAAAAAGGTATTGTGGTTATTCCTATTCAATTTGGTTTTGCTTGGTCTTTTAGCGAGGGATTAGCTATGGTCGAAAAGAATGATAAATATGGATATATAAACAAAAAAGGTACTTTGGTTATTCCTTTTCAATTTGATAATGCTTGGTCTTTTAGCGAGGGATTAGCTAGGGTCAAAAAGAATGATAAATGGTTTTACATCAACAAAAAAGGAGAATACGTAAAAGATCGGTAATTTAAATAAATAAAAAACACTTCCAATTAATAAAAATTTTATATATTTGCACCTTAATTTGCAACAAAGCAGAATTCTATGTTTCCAGTTTCACAGATATTTTATAAAAGAAATTTAATGAAAAGCCTTATAAATAGTGAGGTTTGTACTACTGTACCTGCTTATTATAGTATAAATTATAGCAGTCATCATAAGTATGATAGCAGTCATCATAAGTATGATAGCAGTCATCATAAGTATGATAGCAGTCATCATAAGTATGATAGCAGTCATCTTAAGTATGATAGCAGTCGTCTTAAGTATGATAGCAGTCGTCTTAAGTATGATAGCAGTCGTCTTAAGTATGATAGCAGTCATCTTAAGTATGATAGTGGTCGTCTTAAGTATGATAGCAGTCGTCTTAAGTATGATAGCAGTCGTCTTAAGTATGATAGCAGCTGTCCTAACTATAAATTCACAAAAAAAATTAATACTAACATTTAAAATTAAAAATTATGGCGAGATTATCGATTAAAGATTTGACAGAGCAAGTAAACGTAGCAATTCCATATTTGGATGAGCATAACGACAGGTTAAAATTTCCAAAAGAAAAATTAGAGGAATTAAAAGAATTAAGAGTAGAATGGAATGCTATCGTAGAAACGACAAGTAGTCCACTTACGCGAACTCCTGCAAGCGTTGAAGAAATGCACGACCAGAAAATAGTTTTAGAAAAGGCTTTTAGTAATATGCAGCAAAGTTTAAAGCATTCGGTTGATGTAGTTTTAACAGGAGAAGACCGCAAGGCTTTATTTATTCCTAAAAGTAAAACAAGGTCGGTAATTCCGGTTCCTAAAATAACTCCGATTATAAATATTATATCTCGCGGAATACGAACTTTAACTATTCAATTGTCTAATTCTGAAAGTCCTGATTTGAATCATACGAAACTTCCGAAAGACGTTCATTCTATAAATATTTTTACGGCAATAGTAAAAGACGGCGACCCAGAGCCAACACTTGAAAACTATCATTTGTTTAAAAATGAAAGCAAAAGTAATATAGAATTGGTTTTTGAAAGGGGCGACGAGAAAAAAATTGTTTATATCTATGCTGCTTTTTTAAATAGCAAAGGTCAGTCTGGACCACTTTCTGATTCTGTTAATTCGGTTATTTCTAATTAAAGGGCGGTTAGAAAGCACAACGAGTTTTGTTAGCTATGTGATGTCGAGTTATCTTCTTAATAGGTTGTTGTTTTTTTAATAAAAATTATAGTGCCAAAAGCAGAATACTTCATTTTATAACTATCTATAAAAACGTATATTTGCACACTTTAATTTAATCGTTATTTAAACTCAAATGGAAGTAATAATAAAAATATCACAGTTTGTTTTAAGTCTGTCTTTACTAATCGTGCTACACGAATTAGGTCATTTTATCCCTGCAAAAATATTTAAGACCAAAGTAGAAAAGTTCTATTTATTCTTTGATTATAAGTTTTCGCTTTTTAAGAAAAAAATTGGCGACACTGTCTATGGCATCGGCTGGATTCCTTTAGGAGGATACGTAAAGATAGCCGGAATGATAGACGAAAGCATGGACAAAGAGCAGATGAAACAGCCTGTAAAACCTTATGAGTTTCGCTCAAAACCACCATGGCAACGCTTAATAATTATGTTAGGCGGCGTTTTTGTAAACTTTGTATTAGGGATTTTTATCTACATAATGTTAATGTATGTTTATGGCGAAAAATTTTTGCCAAATGAAAGTTTGAAAGATGGAGTTTGGGTACAAGATTCTTTAGCTATGTATTTAGGCATACAAACGGGAGACAAAATTATAACTGTTGATAACAAAAAAGTTCCAAAATTCTACGAGCTTACCTTAGAATTTGTAAACGGAAATAAATTTGAAATAGAAAGAAACGGACAAATTATTGAAAAAGAAATTCCTAAAAACTTTATATCAAAATTAGTAGATAGAGGCAAAGACGCTGGTGTAATATTGTCTCCACGAATTCCATTTGTTATAGGAGGAATTTCAAAAAACTCGCCGAATATTAATTCTGATTTAAAGCCTAAAGATTTTGTTGTAGGTGTTAATAATAATCCTATAAAATATTTCGATGAAGTATTAGATGAGTTAGGTAAATATGCAAATCAAGAAATAACACTAACCGTTAAAAGAAATTCGGAGTACAAAGAAATTGCCGTTAAAGTAAACGAAAATGGCAAGATTGGAGTTGTCAATTTAATAAATATATCACCTAAGGATTTAGAAAAGTTGGGTTATTATAATTTGGCAGAAGTAGAATATTCATTTGCAGAAGCAATACCGGCAGGCTGGAACAAATCGTGGAAAACACTTACCGACTACACAAAACAATTAAAAAAAATATTTAATCCGAGTACAGGAGCATACAAAGGTTTAGGTGGTTTTATATCAATAGGAAGTATTTTTCCTGATAAATGGAGCGCACAAATTTTTTGGGAGATTACAGCATTTTTATCAATAATGTTAGGATTTATGAACCTTTTGCCAATTCCAGCATTAGACGGCGGACACGTAGTATTTACACTTTGGGAAATAATTACTGGAAAAAAACCGGGCGATAAATTTTTAGAATACGCACAAATAACCGGGTTTTTTATTTTAATTGCTCTTCTATTATTTGCAAATGGTAATGATATTTTTAGAATGTTAAAATAGCATAGACATTAAAGTTTTTTTGCTCAAAGCTAAAAATTTGTTTGGTAATTATAATTTTTTATATTTTTGTTATTAATGAAATTTACAGCACAACAAATAGCAGACATTATAGAAGGAAGTATTGTAGGAAACCCAGACGAGGAAATTACTGAACTATCCAAAATAGAAGAAGGTAAGCGAGGGTCATTAACTTTTTTGTCAAATCCGAAATACATTCATTGCTTGTATAAAACAAAAGCATCGGTTACTATTATTAGTAAAAATTTTGAAATAGAAAAAGAAATTAACACCACTTTAATCAAAGTAGATAACGCCCATAAGTCTTTTTCTATTTTGTTAGAATATTATAGCGGTGTTAAAAAAAACAAAGTAGGAATTGAAAAGCCAAGTTTTTTATCGGACTCTGCTAAAATAGGAAAAAACGCATATATAGGTGCGTTTTCTTATATAGGAGAGAATGTAGTTATAGGCGACAATGTAAAAATATATCCTAATACATTTATAGGCGACAACTCTAAAATAGGAAATAATAGTGTAATTTTTTCGGGAGTAAAGATATATTCAGAAACACAAATTGGAAGTTCTTGCAAAATACATTCTGGGGTTATAATAGGTTCCGATGGCTTCGGTTTTGTTACCAGTGACAACGGAAAATACAAAGCTATTCCGCAAATAGGAAACGTAATTATAGAAGATTATGTAGACATTGGCTCTTCTTCTACTATTGATAGAGCAACTTTGGGTTCTACTATAATAAGAAAGGGAGTAAAATTAGACAATCAAATTCAGATAGCACATAACGTAGATGTCGGTGAAAACACTGTCGTTGCAGCACAATCTGGTATTGCTGGTTCTACAAAAATAGGCAGAAATTGTATGATAGGAGGACAAGTTGGTATTATAGGACATCTTACTATCGGGAATAATGTTAAAATACAAGCACAATCAGGAATTACAAAATGTTTAAAAGACGACGAAGTAGTTCAAGGCTCACCAGCATTTGCTTATTCAGATTTTAATAAGAGCTATGTCCATTTTAGAAATTTAGGAAAAATAGAAACAAAAATTAGTTGTTTAGAAAAAGAGTTAAATACTCAAAAAAACATGCAAAGTGAGTAAAAAACAAAAAACAATTAAAAAACAAGTAAGTTTAAAAGGAGTCGGTATTCATACAGGTAAAACTGTAGAGATGAGCCTAAAACCAGCCCCAATAAATCATGGTCTTGCCTTTTGCAGAGTAGATTTAAATGGATCGCCTATAATTGAAGCGAAATCGGAATATGTAGCTAATTCCTTAAGAGGTACCAATTTAGAAAAAAAAGGAGTACAAATTCAAACTACAGAACATGTTCTGGCTGCTGCTGTAGGGATGGAAATTGATAATTTATTAATTGAGATAAACTCTTCGGAACTTCCGATAATGGATGGGTCTTCAAAATTCTTTGTAAAAGCCATAGAAGATGCTGGAATTATTGAACAAGAAGCAAAAGTAGAAGAATATATAGTTAAAAAAATTATTTCATATAAAGATGAAAATACTGGTAGCGAAATAATTTTGATGCCTTCGGATAAATATCAAGTTACTACGATGGTTGATTTTGGAACTAAAATTTTAGGCACTCAAAACGCATATTTAGAAAAAATATCTGATTTTAAAGACGAAATATCAACCGCTCGGACTTTCAGCTTTCTACACGAAATAGAAATGCTTTTAGAGAAAGACCTAATAAAAGGAGGTGATTTAAAAAATGCAATAGTTTATGTAGATAAAGAACTCTCTAAAAGCACAATTCAAAAATTAAAAAAAGCTTTCAAAAAAGATAATATTTCTATTAAACCGAACGGAATTTTAGACAATTTAACCCTACACTGGGCAAATGAAGCTGCACGTCATAAACTGTTAGACGTTATTGGAGATTTAGCCTTAATTGGCAGTGTTAGAATTAGAGGAAAATTAATAGCAAATAAGCCTGGCCATTCTATAAATACACAGTTTGCCAAAAAATTGTCTAAAGCTATTAAATTGGAGAAGAGAAATAATGTTCCTCAATATAATTTGAACGAAACTCCGTTGATGGATATAAATCAAATTATGAAAATACTTCCTCATAGACCGCCTTTCTTACTGATAGACAGAATTATTGAGCTTTCGAACAAGCATGTTGTTGGTATGAAAAACGTAACTATGAACGAAAGTTTTTTTATAGGACACTTCCCAGGAATGCCACTAATGCCAGGGGTTATACAAGTCGAAGCTATGGCACAATGTGGCGGAATTTTGGTTTTAAGTACCGTGCCAGATCCAGAGAATTACCTTACATATTTTATGAAAATGGATAAGGTAAAATTTAAACAAAAAGTATTACCTGGAGATACCATGATTTTTAAATGTGAGCTAATCACCCCTATAAGAAGAGGGATATGCCATATGCAATCATTTGCTTATGCCAACGGAAGAGTAGTTGCAGAAGGAGAGTTAATGGCAAAAATATCTAAAATTAAATAAATATGAATCAGCCGTTATCTTATGTGCATCCGCAGAGCAAAATAGCAAGAAATGTTGTAATAGAACCTTTTACTACAATCCACAATAACGTTACTATTGGCTCGGGAACTTGGATAGGCTCTAATGTAACTATAATGGAAGGTGCAAGAATCGGAAAAAATTGTAAAGTTTTTTCAGGTGCAGTAATTTCCTCAATACCGCAAGATTTAAAATTTAAAGACGAAGAAACTACAGTAAATATAGGGGATAATGTAACTATACGAGAATGTGTAACTATCAATAGAGGAACCTCCGATAGGATGGTAACAAAAATTGGGAACAACTGCTTAATAATGGCTTATTGTCATATTGCTCACGACTCTTTTGTCGGTAAAAATTGTATTTTTTCGAATAATTCTACCCTAGCAGGGCATGTAACAATCGGTGATAACGTGCTTTTAGCCGGAATGGTAGCTGTTCACCAGTATGCGTCTATAGGTAAGTACGCTTTTGTTGCTGGAAGTTCTTTAGTTAGAAAAGACGTGCCACCTTATGTTAAAGCAGCAAGAGAACCTTTATCTTATGTCGGAATAAATTCTATCGGCTTGAGAAGAAAAGGGTTTTCTACCAAAAAAATTAGAGAAATTCAAAATATTTTTAGAATATTATTTCAAAAAACTTATAACAATACTAAAGCAATAAATATTATTGAAGCTGAATTAGAAGCAACGCCAGAAAGGGACGAAATAATACAATTTGTTAAAAATTCGCACAGAGGAATTATGAAAGGCTATAATAATAGCTCAAATTAAAATATTTATATGGCAACAACATCAGATATTAGAAACGGCTTATGTATTAAATACAATAATGATATTTACAAAATTATTGAATTTTTGCATGTAAAACCTGGAAAAGGACCAGCTTTTGTTAGAACAAAACTAAAAAGCGTTACTAACGGAAAAGTAATTGATAATACTTTCCCCTCTGGTAGAAAAATTAACGATGTTAGAGTAGAAAGTCATAAATTTCAATATTTGTATAACGAAGGAGACACCTACCACTTTATGAACGAGCAAGATTATTCGCAAATAGCACTTCAAAAAAGCACTTTAGACACTCCGAAATTGATGAAAGAAGGAGAGATAGTAACTATAATAATAAATTCAGAAGACCAAACACCCTTATCTGTAGAAATGCCTGCAAGTGTTGTTTTAGAAGTAACCCACACAGAGTTCGGAGTTAAAGGCAATACCGCAACAAACGCAACAAAACCCGCCACCGTAGAAACAGGTGCCTTAGTAAATGTGCCTTTGTTTATAAACGAAGGAGACAAAATTAAAATAGAAACTACAAAAGGAATCTACCAAGAGCGTATAAAATCTTAAACTTTATACTCTTCTAAAAAATCAAACTAATCAAAATATTAAATTGTTTTAAAATTAAATAGCTTTAAAAAAAAATAACGATGAGTGTTTTAGTAAATAAGAATTCGAAAGTAATTGTACAAGGTTTTACAGGTAATGAAGGAACTTTTCATGCAAGCCAAATGATAGATTATGGAACAAATATAGTAGGGGGCGTAACCCCTGGAAAAGGAGGTAAAGAACATCTTAATAGACCTGTTTTTAATACTGTTTTAGAGGCTGTAGAAGAGCTAAAAGCAGACACTTCTATAATATTTGTACCACCTGCCTTTGCAGCTGACGCAATTATGGAATCGGCAGATGCAAGAATCAAAGTAATTATTTGTATTACAGAAAGTATTCCAATTGCAGATATGGTGAAGGTTAAAGAGTATATAAAAGATAAAAACTGTACACTTATAGGTCCAAATTGCCCTGGTGTAATTACTCCCAACGAAACTAAAGTCGGTATCATGCCTGGTTTTATATTTAAAAAAGGAACGGTGGGAATAGTGTCTAAGTCGGGAACTCTTACTTATGAAGCTGCATACCAAGTTGTAAAACAAGGCTTTGGTATTACAACTGCAATTGGCATTGGAGGAGACCCAATTATCGGAACGACAACTAAAGAAGCCGTAGAGCTATTAATGAACGACAATGAAACTGAAGCAATTGTTATGATTGGTGAAATAGGAGGTAATTTAGAAGTAGAAGCAGCCGAATGGATTAAAGCTGACGGCAACAGAAAGCCAGTAGTTGGGTTTATTGCTGGGCAAACTGCTCCTGCTGGAAGAACCATGGGACACGCAGGTGCTATTATTAGTGGCGCAGATGAAACTGCCCAAGTAAAAATGAAAGCTTTAGCCGAAAACGGAGTGCATATTGTAAGTTCGCCTGCTAAAATTGGTGAAATGGTAGCGAAAGTGTTAAAATAACATTGTCCTTTACTGTAATTTTATCTGATAATTGCTTTTTTATAAAAATCATTTTTTATTCAGATTTTTTGCTACTTTATTACAATACTTTTGACTCATCTTTTCAGTCCAAATTGTTGGACTATTTCCATAAATAGCTAAATAAGAAATAAGACCGTTGCAAAGGAATCCAGTTAAAAAAAGCAACAAATTTTAGATATAATTATTTGCATATCAATTATTTAATTTGTACTTTTGAGTCATGAAACTGATAAAACACCCCACTTTAGCAGATGTCGTTTGTGATTTGCGAGCAAGAAAAATTAAGAAGAAATTTTTTGAACAAATAAATATCTTATTAGATTGGCAAAGTATAAGTCAAAAGATAGACGTTTATTATAAAAAAGGACAAAGTGTAGCAGGTAAGCCAAGTTACGATGGTTTGCTACTTTTCAAAATGTGTTTACTTCAAACTTGGTATGGATTAAGCGATTATGAGGTAGAAGATCGTGTAAATGATAGTATTTCTTTCAGCTATTTTTGTGGACTACATATAGATCAAGTTGCACCGGACCATAGTACATTGAGCAGATTTAGAACTGCGATGACCGAGTCAAAGGCTTATGAGCCTTTGTTTAAAGAAATCAATAATCAATTAGAGGCACATAAAATTATTGTCAAGAAAGGAGCAATAATAGATGCAAGTGTAGTGGATACGCCACTCAAACCGAAGGGAAAAGTTTCACATAAAGTAACTGAAGATAGAAAAGAAGAAGTTGTAAAGGTCAAAAAGGAATATCCTAAAAGTGTGGATACGGAAGTTGCTTGGTTAAAGAAGCGAGGGAAGTTTCATTATGGTTATAAAAAACATCATGTTACGGACGAAGAGGGTTGTGTGCTTGGAGTTCTTACTACTCCTGCTAATATCAATGAAATAAGCAATATTGAAGAAGTTTTGGAAACTGCAGATTTACCTAAAAATATTCCTTTGAAAGCAGGCAAGGGATATCAATCAAAGAAAAATGGAGGAATATTAAAAAAGAGGAAATTAAAAAACCACATTTTAAAAAAAGCAAAGAAAAATCAGCCTTTAACTGCTTGGGAAAAAGAGTTTAACAAGTTAATAGGCAAAACAAGATATAAGGTAGAACGAACCTTTGGTAGTATAAAAAGGTGGTTTGATATGGAGGCAAAGCGAGATACAGGGGGCTTGAAAAGATGCATACGCAAAATTTAATGGAAGCGATGAGTTATAATTTATACCGAAGTACAGGGATACTTGGCTCTAATGGTTAAAAAACAAAGAAAAAGCATAAAAAACAAAACATTTAATGCTCAAAATAAAGCAAAAGCAGAAAATTTAGTCTGAAAATTAATTTAAAATTTAAAAAAAATTAGATTATTGAAGAAATAATAAAAGTGAGAGAGTTATGCAACGGTCTTGAAATGTAATTATTAGCTGAAGATGAATGCCAATGCTCCGTTTCTTTTTTGCATTTGATAACATATCATTAAGTTCAATTAGTAAATGCAAATTTTTGCGTATCAACGTATGTTTTATTAATTTAAAAAAATTATATTTTAATTTTATCAACTTTCCAAAAAAATGAATAGAAAAATACTTTTAGAAGATTTGTCGGATATGGGCTATAAAGAGGCTTGGAATTATCAGACAAATTTGCTAAAAGAAATCATAGACATTAAAATAAATAACAGGAAAAACAATCTAAAAAACCGTACTAAAAATCATTTTTTATTTGTTGAGCATCCTCATGTTTATACTATAGGAAGGAATGGTAATTTGAATAATTTGCTGTTATCCGAAAAAGAATTACATCAGAGAGGTGTTGGTTTTTATAGGACAAATAGAGGTGGCGATATAACCTATCATGGACCAGGTCAAATAGTTGGCTACCCAATTTTAGACTTAGAAAATTTTTTTACAGATATTCATAAATATTTACGTTTGCTTGAAGAAGTAGTTATTTTAACAATTTCGGAATACGGCTTAAAAGGAAATAGAATTAAAAAAGAAACTGGTGTGTGGTTAGACGTCGGCTCGTCATTTACTCGAAAAATATGTGCAATAGGTGTTCGTTCGTCTCGCTGGGTAACTATGCACGGATTTGCTCTAAATATAAACGTAGATTTAAAATATTTTGATAGTATTATACCTTGCGGAATCAAAGGGAAAGCGGTTACATCATTAGAAGCCGAATTAAACCAAAAAGTTGATGTAAATGAAGTCAAAAAAATACTTTTAAAGTACTTTAAAATACTTTTTGATGTAGAGGAAATTATTGTAAACAGTTAATCTTTTTTTTGGCTAATTGGCTTTGGACTCTTTGATTTAGCACCTCAATCAGGTGCTTTAAAATTATTAAAAATAATAAAAAGTTGTTTTTTTAATAAATTGCTTTACTTTATTTTATACCTTTGCCCCTCTTAAATAATTTCTTTATTTATAATGTTAAAATTGATTTTTTAAATTCAAAACAAAAGAATATGAAAGTAGAAACAATTTTAGTATCACAGCCTGAGCCGAAGAACGGAGTATCGCCATATTTTGACCTATCAGCTAAATATAAAGTTAAAATTGATTTTAGACCTTTTATTCATATAAAAGCCATTCCTACTAAAAAAGTTAGAGAAAAAAGACTTGACCTAAACACCTTTACTGGGATTATTTTAACAAGCAGAAATGCGGTTGATTACTTTTTTAAAATCTCTGAAGAGATGTATTTTAAAGTACCTGAAAAAATGAGATATTTTTGTCTTTCAGAAGCAGTGGGTAGCTATTTACAAAAGTACGTTATGTACAGAAAGCGCAAAATTTACGTTGGAGACAACACTTTAACTGGGCTAACTAAAATTATTAAAAAGCATAGAACAGAAAAATTTTTACTACCGAGTTCCGATAAGTTAAAACCTTTAATCTCCAAAGAGCTTGATAAAACACAAATAGACTGGACTAGGCTTGATTTGTACGAGACAGTTGTCAGTGATTTATCTGATTTAAAAACTGTTTTTTACGATATTTTAGTGTTTTTTAGCCCTTCTGGTATTAAGTCTTTATTTGAAAATTTTCCTAATTTTAAAAAAGGAAAAACTAAAATTGCAGCTTTCGGAAACTCAACCGTAGAAGCCGTTGAAGAAGCAGGACTTACCTGTGATATTCAAGCACCAACTCCAGTAACTCCTTCTATGACTATGGCGATAGAAAAATACCTTAAAGTAGCTAACAAAAAACCGCCTGTTAGAAAAAATGTAAAAGCAAAAATTTTATAATAAAGTAACTTTAACAAAAGCAAGAAGCTACAAGTTGCTTAATCTTTAATTATATTATAAGTCTAATTTGCTTGTGGTAAAAAGTCATCATGCTCAAAATTTTAGCAAGTATAATCTGCAATATTAGTTTTCGTATATTCTCGCTTAACTCTAATTTATTGAAAAAGATTAAACTAAAACTCTAGTAGCTAAAACCAAAGTTGACTCTATATCGGTCATAATTTTCTATCTTTGATTTATAAATGAAGAAAGTAAAAATAATAGAATGTCCGAGAGACGCGATGCAGGGAATAAAAAGTCGCTTTATTCATACAGAAGAAAAAGCGTCATATATAAATGCACTTTTGAAAGTAGGATTTAACACTATAGATTTTGGGAGCTTTGTTTCGCCAAAATCAATACCTCAAATGCGTGATACCGCAAAAGTTTTAGAAAAGTTAGATTTGTCAAGCACTCAAAGTAAAATGTTAGTTATAGTTGCAAATATTCGTGGTGCTAACGAAGCTTGTAGTTTTGAAGAAATTGATTATTTGGGCTTTCCGTTTTCTATTTCGGAAAACTTTCAAATGAGAAATACTCATAAGACTATAAAAGAATCTGTTAAGACATTAAACGAAATTTTAGATTTAACCGATAGACATAATAAAGAATTAGTAGTTTATTTGTCGATGGGGTTTGGCAACCCTTATGGCGACCCTTGGAATGTAGAAATAGTAGGAAGTTGGATAGAGAAATTAGTCAATATGGGAGCAAAAATAATATCGCTTTCTGATACTGTTGGCAGCGCTACTTCAGAGGTAATTAGTTATTTGTTTTCAAATCTTATACCGCTATATCCTAATATTGAATTTGGAGCACATTTGCATAGTACTTTAGAAAAATGGTACGAAAAAGTATATGCAGCTTTTAGTATGGGTTGCAATAGATTTGATGGGACTATTAAAGGCTACGGCGGTTGTCCAATGGCTACTAACAAACTTACTGGTAATATGCCAACGGAAAAATTAATAAATTTTTTTAATATTAACAAAGCTGAAACTAATATAAATCCGATGTACTTTGAGTATGCTTATAACAAGGCTTTAAAAATTTTAAAAAATTAATTTTTATAATAGAACAATAAAAATGATAAATACAATAAGCAAAACTAATTTTAAATTTCCTTATCAAAGCTCTATTTATAAAGGTAAGGTAAGGGATGTTTATACTATTAATGATGAGTTTATAGTAATGATAGCCACGGATAGATTATCTGCTTTTGATGTAATATTGCCTTATCAAATACCTTATAAAGGACAAGTTTTAAATCAAATTTCGGTAAAAATGATGGAATCTACTTCGGATATAGCTCCGAATTGGTTGATTTCTAACCCCGATGAAAATGTATCGGTAGGTTATTTGTGTGAGCCTTTTAAGGTAGAAATGGTTATACGAGGCTATCTTTCGGGACACGCGGCAAGAGAGTACAGCTCTGGCAAAAGACAATTGTGTGATGTTAAAGTACCAAACGGATTGAGAGAAAACGACAAGTTTACAGTCCCTATTATAACTCCGACTATCAAAGCAAATAAGGGTAAAAAAGATGAAGATACTTCACGCGAAGTCCTACTTTCAAAAGGTATAATTTCTGAAGAAGATTACACTATTATAGAAAATTATACTAAAAACCTTTTTAAAAGAGGCACTGAATTAGCAGAGAAAAAAGGACTAATTTTAGCGGACACTAAATACGAATTTGGAAAAACAAAAGATGGAAAAATTGTTTTGATTGATGAAATACATACGCCAGATTCGTCTCGCTATTTTCATATAAATAGCTACGAAGAAAAGCAAAGCAAAGGAGAACCCCAAATTCAATTATCGAAAGAATTTATACGCCAATGGTTAATAGCAAATAATTTTCAAGGTAAAAGTGGGCAACAAATACCGAAGATGTCGGAAGAAAAAATTATTGAAATTTCAAATTTATATATAAAATTATACGAACAAATTACTGGCGAAGTTTTTCAAAAAGCTCCAACAGAAAACATCTTGAACAGAGTAGAAAAAAATTGTTATAGACACTTTTTTAACCTTTCAAAAACAAAGTTTTAAACTTAATTTTGAAATAGTTATTTTTGAAATTTAACTCATTGTTATTAACTTTATAGGCTCTAGTTTGAGTTATATTATACTAAAAAAGTTGTTTTTATGATTGAAAATATTGATGAAAACTTAAAAACAAAGTACTCGGAATTGTCTTTAGAAAAACTTGTTTCGGAGCTAAAAAAAATCGTTTCTAAAGACATCAGACATGAGTTAAAATTACAGATTGAAGCAATTAAAGAAAGTTTTAATCAGAAATATGAAGAGCTGTTAGCAGAAAAAAAAGCGATTTTTATTGCGCAAGGTGGCAACATAATTGATTTTTATTTTTCAATTCCAGTAAAAAACGAGTATGATAGGCTTATTTCAGAATATAAAAAGAAGCGATCTGTTTATTATAAAGAGCTAAAAAAACAATTTGATCTAAATTTAAAAAAGAGATATGCTGTAATAGAGCAGTTGAAAGAGTTGATAGAAAACGCTGATTCTACAACGATGTATAGAAAATATAAGGAGATACAAAAGTCGTGGAGGTCTATTGGTCCGGTTCCGAAAAATCAATATACCGATACTTGGAAAATTTACCGCCACCACGAGAAGCGATTTTATGATTTATTACAATTAAGCAATGAATTTAGAGAAATAGACTTTAAAAAAAATTTAGATGAAAAATTAAATATTATAGAAAAAGCGGAGGCTTTAGTTGAAGAAAAAAATATAAACGTCGCATTTAAAAAACTTCAAGAGCTACACGAAATTTGGAAAAAAAACACTGGACCTATTCCGAGAGAATTGAGAGAAGAAACTTGGCAAAAGTTTAGTGCTGCTACTAAAAAAATTCATGATAGAAAAAGTGTTTATTTAAAAGAAATGAGCTCAAAAAGTGCTGCTATTATTGAACAAAAATTAGAAGTAGTAAATAAAATTGAGACTTATGACTTTTCTAATAACAAGTCGTATTTAGACTGGAAAAAGAGTATAAACGACATTGAAAAATACAGGCAACAATATCTTGACGCTGGTAAATTACAATACAATAAAGATGAAATAGTTTGGCAAAAATTTAAAGCTGCTATAAAAAAATTTAATACTGCTAAAAATCAATTTTACAAACAAGAAAAAAAAGAGCAGATTAAAAATTTAGAGAAGAAAACTGCTTTAATAGATCTTGCAGAATCGTTAAAAGACAGCGAAGACTGGAAAAACACGACCGAGGCTATGAAAAAAATTCAGGAAGACTGGAGAAAAATTGGAAACGTTCCCCGTAACTCTTCTGATAAAATATGGCTTCGCTTTAAAACCGCTTGTGATTATTATTTTGACAGATTTCATCAAAATAACAGTTCTTTAAGCGAGGAAGACCAAAACATCATTAACGCTAAAAAAACATTTTTAGAAGAAACAATTAACAACATAAGTAATCCTTCTAAAAATAAAATTTTAAATGCTATAAATTCATGGAGAGAGTTAGGAGCATTACCGAAAAGTGCAAAGTATTTATATAATAATTTTAGTAAGCAAATAGACCAGCTATTGGCGAGTTCTTCATTAAAAGAGCGGGAAGTTTCTTTTTTAAAATTTCAATATACTATAGATCAACATGTTGCAAATAAAGATGCTAAAAAGTTATCTTCTGAACAATTTTATATTAGAAAAAAAATTGATGAAATTGTAAGAGAAATAAATCAATTAGAAAATAACTTAAGTTTTTTTCAAAACACTGGTGAAAGCAATCCTCTAATAACGAATGTTAGGAAAAAAATAAGTAGCCTTAACGAAAATTTAAGTCTTTGGAACGAGAAGTTAAAATATTTGAAAAGCGTGTGTTAGTTGTCAAAAAAAATTTCTTTTAATTAAATAGTTTGCTCAATTTTTCTTTTTCTTCTTCTGCTAAAGTGGCATCTACCAAAATACGTCCGCTATATTCGTCAACTATAATCTTTTTTCTGTTTGAAATTTCTAATTGTACTTGTAGAGGAATTGTAAAATAAGAACCTCCAGATGCACCTCGCTCAATAGCTACAACAGCTAATCCGTTTTTTACTTTTTTTCTAATCCTATTGTAAGCATTTAACAAATATTTATCTATGGATTTAGAATATTCTTTAGATTTCTCAAGAAGTATAAGTTCCTCTTTTTCTGTCTCCTCTAAAATAGAATCTAATTGGGGTTTTTTATGGCTTAAATGAAGCTCTTGTTTTTCTAATTTTTCTTTTACTTCATCGATAGCTTCATTTTTTTTAGTAATTTTAACATAAAACTCCCTAATTCTTTTTTCAGCTAATTGAATTTCCAAATCTTGGTATTCAATTTCTTTAGATAAAGAATCGAACTCTCGGTTATTTCGAACATTATCTTGTTGTTCGGTATATTTTTTTATTAGCCCCTTAAAGTTCTCAATAGCTAATTTTTTATTAGAAGTCTCGGTTTCTAAATCTGCAACTTGTTGCTCTAAATTAGAAATACGAAATTCTAATTTAGCAACTTCATCTTCTAAATCTTTAACTTCTATGGGCAATTCTCCTCTTACGCTTCTAATTTCATCAATTCTAGAGTCTATTAACTGTAAGTCGTACAAAGCTCTTAATTTGCTTTCTACTGAAGTTTTATTTTTCATAATTTTAAGTGTAATAATGTATTGGGTTTGTAATTTTTTCTGATAAAAGAATTGCAAAATTACTAAATTTATTTTTAAGATAGTCAACCAAAAGATTTTTTGTAAACTGTTCGCTTTCATAATGACCGATATCTGCTAGTAAAATTTTATTTTCTGATTTAAAAAAGTCGTGGTATTTAAAATCTGAACTTACGTATGCGTCTGCTTTAGCTTCAATGGCATTGGGGATAGCAAAACTTCCAGAGCCACCTAAAACCGCCACTTGATTTATTTTTTTGTTTAATAATTTAGAATGACGAATACAATTTGTCTTCATCATTTTTTTTATAAAAAACAGAAACTCTTTTTCGGACATTTCCCTTGGTAATTTACCAATCATACCGAGACCGACATCTTGGTGTACATTGTCTGTAGTTACAATATCGTATGCAATTTCCTCATAAGGGTGGTTTTTGTGTAAGGCTTTTAAAATTTTGACTTCGTTTTTACTTTCATAAACTACCGAAACTTGAGTTTCATCTTCTGTATGATTTTCGAATCTTTTTCCTAAAGTTGGATTGGATTTCATATTGCCTCTAAAAGTTCCTTTTCCAGTTATATTAAACGAACAATTATCGTAATTTCCTATATTTCCTGCACCAGCTTTAAATAAAGAATCTCTTAATTTTTTAGAACTTTCCGAAGGAACATAAGTAGTAAGTTTTTTTATAATTCCTTTTTTAGAAATTAATATTTTTGTGTTTGTAAGACCCAAAATATTACAAATTTTATCCGAAACGCCATTTTTAGAATTATCCAAAGAAGTGTGAGTAGCATAAATTGCAATGTTGTTTTTAATTGCTTTAAGAACAACTCGCTCTACATAAGTATTGCCGTTGATTTTTTTTAAATTATCAAAAATTATAGGGTGAAAGCTAACTATCAGATTACATTTTTTTGCAATTGCTTCTTCTACGGTTTCCTCAAGCGTGTCTATAGTTACTAAAACTCCAGAAACTATAGTAGAATAACTTCCTATCAATAGACCAACGTTATCGTAGCTTTCAGCATAGCTCAAAGGAGCTAATTTTTCTATATAGTTTGTAAAATCTTTTATAGTCATAAAACAAGTAAGACTGCAATTTTTAGTAGATTTAATTTAAAAAAACAAAGGTATATAATTTTATGAATTGATTAATAGAAATGACAGAGTCAAAATTACTAATAAGAGACTTTTAGTCTAAAATAAATTAAAAAAAATTTATTTTATCTGAAAAAAAAAATAAGGAAGCAGATTTTACAATCGACTCCCTAATTTTTGTACTGAAAGCGGGACTTGAACCCGCACGGACATTACTGCCCATTGGATTTTAAGTCCAACGTGTCTACCAATTCCACCATTTCAGCATTTTCTTATTTTAAAAAAAAACAGAACTAAAAAAAACAAATAGAGCGAAAGACGGGATTTGAACCCGCGACCCTTACCTTGGCAAGGTAATGCTCTACCCCTGAGCTACTTTCGCAAATATTTTATTAATATTTCCTCTTTCTGGTAAAAAAATAACTTTGCAAATATAATAAGCTTTATATATAATTTGTTTTTATTAAATTTTAACAATTTTGTTATTTACTTTGCAAGCGAAAAACGTCTCTCAACTTCGTTCCAGTTTATTATATTAAAAAATGCTTTTATATAATCGGGTCTTCTGTTTTGATAGTTTAAATAGTAAGCGTGTTCCCAAACGTCTAAACCTAAAACAGGTGTGCCACCACAGGTAATTTCTGGCATTAAGGGGTTGTCTTGGTTCGGAGTAGAGCAAACATCGACACTTCCTCCTTTATGAACGCATAACCACGCCCAACCAGAGCCAAACCGAGTAGCTGCTGCTTTTGAAAAAACTTCGACAAAAGAAGACTCCGAACCGAATTTTGATATAATAGAATCTTTTAACTCACCCGATAATAAACCCCTATTATTCGGATTAATAACAGTCCAAAATAAAGAGTGATTGTAAAAACCACCACCGTTATTTCTAACAGCAGTATTAGTCATATCTAAATTTGTAAGAATATGCTCAATAGACTTGCCTGATAATTCTGTGTTTGCTATTGCGTTGTTTAAATTTGTTGTGTAACCATTATGATGCTTTGTATGGTGAATTTCCATAGTTCTTGAATCGATATTTGGTTCTAATGCGTCGTAACTGTAACCTAATTCTGGTAATTTGAAAGTCATTTTAGTAAAATTTAGTAGTTAATAATAATTATTTTTTAACTGACGAAATTAGTAATAAAAAGATAGTTTTACAAATAATTTTTTGTATTGTTAAGTTCAATTAGTAAATGCAACTTTTATAGGGGAAGTTTTAATATATTTTATCAGAAAAAAAATAGAAAATAATTATCCTCTTCTTTGTGCCAGATGGAATTGCACTTTATATTATCTTCCCTTTAAAAACGCATAGTATAAAACATCTAACCAAGTAGCAAGGACGCGTAATTTTCTGCATTAACTAACATTAGGAAAAATCGTCATATCAATAGCAGATGCTATAATTAATCTATTAATTTCTTTAAAAAAATGTAGCTCTAGTACCAAAAAAATTAAGTAGTTATTCCTAAAAAATTCTATTTTCCAAAATTATTTCGTTAAAAATAAATGTGTTGAATATGTTTTAAAAGAGGACTACTTATATGTCGTCTTTGTTGTAGAGCATTATTCTTTCTCTAATATATGTAGATATTCCTTTGTGCTATTTGCTTTGTGGTTTCTATTTTTGTCTTTATCAGCTTTAAATCGTTGGTAATTTGTAATAACCATGTTATATTTTCCATATTTGCTCATGATTTCTTTTACATTATCTACTGACATTAGTCCCTCGTTATTATAACTCAAAAATATGTACTTAAACTGGGCATTCTTAATCAAACTTTCAAATTCGCTTAAAATAGAATTTTTGCTACAATATTTTGATTTTTGATAACTTGGTAAACCCGTTTTACCTTTTGGATCAAAATCATTATATTTTGCAATTGTATTTAATAGATGATAATTAGATCCATATTGTCTTGTATTATAAGGAGGGTCTAAATAAAGAATATCTCCGCTTATTTCTTTGATTAACAAATTACTATCTTTATTAAAGACGGCATGTTTATTGTCATTAATTTCAAAATTTGCAGACTGTAAAACAAGTTCTTTTTTTGCAGATTTTTTAAGGTGTTTTAAAAATGCGCCATAAACAGAAGCTGTATTAGCTATTTTATCAGCACTTTCTAATAAGCTCGATAAAAGAAAATAGTATTGTTTAAAATTTATTTTGTTCCTCATTTTCCAATCTTCTATTTTTTTTCTAATGGTGTCTATTTTTTTGCCATTATAGTCAGAAAAATATTGGCGATTGCTTCCACTGCCCATACAATAATTCTTAAATACAAACCCATCTTCAACAAGCGAAATTTGGTTTAATTCCTCGATTAATTGTTCTTGATTTTCTAATTTGATATGATTTTCTATATAATTTTTATTCAAAACAAAACTATAGTATTCAATGTCGTTTGATATTACTTTTTTGACCTCTTGTTTAAAATTTCGCCCAACGATACCTGTGCCAGCAAAAATATCACAGAATATTTTTTCAGATAAATCATTCCCCACAATTGAATAGATAGTAGATTTAATGAAGTTTGATAATTTATGTTTTGATCCGATGTAATTCATATCAGTATTCTATTTCGTCAAAAGTTATGGTATGATTGTCGCAAGAGACCGTAAATTCAACATATCTGATTTTGTGTGTATCGTTTTTCTCATTAAAATCGTTTAACGCTCCTATAAAATCTAAATAATTACTTGTTGCTTTATCCTCTATCTGCCTTGAAATAATCATAGGCTCAATATCAGATGGGCGGTTTGGTAAATAATATTGTTCTATCCAATCTACATATCTTTGTAATTGTATTGTTATATGTGGATATGCAGTAACCGATTTTAACTCAATCGGAATTACTTTTCTGTTTGTCAAATCACTTGATAACATTATATCAATCCTTTGCATACCAACACCACAGGATACTTCATTTCCTATCCATTCAATATTTTCTTGTTCAAAAATCGATATGTTTTCAATATTTTGCAAAATATATGCTTGAAGATGTGTTTCAAACTGTTTGTTTTCACAATATTTTTGAATAAGCCTAGGTAGAATATTTATTTGTTCTTTTCTTCCTTGATATATTTTAGAAGTCTCAACAGTTTCTGTCTGTTGAGAAGTTTCATTAAATGTAAAATTATTACCACTAAGTACATTCCTTTCGTTTTTATTGCGAATCAAGTTAATTAAGCGCTCACTTTCATAAATTGTAATCATTGTGTTTCCTCTATTTCCTTTTAGCTTACGATATATCAAAGACCAAAGCATTTGGTTCGGTGATTGAATGTTCTTAATTTCATCCAAAGCTTCCCATTCTGTAACTCCTTTTGAGTAAACTTGGCTAGGCTCAATAATAGTTCTAAAAGTAAGAGATTTTGATAATTCAGTTTTTAAATATTGTTCTTCATCATTATTATCTAAAAATGAAGGTACTTCTCTTACTTTGAAAACACCGAAAAACTGTCCTTCTCTAATTCCTTTTTGAAAATTTTGTTGAAGATAAAAAATTACAAAATCACCAGCTCTTACTCTTTGACTGTCTGCAATCATTCCGAGCAAATTATTTTCTGTTGTAGAATGTATTTCACTTATTGCAGAATTGTTGAAGTCAATTCTGTTATCTTTTGCACCAGTAGCAGCAAACATATATTCCAAATGATATTTGAAAGTATTTGTACCTACTATAAAAACATGTGTTGTATTAGTTGAATCTAAATCATCTTAAAACTCCTTTTTAAAAACCATTATATATTCGTGTTTGAAAATATAATAATCACTTTTTAAGGCTCTATATTTCCAAATACCACCCTGTCCAATTTTCCCTCTATTCCCTTCAATGTTTTTAACAATAATTCCCTTTAGTTTTACTTTAAACTTTCTTTTTATAGCATCTAATATGTAAAAAGATAAAGGAATAACCTCACTTTTTTTATAAACATCTCCAATCACAATTGCAAAGTAACGGTTAGTCTCTAAATATTTCAAACCATTTTCTACAACTTTATTAAAAGTTCTTACAAATTGAGATAAATCGGAAATTTGAGATAAATCTTCTTTCTTATTTGTGAATTTTACAATGTCCATATATGGTGGGTGCATTATTAAAAATTGAGTTTTATTAGATTGTAATTTGCTTAAGGAATTTGCTATTTTACTGTTAAATTCAACTGAATTGGAAACATCGCAATTTTGAATATCATAATTGATTTTCACATTTTCTTTCATCTTATCATTTACAAATGACATTATTTCATCATTGATATCAAACCCAATAAAACTCCTATTTAGATTTTCGCACTCAAAAAGTGTAGTCCCACTCCCCAAAAATAAATCAAGGACAATTTCATTCTTTTTTGTATATCGTTTTATTAATTGATATGGAATTTGTGGTATAAAATTTCCATGATACTTATTTGAATGTTTACCCTTTTTGTCTCTTCCTCCAATTAGCCAAAGGCTATCAACATTTACATCGCTTTCTTTCCAATTTTCTATATCTATATCGTTAAATTTCATTCGTTAAATTTCCTGTCGTTTCGGCATCCTATACCTACGTAATTAAGCTACCCCTTGTGTTAGCTAATCAATTCTTAAAAATTCTGTTTTCAGAAAATTAATTCAAAGTTTAGCGGTATAAAAATAAGAATTTGATTTTTAATAAATTGATAAAAAGAAGCCTCGCTTGTTAATCATTCTTTTGAAGTTATTATTTCGTTAAAAATAAATGTGTTGAATATGTTTTAAAAGAGGACTAAACACTAAAAACATCTAAAGTAACGCTCTAACAACTATAAAAGCCAAAGCTCCAGATATAAAGCCAATTAAAGCTAACCACGAAATTTTTTTTAAATACCAAAAAAAGTTTATATTTTCCATTCCCATAGCAACGACACCGGCGGCAGAACCAATAATTAACATGCTGCCACCGGTTCCAGCTGAAAATGCAATAAAATGCCATAATTCATTATCGATTGTTTCGGAAAACATTCCTAAACTTGCGGCAACTAATGGCACGTTGTCTATTACTGCAGAGCCAAATCCAATTAATAAAATCACTAAATCTGAAACTCCGGCACCTACTAATTCTGTTCCAGCCATTGGAACTGATGCTCTTAAATCGATTGCAAGGTTGAATAAAATTCCTAATGATTCTAAAGCTGCAACCACCATTAAAATTCCTAAAAAGAATAAGAAACTTGACATCTCAACTTTAGATAAAGAATAACGTACTGGGCTTCGGTATGCGTGAGTTTCTGTTTCTTTACTGTTAAACTTTGCCAAAGAAAATTTAGTTCTACTAAAAACTTCCGCGAAAAGTGCAACTACAGATAGAGACAACATCATACCTACATAAGGTGGTAGGTGCGTTATTATTTTAAATATTGGTACAAAGATTATTGACCCTAAGCCTAAATATAACATTACTTTTCTATAAGGAACATGATTTTTCTCTTCTTCTTTTTCATAATTAATTTCTCCTTTAAATGCTGGTAAAAATGAGGCTATAAAAGTAGGAACTATCATACATAATAGTGAAGGTATTAGTAGATATTCAAGTAGCTTAAAAGACGTTACTTTTTTTCCAATCCACAGCATCGTAGTTGTAACATCACCAATAGGAGACCAAGCACCTCCGGCGTTTGCAGCAATAATTATAATTCCAGCAAACCAAATTCGTTCGTTTTTGTTTTTAACTAGTTTTTGTAAAATAGAAATTAAAACTATAGTTGCAGTTAAGTTGTCTATTATTGCAGATAGTATAAAAGCTAATGTAGAAAATATCCACAAAATTTTAGATTTCTTTTTAGTTTTTACGAGCGACTTAATTGTATAAAAACCGTCAAAATAATCTATAATTTCAACTATCGTCATCGCACCTAAAAGAAAAATTAAAATTTCTGATGTTTTTCCTAAATGATGGAGCAAAGAACTTTCTAATATAGATAGTTTAGCTTCGTGTGTAAATGTAGAAAAATTATCTATTAGACTATGTTTACCAGTGTCAAACCATTTAGAAAAACTATCGATTCCTAATGCTACTATAGCCCAGCATATTGCCATCATAAGCAAAGCGGGCATTAGCTTGTCAATCTTTAAGCTGTGATCTAATGTAATGGCTATATAACCTATTACAAATGCTATAATTATTAATATTTCCATATTTCTTGATTTTTAATATTGTGGCAGATATTTGTTTTTTAGAATGCGATAAAAGTAGTAAAACATTTTTTAAACTTTTACAAAACATCCAATAAAATTATTTTAACCTCTAAAAACAACCTTAAACATTTCCATAGATTAGTGCGATAAGTTTAAGCTATTAAGGAGGTTTTCAAATTATAAGAAGTGTGGATTTCTGCTTTCAATTTATTTTGAGTTGGCTTAATTTTTATTAATATATACAACTTTTACAAGATTATTTAGAGGGTGTTTTATGGAAAAAGAGATAAAAATAATTGCTCTATTCGTTATTTCTGATAGTAACTTTCCTATATTTGTTTTACTTTCAGAAAAACATCAACATGAAGTTTTTAATAAAATAATAAGTAGTTTAAGTTTTGAAATAACTAAATAGGGCTATACTTTATTTTTAATATTTTTTTTTATGAATAACCGGTTTCTTAAGAGAATTGCAGCTTTTGTTTCGTTTTTAACTGTTTCATTGATATTGTGGAACACTTACACTTTTTTTAATAAATTTAAACAAGAAGAGCGTTTAAAAATGGAAATATTAGCAACTGCACAAAAAGAAGTAGCTACAAACACCGATTTGACAGACGACCTTAATTTGCCTTTAAAAGTGATAGAGAGCAATAAAAATATACCGATGATTTTGGTAAATAGCAATGACGAAATTATAAATACTCAAAATATAGATTTTATCAAACCATTAAATCCTAATCAAGTTAAAGAACTACTCGAAAAGATGAAGTCTGAAAACGAGCCGATAGAGTTTAAAATAACGGATACAGAAAAACAATACATATATTACAGCAATTCTAATTTACTTAATAAATTGAGTTATTATCCGTTAGCGCTAATCTTAATATTGGTTCTATTTATTACTCTAATTTATATGTTTTACAATTCATACAAAATTGCAGAGACTAACAAATTGTGGACTGGGATGGCTAAAGAAACGGCACACCAAATTGGCACTCCGCTGTCTTCTTTGCTCGGCTGGATTGCTATTTTAAAAGCAGAAAATATAAACAATAAGTACATTGAAGAAATAGAAAACGATGTTAACAGATTGAACGTAATTGCTAATAGATTTTCTAAAATTGGTTCCAGACCAGAGCTTAAAAACGAAAATATTGTTAAGGTTTCTAAACAAGTTTTTGATTATTTGAGGCTTATAAGTTCTAAAAAAATCTCGTTCTTATTTACAGCAAACAGCGAGGAAATTTATATTAAAATTAACGCTGAATTATTTGGCTGGGTTATAGAAAACCTCATTAAAAATTCTATTGACGCAATGCCAGACACCGGAAGCCTACATCTAGATATAATAGACTCGCCTAGCAAAATCACAATTAGCGTTAAAGATACCGGTAAAGGAATAGTTAAAAAACTAATTAAACAAATTTTTAAACCTGGGTTTACCACAAAAAAACGCGGCTGGGGTTTGGGGTTATCGCTTTCTAAAAGAATTATTGAAGACTATCACAAAGGGAAAATAAGCGTACAAAAATCTGATTTTAGAAGAGGCACTACTTTTAATATTACCTTTTATAAATAGCTTTGAGTTGTTTTACCTAACAAATTAGCTACAATTATTAGAAAATTCGTTATATATTTTCTCTGATAATTCAACAAAATCGTCATTAGTTAATTTAACTTTCTTAACAAACTGCATATCTTCCATATTGTTAATAGGAATTAAATGGATATGAATATGCGGAACTTCCAAACCGATAACACTCATTCCGATTCTGTCGCAAGGCACAACGTTTTCTATTGCTTTTGCAACTCTGTATGAAAAGTCCATCAGGTCTTTATATTCATTTTTAGGCAAGTCAAAAATTTTGTTTTCTTCCTTTTTTGGTACTACCAAAGTATGCCCTTTTGCGTTGGGGTTAATATCTAAAAAAGCAAAAAAAATATCGTCTTCTGCAACTTTGTAGCAAGGAATTTCCCCTTTTATAATTTTTGTAAAAATAGAAGCCATAATTAAAAATATATTTCTTATTAAGTTTACCTTGAGATGTTTAAAATTTCAAACTTCATTATGCCGCTCGGAACTTTAATTTCGACAATTTCGCCTGCTTTTTTTCCTAACAATCCGCTTCCAATTGGCGAATTTACAGATATTTTTCCGCTTTTAATATCCGTTTCGGAATCTGCAACTAATGTATAAACAAATTCCATTTTATTTTCAATATTTTTGACTTTAACTTTAGAGCGGATTAATATTTTTGAAATGTCTAACTGGCTTTCATCTATAATTCTAGCATTAGAAATTACGCTTTTTAATTTAGCTATTTTCAACTCTAAATGTGATTGTTCTTCTTTTGCAGCGTGATATTCTGCGTTCTCGCTTAAGTCTCCTTTGTCTCTTGCGTTAGCTATTTCTTCTGTTACTTTTGGACGTTCTACGTGTTCTAATTGTGATAACTCGTCTTTTAGTTTTTTTAGTCCTTCGGCTGAATAATAAGATATTTTGCTCATAGTTTATAAAATTTAAAAAATCCCACTACCATTAAATTTGGAATGAGATTAGAATACAAAAATATAAAATATTTGTAATTCGCCAACTTTATACAACGCTTATATTAAAATAATTTTTGCTAAATTTATACAGCAAAGTTAAAGTTTAAATAATTTAACAATTTCTATTACTACTCTGAGTTAAACCAAACTATAAACGTTTTAATTTTAGCTGAATCTGGGATTCGATCTTTTGTAACTTCCGAAGTGCTAAAGTCTCTTAAGCCTAATTCATCGTTTCCAATTGTAACAGTTGCATTCAAATCTTTTAAAGACAACATAGCAGACGAAAGGGAGCGTTCTATTTTGTTAATATCACAATTAGCATTTATTTCTAAAAAATTAGAATTGAGTGTTATGCCTTTTTCGGTTATAAAACGCTCATCGTGAATTTCTACACTTTTTATTATAGACGTTTCGTCTAACGGATCTTCAGGCATAATAGTTAAAAGTAATTTTTTACTCCTTTTTTCGTAAATATAGTATTCATCATCTTCTTCAAAATAATTACTTCCCTTTACCCCTTCGCTTAAATTTTTTACAATAGAATCGTTCTTAAAAACATCTGATAACTCTTTAATTGTAGTCTTTGAAGTTAAATATCCTACCCTTCCTTTTTCAATTTTATATTTACGACTATTGCTACAGCTTGTCAATATTAAAATAATTATAACTGCTATTTGAAAGTTTTTATATATCATTTTTGCTGATTTTAATTAGTTTGAACCTAGCTTACTAATCTTTTGTTTCAGGTTTCTTTTGTTTTAGGTTTCTTTTGTTTCAAGTTTCTTTTGTTTTAGGTTTCTTTTGTTTTTTGTAGTCTCATTAGTTTAAAAACTTTATAAAGCTAAAAACTAATCACTTGTCCTCTCATAAATATGGTTTACGTAAAGTTTAGTTTTCAAGCTTTATTGTTAATAACCTAATTTTAATATTTCCATTTATTTGTTTTCCTTTGTCTTGTCAATGAGGAAGCGGAAGATGTTTTTTGTGGGGACTTAAAGCATCCAGGAATATCATTTGACCAGCTAAAAAGTTGATTTTAAGCAGTAATTTGTTCATTCAAATTTACTGCTTTTTTTCAGTTTAGAAAAATAAACTTTTTTTGTTGCCTTATGCCTTTTTAAAGTCCCCCATACAGGGTGTTTCTTGTTTTGTAAAATCATATAATTTTATCTTTGGTTTACTTGCTATATTTTCTATCCATTTTTCAAACTCTACTGGAGTTCTATACCCTAAAGCTCCTATGGGTCTCTCATAATTTAGTAATCGTTTTACTTCTTTTAGCTTCTTGTTGAGATGATTTACATTTTTAATATCTTTGAATAAATAACTGTTTTTTAGCACCCCATTAAGCTGTTCCGCCATTCCGTTTTGTAAGCAATTATCCGCTATACTCATCACCAATTGATGTTTTCTTAATTTATTCTTATAAGCAGTAGATTTGTATTGAGACCCTGCATCGCTATGGTGAATACACTCGTTAATATTTGACCCTCGCAACTTTACAACTTGTCCAAGCGTTTTTATAGCATTTAAAGAAAGCATCGTATCACTGCCATACAAACCAACGATTCGTTTGCTGTACATATCCTTCAAAGTAAAAATATAATAGGTTTCCTCTTTTAAAATAAAATAGGTGATATCTCCTGCTATTACTTGATTTATATCATCTAAAACGAGTCCATTAATTAAGTTTTTATCCCATTCTTCGTAAAACCCATCCGTAGTGATAATACGTTTTTTCTTTATCGCCACCGATAAGCCATTTCTAGATACAATTTGCTCAAATTTATTGATGCCTATTGAGGTAACGTTTAAATAATGATACAGCACTCTAGCCCCCATCGTTCTATGTTTCTCCCTTGCTTTTAACACTTTGGATACTATTTCTTCTTCTAACCTTTGTTTGTTTTGTTCCGATTGCTCTTTCTTATAAACAAATTGCCTTGAAAACCCATTTGCTTCCAAAAATGATTGTTTATAAAATCTCCCAGCAATTTTATCAAATCCTAATTTTATTGCTGGGAGTTGTACTTTTTTTCAATATCATCGCCTAAATATTCGCTAGCACACTGGATAACTGACTCTTTGTAAATAAGTTGTAATTGTTGCTGACCGATAACACGTTCTAGTTCGGCTATCTTTTTTAATAACTCTACATTTTTTTTCTCTTCACTTGTTTTCTCTACAACTAATCGCTCTGTTTTTGGAAGCTTGCCGTACTTCACTAACCATTTGCGAACCGCAGAACCACTAACCTGATAAACTTTGCAAACTTCAGAAACACGTAATTTCTCTTGCTCAATTAAAGCTACTTTTTCTTTCTTAAATTCTGGACTAAACACACGTCTCGTTTTTATGTTTTTCATAAATTTACTATTTAATCTAAAGTTTTCAACTAAACTTTATGTAAACTTATTTTATGAGACCACAACCACAAACTAATAACTAAACACTAAAAAAATGAAAGTTTACAAACAGCACGATTTAATGGATTGTGGTCCAGCCTGCCTTAGAATGATTGCAAAACATTACGGCAAAAACATTTCTTTGACTGCTATTAGAGAAAAATCTTATCTGTCGAAAGAGGGAGTTTCATTTATAGGAATTAGCAATGCGGCGGAGCATTTTGGGCTGAAATCTTTGGGTTCAAAATTAAGTGTAGAAGTTTTGTATAAAAAAGCACCGCTACCTTGTGTTTTACATTTTGAAGAAAATCACTTTGTAGTATTGTACAAGGCCAAAAAGAATCAATTTTATATTGCCGACCCTGGTAAAGGTAAATATATACTTTCTAAAAAAGAATTCTCCGAGAAATGGAAAACCAATATGGCACTTTTACTGGAAGTAACACCAAAATTTTACGCTTTAGAAAATGAAGAAAACCCAAGATGGGGTTATTTTTTTAAATATTTTTTGCCTCATAAAAACTTAATACTTCAAATTTTAGCAGCTATGGTGTTTTCAAGTATTGTCAATTTGATTACGCCTTTTATCACGCAATCTGTGGTGGATATCGGAATTTTGGGGAAAAATTTAAACTTTATTTATTTAGTTTTAATAGGGCAATTGGCAATGACAATAAGCGGTACGGTCGTGGGTTTTATGCAAGCTTGGATAGGGCTTCATTTGAGTATTCGCGTTAGCTTGTCTTTTTTAATAGGGTATATTTCAAAATTGCTAAAAATGCCTTTTGTTTTTTTTGAAACTAAGACTTTGGGCGATATTTTTCAGAGAATTGGCGATAACTCAAGAATAGAATCTTTTATTAGTAATAGCTTTTTTTCGATTATTATTAGCTCTCTAAATTTAGTTATTTATACAGGTATTATGGCGTATTATAACTATAAAATTTTACTGGTGTTTTTAACTGGAAACCTTGCTTATATCCTTTGGATTTTAGCTTTTATGAAAAAAAGAAGAGAATTTGACCACGAAGGATTTAAATTAGCTTCTGAAAATCAAAACTCGCTTTTGCAACTTTTTACAGGTTCTAGGGATATAAAACTAAACAATTTAGAAAAAGAAAAAAGATGGGACTGGGAAAAAATAGAAGCCAAACAATTTCACTTAGATATTAAAACTACTATTTGGGAGCAACTTCAGTCGTCTGGGTCTATTATTATCAATAGCACAGCAGGAATTATAATGAGTATCATTATGGCAAAAGAAGTTATTGACGGTAGAATGTCTTTAGGAATGATGATGTCTGTTCAGTTTATTTTAGGGCAAATAAGTGGTCCTCTGATGTCTTTTTTAGGGTTGATTCATTCTTATCAAGACGCAACAATAAGTTTAGAAAGATTAAGCGAAGTTCTTACGCACAAAGAAAAAGACAGCTATCCTTTTTCTGAAAATATATTTAAAAACAAAAGTATTATTTTTGAAAATGTCTCTTTTCAACACGAAGGAGTTCATTCTCCTAAAGTTTTATCAGATGTAAATTTTACGATTCCTATAAATAAAACTACAGCAATTGTAGGAGCAAGTGGAAGTGGCAAAACGACATTACTAAAATTGCTGTTAAAAATGTGGACACCTTCTAATGGAAAAATAAAAATAGGAGCTACAAATATTGAGGCTATTGATGATTATTATTGGAGAGAAGATTGCGGAATGGTAATGCAAGACAGCTTTATTTTTTCAGATACTATTATTAATAATGTTACACTAAGAAGCTATGATACTATAGATTTTAATAGATTTTTAGAAGCTTTGGAGGTTGCCAACATCAAAGAATGGGTAGAAACTTTACCGCTTAGTTATAAAACAAAAATAGGCGAAGACGGACACGGCATTAGCGAAGGTCAAAGACAACGTATTTTAATAGCTAGGGTTATTTATAAAAGCCCTAGAATTATTGTTTTTGATGAAGCTACAAATACTTTAGACGCCATCAACGAAAAAATAATTTTAGAAAACCTAAAAAAGGAATGCAAAAATAAAATGATGATTGTTGTAGCTCATAGACTTAGCACTATTAGAGATGCAGACCAAATTTTAGTTTTAGAAAAAGGTAAAATAGTAGAGCAAGGAAATCACGAACATTTAATAAACCTTAATGGTTTTTATAATAAACTAATAAAGAATCAAAGTTAAAATTGCTAAAGGGTACTTGTAAAACTCCACGGTTTTTAGTTTTTTTGATTTAGAGAACACGAATATTTTTTCGTTCATGTAACTCGGAGATAGTTTTTATATTAAATTTTGGTAAAGATTAGGTTTTTATTCCTTAATTTAATAAAAATCAAATACTTATGGCTTTACGAATATTCTTACTAAAGACTATGATAACTGGGGGGCGGCTTGGTTTACTACTTCACCGATGCTTAAGCGAAGCTCAAGACAGAGAAAATAAGTTTTGCTATTACCAAAAACAAAAAAACATCTATAAACTATATTTTATTTATAGATGCTTTTTTAGCTCCCCCTCTTGGGCTCGAACCAAGGACCCTTTGATTAACAGTCAAATGCTCTAACCAGCTGAGCTAAGGAGGAATTTTGCTAAATTATATTTCTACATTTAGCGAGTGCAAATATAAATATTTTTAATAAATTGTCAAGTACTTTAAAATAAAATTTTAAAAATCATTAGTACCCAATAAAAAAGCCTCAAGCCTCAATAATTGAGGCTTTTTTTATAGAATATTAAAAAACTTATTAACAAAGTGGTAAAAAGTGGTTGAAAGTGGTAATTTTTATTTATCTTTGACTTTTATAAAAATTTTTTTTAAGTGATAAACCTTATCGGAACTTATGAATGTAAGGCAGATTCAAAAGGCAGATTGATGTTTTCGTCTGCTTTTAAAAAGCAGTTGTCGGCTGTTTTGCAAGATGGATTTGTTATTAAGAGAGCTGTATTTCAGCCTTGTTTAGAACTATATCCTATTAAAGAGTGGAATTTAATGATGGAAAAAATAAATAGTTTGAATAGGTTTAAAAAAATCAACAACGATTTTATAAGGCGATTTACGGCAGGACTCAAAAAAATTGAGTTAGACTCGACTGGTAGAATTTTGATTCCTAAAGATTTAAGCGAGTTTTCTGGAATTAAAAAACAAATAGTAATGGCTGCGTCTGTTAATATAATAGAGATATGGGACAAGAGTAGATACGAAAAAGCTATTGATGAGGCTTCAGAAGGTTTTGCAGATTTGGCAGAAAAAGTAATGGGTAATATAGGTTTAGATGGAATATCATAGACCAGTTTTATTAAAAGAGAGTATAGATTCTTTATCAGTAAAAGAAGGTGGCGTTTATGTTGACGCAACTTTTGGTGGGGGAGGTCATTCTAAAGAAATACTAATTAGGCTCGGATGTAAAGGAAACCTATATGCGTTTGACCAAGATATTGATACCCAAAAAAATGCAATAGACGACGAGCGATTTTACCTTATAACTGAAAATTTTAGATATATATCAAGGTTTTTAAGGTTTTATGGAGTTAAAAAGGTTGACGGCATTTTGGCAGATTTAGGAGTTTCTTCATATCATTTTGATGAGGTAAAAAGAGGCTTTTCAACTCGATTTGATTGCGATTTAGACATGAGGATGAGTCAAAGACAAAAAGTATCCGCTAAAGATGTTATTAATAATTATTCTGAAGAGAGACTATCAAAAGTGTTGTTTATGTATGGCGAGTTAAGAAATTCAAAAAATATAGCAAAAACAATAGTTGAGAAGAGAACAGGCAAAAAAATAATGACAAGTTTTCAATTAATAACTGCGTTGGGCAAGCACCTGCCAAAATCAAAGCAGCATAAAATTTTAGCACAGATATTTCAAGCAATCAGGATAGAGGTAAATGACGAATTAGATGCCTTAAAAGAGTTTTTAAAACAGACGCCAAATTTACTAAATCAAGATGGTAGATTAGTAGTAATATCCTATCATTCGTTAGAAGACAGATTAGTCAAAAGATTTATACGATCTGGTGGATTTAGTATAGACGTAGAAAAAGATCAATTTGGAAACGCTAATGTACCGTTACAAAAAGCACAAAACCTAATAGTACCAGATAAAGAAGAAATAAATAGAAACAACAGGTCGAGGTCGGCCAAATTAAGAGTTGGGAAATTAAGTGTTAGATGAATTAAAAATATTTAATTAATACAAAATTAATGCGTAAAAAAAATGAAAAAAATAATATATAGACTTTTAAGAGGGAGCTTTCTAACTGATGAAACTTCATTTAAAAATTGGCGAATAATTCTATTTATAGCCCTCTTATTATTAACGATGATATCAAGTTCTCACGCATCTGATAGTAAAGTAATTCGCATTGCTGAACTAAACAAAACAAAAAGAAATATAAGAGCCAAGTATATAGAAATCAGCACACATTTAATGACTATGAAAATGGAGTCAAACATAAAAGCTAAAGCAAAATTACAAGGGCTAAAGCCTTTAAAATATTCACCACAAAAGATAAAAGTAAAAAATAAAAATTAACACAAGTTGCCAACGGACAAAAAAAATATAACGACAAAATTTTATTTGATATCACTATTTATAACAATCTTTTTAATAGCGATAATAGTTCAAGTAATAATCATACAATATCAAGATGGCGATAAGTACAAGCAACTATCCACAGAGCTAACAGTAAAGAGAGATACAATACACTCAAACAAAGGAAATATATATGCATCGGATGGCAATTTGCTTGCAACTTCAATTTCTAGGTACACAATATATATGGATGTAGTTACCGCTATAAATAATGGGTTGTTCGATAAAAACGTACTTCTTTTGTCAAAAGAACTATCAAAAATGTTAGGTAAATCTACCCAGTACTACCTTGACAAATTACGAAAAGCTAAAAACGATAAAAACAGATATTTATTAATAGCTAAAAACATTTCACGCACACAGTATATAAAAATAAAAGAATTTCCTATATTTAAGCAAGGACCTTATAAAGGAGGATTTATAGCAAACCATAAAAAAGTACGCACCAACTTATTAAACAAAATAGCGCAAAGAACTATCGGCTACGATGATAATAGAGGCAAAGTAGGAATTGAAGGGGCTTACTCTAAATATTTAAAAGGTAAAAACGGATATCGCTATAAGCAAAAAATAGCCAAAAGTCAGTGGAAAACAATTAATAGTATCAACCAAAAAGATCCGATAGACGGATTAGATATTATAACAACCATAGATCTTAATATACAAGATATTACCCACCATACACTACTAAAAAATTTAGAATATTATAATGCAGAACACGGATGTGCGGTAGTTATGGAAACCAAAACAGGTAATATAAAGGCAATATCAAATCTAGGAGCTACCACTAACGGCAAATACTACGAAAAGCGAAATTATGCAGTATGGGAAGCAAATGAACCAGGTTCCACGTTTAAGTTAGCAGGAATAATGGCAGCTTTAGACGATAAGCTAATAGATACTTCTACCGTAGTTGACACTAAAAAAGGTTTATTGTATATAAATAATCAAAAAATTGAAGACACTCAAAAAGGTGGTAATGGTAAAATATCTGCTGCTAAAGCTTTTGAACTGTCTTCAAATATCGGAATTGTAAAAATTATGTCCAAACATTACCATAATAAACCTCAAAAGTTCTATCAAAAATTAGAGAAATATGGGTTTACAAAGCCAATAGGATTTCAAATAAAAGGCGAGGGAATACCTGTCGTTCCTAACCCAAAAAATAAAAATAGTTGGAATAAAACATCTCTAGAATGGATGGCTTGGGGATACGGAATTTCGGTTACGCCTATGCAGACATTAATGTTTTACAATGCTGTTGCAAACAACGGAATAATGGTTAAGCCAAAATTTATAAAAGCATTAAAAAAGCAGCAAAAAACAATCAAGAATTATAAGATAAAAATTAAAAATCCAAAAATAGCTTCAGACGAAACGCTAAAGAAAGTTCGTAAAATTTTAAAAAATGTGATTGTAAGAGGTACTGCAAAAAACATTTATTCTCCACATTTTTCTATAGCGGGGAAAACTGGAACTGTAAAAAAATATATTCCAAAAACCAAAGATTCTCTCGGCAATTATGAAGGCGGGTATTATTCTACAAATAAATACATATCCTCTTTCGTTGGATATTTTCCTGCCGATAATCCAAAGTACTCTTGCATAGTCGTAATACACGAACCAAATAAAGAAAAAGGATATTATGGCTCGGCAGTTGCAGCTCCGATATTTAAGGAAATTGCTCAAAAAATTTATATCGCAAATCCTGACGTAAGCACGACTGTAAGCGAAAAAGTAAATTTAAAAGACATAGAAAAAACTTATGATAAGTTTTATAATGATATTAATAAAAAATACACAAAAATCCCTGATGTAAAAGGTATGCCTGGAATGGACGCTTTGGTGCTGTTAGAAAGTATAGGGCTAAAAGTTAAAGTTAAGGGAATTGGAAAAGTAACCTCTCAATCACTTAAAAAAGGAGAGAAATTAATTAAAGGAAAAACAATTGTTTTAAAACTGTCATAGATTGAAAAATTTAAAAGACATATTACATAAAGTTCCAGTTCAGACAGTACGTGGTAAAATGGATATTGACATAGTTAGCCTTGCTTTCGATTCTAGAAAAATAGATAAAGGAAGTCTGTTTGTAGCTCAGAAAGGACTAACTTATGACGGACATCAATTTATAAAAGAAGCAATAAAAAAAGGGGCAATAGCAGTAGTTTACCAAGATTCTATAACGTCTAAAAATCAGAACATTACGTTTATAAAAGTAGAAGACTCTAGTCAATCTTTGGCAATTGTTGCTTCAAATTTTTATGACAATCCTTCAAGTAAAGTATCATTAGTCGGTATAACAGGAACAAATGGAAAAACAACAGTTGCAAGTCTTCTCTTTCAATTGTTTAAAAAAATAGGATACAAAGTAGGCTTACTATCAACTGTAAAAATTTTAATTGATCAAACTCAATATGACACTACGCATACCACCCCAGACTCTATAACCATTAATAGGCATTTAAGTAAAATGGTTGCCGAAGGTATAGACTATTGTTTTATGGAGGTAAGCTCTCACGGAATAGCTCAAAATAGAATTAAAGCTTTAACCTTTGTTGGGGGTATATTTACGAATTTATCGCACGACCATTTGGACTATCACAAAACGTTCAAAGACTATTCAAATGTTAAAAAATCTTTCTTTGATTCACTTCCAAAATCAGCCTTTGCACTGACTAATATCGATGATAAAAATGGTAATTACATGTTACAAAATACAAGAGCTAGAAAGTTTAGCTATTCGATAAAAAACATCTCTGATTATCAAGCCAGAATTATCGAGAAAAATTTTTCAGGCACACTTTTAAATATTAACCGAACAGAAGTCTGGACAAAGCTAATAGGTAAATTTAATGCCTATAATTTAATAGCCGTTTATGCAACTGCATCAATTTTGCAGTTAGAAACTTTTCGTATTCTAACCACAATTAGCACTTTAGAAAATGTAAACGGACGCTTTGATTATGTTACCTCTGACAATTCTATAACTGCGATAGTAGATTACGCACATACTCCAGATGCCTTAAAAAAAGTTATAGAAACCATTAATGATATTAGGACTGGCAAAGAAAGGCTAATTACAATAGTTGGTTGTGGGGGCAATAGAGACCAAGGCAAAAGACCCATAATGGCAAATATTGCCTCAAAGTTGTCCTCAAGAGTAATATTTACTTCCGACAACTCTAGAACAGAAAATCCGCAAGACATAATAAATGAAATGGTAAAAGGAGTAAAACTTGAAGACCAAGCAAAGACGAAGATAATTATAGATAGAAAACAAGCTATAGAGGCTGCCTATCATTTTGCTAAAAACAAAGATATAATTCTAATAGCAGGCAAGGGGCATGAGACTTTTCAAGAGGTCAATGGGGCAAGAACACACTTTAATGACTTAGAAGAAATAACCAAATTAATGTTAAATGACTAACAAATTATAAGATATGCTTTATTACTTATTTGAATATTTAGAAAACCAATTCCAGCTTATAGGTGCTAGTATGTTTCAGTTTATAACCTTTAGAGCAGCACTAGCATTTATTCTATCTCTTTTAATATCAACAATATATGGTAAGCAGATAATAAATTTTTTAACAAATAAGCAGGTCGGTGAAACCATTCGAGATTTAGGCTTAAGTGAGCAAAAGCAAAAAAACGGAACTCCTACTATGGGAGGCATCATTATTATTTTAGCAACCTTAATACCGGTCATTCTGTTAGCAAAATTAGAAAATATATACATTATTCTTTTAATAGTAACAACAGTTTGGATGGGTTTAATAGGTTTTTTAGATGATTATATTAAGGTATTTAAAAAAGACAAAAAAGGCTTAAAAGGTAAGTTTAAAATATTAGGTCAAGTAGGTTTAGGAATTATGGTCGGAGCTACTCTATATTTTAACGATGGATTTACCATAAAAGAACAATTACCAATAAACCAGCAAGTTATACAACAAAATGATAAAAAAATTGTATTTGGCGAAGCACATAAATCTACAAAAACCACGATACCATTCTTTAAAAACAATGAATTAGAGTATTCAGAATTACTGAAGTTTTTGGGAGGTAACTACGAGAAATATGGCTGGATAGTTTTTATACTCGTAACTGTTTTAATAGTAACTGGGTTGTCAAATGGTGCAAACTTAACAGACGGAATTGACGGATTAGCAGCTGGAACTTCCGCTATAATTGTAATTACTTTGGCTGTTTTTGCTTGGGTTTCTGGGAACATTATTTTTGCAGATTATTTAGACGTAATGTATATACCAAACTCTGGTGAAATGACAGTATTTATATTAGCATTTGCCGGAGCACTTATAGGCTTTTTGTGGTACAACACATACCCCGCACAAGTGTTTATGGGCGACACCGGAAGCCTAACAATAGGTGGGATTATAGCTGTTATAGCAATAACAATTCGAAAAGAACTATTATTACCAGTATTAGCTGGGGTATTTATTATAGAAAATATCTCTGTCATTCTACAAGTCTCGTGGTATAAATATACCAAAAGAAAATTTGGAAAAGGTAAAAGGTTGTTCAAAATGGCTCCAATACATCATCACTATCAAAAGTTAAATTTTCATGAGAGCAAAATAGTAGTGCGACTTTGGATTGTAGGAATATTGTTAGCAGTATTTACAGTAGTAACTCTAAAATTAAGGTAAGTATGGAAAAATTAGTAATAATAGGAGCAGGTGAAAGCGGGGTAGGGGCTGCCATTTTAGGAAAACAAAAAGGCTATCGAGTGTTTGTTTCAGACAATGGAAAAATATCAGAAAAACACAAACAAGAGCTTTTAAAAAACCGTATAAAGTTTGAAGAGAACAGACATACAGTAGATAAAGTATTAAGAGCAAATACAATAATCAAAAGCCCAGGTATATCAGATAAAATTCTTTTGATACAAAAGATAAGACAAAACAACATACCTATCATATCCGAAATAGAATTTGCATCTAGATTTACAGATGCTACTATCATCGGAATTACTGGAACTAATGGTAAAACTACAACCGCTATCCTAACACATGAAATATTAAAAAAAGCAGAATTTAACGTCTGCCTTGCAGGAAATATAGGTAATAGCTTTGCAAAACAAGTAGCAAAAAACAATTACGAAGTATATGTTCTTGAATTAAGTAGTTTTCAGCTTAACGGAATTAAAAACTTTAATAGCCATATTGCAATTATAACCAATATAGCACCTGACCATTTAGATAGATATGACTATGATTTTAGTAAATATATAGATTCAAAATTTAAAATAACTAAAAATCAAAAGTATTCGGACTATCTAATATACGATGCCGATAATTTACCTATACAAAATTGGTTAAAAAACAATAAAGCAAAGGCAAAATTGATTCCATTTTCAATAGAAAAAAAATTACAATTTGGGGCAACTTTAAGAAATAATAAAATAGTAATTAATTTAAAAAAAAAATTTAATATGCCAATATCAAGTTTATCAATAAAAGGAAAACACAATGTAAAAAATGCCATGGCATCGACTATGGCAGTTAGATTATTAAAAGCTAAAAAAGACTTTATAAAAGAAAGTTTAGAAAATTTTGAAGGAGTAGAACACCGATTAGAAAAAGTTGCAAAAATTAACAGCGTTGAGTATATAAACGACTCAAAAGCAACGAATATAAACGCAACTTTTTATGCGTTAGAATGTATGGACAAACCGACTATATGGATAGCTGGAGGTGTTGACAAAGGAAATGATTACACCAATTTGCTTCCGTTAGTAAGAGAAAAAGTAAAAGCAATTGTTTGTCTCGGTATAGACAATGAAAAAATTAAAAAAATCTTTTCTAATGTTGTAAGCACTATTGTCGAAACAGCAGCAGCAGACGAAGCCGTAAAATTGTCTCACAAGCTATCAGAAGAAGGTGATACTATTTTATTATCACCAGCCTGTGCAAGCTTTGATTTATTTGAAGATTATAGAGATAGAGGACATCAATTTAAAAAAGCAGTATATAATTGTAATAAAGTGATTAGTGATTAGTTTTTTTAGTGATTAGTGATTAGTTTTTTAGTGATTAGTTTTTTAGTGATTAGTGATTAGTTTTACAAGCTTTGAAACAATAGAAACATTGAAACAACAGAAACATTGAAACAACAGAAACATTGAAACAACAGAAACATTGAAACAACAGAAACATTGAAACAACAGAAACATTGAAACAACAGAAACATTGAAACATTGAAACATTGAAACATTGAAACAACAGAAACATTGAAACAACAGAAACATTGAAATTAATATTTAAACATATCAAAGGCGACAAAACTATATGGGCTATTTTAGTAATATTGTCTATTTTTTCTTTTATGCCTATTTATAGTGCAAGTACCAATTTAGTATATGTGGTCGGTTCAGGTTCCACTTTAGGTTATTTGCTAAAACATGTTATGTCGCTACTAATGGGATTTGCAATAGTCTATGGGGTTCATAAAATTCCGTACAGATATTTTTCAGGCGGTTCGGTTCTGATGCTTCCAGTAGTTATAGTTTTGCTAATTTTTACTCTAGCTAAAGGAACAACTATAGCAGGTTCAAATGCTAGTAGGTGGATTAGAATTGGTACTGTTGGGTTTCAAACTTCTACTTTAGCAGGTTTAGTTTTAATGGTATATGTTGCAAGATATTTTGCAAAAAATAAAGATAAGCACATTGTTTTTAAAGACAGTCTAAAACAGCTATGGTTACCAACTGCCATAGCTTTAGCTTTAATTCTTCCAGCAAATTTTTCTACAACCGCGATTATTTTTTTAATGATATTAGTTTTATCTTTTATAGGCGGTTACCCTTTAAAATATATAGGAATTATAGTCGGTGCTGGAATAGTAACCTTGACTATTTTTGTTTTATTAGCAAGGGGATTTCCGGATGCAATGCCAAATAGAGTCCATACATGGCAAAACAGAATAGAAAGTTATTTTAAAGAAGGAGGAAGGGAAATTTATCAAGTAGAAAAAGCAAAAATAGCAATAGCAACTGGTGGTTTATTAGGAAAAGGTCCAGGCAAAAGTGTACAAAAAAACTTTTTACCACAATCTATTTCTGATTTTATATATGCCATAATAGTAGAAGAATACGGATTTGTAGGTGGCTTTCTAATAGTAGCTATATATTTTATACTCTTTTTTAGGATTTTTGTAGTAATAAGAAATACCACTACAGTTTTCGGAACACTATTAGCTTTAGGTGCTGGAATTCCAATTATATTTCAAGCAATTATAAATATGGCAGTTGCAACAAACCTATTTCCAGTAACTGGTCAAACACTACCTTTAATTAGTAACGGTGGAACATCTATTTGGATGACCTGCTTTGCGCTCGGAATGATTTTAAGTGTAAGTGGATCAAAAGAGACAGAAGAAGACCTTTTAGATGACAACCCATTAGAATTATTGAATGAAGAACTCGATTAACATATTAATATCAGGCGGAGGAACCGGAGGGCATGTATATCCAGCGATTGCAATAGCAAACGAGCTAAAATTACGTTATAAAAGTGCTAAGTTTTTATTTGTAGGAGCAAAAGGAAAAATGGAGATGGAAAAAGTGCCACTTGCTGGTTATAAAATAAAAGGACTTTGGATTTCGGGGATACAAAGAAAACTGACTTTAGATAATTTTATATTTCCATTTAAAATAGTAAGTAGCCTCTGGAATGCATTAAAAATAATAAAACAGTTTAAACCAGATATAGCAATCGGAACGGGCGGATATGCAAGTGGACCAGCATTAATAATTGCAAAAAACAAAGGAATACCAATATTAATACAAGAGCAGAACTCGTTCCCAGGCATAACAAATAAAATATTAGGAAGAAGAGCAAATAAAATATTAGTAGCTTATGATAATTTAGAGCGATTTTTCCCAAAACATAAAATTGTAAAAACAGGAAACCCAGTTAGACAAGACTTGCTTACAACAAACTCAAAAACAGAGGAGGCTAAAAAACACTTTAGCCAAGATAAATTCAAAAAAACAATATTAGTATTAGGGGGAAGTTTAGGGGCTAGGAAAATAAATCAAATAATAGAGAATAATTTAGAGTTTTTCAAAAACCAAGAGGTACAGCTTATATGGCAATGTGGAAAATTATATTTCGAAGAGTACAAAAAACATAACGAACTAGAGCATATTCAAGTTTATGAGTTTTTAAACAGAATGGATTTAGCTTATGCGTCAGCAGATTTTATTGTTTCGAGGGCGGGAGCAAGTACGGTATCAGAATTGTGTATAGTTGGTAAGCCCGTTGTTTTTATACCTTCTCCTAATGTGGCAGAAGACCACCAAACAAAGAATGCAAAATTTGTTGAAGGCAAAAACGGAGCTATTTTGTTAAAAGAATCTGATTCTGATACTTTTCCAGAAGTTTTTAAAGGTCTTTTGAAAGATGAAGACAAACAAATAGCCTTATCAAAAAACATAAAACTATTAGCATTACCAAATGCTACAAAAGATATAGCGGATGAGGTTGAAAAATTATTGAAAGAAAGAAGTTATTAGTGTTTTTAGAGGTTTTGTTTTTAAGCTCACAGTAAAAAATAAGTAGGCGAGAAATTCGCTCAAGTAGGCGAGAGATTCGCTCAAGTAGGCGAGAGATTCGCTCAAGTGGGCAAGAGATTCGCCCAAGTGGGCGAGAGATTCGCTCAAGTGGGCGAGAGATTCGCTCAAGTGGGCGAGAGATTCGCTCAAGTGGGCGAGAGATTCGCTCAAGTGGGCAAGAGATTCGCACAGGTTTTTAAAACTAATAACTAATAACTAAACACTAAATATTTAGTTAGTTGTAAAATTATAAACGGGTGAAAGTAAAAAATAAAAATATTAGCAATTATAATCGAGCTATTTCTAATGCTACAATATTAGAATTACCTTTTGTTTATTTTATAGGAATAGGAGGAATCGGGATGAGTGCTATTGCTAGGTATTTTTACGAGAACAAAAAACAAGTTGCTGGTTATGATAAGTCTTCTACAAAAATTACAGGGAGTTTAGAAAAATTAGGAATAAAAATTCATTATGAAGATGCGGTTGGAAATATTCCAAGTTCTTTTTTAGAAAAAGAAAAGACTTTGGTTGTATATACTCCGGCAATTTCTAAAAATATGGAGTTTAGGTATTTTTCAGAAAACAACTATACTGTTTTAAAAAGAGCCGAGATATTAGGTAAAATAACGGAAAACACTTATTGTCTCGCCGTGGCAGGTACGCATGGAAAAACGACAGTTTCTTCTATTTTAGGGCATATAATGAAGCAAGTTAATGCAACTTCTTTTTTAGGCGGTATTACTGAAAATTATAACTCTAATTTAATTTTCGGAGGAAATAAAATAAGCGTTGTAGAAGCAGACGAGTTTGACGGTTCGTTTTTAAAACTCAAGCCGAATATAGCTTGTATAACCTCGATAGACGAAGATCATTTAGATTATTATAAAAATTCGGCTGCGTTAAAAGAATCTTATATTGAGTTTTCTAAAAAGGTATCTAGAACGCTTGTGGTAGCAAAAGGAGTTCCTATAAAAGGGATTACATATTCTGCCAGTGAAGAGGCAGATTATATGGCTTTGAATTTAAAATTTGATAAAGATAAATACGTATTTGATTTGCAGACACCATTAAAGTTTATAAAAAATATTGAATTAAGTTTGTTAGGAGTTCATAATGTTGAGAATGCACTTGCAGCAATAGCTTTAGCAGATATTTATGGAATATATTTAGAGAATATTAAGCAAAGTCTTTCTACTTTTAAAGGATTAAAGCGCAGGTTTTCATTTAAAATAAAAACTAATAACTTTGTATTAATAGATGATTATGCACATCATCCGACAGAAATTAAGGTTTTAGAAAATTCTTTAAGAAAAATGTTTCCAGATGATAAAATTTTAGCAGTCTTTCAACCTCATTTATACTCTAGAACACGAGATTTTGTAGATGATTTTGCATTAGCATTAGGAAAATTTGACGAAGTATTGTTGTTAGACATTTATCCAGCAAGGGAAGAGCCTATACCAAATGTTAGTTCAAAAATATTATTAGACAAAATAAAATTAAAAAACAAAAAATTAGTACAAAAAAGTAGTTTGATTATAAATATTAAAAGCTCAACGGCAAAAGTTGTCGCCGTATTTGGAGCTGGTGATATAGATCAAACAGTTGATAATATTACAAGCAAACTGTTAAAAAGCTATAAATAGATGAAAATTAAAATAATTTTTAAATATCTACTTTTTATTATTTTAGTATCTAGTTTAATATTATTATATAGTTTTACTTTTAAAAGAAATTCGAATAAAAAAGTAGAAGGTATATTTGTAGAATTTGAAAAAAGTAGCAGTAATTTTTTAACACAAAAGATGGTTAATAAACTTATATCGCAAAATGGTTTCAAGTTGAATAATAAAACAAAATCAGATATAAATTTATATGAATTAGAAAATAAGGTTTATAGCAGCCCTTATGTTGAAAAGGCGACAGTTTATTTAACAGTAGATGGATTGCTAAAAGCGACCATAAAGCAAAGAGAGCCGTTAGCAAGAATTATAAGTAAAAATAAGGTTTATTATATTGATAAACAGGGAGTTAAAATACCGTTATCTAAAAACTATTCGGCGAGGGTTTTGCTGGTATCCGAAATAAAAAGTGATAAAGAAATTAAAAAAATATTACCATTAATTAAGTATATACAGAGAGATAAGTTTTTAAAAAAAGAGATAGTTGGGATAGAAAAAATTAATAAAAAAGAATATCAACTTTATGTTAGAAGTGGCGATTATAAAATAAGCTTTGGAGGCATCACAAAAATTGATGTAAAGTTTAAAAAGCTGAAAGCATTTTACAATACGGCTTTTAAAAATAGAATGATTAAAAAGTATAAAGTGATAAATTTGAAGTATAAAAACCAAATTGTTTGTCAAAAATAAGCAGAAATGGAAAATAACAAAATAGCAGTAGGATTAGATATAGGAACGACCAAAATAGTTGTAATGATTGGACGAAAAAACGAATACGACAAAATTGAAGTTTTGGGAGTAGGGAGAGCCAAAAGTTTAGGCGTTAAGAGGGGAGTTGTGAGTAATATTACCCAAACTATTCAATCTATTACTCAAGCTGTAGATGAGGCAGAAAGCATCTCAAATATAAAAATAGAAGATGTAGTTGTAGGAATTGCAGGTCAGCACATAAGAAGCCTACATCATAGTGATTACATTACTAGGGTTAACGCTGATGAAGTAATTTATGAAAGCGATTTAGAAAAACTACAAAGTCAGGTTCACAAGCTGGTTATGCTACCTGGAGAAGAAATCATTCATGTTTTACCTCAGGAGTTTAAAGTGGATTCTCAAACTGAAATAAAAGAACCGATAGGAATGTATGGAGGGAGATTAGAAGCTAACTTTCATGTAGTTGTTGGGCAAGTATCGTCTATTAGAAACATTGGTCGTTGTGTTAAAAGTGCTAATTTGGGGTTAAGTAAAATTACATTAGAGCCATTAGCTTCGGCTGCGGCAGTATTAAGTAGAGAGGAAAAAGAGGCTGGCGTTGCACTTATAGACATAGGTGGCGGAACAACAGACTTGGCTATTTTTAAAGATGGAGTTATTCGTCATACTGCGGTAATTCCTTTTGGCGGTAACGTTATTACAGAAGATATAAAAGAAGGCTGTTCAATTATAGAAAAACAAGCGGAGCTTCTAAAAATTAAATTTGGATCTACTTGGCCGGGCGAAAATAAAGAAACAGAAATTGTCTCAATACCAGGTTTGAGAGGAAGAGAGCCAAAAGAAATTACTTTAAAAAATTTATCTAAAATTATACACGCAAGAGTTCAAGAAATTATTGAGCTTGTATTTTTAGAAATTAAAAACTACGGACACGAGACGGCAAAAGGAAAATTAATAGCAGGAATTGTTCTTACAGGCGGTGGTTCTCAACTAAAGCATCTTCGTCAATTAGTAGAATATATTACTGGTATGGATGCAAGAATTGGTCTTTCTAATGAGCATATGGCGGGCGATTCTGATGAAATATTATCTAGTCCTTCATATTCAACGGCGGTCGGTTTGTTAATGGAAGGATTAGAAATAGACTTTAAAGAAGAGTCTCAAGAGGAAGAAGAGTCAACTGAAGAATCAAAGCTAAAAGTTGAGGAAAAGCCTAAGCAAAAAAGAAAAACGTTTTTTGAAAAATTTACGGATAGTCTCAAAGAATTTTTAGACAATGCCGAATGAGTCAAAAAAATATAGTTTAATAATAAAAAATTAATAAATAAGTATTATGAGTTCAGAATTAGATAAAATTTCATTTGTAATGCCAAAAGAAAAGTCAAACTCGATTAAAGTAATCGGTGTTGGTGGTGGCGGTAGTAACGCGGTAAACCACATGTTTACACAAAACATTAAAGGGGTAGATTTTGTAATCTGTAATACAGACGAGCAGGCACTTAAAAATAGCCCTATTCCTAATAAAATTCAATTAGGAGCAAGCCTAACTTCTGGTCTAGGTGCTGGTGCAAACCCAGAAATTGGTTCTCAATCTGCAAAAGAAAGTATGCAAGAAATTCAGCAAATGTTGACTAAGCAAACTAAAATGGTTTTTATAACAGCTGGAATGGGTGGCGGAACTGGTACTGGAGCAGCACCTATTATTGCAAAAATTGCAAAAGATATGGACATATTAACTGTAGGAATTGTTACTAAACCATTTCAGTTTGAGGGAAAAATGCGACTAAAACAAGCAGAATTAGGAATTAATCAACTTCGCAGTAATGTTGATTCTTTAATCGTAATAGACAATAACAAATTAAGAGAAGTATATGGAAATTTAGGATTTAAAGCTGGTTTTTCTAAAGCTGATGAGGTTTTATCCACAGCATCGAGAGGAATTGCAGAAGTAATTACACATCACTATAAACAAAATATTGATTTACACGATGCAAAAACAGTTTTATCAAATAGCGGAACAGCTATAATGGGTTCAGCAAAAGAAGAAGGAAAAAACAGAGCAAAAGATGCAATTGTAAAAGCATTAGATTCTCCATTATTAAACGATAATAAAATAACCGGTGCTAAAAACGTGTTGTTATTAATTGTTTCTGGTACAAGCGAAGTTACAATAGATGAAATTGGCGAAATCAATGACCATATTCAAGATGAAGCAGGATATGACGCAAATATTATTATGGGAGTTGGCGAAGACAAAGAATTAGGTGATGCTATTTCTGTAACCGTTGTTGCAACTGGATTTGCAGTTGACCAACAAAGAGCTATTACCGAAACAGAAGTTAAAAAAATTGTTCACACCCTAGAAGATGACCAAAAGATAACTTATGACTTTAGTGAAAAAAAAGTTATAAAGTCATCAAATATAGATTTTGAAGAACCTACTAGTACAGATAAAAAAATTATTCATATTTTAGAAGAAGATGATGATGAGGATTTAAAGCCTAAACTAAATTTGACAAAAACAACTTCCGAAATTAAAAATACGTCAGTTGCTTTTGAAGAAACATTGTCAGAAGAAGACCTAGTAGTTAAAAATGTAACGCCAACTGAAATAGAAAAACCCAATGAGGATAATTCAAACTTATTGTTTGACTTGCCTTTAAATTCAAAAGCATCTGAAGATATAGTGAGCAAAGAAACAGAGGAAGAAAGCGTAAAAGAAATAACTGCAAGAAATGATAAAGAAAAAACTACAGATAAGAAAATAGAAATTGACAATGATAAGGAGGAGTTAAAATATCATATTTTAAATGACTTTAGTTCGCAACCCACCATTAAACAAAGCTCTACTATTTCTATAAATAATTCGGAAGAAGATAATACAAAATTGAAATTAAAAACAAAACCTCAACCTGAAATTAATACAAATAGTGGAGAGGATTCACCATTAGGTTTATCCATTAGTGAGCTAAGTAAGAGAGAAGAAAGAAATGAAAATTTTAAAAAACAAAATTATACTTTTAGCCATAGAATAAATAAAAGTATTGATGAGATTGAGCGCCAACCAGCTTATAAAAGAAAAGGTCTTGATGTTGATGCTAACGCATCCAAAAAAAAAGATAATGATGACAAGACTAATTTTGATTCTAAAAGTTCTTTTTTACAGGATGATAGATTAATTTGAATATAAAAATTTTGCTATTGGTTTTTTTATTTTTTGTGGAATATAATATCTTATATTTTTAGGTATGATAAAACAAATCAAATCGCTTAGGTTTACTTTAGAAACTAATTTTAATCGCTCTATATGAAATTTTTTTCCATACTTTTTCCGAAATTCAGCGGAGGCTTCTTGTAGCCATTTTTTATCTAAATAAGGGTCATATAAAACGCTTTTTTCTAGCGGTGATGGGAGCATAGTTATTTTTACTTGATTTTTAAACCTTTCCCATATTTTTAAGACATTTTCATCATTTATAAATACTTCTATTTGTGCATCTGGAAAGGAATCTAATATTTTATTTAGTGCTATTAAATCCGCTTGTAAGGAATGTGCGGCTTTTGCATCTTTATACTCTGTTGCTGGTATATAACCTTCTTTTGTTACTTCTCTAATATATCGTTTAAAAAGCATTATATTTTTTGCTAACATTTTATTGTAAATTAAAGAATACGCTGTTTTAGTTTGATAAAAATCAAAGCCACAAATTTTAATTTTTCTATAACCAACTTTTAAAAGCTGATACAATATATGAAAGCCGGTAGTAGGACTATATCCAATAATCCCAAGCTTTTTACAATCTTCTTGTACTAGATTGTTTAAACACTTATATGCGCTATTTTCTATTGGAGGCAAGAAAAGACTAGAAATTTTTTTTTCTAGAATTTTTAGAAGAATAGAGTTTTTTTTTAGTGGATCTCTTAAATAAAAATTAGCAACATTGTATATGTTTTTTTTATTTAAGTAATAATATAAATAATGTAAATAAGCTTCGCATTTTGATCCACAAAACACATAATTCATAGAGTTGCCAAAAATTTTTTCTTTTTCTAAAAAAAACCAGTTTATTCGTGCAATTTCATAACCTTCAATGTGATTTTTCAATTCAGGACATTTCGAGCTAGGCCCACTACCTACTATAAATACTTTTTTTTCTTGTTTTTGGTCAATATCTTTTTTCAAATTAATTTTTTTATGCAGATTAAAGTAGGAAAAGTGATACTTTTCTTTTGAATTTTAATAGTTGAGTTGTCATGTTGCTACTATCTTTATTTTCTTTGTTTTAATTTTATATACAAAAACTTATAAAGTTAAAAAGTGCAAATATATAAAATTTATCTTCAACTTAAGTTTAAAAATAAACTTAGTAACTTTTGTTTTTTAAAGACTTATCAACAAAGTCCACGATTAGTTTCGTTATGTTGTTACTTTAAATGTTAATAGGGTTAATGAAACTTGAATTTACAGGATAATGCATATTAATCTAAACCAAGAATTTTTATTATTGGTTTTTTGATTTTTTGTGGAATACGATTTCTTATATTTTTAGGTATTATAAAAACCAAATTACTTAAGTTCCTTTTAAAATTTACCTTTAATCGCTCTATGTATAATTTTTTTCCATACTTTTTCCGAAATTCAGCGGAGGCCTCCTGCAACCATTTTTTATCTAAATAAGGGTCATATAAAGCACTTTTTTCTAGCGGTGATGGGAGCATAGTTATTTTTACTCTATTTTTAAACTTTTCCCATACTTTTAAAGTTTTTTCATTATTTACATATACTTCTATTTGTGCATCTGGAAAAGAATCTAATATTTTATCTAGTGCTATTAAGTCTGCTTGTAAAGAATGGTATTGTGATACTTTATATGCTGACGGTACGATATAGCCTTCTTTTGTTACTTCTCTAATATATCGTTTAATATTCAATGTGTTTTTTACTAACATTTTATTGTAAACTAAAGAATAAACTGTTTTAGTTTGATAAAAATCAAAGCCACAAAGTTTAATTTTTTTATAACCAGATTTTAAAAGCTGATACAATATATGTAAGCCACTAGTAGGGTTAACTACAGTAATCCCAAGTTTTTTATAATCGTCTTGTAATAGATTGTTTAAATATCTATGTAAGCCATTTCCTATTGGAGGTAAGAAAAGACTAGAAATTTTTTCCCCTAGAATTTTTATAACAATAGAGTTTTTTCTTAATGGCTTAATCAAATAAAAATTAGCAATATTATATATACTTTTTTTATTTAAGTAATAATATAAATAATATAAATAAGGTTCGTGTTGTGATCCACAAAACACATAATTCATAGAGTTGCCAAAAATTTTTTCTTTTTCTAAAAAAAACCAGTTTATTCGTGCAATTTCATAATCTTCAATGTGATTTTTCAATTCAGGACATTTCGAGCTAGGTCCATTACCTACTATAAATATTTTTTTTTCTTGTTTTTGGTTCATATCTTTTTTCAAATTAGTTTTTTATACAGATTAAAGTACGAAAAGTAATACTTTTCTTTTGAAACTTAATATTTGAATTGCCATGTTACTACTATCTTTTTTACGAGATAATGTAGATTAATCTAAACCAAAAATTTTTATTAATGGTTTTTTGATTTTTTGTGAAATACTATTTCTTATATTTTTAGGTACGATAAAACGAAACGAACTTATTAGGTTCATTTTATAAGCTATCTTTAATTTCTCTATGTATAATTTTTTTCCATACTTTTTCCGAAATTCAGCGGTGGCCTCCTGAAACCATTTTTTATCTAAATAAGGGTCATATAAAGCACTTTTTTCTAGCGGTGATGGAAGCATAGTTATTTTTACTCTATTTTTAAACTTTTCCCAAATTTTTAAAACATTTTCATCATTTATATATACTTCTATTTGTGCATCTGGAAATAAATCTAATATTTTATTTAGTGCTATTAAATCCGCTTGTAAAGAATGGTTTTTTGGTATTTTATATGCTGGTGTTGGGATATAGACTTTTTTTGTTACTTTTCGAACATGTCGCTTATCAAAAAACACTAAGTTTTTTAATAACATTTTATTGTAAACTAAAGAATAAGATGTTTTAGTTTGATAAAAATCAAAGCCACAAAGTTTAATTTTTTTATAACCAACTTTTAAAAGCTGATACAACATAAGTAAGCCACTAGTAGGGTTAGATATATTAATCCCAAGCTTTTTATAATCGTCTTGTACTAGGTTGGTAAAATAATTATGTGTGCTACTTTCTATTTGAGATAAGAAAGGACTAGAAAATTTTTTTCCTAGAACTTTTACAGAAACAGGGTTATCTTTTAGTGGACTAACAACCAAATAAAAATTAGCAATATTATATATTTTTTTTTTATTTAAGTAATAATATAAATAATATAAATAAGCTTCGCGATATTCCCCATAAAACACATAATTCATAGAGTTGCCAAAAATTTTTTCTTTTTCTAAAAAAAACCAGTTTATTCGTGCAATTTCATAATCTTCAATGTGATTTTTCAATTCAGGACATTTCGAGCTAGGCCCACTACCTACTATAAATATTTTTTTTTCTTGTTTTTGGTTCATATCTTTTTTTAAATTAGTTTTTTATACAGATTAAAGTACGAAAAGTAATACTTTTCTTTTGAAACTTAATATTTGAATTGCCATGTTACTACTATCTTTTTTACGAGATAATGTAGATTAATCTAAACCAAAAATTTTTATTAATGGTTTTTTGATTTTTTGTGAAATACTATTTCTTATATTTTTAGGTACGATGAAACGAAATGAATGTACTAGATTATATTTATAAGTCATCTTTAATCGCTCTATGTGTAATTTTTTTCCATACTTTTTCGAAAATTCAGCGGAGGCTTCTTGTAGCCATTTTTTATCTAAATAAGGGTCATATAAAGCACTTTTTTCTAGCGGTGGTGGGAGCATAGTTATTTTTACTCTGTTTTTAAACTTTTCCCAGATTTTTAAAGTATTTTCATCGTTTATATATACTTCTATTTGTGCATCTGGAAATAAATCTAATATTTTCTTTATTGCTATTAAATCCATTTGTAAAGAATGGCTTTTAGATTCTTTATATATTGATGATATAATATAACCCTCTTTTGTTGCTTTTTGTGTATATCGCTTTAAAAATGTTGTGTTTTTCATTAACATTTTATTGTAAATTAAAGAATACGCTGTTTTAGTTTGATAAAAATCAAAGCCACAAATTTTAATTTTTCTATAACCAACTTTTAAAAGTTGATACAATACATGTAAGCCAACAGTAGGAGTATTTCCAGTAATCCCAAGCTTTTTACAATCGTCTTGCACTATATTGTTTAAATATCTATGTAAGCCATTTCCTATTGGAGGTAAGAAAAGACTAGAAGCTTTTTCCCTTAGAACTTTTACAACAATAGAGTTTTTTCCTAATGGGGCACTCGAATAAAAATTAGCAACATTATATATTTTTTTTTTATTTAAGTAATAATATAAATAATACACATAAGCTTCGTGCGGTGATCTACAAAACACGTAATTTATAGAGTTGCCAAAAATTTTTTCTTTTTCTAAAAAAAACCAGCTCATTCGTGCAATTTCATAATCTTCAATAATGTGATTTTTCAATTCAGGACATTTCGAGCTAGGCCCACTACCTACTATAAATACTTTTTTTTCTTGTTTTTGGTCAATATCTTTTTTCAAATTAATTTTTTTATGCAGATTAAAGTAGGAAAAGTGGTGCTTTTCTTTTGAATTTTAATAGTTGAGTTGTCATGTTGCTACTATCTTTATTTTCTTTGTTTTAATTTTATATACAAAAACTTATAAAGTTAAAAAGTGCAAATATATAAAATTTATCTTCAACTTAAGTTTAAAAATAAACTTAGTAACTTTTGTTTTTAAAGACTTGTCAACAAAGCCCACGATTAGTTTCGTTATGTTGTTACTTTAAATATTAATAGGGCTAATGAAACTTGAATTTACAGGATAATGCATATTAATCTAAACCAAGAATTTTTAGTATTGGTTTTTTGATTTTTTGTGAAATACTATTTCTTATATTTTTAGGTATGATAAAACGAAACGAACTTACTAGTTTCATGCTATAAATTATCTTTAACTGCTCTATGTATAATTTTTTTCCATACTTTTTCCGAAATTCAGCGGAGGCCTCCTGCAACCATTTTTTATCTAAATAAGGGTCATATAAAGCACTTTTTTCTAGCGGTGATGGAAGCATAGTTATTTTTACTCTATTTTTAAACTTTTCCCAAATTTTTAAAACATTTTCATCATTTATATATACTTCTATTTGTGCATCTGGAAATAAATCTAATATTTTATTTAGTGCTATTAAATCCGCTTGTAAAGAATGGTTTTTTGATATTTTATACGCTGGTGTTGGGATATAGACTTTTTTTGTTACTTTTCGAACCTGTCGCTTACCAAAAAACACTAAGTTTTTTACTAACATTTTATTGTAAACTAAAGAATAAGCTGTTTTAGTTTGATAAAAATCAAAGCCACAAAGTTTAATTTTTTTATAACCAACTTTTAAAAGCTGATACAACATAAGTAAGCCACTAGTAGGGTTAGATATATTAATCCCAAGCTTTTTATAATCGTCTTGTACTAGGTTGGTAAAATAATTATGTGTGCTACTTTCTATTTGAGATAAGAAAGGACTAGAAAATTTTTTTCCTAGAACTTTTACAGAAACAGGGTTCCCTTTTAGTGGACTAACCAAATAAAAATTAGCAATATTATATATTTTTTTTTTATTTAAGTAATAATATAAATAATATAAATAAGGTTCGCGATATCCCCTATAAAACACATAGTTTATAGAGTTGCCAAAAATTTTTTCTTTTTCTAAAAAAAACCAGTTTATTCGTGCAATTTCATAATCTTCAATGTGATTTTTCAATTCAGGACATTGCGAACTAGGTCCATTACCTACTATAAATACTTTTTTTTCTTGTTTTTGGTTCATACTCTTTTTCAAATTTTATATATAAAAGCTTATAAATTTAGAACGGCAAAGATATAAAACTTAACTTATCTTTGTAAAGCTTTTATACTATTTTTATGCCTCGTTGGTTGTTTCCTTTTATTGTTTTAACTTCAATAGTAGTAGTTTTAGAATTTTATGCCTTTCAAGCTTTCAAAATTATTACAAAAAGTAAAACTTTATGCTATTCTTTGTTGTTAATTAGTGTAGCAATATACCTGAATTTTTTTATAACAGTTTTTTCTTTTACTAAAAGTGAAGGTCAAACGCCACAATTTCAAATGTCGGTAGGCTTGTTTTTGACTGTTTTAATACCAAAATTTATAATAGTAGTTTTGCTTTTCGGAGAAGATTTATTTAGATGGGTTCTAAAAATTATATCAATACTATCAAATAAAGAAACGCAACCTCTAACAGGAAGAAGAAAATTTATTTCACAAATAGCTCTAGGTCTTGCCGCTATACCTTTCGCTTCTTTCATTTATGGTATAATACAAGGAAGGTATAATTATAAAGTTTTAAAATATCAGTTGAGTTTTAAAGATTTACCAGATGCTTTTAACGGTTTTACAATTACTCAAATTTCTGACATACATTCTGGTAGCTTTACAAACAGAGATAAAATAAAATACGGAGTAGAATTAATTAACAATCAAAAGTCTGACTTGCTGCTATTTACCGGAGATATAGTAAACAACAAGGCAGAAGAAATGGACGGATGGATAGATGTTTTTTCTAAATTAGAAGCCCGATATGGAAAATATTCTATACTTGGAAATCATGATTACGGAGATTATATGGAGTGGAAAAACCCTGAAGACAAAGTAAAAAATTTTGAAAAAATAAAAAATATTCATAAAAAAATAGGCTTCGATTTATTGCTAAATGAACACCGATATTTAGAAAAAGGCGGACAAAAAATAGCGCTTTTAGGAGTAGAAAACTGGGGAAAAGGGTTTAATCAATCGGGGGATTTACAAAAGGCTTCTGCTGGAGTAGAAAAAGAAGATTTTAAAATTTTAATGAGCCACGACCCAAGCCATTGGGAATATAAAATAAAACGAGATGAGTATAACTATCAACTAACTTTAAGTGGTCATACGCATGGTTTTCAAATGGGCATTGAAATTCCAAGTTTTATTAAATGGAGTCCCTCGAAGTATGTTTACAAGCAATGGGCGGGTTTGTACGAAGAATTCGGAAGATATATAAATGTAAATAGAGGCTTTGGCTATCACGTATTCCCAGGAAGAATAGGAATTTGGCCCGAAATTACAGTTATAGAACTAAAAAAATCAACCCATTGTGAATCTTAAATAATTCTGGTTTTCAGTAAAATGTACAGCTTTTTTTTATTCTAAATCACAATACACAACGAGTTAATAAATTAAAGATTTTTTTTGAAAAGTTTGCATAGTCATTAGTAAGTTTTGCTAAGTCAAACACTTTGCTTGCTAAGTCAAACACTTTGCTTGTTAAGTCAAACACTTTGCTTGTTAAGTCAAACACTTTGCTTGTTAAGTCAAACACTTTGCTTGTTAAGTCAAACACTTTGCTTGTTAAGTCAAACACTTTACTTGTTAAGTCAAACACTTTTGCTTACTAAGTCAAACACTTTGCTTGCTAAGTCAAAAACTTTGCTTGTTAAGTCAAACACTTTGCTTGTTAAGTCAAACACTTTGCTTGTTAAGTCAAACACTTTGCTTGTTAAGTCAAACACTTTTTTTGCTTAGTCAAACACTTTTTTTGCTTAGTCAAACACTTTTTTTACTTAGTTTTTTGTAACAATTAAAAACACAAAAATGTCTAAACACCTTTGTTTATAAGGGTTTAGGTCTTTTTAATGCACAAGTCTATTGAGCGCTTTTAATTTGCCACAAAAAATATGGGTTGGCTAATAGGGCTTTCTCCTCATCTATGCAGAATATAATTTATACTAATAACAGTTTGGAATCTTGTGCTATACAATACCTTTTGTTGAGCAAATCTTAATATTATTTTAAATGTCTTTGAAAGTAGAAAATGACTTACTGCTATTCTAATTTTTCCATTCCAAAGTTTCAATTAAATGAATTATGTCTTTTTTAATATAATGTATGGCAGGTATTAAAGAGTCGTAGTTCGGCTTTGCATAAAAGTATAAAGCTCCTTTTATAAAGTTGGTTGTACTATCGGTAATGTGAAACTGCAGGTTAGAGGCAGCGTTGCCAGTAATCTCATAAACACTAGCAAAAGCTTTTTTGTTATAATTAATATAGCTTTTAGGAATAATTTTATCCGCTTTAATTGTGTGTTTATAAACTAATTTCTCCGCTTCAAATAATAGCTCTTTTAGGTTGTTTTCTACAGGTCTATAAGTAATGTCAATAGAGGCTTTTAGCTTGGAATATTTTATGCTTAACCAATTGTTAGGCTTATTTATAAGGGTTGTGCTTTTTAAAACTTCAAAAGTATAAGGTCTTTTTAAGTCTATTGTTTTATAATATTTTTCGGCGTAGGCTAATCCTAAATATGCTTTTGGTTTAGGTAAAATAGGGTTTTTACATGATAAAGCAATAACACATATAAAAAGTAATGTTATGCTACGCATTTTTGGTAACTTTAATTTGTTTGATGCGTTTTAAGTCTGTCGCTTCGATGGTAAACGTATAATTAATAAATTTTATTTTTTCGCCTTTTTTAGGAAGTTTGCCGGACAATTCTAAAATAAAACCAGCTAAAGTTTCGCTTTCACCCTTATTTTCTTCAAAAGCATTTTCGTCATCAACGTCTAAAATTTTACAAAAATCTTTAATTGAAGTCTTGCCTTCAAACACAAAGTTGTTTTCATCAATTTTGGAATATGTTATATCGTTTTCATCGTCAAATTCATCGTTTATATCTCCTACAATTTCTTCTATAACGTCTTCTAAAGTTACCAGTCCGCTTGTTCCACCATATTCATCAACTACAATTGCTATATGGTTTTTTTTCTCTTTAAAGTCTATTAACAAATCGTCTAACTTTTTGTTTTCTGGAACAAAAAAAGGCTCTCTAATTAAGGGTTTCCACTGAAAGTTTTTCTTGTTTAAGTGGGCTAGTAAGTCTTTGGCGTATAAAATTCCAATAATGTTGTCAATGCTTTTTTCAAACACTGGAGTTCTAGAGTAGCCACTTGCTAATATTTTATTTAAAACGTTTTCAAAAGTTTCGTTTTCCGGTATAGCAATTATATCAATACGCGGCTTCATTATTTGTACGGTTTCGGTGTTTCCAAAACTTACTATTCCTTTTAGAATTTTTTGCTCATCTTTAGTTGTGTTTTCTTTTGGCGTTAGCTCTAAAGCCCGGGATAAAGTCTCTACTGAAAAGCTGGTGCTTTTGCTTTCTAATTTTGTTTCAACCCATTTGGTTAAAGAAATTAATGGTAAGCTAAAGGGGGTTAATAAAACATCTATAGAATATATAAATTTAGACATTCGTTTAGAAAAATAAAGCGCATTTCTCGAGGCATATATTTTGGGTAGAACTTCGCCAAAAAGAAGAATTAGAAACGTAACTAAAACAATTTCTATAAGAAAACGAACAGAAACAGAAAAGAAATAAAGGTCTAATTGCTGAACATAATTTCCGTAAAGAGTTTCTGTCAAAAAGGTAAATAATAGTACAATTAAAATATTGATAAAATTGTTAGTTATTAAAATAGTAGCTAACAACTTTTTGGGCTTTTCTAATAATCTTACTACAAAGCTTTTCCCTTTTTCGTTATTATTAAGCTCGTCTATATGCTTTCGAGATAATGAAAAAAAAGCAACTTCAGTTCCAGAAATTAGTGCTGAACAAAGCAATAGAACTATTAGAGTTAAAATAGTAAGCGTAGTTACAAAGTCTAAAGACAAAAAAAATATAATTAAAATTTTAGGGGCTGAATCCAATTTATATAGTTTAGCCTAATTAAAAAAGTTATTGAATTTTAGGTGCTGTTAAATTAGTATAGTTAGCTCATTATTGGCAAATCGCCTTGTTTATTTAGATTTTACATCTTACAAAATTGTCTTAATTTAACAATGACTTTTTTGAATTTGTAAATCAAAATTTTGTATTTGATAGTTAAATCTATCTTACCGTTAATTGAATTTGGTATATCTACAATAATTTTTTTAATATTTTCTTTAATATTTTCTTCTTTAATTATTTTATATTCCAAATTGTTTAATCCACTACTCATTATACTCTTTAATTTTTTACTATTACTTAATTTTTTAAATATATGATATTCAAAAATTGTTCTATTTCTGTTATATTTTACTTTTCTATCATTTATATCATTAAACTCTTTAAAATATTCAAGTGTTTTTGGATTATTATGTAATATATTTTTTGTAATTTTTATTTTAAAATATTCAGCTCTATTTTGTAAATTTTTATCTTCAGAACCCCATCCCCAATAATTATTTGTAAAACCATTTATTTTTTTAAATGTTGAACCCTTAAATTTAATAATACCACCCAATGTATTACAGGATGGTACATATATACCACTAATATGATTATCTGAAACATTTTCATTATAACTATTTATAATATTATTTTGAATTGGATTCATGTCAACATCATGTGTAAAATAATTATACTCATCTTTATTATAATATTTAAATCCAACATTTAATATCTGTCCTCTATTAAATAATTTACCATCTTTTGATTGTTCAACAACTAACACTTCCAAATTTTCTAAAACTTTATTTAATTTAGGATATGTATTTTCAATCCAATAATTCAAATGTTCTTCTCTGTTTCTATATGGAATTAAAACTATATTTTTCATTTATATAATATTTAATTTGTGCAAATGTATAAAATTTATATTATAGGTATCGAAAAAAGTAAAAACTAAATTATTCCGTTAAACTAAAACTTTTTTTATAAAATTGCAAAAAATATTAGGTTATATACAAATTATAGAGGCAAAAATGTAAAGTTAAAATTATTATTTTTGAAATTAAATATTTATTATATCTTTACGCACTTATTTTTTAGACTAAAACAATTAAAAATTTAAGATATGACAAAATTAGAAATCGCATCAAAAATCTCGGATAAATCAGGCGTTGAGAAAGTAGAAGTTATGGCAACTATTGATGCCTTTATGAGTGAGATTAAAGAAGCGTTAGAAAATAACAACAACAGTATAAGGTCTTTTTAAGCCTATTGTTTTATAATATTTTTCGGCGTAGGCTAATCCTAAATATGCTTTTGGTTTAGGTAAAATAGGGTTTTTACATGATAAAGCAATAACACATATAAAAAGTAATGTTATGCTACGCATTTTTGGTAACTTTAATTTGTTTGATGCGTTTTAAGTCTGTCGCTTCGATGGTAAACGTATAATTAATAAATTTTATTTTTTCGCCTTTTTTAGGAAGTTTGCCGGACAATTCTAAAATAAAACCAGCTAAAGTTTCGCTTTCACCCTTATTTTCTTCAAAAGCATTTTCGTCATCAACGTCTAAAATTTTACAAAAATCTTTAATTGAAGTCTTGCCTTCAAACACAAAGTTATTTTCATCAATTTTGGAATATGTTATATCGTTTTCATCGTCAAATTCATCGTTTATATCTCCTACAATTTCTTCTATAACGTCTTCTAAAGTTACCAGTCCGCTTGTTCCACCATATTCATCAACTACAATTGCTATATGGTTTTTTTTCTCTTTAAAGTCTATTAACAAATCGTCTAACTTTTTGTTTTCTGGAACAAAAAAAGGCTCTCTAATTAAGGGTTTCCACTGAAAGTTTTTCTTGTTTAAGTGGGCTAGTAAGTCTTTGGCGTATAAAATTCCAATAATGTTGTCAATGCTTTTTTCAAACACTGGAGTTCTAGAGTAGCCACTTGCTAATATTTTATTTAAAACGTTTTCAAAAGTTTCGTTTTCCGGTATAGCAATTATATCAATACGCGGCTTCATTATTTGTACGGTTTCGGTGTTTCCAAAACTTACTATTCCTTTTAGAATTTTTTGCTCATCTTTAGTTGTGTTTTCTTTTGGCGTTAGCTCTAAAGCCCGGGATAAAGTCTCTACTGAAAAGCTGGTGCTTTTGCTTTCTAATTTTGTTTCAACCCATTTGGTTAAAGAAATTAATGGTAAGCTAAAGGGGGTTAATAAAACATCTATAGAATATATAAATTTAGACATTCGTTTAGAAAAATAAAGCGCATTTCTCGAGGCATATATTTTGGGTAGAACTTCGCCAAAAAGAAGAATTAGAAACGTAACTAAAACAATTTCTATAAGAAAACGAACAGAAACAGAAAAGAAATAAAGGTCTAATTGCTGAACATAATTTCCGTAAAGAGTTTCTGTCAAAAAGGTAAATAATAGTACAATTAAAATATTGATAAAATTGTTAGTTATTAAAATAGTAGCTAACAACTTTTTGGGCTTTTCTAATAATCTTACTACAAAGCTTTTCCCTTTTTCGTTATTATTAAGCTCGTCTATATGCTTTCGAGATAATGAAAAAAAAGCAACTTCAGTTCCAGAAATTAGTGCTGAACAAAGCAATAGAACTATTAGAGTTAAAATAGTAAGCGTAGTTACAAAGTCTAAAGACAAAAAAAATATAATTAAAATTTTAGGGGCTGAATCCAATTTATATAGTTTAGCCTAATTAAAAAAGTTATTGAATTTTAGGTGCTGTTAAATTAGTATAGTTAGCTCATTATTGGCAAATCGCCTTGTTTATTTAGATTTTACATCTTACAAAATTGTCTTAATTTAACAATGACTTTTTTGAATTTGTAAATCAAAATTTTGTATTTGATAGTTAAATCTATCTTACCGTTAATTGAATTTGGTATATCTACAATAATTTTTTTAATATTTTCTTTAATATTTTCTTCTTTAATTATTTTATATTCCAAATTGTTTAATCCACTACTCATTATACTCTTTAATTTTTTACTATTACTTAATTTTTTAAATATATGATATTCAAAAATTGTTCTATTTCTGTTATATTTTATTTTTCTATCATTTATATCATTAAATATTTTAAAATATTCAACCCTTTTCGGATCATTATTTAATATATTTTTTGTAATTTTTATTTTAAAATATTCAGCTCTATTTTGTAAATTTTTATCTTCAGAACCCCATCCCCAATAATTATTTGTAAAACCATTTATTTTTTTAAACGTTGAACCTTTGAATTTAAAAACACCACCTAATGCAGTAATAAAAGATGTATATACACTTATGATGTGATTATCTAAAACATTTTCATTATAAACATTTATAACATTATTTTGAATTGGATTTATATCAATATCGTGCATAAAATAATTATATTCATCTTTATTATAATATTTAAATCCAGCATTTACTATCTGTCCTTTATTAAATAGTTTACCATCTTTTGATTGTTCAACAACTAACACTTCCAAATTTTCTAAAACTTTATTTAATTTAGGATATGTATTTTCAATCCAATAATTCAAATGTTCTTCTCTGTTTCTATATGGAATTAAAACTATATTTTTCATTTATATAATATTTAATTTGTGCAAATGTATAAAATTTATATTATAGGTATCGAAAAAAGTAAAAACTAAATTATTCCGCTAAACTAAAACTTTTTTTATAAAATTGCAAAAAATATTAGGTTATATACAAATTATAGAGGCAAAAATGTAAAGTTAAAATTATTATTTTTGAAATTAAATATTTATTATATCTTTACGCACTTATTTTTTAGACTAAAACAATTAAAAATTTAAGATATGACAAAATTAGAAATCGCATCAAAAATCTCGGATAAATCAGGCGTTGAGAAAGTAGAAGTTATGGCAACTATTGAGGCTTTTATGAATGAAATTAAAGAAGCTTTAGAAAATAACAACAACGTTTATTTAAGAGGATTCGGTAGCTTTATAATTAAATATAGAGCAGAAAAAACTGCTAGAGACATTTTAAAAAACAGAACTATTAAAGTTCCACCACATTGTATTCCGGCTTTTAAGCCGTCTAAAACCTTTACTGATAAAGTAAAAAGCAAAGTGAAAGTTAAATAATACAATATTAATTCAAACTTTAAAGAATTTTAAAAACATTATATTAATATGCCGAGTGGTAAGAAGAGAAAGAGAGCTAAAATCTCTACTCACAAAAGAAAAAAAAGAGCTAAAGCAAATAGGCATAAGAAAAAGTAAATAAAATTGCACTTTTATCTATAATAGCTTAGCTATCAAAAAAAGTTCATTGACATATCGAAATTAATAGCTTAAAAAAAGAATATAAACTATCTCAAAAAAAAACTACACAATTTTAAGTGTAGTATTAAAAAAACATTTCAGTATGAAAACAGAATTAATAATTCGATTAAATTCATCTGATATTGATTTTGCCTTATTAAGAGACGAAAAACTTATTCAATTAAACAAAGAGACGATAGATAATAAATTTTCTGTAGGCGATATTTTTTTAGCCAAGACAGGAAAAATATTTACAGGTTTAAATGCAACTTTTGTGAATATTGGTCACCAAAAAAATGGATTTTTACATTATAACGACTTGGGTTCACAAATTAACTCTTTAATTTCATTCCTTAAAAAGGTAAGTGCAGGAAAGCATAGAGATTTTAATTTAAAAAACCTAAAACAAGAGGAAGAGATTGATAAAAGCGGAAGCATAGTCGATGTGCTAAAAACGAATCAGAGTATTTTGGTACAAATTATAAAAGAGCCAATTTCAACAAAAGGACCTAGGTTAAGCTCGGAGCTTTCAATAGCGGGGAGATTTATGATTTTATTTCCATTTTCTAACAAAATTTCTGTTTCAAAAAAAATAGAAAGCTCGTCAGAAGTAAGTCGTTTAAAAAAACTAGTAAAAAGTATAAAGCCGAAAAATTTTGGTATTATCTTAAGAACAGCCGCTAAAGGAATAAAAGTAGCAGAGTTAGATAAAGACTTGCAAAATTCGTTAGAACGTTGGAGAACAATGTGTAAAAGAATAACTAACACAAATACCCCAATGAAAATATTGAGCGAGCTAAATAGGACTTCTTCTATTTTAAGGGATGTAATGAATGAAACTTTTGTAAACATTGTAACAAATGACGAAACTTTAAGCATTGAAGTTAAAGAATATTTACAAGGAATATATCCAGAAAAAGAAAATATTGTAAAACTTCATAAATCGAAGACACCAATTTTTCAGAAATATGATATAGAAAGACAAATAAAATCTTCGTTCGGTAAAATAGTTTCTATTAGTAAAGGAGTTTATTTAGTAATAGAACACACCGAAGCTCTGCACGTAATAGACGTAAACAGCGGAAATCGTTCTAACAAAATGAGCTCTCAAGAGGAAACAGCCTTGCAAGTAAATTTAATTGCTGCAACCGAAATAGCGCGTCAGTTAAAACTACGTGATATGGGAGGAATAATAGTAGTTGATTTTATTGATATGCGTATAGCAAAAAATAGAATAGAGCTATATAATCATTTAAAAGAACAGATGTCGTTAGATAGAACGAAGCACAAAATATTGCCTCCTAGTAAGTTCGGATTAGTACAGATTACAAGGCAAAGAGTAAGACCTGAGTTAAACATAAAAACTACCGAGACTAATCCCAATAAAAACGGTGAAGTAGAAGCTCCAATTTTATTATTAAACAAAATAGAAGCCAATTTAGAAAAATTTAGTTCAAATTTTAAAAATATACAACTTCATACTCACCCTTTTATTGCAGCTTACTTAAAAAAAGGAATATACTCTATACGCTTTAAATGGTGTTTAAAATACAAAAAATGGATAAGTATAGTACCGCGTGATTCTTATACATTTTTACAATATGAATTTAAGAATTAATCTTATTAATTAATAAAGGCAATAATTAATTATCAAAAACAAACCCCCACAATCTAATTTGATCGTGGGGGTTTGTGTGTTTTTAGCTTTGTTTTATGGGCAGCCAAAATTAAAGTTGATCGCTTGCAGGGACATATAGATAATTAAGCGAAAAATTATATTTTGGTAATTACAAACTGCCCTAATTCTTTATTAAAATTAACCATATCTTTAGAGAAAAGATTTTCAAAGGCATTTTCTAAAATTAGCTTCTGAGCTGTCCCATGGTAAAAAGAGTTTTTTTTTAAAAGCAAAATTTCATCCGATAATTGAATAGCCATATTTATTTGATGGGTAGAAATAATTACTGTTTTGTCAGTTTTTTTAACTAGTTTTTTTAGTAAGTAAAATATTTTTATAGAATGATGTAAGTCTAAATGTGCTGTCGGTTCGTCTAAAATAATAATTTCTGTATCTTGTGCTAATGCTCTTGCAATTAAGACTATTTGTAGCTGTCCATCGCTTAACTCGTAATATTTATTATTTTTTATGTAATTTATACCTGTTTGTTTTATCGCTTCATCAATTTTTAAAATATCTAGTTTAGTTAATTTGTCTAACCAGTTAGTATGAGGCTGTCTTCCTAAAGCAATTAGTTCAAAAACTGTAAGTTGGCTTTGGGGCAGATGCTCCGTGAGTACAAGGCTTATCTTTTTAGAAAGTTCTTTTACTGAAATTTTATTTAGGTTTTTATTATTAATAGAAATTTCGCCAGAGATAGGCTTCTGAACTTTAGAAAGCGTTTTAAGTAAAGTCGATTTTCCGATGCCATTTTCTCCTAGAACGGCAACTAGCTTACCCTTTTCAATTTTAAAGTTGATGTTAGAAGCAACAATTTTTTGTTTGCTTTTATTTTTATACCCTATCGTAAGGTTTTTAGAGACTATCATTTATACGAACGTTCTTTTTTTTCTAACTAACAGCCAAATAACAACCGGTGCACCAAACAGTGAAGTAACAGCATTTAAAGGAAGTGTAAATTTGCTAGTAGGCAGTTGAGCAATACTGTCGCAAATTAATAATACTATTGCGCCAATTATTGCAGTTGCAGGGATTAAAACTTTATGATTCGAGTTATAAAATATAATTTTAGAAATATGAGGAACGGCTAACCCTACAAACGCAATTAAGCCTGAAAAAGCAGTTATAACTCCAGTTAAAATAGCTGTAATAAGCAAAATTATGTTTCTATTTTTTAAAACATTTACTCCCAAACTTTTAGCATAATTTTCTCCTAACAAAAAACTGTTTAAGGGTTTTATAATAATAATAGTAGCGAAAATAGCTACAAAGTAAAAGCAAGCAAAAACGAATAATTCATTCCAAGACAAATTTCCGAGACTGCCGTAGCCCCAAAATAAGAACTTCTGAATTTTACTCGCTTCACTAAAATATGCTAAAATATTAATAATTGCAGAGCTCAAGCTACCAAACATCAAACCAATAATTAGAATAGACATTGTGTTTCTGACTTTGTTGGACACAACAATCACCGAGGCTAAAACTAAAAAAGCTCCTGTGCTTGATGCTATTGGTAAAGCCCAATTTGAAAAAGAATTGTAAGTCAGAAAATTACCAAAAATAGATGAGCCTAAAATTAAAACTGCAGCCCCTAAACTTGCACCAGAAGATATGCCGATAACATAAGGACCCGCTAAAGGATTTCTAAATAAAGTTTGCATTAACAGACCACAAATAGATAAACCAGAGCCTACTAATACAGCGGTAATTGATTTTGGTAATCTAAAGTTTAGAACAATAATTTCCCAGCTTTCTCTATTAATATTGCCTCCGAAAAGTATGCTTAATATATCTTTAAAAGGAATTGAAACAGAGCCTAAACTAATGTTTACAAAAAACAATAATGTCATTAAAACAAATAACATTAAAAAATGTTTTGCATAAGCTTTGCTTTTCATATATCTTTATAAATAAAAATTATATTTATAGCAATTTAGGTATAAAATTTATTAAAAAAAACAATTAGCTTTTTTATGGCTATACCTCTGTGAGATATTTGGTTTTTTTCTTTGACAGTCATTTCTGAAAATGATTTTTTAAACCCATCTGGCTTAAAAACTGGATCGTAACCAAAGCCTTTTTCTGTTGTTTTATGCTTTAAAATAGTGCCTTTACAAATGCCTTCAAACAAAATTTTTCTTCCGTTAAAATTTAAAAAAACTACAGTTCTAAATTGTGCTTTTCTATTATTTATATTCTTTAGTTCTAATAATAATTTTTGAATATTATCTTCAGAATTACATTGCGTACCTGCAAAACGCGCAGAGTAAACACCAGGTTTTCCCTCTAAACTTTCTACTTCTAACCCCGTGTCGTCAGCAAAGCAATTTAAAAAGAAATGTTTTGTAATATAATCCGCTTTTAGCTGTGCATTTGATTCTAATGTCGCTCCTGTTTCTTCAATTTTATCAAAGCAATTTATATCTTTTAAACTCAATAACTCTACAGAACTCGGAAAAATAGCTTTAACTTCCTTTAACTTTTCTAAATTGTGGGTAGCAAAAACGACCTTCATATAATATTTCTGAAATAAAATTTACTGCTTTAACATTTTTAAAACAACTATTCCTTTAGAGGTATATATTTTAAGAAAATACAAACCGCTCGAAAGCTCTTCAACGTTTATGCTTTTTTCATTAGGATTAAGTAATTCTATTTTTTTTCCTTGTACTGAATTTATTTCAACCTTATTAATTGACGCTGATGGCGATTCTATATATAATTTTTGTTTTACAGGATTAGGATAAATTTTAATTTTATTTTCTAAAAAATTATCTATAACAGCTAACGGACTACAGCTATCACCAACCCTATAACTAATATATTTTGTAACTGCTAGACCTCCTGCAAAAGCAAACTTACAACCATAAGTAATAGTCTCGCCAGCAGTTACTCCGCCAATAGTTTTTGAGAATTTTAGTCCACCTGCATTTTCCATCTGTGTTTCTCCAAAAGGACTTCGTTTCCATAAATAAGCAACAACGCCAGCTCTATTTGTATCTAATAATTCAAAAGAAATTTTTACCGAAGAACCTATAGTTTCAAAAGTTGCAATATAGCCAGTAGAAAACGAACCTTGCTGTGCCTCGTTTGATTTCTCTGAACACGACCTTACTTCGTCTATTTGTATATTTACAATATTTGACGTTGATGTAGCTCCGCCATTATCTGTTGCAATTGCTTTTAATTGATGACTACCAACGCTTGCATTATTCCATACGAAATTATAAGGCTCCGAAGTAGCTTCTCCTAACTTGTTATTTCCTTCGTAAAAAGAAACTTTAGAAATTGCGCCATCTAAATCTGATGCCGTAGCACTAATAGTTATCGGAGTATTTTGTATAAAAGTAGAGTTGTCTTTAGGAGAATTAATATGTATAAAAGGATTTGAATTAGCAGTTTCTTGAACAATAACCAAAACATAACTTTTAGATGTATAAGTTCCGTCACTTACAGTTAATTTACATTTATATATCCCTTTTTCTAAATTAGATAAATTAGGAGACACCGCCGTTTCGTCATCAAAACTAATTATTGAAGGTCCATATATTTGCTCCCACAAATAAGTAATAGGACTTCCTTCAGGATGATTACTCAAAGTGCCATCTAGAGTTGTAGCAGAAGAGGGTAAAACAACTACTACATTATTTCCAGCATTAGATACAGGTTTTGTGTAACCTAAATCAGCGGAACGACTAAAAGTCATTTTTGCCAAGTTGAACTCTCCGTTAGTAATTACCAATCTTAAAATATGTTTACCTTTTGATAGTTCGACATTATTAATAGTTTTGGTCTGCCATTCGTTCCAGCCGTTAGTATTCGTTAAAGAAATATCCGGACTAATTTTATCACCATCAATTTCAAAATAAAAAGGACCGCCACCTGCATTATTGTCTGACGCAAAACGAACATTAACATCGTATTTGCCCGAAGTCTGCACATCGATGGTATATTCTAACCATTCTCCAGCAGCAGGCCAACCGATAACCTTACCTTCTACTGCTTCAGATGAAGCGTCCACATATTCGTCTTTTCTATAATCTCCTAGATTATTTATTGAAGTATCTATATATGATATGCCTTGCCCAACTCCGCCTTCAAATTTGTCGTAATTTCCTGCTTCTATAATTCCCGGAATTTGAAAAGCTCGACCTAAAAATGGCACCTGTTCACCAACCTGAATTTTAACAATATTAGTAATATTAAATGTAGTACCTGCATATATTTTGGCATATAAACCATGAATACCTAAAGACAAATCTTGTGCTTTAAAGTTATAAGGAGCAGTATTTTTTGTTCCTAACAAAGTAGAACCATCAAAAAACTCAACTTTGGTAACTCCGCTACCAGTAGTAGTTACAGACAGATTTACACTACCATTTGCATAAGCCTGATTAAAATCAGAACTAATAGTACCTGACACAGAAATATCTTTGTTAGTAGCCATTTTTTTTGCTGGAACGTCTAATGTAGCTCCATCAGAAAAAGTAATAGTAATCTGTGAATCTGAATAATTTTGACCTACATAAGTGATGTCTCCATTTTTATTAAACGCAGCTGCAATAGGATGATTTGCAGTAATTGAAGCATCTATTTTTCCCAAAGCGTTCATCGAATGTAGCCAGTAATAAGTTTGTGCATCTGAAATACCAAATTTTAAGTTCCTGTCAGGGTACGAATCATATAATTTAATGGCTTCTTGCGGATCTATAAACGACTGAAATTTCCAGTAAGTGTCGTGCCATAAATTGTCATTCTTTTCATTACTTAAAATACCAGTATTTTGTGTAATTTCAGTCCAAAGTTTTTGAGCATAGCCAGTATTATGCCCTAAATACAAAGAACCACCGTGAATTGGATACAACTCTATTCCGTAAGAAGCTGCAATATCTGAGGTCCAAAAAGTACCGTTATCGTAAGAATTGCCCCATATTCTTGAAACTAAACTATACTGTTGTGTGGGTTTAAAAATTCTATCATGTACATCAAACCAATACTCTTCTATAGCTGATTGTTCGGTGGTATAAATATATATTCCTAAATCTCTAATATCGTCATCATTAGTAATGCTTCCCCAGTGAATTAACGAAGATGCAAACTGTATACTTTCCGATGAAGACTCTTGGTCGTTTCCTTGTGGGAATGTTGCAAAACCATTAGCCCAGCTATGTCCAGCATAAGGACTAAAATTTCTTAAAAAGGGAAATTTTGTATCATTTCTATCTTGGGAAGCAGCATCTCGTATCAAAAGATTAACCATACCGCCCCATTTTGAAGCCCAGCCGGGTTCAAGTTGTTCTATAAAAGAAGCCGCATGAATAAAATACCCCCAGTGAAAATGATGATCATTTAGATTTGAATCTTGCCCATGACCCGCAGGATAGCCTATCAAAGTAGCCCAATCAGAATTATAATAAAACAAAAAAGCTACTTCACCTGCCTCATAAGACAACCAGTCTTCTAACCGTTCTTTGATAGTAGCAACTATTTTATCTCTTGCTTTTGTATTGCCTATTTGATCTGCAATTCTTGCTGTTTGTATAAGGCGATTCATTAATTGACCATCATTATAAGAATCTGTCCAGCTAGCTAACCTTTCGTCTTCAATTTGTGAAATTTTGTCCGATAGCTTTATAGGATTAAACCCTGGGCTATAATTCACAAGGTTTGGCAGCGTAGGTAAAATTCCTTTAAACTTATTTTCTACTATAAACGAATTTCCTTTTAAAGTTTTAATTTCACCTCTCACAGAGCTATAGGAATATTCGTTTGGCCTAGCAGATGTTGATGATAAATTGCTCCATTGGTGTGGCAATAATCCTAAAAGCATATTTGTATTACTTCCTTCTTTTACAGAAGTACTTACATTAAAAGTAGTAGTAAGTTTTGATGTTGTATTATCATAGCTCCAAGTTGCGGTTGTGTTAGTCGGAAAAACATAAGCGTATTTTTTATACTCTTGTGCAACAGAATTAACGTTAGTCGTGCTTTGCGGGAGCATAGCCATAGACCAGTATGTTTTGTTATTTAGGGTTGAGCTGTAAGTTGTGCCAGATTTAGACCAAGTGCTACCTACGGGAGCATAAAAAACAAAATCGGCATTATTACTAGCATTTTCTATTATAAGCAGTTCGTTAGAAATACTAACATTTCCGGATTTTATTTTGATAGAAACCTCGTCGTTTGCGTCTTTTTCAAAATATAAAAACGGCATTCCGATTCCTGAGGTTGCTTTTAGTTCGTTGTCGCTGTCTTTCCAATTCATAGTAACTGTCCAGTCAGAAAAATCAGAGACAGTAGCTTTTGTTACGCTTAACCCTGTTAGGCTTACTTCTATAGGTGAAGAGTCGCCAATAACGCCCCAAGGGATATAGGTAACTATAAGACCATTATTAGTAGTTTTCATAGTCATCGGATAGTTAAACAGGTTGCCTGCATGGTCTTCCTTAATTAGTTTAGACCACCAATCGTTTGTAGGAACGGGTTTTCCGTCTGCGTTACCACTTAATTGTGGAGTGCCTGAAGGTTGTCCATTTCTATTGGCAGCATCCACACCAGGAAATGTATTAGTATAGCTTCCGCTACCAACTTGTGTTGTTTGTGAAAAATGCTTTATTGAAAACATAAGACATAAAAAAATAAATACAGCAACTCTAAATTTTAAGTACATAAGGGTTTGTTTTAAGTGTTTATTATTAAAAAGTAAAAAAACCATTTAGAATTTTCTAAATGGTTTTTTAAAAATTAATAGTTATTACAAAATTAAATTTTTATAATTTATTCAATTATAATTTTTTTAGTTATTCTACCAGCTTTAGATTCTATACTTGCTATATATATTCCTGTTGTTAGTTTTGGTAAAGAAATATCTTTTACGCCGTTTGAAGAAAATGAGTTGTTCACTAATTTATTCCCAAGTAGGTTAAATAAGCTAAAAGAATATTGCTCTCCATTAGATAAGCCTACTATTCTTAATTTAGAATTATCAACATTATAAACGCTAACATCATCAGACGAAGTATTGTCGTCTATATTAAGTGCGGCTGCTGACGAGGAAATATAGAATCTACCTATTCCGTTTAAATCAGTTTTTGGTTCAACTTTATAGTTAGCTCCGGCTTCGTCTAATCTTTTAGTAATACCAGTTTCTCTGTCTTCTAAAAATATTTTAACGCCAGAGGGTAAGTTTAAGGTTTCTAAGCTAAAAGTAATTTCTTTACCTGCTTCCGATTTTACTCCTACTGGAATTATCATATTTTCAATTCCTGCTTTTGGCAAAGATTGAACTTGGTATTTCTTGCCTTTGTCGTTATTTAATAAACAGGTATAAACATTAAACTTAGTATTTTTTGCACCATATCCAGAAAACGTTTCGCCGTCTCCACCATTGTCAAAGCCTTTTGTAGCGGTGTCGTAGTATAAAATTCTTGCGAGTCTTTTAGAAATACCATCTGAAATTAAAAGTTTTATTTGAGATAAGTCTGTCTTTTGGAAAGTTCCGCCAGTGGATTTTATAGCAGAATAATCAAAAGTTAAATTATCAGTAGCAGCTACTTTTGCTTGTACAAAAAAGCCTTGCGCAGGTGCTAATTTAAAGTTCATGGTTGCTGTTTTAGCTTCATAAGTATTCGTACTTTGATCCCAAACCCAAATAGTTTTAGCTTCAAGTTTTGCAGTATTATTATTATCTGTTAAGAAATTTCCGCTGTTTATATGAGTGGCATAAGGATTTCCTATTAAATTAAAACGACTATTACCTGTGTTATCTATGGCTACAGAAACTTTGCCAGTGCTTAAAGTACCGGTAAAAGAAATATCCCCTGCACTTGCTCTTTTTACAGAATAACCTTTGCCGTTAGTAAAAGTATTACTACTACCTGCTTGCATATAGCTCCAAGTGTCAGTGCTTGTAGTATAAGTTGCAATACCTCTATTATCACTAGTACCAAGGGCAATATCATTTGCAGTAACATAAGCATCGTCATAAGTTTCATTGGTAACTGGGCTTGAAACAAGATACCAGTTTGTAGTGGCTAAGTTTCTAATGTAGGTAGCATTATTACTAACATTAAGAGTGCCGTCTGTTGTTAAAGAAGCGTCAGAATTAATTGTTAAAGTATGTGCATAAGCTGTAGTAGCGGCTTCTATAACAGGGTCGTTAGCAACATTGGGAATTGTTACATCACTACCTTCATTCGGAACTATATCTAAACTCCAGTTGTCTGCTATTGCCCAGTCTGTATTTGTACTTCCGTCCCACGTGTTTGGCTCTACTGGGTTTAATGCTCCATAAGGTATTACTTTTGTAGCATCTACACTATTTGTATTAAAAGCAAAACCTTTAAAATAAGTTCTATTGATTTTAGAATCAGAAGTAGTAAGAACCCAATTAGGAGGTACTTTAGAATTACTACCATTTGCAGATCCTACCCAGTCATTAGTTGTAAAACCTGTTTTTGTGCCTTGTCTAAATAAATAATTTATATCACTAGTAGTTTTATGGTCTACAATAGTTGCACTAGTAGTAGTTTTTCTATCTGCTGCATTTGTAGGTGGTTGAGTAAAAATAATTTGACCATAGCCATATTCACCATCTTTACCATGACCGTCGTCGTCTAAATAAGAGACAGAGTCATATAGTGTCCAACCTGTATGATCTCCAGTAGCGTCTATTATTCCGTCGTTACCTTCTGTAGTACCGTCGCTATTCAGAAACTGGTCAACTTTTACATTTTTTGGGGCTGAATTAGCAGCAATAAGCATATAGGTTGCAGAAGCGTCGCTTATATTACCGTCATAGCCAATATCTGGATCCCTTGAAGTAACAGCAGATGAGCTGGATGAAGTAACATCGTTTCCTTCTAATTCAATAGTTATAATCGTAGTTCCTGAAGCAATCGCTGAAGTGTATGTATTAGTAGTTTTTACATTAGGATTAACATCAGTCTCTGTATAGTTAGCAATTAACGATAGCATACCATTAGAGCCGAATTTTCTAATGCCGTCGCCTAATTTAATAGCTTCTGAAACTTTACTTAAAGAGCTACTTTCGCCGTCACCTTCTATAGCTATAAAATACAAATCATCAGGTACTAAGGCATTTGCTGGTCCTCTAAATTCAAAATATTCATTTGTTAAATCACTACCGCTAGGGCTGGCAATAATTTTATTAATATAATATCCTGTTCCTGTAGGGATATTATTAAAATTAGGTACAAAGTCAAAAGAAACTGTATAGGTTTTTGTAGTTGTGCCGTCTTCAGCAGTTACTTCAATCTTTGCATCACCTGGTATGCTAGTAGCTGGTGTTACAACAGCGCTAGTAACTCTAGGGCTTGTAGCAGTAGCAGTAACTGTTGGTACTGTAGTTGTACCAATAGCTAAATTAACTGTATAATCTTCTACATTAGAAGCAAAACCACTAATAGTTGTACCGTCTATTTTTAAATCAATTAAAGTAGCATCATCATTGGGAGATTTACTAAAATATATGTTATCTACATATATATCTACAGGGTTTGTACTACCAGCTCCATTTGCAGCTATTTTAAATTGGATAACTTTATCCCAAGTCATCCCTGTAAAAGAAGATTTAGGAAGAGCAACAGAAATCCATTTTTTACTAGTGTATGTAATAGATACTAATGTTTCTCTAGTTCCAGTTCCATCATTTATAGGCGAAATTTGTATATCTGTCGCTGTTGGGTCTGCAGGAGTCCATATATCCATACGTATATAGTCATAAGTAGAAGCATCAAACGGAGTAAACTCCATTCCTTGATAATTAAAATTTGGGTACGCCAAAACTGCATTACCATCTCCGTCTGAATTAATATCAAAGTTTGTGTTTGCAGAGCCAAGACCAGTTTGACCCCAGTTAGGGTTATAATTTGGGTTACCAGGAGGTGTATATGCATCACTAAAAATTGAAATTACATTATCTTGATGAATTGTCGGTGTAGGTGCTTCGGTATTAGGTATAGTATAATCAAAAGAAATTGTATAGGTTTTTGTAGTTGTGCCGTCTGCAGCAGTTACTACAACGGTTGCATCACCTGGCACACTAGTAGCTTGTGTTATATCTGTAGTTGCTGAAGCATCTGTAGTTGAAGCTAAAGTAATTTGTGGTATAGCTACACCTTGAACTAAATTAACCTTGTAATTTTCTCCACTAGGGGCAAAACCATTAATAGTTGTACCGTCTATTTTTAAATCACTCAATGTAGCATCAGTACCAACGGCGGCAGGACTTTTCCAAAAATAAATATTATCTACATATATTGTGCTTGTTGAACCATCACCTCCATCAAATTTTAGTTGTCTAATGGTACTTAAATCTGCACCTGTAAAAGCCGACAAGTCGAAGTCTAAACTTTGCCAACTTGCAGAAGCAGCTATATCTACGCTTACTTCACCACCTGCCCATATTAAAAAAAACCTAACAGCTGTAGAACCTGTCCATATATCTATATGAACTTTTTCGAAGCCTGACACATTTTGTCTGTTACCATCAAAATCAATTCCTTGGTAATTAAATTTTGGATACTTTAAAGAGATGTCTCCTGAACCTCTATCAAAGTTTGTGTCTGCATCAGCATGACCGGCTTGACCCCAATTTGGATTGAGGTTAACTCCAGCAATGTCTGTATATGCACCTGAAAAAATAGAAACAACATCTACCGCATTCCTATTAGGAGGTGTCGGTGCATCTGATATTGGGTCTTGCGAATACCCTATTGTTACTAACATAAGGGTTAAAAAACTTAAAATAATTTTCTTCATTGTTTATAATATTTTTAAAATTTAGGCTACAAAAGTAATAAAAAACGATACAAAAAAAAAAAATAAAAATTTTTTTTAGCGAGGGTTTATTTTTTTACTAACGAGATAGAGAGAAATAATTTTTGAAGGATTATTTGGTGCGTTTCCACGATTATAAGACCGTTGCAAAGCAAAACTTTAAAAAAACAAAATTCATTGTTAGATGTTTTGCAACAATTAATTTTCGATTATAAATAGCTTTTAAAGTAAAATCTTTTGCGTTTAAGCTCAAAGGGATTTGTGTTTAAGATTATTAGTAATTTTTACTTAGTTATTAGTAATATTTGTTAAGTCATTAGTAATTTTTGCTAAGTCAGCAGTAATTTTTGTTAAGTCAGTAGTAATTTTTGTTTAGTCAATAGTAGTATTTGCTAAGTCAGTAGTAATGCTTGCTAAGTCAGTAATAACGATCACTAAGTCAACTAATAACGCTTGTTAAGTCAGTAGTAATGCTTGTTAAGTCAGTAGTAATGCTTGTTAAGTCAGTAGTAACGCTTGTTAAGTCAGTAGTAATGAGTTTAAGCTCATTAGTAATTTTTGCTTAATTATTAGTAATAATTAAAAACACAAAAACGTCTAAATCTCTTTGTTTATAAGGTGTTTGTGAGCTTATTTTAAACTACTTTAAAAAAAAGAACTACAACTGGCAAAGAAAATTTAGCTTTTAGAATACGTGTAACAGCTTTCACCTTCATATTACTATCGTTTTTAGTTTGGTTAAATCTGCCAAATAAATTTAAGCTGTTAGATGATTTCTTTTTTGCAACGGTCTTGATTATGTTAAAACACATTATAAACAGGAATTTGGAGCAGCATTAGGATTGATTAAAAGTGTGTTCTAAAAATTAGTTTTTTTAGTTTAAAGACAAGAGTCCTTTTGTATCTTTTAAATAAAAAGTATAGTGAAATTTAGCCTACTTTTTGTCTATTAGGCCTAAAATTCGCAACTCTATCTGTATATATTTATCTGTTTATCCGCAAGTTATATTTAATTTTTTAATTTGCTCATATCTAAACAAGTTGTAGGTTAGATTGATTAATCCAATAGTTCCAGTTGCTCTTACTATTCCTATATGTAGTATGTTATATAACATTAACTTTATAAAAATTGCTTATAAAAACTCAACATTAAAAAAAAAGTAGCATTTAATAAGGTATTAGTTACAATTACTACTATTGTAACTAGTAATGTAATTAGCAGTATCGTTTTTTATCCAATTGTATGTTGCTGAAGACGTGTCTGTTGGCACTTTGTCAATATCAGCTAAAATACATTTTAAGCCTGAATCTTTGTTATATTCAGCATTAAAATAAGTTAAAATAGAATTCTTTCCATTTTGTATAATATTTTTTGAGTAAAAGTAATAATATTTTTAATACTAGAAAATTTTTTTAAATTTTTGCTTTTTCTTGACCTTACTTTTTATGAACTTCCAATCAATAACTCATCAACTTGAAAAACACGAATTAAAAGAAATTATATTTTATGTTTAGAGTTAATTGGCTTCCTTTTTTATAGGATTGAACTATTTCTTTGGTTTCTATACTAGTGTTTATATTTCTTACTAATTGAGTTTGCTTAATAACTGGGTTTAACAAATTTCTACCAATTAATTTTATCGTTAAGTTTTTATTAATTTTTTTACTAACTACTAAATCTAAAGTTACAAAGCCATTTTCTACAATTTCATCATTATAGAATACTGCACTATTTTCAAAACTTTCTGGTGAACCAAGTGCAAGTATTTTATCAGAATTATAGTTCCCAGTCAGGGTAGCTACTAATTCTTTTTCTTTATTATTACTATAACTTAAGGAACTGTTTACAATAAAATCCGAAGCACCTTGTAAGTTAGATTTTGTAATATTTTTATATTGAAATTCTTTAAGCAAGTCTTGGTTTAACCACATTTTGGTAATATTTCCTGTAATGTTTAAGACACTTTGGTTATCTTCATTCTTTATTAAATCCGTTTTTGTTTCCAGTTCTAAACCAAATATTGTAGCTTTTTCGCCAGTATTTGCGTAGTAGAAGTAGCCCGAAGAACCTCTCGTTAGTGCTAAATTTATTGGGTCATTTATTCGTTTATAAAATGCCATTACTGAAAAAAGTTGTCCCCTATTTGGAAACATTTCATATTTTAAATCAAAATTGTAAATACTAGATTTCTCTAATTCCGGATTTCCTTTTGTAACACGACCTGTCGGCGAAACGTACTCAAAAGGCGATAGCTCTTTAAATTCGGGCAAAGTTTGAGTACTGCTATATGCAAAACGTAAAAACTGGTTTTCGGATAATTCTAACTTTAAGTTAAGACTTGGGTATAAATCCTCATAAACTTTATTTACACTACCTAACCTCGGACGACCGTCATTTTCCGAATCTATAAAGCCAGCAACATCCCATACTGCATCAATTTCATTTCTCTCAAGACGCAAGCCAATATTACCTGTAAACTTTCTACTAAACTCAAAATCTAAATTTGCATAGCTTGCAATAACACGTAAATCCGCCTGAAACCTGTCTTTCGGTGCAACTAAAATTAAGTCCTTATCAAAATCTGCCCCTGTAAATACTGACGATATATGATCTATTGATTCTGCTGTAAGATTTTTTGCCCTTACTCCTACAAACAAGGAGTTGAAAGTTCTCTTTTTTAGCCTATAATTTACTCCCAAGTTTAAAGAAAATGGGCTACTACCGTCTTTATCTTTTAGCCCTAATGCCAACCTGTTTTTAACGAAAAAATTATATTCCGAATCTTGAATTTTTTGACTAGATTTTCTTTGTTGATAATCTCCAACATGTGCAAATTGAATAGTTGGATCAACGGTAATATCTAAAATATTAGCCTCGTTTCTTATTCTATTAGGCTCTTCAGCCAAAACAAAGTTGTAGCCACCTGCCCAACTTAAATTGTTTTTTCTATTCCATTGATGCTGTCCCATAATTTGGTTTACAAACAAAGTAGTCTGTCTAAAATTTTGGTCTCTTACAAAAGCCCCATCTTCCTGTGGATCTTGATCAAAAACGTACCCAAACCCTTTTCTTCCTTGTTCGTATAAGTTGTCTTCCGATGTATTGACAAATAAAGTGTTATATTTAATTTTATTATTGTTGTTTAGTTTTAACCTAACGTTAACATACCCTGTGGTATTTGTTCTTGTAATAAAATTTTCTACATCATTTTCATTCTTATTAACATTCTTATCTAAATTAATTTGCCTCGTTACATCTGGAAATGCCTTGTCTAAAACATTTGACCTAAAAACTCTAAATACTCCTTTTCGGTACTCAAAACTTTTGGAATGAGAACCCGTAAGAAAGACATAAAAGTTTTTATTTATAATTTTAAATCTATTTCCCCAAGAAAAAGAACTTCTATAATTAACAGGGGTAGATTGTTTTTCGGTATCCCAGCCTTGAAGAGTAATTTGGTCTTTTAAAGTATTTTTCTTTCTATGAAACCCAAAAGAAGCGTCATTGCTGATAATCGTCCTTCTAAAAGAATCTAAAGAATTTGTATTAGCCCCAGCAGACAACGAAACAGAAAATGATTTTTTAGTGTATTCTTTAGAACTTATGTTTACATTACCTGAACCTTGATCTGAATAACTATTAGTTAGATACGTTTTACTAATTGCTACATTTTTAATAACGCTTGTTGAGAACAGGTTTAAGTTAATATTTTTATTTTCTACATCATCGGACGGAATAGGCAATCCGTTCATAGTTGTCGATAAATACCTGTCTCCTAATCCTCTGATATATATGTTTCCTGTCCCTTCGCTTTTAGTAACTCCAGATATTTTTACCGTAGCATTAGCGGCATTTGAAACTCCAATTTTATTTAAAGTTTCAGCACCGATACTTTCTTTAATAATTTTAGCTTTTTTCTGTTCTATTAAAAGTGCATTCGCCGTTTCTTTGTTTGTAGAAGATTTTACTTCTACTTCTTTTAAAGAAATTCCGCTATCAGCCGACATTGCTTCGTTTATTATAATAGTTTCTCCATTTTTTATGGTAAAAGCTTTTTCGACGGTTACATATCCTAAATAGCTATAAGAAACAGTATAGCTTCCAGCCGGAACGCTTAATGAATAATTGCCATCAAAGTCTGTTGTAACACCTATTTTAGTGTTTTTAATTAAAATATTTGCAAAAGGCAAAGGCTCGTTATTATTTGACTTGTCTGTTAATGTCCCTTTTAAAGTTCCGATTCCTTGAGAGAGAACTACTTGACTAAACATAACTAAAATAAGCTTTTTCATATTTTTCATAATTTTATAAATATTATAATTTTACTTATGCAAAAGTCTATAGTTTTTGTAAACTTTCTGTTAGTTTTAAATTATGATTGTATTATAAGAATATTAAATTAATGTTAATACCTTTTAAAAGAAAAAATTTAGAGAAGAATAGCTTTAAAAAACCAAAGGGAAAACCAACTTTAAAATTAACAAGAGTTTAACAAAAATCATAAATAATATAAGTATATTTATTACGTTTAATTTTTTAAAACAAAGTCCACCTTGTTTAAAACATTTATAATTATATTAATGAGTATTTTATGCACCAACTCATTTTCACAAAATGTAAAACAGCGCAAAAAAATTAAAGCCACGAGAATTTCAATAGCTCCAAAAATTGATGGAATATTAAACGATAGTGCTTGGAAAAATGCCGAGTCGTGTACCGATTTTGTAACTTTAAGACCTTCAAACGGTAAGTCAGTACCTTCGGAATATCAAACCGAAGTTAAAGTAGTATATGGAAACGAGGCTATTTATATAGCAGCAAAAATGAAAGACCCTAATCCGAAAGAAATTCCGAGAGAATTTGTTATTAGAGATAATTTTGGTATCGTAGATTTCTTTTTAGTAGCTATAAACCCAAATGACGATGGTCAAAACCCATTTGTATTTTCAGTCCAAGCCACCGGAAACCAGACAGACAGCAAAGTTTCTAACGGCAACCCAGATTTTAACTGGAACGAAGTCTGGAACAGCGATGTGTCAATAGACGAAGAAGGCTGGAACGTTGAAATAGAAATACCATACAGAGCCTTGCGTTTTGCAAATAGACCTGTTCAATCTTGGGGGTTTAATTTCCTTAGAAGATTAGAAAAATTAAACGAGCAACACACTTGGAATCATGTAGATAATTCTATCGGCAGGTGGACACAACACGACGGTCTAATTGAAGATTTTAGAGATATTAAGCCTCCAATCAGATTAAATTTATACCCATATATCTCTTCAACTATTAGTGATATTGATGATAAAACCTCTTTCGACTGGAGTGTAGGAATGGATATTAAATACGGAATTACAGAAAATTTTACTTTAGACGCAACTACAATTCCCGATTTTAGCCAAGTGGCTTTTGATAACGTTATTTTAAATCTCGGTCCGTTTGAACAACAGTTTGCAGAGCAAAGACAATTTTTTAACGAAGGAACAGAACTTTTTAACATTGGCGACCTCTTTTATTCGAGAAGAATAGGAGGCGAGCCTATAGACCAGTTTGAAGTTGAAGAATCACTCCTTGACGATGAAGAAGTTATAGACCTCCCTGCTAAAGTTAATATGATAAATGCTGTTAAAGTATCTGGCAGAACTAAAAATGGTTTAGGAGTCGGTTTTTTTAATGCCATTACCGAAAAAACTAATGCTACCATAAAAAATAAAAAGACTGACAAAATTAGAGAAGAAGTAGTTAGTCCGTTTACAAATTACAATATTATGGTATTAGATAAGCAATTTAATAGAAATTCTACAATTTCGTTAATAAACACTAACGTTGTTAGGGATGGGAAATTTAGAGACGCTAATGCTACTGCTTTAGTATGGCACGTAGAAACTAAAAACAGTAAATATAACGTTGACGGCTCTTTAAAAATGACTAGTATTTCTGACGACAAGGACAACCCTAATTTAGGCTGGGCTTTTGATAATAGCTTCGGTTATAATTTGGGGCATTGGTCTTGGCAAGTAGGCTATGGTTTTGAAAACAAAGACTTTAACCCTAACGACTTGGGAATTCTTTTTAGAAACGACAGACAATCTTTTTATGGAAATGTAAGCTGGAGAACTTTACAGCCGACCGAACACTTTAATTATTATAAAATATCTTATTATAGCCGAGCTAGGCTTCAACATTATAGTGGAGTTTTTACAGGCTATTATACGGGCTTCAATTTTGAAGCACAAACAAAAAATCGTTTTACTTTCGGCGGAAGATTTAATTACGGAACTAAAACAAAAGACTTTTTTGAACCGAGAGAGGACACAACAAGCGGTATTTACTTTTTACAACCGGAAAGAAAAAATATAAGCTTTTGGGCTTCTACAAATTCTCAAAAAAAATTTAGTATAGAAAGCAGAGCTTGGTATTCAGAATTTAGCAACAACCCAAAAAACGGACACGGATTTCGCATCACTCCACGCTATCGCTTTACTAACAAATTTTCTTTGCAATATCAATTCAACTATGTAAATATTAATAACGACCAAGGATATGTCGATAAGGTAGATGAAGATATAATTATTGGTATTAGAAATAGAAAAAATTACACTAACACAATTACAAGTAAATATAGCTTTAATACGTTCTCTACTTTATCGCTAAGATTTAGACATTACTGGAGTACAATAAACTACAGCGGTTTTTATAATTTGAACAAAGACGGAGGGTTAGACCAAAACGTTAATTTTAATGACGATAACGTTAATTTTAACAACTGGAATTTAGACCTTAATTATATATGGCAATTTGCACCCGGATGCCAGTTAATTGTATTTTATAGAAACTCAATTTCAGAAGAAAATACAGATTCTAATTTAAGTTTCTTTAATAATTTATCTAATTTATTAAAAACATCTAAAGATAACACCTTTTCATTAAGGTTTGTTTACTTTTTAGATTATAACAAACTTAAGAAGATATTTTAATAATTTAATTAGATTTTTTTTTAGCTTTCCAGTTTTAGTTTAAAGGTATAATAAAAAAACGAACAATTAATATTTTTAACTTTACATGTTAAAATAAATTTAGAACTTACAATTCGCAACTTTAATTTTTTATTTTATGGTAACAATCATTGCAGCAATTGCAAAAAATAACGCTTTAGGAAACAACAATGGATTGATATGGCATTTGCCAGCAGATTTAAAAAGATTTAAAAAAATTACACTCGGTCATCATATTATAATGGGCAGAAACACTTTTGAATCTATAGGAAAACCTTTGCCAAACAGAACTACGGTTATTTTAACTAAGGATAAAAACTATTTTATAAAAAATTGTTTAGTTGCAAGTAGTATCGAAAAAGCAATAGGATTGGCAAAAAACGATAGTAATATTTTTATTGTCGGAGGTGCTCAAGTTTATAAAGAAGCTATTGAAAAAAATTTAGTAGATATATTAGAAATAACTTTTATTGACTATGAGTTTGATGCAGATGTTTTTTTTCCAAAAATAAATTTAAAAGTTTGGAAAGAAGTAAAAAGAGAGACTTTTTTACCAGACGAAAACAGCAATTATAAATATAGCTTTGTTACTTATAAGAAAAAATAGGCTTGGAAGAGGCTTTATAGCAAAAATAACCTTACGAGAAATTGCTAAAAATTTTTTTAGCTTATAAAAACTATAGTAATATGATTCTGAACCTGATGAAATACTAATGCTTTGAGGTATAAGACTGTCGTTAATGGAGAAAAAATGCGAATCTCCGACAAAAGCTTTTGAAATATCTGTTTTTATTTTAGGTAAAGGCTCTAATTGGACAAATCCAAAGATAGCTAATAAAAGAAAAAATATAGGCACTATTATACAGATTAGTATTTTTTTAATATACCGTTTCATGATTTCTTATAAACATTAAAATTGAAAGTAAATAAATTCCTGTCGTTCTCCCCTAAAATTAATAATAGCAAAAACTATAGCATAATACATTGCATATCTTATCGAATATGTTATTTTTTAGCACTGCTCTGTATTGTATGCTGGTGCATTTTTTCTTTTAGTTTAATTGAGAACTTTTCTATTGCTAAAGAAGTAAGATGTTCGCCATCTTCCCAAAAATACTCATCGTCAATTATTCCAGTAGTAAGGTCCATATAGTCTAATTTATAAGAGTTTACTATTTCGGTTAGTTTGTTCTTATATTCTTTAGGTACATTTTTATAGTAATATGAGTGTAATGGGGTGTTTATAGCTGTTAAACTAACATCCTTTTCTTCACAGAGTTCTACAATTTTACTTAGATAATAAAGCTGACTTTTAGAAAACTTTCTGATTTTATTTTCGTTATGGTATTGAATTTTTAGCCTTCTATTTATTGAAGTAGTATTAACTTCATAATAAACCTTACCACCAGTATTAGGGTTTACACCATACTCTACTCCGAGAGAATTCTTTATAATAATAGGCAAGCCTTCATTGATTAGGGCAGGAAAAAACTCATCGTCTATAATTTGAAGTACTCCATTCTTAATTACTTTTAAAAAAAAGTCTAATGAGTGTTCGTGTTGAATAACACAGTTAATTCCTTTTATTTGTTCTTCCTTAGGTAGAATAGATAAGAATTTTGGCAATACTCTAAATGACTCTCTACCACATATAAAAGGATCATGATAGTTCGATGAGTTATGAAATCCAAGCTCTAAATATATATGATTAATTGAAGGATTTATACCTAAAAAACTTTTTAGCTTATAAAAACTATAGTAATATGATTCTGAACCTGATGAAATATTAATGCTTTGAGGAATAAGACTGTCGTTAATAGAAAAAAAATGCGAATCTCCAACAAAAGCCTTTGAAATATCTGTTTTTATTTTAGGTAAAGGCTCTAATTGAGCAAGTCCAAAGGTAGCTAATAAGATAAAAAATACAGGCACTATTGTGCAGATTAGTATTTTTTTAATATATCGTTTCATGATTTCTTATAAACATTAAAATTGAAAGTAAATAAATTCCTGTTTTTCTCCCTTAAAATTAATAATAGCATAATATGTTGCATATCTTATTAGAATATGTTATTTTATTTTAGCACCGTTCTGTATTGCGTGTTGGTGCATTGCTTCTTTTAGTTTAATTAAAAACTTTTCTCTTGCCAAGTCAATAAGATGATGTCCATCTTTCCAAATATACTCATCGTCAATTATTCCAGTAGTAAGGTCTATATAGTCTAATTTATAAGAGTTTACTATTTCGGTTAGTTTGTTTTTACATTCTCTCGGAACATTTTTATAGTAATATGAGTGTAATGGGGTGTTTATAGCGGTTAAACTAATATCCTTTTCTTTACATAGCTCTACAATTTTTCTTAGATAATAAAGCTGACTTTTAGAAAACTCTTTGATTTTATTTACGTTATAGTATTGTGTTTTTAGACTTTTATTCATTGAAGTAAAATCAGCTGTATAATAATTCTTAATGCCATACTGTGTAGTGTACTTTCCGATGGAATCTATTTTAACAACAGGCATAGGAAAAAGCCCAATACGTAGGGAAGGAAAGAACTTATCATCTACAATTTGATGTACTCCATTGTTAATTATTTTTAAAAGACAGTCTAACGAATATTTGCGATGAATAACACAAATAATTCTTTTGATTTGCTCTTCCCTCGGTAAAAGAGATAAGTATTTTGGCAATACTTTAAATAATTCTTTACCACATTTATCATTATATCTTAATAAATTATGAAACCCAAGCGTTAAATATATATGATTAACTGAAGGGTTTATCTCTAAAAATCTTTTTAGCTTATAAAAACTATAGTAATATGATTCCGCACCTGATGAAATATTAATGCTTTGAGGTATATAATCGTCGTGAACAGAGTTAAAATGCGAATCTCCAACAAAAGCTTTTGAAATGTCTGTTTTTATTTTAGGTAAAGGCTCTAATTGAGCAAGTTTAAAGGCAGTTAATAAAACAAAAAATACAAGTACTATTGTACAAATTAGGAAGGTTAGTATTTTTTTAATATATCGTTTCAAGACTTTTTATAAGTATTAAAATTGAAAATAAATAAATTCCTGTTTATCTAATATAAACTGGATAATAGCATAATACATTGCATATATTATCGATATTTTATTTTAGCTCCGCTCTTTGTATTGCATGTTGGTGCATTGCTTCTTTTAGTTTAATTAAAAACTTTTCTCTTGCCAAGTCAATAAGATGATGTCCATCTTCCCAAAAATACTCATCGTCAATTATTCCAGTAGTAAGGTCCATATAGTCTAATTTATAAGAGTTTACTATTTCGGTTAGTTTGTTCTTATATTCTTTAGGTACATTTTTATAGTAATATGAGTGTAATGGGGTGTTTATAGCTGTTAAACTAACATCCTTTTCTTCACAGAGTTCTACAATTTTACTTAGATAATAAAGCTGACTTTTAGAAAACTTTCTGATTTTATTTTCGTTATGGTATTGAATTTTTAGCCTTCTATTTATTGAAGTAGTATTAACTTCATAATAAACCTTACCACCAGTATTAGGGTTTACACCATACTCTACTCCGAGAGAATTCTTTATAATAATAGGCAAGCCTTCATTGATTAGGGCAGGAAAAAACTCATCGTCTATAATTTGAAGTACTCCATTCTTAATTACTTTTAAAAAAAAGTCTAATGAGTGTTCGTGTTGAATAACACAGTTAATTCCTTTTATTTGTTCTTCCTTAGGTAGAATAGATAAGAATTTTGGCAATACTCTAAATGACTCTCTACCACATATAAAAGGATCATGATAGTTCGATGAGTTATGAAATCCAAGCTCTAAATATATATGATTAATTGAAGGATTTATACCTAAAAAACTTTTTAGCTTATAAAAACTATAGTAATATGATTCTGAACCTGATGAAATATTAATGCTTTGAGGTATATAATCGTCGTGAACAGAGTTAAAATGCGAATCTCCAACAAAAGCTTTTGAAATGTCTGTTTTTATTTTAGGTAAAGGCTCTAATTGAGCAAGTTTAAAGGTAACTAATAAAAGAAAAAATACAGGTACTATTGTGCAGATTAGTACTTTTTTAATATATCGTTTCATAACTTTTTATAAGCATTAAAATTGAAAGTAAATAAATTCCTGTTTATCTAATATAAACTGGATAATAGCATAATACATTGCATATATTATCGATATTTTATTTTAGCTCCGCTCTTTGTATTGCATGTTGGTGCATTTCTTCTTTTAGCTTAAGTAAAAACTTTGCTCTTGCCAAGTCAATAAGATGATGTCCGTCTTTCCAAATATACTCATCGTCAATTATTCCAGTAGTAAGGTCTATATAGTCTAATTTATAAGAGTTTACTATTTCGGTTAGTTTGTTTTTACATTCTCTCGGAACATTTTTATAGTAATATGAGTGTAATGGGGTGTTTATAGCTGTTAAACTAATACCCTTTTCTTCACAAAGCTCTACAATTTTACCTAAATAATAAAGCTGAATTTTAGAAAACTCTCTGATTTTATTTCCGTTATAGTATCTGTATTTCATAATTTGACTTATTGAAGTAGAATCAACTGTATAATAATTCTTAAAACCATAGCGCATAGTGTACTTTCCGATGGAATCTATTTTAACAACAGGCATAGGAAAAATTCCAATGCGTAGGGAAGGATAAAATTTATCATCTACAATTTGATGTATTCCATTCTCAATTATTTTTAAAAGAAAGTCTAACGAATATTTGCGATGAATAACACAAATAATTCTTTTGATTTGCTCTTCCCTCGGTAAAAGAGATAAGTATTTTGGCAATACTTTAAATAATTCTTTACCACATTTATCATTATATCTTAATAAATTATGAAACCCAAGCGTTAAATATATATGATTAACTGAAGGGTTTATCTCTAAAAATCTTTTTAGCTTATAAAAACTATAGTAATATGATTCCGCACCTGATGAAATATTAATGCTTTGAGGTATATAATCGTCGTGAACAGAGTTAAAATGCGAATCTCCAACAAAAGCTTTTGAAATGTCTGTTTTTATTTTAGGTAAAGGCTCTAATTGAGCAAGTTTAAAGGCAGTTAATAAAACAAAAAATACAAGTACTATTGTACAAATTAGGAAGGTTAGTATTTTTTTAATATATCGTTTCAAGACTTTTTATAAGTATTAAAATTGAAAATAAATAAATTCCTGTTTATCTAATATAAACTGGATAATAGCATAATACATTGCATATATTATCGATATTTTATTTTAGCTCCGCTCTTTGTATTGCATGTTGGTGCATTGCTTCTTTTAGTTTAATTAAAAACTTTTCTCTTGCCAAGTCAATAAGATGATGTCCATCTTCCCAAAAATACTCATCGTCAATTATTCCAGTAGTAAGGTCCATATAGTCTAATTTATAAGAGTTTACTATTTCGGTTAGTTTGTTCTTATATTCTTTAGGTACATTTTTATAGTAATATGAGTGTAATGGGGTGTTTATAGCTGTTAAACTAACATCCTTTTCTTCACAGAGTTCTACAATTTTACTTAGATAATAAAGCTGACTTTTAGAAAACTTTCTGATTTTATTTTCGTTATGGTATTGAATTTTTAGCCTTCTATTTATTGAAGTAGTATTAACTTCATAATAAACCTTACCACCAGTATTAGGGTTTACACCATACTCTACTCCGAGAGAATTCTTTATAATAATAGGCAAGCCTTCATTGATTAGGGCAGGAAAAAACTCATCGTCTATAATTTGAAGTACTCCATTCTTAATTACTTTTAAAAAAAAGTCTAATGAGTGTTCGTGTTGAATAACACAGTTAATTCCTTTTATTTGTTCTTCCTTAGGTAGAATAGATAAGAATTTTGGCAATACTCTAAATGACTCTCTACCACATATAAAAGGATCATGATAGTTCGATGAGTTATGAAATCCAAGCTCTAAATATATATGATTAATTGAAGGATTTATACCTAAAAAACTTTTTAGCTTATAAAAACTATAGTAATATGATTCTGAACCTGATGAAATATTAATGCTTTGAGGTATATAATCGTCGTGAACAGAGTTAAAATGCGAATCTCCAACAAAAGCTTTTGAAATGTCTGTTTTTATTTTAGGTAAAGGCTCTAATTGAGCAAGTTTAAAGGTAACTAATAAAAGAAAAAATACAGGTACTATTGTGCAGATTAGTACTTTTTTAATATATCGTTTCATAACTTTTTATAAGCATTAAAATTGAAAGTAAATAAATTCCTGTTTATCTAATATAAACTGGATAATAGCATAATACATTGCATATATTATCGATATTTTATTTTAGCTCCGCTCTTTGTATTGCATGTTGGTGCATTTCTTCTTTTAGCTTAAGTAAAAACTTTGCTCTTGCCAAGTCAATAAGATGATGTCCGTCTTTCCAAATATACTCATCGTCAATTATTCCAGTAGTAAGGTCTATATAGTCTAATTTATAAGAGTTTACTATTTCGGTTAGTTTGTTTTTACATTCTCTCGGAACATTTTTATAGTAATATGAGTGTAATGGGGTGTTTATAGCTGTTAAACTAATACCCTTTTCTTCACAAAGCTCTACAATTTTACCTAAATAATAAAGCTGAATTTTAGAAAACTCTCTGATTTTATTTCCGTTATAGTATCTGTATTTCATAATTTGACTTATTGAAGTAGAATCAACTGTATAATAATTCTTAAAACCATAGCGCATAGTGTACTTTCCGATGGAATCTATTTTAACAACAGGCATAGGAAAAATTCCAATGCGTAGGGAAGGATAAAATTTATCATCTACAATTTGATGTATTCCATTCTCAATTATTTTTAAAAGAAAGTCCAACGAATATTTGTGTTGAATAACACAATTAATTTCTTTGATTTGCTCTTCTCTAGGTAAAAGAGATAAGTATTTTGGCAATCTTTGACCACATTTATCATTATAGTTTAATAAGTTATGAAATCCAAGCGTTAAATATATATGATTAATTGAAGGGTTTATGACTAAAAATCTTTTTAGCTTATAAAAACTATAGTAATATGATTCTGCTCCTGATGAAATATTAACGCTTTGAGGTATAAAATCGTCGTGAACAGAGTTAAAATGCGAATCTCCAACAAAAGCTTTTGAAATGTCTGTTTTTATTTTAGGTAAAGGCTCTAATTGAGCAAGTTTAAAGGTAACTAATAAAAGAAAAAATACAGGTACTATTGTGCAGATTAGTAAGATTAGTACTTTTTTAATATATCGTTTCATAACTTTTTATAAGCATTAAAATTGAAAGTAAATAAATTCCTGTTGCTCTCCTCTAAACTCAATTATAGCAAAAATAATAGCATAATACATCGCATATCTTATGGGTCTTTTCCATTTTAAGCCAAGTTTTTCGATAGCGTATTGATCTTCTCTTCCAATCCATTCTATAAGAGTAAAAATTACTACTAAGCAAACAGTTGGTATCGCTCTACCAAGACCAAAATAATGAGGCAAAGTAAAAAGTGATGACGAAAAAATAGTAGACAAATAGCTCCAAGCATGTTGTATGTTTTCAGCTCTAAAAAATATCCAAGATAAAGTTACAAGAGTAAAAGTAGTTCCTATATTGAAGAGCTCTATAAAAGAGGGTAGGTATTTTCCTTTTGTTATTGCTCCTGTATTATTTCGATTTCGGTTAGTTAGCAACAGCGGTAAAAAATAAATAGCATTTAGCACACCCCAAGCAATAAAAGTCCAATTAGCACCATGCCAAAATCCACTTACAACAAAAATGACAAAAACATTTCTAATTTTAGTCCAAGTTCCGCCACGACTACCGCCTAACGGTATATACAAATAATCCCTAAACCAAGTTGAAAGTGAAATATGCCAACGCCTCCAAAACTCAGCAATATCCCTTGAAAAATAAGGAAAAGCAAAATTCTGCTTTAGGTTAAATCCAAAAAGACGAGAAGTTCCAATTGCTATATCAGAATAACCAGAAAAATCTCCATAAATCTGGAAAGCAAAGAATATAGCTCCCAAAACAAGAGCGCTTCCAGGTAAATCTGCCGAATTGTCAAAAATCAAATTTGCATATTTAGCACAATTATCCGCAATTACAACTTTTTTAAATAACCCCCAAAGTATTTGACGAGTTCCATCAACAGCTTTTAAATAGTCAAAAGTTCTCTTAACATAAAATTGAGGCAACAAATTAGTCGCTCTTTCGATTGGTCCTGCTACTAATTGTGGAAAAAAACTTACAAAAGCAGAAAAAGCAATAAAATTTTTGGTCGGAGCAAGTTTTTTTATATAAACGTCAATAGTATAGCTCAAGGTTTGAAAGGTATAAAAGCTAATGCCGACAGGCAAAATTATATTTAACGAACTCGCATTTATTCTATTTCCAAAAAATGAAAACGCAGTTACAAAATTGTCAAGAAAGAAATTGTAATATTTGAAGAATCCTAAAAATCCAAGATTAACTATAATACTCGTCCATAATAAGACTTTTCGTTTAAATTGATTTTCTTCGTTTCCTAATTGTCTGCCAACCAAATAATCAACTACCGTACTAAAAGCAATTAGCGACAAAAACCGCCAATCCCACCAGCCATAAAACACATAGCTGGATATTACTATTAGTAAATTTTGAAGAGTTAAATTTTTTTTCGTTACAAACCAGTATAGCACAAAAACTATCGGTAAGAAAATAGCAAAGTCTATAGAGTTAAAAAGCATTGTTTATTTAATTTGGAATCACAGTATTTATAGGATTTGACATTCTCGAATGTCCTCTTAAATTAAAATATTCCGCACGAATATACACTTCCATATTTTCGTATTTGTTATCAAAATTCAGGTCAATATTACTTTTTCCGCTAGTGATAAAAAGATTATAATCATCATCAGTAGGCGGAGGCGAACCCACAGCAACAATTGCAACTTCTACATTTACCTGCATTCCTTTTTCCATACTTGTATAATTTATTTTTGATATTGGGTCGGTACTAGAAACCTGAATTCTGATAGTACTTTGGCTTCGTCCGATAATATCTAATTTCGGAATTTTGGTAGGAGCAGGATTAGAACTCGGCTTTTTATCAATATTAATATGTAGCTTTTTATAATCCTCGTCTGTTAAGCTAATTCCCGCATTGTTTTTAATAGTTTGCTGCATGTTATGATATGCTTTTTGAAACTTTTCTTTTAGCGTATTTCTTTCGGCGACCATCGTAGACGTTCTAGAAGATTTGTCCTCCGAAAGCGGATAAATTTTGTTCCATTGAATTAAAAAATTTTCTAATTCGGTGGCTAATGTTTTAGAAAATTGTAGCCTTTCTAAATTGGCTATTAAATAAGGAATTGCAATGTTTACTTCCAAATTAAACTGCTTTAAAGACAACTTTGACATAATTATTATTTTTTTAAATGTTAAATTATTTTTTACTTAATACTATTTCTAATTGATAATGGCTGAAGTTCGTCCATCGGTGGCTTAAGTTCGTCCATTGGTGGCTTAAGTTCGTCCATCGGTGGCTTAAGTTCGTCCATCGGTGGCTTAAGTTCGTCCATTGATGGCTGAAGTTCATCCATTGATGGCTTAAGTTCGTCCATCGGTGGCTTAAGTTCATCCATCGGTGGCTTAAGTTCATCCATTGGTGGCTTAAGTTCATCCATTGGTGGCTGAAGTTCGTCCATTGGTGGCTTAAGTTCGTCCATTGGTTTTTTTACTATTTCGCATAATTCTACTTTTACTAAAAGTTGGCAAAGATATAAACTTATTCTTTATAAAAAAAACTATTATACACTAAACTGCTTGTAGTACAGGTTTTTGTAATAGCCCTTATCTTTTCTTAAAAGCTGTGCGTGAGTTCCTTCTTCAACTATTAATCCTTTGTCTAAAACGACAATTTTGTTTGCACCTTTTATAGTTGCCAACCGGTGTGCTATTACAATAGAAGTTCGTCCTTTGGTAATAGTTTCGGTAGCGTGTTGAATTATTTGCTCTGCGTGAGAATCGATAGAAGATGTTGCCTCGTCTAACACTAAAACGCTCGGTTTTCGGATATAGGCACGTAGAAAGGCCACGAGCTGTCTTTGACCAGACGACAGCATCGTTCCGCGTTCTTTTACGTTATAGCTATATCCGTTCGGAAGACTCATAATAAAATCGTGAATGCCTATCTGTTTCGCTGCTTCTTCAACTTGCTCTAATCTTATGCTCTTATCCTTTAAAGTGATGTTGTTTAGAATAGAATCGGAAAACAAAAAAACATCTTGTAAAACAACGGCAACGTTATTTCTTAAACTATCCAAAGTATAGTCTTCAATGGCGATGCCGTCAATACTCATAGTTCCGCGTTTTAGTTCATAAAAACGATTTAATAAACCAATAATAGTAGATTTTCCTGCTCCTGTAGCACCGACTATTGCAACGGTTTGACCTGGTTCTACTTCTAAAGATATGCCTTTTAGCACTTCTTTATTTTTCTCATAACTAAATCTTACATCTTTAATAGATATCTTTCCTTTTAAATTTTCGACCTTAATTTTTCCTTTTCTAGGGATGGTGTTTTTAGTGTCTATTATTTTAAAAACTCGTTCGCCTGAAACTATTCCCATTTGTAATTGATTAAATTTATCGGCGATTTGTCGCAAGGGTCTAAATAGCATCTGGGTCATTTGTACAAAAGCAATAACAACACCTGCACTAGGAACTACATCACCTATAATTTGCTTACTTCCGAACCAAACTATAAACCCTATTCCAATAGACAGCAAAAATTCTACAAAAGGAAAAAAAATAGAAAAGAACCATATAGCTTTTACATAAGCTACTCGGTGCTTGTTGTTAATCGCCATAAAATTTTTATATTCAATTTTTTCTCTATTAAATAATTGAACTATCTTCATTCCTGTTACTCTTTCTTGAATAAATCCGTTTAGATTAGCTACTTGATTGCGGACTTCTTGGAAAGTAGTTTTTATCGCTAATTGGAACACCCTTGTTGCATAAACCATAATAAGAAGCACCGATAACGCAATTAAGGCGAGCTGCCAATTAAAAAAGAACATAAGTATAGTAATAGTAATCATTTGTAAAACATCACTTATAACAGTAAAAACCCCAACGCTAAAAAAAGTTGCTATAGTTTCTATATCCGAGACTACTCTTGTAACTAATTTTCCAACCGAATTTGTATTGAAGTAAGACATTTTAAATTGTAGAATATGCTTAAAAGTTTTTGCCCTTATATCTCTAATAACATTTTGACTTAACAAGTTTGCAAAATATATAAAAGAAAATCGGAGTAGTACTTCTAACACTATAACTACTAACATTAGAATAACATTATTTAGAAGACCTTGTGCGTCTTTTTCTACAATATATTTATCTATAATTTCTTTTATCAGATATGGGTTTATTAATGTAATAATAGACAAGGCAATAATGGAAGACGTAGCAATAAAGAAGCTAGTTTTATGAAGTTTTGCAAAACTCATCAGCCGCAAAAATATTTTTAAATCAAAGGCTTTACCTGTTTTGTTTTCCATCCGTTTAGTATTTTATTTTAGTTAAAAATAAACCTTTTGCAGGAACTGATAGTCCGGCATTAGACCTGTTTTTGCTTTCAATAATTTTTATAAAATCTTCTTCGGATATATTACCTAACCCGATGTCTAACATTGTGCCGACAATTGCTCTAACCATATTTCTTAAAAATCTATTAGCTGTTATATAAAACGTTAGCTCTTTGCCTATTTGCTTCCAGTAAGCCTCTGTTATAGTGCAGTTATAAGTATATACATCGGTTTTTACTTTAGCAAAACTTTGAAAATCGTTATACTTAAGTAATAAATTTGCCGCTTGGTTCATTAAATTTACATTAAATTTTTTAGAATGAATCTGCCACGAGAAATCTAGCAAAAAAGGGTTTCTTTCGAGCAAAATTTTATATTTATAGCTACGGCTAACGGCATCAAAACGGGCGTGTTTTTTGTCATCTACCTTAAAAACTCTACGTATAACTATATCGTCTGGCAAAATAGAGTTTAATTTGTTAGCAAAATTTAAGGTTAGTTTATGGTTTGTATCAAAATGAGCAAACATCTGTAAGGCATGCACACCAGTGTCAGTCCTACCTGAGCCGACGACTTCTGTTTTGGTTTGTAGTGCCTTGCTGATAGCAATATTTAGCTTTTCTTGAATAGAAATAGAGTCTGGTTGAACTTGCCAACCGTGATAATTTTTACCGCTATAAGATAGTTCTATAAAATATCTCAAAAAACATCTAATTTTTAACGCCTCAAAATTACTAAATTTATTTCATTATGGTTATCTTGAAGTGTTCATAAGAATAATTTTAAAACCCAAAAGCAACAGAGCTTTATCTCAATCGTAAGTTCCGATGTTATTGTTTTTTGAATTACCTAAAATCCTAACCGATTTATAGCAGATAAATATTGAATGACAAAATTAAATTATTTAAGTTATATCTAAACCTTTTAGTTATATTTGCATTAATAATAGTTTGTGTATAATTTGTGAACCATAAATTTTTAAAATAATAATTATGAAGTCAATACTTAAAAAGATTTATTCAAAATTAAAAAAGGCTGTAAGTTGGAGGCCAAAAATAGAAAAATATGATAATCTTATAACTATCGGAACAGAATATGGGGGATGGACAATTCCTGACAACTATTTGAATAGTGATTCAATTGTGTATTTAGCTGGGGCAGGAGAAGACATTTCATTTGATGTTGGAATTGCAGAAAAGTATAGTAGCCAGGTATATATATTTGACCCAACTCCTAGAGCAAAAATACATTTTGATTCCTTGATAAATGGAATAAATCAAAACAAAAAAGTCGCAATAAACAAAAGTAAGACTGACTTTTATCAAATCAAACAAGAAAATGTAAAAAAAATTGAGTTTATTGAACTTGGTCTTTGGGATAAAAAAGAAGAACTAAAATTTTACGTACCCAAAAACCCAAAACATGTTTCACATTCGTTAGTAAATCTTCAGAAGACTGAAGATTATTTTATTGCAAAGGTTGATAGGTTATCTAATATTATGAAACAACTAAATCATAACCATATTGACTTGTTGAAAATTGATATAGAAGGTGCTGAATATAAGGTAATTGAAAATATTTTGGAAGATAATCTGAATATTGAAGTACTATGTGTTGAGTATGATGAAGCATACAACCCTCTTGATAATAAATATATTAATAGAATTAAAGATTCTATTACGAAGCTTATTAATCATGGATATAAAATTGTTCATGGCGATTCAAATCACAATTACACATTTATTTTAAATAAATAATTTAATAACTAACCGAACACTATAAAGGTAGCTGTTACACAATCCAAAAAATTTTAAAAATAATAACCTTATTGTAATCCTCTTATATAGTACTTGTTTTTTAGAGCTTTTAGTTTTTAAACTAAAAAATTAGTTGCTTACAATAGCTAATTCTTGGGTTTTGGAAAAGGTCTAACTTTCATTAACTTTAAAATACACTTCTTCAATTCTTGCACTACTCATTTTAAGTATCTTAATTTCAAAATTCTCTATTTTAATAACTTGTTTTTCTAAAGGTATATTTTCGGTATGTTCGATAATAAAGCCTCCAAGAGTTTTATAGGCTTCTGATTTTGGGATACATAAATTATACTGGTCGTTTAAGTATTCTACTTCTAATCTTGCGGAAAAATAAAACTCGTTTTGGTTAGTTTGTTTTTCTAAATATTCTTGTAGGTCGTCGTGTTCATCTTCAATTTCTCCGAATAGTTCTTCTACTATATCTTCTACGGTAATCATTCCGGAGGTTCCGCCGTACTCATCCACAACTATTGCTACGCTTTTTCGCTTTTTCGTTAGGCTATTAAGTAGCAGGCTTATCATCATAGACTCTGGAACTATTTCTATCGGCAATAAAATAGACTTAATAGTCTTTGGGTTTTTAAACAGTTCAAATACATTGACATACCCTAATACGTCGTCTAAAGTATTTCTATATACTATTACTTTAGACAGACCTTTTTCTATAAAAGTGTTTTTTAATTTTACAACATTCTCGCGAAGCTCTATTGCAACGATGTCGGTTCTCGGAATCATAACGTCTCGGGCTTTAACATTATGAAACCCTAAAGCGTTTTGAAAGATTATAATTTCAGAATCTAAATTGACGTTATCATTTCCGGTTTCTAATTGTTCGGAAATATAGTTTCCTAATTCTTCTTTACTAAATTCTACTGGCTGATTATCGGCACTAGTTTTAAAAAAAATGCGGAGAAAAAAATCAGATATTAAAGTTATTAATTCAGAAAAAAAACTAAATGATATATAAAAAAAATATGCCGGTACTATAAATAATTTTAATACTTCTTTTGAGTATATTCTAAAAACAGCTTTAGGTAGAAATTCGGCGGTTACTAAAATTATAATTGTAGAAAAAGTGGTTTGAAGGAAAAGTATAAAAAACTTATTATACCCTTTAAGCGGCATAATATCAAGAATAAAACTTCCCATATAATAGCTATAAATAACTAATGAGATATTATTTCCGACTAGCATTGTAGTTATAAACTTTGAAGGTTTTTGAATTATTTTTTTTAAAATTTTTCCTGTATATCCTTCTTTTTTTTTCTCTATCTCTATATGAAGCTTGTTGGCAGACACAAATGCTATCTCCATTCCTGAAAAAAAAGCCGACAAAACAATTGATAAAAATATAATTATACCGTCTACTAACTCCATTGAATAACTAACTTACAATTGTTTTTGATTGTTTATTTTTTCAATTTTTTTTCTAAAATACCTTCTAAAGAAAAACATTAGAGTAAAAAAAATTGAAAAACCGATAAGAAAATAAGACTTTTCTTTATTAAAACTCCATTTTAATATTCCTTCTATTAAACAAGCTATAGCTAATATTAGATAGCCGTATTGAAATATTTTCCAAAGTTTATTCATTTATAAGTCTTCTTCGGTTTCTAAATTACCAGTAGTTTTTTTTGCTAAATATTTGCTTAAAATTTCTTCACATTCAAAACCTACCCCAAAAATAGTATCTGTAATTTTGCTTAATTTAAAAGCCTTTTCCGAAAAAAAATAATTAGTATTTTGATCCCAAAACAATTGATCGGTTTCTAATTTAGACTTGTCGGTTTGATTAATCACAATTACGTTTCCAACTATTTCAGAAATTGAGGTTTTCTTATAAGACAAGGCGTAATTTCCCATTATGGTTATAGTGTCTTTTTTTCCAAAATTTATGATTTTTAGCCCTTTAGGAAACTCGTCATAAGGATGTTCCTTTCTATTGCTAAAATTGTAAAGCAATGGTGTAGTTAATTTTGAAGTTATCCTCCCCGAATCTTTATATACGTGAACTACATCTTTTGCTACACTAATCGGTAAATTTTTTAAGGCTAAAAAATCTTTTACTTGTTTTATATCGTTTGAACAAGAAATAATAGTTGCAGTATAAAGTATTACGGCACTTTTTAGTAATATTTTATTTGCTGTTTTCAAGAAATTAGTTTAGTGGCACTTTTACTGTTTTATTAATCCAGCACCTTATTTTGTAGCTGCTCCCTGGGTCAACGCCTGCCGTAAATATTAATTTTTTATTAGGGATATTAGATTTATAGCTTTTAATATATTTTGAAGCAAGAACTGCTATGCTCGGATCTACTGCTATTGCTTTTTTAGCTTCGTCTAATGCAGCTACATATATCATTCTTTTTTCAAATTCACTTTTACCACATTTATTTACACTAGTCTGATATAATCTTCCTATAAACAAATAAGCCTTACCAAAGTTCCGATTAAAATTTATAGCTTCTCTTGCTAATTTTCGGGCTTTAATTAACTGCCCTTTACTTAAATATTCTTGTGCAAACCTCAACTTAAACCTTGCTTTTTTAATTGGGTCTGTTTCTAAATCAAATGATTTTTGTCTCATTTTATTAGCATTAGCAATTTCACCTTTGTCCTCTAAAACACTTGCTAAAAAAGAATAAGCATCTGGCGATGGGTCTGCTTCTGCATAGGCTCTTGATAATTTTTCATATAAAGGATCTGATTTACAACCTTTTTTTAACATTCTTGACACCGCTCTTTTTAGCCAAACTTTATTTGTTTTATTAGCCTCAAAATCTCTTTTATATAGCGGTATTAATCTGTCGCAAGAGGCTATTCCTAAAATTATAGCGTCTAAACTGCTTTCTACTGTACCTAATGCTTTAGAGTTTATCTTATAGGCTCTTACCTTTCTTTTTTCTTTTTTACTCAAAACTCTTGTAGAATCTTTTGTTAATTTTTTTAATTTTATGGCATAAGCTTCTAATTTTAAATTAACACTTTCAAGCACTTCGTCGTAAGTATCAAACACTTTTTGCGGATTGCTGTCTTTATTTCTATCAATTACCCCTTGAAAATACTTATAAATATTTTTAACCCCCATTTTGGTAGGATCTATTTTATAAGCCTTTTCTAAAATTGCAAAAATTTCATCATCAGTTGCTAATTTGTTTTTTGCTAAATAAGTAGCAAAATCGCTATGCACTTTTGCGGGATTCGCTTTTGGAAAATATTCTAACCTTTGCTTGTAAACTCTTTTGGCTAAATTGAAATCTTTTTTAATATCTTCAGATAAAGTCGAACCATATTGATAAATACTTACTGACAATTTCTTACAATTATCCATCAAATAAATCCAATTGGTATAAGCATCGTCATACTTTTTGGACTGAAAGTCTCCTTTAAATAAATTATACCTTTTTGTACATTCTTTTCTAGAATCTTGTGCTTTTGCTAAAGTTACAAACACCATAACGGCTAGTAAAATAATTATTTTCTTCATCGTTTTTTTTAGTTATTTATTAATCAATTTTTCTTTTTTGAAACCAATTTATACTTGTCAATGACAAACTTAACCTAAGGTTAAAATAGTTTTCTTGTATTAAACCATTAGTAATAGAACCTTTTTTACCAAATTCAAACCCCATATTAAAAGTGGATAATTGTTTTAGTGGCAATCCTAATCCGAAAGATACGCTAAAGTCATTAATCGGAGTAAAGTTTAATCCCTCTCCACTACTATCAACTAATAGACCAATTTTTTTAAACCGTATGCCTGCTCTATAAGTTACTCTATGAAAATAATTAGATATAGAGTTAATTTTTGGAATAAAAAAACCGCCTAAATACAGTCTATTTGTACTTCCGTACTTATAGGCAACGCTAGGCAAATTTGCAGAACTTGTTGTAATTATTGCATTTCTAGTTTCGTATTCTACTCCAGCGTACCATTTGTTTAATTTTCCTAAACCTAAACCAAAAGCAATCTTTCCAGGAAACTTATATTTTCCCTCAGTGTTTGTTTGGTCTTCTCCGTTTTCGTTTTTAAGCACTTTTCTTATATTATTTATATTATTATTTATTATTAAAACAGAATATATAATGCTAGTGCCAGTTAAGTTTAAATCACTACTTAATTTATAAGTAACTCCGGAGTTTAATATTAATTTATTTTTTAATTCTTTCTGATATTGTATCCCAAAAGTTACAGCTCCGCCTTTAACTGTTGATTCTTCATCATATTTTGTTGCAAGGGTAACGTCTTCCTTTTGATTTAAAATACTATTATTTATTTCTCCAAATATAAAATTTGTTTCTATACCTAAACTAAAGTTTTTAAAAATTTTAATTCCTAAACTTCCATATAGTCTATTCAGCCCTCCGCTACCAGTAAAAAGCGTATTTTCGTCTTCTTCGCTTTTATTTATAGAATACCCAACCGACGAAATTGGCTGCATACCAAAAGAAAAACCAGCTTTTTTACCAATGGGAAACCCTAATGCTATATAGCTTAAGCTCGTAATATTTGATGATTGCTCTGTTGTATTATTTTTAATGGTTAATCTATTGTTTAACATACCAGCTGTGTAAGTTGTAAACCTTAAATCTGCAAAAGATGCTGGGTTTAAAAAATTCAAATACTTATAGTGACTAAAAGCTACTCCTATATCACCCATTGCACTTTGTTCTACCGTAGTTAAGTTATATTCCTCACCAATTCCAAAAAAAGAATACGGAGATGAATTTGTTCTTTGTGCAAACAAATTCGCCGTGCAAATTAATAATAAAGTTAATATTATTTCTTTAAACATTATTTATGTTGGTTAAAAATCAATAATTCATTTAGCCCTTCGAAGAGTAAATTTTGGTTCACAAATATGCTACTTTTTAATTGTTTTGACAAGAAACTTGCATCTCCTCCAGTTAAAATTACATTTAACCCTTTATACCTTTTTTTATATTGATTAATAACGCCCATAATCTCTTGAATAACTCCATTTATAACTCCAGAGTTTATGTTCTCTTTTGTGCTTGTTCCGATAAATTTTTTTAACTCCTCTTTTTCTAACAAAGGCAAATTAGCGGTGTATTTGTTTAGTGCCTTAAACCTCATTTCTATTCCCGGAGAAATTGCACCCCCTAAATATTCTCTCTTAGAATTTACAAAATCAAAGGTTATGCAACTTCCAGAATCTATTATTAAAACATGCTTCTTTGAAAATTGTACTACCGCAGCACAAACAAGTGCAATTCTGTCTGCACCTAATGTTTTCAGCGTTTTATATTTATTAATAAAAGGTAATTTTATTTTTGAGTTGACTAAAGTAAGCCGTATCATTTTTTTAAACTCATCTATATTGAAATCTGAAAATGAAGACACATTAGAAACTATTCCTTCCGAAACAGAATATTCTTTTATAATTTTTATAATTTTTGGTATAACTCCATTTTCTTTAAAAATATAGGACTTTATTATTTTTTTTTTATCAAAGACAGCTACTTTAACGCTATAATTGCCAAAATCAATTATTAAATTCATCTTTTTATAAAAAACATCAATAAGCTATTTAATTTAGTAAACGCAACTTTATACTCGCAAAATATACTTTATTCAATTTTTTCGTAAATTTAATTTTATTAAAAAAAATAACCATAAGAAACATTTAACAAAAGGGCAAAGATAAGTAATTTTATGAGTTGAATTAAATGAAACAAATTTGATACCGTCCAAAAAAGTGTATTTCATAATCAACTTAATTTTTAAAAAAGAAAATAGGGATATTCGTAAAACTACATGGTTTTAGTTTTTTTAATTTAGAGAACACGAATACTTTTTCGTTTATGTAACTCGGAGATAGTTTTTATATTAAATTTTGGTAAAAATTAGGTTTTTTATTCATTTTTGGGCATACATACCTTATGGTTTTCTATTAGTTTTATTTTTTTGTCAATAAATTATGCTACGGATTCTATTTTTGGAGGAGTTTCTTTGACGGCTTTTATTCTTTTAGCTATTCTTATCGCATTAGCAGTATGAATACCAAAGCAAATCCATAAGATTTCTGTTTGTTTTGTTCTTGCTTTGATCTTATCAAGACCATAGTGTTGTTTTTCAGTACCAAAGCTACCCTCCATTTTTGCAAATATGCTTTAAATAAATTAAAAAAAAAGTAGAGGTGCAAAATAGAAATCATGAAAAATTTTATTAAAAAAATTTTTGCACCTCTACCCTGAAAACAAAATTATTAAAAAATCATTTTTTAATTAGAAATTACAATTTTAATAGGCTTTCTTGGTCTTTATGATTAGTAACTGCTACTAAATAATTTGTAGCTGTTTTTAACTCTAGGTCAAGCTCTTCTATTGACCTTGCTATAACATTTTAGATTTTTTTATTGTTAAACAACTTTGCAAATATATAATATTTTAAATAAATTATTTAAAAAAAAATTAAATTTTTAGTAATTATCTATAAATCCTTGTGTTTTCTATATAAATCAAGGGTTTGCTTATACAAATTAGCTTTAAAAGAAACATTGCCTTGGAGTTATGAAATATTCCTTTTTTAGATAGTTGAAAAATAATATCGCAAGCTAAAACAAGGCAAAAAAATTATATATCTTTGTCGCTTATTTAAAAATACTTTGTACAATAATTTTTTATAAATGATTAATAATTAAAAAAATAAAATTAACATCTTATGACTTACGCAGAATGGTTTAATTTTTTTATAGCAATACAAATAATTCATTTTTTAGGAACTTGGAAGCTATATCTCAAGGCGGACAGAAAAGTTTGGGAAGCAGCAATCCCTATTTATAACGGAGTCGTATTAATGAACATTATTAAGCGACCAAAATGGTGGATTGTTTTACTTTTTATACCTATCGTAAATCTTTTGATGTTTCCCGTTATTTGGGTTGAAGTTATTAGAACTTTTGGCTTTTATAAAAGAAAAGATACGCTTTTGGTTATCGTTACTTTTGGTTTTTATATTTATTATATAAACTATTTTAAAGAGGCAAAACACAATCCGAACAGAAGTTTAAAACCTCGTTCTGCACTTGGCGAATGGGTTAGCTCTATTACGTTTGCAGTAGTTGCTGCAACTTTAGTCCATACTTATTTTATGCAGCCTTTTACTATTCCGACTCCGTCTTTGGAGAAATCACTATTAGTTGGGGACTTTCTTTTTGTAAGTAAATTTCATTACGGTGCTAGGATTCCGCTAACAGTCGTTGCAGCACCGATGGTTCACGATTCTATTCCATTTACCAAAAGAAGGTCTTATTTAAAAAGACCGCAGCTACCGTATATGCGATTGCCAGGTATTGAAAAAATCAAAAATAATGATATAGTTTCTTTCAACTGGCCTGCCGATACTTTGGCACTGATGTGGGGCGATAATTCTGGGAAATTTACATATAAACCCCTCGATAAAAAAACAAATTATGTAAAGCGTTGTATAGGAATTGCCGGAGATTCTATTCAAATGAAAAACGGATATTTTTATATTAATGGCAAAAAAAACACTCTGCCTGATAGAGCAAAATTGCAGTTTCAACATCTTGTATATTCGAAGAATGGCTTAAAAAATAGTAAGATCAAAAGATATGTCAATAACTTTAATCGAAAATTTACTGTTACTTTCAGTTCTCAAAACGAGCTTAATGCGTTTAGGAGATATCGTTTAGAGAGAATTGAAGGCAATAAGTTTTTTGTACATACCGACCAGCGAGGCGTTGATAGAGAAATAATAAAAAAATACAGGACTTATATTTTTGAGGTTATACCAAAAATAAGGGGGCTGAATCTTACAGAAGAAGAGGCAGAAAAATTAAAAAAAGATTCGGAAGTTGATAGTATTATAAAAATTACTCATAAACCGAGTAAAGAGATTTTTCCTCATATAAAAAGTTTGAGCTGGAGTCAAGATAATTTTGGACCAATATACATTCCAAAGGCTGGAGCTACGGTAAAGTTAAATTTAAAAACTTTACCGTTTTATAAGCAAATTATTAAAAATTATGAAAATAATGACTTGCAAGTTGTCGGAGAAAACATTTACATCAACCAACAAAAGGCAGATTCTTATACATTTAGGCAAGATTATTATTTTATGATTGGCGACAATAGGCACAACTCTTTAGATTCTCGTTACTGGGGATATGTTCCGTATGACCATGTTTTAGGTAAGCCCGTTATGGTTTGGTTTAGTTGGGATGCAAACTCGCCTACATGGGGCGAGAAACTTAAATCAATTCGCTGGGATAGGCTGTTTACTACTGTCGGTGGAGATGGCGAACCTATTTCATATAAATATTTAGTTTTTCTCTTAATTGTAGCTTATGCTGGGTATGAATATTTTAAAAACAAAAAAGCTAAAAGGTAAAACATTGTGGCTTTATTTATTCCAACTTATTTTTCCCCTATTTCTCAATATTTTGAAATTATAAAATCTAATTCTATAACCTTTGAAATGTACGACAACTATCAAAAGCAGAGTTATAGAAACAGATGCTATATTTCAAATGCTAATGGTAAGTTGCTTTTGAACATCCCTGTAAAATACAGCCGTAGAAAAACTCAAAAAAGAAATAAAACAAAAGATATATTAGTGGAAAATGATTTCCCTTGGCAAAACAATCACTTAAAATCTTTGCAAAATGCTTATAGAAGTTCTCCTTTTTATGAATTTTATGAAGACGAGTTGATCTCTATTTTTTCAAAAAAATATACCTTTTTGCAAGATATAAATATTGATACTTTTTTGTTTGTATCCGAAGCAATTCAAATAAGCAATAGTTATTCTACAACTAAAAAATATATAACAGACACCACAGGAGAATCTGATTTTAGATTTCTCGCTGATATAAAAAAACAATCCGAAAAGCCTCTAAAGAAATACTTTCAAGTATTTGAAAATAAATATGGGTTTATTTCTAATTTATCTATTCTCGATTTGCTTTTTGCCGAAGGGCCAAATACGACTAACTTTATGCTCAATCAAAGCTAACCCTTTTAGAATTTACTTTCTTAAAAATTTAGATAGCATTAAATCTATCTCTGCCGAAATATTTAGCTTAAAAATTAAAAAAACATAAGTGACAATAATTAATATGCTTTTTAAAATTATGTTTATAACAGGGTGAATTGGAAAATCTAAAAAGAAAATATTATTTATAGGAAAGTCCCAAAAACCAAATACTAAATATAAGGTTATAATAATTAACAGCATTTTTTTTGTCTTATCGGTAAATGGAGTCATCGTCAGCTTACGCTTCACAAAATATATTTTATAAGTATTTGCAGAAAATATAACTATTAACATAGCTAATGCCAATCCATAAGTACCCATATCCAAAGTATAGTAGAAAAGTCTATTAAGCAGGTAGATGGAAATCGCCATAAATACACTTATCTTTAAAATTATTTTATAAAATTTAGAGTTATTTATTATAGCTCCGTTATTTCCTAAAAACCCATTATATAATTTTACTAATGAAATCATAAAAACAACAAGCATTCCGTTTGAATATTCTTCTGGCAGCATCTTAAATAATTGAAAAGCATTTGTGTTTATTAATATAAAAAACAATCCGCTTATTATCAACAAATTGATAGAGCTTTTTCTGTAAAGATGGGCGACTTCGGTATGGTTTTTTTCGTTTAATACTTTTGATGTTAGGGGCTGTAAAATAGTTAGCATCGCCCTGCTCGGTGCTTCAATAAAAGAGCCTAAATAAACAGCAACAGCGTAATAAGCAGCGTGGACTAAAGATTCTTTTCCCGGTATCATAAATTTATCTATATCTAAAATGATAGCACCTGCACTTCCTGCAATAAAGACATAGCTCGAAAAACGCAGTATTTCTTTATAATTTTTCGGTAAAGAAAAAATGAATTTCGGAATATAAAGTCTAAAAGCGTAAACCATCATAACAATAGTTCTTAAAAAATATGCTGCTGTCAAATAGTAAATAAACTCAACTTTTGTTATAAGCTCAAAATATACTGCAAACAATAGAATCATTGTAACTACTCTATTCCAAATTTCTTTTAAAACTGTTCCGAATACTGACTGTAACTGAACTTTTGCCCAAGAGTAAAAAATCTCAAAATAAGCACATGCGAATGAAATTAAATAAATTATAAAAGTATAATCTTTAATTATCGGATTGTTTTTAGATAAATAATTTCCAATTTCTTGGTAAAATAAATTTACGAAATAAGCTACTGGCAAAGCAGTAACAAAAGGCAAAAAAATCATAGAAACCAAAAAGGTGTCTTTTTCTTTCTTAGTAAAATAGCTCGAAAAAAACTTGATAATCGCATGATGAACTCCTAATGCAATTAAGGGCATCAAAAGATTTGAAGTTGAAAGCAAAAACGTAACTAAGCCGTAGTACTCACTTTCCAAAAAACGCGTGTATAAAAACAAAGTGTTTACAGCTCCGAATACAAACCCTAAATAAATGAAAAGCGTGTTTTTTAATGACTGTTGAAATACCATACTCATAGAACTTATTTTAAACTTTTTATAATTTTTGCCAATTTTTTTGTAAGCTCTAACCGATGATATTGATTGATATTACTCGTGTTTATTTCTATCTTTCCAGTTTTATATTGCTTATATAAACTCATAACTTTTGATTTTAATTTTATTTTATTTGAATAACCGATGACTTTACCAGCGTTTGTTTCTAGCAAAATATTAGCCAAATCTCCTCGCTCCGGACCAATGGCTAAAATAGGTCTTTTTGATGTTAAATATTCAAATATCTTTCCCGGTACTATTCCTTCATTTTCTTTAACATTCGGTATTAGCAACAGCAAAACTACTGCCTTTTTTTGGAGTTCTAAAGCCTTTTTATGTGATACATAACCGATAAATTTAGCGTTTTTTTTAATATTGTTTATTAAAACTTCATACTCTATTGCATCGGATATTTCACCAGCAAAACGTATCTGCAAGTCTTTTTTAAATTCTTTGTTTTCTTTACAAATTTCTCCTAAAACCTCAAAAAAAAGTTTAGGATTGCTTTGCTTTGGCAAATAACCGACATAAGTAATTGTAAACTTCTTGTCTAAATTTTCGTCTAATGTATATAAAGCCTCGTCGTCAAATCCATTTGTAATAAGCTCCACTCTTTTTGCTTTTAAAGAAAATTCTTTTTGCAAAGTTTGGCTAATAGCAATTACACAATCGGCGTTTTCTAAAACAGAATTTTCTAATTTTTTGTTTTTTCTTTTCGCAAAACGCAATTGATGAAAATCATCTGTATAATACAATTTTGACCAAGGGTCTCTAAAGTCAGCTATCCACTTTAAACCCTTGTTTTTTTTATGTAATTTTTGTGCTATTAAGTGCATACTATGAGGCGGACCAGTTGATATTACAACGTCTATTTCGTTTGAATTTATATATTTATTTAGAAATTTAAAAGACGGCGTTATCCAAAATATTTTAGGGTCTGGGACAAATAAGTTTCCTCTTATAAAAGCCCAAAAACAGCCAACACTATAATTAAAATCAGAGTTTTTAGCTTTTCTTTTCCAAAACAAAATATCCGCAGGATCAAAAACAGCCCTCTTTAAAATGCTAGTATTTTTAGGAATTTCAGAATTTAAAGTTCTATCTTCTCTATGATAATTTGATTTTTTTGGCGTATAAACAACTGACTCTATTCCGAATGTATGTAAATATTTTACAAACTTTAACCAGCGCTGTACGCCAGAGCCACCCGCAGGAGGCCAGTAATATGTTATAATTAAAACCTTCAACAACTCAAGTTTTTGTATAATTCTAAAAGTTTCTTCGAAGTATGCGTCCATGAGAACTTCTCCTTTATAAATTCCGCTCCATTTACTCCAAAGCGGTCTCTTAAACTTGAATTTTTATATAGCATATTTACTTTTTGCACAAAGTCTTTAGTATCTTTTTCTTTATGAACTAAACCCGAATTTAGCTTTATTATTAGTCTTTTTTGTGCTGTCGCATCGCTTACTAAAAGCGGTTTTCCTAAGCTCATATATTGAAATATTTTGTTAGCATAAGTCGTATCGTGATGAATATTCCTGTGTAAAGGAGAAATACACAAATGACTCGTCAAGATATAAGACGGAAGTAAATTTGCATCTTTCCAACCTAGAAAGTCTATATGTTTTTCTATTTGTAATTTTTTTATCAATTTTTTTAAAATAAAATCCGAACTGCTTTTACCGACTATCACTAACTTAATATTCGGAATTTTTTTTTGTAGAATTTTTACCGATTCTATTGCGGTTGTTAGTCCTCGTCTAATTCCTGTGTCGCCGATATAAAGCATAACAAAATTGTTTTTATAAGTATTTGACACGCTTTTCAACGGCTTTTGGTCTGTATAAAAATCTTCTCTTACGGTATTTGGCAGAGCGATAATTTTGTCTTTATTAACTTCTACCCTGCTTAATATTTCAGCTTTTGCTTCTTCTGTTACTACAATTATTCTTGAAGACTTTCTTATAAATTCTTCTTCTTTTAGCTTCCATTTTCTCGGAAATATTAAAAGCTTACCGTATAATTTCTGTAAATGAGGATAGTATTTCATAATTTCCGGTCTGTTCTCGTGAAGGTCTAAAACTACCGGAAGTTTATAATGTTTATTTACATTAAAAACCGCTTGTGCTATTCTAATGTCGTGTATATGCAAAGCATCTAATGAATTGTTTTTTATAAAATTTGCAATTTTTCTTTGCATAAAAAAAGTATATAATCCTAAAGTATAAACCAAAGCCGAGAGCTTATCTTCTAACCTTGACGACAAGTACCTTTTGACTCTAATTTTTTTATAAACTAACTCAAAACAATTGTTTTTTTGGTAGCTTAGGCAAAAAAGAAATACTTGGTGTCCTCCGTTTATTAAAGAAATTGCTTCGTTCTCGACTCTTGCATCGGGAGGAAATTCTTGGTCTAAAATCATTCCTATTTTCATTGGTTTTAAGTTTCAAAAGTTTCAAGTTTCAAGTTTCTTTTGTTTCAAGTTTCAAAAGTTTCAAGTTTCAAGTTTCAAAAGTTGAATCCACTCCGAAAAGTTTTTTTTGTTATTTTTAAGAATTAAAAAATTTTAAAAATAGTGCATAGTTTCTGTGATTCGTTATTGGGGTTTTCTTTTTTAATCCCAAAGGGATGAAAAAATTATAGCTCAATGTAAACCAAAAGTTTAATAAACCCCATAAGGGGTGTTAAAATTAACCCATCCATTCAAACAAATATTTTTCGTTATATTCAATTTTAAATTTTTAAAAATAGTGCATAGTTTCTGTGATTCGTTATTGGGGCTTTCTTTTTTAATCCCAAAGGGATGAAAAAATTATAGCTTAATGTAAACCAAAAGTTTAATAAACCCCATAGGGGTGTTAAAATTAATCCGTCCATTCAAATAAATATTTTTCGTTATATTCAATTTTAAATTTTTGAAGAAAATCAAGGTATTCTTCTTTAAATGTTTTCTTCTTGTGATGTTCTTCTTGATTGGTAATATATCGATGCACATTGTCTATTTGAGAATGTGCATAAGAAAAGGCTCCGTAACCTTCTTGCCAAGAGAATTTTCCTTTAATAAATTTTTGTTCGTTGATGAAATTGGAAGAATTGTTTTTGATGTCTCGAACCAAATCGGATATGCACATTGCTGGTCTTAAGCCTACAAATACATGAACGTGATCTGAAACTCCGTTTACGATAATAGCTTTTTGATTTTTTCTCTTGATAATGCCTGCAATATATTTGAACACCTCATCGCGCCAAGGTTTTTGTAAGAGGTTTTCTCTGCCCTTAACAGCAAATACGTATTGAATGTAGATTTGTGAAAATGTGCCTGCCATAATACTATTTCACCCCTTCGGGGTTGGGTTGTGGTTGTTTAATCATTTTTTCTATAATCTTTTCACCCCTTTGGGGTTGGGTTGTGGTTGTTTAATCATTTTTTCTATAATCTTTTCACCCCTTTGGGGTTGGGTTGTGGTTGTTTAATCATTTTTTCTATAATCTTTTCACCCCTTTGGGGTTGGGTTGTGGTTGTTTAATCATTTTTTCTATAATCTTTTCATCCCTTCGGGATTTTCAGTTTCAAGTTTCAAAAGTTTTAGGTTTTAGGTTTCTTTTGTTTCAAAAGAAAAAAATTAATGGTTAATGGAAGTTACCCTAGTCCGACGTCCAAAGCCATCATTACGACAAATCCTCCAATAAATCCGAGTGTTGCAATATCTGTATATTTATCTTTTTGTGTCTCGGGGATTACTTCTTCTACTACTACGAAAACCATCGCACCGGCGGCAAAGGCTAAAGCATAAGGTAAAATAGGCGAAAAAAAAGAAACTGCAAAGGCACCAATAACCGCTGCAACAGGCTCTACTACTGCGGATAATTGTCCGTACCAAAAACTCTTAAACCTGCTTACTCCTTGTCGCCTAAGGGGCATTGCTACTGCAAACCCTTCGGGGAAGTTCTGTATTCCGATTCCGATAGCCAAAGAAATTGCAGCAATAATCATTTCGGTTTGTTCGGCTCCTACCATAGATGCCGAAGCACCAAAAAGCACCCCTACCGCTAAACCTTCAGGGATATTGTGAAGTGTAATTGCTAGGACTAACAAGGTAGTTTTGTGCCAACCAGTTTTAACGCCTTCTTTTTCACTTTCTTTAAAATTTATATGCAGATGAGGTAGCATTTTGTCTATACCAAACAACACCAAAGCACCGACTGTAAACCCAATAGTAGCAGGAATTACCTTTACAAACCCCTCGCCAGTGCTGTTTTCTATTGCTGGCGAAAGCAAACTCCAAAAACTTGCAGCTATCATTACGCCTCCTGTAAAACCGAGTGCACCATCTAAAACGGCGCGATTCATACTTTTAAAAAAGAAAACCAAAGATGCACCTATTCCTGTTAAGCCCCAAGTAAATAATGTAGATATAAAAGCCGATAAAATGATATGTTCTTTGCTAAATTCAACTAACTGGTCTAACGTGGTCATACGGATTTTTAAAAATATTCGGCAAATATAAACAACTTAATGATAAGTTTATAAAGTTTGTGTTTTGATGTATGATGTCTGGCGATTATGAAAACCGGAAGTTTATTTTTTTATATTAAAGTTTAAAACTTATTAAAAACAGTATATCTTTGCAGAATTGTTTTTTTTGAATTTCCTAAAAGCCGACTAACGAGACACCTTGTTTTTTTACTTTAAGGTAAACGGAACCAAATTTCAATCGGAGAGAACTAAAGTTCAATCAGAGAGAACCAAGTTTCAATCGGAGAGAACCAAGTTTCAATCGGAGGGAACCAAATTTCAATCGGAGGGAACCAAATTTCAATCGGAGGGAACCGAGTTTCAATCGGAGAGAAACAAATTTCAATCGGAGAGAAACAAATTTCAATCAGAGAGAAACAAATTTCAATCACGAGTACAGCGAAATATTTTTGCAGTAAACGACAAAAAGTAGAATTTAAATAAACATATAAAAACTTAAAACACAATAAATTATGAAGCTAACATTAGCAGAATTGCACAAACAGATTAACATCGCAGTGCCTTATTTAATAACTCGTCAAGCAGTTTTAGGCATACCAAAAGTATTGTTTGACAGATTAGTAGAAAACGCTAAAATTTTTAATGAGTTATTTGAAAAAACCCGAAATCCGGATACGGCAACTCCTTCGGCTTTTAAAGAATTGCATGCCATACAGGCGGTTCTTACAAAGGACTATCATCAGATGCAGCAAATCGTAAAACATGGAATTCCTGCTCCTAACGAAGAGGATATTCTTAAACTTCGTATAAAGCTTTCGCCAAAAACCCATAGACCAAAACCAGCTCCGACAGATATTGTAAAATTGGACACTCCAAAGCGAGATACCAAAAAAGTATTTATAGAAGCTACCGAAACTTCTTTACCAAAATTGAACCACAAAGGACTTCCGAAAAACGTGGACTATATAAATGTTTTTGTGGCTTTAACAAAAGTTGGCGACCCTGTACCTTCGGCAGATGACTATCGTTTTAAAAGCCGAGAAACTTCTTCGAATTTTGTGCTAAATTTTACAGATGACGAAATAAATATGGTAGCTTATATCAAGGCTTATTACGGAAATAACAGCGGAGCTGGGCCAGATTCTATTCCTATTCATACTGTTATTTTAGGGTAAAAAATTTTTATTAATATAATTATGAGTTTAAGAAACAGATTACTTACGGATGTAAACACAAAAACAACATTAGATTACAATAAATGGTTTTTTGAAAATGATATTAATAAATTGCTTGGACTTGATATTGATAAATCTACTAATATTAATTCAAAGGATAAAGTATTGCTATATTCTGATGTAAATAATAAGACTCTTCCGGTCCAAACAAATTTAGGTGATTTAACAAGACTGCACTTTTTTGTTCGCAATAGAAGAGCTACTACAATTTTAGAATTTGGAGCAGGAAGTAGTACTGTTGTTATGGCTGATGCTATTGCAAAGAATAAAAGAGACTATGGACATTTAGTGTCAAAAAATTTAAGGCGATATAACCCATTTGAAGTTCACTCTTTGGAGAGTAGTCGACATTGGATAAAACAATCAAAAAAAAAATTGCCTAAATCTCTAGCAGAATATGTAAACTTTTGTTTTTCAGATGTTGAAATGTCTACGTTTAATGATAGAGTATGTACCATGTATCGTAAATTACCTAATATTTGCCCTGACCTTATTTATTTAGATGGACCTAATCCGTTAGATGTTAAAGGTAATGTAAGAGGTATTTCAACTTGCCATCCGGATAGACCTCCTATTGCAGCAGATATTCTAATTTTAGAATACTTTTTATTGCCAGGTACATTGATAATTGTAGATGGACGTACATCTAATGCTAGATTCATTTTGAATAATTTTCAAAGAAACTGGGAATATTGTCACTTTGAAGAAGAAGATATTTCAGCTTTTGAGCTTGTTGAGAAGCCGTTAGGAAGAATTAACCAAAGGCAAATGGACTTTACAAATAATAGATTATAAGTACAAAATTTGTATAGCAAAAATAGTTGTTGCACAGCCCAAAAATTATTAAAAATAATAACTAACTTTAAGTTCTTTTCGGAGGGCTTATTTTTATACATCTTTGATTTAAAATAGTAATAGGCTGTAAATTAAACCCTATAAAAAGCAAGACCGTAAGGAAATAAGTTATTAACTTGTTGTGCGTTTAGAAAAAAGTAAAAAAAGTTGTTCACTGAATCAAAAATAACAGCTTTTACTATGATACAATACTTAAATTTATTTGTCTTTAAAAGAAAAATAAATGAAATTAAAATAAATTTACCCTAAATGCACAACAGGTTACTATTATGAGAAATACTTTTATTAATTTGAATTTTGAAAATAATTGATTGGTACATATTAAAGCGATTTTTCACAACTTTTTTATTAACCATATTCATACTAATTCCGATAGCAGTTGCAATTGATATTTCGGAAAAAATAGACAATTTTTTAGAGCATCCCGATTTGTCTCTTTACAAAATAATAGACGAGTATTATAAGAATTTTGTTATCTATTACGCCAATACTTTTATGCCTTTGGCGTTATTTATAGCTATAATTTTATTTACGACAAAGCTTTCAAATAATACAGAAATTATTGCAATTACAAATTCTAAAGTATCATTTATACGGCTTCTATATCCGTACTTTTTAGCAGCTGTAATAATATCAATTTTGTCGTTAGTGATGAACCACTTTATAGTTCCGAATAGCAGTCAAATACGAGAAAATTTTGAAAGAGAATACTTTAAGAGCAAAAGACAAAAAGACGAACTCAATACAGTAAAAGAATTTAGCCTACAGCTTACAGATAGCACCTATGTTTTTATAAGTAGCTATAACTCAAACACTAATAGTGGGTTCGATTTTACTTCGGAAGTATATGACGGACTAAAATTAAAATCTAAATTAGCATCAGACAGAATACGCTACAACAAAAAAGACTCTGTTTTTACGCTAACTAACTGGAGAAAACGAATAATATTTGAAAATAAAGACAGGATTTCTTCGGGCTATAAAAAGGACACTGTTTTTGATTTTACTCCTAAAGATTTGATATATAAATCTATCCTCTCGCAAGAGATGACTTCCGATGAGCTACTAAAATTCATCAGGCTTTCTAAAAACAGGGGTGTTAAAAATTTGAATGCTTTTTTGGTAGAATTTCATAAAAGAACAAGCCTGCCGTTTTCTACTTTCATTCTAACAATTATTGCGGTATCGTTAGCTTATAAAAAAAGAAAAGGCGGTTTGGGGATAAATTTATCTGTCGGATTTGGTACTATGTTTTTATATATTTTTTTAATGAAAATATCTGAAGTTTTAGGCGGTGCTGCTGGTGTAAATTCTTTAGTATATGCTTGGACACCTAATTTGTTTTTCGGACTTCTGTCTATTTATTTATATTATAAAGCAAAATCACTGTAAAGTGTTTTCACCAAGTTTTTTTATAAACTAAATTAATTTTATTAGTATGTTTGCTTTTTTATAAAAACCTAAAACAGCTATAATATGGAATATTTAGATTTTGAAATGCCGATTAAAGAGCTAATGGATCAATTAGAAAGTTGTAAAACTCTCGGTAAAAAGAGCAAAGTTGATGTAGATGTTACTTGTAAGAGCATTGAAAAGAAAATAGAAAAATCTAAAAAAAAGATTTATGGAAACTTAACCCCATGGCAAATAGTTCAATTATCTAGGCATCCGAACAGACCTTATACTTTAGACTATATTAAAGCTATCTGTGGCGACACTTTTATGGAGCTTCACGGCGATAGAAACTCAAAAGACGACAAAGCGATGATAGGCGGTTTAGGGAAAATTGGCGACCAGTCGTTTATGTTTATAGGCCATCAAAAAGGATATAATACAAAAACCCGTCAATATAGAAATTTTGGCATGCCAAACCCCGAAGGATACAGAAAAGCACTACGCCTAATGAAAATGGCAGAAAAATTTGAAATTCCAGTTGTAACATTTTTAGACACGCCTGGTGCACACCCTGGTTTAGAAGCAGAAAAAGGCGGACAAGGCGAAGCAATAGCTAGGAATATCTTTGAAATGACACTTCTAAAAACTCAAATTATCACTATCGTTATCGGAGAAGGAGGTTCTGGCGGTGCTTTAGGAATCGGAGTGGGAAACAAAGTTTATATGATGGAAAACACTTGGTACACCGTTATCTCTCCCGAGTCATGCTCTTCAATTTTATGGAGAAGTTGGGAATACAAAGAACAAGCTGCTTCTAATCTAAAACTTACGGCTATTGACATGAAAGAACTAAATGTTATAGACGGCATAATTAAAGAACCTCTCGGAGGTGCACATTTTGATAAGAAAGCCGCCTACCAAGCCGTCAAAAATCAGATACTTAAAGCCTTTGAAGAATTGAAAAAATTAAGCAAAAAAGAGCTAGTAGATAGTAGAATGTCTAAATATACAAGTATGGGAGTCTTTGAAGAATAGCGACTTTATAAAAGTTGTACTTACTAATTGAGCTTAACTCAATAAAAAAATTGTTGTAATTTTAATAAGGGATATTCGTAAAACCACAAGTATTTAATTTTCAATAAATTAAGGAATAAAAAAGCAATAAAAAACCCAAAAAAAGTAAGCAAAAAGCCTTATATTCGTGTTCTCTAAATCAAAAAAACTAAAACCGTGGAGTTTTACGAATACTCCTTTTAAACTATGGGGACTACAAATAACGGATTTTACTTTTATGATTTATGTAGCTTTCCCTATAAAAGTTGCATTTACCACCCAAAACAAAATAAACCTAAAACATAAAGAAACATTAGTTTTTTGGATTATAAATTCTGAATTTATCAATTCTCAATTAATCATAAACTGCAGATGACAAATACCTGTCCCCTCTATCACAAATAATAGAAACGATAACTCCCTTGTCAATAGACTTTGCTATTTTTAAAGCAGATGCGACGGCGCCTCCGCTACTAACACCGGCAAAAATACCCTCCGTTTTAGCTAAACGAATAGTCATTTTAACGGATTCTTCTTCACTAATTTCAAGTACTTTGTCAATTTTATTTGATTTAAAAATAGCTGGCATATATTCATCAGACCATTTTCTTATTCCAGGAATTTTTGCATCATCTTTCGGCTGAATGCCAATGATTTTAATGTTTTTGTCTTTTTGTTTTAAATAATCCGAAACGCCTATAATGGTTCCTGTTGTTCCCATTGCCGATACAAAGTGAGTAACTTCACCTTCCGTGTCTCTCCATATTTCGGGACCCGTAGTATTGTAATGTGCCTTAGGATTGTCAAAATTGTCAAATTGATTTAAACGAAAATATCCTTTTTTATATTTAAGTCTTAAAGCATAATCAATGGCACCTTCCATTCCTTTATCTTCGGGTGTTAAAATTACTTTTGCTCCGTAAGCTCGCATAGTTTTAACTCTTTCTACTGTTGAGTTTTCTGGCATAGTTAATATCATATTTACTCCTAAAATTTTTGCCATTAGTGCTAAAGCAATACCAGTATTACCACTTGTAGCTTCTACTAAAGTGTCTCCTTTTTTAATGTTTTTTCTTTTTATTGCTTCCGAAATCATATAAAAAGCAGCCCTGTCTTTAACACTTCCGCCTGGATTATTACCTTCTAATTTCAATAATAATTTTACATTTGGGTTATTAATGATATTTTTAGCTTCCACCAAAGGTGTGTTTCCTACAAAATCTATTATGCTTTTTGTTTTCATATCAATGTTTTTTTAAAATAGTATTATATGGTTGAACTGTAACTAAAGAATTTGCCGGAACCGATTTTGTTATGCAAACATTAGCACCTATAGTTGAGTTTGCACCAATAACTACATCTCCGCCTAAAATCGTGGCGTTTGCATAAATTATAACTTCGCTTTCTATAGTCGGATGTCTTTTTACTGAAGCTAAACTCTTATTTACCCGAGTACCTCCTAAAGTAACTCCTTGAAAAACTTGCACATTGTCCTTAATAATTGTAGTTTCTCCTATTACAACTCCTGTTGCGTGGTCAATAAAAAATGAGTCCCCAATTTCTGCACCAGGGTGTATGTCGGTACCAGTTATACTATGTGCAAACTCGCTCATCATTCTCGGTAAAATAGGAATATTCTGCTTTAATAACTGATGACTTAAACGATATACCGAAACAGCATAAAACCCAGGGTATGCCAAATAAATTTCCTCTAAACTTTTAGCTGCTGGATCGTTCTTTTCAGTAGCAATAGCGTCTAAATCTAATTGATGTCTTATTTTTGAAAAAGAATTTTTGAATTTATCCCAATGAGAACTTCCGTTGTAAACTGGTAGGTTTTCTAAAATTTTAAGAAATTTACTTTCTACAACTTCTTTCTTTATATAACGGCTGTCAAACAGATAGCTAATCATTTCTTCAGTAAATATTTTAACTGAATTTTTTAAGTATAAACTATAATTTTTAAACACGGTATTATTTATCGTTTCTTTCATTTATAAAAATTAAATTTCGGGAGCTAATTCTACTTCTAACCCCTCCATTTCTGGTGTAATATATATTTGACAACCTAACCTGCTATTAGGCTTTACGTTAAAAGACTCTGACAACATAGCATTCTCGTTATCTGTCATCTCTGGTAATTTATGATTTGAAATAATATAACACTGGCATGACGAACACATTGCCATTCCGCCACAAACTCCAATAGTCCCCGCAGCTTCCAATTCATAAGAGCTAACAACTTCCATAAGATTCATCGTTACATCTGTCGGTGCAGCAATGCGGTGGGTTTTGCCCCTCCTATCGGTTATTTTTATACTAACATCTTGCATTTTATTAACTATTGACTTTTTTTTAACTTCCTAATTCAAAACTTAATGAATTGCTTTAACAACTGCTTTAGGTGCTTGTTTTTTTGTTCCATCAAAGCCGTTTACACCCCCCACAGTAGTATATTTCATTAAGTATTTTTTGTTTGGAAAAATTCTCTTATAAGCACTTTGACACATTAAGGTTGCCTCGTGAAATCCACACAATATTAATTTTAACTTTCCAGGGTATGTATTAACATCTCCAATGGCGTAAACCCCCGATATATTTGTTTGATAATCTAACGAATTATTTACTTTTATTGCGTTTTTTTCAATTTCTAAACCCCAATTTGCTATTGGCCCGAGCTTAGGCGATAACCCAAATAAGGGTATAAAATGGTCTGTATCTATCATAAACGGTTCGCTACCCTGTTTTTCTACTACTACTCCAGTAACTTTTTCTCTGCCTATTATTTCTTTAACTTCTGCCGGTGTTATTAAATTTATCTTCCCTAAATTTTTTAACTCTTGAATTTTTTCTACAGAATCTAAAGCGCCTCTAAATTCATTTCTTCTATGAATTAAGCTTACCTCTGATGCAACATCTGATAAGAAAATTGTCCAGTCTAAAGCAGAATCACCTCCCCCAGAAATAACTATCTTTTTATTTCTATATATCTCGGGGTCTTTTATAATATATTCAACGCCTTTATCTTCAAAATTTGCAATGCTTGGTATCAAAGGTTTTCTTGGTTCGAATGAACCTAATCCTCCAGCAATGGCTACAACTTTTGATTGGTGCTTAGTGCCTTCGTTTGTAGTTACTATAAAAGTATTGTCCTCTTGCCTTTCAATGGTTTCTGCACGCTCACCTAAAGTAAAACCAGGAGTAAATGGCTTTATCTGCTCTAACAGTTTGTCAACTAAACCACCTGCTAAAATCTCTGGATAAGCCGGAATGTCATAAATAGGTTTTTTAGGATAAATCTCCGAACATTGACCGCCCGGCTGAGGCAAAGCATCTATTAGATGGCAGTGTAACTTTAACAAACCAGCTTCAAAAACAGTGAACAACCCAGTCGGACCAGCTCCAATTATCAATATATCTGTTTTAATCATATTTTACTTTTTTCTACTATACTTTTAGTGAACTCGTTTAATTTTTCAACCTTGTTTTCAAAATCTCCTTTAATTGTGTCTCTATATTTATTCAAATTAATAATCAAATCGTTAATGTTGTCCGGTATTACTTCTTCAAAAAATTGACGAAGCCTTTTTGCCATCGTCGGAGATTTTCCATTAGTCGAAATAGCAATTTTTAAATTTCCTTTTGTAACTATTCCGCCCATATAAAAATCGCAATAAGGCGGATTGTCGGCAACATTTATCAAAATTTTCTGCTCTTTACAGTCTTTATAAACTTGAATATTTACCTCCTCATTATCAGTAGTTGCAATAACAATATGCTTGTTTTTTAAGTAAGTTTTTCGATAGGAGTCTTTTATTAGCTCAATTGAAAAACCCTTCGTTTTTTCTAAAGTTTGTTCTCTAAAAAAAGTAGAAACCATTGTAATTTTTGACTTCGGACTAGATTTTAATAGAAAAGATAATTTTTCTAAAGCTACAAAACCTCCGCCAACTATTAAGATGTTTAGCTCTTGAGTTTTTAAGAAAATCGGATATAATTCATTCTGTTCCAAACCTTTATCTTTTTAATTCTTTTAAATACTTTTTTTTAATATTAGTAATATTTGCTCTGTGTTCTATCACTTCTCCTAAAATAATAATTGCAGGATTTTTTAATTCTTTTTCAGCAACAATACCCTGAATTGTATCTACCGTACCTATCCCAATTTTTTCTTCATCTGTTGTTCCGCTTTGAATTATTGCTACTGGAAGCTTACTTTTACCTTCATTTTTAAATAGACTTACAATTAGAGACAGCTTACTCATACCCATTAAAATCAAAACAGTTGCATTAGATTTTGCTGCTAATTCAACATCTTTTGATATATTATGATTTTTAGTAGTTCCTGTAATTACCCAAAAACTTTCCGCACTATCTCTTTTAGTAAGCGGAATATTTTGATATGCAGGAACAGCCATAGGCGAAGAGATGCCAGGTACTACGTCAGTTTCTAACCCAAAACTTGCTACGTATTCCATTTCTTCAGCTCCTCTTCCGAATATAAACGGATCGCCTCCCTTTAGACGAACTACATGACCATAAGCTAAAGCTCTTTGAACGATTAACTCATTGATTTGTTCCTGTTGATATGTATAGCAACCTCTGCGTTTACCTACAAAAATTTTCTCCGCTTTTGAATTTACATAATTCAATATTTCTTTATTTACCAAAGCATCGTATAAAACTACTTTTGCAGTTTTCAAGACTTTAATAGCTTTTACTGTAATTAGATCTACATCTCCAGGTCCAGCTCCTACTACTGTTAATTTCGGTGTGATTGAATTCATTTTTTTATATTAAAACGCTTCTATATTCTTTTGCTTTTTGTAAAAACTCATTTGAGTTTTTGATATATTTTTTGGCAAACTCCTCAGTTGGCACATTTTTTTTAATTTGATAGACCAAATCTGAAAAAGAAGTGTCTAATTTTATTTTATTAGAGCTTATAAATAGCTCATCTAATTGTGAAATGATACCTGAATGAGTATTTGTTTTTTTGTCCTCTGCTATTAATAGAGCTTTAGCGGAATTTACCATAGATTGATAAGCGAGATAAATTGCATTAGAATATTTTTTGTTTTTAAAGGCTTCGCTAGCATTATTTATTTTTTCTTCACTCTCAAAAAACAAAGTTGCTATCAAGTCAATTACAACCCCTGCACATTCGCCAACTCCTATTTCTTTAACATATTTGTCTTCTTCGCCCCAGTCTATAAAATCTGCTTGAGTTAAATTTGTAACATTTTGCAAGTCTTGTAACATCTTGTAAAAATACATTTTACCTTTTTCTTTATAGTATTCTATAAAGGTTTTGCCTTCTGCATTAGCTTCAAAATCTTTTAAAATTCTACGCAAAGCTTCAGGTCCCCTTTTGCTCGGAACTTTTACTACCTTGTCCGCATAAATTCCATTTCCATTACCTAAATTGCTTCCGCCTAACAATACTTGCAAAGCTGGTGCAACTAATTTGTCCGGAGTTCTTACGCTCATTCCTTGAAAACCAATATTAGCCATATTATGTTGCCCACAAGCGTTCATACATCCGCTAATTTTAATTACTAAATCTTGTTTTTTTAGATATTGTGGAAATTCTTCCGATAAAAATCTTTCTAACTCCTTTGCAATTCCTGTGCTACTCGCAATTCCTAAATTACATGTGTCAGTACCAGGACAAGCCGTAATGTCTATTGCTTTGTTATAACCTGCTTCTGCAAAACCTAATTTTTCTAACTCTTGATAGAAAAAAGGAATTAGGTCTTTTTTTACAAAAGGTATAATAATATTTTGACGCAATGTTAGTCTTATTTCGCCAGCGGCATATTTTTCTACTAAATCAGCCAACAAACGTGCTTTGTCTGTATAAAAATCTCCTAACAAAACTTTAATTCCTATTGCTACAAATCCCAATTGTTTTTGCGGAATTATATTGGTTGATTTCCATATTTCAAAAGCTAATTTATTTTTAATTTCTACCGAGTTTACTTTATAATTTGTGGGTTTTGAAGATATATAAGAATCTGCATCTATAGGTATAGTTTTAAGTAAAATTGCCTTTTGCTCATCGGAAATTAAATTTTTAAAAGCCTCTATACCAATATCTTTTATCAAATATTTCATACGTGCTTTATATCTGCTTTTACGTTCGCCGTGTCTGTCAAAAATTCTTAAAATACCTTCCATCATCGGAATGATTTTGTCCGGCGGCAAAAAGTCATAAAGAATATCTGCATGTCTAGGTTGAGAACCTAGACCGCCTCCGACCATTACCTTAAAACCTCTGCTTTTGCCTTGTATTTTAGCAATAAACCCTATATCATGCATATAAGACAAACCAGTATCTCGGTCTGAAGCTGAAAAAGAAACTTTAAATTTCCGCCCTAATTCTTGACAAATAGGGTTTCGCAAAAAGAATTTATATAAAGCGTCCGCATAAGGAGATACATCAAAAGGCTCGTCGACATCTATTCCAGCTGTTTCAGAAGCGGTTACGTTTCTAACGGTGTTGCCACAAGCCTCGCGAATAGTAACCATATCTTTCTCTAATTCTGCCCAAAGCTCTGGAGTTTTGTCTAAATCAACGTAGTGAATTTGAATATCTTGACGTGTTGTAATATGTAGTCTGCCTGTAGAATATTTGTTAGAAACTTCCGAAATCCTTTTAAGTTGATTGCTCTTTAATTTTCCATAAGGAATTTTAATACGGACCATTTGAACTCCTTGCTGACGTTGACCGTAAACGCCTCTAGCTAAACGTAAACTTCTAAATTTTTCTTCATCAATTTCTAGATTATTAAATTTAGCTATGTTATTTTCTAACTCTATAATGTCTTTTTCTACAACTGGGTTTTCTATTTCTGTTCTAAAGCTTTTCATTTTTTTCGTTTTTTTTATTTATTTAATAAACCCAACCCCAACGGTATTTTTTGTTTTTGGGTTAATTAAAATAAAAGCACCGTTATATTTATTTTCTTTATAAGAATCGTAGTATAATTCTTTGCTTAATTTTAATTTTATATCTCCTATTTGATTTAGTTCTATTTCGGCTGGATTTTCTATAATTCCAGAAAAATCCGTTTTTATAATGCTGTTTAGTGCTAAAATTTTTGCTTGAGCGTCTTTTATACCATGTTTTATATAATATTTTTGAGACGCTTTTAATGGCTCTTTGTCCATCCAGCAAATAGTTGCGTCAATGTATTTTGAAATTTTTGGCTTCTCATTAATTTTAACTAACATATCGCCTCTGTTTACGTTTATATCATCTTCTATACTAACAGCTACAGAACTTCCTCTTTTAGCAAGGTCGTATTCTTTATCAAAAAAATGAATACTTTTAATTTTAGTTTTTATTTGAGATGGCAAAACAATAACTTCATCTCCCACTTGTAAGTCGCCACCGTAAATTTTACCCGCATAGCCTCTAAAATCAAGGTGTGCTTCTGTTTTAGGTCGTATTATAGTTTGAATTGGAAAACGTGTTTGAGACTCTTCATTAATGTCGTTTACATCTAATTTTTCTAAATGACTCATTAATGTATCTCCTTTGTACCAAGGCATATTATCTGAATCACTAACTACATTATCTCCTTTTAAAGCAGATAAAGGAATAAAAGTTAATTTTTGGTTTTTATATTCCCTTTTGCTTGATAAATATTCAATTTCATTTTTAATAGCACTGTATTTTTTTTCAGAATAATCAACTAAATCCATTTTATTAATCGCAATAACAAGGTCTTTAATTCTTAATAAATTATTGATAAAAAAGTGCCTGTAAGTTTGTTCTAACACGCCATTTCTTACATCAATTAACACAATTGAGGCTTGAGCTTTTGAAGCACCGGTTACCATATTTCTTGTATATTCTACATGACCAGGGGTATCTGCGAGGATAAAATTTCTTTTTTTGAAGCAAAAGTATATATGTGCTACATCAATAGTGATACCTTGCTCGCGCTCTGCGATCAAACCGTCTGTTACTAAAGAAAAATCAAAATAGTCAAAACCACGTTGTCTGCTCTTTTCTTCGATGGCTTTTAGCTTGTCATCGGTTAGCGATTTTGTATCATATAAAATACGACCTATTAACGTGCTTTTGCCGTCATCTACACTTCCTGCTGTTGCTATCTTCAAAACTTTCATTTTTGCCGTCTTATTTGTTTGTAAAAAAAATTTTTTTTAAAAATATCCTTGTTGTTTTCTTTTTTCCATTGCAGCTTCAGATCGCTTATCGTCTATTCTTGCACCTCTTTCCGAGATGGAAGAGTCTCTAATTTCTTCTATTATTTTTGAAATATCAATAGCGTTAGACAATACCGCAGCGGTACAACTCATGTCGCCGACAGTTCTGAAGCGAACCATTCTTTCGACAACTTCTTCGTTTTCTTCTCTATATACTATGTCGTCATCCGCCGACCATATTAGACCGTCTCTCAAAAAAGTTTTTCTTTTGTGTGCTAAATATATCGATGGTATTTCAATTTTTTCTTTTTTTATAAAATGCCATACGTCTAATTCTGTCCAGTTTGAAATCGGAAAAACACGCACATTTTGACCTAAATGAATTTGTCCGTTTAGCATGTCAAACACTTCTGGACGTTGGCTTTTTTCATCCCATTGACCGAAGTCATCTCTAACTGAAAACATTCTTTCTTTTGCTCTTGATTTTTCTTCATCTCTTCTAGCACCGCCAATACAAGCGTCAAATTCAAATTCTTCGATGGCATCTAAAAGCGTTTCTGTTTGTAGCATATTACGGCTTGAATATCTTCCAGTTTCTTCTTTTACACGTCCGTTGTCTATGCTGTCTTGTACCTTTCTAATAATTAGTTCTACGCCTAATTTTTTTATTAAGCTGTCTCTAAATTCTATAGTCTCAGGAAAATTATGTCCAGTGTCTATGTGCATTAGTGGAAAAGGAATTTTTGCCGGATAAAATGCTTTTTGTGCTAATCGTACTAAAGTTATGCTATCTTTTCCACCAGAAAACAATAGCACCGGTTTTTCAAATTGAGCTACTACTTCTCTAAATATATATATTGCTTCACTCTCTAAAGCATCTACTTGTAATATTTTTTTATTCATAATTTTACTGTTAAATGTGTAATCCACATTCTCTGTTGTTTTCTACTTTTGTTGGGTCGAAATAATTAAACTCATTTGGCAGTTTATTTTCATCTAAAAACGAGTCTAATTCATCGTTTGACCAGTGATAAAAAGGACTTACTTTAATAATATTGTCCTTGCTTTTTGAAACTATATTTATACTGTCTCTAAAGGCTGTTTGACCTTTTCTCAAGTTAGTAAACCAAAAGTCTGGTTTATGCTCTGTCATCGCTCTTGAAAAGGGTTCTAACTTTACTTGCGCTGTAAAAATTTTATGTTTAGGACTATCTATTTCGGGTATTCCTAAAGTTGCGTTTCTGTGTGCAGCGGTTTGCTTTGGCGTGTATAAATATAGGTTTAGTTTTAGTTTTTTTATAAGCTCTTCCGCATGCTTATAGGTTTCTTTTGTGTTGTAACCTGTGTCGCACCAAATAACTTTAATGTCTTTTTTTACATCGGTAACGGTTTTTAGAATTGCTACTTCATAAGGTCTAAAATTTGTAGTAACCACAGGATTTTTTGCTATTGAAATAGCCCATTCTATAATTTCAAAAGGACTTTTACCTTCAAGTTTTTTATTTGTTTTCTCTAAATCTAATCTCATTATTTTCCCCATTTAATCTTATTCCATATTCTCTCGTGAAAGAAATACAAAATTAGTTTTGTTATAAAATCTATCGAAGCTATAGCAGTTGCTAAAATAAACTTTCCAGTTAAAAAATAAGAAATTACCAAGGTGTCTATCGTACCAAGGACTCTCCAACTTATAGCTTTTATTATACTTCGCAAAGGCTTTTCGGAGTTCTCAAAACTCTCGTAGTCTTTAGCTTTTTTACCAAAAATTATTTGGTTTAAAATCATAAAAAAATCAATTCAAAAATAATTACTCTACTAATTTAATAGGGTATGCAAACTTACTCAAATTAATATTAAAAAAACAAAAAAAAATAATAAATTACAAATTAGTTAATTGTGCTTGAAAATAGAACTTTTCTAAAAGACTATTTCTTATGATTCATGCTGTATTTTAAAGAAGAAAAGGATAGGGGGTGGGGTTTAATTTTTTGCTAATTTTTTTTAGATGATTATTTGTTAAGTTTCACAACGTTCTCTGTTGGCTTTATTCAGCAAAAGCAAATTTTTCGATATGGTAATTCTCATATAGTAGAAAACTTGCATAAGGTTTTATCATTTTTGAAATGAAATCGTCAATTTCAATTTGTTTTAAATGTTCATCATCCTTTCTCATTTTTTGCATAATACTGAAAAGAAAAAGGCTATGTAAGTAAACAGACAAAAAGTATTTATCTTTGATATATCTAATTTCCTTTTCTGTCTTTATTTGATTTTTTGACAGAAAGCTTAACAGACTGTATGAGTCCATATTGATAATTATAGCCTCAACAAGCAAATCACCATCTTCACTTGTGTCTTGAAGAACTTTTACAATATCTTCTCCTGTCCAACTTAAATTCGGATTATCCCAAGCTGTGTCATTCTCGTTATTTGGTTTTTTATACGCTTTTTTAGCTGTAGGAAGATTTGGAAATGATTCTATTGGGTTTTTATCTTTTTCTTTTGGTTTACTAATTTTTTCATCAACTTTCACATCAAAAACACAACTAAAATCTTTTCCGGGTGAAGTTAGTTTTGCTCTAACTTCAAGTAAATCACCAACTTTTGCTTTTTCATTGGGTTTAATTATTAACTTAATTGTACCATCAGATGGACCAACCCTATTAACAGTTAAAACATCAGTAGTAACATTAGGATTGGGATTAGGATTATCTTCAACTGGTTTGTCAGTCTGATTTTGTTTTTGAAGCACTTCAATTTGAAATTTACCTTTTTCAATTGGACGAAATAGATAGTCATCCTCTACATCAGTTTCAATAGTTACAAGACCATCCGAGTTTAATGGAATTGTTCTGTATAATTTACCTTCTTTGTTTTCTTTAAGGTTGACATTAAAAACCCCAGGAAATCTATTAAGTTTTTTTCTATTTTTCTTGCCAGTTGTGTTTTTACCATTAAATTGTTGTCCTTTAGATTTTAAAAAATTTAGAGAACCATTTTTCTTTAATAGATTCAATACATCCTTGTCAACAGGCAGTTTTGAAAGAAAATTCTCTAATAAATCTTTATCTGATTTTGAATTTCTTAATAGTGAGTTTTTACGGTCATTATTTAAAGATTTTAATTCTTTACTTTTTTTGAGCAAACCTGTTATTTCGTCAATTAATTTTTCGGTTTTTGGTCCTTGCTTAAGATGAGTTCTGTTTGACATAAACAAGTCTTGCCTGATTTCTGTCGGAATTTCTGTGCAATCTACGTGTATTAATGTATGTTGTTTAATTAAAGAAAAACCAAGGCTTTGAGAAATAAATGATTGCCCTTCTGAACCGTGAACTTGTCCATTTTGTGTGAATATTATGGATTTGTTTTTTATAAACTCTACGTGATCTACACTTTGTTTAAAGATTGTAACGCTAATGGGTATTGAAAAATTTCCAATAGTGCTATTAAGACTAAAAGGAATTGTTTTTTCAATATTGTTATTTGAATCGTTAATTATTCTTGTTCGGTTTCCAAGTATAACTTTGTTTACCTCCTTGACTTTATAATGCGTTCTTTTTTCATAAACACTTATAGGCAATGGAAGATGATACATGTATTGGTTTAAGTCCCTCCATAAATGTATAGTTATAAGAGAAGCTGAGCCACGAGGTAATTGATAAGAGTATAATTTTACTATTGAACCATACTCAAACTCTCTGTTATAAAGACCTAAATCTAACTTTTTTGAATTAAAGCTTGGTATAGTTCCCTTTGGACTAAAAAACTCATACCAAGTTGCTTTGAAATTACCATCATCTGAATTTATAGATAGTGGATGTCTTCTAACTAAAGTAAAACCAACCTCACTGTCAATTCCATTATTTAATTCTTTATTTCTTTTTGAAGCAATTAATTGATATTTTTTTTCACCACAGAAAACGACTGCACCAGTAGAACCCATATTATATTTCCCTTGTACAAATTGAATGCTTGCCTTATTATTTTTGTGAAGCGATAAAAAGGTGTTTTCAAACTCATTTGGAAGTTGACCTTCTCCCATATCAAAAATTGTAATGCTTGGCTGTTTTTTATCACCAGTTGCTATGATTTGAATATTTTCAGCTAAAGTTCTTCTTTCGGTGTTTGTTAATTCTCCAATTTCTCCATTCTTTACATCGTAAAATAATTCAACTGCTTCACTCATTGATTTTGGTGCATCATTTGATTTTGGGTCTAATCCATAAAGCTTACATTCCTTAATTAACGTAGCATCAATGGAATTAGTAACTTTCTCTATCAAGGCAGGTACAGGATGATTTTGTTGGCTTTCAAATGTTCCAAAATTTCCTTTATTTCCACCATAAGGTTTCCAATTATCATTATCGTTAAATATCTGATGTTTTTTAATGATTCTTTCTACCTCTGTTTCTGAATCTGCATTGTAGAGTTCCCAAAATAATTTTTCCATAGCTAAAGATTGAATGTTGAATTATTGCCTTTTAAATTTTTCTTGAAAAGTATTTCAATTAATCCAACTTCTTCTTTTATTACTTTTCAACATTTTGGTTATATCTGCCTCCGTATATTCATAGTTGTTCTTATTTTGAACATTTTGAAAGGCTTTGAATGTCGTTAAGAATGTTTTCAACTCTACGAGAAGCAACTCTTTTAAATCTTTCCTTTTTTTGTTTTGAATTACCCATAATATGCGAACAAATTGTAATTTATAATTGCAAATACATGATAATTATAAATACAAAAATATAGTAAAAAAACAAATAAATATAGTTTTTAATTGTGTTTTTTAGCTTACCGCCAACATCCAAATATACACAATTAAACCAACTCTAAAATAAAAAAGCTAAAACAACAACAAACCCAAGTATCATAAAGCATTAAAAGACAAATTCAATCGCGTATTTTGTATATCAATACTACTTTAAGATAACTTGTAAGGTTTATAAATGGTGAAACTAACAGCAAAAACATATCCTTAAATTAATCTCTATTGCCTAATATTTGAAGTCCCCAGTATAGAAGCATTGCTAAAGAGCCTAAAGCAGCAACTAAATAAGTTCTTGCAGCCCATTTCAAAGCGTCTATTGCTCCAGTTAATTCTTGCTGTGAAACCATATTTTTGTTCTTTAACCAAGCAAGAGCCCTATTACTTGCATCATATTCTACGGGTAGAGTAACAAGGCTAAAAATAGTTGCAAGACTCATAAAAGCTAGTCCCGTAATAGCTATATAGAATCCAAGACCGATAGCACCACTAGCTGCTCCTAATATTAAACCGCCAAAAACTAACCACTGAGAAAAATTTGAGGTAATGCTTACTACTGGAACTAACTTAGAGCGTAATGTTAAATAACTATAAGCCTTGGCGTGCTGTACGGCGTGTCCAACTTCATGTGCAGCAACTGCAGCGGCAGCAATATTTTTTTCACTATAAACACTTTTGCTCAAATTTACAGTTTTATTTTTAGGATTATAATGGTCTGTTAACATACCTGGGGTAGAAATAACTTTAACGTCGTAAATGCCGTGGTCTGCTAACATTTTTTTAGCAATTTCATAGCCACTCATATTATTACGTAACCTTACTTTAGAGTATTTTTTAAATTTTCTTTTTAACACATTGCTTATAGACCAACTTATTAAAGAAATTAAACCTATTAAAATATAAAATTCCATCATAACTTTTTATAATTTTTATTTAATTGATGATTTTCTTGAACACAAAAATACGTAATAAACTAATTTAAAAGACTAAATTATATAAAAAATTAATGTAAATTAAAAAAAAAATTTTGCTTTGTTTTATAGGCGTATTGGGATATTTATGAGTGTTGACTATACGTTAAAAAAAATAATTTTATTTTTTTTTTGTTTTTGTGTTTTTAAAATTTATATATTTATCGCTTTTAAACTATTAATTATTTATATATGAAAAAAGTATTAAATATCCTAACATTATTAGGATTTGTGTTTTTCGGAGCGGTTCACTCAAACTACGCTCAAGGGATTGAGGAATCAAGAACTTTTCATCAAGAGTTAAAGCTCCGTTTTATTGAAGGAGACCCAAGTTTTATGGGAATTGTGTTAGTTGCCCTTATTTTAGGTTTGGCTATCGCAATTGAAAGAATTATTTATTTAAACATGGCTACAACAAGCACCAAAAAGCTATTAGAAGGCGTAGAAGCTGCATTGAGTATTGGCGGAGTAGAAGCTGCAAAAGAAGTTTGTAGAGACACAAAAGGACCAGTCGCTTCTATATTTTATCAAGGTTTGGATAGAATGGAAGAAGGTGTTGAAGCAGCAGAAAAAGCTGTAATTTCTTACGGAGGAGTTCAGATGGGACTTCTAGAAAAGAACGTTTCTTGGCTATCGCTGTTTATAGCTCTAGCACCGATGCTTGGGTTTATGGGTACCGTAATCGGTATGATAGACGCTTTTGATAGAATTGCCGTAGCGAACGATATTTCACCAGCTGTAGTAGCAGGCGGAATTAAAATTGCGTTATTAACCACAGTTTTTGGTTTAATAGTTGCTATTATTCTACAAATTTTTTACAACTATATAGTATCTAAAATAGATAGCATTGTAAATAATATGGAAGACGCTTCTATTCAATTAGTTGATTTGTTAGTAAAAAATAAAAAATAAAGCGATTATGGAAAATACTAAAAAATTGAATATCGCTATTTCGTTAATAGCGATAATCGGAGTTATCCTGTTTATAAGAATCTTTTCTGTTGATAACGTTGAAGACTTCAAAACGGATGCTAATCTTCAAAACAGTATAGTAAGTCCGATTATTTATTTTTCTACATATCTGTTTTTAGCAGCAGTATTTGTCGCTATCGGACTATCATTATCAGCTTTAATAAAAAATAAAGAAAACTTAAAAAAAACATTAATAAGTCTATGTGTTTTAGCTGTAGTACTGTTATTTGTTTATCTGTTTTCAGATAGCAGTGCTGTTTTAGACACACAAGGAAAAGTGTTAGAAGCTGCAGACACATCTACAAACAAATGGGTAGGAACTGGCATTAGCTATAGTATAGTTTTAGGTATAGTAGCTAGTTCATTTTTTGTAATAGACTTAATTAAAGGTTTAATTAAATCATAAAAATATGGCAAGGAGAGACAACCCAGAAATTAATGCAGGATCTATGGCAGATATTGCCTTCCTGCTATTAATTTTCTTTTTAGTTACAACTACTATGAATATAGACTCTGGCGTTTCAAAAAAGTTATCTGAAAAACCACCACCAGATTATAAGCCTCCAATAATTAAGGAAAAGAACATTTTTGAAGTCAATATCAACAGAAAAAACGAGCTATTGGTAGAAGGTGAAAGAATGGAGCTAAAAGACCTAAAAGAAGTTGCAATAAAATTTATTGACAACGGCGGAGGCGAAGGTAAAATAGAGAACGACATTCCGACAGGTCCCTGTAACTATTGCAAAGGAGAGAAGAGTAAAAAATCTTCGGACCATCCTAATAAAGCAATTATTTCCGTTCAGAGCGATAGATTAACAGAATATGGAACTTACTTAACAGTTCAAAACGAGCTGTTAAAAGCTTATTCGGAGTTAAGAAATAGGCTATGTATGGAAAGGTATAGAATATCTTATACCGAGCTTGAAAAAGCTTATAAAGATGACCGTCAAAACGAGGAGCTTAAGAAAAAAGTTGAAGATATAAAGATGAGCTATCCTCAAATTATTTCAGACGCTGAACCTACTAAATAATTTTTTAAAATACAAATTGATATGTCTAAATTTAAAAAAAGGAAAAAAGGATTGCCAGCAGTAAATACAGCAGCTTTGCCAGACATTGTATTTATGTTGTTGTTTTTCTTTATGGTTACAACCACAATGAGAGAAACAGATTTAAGGATTGAAGCTCCTAGATTACCATCCGCAACCGAAGTAAAAAAATTAGAACACAAAAGTCTTGTTAGCACTATTTATGTCGGTAAAGCTAAAGAAGCTAAATATGGAAACAGTTATAACAGAATTCAACTAAACGACAAGATAGCAACGGCGAATGAAGTTCCGTCTTTTATTATAAACGCTAGAACTAAAGTATCGGAAGCTGAAGTTCCTTTTATGACTACTTCTATTAAGGCTGATAAAGAATCTAACGTCGGCACTATTACAGATATAAGATTAAAATTAAGAGATGTAAATGCTCTAAAGATTAGTTATTCTGCTTCAAAAGGTGCTGAAAATTAATTTAAAGAAGAGGCTACAAAAAAGGATAGTTTTTTTAAATTATCCTTTTTTTTTATCTAGTTAGGTTTTCATAAAATATTATTCCTTTATTATAATTACAACTTAATATGAAAACAATATTTTGCTGTTTTTTACTAATATGCTTTGTGATTTCTTCTTATGCACAGAAAGATTCATTACAATTAGGAAGTAGGTATTCAGAAGACCAATTGTATGCGTCAGTTTCTTATTCTCAATTTTTTGACCAGCCGTCAACAATATTTAAAAGCTATTTTTCTTATTCATTGTCTTTCGGATTTCTAAAAGATATTATATTAAACAAAAGAGGCTCTATTTCAATTGCCGGAGGAGTTGGCTATGGTTTTGATTTTTTTAACCATAGGTTAAAAGTAACAAGGACTTCTTCCTTAACAGAATTTAGTAGCGATAATGGTATAAATAATAATTTATTTAAATCTCATAATTTAGAAATTCCGTTTGAGTTTCGCTGGCGTAGCTCTAATGCAAATAAATACAGTTTTTGGAGAATATATACTGGAATTAAGTTTACTTACAACTTGCGTAATTCGTTTCAATATAACGATGAAAATTCCAAAGAGTTTAAGTTTTCTAATATAGAAGAGTACAGAAAGCTGCAATACGGAGCCACACTTTCCGTAGGGTATGATAAATTTACGATTAATATATTCTACGGCTTAACACCTATTTTTAGCAATAGCAAAATAAATGACGAGGCTATAAATACTAAGATTTTAAAAATGGGTTTAATATTTTATATTTTATAGTTGCTTTTTACTTAGTAGAAAAAACTTCTCATTTAACAAAAATCGCTAACGAGACAGTTAAAATTACTTGCGGATTTTTGGGAGTTAAAAAAAACTTTGATAAAAACATAGTTTTAGTATATTTGCAAAGAATTTTTTTAAGGCTATAACTTTATTAGTTTATAGCAAAAAATAAAGTAAATATTTAAGATATTACAATGAGCAAAAGAACGTACCAACCATCGAATAGAAAGAGAAAAAACAAACATGGCTTTATGGAGAGAATGGCTACCGCTAATGGTAGAAAAATATTGAGCCGTAGGAGAAGAAAAGGAAGAAAAATTTTAACTGTTTCGTCCGAGACTAAACCAAAAAAATAATATAAATATAATAATTTCGTATAAAAATATTATTTTTTAATAAGCAACATTAATTTGTTTGCTTTTTTTATGAAAAACTATAGCGTTGAACAGCAAAAAAATAAATATTGATGCTAATTTCAAAAAAAACAAATTAGTTTTATTCCTGCCTTCTATTTTTCTACTGTTTTTCATTTGTTTCTATTTAATATTCGAAAATAAATTTACAGCAGACTCTTATATTTCAATTCAAAAAGAACTTTTTTTTTACCTTAATAGAAAGCTCTCTGTGTTTCCTTTACTTCAATTTAACCTAACAAACATAGGCGATGCCTTAATTTTTTTATCTCTACTTTCGGTATTTATAATTTATATTCCAAGACTTTGGGCTGCTATAATAACGGCTCTAATCATGGCAGTATCAATTACTTATCCTTTAAAAAAATTATTTTCCGTTCCGAGACCTGCTACAAGTTTTAACCCCGATAGCTTTGTTGTTATTGGTAAAACACTTCAAGGAAATACGAGCTTGCCTTCGGGACATTCTGTTGTAGCGTTTACGATAATTACAATTCTCCTATTCGTGTTTATGCCCAAAAAACCAGTGTTTAAGATATTTTGGACAATTGCTATTTTAATTATAGGCTTACTTCTCGTTTTCTCTAGAGTTGCTGTGGGTGCACACTATCCTTTAGACGTAGTCGTTGGCAGTGCTATTGGTTATATAATTGGGCTTTTGGGAATTAATTTAAGCCTAAAATTAAGCCAGTGGAATTGGATAAACAATAAAAAATACTATCCCATTTATATCGGAGTTTTTGTAATATGCAGTGTTGTAATTATTAAAAAAATTATAGATAATAACCTTCTGGTATTTTATTTAGCAATGCTCTCATTGTTGTCCACGATTTATTTAATGATAAAAATTTATGTTAAAAAACAATAATAAGCTAATCAAAATTGTACTTAAAATTAGCCTTATTAATTTACTATTATATCACATTCCTTTTTTCAAATTTGTTGTTAATAACCTCGACTTTTCTAGCTTTAGCGGAATACTTACTATTATAAATTTAGCAGTGCTGGCTGTTACTTTAAATGGCTTAATATTTTATATTTTATTTATTATTTCGGTAGCTTTTGGAAAAATAGTGCTGATATTGTTTTTTAATATTAACGCAATTGCTATTTATTTTATCAATACCTATCAAGTGATGATTGACAAAACGATGATAGGGAATATTTTTAATACAAATTTTGAAGAAGCGTCTAGCTTTTTTTCTTTCGGATTAATTATAAATACAATTTTGCTCGGAGTTTTTCCTAGTATTATAATTTCTAAAATTAAAGTAAACAAAGAACCCTTAAAAAAATCTTTAATTATTATAAGCTCTACATTTTTGTTCATCCTTGCGTTCATATATGCTAATTCGAGCAACTGGCTGTGGATTGATAAAAACTCTAAAACGCTAGGAAGTTTGGTAATGCCTTGGTCTTACGTTGTAAATACAAACAGATATTTTTATCATAAAAGTCAAGAAAATAAAAAAGAAATATTACTGCCAAGAGCAACAGTAAAAAATCAAAAAAAATCAATAGTAGTATTAGTTATCGGTGAGTCAGCGAGAAGTAAAAACTTTTCGTTATACGGCTACAAAAAGAACACAAATCCGCTTCTTTCAAATATAAAAAATGTTTTTAGCTTTAACTCAAAATCCTGTGCAACCTATACTACTGCTGGAGTTAAGTGTATTCTAGAGCATAAAAATACTACTGAGCTGTATGAAATTTTACCGAACTATTTATTCAGAAATAATATTGAAGTAATTTGGAAAACTACCAATTGGGGCGAGCCACCAGTACATATCAAAAAATTTTATAGACGAGATGAATTATTAAAAAATTGTATAGGAGAAAAATGCCAATATGACGAACTATTACTAAACGGTTTAAGTCAGCAAATTTTAGAAAGTAAAAAAAATAAAATATTAATTATACTACATACAAGCACTAGCCACGGACCTTCTTATGATAAAAAATATCCTAAAAAATTTAATAAATTTATGCCAGTATGTACAAGTGTTGAACTATCTAAATGCACAAAAGAAGAATTAATAAACGCTTATGACAACACAATAGTTTATACAGATTATATACTTGCTTCTTTAATAAATAAATTGCAAAACATTAAGCAATACAGCAGTGCGATGTTTTTTGTATCAGATCACGGAGAGTCTTTAGGCGAGAAAAACTTATATATGCACGGAATTCCTGCTAGCATAGCACCTGAAGAACAATTGGATATCCCTTTTATAATATGGCTATCTGATAATTCAAAAAAGCTAAAAAATAATAAAACAGTATCGCAACATCACGTTTTTCATTCTATACTAGATTTTTTAGATATAGAAAGCTCAATTTTTAATAAACATAAGAGTGTTTTTTATGACAATAAAGATTAAAATCGTATTAAATTATAAATAAAAATATACTTTAACTTTGTATTACCAAAAAGGTTGATGCGAGAATATTATATAAATTATACATTATGCCAAAAAGAAAAGACATTAACTCAATACTTATTATCGGTTCGGGACCAATAATTATAGGGCAAGCCTGTGAGTTTGACTATTCAGGCTCGCAGTCGCTTCGCTCATTAAAAGAAGACGGAATTGAAACAATACTTATCAATTCTAATCCAGCAACTATTATGACAGATCCATCAATGGCAGATCATATTTATTTACTACCACTTACAACCAAGTCTATAATTCAAATACTAAAAGAGCATCCTCAGATTGATGCGGTATTACCTACTATGGGCGGTCAAACAGCACTAAACTTATGTATAGAGGCGGATGATAAAGGAATTTGGAACGATTTTAATGTAAAGCTAATCGGAGTTGATATAAATGCTATAAACATTACCGAAGATAGAGAAAAGTTTAGAGAATTAATGTTAAAAATTAATATCCCAATGGCACCTCAAGCTACAGCTACTTCTTTCTTAAAAGGAAAAGAAATTGCACAAGAATTTGGGTTTCCACTTGTAATAAGATCATCATATACTTTGGGAGGTGCAGGGGCATCAATAGTTTATAAAATAGAGGATTTTGATAATTTATTGAGGCGCGGATTAGAAACTTCACCCATACACGAAGTGATGATAGACAAAGCCATGATGGGTTGGAAAGAATACGAATTAGAGCTTTTAAGAGACAAGAATGACAATGTAATTATTATTTGTACTATTGAAAATATGGATCCGATGGGAATACACACCGGAGATTCTATAACAGTAGCACCAGCTATGACTCTTTCGGATAAAACCTATCAAAAAATGAGAGACATGGCAATAAAAATGATGCGTTCTATTGGCGATTTTGACGGAGGCTGTAATGTTCAATTTGCAGTATCGCCAGACGAAAACGAAGATATTATTGCAATAGAAATTAATCCGAGAGTATCTCGTTCTTCCGCATTAGCAAGCAAAGCAACAGGCTACCCAATCGCAAAAATTGCAACAAAATTAGCTGTCGGTTATTCTTTAGACGAGCTACATAATCAAATAACTAAATCTACATCCGCCTTATTTGAGCCGACTTTAGACTATGTGGTTGTAAAAATACCGCGTTGGAATTTTGATAAATTTGAAGATGCCGACAGAACTCTCGGCTTACAAATGAAAGCGGTAGGCGAGGTAATGGCTATCGGACGCTCATTCCAAGAAGCACTACACAAAGCAACACAATCTTTAGAAATTAAACGAAACGGATTAGGTGCCGACGGTAAAAGCTGTAAAGACTACAATCAAGTTATAGATAAATTAATTAATGCTAGCTGGGATCGTGTATTTGCTATTTACGATGCAGTTGCTATCGGAATACCTCTTAGCAAAATTTATGAAATTACAAAAATTGATTTGTGGTACTTAAAACAATATGAAGAGTTATTTAATTTAGAAAATGAAATTTCTAATTATACTATTGATACAATTCAGAGAGATATATTGTTAGAAGCAAAACAAAAGGGATATGGCGACCGCCAAATTGCTCATATGTTAGACTGTTTTGAAAGTCAAGTATATACCAAAAGACAGGAACTAAAAATACAACGTGTTTTTAAACTTGTTGACACTTGTGCTGCAGAATTTAAGGCTAAAACTCCATATTACTATTCAACTTTTGAAAACGAAATTAAAACTGCAGACGGCGAGGTAATAACCGCCAACGAAAGCGTGGTAAGCAAAAATAAAAAAATTATCGTGTTAGGTTCTGGACCTAATAGAATTGGGCAAGGTATAGAGTTTGATTATTGCTGTGTACATGGCGTTTTAGCTGCAAAAGAGTGTGGCTACGAAACAATTATGATAAACTGCAACCCTGAAACTGTTTCTACAGATTTTGATATAGCCGATAAATTGTACTTCGAACCTGTTTTTTGGGAACATATTTACGATATTATTCGACACGAAAAGCCCGAAGGCGTGATAGTTCAGCTAGGCGGACAAACAGCACTTAAGCTATCAGAAAAATTAACAAAATATAATGTTAAAATTATAGGTACGTCTTTTCACTCGCTCGATTTAGCAGAAAATAGAGGGAATTTTTCAAAATTATTAAAAAAGAATAATATTCCATATCCAAATTTTGGAATTGCAGAAACTGCCGATCAAGCTTTAGCTTTAGCCGACAAATTAGATTTTCCTATATTAGTAAGACCTTCTTATGTTTTAGGCGGTCAAGGAATGAAAATCGTTATAAACAAAGAGGAGTTAGTTCAGCATGTAATTAAGCTATTGCAAAAAATACCAAATAATAAACTATTGTTAGACCATTACTTAGACGGCGCCATTGAAGCAGAGGCAGATGCTATTTGCGATGAAGATGGGAATGTATATATTATTGGAATTATGGAGCATATTGAACCCTGCGGAATTCATTCTGGCGACTCTAATGCAACCTTACCGGCTTTTAATTTAGGAAATTTAGTAATGCAACAAATAATAGACCATACGCATACCATCGCTAGAGCTTTAAAAACCATAGGATTAATTAATATTCAGTTTGCAATTAAAGATGATACTGTTTACGTCATCGAAGCGAACCCAAGAGCTTCTAGAACCGTCCCATTTATTGCAAAAGCCTATAAAGAACTTTATGTAAATTATGCGACCAAAATAATGTTAGGTCATAATAAGGTAAGCGATTTTGAATTTAAACCAAAGTTAAAAGGCTATGCTATTAAGCAACCAGTATTTTCTTTTAATAAATTTCCAAATGTGAATAAAAAACTAGGACCAGAAATGAAATCTACCGGCGAAAGCATTCTGTTTATTGAAAGTTTAAAGGACGATGAGTTTTATAATCTTTACTCTAGAAGAAAAATGTATTTAACTAAATAAAGTTTCAGGTTTCTATTATTTCCATGTTTGTGAAGTTTCAAATTTCAAAGTTTTTAGTTACACAAAAAAAGCCTTCAAAAATTTGGAGGCTTTTCTAAATAATAAAAATATAATATTGATTGTTAACAATATTTATGAGACCACACACTAACCACTAATCACTAACCACTAATCACTAAACACTATATTAAGGCTTATTTTTTTACAGGTTTTTTAAGATTCAATTTTTTTATCACTAATTCAGTAATATCGTGTTTTGGGTCAATGTAGGCAAAATCGTTTCCAGTGGTTGTTAATATTTGAGTATATCCTCGAGATTTAGCAATTTGTTCTATGGCTGTTCTAACTTTTTTATAAAGAGGACGCATCAGTTCTTCTTGCTTTAGCTCTAACAATTTAGTCCCATTTTCTTGATATTTTTTAATAGACACTTCCATGTCTAAAATTTCTTTTTCGGCTGTTTTTTTTGCCAATAAACCTAAAGTTTTCTCTTCTTTTTTATAAGTATCTACCTTTTTTTTATATTCATCTAACTTTGTCGAAAATGCTGAATCTAGTTTTTTACCATAAGCTTGTGTTTTCTTTAAAACCTCCATCGCCTCTGGCATAAGGCTTAAAATGTAATTGCTATTTACACTTCCTAATTTGGTCTGCCCAACAGTAGCCATGCTAAAAAAAACAAGGAATATGCTTAAAATTTTTGCTTTCATAATTTTATTTTTTCTTTGTGTTGCAAAGATATAAAACTGAAATGATTTTATAAAGTCTTAAGTTCAATTAGTAAATGCAACTTTTACAGGGATATATTTAAGATTTTATTATAGTGTGTATAAGTTGCCTAATTGTTAAATTTAAAAGTGTTTTAATTTTTTAACTGCACTAAAACTATTTTTTAATTTTATTTTTAAAGGAATCAAACTTGTTGTTTTCTTTTTTTGGCCAACTATTATTAGAAGTATCTACGTCTGCTGTTTCAAAGTCTGGGTCTATGGTAAATGATTTAATTTTTTTACTAGATGCAAATACTCTTTTTACCGACATGTCATTTTTCATCCAAATTTTAGCAGGAAAAGTTTGTCTTTTTTTAGTTCCGTCCTCATATTCAATTTCTAATATGATTGGCATAACCAAGCCACCTGGTTTTTCAAATTCAACAGAATATATATAAGAAGGGACTGTTTTGTCTTTAATAAAATTATCCATAGCTCTCGGATTAGCTTCTTCTTTTTTATCTGTAATATAAACTAAAGGACCTAAACTGTCAAAATATTCTTTGTATTGCTGTTTAAGTTCTGTGACTCTTTCGCTAGGTTTGTCGGTTAAATATAAGGGTTTAACATCTTTTATTCCTATATCTGTAACGTCTGTAGTATAAAACCAGCCTCTCCAAAACCAGTCTAAATCCACGCTAGATGCGTCTTCCATTGATCTAAAGAAATCTGCTGGAGTTGGGTGTTTAAACATCCATCTTTGTGAGTAAGTTCTAAAAGCGTAGTCGAATAGCTCTGGACCCATAATTGTTTTTCTTAATATATATAACCCTGCTGCGGGTTTAGTGTAGGCGTTAGGTCCAAATTGTTTTACATAATCTCCTTGCGACATAATTGGAGTAAGATAGTTCTGGTCTCCGCTCATATACTTTACAATTTCCTTTGCAGGGTTTGTAGCAAATAGTTCTGGGTCGTAAGTAAGCTCTGCTAAAATTTCAACAAAAGAGTTTAAGCCCTCGTCCATCCAAGTCCATTGTCTTTCGTCAGAATTTACTATCATTGGAAAAAAATTATGCCCTATTTCGTGAATAATAACTCCTAACATTCCTTTTTTTGTTCTGTCGGAGTAAGTTCCGTCTGGGTTGGGTCTTCCGAAATTAAAACAAATCATTGGGTATTCCATTCCTTGCCTTTCGGAATGCACAGAAACTGCTTTAGGGTAGGGGTAATCAAAAGTTAATTTAGAATATTCTTTTAAGGTATGAGCTGAAACCCTTGTAGAATGTTCTTCCCACAAAGGATTTCCTTCTTTAGGGTATAGAGAAACTGCCATAACAGTTTTGCCATTGATGTTTGTTGCCATAGCATCCCAAATATATTTTCTCGAAGAAGCAAAAGCAAAGTCTCTAACATTTTTGGCTTTAAATTTCCACGTTTTAGTATTTGATGAGCGAGACTTTTCAGCTTTTTCTGCTTCTTCTTGTGTAACAATAAAAACTGGTTTATCAAAAGTTTTTCTCGCTTTTTTCCAACGCTTAACCTGTGTTTTTGTTAATACTTTTTTCTCATTTTGCAAAACCCCAGTTGCTTCTACAATATGATCGGCAGGTACTGTTAAATTAACTTCATAGTCTCCAAATTCTAATGCAAACTCACTTCTTCCCCAAAATTGCATATTTTGCCAGCCTTCTACGTTGTCGTAAACCGCTAACCTCGGAAAGAATTGAGCAATTGTGTAATTATTATTGCCATCGGGAAAAGTTTCTAACCCAGAGCGACCGCCATCTTTATTAATATCGTTTATTTTATAGTTCCACTTAATGCTAAATCTAAAAACTCCGCCCGAAGGAAGTGGTTTCGGTAAATTTATACGCATCATAGTTCGATAGATAAAATGGGACAGAGGCTTACCGCCACTTTCAACTTTTTCGATATTAAACCCGAATCCTTTATCCTCTTTCATATAAGCGCTTTTAAAATCACTCGGAGTAATAAATATAGGAGCACCAGTAGGTTTTATTAAAGGCGATTTAGAGTCGTCCGCTCTCATATTTTGGTCTAATTGAACCCACAAATAGTTTAGTTTGTCTTTAGATTTATTATGGTAAGTTATCTTTTCGCTACCATAAATTTTATTGGTACTCTCTTCTAAACGAATGTCCATAACGTAGTCAACTTTTTGTTGAGTATATTGATGACCCGGAGCACCAGAAGCCGAGTGTTGATCATTCGGAGTTGGCAATAAGTCTTTTAGTTGTCTAAACTTGTTTTGGTCTGTATGACCTTGTTGAACTTTGTTAGTTAGGTTATTTTCTTGAGAAAAACTCAATAAAGCAAAGCTAAATGATAATAAAATTAACGATATTCTTTTCATTTTTTTAAATTTTTTAATTTGCCAAATATAGTAATTTTTTTAAACTGATAACTAAATTTTTAATAAGCCTTTATAATTTTTAGAATTTAGTAAAAGGCTTTTATTCTTTTTTCCAAATTTTAGTTTGATTAAGTTTTGCTGACTTGGAAAATGATTTATAAGAATTTTATTTTCAATTTCTAAAGAATTAAGCTCGTCTATTTTCTTAATTTCTATATAAAAATAAACTAAATCATCTTCGTATTCTTTACCGATATAATTAAATTCTTTAGCTTTATTATTTATCGTTAGTTTTAATTTTTTACTCAAATATTTTTTAAAATAAATATCATTACTGGGCAGTTCTTTTTTTGAAAAAAGTTGTAAATCTATATTATAGTCTTTGTTTAGTGCATATTCAATATCGTCTAAAAAAACGTTAATTATTATTTGAATTGATTTTAACTCCTCTCTATATTCTATTTGAGTTAGGCTTAAATAGAATTTATGATTAGTAAATGAGAAATGTGTCATTACTAAAAGAAATAAAATTATTTTCTTAATCTTCACAATATTTTTAGTTTTAAAGGAAGCTAAATTATCCATAAATTAATATGAGTAAGATATATTTTTTTTTAACAAATTTAGTTTTAATTCAAATTGTAAATAAAGAGGAGGAAGATTTTTTTTAAGTATTAAATTAAATTTTATTTGTAATTTTACTTGATGAAAACTGTACAAATATATATTTTATCATTAATTCTGCTTCTGTTTTCTTGCAAAAAAAATGAGCTAAAATCAGTTAAGTCTTATAATTACAACGAGTTAAAAATACTTTTAGAAAAGAAAGATGATAAAATATATGTTGTAAATTTTTGGGCAACTTGGTGTGCACCTTGCGTTAAAGAATTGCCATATTTTGAAAAACTACGAACAAAATATTTATCTAAAAAAGTAGAAGTGCTGCTCGTAAGTTTAGACTATCCTAAACAAGTAAAGAGTAGGTTAGTTCCTTTTATTATCAAGAATAAAATAAAGTCTAAAGTAGTTCTGTTAGATGACGAAAACGAAGATTACTGGATTAAATCAATAAGCTCTGATTGGACTGGCTCATTACCAGCGACATTAATTTATAATTCAAAAAAAAGAAATTTTTACGAACGTTCTTTTGACTTTGAAACTTTAGAAAACGAATTAAAAAAATTTTTATAAACCTAAAAAACTTAAGAATATGAAATTATCAAAATCAATTGCTACGATATTAATAGTATTGTTAGCTACAGCATTTATTAGTAAAAAAAATAACGGATATAAGATTGGAGATACCGTTGAAGATTTTAGACTAAAAAACATAGACGGCAAAATGGTTTCTTTGTCGGATTACACAGAAGCTAAAGGCTTTATTATCATCTTTACCTGCAATATGTGTCCTTATTCTGTTGCATACGAAGACAGAATAATTGCGTTAGACAAAAAATACAAAAATTTAGGCTATCCTGTAATTGCCATTAATCCTAATGACCCGAGGGCATCTAGAGGAGATAGTTTTAGAGACATGAAAATTCGAGCTCAGGAAAAAGGATTTACTTTTCCGTATCTATTTGACGAAGGCCAAAAAGTGTATCCAAAATTTGGAGCAACTAGAACGCCACAAGTTTATATAGTAAGTAAGCCGAATATGATATTAGAATATATCGGAGCTATTGATAATAGTTCTAGAAATATAAACGCCGTTACAAAAAAATATGCGGAAAACGCTTTAGAAAGATTATTAGCAGGTAAAAAACCGAAAAAAACTAAAACTAGAGCTATTGGTTGTACTATAAAGGTTTATAATTAGGCATACTTTAAAAAATTAATTTTTAGTGCGGAAATTTATATTAACCCATTTAATCTACCAGCAAATACTCTCTCATTATTTTTATTATAAAAAGGCATACCTATCAATTTATATTGTTGATTTTCATATAGTTCTATGACAGATTCTTTTTCTATTTCTTGAAGAAATTTTTCTTTCCATTTATCAGATTCCAATAAATGATTTCCTTTTGGTTCTATGAAAAGTTGATATATTACCTCTTCGTTGGAGTTTTTGTCTGTCATATATAATACAAAGTCTGGCTCTGTTGCTTTTGCGTCGCTAAATCTATACAACTTGAAAAACCGCTCGTTTCTCAATAAGTATATGTCTTTAAATTTTTCTTTTAAATCCTCTATATTGTCGTGAAAATACTTTACCAAAAACTTTTCTTCTGACGAACCATAATTTTCATTATACACATACCAGTCTGCTTTGTTTAAATCTACGAAGTACTCCAGTGGTATATCATTTCGCATTGTTGGTTTTCCTAATTCTTTTGAGTCGGAGCTTATAGAAAATGATAGTTTTTTGTTTTTAAAGTACTTTTTTAATGGCTTTCTGTAGAAATTTTTTGTTCCTCTATAGTCGCCAAACTCGGTTGAAATTTGGTTAGCTATTTTAGTAGCAACGCTTATTACAATTTCTAATTTTTGATGAGGCGATAAATTATCTATATCTTTTTGTAATCCTATAACTTCTACTGCTATACCGCCAAAATACCTTTCATCAGCAACAAAATCATTCATCGACTTTACACTTGGGAAAAGCTTACGAACATTGCTAAAATAGTAAAACGGTATTTTGTTTAATCCTTTTTGAATAATGGTTTTATTCCAAGCCGAAAAACGATGTTTCTTTGTATAATTTCCTTGAACTTTATTTTGTCTTGAAGAAGTATTATCTAAAATGGCTATTGAATCGGAACGATTTGTTCTTAATTTATAAGTATGATTTTTTACTATATTTGGTTCTTGATACTCTAATAATGTTTTAGGATTATTTTTTACCTTTTCGTTTAAGAATATGAAACCACTTTTATATAGTGATGTTTTTTTAAACTCATCTTTCAAAATTAAATCTACTTCTACTTTTTTTTCTGGAAATATTCCTATTTGACGAAGTGCATTATTTAGCTCTGCAATATAACTCGGATTATGTGAGCAATGGTAATGTAAGGTCTCGCAAAAACGCATAATGTTTTCTATATCATTGTCGTATTTACGCTTATCTAACTCTTGGTTTTCTTCTAATTGAAAAGGATAGTATCTCGCACCTCTACCAATTAATTGCGTTTCGGCTATTGTTGTTTTACCTGGTTTACTTCCCATAGAATCTCTCGTATCATATAATCTAACAATGTCGTATAAATTTAAAACATCCCAACCTTCATTTAATTTATCTACTGCAAAAACTACCCTGTATTCATTGTTATCGTCTTCTAAACTGTTTATAACAATTTGCTTCTCGTTGCTGTCGTTTTTAGAGTTCACAGATATAATTTTATCTTCCGAAAAATCTTCTTTAATCTCGTCTATTAAGCCTTGTAAAGTGATGTCCAATTTTTCAAAATAGCTAACTGCCTTGTCTAAAATTGCATTGTCTAACTTTATTAAATTTTCTAATTTAGAAACTGTTAAGTTTCTTATTTCATCAACGAACGCTTTTTCCATTTCGGCACTCTCAACCGTAGTTTTAGATTTAAACATTACTACTGGCTTTGCTAAAACACCTTTAGATGCAAAAATCTTCTTTTTAAACTGGCTAATTAATATTGCAACAATTGCTCTTTGTATAGGTTGATAATCTACTTGATTTGTCTTAACTTCTTTGGAATAACCATCTTCTCGAAATTTAGCTAATGAATAATCGTATAGCAATTTATCCGAATATTTAGATGTAATGTTCGGATGACTCAATTCTAAAGTAGCCGTAAACTCCATCATTATATTGCTTACATTACTTCTTAAAATACGCTCAACCGTATATTCCCAGCTTGTAAAGTTTTCTTTCTCGCCTTTGCTTAATTTCTTTTTGGTAAGTGTGTTTATATGATGTGCTTCATCGCTGATTAGTACCACTTTTTTATCTAAAAAATCATCATAAGTTATACTATTTTCTCTCGGTTCATTTAGTCTAGTATGCAACCCTTGAATGGTAGAAAACAAAATACTTATATCATCAGAACTGCTGCTTTCAAAACTTTCTACTTTTGTAATATTTATATTTGAGCCTTCTATATTAATTTGCTCTTTAAATAAATATTTAGAGCTATTAGGATTTAAAAAGTTCTCTTTTGTTTTACGAATAATCGTATCTGTATTTACAAAGAATATAAAATTGCGATAACCCATTTTATACAACTCTAACATAGCTCCTGCCATTATCAAAGTTTTACCGCTACCAGTAGCCATATGAAACAACACTTGTGTTGGTTTTGCTCTTAAACGCGGATTGTTTATATAGTAATTAAAATGTGTAAACGCTTCTTTTTGATAAGGTCTTGGTGTAAATTTTAGGTTGTTTTTAATGACTGGAGATAGCTCTACAACTATATCTCCATCATCTATTTTACTTGCAACACGTTTGTCTAAGCGCTGAATAGTATCTTGATTAAATAGGCTCATACTACTTATTATCTTTATTTTTTAATGATTTTGGGTTTTTGTCTATTTTCTTTTCTTCTGATTTTACTCTACGCTCTAACTTTTTAATATCTTCTTCTGGTGGCAGTTCTTCTGGTTTTATACCTCTTTTTAACAGAATATCTCTAACGTCGCGATTATTTGTTATGTGTTCTGTCGAGATTTGTCCTTCTGTAGAAAGCCTTTTTTCTTTGGTATTAAATACCGTTATTTCCGTAGCAAAATCTTTTGCTTTAATAGTAATTGTCGGTAAAAAATCTGCGAGTGCTCTTCCTTTTGGCACACCCAATTTTGTTTTCATTTGCTGAGTTGTTTTACCAAACAAAGCACGGTCTCCTTTACTTCTAATTAGCCCAAAGTTTTTATCGTTTCCTGTTTGTTCATAAATTAACTCTGAAAGTTCTTTTTCAGAGAGTGTTAGTTTTTGTCTAGCTTGTAAACGTTCCCAATCTTTTATGCGCTGTTCAATAATTTCAAACTTACGCGTTTGAATAGCAAAATAGTTTTGGGCAAAGGCTATTTGTTCTTTTCTTGGATCGCCATTTTGAGCAATAAGATAACAAGCATATCTCGTAAGCATTATATCTTGAATCTCTCTTTGAGAATCCGAACCTAAACTGACCATTTTCCCGACGTCGGGAAAATGGTCTTCGATGGGGTTACCACTAATATCGCAAGCAGTTTTTGCTTTATTAATTACTTTATTAAAATTATCCCATTTGGTATATCCTAATAAATGCTGTAAATCTCTAGCAAACCAAAATTCTATGCCTGTGTCAGTTGTATTTGAATAATCTTCAAAATTTTGTGCCAACGAAACAATTACATCTTTTTTCATAAATTATTATTTTGTGTAAAACGAATAGTTTAACGCTTTATCTTCCTCGCTTATATTGAAGTTTGTATCTTCTATTTCGCTAAAGTTTACGTACAATTGATTTTTATCTAATATTTCTATTAAATAATGTTGCATCATTTCTAAAGATGCTGTTTTAAAAGCTTCTAAATGTTTATTAAAAATATCTTTATCAAATTGATAAGATAAAAACGCCTTGTCTTGCATCTCTTCCCAAATAGCGAGTAACTCTTCTTTTGTTTTAGCACCTTGAATTTTGTCTATAAAATATTGGTTGTATTCCATTAATTCTGCATATACAAAAGAACCTCCACCTTGCCAATTAACATCTTTTGAAATGCCACCTTTTTCATATTCAAGTCTTGAATACAAACCGCTTGACTCGTTAGCAAATAATAATTCTTCTTGAATAATTTCTTTTTTTTCTAATGGTTTGTTTTTGCCAATTACTTTTTTAAGCCTTTCTACCGTAATAGTATTTATATAATCCATTTGCTCAACTCCAATGTATTTTCTATTCATCTTATGTGCAACTGCGGCGGTTGTTCCGCTCCCTAAATGAAAGTCTAAAACTATGTCGTTTTCATTAGTGGACATATTAATTATTCTATACATTAAATGTTCAGGTTTTTTAGCATTACTAAATGAAACATCACCTTCTAAATAAAGATTATTTAACTTAAAATCATCCCAAACATCGCCTAACAAAATGCCTATTTCAGGCTTACTAAAAACCTCTTTTACAACATTTGAAAGTTTTAACCCGAACCTTTTTTGATAAACATAATAGTTAGGATTTTCATCAAAAACATATAAACCGCCATCGCTATATTTAGGATTATTTTGTACACGTTTGTCAAATTTTGTTTGAAATATTCTATTAGAGTTTTTTAAAATAAATTCTTTAAACTTATAGTCATTCAAATCATACTTAAAACCGAGTTCTTTAATCTTATCTTTTAATTTAATGACATTGCAACTTTCCATTTTATTCAAATCACCTTCGATATATAAATCATAATAATTATCATATTTATTAATAGCTTTATATTGCGGTTTAAATTTTATTTTATCTTTTTTGTAAACAATTATTTGTTCTTTTACCTTTATGATAGTTTTTGTTGCGTGGGTGGTTTTAATACCATTAGGATTAATAGTCTTCATCATAATTGTATTGACGAATTTATCTAAACCAAAAACCTCATCCATCAATACTTTTAAATAAGCCTGCTCATTATCATCACAATGCACAAATATAACCCCATCATTTCTCAATAATTCTTTCGCAACAACCAACCTATTCTTCATAAAAGTAAGCCAAGTAGAATGATTAAAATTATCATTATATTGAAAAGAATCATTTCCAGTATTATAAGGCGGATCAATATAAATCAGTTTAATTTTCCCTCTATGCGTTTTTAATAAAGATGAAATCACTAATAAATTATTCCCTTTTAAAATAAGGTTTTCATTGCCTTTAAATTCTGTTACTTTATGTTCGCCCTCTTTGTCATATTTTTTAAAATTGGTAAATATTTTTGCACTCAATAGCCTGTCTATATTATCTGGTGCAAGGGTTTCGTTCCAAAATATCTCGTTTCTCTTCTGGTCTTCTTTGGTCTGTCCGCCTTCTAATATGCAGTCTTTATGCGGCCATACCAACACAACATCGTTTTTAGTTTTTATAAAATTATCCGTAGTATCATCATTTATTGCTAATCCTATTTTGTTTTTAAAAGCGGTATAGCTATCCGGCAAAAAAGACTTATTGCTTACAAACCTTTGAAATTTTATTTTATCAAATATCAAAACGCCTTCCGTTTCTGTGAAGAAGTGTTTTTTAAAGGTCTTATTTTTAATTAATAAATTTATTAGAAACGGCTCTACTTTTAAAGCTGCTTCTACAATTTTGTTCTTATTAAGTTGTCCGTCTATTACTAAATTTTCTTCTTTTTTAAGAAGCTCTATAAGGTCGGTTTGTAGGTTTTGCATCGAAATTTTATTTAGCGAAATAAATGTAAGCAAATATAATAGTAATTAGTCAAGCCTTAAAAATCCTATTTTCCTAAATTTATGAGGTTTGGGTTTTTTGAAGGGGTAGTGCTTTTGGGTTGAAAATGTGTAGCCTTAATAATTGAATAGATATGTTTATGAGTAGTTTATAAATATTAAAAATTTAATCTTCTACAACTTTAGCGTCAGTATACAAATCATTAATTAGATTGAATTGTTTTTTTTCCTTTATTTAAACCCATAAAATATCCGCCAATTGCAGATGGAATTATATAAGCAGCAACTTTTAATACCGAAATTATAATATTAATATTATCCGTGTAGATGCATCCAGTAACAAAAACGGCTAATAAAAGCAACATAAAAGTAGTCAACCAAAAACCATATTTCATAAACATAGTAGTTTGAGTTCTTTGTTCTTTTCTATCCTGTTTTTGAGTTTCTAATGCTTTGCAAGCATAATTATATGCGTTTTGCTCGTTTATTTTTTTTAATTCAATTTGTTGAGAGTTATTATCAAGCTCAATTCTTTGATTTTCTAAAAACTGATTTATGAGAGTTAATTCTTCTGGAGTTTGATTTTTTTTATTGGGTTTTTATTCCGCATAGCGTTTATTTTTTCACTAAAACTTCAATAGAACCGAAATTTTTTGAACCAATTTTTGCAGGGTTTATTTTAACATTTTTAACGGAATGCCTATTCTTTTCGAAAAAATGAATAAAAGAGCTAAATTCATAAAAAACTCTTTTTGATTTATCAAAACTAGGATACTTTATGTCTTTCGCTAAACTCATAGTTGATTATTTTAATTTTACAAATGTATAAAATAAAAATACTAAAAAAATATTAAATTACAAAACACAGTATAACAATATCGTTTATTCCTAATCTTCTTGCAAAATCAAAGATAGGTAAATTTTTATTAATCTTGTGGTTGTCTAAAAAACTGAGAAATTGCGAAATAAATTGCAAATCCTAACCACTAAAATAACACCCAAAATTTATGTGTTTGGGTTTTTTGAAAGGGTAGGGGATTATAAATAAAAAAACCTGATTAAATTTTTATCAGGCTTTTTTTGAGGGCTAATTATTATTTTAAGAATCTAATATCCCCCTAAATCTTTTTGTTTTTTTGAACCATTAATAACTTTCATTGTTGTGTTTTTGATAATTTTTTTCATCTTTAAATGTAATTAGTTTTTATGTTAAAAAAAATATTTATATAAATTAATGTTGTATTAAAAACGTTTTATTGTATAAACTATTACGCTAATATACTAAATAATTTTAAAATTAAAATTTTATTTTGGTTTTGGTTCTCCCCATTTCTTTAATATCTTTTCAAATTCTTGCCAGACGTTTTCATACCCTTTTTCGCTTTGAACATCCTTAATATAGCTTTTCATAGTAATATATACATTATAAAACATAGAATGGAAAGCATCTTTTATGATACTTTCGTCTAAAAACTTATTATTGATTTGCAAAGAAACACTTTCTAAAAAATTTAATAATAAATGTAACCTTGAATGATCTTTAGGATTTTCTTTTAAATATTTTTTTAATAGCTCAACATTAGATTTATTAACCAATTTAGGCATTTCTGCTTTTATATCTCTATATGCTCTCTTAACGGCTCAACCATTTGTGGATTTGCAAAGCGATAAATTACATTGTAGCTATTTTGCTGTTTTATATTAATCAATTGTTTATCCTGAAAATCTTTGGAATCTTTTAATGATTGAGTCTTTGATAAATTAACTTTATCTCCATTTATTGTATGTAGTATAAAAGTTAAGATAGCTACAGAACAAGTAGTAAATAATACTACATCTTTAAAATCATAATGTGCTTTATATTCAAGAATAAAACAGAATAAAATTATTCCCAAAATTAAAGGGATACAAAGAGTTAAGAATACTCCATTTAAAATAAATTTGACAGTTTTATTCTTTAACATATTATATTTTTTTTGCAAATATATAAATTATTAATTGAAATTTAAGCAATCAGAATAAAAAACCGTTGGTGTAGATTCAACTAAATTGCAAATTCTTGCTGATAAAATGATGCCTAAAATTTATGAGTATGGGTTTTTGAAGGGGTAGGGATTTGTTAGTTGAATCTGTCGTTTTGTTAGTTTTTTTGGAGTTTAAATAAATAATGATATATTTGGAGTTTTGAAAATTATGACACGATTAAAAATTCTACTTATAAGCAATAATTAAAACTAACCAAAACCAATAAATAAGGTATGAAGTATAAAAACATCCGAGAAGAAGAATTAAAAAACAAAGTTGGAAACGACTGGTTTAAACAATTTGACACTACCGAAATTCTTGGAAGTATTGATTTTACCGTTTTTCCAAAACAGAATAATTTATTCGGAAGAATACCGCTTTTATGGGCAGAAGCTAAAACCGGAGATTTTGATATTCCGACAATGTTCGTACAGCTAATTCTAACTATCGGCAAGGCGCGGACTTTTGATAAAACCTTACCACCAGCCTTTCTCGGTGCATTTGACTTCAAAAAAATTGCCTTTGTTGATTACGTAAATATTCAAGATATATTCTACCTAAACGACTTTAACTGGAATGTAACTCCAAGTAACCACGAAACCAAAGAATTTCAACTTATTAAAAACCGAATTAAGGCTATATTAGAATCAAAAACTTATCTGTTTGATTTTCAAAAAGACCAAAAGCTACTTAATGCTTTTATAAAAAACAATATAGCGAGGGCTACAACTAAAAGTAAAATCAAAATTGACAAAAACAATTTTATTCCTATTTACTTGCGTTGGGTAGAAGCTGTAAAACCCATTATTGAAGTAAATTGGGACGACCTCAAAAAAAGCAATATTCTAGATGGCGACTTTTATCTAGCTGACCTATTTGTAGATGACAACGAAACCGAAAACATTGACGACGACTTAACTATACGAGATAATCTGTTTGTAGTATTTCAAAATCAAGGCTATAAAATTACCAAAGAAAACCTTCAGCAGATGTTTGATGCTACTATCAATCTTAAAAACAAATTGCTGTATAGAGAATTCTGGAAACTCTATAAACGACCGCCGATAAAGGAATTTCAGGATTATATAATTGAGAGGCGCGATTTGTTAGTGCCACAAGATATTAGAGAACGAAAAGGCGCATTTTTTACGCCGAGAATTTGGGTAGAACTTTCGCAAAAATACTTAACAGACTATCTCGGCAAAAACTGGCAAGACGACTATTACGTTTGGGATTGTGCAGCAGGAACGGGCAATTTATTAGCAGGTTTGACCAACAAATACCACCTATATGCAAGCACACTAGACCAAGCCGACGTAAACGTAATGCACGAGCGAATAGCACACGGTGCCAACCTATTAGAAAACCACGTTTTTCAGTTTGATTTTTTGAATGATGATTTTACAAAACTGCCTCAAAGTTTGCAAGACATTATTAATGACGAAGAAAAACGTAAAAAATTGGTGGTGTATATTAATCCGCCGTATGCGGAGGCAGATAACAGAAAGGGAGAAGGTAGAAAAGGAGTTGCTGTAACAGAGATTCATAGAAAATATTCTAACCTAATGGGTTATACTAAACGTGAAATGTATGTGCAATTCTTAACAAGAATTTATTGTGAAATACCTCAAGTGGTGCTTGCAAATTTTTCAAAGTTGAAAAATTTGCAAGCACCAAAGTACTCGGATTTCCGAAGTTTCTTTCGAGCGAAGCTCGAAAAATTTTTTTTAGTTCCTGCCAGTACTTTTGATAATGTAAAAGGAAAATTTCCCATTGGTTTCTTTATTTGGAATACATCAAAAAAAGAAGATTTTACATTTATTAATGCAGATGTTTATAATAAAGAAGAAGATTTTATTGGAAACAAAAATATTTGGGCATATGACGATGTAAAATTTATAAATGATTGGGTAAAAACTTTTAGATATACAAAATCAGAATCAATTGCAACAATAATTGGAGTTGGAAGCGATTTTCAAAACCAAAGATTAGTAAGGTTTGGTGAACCATTTATGAAAGTTCCAGCTTCTAATCATAATTGGCAGACAACGAAAGACAACTTAATTGAAACTTCAATTTATTATACAGTTCGTCGTATTATTGATGCAAATTGGCTAAACGACCGAGACCAATTTTTATACCCAAATGAAGATTGGCAAACCGATAAAGAATTTCAAAATGATTGTCTAGCTCATTCATTATTTAGTAATAATATTTCGAAAAATTTTGGCACCAACCATTGGATCCCTTTTACGGAGCAGGAAGTAAACGCGAGTGAGAAATTTGCGAGTAATTTTATGACGGATTTCATCCACGGGAAACTAAAACCTACCGAAACCACTGAAAATAAATTGTTTGATAATGAAACGGCTATTAGTGATTTTCAGCCTCGTGAATTTTCGGAAGAAGCGACGGCAGTTTTTACGGCAGGGCGTTCGCTTTGGCAGTATTATCACGTCCAAAAAGGCGTGGATGTAAATGCGAGTTTGTATGATATTCGGGCGTATTTTCAGGGCAGAAACGCAAAAGGCAGAATGAACTCCCGCAGTGATGATGAAAAATATATGGTGCTTATTGGCGAATTGCGAAATAAATTGGGAGTGCTTGGGGATAAAATTGTGCCTAAGGTTTATGCGTTTGGGTTTTTGAAGGGGTAGGGATTTTTGTTGTATTTTTGTGAACAAAACAAAATTATGAACAAATTTGGAGGAAATTGGACAAAAATTAAAATTGAGATACTTGTGAATTATGCAAAAGCATACTTAACAATAATGAAAGAAAGAGATTTTTTCAAACTTCTCTATTTTGACGGCTTCGCAGGTTCAGGATCAATTATTAAAGATAATAAAGTAGATATTGATATAACAGTCGGTGCAGCTAAAAGAATTGTTGAAATTAAAAATCCAAGATCTTTTGATATTTATTACTTTGTTGAAAAGGATAAAAAAAATTTAGAATCTTTAAAAGAAGTTACACAGGACTTGTTTCCGCAAAAGAAAATATTCCTTGCAAACGAAGATTGTAACAAAAAACTTATAGACCTTTCAAACTATTTGAGAGATACTAAAAATAAATCTGTTAGAACTTTAGCATATATTGATCCGTGTGGAATGCAAGTTGAATGGCGTTCAATAGAGTCTTTAAGAAACCTAAACCTTGATATGTGGATACTCGTGCCATCAGGTTTAGGTGTTAATCGACTTCTAAAAAAGAATGGCGAGATTTCAGAAGCGTGGTTGAGTAGATTAGAAAAATTTTTCGGAATAAGTAAAACCGATATTACAGATTTGTTTTACACCGAAAGTCCAACACTTTTTGAAGAATTTACTTGTATTCAAAAGGAAGATAAAGCAATCGAAAAATCAGCAGAACTTTATGGCAGTAGGCTCAAAGAAGTATTCAAGCATGTTTCAAAACCTTACGAATTGCGAAATTCGAGTAATTCAATAATGTATCATTTATTCTTAACTTCCAATAATAAAACTGCAGTGAAAATTGCAAATGATATTGTGAAAAAATACAACAGATAATATGGCACAATCGAATATAGAATGGACAGAAATGACTTGGAATCCAACTACGGGATGTACCAAAATATCTCAAGGATGTAAATTTTGTTATGCAGAAATAATGTCGAAAAGACTTAAAGCAATGGGGGTCAGAAAATACAAAGACAATTTCAAAGTTCGCACTCATGAATCTGCTTTAAGAACTCCTTATACTTGGAAAAAATCAAAAGTTGTTTTTGTAAATTCAATGAGCGATTTATTTCACGAACAAGTTCCTTTAGAATTTATTAAAAAGGTTTTTAAAGTAATGAATGATAATCCGCAACACGTTTTTCAAGTTTTGACTAAAAGAGCAGAAAGATTGTTAGAAGTACATAAAGAATTAAAATGGTCACATAATATTTGGATGGGGGTTTCAGTAGAAGAAAACAAAGTAAAAAGCAGAATAGATTTTTTGAGAAAAACCGATGCAAGAGTAAAATTTCTTTCACTTGAACCATTAATTGGAGCATTGCCGAATTTGAATTTAGACCTTATGGATTGGGTGATTGTAGGTGGAGAAAGTGGTCATAATCCAAGACCTATGGACGTTGACTGGGTCCTTGATATTCAAAAACAATGTAAAAAAGCAAATGTGGCATTCTTTTTCAAACAGTGGGGAGGGAAAAACAAAAAAAAGAACGGAAGAGAATTAAACGGACGAACTTATGATGAGATGCCTGAAATAGAATTACAACATAGTGTATGAAATTTCCCCAAAAGAACCCTCATTTTCAAATTAATAAACCCCATCTTCGGCAGGTGTTAAAAAAACACTTACCATGAAAAAGACTAAAAAAATCGCTGTAACCCTTGAATTTATTGAGTTATTTGTAAGTTATAACACATAGTTTTTGAGTTGCAAACTATAGTATTTGAGTTGCAAACTTTAGTTTTTGAGTTGCGAACTATGGTTTTGAAGTTGCGAACTATGGTTTTGAAGTTGCGAACTATGGTTTTGAAGTTGCGAACTACCCATTGTGCATTTAGGATAAATTTAAAAGAGGGCTTTTTAATAAAACATATTGAGAATACAATCGAAAAGATTTTGGATTTTGAACCTAAACAATTTGAAATAAAGTAAAAGTATTGGGAAGAACAAAGACATGAAACAAAAACTCCACTTCTAAAAATTTTCATCACAAGAAATTCCGTTTTTTAATAGAGGACTAGTTAGTAGCAATTCCAAACATCTAATAATTTATATAATCAACTATTTCTAATCCATACCCTATTATCCCAACACGTTTTTTTTGTTCGGAATTTGTAATTAATTTCAATTTACTTATGTTTAGTTTATGTAGTATTTGAGCCCCGATGCCAAAGTCTTTGTTGTCTAAAATAATAGACGGAGCTTTTGTACTGCCGTGTTTTTGGCTTTCTTTTATAATTGATAGCCTCCTCAACAAATTGTCAGATTTTACTTCTTGGTTTACAAAAATAATAGCACCCTTATTTTCATTATTTATTACTTCAAACATTTGATGTAATTTTTGACTAGGATTGTTTGTCAGATTGTTAAGGATATCATTATTTACTACAGTAGAGTTTACCCTCGTTAGAATAGGTTCGTTTACAGACCAATGCCCTTTTGTTAAAGCAATATGCACTTGATTGTTAGTGGTTTGTCGGTATGCTCTTAGTCTAAATTTTCCGAATCGAGTATTTATTATAAAATCTTCTTTTAGCTCTATTAAAGAGTCATTTTTCATTCTGTAGGCTACCAAATCTTCAATAGAAGCAATTTTAATATCAAACTTTTTAGCGACTTTTAATAATTGGGGTAATCTTGCCATGGTTCCGTCTGGGTTCATAATTTCAACTATAACCCCAACGGGCTTTAACCCTGCCAAGCGAGCAAAATCTACTGCAGCTTCTGTATGCCCAGTTCTTCTTAAAACTCCACCTTCTTTTGCTTTTAACGGAAATATATGTCCAGGTCTTGCAAGGTCATAAGGCTTTGTATCGCTTTCGACTAATGATTTTATTGTAGCTGATCTATCAGAAGCAGAAATACCAGTTGTAACTCCTTTGCTTCGTAAATCTACTGAAACCGTAAAGGCGGTTTCCATAGTGTCAGTATTGTCGTTTACCATCATATCTAATTTTAACTCCGAACAACGGCTTTCGGTCATCGGGACACAGATTAAGCCTTTTCCGTGGGTAGCCATAAAGTTTATCAGCTCTGGAGTTATTTTTTCTGCTGCTACCAAAAAATCACCCTCATTCTCCCTGTTCTCATCATCTACAACTATTATAATCTTGCCGTTTTTGATGTCTTCTATCGCACTAGAAATTGAGTTTAACCGCACTTTATTTTTTGCTGATTGGTTTGTCATAATTACTTAAATATCTTGTTATGGAGTTTTTTAAAAAAATTACTTGCGTTTTCGAAAGAGATGTTTATGTTAAAAACTTTTTTATCTTTTGCAACTCTCCTAGTTAATAAAATTCCAATCGGAATAACTACAAGCGCTGCTATCCAAGAACCCAAAACGGCTGAAACAGAACTTTCTTCTGCTAAGTTTTTGCCAAAAGTATTTATAAAAAAGTAAGTAACATATACTATAACAGAAAGTATCATCGGCAACCCAAAACCACCTTTTCTAATAATAGAACCTAACGGTGCACCTATAAAAAATAGAATCAAACAGGATAGTGAAAACGAAACCCTATTATAATATTCGGTGTCAAATAGGTTTAGCATTTTTCTTCTTAATTTTATTAAGGATTTGTTGTTATTTATTGAGTTTAACACTCTTTCAGCCCTTACCGAGGCGGTGTTTAAAATATTTTGTCGATCTTCTAACTTAAAGTTGTTTAGTATATTTATATCTATATTTTTTGCTTTAATAGAATCCGAGTATTTATATAATTTTTCTGCTTTTATACTTGTATAAATGTATTTTGAGCGCAAGTTTAACACTTCATCATACCTCGCCTTTAAGTCCGGAATAGTGTCTTTTAGTTGTTTTAAATTAAGCATCATATAGTTTTTGGTATATCTCTCTGTGGCTAATCCTTCGTCACCAGACACAGACGAAATGTCAATATTAAATTTATATTCTTTGAAAGTTGCACTTGAAGCGGTCATCCTTTTTTTCCTCGCATAAGATTTTGTAAATTTTATATGCTCTTCATAATAATTTCCATTATTCAAAACAAAAGTCATATAACGACTTCCTTCGTCAGAAATAATCTTACCTCTCTCGGCTGTTATTACTTTTTGATTTCCTTTGCCATTTGATAAGTCGTATATTAAAATTTTTTTTAGCAAGTTTTCGTTTTCGCCATATTTTTCATCAAATTTTATCTGATAGCCAGGCAAATCGTTATTAAAACTTCCAGGTATTAAAGCCAATGCAGGTTTTTTCTTTTTAATATTCAAATACAAGTTTTTTTGCTTTAATACTGCATAAGGATATACATTATTTAAAAATAAAAAATTAACTATACTTAACATAAAAGCTAGAATAATTAAAGGTCTTAATAAGCGGTATAAAGAAATTCCCACAGACTTTGCCGCAGCAAATTCATAGTTTTCTCCTAAATTTCCCAAAGCCATTATCGAAGATAATAACACCCCAATAGGCAAAGCCTGAGGGATGATAAATAGCGTAGTATAGTATAAAAACTTTAATAAAAATGGAAAACTAACACCTTTGCCAGCAATGTTTTCAAAGGTTTGCCATAAAAACTGCATCACTAGAACAAAAAGTACTACTAGAAATGTAGCCAAAAACGGTACAAAAAATGTCTTTAAAATGTATCTATCTATAATTCTCATCAAGGTAAATTTTAGCCTACGGCAAATTAAACTATTGAAATATTTCTAATAATTTCTCCTCCTGATTTTCCCATATTAATTCTTTTTTCGCAATTTTTAACCCACTTGAAAAGTCTTTTTTTAATAATAATTCTATTTGATTTGCTAATTTTACAGGAGTTCTACTTTTAACTAACTCGCCAACTTTATGTTTTTCAACAATTTTTCTCATCTCTTTCAAATCGGAAACTAAAATAGGAATCTCCGCTTGTATATAATCAAAAACTTTATTCGGAAGTGCGTATTTATAATTTAGCCCAACGTCTTCTTCAAGACTTATTCCTAAATTTGCTAAAGGAGTAATTTTATGTAGCCTTTTGGGAGATAGCTTACCCAGGAAATGAACTTTGTTTTCCAAATTCAATTCCTCTACTTTAGCTTTTAACTTTTTAAAATAAATACCAAAACCTGCTATAACTAAAATACTATCCTCTAAAAACCGAATCGTTTCAATAATTAATTCTAAACCCCTGCCTACGTTTAACACCCCTTGATATAAAATGATTTTTTTACCCTTAGTATCAAAAGAAAATTGCCCAAGCTCAATTTTTTTTTTGCTCGGCATATTCATAATTGTCTTAAAATTTGTGCCGTATTTTTTATTGTAATAATCCGCTATGCTGTTACATACAGTGTAAGTGTTTTTAAGTTTTGGCAAAATAAAAGCTTCTATATTACACCAAATTTTTTTCGTAAAAGGTCTGTAAACTAACTCCGGAACTTCTGTAAAAAGCTCGTGACTATCATATATTATCTTCTTTTTTTGAAAAATACTAATTAAGTAGTTCGGCAATAATGTGTCTAAATCATTTGAAAGCAAAATGTCTTTTTTTGAAAAAAATAATATGAAAAACAGACGTAAATTAAGTTCTAAATAAAACATAAAACTTTTATTGAAAAGCAGTTTGATTCTTCTTGTTTTATATTTTCTCTCAATAGGTTTACTGTTTTTAAGCTTTCTTCCAATTATAGTAACTTCAAACCCATTATTTTGAAGAGTATTACAAACCTTCTCGACTCGCTGGTCGGTAAAAATATCATTGCTAACTGAAACTATAACCTTGTTCAATATAAAATTATTTTTTTGGCAAAATTACTGTAAAAACAGAGCCGACTTTTTCGTCAGAAACAAATGATATCGAACCCCCATAAGTTTCAATAATGTTCTTTATCATAGCCAAACCAAGCCCCATTCCACTAGATTTTGTAGTAAATTTAGGCTCAAAAATAAAATCCTTTACCTTATCAGAAATACCTTTTCCGTTGTCAGAGACTGTTATTTTTATATGACTATCTTCTGACAAAACCCCAATTTCAATTAACGCATTTTCTCGCTTTCTAGTAGCTTGAATTGCGTTCTTAATCAAATTTGTTATAATTCTTATTAACTGAGTTTTGTCAATGTTTAAGTATATTTCTTTAACACTCGGAACAAACTTTATATGGCTTTCTGCAAAAATATTTAAAGCAGATTTTATAACACTAATTATTTCTATTCGCTCCTTTTTTTGCTTCGGCATCTTTGCAAAATCAGCGAAAGCAGACGCTATTGAACTCATAACGTCTATTTGTTGAATTAACGACTGGCTAAATTCCTTCAACTTGTTTTTAGCATTAACGTCAGAAAAATTAAAATTTCGCTCAAAACTCTGAACCGAAAGCCTCATCGGAGTCAACGGATTTTTAATTTCGTGAGTTACCTGTTTTGCCATTTCTCCCCAAGCCTGCTCACGCTCCGTTTTTGCTAATTTTACAGCACTCGCCTCCAACTCGTCTATCATATCGTTATAAGCCTCAATCAATATATTTATCTCCGAACTCGCTTTGTTTAATATGATTTTCTCATTTATAGCCATCAAACGAGTTTTTTTTATCTTATTCGAAATAGCCTTTATCGAACTTGTAATATAGCTTGACAAAAAATAAGCAAAGATTATTGCCAGTAAAAACATTATAACATAAACCAAACTTAGCCGATATATAAACTCTTGCAACTCTTTTTTTATTTTAGAATTGTTTTGGGTAAACTGCAATTCTAAAATTCCTATTATCTTTTGAGACGGCGACTTTAAATATGAAAACGACGACTGGTAGCCTATTTCGTCTTCTTCGGTATATTTTACGATTTTATGATTAGAATTGTGTCTTAACTCGCGTAGCAAATCCGACGAAAGACTTTCGCTTGTTTCCTCTATAACGCTTTCTATTGAAGAAATAAGCAAATTGCCTTTTATGTCGTAAAATGAAATGTTTAATAAGTTTATTGAAGAAATTTCGTGAATACGAGTTTTAAATATTTTCTCTAAGTTATCTTTATTTACAGGTAGTTTAGTTTTGTTTTTTAGCTCTAATTCTATAACCTGCTTTACTATAGATTCTTTCCTGTGAAAACGCTCGATATTATACTCTTTGGTTTGCTCGTCGTATTGATAAATAGTAACAACCAATATTAATATTGATGCTAACAAAACCAATAAAAGCATCGACAGAAAAATACGAATGCGCAATGAAATTTTTTTATAACTAATCAAAATATTTGTCGTTTTACCTGTTTATATATTTAGCCGAAGTCAATGTTCGTCCTTGTCAAATTTTGCCTTGCCAAATTTATGCTAAATTTTTAAATTTCATAAAATTCACAATTAACTTTGAAGCACCTACATTTTCTTTAATGTATTTTTCATTTCTCTTACCTGTTAATTTTCTGTAATTTATATCTTCCCTAAATTTTACAAACGCAGTATTTAGCTCTTTTTGATTGCAAATAGAAACACATCCTTTTAATCTAACCAAGTCCAACGCCTCTTTAAATTTATCATATTTATCCCCAATCACTATAGGAATTCCGAAAACAGCGGGTTCTAAAATATTGTGTAGCCCTGTTTTTAATCCGCCTCCTACATAAGCAATGTCAGCAAACGAATACAATTTTGTTAATATTCCAATAGTATCGACAATTAGAACTTGGTATTTGGTCAAGTTTTTGTCTTTTATATCTGAAAATAAAACTGAATTTTTAGTTATTTTTTTTTGTAAAGAAAGCACCGATTCTTTTTTTATTTTATGTGGTGCTATAATGATTTTTTCATTTTTTAAGGTAGAAGTATTTATATAATTTATCAGTAAAACCTCGTCTTCAAACCACGTGCTACCTGCAACTATAGTATAATTGTTGTTTTTAAATTTTGTAATAAAATTTAACGAATTGTCTTGATTTAAAATTTTTGAAACTCTATCAAAACGAGTATCTCCGGCTACAGTTACATTTTTATAATTTATAGAGCTTAACAACTGTTTAGAGCTTGTGTTCTGCACAAAAAAATGATGGAACGCACCTAGAGAATTTCGCATAAAACTTCCATACCACTTAAAAAATATTTGCCCCTTTCTAAAAATACCTGATACTAAAATTGTCGGAATATTTTTGCTTTTTAGTTCGTATAAAAAATTTGGCCAAAACTCATATTTTATAAAAACAGCAATTTTAGGATTTACTTCTTTTATAAATTTTATAGCATTTTTTTTAGAGTCTAAAGGCAAATAACAGACCACATCTGCAAGATTGTAATTTTTTCTAATTTCATAACCAGACGGTGAGAAAAAAGTAACTAAAATTTTGTATTGACCATAACTTTTTTTTAGCTCTTCTATTATTGGTATTGCTTGTTCAAACTCTCCTAATGATGACGCGTGAAACCAAATTGTATCACAGTTTTTTAGCGATGAAATTTTAAGGAAAACTTCTTTTCTACCTTTTGTGAAAACCATTATTTTTTTATTAAATAAAGCTACACAAGGCAAAATGATAGATGTTATAAACAGGAGAAAGTTATAGGCGATTTTCATAAAAAGATAAAAGTATAAAATTAGTTCAAAAATAAACTTTAATAAAATTTAAACTCTAACTATAAGTATAAACTCAACTTTTTGAATTTAAAACTCTACAAACAAAAAAAAGAAATAATAAAGAATTTATAAAATAAATAGTTTGTAAATTGCAACTTTAATTTTAAATAGGATTATTAAAAAAATGGATAAAAATATTATTGCTTTCAGCACGTCAAACAGCAGACAGTCTATAAATAAGCAACTTGTACAATTTGTATCGAGCAAATTAGAGAATATAAAAACGACTATTCTTGACCTCAATGACTTTGAGCTACCTCTATATTCTATCGATTTAGAAAAACAATCGGGCATTCCTTCCAATGCGGTTCGGTTTTCAAAACTTATTGAAAAAAGCGATGCTATAATTATATCACTCGCCGAGCATAATGGTCTATATACAAGTGTTTTTAAGAACCTTTTCGACTGGATGTCAAGGATGGGGTCTATAAAAATATGGCACGACAAACCGATGTTTCTTTTAGGTACAAGCCCTGGCAAACGCGAAGAGTCGAACGTAATGAAATTGTCCAAAGAGATGTTTCCAAAGTTTGGAGCGAACATTATTTCTACCTATCATTTGCCTTCATTCAATCATTTTTTTAAAGACGGAAAAATAGTAGAGGAGAGGCAAATAGAATTATTTAATATTGAGTTACAAAGGTTTCAAACTATTTTAAATTTGTAAATAAATATAAAAAATGAGTGATGCTATCAAGCACGAATGTGGAATTGCTTTTGTTCGACTAAAAAAGCCAATAGAGTTTTATAAAAAAAAGTACGGCACTGTATTTTATGGAATAGACAAGACATACTTATTAATGGAAAAGCAGTATAATCGTGGACAAGACGGGGCTGGTTTTGCTAGCGTAAAGTTTAATGTAGATCTTGGTTCGAGATATATAGATAGAATTCGTTCTAATAAATCGAAGCCAATTCAAAATATTTTTTCTCAAATTAATGAAAGCTTAAATGAGGTATTGCTAAAAAACCCCGATAAGAAAGATGATGTATTATGGCAAGAAAAAAACATGCCTTTTTTAGGAAATGTATATTTAGGACACGTGCGTTACGGTACTTTTGGAGAAAACAGTAAAGAAAGTGTGCATCCGTTTATACGACAAAGTAACTGGAAACACAAAAACTTAATTGTTGCAGGGAATTTTAATATGACAAACTCTAGTCAAATGTTAGAAGAGTTGATAGAATTAGGACAGCACCCAAAAGAGTTTACAGACACAGTAACAGTTATGGAAAAAATCGGTCATTTTTTAGAAGATGAAGTAGCTAAATTATACCGGAAAGCAAAAAAATTTGGTTATAGTAAAAAAGAAGCATCGTTTTATATAGAAAAAAAAATAAGTATTAAAAAAGTACTTAAAAGGTCGTCGAAAAATTGGGACGGCGGTTATGCAATAGCTGGTATAATAGGTCATGGAGATGCTTTTGTTTTAAGAGACCCAAACGGAATTAGACCTGCTTTTTTTTACGAAAGCGACGAAATTGTTGTTGTAGCTTCGGAGAGACCAGCAATTCAAACAGCTCTAAATATAGCAATTCAAGATGTAAAAGAATTAGAAAGAGGACAGGCATTAATTATTAAAAAAAATGGCAAAACTTATATAAAGCAAATAAACGAGCCTGAACAAAATTTAGCATGTTCTTTTGAGCGAATATATTTTTCTAGAGGAAGCGACGCGTCAATATATAAAGAGCGTAAAAATTTAGGAAAATATGTTTTTCCTCAAGTTTTGAAATCTATAAACGGCGATATTTTTAACACCGTTTTTTCATACATACCGAATACGGCAGAAGCGTCATTTTATGGTATGATAGAAGCAGCCGAAGACGTTTTAAACGAACAAAAAACTGCTAAAATTTTAGAAGGAGGAAAGCAGTTATCTGCACGAAGGGTTACAGAAATTTTATCAGAAAGACCACGGTTTGAAAAAATTGCAATAAAAGATGCTAAATTAAGAACTTTTATAACAGACGACGGAAGCAGAAACGACTTGATAGAACACATTTACGATATTACTTATGGTATCGTAAAGCCAACAGATACCCTCGTAATTATTGACGACAGCATCGTAAGAGGCTCTACTCTTAAAAAAAGTATTATTAGAATTTTAGACAGATTAAATCCCAAAAAAATAATAATAGTTTCGTCTGCACCGCAAATAAGATACCCTGATTGCTACGGAATAGACATGGCAAAAATTGACTCTTTTATTGCTTTTAACGCTGTTTTAGAACTACTAAAAGATACGAATCAATATCATATTGTTGATGATGTGTATAAAAAATGTATAAAACAAAAACTAAAAGCAGATATAGAAACAATAAACTATGTAAAAGAAATATACAAGCAATTTACTTCGGAGGAAATATCGAATAAAATTTCTAAAATGCTAAAAACTAAAGACATAAAAGCCGAAATAGAAGTTATATACCAAAAAATAGAAGGCTTACACAAATCTTGTCCGAACAATTTAGGCGACTGGTATTTTACGGGAAACTACCCTACCTCTGGCGGTTTTAGAGTAGTAAACCAAGCTTTTATAAATTTCTACGAAGGCAAAAACAAAAGAGCGTATTGAACATTTACTTTCTAAATTTGAAACAAAATCTGAAAGACGTTTTAACTCTTTAGCAGGTATTTCCAAAACCTTTTTAATCAATGAATTTCGTATTTGTGCTTCTGTTTTCATATTGCAAAGTTATTCATTTTCTTTCAGATGTTGTTATGGAAATATCACAACTACGGAATTCGGTATAAACGATTGGTTGTAGCATGTTTTTATTTGTTCGTGTTTTTTTCAACCACTAACGTTTTAGTCAGTTTGTCGTATAAATTTTGATTTTTTTTGTCCCATAATATCCAAATTATTGGAATTATTAAATATGCTAAAACGTGTTTCAAACATTCTCTAATTGCTCCTTTTTCCGCTTTATTATAATCTTCTCCCGTTTCTTCTGAAATCACTTTTAGATCAAATATTCGATGTCCTAAATTTCCAGTAAAACTTGGATAAAATATCGCTCCAGTAATTAATCCAACAATTGCAGAATGAACAATATCAATTAATTCAAAATCATCATTATCCCAATATTTAGAAATTGGTTCTCCTGATATTAAATAAATCCCAATAGTTAATAGAATAAATATTATGCTTTCTATTAATGTGGCTATTAACCTCGTTCCTTTAGAAGCTAATTTGTATCCGTGTGTTTTGGTTTCGTTCATTTATTTTTATTTTTAAGATTTCCGTTTTTTTCAAAATGTGCTACAACACTTTGCCCAGTTTCGGCATCAATAGTTTTTTGACTAACTTTTTCAATTTCTTGATTAAATTCGAGGTATTCTTTACTGATTTTTGGCATGACTTATTTTATTTTAAAGTTAGTTGTAAATGTAAAAGCCTTTTTTAAGTATCACAAATTTATTTTTACTTTTCACTTTTCTTGCAGGTAAAAATTCTATAAAAACTCATAATATACTGATTGTAAGTGGTTTTTATATTGATTTATTTTATAAAAATAACGCTTCAAAATGTACTTTTAGTTATTTAATATACATTTGAGATGGTAGTTAAAAGTTTTGAGATGGTAGTTAAAAGTTTTTCGACGCATTGCAAAACTAAAGTCAATCAACGCAGTCGTCACTCGAGCCTTCGCAAAACTCACATAAACCTTCGCAAAAGTTTTAATTAGCTTCGCAAAACTTTTAAATAGGAACTCGCTAAAAATTCTACTATTGACTAAACATCAAACTTTTTAAAGTATCAAAAACATCGAACGAGAATTAAAATATATTTTTTTTTTATAAGTTTAGTTTTTAGATTTGCCCTTTAAAATTTTGAGATTAAAATGGTTAATAGATTAGATAAGATATTGTTAGTTTCTGTTTTTACTTTTTATTATTTTTAGATAATGAAGTAAAGGCTTATATCTGTTTAAACTAAAATCATTTTATAAAATATAAAGTCTGGAATTGTAAGTTCGAGGCTTTTTTTTTGATTATAAAAAATGAATAAAATTATAGCCATACAAGGCTCAATAGGTTCGAATCATTATAAAGTTGTAAGAAGCATTTATGGAGATTCTGTAGAGTTAAAAGAATGTATGACCTTTGATTTGTTGGTAAATAGCCTGATAAACAAATCTGTTGATTACGGCGTTATGGCTATAGAAAACACAATTGCAGGAGCTATATTGCCTAATTATGCTTTAATTGACAAAAACGAGTTACATATAGTTAGTGAAGAATATTTGAATATTAGTCATTATTTAATGGCAATTTCGGGACAAAAAATTGAAGATATTGAGGAAGTTTGGTCTCATCCGATGGCTCTTTTGCAGTGTAAAGAATTTTTTGAAAAGCATCCGCATATCAAATTAATAGAAGATGTTGATACTGCTTATGTTGCTAAAAGAATTTCAAAAGAAAGGTTATTTAAAATTGCTGCAATCGCACCTAAAATTGCTGCCGAGATGTATGATTTAGAAATTATTAAAAATGACATTCAAACTATAAAAAACAATTCTACGAGGTTTGTTATTGTACAAACGGAGCAACCAAAACCTAACGAAAAACTAAATAAAGCGTCTATTAAATTTCAGTTGAGTCATAAAAGAGGTAGCTTGTCAGCTATATTAAACGCTATGAGCGACTGTAGAATGAACCTTACCAAGATACAATCTTTACCTATAATAAAAGCCCCTTGGAAATATTCTTTTTTTGTAGATGTAGTTTTTGAAGATTATAGAGACTATTTGAAAGCAAAGTCGCTTATTAAAATTATGGCAGAAGATTTTAAAGTTTTAGGAGTTTATAAAAATGGTAGAAAATGATAAGAGCTGCCAAAAAATTAGACTTTATAAAAGAATACTATTTTTCTAAAAAGCTAAAAGAAGTTAGGAAATTAGTTAGCATGGGCAAACCGATAATTAATATGGGAATTGGTTCGCCAGACTTACAAGCTCCAGCAAAAGTAGTTAAAGCGCTACAAAGTAGCTTAAAAGATATTGACTCTCATAAATATCAGTCGTATCAGGGGTTGCCAGAATTAAGAAGCTCTATTTCTTCTTTTTATAAAAGAAAATTTTCTGTAGAGATGAATTCCGAAAATGAAATTCTACCTTTGATAGGAAGCAAAGAAGGAATTATGCACATTTCTATGGCTTTTCTTAATGAAGGAGATAAAGTTTTAATTCCTAACCCTGGATACCCAACTTATAGCTCAGTTACAAAACTAATGAGTGCCGAGCCAGTTTATTATACTTTAAAAGATAGCACAAACTGGCAGCCGAATATTGAGGAGATAGAAAAATTAGACTTGTCCAAAGTTAAAATAATGTGGATAAATTACCCGAATATGCCGACTGGTGCAAAATCAACTTTAGAAATATTTAAAAAGCTAGTTGATTTTGGTAAAAAGAACAATATATTAATTGTAAACGACAATCCGTATAGCTTTATACTAAACGACAATCCGATAAGTATTTTACAAATAAACGGAGCAAAAGACACCGCTTTAGAACTAAATTCTTTAAGTAAAACTTTTAATATGGCAGGCTGGAGAGTAGGGATGGTATTAGGGAAGGCAGAATTTATTAACCAAATTTTAAAAGTAAAAAGCAATATGGATTCTGGTATGTTTTACGGAGTTCAAAAAGGTGCTACAGAAGCCTTGCTATTACCCGACGATTGGTTTTTAGCTCAAAATAAAATTTACCGAGAACGCCGAAAACTAATCTGGCAATTAGCAGATAAATTAAATGCAAAATACTATACAAACACGGCGGGGATGTTTGTTTGGGCAAAATTAAAAGAAGGACAAAAATCCGAAGAAGTAACAGATAAAATGTTATATCAAAACAATATTTTTATCACACCAGGAACCGTTTTTGGAAGTAGGGGAGAAGGTTATATTCGCCTTTCACTGTGTGTAAAATTAACATCAATTAAAGAAGCAATATCAAGGCTATGAAAAATATATATATGGTTGGTATTGGTTTAATAGGCGGTAGTTTTGCAATAGATTTTAAAAAAAACAATCCAGATGCTATTATTCACGGAATTAGTAGAAAAGATGAGACTTTAAATAAGGCATTAGAGCTAAATATAATTGATAAAAAAGCAACTCTCGATGATTTGGAGAAAGCAGAGTTAGTTGTAGTTTCTATTCCTGTAGATGCTATAGTAAAAATGCTACCTATTATTTTAGATAAAATATCTGCTAACACACTGGTTTTTGATGCAGGGTCGACAAAAGAAGCTATTTGTAAGAGTGTTGAAAATCATCCGAAAAGGAAAAATTTTTTAGCCTGTCATCCAATTGCTGGGACTGAAAATTCTGGACCAGCCGCAGCAACTTACGGATTATACTTTGGAAAGACTAATATAATTTGCGAAGTTGAAAAGACGTTATTTAATTTTCAAAAAAAAGCTTTAAAACTTTTTAGAGATATTGGAATGCGCGTTTGCTATTTAGATCCAGTGTCGCATGACAAACATATTGCTTATGTTTCTCACCTTTCTCATATAAGCTCTTTTATGTTGGGAAAAACTGTGTTAGAAAAAGAAAAAAACGAGCGTGATATTTTTGATTTGGCAAGTTCGGGGTTTTCATCCACCGTGCGTTTAGCAAAAAGTTCGCCAGAAATGTGGACACCAATTTTTAGACATAATAAAAAAAATATAATTGAAATTTTAGAAGAGTACATAAATAATTTACAACAATTTAAAGAATTGATGCAGCAAGATAATTTTTCTGAAGTTTATAATGAAATGAAGAAAACAAACTATATAATACAAGTTTTAAAAGGAATAAAACAATAAATTTGAAAGTATAAAAATGGAAAATAAAAAAGAGTTAGGAGCTTGGTTAGATGATATGAATTTATCACACCCATTAGTAATAGCAGGACCTTGTAGTGCTGAAACCGAAGATCAGGTTTTGAAAACTGCGAACGAATTAAAAGATTCCGATGTAAGCTATTTTAGAGCAGGAATTTGGAAGCCGAGAACTAGACCTGGAAATTTTGAAGGTGTTGGTGCTTTAGGATTAGGTTGGTTAAAAAAGGCGAAAGAAAGCGCTGGAATAAAAACTTGCACAGAAGTTGCTAATGCTGCCCACGTAAAGTTAGCATTAGAAAATGATGTTGATTTACTTTGGATTGGTGCTCGCTCTACGGTGTCGCCTTTTATTATGCAAGAAATTGCGGAAGCACTGAAAGGGACAGATAAAATAATTTTAGTAAAAAACCCTGTAAACCCAGATTTGGCTTTATGGTTAGGCGGAATAGAAAGACTATATGCAGCAGGGATTAAAAATTTGGGAGCGATTCATAGAGGGTTTTCAACTTATGATAAGTCTAAATATAGAAACAATCCGAACTGGCAATTGGCGATAGAGCTTCAAAATAAATTTCCAGATTTACCTCTAATTTGTGATCCGTCTCACATTACTGGAAAAAGAGATATGATTTATGATGTTTCTCAAGTTGCGTTAGATTTGAATTTCGATGGGCTAATGATAGAAACCCACATAAACCCTGATAAGGCTTGGTCTGATGCTACTCAACAAGTAACTCCAAGTGTTTTAAAACAGATTATGGAAGACCTAAAAATTAGGAAAACTACTGAAACTGCAATAGAGTATAGAGAATCTTTAGAAAATTTAAGAGCTCAAATTAATGTAGTAGATGAACAACTGATTAATTTATTAGGAGAACGTATGCGGATTGCTGATAGAATTGGGGCTTTAAAAAAAGAGAAAAATGTAGCTGTTTTACAAACTAGACGTTGGAACGAAATATTAGAAAACATGATTTTAGAAGGCAAAAATAGAGGCTTGAGCGAAGAGTTTGTTATAAAAGTATTTAAATCGATTCATCAAGAATCTATTAATCACCAAGAGAACATTATTAATGGATAGTTGGTAAATTGTTTTAGCGAGAACTAATTTTTATCTTTAGACTCTAAAAAACTTATATCTCCGTAGTGTGATTTTATTTCAATTTTTGAAGTAGATTCTCCTTTGCCAAATTTTCCTTCATATCGTTTTTTTGTAGAGTTAGAGACGCTTTTAACTATTTCTGCTACTTCTTTTTCATTATTAAACTTTGAGTGTTTTAGGCTTATTATAAATTTAAAAATAGCATTAGAGTCTAGTTTAATTTTTGTGTCTGTAAATTGTCCGTTTATGTAAATTGTTTTAAAGTTTTTTGCTAAATTTTTGACAAGAATAGAACCGTAATTTGTATTAATGTTTATGCTTTTTTTGACGACTCCAAAACTCATATCTAAATAGCTTGATACTCCTTTTAAAACATATACATCATTTACGCATATAGAACTATAATTGCAATCAAAATTTACTGTATTTACCTCATTAATTTTTAAGGTAGAATAATTTGATTTAAAATCAACAGCCCTTGCGTTATCTATATTTAATTTTGAGTTATAGATATTTATATTAGCACTTTTTATAGACTTAATACTTGAATTTGAACAGCAATTTAAGTTTATGTTGTTGTTCTCTGCGTATAAATTGCCGATAGTTATTTTACCATAGCTACAAATTATATCTGCTTTACTTTGCAATTTCCTCAAAATAATATCACCGTACTCATTTTTTAAATTAAGATAATTAAAGACTGGCATTGTAACAGTATAATTAATCTTAAAGTTTATGTCTCTACTCTTCCACGAATTAGTGTTTTCATTTGGATTAAAAATTGTATTTGCTTCTACCAAAGAAGAATTAGAATTAAATTTTATATCAATGATAGACATAAGACCATTTATATTACTTAAATAATCACCATTTACCGAAATTTCAACTTTTATATTAACAGTATTTTTATTCCACGTGTTTATCTCTATTTTTCCATATTTATTGTTTATAGATACTTTTGCGTTAGAGTTTACAGAAAAACTTTTGTTAATTTCTCTTTTTTTTGTATATTTTTTTTTTGCATTATTTATTAATGACATTATCGGAAACAAATGCAACAACATTGTTAGTTTATAGATAAATCTCATATTTTGGTTAAATTATATCTTCTAATTTTGTTTTAAACACCGTATCGTAAGAATACTGTATTAAAAATAGCCTTATTAATTATATTGCAAAACTATAAATTGAGGTTGATTTTTACTATAATAATTTTATACAATTAAAAGTTTAACTTAAATTAATTTATCTTGCTGTAAAAAATACTAATTAAAGTTTATTTTGGCACAACAATTGACTTTAAAAGTTTTGTAATTAGACAAACAATTTTTAAGTTGTTTATAATAAACAGTTTATATATAAGATGTTGAGTACTATTTTACTTTTATTAAAAAACCTAGTGTCAATATGACACGCTAGCAAACAAAACAAAAATAATGCATATAAACGAATTATCGCTTCGCATGTTAAATGAAAATTCTGAATTTATACCTTTAATGACCCCTGAGGATGAAGAAAATATAAATAAAGAAGGTATTCCAAATATACTATCAATTTTACCCTTGAGAAATACCGTTTTATTTCCAGGCGTTGTAATTCCTATAACTGCTGGTAGAGACAAGTCTATTCAGCTAATAAAAGACGCAAATAACAACAGCAAAGTAATCGGCGTAGTTGCACAAAAAAACGAAGATGTAGAAGAGCCTTCTTTAAAAGATATTCATACAGTTGGGGTAGTTGCACAAATCTTAAAGGTTTTGAAAATGCCCGATGGAAACACCACTGTTATAATTCAAGGGAAAAAACGCTTTAAAATTGATTCTATAGTTCAAAGCAAACCCTATTTAAAAGCAAAAGTTGAGGAAGCATTAGAAGAAAAAGAGATAAATAATATTAAAGAATTTGAAGCTATTATAGACTCTATAAAAGAATTAGCACTGAAGGTTATTAAAGAAAACCCTATGTTGCCTTCGGAAGCGTCGTTTGCCATTAAAAATATTCAGTCTAGCTCTTTTTTAGTAAATTTTATTTCATCAAATATGGACTTGTCTTTGGAAAAAAAACAGATGGTTTTAGAAAAAGAAAGCCTAAAAGAAAGGGCATTATTAACTTTAAAAAATTTAAGCAAAGAATTTCAAAAACTAAAACTACGCAACGACATTCAATCTAAAACACGTGAAGATTTAGACCAACAACAACGTGAGTATTATTTACATCAACAGCTGAAAACAATACAAGAAGAATTAGGAGGTGTTTCAGGCGACCAAGAGTTAGAAGAGATGCGAAAACAAGCTAAAACTAAAAAGTGGACTAAAGAAGTTGGCAATACCTTTGAAAAAGAACTAAACCGTCTAAAAAGAATGAATCCACAAGCATCAGAATATAGTGTGCTTAGGAGTTATTTAGACCTTCTACTTGAGCTTCCTTGGGGTGTTTTTTCTGAAGATAAATTAGATCTAAAATACGCGACAAAAATTTTAGATAGAGACCATTTTGGATTAGAAAAAGTGAAAGAGAGAATTATAGAGCATTTGGCAGTTTTAAAATTACGAGGCGATATGAAATCACCTATAATCTGCTTATATGGACCTCCGGGAGTTGGTAAAACTTCTTTGGGAAAATCTATAGCAGAAGCTTTAGGGCGTAAATATACAAGAATGTCTTTAGGCGGTTTGCGAGATGAAGCTGAAATACGTGGACATAGAAAAACTTACATAGGAGCGATGCCCGGACGTTTAATTCAAAATCTTAAAAAAATCAAAACGTCAAATCCAGTTTTTGTTTTAGATGAAATTGATAAATTAGGACAAAGCTACCAAGCTGACCCCTCGTCCGCAATGCTAGAAGTTCTCGACCCAGAACAAAATGTAGAATTTTACGATAATTATCTCGAAGTAAATTACGATTTATCTAAAATACTTTTTATTGCAACTGCTAACAATATAGGAGAAATCCCATGGGCTTTGAGAGACAGAATGGAAATTGTTAATGTAAACGGATATACTACCGAAGAAAAAATTGAGATTGCTAAAAGACACTTATTACCGAAACAGTTAGAAGAACACGGTTTAAAAAATAGCGATTTAAAACTCGGCAAAAAACAAATTGAACAAATTATTGAAAACTACACTCGCGAATCTGGCGTTCGTGGATTAGAGAAAAAAATTGCAAAAATAGTTCGCTTTGTAGCAAAATCTATAGCCATAGAAGAGCATTACGATATTAATATTTCTTCTAAAAAAGTAGAAGAAGTATTAGGGACACCAAAAAATAAAGATAAATATGAAAATAACGAAGTAGCTGGAGTCGTTACAGGACTCGCTTGGACTAACGTTGGAGGAGATATATTATTTATAGAATCAATTTTATCTAAAGGAAAAGGAAAGCTTTCTTTGACCGGTAATTTAGGAAATGTAATGAAAGAGTCTGCGACTATTGCAATGCAATATATAAAATCTAATGCGGAAGAGCTCGGAATTAAATTAGATGCTTTAGAAAAATACGATGTGCACATTCACGTGCCAGAAGGAGCGACTCCAAAAGACGGACCAAGCGCAGGTATTGCGATGCTTACATCTTTGATTTCTTTGTTTTTGCAACGTAAAGTAAAAAGCAAATTAGCAATGACAGGCGAAATTACTTTAAGAGGCAAAGTACTGCCAGTTGGAGGAATCAAAGAAAAAATATTAGCCGCTAAAAGAGCAAATATTAAAGAAATTATTTTGTGTAAAGACAATAAAAAAGACATTTTAGAAATAAAAGAAAACTACCTAAAAGGATTGACTTTCCATTATATTACCTATATGAAAGAGCTAAAAGAACTAGCTCTTACAAAGCAAAAAGTGAAAAATGCTAAAAAATTATAGCCTAAGCTGAAAAATACAACTAATGCTTAAAACACCTAAAAACACCAAAGACTTTTAGAAATACTTTTTCTTTGAGTTTCATTTTATAAACTTATGTGTTTATTATTACCTAGATTTTTAAGTTGCAAATCATGATGTTCGAGTTTCGCACCATGATATTTAAGTTGCGAATTATGTAAAAAAGTACCTTCTAAATTTAAGTTTATTTTTTTATTAATAATTTAAAACTAATCACTTAAGCAATGGCGATGTTTACTTGCTCGTTGAAAGTTTTAATGGTAAAATGCTTGACATAATTTTAAAATTTAATAAGAACTTTTCTGTACCGAAAGCAGATCGTTACGTACCGAGAGCAAATCATTACGTATCGATAACAAATCGTTACGTATCGATAACATATCATTACGTATCGAGAGCCGATCATTACATACCGAGAACATATCATTACGTACCGAGAGCAGATCATTACGTAAGTATAAGCAATTAACTTCGGTTAAAAAGTTATTTCCCTTGTAAAACAAAGCGTCAAACATCGTATTAACAAAGGTTTTAGAAGTATTTAAAGAAAAAGTTATTTTTGTTTTTAAATTCTACAATGGGGCAAATATAGTGAGGGCTTATTTAATATAACCTTGTTTTTTTAAATAAATCATAGTAATTACGGGCTAATTCATAAACTTTTATTAAAAACTCATCAGGAAATTATAAAAAAATAAAATCACATTCAAGTATCACAAAGTCTTAAAAAAATTAAAATAAAATACTACTACCAAAGGATGTTTGAGATGTTAAATTACTTTAAAAATAAATACATTTGCTATTTTTAATGCTTGACTAATTACTATTATATTTGCTCGTATTAATTTCGCTAAATAAAATTTGTCGATGCAAAACCTATAAACCGACCTTATATAACTTCTTAAAAAAGAAGAAAATTTAGTAATAGACAAGCAACTTAATAAAAACAAAATTGTAAGAAAGAATAAGGATGCTGAATAATATTATCGAACATAAAAAAAAGGAATGGCTTCAATCTAACGATTGTCCTGTAAAACACATTGTTCTTTATATAAAAAAAAAGGGTAGCTTGAGAGATACCCAAATTGAAGCCATTGAAACTTATTTGTTCCTAAAAATTGAAGGACAAAACAAACCACTTTGGAAACTATTTTCAGAAGGTTTCTTCACAAACACAACAGATTTATCAAAACTCAATATCAATCAAAAGGCAAGGGAGTTTTTATCAAAGAACAAAGCTGCTCATGCACTTTATGACTTTTCAAGACAAAAAAATAGAGACGCTACTCTGTTGCCCGAACTTGAAAAACTTATCATTGACAAGCCGACCGAATTAGATTACAAGAAAATTATCAAAAATATTTTCTATAATGTGGATTATGCTGATTATTTAATGAGTTTGCCAATGGGTGCAGGAAAGACCTATTTGATGGCTACATTCATTTATATTGACTTATATTTTGCTTATAACGAATCCGAAAATAAAACTTTTGCTCATAATTTCTTGGTGTTAATTCCTTCAGGATTGAAATCTTCGATTGTACCAAGCTTAAGAACGATTGAAAATTTTGATCCGACTTGGGTAATCCCTAACCCAGCCGCAAGCGAACTGAAACGCATGTTGAAGTTTGAAATTTTGGATGAGTCACGTTCTGCCAAGAAAAGTAACCGCGTCGTAAATCCCAATGCAGGTAAGGTTAACGCTTGTTTACCAAATCCCTTTGGGCGTGTATTTGTGGTAAATGCGGAGAAAGTAATTCTCGACCGATTGGAAGTAACCAATCAGTTAGAAGTGTTTGAAAAAACAGAGGACGAAAAAGATAAACAAGCAAATGAATTAAGAAATCTAATCGGAAAAATTCCAAACCTTTCTATTCTTATTGATGAAGTACACCATGCCGCAACTGACGATATTAAACTTCGACAAGTAGTAAACAAATGGCAAGTAGAAAGAAATATTACCACTGTTTTAGGATTTTCAGGAACGCCATATTTGGCAAAAGCAGATAAAATTCAAGTAAACGAAAAGACTTTTTTTCAGTTTTCTCAAATTACTAATACGGTTTATTATTATCCGCTTGTTACAGCTATCAAAAGCTTTCTAAAAACGCCAAAGGTAAAAATTGGACAAAACCTTGACCGATTTCAAATAATCCGAAAAGGCGTTGAAGATTTTCAAGCAACTTATGGCAATAAAAAATACAAAAACGGAGCCATTGCCAAAATTACTATTTATTGCACCAACATTGAAGTGTTGGAAGAAGAAGTTTACCCGTTCTTAACAGGCGAGTTAAAAATCAATCCATCGGAAATTTTAAAATTCCATAAAGGGAACAGGGAACATTCGCAACCCAAAGGAAGCGAATTAGAGTTTCGCTCGTTGGATCTGCCTATTTCAAAAAAACGATATATTCTGCTTGTGCAAGTTGGAAAAGAAGGTTGGGATTGCCAAAGTTTAACAAGCGTCATTCTATCTCAAAAAGGAGATAGCCCCAAAAATATGGTGCTACAAACCAGCTGCCGTTGTTTAAGGCAGGTTGACCCTGAGCAAGATGAAACTGCTTTAATTTGGCTAAACGACTATAATGCTAAAACGCTGAACAACCAGCTCAAAAAGGAACAACAAACTTCTATTGAGGAAATCAACAAAATAAAGAAAGACAGTAAAATAGAACGGGTTAAGCGTTTTTCAAGAATGGAACTTTTAGACTTGCCTTCGGTAGATTTTTACCAACTCAGAATAAAATACCAATCTATTGATGAAGAAACAGAAGCGAATACCAAAACTAAACTTCAAGAACTGCTTAAAAAAATTGACCAATACAAAAAAACTGCATTGATTACAACTGCTGAAATAAGTAATTTAGATGAAGGCGACATAGCCATTATGAAACAAACAGGTTTTGATGTTGCTAACTTCAATTTGTGGGTACATAAAATCTCAAAAGAAAGTTTATGCTTAATCAAAACAACTGAATTATATACCTACGATACAGAACTACAAGCAATTTTCAAAAAGGTAACATATAAAAAAAACGGCACTCTTTTTTGGAATGAATTGTATGACCTATACATCATCAACAGCAAAATTCGGCTGGCTTTTAGTGTTAAACGAAATTTAAAAACCGAAAGCGAGGTAATCCATAAAAACGCCAATTTACTTTTGGTTGACAAGCTTTATTCGGTAGAGAAAAATGATAAACTCTACCCTAAAAAAGCGGATATAGATAAAATTTTGGCGATTGATGAATCAGGTGAGGCTGTTGAAATTAACCAGACTAAACTTAAAGCCGACTACGACAAAGCCAAAGCAGTTTTAGACGAACAAGACATGGGATATATGTTTCCGCCTTTTGAGAATTATATTAAAAGGTGTGACCATTCACTTGCGGTTCGTTCCAAAGACAAAACTTTTCATTATTTGCCGTATAACTTTGTGCAAAGTGGCTTTGAGAAAGATGTTTTACGAAAAATATTACAGCTCGACAAATTCAAAGAAAAAGGCTTAGAAGTATATTATAATGGAGAAAGAGGCTTGACCGAATTTGTGATTAACTGCTTTGCCAAAAATGGAAAAAACTGGAAAAATATAGGTCGTTACACTACCGACTTTCTCATTATCCAACGCAAAGAAAAAGCAATTCACAAAGCACTTTTGGTAGAAACCAAAGGCAAAGGTTTTAAAAACGACCCTGAGTTTCTGCAAAAGAAAAACTTTGTAGAAACCGAGTTTTTAAAGCAAAACAACGAGAAGTTTCGTTACCAGCGTTTTGACTTTCTGTATTTGGAAAACGGAACCGATACAGCCAACAACATTGCAATGATAAACAACAAAATTGATGAATTTTTTAAAGAATAAAATATGCCAATAAAATACATACCATACGTGCCTAACACTGTAGAAGGTCAGGCAGTGCTTGACAATATAAGCCGCACTCAACGTGTATTACGCTACCGTGATAACAATAAAGTGATTTCTAAAATAATGCGTGGAATGCCTTACTACGAAGTTGAAAAGCAAGAACAAGTAGGCGAAGAAAGCGAAAACTTGGTGATACGTGGCGAATGCCTATCTGCCTGTGCTTATCTGAAAGAACAAGGCATAAAAGTAGATTTGGTTTATATAGACCCGCCTTTTGCTAGCGGTGCCGATTACGCCAAAAAAGTACATATTCGCAGAAATCCAAAATTGGCAGATAAAATAAAAAAAGCAGAAGAAAAATTAGAAATTGATGAACTTAAAGCCTTTGAAGAAACCATGTATGGCGATATTTGGCAGAAAGAAGACTACCTAAATTGGATGTATGATAATCTGATGGGTATTAAGAGTATTATGAGCGAAAATGGCTCAATTTATATGCATTTAGACGAACATATCAGTCACTATGTAAAAATTTTAATGGATGAAGTTTTTGGTGAAGAAAATTTTAGACGTGAAATTATTTGGGATATTCAAGTCCTTTCAGGTTTTAAAACACTTGCGCCAAATTGGATTAGAGGTCACGATACTATTTTCTATTATGTAAAAAATAATGATGAAAAAATATTTAATAAATTAAAACAACCACATACCAAAGAATATGAAGAAATGTTTAATAAAACTGATTCTGAAGGGAGAAAATATATGGTTGCACATAAAAAAACTAGATATTGGGATGAAGTCAAAGATAAAGGGAAGCCTTTTGGGGATGTTTGGGGTGATATTATGTCATTCCAGCAACAACCAACTTCAAGTGAAAAAGTAGATTACGCTACACAAAAACCTGAGACTTTGCTTAAACGAATAATTGGAGCAAGTTCAAATAAAGGTATGGTTATAGCAGATTTTTTTGGAGGCAGTGGCGTAACCGCAAAGGTTGCTAATGATATGGGTAGAAAATTTATTCATATAGATATTGGCATTAATAGTATTCAAACTACTAGAGACCGTTTAGTAGTGGCAGGTGCTAATTTTCAGGTTTTAGAAATTAAAGATGGTGTTAGCCTGTTTCGTAATCCGCAACAAACTATGGACAAGTTGGCTAAACTCATTCCGGGTTTGCAACAAAAAGTGCTGGGTGTTGGGAAATTTTGGTTTGGGGCTTTACAAGACAGTAAGTTGGGAGCAGTTCCTGTTTATATTCCTAATTTAATTGATGGCTCTGAAAAGGTTTTGGACATTCCTGCCGTAAATAGAATCATCAACGAAGAACTGCAAAAATTAGAAATCGATACTCAAAAAGCTATTGTTTATTATGTAGATGTGGATGACCGCAAGGAATTAGAAAAATTTATCAAAGACAACAACGCAACGCAAACTGTTATTGAGTTAAGGGATTTAAAAGAAGTTCTACACGCCATAGTTATTGAGGACGAAGTAGAAACCAAGACCACCAAAACTAAGGAAGTCTTTGAAGTTGAAATACTTAAATTCGCAAGTGACCGTCTCAATCAGAAAATCAATAATTTTAACGAGAAAGGAAACCTACAAGCCATCAATAAAGGCAAGGGGTTTTTGCCTATTACCATCAGCGAAGAAGGCTTGGAATTGATAGAATACCTTTCGCTTGATTGTGAAAATGCAGAAGGCGTTTGGACGAGCAGTTCAGAAATTAAGATTGACAAACTTGGTTACATTTCAGTAAATGGACATAAAACCAAAGATTTTTGGAGCGGAAAGATTTTAGCAGGCAAAAAACCGTTTAGACTAAAAATTAGAAATATTAGCGGAGACGAAATGATAATAAATACCGTTGCAAATCATGATGCTCAAGTTCCGCACCATGATGCTTAAGTTCCGCACCATGATGCTTAAGTTCCGCACTATGATGCTCAAGTTCCGCACTATGATGCTCAAGTTCCGCACTATGATGCTCAAGTTCCGCACTATGATGCTTAAGTTCCGCACTATGATGCTTAAGTTCCGCACTATTATATTTAAGTTGCAAACTATGTAAAAAAGTGCCTTCTAAATTTAAGTTTGTTTTTTTATTAATAATAACTATTTTACTTCTTATATTTGCCGATGTGTAATCTATTTAAAATTTAAAATTATGAATAAAATGTTAAAAGTTTTTAAAGTTTTAGTTATTGTAGTATTTATAAGCTCTTGTGCAACTAAAATTCCCCTTACAAGTAATTATTACTCTAACAATAAAACAGTAGGAGTACTTTTTCTAATTGAAGATATTGGAGTTTATAAGGCGGGTGCTCAAGGACTATTAGAAATGGCACTAACATCTGGTGACAGGTTTAAAGAGGCACTTTATTCTGTTGACTTAAAGGTTAATCCGAAAGACGATATAAAAAATGCTTACAGACAACTACTTAATTCTAAAGGCAAATCTTTCAAAGAGTTAGATTTTAATTATGATACCTCAAAGCTCACAAAATTTAAAAGCCAATCTTCATCAAAGAAGAAATTCTATAAATATGATTTACGATTTTTAAAAGAGCAAGGAATAGATGAGCTTTTAATTGTTAGAGCAAAGTATGGAATTTTAGTGAGTTATTATGGGTTTATTGAAACAGGAAAAGACGGAAATTGTAGGATAGACTCTAGTATAATCAATCTATCTGATAATTCAATTATTTATTCGGATTTTTCTAATTCTACAATAAAAATTCAGGGCAAATGGAAAACTCCACCAAAATATGAAGCCTTAACATCTTCCATTTCATCTGCTATAAAAAATGCAATTTATACGGAGAAAAACAAATTGAATAAATAATATTTATTTTAAAACTAACTGATTGTTAGCAAAAACTCCATAGACATTTCCCTTTAACTTTTTATTGAAAAAAGCACTGTTTTTTGAAGTAGATAGAATATGTTTTTTTGAAAAAGTGTATTCTAATTCAGGATTAAATAAAGTAATTTCCGCTTTGTTTTTAATACCTATAGTGTGATTTTCTATTCCGAAAATTTCTTTAGGTTTTGTAGTAATACATTCTATAAAATCTTCAATTTTTAATACAGAATTTACTGCACCAAAAACACTTTCAAGTCCAATTGTACCATCTTTTGCTTTGCTAAATTCTATATTTTTAAACTCTATATTTATTGGGTCGTGGTCTGAAGTAATAATATCTATAACACCAGATTTTACACCGTTTTGCAAAGCTACTATGTCTTTTTTAATTCTTAAAGGAGGGCTTACCTTAAAATTGCTGTCAAAGTTAGATAGCTCATCGTCCAAAAGCGTTAAGTGATGTGCAGAAACACTACAAGTTACTCTTAAGCCTTTCTGCTTAGCCTCTCTCATCAATTCTACGGATTTTGCAGTAGAAATAGTCGGTATATGCAGCTTGCCACCTGTATATTCTAGCAGACTTAAATCTCTAGAAATCTGAACGTGTTCAGCCAAAGCAGGAATACCTTTTATACCAAGTTTTGTGCTATTAATTCCCTCATTAGCAATTCCCTCGTTAGCAATAGAAATATTTTTCGGAAAGCTCAATATTAAACCGTCAAAATTTTGTGCATACTGCAAAGCAATTTTCATTAAGTTATCATTCTCAATAGGCTTTTTGTAATCTCCAAAAGCAACAGCTCCAGACTGTTGCATATCAAATAGCTCTGCAATTTCTCTTCCTGCACTACCTCGAGTTAAAGCTGCTATCGGATAGAGATTTGTTGTGTGAGAGTTTGCTTGACCTAAAAGATATTCTACGGACGCTTTATTGTCAATAACTGGAAAAGTATTCGGATTTACGGCAACATTAGTAAAACCACTTTTAGCGGCAACTTCCAAACCGTTTTTAATTGTTTCGCTGTCTTCAAAACCAGGGTCTCCAAACGAAGTACTTGTATCAAACCAACCACAAGAAACGTGTAAATTTTCTAATTTAACTAATTGATACGAATCTTCGCAAAAAATAGAATTTTCTATCCTTTCTATAACTCCGTTTGAAATTAAAATGTCTTTTTGTTGATTATGAAACAGACTTGAAGGGTCTATAATCTTCGCCGATTTTATAAGGATGGTCATGGATTATAGAATTTTAAAATTAAAATTTCTAACAGCAAAGATACAATTGATAATACTAAAAACCATTTCCAAAGCCAGCTAACCTTATTTTTTTTGCTAATTTCTTTAAAAATAGAAGATATAGAATAAGATATAGAATCTTTGCCGTGTTGCTTTTTTAACTCTTTTATGTCTAAAAAATTTAAAGAACTTTCTTCTTTTGGAAAATTATACGCCAGTTTTTGAACTGTATCTCTGCTTTTTACAACTCCGTAAAATCCGTTTTTTAAGGGCTGGTCTTCAGTAGTAATGCTAACTTTGTTTTGGTAAGCTCGTTGTAATGGAATAAATGAAATGTTGGGGTTTGCAATTTTTAAAACATCGTTTTTAGTAATTTTTGTTTTAATATCAATTTTATTTTCAGAGTCAATTCTGTAAAAAAGATTATTAAATTTAACACTCATTTTTCCAAAATTATAAAAAACAGGCACTACCAAAGGCGAATTTATAAAATTACTATTCTTTTTTCTTAACGAACTCGCTACCCAGTGAACAACATTTTCTCTATTTTTAATTTGTGAAACAAAGGCTTTATTGTTTTCGAACATAACAGCCTTACCTGCCTTTTTAGAATAAAGAATATAGGCGCTTTTAACCGAAGGGTACTGAAAATTATTTACCTTTTTGGTGAACACGTTTTTAAAAAGTGGATGGTCATAATTAATGGAGGTAATTTTTAAAGAACCTTTTTCACTCGGTAATATTCTACCTGCTTTTAAATTTTTTAGTAGAGAATTATACGAACTCAAATCAATTTTTTCATCAGGAATAAAAACAATATTGCCACCATTATTAGAAAATTCGACCAATTTTTTAGATAAAACTTTTGGAATGTTTTTTATTTCATTTAGAATTATTAACTGTTGGTTTAATATTTTATTATAGTTCGTGTTTTTAACAGAAGAAAAAGTATAATTAAATTCATTTTTGTTGTAAATTCTAGGTAAAAAGTCTGATTTTTTTCCAATTGTTAGGATGTCTATTTTTAAATTATTATTTAAAGTAAAATAAAAGTTGTTGTCAAAAGAGTAAGCATCGCTTGAAGTTATGACTACTTTTCCGTTAAATTTATTTTGATTTTGTAATATAAATTGAATTGTTTTGTTTTCGTCTTTTTTAAAAGAAGAAGAAAGTTTACTTACCAAATTATCATTATTGTATAAAGCAATAGGAATCCTATTTTTCGAGTCGCCTTGATTTTTTATCACAAGGTTAAGCGTAAAGTTTAGAGCGTTTATATTACTGACAAAAACACTGTCTATAGAAAGGTTGTTTTTGTTGTGAAGCTCCAGTTTTATGGCAAAAAATGAATCCTTTATATTTTGAAAATCTTTAACACTTGTATTTTGAAAATCAGAAATTAAAATAAGATTATTCAAGCTATTTGTGTTGTTTTTTAATTTTAATCTAAATTTTTGAATAATCGTAGCTATGTCTTGCTTTTTAGGGCTTACTTTAATGCTTAAAAGCCTGTTCTTTAACTCGGATTTATCTATATCTTCATAAAACTCGGAATTAGTCAGCAGAGAATAATATTCTTTTTCCGAAGCGTTTTCTATTATATCTCGAATTGCTGAATTAAGTAAATTTCCTTTTTTTCCTTTGGCATCTATGCTTAAAGAATTATCTAAATATATAAAATTATGCTGCCTCTTATCAGCTGTTTTACTGCTAAAATAAGGTTGTGAGAATGCAAAAAGTATTGCTAAAAGTCCTAATAATCTTGTCGATAGGATTAACCATTTTTTTATACGTGAACTTTTGCGAGTTTGGAGTTCTAGTTTTTTTAAAAAAGCAACATTAGTAAAAGGAGTTTTTACAAATTTTTGAAGCTGAAAAAGATGCACTAAAATAGGAATCAACAAGAGAATTAGAAAATAAAAAACTTCCGGATTTTTAAACTGCATTAGCTTTTAAATATTTAATTAAAAATAGCTAAAATAGTACAACTATAATTAATTTTTATTTTAAAACTTTATTCGGAAGTGTAATTTAAACCTTGTCTGTTCATTTTAATGTTTTAAAAAATAGTTAATATTCTCTCCTTTTTATGATAAAATTTTATCTATCTCATTAGTAATATTTGTTAAGTCAAATGATTTGCTTACTTTTGTTTTAGCGTTTTTCTTCCCATTAAACGTAAAAAGAAATATTTTAAGCAAGTCTATTTTTTTAACAAAAAACCCAAGAACCTTAAAACATAAATGCTCTTAAAAAAGAGTTTTGTTAGTTTGTTTTTTTTTGATAAAAAGTGGGTTGTGTATCAGTTATCATTGTTGTAAGTAGCTTTTATTTTCAAGTAATTCTATTCTAAATTTTGTTGTTCTAACAATATTTAAGTATTCTGACTAACGTAAAATTATATTACTGAAAATCAGATGATTAAGAATATTCAAATTTCTCATTTTATCTTTAAATTTTCAACCACAATTTACTCATTTTTACGTTAGCTAACATACTGAAGTTTCTTGAACTATAGGGGATTGTCTCTAACTAAACCCCTAAACGCAGTTACGCCTATAGGTTTTAATTTTGTTTCAAATATACTAATCTTTATTAATATAATTTACTTAAAGAGAAATTCTTGTTTAAAACTTACTAAAATTCCCTAAAAAAACTTCCATGTTTTCTACATAAACCAAGAGGTTTTTGATATAAAACAACTTTAAAATTAATACTAACTTGAGTAATTCTAATATTCCCTTGAGTGATTCTATATATAAAATTACAATTCTATCATTTATAGGGTTTTATTATTAATTTTTTATAAAAAAAGAGAATATTTTAAATCAAAGTTTTTTAAAAGTCTTAAAATATGTTTTAATTTGTAGAAGTAATTATTTTTTTCAAAAGTTAACAACAATTTTAATGGACGAAGATATAAATAAAATAAAATCGGAAGAAGAGCAAGACAATAAACAGTTGAATACTTCGCAAGATGAGGCTATAATAAAAGTTGCATCGATGTATAAAGACTGGTTTTTAGACTATGCTTCGTATGTAATTTTAGAAAGAGCCGTTCCGTCAATAAACGATGGGCTTAAGCCAGTTCAACGCAGAATTATGCACTCAATGAAAGATTTAGACGACGGTCGGTACAATAAAGTCGCAAATATTATCGGACATACTATGCAATATCATCCGCACGGCGATGCTTCTATCTCGGACGCTATGGTTCAGATTGGTCAAAAAGAACTTATGATTGATATGCAAGGAAACTGGGGGAATATTCTTACCGGAGATAAAGCAGCCGCAGCGAGATATATCGAAGCACGCTTGTCGAAATTTGCATTAGAAGTAGCCTTTAATCCGAAAACTACCAGGTGGCAACTTTCGTATGATGGTCGTAAAAAAGAGCCGATGAATCTTCCAGTAAAATTTCCGCTTTTGTTAGCACAAGGTGCAGAGGGAATTGCCGTTGGATTATCGACAAAGATATTGTCGCATAATTTTAATGAACTAATTGATGCCTCTATCAAATATTTAAAAGGAAGAAGCTTTACAATATTGCCGGATTTTCTTACTGGAGGAATTGCTGATTTTTCTAATTATAAGAACGGAATGCAAGGCGGAAAAGTAAAAGTTAGAGCAAAAATTTCTAAAGTTGATAAAAAAACATTAGCTATAACAGAAATTCCTTTCGGAACTACCACACAAACGCTTATAGACAGCATCGTCAAGGCAAATGAAAAAGGGAAAATTAGAATAAAAAAAATAGAAGACAATACCGCTGCCGAAGTAGAAATTATTATTCACTTGCCTCCGAATGTTTCAATCGACAAAACCATCGATGCCTTATATACTTTTACTAACTGCGAAAACTCTATCTCGCCTTTGTGCTGCGTTATAGATAATAACAAACCTGTTTTTTTAGGAGTATCGCAAATGTTAGAATATTCTACCGACAAAACTTTAGAGCTATTGAAGTTAGAGTTAATAATATTGCTAAACGAACTTGAAGATCAATGGCATTTTGCAACATTAGAAAGGATATTTATAGAAAAAAGAATTTATAGACTCATCGAGGAAGAACAAACTTGGAAAGGAGTTTTAGAAGTAATCAGTAGTGGACTAAATCCGTATCTAAAACAATTAAAAAGAAATATTAATGAAGATGATATTATTCGCCTAACAGAAATTCGCATTAAAAAAATATCGAAATTTGATATAATAAAAGCAAAAAATTATATCGAAACATTAGAAGAAAAAATTGTAGAAACGAAAACTTTCCTCGAAAACTTAAAAGACTTTGCTATAAGCTATTTTAAAAAACTAAAAACCAAATACGGAAAAGGCAAAGAACGCAAGACAATAATACGAACTTTTGAAAATATCGTAGCAACGAAAGTAGCAATGAATAACACGAAGTTGTACGCTATAAAAGACGAAGGATTTATCGGAACATCATTAAAAAAACATGAATTTATAACCGACTGCTCGGATATAGACGATATAATTGTTTTTAGAAAAAATGGGACAATGTTAGTAACAAAAATTGGTGCTAAAACTTTTGTTGGAAAAGATATTATTCATATCTCGGTCTTTAAAAAGAAAGATAAACGCACGGTTTATAACTATATTTATAGACACGGATTGTCGGGTCCGTATTATATAAAACGATTTAACATAACGGCGGTAACTCGCGACAAAGAATATAATTTAGCGAGCGCAAATGGTTCATTGGTTAGCTATTTTTCTGCAAACCCAAATGGGGAAGCCGAGGTTGTAACTATAAATTTAAAGCCGACAAAAAGAATAAAAAAACGAAAGTGGGATATAGACTTTTCAGAAGTTCCAATCAAAGGAAGACTGTCTCGCGGTAAAATTATTACTAAAAATATTGTAAAAAGTATTGACTTTAAATTGAGCGGAGTTTCTACTTTAAAGCCGAGGAAAATTTGGTTTGATGAAGCCGTTCAGCGTCTTAATATTGACAAAAGGGGAAGTGTTTTAGGAGAATTTAAAGCAGAAGATAAACTACTATTAATTACAGACAATGGAAAAATTAATGTATTGAAAGTAGATTTGTCAATACATTTTGAGAATAATATTGTCGTTTTAGAAAAGTGGGATCCCAAAAAAGTTGTTTCTGCTGTTTATTACAATGGAGAAAAAAGACGCTATTATATAAAACGTTTTTTGATAGAAACGACCAAAAAAGAAGAGCTGTTTATAACTGATCATCCTAAAAGTAAATTAGAATTTGCTTCAACTAAGCTCCGCTCAGTTGTCGAAATTGTTTTTTCAAAACCGAGTTTAGAAAACATAGAAGTAAATATTGACGAGTTTATTTCAGTAAAAGGCTTAAAAGCACTTGGGAATAAACTAACAACTGAAAAGATTAAAAAGGTTAATTTGTTAAGTTTTTTGCCTTCGGAAAAGTTTGACGAGGAAGAAGTTGTTGAAAACTCAAAATCTCTCAGTCAGACAAAATTGTTTTAGAAGCAAGTTAAAATCTGTGAGTAAACTTGGGGTTGTTGTTTTTTGGTGTTTTGATTAATTGTGTATATTTGTAGGTTGGTAACAAGCTAAAGAAACGTCATAAATATAAAAAATTATGGACTTATTTAATCAAGGAGACTTATTAACTGTTAATAAGCCAAAAAAGACAGAATTTGATTTACCAGATGCTGACATTACTTTGTTTGAGAATTTTTTCTCTATAGAAGAAAGCAACAGGCTTTATAAAAGTTTAAAAGAAAATGTAAAATGGCAACAAGACCAAATAAAATTTTACGGTAAACTTTTGGATTTGCCAAGATTGACAGCTTGGTATGGCGAGAATGACAAACCTTATACATATTCTGGAATTCCAATGAATCCACATCCTTGGAATGAGGATTTGAAATTCATAAAAGAACGAATTGAAAAAGAGGCTGAAGTAGAATTTTCAAGCTGTTTGGTAAATTATTACCGAACTGGAAAAGACAGTGTTAATTGGCATCAAGATAACGAAAAGGAATTAGGTCAAAATCCAATAATTGGTTCAGTATCATTAGGCGAAACAAGACCTTTTCAGCTAAAACATCTTGATAGAGAATATTTAAAAAAAGCCAATATCCCATTAACTCATGGTAGTTTTCTGTTAATGAAAGGAACTACTCAACATTATTGGAAACATCAAATACCAAAAACAACAAGAAGTATAAATCCACGAATTAATTTGACTTTCAGAATTATTAAATAAGAAACTCCTACATATTTTCAATATTCAACACATCTACGTACAACACGCCTACAAGCATGACTCAAATAGCAAAACATACTTTTTATAAACTGCATAGATGTGACACACAATACATTTCGGATTATTGATTTCTTTGCTTTCTAAAGTTTCTTCATATTGAAAAATTATTGGTGTCCACTTATTTTATAAGACTTTTAAGAAAGTTAATGTTAGTTTAGTTGTGGAAATTTAAGGTAAGCAAGTTAAAAAAACCGCCATTATCTATTAATAGTTTGTTTTCTATCAGGTCCTACGGAAATTATTTTAACAGGTACTTTGGTTTTTTCTTCTATAAAATTAATATAATTTAAGAAGTTTTTGGGTAATTGATGTTCGGAGGTCATTTTGCTTAAATCTTCTTCCCAGCCTTTGAACTCGGTATAGTTTACAGAAATATTTTTGGCTGCAGTATTATAAGGAAAATACGAAATTTCTTTGCCGTTATAATTGTATGAAGTGCAAACTTTTATAGTATCAAAATTAGATAGAACATCGCCTTTCATTATTATTAACTGGGAAACACCGTTAATGTTTACGGCATGTTTTAAGGCAACTAAATCTAACCAACCGCATCGTCTTGGTCGGCCAGTTGTTGCTCCGAACTCATTTCCGATATTCGCCATTTTTTTGCTGTATTTATCAAAAAGCTCGGTAGGAAAAGGGCCAGAACCAACGCGAGTAGTATATGCTTTAAATATTCCGAAAACTTCGGCAATTTTGTTAGGTGCAATGCCTAAACCTATGCAAGCCCCCGCCGCACTTGTGTTAGATGAAGTAACAAAAGGATAAGTTCCAAAATCAATATCTAATAAAGTTCCTTGTGCACCTTCTGCTAATATTGTTTTGTTATCACTGATGGCTTTGTTAAAGAAATATTCGCTGTCGATAAATTTTAGTGCTTTTAATTTTTCTATTCCTGCATAAAATTCTGATTCTAATTTTTGTAAGTCATATTTAATTTTAACATCATAAAACTCGAGCATTTTTAGGTGTTTATCGGTTAAGACTTTGAATTTTTCTTTCCAGTCCGAAAATTCTAAATCGCCTACACGTAAGCCGTTTCTGCCAGTTTTGTCCATATAAGTAGGTCCAATTCCTTTTAAGGTAGAACCGATTTTAGCTTTTCCTTTTGTAGCTTCAGAGGTTAAATCTAATAATCGATGTGTCGGTAAAATTATATGTGCTTTTCTAGAAATTAGTAAATTAGAAGTATAGTCTATATCGTATTTTTCTAAATTTTCTAATTCTTTTTTCAGAGCTACTGGGTCAATTACAACGCCGTTTCCGACAATATTTATTGCAGTTTTATGAAAAATTCCAGAAGGAATAGTATGTAGAACGTGTTTATTTCCGTCAAAAATTATAGTATGTCCAGCATTAGGTCCGCCTTGGAATCGCGCTATAATATCATAATTTTTTGTAAAAAAGTCAACAACTTTTCCTTTACCTTCGTCGCCCCATTGCAATCCTAATAATAAATCTACCGCCATCTAAATAAGGTTTATGTGTTAAAAGTTAGTTGTTTTAGTAAGTACTTGATAAAAGTGTTATGTTTTCTGTAAAAAAATTATACTTTACTATTTTTTTTTGGTGCCGTAAAAATATAGCAAATGATTATGAATATTGATGTTAAAAACTTCTTCGACGGTTTTTTTTATATTTTGAATTCTAGGGTCACAAAATTCTATAACTTCTTCGGTATCTGTTAAAATAACGTGGTCGTGGTTTTTGTCGAAATAACTTTTTTCATACCTAGCTGTTGATTGTCCGTCGAATAGATGTTTTCTAACTAAACCGCAGTCTAAAAGCAATTCAATTGTATTATAAAGCGTTGATCTGCTAACTCTATAATGTTTAGCTTTCATTTTTAGATAGAGAGAGTCTATATCTAAATGCTCTTTTGAGGCATATATCTCTTGAAGAATTGCATAGCGTTCTGGAGTTTTTCTATGTTTTTTTTTCTTTAAATATGAGGTAAAAATTGTTTTAACTATTTTTTGGCTATCAATATTTTTGCTCATCGGTATAATGTTTTAATGAGAAGTGTAAATTTACAGTTATTTATAAGTTAAAGTACGCATAAATTAGCTTATACTAACAACTTATCAACTCTGTTTACTTTATTAATTCCTTCTATTTTTAACAATTGTTTTATAAGTTTATCTAATTGGGTAATATTTTTAACACTTATTGAAAGTTTTCCGTCAAAGGCTCCGTCTCCGCTTTTTATGTTAATACTGTATATATAAACGCCCATATTATTAGAAATTACACGAGTTACTTCGTTCGCCATTCCATGATTATCAACGCCTTCTATTTTTAAATTAGCTTTAAACTCTTGTTTAGAATCTATCCATTTAGCTTCTATTATTCTATAGGCATATTTAGACTGAAGCGACAAGGAGTTTGTACAATTTATTTTATGCACTTTTACTCCGTTGCTTATAGTTAAAAACCCAAAAACTCTATCTCCGTGAATTGGATTACAACATTTAGAAAATTTATAATTTAATTTTTCTTCTTCTTTACCAAAAACTAAAGTGTCGTATTTGTCGGTTATTTCGTCGGATATTGTTTTTTCTATGTTGTTTTTTCTAAACCTAGCCTTGTTAAATATGTTAAAAATTTTGTTGCGTTGCTTAACAATAAAGTCTTTTAACTGCTTATTATTTATCGCTCCGTTGCCAATTTTGTAGAATAAATCAAAACTTGATTTTAGCTCAAAATAGTTTACTAATTTGTTAATAGTTTTGTCGTTAAAAGTAATTTTTAAACGCTTAAATTTACGAATTAAAATAGATTTTCCTTCTTCGGCTATTAGTTTTTTCTCTTCTTTCAAAGCGTTTTTAATCTTTGCTTTTGCCCTTGCAGTAATAACAAACTCTAACCACCTTACACTCGGTTTGCTAGAACTTCCATTTATGGCTTCTATTTGGTCGCCACTTTTGAGCTTGTAACTTAATGGTACAATTTTGCCGTTTACTTTTACTCCTCTACATTTTAGACCGACATCGGTATGAATAGAAAATGCAAAATCCAAAGCCGTAGCATCTTTAGGCAATGATTTTAATTCACCTTTAGGTGTAAAAACGTAAATTTCTTTAGAATATAAATTAAGTTTAAAATTTTCTACAAAGTCTATCGCGTTTAATGATTGAGTTTCTAACGTTTCTTTTAGTTTGTTTAACCAATTTTCTAGCCCACTATCAGAGGTGTTTCCTTGTTTGTATCTAAAATGAGCTGCGTAGCCTTTTTCTGCAATTTCGTTCATCCTTTTTGAGCGAATTTGCACTTCTACCCATTTAGATGCCGGTCCGATGACTGTTGTGTGTAAAGCCTCATATCCGTTAGACTTCGGCTGAGTTATCCAGTCTCTTAAACGCATCGGATTGGGTTTAAAATAATTTGTAACTATTGTGTAAATTTTCCAAGCATCGTATTTGTCTGAATTTAGTTTTGGCTCATAAACAATTCTTATAGCATACTTGTCATAAACTTCATCAAAAGTAATATTCTGGTTAATCATTTTCTTTTGAATAGAATAAATTGACTTAAACCTTCCTTTTATCTGGTACTTAAATTTTTCCTTATTTAGACCAGCTTTTAGCTTTTCAGTAAATTGATTTAAATATCTTTGCTGTTCTTCTTTACTTTCTTTTATTTTACTTAAAATATAGTTATAAGCATCTGAATCTGTGTATTTTAAACCTAAATCTTCTAACTCTGTTTTTATATTATATAGCCCTAATCTATGGGCTAAAGGCGCATAAATATATAAAGTCTCGGAAGCAATTTTAACCTGCTTAAATTTTGGCATCGCGTCCAAAGTTTGCATATTGTGGAGTCTGTCGGCAATTTTTATTAAAATAACCCTGACATCATCGTTTAGAGTTAGTAGCATTTTTCTGAAGTTCTCAGCTTGAATAGAGGGGTTTTGTTCTTTCTTTAACCTCGATATTTTGGTAAGCCCGTTTACGATTTTAGTAATGGTCTTGCCAAAATTATTTTCTATTTCTTCTAAAGTATATTCGGTGTCTTCAACTACATCGTGAAGCAGTGCCGAAGCTATAGAAGTTGCGTCTAAACCTATCTGGTAAGCTACAATTTTTGCAACCGCAATGGAATGAAAAATATAAGGCATTCCGTTTTTTCTTCTTTGGTTTTTGTGAGCTTTAACCGCCGTTTCAAAAGACTTACGTATAAGTTTTTTATCATTGATAGTCAAAACTTCATAAGTGCCTTTTAACAAATCTTTATAACGATTTGCTAATTCTTTATTTTCTTGTTCTATGGTTGTACTGTATTTCACATATATAATTTTAAAATTAAGCTATAATAATAAACATCTCAAGAAGCTAATTTTTTTAAATTTTTAATTCTACTTAATAAGGTCGGATGCGAATAATGTACAAAAACGTAAGCAGGGTGTACTGTTAAGTTTATTAAATTATTTTTTGATAATTTTTTTAAAGATGATATTAAGTACTCGCTTGCAAAAGTGTCTTTAGCATAATTATCAGCTTGGTATTCAAATTTTCTGGATATTATATTCGAGATTAAACTGGTAATTCCAGAAATAGGAGAATATAAAACTCCGAACGCAATTAAACCTATATGAAAAGAATGTATATCAACACCGAGAGATTCGGAAAGAATTGGTGAATTTATAAATATTGATAAGATATAGAGGGTTAGTCCAGTTAATAAAACCGACAAAAAGATATTAAAAAGCAGATGATTTTTTTTATAATGACCTACTTCGTGGGCTAGTACTGCAATAATTTCGTCTGTATTTAGGTCGTTTACTAATGTATCGTAGAGAGTTATTCTCTTCTGGCTACCAAAACCTGAAAAATATGCATTTGCTTTTGTCGAGCGTTTTGAACCGTCAATCACATAAATTTTACTTATTTTAAACCCAACTTTTTCAGAATATCTTTGTATTGCATTTTTTAACTCTCCTTCTTCCAAAGGCGTTTGCTTGTTAAATAAAGGTAAGATTAATTTAGCGTGAAACATATTTATAAATAAAGTAAATGTTCCTATTAAAATCCACGTATATATCCAAAAATATTTACCAGTTACATTATAAAACCAAATTGCAAATGATAAAATAACTCCACTTATAATAGCACTTAAGATTAATCCTTTAATTTTGTCTAACCAAAATGTTTTTATCGTAGTTTTGTTAAACCCAAATTTCTCTTCAATTACAAAAGTGCTGTAATATGAAGCTGGTGTAGAAATAATTGCAGAACCCAATAAAATAATTCCGAAAAAAATTAAAGCCACTACAATAGGGTTACTCGAATAGCTTCTAGCAAAATTGTCGATATAATAAAAACCATCTACAAAAAAGAAAGCTAAAGTTAAGACGACAGATATTGATGATGTAAGGTAAGAAAATTTAGCCTTTGTTTTTTTGTAGGACTGCGACTTTTTGTAAGTTTTTTCGTCATAAACATCTTTTAGCTCAAGCGGTATTTCCTTGTCAAAATATTTTTCGTTGATTATGTCTATAGCTTTTTCAATTATAAAACTTATAACTATAATGCTAATAATAATGTAAAATAAAGTAGTAGGGTGCATTTGTTAATTTAATTTTGTTAATGCTATTATTATGTCTGGCTTAAAAAAACAAAAATACTTATTATTATCAATATTTTGAAATTAATAATTTATAAAAACAGCAGATCTTTTTTTAAAATTAATATCTTTTTTTAAGTTAGTTTTTAAATAAAATATTATTTTCTTTTTATTTAATTTTAATTTATATAAAATTTGCTATAACTTAATACGCTCTAAATTTTAGTTTTTTTTCAATATAATATGAGTATTATAAAACATATTCCGAATATAATAACTTTAGCTAATTTGATTTGCGGAACAATTGCTACGATTTTTGCGGTTAAAGAAAATTTTAAAATGGTAGCTTTGTTTGTCTTTGCTGGAATTTTATTCGACTTTTTAGACGGTTTTATTGCCCGGTTGTTAGGCGTGTCTAATAAGTTAGGAGAACAATTAGACGCTTTGGCAGACATGGTTACAAGTGGTGTTGTGCCAGGAATTATAATGTTTCAAATGTTAGGAAATAAAAATGAAAACTCGACTTATTCTGAAATAAAAAGTACGCTACTTTTAGATTTAAAATTTGAAACAGTTTCTTTGATTGGTCTATTCTTAACATTAGGAGCTTGCTATAGACTGGCTAAATTTAATATAGATAAAAATCAATCAAAAGCTTTTATCGGACTGCCAACGCCAGCAATGTGTCTTTTTATAATATCTTTGCCTTTGATAAAGACAGATACTGAAGTCGCTTTTATTCGTAATCTAATATCTAATACTTGGTTTTTAGTAGGAATTTCTGTTTTGTTAAGCTTTTTAATGAACTCAAAAATAAAGTTGTTTTCGCTTAAATTTAACGACTATTCAATAAAAAACAACAAAATAAAATACTTGTTTTTATTAATTTCTATAATTTCTATAATTTGCTTAAAATATCTTTCAATTCCGATAATCATTATTTTATATATACTTTTGTCTCTTACAGCGTATAAAAAAATAAGCGGAAACAAAAATTATATAAAATTCAAAAAAAAAACACTAAACTAAAATAAAAAATCAATTACTTTTGCAAACTAATAATGCTAAAAACCGCTTTTGCAAATTTTTTAGGAAAATACAAAGTCTAAAACCTAAAAAGTTGTTTATATTTGCCTTTTTTTAAAACTCCACAAAGAGAATTGTATAGTGCTATATACAATAATAAAAATCCGAAATAAATTATAACTTAAAGATTAATTTTTATTTTAACCTAATTAACATAACGAATGTTAGAAATAACTGAACTAAAAGCAAAGACACTTTTGGATTTGCAAACAATCGCAAAGAGTCTTGGAATCACAAAAGTAAGTCAACAAAAAAAGCTGGACTTAATATATCAGATATTAGATATACAAGCTACAATTCCAGTAGCTTCTACTAATAAAGAAAACCACAAAATTGAAAAAAAACCAAGGACACGTGTCACAAAATTTACACAAAAAAAAGCTATAAAAGAAAACACGCAAGGGACAACTACAGAAAAAATGAATAAATTAGAACCTACTACAAACTCTTTAAAAACGGAAGAAAGACAGCCTCCTAAAAAAAATAAAAACAAACAACAACAAAGAAATAACAATAATCAGCCTCAAAATAACGACCAGCAAAACAATAAAAAAAGCAAGAACAATAAATCTGGAAGTCGTTATATAGACCCAGACTTTGAATTTGATGGGATAATTGAAAGCGAAGGCGTTTTAGAAATGATGGCTGACGGTTACGGATTCTTGCGTTCTTCGGACTATAATTATTTATCATCGCTCGATGACATTTATGTGTCTCAATCGCAAATAAAACTATTTGGGTTAAAAACCGGAGACACCGTAAGAGGAAATATCAGACCGCCAAAAGAAGGAGAGAAATACTTCCCATTAATTAGAGTAACTAAAATAAACGGACTAAACCCTAACATTGTAAGAGACAGAATTTCTTTTGAACATCTAACTCCTTTGTTTCCAGAAGAAAAACTAAATATAGCAGAAAAAGGAAGCACTCTATCTACTAGAATTATTGATATATTTTCTCCGATAGGAAAAGGGCAAAGAGGTATGATTGTAGCACAACCAAAAACAGGTAAAACGATGCTATTAAAGGACATTGCAGGCGCTATTGCATTAAATCACCCAGAGGTATATCAAATTGTTCTATTAATTGACGAGCGCCCAGAAGAGGTTACAGATATGAAAAGTAGCGTAAAGGGAGAAGTAGTAGCTTCTACTTTTGATGAGCCAGCGGACAAGCACGTTAGAGTTGCAAACATCGTTTTAGAAAAAGCAAAACGCTTAGTAGAATGTGGACATAATGTAGTGATACTTTTAGATTCTATTACTCGTTTGGCAAGAGCTTATAACACTGTTGCCCCAGCATCTGGTAAAATACTTTCCGGAGGAATAGATGCGAACGCACTACATAAACCAAAGCGTTTTTTCGGCTCTGCTAGAAATATTAAAGACGGAGGCTCTTTAACTATTATTGCAACCGCTCTTACCGAAACAGGCTCTAAAATGGACGAAGTTATATTTGAAGAGTTTAAAGGAACTGGAAACATGGAACTCCAGCTTGATAGAAACATCTCTAATAGAAGAATTTACCCAGCCATCGATTTGGTAAAGTCCTCTACAAGGCGCGACGACCTACTACTCGATGATAAATCGGTGCAAAGAATGTGGGTCTTACGTAAATATCTCGCCGATATGAACCCAATAGAAGCTATAGAATTTATAAGCGATAAGATAAAATTCTCTAAAAATAATGACGAGTTTCTAATTTCTATGAACGGCTAAAATTAGCTTTTAGTTTAAAAGTAAAAAGCATTTATTTTTAGTTTATTGAAGTCTTTTATACCAATGTGTTTAATATGCTGTTAAACTCTACCTTTTAAAGCATTAAAAACCCAAGCAACCGCAAAGAAACCAAAACCTACGGCAGCAAAGCCCCAGCCTGCAATTTCGTCGTATCTAAAAGCCCCAAGTGCAATTAAACCTAAACCCACAACAACCATTATTAGTGTTGCTTTAGCGAGTACCGTATTTTTATTCATTCCCATAAAATCAAAATTATATTTAACGCACAAATATAAACAATAAATAATTAAAGTTGCTTTTTATACAGATTAGATTAAAATTAAGCACTTTGTTTTTCGCTCTGTCTGTGGCGAAGCTTACTTATCAATTAATTTAGTAATTTTACTTTTTAATATAAATAAGCTATCAAAATATATTGTTAATGTTGTTGTCAAATTATAGCGGACACAATTTAGAAGTAGGATTAGACGAATCTGGCAGAGGATGTTTGTCGGGAGCAGTTGTAGCAGCGGCGGTTATCTTTCCAAGTAATATTTCACATTCATTTTTGAATGATTCTAAACAGCTATCCGAGAGTAAAAGAAATCAGTTAAGGATTTTTATTGAAAAAAACTCACTATCTTATGGAGTTTCTTATGCTTGTCAAAAAGAAATAGATAAAATAAACATTTTACAGGCATCTATTTTAGCAATGCACCGAGCTTTAGATATGCTAAAAACAACGCCAGAGTTTATAATTATAGATGGAAATAAATTTAACAACTATCGTGATATTCCGTATAAAACAATTGTAAAAGGAGACTCTAAATATTTAAGTATTGCTGCTGCTTCTATTTTAGCAAAGACTTACCGAGATGAATATATGAATAAAATTCATAAAGAATTTCCTGTTTATAATTGGAAGCAAAACAAAGGATATCCTACAAAAGAGCATCGAAGAGCTATAAGCAAATTTGGTATAACAAAATATCATCGAAGAAGTTTTAAATTATTGGCTTAAAATCAGGTTATATTTTTAATGAGGGAAATAAAACTTTAACTTAAAAAGAAGAGAATATTGACTTTTTAGCTTTAACTAAAAAATTATTATTAAAAGCTAAGTATTTTTCTTTTTTTGCTCCAAAACTTTTATAAAAACTTGCAATACTAGGAATGTTAGAGCCTTCAAAATCTAGTAAAAAATCTTTGTTAGAATGTTTTTTAATAATATAACTCATCAAAAAACTTGAAGCCTGTTTTTTCCTTCCTTCTTCGGAAAACGACGAATATAGATATGTGATTCTATTTTTATGTTTAATAAAAAAAGCACCACCTAATAATATATTACGCCCATTAAAAACCCCTAAAACTTTTGAGTTACAATGCTTTAGATTATATAACTTTTCTAACTCAAAGTATTGCTTTTTATCTATTTTAAACTTAGTATAGTACTTTTTAGTTATTTTAAAAATACTCGAAATTGGAACTGAATCTATCGTCAACCCAAGTTTTTCTGCAACTTTAATTGCGGACTTTCTTCCTTTTGAGAATCTTTTATTTAATCTTAAGTAATCTTGTTTTAAAGCTAAAACATAATTTACTCTTTCTAAAGTTCTTTTATGAGAAAAAAGATTACAAGAATTAAATTGATAACTTATCTTTAAAAACAATTTTGGAAACTTACTTATAAATTCTAAAACCGTATTTTCAGAAATTTTAGAAGTTGAAAAAACACCCAATTGCTGACAAAGATCAGGCTGTATAATAAACTTTAATCCAAATTTAGAATGCCAAGGTATTGGCATTACGGCTATATAATCTCCCAAAACTAATGCGTCCCAGTTGTTTGAAACAGTATCTAAATACCATGAAAAAGCATAAATTCTACTTTGCTCGGAGTTTTCGATACAAGCATTATATTTTTCAATATTAAGATTTTTTCTTTTAACTAACCGAATCATTTTTATAAAGTCGCTATTTTAATCGTAGATTCGTAAAGATGTTTCCAGCCTTTCCATTTTCTAGGATGACCGCCTAAACTCTCGTTATGAAATAGGGTAATAAAGGTCCCATCAACAGCCTCAACTTCTTTCTTAAGGTCTCTAATTTTTCCGAAAGATTGCTTAGGAGTTAATTTCATATAGTCATTTAAAGTTGTATCCATTAAGGCAAAAGGGAATAATTTTAAAGGAGTTTGAATTTCAAAATCTAAATCATAAAAATAAAAAGGCGTACAAGTACCAGCTCTAAAACCGACTGTTTTAGAATATCCCATAGAATAGTCTTCTTTTATTTCTAAATCTATTAAATTTTGATAAGTCTCTGGCAAACTAAATCGCAAATAATGTTGCCTAGACCTTTTAACTGGCATATTTATAATGTTTTCTAATCTAATTTTTTCCTTTTTCAACATTGAAACTTTATTCATCGTAAAATAAGAAGGGTGTAGCCCAACTTTTGCATAATCTACCATTTCTTTTATAAGCAATTTATACTTGGTATTCGATGCCGAGATGTTAGTATCAAAAGTGGTATTATCGCCTACCAAAAAAAAGAAAATAGTTTTAATATTCTGCTCTTTTTTTATACTTAATATTTTTTGAAATGTATTAAAAGGATCTTCTTTTATGTTAAAAATAGTTGCAAATCTTTTGATTAAGTTTAGCGGTCTAAATTTGATTAAATCTATTATTACACCACCGATACTTCTAACTATACTCTTGTGTTTAAAGGCGTAAGCATTGTCTATGTCTATCGTAGATATAAATTTGTAAGTACGATTTTTATAATTATAATCTGGAAATTTTTCTTTTAAAACGCTCAATAATTTATATGCCCAAATATCAATTACAGGTCTTTCTAAAAACCCGTATTTAAATGCTAAACTTTGGTCTGCCGAATAGCGATCGTGCTTGTCTTTTACGTGTGGTAAATATTCTTCATACCTGCTTAACAAATAAAAACTTGCTGCAAAAATATCATACGGTATAGACGACTCCATTCCTGCTTTAAAAAAACACGGCACACTGTCCCAATTTTGGACTATAATCTCTAAATCGTTTAGCCCTTGCTCGAACAATAAATCATTACTTTTTATAAAAAGACCTCTACCTAAAGGAGTTTTTGAATAAACTAATTTTAGCCCATTATAGGTTAGAAATTTTTCTTTCTCCGAAGTAAACTCTGCCGTAATTAATAATATCCGTGAAAATATATGCTTAAAAATGTAGAGTACGCGAGGAGTTATTTTATGTGTATAAATTAATATCAATTTTTTTTAAATTATAATCAAAAACTTTATTAGCAGTATATAAATATATTTTATTTTAATAAGCCCTTATCTGCAAAGCTAAAGTATGACTTTTCTGTTATTATTAAATGGTCTAAAAGCTTAATGTTTAAAGTTTCTCCTGCTTCTTTAATTTTTTGAGTTAGTTGCCTGTCCGAGTTACTAGGCTGTAGCTTGTTTGACGGATGATTATGACAAATAATTATTGCAACAGAAGTAAATTCTAAAGCTTTTTTATAAATCAAACGAATATCTACTAAAGTTGCTGTCATACCGCCTTTACTAATCTGACTTTTTGAAATTATTTTATTAGAATTATTTAAAAACAAAACCCAAAATTCTTCGTGTTCTAAATCACCAATAATCGGATTCATAATATCAAAAACCTCTTTGCTAGATGTAACTTTAGCCTTTTCTAACGAAGCCTCTATCAACCTCCTGCTTCCAAGCTCTAATGCAGTAGTAATTGTAATTGCTTTTGCTTCTCCAATTCCCTTAAATTTCATCAACCCTTTTACAGAAAGTTTTGCCAAATCGTTTATTTTATCATTTGTAGATTTCAGTATTCTTTTTGACAAATCTACTGCACTTTCTTCTCTGTTGCCAGAACCGATTAAAATAGCTAAAAGCTCCGCATCCGAAAGTACTGACTTCCCTTTTGTTAAAAGTTTTTCTCGTGGTCTATCGCCTAAAGCCCAAGACTTAATAGACATTTTTTCCATAACGTTTTTTTTATAAAATAAAAAAAGACTAACCTAACCAGCCTTCTCTGTCTAAACTTCTATATTGTATAGCTTCCGAAATATGATTCGGATTGATGTTCTCTGTATTTTCTATATCTGCAATTGTCCGTGAAACCTTTAAAATACGATCATAAGCCCTTGCAGAAAGATTCAGTTTTTCCATAGCTATTTTTAAAAGCACTTTGCTTTCTTCACTTAATTTACAAAATAAGCTAATTTGTTTAACGCTCATTTGGGCATTATAATTTATATTTTCAAATTCTTTAAACCTTTTAGACTGTACTTCCCTTGCTGCTGTAACTCGTTTTCTTATTTCAATACTCGTCTCTCCTTTTCTCTGCTCGGATAATTTAGAAAAAGGAACTGGTGCAACTTCTATATGGATATCAATTCTGTCTAACAGAGGTCCAGAAATTTTACTTAAATAACGCTGCATTTCGTGCGACGAAGTAGTTGTAGGAGAACTAGAATCTTTAAAGAACCCCGAAGGACTAGGATTCATACTTGCTACTAACATAAAACTACTCGGATATGTAATAGTAAATTTTGCCCTTGAAATAGTAACTTCTCTATCTTCTAATGGTTGGCGCATTACTTCTAAAACACTTCTTTTAAACTCTGGCAATTCATCTAAAAATAATACTCCGTTATGTGATAAAGAAATTTCTCCTGGCTGAGGATATTGACCGCCTCCGACCAAAGCAACATCGCTTATTGTATGGTGTGGACTCCTAAAGGGTCTTTGGTACATTAAGCCTGTTTTAGATATTTTACCTACAACTGAATGAATTTTAGTGGTTTCTAAAGACTCTCTTAAAGTCATCGGAGGTAATATGCTCGGAAGTCTTTTAGCTAACATAGTTTTCCCAGAACCTGGCGGACCGATTAAAATAATATTATGACCCCCAGCAGCTGCAATTTCCATACAACGCTTTACAGACTCTTGACCCTTTACATCAGAAAAATCAAATTCTGGAAAATCGATGTTTTTATAAAATTCTGCACGTGTATCAATTACCGTCGGCTTAACTCTAACATCTCCATTAAAATGGTCAATTACTTCAGAAATAGAACTCACACCTAAAACTTCCAAATCATTAACTACAGAAGCTTCATTGGCGTTTTCTTTTGGCAAAATTAAATATTTAAAACCCTCTTCTTTTGCTTTAATAGCCATCGGCAAAGCTCCTTTTAAAGGTTGTAATCCGCCGTCTAACGACAGCTCACCCATAATGACATAATCTTCAATATTGTCGTGCTTTATTTGATTAGAAGCTGCAAGAATTCCTATTGCAAGGGTTAAGTCAAAAGCAGCACCTTCTTTTTTTATATCGGCAGGTGCCATATTGATAATTATCTTTTTACCAGGTAGCTTATATTCATTGTTATTTAATGCTGCCGAAATCCTAAAAGAGCTTTCGCTAACAGCTTTATCAGGAAGCCCAACTAAAAAATAGCCTACTCCTTTGTCTATATTTACTTCTATAGTTATGGTAATTGCTTCAATACCAAATACGGATGACCCATAGACCTTCTCTAACATATTAATTTTAATTTTTTGTTTTTAACTAATTACTCACAACCCTTTTTGTTTTATGCAGAATTTCTACTTGCATTGATGTTTCCAAATAAAGATCGCATAACTATTTTTTCGTAAATCTTTAGTTCTTCTTTGTCTTTAGGTTTTTGAAGCTCTTGTATTTTCTTTAAAGCGTACTGTTGGATAGTTAAAAGTGGTAGTACAATTTGCTCTCTCATTTCTATTGAGGCTTTTCCCACCGGAGAATTCTCCATCAATTCTTTATGCCCTGTTAGTTTTAAAAGCAGCCTTTTTGTAGTTTTATATTCAGTATAAATTAGTTTCCAAAAATCACCAAACTCCGGATCTTCTTTCATATAAGAAGTTAGTCCAAAGAAAGACTTTGTTAGGCTCATCATACTATTTTCAAGAAGGGTTCTAAAAAAATCTGAAGAATTGTAGAAGTCAATTACCTCGTCAAATGTATTTGCATCTTCATATTTTTTTAGTGCGGTGCCGACACCAAAAAAGCCAGGAACATTTTGCTTTAATTGACTCCAGCTTCCTACAAAAGGTATTGCTCTTAATTGAGAAAAATCTAATGAGTCTCCAGTTGTGCGTTTGCTAGGTCTGCTACCTATATTTGTTTTGGCGTAGTATTTTAGTGTACTCATTTTTTCTAAATATGGCAAAAACTTCGGATGGCTTTTAAAATCAACATAAGCCTGATAACTCGTGTTTGCCAAGTCGTTCATTAGTTCTCGATTTCTGTCGCCTAATTGGTTTTTATTATAGACTTCATTTTTTATACCAGAGCTTAAAAGCTGTTCTAAATTATATTGAGACGAGTTTAATGTTCCGAAGTTAGAGCTAATTGTTTGTCCTTGAATGGTTAATTGTATTTCTTTGCTTTCAATTGTCGGTCCTAAAGAAGCGTAAAACTGGTGTGTTTTTCCGCCTCCACGAGCAGGGGGTCCTCCGCGACCGTCAAAGAATATAACATCAATGTCGAATTCTCTGGATAATTTTGTTAAGCTTTCTTTTGCTTTAAAAATAGCCCAATTCGCCATAAGATAGCCTCCATCTTTTGTGCCATCTGAAAAGCCGCACATTATAGTCTGACAATTTTTTCTTTTCGATAAATGTGTCCTATATGATTTGTTAGAGTACAATGTACGCATAACATTTCCAGCGTTTTCTAAATCTTCAACCGTTTCAAAAAGCGGAATTACATCAACTGGTAATTTATCGCCAAACCCACATAAATTTAGCATTGCAAAGGTTTCCATTACGTTTAATGCTGTTTGATTGTTGCTAATTATGTAACGATTAGCACCTCGCTCACCATTTCTTTGTTGAATTTGTTTTATTGCAAACATCGACTCAATGGTTTTAATAGAAAGCACGTCTGTTAAAACACTTGTGTCTATATGACCTTTTACTTCGGATAAAATTTTTATTTGCTCTTCTTCGGATAAGCTTAAGTAGTTTTTTGGAAAAGTTTCGTTTCCTACTTTGTGTAAATCTTCTACAATTTGTTCAAAGGCTTTATGATGGACTCTGCTGTCCTGTCTTATGTCTAAAGTTGCAAAATGAAACCCAAAAATTCTAACCTTATTTATAAAGTCGTTTAGCTCTTCTATAAATAACGACTGGTGTTTTTCTTCAATGATTTGCCTTGCTGTATTTAGTTCTTCTAATAATATTTTTTGAGAAAAATTAACTTTGGTATAGCTTTTTATAACGTGCTTATATAATCTTTTTTCAATTCTTGCGATTATCTCTTCTACCCCAACAAAGGTAAATCGTCTTTTTAGTCGTCTAATGTCTCTATAGTAGCTTCTTAAAATTGATTGTCGAAGTCTTTCAGCTACATCTAAAGTAATTCGAGTGGTTACATAAGGGTTTCCGTCTCTATCTCCTCCTGGCCAAAATCCTAAATCTATAATTTCGTTATTTATTGGTTCACCTTCGTAAATGTGATGTTGAATAAAATTATAAATTTTACTCACCGAGTGGTAAAAAACATTTTCTAAATACCAAATTAAGCTAACTGCTTCGTCAAAAGGAGTCGGCTTTTCTTTTTTATAGAAAGGAGTTTTTCCTAATTGTGAAAGTATTTTTTTTATTAATAATAAGTCATCATTTCGAATCGCCTTATCGAGGTCGGTAATAACTCCTAAAACGCTACCAGGGTAGAATTGTGTCGGATGTGCGGTTAGGACTATTCTTACTTTAAAGTATTCTAAATAGGATTTAAGCTCATCAATTTTATTGTTTAGAAAAGCGTCTTCTTTAGAGTTTTTTAATGTTCCAATTCCGTCAACGTTGTTTACTACAGTAAAAGCCGAATCTTCTATTGCATCGAACAGCACAATTTGTCGCTCAATAAACTGTATAAAGCGAAAAAGCAAATCTCTTTTTTCTTTTTCCGTTTTTATTTTTTGATATTTCTCAAAAAAATATTCTATTATTTCTGTAGCATTTTTATTCAGTTCAAATCCTTTGTTGCAAACTTTATGTAATAATGGTAGTAAAACTCCAGTGTCGTCGATAGTATCAAATGGTAGGGTTGTAAAAATACTGTTATAAACTTGATATTTTGTCGATACGTGTTCATTAAATTTTTCTAACTCGGGCGGTTTATTCATTATTTTATATTTATTTAAAAAAAAATAAATTTACAAAAAAATTAGGTTATAAGTAATGTTTAATTCTTTTTTTTAGAAAACATTCTTTTTTAAAGTAGTTTTTTTAAATTTATCTCATTTTGAATCTTTTAAGTATGTTTGCCTTACTTTTTTAAATAAATTAGAAGAATATACAAAGTTTACCACCGCCTTGTTGTCAGTTTTAAAAATATCTTTACTAGTACCTTCCCAAGCTTTTTTTCCATCTTCTAAAAAAATAATTTTTTGTCCAATTTCCATAACGGAGTTCATGTCGTGAGTATTAATCACCGTAGTCATATTATATTCTTCTGTAATTTCTTGAATTAAATTATCTATAACAATTGCAGTTCTTGGGTCTAAACCAGAATTAGGTTCATCGCAAAACAAATACTTTGGGTTCATAACTATTGCCCTTGCGATAGCAACCCTTTTTCTCATACCTCCCGATAATTCTGCTGGTATTTTTTTATTAGAGTTCTCTATGCTAACTCTTTTTAGCACAAAATTTACTCGGTCTAACATTTCAGAAATCGGTTTTTTTGTAAACATTTTTAACGGAAACATAACGTTATCTTCTACGGTTTGAGAGTCAAACAATGCGCTTCCTTGAAAAACCATTCCTATTTCTTGTCTCCACTGTTGTTTTTGACTTTCTGTTAGCTCAGTATTTATCTTACCATCAAAAGAAATAGTGCCTCTTTCGGGAGTATGTAAGCCTATTAATGATTTTAAAAGGACAGTTTTGCCAGAGCCACTTTTACCTATTATTAAGCTCGTTTTACCCGGGTAAAAAGATGCGGAGATTCCTTCTAAAACTGGAGAACCATCAAACCCTTTGTATAAATTATTAACTTCTATCATGTGTTAAGTTAAAAGCATTTGTGTTAAAAAATAGTTTGATATTACAATTAAAATTGTTGTCCAAACGACAGATTGAGTACTAGCTTTACCGACAGCCGTAGAGCCTTTTTCTACATAATAGCCGTGATATGAAGGAATGGTTACAATAAAAAAAGCGAACACTAAAGTTTTAATTATAGCATAGGTAAGTAAAAAAGGGTTAAAATCTGATTGTATTCCTTTTATATAGTCTGCTTCTGTAAAAAGCCCAGACAAAACTCCAGCAACCCACCCTCCTAATATCCCTAAAAACATGCCTAAAGATATTAAAAACGGATAAAAAAATACAGCAGCAATTATTTTTGGCAAGACCAAATGGTTTAAAGAATTTAATCCCATAACTTCTAAAGCGTCTATTTGCTCTGTTATTCGCATTGTTCCTATGCTTGAAGTAATATACGAGCCAACTATACCAGCCAAAATAATAGAGCAAAACGTCGGTGCAAACTCTAATATTATTGACCTTTTTGCTGCAAACCCTACTAGCGATTTCGGTATAAACGGATTATCTAAATTTAAGGCGGTCTGCAAGGCAATCACACCGCCTATAAAAAATGATATAAACATAATTATACCTAAAGATTTTAAACCTAAATCTTCAATTTCTTTAAAAAGTGCTTCATAAAAAACTTTTGAACGCTGTGGTTTTTTAAATACTCGTTTTAACATTATAAAGTACTTTCCGATGTGTTCTAAATAATTCATTCATATAAATTTTATGCTAAAATATTAAAATATCGTTTAATTATAAGTTAAATGAATAAATTGAATGTAAAAAAATAATTGTTTTTGCGAAAGAAGACAGATTATTTCATAAGGTACAAGCAATCGTAAATTCTTAAATTCGCCAATTAATCTTAACCCGAGAGCTTATAGTTTTTAAGGCTTTTATGCAAAAGTCTATAAGTAGGCGGAGGAAATTGTATTCAAATGCAAAAAAATAAACTCAAAAATTAGTGGGTTTTATTTAATTTGCGGATTTTTAGGAATTAAATAGAAATAATTAACAAGGTTTAAAGCACAAATGGACGATTTTACACTTTATTTTACAATGGGGCTTAATCATGTGCTGGATTTTTTAGCCTACGATCATATCTTGTTTTTAATAGTTCTTACAGTAGTTTTTAACCTTAAAGATTGGAAAAAAACTTTGTGGTTAATAACGCTGTTTACTATCGGACACTCAACTACGTTAGCCTTGTCTGCTTATGAAGTAATAAAGTTTAAAACTGATTTAATAGAGTTTTTGATAGCTTTAACAATTTTTATTTCTGGGTTTTTAAACGTTCTATTAGTAAAAAAAGTGTCTTCACAAAAAATAAGTACTAACCTATATTTTTCTGTTTTTTTTGGACTAATTCACGGTTTAGGATTTTCGAGTTATTTTAAAATGATGATAGGAAAAGAAGAAAATAAATTTTTACCATTACTAGAATTTGCATTAGGAATAGAAATATCTCAAGTAATAATAGTGTCAGCAGTTTTGATAATTGGCACTTTGCTACAAAGATTTTTTAAAATTACAAAAAGAGATTGGGTTTTAGTTTGCTCGTCTATTGTAGTCGGATTTTCGATACAGATGATGGTAGAGCGAGCTTTTTGATAATTAAATTGCAGAATTTTTTATAAAGTTTAAAAATAAAATGAAAGCAAAAAAACAGTCAAAATACGACAAGGCTTATCTAAAGATGGCTTATGAATGGGGCAAATTATCTCATTGCAAAAGAAAACAAGTAGGTGCCTTGATAGTAAAAGACCGAACAATTATCTCGGACGGATATAACGGTACTCCTCACGGATTTGACAACTGCTGCGAAGACGAAAACGGAGAGACTAAAAATGAAGTGCTACACTCCGAAGCTAACGCTATTTTGAAAGTTGCCACATCAACACATTCTACCGTAGGAGCAACTTTATATATTACATTATCTCCTTGCTTTGAGTGTAGTAAGTTAATCTTGCAAGCTAGAATAAAAAGAGTAGTATATTACAAAGCCTACAAAGATATTATGGGGATTGATTTTTTAAAAAAAGTAGGCGTAGAAGTATGTCAAGTTTCTTTTGATGAATAGAAGCAATACGCATAAAAAATTTTCATTAGCTTTCCTTAAAACTAAAAATAAATTTAGCTTTTACTTTTTTTAACTCTAAATTTAAAGCCTTACAAGATAAAACGCTGATTGTCAATATTTTATTATCAAGACAACTTACTGTAACGAACCCAAATATCTTTCAGCATCTAAAGCCGCCATGCAACCAGTACCAGCTGCGGTAACTGCCTGCCTGTATTCTTTATCTTGTATATCGCCAGCAGCGAAAACACCAGGTAAGTTTGTCTTTGTAGTTTTTCCTTTGGTAATTATATAGCCCACTTTATCCATATCTAAAAAACCTTTAAACAATTCGGAAGACGGCTTGTGTCCTATCGCTATAAAAACACCGCTAACTAAAATTTCCCTTGTTTCTTTAGTTTTATTGTTAATCACACTAACGCCTTCTACCACGTCTTTTCCTAAAACTTCCTTAACTTCAGTGTTGTATAATATTTCAATATTTTTAGCTTTATGCACTCTATGTTGCATTGCTTTTGAGGCTCTCATATAGTCTTTGCGGATTAGCATTGTTACTTTATTGCAAATATTAGCAAGATAAGTTGCCTCTTCGGCAGCTGTGTCTCCAGCTCCGACAACAACAACATTTTGATTTTTATAGAAAAACCCATCGCAGGTTGCACAAGCAGAAACACCACCGCCTATTAAACGCTGTTCGCTTTCTATCCCTAAATATTTGGCGGTAGCTCCAGTACATATTATTACGGTTTGTGCTTCTATTACTTTAGATTCATCGACAATTATTTTGTGTATTCCACCCACTTTTAAGCTAAAATCAACTTTAGTTACTACTCCGAATCGGACATCAGTTCCGAAACGCTCCGACTGTTTTTTTAGGTCTTCCATCATTGCTGGTCCGTCAGTGCCATTTGGGTATCCAGGGTAATTATCAACTTCTGTGGTAGTGGTTAATTGTCCGCCCATTTGAATTCCAGAATACAAAACAGGTTTCATGTCTGCTCTTGCTGCATAAATAGCCGCTGCATATCCGGCAGGACCAGAACCTATTATTAGGCATTTTATTTTTTCTATGGTATTTGTCATTTTTAAATTTTTTTTGAATTTAATTATAAGCTACTCTATTTTTATTTTTTTAGTCGGTAAGCTAAAAGTGTGTTTTTCAGTAACATTGCAATTGTCATTGGCCCAACTCCACCTGGAACGGGTGTTATAAATTTAGCCTTTTTTGCAACTTCCTTAAAAGCTACATCTCCAACTAATCTAAAACCATTTTTTTTAGTAGAATCTTTTACTCGTGTTATTCCTACATCAATTACTGTGACTCCGTCTTTTATCATATCGGCTTTTAAAAACTCCGGAATTCCGATTGCTACAAATATAATATCTGCTTTTAGTGTAATTTCCTTCAAATTTTCTGTATTGCTATGGCATACCGTAACCGTTGCATTACCAATTTTTCTTTTTTGAGATAACAAAATACTTAACGGACGACCGACAATATGGCTTCTTCCTAAAATTACAATATATTTCCCTATAGTCTCAATTTTATATCTTTTCAAAAGCTCTAATATTCCCAAAGGCGTAGCAGAAATAAAAGTCCTAAGGTTTAAAGTCATTTTACCAATATTCGTGGGATGAAATCCGTCTATATCTTTATTTGGGTCAATTTCCATTAATATTTTTTGCTCGTCAATGTGTTTTGGCAGAGGAAGTTGGACTATAAATCCGTCTATGTTTTTATTATTATTTAAAGATGTAATTTCTTTAAGTAAATTTTTCTCGGTAATTTCTTTTGGTAATTTTACTAAAGTAGAATCAAACCCAACTTGCTTACACGCTTTTACTTTTGCATTGACGTAAGTAATACTAGCCCCATTGTTGCCTACTATTACTGCTGCTAAATGAGGAGGTCTTTTGTTTTTGTTGATTAGCTTTTTTATTTCTATAGCAATTTCTTCTTTAATCTTTTTTGAGGTTTCTTTTCCGTCTAATAATATCATTTTAATTTATAAATTGTAAAAAAAAATCAGGATAATTGCAACCCTCTCATCATCTGAATCATCTTACTTTTACCGCCTTTTCCTTGTAGAACTTTCATCATTTTACTCATTTGAAAAAATTGTTTCATAAGTTTATTAACTTCTTGCACCGATGTGCCAGAGCCTTTCGCTATTCGTCTTTTTCTACTTGTATCTATTTTTGAAGGAAGGCTTCTTTCTTCGGGAGTCATTGAACTTATAATTACTTCTATGTTTTTAAAAGAATCATCGTTTACATCCATATTTTTTACTGCTTTGTTAACACCTGGCATCATTCCTACTAAATCTTTTATACTTCCCATTTTTTTGATTTGATGAATTTGTTTTAAATAGTCGTCAAACCCAAATGTATTTTTTGCAATTTTTTTTTGTAACTCTCGCGAAGCCTTTTCATCATACTGGCTTTGCGCTTTTTCTACAAGGCTAACAACATCTCCCATACCTAAAATACGGTCTGCCATTCTGTCTGGATGAAATACGTCTAACGCGTTCATTTTCTCTCCTGTTCCGATAAATTTTATAGGCTTGTTTACTACCGATTTTATTGATAGGGCTGCACCTCCGCGCGTGTCCCCATCTAATTTTGTCAGAACAACTCCGTCAAAATTAAGAATATCGTTAAAAGCCTTCGCAGTATTTACCGCATCTTGACCTGTCATTGAATCCACTACAAATAAGGTCTCTTGAGGTTTTACAGAGCTATGAATTTTAGATATTTCATTCATCATCTCTTTATCAACTGATAGACGACCTGCCGTGTCGATAATTACTACATTTTTTCCTTTAGCTCTTGCGTGTTTTATGGCATTTGATGATATTTCTACAGGATTGTTATTCCCAATTTCCGCATAAACTTCTACGCCTGTTTGCTCACCAATTGTTTGTAATTGATTTATTGCAGCAGGTCGGTGTACGTCGCATCCCACTAATAGGACTTGCTTCGTTTTTTTGTTTTTTAAGTAACTCGCTAACTTCCCCGAAAAAGTAGTCTTACCAGAACCTTGTAAACCACACATTAGAATTACAGCCGGAGTACCAGTAGCGTTCACTCCTATTGTTTCGCCACCCATCAAATCTGTTAATTCTTCTTTGACCAACTTTATCATTAGCTGACCCGGGTTTAACGTAGTTAACACCTTGCTTCCAATGGCTTTAGATTGAATTCTTTTTGTAAATTCTTTTGCTATTTTAAAATTAACATCCGCATCTAATAAGGCTCTTCGCACTTCTTTTAAGGTTGATGCTACATTTATTTCTGTAATTTTACCGTAGCCTTTTAAGCTGTGTAAAGCTTTGTCTATATTATCGCTTAAATTATTAAACATAGTTTATTTTTTTTTAAAGAATACAAATATAATAGTTTAATAAGTATTTTTTAAAGAATCATTTTTCTTTCTAACACTCAATAAATAAATGTAATTTTTGAAATGTTTTGAAAAGAGATATTTTTTCAGAAAAGAAAATTACTCTTCTACCTTGCTAAATGGTATTTTTTTATCATCTTACTCCTCGTCTAAAAATTGCAAAAATGGGTTTGAATAAAAAACAAGTCTTTGACACACTGAATTTAAAGGTAATACTTATGAAAAAAAGGCGATTATATAGAAAAGTATTTTTCTAATTCATTTAAGGTTTCTGGTGAAGTAATTATGTCTTTTATTACTTTTCCGTTTTCTAAAACTACAATTCTGTCGCAGACTTGTATTGTATGATTTAGTTCGTGGCTTGAAATTATGAGAGTTATTTCTTTATTAGCCGTTAGCTCTTTAAAAATACCTTTAAGTACTATTTGAGAAGTAGGATCTAAGTTAGCGAAAGGCTCGTCGAGTATTATTACTTTAGGGTTTTCTATTAAGGAGGCGACAATTCCTACTTTTTTCCGAACTCCTTTGCTTAAATCGCGCAAATAATTATTTTTTTCGATGACTTCTCCGTTAAAAAACTCTTTGAATTTATCTAAAAAAACAGAAATATCTTCTTTGTTTATGCCCCTTAATTCTGCTATAAATTGAAAATATTCTTTCGGCGTTAGGTATCCTATTAAAAAAGAGTCGTCTATAAATGAATTGGTGAATTTTTTCCACTTTTCGCTAGAGTTTACTTGTATTTTGTTGTTTATTACTTCTCCAGTTGTGGGTTTTATCAAGTCCAAAAGTATATTAAAGTATGTAGTTTTCCCTGCACCATTATTTCCGACTAATCCGAAACATTGTCCGGTAGGTATTTCTAAATTATCTATGCTTAAAACTACTGATTTTCCGTATTTTTTTGAAATATTTTTTGTTATTATCATTTTGTCCTCATCAATTTATTTTATTATAAGATTGTATTATTATGTGCTTTTTAGCGAGATACTTTTTATTTATATAAGCTATTATTTTTTTGTTAAATACAATACCAATAATTCCGATTCCAGCAATTAAAGCTAATGCTATTTCTTTGTTTATCAGCCATTTTGCTAATCCAAAAAGAGATATAGGCAAAATAATTATCGGAAAACTAATTAACCAATGTACGGCACTTGTGCCTTTGAAGTTGAAAGTAGATTTTTCATCTAAATTTATTTTTTTACGGTTAAATATTCCGCCGAGAAGCATTAAATAAGTATTAATTCCGATATTATAAATCATACAAATTAAGTTAATTATAATAATTTCTATTCCGAAATAGACATAAGGCATTTCGAGAATAAAAAGAATAACTGCACTAAGGCTTAAAAGTCGGAATTTAGAGCTTAAATATCTTTCAAATTTAAAGTTTTGGCACATAATAAAATTAAAATAACTGCTGTCCCAAGCGGGAATGAATTGTCCGAAGTTGAATATGAAAATTCCTGTAGAAAAAATTCCGATAAAAATATATAAATAATAATTTTCGGCATAAATAGGCTGCGGATAAAATATCAAACCATAAGCCAAGCCGAAAAACAACACCCATATTATAGACTTTGTTCGCTTATTTCGCCAGATTAATCGCAAATCATTTTTAATAAAAGGCGATAGGTTACCGAAAATGTTTGTAAAAGATAAGTTGGCAGACTTTACTTCTTTCGATTCGTTTGAAATAGTTGTGTCAATGTAAAAATCATTTTGTAATTGATTGAAATTAATATAATAAAGTATGCCTAAAATTATCAAAAAGGCAATAGCAAAAATGGGGTTTCGGTAAATATAATTAAGTACTTCGCCAACTGTATTCGCAAGATAAAATATTTCAAATTTATGTGTCAAATAAACAGAAAGTAATGTAAGCACTAATACGCCGAGTATTATTTGGCTTTTGTTTATCAGAAGGTTAATAAAGTTTAAAGATTGAGTAATAAAAATCATCGTTGCTAACCAGCCGATAACCCCTTTTATGCTGTAGCCTTCTTTTATTAAAACAATTGCAAAGGGAATATAAAAAAAGAGGCTGACTATATTAAAAAACGAAAGCGATGATTTTATTAATATATAATGGACAATTTTGCTTTTTTTTATAGGTAGGGTAAGGAAAGGCTTGATTTTTATACTGGGGAGCTTTTGTAATAAAAACCTAAAGATTAAATCTGCAATAAAACCATAGAGTAAAACTGAATTTACCAATAATAAAGGGTCGTGTTTTGAAAATTTAGAGTTAATAACATAAAACGCAATAATGCCAATTAATAAAAAATTTAAAATGAAATATATAGCAAATATGATTAATAGAATATTTAGGAAAATGTTCTTTTGCCAAAGAGGAGACCTGAGGTTTTCTTTCCAGCGAAGTGTTAAAAAATGATTGAACATAAATTATTTATAAGTTGCATTGCGATAAAATAAAGTCAAAAACAAAAATAGAAAAAACCTCAAAGCAGAGCTAACTAAAAGCTAACGTTTTTTGCTTAATTCTACTATTACTTTTTCTACATTTCCGTCGATTGGGGGGTTTATTTTTGCGACAGAAACTTTTGCTTTTCTAATTAGTGGAATTTCCAAGAACAATCGTGATATAATTCTTTGTGCTACTGATTCTAACAAGTTTGAGCGTGTTGCCATTTCTTCTTTTACTATGTAATTTAAAAGCACATAATCAATAGTATCTACAAGTTTATCTGTTTTTGCAGAATGTTTTAAATTTCCTTTTACTATTAGGTCTATCCTATAATTGCTACCTATTTTTGCTTCCTCCTTTAAGCAGCCGTGAAAAGCGTAAACTTGTATGTTTTTTAATTTAATTTTTTCCATAAGCGTTTATGTTTTGTTAAAAATTAGCTTGCTTGTCGTAAATAGCTTCGTAGAATGAAAGAGATTTTTTTAAACTGGCACTCATACTTTCATCAAAGTAAACAACTTTAACTCTTGATTTTGCATTTTCTAACAATTCAAATGTTGGAATTTTTGTAAATCTAAATCTTGTTTTATCGGGGTTTTTACCTGCTTGTAAAACTCTTGAGCCATAGTGAGAAGCCAAATTGCCATACATATTAAATTTATATTTAGGATGTTTAGATTTATATCCTCATAAACCAATCGTTATAAAAAATGATAAGCATATTTTTTCATTTTTTTTCCCTTTATTATAAAATGTCGGTAAAGCTGGTTCATACATCCTAATTGGACTAAAAGAGTCTCCATTTGCTTTTTTGATTTCTGATTTATAACTATTTTGATTTCTACCGACAAAAACACTTTTTGTAATATCTCCTATATTTCTTGTTTGTACAGTTTTTAAATCTATATGAATATAAGCGTCCCTTACCTCAAAAAACATATCTGATCCTACAGGGCAAGAGTTTGCTTGCCCCACGCCTTTACCATTAAACAAGGCATAAATAATTCTTTCAGCTCCAACAGAAAAATTAGAAATATTAGAACTATATTTCTCACGCCAGTCATCTTTTATAATTTCTTTAGTTTGAAATCCATACATTATTTCATCTTCAAAAGACTTTAGTAAGTGATAAAACTTATTCAAATACTTTTTCTCTAACTCTTCTATTTGCTTGTTTGTCATCATATTTTCGTAATTCTTTTTTAATTTCTTCAGCCACTTTTTCAGCCAGTAAAACAGGAACTGCATTTCCTATTTGTTTATACATATTTCCTAAACTTCCTACAAATTCAAAATCCATTGGAAATGTTTGAATTAAAGCACATTCTCGTACTGACATTCTGCGTTCTTTATTTGGATGAATTTCCGGGCCTGTAGCTGTAATTGTATCGCTCGGTCTATCCCAGTTATTAATCCTTAAAGATTGCTCAAATGTTATCGGTTTTAACTCTAATTCTGTTACTTGTTTATCATATTTATCATCAAATCCTAATATCTTCTTTAGCTCCCACCAATCATTTGGCTTAGGAATACTTCCAGAGTTATTGTCTTTTCTAAACCAGTGTCCTGCAGTATGTGCATATCCTAAATATTCATCTATCTTTTTTGTACTCCAGCCGCTTTTACTTCTCCAATACTTTAAATAATCACATATTTCAAACTGGTTTACCTTGTATTTTCTGCCCCAAAATTTATCATGAATATTAGTTCTTGCTTTGTGATTTATAATTTTTTTGTTGTTTAAAGTAAAAGATTTATCTCTTATTCTCGCTTTTGCAAGAAATCCGACAGTCTCTTTTACCGTAACATAAGGTTTTAGCTTTTTATTAAGAGAATTGTTAGATAGGCCGTGGGTTTTCATAGGAAATGGATTTTTTAGACCAAGCTTATTTCCGATAATAATAACGCGCTCTCTATTCTGCGGAACTCCATATTCAGAAGCTTTCAATAACTTATAATTTACATTATAGCCTAATTCTTGAAAATCATTAACAATCATTTCAATAACTTTACCTTTTTCAATAGAGAGTAAGCCTTTTACATTTTCAGCTACAAAATATTTCGGTTTTTTATCTTTTATAACTCGCAACATTTCTTTATAAAGAAAATTACGCTTATCTTTCATTGACCTTTTAATATTTGCAATAGAAAATCCTTGACAAGGAAAACCGCCTAAAAGAATATCAAAATTATCTGGAATTTCTGAACTTGGAATTTCAGTAATATCACTTAAAACTATATGATTACTAATGTTTTTTTTATAAGTTTCGACTGCTTCTTTGAAAAAATCATTCGCCCAAACTACTTCAAACCCTGCGTTAATAAACCCTAAATCTAATCCTCCACAACCTGCGAAAAGTCCTGCTACTGTATGTTTTTTGTTTTTACCCATATTTCGACAAACAAATATATAGTTTTACGATTAAAAAAAAATATAAAATTAACTGCTCAAAGTTATAAAATGTTTCAAAGTGTTTTATTGATATTTGAGATGCGCTGATGTCTATCAAAACCAGGTTTAAAATATTTACACAATATATAGAATTTAAAGAAGTATTTTAATTAGTTTTACGGCTTAATTTTTTTATAAAAAAATGTCTGAAGATAAAAAACCACTCAATTTTTTAGAACAAATAATAGAAGAAGATTTAAGGGTCGGAATGCTTAAACAAAATTTACACTTTCGTTTTCCTCCCGAACCGAACGGATATTTGCACATCGGACACGCAAAGGCTATAGAAATTAATTTTGGATTAGGCAGAAAATATAAAGCACCGGTAAATTTGCGTTTTGATGATACAAACCCAAGCAGAGAAGAGCAAGAATACGTCGATGCAATTAAAAAGGACTTATTTTGGTTAGGATATACTTGGGAAAATGAATTTTATTCTTCTGATTATTTTCAACAGCTGTATGATTGGGCAATTTTATTAATAAAAGACGACAAGGCTTATGTTGATAGCCAAACATCAGAAGAAATACGCATCCAAAAAGGGACTCCTACAACTGTTGGAACTAATAGTCCGTATAGAAATCGTTCTATAGACCAAAATTTAGCCTTATTTCAGGGAATGAAAAACGGAAAATATAAAGAAGGAGAACACACCTTGCGAGCAAAAATTGATATGAAAAATCCCAATATGCTTATGCGAGACCCATTGATGTATAGGATTGTGTATAAATCTCATCATCGAACAAAAAACGACTGGTGTATTTATCCTATGTACGACTGGGTACACGGAGAAAGCGACTATTTGGAGCAAATATCTCATTCATTATGTTCTTTAGAATTTAAACCGCATAGAGAACTTTATAACTGGTTTAGAGACAGCGTATATAAATATAGCAAAAGCAAATATTCGCTACTGCCTAAGCAAATTGAGTTTTCTAGATTAAATTTAAGCTATACTATAATGAGCAAACGCAAGTTGCAAAAATTAGTAGAAGACAAAGTAGTTTCTGGTTGGGACGACCCAAGAATGCCGACAATTTCGGGCTTGAGAAGGCGAGGATATACGTCTGATTCTATAAGGAATTTTATAAAAACAGCTGGAGTTTCTAAGCGAGATAATATAATTGACTTTGCGCTTTTAGAATTTAAAATACGAGAAGATTTAAACAAAACGGCTAATAGAGTAATGGCGGTTTTAGACCCTGTAAAATTAGTAATTACAAATTATTCGGAAAAAAAAGTAGAGCTTTTGCAAGCGGAAAATAACCAAGAAAATGAAAGTGCTGGTTATCGGGAAGTTCCATTTTCGAGAGAAATTTATATAGAAAAAGAAGATTTTCGAGAAATTGCAAATAGAAAGTTTTTTAGACTAAAGTTAGGCGGAGAGGTTCGTTTAAAAAATGCCTTTATTATAAAAGCAAATAGTTGCACAAAAGATAAAAATGGAAATATAATTGAAATTCAATGCACTTACGACGAGTTGAGCAAGTCGAAAAGCGGAACGCAAGAAAGTCTGCGAAAGGTAAAAGGAACGCTTCACTGGGTTTCTGTAAAACATGCTATAAAATCAGAAGTAAGATTATACGACAGATTGTTTTTAGACGAGGCACCAGATTCTTATAAAGACAAAAGTTTTATAGAGTTTTTAAATCCGAACTCTTTGAAAATAAAAACTGCTTATGTTGAACCAAGTTTAAAAAACGCTGTAATTGGCGATCGCTTTCAATTTCAACGATTAGGTTATTTTAATGTTGATAAAGATTCTAACTCAAAAAAATTAGTGTTTAATAAAACTGTAGGGCTACGAGATTCGTGGAAAAAAATAAATAGAGCTACCTAAAAATGAGAAGCATATTGCTTTTAATTTTGATTTTTTTGTTTTCATCCTGTGCTACAAATACTTTTAAAAAAAGAATATGGTGTTAGGCTATCAACCGATGTAAAAAATGCAAAAGCAAAAGTTCTTGATAGCGTTTACAATTTACCTGCGATGATTAAAGCCAAACGCTCAAAAAAGGACTTGAAAAGACGATTGATTAGCGATAGTATTGAAAGAGATTATATTGCAAAAGCCTCTCCGAATAAAAAGTTTTTGTTTAGTAACCTTTATTGGTTTTACTTTTTACCAATAGCCATAAAACACTATAGTTTTAAAAACAAAATAGCGTTTATATCAAACTAAAAAACAGAATATCTCAAGCCGAAAAAAGTTCTAATTCCTTGGTTTGAAGCATATACATAGCTCGGGTCAAAGGTCAAAGCATTCGGATTACCTGGCGAGGCTTGAGCTTGTCCGTTTTGATTAAAAACGACGTTTTTGTCAAAAGGGTCAAAAGAACGAGCTATACTATTTGCAGGTGGTGTAAAATTAAGTAAGTTTTTAACCCCTAAATAAACTTCCCACTTATTGCTAAATTTTTTACTAAACTGAATATTTTGAATGCTAAACCAAGGTGACTCGGGCGATCTTGGGTCGGTTTCGCTAATCAAAGGAAGACGCATTGGGCTATAAATATTTCCAGTATAATCAACTTTTAAATTATTGTTAAACTTATACGACACGGACCAAACCCCACTAAAATTTTCTGTAAGTATTTGCCTAGTAGTTACTCCGTTTTCGGTGGTAGAAACGTCCATTAATGTAGCGCCTATGTTAATATTTAGCCTGTTAATAAATTTAATATCTGTAGTTAAAGATATTCCTTTTGAAACTCCGAAGCCGTTAATATTTGAATAAATAATTTTATTTGGGTCTGTCTCGTAATCAGGTAAAATCCTATTGCTAAAATATGTATAAAAAGCACTAAAATCAAAGGTTAAGAAGTAATTTTCTGAAATTATTTTTTTTACATAATTTATATTTGCATTCCAAGAACTTTCTGGCAATAACTCTTCTTCAAACACTACATCTCTTGCTCCGGTCAGCGCAGCGTGGTCTTCTGTAAATATGTTGGCTACTCTAAATCCGTTACCTACACTAACTCTTAATATGTTTAATTTGTTTTTGCTATTCCACTTGTAGTTTAATCTCGGCGAAAATATATTGCCGTGTAAACTGTTATAATCCCATCTTGTTCCTACTAATAGCTTATTGTTTTTGTTAAAACTAATTTCATCTTGCAAGAATAGACCATATAAGTGTGTTTTTGATGCACTGTCTAATGTGGCAAATGTATTATCGTCATAAAATGTATATCTATAAGCTAATCCTAACAAAAAATCATGACTTTCTTTAATTCTTTCGTTGTAAACTAATTGCCCAAAAGCAATAAGTTGTTCCGCTTTATAAGAGTCAGTTCCGTAGAACGCATCTTGAAAATGTCCGTTTGCACTAAACTGAAAATTTATGTTTTCTGTTGTCGGAAGCTGGTATGTGCCGTAAGTTTCCCAGCGATTTGTATAAATACTTTCGCCGTATTTAATGTCTGTTCCTCTATATTTTTTTTGCCAGTCTAACTCGCCACCCCACCTGTCTTCATAAACATACCTACCAGCAATTGTAAATGTTTTTTTGCTTTTTCTTTCAAAATTAATTTTATTAAAAATAGAGATTCTATTTTGAAGAGTTAAATCCGTAAACCCATCATTATTATTGTCAATTATTTGCTGAAAGCTAAAATAATTTATACCTAAAAGTCCTTGATTTTTTTCGGACAGCTTATATCTTAACCCTAAATCAGTATTTAACTCACCCCACGAACTTAAAAATGAATCTGCTACTAATTCTGGTGAGTTATATGCACTTTTTGTAATAACATTTATAACACCGCCGACTGCTTCGGAGCCGTATAAAGTTGAGGACGGTCCTTTGGTTATTTCTACTCTTTCTATTAAAGACTGCGGAATGCCAGTTAAACCATACACCGTAGAAAGCCCACTAACAATGGGCATTCCGTCGATTAAAACAAATGTATATGGACCCTCGAGACCGTTTATATGAATATCTCCAGTATTGCAAACATTACAATTTAATTGCGGTTTTACTCCGTTTATATTTTGCAAAGATTCAAATATAGAAGGAGTAGGATTTCTCTTAAAAAAAGTCTTGCTATAAACCTCAACAGGAATAGGGCTATTTGTTTTTTTAACAGGTTTTAAGTTGCTAGAAATAATAATTTCATCTAATAATTTATTCTCTTCTAAAGTAAAATTTCTAATGATTTCATCTTCTTTCGAAAAATTAATTTGTAAAAATTTAGTTTTAAAACCGACAGAACTTATAATTAAAGTATAACTTCCTTTCGGAATATTTTTAATTTCATAAAAACCATTTTCATCGGTAGAAGTTCCTAATTTTGTTTTCTTTAAATAAATATTCACAAAAGGCAAAGCCTCTCCGGCAGAAAGAACCCTGCCTGATAAGTTGTTGTTTTGCGAAAAAACATTGTTGAATTTTAAAATTATAATTATAAAAAACAATATAGTACTTAGCTTCATGGTTTTAAAAAAAATTATGCAAACATAAACCTTATTTGTATTCAATCCAAATAAAAATAATAAATTTTAATGAATTTGACGATTTTAGAAATGAACAAATCATTTCAACTGGAAATTTATTATATAAAATCAGATGTTATAATTATCACGACCTTGAAGAGATAGAAAAATATTGTAACTATTCACCCAAATTAATGAATCAAAATAGCTATATCTTTTAAATCATTGATTTTAAAATGATTATCATTATATGATATTATGAATTTATGATATAAATCTAATTCTATAAAAATGTAAATAATTAATATTCAGTAAATTAATTCTTTTTTATTTTTTTGGCTGAATAGCTACTCCTGAACACTATGAACTTTATGGAACAGAAGCTCGAATTGATGAGTATGGAAATAGAATAATTTCGCCAAACAATTGTTTATGGCTGACTAATTTGGACAACTCTAAAAGACACGAAGACATTGAGTTGAGAAAGAGATATTTTGGAAATGAAACTGAATATCCTCAATACGACAATTACGATGGTATTAACGTTAATAAAACAAAAGACATTCCTTTTGATTATAAAGGATTTATGGGTGTTCCAATAACATTTTTACACAAATTCAACCCTGACCAGTTTGAGATAATTAAATTTAGAAAAGGGAATGATGAAAAAGATTTATCAATAAATGGGAAGTGTCCATATTTCAGAATTTTAATCAAAAATAAGCGAATACAAACTGAAATTATTGATTTAACTAAAAAGAAAAAAAGCCAGTTGCTAACACCAGTAAAAGTGGCACAACCATTAAATTTTAAAAATAACAATCCATTTTAAGCCCTTTTAATAGAGCTTATTTTTTTACCTTTTTTGGGTTTTTTCTATAAAATTTTAGTTGCTTATAATGGCTAATTTTTGGTTTTGAAAAGACATTGTAAATTTAATACTTCTTTTATTCGTCTGTAAAAATTATCTTTTGGAACGTGGTTGCTCAACTGAAATTGGTAAAACAATTTTTCTTGGTATATCTTATTGCCTTGCATAAACATAAAAATTTTTTTGATAAAATAATATATAAATCTACAAAATTATTTTATAAATTGCAAGGGTTGTGTAGTAAGCACAATGGCTATAAGTAATTGCCTGTTCTCGCCTACTTCTAAAAATCCTCTCGGATTTTCAGTTTGGTGTGTACTTGTAAAGTTTAGTGCTAAAACACAAAATTATCCATAGCCAGAATGTTGGGCATTATGCTGAAAAAGAACACAGAAACACAAAGACAACAGACAATGAAAAAGTACATATCGGAATTCATAGGAACTTACGGACTGGTTTTTTGCGGAACAGGAGCAATAATCATTAACGACCTGACAGGCGGAGCTATTTCACACGTTGGTATCGCTCTGACTTTTGGACTAATCGTAATGGCAATGATTTACGCTTTTGGAGACATTTCGGGTGCACATATTAATCCTGCTGTGACCATTGCGTTTTGGTTTTCAGGACGTTTTCCAGGCAGACAGGTGTTGCCGTACATCGTTTCACAACTGGCAGGAGCAATATTTGCCAGTGCAACGTTAATGCTTCTTTTTCCAACACACCTGACACTTGGGGCGACACTTCCTACTGACACAGTAACCCAATCTTTCATACTTGAAATTATTCTAACCTTCTTCCTCATGCTGGTTATCATCAACGTTTCGACAGGTTCAAAAGAAATCGGCATTATGGCGGGCATTGCTATCGGTGCGACAGTACTTCTTGAAGCTATGTTTGCTGGTCACATTTCAGGAGCATCTATGAATCCTGCTCGCTCCATTGCTCCTGCCTTGTTTTCGGGACAGCTTGACCACTTTTGGGTTTACCTGACAGCACCAGTTATTGGAGCATCATTAGCAATTTTGGGTTGCAAGAGCGTTAAAAACAAAGAATGTTGCCCATTGCCTTCGGTATTTTGCAAATCGACACACAACTAAAACATGAAAAAACTATTATTCGTCTGCATAGAGAACTCTAACAGAAGTCAAATGGCACAAGCGTTTGCAAAAATACACGGACAAGACCTTGTAGAAGTATACAGTGCGGGTTCAAAACCATCGGGACAAATCAATCTGAGAGCCATTGACGTCATGAAAGAAATCAGTTATGACCTGACAACGCACCATAGTAAATCACTTGATGACATTCCACAGGTTCAATTTGACTATGTAGTAAGTATGGGTTGCGGAGAAAAATGCCCTTGGGTGTCGACAAAAAATCGTGTGGACTGGGACATTCCCGATCCTAAAAACATGGACAAAGACGAGTTCCGACAAGTACGAGACCTCATTGAAACGAAAGTGAAAGAATTATTAAAAAAAGTAAAAAGCACGAACGCCCAACAAAGGTAACTGTTGTGCAACCTCCAAATTTTAAAAATAACACCCCCATTTAAGCCCTTTTAACATAGCTTATTTTTATATAATTTATACTATTATACTAGGATATTTAGGAGAGTATTGGGATATTTTTATAAGCAAACTAATCAAAAATGCTTTTCAATGCTTATTTAAACAAAAGTGCTGCTTAATTTTATTTTGTAAATTTGCTCCGAAATTTTAGTATATTCTCTAAAATTGTTTGATAAACAAAATATTTTAGTAAATTTGCAGACCTTTTTTTTCAATAACAGATTTTGTGGAAGGATTAAAAAAACAAATTATAACAACATCTCTTTAAGCTATTATGTTAAAAAATCTGGATAGCAAGTAAGATACAAATTATTTTCAGAAATGTCTGAAGAAGCAAAAAAAACTAAAGCTGTAGAAACTACAGAAGTAAAACAAGAAACCAAAAAAGGTAGCGTTAAAGCTAAAGCAAAACCAAAAGTTGAAGAAGCAAAACCAAAAGCTGATTTAGAAGTTAAGGAAAAACCAAAAGCTGATTCAAAAATTAAGGAAAAACCAAAGGCTGATTCAGAAGTTAAGGAAAAACCAAAGGCTGATTCAGAAGTTAAGGAAAAACCAAAAGTTGATTCAGAAACTAAAGAAGAACCAAAGGCTGATTCAGAAATTAAGGAAAAACTAAAAGTTGAAGAAGTTAAAACAGAAACACCTCAAGAGTTTTTAGACAACTTTAATTGGTATAAACACGAGCAAGGTATTGAGGTTGTTGATAAAGAAAAATTAAAAGAATTTGAACTTTCTTTAGATGATTCCACTGGGTTTGTTAATGAGTTAGACTTAATTGAAGGTACAGTAATTAGAATTACAGACAGAGATGTAATTATTGACATCCAATCAAAATCAGAAGGGGTTATTTCATTAAATGAATTTCGTTATAATCCAGAGTTAGCGGAAGGAGATAAAGTAGAGGTATTGGTAGATAAGAGAGAAGATTATTCTGGTCAGCTAATATTGTCTCACAAAAAAGCACGAGTAATTAAATCTTGGGAGCGGATAAAAGAAGCTCAAAAGACGGGCGAAATTGTAAGTGGTACTGTTAAGTGTAGAACAAGAGGCGGGATGATTGTAGATATTTTCGGTATAGAATCTTTCCTTCCAGGCTCTCAAATAGACGTAAAACCGATTAAAGATTACGAACAGTTTGTCGGTAAAACGATGGAATTTAAAGTTGTTAAAATTAATCACGAATTTAAAAATATAGTTGTTTCACATAAGGTCTTAATTGAGGCGGACATTGAGTCTCAAAAGAAAGAGATAATTGGACGATTAGAAAAAGGGCAAGTTTTAGAAGGAGTTGTAAAAAATATTACTTCTTATGGAGTTTTTGTTGATTTAGGAGGCATTGATGGGCTAATTCATGTTACAGATTTATCCTGGTCTAGAATCAATCATCCAAGTGAAGCTGTAGAGATAAAGCAAAAATTAAATGTTGTAATATTAGATTTTGATAATAATAAATCAAGAATTCAGTTAGGGTTAAAACAATTAATCACGCATCCTTGGAAAAATTTAGACCCCGAATTAAAACCGGGTAGTAAAATAAAAGGTAAAATTGTAGTTATAGCTGACTACGGAGCATTTGCCGAAATAAGCAAAGGAGTAGAAGGATTAATTCATGTATCCGAAATGTCTTGGTCAACTCATTTGCGTTCCGCTCACGATTTTGTAAAAGTAGGCGATGAAGTTGAAGCACAAATTTTAGCTATAAATAGAGAAGAACGAAAGATATCTTTAGGCACAAAACAATTAACGCCAGATCCTTGGGAAAACATTACTACCAAATTTCCAGTAGGTTCGATTCATAAAGGTAAGGTGATAAACTACACTAGTTTTGGAGTTTTTATAGAGTTAGAGAAAGGGATAGACGGTTTAGTTTATATTTCAGATTTATCTTGGACAAAAAAAATTAGAAATATTTCTGATTTTGTAACAGTTGGCGACACGTTAGAAGTTAAAGTGCTAGAGTTAAATGTAGAAAACAGAAAAATAAGTTTAGGTCATAAGCAGACAAAACCAAACCCGTGGGACGCTTATGAATCTAAATACACTGTAAGTTCTACTCACGAGGGAGCAGTAAAAAGCAAGAATGACAAAGGTGCAATTATAAACTTCGAAGACGGAGCAGATGGGTTTGCACCGATGAGGTTTTTAGATAAAAAAGACGGTACTCAATTAGACAAAGGCGAAAAGGCTAAATTTGTTGTTATAGAGTTTTCTAAAGAACACCGCAGAATTGTAATATCTCATTCATCTACTTATAAAGAACAAGAAAAAAGAAATGTAAAAGCCTCCGTTAAAAAAGCATCCGAAATAGAAAAAGCTACTTTTGGGGATGTCGGCGGTCTTGCAGACTTAAAAAAGAAAATGGAAACTGGGAAAAAGAAATAGTTTCTTTCAGTTTTTGAATAGCTAATTTGTGGTTGAAAAGCTAATATAAACAATCTGTTTTTTTACTAACTTTATAGGCGGACGATTTTTTTAAAACAGTTCTAACAAAGAAGACTACATGAAAAGTATTATAAAATTGTATGCAATTTTTTTATTTGCATTTAACTCATTTTCTCAAGATAATGTAGAGTGGTTGTCTTTTGAAGAGGCTATAAGTTTAAATCAAAAAAATCCTAAACCAATTTTAATATCCATATATACTGATTGGTGCGGTTGGTGTAAAAAAATGGATTTATATACCTATTCTAATCAGCTGATATATAGTTATATAAATAACAATTTTTATGCGGTTAAGTTAGATGGAGAAGAAAAAAATCGAATTACTTTTAATAATAAAGTTTTTAATTTTAAACCAAAAGGAAAAAGGGGTAACCATGAGTTAGCAGTCGGTTTGATGGATAATAAAATTGTCTTTCCCACAACAGTAATTATGTCTGAAAATGAAGTGATTTTAGATAGAATTCCTGGCTATTTAGATGCTAGTATAATGGAAAAATTTTTAGTATATTTTAACAGTAAAGCTTACAAAACTAAAAACTGGGATGATTTTAATGGAGACTTTAAAAGTAAATTAGCAAATTAGTAACTTTGTGAGCTTTTAAGCTTAAAATTCAGAACTAAAAGCTAATTTTTTTAGTTAATATACTATCTTCGGTTTCTATACGAGCTATATAAACTCCAGTTATAAGGTTTGGAATGGAAATATCTTTTTTCCCATTAGCTTCTATTAATTTATTGATTAGTCGTTTGCCTAAAATATTATATAATTTTATTGAGAATTTTTCATTTTTTAAACCAATCACTCTCAATGTAGAATTATCGACTTTATATACATCAATTTTATCATTGATTAATTCTTTATTTTCGGATAAAACGCTTGTTGTTTTTGTATGAAGGTAGAATCTTCCTACTCCATCTAAATTCTCTGTCAAAGTAAACTTATAATTAGCTTCACCTTGTGTTAGACTAGTAAAAACCTCCGTTTTTCTATCTTCTAAAATAACTTCAGTACCTGAAGGCAAATTTAATGTTTCTACGCTAAAAGTTATTTCTTTACCTACTTCTGTAGCTTTTATTCCAATGGGAACAACCATTTTTTGAAAATATGGTTTTGGTAAAGATTGAACTTGATATTTTTTGTCTTTATTATCTTCTAACAAATGAGTATAAACTTCTAAATCATTGTTTTGTCCGCCAAAAACTTCTCCATCTCCGCCATTATCAAAACCTTTGGTAGCATCATCAAAATAAAGAATTCTTGCTTGCCTTTTAGAAGTACCGTCCGTAATTTTTAGTTTTATTTCGGATTTGTCTGTTTTTTGGAAAAAACCACCAGTAGATGACACCCTATAAGATGCTTTATAATTAACTATTGAATCTATCTTAGCTTTAACAAAAAAACCTTGAGTTGGTGCTATCTTAAAATCTTCTATTGAAACTTTTGCGTCATAATTATCTGTTTCTTGATTCCAAAGCCAAACGGTTTCGTTATCAAAAGTTTTTGCATTATTTGTTAAAAAATCAGAAGATGATATATAATAAGTATAAGGGTTTCCTAATAAATAAAACCCATTTCCGTTAACTGGATCGAAAAAATCTTGTGTAATATGAAGATAAAATCTACCAGTACCATCTATGGCTTCTTCAACATCGAATGTGTATTCTGCATTTGCCTCATCTAGTCTTGTAAGAGAATTTTCTACCTTATCCTCTATTTCTATTTTATAATTTTCTGGCAAATTAATATAATCCAAGCTAAAGGTAATTGTCTTTCTAGCTTCAGATATAAGTCCTAATGGAACAATAGTTGTACCCATAGTTACCTCAGGCAAAGATTGGACTTGATACATATCTCCTATATTTTCTTCAAGTAATAAACTGTATAATTGAAGCCCAACACCTGAACCTGAACCGCGGAAAACTCCCCCATCTCCGCCGTTGTCGTAACCTTTGGTATGTAGATAATAGAAAAGAACGATTATATTTCTAGAAATGCCGCTATTGTTTGTTATGTTTAATCTAATTTGCCTCAAAATTTTATTACTGAATTCCTCACTTGACTTTGACCTTTTACTATTTGAATTTATGGCAATTTCAACATCGCCAGTATTTAAAGCACCTGAAAAAGACAATTTCCCTTTATTTCTTCTTTTAAAAGCATACCCTTTTCCTAAAATAAATGGATATCTAGTGTCTTTTTGAACGTAGCTCCAATTATCATCATGAGTTTCGTATGATGCAATAGCTAAATTACTCCCATTTGAATCGATATTATTATCATCTACAAAATCATTATCGTAGGAAAGCTTTGTAATGGGGCTTGACATTAAATACCAACTTGTATTAGGTAAAGTCCTGTTGTAAGTTATGTTACCTCTCGCCTTGTTTTTAACTTGAAAAGCACCGTCATTTATATTTAAAGTTGCATTTTTATCAATCACTATATTATTTATCACAACGTCTAAAGAGTTTCCTATAATTGGTGTACCACTTGGTATTTTTACATAGTCGGTAGCAGTTGGAACAGAATCGTCTGTCCAATTACCGCCTTCTTCCCAATTGCTGTTTATTGTTCCTGTCCAAGTTTTAGTAGAAAGATCATACATTTTAATACTACTTTTTTTAGTAGAAACATCAGTAATTTCAATAAAATACATACTATTACCCTGAACAGCTATATCATTAACATTATCTATGTTAGTCAGAATATTTGTAGTAGCTGGAGTAGTTGCAGTAATATCAATTTTTGAAATTGTATTATTATTATCATTATATACGTATAAATCGCTTCCATTAAAAGTTAATATATGGGGATTATTTAATCCTGTAATAGCGTCTATAGGAGTTGGTGTTGCTTCAGTAACATTAATTTTTATTACTTTATTATCATCATATTCAGAGATATATAGCTCGTCGCCTTTAAAGGTAATTGAACGTGGATTAGTTAAACCTGTAATAACGTCCATAGGAGTTGGTGTAGCTTCAGTAACATTAATTTTTGAAATTTTATCTTCAGTTTTTTCAATTATATACAAATATTCGTCTTTGAACGCTATATCTTCTAGCCCTTTTAAATTCTCAACAACTGTTACAACACTTAAAGGCTTTCCATTATTATAATTAGTAATATTTATTTTTAATATTTTATTATCAGAAAATGAACTTATGTATATTTCATTGTTTCTTATTGCTAATTTGTTAGGATATTTTAGCTTTGTAGAAAGCTTATTGTAGGTAAGATTAGAAGTGGTAGTATCAATTCTTAAAATTGTATCATTATCTATTACATATAAATAATTTCCTTTAGAAGCAAACCCAGAAATACCATCAAGTTCAGTGTTAATTAATGTTTGGGAAATAAGACTGTTATAAGTAAAAAATATTAATATCGCTAATACTTGTTTGATGTTCATAAATATCAAAAAATGTAATTTTAGCAAAAGTAGTGTTTTAAGTTCAATTAGTAAATGCAACTTTTATAGAGAAAGTTGCATAAACCATAAAAACCGAAGTAATAAAAGCATTTCTCATAATTTAAAAAAATTAAATGCTAAAAAATAATCTTGCAAATATACTTTATTTTAAATTAAAAAAAATTAGTTATAAATTACAATTTTAATAGGCTCGTAAAAAAACTTTCTTTTATAATTAGCTACTACTTCTAAAATTGTAATTATACTTTAAAAACTTCTGTGTTTTCTATATAAACCAAGGGGTTTTTTGATATAAATTTTAAAATTAGTATTCACCTGGAGTTAGGTAATATTCCCTTGGTTATGTGATTTATAAATAATCGTTTAGCTTATGAAAATGCAAAAAATTTATTTTTTTTTAAATTTGTAAGCTAAAAATAAATGGATTATACAGTTTTAGTCTGCCACATAAAATCATTAAGCGTATCTTTGTATTATAAGTATTAAACAATGAATTTTTTTAAATTTTTAATAAGCAAATATTTTTTTATACAAATAATTATAACTTTTGCTATTCTTTTAGGAATTATTTTTGGATTAAAACATTGGTTAGAAGTTGTAACAAACCACGATCAGAAAATTCAAGTTCCTAATCTTTACAGAGCAAGCTTGGAAGAAGTTGATAAACTTTTAAAAGATCTAAATTTAGATTATATCGTAATAGATAGCTCTGCCTATAACCCCAATCATCCGAAAAAATCTGTTATAGAACAAAGCCCTGAATCTGGAGATTTTGTAAAAGAAAGGCGTAAAATATATTTGACAATAAACCCTTCTAAATATAAAGATGTCCTAATCCCTGACTTATACGGATATACAAAAAGACAAGCAACTTCTCATCTAAAAGCTTTAGGAATAAAAGTTGGCGAAAATTTTACTTATATAGATGATTTAGGAAAAGACGTAGTTAGAGGAATATACCACAACGAAAGACTTCTAACAATAGGCGATAAACTGCCTTTAAATTCGACAATTGAGTTAGTTCTAGGAAATGGAAAACGGAAATAGAAAAAACAATGAAAAACTAAATTAAAGTTTTGCAAAAAAAACTACCACCAGAGTTTATTAAAGACCAAAAATTCGAACACTATAAGTTTATTGCCAGCGAAAAACAAGTCCCCCTTAGAGTCGATAAATTTTTGATGAACTTTATTGAAAATGTTACTAGAAATAAAATTCAAAAGGCTACAAAAAATGGTAATGTCTTTGTAAATGATGTTGCCGTAAAATCAAACTATAAAGTTAATCCACACGACGTTGTAAAAGTAGTTTTTAATTATCCTCCCAACCAGAAAAATATAGTTGCAGAAGATATTCCTTTGAATATTGTTTTTGAAGACGAAACTCTTTTGGTTATTAACAAGCCACCAAATATGGTTGTACATCCTGGACACGGCAATTACAATGGTACTTTAGTTAATGCGTTAATTCATCACGTAAAAAACTTACCTAAAAACTCTGACGAAAGACCTGGTCTCGTTCATAGAATTGACAAAAATACTAGCGGTTTGTTAGTCGTTGCTAAAACTGAATTTGCGATGGCACATTTATCTAAACAATTTTTTGATAGAACCATCGAAAGACTCTATTACGCATTAGTATGGGGAAAAATTGAAGATAACGAGGGGAAAATTGAAGGTAATATTGGGAGAAATCAAAAAGATAGACTGCAAATGAAAGTGTTTTCACAAGGAAATTTCGGAAGACACGCAGTTACTCATTTTAAAGTTATAGAAAGATTAACTTACGTTACTTTAGTTGAATGTAAATTAGAAACTGGAAGAACTCATCAAATAAGAACACATTTCAGTAGCATCGGAAATACTGTTTTTAACGACGAACGCTACGGAGGAAATAGAATTCTAAAAGGTACTACTTTTTCTAAATACAAACAATTTGTACAAAACTGCTTTAAAGTTCTGCCTCGTCAAGCTCTACATGCAAAAACTCTCGGATTTAAACATCCTATTACAAATAAATTCTTAAAATTCGATTCTGAAATTCCTAATGATATGGCTAATTGCATTGAAAAATGGAGAAAATATTCCGAATATTCTAAAATTTATTAATTTAATTTTTATAAAAACACTAATCAACTAATCACTAATCACTAATCACTAATCATTAATCACTAATCACTAATCACTAATCACTAATCACTAATCACTAATCATTAATCACTAATCACTAATCACTAATCACTAATCACAAACCTCAACCCTGCATATATAGTTCTTCCGAAAATAGGAGCATAAACGATGGTAGTATCAAAAAAACTACTAAAAGGACTTTCGTTTCCTAAAACAGGATTTTTTTGTCGAATGTTAGTAATGTTTTCAGCACCTAAATACACCTGAAAAGAGTCGTTAAAGACTTTTGTAATTTGTGAGTTTAACAATTGAAAAGAATTAGAAAAATCTTCTAATTGATATTCTAAAATATTGTTTTTTGTACTTGGTAAACGCTGTCTGCCAATGCTATTGAAAGTAAGATCAAACTTCCACTGCGAACCGTTATCTTTCAATATAGTATTATAAGAAGTGTTTATAAAAAAACGGTTTTTGGGTTGGAGAGGTTTTTGCAAATTGCCTGATTTATAAGCAGTCGAAATATCAAAATATTTATATGCAGCTCTTAAATTTAAAGCTGAAGATACGCTATAAGAGGATTCTATTTGAAAGCTATTAGCGTAGCTTTTACCATCTAAATTATAAAACGAAATGTTTCGAGAATTTTCCCAGTCAACGACAACCTGATTTTCAAAATCTGTTCTATAAAAATCTAATGTAATATCTCCTTTCTGCCCTAAAAGTTTAAATTTTTGCATAAAAGAAAAACCGTAATTCCAAGCAATCTCGGGATTTAATCCGTAAATATTTCCACCAGAATTATCAATTATACTACTTCTACTACTTGCAAAAAATTGTTGGTTTTCGGCAAAAATATTAGCACTTCTTTTTCCGCGCCCTAACGAAGCTCTTAACACGCTATTCTCATAAGGCACATATCTCAAATGTAAGCGAGGTGTTAAAAACGTATCTAACAAATTATGCCTGTCTATCCGAATGCCAGCTATCAAACTAAAATTGTCTAAATTGTCGTAAGAATATTCAAAAAATGCTCCTACCGAGTTTTCTGTTCTGTCATAAACTTTTGTGTCCACTAATTCATTAAAAATGTCGTGAGTAAAACTAATTCCTGTTTTAAATTTATTTCTAGTATCTCCGATTATAGAATTAAAAATAAGATTAGAATATACGCTTTGATGCTTAATGTCGTATCGTCTTAATCCAAAATACGAATCTTGTTTGTGATTGCTATAAGCAAACTGAAATCCAATACTTTGAAATGGAATCTCAGGAAATACATACCCAAGTTTTATCGATGAATCAAAGCGTTTAGTATCTATTTCACTTCCCCATGCTTTGGTCGTACCCCTGTCTTCTTTTGAATTAAAATCTAATTCGCCAGTTTGTTTCTCATCTTTTAGTAAACGAACATTTATAAAACTTACCCAGCCCTTTTTTGCATCTGTATATTGCCAGCGGTTCATAACATTTATTTGACTTGCCAGAGGCATATCTAAAAAGTTGTCATTATTATTATCAAATTTTTGTCCTCTATAATTCCCATGAATATATAAGCCAGTATGCCATTTGTCAGTAACTTTCCTATTGATATGCGTATTTAATTCCAGCCTTCCATTAATAGAACCATAAGCATTTACAAAAAACTTTTTGTCGGTTAAGGGTTTTACAAGCTCCGCATTGATTTGACCAGATATGCTTTCAAACCCATTGATTACACTTCCTGCACCTTTAGAAATTTGGATGCTTTCTATCCAAGTTCCAGGTGTAAATGTAAGCCCATAAACTTGAGAAGCTCCTCTTACTAAAGGAATGTTTTCTTGAGTAATTAATAAGTACGGACTCTTTAAACCTAGCATTTTAATTTGCCTAGTTCCTGTTAGTGCATCGGAAAAACTAACATCAATAGACGGATTTGTTTCAAAACTTTCTGCCAAATTACAACAAGCTGCTTTTAGCAATTCTTCGCTATTTACTGTAAAGGTATTTGCGGTTGTTAATAGTGATTTGTACGTTGTTTTTTTTCTTGTTTTTACTACAACTTCCTCTAAATTACTTTCTTGTTTAAGAAAATGATGTATCACCTTCGAACTATTTATCAGTAGTGTGTCTGTTTTATATCCTAAATAACTAATTACTAATTTTTTGTATTCTGCTTTGTATGGTATTCTAAACCAGCCTTTTTCGTTTGTTACTGAACTGACATTTGTGCTTAACCAATGTACGCTTGCTCCTTCTAAACCTGTGTTTTCTTTTAAGTTACTTTCGTACATTATCATTCCTGTAAGCTGAGATTGAGAAAAAATTAGGCAAGGAAAAATATTTAGAAAGCAAATTAAAACGACGCATTTACAAAACATAATTTTACAATTGTTTTGACTTGTATTAACTTTACTTTAAAAAAAGAATGAATACGACAATAAATTTACGAAAATTTGAGCAATATTCTTTTTTATACCCCAAAAAACTACCTTTTCCTAATTACTAACCACCACGCTAATAGGTAAAGATCTCGGTCCTGCTTCTCCTTTACTATTCAAAAACTCTCCGCTAATATAAGCCACTTTTCCTATTTGGTCTTTGTCAAAGGCTATGTCAAAAGTAGCTTTGCCGCTGGTTTTATAAAGATGAAAATCTGCATCCGTAGGCGATTCTCCGGTGTTTACAAAAGCAATAAAAATATTTACATTGCTTACATCTTTGGGCAGACTACGATGATTAAGTGCAGGTAAACTAGGGTCAGAAATTTGCAGAGAAACACCCAACAATTTTCTTGATACAACGTCAATTGTCGGAGGAATAATTGGCACTGGTGTACTACCGCGTTTTTTGGTTTCTTTAATAAACAAAAATTTGTGGTCATCTTCGTTTAGCGGTACGTCAAAAAGATGTTTCACATATTGCTGCATCTGGTGATACACTTTTTCAAGACTGTTTCCTACATTGTGCATTTTTTCTATAGCAATAGATGTTCTAGTAGCAGGATTTGTCGCTACCTGATAAGCAGAATTCCATTTCGCTAAACCATCTTTAAGCGCTGTCAAAAGTTCTTGACTAATAGCTAATCTATCCGCATTTGCTTGTAAATAAGGAATAGCAATATTTACCTGATAATTAAATTCACTTAAACTCAATTTCATAATCTTTTTTTTATAATTCAGCAAATATACAACTTTTATTAAAACCTAATTATTTTTTTAATAAAATTTATTCTTTTATTCATAATTAGTAAGTTTTACGTAGAAAACATTTTATTTGCTTTTATAAATGCAAGGAATGCTCTTGTAAGTGCAAGGAATGCTCTTGTAAGTGCAAGGAATGCTTTTGTAAGTGCAAGGAATGCTCTTGTAAGTGCAAGGAATGCTTTTGTAAGTGCAAGGAATGCTTTTATAAGTGCAAGGAATGCTTTTATAAGTGCAAGGAATGCTTTTATAAATGTAATAATTATTCAAAAAAACAAGGTTTTTGACTGGAATGTTTTTACTAATTTAGCAGACCGTAATAAAAAACCCAAATGAGCAATTCAAAAAAAATTAACTCCGCCCTAATTTCGGTATTTCACAAAGACCGATTAAAGCAAATTGTAGAAAATCTAAACCGCCTAAACGTAAGTATATACTCTACTGGTGGCACCGAAAAATTTATTAAAAATTTAGGAATAAGCGTTATTCCTGTCGAGCAAATTACTTCATATCCTTCAATTTTAGGTGGTAGAGTAAAAACACTTCATCCAAAAATTTTTGGAGGAATCTTAAACAGACAAAACAACAAAAACGACACAGTAGAAGTAGAAAAATACGACATCCCACAAATAGATTTAGTAATAATAGACTTGTACCCTTTTGAAAAAACATTAGCTTCTAACTCTTCGGAAGCAGAAATTATTGAAAAAATTGACATCGGTGGCATCGCTTTAATTAGAGCAGCAGCTAAAAATTTTAAAGATACTTTTGTCGTCTCTTCAACAAACCAATACGATGATTTTTTAAGTATTATTTCTAAAAACAACGGCGAGACAAGTATTGAAGACAGAAAAAAATTTGCTGCAAAAGCGTTTAATGTATCTTCACACTACGATACCGCAATTTTTAATTACCTCAACCGAGAAGAAATAGTTTTTAAAGCGAGTGAGCAGAATGCCAAAGTTTTAAGATATGGCGAAAACCCACACCAAAACGGATATTTCTTTGGAAAATTAGAGACGCTTTTCGAAAAACTTAACGGTAAAAAGCTGAGTTATAATAATTTGTTAGATATTGATGCAGCTGTAAATTTAATAGCAGATTTTGAAGACGAAGAACCGACATTTGCTATTCTAAAACACAATAACTCTTGCGGATTTGCTCAAAGAAAAACCGTAAAACAGGCTTATATAGATGCCTTAAAAGGAGACCCTATTTCTGCTTTTGGCGGAATTTTAATTTCTAATACAAAAATAAACAAGCAAGCAGCAGAAGAAATAAATCCTTTGTTTTGTGAAGTTGTTATCGCTCCCTCGTTTTCTGAAAATGCACTTTCAATTTTAAAGAAAAAGAAAAATAGAATTATACTGCGTAAAAAACAGACTGAACTTTCGAAAACAACGGTAAGAACTTGTTTGAATGGATTTTTGGTACAAGATAAAGACTGCTTAACCGATAAATTAGAAGACCTAAAATACGTAACAAATAAAAAACCGACTGATAAACAAATTGACGATTTACTTTTTGCTTCAAAATTATCTAAAAACACAAAGTCTAATACCATCGTAATTGTAAAAAACAAGCAGCTAATAGCTAACGGCACAGGGCAAACAAGCAGAGTTGACGCTTTGAACCAAGCCATAAAAAAAGCGAAGTCTTTTAATTTTGATTTAGAAGATGCAGTTATGGCAAGTGATGCTTTTTTTCCGTTTCCAGACTGTGTAGAAATTGCATACAAAACAGGTATAAAAAGCATAATTCAACCAGGCGGCTCTATAAAAGACCAGCTTAGTATAGATTTTTGTAATGAAAATAATATTTCTATGGTGACTACAGGCGTAAGGCATTTTAAACATTAATAAATTAAACATATTTTTACTGTCATAATGAAAATAGAAGAACTTTTTAATGAAATAAAACTAAAAAAATCATTTTTATGTGTTGGTTTAGATGTTGATTTAAATAAAATTCCGCCTCACCTTTTGAGTTTAAAAGACCCCGTTTTTGAGTTTAACAAAGCTATTATAGACGCAACTCACCACTTATGCGTAGCCTATAAACCCAATATGGCATTTTATGAAAGCTATGGATATAAAGGCTGGAAATCTTTAGAAAAAACAATTAGTTATATAAATAAAAATTACCCTAAAATTTTTACAATTGCAGATGCTAAGCGTTGCGATATTGGAAATACGGCTTCTATGTATGCAAAGGCTTTTTTTAAAAAATTAAACTTTAATGCGATGACTGTTTCGCCATATATGGGTAGAGATTCTATTGAGCCTTTTTTGGCTTTTAAAAACAAATATACAGTTATGCTTGCCCTTACCTCAAACGAAAGTGCTTATGATTTTCAAACAAAAAATATAGGAGACAAAAGGCTTTATGAAAAAGTAATAGAAGATTCCAAAAGCTGGAAAAACTCAAAAAACATTATGTACGTTGTCGGTGCAACAAAATCAGAGTACTTTAAAAAAATTAGAAAAATAGTGCCTAATGCTTTTTTGTTAGTGCCGGGAATTGGCGAGCAAGGAGGTAGCCTAAAAGAAGTTTGTAAACACGGCTTATCAGAAAAAGTAGGACTGCTAATAAATTTATCAAGAGGAATAATTTATGCAAAAAACAACCGAGAATTTGCCAATGAAGCTAAAGTTAGAGCAGAAGAAATTCAAAGGCGTATGGCGGAAATTTTGAAAGATTTTATAAATGTATAAAAATAATATAGTTTAAGGATTTGAACATAAAGATAAATGATAAAAAATTAAAATTACTAAATTTTAAAAACCGATTAAAAACCATTAAACATTAAATTTCATTATATAAACCAACAATATGCACAAAAAAATTATAATTACAGGTACTAGCAGAGGAATTGGCTTTGAGTTAGCAAAGCGTTTTGCTAGTAAAGGACATAAAGTTTTGGCTTTGTCGAGAAACACCGAGCCAATAGATAGCATTAACAATAAAAACATTACTGCAATTTCAGTTGATTTGGCCAAACTTGATGATTTACAAAAGGTAAAAAACTATGTACAAACCAATTGGAAGCAAGTTGATGTTTTAATTAATAATGCGGGAGTTTTAATAAAAAAACCTTTCGGTGATTTGTCTTACGACGATTTTTTAAAAGTATATCAGGTAAATGTTTTTGCGGTAGCAGAGATAACAAAAGTAATACTTCCGTTTATGACAAAAGGAGGTCATATAGTTACAATTAGCTCTATGGGAGGAGTTCAAGGTAGCGTAAAATTTTCTGGCTTATCGGCTTATTCGTCGTCAAAAGCTGCTGTTATTTCTTTGTCCGAATCGCTTGCCGAAGAATATAAAAAAAGGCAAATTGCGTTTAATGTTTTGTCATTAGGAGCGGTACAAACTAAAATGTTAAGCGAAGCATTTCCAGACTTTAAAGCTCCACTTTCGGCAGAAGAAATGGCAAGTTATATTTATGATTTTTCACTAACAGGCAATAAGTTTTACAACGGAAAAGTATTGCAAGTTTCTACTTCAACACCTTGATTTTTTTCAGCACAAAATATCAAAATTATATACCTAAAATTGCTGTTCCTTTTATTGATGCTTTAATTAAAAACCATCATTTTGATTTAAAAATTGTTAATCAAAGACAATCAAAACATGGCGATTTTAGAAAATTATCTAACGGAAATTATCAGATTACTGTAAACAATAATTTGAATAAGCATCAATTTTTATTAACTTTAGTCCACGAAATAGCTCATTATGTTACATATCAAAAGTTTGGAAAAGTAAAACCACACGGCAAAGAGTGGAAATCAGTTTTTAAAAACTTAATGCTTCCTTTTATAAAACCAGAAATATTTCCTAAAGATGTTCTGCCTTATCTAACTAATTATTTAATAAACCCAAAGGCAAGTACCGATTCGGATTTAAACTTGTCGTTGGCTTTAAAGGGAAGTACTCCGGCGGATGAAAAGTGTTTTGTATTTGCTTTATCTTTAGGTAGTTTGTTTGTCTATAAAAATAATGTTTATAAGAGAGAAAAAAAGAGAAGGACACGAATAGAATGTTTAAATTTGAGCAACAAAAAAATATATTTATTCAATCAAAACGTAGAAGTAAAATTATATGAAAAGGAGTAAAAATTATTACGCAATTATAATGGCTGGGGGTATCGGAAGTCGCCTTTGGCCTATCAGTACACAAGAAAGTCCGAAACAATTTTACGACGTGCTAAACGCTGGACAAACTTTAATTCAACGTACCTTTGAAAGAATAAACCGGCTAATTTCATCAGAAAACATATTAATTGCAACAAACGAACTGTATGGCAATTTGGTTTTAGAACAGTTGCCAAAAACTACTAAAAGTAGCTTATTGTTAGAGCCTGTGATGAGAAATACCGCTCCTTGTATTTTATATGCTACTTTAAAAATTTATGAAAAAGACCCTGACGCTGTTATTTTGGTAGTTCCTGCTGACCACTGGATTGACGACGAAGCGGAGTTTTTAAAAAGTGTTCGAGCCTCTTTTAAAAATTGTTTAAAAAAGAATATTTTAATGACTTTAGGAATAAAACCTGATTCGCCTAATACTGGCTATGGATACATACAATTTGATAAAGAAAGTGTAGAAATAAAAAAGGTCAAAAACTTTATTGAAAAACCAAATTTAGAAACCGCTAAAGAATTTGTAAAAAAGGGAAATTATCTTTGGAATGCTGGTATTTTTATTTGGTCTGCAAAAAGTATTTTAAATTCTTTTAAAAAACACTTACCCGAGATGGTTGTTATTTTAGATCAAAAAAACGTTTATAATACTAATTTTGAATATGATTTTATTGAGAAAAATTATTCAAAATGTGAGAATATTTCTATAGACTTCGGAATTATGGAAAAAGCAAAGAACGTTTATGTTTTACCGGTAAACTTTGGCTGGAACGACTTGGGAACATGGAGTTCTTTGTACAATAAGCTAAAAAAAGACTCGGATAATAATGCGATAGTGGGAGCGAAAGTGATAAGTAGAAATTCTACTGGGAATATGATTAAAACTCAACTTGGCAAAAAGCTTGTAATTCAGGGTCTTAAAGACTACATTATTGTTGAAAAAGAAAATGTTTTATTAATTTGTCCTAAAAAAGATGAACAAGGAATTAAGCAGATTGTTGCAGATGTTAAAAAGAATTTTGGCGAAGAGTTTGCTTAGGCTTATAAATTTATGCAAAAAAGAGTACATATAATTGGGTCTGGTTTTTCTTCTTTATCCGCTTCTTGTTATCTTTCAAAAGCTGGTTATAAAGTTACGGTTTTAGAAAAAAACGAATCTCTTGGAGGCAGGGCGAGTCTATTTAAAAAAGAAGGTTTTACTTTTGATATGGGACCTTCTTGGTATTGGATGCCAGACATTTTTGAGCGTTTTTTTTCTGATTTTGATAAAAAACCGTCCAATTATTATAGCCTAAAAAGATTAGACCCTAGCTATGAAGTATATTTTGACAAAAACTATTCTATAAAAATTTCGAGTAATATAGATGAAATTTACTCGTTGTTTGAAAATTTAGAAAAAGGAAGTTCAAAGCATTTAAGGGTTTTTTTAGATTCTGCAAAAGCGAATTATAATATAGCGATAAAAGATTTAGTCTATAAACCTGGAATTTCACCATTAGAATTAGTTGATTTTAAAACATTTGCAAGGGTTTCTCAATTTTTTTCTACGATAAGTAAGCAGGTGCGTAGAAACATTAAGAACAAAAAATTAATTCAGATTTTGGAATTTCCATCTCTTTTTTTAGGAGCTAAGCCGAGCAAAACTCCAGCCTTTTATAACTTTATGAACTATGCAGATTTTGAATTAGGAACTTGGTATCCGAAAGGCGGAATGTATAAAGTAGTTGAGGCTATAGTTTCTTTGGCTAAAAGTTATGGGGTTGAATTTAAAACTAACTCCAATGTAGAAAAGATTTTAACGGATTCTAATAACGAGGCTGTCGGAATAGTCGTTAATGGCGAAAAAATTGATTCGAATTTAGTTTTAAGCGGAGCGGACTATCACCATACAGAATGTCTTTTGGATAAAAAATTAAGGCAATATTCAGAGAGATATTGGAGTACTAGGACTTTTGCTCCTTCTTCGTTATTGTTTTTTGTTGGGTTTGATAAAAAAATCAAAAGTTTGAGTCATCATACTTTGTTTTTTGATGCAGATTTAGATACGCATTCGAGCGAAATTTATGACAAATCTAAATGGCCTACATTTCCGTTATTTTATGCAAATTTTACTTCTAAAACAGATAAAACTTCTGCACCTAAAGGCAAAGAGTCTGGTTTTTTTTTAATTCCTTTGGCATTAGAAATTGAAGACTCCGAAGAATTAAGAAATTTATATTTTCAGAAAATTATTGATAGATTAGAAAATTTAACATCTCAAAAAATAAAGCCTTATATTTTGTTTAAAAAATCTTTTTGTATAAAGGATTTTAAAGAGAGGTATAATTCTTATAAAGGGAACGCTTATGGATTAGCAAACACTCTTTTGCAGACAGCTTTTTTAAAGCCAAAAATAAAAAGTAGTAAAGTAAATAATTTGTATTTTACGGGACAATTAACCGTACCAGGGCCTGGCGTGCCTCCAGCTTTAATATCTGGGAAAATTGTTTCAGAGTTAATCATAAAAAACCAAAGGTAAATATGAAAGAACTATTTGATAATGTCTCGTTAAAATGTAGCAAATTAGTTACAAAAGAATATAGCACTTCGTTTTCATTCGCCGTTAATTTGCTGTCTTCAAAAATAAGAGCAGATATTTATAATATCTACGGATTTGTTCGTTTTGCTGATGAAATAGTAGATTCTTTTCACGATTATGACAAAGAGCTATTGTTAAACAATTTTGAAAAAGAGTATTATGTCTCTAATAAACAGGGTATCAGCTTAAATCCTATTTTAAATTCTTTTCAAAAAACTATAAAAAAATATAATATTCCTGATGAAATGATTCAAAGCTTCTTAAAGAGCATGAGGACAGATTTATATAAAACAAGATATAATACTAAGTTGGAATACGATGATTATATATATGGTTCTGCCAATGTTGTAGGGTTAATGTGTTTGAAAGTTTTTGTAAATGGCGACAACAATAAGTATGAAGAGCTAAAAAACGGAGCAATGCGTTTAGGTGCTGCCTTTCAAAAAGTGAATTTTTTAAGAGATTTGAAAAACGATTTTGAAGTTTTGAACAGGTTATATTTTCCGAATTTAGATATAAAGAAATTAAATTTAGAATCTAAAAGGCTTATTATTAGTGAAATAGAAGAAGATTTTAACTATGCCTATCATAAAGGAATTGTTAAACTACCGATAGAAGCAAAGTTAGGCGTTTATGTAGCATATAGGTATTATAAGCGATTATTAAAGAAATTAAAGGCAACTCCTTCGGAAAAATTAATTAAAAAAAGGGTCAGAATTTCTAATCTGATGAAATTAAATTTGTTTGCAATAAGCTATGTTAAATACAAACTAAATATCATATGACTATGTACTTCTTAATCACAATTAGTGTTTTTATTTTAATGGAAGGCGTTACTTGGTTTACACACAAATTCGTAATGCATGGATTAGGCTGGTATCTTCATAAAGACCACCATCAACCAAAATATAAGAATTTGTTTGAAAAGAATGATGCTTTTTTTGCTGTTTTTGCCGTTCCTAGTATATTGTTATTTTATTTTGGAACATACACCGAATATAGATTTTTGTTTTATATAGGTTTAGGAATTTTATTTTACGGAATTGCCTATTTTTTGATTCATGATGTGCTAATTCACCAGCGTTTTAAATGGTTTAAACACGTAAAAATCAGATATTTTAAAGCATTAAGAAAAGCACATAAGGTTCATCACAAGCATCTCGGCAAAAAAAACGGAGAGTGTTTTGGAATGCTATTAGTTCCGTTTAAGTATTTTAAAAGCCTCTAAATTATAAAATGTTTTTATATTTATTTTTAAATTTAGGAGCCATTTTTATTCCGTTGCTTTATTCTTTTGAAAAAAATATGCGGTTTATAAAACACTGGAAAGCTGTTCTTAGTTCCTTAACGATAGTCGCTACTTTTTTTTTAATTTGGGATGTTATTTTCACCGCTAACGGAATCTGGGGATTTAACCCCGAATATCATTTAAAAATATTAATTTTAGGAATACCAATAGAGGAATGGATGTTCTTTTTCTGCATACCTTATGCCTCCATATTTATACACTACTCGTTAGAATATTTTAAACCTAAACTTCTAATTTCAAAAAAAACAACAAAAGCAGTTACAATTTTTTTTATATCAATTTTAATCCCTGTAATTGTTATGAACTCAGAAAAATCTTATACTTTTATAAATTATTCGCTTTTAGTTTTTATTTTATTTATAGGTTTATTCTTTGGAATAAAGCATTTACGGAGGTTTTATATTTCTTTTTTAATTATTTTACTTCCTTTTTTTATTCTAAATGGTATTCTAACAGGCACTTGGATTGAAAATCAGGTTGTTTGGTACAATGATGCAGAAAATTTGGGAGTTCGTCTGTTAACAATACCTGTAGAAGATATCGGATATGCCTTTACTATGATTTTTACAAACGTGCTTTTAATTGAGAAATTTAAAGACTGATGAATAGTTTTAGTTTTGAGAAGTATATATTAAAAAGAAGAAACTTGTTTTACAACTTTTATAGTCTCTACAGCTTCTTTCACATCGTGGACACGTAGGATATTTGCACCATTTAGCAGAGCAATAGTATTAGCAGAGGTCGTTGCATTTAAAGATTCTTTTGCTGAAATATTTAAGGTTTTGTACAGCATCGATTTGCGAGAAATACCAACCAAAATAGGTGCATCTATTATTTTAAAAAGGTTTAAGTTTTTTAGAAGTTCAAAGTTGTGCTTTAGGCTTTTTCCAAAACCGAATCCGACATCTATAATTATATCGTTAAGTTTTAATTTGCGAAGTTTAAAAATTTGTTTAGCAAAAAAAGTTATAATTTCTTTGCTAACATTGTTATATGTAGGGTTGATTTGCATATTTTGAGGTGTGCCATTTAGGTGAGTCAAAATGTATGGAATTTGCAAATCTGCAACTGTTTTAAACATATTATCGTCTATCGTTCCGCCAGAAATATCGTTTACAATAGCCACACCCATTTCAATTGTTTCTTTGGCAACTTTACTTCTAAAAGTATCTATTGAAAGAATTATATTAGGAATTTTTTTTATCAATAATTTTATAACCGGAACAATCCTTTTAAGCTCTTCCTCTTCCGAAATATGCTTTGCACCAGGCCTCGATGAATACGCACCGATGTCAATAAAAGTTGCTCCTTCTCGAAGCATTTTTTCTACCTGTAAAAGTATTTCAGATTCGTTTTTATATTTTCCTCCATCAAAAAATGAATCGGGAGTAATATTTAAAATCCCCATTACTTTCGGTGAAGACAAATTTATTAAAGTTTGATTGCAATTTATGGTCATATTCAGACTAAATAAAAAAAAGTGCTAGTCGGTTGTTTTAAAAGCAAGATTAATAGTTCAAAGATACAAAATTTTTCTTATATCTGTAAATTAAATATTAATATATTTTATTGATTTTTAGAATGTTAAACGACTTTTAATCCAACTTGAAAATTACAAAATTCCTACATAAACATTAATAATATTAAAATCAACATTATTTAAAATGCACAATGGGTTTATGTAATTTTTGTTATTACTTGTCAAGTTTCAAAAAAGCTATCGGCGCTTAAAACCTACTTATTAATCAAAACTTAAATTTATTCTAAATGTTTTTTAAATTTTATTTTTTAGCTAACTTCCTAAAAATCAACAGCCTAAGTACTCCTCACAATAAAATGTTAATAATTTTTTAAAAAAAAATTTAATAGTTATTTTTTTATCAAAAAAAGTTTTTATAGCTTTGACACATTACTAATCTTAAAATTAATATTATTATGAAAGTAACATTATTTTACACGATTGTTTTACTAACTACATACTCTCTTGCTTCACAAAACTTGCTTGACTTGAGTTCGTGGAATATAGGTCAAGGCTCGGTAGCTGGTTTTTCAAAACAAGGAGGAGATTCTGGTAATATAAGGGAATTAGGAAGAAACCATATTGGCAAGGAAGTGGTTTTATGGAAAGCGGTTCCGAGTGGAGCTGCTAGTCACAGCGGAGACGGAGGGTTTAATACTTCTTATGTCAATATAAATAATAATTATACTTACCGTTTTTCTGTTTGGATTAAAAAGACAAATTCAAATTATGGGACAACTTATTTTGGGTTTCGTGCGAATAGTAGCGGTTCATTAAAGCTTGACGGAACTTATAAAGGCAATGCCTATTTTTTTGCTGGCGATTTACCAAAGTTAAACAGGTGGTATTTATTAGTAGCTTATGTGCATAAAAGTAGCCATACTGGCACTGCAAATACAGGAGGAATTTATGATGGCACTACAGGGCTAAAAGTCAGAACAATAACCGACTATAAAACTAAAAACACTGCTACTCGACTTCAACATCGCGCCTATTTATATTACGATAAGAACACTTTAGACAGGCAGTATTTTTATGAGCCTAGAATAGATAAAATTGACGGAAATGAGTCCACTATTGACGAGTTGCTAAAAATAAATAAAGGCTCAAAAATAATATTAACTTACGACGCGGCAGGAAATCAAACCCAAAACTTTTATTGCGATGACCCTGCAACTTGCTCACCGACAGCAGCTAAAACAGAAACAGCAGAAACCAAAGAAGAAATAGAAAGTGCGATAGATAATATTGTCGATAATCATCTAAATATTTATCCCAACCCTACTTCAGGTCTTATTACTTTGAGTATTGGAGCTACTCTTCTAAAGTCTATAAGTACTATAGGTTTGTACAACGCAAATTCTTTACTGATAAAAACTATTAAGCCGGATAGCAAAGTAAAAATAGACCTTTCTAATATGCCTTCTGGCGTTTATTTTATACATTCTCATGTAAATGGAGGAAAAAGTATCACAAAAAAAATTATTAAAAACTAGAAATTATGAAAACGAAGATTTATATATTTATAGTACTATTTTTAGGATTTCAAATTTCTTATACACAAGATTCCAACAACGTTGTGTCCCAAGAATTTAGCGTACAAACAGAAACCACTACAAACGAAGCACCGAGTCCTTCTGTATCGTTGAGCAAACCGAGTAATAATTATGCAAAGACTACTTTACCTAACAAGCCAGGGAAAACAGCAGGAAGTCTTTCTGTATCATTAACAGGAGCAGCAACCTATAATATACCGGTAATGGTTCCGCCTGGTATAAAAGACGTAGCACCGAGTATCGGAATAAGTTATTCGAGTCAAGGCTCTAATGGACTGGCAGGCTGGGGCTGGAATGTATCAGGATTGTCGACTATCAGTAGGATTCCGGCAACAAAATACTACGACAAGAAGCATGACGGAGTAGATTTTAAAGATGACCGCTTTGCGTTAGATGGTCAGAGATTAATTTTAAAAAAAGGAACTTACGGAGCAGCAGGTTCAGAATATCAGACGGAAAATTACTCAAACGTAAAAATTATAGCAGGAGGAACTTCGCCTTATGGTAAAAGTTACGGACCTGCTTATTTTACTGTTTATTATCCGAATGGCACGAGAGCTTGGTATGGCATGAAAACGTGGAATTCGAAAAGTAGATTAGAATGGGCTATTTGTAGATGGCAGGACCCTCAAGGAAATTATGTAGATTATTTTTACGGAACGGACAACGGATTATTATACATTAAAACGATTAAATATGGCGGAAATATTTATCAAGGAAAACTGCCTACTAATCAAATTAATTTTACATACACAACAAGAGGCGTAAATGAAGATGCTTTTATCGGAGGGCGTAGCTTTAAAAGAACAAAATTATTACAAAGCATACAAGTAACGGCTAATGGTTCGCAGTATAGAAAGTATAATTTATCGCATAACCAAAATACGCTTGGGTACGACAGGTTAATTTCAGTAACAGAGTATAATTCTAAAAGCGAAGCGTTAAACCCTATTTTATTTGAGTATTCTAATTCGAGTTCTTATATACCGAGTAGAAAGAATACTTCGTTTAGATATGGTTATGATCCTCAAGATTACGATTTTATTACTGGAGATTTTGATGGTGATGGTACAACAGACGTAGCATCTTACAAGAAAGACTTTGGAAAAAGAAATAGGGTCTATGTTCATAGTAAATTATATGGAGCAAAATCTCTTATAACGCATGTAAGCCCAAATTCAGGAGGAACATTTAACGAGGTTTTTGCGAGTACTGTTTTACATAGAGGCAAAGTTTTAGATAAGACGGCTATAACTACAGTTAAAGATATATCTTCTTCTAATTCTCCAACATCTAAAATACGATTTAGATCTACTTATAAGCAAGGGGCTTCTGGACCTTTTATTCTGTATTATGATAAAGTATGGAATGCTCCAAGATATAAAGACTCTGATTGTTCTGCTACAGTTTATGTTAAAATTCCAAAAAAATATATTTCTGGTGATTTTAATGGTGATGGATTAACAGATGTTTTGGTTATAGAAAAACGGTATAGAAAAAATTATTCTTGTACTGAAGTTCCTCTTGATGATGGCGACTCTTTTTGTAAATGTAAAAGTACTTCTTTTAATAGCTTTAACGCCAAAACATACTTCATTGACTTAAATCGTAACAAGACCTCAAACTTCTCAAATTTTTCTTGGTGGTTAAGAAGTTCTATAGGGGATAAAGATAGAATATTAATAGGCGACCACAACGGAGACGGCAAGCAAGACCTTTATCATTTTAAAGAAGGAAAAGTATATATTTATACATTAAATGATAGTAATGAATTAGTGCTACTTCGCGAGGAATCGGATACTCGTTTTGATTTAGATTTTCCAATTTTATTAGGAGATTATAACGGTGATGGTAAGACAGATTTTGTTATACCGAAGGCAGATAAATCAAAAGTGTGGACGTTTTATATTTCTAATGGGAAAACATTTTATAAATATATGCAAACTATGCCTTTTGCTTATTATAAAAACGAGAAAATAGCAGGCAATGTTACTAAAAGTAATGTGAATATAAAAGACCCTTATTACGAGTATCGCTATATAGCAAAAGATGTAAACGGCGATGGTAAAACAGATTTGATTATGCACAATACTATCACTCCTTATTCATCGGATGATAAATCGGTTGAATATATTAGTTTTTATAAAAACTATTCAAGTAATACTTCATATTTTGTTCCAAGATTTAAATATGAAACTGGATATACCGATACAAGTGGAAAAACTAAAAAATATGGAAGACCAATATCATTAGAATATCATAAAACTAACGGAAACTTGGAGTATGGCTATATCAGTAAGAATAACATATCTATGTATAGATTTCTAAAAGATAATAAGGAAGACGTTCTTGTTAGAAGTGTTACTAATAATGGCGTATCAACTAGGATTGCTTATTTTAATTTAGGAAATGACCATCCGTATTCAACATATACTGCAGACACTAGCCAAAAATATCCTTATATAAACGTAAACAGGATGACTTCATTAAAATTGGTAAATGCCTTACACCAAGCTGGAGCAGGAATTAGACTCACTCAAGGCTTTAGGTATCACGGAGCGGTTTCAAATGCAGAATTAGGATTTCAGGGTTTTTTAAAAACGAAACGGAGCAATTGGTATGATAATTCTTCTGGGGTATATAGTTTGTGGACTATATCAAAGCATGATGTCACAAAAAAAGGAGCAGTTACCGAGCAATGGGTTTCTACTTCGAGTATTGAGACTAACAGCTATATGTCTAAAACTACAAATACCTACAAAACAACTTTAGCAGCAAATAAGGTATTTACAAACTTGCCGACTAAAGTAGTCCAGCATAATAATTTAACAGGTACGACTACTACAAAAACTATTAGCTATGACCAATATAATAATCCGACTACTGTTGTGTCGAACTATAATGGAGGTTCGTCGACAAAGACTTTTACGTATAAAAACAACTTGAGTTCTAATAATCGTGAGTACCATGTAGGCAGAGTTACCAAAAAAGTAGAAAAAAGCACAATAGGAAGTAATAGCTTTAGCACCGAAGAGCAGTATAGCTATAACATCAACCTCCTTAAGCAAAAAAAAGTAAAAGGCGCGACAGGTAGTTATTGGATTGCAGAGAGCTTTACTTATGATAAGTTTGGTAATATTACTAAAAAAACATTAAGTCATATCGGTATAACAGCACGGACAGAAAGTTTTAAATACGACTCAAAAGGACAATTCTTGATAGAATCGACAGATATAGAAGGCTTAAAAACTAAGTTTACTTACGATAATTTTGGAAATCCGACAACAACAACTAACTCCTATAATCAAAAAACTACCTTTGCTTATGATGGTTGGAATCGCTTAATTTCGGAAAAGAATTATTTGAATAAAACGACGTATTATAGCTATACTGTACCTTATGGAGGAAAAGGTCTTTTGAAATTTACCAACTATCCCAAAGGAGCAGACGAGAAAGTATATTACAACGATTTTGGCTGGGTTATAATGAGGGAAGTTTTAGGCATAAATAATCAGTGGACAAAACAGAGTTTTGAGCATGACGTATCAGGGAGAGTAATAAAAGAAAGTGAGCCTTATTTAGGTTCATCTCCGACGCAGTGGAATAGGACGATTTATGACCGTTACGGAAGAGAAATCATCAGGACAAGTTTTAATGGATTAGTAGCAAATATTAAATATACTGGCTTGACAGCTACTGTAAGCGATGGCACAAAAACGGTAAAAACCACAAAAGATGGAATGGGTAATATCATAAAAGTAGAAGACCCAGGCGGAACTGTAAGCTACACCTATCACGGCAACGGAGTAATGAAAACTGCAAATTATGGTAGCCATATAGTAAGCACAAAAATAGATTCTTGGGGAAGAAAAATAGAACTAAACGACCCTTCAGCAGGCAAATATACTTATAGATATAACAGTATAGGCGAGGTATTAGAAGAGACTACACCAAAAGGCAATACGACCTATACTTATGATGCCGTCGGAAAAATCACCAAAAAGGAAATAAAAGGCGATGATACCGATATGTTTTTAGACTATACCTATGATAGTACGACAAAAATGTTAAAAAAGATTTGGGGTATGGACAAAATAACCAAAAAGCAGTTTAACTATACATATCAATATGATAAGCACAAAAGACTTTTTCGTACCGAAGAATTTAACAGCCACGGATGGTTTGTTTATGGAGTGACCAGAGATGATTACGGAAGAATAATTAAAGAATCTCACTGGGCAAAATATTTAAATCGTAACGCAATAACTTATACAAGAACAAAAAACATATATGATTCTAATTCAGGGGACTTAATAGAAATAAAAGATGATGAAAAACACACTTCGCTATGGAAGCTGAAGTCTGTAACCAGACGAGGACAAGCAAAAGAAATAGAACTCGGCAACGGAATAATAAAAAAGAGGACTTATAATGGGTACGGCTTTTTGACGAATATATTAGACCGAAAAACTGGAAGTAGTACGATAACAGCTCTAAATTTAGATTATAGTTTTGATGCAAAACGAGGAAACTTAAACAGTAGAAAGAACAAGAATCTTAATTGGAATGAGAGTTTTACTTACGACAAATTAGACCGTTTGACAAATATATCAGGCTCGGTAAGTCGTACTCAAAAGTATGACAATAGAGGTCGTATTACTACTAATTCAGAATTAGGAAGTTACAATTATAGCAGTTCTACTTCGTATAAATTAAAAGATGTTAGTCTAAACACAAGAGGAGATTTACATTATCAGAATCAGCCTTTGCAAAAGGTAAAATACAATGCTTATAAAAAGCCGGTATCTATATCGGTAAAAGACAAGGCAAAAGTAGATTTTGAATACGGTATTTTGCAAAACCGCAGTCATGCTTATTACGGAAACAACGAGAATGACAAGGCAAAACGCAAATACGAAAAGCACTATTCGGCAATAAGTCCGGTAGAGATAGAAGACAGCAGTAGCGGAGATATTAAATTTATTACTTATGTTGGAGGTGATGCTTACACGGCACCAGTTGCAAGAATTAAACAAATAAAATCAGGCGTAACAACCGACAAATTTTATTATTTGCATAGAGATTATCTCGGTAGTATTCTATCGATTACAGACAGCAGCGGAAATGTAGTAGAACAACGCCAATTCGGAGCTTGGGGTGAGGTTGATAAGTTTATTTCTGATAAAAGCGAAATAGCATTTAACCATAATACAACGCTATTAAACCGAGGCTATACAGGTCATGAGCATTTTATGGGCGTTGGATTGATTCATATGAATGGTCGGATGTATGATGCTAAGCTTGGCAGGTTTATTTCGCCTGATAATTATGTTCAAGAGCCTTTTAATACACAGAGTTTTAATAGGTTTGGTTATGTACTTAATAATCCGTTGAGTTATGTTGACCCTAGCGGAGAGATATTTAAATGGCTTTGGAAAAAAATTATTAAACCTGTTTTAAAAACAGTAGTTGATGTGGTTGTTACAATTGTAGCAATTCCAGTTTCTTTTGCTCTAAATGTGCTTGCTACTGCAATAAGTTATGCACATGGTTTGTATCAGGGAATATTTGAGAACAATTGGACACCCTTACACAATGCAAATAAAATTTTCTTAGGAAAGTTTCAGGGTAATTTTGGGCAGATATTAAGCAGGTTTACGTGGGAGTTTGTTCAAAGTAATTTGGGTGCTGCTTGGTTGCAATGGCAAAATGTACGAGGAAATGTTGATAGGGTTGATTATTTTGACGGAGCTACCTTTGCTACTAATGAGAATAGTGGAAGTTCGAGTGGTGTTTCTTTGGGAAGTTATATTTTTATCAACAATCCAGGTGAAGTAAAAGGGAATTTTAAAGATTATGTGTTAAGCGATCCATTATATATGCATGAATACGCACATTATATAGACAGTCAAAATGTAGGACCTTCTTATTTGACCCAAATAGGTATTCCTAGTGCTATTAGTGCAAGTAAAAAGAAACATGACCATTCTACAGGATTATCAGCCCATAAGACTTTTTGGACAGAAACAAGGGCTAATAGACTGGCGGCAAAATATTTCGAAAAATATGGGGTGGATTGGGTTAAAGACTTTGGAGATGAGTACCCTTTAAATTAGTAACATAAATTATTAAATTTCAACAGAGAAGATTTAGATGCTCAAAAAAATAATAAAATAGCTATAAACAGATGAAACATTCATGACTAATTTTTAAGCGCATAGTGGAATGATTATAAATTTCGCAAGTTGTTGTTTTTAAGTTAGCTGCAAAATTATAAACAAATGAAAATAACATTATATTTATTAGTAACACTTTTTTTAAATGGATGTCAATTCGGAGAACGTACTTATAAGTTTAATATCCGTAATAGTACAAACGATACCTTACAATATTATCGAGCTCATTCAGAAGATTATTTCCATTATGTGTATCCTGACACAACAATAACAGAGCGTAAATTCAATCTTTCGAGTCCTTCAGGAAGAATACTACCTAAAAGTACGCTACGACTAGGAGGGTTTAGTTCAGTAGAAAGTGTTTTTAAAACTTACAAAAATGATACCCTATCCTTCTATTTTTTTAATCGAGATACTTTGAGAAAATACCCTTGGGAGACAATTCGTAAAGATTATAACATTTTAAAGCGATACGATTTGAGTATTCAAGACATGCAAATGTTAGATTATGAAGTGGTTTATCCCCCCACGGAAGCTATGAAAGATATAAAGATGTATCCGCCTTATGAATAGTATAGTAAGCTAAAATATGAAAGGAAGTTATATTTTTATCAACAATCCAGGTGAAGTGAAAGGGAATTTTAAAGATTATGTGTTAAGCGATCCATTATATATGCATGAATACGCACATTATATAGACAGTCAAAATGTAGGACCTTCTTATTTGACCCAAATAGGTATTCCTAGTGCTCGGAGTGCAGATAAAAGCAAACATGACCATTCCACAAATCATAGATCATTTTGGACAGAAACAAGGGCTAATAGACTGGCTGCAAGGTATTTTGAAAAGTATGGGGTGGATTGGATTAAGGAAAGACATCATGAAACATATCCGTTAAACTAAAACAAAAATTATGAAAACAATATTTTATCTAATAGCAATCGTGTTAACCTCTTGTGACCCTCCCATTTATAGCCACATATATAGAAATAATGCGGATCATCATTTATATTATTACAGAGCGAGTTCTTCAGAGTTTGATTTTATATATCCTGATACAACAATAAGACATCAGGAAGTAGATCCTAATTATATTAGAGGAATTCGACCAAGAACTTCCGTTAATATAGGAGGATTTGGTACAGTAGAAGAGTATTTTCAAGAGTTTTTACCAAAAGACACCTTATCTGTATATTTTTTTCATCCAGATACTTTGAAAAAATACCCTTGGGAGACAATTCGTAAAGATTATAACATTTTAAAGCGATACGATTTGAGTATTCAAGACATGCAAATGTTAGATTATGAAGTGGTTTATCCCCCCACGGAAGCTATGAAAGATATAAAGATGTATCCGCCTTATGAATAGTATAGTAAGCTAAAATATGAAAGGAAGTTATATTTTTATCAACAATCCAGGTGAAGTGAAAGGGAATTTTAAAGATTATGTGTTAAGCGATCCATTATATATGCATGAATACGCACATTATATAGACAGTCAAAATGTAGGACCTTCTTATTTGACCCAAATAGGTATTCCTAGTGCTCGGAGTGCAGATAAAAGCAAACATGACCATTCCACAAATTTATCAACCCATAGATCATTTTGGACAGAAACAAGGGCTAATAGACTGGCTGCAAGGTATTTTGAAAAGTATGGGGTGGATTGGAATCAATCATACAAATATCATACAATAGAATATTATTACCCAACTAAATAATTGGAATTATGAGAAGAACTTATAAAATTTTTGGTCTAATTGGTTTTGCATTATTGTTAAGTGCAAACGAATGCAACTTAGCCCCCAAACATTATGTCAATGATTTATATCTGATAAATAATGCAGATTTTGACATTAGCTGTAAGATTAATTTTAGTGGCGGAAATTATTCATTTATATATCCCGATACAATTCTTTCCGAAATAAGAGATCCTACATGGAATCCATTGCCTGTAAAAAAAGGTATAAAAGTATCTTTTTATGAAATGCATTTTTCCTCTTGGGAAGAATTTTACAAAGCGAAAGTATCTAGCGATACAATATCCTTTGTTGTTTATGATTGGGAGGTTCTAGAAAACACAAACTGGAATGTCATAAGAGATGAATATAAAATTCTAAAACGTTATGATTTGAGTTTAGAAGATTTACAAAAACTGGATTTTACGTTGTATTATCCACCTACAGAGGAGATGAAAGATATGAAGATGTATCCGCCGTATGATGAGTAAGGTTTTGTAGTGTTTTAGAAATAAATACTTCTACTGATTTTTATTATTTGCACAGAGATTATTTGGGTAGTATTTTAGCGATTACAGATAGTAGCGGAAACATAGTAGAACAACGCCAATTCGGGGCTTGGGGCGAGATAGATAAATACAAATCTGGCAGTAGTGAAATAGCCTTTAATCATGATACAACCTTATTAAACAGAGGCTATACAGGTCATGAGCATTTTATGGGCGTTGGTTTGATTCATATGAATGGTCGGATGTATGATGCGAAGCTGGGTAGGTTTATTTCGCCGGATACTTATGTTCAAGAGCCTTTTAATACTCAGAATTTTAATAGGTTTGGTTATGGGTTTAATAATCCGCTGAAGTATGTTGATCCTAGTGGGGAGATATTTAAATGGCTTTGGAGACAAATAAAAGGAGTAGCAAGAATTGCATGGAATGCCGTGAAAATTACTGCTGGATTATTTGCTACTGGTCCAGGTAATTTTTTAAAAAAAGCATGGGAAGTTATTTCTAGGTTTACTTGGCAATTACCACAGACTATCGGTGGTTTTGTTTCGGCACAAGTTACAAATTTAGTGGGAAATGTCCAGTCGGTAGATTATTATCATGGGGCTACAGTGGTAAGAACTTATACCGAGGATTGGGGAGGCATTACTCAGGGTAGTTTTATCATTGGCGATAATTCTATAAGAGCCGATCCAAATAATAGCTTGTTTCAACACGAGTATGGTCATTATTTACAAAGTCAAAAGTTTGGGTGGGCTTATTATTCGAGGGTAGGTATACCGAGCGCTAGTAGTAAAGAAGGACCCCCTGACCATCAGTTTAACCCAGTAGAACAAGATGCTAATATGAGAGCGTTTAAATACTTTAATAAGAATGTAGAAGGGTTTTATAAATCTGAAGACGATAAAAATGAAGCAAGAGGTTGGGATTTTAGAAGAAACCCCTTAAATGTTGATGGTTCTTATACTCGTAATCAATATGTAGATTATAAAAACTCTGAAGATCTAAAATTACTTGACGCTTTAGCTATTAAACCTAAATGGTTTGATTTTGCAAGTTGGCTTCTTCCAGTGGTAGGTCCAATAGCTGTAGGGTTTGGAAATGCAAATTATTATAACAATCAATACTAACAATTATGAAAAAAAATGTTTTAATTATTTTTATGAGTTTGCTAATAATGGGTGCAAGCTGTGATGCTGATTTCAACTCTGATCATCATAGATACATTACTATTGAAAATAAATCTGATAAACCAATAATGGTTGCAAATTTAGGGAGGAGCTATTATTTTCGTAACCCTGAAGATATATCGTGTATATTATACGATTGGGTTATGGTAGAAGAAAACGATGTTTATGAGTACACAGAGCCTTTTATGATTTCTATTGAAAAAACCGGTGTTAATGAAAAGAACCCATTAGAAATTTACATAATAGGGACTGACAAATATGATAAAAGTAGGAATGGTGATTGTAGCTTAATTGAAAGCAATAATAACATTTTAAAGTATTATAAATTCATTTCTATAGAAGATTTAAAAGCTATAAACTTTAAAATTGTTTATATGGGAGAATAAAATTTATGATAGGTTTAAAAAAATAGTTCATTTAACATAGTAGAACAACGCCAATTCGGAGCTTGGGGCGAGGTTGATAAATATAGGTCTGGCAGTAGTGAAATAGCCTTTAATCATGATACTACCTTATTAAACAGAGGTTATACAGGTCATGAGCATTTTATGGGCGTTGGTTTGATTCATATGAATGGGCGGATGTATGATGCGAAGCTGGGTAGGTTTATTTCGCCAGATAACTTTGTACAAGAGCCTTTTAATACTCAGAATTTTAATAGGTTTGGGTATGTACTTAATAATCCGCTTAAGTATGTTGATCCTAGTGGGGAGATATTTAAATGGCTTTGGAAAAAAATTATTAAACCTGTTTTAAAAATTGCATGGAATGCCGTGAAAATTACTGCTGGATTATTTGCCACTGGTCCTGGTAATATTTTTGAAAGGGGATGGGAAATTCTTTCTAGGTTTACTTGGCAATTGCCACAGACTATTCTTGGACAGGTTTATGCACATGCTGTCAATCTTACAGGTAACGTCGATTCGGTAGATTATTATGACGGGGCAACTGTTATAAAAACCTATGGAGATGATATACCTTGGTTTAGTGGAGTAAACGGAGTTACTTTAGGTAGTTTTATCATAGGGAATAATACAATTGAAGCAGACCCTAACAACTCCCTTTTTCAGCATGAATACGGACATTATTTACAGAGTAAAAAGTATGGGTGGGCGTATTTACCAAGATATGGTATCCCAAGTGCAAGAGGCGATAAAGATGTAGAATACGATGCAAATTCTAGAGCCTTTTCTTATTTTTATAAGAGAACTAATGGGGATTTTAAATGGGATTTTGTAAAACACACTTTAAATGATGGTAAAAACTGGGGAGATAATCCTAAAGATTTTTATAACGATCCTGATTTTCAATTGGCGTTGACTAGCTCATTAGTTTCTCCAGGTTGGCTTGACTACTTGGCTATTCCTTTTGGAGGATTTGTTGTAGGAATAGGAATAGTAGGGCTTACACGTCCAATTAACAAATAAAAATATAAAAATCATGAAAAAACTATTTATAACAATGTTGTTAGCACAAATTATTTCTTGTGGGGGGCAAGATTGTGAGGATTCTCATGTCTCTGTAGAAATTATAAATAATTCAGATAAAATAATTTATTTTTTTGGGGGTGCTGCTTCACCTGAAATAGGAGGCTACAATCCTTTGCGATCAGGAGATTATTTTAAACTTTTGCCAAATAGCTCAAAAAAAGATGGTGTTGGTAGAGACAGAGGTTGTTATGAAGATTTATTTAAAGAAAACAACAATAAATTATATTACTTGTTATTCGATGAGCAAGTTTTACTAAACAATACTTGGGAAGATATAAGAGCCAATGACTTGGTTTTAAAGCGTTATTCTTTTACTTTGGAAGAAATGCAAGCGGCAGGTTGGGTTATTGTTTATGACGGAAATTAAAAAATAGAAAATATTTAGAACAACGTCAATTCGGAGCTTGGGGCGAGGTAGATAGGTTTGTTTCTGATAAAAGTGAAATAGCATTTAATCATGATACTACCTTATTAAACAGAGGTTATACTGGTCATGAGCATTTTATGGGCGTTAGTTTGATTCATATGAATGGTCGGATGTATGATGCTAAGCTGGGTAGGTTTATTTCGCCTGATAACTTTGTACAAGAGCCTTTTAATACTCAGAGTTTTAATAGGTTTGGGTATGTACTTGGTAATCCGTTAGTATATGTTGATTGGAGTGGAGAGTCTTTTTGGCGTTCGATAGGTAATTGGATAAAAAGAAACTTTAAGATTATAACAGCGGTAGTTACTATAGCTGTTGCAGTAGTTGTTACGGTTGCTACAGCAGGTATGGCAAGTCCTTTGTTAGCAGCAACTATTGTAGGGGCTTCGGCTGGTTTTACAGCAGGGGCAGTGGGTACATGGACACAAGGAGGCAGTTTTTTGAGTGGACTGGGTAACGGTTTTATTCAAGGAGCTATAGGAGCCGCTTCGGGCTTTGTTGGAGGGGCGGCAGGGCAATGGGCGGCAAAAAACATTGGAAATGTAATAGTCAATGGACTTAATGTTACAAGCCCAGTTGCAAAAGGAGTTATTGCAGGTGCTATTGGTGGAGCTGCAGGAGGTTATGCAGGAGGTTTTGTGGCAGGAGCAATAATGACAGGCAGTTTGGATAAAGCACATAAAATGGGAATTGGCGGTATAGCACAGGGGGCTGGCATAGGAGGTTTAGCAGGGGGTGTTTCTTCATATATATCAGCAAAAGCAGAAGGAGTTAACCCTTGGACAGGGAAAAAATTAGATAACCCTACAAACAAAGGATTTAATAGTAATATTAATGAAAAAACACTACACCGTGGAGATCGTATTGACCGATACGGTGATGAAACAGGAGTATATGTTTCTCCAGAAGGAACACCTTATAATCAACGTTCCTTAAAGCCATTTACTGATAAAAGCAGTTATAACTCTTATGAAGTGTTAAAACCTTTTCCTGTAAAAAGTGGGCAAATATCGCCGTATTATTTTCAAAAAGGAGGCGGAGTTCAATATATACTTGATAAATCAGTTGAATGGTATCGCATACACGGATATTTAAGACTAACAAATGGAAAGTAAAGAATTAATTTCAAAATTAGATGATTTGGGAATAAGTGGAGAAGAATATTCTCTTTTTAAAAAAACAACAGGAAAATATTGTGTTGTAAAAGGAAATATTCGTTGGTGGTTTTACTTTCTTGAAGAGTCAGGATACGAAAGCTGTGATAAAGGTTTTGACACTCAAGCGGAAGCTCTTAATTTCATGTATGAGTTTTTTGCTAATAATAAATATATAGATTCTGAATGGATTTTTCAAAAATCTATTGGGGACGGAGATAAATTTGAGTTAGAAGAGGGCGTTAATATATGGGATTACAAATGGGTTGAAACAGACCGTTTAGTAAATGTAAAAGATAACAAACATCAACAACGTTATTTATCAACAATTCGGTACATTAACATAGGAGAAAAAAGAATAGAATTTCTTGCTATAGAGGTTGCCAATTGCTGTTGGATCATTTTTCAGAAAGGTAAAATTCCGGAGCAACCAAGTTTTAAGAAAAGTTTGTATAAATTTTTTAAAAAACAAAAGACTTACTTTAGGTATTGTTTTAAATTTTACAAAACCGCAGTCATGCTTATTACGGAAACAACGAAGACGACAAGTCAAAGCGCAAATACGAAAAGCACTATTCGGCAATAAGTCCGGTAGAGATAGAGGAAAACAGCGACGGAGATGTTAAGTTTATTACTTATGTTGGAGGTGATGCTTACACGGCACCAGTTGCAAGAATTAAACAAATAAAATCAGGCGTAACAACCGACAAATTTTATTATTTGCATAGAGATTATCTCGGTAGTATTCTATCGATTACAGACAGTGGCGGAAACATAGTAGAACAACGCCAATTCGGAGCTTGGGGTGAGATTGATAAATATAGGTCTGGCAGTAGTGAAATAGCCTTTAACCATGATACAACCTTATTAAACAGAGGCTATACAGGTCATGAGCATTTTATGGGCGTTGGTTTGATTCATATGAATGGTCGGATGTATGATGCTAAGCTGGGTAGGTTTATTTCGCCAGATAACTTTGTACAAGAGCCTTTTAATACTCAGAGTTTTAATAGGTTTGGGTATGTACTTGGTAATCCGTTAGTATATGTTGATTGGAGTGGAGAGTCTTTTTGGCGTTCGATAGGTAATTGGATAAAAAGAAACTTTAAGATTATAACAGCGGTAGTTACTATAGCTGTTGCAGTAGTTGTTACGGTTGCTACAGCAGGTATGGCAAGTCCTTTGTTAGCAGCAACTATTGTAGGGGCTTCGGCTGGTTTTACAGCAGGGGCAGTGGGTACATGGACACAAGGAGGCAGTTTTTTGAGTGGACTGGGTAACGGTTTTATTCAAGGAGCTATAGGAGCCGCTTCGGGCTTTGTTGGAGGGGCGGCAGGGCAATGGGCGGCAAAAAACATTGGAAATGTAATAGTCAATGGACTTAATGTTACAAGCCCAGTTGCAAAAGGAGTTATTGCAGGTGCTATTGGTGGAGCTGCAGGAGGTTATGCAGGAGGTTTTGTGGCAGGAGCAATAATGACAGGCAGTTTGGATAAAGCACATAAAATGGGAATTGGCGGTATAGCACAGGGGGCTGGCATAGGAGGTTTAGCAGGGGGTGTTTCTTCATATATATCAGCAAAAGCAGAAGGAGTTAACCCTTGGACAGGGAAAAAATTAGATAACCCTACAAACGAGGGATTTAATGGTAATATTAATAGAAAAACGTTACAACGTGGAGATCGTATTGATCGATACGGTGATGAAACAGGAGTATATGTTTCTCCGGAAGGAACGCCTTATAATCAACGTTCCTTAAAGCCATTTACTGATAAAAGCAATTATAACTCTTATGAAGTGTTAAAACCTTTTAAGGTAGATGGTGGGCAAATATCACCGTATTATTTTCAAAAAGGAGGCGGAGTTCAATATATACTTGATAAATCAGTTGAATGGTATCGCATACACGGATATTTAAGACTAACAAATGGAAAGTAAAGAATTAATTTCAAAATTAGATGATTTGGGAGTAAGTAGAGAAGAATATTCTCTTTTTAAAAAAACAACAGGAAAATATTGTGTTGTAAAAGAAGATGTTTTTAAAAAAATATCTGGAAAGTATTACATTGATAAAGAATTTATTAGTTGGTCTTTTTATTTTCTTGAAGAGTCAGAATATATGAGTTATAGAAAAAGTTTTGACACTCAAGCGGAAGCTCTTAATTTCATGTATGAGTTTTTTGCTAATAATAAATATATAGATTCTGAATGGATTTTTCAAAAATCTATTGGGGACGGAGATAAATTTGAGTTAGAAGAGGGCGTTAATATATGGGATTACAAATGGGTTGAAACAGACAGTTTAGTAAATGTAAAAGATAACAAACATCAACAACGTTATTTATCAACAATTCGGTACATTAACATAGGAGAAAAAAGAATAGAATTTCTTGCTATAGAGGTTGCCAATTGCTGTTGGATCATTTTTCAGAAAGGTAAAATTCCGGAGCAACCAAGTTTTAAGAAAAGTTTGTATAAATTTTTTAAAAAACAAAAGACTTACTTTAGGTATTGTTTTAAATTTTACAAAACCGCAGCCATGCTTATTACGGAAACAACGAGAATGACAAGGCAAAACGCAAATACGAAAAGCACTATTCGGCAATAAGTCCGGTAGAGATAGAAGAAAACAGTAGCGGAGATATTAAATTTATTACTTATGTTGGAGGCGATGCTTACACGGCACCAGTTGCAAGAATTAAACAAATAAAATCAGGCGTAACAACCGACAAATTTTATTATTTGCACAGAGATTATTTGGGTAGTATTTTAGCGATTACAGATAGTAGCGGAAAAGTAGTAGAACAACGCCATTTCGGAGCTTGGGGTGAGGTTGATAAGTTTATTTCTGATAAAAGTGAAATAGCATTTAATCATGATACAACCTTATTAAACAGAGGCTATACAGGTCATGAGCATTTTATGGATGTTGGTTTGATTCATATGAATGGGCGGATGTATGATGCGAAGCTGGGTAGGTTTATTTCGCCAGATAACTTTGTACAAGAGCCTTTTAATACTCAGAATTTTAATAGGTTTGGGTATGTACTTAATAATCCGCTTAAGTATGTTGATCCTAGTGGGGAGATATTTAAATGGCTTTGGAAAAAAATTATTAAACCTGTTTTAAAAATTGCATGGAATGCCGTGAAAATTACTGCTGGATTATTTGCCACTGGTCCTGGTAATATTTTTGAAAGGGGATGGGAAATTCTTTCTAGGTTTACTTGGCAATTGCCACAGACTATTCTTGGACAGGTTTATGCACATGCTGTCAATCTTACAGGTAACGTCGATTCGGTAGATTATTATGACGGGGCAACTGTTATAAAAACCTATGGAGATGATATACCTTGGTTTAGTGGAGTAAACGGAGTTACTTTAGGTAGTTTTATCATAGGGAATAATACAATTGAAGCAGACCCTAACAACTCCCTTTTTCAGCATGAATACGGACATTATTTACAGAGTAAAAAGTATGGGTGGGCGTATTTACCAAGATATGGTATCCCAAGTGCAAGAGGCGATAAAGATGTAGAATACGATGCAAATTCTAGAGCTTTTTCTTATTTTTATAAGAGAACTAATGGAGATTTTACTTGGGATTTTAAAAGACATACTTTAAATGACGGTATAAATTGGAATACTAGGGGAGATAATCCTAAAGACTTTTATAATGATCCTGATTTTCAATTGGCATTGACTAGTTCATTAGTTTCTCCAGGTTGGCTTGATTATTTAGCTTTTCCTTTTGGAGGGTTTATAGGAATAGCAGGGCTTATAAATCCAGTTAACAAATAAAAATGGCTATATTCTAAATTATGACTGCATTAGTGTTTGTTTTCCATATCTCCCAAGTCTCTTGTCCTGCAAAAGCAAAGTAGGCAAATTCCTTTAATCGTTGGTTGCTATTCTTTATACGTTCAAGTATCATAAACCAGTTCATGTAATTTTGCAGATATTTTGTTGCTACGCCGTTAAAGGGCTTCATCCATTCTCTTAATCTTTTAGCAGTATTGTTTACATTTTGTACGTGATACACTTTGTTTTTTACTCTCTGTCCTTTTGATACATTAAACTTTTTGTGATGTATGTTATTACTTTTAGCAAATGCTGTATAGGAGCGATGAGCATCTGTACAAAGGGTTTCTACTTTATCTAATTTTCTGGCAAATACAGTTTCTAAATCTTTCTTGCTTATACGCCCTCTTGTCGCTACTTTGAGTTCTTTGTTGTCGATTCTGTCACAGGTAACAACAACTGCTATTTGCTCATTACTAATACCCCGCTTAATAGCTTTACTGCCACGTTTTCGTGGTTTTCTATCTAGCTCTCTATTTCCCTTGCTAGATTCTAAAAAGAAAATATCATCACTCTCTGTAATGCCTTCAAAACCATTAGGATATGCTTGTTTAAAAGAACTTAGAACCTTGTGTCGCCAATCAAAGGATGTTTGAATGCTAATGTTTGTTTGTTCTGCACATTTCTTAATAGAATAACCCATAAGCATATTATATAAATAGGTGGGTAATAATTCAGGTTTTTTTAACCCAAAAATGACTTTACCCGTCGTATTTCTGAAATACTTTTTACAATCTTTGCAATAATAACGTTGCACTCCTTTGCTCTTGCCATTAGCACGAATGTTATCCCTCTTACAATGAGGGCAGTTGATAGATTGCTTAACACTTGATGTTGCTAAAAGGCTAAATGTATCATCTGTATCTGTTGAAATTAGTAATAAAAGCTCATTAACTATGGCTTGACGACTTGTCGAATCAAGACTTTTAAAGTATTCTGTAAAGTTTTTAGGTATCATTTTGTAAAGTTTTAGCAAATATACAACTTATTTAAGTCTTATGTTAGAATATAGCCATAAAAATATAAAAATACATGAAAAAACTATTTATAATAATGCTGTTATCACAATTTGTTTCTTGTTGCGGACAACCAGATGAAGACTGTCATCAAAGGGTAAAAATTTCAAATAAATCAACTAAAGTAATTTATTTTGGAGGGATTGTTGACACTTCTTCCGATATAAGTTATAACCCTTTAAAATCAGGAGATTATTTTAAAATTGCTCAAGGGATGTCATATGACGATATTTATGGAAGATCGCGAGGTTGTTATGAAGATTTATTTAAAGAAAGTAACAATAAATTATATTATTTATTATACGATGAGCAAGTTTTATTAAATAATACTTGGGAGGATATAAGAGCTAATGACTTGGTTTTAAAGCGATATTCTTTTACTTTGGAAGAAATGCAAGCGGCAGGTTGGGTTATTGTTTATGACGGAAATTAAAAAATAGAAAATATTTAGAACAACGTCAATTCGGAGCTTGGGGCGAGGTAGATAGGTTTGTTTCTGATAAAAGCGAAATAGCATTTAACCATGACACAACCTTATTAAATAGAGGCTATACAGGACATGAGCATTTTATGGGCGTTGGTTTGATTCATATGAATGGGCGGATGTATGATGCTAAGCTGGGTAGGTTTATTTCGCCAGATAACTTTGTACAAGAGCCTTTTAATACTCAGAGTTTTAATAGGTTTGGGTATGGGTTTAATAATCCGCTGAAGTATGTTGATCCTAGTGGGGAGATATTTAAGTGGCTTTGGAGACAAATAAAAGGAGTAGCAAGAATTGCATGGAATGCCGTGAAAATTACTGCTGGATTATTTGCTACTGGTCCAGGTAATTTTTTAAAAAAAGCATGGGAAGTTATTTCTAGGTTTACTTGGCAATTACCACAGACTATCGGTGGTTTTGTTTCGGCACAAGTTACAAATTTAGTGGGAAATGTCCAGTCGGTAGATTATTATCATGGGGCTACAGTGGTAAGAACTTATACCGAGGATTGGGGAGGCATTACTCAGGGTAGTTTTATCATTGGCGATAATTCTATAAGAGCCGATCCAAATAATAGCTTGTTTCAACACGAGTATGGTCATTATTTACAAAGTCAAAAGTTTGGGTGGGCTTATTATTCGAGGGTAGGTATACCGAGCGCTAGTAGTAAAGAAGACTCTCCTCACCAGTTTAACCCAGTAGAGCAAGATGCTAATATGAGAGCGTTTAAATATTTTAACAAGAATGTAGAAGGGTTTTATAAATCTGAAAATGATAAAGACGAATCAAGAGGTTGGGATTTTTACAATAACCCACTGAATATTTATGGAGAAAACACTTCTCATGGACAATATGTAGATTATAAAAACCCTGATCATCTAAAACTACTTAATGCTTTAGCTATTAAACCTAAATGGTTTGATTTTGCAAGTTGGCTTCTTCCAGTGGTAGGTCCAATAGCTGTAGGGTTTGGAAATGCAAATTATTATAACAATCAATACTAACAATTATGAAAAAAAATGTTTTAATTATTTTTATGAGTTTGCTAATAATGGGTGCAAGCTGTGATGCTGATTTCAACTCTGATCATCATAGATACATTACTATTGAAAATAAATCTGATAAACCAATAATGGTTGCAAATTTAGGGAGGAGCTATTATTTTCGTAACCCTGAAGATATATCGTGTATATTATACGATTGGGTTATGGTAGAAGAAAACGATGTTTATGAGTACACAGAGCCTTTTATGATTTCTATTGAAAAAACCGGTGTTAATGAAAAGAACCCATTAGAAATTTACATAATAGGGACTGACAAATATGATAAAAGTAGGAATGGTGATTGTAGCTTAATTGAAAGCAATAATAACATTTTAAAGTATTATAAATTCATTTCTATAGAAGATTTAAAAGCTATAAACTTTAAAATTGTTTATATGGGAGAATAAAATTTATGATAGGTTTAAAAAAATAGTTCATTTAACATAGTAGAACAACGCCAATTCGGAGCTTGGGGCGAGGTTGATAAATATAGGTCTGGCAGTAGTGAAATAGCCTTTAATCATGATACTACCTTATTAAACAGAGGTTATACAGGTCATGAGCATTTTATGGGCGTTGGTTTGATTCATATGAATGGTCGGATGTATGATGCTAAGCTGGGTAGGTTTATTTCGCCAGATAACTTTGTACAAGAGCCTTTTAATACTCAGAGTTTTAATAGGTTTGGGTATGGGCTTAATAATCCGCTTAAGTATGTTGATCCTAGTGGGGAGATATTTAAATGGCTTTGGAAAAAAATTATTAAACCTGTTTTAAAAATTGCATGGAATGCCGTGAAAATTACTGCTGGATTATTTGCCACTGGTCCTGGTAATATTTTTGAAAGGGGATGGGAAATTCTTTCTAGGTTTACTTGGCAATTGCCACAGACTATTCTTGGACAGGTTTATGCACATGCTGTCAATCTTACAGGTAACGTCGATTCGGTAGATTATTATGACGGGGCAACTGTTATAAAAACCTATGGAGATGATATACCTTGGTTTAGTGGAGTAAACGGAGTTACTTTAGGTAGTTTTATCATAGGGAATAATACAATTGAAGCAGACCCTAACAACTCCCTTTTTCAGCATGAATACGGACATTATTTACAGAGTAAAAAGTATGGGTGGGCGTATTTACCAAGATATGGTATCCCAAGTGCAAGAGGCGATAAAGATGTAGAATACGATGCAAATTCTAGAGCCTTTTCTTATTTTTATAAGAGAACTAATGGGGATTTTAAATGGGATTTTGTAAAACACACTTTAAATGATGGTAAAAACTGGGGAGATAATCCTAAAGATTTTTATAACGATCCTAATTTTCAATTGGCGTTGACTAGCTCATTAGTTTCTCCAGGTTGGCTTGACTACTTGGCTATTCCTTTTGGAGGATTTGTTGTAGGAATAGGAATAGTAGGGCTTACACGTCCAATTAACAAATAAAAATATAAAAATCATGAAAAAACTATTTATAACAATGTTGTTAGCACAAATTATTTCTTGTGGGGGGCAAGATTGTGAGGATTCTCATGTCTCTGTAGAAATTATAAATAATTCAGATAAAATAATTTATTTTTTTGGGGGTGCTGCTTCACCTGAAATAGGAGGCTACAATCCTTTGCGATCAGGAGATTATTTTAAACTTTTGCCAAATAGCTCAAAAAAAGATGGTGTTGGTAGAGACAGAGGTTGTTATGAAGATTTATTTAAAGAAAACAACAATAAATTATATTACTTGTTATTCGATGAGCAAGTTTTACTAAACAATACTTGGGAAGATATAAGAGCCAATGACTTGGTTTTAAAGCGTTATTCTTTTACTTTGGCAGAAATGCAAGCGGCAGGTTGGGTTATTGTTTATGATGGAAGTTGAAAAAACAACCAGCGACAAATTTTATTATTTGCACAGAGATTATCTCGGTAGTATTTTAGCGATCACGGACAGTAGCGGAGGCATAGTAGAACAGCGTCAATTCGGAGCTTGGGGTGAGGTTGATAAATACAGGTCAGGCAACAGTGAAATAGCCTTTAATCATGATACAACCTTATTAAATAGAGGCTATACAGGTCATGAGCATTTTATGGATGTTGGTTTGATTCATATGAATGGTCGGATGTATGATGCTAAGCTGGGTAGGTTTATTTCGCCGGATAATTATGTTCAAGAGCCTTTTAATACTCAGAGTTTTAATAGGTTTGGGTATGGGTTTAATAATCCGCTTAAGTATATTGATCCTAGTGGGGAGTTTTTTTGGTTTGTGGTTGCAATAGCAGCTACTTTTGCAGTAGGAAATGTAATTGCTCATGCTATAAGAGGTGATATAGATAATTTTTGGGACGCTTTAGGGTATTTTGTGCAAGGAGCAATAGCAGGAGTAGCAGTTGGTGTAGCGGCTATTTTTGTATCCTCTATTCCTGTAGTAGGTGCCATTTTAAAAGTAGGAGCGGGCATAAAAGCATTGACTACAGCAACTAGTATAGTAAGTGGTTTAGGTCATGGTATTTTTACTGGGGATTGGAGTAGGCTTATGAATGCTGCTGAAATTTTTATAGGCAATTTTTATATAGATGAAAATAAACCATTTCTTGTAGGAATTTGGGAAGGAGTAAGTAGGCATACGTGGCAGGCACCGCAAACAATTATAGGCTATTCAGTTTCTCAATTTAAAAACACTATTGGCAAAGTAGATAGAGTGGATTATTTTGGAGGGGCTACGTTTGTTACTAATGAGAATGCAGATAAACAAAATGGTGTATCTATAGGAAATTATATAAATATTAATTTCAGAGGGGAAGTAGATGAAGGCTTTGATAAATTTGTTTTAAAAACACGTCTTTATCAACATGAATATGGGCATTATGTACAAAGTCAAATTTTTGGGCTGTCTTATTTATTTGCTGTTGGTATTCCAAGTTTACATAGTGCGGCTACTTCTACCGAAGAGGAGCATCATAACAGATGGTATGAAAAACAGGCTAATAAATATGCGGCGAATTATTTGAGAGAACATTATTAAATAAGAATAAGTAATTTAAAAAAACAAATAATCATGAAAAATTTAATTATAGCTTTTTGTTTTATGTTAATTGGTGAATGTGAAGGTAACCAATGGTCTAGTTTAAGGATAAAAAACGCTTCTGATAATCCAATATCTTTTTATCAAGCATCTTCTGTTTCACAAAGGCTATATCCTTATGATGTGGTTTCAGATTTTCTATATCCCGACACAACTATAAGTAAAAAAAATATAACTTTGGATATTGGGGTAACTAGGTATTCATTAGATAATCAAGGAAAATGGGAGGATGTAGTATCCAAACTACCGTCAGACACCCTTTCCATATTTATATTTGATACAGCAACTATTGAGAATAATAGCTGGGATGAGGTAAGAGAAAATTATTTAGTTTTAAAACGCTATGATTTAAGCCTTGAAGATTTACAGTTATTAGATTTTACAGTACCTTACCCACCGACACCTGAAATGGCAAACATGAGGCAGTATCCTCCGTATGGTGAGTAAGGTTTTGTAGTGTTTTTAGAAATAAACCACCGATGATTTTTATTATTTGCATAGAGATTATTTAGGTAGTATTTTAGCGATTACAGACAGAAGCGGAAACATAGTAGAACAACGCCATTTCGGAGCTTGGGGCGAGATAGATAAATACAAATCTGGCAATAGCGAAATAGCATTTAACCACGATACAACGCTACTAAACCGCGGTTATACCGGTCATGAGCATTTTATGGGCGTTGGTTTGATTCATATGAATGGGCGGATGTATGATGCTAAGCTGGGTAGGTTTATTTCGCCAGATAACTTTGTACAAGAGCCTTTTAATACTCAGAGTTTTAATAGGTTTGGGTATGGGTTTAATAATCCGCTGAAGTATGTTGATCCTAGTGGGGAGATATTTAAGTGGCTTTGGAGACAAATAAAAGGAGTAGCAAGAATTGCATGGAATGCCGTGAAAATTACTGCTGGATTATTTGCTACTGGTCCAGGTAATTTTTTAAAAAAAGCATGGGAAGTTATTTCTAGGTTTACTTGGCAATTACCACAGACTATCGGTGGTTTTGTTTCGGCACAAGTTACAAATTTAGTGGGAAATGTCCAGTCGGTAGATTATTATCATGGGGCTACAGTGGTAAGAACTTATACCGAGGATTGGGGAGGCATTACTCAGGGTAGTTTTATCATTGGCGATAATTCTATAAGAGCCGATCCAAATAATAGCTTGTTTCAACACGAGTATGGTCATTATTTACAAAGTCAAAAGTTTGGGTGGGCTTATTATTCGAGGGTAGGTATACCGAGCGCTAGTAGTAAAGAAGACTCTCCTCACCAGTTTAACCCAGTAGAGCAAGATGCTAATATGAGAGCGTTTAAATATTTTAACAAGAATGTAGAAGGGTTTTATAAATCTGAAAATGATAAAGACGAATCAAGAGGTTGGGATTTTTACAATAACCCACTGAATATTTATGGAGAAAACACTTCTCATGGACAATATGTAGATTATAAAAACCCTGATCATCTAAAACTACTTAATGCTTTAGCTATTAAACCTAAATGGTTTGATTTTGCAAGTTGGCTTCTTCCAGTGGTAGGTCCAATAGCTGTAGGGTTTGGAAATGCAAATTATTATAACAATCAATACTAACAATTATGAAAAAAAATGTTTTAATTATTTTTATGAGTTTGCTAATAATGGGTGCAAGCTGTGATGCTGATTTCAACTCTGATCATCATAGATACATTACTATTGAAAATAAATCTGATAAACCAATAATGGCTTCTAAGCTTCAAAAACTCAATTATCCTGAAGGCTTACAATGTGTACTGGTTGATTGGGCTAAATTAGATAAAAATGAAGTTCATAATCTTAAACCTTTTATTATTTCTATTGAAAAAAACGGTGTCTATCCATTAGAAATTTACATAATAGGAGTTGATAAGTACAATGAAAACAACCTATACGATGATTGTAGCTTAATTGAAAGCAATAATAACATTTTAAAGTATTATAAATTCACTTCTATAGAAGATTTAAAAGCTATAAACTTTAAAATTGTTTATATGGGAGAATAAAATTTATGATAGGTTTAAAAAAATAGTTCATTTAACATAGTAGAACAACGCCAATTCGGAGCTTGGGGCGAGATAGATAAATATAGGTCTGGCAATAGCGAAATAGCATTTAACCATGATACAACCTTATTAAACCGCGGTTATACAGGTCATGAGCATTTTATGGGCGTTGGTTTGATTCATATGAATGGGCGGATGTATGATGCGAAGCTGGGTAGGTTTATTTCGCCAGATAATTTTGTGCAAGAGCCTTTTAATACTCAGAGTTTTAATAGGTTTGGGTATGGGTTTAATAATCCGCTTAAGTATGTTGATCCTAGTGGAGAGTTTTTTTGGATAGCGGTAATTATCGGAGCTGTTCTTGGAGGAACAACAGCAGTCATAAATGGAGGAGACTTTGGAGATATTTTATTAGGAATGTTGATTGGCGGTGTTGCGGCAGGAGTCGGTGCAGGAGTAGCTAACCTCGCAGCAGGAGGAGCTTTTTTTGGGGCAAAAGCAGTTTCGGTTGTTGGTTTTTGGGCAGGTGCAAAGGTTGGTGCTTTGGCTGGTTTTGCTGGTGGATTTACAGGCTCGGCTCTTAATACTTGGGCTAATGGCGGTAGCTTTATAGATGGAATAGTTAATGGTTTTAGAGCTGGTGTACAAGGAGCTTTGGTTGGAGCTGCTGTTGGGGGGATAACTGGAGGTATTAAAGCTGTTAAAGAGGGTCGAAGATTTTTTGATGGAGCAAAGGTAGAAGATCTAACAATGGTAGATCAAGGAAACCCATTTGTTATGCAAAATGACAAAGCTCAATGTGTTGCTGCATGTGGAGAGTCGGCTACTAATGGAAATGTTAGTCAAGATCAAATTAGAGATGCTCTTGCAAAAAACTCAGACCCTTCAAATATTGGATTGTTTGACGGTGATATGGTAAAAGAAATTTCTAAACTTGATGGAGGAGTGGCAAAATATGCAAGAACAAAATTAAATAAATATCTAGTAGTAGATAGATTAAAAAAAGGACATCAAATATTTGCTAATTTAAAAGGTGCTGAAAGTAATCATATGGTGTTATTAAACAAAGTTGTTAAAAGGACTATTACTAAACTAAGTGGAGTTATAAAGACAAAGTTTTTATATTATGCTATGGACCCATTAAAAGGTCAGTATACTAGTTTATCAAAGTCATTTCTTAATAATGGGACTAACTTTTGGTTTCGGATTAAATAAAATACGAAAACATGAAATTTTATAAAATTACCTTTTTTTTCTTTTTAATTTATTGTACATATACATATTCTCAAGAAAATCAAATTCCTCAAGAGAAAGAAGCCGTTTTCAAAAAAGAAATACTTCGTGACTTTAAAAAAAAATATAGAGTTAAAAGGTTTAAGAAAAAGAATATAGATATTGTATTAATCTATTGGATTTCATTAAAAGATGACAAATTAGTATGTGATAAAAAGACTTTTTTTCAGAACATACGATATAATACAGGTGTACTTCAGCCAATTAAAGTGAATTACATAAACAAGAAAGAAGATATTGTGCTATCTGCTATAATTTTTAAGAATGAAAACACACTTTCTCATTATAGTGAAGGTAAAATGTTTTTTTACCCTGACGTACATAGTCAAAGTTTACTAGATGTAATTAATAAAAAGAATATAAAACGTATTTATTGTTTAGTAAATTTTAATAAACATTTTCCATATGTACTTATAAATTCAAAAAATGACATATTTATTTATTATGATGCTTTTATAGATGAGGATACTTATAAAGTTCTATCCTGTGGAGAATATCTTAATAAAATAAACAATTAACGAAATACTTTAGTAGTTTCGGTTGTTGGTTTTTGGGCAGGTGCAAAGGTTGGTGCTTTGGCTGGTTTTGCTGGTGGGTTTACAGGCTCGGCTCTTAATACTTGGGCTAATGGCGGTAGCTTTATAGATGGAATAGTTAATGGTTTTAGAGCTGGTGTACAAGGAGCTTTGGTTGGAGCTGCTGTTGGGGGGATTACTGGAGGATTACGGGCTAAAAAAATGGGTTTAGATTTTTTTAAAGGAGATAAAATTGTTGACGAAATTAAATTTAATGAATTATTTGGAACAGCAGATGTTGCGTGTACGGATTGCAATTTTTCACAGGGTGAACGTTTATCAGAATTTAGAGCAGATTTATCTGGTAGTGACGATGGCGCACAATTAATCAAGGCTTATAGAAAAGCTAAAGTTTATAACATTCAAGGTAAAAAAGTAACACTTGATGACCTTTTTGATTATGATAAGTTTGATAAAATAAAGCTAAACGGATGGAAATCAACACCAATGGGGCAAGCATATATTAAATCTTTTAAATATAAAGCAAGTATTTTTGAAAGCGTAGTTCCTAAAAGTCAATATAAAAATTCTTTTATAACAAATGTAAGTAAATGGGGGAAAAGTGAAATAAGAATGTTTGATGGAACAGTCTGGGGTAAGTGGTTAAGTAGGTTGAATTTTACCACATATCGCGAACAGTCTTTTAATCAAATTTTAGATTTTATAAATTTAAGAACAGTCAAATTTTAAAAGATGAAAAAAACCTTTAAACACCTAATAATCTATTTTTTTATTATTTATAGTTGTAATATTATTAATAAAAAAATTAATTCTGACCAAAATTCTTTAAATTTTAATTTCACTGTTAGTCAATCAGCAATTTTAAATAAAATAATAAAGGATTTTGATTCAATTTTAAATTTAAGGTACAAAGGAAGTATGCGTTTATATTTAATAAATTTGAGTAAAAGTCATAACACATTAAAAACTAAAATCAATAAAAACTGGACTGCTTATAGTTATATAAGAGATTTAAAGAAAACCAAATTATTAGAAGAAATGTATCTAAAAAAAAATCAAAAATATAAAGCTAATTTAAAAATCAAAAAATGGGTTGATTCTATTAGAAATAGTCGATTAGAAAAAGCTGATTTGGATGCACATATTATAAGTGAGTTAGACTTAAATGAAAGACTTTTTTGTAATGAAATTAATTATAAAAACATTGACAGTCAGGCTAACAAAACTCCAAAAATTTTCGATAATTATTATGGGAAGTTCTATTATGGCCTTTATAAATCTTTAAAACATGAAGATGTAAAAATTAAAAAATTAATAGCTAACATAGTAAAATTAGAAGGAATCTATCCTTTTATTTATATTGATTATGTAATATCTACTTTTAATGAAAAAGAATTAAGCAATAAACTCTTTAAATTAATTATTTTTTCTGAAATTATTTTGCCGAATATAATAAGGGTAGATGATTGTTGTTAATTATATTAAGACTGTTGCGAGACAAGATCTAAAAAAATGAAAGATCTTTTTGATTATTCAAAGATGGATAAAATTAAGTTAAACGGATGGAAAACAGATTCTTTTCTTAAAACTTATAGCAAATCTTTTAAGGTTGAGAATTCTATTTTTAAAGCAATTGTTCCGAGTTCATGTGCCAAAGGGTTTACAACTAATGGTGTTGGTTCTAGATATTTTGGACAAGGCTTTGAAATAAGAATGTTTCAATCCGGTTATTATAGTGACACTTATTTATCAAGATTATTATTTTCAATAAAGGGCAGTGGTGCAAAAACAATATTAAATTACATACAAGGCAAAACGCAAATACGAAAAGCACTATTCGGCAATAAGCCCAGTAGAGATAGAAGACAGCAGTAGCGGAGATTTTAAGTTTATTACTTACGTTGGAGGCGATGCTTATTCTGCTCCGATAGTTCATATAAAAGAAATAAAGTCTAAAAAAACAACTACCGACAAATTTTATTATTTGCACAGAGACTATCTCGGTAGTATTTTAGCAATTACAGACAGCAGCACAAATGTAGTAGAACAACGCCATTTCGGGGCTTGGGGCGAGGTTGATAAGTTTATTTCTGATAAAAGTGAAATAGCCTTTAATCATGACACAACCTTATTAAATAGAGGCTATACAGGTCATGAGCATTTTATGGGCGTTGGTTTGATTCATATGAATGGGCGGATGTATGATGCTAAGCTGGGTAGGTTTATTTCGCCAGATAACTTTGTACAAGAGCCTTTTAATACTCAGAGTTTTAATAGGTTTGGGTATGGGTTTAATAATCCGCTTAAGTATGTTGATCCTAGTGGGGAGTTTTTGTTTGGGCTAGGAGTAATTTTATCTGCTGCTATTTTAGGAGCAGCAACAGGGGCAGTAGCTTATGCAATAAATGCAGCTATAACAGGAGATTGGAGTTGGGGAGGATTTGCAATGTCAATAATAGGAGGTGCTGTTACTGGAGCATTAGGAGGCTTAGTCGCCCCTGGCATGTATCCAACTATTATGAGTACTGCACAATTTGTAGGGGCTGTAGGTATTGGTGTTGCAAGTGGATACTTGCCTACTTTTGGAGCAAGTATTGGCGATTTTTCTTTTAGTTTAAGTCCATTTGCTGCGTTTGGGACAGGAGGTCTTGATTATGGGATTTCAGGAAGTATAGGTTATAGAGATAAGAATGTTGCATTTTCTATTGGAGGATCTATAGGAAGGCGTAGTTCTAATTTTGGAGTAGGCTTTACTGTTTTTGACAATAAAAACAACCAGTCATTTTCAGCAGGGGTTACTTTTTATGGTGGAAAACATGCACAAACGAATTGGTTTGCTGGATATAATAAAGGCGACTTTTCTTTTAAAATGACTAATGATGCTGGGGTTGGGGGAGATAAACATAGAACTGCTGCTTTTGAATTAGGTGTTGGTAACTATTCTTTGGGCTGGAATCTTTATACAACTGCTCCAAGTGAAGATGAGTATGATCCATACTCAAAGAAAAGAAAAGGAAACGACAAAAAATGGAAATCACCTACATGGGGTAAAAACACAAATCATACATACGAAAGTGTAGAAAGAATTTATTCAGGCTTTTATGTAGGTATAAAAACAGCAAAAGGAAATTACAGAATAGGACATGATGGAGCATGGTCTCAAGACCTTTTCCAAAATGGAATACATGGAAATGTTGTTAAAGGCCCTTATGTTAATACTGATAAAGGTTCGCCAGGTAGTGTGTTTTTTCAATTTTACAGAAACCAAAATCAATGGTCTCTCTACTCACGTTAAAACAATAATTAAGACCGTTGCAAGGTTAAGTAATTGATTTTCAGTAAAAAACGTTATCTATATATTTGAAAAAATAAGAGCTAAAAACATAAAATATTGAAATACAATAAGTTAGTTGTTTTATGATATAATAAAAAATTGTAATTTTATTAGGTTTTTAATCTTGCAACGGTCTTTAATTTTATGAAGTTAAGAATTTTACAAGTGCTTTTAATATTGGTCTTTACCTCATGTGGTATTGGTCCAAGAAATTTAGATGGGTTTTCAGTTTATAAATATCCTATAAGCAACAATAATAAAAAACTAATCAAATATTTAGGTGTCTATATTAAAAAAACAATCAAATCTAATAGTTCGACACGTTTAGATGCAATTGTTTTTAGTAAAAAGGGAGAGTGTTTCACTACTTATGTTGGCAAAAATTTTTGGAAGAATAAAGATTTTTGGAAACATTACAGCGATTATGAGTACTATACTGAACAATGTCAATATAGAATATCAAATGACACTATTATAATTCAGTACTTTGTTAGTAGAAATGACGCTTTTTATTCAAAATTTATAGATGAAAGAAGATATAAAATATTAAATAAAAATACTCTTAAGTATTGTGAACGGATTTCTTATAGGGGATATTTATTTGATAAAAAGAAAGTAGTAACATATGTTAACGATACCCTTATTTACTTTAAAGAACCTACCATTAATTTTAAAGTTAAACAAGCATGGTATAAAACAAAAAAATGGTATAAAAAAGGGTTGCATCCTAGTAGGCAATAAATTTAAGTTATTTACAAATAGCAATTAAAGGAGTAGAAAGAATTTATTCAAGTTTTTATGTTGGTGTAAAAATAGCTAAAGGAAACTACAGAATAGGACATGACGGTGCATGGTCTCAAGACCTTTTCCAAAACTGAATACATGGAAATATTGTTAAAGGCCCTTATGTTAACACTGATAAAGGTTCGCCAGGTAGTGTGTTTTTTCAATTTTATAGAAATCAAAATCAATGGTCTCTCTACTCACGTTAAAACAATAATTTTATGAAGTTAAGGATTTTATGTTTTTTTTTAATATCAGTTTTTATCTCATGTGGTATTGGTCCAAGAAATTTAGATGATTTTTCAGTTTATAAATATCCTATAAACAACAATAATAATAAAAAATCAATAAAACATTTGGGAGTTTATATTCAAAAAAGGGATACAGTTAAAGATCCGTTAGCCTTGAAAGTAATTTTGTTTTATGATAAGGGAAAGTGTTTTGCTTCTGATGTTGAAAATGATTTTTGGAGAGATAAAGATTTTTGGAAATATTACAATAAGCATCATGTAGATTATAACAAAAGGTATAATAACTTTTTCCGATGTCAATATAGAATATCAAATGATACTATTATAGTTCAAAATTTTTTAGCTAACTACGATTCCAAGATTGGCGATGTTTTTTCTTTATTATATGATATTGTCGAAAGAAAATATAAGATATTAGATGAAAACACTCTTAATTGTTTTGAATGGAGTTATTATAGTCGTGACTTGTTTGGAAGTAAAAAAAGTATAGGATATGCTAGTGACACTCTTACCTTACTTAAAGTAATGCCTAAATTTACTTTTAAAGGAAAACAGGAGTGGTATGAAAAAAGAAAGAGGTATAAAAACAAATTACACCCAAGTAGAAAATAATATCAGCACAGTAGCAAGTTTGGATAGCAAAATGTCTAAATCCCTTATAAACAAAGGAATCTATGCGTTTTTGTGTTTTTAATTATTACAAAAAGCTAAACAAAAAAAGCGTTTGACTTAACAAACAAAGTGTTTGAATTAACAAGCAAAGTGTTTGAATTAACAAGCAAAGCTATTGACTTAACAAGCAAAGTGTTTGAATTAACAAGCAAAGCTATTGACTTAACAAGCATTTCAAGTAATCTAATCTTTAATTCATCGGTGCTATTTAATATATTGTATTTTTACTAAATGTGGGAATTAAAAGACATAACCGAGCGTGGACAAGCAAAAGAAATAGACCTCGGCAACGGAATAATAAAAAAGCGAACTTATGATAAGTACGGCTTTTTGACGAATATATTAGACCGAAAAACTGGAAGTAGTACGATAACCGCTCTAAATTTAGATTATAGTTTTGATACTAAAAGAGGAAACTTAAACAGTAGAAAGAACAAGAATTTTAATTGGAGTGAAAGTTTTACTTACGACAAATTAGACCGTTTGACAAATATATCAGGTTCGGTAAGTCGTTCGCAGAACTATGACAATAGAGGTCGTATTACTAATAATTCAGAATTAGGAAGTTACAATTATAGCAGTTCTACTTCGTATAAATTAAAAGATGTTAGCCTAAACACGAGAGGAGATTTACATTATCAAAATCAACCTTTGCAAAAGGTAAAATACAATGCTTATAAAAAGCCGATATCTATATCGGTAAAAGACAAGGCAAAAGTAGATTTTGAATACGGCATTTTGCAAAACCGCAGCCATGCTTATTACGGAAACAATGAAGACGACAAGGCAAAACGCAAATATGAAAAGCATTATTCGGCAATAAGTCCAGTAGAAATAGAAGACAGCAGTAGCGGAGATATTAAATTTATTACTTATGTTGGAGGTGATGCTTACACGGCACCAGTTGCAAGAATTAAACAAATAAAATCAGGCGTAACAACCGACAAATTTTATTATTTGCATAGAGATTATCTCGGTAGTATTCTATCGATTACAGACAGTGGCGGAAACATAGTAGAACAACGCCAATTCGGGGCTTGGGGTGAGGTTGATAAATACAGGTCAGGCAACAGTGAAATAGCCTTTAATCATGATACAACCTTATTAAACCGAGGTTATACAGGTCATGAGCATTTTATGGGCGTTGGTTTGATTCATATGAATGGTCGGATGTATGATGCTAAGCTGGGTAGGTTTATTTCGCCGGATAATTATGTTCAAGAGCCTTTTAATACACAGAGTTTTAATAGGTTTGGTTATGGGTTTAATAATCCGCTTAAGTATGTTGATCCTAGTGGGGAGATATTTAAATGGCTTTGGAAAAAAATTATTAAACCTGTTTTAAAAATTGCATGGAATGCCGTGAAAATTACTGCTGGATTATTTGCTACTGGTCCAGGTAATATTTTTGAAAGGGGATGGGAAATTCTTTCTAGGTTTACTTGGCAATTGCCACAGACTATTCTTGGACAGGTTTATGCACATGCTATCAATCTTACAGGCAACGTCGATTCGGTAGACTATTATGATGGGGCAACTGTTATAAAAACTTATGGAGATGATATTCCTTGGTTTAGTGGAGTAAACGGAGTTGCTTTAGGTAGTTTTATCATAGGAAATAACACAATTGAAGCAGACCCTAATAACTCTCTTTTTCAGCACGAGTATGGACATTATTTACAAAGTAAAAAATATGGGTGGGCGTATTTACCAAGATATGGTATCCCAAGTGCAAGAGGCGATAAAGATGTAGAATATGATGCAAATTCTAGAGCTTTTTCTTATTTTTATAAAAGAACTAATGGGGATTTTACTTGGGATTTTGATAATCATACTCTAAATGACGGTATAAATTGGAACACTAGGGGAGATAATCCTAAAGACTTTTATAACGACCCTGATTTTCAATTGGCATTGACTAGTTCATTAGTTTCTCCAGGTTGGTTTGATTATTTAGCTTTTCCTTTTGGAGGATTTATAGGAATAGGAATAACAGGGCTTATACGTCCAATTAACAAATAAAAATATAAAAATCATGAAAAACCTATTTATAACAATGTTGTTAGCACAATTTGTTTCTTGTTGCGGAGGACAACCAGATGAAAACTGTCATAAAAAGGTGAAAATTTTAAATAATTCAACTAAAGTAATTTATTTTGGAGGGGCTGGTAATACCTCTGAAATAGGCTACAATCCTTTGAAATCAGGAGACTATTTTAAAATTAAACCAAGTACATCACATGATAATATTTTTGGAAGAGATAAAGGTTGTTATGAAGATTTATTTAAAGAAAGTAACGGTAAAAGGTTTTATTTATTATTCGATGAACAAATTTTACTAAATAATACTTGGGAAGATATAAGAGCTAATGATTTGGTTTTAAAGCGATATTCTTTTACTTTGGAAGAAATGCAAGCGGCAGGTTGGGTTATTGTTTATGACGGAAATTAAAAAATAGAAAATATTTAGAACAACGTCAATTCGGAGCTTGGGGCGAGGTAGATAGGTTTGTTTCTGATAAAAGCGAAATAGCATTTAACCATGACACAACCTTATTAAATAGAGGCTATACAGGACATGAGCATTTTATGGGAGTTAGTTTGATTCACATGAATGGGCGAATGTATGATGCTAAGCTGGGTAGGTTTATTTCGCCTGATAATTTTGTACAAGAGCCTTTTAATACTCAGAGTTTTAATAGGTTTGGGTATGTACTTAATAATCCGTTGAGTTATGTTGACCCTAGCGGAGAGATATTTAAATGGCTTTGGAAAAAAATTATTAAACCTGTTTTAAAAACAGTAGTTGATGTGGTTGTTACAATTGTAGCAATTCCAGTTTCTTTTGCTCTAAATGTGCTTGCTACTACAATAGTCACCCCTTAAAAACCATTTAACACTTTAAATATCAATAAAATAGATTAAAAAACATTTGTAAATATCTACAAGTTTTTGTATCTTTGATGTATTAATCTTGCAATTTTTTTAAAATTATGATTCCAAAAAACAAGAATACAAATCAAGGCAATTTATTTTTTAGTTTTAAAGACACTTTAAACCAAAAACACCCTCTTTACATATTGGCAAATAAAATAAATTGGAAACAATTTGAAGACGCTTTTTTGCCCTTGTATAGTAAAGACAAAGGCAGACCTGCTAAATCTATACGTCTAATGGTAGGTCTTCTTATGCTCAAACATATCCGTAATGTCTCCGATTAGAGCGTTGTAGAGCAATGGTCTGAAAATAACTACTACCAATATTTTTGTGGAGAAACTAATTTTGTTTGTGGAGTTCCTTGCGAAGCTAGTGAATTGGTTCACTTTCGTAATCGTATTAAGGAAGTTGGCATAGAACTTATTTTAAAAGAAAGCATACGAATAAACGCAGAGGATAGCAAAGACGAAAACGTCAATATAGACACTACTGTTCAAGAGAAAAACATTAGCTTTCCTACCGATGCAAAGTTGCATAAAAAGATTATTAAAAAATGTAAATCCATTGCTACTAAAGAGCAACTACCTGTTAGGCAAACTTATACTCGAACATTAAAGAAATTATCTAGAGACCAACGTTTTAGGAATCATCCAAAGAACAGGGCAAAAGCAAAAAAAGCAGACAGAAAAATAAAGACCATTTGTGGAAGGCTTATTAGAGAGCTTGAGCGAAACCTACCTCCCAACTCAAAGTATCAATCAGATTTAGATTTATTTAAACAGGTATTATCACAAAAGAGAAATTCTAAAAACAAAATTTATTCACTTCACGAGCCTGAAGTTTGTTGCATCTCTAAAGGAAAAGAACACAAGAAGTATGAGTTTGGCAACAAGGCATCATTCGTAAAAACAGACACCGGAGTAGTTGTTGGAGCAATGGGATTTCGCAACCAATATGACGGACACACTTTAGAACCAGTTTTAGATCAAGTAAAAAAATTAACAGGATTATTACCAAAAAGAGCAAAAGTAGACAGAGGATATAGAGGCAAAAAAAGAATAAAAGATACAGAAATTCTTGTTCCATCACCACCAAAAAAATCTATGAGTTATTACCTTCGAAAGAAATTAAGCCAAGCTCACAAAAAACGAGCAGGCATAGAACCAGTAATAGGACACATCAAGGCAAATCATAGACTTAATCGCAACTTTTACAAGGGAGTAGTGGGTGATAACATCAATATTATGCTTGCAGCAGCAGGGTTTAACTTCAAAAGAATGATTAACAAGTGGAAACATTCTTTTTTACTCTTTTTTCAAAGGCGATTTCAAATTTTTATGCAAACCAAATTTTGTGCTTTTTATTTTAAACTGATTTTTTAAGGCTTGACTACTTAACCTTGCAACGGTCTTTAGTTGTAAATTAATGAATAGTAGTAAGCAAATTAATTCAAACACATTAGTTTATTTTGGTGGAACGATAGCACCTTCAAGATATGAATATAATAGTGTATTTTCACACTATGTATATTATGATTGTGAGGATGTAAGTCAAAAATGAGGTCTTTTACTTTATAGAACTAATAAAACTATGAATTTTATTTAGACCATTTTTTTCCAAATTATCAATAAAAGCAGAACCGATAATTGCTCCGTTTAGATATTTGCAAGCGGTGTTAAACGTAAACTTATCTGATATTCCGAATCCTACAATTAGTTTGCTTTGCAGATTCATGGCTTTTATTCTTTTAAAATAAGCAATTTGTTGATTTGAAATTTTCCCTTTTGCTCCAGTTATAGAGCTAGATGCCACAACATAAATAAACGAATTAGTATAAGAATCTATCTTTCTAATCCTTTCTTTTGAAGTATGCGGTGTAATTAAAAAAACGTTGCTTATTCCGTATTTCTCAAATAATTTATTGTATTTGTTCTCAAATTCTACCATCGGTAAGTCTGGCAGTATAATAGTATCAATCCCACAATCTATTACCTTTTGACAGAAATTATCTTCTCCGTATTTAAACATTTGATTAAAATACCCCATTAATATTAAAGGAGTTTTTGTTAATTTATTAATCGATATTAGCTGATTAAATATCAAATCTAAATTAATCCCATTTTCAATTGCTTTTTGACTGCTATTTTGTATCGTTAAGCCGTCCGCTAAAGGATCCGAAAAAGGTAGCCCAACCTCTATAAAGTCTATATCACAACTATCTAATGCTTCTATTATTTTTGTAGTGTCGTTTAATTTTGGATATCCACAAGTAAAGTAGATTGACAATAAGTTTTTGTCTTTTCTCTGAAGTAATTGACGAATTGAATTCATAAGTTGCTATTATAGATTTTTTATGTATGTTTTTAAATCTTTATCGCCTCTTCCAGATAAGTTTACTATTATAGTTTGGTCTTTTTTAAAGTTTATTTTTGAAAGTACAGCCAAAGCGTGTGCACTTTCTAAAGCAGGAATAATACCCTCAATTTTTGCAAGCTCAAAAGCAGCTTTTATAGCTTCGGTGTCCGTTGCGTACATAAATTTTACGCGCTTTATTTTGTTTAAATAAGCGTGTAAAGGACCTACGCCTGGATAGTCTAAACCTGCAGAAATAGAGTAAGGCTCTATTATTTGACCATATTTATCTTGCATCAAAATAGTTTTGCTTCCGTGTATTATTCCTGCTTTTCCCAGTTGCATCGTAGCTGCACTTTTTCCGGAATTTACACCCAAGCCAGCAGCTTCAACAGCAATTAGCTCTACTTTTTCATTTTCTAAATAATGATAAAAAGCACCCGCCGCATTACTTCCGCCACCGACACAGGCGATAATAGTATCCGGATTTTCTTTTCCAGTTTTTTCTTTTAATTGCCACTTTATCTCTTCAGAAATAACCGCCTGCAACCTTGCAACCATATCAGGATACGGATGTGGACCAACAATAGACCCAATTAAATAAAAAGTTTCTGGATTGTTTATCCAATGTCTAATAGCTTCATTAGTCGCATCTTTTAAGGTTTTACTTCCGCTAGATGCTACTTCTACTTTTGCTCCTAACATTTTCATCCTAGATACGTTCGGCGCTTGACGCTCAATGTCTTTTTCGCCCATAAAAATAGTGCAGTCTAAACCCATTAAAGCACACACCGTTGCCGTTGCAACTCCATGCTGACCAGCACCAGTTTCTGCAATAATTTTATCTTTACCTAATTCTTTTGCAATTAGTATTTGACCTATAGTGTTGTTCACCTTGTGTGCTCCAGTGTGAATTAAATCCTCACGCTTCAGATAGACAGCTGCTCCGTATTTTTGCGATAAGCGATTAGCATAATATAAAGGACTCGGACGACCCGCATAATCCTTTAGTAAATATTTATACTTTCTTTGAAACTCCTTAGACTCTAATATCTTAATATAATTATCTTCTAAATTTTTAATGTTAGGGTATAATAACTCCGGAATAAACGCTCCTCCGTATTGACCAAAATATCCGTTCTTGTCTGGATGAAATTTCGACTTCATATTTTTTTATAATAAATTCTAATTCAAACTCTCTTTAAACTCATTTAATAACTCAAGATTTTTAACCCCAGCTTCAATTTCAAATTTACTATTTACATCTATTGCGTAAACCGGAAGTTTAGATTGAAATATTTCTTTAACTATTTTTACATCATCTATTCCTATTCCTCCGCTTAAAAAAAAAGGCTTATCGTAAGGATATTCTTTTAAAACGCTCCAGTCAAATTTTACACTATTCCCACCTTCTAATTTGCCTTTTGCATCAAATAAAAAGTAATCAACAATTTTTAAAAAAGGCTTTAAAAGGTCAAAATTAAACTCTCCGTTTATTTTAAAAACTTTTATTATCTCAATTTTTTGTAAATATATTTTATCTAATTCTTGCTTTAATTTTTTAATATAATCAACAGATTCGTCTCCGTGTAGTTGAACAGCGTCTAACTTATGCTTTTTTATTAACAAAATTACACTATTTATTTCTCTATTGACAAAGACTCCTGTTTTAGTTATAGAATCCGAAATTTTCGGTATAGTCCCTTCAATATTTCTTTTAGACTTTTTATAAAAAATAAAGCCCAAGTAATCAGGTTCTAAATTTGCAACTTGCTCAATGTTTTTTGCGAACTTCATACCGCAAATTTTTAGTTTCATATTTATCTAATTTGATTGACAAACTCTATACAAGCATCACCAGGATTTGCCTGTTTCATAAAATACTCTCCTATCAAAAAACCTCTAAACCCAATACTTTTTAGCCCTGTAATAATATTCGAATCAGAAATCCCACTTTCAGAAATTTTTATGCAACTTGCAGGAATTTTTTCTGCCAGCTTAAGCGAACGCTCTAAATCTACTTCAAATGTTCTTAAATTTCTATTATTAATGCCTATTATTTTGTTATCTAAATTATCGATTTTGTTTAAATCTTCTTCGGTATGCACTTCATACAAAACTTCTAAACCTAAATCTACCGCTAAATTTCCGTAGTTTTTAAGCTCCGCAGACGTTAAGCACGAGGCTATTAACAAGACTACATCGGCTCCTATTGCTTTGGCTTCAACTATTTGAAACCCATCAACTATAAAATCTTTTCTTAAAATTGGCTTATGCTGATTAATAACCCTTGCTCGCATCAAATCTGCTATCGCCCCACCGAAAAAAGAAGTGTCAGTCAAAATAGATAAAGCTGTAACATTAGCATTTATATATCCGCTGGTTACTTCCTCGATAGCAGCTCTATTATTAATTACTCCTTTGGAAGGAGATTGACGTTTAAATTCCGCAATTATACCATTAGAATTAGTATCTGACAAAGACTTTTTAAAAGACAATGGGGTTCTTTTAAAACTCGGACTTTCAACTAACTTTTTGACCGAAACATCCGCTTTTATTTTTGCTACTTCTTTCTTTTTAAATGCAATAATTTTATCTAATATGGTCATAATAAAATAGTTCTAAATTTTTCAGGATGTTTAACATCAACCTTAAACTCTTTAATTTGTTTTGAAGAAATGGATTTATAACCACCCGAAAAGTCTTTGCCTGTTAATCTTATATATTTAAAAAAATCTTCCGAACTCAATATTTTTTCTACTATTCCCCATTTAGAATAAAGCTTGTTTTTAATTATAAATATTCCAGAATACATCATTACATCTTTCGGAACTTTATAATATTCAATCTTTCCATTAGTTAGAGTACTCAAAATTATTTTGTCGTTATGAATAGTTTGAATTGCTTGACTTCTACCAAATTCATACCATTTAGCACCTTTGTCCATATCTCTTGATTCTAAGTCTTTTTTGTTAGACAATAAATATTTATAAGCATACGGAAACAACGTTTTCAGTTTTTCTTCTTCTATCGCAACAAACTTATTATTTACTTTCTCATAAGGAAAAATTATTTTATAGTTTGAATCAATTGTCCCTTTATATTTAGAACCTTTAATTATTTTTTTTAATATAGATTTTTCAATCAAATGCTCGTTAAAGTAGCATAAAGTATTATCAAAACTTTTAACACTTGCAATAAAAATCTTATCTCTTAATGTAGCAAACCCATATTGGACATCAAAATAATCTTTGATAGTAACGTTTTTATTTTCATTTAATTCTTTTAAAAACAACTCGTCTTTTTTACTCGTAAAAGACCAATCTTTATTATTTAATTCCGAAAAAGATATTTCATTTATTTTTGAAATTCTACTTTCACTCCATTTAAAATAATCAAAATTAGACTTAGCATTATTTTTCTGCAAAACAGTTATTGCGGTATAAGTAGAATATCCTTTAAATACTTTATTTGCCTTAAAATCAATTAGATATTTTAATAATTTTTCAGTTTTTAAATAATTTCTAAACTTATGATACGAATGATTGTGCAAATAACTATTCGGCGTAATAAACCCTAAAACACCATCTTTTTTTAACATTTTTAGTCCCATTTCAAAAAAAGATAGATAAATGTCTATGGTGCCTTCAGAAAATAAAAACTCTTTTTTTAATTTTTGTCTAATCTCTAAACTTAAATTATGTATCCTGATATATGGCGGATTTCCAATTACATAATTGAATTTGTTTATATAATTTTGGTAATGCAAAAGAGTGTCATTATTAAAAATATTCCAGTTAATTTTTTTATTATAATTTAATTTATCAGAAATTAAAGTATTCAAATTATTCAAACATTTTATAAACTCTTCTTCATCTAATTCTACCGCATAAATATATTTTTCTAAACCTTCAATAATCTTATCAATATCTAGTTTGTTTTGTAAAGCAACATCTAAATATCTTCTAACTATTTCTACTAAAAAAGCCCCATCTCCGCAAGCTGGCTCCAAAATATAAGCATTTAAAATGCTAGAATTACTATACCCAGACAAATCTAATATTTCATCAACAATCCATCTGGGAGTATAAACTTGTCCTAAATATTTATGCTTTTTCATATAAATTTATGCTTTTTTTAATGGCTTATGATTAACTTACAAAAAATTTTAACCCTAACTTGTTGTGCATTTAGAAAAAAATTGCTCATTTTAAATGCAATAATTTTATCTAATATGGTCATAAATTATTTCTAATTATAAGTAGATGTTGGTTTATTATTTAAACTACAGCGAATTTACAAACAGATTGTTTAAATAAAACAAATAGTAAGTTACTTTTTTACTCAATTATTGGTAATGCTAATTAGTTAGTCGTCCCTTAAAAAAACGATATTGTTAATAAAATATACTTAATTGATTATTCCTTTTCAACATTAGCATCATGATAGCCTCCTTTAATCTGTCAGCATTTTTAGAATAGCATTTACTATTTTAAAACACTCTTCATTATTCCCCCTTTCGAATTAGTTTCTTCCCATTCTTTTTGTGCCTCGCTTTGGGCTGTAATTCCTCCGCCGACATATATAAACGCCTTGTTTCGAACCATTTCCATACAACGAAGATTGACAAAAAGATGAGAATATTCTTTTTGCTTATGATTAAATAAATTTAGTTCTCCTAAAAATCCAGTATAAAAACTACGATGATAGAGCTCTTTTTCAAGAATAAATTTTTTTGCCAAATTTATAGGCAAACCGCAGATAGCCGGATTCGGATGAAGTGCTTTAATTAATTTACTGACTCCACTTTTTCTATCACTTAAAACCCCATTAATCCTAGATTTTAAATGAAACAAATTACCAGCTTTGATAGTTTCTTTTTTGTAAATTTTCAATGACGAGCAAAGCGGTTTCAGTTGTAACTCTATAAAATTAGTAACTAATTGCTGTTCTACTAACTCTTTCTTTTTCCAAGTTGTTTTTTCTTTGCTATATGCTATTTGAGTTCCCGCTAACGACATAGTCTCAAACCGATTTTCTTCGCTAAATAATAAAGTCTCGGGAGTAGCTCCCATCCACAAGCCAATTTTAGGATGAAACCAGCAATACACATAAGAGTTAGAGTGTTTTGCCAACAGTTTTTCAAAAAATATTAAGAAATTATTTTCCTCTAAATATACCTCTTCTTTTCGAGATAGCACTACCTTTTGAAGATGAGTTTCATCAATTTTACGAATAGCACTATTTACTAATTGAATATAAAATTCTCTTTGTACTCGGTCTTCTTTATAAGAATTATGAAAAACATATTTTAGACAACTTATATGCTTTTCTTCTAAAATATCCGATTGATTTAATGGAATTAAAATACTTTTTTCTTCGGAGTTGAATGGCGAAAAAACAAATCCACTTTCTGAAAAACCTACTGTAAAATAAAGATTTGAATTTCTTTGGAAAAAGCTTTTTATAAAAGTGCTATTAGGTTTTTTAAAAACTGCGAACGGCAACTTGTTCTGAAAAGATTGTTTAATTTTTTTAAAAACCATTATAACCTTTCTTATAATTTTCTATTGAGAATTATGTTTGTTATTTTACAAACAGAGATTAGTTGATTGTTTTCGTCCGTAATTCTTACCTCCCACAAATGAGTAGTCCTTCCTTTATGAATGTTTTTTGCCGTTGCATAAATTACTCCTTCTTTTTTACTTTTTATATGGTTAATTGACAATTGAAGTCCGTTGACAAATTGAGTTTTTTGGTCTATAAAAAAATAAGAAGCGGCACTTCCTACACTTTCTGCCAAAGCTGCTGTTGCTCCGCCGTGAAGCTTACCATAAGGCATATAAACTTTAGTGCTAACGGGCATTTTTGCTGTTAAAAAATCATCTCCAAAATCAATAAATTCAATCTCTAAAGTTTCCATTAACGTACCCTTAACTCTATTATTAAATAGTTCTAAAACTGCTTTTTTATTCATATAAGATAATTATTAGGATTGTTGTAAAGATTAATTTTAACAAAGGTAAATATTTTAATTTGAGAACCTTTACGTTTAAATTTTAAAGTACTTGTTAATTTATTAGCTACGAGTTTGTACGGATTTAAAGTATATTTTATTGAAGAATCTTATTTTAGAAAAAATTGGTCTCCGAGTTCTTTTAGCTTTTCAGTATTGTCTATTAACATTAATTCATCAATAATTTTCTGAATATTACCGTTTATAATATTAGGCAAGTCGTACAAATTTAAGCCTATTCGATGGTCTGTAACTCTTCCTTGCGGATAGTTATAAGTTCTAATTTTTACACTTCTATCGCCAGAAGAAACCATAGAGTTCCTTTTTGTTGAATCTTCTTCTTGTCTTTTAGCCAATTCTAAATCATACATCCGAGACCTTAAAACCTTAAAGGCTTTTTCTTTGTTTTTATGTTGCGACTTTTGGTCTTGGCATTGAGCTGTTAGCCCCGTAGGAATATGGGTTAAGCGTACCGCCGAATAAGTAGTGTTTACAGATTGACCACCTGGCCCTGACGAACAAAAAAAATCTATTTTAACATCTTTCGGATTGATTTCTACATCTAAATCTTCGGCTTCCGGAAAAACAACACAAGTAGCCGCAGAGGTATGTACTCGCCCCTGTGCTTCTGTTTGTGGAACTCTCTGTACGCGGTGAACACCAGCTTCATATTTAAAATTTTTATAAACATCTTCGCCTAAAACTTCAAATTGAATTTCTTTAAAACCACCGTTAGTCCCTTCGCTAAAGTCTATTACATCTACTTTCCAGCCTTTGCTTTCGGAGTATTTAGAATACATTCTGAATAAATCTCCAGCAAAAATACTTGCCTCATCTCCTCCTGTCCCTGCTCGTAACTCTATAACAGCATTTTTTGAATCTTCAAGGTTTTTCGGAATTAATAAAAACTTTATTTCTTCTTCTAATTCTCTAATCTTTGCAGTTGACTCTTCTATCTCAGTCTTTGCCATTTCAATCATCTCCGAGTCGGTTTCTTCTTCAATTATCTCTTTCGCTTCTTTTATATTTGTTAATAGCAATTTATATTCCTCTCCTTTTTGAATAATATTTCCCAAGTCCTTATACTCTTTACCTAACTGGGCATAACGCTTCTTGTCTGTGATAATTTCTGGCTGAATAATTAAATCCGAAACCTCATCGTATCGCTGTTTTATAATTTTTATTCTATCTAACATTTTTTGTAAACTATTAACCCACAAAATTATAATTTGTTTTTCAGTATATTTCAAATTAATTTAAAGCTTGTAAAGTTTTATTTACTTTGCGAATTTTAGCTTATCTTTTTATAAAACAAATGTCTTTTATTTGCGTTAGCTTATTTATTATAAAATGAATTTAAACAAATATTTATTCCTAATTTTCACGGCTATTTTATGGACTTCTTATTCGCAAGAAGGCGGTAGATATGTATATCAGTTTATAAATTTATCAAGCTCGGCGAGGCAAGTTGCACTTGGGGGCGAGGCTTTGACTATTTTAGACGATGTAAATCAAGCAATTTGGAATCCGTCGGTTATAAATTCGGATATGAATAATAAATTGTCGCTAAATTATGTGAATTATATAGCTGGGATAAAGTTAGGCTCTGTTTCTTATGCTAAAACACTGTCGGATAAGTTTGGAACTTTACATGGGAATATAAAATATTTAAACTATGGGACAATAATCGGGGCGGACGAGGAAGGAAATGAGAATGGAACTTTTCGGGCGAGAGACTTGGCAGTTTCGGTTGGGTATGCTATTGATTTGCCGTTGAAATATTTTTATATGGGAATGAACTTAAGAATTATAAACTCGAGTATTTCTACTTTTTCTTCTACCGGAATTTCTACCGACATCGCTTTTCTTTATAATAATCCGGTCAAGCCTTACGCTATATCGTTGGTTTTAAGAAATATCGGAACTCAAATACAATCTTTTGATACTAGAAGAGAAAAATTACCTTTTAAAATGGAATTAGGAGGCTCTTATAAATTAGAACATGTTCCTATCAAGTGGTTTTTTACGATAGATAATCTTCAGCAATGGGATATTTCTCCTACAAATCCGGCGAATAGCACTAAAGATGCAAATGGAAATATAACAGAAGAGAAAAATAGTTTTGTAAGTAATATGTTTAAGCATTTTGTAATAGGTTCGGAGTTATTTTATGATAAATCTTTTAATTTACGATTAGGATATAATTTTAGAAGAGCAAATGAACTGAGTCTAAATAATGCCCGTACTATGAGCGGGCTATCATTCGGTTTTGGATTGAAGAAAAGTAAATTCCAGTTTGATTATGCCTTTTCGAGATATTATACCGCCACAAATGCAAGTACTTTTAGTTTGACAATGTATTTAGATAAAATAAGTGAATAAAAAGATAATAATAGCAATAGACGGATTTTCCTCATCAGGGAAAAGCACGATAGGTAAACTTTTGGCAAAAAAATATAAATATACTTATATTGATACAGGTGCAATGTACAGAGCAGTAGCACTTTATGCAAAAGAAAATTTGCTAATAGGTAAAAATTATTTAAAAGAAGAAGAGTTAGTATCGTCATTAAATGAAATATTTTTAAGCTATCAGTTTAATAAAAAGTTAGGCTATTCGGAAATATACCTAAACGGCAAAAATGTAGAAAGCAAGATACGGACGTTAGAAATTTCTCAATTGGTAACTCGGGTTTCTCGCATATCAGAAGTAAGGCAAAAGTTAGTATCGGAGCAGCAACAAATGGGAAAATTGCGGGGCGTAGTAATGGATGGGCGAGACATTGGGACAGTAGTGTTTTCTGATGCGGAGTTAAAAATATTTATGCAGGCATCAGTAGAAATACGTGCCCGAAGACGGTATAATGAATTGATAAACAAAGGCGAGGCAGTAAGTTTTGATGAGATATTATTTAATGTACAAGAACGCGATAAATTAGATTCGAGTCGAGAAGATTCGCCTTTATTAAAAGCAAAAGATGCGGTGGTATTTGATAATTCAGATATGAATATTAAAGATCAATATAAAAAAGCCTGCGTATTAGTAGAAAAAATACTATCACAAAAGACGAAATAAGGCTTTTAAAATAAAGTGTAAGTTTTGTTTGAATAAAACCAACTATAATTTGATTATTTTTGCGGATATAAAATTAAAAAACAAATATGGGAAAAAGAATAGAGTTTGGGGTAGCTACAGGAAAACGAGTTCAAGATATATTTAAACTCGCAAAAAGAAAAGGGTTTGCACTTCCTGCGGTAAACGTTATAGGATCTAATACGATAAACGGAGTTTTGGAAACTGCGAGGGACTTAAACTCTCCAGTTATTATTCAATTCTCAAATGGCGGTTCGCAATTTAATGCAGGCAAAGGACTTCCGAACGAAGGAGAAAAAGCTTCAATAGCAGGAGCAGTAGCTGGGGCAATGCACGTACATAAACTTTCAGAAGTTTATGGTGCTACGGTTATTTTACATACCGATCATTGTTCAAAAAAACTATTGCCGTGGATAGATGGCTTGTTAGACGCTTCGGAAATTCACTTTGAAAAATATGGAAAGCCTTTGTTTAGCTCACATATGATAGATTTGTCGGAAGAGCCTTTAGAAGAAAATATAGAAATATGTAAAAAGTATTTAACACGGATGAGCAAAATGGGTATGACTTTGGAAATAGAATTAGGAGTAACAGGTGGCGAAGAAGATGGGATAGACAATTCTGATATAGACGTTTCAAAATTATATACTCAGCCGGTAGAAATAGCTTATGCTTATGAAGAGTTAATAAAAATTTCACCACAATTTATGATAGCGGCGGCATTTGGAAATGTTCATGGAGTATATAAACCAGGAAATGTGAAGCTCACACCAAAAATTTTAAAAAACTCTCAAGAATATGTTTCAAAAAAATATAATTTACCATATAATAGTATTGATTTTGTGTTTCATGGGGGTTCGGGTTCTAGTGTAGAAGAAATAAGAGAGTCAATAGGATATGGCGTAATAAAAATGAATATTGATACGGACTTGCAGTTTGCTTTTATGGAAGGAGTAAGAGATTATGTTAAAGAAAAAACAAGTTTTTTAGAAACACAGATAGGAAATCCAGATGGAAAGAACGAACCGAATAAAAAGTATTATGATCCGCGAAGATGGTTAAGAGAAGGTGAGATGACATTTATAGAACGCTTAAAAAAATCTTTTAGTGATTTGAATAATATAGATACTTTATAAAAACAAACGACTTATGGCATGGTTCAAAAGATTAAGTAAAGGAATACACACATTAACAAAAGACAAAAGAGACACTCCGAAAGGTCTTTGGTATAAGACGCCAAGTGGGAAAATAATATTTAAAGAAGAGTTAAAAGATAATTTATACGTTAGTCCAGAAGACGGTTATCACGTAAGAATTGGAAGTAAAGAATACTTTGAGTTGTTTTTTGATGAAAATAAATTTGTAGAATTATATAAAAATCTAAATTCAATAGATTTATTAAATTTTGAGGATGTAAAAAAATATTCAATAAGAATAAAAGAAGCAAAAGACAAGACTAACCTACAAGAAGCTGTAAGAACAGGAGTAGGAAAGTCATTGGGAAAGGAAATAGTAATAACGGCAATGGATTTTAGCTTTATAGGAGGCTCAATAGGTTCAGTTGTAGGAGAAAAAATATCGAGGTCGATAGATTATTCTATAAAAAACAAAATACCACTTATGATTATTTCAAAATCAGGCGGTGCACGAATGATGGAAGCGTCAATTTCTTTAATGCAATTAGCAAAAACTTCTGCAAAATTAGCACAGCTATCGAAAACAAAAATACCTTATGTGTCTTTATGCACTGATCCGACAACTGGCGGTACTACTGCGTCTTTTGCAATGTTGGGTGATATAAACATAGCAGAGCCTGATGCACTTATAGGCTTTGCCGGACCAAGAGTAGTAAAAAGCACAACAGGAAAAGACTTGCCAAAAGGATTTCAAAAATCGGAATTTATTTTAGAACATGGGTTTTTAGATGCTATATACGAACGCAAAGACCTAAAAAAGCGAGTTAATTTGTATATAGATTTAATTCAGAATTTACCAATTAGAGTTTAAAAAAAAGATATACATTTGCACCGACAAAAATTCAGGCATAATAATATATAAAAACCATTAAAAAATAATACTGGTATGTACTTAACAAAAGAAATAAAAGAAGGAATCTTTGAAAAACAAGGTAGCGTAAAAAATAACACAGGTAATACAGAAGGACAGATAACATTATTTACTTATAGAATTAACCACTTAACAGATCATTTAAAAAGAAACCGCAAAGATTTTAATACCGAACGCTCATTGATAAAATTAGTCGGTAAACGAAGAAGCTTGCTAGATTATCTCAAGAAAAAAGATATTGACAGATACCGTTTAATAATTAAAGAATTAGGCATTAGAAAATAATTAATAAAAAATTAGAGACTCTATTAATGTGTCTCTTTTTTATATGTTAATAGTCCTCTGAATTTAGAAAAATAGCATTCAGAATAATGTTTAGCGTAGCTATAAAAAAACACATTAGATATATACCATTAAATTTAAAGAAATAATATTAAAAAGAAATAAAATTATATGATTCCGAAAATATTTACAGAAAATATAGACCTTGGAGAAGGCAGAACTATCACAATAGAAACAGGAAAATTAGCGAAACAAGCACATGGCTCAGTTGTAGTTAAAATGGGTAAAGCTATGCTGCTATGTACAGTAGTTTCTAACTACAAACAATCAGACGTATCATTTTTGCCGCTTACGGTAGATTATAGAGAAAAGTTTGCAGCAGCAGGAAGATATCCGGGAGGTTTTTTTAAAAGAGAAGCAAGACCTAGCGATGGAGAAATATTGACTATGCGTTTAGTAGATAGAGTTCTACGACCGTTATTTCCGAAAGACTACCACGCAGAAACTCAAGTTATGATTCAGTTAATGTCTCATGATGAGAATGTAATTCCGGACTCGTTAGCTGGTTTGGCTGCTTCAACTGCAATTCAATTAAGCGATATTCCTTTTGAAACACCAATTTCTGAAGTTAGGATAGGGAGAATTAACGGTGAATTTATTATCAACCCAAATTACGATCAATTAAAAGAATCGGATATTGATATGATAGTTGGCGCTTCTTTAGATTCTGTAATTATGGTAGAAGGAGAAATGGGTGAAATTTCTGAAGAGGACATGGTTGAGGCTATCAAGACTGCCCATGATGCTATAAAAATACAATGTTCTGCACAAATTAAATTAGCAGAAGCGTATGGAGTAAAAGAAACCCGTGAATATGAAAAAGAAAGCCAAGATGAAGAGCTATCTAAAAAAGTTTATACTTTAGTTTATGATAAAGTATATGCCGTAGCTAAATCTGCTTCTGAAAAAAACGAACGTTCACTTGCTTTTGAAAAAATTAAAGAAGAATTAAAAGACTCCTTCACAGAAGAAGAAATAGAATCTTACGATACTTTAGTTTCTAAATACTATCACGAAGCTGAAAAAGAAGCAATTAGAAATTTAATGTTAAACGAAGGATTGCGTTTAGACGGACGTAAAGCTACGGACATTAGACCAATTTGGTGTGAGGTAGATTATTTACCTTCTACACATGGTTCTTCAATATTTACTCGAGGCGAGACTCAAGTTTTAGCAACAGTAACGTTAGGAACTTCGAGGGAAGCAAACCAAATAGACATGCCTTCTTTTGAAAGCGAAGAACGGTTTTATTTACATTATAATTTTCCGCCTTTTTCGACTGGAGAAGCACGTCCATTAAGAGGAACTTCTCGTCGTGAGGTCGGACATGGAAATTTAGCACAAAGAGCTTTAAAAGGCATGATACCTGATAATTGTCCTTATACGGTAAGAGTCGTATCTGAAGTTTTAGAGTCTAATGGTTCGTCCTCTATGGCAACAGTTTGTGCTAGCACAATGGCGTTAATGGACGCAGGAGTACAGATAAAAAAACCTGTATCTGGTATTGCTATGGGTTTGATTTCAGATGATAAAACTGGAAACTATGTAGTCTTATCGGATATTTTAGGTGATGAAGATCATTTAGGCGATATGGATTTTAAAGTAACTGGAACTAAAGACGGAATTACCGCTTGTCAAATGGATATAAAAATAAAAGGACTTTCTTATGAAGTATTAGTAAACGCTTTAAAACAATCAAAAACAGGGCGGCTACACATTTTGGATAAGATAGTTGAAAAAATTGATAAGCCAAACAAAAGCGTTAAGAGCTATGCACCAAAAATGATTACTAAAAGAATTCCGAACGAACTAATAGGCTCGTTTATTGGTCCTAGTGGCAAACATATTCAAGAGTTACAAAAAGAAACCGAGACTACAATAGTAATTACAGAAGACCCAGATACAGAAGAAGGAATTGTTGAAATACTAGGTGTAAAAAATGAAGGTATAGAAGCAGTTATTACTAGAATTGAATCTATGCTTTTTAAACCTCAATTAGGAGCTACTTATGAAGTTAAGGTAATTAAAATACTCGATTTTGGTGCTGTAGTTGAATATACAGAAGCACCTGGCAATGAAGTTCTACTCCATATTAGCGAGTTAGCTTGGGAACGTACCGACAATGTTACTAAAATTGTTAATTTAGGAGATGTTTTAGAAGTGAAGTACTTTGGTTTAGACCCAAGAACACGAAAAGAAAAAGTATCAAGGAAGGCTCTTTTGCCCAAACCGGAAGGCTATGTAGCTAAACCACCCCCAAGAAATAACAACAGAAACCAACGAACTCACAACAGTAGAGACAACAGGAGGAGGTAGCAAATAACAAGTATATATTTTAACCACAGTTTTAAAAAAAGTATTGATGCTTAATTCTTGTAGCTTATTTATGGAAACACTGAATACAGCATATTTATCATTAGGTACAAACGAGGGCTTTAAAATAAAAAATCTACAAAAATCTATAAATTTAATAGACGAAAAAGTAGGGGAGCTTACAAAAATATCTTCAATTTATAAAACACCATCTTGGGGATTTGAAGGGGACGACTTCTACAATATCTGTGTTAAAGTTTTAACTTCTCTAAAACCGAAACTTTTGCTAAATAAATTATTAGAAATAGAAAAAAACATCGGAAGAATACGTAGAGCTAGAGTTTACGAAAACAGGAAAATTGATATAGATATTCTCCTTTTTAATAATGAAATTATTTCTACTAATTTTTTAAAAATACCTCATCCAAAAATGATGTTAAGAAGTTTTGTTATATACCCTTTGTCCGAGATTGATTCAACTTTATATCACCCAATACTAAAAAAAAATATAGCTTCTTATTTACATAATTTTAGAGATAATTCTGATGTTACAATTATTGATGAGACGCTATACAAACCTAATGCCGCTTCATTATATTAGTAGGATATGCTTACATAAAACTAAACTAAATCGCCGAATAAATAGATGAAATATTTTTAGGGTAATAATATTTTTGGAAAGTGATAAACGATACTACTTTTATTTTTATCGTATATTTGCATTGCATATTTATATAATAAGTTGCATTAGAATATTTTATCATTTTTCATCAAGTTTTTCAACAATATTTATTATTAATTAAGGTTTTATAAAATATGTTAGAGCTATCAGGAATTGTAATTTTAGGAATATTATCACAATGGGTTGCATGGAAATTTAAAATTCCAGCGATATTACCTTTGATTTTAATAGGTCTGTTCGTTGGTCCTATTTTTTCAGAATTTTTAAGTGAAGATGGTTCAAAGTGGATAGAGCCAGTTTGGAATGGAGAAAAAGGACTTTTCCCTGGAGACGGATTGTACTATTTTGTTTCTTTAGCGATAAGCATTATTCTTTTTGAAGGAGGGCTTACTTTAAAGAGGAACGAAATAAAACACGTTGGACCAGTTATCACAAAATTAATTACCATAGGAACTTCTATTACTTTTTTCGGAGCAGGCATTGTAGTTCATTATATATTTGATTTTAGCTGGGATATTTCTTTTCTTTTCTCTGGGCTTATTATAGTAACAGGTCCAACGGTTATTACTCCAATTATTAGAAATATACCTCTAAAAAAAGATATTTCTACTGTTCTAAAGTGGGAAGGGATTTTAATTGACCCAATCGGAGCTTTAGTTGCAGTACTTGTTTTTGAATTTATAAGCGTCGGTGGTGGCGGAGGTTTTACTAAAACTGCTTTAACTGAATTTGGGAAAATATTGCTCTTTGGGATTACTTTCGGATTTACATTTGCCCACGCTTTAGCTTTCGCAATTAATAAAAAACTCATACCTTATTATCTTTTAAATGTCGTTTCACTATCAACCGTATTATTAGTTTTTGTTGAATCCGAAATATTTGCTCAAGAATCTGGCTTATTAGCGGTTGTAATTATGGGTATGGTGTTAGGAAACGGTCAATTAGATAATCTAAAAGAATTGCTTTATTTTAAAGAATCTTTAAGCGTATTATTAATTTCTATACTTTTTATTTTATTAGCAGCTAACATTAACTTTGAAGATTTGCTACTGCTATATACTTGGAAATCAGCAGTACTATTTATAATTGTTGTTTTTGTTATAAGGCCCCTTGCAGTATTTATAAGCACTCGAAATTCTAAATTAAAGTTTAATGAAAAGCTATTTATTAGCTGGGTGGGTCCCCGTGGTATTGTAGCCGCTGGAATTGCCTCATTATTTGGCAGTAAACTATTAAAACAAGAAGTAGAAGGTGCAGAATATATTACCCCATTAGTATTTATGATTGTTTTAGGAACTGTCTTATTAAACGCAACTACAGCAAGGCTTTTTGCTAAAATAGTTGGAGTGCTACTCAAAAAATCTAACTCTGTTTTGTTTATAGGAGCATCAGCACCAGTTAGATTAATGGCTAAACACTTAAAAAACAAAGGAAAAAGAGTAATTTTAATAGATTCGAATATAGACTTTATCCGAAAGGCTTTAGAGGACAACTTAGAGGCATTGAGAATAGACGTTTACGATGATAAATTAACCGATAATATAGAACTAAATGACGTGGGATATTTAGTAGCCCTAACTGCTAGCGATACAGTTAATAGATACACCATAAATAGTTTTTCTAAAATTTTCGGCGAACGAGGCGCTTTTAAGTTAGCATCTTCAGATGAAATAGAAAATGCTTCTATAATTGAAAGACAATATTTTGTTACACCAAATGACGACTATATAAACTTGATTGAGGCATATAGAGAAAATCCTAACATTATAGAAATACAAACTACAAATGAAGAAGAATATAACTCTATTATAAAGTTACTTACTAAAGAAAAAAAATCTATTCCGTTGTTTATTGAAAGAGATAAAGAAATTTATTTGATTCCAGAATTTGAAAATACTAATGAGCCTAAAGACAATTTAATCCTTTCATATCTCGGCAAAGATATTAGCGAAATTTATAAGTCTAATTCGAAGGTTTGACGTAGCTTTTCTATATTTGGATTTTTCTCTTTTAATCTTTTATACTTTTCCTCAGGAGTATAGATAAACTTTTTTTCTAATTTTTCATTTAATACGACATCTATTAAAATATAATAATTATTTAATTCTTTTTTTAAATAGCCTAACAACGCTGGAAGCTCTTTTATAATCTGTTCCTCCATTACATTGTTAAATGCAAAGAATACAATTTTAAAATCTTTATGCAACTTCGGAATATCCGAATCAAGAATAGAGGCTGTGCTTTTCTCACCTTTCTCTTCAAGAATATCGATGTATTTTTTCCAATATAATTGTAAGTCTTTTTCAGTAAAATTATCTCTATGACTGTCGTCAAAACTTTTTTTTTCAAGCTTTTTTTTAGCTTGATTATTTTGACGAACACTTTTTAAAGAAAACCGTGAAAGTTGTTTTTCTTCAGTTTTAGAAGTTGTTTTTTCTAATCTATTATTATCAGCTTTTTTTGGCTTATAACTTTTTGGTTTTTCACTTACAATGGGTTTTTCCTTTTGCGAATTTTGAGAAGATTCTTTATATAAAGTAGCAGGAATTATGAATGAATCAGACTTTTTTTTTTCACTATCAAAAGTGATAGAGGCTATCTGCATTAATGTTAACTCAACCAACAGCCGTTTGTTTTTGCTTGCTTTATAGTTTAGGTCGCAATTATTAGCCTTGTCAATAGATTTCATCAAAAAAGATATATCAGCTTTGGAAGATTGCTCCTTATATTTATTTTTTACAGAATCGCTAACCTCCAATAATCCGATAGTACTACTATCTTTAGCTACCAATAAATCTCTAAAATGACTTGCTAAACCATTTATAAAATGACTTCCATCAAAGCCGTTACTTAAAATTTCGTTTAGAGTATTTAATGTTTTAGGGATATTATTTTCTAACAGCAAAGAAGTGATATTAAAGTATGTTTCATAATCTAAAAAATTAAGATTTTTAGCGACATCTTTTATCGTTAAATTACTTCCCGAAAAACTTACAATTCTATCAAAAATAGATAAAGCATCTCTCATAGCACCGTCTGCTTTTTGAGCAATTATGTGAAGTGCTCCATCTTCGGCAGTTATATTTTCTTTTTCACATATTTTCTTTAAATATTTTTTTATATCTAAAACCCCAATTCTATTAAAGTCAAATATTTGACAACGAGATAAAATAGTCGGTATAATTTTATGCTTTTCGGTTGTCGCTAAAATAAATACTGCGTGTGGTGGTGGTTCCTCTAAAGTTTTTAAAAAAGCATTAAACGCTTGTGTGGACAGCATGTGAACTTCATCAATTATATAAACTTTGTATTTTCCAACTTGCGGTAATATACGAACTTGCTCCGTTAAGTTTCTAATGTCGTCAACCGAGTTGTTAGAAGCCGCATCTAATTCAAAAACATTAAATTCAAAATCTTTGCTTTCACTTTCCGATTGTTGATTTATTCTCTTTGCTAAAATTCTCGCACAAGATGTTTTGCCTACACCTCGAGGACCGGTAAACAACAAAGCCTGGGCCAAATGATTGTTTTCGATAGCTTTTTCTAAAGTGTTGGTAATAGCTTCTTGACCAACAATATTTTCAAAATCTTGAGGACGATACTTGCGTGCCGATACTACAAAATGTTCCATCTGTTAAAAATGAGTTTTAGACAAACAAAAGTAAGCATTTGCTTAAATTTTTACAATTATATTTTATGAGTTTGTGTGTGTTTTCAGAGGCTTGTATGTGAAAAACAGAAGTCTTGGGGGTTTTTGCACAGACTGACGGTCTAGTGTAAACGCCTGTGCAGAGCATGGCGTTTTACATATTGTTATTTTTTAATTTTTCCTCCCACTTATTTTTAATTTCTTCAAAAATTTTATGATCAAAATCCTTCTTTGTATGCTTTAAATAATATGCATCTCTAATTTCTCTAACCATTTGAACAGCATCAAATGTTTTTTTTGCTCTAGCTTTCATGTATTAAATCTCTTGGGTTTCTTATTTCTAAAATTTTATATCCATTTTTTAAGTTTACAGCGTTATATAACCTTATCTTGTCGTAATTTACGATGTGCTTAAAATTCCAACTTACTAGCACATCAACCTTCTCAATAGTAGCAATTGCAATGTGTTCAGTATCCGCTAAAGATTTAGAGCCAACAATTTTTTCTTTAATGTAAAGTTTTGAGAGTTCTTTTGCTTCATCTGTTAATTTGACTATTTCAAGATTTTGTTTAGGAATTCTATTCAAAATTTCTCTCACATGTTGAGGAGCATACTTTAATTCAAACTCCGATACTTCTGAAATAACCGCCTTGAAATTACCATAATTTATCTCTCCAATCAATTTGTTTGACCAAATTTCAAACTCCTCGTCAAAGCAACCTCCAATAACCGAAGTGTCTATGTAAATTCTTGGTTTCACTTTGCAAAGTTACAAATTTTAGATACTATTCGTTTTTATCAAACTAATAATTGTCTATTGATTTATTTTTTTCCTGTTTTCCGCACTTTTTAGATTTTTGAAAAAATAAAATCATAACTTTTTATTTATGAGCTGATTATGTAATTTTAATATTAAGATTTGGATGTTAATTTGAGGGAAACAGGCGTACCGATACTACAAAATGTTCCATCTGTTAAAAATGAGTTTTAGACAAACAAAAGTAAGCATTTGCTTAAATTTTTACAATTACATTTGTTTTTTTAATTCTTTAGTTTTATCATATTCCAAGTATTCGTCAAAAGTAGAATATTTATCGATTATGCTATTAGGAAAAATCTCAATTACCCTATTAGCGACGGTTTGTGCAAATTTATGGTCGTGAGTTGTAAACAAAACTGTCCCTTTAAAATTAATAAGTGCGTTGTTTAAAGATTGAATAGACTCTAAATCAAGGTGGTTAGTAGGTTCATTTAAAATTAGAACATTTGCTTTTTTCATCATCATTTTAGACAGCATGCATCTGACTTTTTCACCCCCAGATAGCACATTGCTTTTTTTTAAGGCTTCTTCGCCAGAGAAAATCATTTTCCCTAAAAATCCTCGTAAAAACACTTCTTCTCTTTCTTCTTCGGTTTGAGCATATTGTCTGAGCCAGTCTATTAAATTTAGCTTTTCGTTCTGAAAAAAAGACGAGTTGTCTAAAGGCAAATAAGATTGCGTTGTAGTAATTCCCCAGTCAAATTTCCCCGAGTCAGCTTTTTCATTATTAGTTATTATCTGATAAAAAGAAGTTACCGCTTTAGAATTTTTAGAAATAATTGCAACTTTATCTGATTTGTTTAGGTTAAAGCTAACGTTAGAAAAAAGCTCTATCTCTTCGGATGTTTTAGATAGATTTTCTATATTTAATATTTGATCTCCAGCTTCTCTTTCTTGCTCAAAAATAATTGCAGGATACCTTCTACTAGACGGCTTAATATCTTCTATATTTAATTTTTCAATCATTTTTCTACGCGATGTTGCTTGTTTAGACTTTGCAGCATTGGCTGAAAAACGGCGTATAAATTCTTCTAACTCTTTCTTTTTATCTTCAGCTTTTTTGTTCTGTTGAACTCTTTGCTTTGCTGCTAATTGCGAGGACTCATACCAAAAAGTATAGTTCCCAGAATAGTGATTTATTTTACAAAAATCTATATCGGAAATATGCGTACAAACGGCATCTAAAAAATGTCTGTCGTGCGAAACTATAATAACGCAGTTTTCGAAATTGGCAATAAAATCTTCTAACCAGGCTATGGCGTCAAGGTCCAAATCATTAGTAGGTTCGTCCATAATTAGCACGTCTGGGTTTCCGAATAAGGCTTGTGCAATTAGTACACGGACTTTCATCTTACCATCCAAATCTTTCATTAGAGTATAATGAAAGTCTTCTGAAACGTCTAAATTAGACAGCATTGCGGCTCCGTCTGCATCAGCATTCCAGCCATTCATCTCTTCAAAGGTTATCTGAAGTTCTCCAATTTTTTCAGCATTTTTGTCTGAATAATTTTCGTATAGCTCGTCTAATTGTTTTTTAATATTAAACAATTTTTTATTTCCCATAACAACCGTTTCTAACACCGAATACTCTTCATAAGCATAGTGGTCTTGTGATAAAACAGACATTCGCTTGTCTGGGGCTAAATAAACTTGACCAGAAGTAGGACCTTGCTCGCCAGACAATATTTTCAAAAACGTCGACTTCCCCGAACCGTTGGCTCCTATTACTCCATAGCAGTTTCCTTTTTGAAATTTAACATTTACTTCGTCAAATAAAATTCGTTTCCCAAATTGCATTGATAAATTAGAAACTTGTAGCATACTTGTTTTTTAAATTTTTGCAAAAATACAACTTTGATTCTTCTTATAACTTGGAAATTTTAATTTATTTTAGTGTTTAGTGATTAGTGTTTAGCCTTTCAATTGAGGTTAAAATAACTGCATAATTTTTCAAAAACTAATCACTAAAAACTAAAAACTAATCACTAAAAATTGTATATTTGCAGAATTATTAATCTTTAAAATTTTTTTATATTATGAGAAATATTTTTATTACTTCGGTTTTTATGATTTATGCTACTTGCTTGATGGGACAAGTTGCTATTAATGATATTAACTTCCCTGACGCTAATTTTAGGGCAATTGTCACAGGAAATACAATTGACAGAAACAATGATGATGTATTGAGTGATAGTGAACAGGCTGTTATTAATTTAAATGTTTCTAATAGTAGCATTGCTAATCTAAAAGGAATTGAACATTTTACTGCTTTGACTAGGTTAGATTGTCATACCAACAAATTAACAAGTTTAGATGTAAGTAAAAATACTGCTTTGACTTATTTATCTTGTTATTTTAACCAATTAACAAGTTTAGATGTAACTCATAATACTGCTTTGACTGATTTACTTTGTTATGATAACAGCTTAACAAGTTTAGATGTAAGTAATAATACTGCTTTAACTACTTTACAATCTCATTCTAACCAATTAACAAATTTAAATGTAACTAATAACACTGCTTTAACTACCTTATCTTGTTTTAATAATTACTTAACAAGTTTAGGTGTTAACAATACTGCTTTAACTACTTTATATTGTTCTAACAACCAATTAACAAGTTTAGATTTAACTAAAAACATTGCTTTAACTACTTTATATTGTGTTAACAACAAATTAACAAGTTTAAATGTAACTAATAATACTGTTTTAACTACTTTAATTTGTCGTACTAATAACTTAACAAGTTTAGATGTAAGTAAAAATACTAATTTGACTCATTTAGATTGTTCTAACAACCAATTAACAAGTTTAGATTTAACTAATAACATTGTTTTGGTTTCTTTAGAATGTTATATCAACCAATTAACAAGTTTAGATTTAACTAATAACATTACTTTAACTCATTTACTTTGTCATACTAACAAATTAACAAGTTTAGATGTAAGTAAAAATACTGCTTTGACTACTTTATTATGTTATGCTAACAGCTTAACAAGTTTAGATGTAAGTAAAAATACTGCTTTGACTAGGTTAAACTGTCGTACTAACCAATTAACAGGTTTAGATGTAAGTAAAAATACTGCTTTGACTAGGTTAGATTGTTATACTAACAGCTTAACAAGTTTAGATGTAAGTAAAAATACTGCTTTGACTACTTTATTATGTTATGCTAACAGCTTAACAAGTTTAGATGTAAGTAAAAATACTGCTTTGACTTATTTATCTTGTCATACTAACCAATTAACAAGTTTAGATTTAAAAAATGGTCTAAATAATATACTAACAACATTCAATGCTACGTCTAATACTAATTTAACATGTATTCAAGCAGATGCTACTACTGTTCCTTCTGGTGCTAATTGGACAAAAGATGCAGGAGCAAGTTATAGTACAAGTTGTGTTTATTGGACAGGTGCAACAGACACCGACTGGGCAACGGCTACGAATTGGGATGGGGGCGTTCCAACCGCACAAAGTTATGTAACAATTCAAGGAGCTTCTAGTAAGCCTGTAATTAGTAGTGGTACAAATGCAACAGCAGGCGATATAACAATTAATTCTGTTGCATCTTTAACAATTAACGACGGCTCTCTTGAAATTAATAGTAAAGCAGCAGGAAATATTACCTATAATAGAAGTTTGGCTACTACAAACTGGTATCTTGTTTCAAGCCCAGTTACTGGTGAAACTTATGACGATGATTATGTTACTGCAAATAGTATTGCCTCTAGTAATAGTAATAGAGGAATTGCAACTTATAATACAACTAACGACACTTGGAGTTATATGCAAGGAGGCGGTAGTGGTGCTTTTACTAGTGGCAAAGGCTATTCTGTAAAAAGAGCAAGTGCAGGAGATATTTCTTTTACTGGAACTTTGAATACTGGCGATGTTTCTATAGCCATAGACAATTCAAACAATCGTTTTAATTTAATAGGAAATCCTTATGCTACTCATATAAATAGTGGAACTTTCCTAACAAACAATACTGCAAAACTTGAAGCTGAAACTATTTGGGTTTGGAATCAAGATACTTATGCAACTAAAGTATCAATGGAAGACTTTAAATTAGCACCCACACAAGGCTTTTTTGTAAAAGCAAAAACAGCTGCTACTGGTAATTTAACTTTTGATTATTCTGCTATAAAGTCCACTGGCGGAACTTTCCAAAAGACAGATTTGTCTCAAATAAAACTTTCAATTACAGACGGTGCTTCTAAAAGACAAGCAAGAGTTCTTTATTACGACGCTGCTACAAAAGGCTTTGACAATGGCGGAGACGGAGAAGTGTTTACTGGAAATGGTGCAAATATTAAATTTGATGTTTATACTCATTTATTAAAAGATGACAAAGGCAAGAAATACCAAGTTCAATCTTTGCCAAAAGCAGAAATTGGAAGTATGATTATTCCAGTAGGAGTAAAAGCAGGTGCTGGTAAAGAAATTACTTTTAGCATTGAGAAATTAAATATTCCTTCTTCTATTGAGGTGATTTTAGAAGATAGAACTAAAGGAACTTTTACAAAATTAGACAATGGGAATAATTATAAAGTGCTAACAAGTGCTTCGGATGACATCGGAAGATTCTATCTTCATACAACTCAAGCTGCTTTGAATATACTTGATAACAGAACATTATCAGAAGTTAACGTTTATAAAACTGATAATTCTAGGTTGAGAGTTGTTGGCTTGCCGATTGGAGATGCTACTGTTAGAATTTATAATATTTTAGGTCAGGAAATAATTAACAGCTCATTTTCTACTACTGGCGTAAAAGATATTTCCCTACCAAATTTATCAAGCGGAATTTATATAGTTCAAATAGAAACAGAAACTGGCAAATTGGTTAGGAAAGTTAGTTTTTAATAGATGATATTGTAGAGACGTAATATATTACCGTGTAGAGACGTAATATATTACGTCTCTACCTGAAACAAAAGAAACCTAAAACAAAACAGAGTTTTTTATAACTTAAGCTTTTCTTATTTTAATATAGAAAAAAAGGGCTAATAAAAATTGGCTTAAAAAGATTCGTTAAAATATTTTACATTTGCTGTTGTTTTAATTTCTTATGGACAAAACGCAGTTTACAGTTGTTTTTATATTGTTTAGTTTAAATATCTTTTCTCAAAATAACCTTGATAACAAAGATAATAGCAACGTCAATTCTGTAGAATTAGAAAATGAAAAACTTATAGAAAAAACAAAATATACTGATTATAAAATTATATCTCACAAAAGAGACACTTCCTATATCGATACAACGCTGACCATACAAAAAGAATATAAGTTTAATTATCTGCGAACAGACAATTTTGAGTTATTAGAATTTCATAATCAAGGGCAAACTTTAACCAACTTGGGTTACGGATTTAGTAATATGTCTTTTTTGCCAGACATTGGGTTTACTGCAAAACAATTTAGTTATTTAGAAATTGAAGATATAAAATATTACGAAGTGCCGACCCCTACTACGCAAATGTCTTATAGAACTGGATTGCAGCAGGGACAGTTTTTAGATGCTATTCTTACATTAAATTTTTCGAAAAGATTTAATACATCCCTGTCTTACAAGGGTTTAAGGTCGTTAGGAGCCTATAGGAGGTCGTTAGTTAGTAACGGAAATTTTAGAGCAACTTTTAATTATAAGACAAAAGAAAACCAATATGAAATTCGGGGACACATTACATCTCAAGATTTTTATAACCAAGAAAGCGGCGGACTACCAGAAACCGAAATAGAAAAATTTTCTAACGACGACCCTAATTATAAAGAGCGATCTAGGTTGGATGTAAATTTAGCAGACGCTGAAAGCTATTTTGAGGCTACAAGGCTATACCTTGAGCATAGTTATAAATTATTTTCAAAGAAAGACATTGCAAATATTAAAGATTTTAGCAATCTAAAACTCGGACATATTTTTACTACAGAAACAAAAAAATATTGGTTTAATCAGCAAAGTTCAACAACGAATATTTTCGGAGAAGAAAGCCCAACTGACGTAGCCAACAATAAAGCTAAAAGCGTAATAACCAATAATGAGATAAGTCTAGATTTTAACTCAAAATATATACTCGGTCAAGTTAAAGCAAAAATTAATTTAATAAACTTCGAGTACGGTTATGATGAAATTTTAAATAGTAATAGCCAAATTTCAAATAAAAAAATAATAGGCAATGCTGCTTTTATAGGTGCAGGTTGGAACGCAAAAGTTAAAAATTTTGAATTAAACGCTTCGGGGAATTTAAGCCTTACGAGTGGGCTGCTATCGGGAAGCAATCTAAAAAGCGAAGCAATTTATAAAAAAGACAGTTTATTTGAGATAAAAGGCAGTTTGTTAATCAATTCAAAATCGGCAAATTTTAATGCTTTGCTCCACCAAAGTAAATACGATAGATATAACTGGGAGAATAATTTCAATCGTGTAAATACAAGGGATTTGGGCTTTTATTTTAATTCAAAATTTATAAACACTTCTTTGAATTTTACTAATATTGACAACCATATTTATTTTGACGAAAACAGCAAACCCCAGCAATTTGAAAGCCAAATAACATATTTAAAAATTAAAGCAAACCGGGAGTTTAGGTATAAAAAATTTGCAGTAAACAACACAGTGATGTTTCAAAATGTAAGTAGCGGAAGCTCTGTTTTTAGGGTTCCAAAAATGGTGACAAGAAACACTTTGTATTATACTGACTATTGGTTTAAAGGAAAACCGATGTTAGTAAATATTGGAGTAACCTTTAACTATTTTTCTAAATACAAAATGAACTCATACGATCCTTTGTTAGCAGAATTTAGGTTACAAAATTTAAAAGAAATAGGCTTTTATACCGTAGATTTTTTCTTTAATGCTCAAGTTCGAAGAACGCGCATTTTTTTTAAAATAGACAATGCAACTTCTAATTTTTCTTCAAATAAGAATTATTTCTCTGCGCCGAATTACCCTTATAGAGATTTTACAATTCGCTTCGGATTGGTCTGGAATTGGTTTATCTAAAAAACTTTGTATATTCGTGGCACTACTAATTAGACGGCAAGCCCAAATTGTAATGACAGATAAAAAAGTTATGCTAATTTTTTATAATTTTGTAGTCTTTATACAATAAATTAATTATTTTTTTGAAAAGAACATCACCTCTTTTAGTAATATTAGCTTTTTTTTCGTTTTGTAAAGAAGATATTGAAAGAGAAGCTCCGATTTTAGAAAAAACAGAACCAAAGATTGTTTATAATTATGGTTATAAATTTAATGACTATAAGGTAACACAGGACACTATAAGAAGCGGCGAAAGTTTTAGTGTCATTTTAGATAGGCATCATGTGTTTTATCAAAAAGTTAATCAAATAATAAACTCAACAAAAAGTGTTTTTGATTTTAGAAAAGTAAAATATGGAAAGACTTATACAATTCTATCTAGTAAAGATTCTATTGAAAAGGCACAAGTTTTTATTTATAAACACGACAGAATAAATTCTACGATTATAGATTTTAGAGACTCAATAATTAAAGCAGTACACCATAAAAAACGAATAAAGAAGGTTTTAAAAACTGTAGAAGGCACTATAAATACTAACTTTTCTGAAGCGATGGACAGCTTACATCTGTTTCCGAATTTAACTTGGAAAATAGCTGATATTTATGCGTGGACTTTAGATTTTTATAAGCTTCAAAAAAGAGATTATTTTAAATTTACTTATGAAGAAAAATTTATAGAAGACACTATTTTTATTGGCTACGGTGAGTTAAAATCGGCAGTTTTTAGACACAAAGGAGAGAAATTATATGCGTTTAATTATACGTCAGATTCGATAAACAAAGCAAAAGAATTTTATGACGAGAAAGGAAATATGTTACGAAGTCAATTTTTAAAATCTCCGATTAAATTTCAGTATAGAATTTCGTCGCACTACAATTTAAGAAGAAGAATTCCGTATTACGGAAATAGGGTAATACCCCATAGAGGCACAGACTTTGCTGCTGCTGTCGGAACCCCAATAATATCAACTGCTAACGGAATTGTCGTTGAATCTGCTAGAAAAAGAAGCAACGGAAATTACGTAAAAATTAAACACAATAATATCTATTCTACTAAATATTTACACATGAAAAAACGCAATGTAAACGTGGGAGAATACGTGAAACAGGGAAGTGTTATCGGCTGGGTAGGTATGACTGGAAACACTGACGGTCCACATGTTTGCTATCGCTTTTGGAAAAATAACAAAGAGGTAGATCCTTTTAAACAAAAACTACCTCATTCGGTACCTTTAAAGGAAAATATAAAAAATAAATACTTAAAATATATACGGCTTTCAAAATACGTATTAGATAATAAACTACCAGTAATTACCGAATCAAAAATTATAAAAAGTTCAACATAAAATATGGCATTAAAAAACATCAACCCAACGACAACCACAGCGTGGTCAGAATTATTAACTCATTTTAATGATATTAAAAAATTAAAATTAGCCCTAAACAAAAAAGAAGACTTTTCTATCTATTTTAAAGACCTTTATTTAGACTACTCCAAAAACAGAATTACTGAGAAAACCATTGAATTATTGATAAAATTTTCAGAAGAAGCAGGTTTAAAACAAGCGATAGAAAAACAATTTTCTGGCGATAAAATTAACGTAACAGAAAGAAGAGCCGTTCTTCACACTGCCTTGAGAAGTAGCAATAAAAACCCTATTATGGTAAACGGCGAAAACATTAAGCCAAAAATAGAAGCTACATTAGAAAAAATGAAAAATTTTTCTAATAAAATAGCCTCCGGCAAATGGAAAGGCTATACTGAAAAACCGATTACAGACATTGTAAACATCGGAATTGGAGGTTCAGATTTAGGTCCTAATATGGTTGTAGAGGCTTTAAAATTTTATAAAAATCATTTAAAGACGCATTTTGTTTCTAATATTGACGGAGACCACATTTCTGAAATAATTAAGTCTATAGACATAGAAACGACCTTATTTATAGTAGTTTCTAAAACTTTTACAACACAAGAAACAAAATCAAATGCAGAAACTATTAAAAAATGGTTTTTGAAAACTGCTACAATTTCGGATATTCCGAAGCACTTTGTAGCAGTCTCTACAAATTTAGAAGCAGTTGAAAATTTTGGAATTAGCAAATCTAATGTTTTTCCAATATGGGACTGGGTTGGCGGACGTTTTTCATTATGGTCTGCCGTTGGGTTATCTATTTGTTTGTCTATAGGGTTTGATAATTTTAAAGCACTTTTGAATGGTGCCGAAGAAATGGATATACATTTTAGAGGTGAAAAATTTAATAAAAACATACCTGTAATTTTAGCCTTATTAAGCATCTGGTATAACAATTTCTTCAATTCGGAAACCGAAGCTGTACTTCCTTACTCACAATATTTATCTAAATTACCAGCTTATTTACAGCAAGCAACGATGGAAAGCAATGGTAAAAATATAGACAGGAATGGAAATAAAATTGATTATCAAACTGGGACTATCGTTTGGGGCAGTACCGGAACTAATATGCAGCATTCTTTTATGCAGTTAGTACATCAAGGAACGAAAATAATTCCTTCTGATTTTATTGGGTTTAAGAAATCTTTATACGGATTAAAAGACCATCATAAAAAATTAATGGCAAATTTTTATGGTCAAATAGACGCTCTAACTTATGGTAAAACGAAAGAGGAAGTAAAGCATGAGCATTCTGAAGATAGCTCAACGGGTATTTTGCCATTTAAAGTTTTTGAAGGAAATAGGCCGAGCAATGTTATTTTGTTTGATAAATTAACTCCGGATTCTCTGGGTAAATTAATTGCACTTTATGAGCATAAAATTTTTGTTCAAGGAATTTTGTGGAACATATACAGCTACGACCAGTTTGGAGTAAGTTTAGGTAAAGAGTTAGCACAAAAAATACTGACCGAAAATTCTTAAACATTAATTTTAGCTTATCACAAATTTTGATTTTATAATTTAAAAAAGAAAAAATAGTAAAAAACAATGGCACATCAAGGAAATTTAGTGTTACATCGCGAAGATTTAGTGTTACATTGTAGTAATTTAGTTAAACATCAAAACAAAAAAATATAAAAATAAAAATCAGTATAAGGAAAGTCTATACCAATATATTGGATTTTTAAATTATGAAATTACCAAAACACTATTTATTAAAGAAATAATTAAGAACTGGAAAATTATGTGGCTTTTGTAATTTTTTTGTTGTTGTATTATTTATATATTTGTGGCGTTGCTATAAATATTTATGCAAAAATTAAAGTAGTAATATATGCGAAATAAACTGAATTGTCGGTTTATACACACGTTCGCTTCCATTAGAAAAAAAATAACAGCAAAGCATTTGGAAAAAAAGGCTTATTTATACATAAAAATCTACGGCAAAGCATTCATTAAATATTGATTTCCCTTCAGATATTTTACTGACAATCAATGAGTCAGAGAAGGAGTTAAAGACAAGGATCAAAATTTCGTTAGCATTTCAGCTTTATCAGCAACAAAAAGTTACAATAGGAAAAGCTTCTCAAATAGCTGATATGTCTCGTCTTGAGTTTGAAACGCTCTTATCTGAAAATAACATCCCAATATCGAATTTGGAGTTTGAAGATGTTTTAAGTGATATCGAAAAGCTGAAATGAGATGAAAAACGGGTTAATAATTTCAGATGCTGGTCCAATATTTTCACTCGCAATAATTGATAGGCTTGAGGTTTTGAATAGCCTATTTGATGAGGTATATATTCCTAAAGCTGTTTGGGATGAGTTGGCAAGAGACCAAAATACTTCTATTTATTCTATAATAGTTGAGTTCTTCAATGATAAAGTAAAAGAAATTTCAGGGTTTAATGAATTGACCTTTATTATGGATTATGGTGAATCAGAAGTTGTAAAATTATATACAGAATTACAAGCTGATTATTTACTGACTAGGGAAGTAAGTTCAACGCCTAGGGAAGTAAGTTGTCCGCCTAGAGAAGTAAGTTCACCGCCTAGGGAAGTAAGTTCACCGCCCAGGTAAGTAAGTTTGTCGCCTAGAGAAGTAAGTTTAAGGAAAAGTAGAATTATAAATTAACCATTAAAATAATAATTAAAATGCAAAAAAAGTACAATTACGCAGAGTTAAACGATATATTAAATCGTTCCGTAGATTATTTAGAAAAGAATGCTACTCGCCTGGCATTGCGACCTGGTGAGTTAGAAAAAATGAGAGGATTATGCAATGGTCTTAATATGTTAGTTTGCAATTTTCGAATAAATTTAATCTCAATTATATGAAGAACTTTTTTAGATTTTTTGTACCTCAAAAGGTACTGAATTTATTGAATAAATTAAATGAACAACATCAAAGAAGGGTATTTAAAGAGTGGGAAAATAATGGACATATAGTTCCTCCGCCTCATTTAGTAAAGCAAATGATTATAAAAGAATATCAGAGTAAGTACTCATATAAAGTCTTGGTAGAAACGGGAACTTTTATGGGCGATATGGTTGAAGCTCAAAAAAAGAATTTTAAAAAAATATATTCTATTGAATTGGGAATTAATTTGTTTAAAAAAGCAAAGAGAAGATTTAAAAAAGATAAGAATATCACTATTGTGCAAGGTGACAGCGGAAAAGTTCTTTCCGATATATTATTAAAGATAAATGAGCCTGCAATATTTTGGTTAGATGGTCATTATTCGGGTGGAAAAACAGCAAAAGGAAATAAAGATTGTCCAATATTTGAAGAATTGGATGCGATATTCAATAAAAATAATTTTCAGCACGTACTATTAATCGATGATGCTAGTTGTTTTATTGGTGATGGAGATTATCCTACTATAGAATAGTTGACAAATTATATTAGAAGTAAAAATGGAAAATATCAAGTTAATGTTGAACACGACATAATCCGATATGTAATTTAAGGTGGGTTCTAAAAATTAGTTTTTCCAGTTTTCTTAAAAAAAGACAAGACTCCTTTTAAGACAGCCGAAAAAGTAGAGAGTTAAAAAAAAAGATTAATTTTTTGACTTATATATTTGTTAATCATAATTTGTGTTTTCGGATTATGAAATTACAAAAACATCCTACCTTTGTAGATAGCTTATGCGATTTACGAGCAATAAAAGTCAAGAAGCAATTAGGGGCAGATAAAATTATTAAAGAAATAATAAGAACTAGAAAATTATGCAGCCTTTATAATTTATATTTAGTATAAAACACTTTATAGATGAAAAACTTTTTCTTATTTGTCTTACTTATCAGTATCAACTTTAGTTTTTCTCAAAACAGTCATGTTTTGGGAGAGAAATATTATGAAAAAGGAGAGTATGAAAAAGCGACACAAATTTTCAAAAAATTATACACTAAAAATCCTTTTAACACGACTTATTTAAGCAGATTAATTTCATGTTATCAAGAAACAGAAAAATTTATTGAAGTAGAAAATTTATTAAAAAATAAGTTAAAACAAAGTCATAATCGAGGTTTTTTATACGTTCATTTGGGTTATAACTACGAGCGAAAAAAGCAAAAAGATTTGGCAAAGTTAAATTATGAGCTAGCATTAAAATATGTTGAAAAAATGCCAACTTATGGAAGCGTAATAGCGTTTACTTTTAAAGAATACAATCTTTTAGACTACGCCGTTTTGGCTTTTAACAAAGCAATGGCAAAAAATAAAAACTTAAATTACGGATTTCAAATTGCTCAAATATACGGAGAAAAGGGCGATTTAAAAAAAATGATAGATTCTTATATAGCACTTATAGACAAAAAAAGCGATTTTTATGATATTGTATTAAGGTATGTAAGCCTTTATATTACTGGCGATTCTGAGAATGAAGCTAACATTTTATTAAAAGAAGCACTTATAAAAAAGTCTAATAGCAATCCTAAAAACAACTGGAACTCAATGTTAAGTTGGCTATTTACTCAACAAAAAGAATACGACAAGGCTTTGCTACAAGAAAAGGCTTTATACTACAGAAACCCCTCTGATTTAGGGGCTATTTTTCAATTAGGTAAAATAGCTTTAGAGAACAAAAATTATGATTCTGCCAAGGCTTGCTTCGACTTTATACTTCAAAATTCTAGCATAGATAGTGAAATTATAGACTCGCGTTTATCTTTAGCCAAAATATCAATTGCTACAAATGACAATCGGGCGGAGTCTATTTTTAAGTTCTTGATTAACGAGTTTGGAGAAAATGAAAATACCATAAAAATACAAGTTGCTTATGCAGATTTTTTAACTTTTCAAAAAAACGATCCAGTTCAAGCAAAAATAGTTTTAGAAAAGGCATTAAGCTTTGCAATTTCTAAGTTTGATAAAGCTAAAATTAAGCTAAAATTAGGAGATGTTTTAATTTTTACAGGACAGTATAATAAAGCGTTAATCTGTTTTTCACAAGTACAAACCAAGCTTAAAAACCATGAATTAGCACATCAAGCAAGGTTTAAAGTAGCACAAACGAGTTATTTTAAAGGAGATTTTTCGTGGGCAAAAATTCAATTAAAAGTGCTTAAAGGCTCTACTACTCAATTGATTGCGAACAATGCGGTAGATCTTTATTTAACTATAACAGATAACGAGTCGCAAGACTCAATACCTTCTGGTTTAGAAAAATATGCAAAGGCAGATTTGCTGGCGTTTCAAAATAAAATTTCACAAGCTATTGACACTTTAAACTTAATAAAATTAAAGTTTAAGGGGCATCCAATTGAAGATGAAGCACTTTTTAAACAAGCAGAATTATATACAAAACAAGGGCAGTACGATTTGGCAATTACTAACTATGAGAAAATTATAAATTTGGGTGATGAAGGGATTTTAACAGACGATGCTCTTCATAAAATTGCTTCTTTGTACCACAACAATTTGAATAATAAAGAAAAGGCTTCAGAGTACTATCAAAAGATTATTTTTAATTATCCTTCTAGCATATATTTGGTAGATGCTAGAAAAAATTATAGAAAAATAAGAGGCGATACATTTTAAAAGGATAAGAAGTATAAAAAAACGAAAAACTATAAATCAAAATTAGTTAGTCGTTTTACTTTTGAGACAGATCTTTTTTGGGCGATATTAGATTATATAAACTTACTACTTATGGTTACCTTTGCTAAAAATAATTAGTCTGATCTTAATAAAAATTAAAAGCCTGAGTCCACTCCGAATAAGTCAAATATTGGCGATTGCCTGTTAAATTAGAAACCGAAAACCCCGAAGGGGTGAAAAGATTATCAAACAATTGTCTATTAAATTAGAAACTGAAAATCCCGAAGGGATGAAAAGATTATAGAAAAAATTATCAAGCAATTGCCTGTTAAATTAGAAACTGAAAACCCAAAAGAAATGAAAAGATTATAGAAAAAATGATCAAACAATTGTCTATTAAATTAGAAACTGAAAACCCCAAAGGGATGAAAAGACTATAGAAAAAATGATCAAACAATTGTCTATTAAATTAGAAACTGAAAACCCAAAAGGGATGAAAAGATTATAGAAAAAATTATCAAACAATTGTCTATTAAATTAGAAACTGAAAATCCCAAAGGGACGAAAAGATTATAGAAAAAATTATCAAACAATTGTCTGTTAAATTAGAAACTGAAAACCCAAAAGGGATGAAAAGACTATAGAAAGAATGATCAAACAATTGTCTATTAAATTAGAAACTGAAAACCCAAAAGGGATGAAAAGATTATAGAAAAAATGATCAAACAACCACAACCCAACTCCGAAGGGGTGAAAAGATTATAGAAAAAATGATTAAACAACCACAACCCAACCCCGAAGGGGTGAAATAGCATTATGGCAGGCACATTTTCACAAATCTACATTCAATACGTATTTGCTGTTAAGGGTAGAGAAAACCTCTTGCAAAAACCTTGGCGCGATGAGGTGTTCAAATATATTGCAGGCATTATCAAGAGAAAAAATCAAAAAGCTATTATCGTAAACGGAGTTTCAGATCACGTTCATGTATTTGTAGGCTTAAGACCAGCAATGCGCATATCCGATTTGGTTCGAGACATCAAAAACAATTCTTCCAATTTCATCAACGAACAAAAATTTATTAAAGGAAAATTCTCTTGGCAAGAAGGTTACGGAGCCTTTTCTTATGCACATTCTCAAATAGACAACGTGCATCGATATATTACCAATCAAGAAGAACATCACAAGAAGAAAACATTTAAAGAAGAATACCTTGATTTTCTTCAAAAATTTAAAATTGAATATAACGAAAAATATTTGTTTGAATGGACGGATTAATTTTAACACCCCTCTACGGGGTTTATTAAACTTTTGGGTTGCATTAAGCTATAATTTTTTCATCCCTTTGGGATTAAAAAAGAAAGCCCCAATAACGAATCACAGAAACTATGCACTATTTTTAAAATTTTTTAATTCTTAAAAATGACAAAAAAAACTTTTCGGAGTGGATTCAAGGATGAAAAAAGTAAGGTAAAAAATCTTAAACAAATTGGAATGAACAAAAAACACACCCTTATATTTATTGCCCTTTTAATGTTTTCTAAAACTTTTAGTCAAGACAATGAAAAGTATAAGTTTTATTTATCAGGGGAACTTTTTTATGGAAATTTTATTCATTCTAGCTCTATTTTAGGAAATTTTTTTGGAACAGACTTAAATATTAATTTGATTACTAAAAAAGATTACACAATAAAAGTAGGTTTTATATGGACTGTTCGAGATGATCCTGCTTTGCCGAATGATTTTTATAAATTTAATAATGATGACTTTTGGGATGGCTTTTGGCTAGATTATGAAAAGTCGTATAACTATAATCTCTTGAGTTTGACAGTTTAAAGGGTTAAGTATTTGATAATGAGGTTTTTAAAAAATAGCCTATGCACTACTTTATTTTGTAAAATACTGATTTACAGAGTTTTGAGCTGTTGTATCGTTTAGCACTTTTAGTTTTAATTTATCGATGATTGTTTGCTCGGGGGTATCAATTTTGGAACGCAGGTAGATGTTGGACTTCGCCTTGTCATCCTTGATTAGAGATACCTGCATACGATCTATGGCTTTTACAATAGCTCTGTATTGAAGATTGGTTGTGTTTTTTAAATAGTTGATAAAAGTAAATGCTGTGAAGCACATAGCGATGTGTCCTTTGATTCTTTTATCTGTCCAATGAAATACTGGGCGTATTTCTAGTTGGCTCTTTAAAGTTCTAAAGGTATGCTCTACTTCAAACAGGTCGCTATATTTTGATAGGATAGTTTCTATGGGTAAATCAGTTGTAGTAGATAATGCTTTTAAGCCGTCATATTTAGCATCGTTTTCTATGACCTGTAGATTTAGTGCAATGGGTTCTCCCTCTTTGGTTGATGTTATAAACCTTCCTGCACCTCTTTTTTTAACTTGTTTGTATTTTGAGGGTTCTTCGAGCCATTGCTTGGCTTTGGATATGAGTTTTTCTCTAGCGTATGCATCTTTACGTGCACGTTTTGCAGAGTAACTGCATATAATCCGTCTGCCTTTATAGGTTGTCTCACTATAACTAAACTTCTGTTTTGATACCCCTTTTACAGCTTTGAGGTTTTCAATATCAATGAGTTTTGCTTTGACAACTTTAGGAAGAGTTTTGATACTATCGCCTATGATATAATCAATTTGGTTGTCTACCATAAAATTACGATTCCCCTTGTCAATCATAGCACTATCGGCAACTACAATTACGCAGTCTATGGTAAATTGTTGCTTCATTGAGTTTAGTGCATCAATCATGGTACAGCCTTCATAAGTATTGCCTTTATAGATTTGATACGATATAGGGTTGCGATTTTTATCAACTAATAGTCCTAGCACAATTTGTGTTTTGTGTGCTTTACCGTCTTTGGAATAGCCTTTTTGTCTTAAAGCATCATCCTGTTCTACTTGAGATTCAAAATAAAGTGTGGTCACATCATAGAAAACCACGTCAAGCACCGTAGAGAACAAACTACGCTGCTGGGTAAAAAGATGTTGCTTGATAAAGTCTTCTTCATCACTAAACAAATCCAAAGTTCTATAAAATTGGTGGAGAGGAATATCAGCGTCACCAAAACCAAGATATTCAGATTGATTAAAGCTACTTTGTAATTTGGAACAAGGTTCATTGATACGTTCGGCGATCATAAAACGAAAGATATTCTGCCAATCAAATTTACTACGGTGTCTATGGGTAATAATTTTAGCTAACTTATCTAAATTAAAAACATCCCACAGTTTGTTTACCACAAGAGCGTATCCGTAATTGTATCTACCCAACTCCTGAAGATTACCAATGCTTAGAGGGTTGGCATCTTTACCTATAAGTTCTAATAATTTTTTAGCAATACGCTCTAACTGATTCGCTTCGTAGTTTTCCAGCTTACCTAACGAGTAAAGGGTTTTGTGCTTGGGCTTACCGTCCAACTTGTAGGACTGAATAATCCGCAAATAGGTGCCTGATGCTTTTTTTTCTGCTCTGAGGAATGCCATAATGCAAAATTAAAACACAAAAATCGAAGAAAAAAATTTTTTCGCACTACGACTACTTTTTCAAATTAAGACAACAAACCCAGTAAAATCAAGGAAACGGTTCTCTAAAATGGCTTTTTTGGACTTGAAAGTGTCAAACTCAAGAAGACAATGAAAAGTATAAGTTTTATTTATCAGGGGAACTTTTTTATGGAAATTTTATTCATTCTAGCTCTATTTTAGGAAATTTTTTTGGAACAGACTTAAATATTAATTTGATTACTAAAAAAGATTACACAATAAAAGTAGGTTTTATATGGACTGTTCGAGATGATCCTGCTTTGCCGAATGATTTTTATAAATTTAATAATGATGACTTTTGGGATGGCTTTTGGCTAGATTATGAAAAGTCGTATAACTATAATCTTAGCTTTGGGAAGATGATATATATTAATAATGATCGTTCTTTAAGATTAAATTTATCTGCTGGTTTAGGTTTTACTGAAACGTTTTTTTATAAAGATTTTAAGCTAGTAAATGGTCATTATGATTACGTTAGGAGCAGAAACAGCACTATTAGTTTAATAATTAACCCTAAAATAGAAGTTCCATTTATTAATATTCTTGGATTAACATTTTCTCCTATCTTAGTTATAAATAAACGCAACGTATATTTTGGTTTTGGAGTTGGAGGTATTCTTGGCTTGATCAGATAAAACTAAGCATTCGAGAGTTTATTACATCAATAAAAAAAAATTAAGTTCTGCATAAGTTCGTAGGGCTTTTTTAATAAGTGTTTTATAAATAAAAGTTAACTTCACTTGCGGATATGATTATAAAAGCGAAAAAACATCTCGGACAACATTTTTTAGTTGATGAAAATATTGCTAGAAAAATAACGACTTATTTAACAGAAAGAGGATATAAATATTTGTTAGAAATTGGTCCAGGTATGGGTATTTTAACCAAATATTTATTACAAAAGAAGTTGAAACTAACAGTAATAGAAATAGATGCAGAATCCGTTAATTACTTGCGAAGTACATTTTGGTCGGAATTCGTTGAAGCTAGTTTTAGCGAAGATGGCTTTAGAATTTTGGAAGGCGATTTTTTAAAGTTCGATATTGTTAGTTTCTTTAATAGGTCGGAATTTGCAATAATTGGGAATTTTCCGTATAATATTTCTACACAAATTGTTTTTAAAGCTATAGAAAATAGGGCTTACGTTATAGAGTTTATAGGTATGTTTCAAAAAGAAGTAGCGGAAAGAATTGCTGAAAAGCCGGGTAGCAAAGCCTACGGAATTATATCGGTTTTAACTCAAGCTTTTTATAAAGTAGAATATCTATTTACCATTCCGCCGACAGTATTTAAACCGTCGCCGAAGGTTTACTCTGGGTTAATAAGGCTTACTAGAAAAGAAAACTATACACTTCCGGCAAACGAAAAGATGTTTTTTAGAATAGTTAAAACTGCATTTAATCAGCGGAGAAAAATGCTACGTAAAAGTTTAAAATCTTTTAATTTTTCGGATTCTACGAAAGCGGAAGTTATCTTTGCAAAAAGACCGGAACAATTATCGGTTGAAGATTTTATTCTACTTACCCAAAAAATTAAAGCAAATGGCATTTGAAATTACACCGAAATTTCTCGCAAACTTATCAGATTTTATACATAATAATAAAGATTTTGAGATAAAAAAAATGTTTTCTGATTTGCATTATGCCGATGTAGCAGAGGTTTTAGAAAGGTTAAATTTTGAGGAGGCTATTTATATTACAAAGCTGTTAGACAGCGAGAAGACTTCGGAAATTCTTATGGAATTGGACGAAGAATTGCTTGAAAAAATTCTTAAAAACCTTTCTGCAAAAGAAATTGCTAGCGAAGTTGGGGAGATGGAAACTGACGATGCGACAGACATTATAAGTGAGCTATCTAAAGAGCGACAAGAAAAAGTAATTTTAGAATTAAAAGACACCGAACTTGCTGAGGATATTAAAGAATTACTATCTTATAAGGACGATACGGCGGGGTCTTTAATGGCAAAAGAACTTGTAAAAGTTTATGAGACGTGGACGGTTGCTGGCTGCTTGAGAAAAATAAGAGTACAGGCAAAGGAAGTAAGCAAATTACATTCTATATATGTAGTAAATAAGGAAGAAAAATTAATTGGGAGGCTGTCTTTAAAGGATTTAGTTATTTCAAAAAGTGGTCAAAAAATATCTGAAATTTACAAGAGCAACGTGGATTATGTAAACGTTGATGAAAAAGGAGAGGGAGTTGCAAAAATTATGGCAAAGTATGATTTAGAGGCAATTCCGGTTGTAGATAAAAATCATGTTTTGTTAGGAAGAATTACGATAGATGATATCGTGGATGTGTTAAAAGAAGAGGCGGACAAAGACTATCAATTAGCGGCTGGGTTAACTCAAGATGTAGACTCTGAGGATAGTATTCCGATGCTAACAAAGGCAAGAATTCCTTGGCTTTTTTTAGGGTTGATAGGCGGTATTGGGGCTTTTCTTATTATGGAAAATTTTCAAAGTATTTTTTCAAAGTACCACATATTATTTTTCTTTATACCGCTAATCGCTGCTATGGCTGGTAACGTTGGCGTTCAGTCGTCGGCTATTATTGTCCAAAGTTTAGCTAATGGAGAGATAAAAGGAAGTACAAATAAAAGAATTTTAAAAGAAATGCTTTTGTCTCTCCTCAATGGGATAATACTGGCGTTCTTTTTATTTTTTTTTGTGTGGGCTTATAAAAGTAATCTAAATATAGCACTTGCAATTTCTATTTCATTGATTGTAGTAATAATTATAGCTAGTTTAATCGGAACTTTTGTGCCTCTTTTTTTAAACAAAAAAGGTATAGATCCGGCAATAGCTACTGGACCATTTATCACAACTTCAAATGATATTTTAGGAATTTTAATTTACCTTTTAATTGCGAAGCTTATTTTAAATTTATATATCTGATAACAAAAAAACAAGTTTAGGGGCTACATAAATTTTAAAATTAATTTTTTTAAAAAAAAGCGTCAAAAATAGCGTCTCCACTTTATAATCTAAAATATATAATTGCGGATTTTTTTAGATTAAATAAAAAGAAATACTTAAATGACAAGAAAGAAAAAGAAGGATAAAAGGGCTAAAAACTTAATAAAAAAAATATTTAATTTTTTAAAAGAAAACAGCAATAAGCCATATAATTATAAGCAAATTTCTGCGAGTTTAAGCCTATCGGATGATAAAAGTAGGACTTTAGTTTTAAAAAAATTATCAGAGCTAAAAGCAGAGAAAAAAATTATAGAAGTCGGCAGGGGTAAGTTCCAAATTAATAAAAACAGAAGATACTCGGTAGGAGTTTTAGACATTACTTCTAACGGAAATGGATATTTTATTACAGACGATTACGAAGAAGATATTTTTGTGCCAAATATAAATCTCGGTAAAGGTCTTCATAGCGATATTGTAAAGACTTATGTATATAAAAAGCAAAGGTCGAAAAAATTAGAGGCAGAAGTTACAGAGGTTGTAGAGCGTTCAAAGACTGATTTTGTAGGAGTTTTTCACAAAAGCAAAAACTTCGGTTTTGTAGTTCCTAACAGTGGTAATATGTATATTGATATTTTTGTTTCGCAGGATAATATGGGCAAGGCAAAGCACGGAGATAAGGTGCAAGTTTCAATTATAGATTGGCCCGAAAACTCCAAAAGCCCATTCGGAAAAATCAAGAAAGTTTTAGGAAACCCTGATGACTATAACACCGAGATACATTCTATTTTGTTAGAGTATAATTTGCCTTTAAAATTTTCTGAAGAAGTAGAAAACGAGGCGGATAGACTTTCAGAAAAAATTTCAAAAAAAGAAGCTAAAAAACGCAGAGATATGCGTAATGTTTTGACCTTAACTATTGACCCAAAAGATGCCAAAGATTTAGACGATGCGCTGTCTTTTAAAAAATTAGACAATGGGAATTATGAAATAGGAGTCCATATTGCGGATGTTTCTCATTATGTAAAGCCTAAAACTACATTAGACGAGGAGGCTTATAACAGGTCAACGTCGGTGTATTTAATAGACAAAGTTGTTCCGATGTTGCCAAAAATATTAAGCAATAATGTTTGCTCTTTAAATCCATCTGAAGAGAAATTAACTTTTTCTGTAGTATTTGAAATAAACGAAAAAGCAGAGTTAGTAAATAAGTGGTTCGGAAAAACTATAATTAATTCCAATTATCGCTTTGCTTATGAAGAAGTGCAATATGTAATAGAAAATAAAAATAATATAATTTCGGAAACCGTTTCAACAACTGGAAAAAAATATAGTTTAGAAAAAGAGACTACAGGGGCAATTTTAAAATTAGATTCACTGGCAAAGAAACTTCGTAAAAAAAGAATCAATCAAGGGGCAATTACTTTTGACAAGGTTGAGGTGAAATTCCATTTAGATGAAAACAAAAATCCAGTTAATGTGTATTTTAAAGAAGTAAAAGATGCTAACAACTTAATAGAAGAATACATGCTATTGGCAAACAGAAAAGTTGCTGAATTTGTAGGGCTTCACAATAGAAAACAATCGAATAGAACTTTTGTTTACAGGGTTCACGACGAGCCAGATACCGAAAAATTAATTTTACTACAAAATATTATTAGCAAGTTTGGTTACAAAATTAATATTCGTACAAAAGAAACTATTTCTGAGTCTTTAAATAAATTACTAAAAGACGTTAAAGGTAAATCCGAATCTAACATAATAGAAACCCTTGCGATACGTTCGATGAGTAAGGCGGTTTATACAACTAAAAACATTAGTCATTATGGTTTAGCCTTTGATTATTATTCTCATTTTACCTCGCCTATAAGACGCTATCCAGATTTAGTGACGCATAGATTATTACAGCACTATCTCGAGGGAGGAAAAACTTTTGAAGCTGACTTATATGAGCAAAAATGCAAACACTTTAATGACAGAGAAGAGTTAGCAAATAAAGCAGAACGAGACTCTATAAAATACATGCAAATAAAACTTATGGAAAATCAGACAAATAGAATATTTAAAGGCACTATAACTGGTATTACAGAATGGGGAATTTATATAGAAATTGAAAGTAATAAATGTACTGGAATGGTTAGAATTAGAACTATAAAAAGCGATTACTATATTTTTGACGAAGAGCTACATGCCATTGTTGGGCAATGGACAGAAAACAAATACCAAATTGGAGATAAAGTTAAAGTAAGGGTAAAAAAAACAGATTTAATAAAAAAACATTTAGATTTTATTCTGATTGAAGATTAAATAGTCAAGCCTTAAAAAATCAGTTTAAAATAAAAAGCACAAAATTTGGTTTGCATAAAAATTTGAAATCGCCTTTGAAAAAAGAGTAAAAAAGAATGTTTCCACTTGTTAATCATTCTTTTGAAGTTAAACCCTGCTGCTGCAAGCATAATATTGATGTTATCACCCACTACTCCCTTGTAAAAGTTGCGATTAAGTCTATGATTTGCCTTGATGTGTCCTATTACTGGTTCTATGCCTGCTCGTTTTTTGTGAGCTTGGCTTAATTTCTTTCGAAGGTAATAACTCATAGATTTTTTTGGTGGTGATGGAACAAGAATTTCTGTATCTTTTATTCTTTTTGGCTATATTCTAACATAAGACTTAAATAAGTTGTATATTTGCTAAAACTTTACAAAATGATACCTAAAAACTTTACAGAATACTTTAAAAGTCTTGATTCGACAAGTCGTCAAGCCATAGTTAATGAGCTTTTATTACTAATTTCAACAGATACAGATGATACATTTAGCCTTTTAGCAACATCAAGTGTTAAGCAATCTATCAACTGCCCTCATTGTAAGAGGGATAACATTCGTGCTAATGGCAAGAGCAAAGGAGTGCAACGTTATTATTGCAAAGATTGTAAAAAGTATTTCAGAAATACGACGGGTAAAGTCATTTTTGGGTTAAAAAAACCTGAATTATTACCCACCTATTTATATAATATGCTTATGGGTTATTCTATTAAGAAATGTGCAGAACAAACAAACATTAGCATTCAAACATCCTTTGATTGGCGACACAAGGTTCTAAGTTCTTTTAAACAAGCATATCCTAATGGTTTTGAAGGCATTACAGAGAGTGATGATATTTTCTTTTTAGAATCTAGCAAGGGAAATAGAGAGCTAGATAGAAAACCACGAAAACGTGGCAGTAAAGCTATTAAGCGGGGTATTAGTAATGAGCAAATAGCAGTTGTTGTTACCTGTGACAGAATCGACAACAAAGAACTCAAAGTAGTGACAAGAGGGCGTATAAGCAAGAAAGATTTAGAAGCTGTATTTGCCAGAAAATTAGATAAAGTAGAAACCCTTTGTACAGATGCTCATCGCTCCTATACAGCATTTGCTAAAAGTAATAACATACATCACAAAAAGTTTAATGTATCAAAAGGACAGAGAGTAAAAAACAAAGTGTATCACGTACAAAATGTAAACAATACTGCTAAAAGATTAAGAGAATGGATGAAGCCCTTTAACGGCGTAGCAACAAAATATCTGCAAAATTACATGAACTGGTTTATGATACTTGAACGTATAAAGAATAGCAACCAACGATTAAAGGAATTTGCCTACTTTGCTTTTGCAGGACAAGAGACTTGGGAGATATGGAAAACAAACACTAATGCAGTCATAATTTAGAATATAGCCTTCTTTTTTTGCCTTTATATCCTCTGTCTACTTTTGCTCTTTTTGGTAATAATCCTGTTAATTTTTTTACTTGATCTAAAACTGGTTCTAAAGTGTGTCCGTCATATTGGTTGCGAAATCCCATTGCTCCAACAACTACTCCGGTGTCTGTTTTTACGAATGATGCCTTGTTGCCAAACTCATACTTCTTGTGTTCTTTTCCTTTAGAGATGCAACAAACTTCAGGCTCGTGAAGTGAATAAATTTTGTTTTTAGAATTTCTCTTTTGTGATAATACCTGTTTAAATAAATCTAAATCTGATTGATACTTTGAGTTGGGAGGTAGGTTTCGCTCAAGCTCTCTAATAAGCCTTCCACAAATGGTCTTTATTTTTCTGTCTGCTTTTTTTGCTTTTGCCCTGTTCTTTGGATGATTCCTAAAACGTTGGTCTCTAGATAATTTCTTTAATGTTCGAGTATAAGTTTGCCTAACAGGTAGTTGCTCTTTAGTAGCAATGGATTTACATTTTTTAATAATCTTTTTATGCAACTTTGCATCGGTAGGAAAGCTAATGTTTTTCTCTTGAACAGTAGTGTCTATATTGACGTTTTCGTCTTTGCTATCCTCTGCGTTTATTCGTATGCTTTCTTTTAAAATAAGTTCTATGCCAACTTCCTTAATACGATTACGAAAGTGAACCAATTCACTAGCTTCGCAAGGAACTCCACAAACAAAATTAGTTTCTCCACAAAAATATTGGTAGTAGTTATTTTCAGACCATTGCTCTACAACGCTCTCATCGGAGACATTACGGATATGTTTGAGCATAAGAAGACCTACCATTAGACGTATAGATTTAGCAGGTCTGCCTTTGTCTTTACTATACAAGGGCAAAAAAGCGTCTTCAAATTGTTTCCAATTTATTTTATTTGCCAATATGTAAAGAGGGTGTTTTTGGTTTAAAGTGTCTTTAAAACTAAAAAATAAATTGCCTTGATTTGTATTCTTGTTTTTTGGAATCATAATTTTAAAAAAATTGCAAGATTAATACATCAAAGATACAAAAACTTGTAGATATTTACAAATGTTTTTTAATCTATTTTATTGATATTTAAAGTGTTAAATGGTTTTTAAGGGGTGACTAAATACCTATACGAAATAAACCATTTGTTGTTTTTTAGTAGGGTGGAAGACCGGTTTTGAACCGGCGACCTCTGGAACCACAATCCAGCGCTCTAACCAGCTGAGCTACAACCACCATATAAATTTTTGTGTGCAAAAGTAGTTTATTTTTTAAGTTATACGAAAAAAAATATCGAGAAGTTCTAATTTTTTATAGGAGTTTTATTTCGTTCTATTTTTCCTTTTTTCAAGGCTTTATAGTTCTCATAACAGTCTAAAACGGCTTCAATCAACTGTAAATCAGAGGCTTTTTTAACAAAATATTTAGAATAATTACAGTCTGCTAAAAGGTCTTTAAGCTGCTGGCTGTCCATTTGTAGATATTCCATCATTACCTCTCTATCGTATTTATCGGATAGCATTTTACGTAAATTATCTTCTTTTTTTAGCTTTTGAAGTTTTCTTAATTGCTTTGGGTTTTTTCCGAATAAATTATAAACAAAGTCCACTGGCTGAAATAAAGCTGCAAGAGGAGATATTGTGTTTTTAGTTTTCGGTTTTCCTAATTCATAATATTGAGTTAAGCCATTAATTTTAATTCTTGTAAATTTATCTTTCGGAACTTGCTTAACGTCAATTTCTAAAACTCCGATTAGCTTTGTAGATTTTATTAATATTTTTCTCATTTCTTCGGGCTTTTCATACAGTGCTATCAACAGCTCATTACCTTTTAATAAATCGTTAGTAACTTTTATTTTTATCGATGCATATCCTAAATACGAAACTAAAAGAGTGTCTTTGGTCATGGCAGGAATTTCAAAAAGACCATTTGTGTTAGTAGTTGTTCCTCTTACGGTGTTCAAATTCAGAACGTGTGCATTACTCAAAGGTTCTTTGCTTTCGGCATGAATTATTTGACCTTTTAGGTTTTTTACAAGAATAGTATCGTTTTGAGAGTAAACACAAACGGATATTATTAAGCACAGAATAAAAAGTAATTTTTGCATAAGAACAATAATATTGTTAAATAAAACGTATGTTTTTATAAAAAAAACAGCCTTAAGAAACACTTAACTAAATAGCAAAGATATGTAATTTATACATTAAAATAGTGATTAGTTTTTAGTGGTTAGTTGATTAGTTTTTAGTGATTAGTTTTTAGCTTTACAAAGTTTTTAAACTAATGAGACTACAAAAAACAAAAGAAACCTGAAACAAAAGAAACATTAGTTTTTAAACTAATTATACGACAAATAACGATTTTTACTTTTGTGATTTATGTAGCTTTCCCTATAAAAGCTGCATTTACTAATTGAACTTAGCTATCAGTAAAAAATGGCTATATTCTAACATAAGACTTAAATAAGTTGTATATTTGCTAAAACTTTACAAAATGATACCTAAAAACTTTACAGAATACTTTAAAAGTCTTGATTCGACAAGTCGTCAAGCCATAGTTAATGAGCTTTTATTACTAATTTCAACAGATACAGATGATACATTTAGCCTTTTAGCAACATCAAGTGTTAAGCAATCTATCAACTGCCCTCATTGTAAGAGGGATAACATTCGTGCTAATGGCAAGAGCAAAGGAGTGCAACGTTATTATTGCAAAGATTGTAAAAAGTATTTCAGAAATACGACGGGTAAAGTCATTTTTGGGTTAAAAAAACCTGAATTATTACCCACCTATTTATATAATATGCTTATGGGTTATTCTATTAAGAAATGTGCAGAACAAACAAACATTAGCATTCAAACATCCTTTGATTGGCGACACAAGGTTCTAAGTTCTTTTAAACAAGCATATCCTAATGGTTTTGAAGGCATTACAGAGAGTGATGATATTTTCTTTTTAGAATCTAGCAAGGGAAATAGAGAGCTAGATAGAAAACCACGAAAACGTGGCAGTAAAGCTATTAAGCGGGGTATTAGTAATGAGCAAATAGCAGTTGTTGTTACCTGTGACAGAATCGACAACAAAGAACTCAAAGTAGCGACAAGAGGGCGTATAAGCAAGAAAGATTTAGAAGCTGTATTTGCCAGAAAATTAGATAAAGTAGAAACCCTTTGTACAGATGCTCATCGCTTCTATACAGCATTTGCTAAAAGTAATAACATACATCACAAAAAGTTTAATGTATCAAAAGGACAGAGAGTAAAAAACAAAGTGTATCACGTACAAAATGTAAACAATACTGCTAAAAGATTAAGAGAATGGATGAAGCCCTTTAACGGCGTAGCAACAAAATATCTGCAAAATTACATGAACTGGTTTATGATACTTGAACGTATAAAGAATAGCAACCAACGATTAAAGGAATTTGCCTACTTTGCCTTTGCAGGACAAGAGACTTGGGAGATATGGAAAACAAACACTAATGCAGTCATAATTTAGAATATAGCCTAAAAAATTTATAATCTCATTAAGAGTATAAGTTATTAGATATTTAAGAAGCTACTTTTTAAAGTTGAATCTGTTAAACAAACCTTTTTTTAAGTTTTATTTGTGGGTTTAATAATAATTACTACTTTTGCAAACCGTTTAAAAAATTATGCTGATTCATAAATTTGTTTTTTAAAGCATAAATAAACTTTGTATATACTATCAACGTTTAATATGTTTTAGCGTTGTTTTTTTTAATAAAAGATAATAATTTAAAAAAAAATGTCTGGTTTAATAGGTAGAAAAATAGGAATGACTAGCTTATTCGATGAAAGTGGTAAAAATGTTCCTTGCACAGTAATAGAAGCTGGTCCTTGTGTTGTTACTCAAATTAGAACTGAAGAGATTGATGGATACAATGCTTTACAACTTGGTTTTGATGACAAAAAAGCAAAAAGTTCTAACAAAGCATTAGACGGTCATTTTAAAAAAGCAGGTACTTCAGCTAAAAGAAAAGTCGTAGAATTTCAAGGCTTTGAAAAAGAATACAATTTGGGAGATACCATTACGGTAGAGCATTTTGAAGAAGGCAACTATGTAGATGTATCTGGGATATCAAAGGGAAAGGGCTTTCAAGGAGTTGTAAAACGTCATGGTTTCGCTGGAGTTGGTCAATCTACTCATGGTCAACACAATCGGTTAAGAGCACCAGGGTCTATAGGGGCAGCATCATATCCTTCGCGAGTATTTAAAGGAATGCGAATGGCTGGAAGAATGGGCGGAAGTAAAGTAAAAGTAATAAACTTAAAAGTGTTAAAAGTAGTATTAGAAAAAAATCTACTTGTTGTTAAAGGAGCAGTTCCCGGTCACAATAACGCTTATGTAATAATACAGAAATAATGAAATTAGCGGTTTTAAACATTGCAGGTAAAGATACTGGAAGAACGGTTAAGCTTTCTGAAGAAATATTTGGTATAGAGCCAAATAGTCATGCTATTTATTTAGACGTTAAGCAATATCTGGCTAACCAAAGACAAGGAACTCACAAAGCCAAAGAGAGGTCGGATATAAAAGGAAGCACAAGAAAAATTAAAAAACAAAAAGGAACAGGTACTGCACGTGCTGGTAGTATAAAATCTGGTATATTTAGAGGTGGAGGGCGTATATTTGGTCCAAGACCGAGAAGCTATTCTTTTAAACTAAACAAAAATTTAAAACAATTAGCACGCAAATCTGCTTTAAGTGTAAAAGCAAATGATAAAAGCCTGTTTGTAGTCGAAGACTTTGATTTTAAAGCTCCTAAAACTAAAGAATTTATAGACATATTAAAGGCTTTAGAGATAGACACTAAAAAATCGTTATTTGTATTAGGAAAGCCAAATAATAATGTATATTTGTCGTCGCGTAATTTAAAAAAATCTAAAGTTATAAACGCTTCAGAGCTAAACACTTATGGTATTTTAAACGCCAATAAAATTGTATTTACAGAAAGCTCTTTAGAAGGAATTAATACTAGATTTGCTAAAACAAGAAATTAAGATGAGTATTATAATAAAACCTATTATAACAGAAAAAGCAACAAAAGACAGCGAATTATTTAATCGTTATAGTTTTGTTGTAGATAAAAAAGCTAATAAAATAGAAATTAAAACAGCAATAGAAAGCTACTATAGTGTTTCCATTGTTAGTGTCAAAACCTTAATTCATCCAGTTAAAAGGAAATCTAAATTTACTAAAAAAGGCGTTGTGCAAAGTGCAAAAAGCGGATATAAAAAAGCAATTGTTCAATTAGCAGAAGGAGAAAGCATAGACCTTTATAGCAATCTTTAATAAAAGATAAAATGTCAGTTAGAAAATTAAAACCAGTAACACCAGGCCAGAGATTTAGAGTTGTAAATGAATTTGACGCTCTAACTACAGATAAGCCAGAAAAAAGTTTGCTAAAACCAAAAAAAAGATCTGGTGGTAGAAACAATCAAGGAAAGATGACAGTTCGCTACGTAGGCGGAGGACATAAACGAATGTATCGTGTTATCGATTTTAAAAGAGATAAAATAGGTGTTCCTGGAACAGTGAAAACTATAGAATATGACCCAAATCGTACAAGTTTTATAGCTCTTATTAGCTATATTGACGGAGAGAAGCGCTATATAATTGCACAAAACGGACTAAAAGTAGGTCAAACCGTAATTTCAGGGAGCGGAATTAGCCCAAATATTGGCAATACAATGATACTTAAAGAAATTCCATTAGGAACTATGATTTCTTGTATAGAACTTCGTCCAGGTCAAGGTGCAAATATGGCAAGGTCAGCAGGTTCTTACGCACAATTAATGGCAAGAGAAGGAAAGTATGCTGTTGTAAAACTGCCTTCGGGTGAAACAAGGATGATTTTGTCTAGTTGTAAGGCTACTATTGGAACTGTTTCTAATACAGACAATCAACTTATAGTGTCAGGTAAAGCAGGGCGAAAAAGGTGGTTAGGCAGAAGACCGAGAGTAAATGCGGTAAGAATGAATCCAGTGGATCATCCGATGGGTGGTGGAGAAGGAAGAGCCACGGGAGGTCATCCGAGATCGAGAAAAGGTATTCCGGCAAAAGGGTTTAAAACTAGGTCTAAAACTAAATCTAGCAGTAAATACATAATAGAAAGAAGAAAGAAATAAAATTATGGCAAGATCGTTGAAAAAAGGACCTTATGTTCATTATAAATTAGAGAAAAAAGTATTAGCTAATGCCAACAAGTCGGTAATTAAAACATGGTCAAGAGCAAGTATGATTACCCCTGATTTTGTCGGTCAAACAATCGCTGTTCATAATGGACGACAATTTGTACCTATTTACATTACCGAAAACATGGTAGGTCATAAATTAGGAGAATTTTCTCCAACACGTTCTTTTAGAGGGCACGCTGGTGCAAAGAATAGAGGAAAAAAATAAATTTAAAATGGGAGTTCGAAAAAGAAATATGGCAAATAAGCTAAAAGAGAGCAAAAAGCAACGCAGCTTTGCAAAATTATCTAACTGCCCTACTTCACCACGAAAAATGCGTTTAGTAGCAGACCAAGTAAGAGGCGTTGAAGTAGAAAAAGCTCTACATATATTAAAATTTAGCCCTAAAGAAGCGTCTAAAAATTTAGAGAAACTATTGTTATCTGCTATTGCAAATTGGCAAGTTAAAAACGAAAACTCAAATATTGAAGACGCTGGACTGTTTGTTAAAACTATTTATGTAGATAGTGCAAAAATGTTAAAAAGATTAAGACCAGCTCCACAAGGTCGTGCTCATAGAATACGCAAACGTTCTAATCACGTTACTTTAGAGTTAGGAGTAAAAGATGCAAGTACTTAATATTAGTTAAAATATGGGGCAAAAAACAAATCCGATAGGAAATAGATTAGGAATTATAAAAGGCTGGGAGTCAAACTGGTACGGAGGAAATGATTATGGGGAAAAAATTGCAGAGGACAATAAAATAAGAAAGTATGTCAGTACTAGGCTTTCAAAGGCAAGTGTTTCTAGAATAATTATAGAACGCACCTTGAAAGTTGTAACCGTAACTATTACGACCGCACGTCCAGGAATTATTATAGGTAAAGGCGGTCAAGAGGTTGATAAGCTAAAAGAAGAGTTGAAAAAGATTACAGGAAAGGTGGTTCAAATTAACATCTATGAAATAAAGCGTCCGGAATTAGACGCAAACCTTGTCGCTGTAAGCATCGCAAATCAAATTCAAAATAGAATTTCGTATAAAAGAGCTATTAAAATGGCAATTTCTTCTACGATGAGAATGAAAGCTGTAGGAATAAAAGTTCAAATTTCTGGTCGTTTAAACGGAGCAGAAATGGCACGTTCCGAATATTATAAAGAAGGCAGAATACCACTTTCTACCTTTAGGTCTGATATTGGCTATTCGCTTGTTGAAGCTCATACTACTTACGGAAGAATAGGCATAAAAGTATGGATTATGAAAGGCGAGGTATATGGAAAAAGAGAACTATCTCCACTAATTGGTTTGTCTAAAAAAAGCGGAGGTCATAAAAAAGGAATTAATTCCATGAAACGCCACCCTCGTAGAGGATAATTAATTTTAAAAAAAAATAGTAATTCGTAATGTTACAACCAAAGAAAACAAAATATCGTAAGGTACAGAAGATGAAAGGAAATATGAAGGGTAATTCTGGTAGAGGTACTCAACTATCTAACGGAATGTTTGGAATAAAGTCTTTAGACCAAAATTTATTAACTTCTCGTCAAATTGAAGCGGCACGTGTTTCAGCAACTCGCTATATGAAAAGAGAAGGGCAGCTTTGGATTAAAATATTTCCAGATAAACCTGTAACAAAAAAGCCTTTGGAGGTTCGTATGGGTAAAGGAAAAGGGGCATTGGATCATTTCGTTGCAGTTATAAAACCGGGTAGAATTTTGTTTGAAGTCGGAGGTGTTTCTATGGATGTAGCAAAAGAAGCCTTGCGTTTAGCTGCACAGAAGCTTCCAGTTAAAACTAAATTTGTAATAGCAAGAGATTATGATTTTGATAACTAAAACTTAATTAAATAAATAAAGAGAAAAATTATTGCTTATTTTTTTATTTTAAAAAAGATTTAAGTGGACAGTAAATTGAATCAAAAGATAAAGATTTAAAAATATAAAAATAGTTACTAAATTAAAATTGAAAATGAAGCAATCAGAGATAAAAGGACTACAGGTAGTTGAATTGCAAGAAAACATTAATTCGTTTAAAAAAAAATATATGAATCTCAAGATGTCTCACGTACTAACTCCGTTAGAAAATCCTTTACAGTTGAGGATTATGAGAAGAACGATAGCAAGGCTTAAAACAGAGTTAGCCAAGCGAGAGAGCGAATAAAATTAAGACATTTTTGATAATGGAAAAAAGAAATTTAAGAAAAGAAAGAATAGGCGTTGTTCGTAGTAACAAAATGCACAAATCTGTTGTTGTATCAGATACAAAGAGAGTAAAACATCCGATGTACGGAAAGTTTGTTTTAAAAAGCAAGAAGTATGTTGCACATGACGAAAAGAATGTATGTGATGAAGGCGATGTTATTAGAATTATGGAGACAAGACCTATGAGTAAAACTAAGCGTTGGAGATTGGTAGAAATTATAGAAAAAGCTAAATAAATTATGTTACAAGCAGAATCAAGGCTAAAAGTAGCTGATAATACTGGGGCAAAGGAAGTATTAGTAATAAGAGTTTTAGGTGGCACAAAAAAACGGTACGCAAGAATTGGAGACAAAATTGTAGTTACTATAAAGTCTGCCACTCCTAATGGAACTGTAAAAAAAGGGCAAGTGTCTAGGGCGGTTGTTGTAAGGGCAAATAAAGAGATTAGGCGTAAAGACGGCTCCTATATTAGGTTTGATGACAATGCTTGTGTACTTTTAACACCTACTGAAGAAATGAGGGGTACTCGTGTGTTTGGACCAGTTGCTCGTGAGCTTCGCAAAAAACAATTTATGAAAATAGTATCATTAGCACCTGAAGTGCTTTAATACATAAACTAATTATGAAGAAGTTTAAAATAAAATCGGGAGATACTGTAAAGGTAATTACTGGCGACCACAAAGGTTCAAAAGGAAAAGTTATAAAAATTATTAGAGATAAAGATAGAGTTTTAGTAGAAGGTATAAATTTAGTTTCTAAACACACCAAGCCGAGTACAAAAAATCCACAAGGAGGTATTATAAAAAAAGAAGCACCTTTGCATATATCTAACGTAATGTTGTTACAAAACGATGTTGCAGTTAGAGTAGGCTACGAGTTCGTTGAGACTACTAAATCTAAAGTATATAAAAAAACTAAAAAATAACAGCAGTTATGAGTAGTTACACGCCAAAATTAAAGCTAGATTATAAAGAAAAAGTAATAAAATCACTTGTCAAAGAGTTTAGTTATAAAAACGTAATGCAAGTGCCAAGGTTGGAAAAAATAGTAGTTTCTAAAGGCGTTGGCGGAGCTGTTGCCGACAGAAAATTAATAGATTATGCTGTTGATGAGCTAACTAAAATTACAGGTCAAAAAGCAATTCCTACATTGTCTAAAAAAGATGTGTCATCTTTTAAATTACGTAAAGGAATTCCAGTTGGGGTAAAGGTAACCTTACGTGGAGATAAAATGTATGAGTTTTTAGATAGGTTAGTTAGTGTTTCTTTGCCTCGTGTTAGAGATTTTAGGGGCATAAAGGTAAGCGGATTTGACGGAAGGGGAAATTATAATTTAGGAATTGTAGAGCAAATTATTTTTCCAGAAATAAATATTGACCAAGTAAAAAAAATTGGCGGAATGGATATATCATTTGTAACTAATGCTAAAACCGACAAAGAAGCAAAATCATTATTACAAGAATTAGGGTTACCGTTTAAAAAAACATAAAAAATGGCTAAAGAATCAATGAAGGCTCGCGAAATAAAAAGAGCAAAAACGGTTGCAAAGTATGCTGAAAAAAGAAAAGCACTAAAAAAAGCTGGAGACTACGAAGCCTTGCAAAAATTACCAAAAAATGCCTCACCCATTAGAATGCACAACAGGTGTAAACTTACTGGTCGTCCGAAAGGATATATTAGACATTTTGGACTTTCTCGTGTAACTTTTCGCAAAATGGCAAACCAAGGATTAATTCCGGGAGTTAAAAAAGCCAGCTGGTAAAAATAAAGTTCTATTTTTTTCAAGTAAACCTTTCTAACTTTTTCGATAGATATTGCTCTTCTTTTTGCCATATTTATCTTTTTATTATCAAAACTTCGTGCGATTTTTTTACGTGGTTTGCCTTTTCATTAATTCTATTTACTCCTATTCTAGTTTCTCCTTGTCCCATAGTGTATTGCCAAGAAACCGGCACAAATTCAAAATCTTTATACCATTGTCTAATTGTAGAACAATCATTATAAGAAAGCACAAACTTTCCTTTGTGATTATGCAACAAATCTCGTAATAATTCGTGCTTAAATTGATTGTGATGAATTGGAAAATTACGCTGTGGGTATATGCCTTTAAACATTTTACTATCGCCATCTAAAAAATAAGGAGGATCGCAATAAAAAACATCTTTTTCATATTTTGGAAAGACTTTCTCAAAACTTTTGCAATACACTTCCATATTTTTCAATTTCATGTTTTTTACTTTTTCAACCATAGATTTGTAGCGTTTTTTTTGAATATAAACCGATGATGGCCAACTCAAAAAACCAGGACCATAAGAAGTATTATGATTAAAGTAGTAATATGCAGCTAAATCAATATTATTGCTTATTTTTTTCTTGTTTTCCCAATGTAATTTTAAACGCTCTTTTATAGTTTTAAAATTTTCTTTTGTCGGTAAAAAAGTGCTTAATTTTTTTGCTAATGCTATTGAATTTTTTATTTGAACTTGCCAATAGTTTATTAAAACATCAAATATATCAAAACCTATAACAGGGATATTCGCTTTGGTAGCACAAGCAATTTCAAAAGAACCACTTGAGTTTGACACTTTCAAGTCCAAAAAAGCCATTTTAGAGAACCGTTTCCTTGATTTTACTGGGTTTGTTGTCTTAATTTGAAAAAGTAGTCGTAGTGCGAAAAAATTTTTTTCTTCGATTTTTGTGTTTTAATTTTGCATTATGGCATTCCTCAGAGCAGAAAAAAAAGCATCAGGCACCTATTTGCGGATTATTCAGTCCTACAAGTTGGACGGTAAGCCCAAGCACAAAACCCTTTACTCGTTAGGTAAGCTGGAAAACTACGAAGCGAATCAGTTAGAGCGTATTGCTAAAAAATTATTAGAACTTATAGGTAAAGATGCCAACCCTCTAAGCATTGGTAATCTTCAGGAGTTGGGTAGATACAATTACGGATACGCTCTTGTGGTAAACAAACTGTGGGATGTTTTTAATTTAGATAAGTTAGCTAAAATTATTACCCATAGACACCGTAGTAAATTTGATTGGCAGAATATCTTTCGTTTTATGATCGCCGAACGTATCAATGAACCTTGTTCCAAATTACAAAGTAGCTTTAATCAATCTGAATATCTTGGTTTTGGTGACGCTGATATTCCTCTCCACCAATTTTATAGAACTTTGGATTTGTTTAGTGATGAAGAAGACTTTATCAAGCAACATCTTTTTACCCAGCAGCGTAGTTTGTTCTCTACGGTGCTTGACGTGGTTTTCTATGATGTGACCACACTTTATTTTGAATCTCAAGTAGAACAGGATGATGCTTTAAGACAAAAAGGCTATTCCAAAGACGGTAAAGCACACAAAACACAAATTGTGCTAGGACTATTAGTTGATAAAAATCGCAACCCTATATCGTATCAAATCTATAAAGGCAATACTTATGAAGGCTGTACCATGATTGATGCACTAAACTCAATGAAGCAACAATTTACCATAGACTGCGTAATTGTAGTTGCCGATAGTGCTATGATTGACAAGGGGAATCGTAATTTTATGGTAGACAACCAAATTGATTATATCATAGGCGATAGTATCAAAACTCTTCCTAAAGTTGTCAAAGCAAAACTCATTGATATTGAAAACCTCAAAGCTGTAAAAGGGGTATCAAAACAGAAGTTTAGTTATAGTGAGACAACCTATAAAGGCAGACGGATTATATGCAGTTACTCTGCAAAACGTGCACGTAAAGATGCATACGCTAGAGAAAAACTCATATCCAAAGCCAAGCAATGGCTCGAAGAACCCTCAAAATACAAACAAGTTAAAAAAAGAGGTGCAGGAAGGTTTATAACATCAACCAAAGAGGGAGAACCCATTGCACTAAATCTACAGGTCATAGAAAACGATGCTAAATATGACGGCTTAAAAGCATTATCTACTACAACTGATTTACCCATAGAAACTATCCTATCAAAATATAGCGACCTGTTTGAAGTAGAGCATACCTTTAGAACTTTAAAGAGCCAACTAGAAATACGCCCAGTATTTCATTGGACAGATAAAAGAATCAAAGGACACATCGCTATGTGCTTCACAGCATTTACTTTTATCAACTATTTAAAAAACACAACCAATCTTCAATACAGAGCTATTGTAAAAGCCATAGATCGTATGCAGGTATCTCTAATCAAGGATGACAAGGCGAAGTCCAACATCTACCTGCGTTCCAAAATTGATACCCCCGAGCAAACAATCATCGATAAATTAAAACTAAAAGTGCTAAACGATACAACAGCTCAAAACTCTGTAAATCAGTATTTTACAAAATAAAGTAGTGCATAGGCTATTTTTTAAAAACCTCATTATCAAATACTTAACCCTTTAAACTGTCAAACTCAAGAAACCGGCACAAATTCAAAATCTTTATACCATTGTCTAATTGTAGAACAATCATTATAAGAAAGCACAAACTTTCCTTTGTGATTATGCAACAAATCTCGTAATAATTCGTGCTTAAATTGATTGTGATGAATTGGAAAATTACGCTGTGGGTATATGCCTTTAAACATTTTACTATCGCCATCTAAAAAATAAGGAGGATCGCAATAAAAAACATCTTTTTCATATTTTGGAAAGACTTTCTCAAAACTTTTGCAATACACTTCCATATTTTTCAATTTCATGTTTTTTACTTTTTCAACCATAGATTTGTAGCGTTTTTTTTGAATATAAACCGATGATGGCCAACTCAAAAAACCAGGACCATAAGAAGTATTATGATTAAAGTAGTAATATGCAGCTAAATCAATATTATTGCTTATTTTTTTCTTGTTTTCCCAATGTAATTTTAAACGCTCTTTTATAGTTTTAAAATTTTCTTTTGTCGGTAAAAAAGTGCTTAATTTTTTTGCTAATGCTATTGAATTTTTTATTTGAACTTGCCAATAGTTTATTAAAACATCAAATATATCAAAACCTATAACAGGGATATTCGCTTTGGTAGCACAAGCAATTTCAAAAGAACCACCACCAAAAAAAGGAGAAATAACTCGTTTTGCACTGCTCGGTATTTGTTCTAAAATAAGACCTACAGCTAAACTTTTTCCTCCTGCATATCGCAAAGGCGAACCCAAAAAACGTTTGTATTTGTTTTTACTGTTTTTACTGGTAGTCTGTAAAGATTGTAAAAAAACTTCTTTTTCGGTTTTTAATATACTTTCTTTAAATGGAGGTAGGCTCTCTGTTTGTAGCATTTTTTTTGGTTTTTAAGAATGTAAAAATAAACTTCTATTTTTTTCTATAACTTTTTTTTAGCAAAACCATATCACTTTTTAGTCGTGTCATTTCGCTTACGGAAGTTCCGTCGTAATAGCCTCTAATGCGTCTTTCTTTATCTATCAATATGAATTGTTCTGTATGAATAAAATCGTTTTCGTCTCCGTTTCCTTCGTCCAAAACTGCAAAATAACTTTTTCTTGCTAATTGGTAAATGTGTTTTTTATTTCCAGTTGTAATATTCCATTTTTTATCAATAGCACCTTTTTCGATGGCATATTTCTTTAAAGCAGGAACGCTGTCTGAAACAGGAGTTACAGAGTGTGATAAAAACATTATATCGCTATCGTTTTTATAAAATTCTTGTAGCTTACTCATATTGTATGCCATTGGAATACAGATAGTTTTACAACGTGTAAAAAAAAAGTCGGCTATATAAATTTTATTTTTATAGTTGTCGTGGGTAATAATTTCGTTATTTTGATTGATAAGTTTAAAGTCGGCGATAATATGATTTTTTTTAATATGGGATATACTTTCATCTACTAATCGCGGATTTACATCTATTGGGTTATAGACTTTAAGAGTTTTATCTGTTTTAAGAATATTATAAAAAATTGTAATTCCGATAATCGAAAAAATGCTTAAAAACAAAATTGTCGGAATAGATTTTTTAATAAAATTAAACTCCATTTTAATAAAGCATTATATAAAAAACATTTACGAAATTTCTATAAGTCTAAAACCTTCGCCGTGTATATTTGATATTTCTAAATTTTTGTCGTCTTTTAATTTCTTGCGAAGTTTTGTAATATAAACATCCATACTTCTTGAGGTAAAGTAATTATTGTCTTTCCAAATTTTTGTTAAAGCTGATTCTCGAGGTACTAAATCATTTTTATAAACAATTAACAATTTTAGCAACTCGGTTTCTTTTGGTGATAGCTTTATAGAATTTAAAGTGTTTTTATTAACAAGACGACGTAATTTGGAGTTAAATTGAAAGTTTCCTATTACAAATTGAGATTGACTAAATTTCAAATTTTTGTCATTATCTTTTCTTTGCAAAATAGCTTTTAATTTATATAATAGTACTTCAGAATCAAAAGGCTTATTCAAATAATCATCCGCACCTACAGAATATCCTTTTAAAACGTCTTCTTTTAAAGTTTTGGCGGTTAGAAAAATAATAGGAATTTTTTTGTCGTTTGCTCTGATGTCTTTAGCTAAAGAAAATCCGTCTTTACGAGGCATCATTACATCTAAAATACAGAGGTCATAATCGTTGTTTTTAAACATAATTAGCCCTTCTATTCCATCTTTCGCAAGTGTAACTTTATATTTGTTTAAGCTTAAATAATCTTTTAATACTAGCCCAAAATTTGGGTCGTCCTCTACTAATAATATTTTTTTTTCTTCTGTCATTGTATTCTAATTTATAGGTAATTTTACTGTAAATATACTTCCTTTTTCTTTTTCGCTTTCCACAAATATTGCTCCACGATGTTTTTCAACAATTTCTTTTACGTAGGATAACCCCAAACCGTGTCCTTTAACGTCATGTATGTTTCCTTTTTGCGCTCTATAAAATTTGTCAAATATTAGTTTTTGAACAGATTTGCTCATCCCAATTCCTTTATCTTTAATTTTAATTATAAAAAATTTGTCCGTACTTTCTGTATAAACATCTATTTTCGGAGTATTTATAGAATATTTTATTGCGTTCTCTAACATGTTTACAACGATGTTAGTCAAGTGAAACTGGTTTCCTTGTATTTCTGATGTCTTCGCATCAAAATGGGTATATAATATTCCGTTTTTATCTTTTGTTAAAAGGCTTACTCGTGTAATTGCATCGTCAATTATACGGTGCATATCTATAGTTTTTTTGCTAATTTTTAATTGATTTTTTTCTAATTCAGAAATCATAAGAACGTTCTCTACTTGAGTATGCATTCTTTTATTTTCTTCTTTAATAGTCTCTATATACTTCAAAACTTTATTGTTGTCATTTATAATTTTTGGGTTTTTTATAGAATCTAATGCCAAATTAATAGTCGCTATCGGAGTTTTAAATTCGTGTGTCATATTGTTTATAAAATCAGTTTTAATTTGTGATATTTTTTTTTGTTTTATCAGTTGATATAAAGAATTAGAGTAAACTACAATCATTATAAAAATAAAAAATAATGATAATAATAAAATATTTGAAATTCCAGATAATATGTGCTGATTTTTAGTGGGAAATGTTATATGTAGGTCATACTCTATTTCGTCGTTAACACCTATAAACAAGGGATATTTATAGGGTTTTTTTTTGCTTACCTCGTAAGGATTAGACTTTAACCGAGTTGATATTCCGTCTTTATTATATACAATATATTTAAAATCTAATAAAATATTATTTTTTCTTAACTCATCTTTAATTACGGCGTTTAATTCTATATTATTTATTCTTAAATGAACAGGCTGTTTAGCTAAAAAATCACTATTTATTTCTGAATATTGAGCTTTTTCTATGGCTGTTAATCTTTGGCTAAAAGAAAACCTATCTTCTTTTATAGATTGAAAACGATTATCTAAACCTTTTATTAGCCTAGAATGAAAAAAATCTTTTTTACCGCTAACTCTTTTATAGATGATAGTATCGTTGTCTAAAAAATCAGTAGGAAGTTTAAAGTTCTCTTCTAAAATTGTAGCTCCGTAAGTAAATTTTTGTTTTGTTATGGTATCAATTTGTTGAAATAAAAAATTTTTTATTTCAGCAGCATCGGCTATTTCTTTATCTTCTATTAAAAGCTCAATCTCTTTTTTTAACTCTTCTTCTTCTTTAGATTTAATCCTATTATAAACGCTATTTAAAGTCTTTTGAACTTCATTATTAAATTGTTCTTTTTTGTTTGCAATAGCGTTTTTTATCCAATAAACTTGAGTAACGATAATACCTGACAAAGAAATACTCATCAAGGCTATGATGAAAATAAATGTTTTTCTACCCATGATGGTTAAGTTTAATTATGTAAAGATTCCTTTAATTTTTAAATGTCTTATTATCCAAATATTTTTTTAGCACTACAGCCGCTCATTGTAGTAATTCTAACCACTTCTGTAGGAGGTAAATTAGTATTTCTATCTAACAATTCCGAAATCATTTCTTTAGCAATTTCTTTAAACAAATTTTCTGAAATTGTTCCTTTTTGTAGGGCAACTGGATGTCCAAAGTCGCTAGCTTCACGAATTTTTTGTACTAAAGGAATTTCTCCTAAAAACTTTATTTTAAGGTCTTCTGCTAAATGTTTTGCACCATTTTGTCCGAAAATATAATGTTTATTTCTCGGAAGCTCTTCTGGTATAAAGTATGACATATTCTCTATAATTCCTAGAACAGGTACTTTTATATTTTCTTGTTTGAACATGGCTACCCCTTTTTTTGCATCTGCCAAAGCAATGTTTTGAGGTGTACTAATTATAACAGCTCCGTTTATAGGCAAAGATTGAACCATCGATAGATGTACGTCGCCAGTTCCCGGAGGCAAATCTATAAGCAGGAAGTCTAACTCGCCCCAGTCGGAATCGAAAATTAATTGATTTAAGGCTTTTGAAGCCATCGGTCCACGCCAAATTACAGCTTGATTCGGATTAGTAAAAAACCCTAAAGACAATAGTTTAACACCGTAATTTTCTATCGGCTTCATTTTATTAATACCACCAACATTTATTGAAACTGGTTTTTCCTTTTCAACATCAAACATAATATGCTGCGAAGGACCATAGATGTCCGCATCTAGTAGCCCAACGCTAAACCCCATTTTTGATAATGTTATGGCTAAATTAGCTGCTATAGTTGACTTGCCAACACCACCCTTGCCAGAAGCAACTGCTATAACGTTTTTGATGTTCGGTATTTCTTTGCCTTTTGTTTGTTGTAATGTTGCTTTAGAATCATTTTTTTTAATCCGCACGTTTACTTTAATATTAATTTCCTCTGATATGTTTTTTTTTATCTCTTGTATAATTTCTCCTTCTATTTTCTTTCTTGCATGTAAGGTCGGATTGACTATAGCGACATCAATATTTATTTTATTTTCAAAAACTAAAACATTAGTAACGTTATTATTCTCTACCAAATTTTTAGACCTGTCGCAAGGAGAGGTGATTTTCTCTAAAAATTTATAAATATCTTGCTTTGTTAGACTCATCGTATAATTTTTAATTAAAGATTAACTTAAAACTGCATAAAAACACTTTTAAAAAAACGCATTTAAGCAAAAAACTATTACAGACTTTATTCTTCGAAAAATAAGATAATAATGTATCGTTGAAATAAAATTAAGAAATAAACTTCTACTTCGAACATTTGTCAAAATCCTCACGTGGTTTTCCGCAAAAGCCACAAGTTGCTTCCGAGTCGTTTAGGATTGAATTTTGACTAGCACAAGTACCTGAAAATTTACCGTCTTTTTTTGCCCAAATTTTAATAGTAATTCCTGCTACACCGATTGCTAATAAACCTAAAGAGAGTAGTAATAAAGTCATAAAAAACATTTTAAATGGCAAAGATAACAAGTATATTGTTAATATAGTTTTAATTTAATTAGCATAGCCTCAACAAGCCTTTGCGGTAGTATGAGTTAGTTTTATAAAAAAATTTCTCAAAGCGAAAAAAATTAGTTAGCATCATTATTAAGTATCTTAAACTCATTTAATTTTAAGTCTTTTTTTGATAGCTTAATTTTATCGGCAGGGATTTTCCAGTCTATTTGTAAATCTTTATCGTTAAAAATAACGCCTTCTTCAGCTTCTGGATAGTAATAATTATCGCACTTGTAAGAGACAATAGTGTTGTTTTCTAGAACTGAAAATCCGTGTAAAAAACCTTTTGGTATAAAAATTTGCTTATAATTATCGCCCGAGAGTTCTACGCTATATACCTTACCAAAAGTTATAGACTTTTTTCTAAAATCAACTACAACATCTAAAATTTTACCTTTTACGACTCTTACTAACTTTGCCTGTGAATACTTGCCTTTTTGTATATGTAGCCCTCTTATAACTCCGTATTGAGAAATAGATTGATTAGCCAAGACAAACTCTTTTGAAAACCCTGTTTTTTGCTGAAATTCTTTTTTATTAAACTCTAATAAGAAGGTTCCTCTATTGTCTTTAAAAATTTTTGGCTCTATTATATAACAATTTTTTAACCCTGTTTCTTTTACTATCATTTTATTTTCAATAAGTTATTTCCGTAGCCACTTTTTAAGAAAACAGTAGCTAAGTTTTTGAGTTGTTTTTTATTGATAAATCCGGCTCTATACGCTGCTATTTCTATCGCACCAATTTTTAATCCTTGCCTTTCTTCAATTGCTTGTACAAATTGTCCGGCTTGCATTAAAGAACCAAAAGTTCCAGTATCGAACCATGTAGTACCGCTATCTAAAACAACGGCTTTTAGTTTGTTGTCTTTTAAAAAATGATTGTTTATATCTGAAATTTCTAACTCATTTCTTTTGCTCGGTTTTAAGTTTTTTGCGACTTCAACTACAGAATTATCATAGAAGTAAATACCAGGAATAGCAAAATTTGATTTCGGCTTTTTCGGCTTTTCTTCTATCGAAACGGCATTATAATTTTTATCAAATTCAATAACCCCATAGCGTTCAGGGTTGCTAACATGATAGGCATATATAATTGCTCCGCTCAATAAAGTGTTAGATTTCAACAATTTTGATAAACCAGAACCATAGAAAATATTATCTCCTAAAATAAGAACAACTCTATCTTTTTTTATAAAATTTTCTCCTATTATAAATGCTTCGGCTATACCATTTGGTTTTTTTTGGACTTGATAATAAAATGAACATCCTATTTGATTTCCGTTACCTAAAAGTTTTTTAAAAACTGGTAAATATTGAGGTGTCGAAATAATTAATATTTCTCTTATTCCAGCGGATATTAAGGTAGATATCGGATAATAAATCATCGGTTTATCATATACAGGTATAAGTTGCTTACTTACTGCTAATGTTAGCGGATATAGTCTTGTACCTTCTCCGCCTGCTAAAACTATTCCTTTCATATTACAGATATTTTTTTAAATACCAATCGATGGTTTTTTTTATTCCAGTTTCAAAACTTTCTTCGGCTTTCCAATGTAGTTCGGTTTCAATTTTTGATGAGTCAATAGCATATCTTCTGTCGTGTCCATGCCTGTCTTTTACGAAGCTAATCTGTTCTTTATACGAGTTTCCCTTTGGTATAATTTCATCTAAAATTGAGCAAATAATATTAGCAATATAGAGATTGTTTTTTTGGTTATTGCCTCCTATATTATAAGTTTCGCCTACTTTTCCTTTTTTATAGACTAATTCTATTCCTTTGCAATGGTCTAACACGTATAACCAATCTCTTACGTTTTTTCCGTCTCCGTAAATAGGGATTTTTTGATTTAAAACTGCTTTTCTAATTATAGTAGGAATTAATTTTTCATTATGTTGTTTCGGTCCATAATTATTAGAGCAATTTGTAGTTATTACGTTCATTCCGAAAGTTTTGTAATAGCTTCTTGCCAAAAAATTGGAAGAAGCTTTAGACGCACTATAGGGGCTATTCGGAGCGTAAGCCGTTTGCTCGGTAAAAGAATGTTTTTCTTTTACCGAGCCATAGACTTCATCCGTAGAAATACAGTGAAATCTAGAGTTTATAAATTCTTTTTTAACCTTATTTGGGGATATTAACCAGTGTTTCATGGCAAGGTCTAACAAATTAAAAGTCCCAAGAATGTTTGTCCTTACAAATGAACTAGGGTCTTTAATTGAATTATCAACATGAGATTCGGCAGCAAAGTGAATAACTCCTTTAAAATTATATTTTTTAAAAAGGTCTTCCAACAAAGCTCTATCACAAATATCTCCTTTTACAAAATTATACCTTGCATTATTTTTTACTTCATCTAAATTATTTATATCTCCAGCATAAGTCAATAAGTCTAAATTTACGAACTGAATACCGCTGTTGTTTTTTATAAAATAAGGAATGAAATTTGACCCAATAAACCCTGCACCTCCAGTAATAAGAATTGTTTGCATAATTTACATTTTGTGTGTTCAGATAATTTTATATAGCTTAATAATTAATATCATTAGTATAGATAATCCTATTCCTAATGCAGAATATAAAAAAATATAGTTCTTTAAAACACCAGAGACTTTATTTCCTATCGGCTGAAAACTTGATATTACATTTATAATTTTATTGCCCTTTGTCTTGCTGTCTAATAAGTCTGTTAGATCAGTATTTATCTCGCTCCTCGTATTAAATATTTCTAACTCTTTTACTATCATTTTTTTCTCACCAAAGCTTATGGTTGTGCTGTTAGAGGCTTTGCTTTTTGCTTCTAATGGCATTATTTTTATATAAGTTTCCATCAAAGACTCTGAATAATTCAAATCTTTTCTTAACAAGGAGTCTGTTCTATTAATATTTTGACTATTTAATTTACTTAATCTTTTAAAGTAGTTGTTTTCTCTCGCTGAAAGCAGGATAGTATTTTCTAATTTTTTAAACACATCGCTTCTGTTAGAAAGTACTTCGATATCATGAAGTTTATAATCTAAGTATGTAAATGATTCTTTGAAATTTTTGTAAGGATATATTTTTTTAATAATCGTAGTATCTTTTTCATTTGCAACAATGTTGTTTTTATAAGCATTGAAAATATCGTTTTCAGATTTAATAGGTTTTATTGTAAACTTTACTAAAGAAGATGCTACCGACTCGTCAATTTTAAAGGTTTTTGCTAACTTAGTAAAGTGCTTTTGCTTTGTCAAATTATTATAGTATTCTATATTATTATACAATAGCACGGAGCTGTTAAAATTTGGACTTACTATTAAATTAGATTTATAAAGAGTCGGTTCTGCTAATTCCGTATAAAGCCCTATAGCTCCACCTATTGCGCCCACTATTGTAATTTTTATTATATTTTGTTTTAATAATTTAAGAAAAGAAATTGCAACATAAAATATTCCTGCAAAGAAGCTATAAATCTTATTAAACACTTTATTTATTAACGACATTAAATCTCCTAAATCTATATCTTCTTTGTTTTTATTGTTTTTTGTCATGTTTTTGAGTTTTGTTTTTATTTAACTGATAGGATGTTTTTATAATTCTCGTCATTTTGTAATAAATTAAAAGCGTTTTTTATGGCAGTATCATTTTTCAAATTATGCTGAAAAACTCCTTCCTTATAATAATACCTACTTATAATTTCCTCTCTAATTTTTGTAATTAAAATATCTTTATTTAGCGAAACATTTTTAATTTTTTCTCGCAGTAATTTTTCTTTTATTTTTTCGTATTCCTTATCAATTCCTTTTTCTTTCGAAGATTTATAGGCAGTTTTAAACAATTTCTCTTGCTTTGTTACAAAGGTAGTATCTGTTTTTAAATAAGAAATAAAATTTTTAAACTCCGAATTTTTAAATGTAAAATTTTCTGCTTCTGCTATTTTTGAATTTTGATAATAATATTTTGTAGCAAAATTAAAAATTGCTTTAGATTCCAATAGTTTTTTTGTCGCTTCTGTTTTTGCTGTTGTTTTTAAAACAACATCAGGCAATATACCGCCTCCGTCATAAACAGTCCTTCCGTTTTTAGTCTTAAATTCGTTAACAATATTATCTGAAAATTTTAAAACTTTTCCAGCATTATCTCTATTAGAATAATCTAACTCTTGAATACACCTTCCACTCGGAGTATAGTATTTAGAAATCGACATTTTTAATTGAGTCCCATAAGGAAGTTTTCTAAAACGTTGTACCAAACCCTTTCCAAAAGAACGCTGACCCATAATAACAGCCCTGTCGTAATCTTGAAGCGAACCACTTACAATCTCTGAAGCTGAAGCAGAACTCTCGTTTATAAGAACTACAACAGGAATTTTAGCGTCTAAAGGCGATTTTCTAGTTTTATAAGTGTTGCTCCATTTTTTTACTTTTGCCTTTGTGTTAATAACTACTTTTCCTTTAGGTAAAAAAAAGTTTGAAATTTTTACAGACTCCATCAAAGAGCCACCAGGATTAGAACGCAGGTCTAAAATTAATTTTTTCATCCCCTCTTTTTTTAACTTTTTAAATGTCTTTTTTACTTCCGCAGAAGCCTTTTCACTAAACCTAACTAAAGAAATATATCCAATATCATCATCTATAATTTTAGCAAATGGCACCGATTTTAAAATTATTTTTTCTCGAGTAATTTCTTTTTCTAAAATCCTGTTTTGCCTTTTAATTTTAATTACAAAATTACTGTTAGCTGCACCTTTTAAAAACGAGGAAAGCTGATTTGTTTCTAAGTTTACTAACGACTGACCATCAACCGAAACTATAAGATCTCCTGTTTTTAGCCCCGAATTATCCGCCGGAAAACCTTTATAAATTTCGCTTAAAAGAATTCCTTCTTTCGTATAAAAAACAGAAGCACCAATCCCTACATACTCACTCTCTTGGAACATTCTTGCTTTTTCTACATCCTGCTCGGTATAAAAATTAGTATATGGGTCTAAACCTTTTAAAGTGTTTTTTATTGCCTTATCTGTAAGCTCTGCAGGATTAATTTCTTCAACATAATACATGTTCAATTCTTTAAACAAGGAATTATAAATCTCTATTTGCTTGGCAATTTCGAAAAATCTAGACCTAAAAGAGAAAAATATAAATACAAGCCCTACTAATAAAGCTAAAAAAACTTTGTTATAAAAACTAATCTTTTTCATTTTGCGTCGCATTAACAAATAGGAATAATAATTTTTCCATCTTTAAAAATATCTCATCATATTTCCGTTCCTCTTTACTGATATATGAAATCATAATAACATAAGGCTTTACTATATTGTCGCAAACTATTTTTTTTTGCAGCCTATAGGTTTCTCTAATTAATCTTTTAATTCTGTTCCTTTTAACGGCTAACTTAAAGTTTTGTTTTGATACAGAAACCCCCACCTTGACTAAAAAATTAGATGAGTCATCGGCTTCCAAAAAAACCATTCTCAAAGGAAATTCTTTTATCGATGTTCCTTTTTTATAAAGTTTTTCAATTAATTTTTTGCTCTTTAGCCGCTCTTCCTTCCCAAAAGTGTATTTCATTTAAACAAAAGTATATAAAAAAATATAACTTAAACAAATAATGCAACTTATCAAACTAAAAGGCAGTTTCAACTTCTGTAAATTTTATTTATAAAATGCTACTTTAAGGCTTCAAAATAAACCTTTTTGAATTTATACTTCTTTGAAAATTAAATTATAAATTACATATCTTTGCAACATAACTAAAAGTTTTTAAATACTAGCTTAATATAAAAACATAAGTCTAAAAACACTTAAATTATCACAGTGTCGTAGTAGCTTTAATAAAAAATTGTACTTAAAATTTACTTTTATTGTTTCTATACATTATGTATATAACTTATTATTAATTTTTAATATTTTCTTCGTTTGTATTAGCTTATTAACATGAAAAGATGCCCAAAATGTAAATCAACTTTCCGAAAAAGAAGAAAAAGAATCTTGTTTATTAAAATAATTCCAGGCAAAACAAGATGTTACTCTTGTGCTAAATGCCGTACAAAGTACGCTTGGATTTCATTATTTAATTTCTCATTCCGATTATAAAGCAAACTCCTTTAATTTGATTAAAATAGTAAATTTAATTAAGGCTATAAATATCGAATGCTTTTTTGCAACAAAATAGAGTTAGGAATAGTTATAAAATTTTCTTTTTTAGTTTGTAGGGTTATAAAAAAAACTCCTATATCCCTTATTTCACCTTTTATATTATTGTTTTTTTCTAGAATAGTTATAGTATCGCCTATTTTTACTGGGTAACTTATAAATATAATTATACCAGCTGTAATGTTTGACAAAATAGACCATTGAGCAAATAAAGCAATTCCTAAAACTGTTAGAAAAGAAGAAACAAATAACAAAAACTCTTCTTCATCAACCCCCCAAACAAAAACAATAAAAGATATTGCTATTATATAAAGTATAAAAGAAATTATTTTGTTGATTATTATAATTCTAGATTTTTGAAAACCAAATTTTCTTTGAATTCTTCTTAAAAAAACAGTTGCTAAAAGTTTAGTTAAAATAGCTGCTAGTATAAATACAGCAGAGTATATAATTTTATAATTGTTTATTTCCATACTAATTTTAATTAAATAAATTTTTTAATTCAACTGCGTCGTGTGGGTTTAGTTTATTTGCCAAAATTAGACTTAATTCCTTGCGCCTTAAAGCTCCTTTATAACGCTTTTTTTCTATATCTGTTTCCGGTATAATTTTAGGTATAGCTACTGGCTTTCCTGTTCGATCTACCGATACAAGCGTATATATCCCTTCGTTTACTTTAGTTTTGATATTAGACTCTCTGTCTTCTGTCCAAACATCTACATAAACTTCCATAGATGAAGTAAAAGCCCGAGAAACTTTAGCCTCAATTGTAACTACACTCCCAACAGGAACAGGCTTTTTAAAAGCAACGTGGTTTACCGACACTGTAACAACAATTTGCCCAGAATGTCGCCTTGCAGATATGCTACAAGCCCTGTCCATCCTTGCTAACAATTCGCCTCCAAAAAGATTGTCTAAATAGTTTGTTTCTCCTGGTAATACTAAATCCGTAAGTATAGTTAAGGATTCTTTTGGATACTTTGCTTTCATTATATTACTTTTTTATGTAAAACCAAGCATCTATAGATTCTGTCTCTTGTATTTCATAAAGATTGTAAATAGCCTCACTTCTACTAGAATAGCTATTATATGTTACTTGAAATAAACCCCATTTATTAATTCCAAGTATTGTAGAATCAAAACCTTTAGCTTTTAGCTGTTTAACCTTTTTTTGTGCATTTTTTTTAATTCTATACGCTCCAGCAATTATATGATAAGGCTTTGATATTTTTTTCGTAATACTCAAGTTTATTAACGGTAAAGGGTTAGAAATTATAAAAGTGGCAACCTGTATTTTTTCTTGTAAAACTTTCTCTTGAGTCATCAGAATTTCTCTCTTTTTATTTTGGTTGTACTTATTTAATCCCGCAAAACTAATAGCTATTAATATAACAGCAGCTGCCGCATATTTTACAAAAATAGACCAACTATTTTCACTTTTCTTAACCGTTTCTATTGGCTTTCGCTTGTATCTTGAAATAGCAGAAAGTTGTGTGTTAGACAATCCGAAAGACTCAGTCAAATAATTTACTTTTGAGCTAGGTTGAAAAACTATTTGATTTTCATCATTCAAAAATAAAGTTCCTAAATTTTTAATATTAATAGTAGAGCTTTGTAAGTCATTTTTCCAACTATTAACGGTAAGCGAAATTTTTTCTAACGCTTTTTCAAAAGATATGTTTTCAGATGAAGCAATGTAGTTTGCCAATAAACCATCATTATGTTTTAAATTACTGTTAAAAATAATTAATTTTGACGGCGGATAAATTGTGTTAGTATTTTTATCTATTTTAGAGCAGACCCTATTAGTTATAAAACCTCCAAAACCAGGCACAATTACGCAGTCGTATCTGTACAATAAATTGCAAATAAAAGTTGTTAAGTCCATTTAAACAAAAATATAAAAATAAAACATTCGATTCTAAAAAATTTATTCACATTTATTTTAAGATTAAAATTATTTTATGAGACTACAAATTACTTTTTTTATCTTTTTCCCTATCTTTAATTAATTATGACAGAAAACAAATTGTTAGCTATTTTAAGATTACAAAAAATTAAAGCAATTGGTAGTATTTCAGCAAAAAAACTTATACAAAACGTAGGTAATGTAGAACAAATTTTTAAAGAAAAACCTCAAACTCTTACTAAAATAAAAGGAATACATAAGAATTTGTTAAAACACTTACACGATTCTAAATATATAAAATTAGCAACCCAAGAACTAAAAAACATAAAAGACAGAAATATTTCTTACACCTACTTTTTTGAAGATGACTATCCGAATAACCTTAAACACAGTGTCGACAGCCCAATCATATTATTTAAAAAAGGGAATTTAGACTTTTCTAATTCTAGAATTTTATCAATAGTAGGGACAAGAAAAGTAAGCTCTTATGGGATAAGTTTTTGCAATCAATTAGTAAAAGAATTGTCAAAATACAATCCAGTAATAGTAAGCGGATTAGCTTATGGAGCAGATATTTGTGCTCACAAAGCTGCTATTGAAAATAATTTGCAGACAATAGCAGTATTAGCTCATGGCTTTCAACAAATTTATCCTAAATTTCATGAAAAATATGTAAATAAAATAAAAGAAAACGGAGGTTTTTTAACAGAATTTTGGACTAACGAAGCTCCATTAAGAGAGCATTTTTTAAAAAGAAACAGAATTGTAGCTGGTATTTCTGCCGCAACAATAGTCATAGAGTCCGCAGAAAAAGGAGGCTCTTTGACAACTGCAAATATTGCAAATTCTTATGACAGAGAAGTCTTTGCTCTGCCCGGAAGAGTTACAGACATTTATAGCAACGGATGTAATAATTTAATTAAAAATCACCAAGCAAAGATATTGACTTCGGCGGAAGACATCGTAAAATCTCTTAACTGGGATGTTGAAGAAAATAAAGCTGTAATTCAAAAGCGGTTGTTTGTGAAATTAAATGAAAACGAACAAAAAATTTATGATTTTTTACATCAAAAAGGCAAACAATTGTTAGATGTCATTTCCATAGAATGTGACATATCCATTTTTAAACTTTCATCTATTTTGTTACAAATGGAATTAAAAGGAGTTTTAAAGCCATTGCCAGGCAAACTATACGAAATAATATAACCTTTATTGAAAAAAATTATAAAAAAACCCAGTATTTTACTTATTTAAAACCCTAATAATCTGATAATTACGATTATTTTAAAAAACTACAGAATATTTTTTTTGATAAAAATTAGGTATAATTAATAAGATTTGTATTTTTGCACTTTAATAATAAAAAAAATAATAACTATGTCAGACATTTCCTCAAGAGTAAAAGCTATCATTGTTGATAAATTAGAAATAGACGAAAAAGATGTTACTTTAGAAGCTAATTTCACTAGTGATTTAGGTGCAGATTCTTTAGACACCGTTGAACTAATTATGGATTTTGAAAAAGAGTTCGGAATTCAGATTCCAGACGACCAAGCTGAAAACATCAGCACGGTAGGTCAAGCTATAAGCTATATAGAAGAAGCGAAGAAATAAAATTTTTGGTATGACGCAGTTAAAACGAGTAGTAGTAACTGGACTAGGCGCGTTAACTCCAATAGGTAATAACGTTGAGCAATACTGGAATTCCCTAGTTAATGGAATAAGCGGGGTAGCACCTATTACTTATTTTGATGCTTCTAAATTCAAAACTCGTTTTGCATGCGAATTAAAAAATTTTAACATTTCTGACCATATAGAAAGAAAAGCAGCTCGTCGTATGGATCGCTTTTCGCAGTATGCAATGGTTTCTTCAACCGAAGCAATAGCAGATGCGAATTTAGATCTAGAAAAAATCAATAAATATAGAGTAGGCGTAATTTGGGGAGCAGGCATAGGCGGTTTAGAAACTTTTCAAAACGAAGTTTTAAACTTTGCTTCTGGAGACGGCACACCTAGATTTAATCCTTTCTTTATTCCAAAAATGATTATAGATATTGCACCTGGTAACATTTCCATCAAAAATGGATTTATGGGACCTAATTACGCTACTGTGTCTGCCTGTGCTTCTTCTGCAAATGCTATTATAGACTCATTGAATTATATTCGTTTAGGACATTGCGACGTAATTGTAACTGGTGGCTCGGAAGCTGCCATTACTATTGCGGGTGTTGGTGGTTTTAATGCAATGAATGCCTTATCTATAAGAAATGAAAACCCTAAAACAGCATCAAGACCATTTGATGCCGATCGCGACGGATTTGTTTTAGGAGAAGGGTCTGGTGCTATTGTTTTAGAAGAGTACGAATATGCAAAAGCAAGAGGTGCAAAAATTTATGCAGAAGTAATCGGAGGAGGCATGTCTTCCGATGCCTATCACATGACTACTCCACATCCCGAAGGAAAAGGCGTAATTGCAGTAATGAAAAGCTGCTTAGAAAATTCAAATATTAAACCTGAAGATGTCGAACACATTAATACACACGGTACTTCTACGCCTTTAGGAGATGTAGCAGAGCTAAAGGCTATTTCTAAAGTGTTCGGTAGCTGTACAAAAGACATTAGTATTAATTCTACAAAATCTATGACTGGACACCTTTTAGGTGCTGCCGGTGCTATAGAATCTATCGCATCTATCCTTTCTATCAAAAACGGTATTATACCTCCCACTATAAATCACTCAAATATTGATGAAAATATAGACTCAACCTTAAATTTAACTTTAAATAAATTTCAAAAAAGGGAAGTTAATATAGCTATAAGTAATACTTTTGGTTTTGGAGGGCATAATGTGTGTGTCGCTTTTAAAAAATTTAATAACCACTGATTCTAACATCAAATAAAGATATTTAAAAAGGATAATTAATCCCTATATTATAAACAGCATTAGTAAAATTATAATTTTTAAACCACTTACTATCATCAAGATATGGTTCATAAGTTTTAAAACCTATATCAAAACGAAGAGTTAAAAAGTTAAAATCTAATCTAATTCCAAAGCCAGAACCGATAGCAATATCTTCTAAAGATGAGAATCCAGTAAATTTCGAGTCGCTATCTATAAAATCAGAGCCTGTAATATCCCATATATTTCCAGCATCTACAAATAAAGCACCTTTTAATTTGCTAATTATATTAAAACGATATTCAAAGTTTGTTAAAAATTTAAGACTTCCAACATTAAATTCTAACCCTGTGTTTCTACTCCCAGGACCCAAATCATAAGTTTGCCATGCTCTTATGTCGTTAGAGCCTCCTGCAAAATAACTTTTAGTAAAAGGAATATCCGAATTTTGATACGGAATTATAGCCCCTATAAATGTCCTAAAGCCAAAAATAGAATTTATACCAACACTCCAAAATTTCTTATATTCTGTATCAATTTTAAAATATTGAGCTAATGGTATTTTAAGAAATGTTGTTTTATTGTTATTATTTTTTTCTTTTGATATAAATCCTAAAAAATTACCCGAATTTGATATTCTAATTTTAAAAAATGAAAAACTATTATCACTATAGCCTGTCTGATTATTATATGTATAAGAGTATGCCAATGTAGGAATTAAAAAATCCGATGTAACTATATTGTACCTATTTAATATGTTTATAGTCATATTATATTCTTCAGGGTTTGAACTTTGAAAATCTGTATCTTTTGAAGCAACATTTATAAATTTTAAAGCTTCTGAATTCTGATTATTTACGTCGCTTAAAAGAGTAAAATAGTTAGTATTTTTAAAGCTATCATATACTTTTGCGACATCTTTTAAGTTTTTAAATTCAGAGCTATATATATTAAAGTAGCTATTTATGTTTAAATTTTGAACATACTGTGTATTAAAAATTTCAATTTGAATTGTTTTTTTAAAACTTGGTTTCCACCTAAAATCTGAAAATAAAGTAATAGTCTGCCTATCTAAACCGATATTTTTTTGAAAGGTTGAACCGACCGAAAATAAAGTTCTCGGCGACATCTCTTTAGGAATTAGTTTGCTTAACCCAAAAGGTGCAAAAATCCTCGGTATTTCTAAAGAAGCGTCCGCACCAATTTCCCAACCAGGAAGAAGATTGTTTGAGTTAAAATATGAACCTAAAAATGATAGCTTTAACAATTCAGAACCTCTAAATGCGTTTCTGTTTGTTATAGAAAATTTTATCCTTGATCCGATGTTTCTAATGTTAGAATGTGTTATTTCGGTTTCAAGATCTAAACTATATTTTTTTGATGGTACCAAAAAAATATCCATTTTTAAATTGCCTTCAGAACTTTTGATATTACTAAATTTTATATTAGTAGATTTAAAATTTTTTAAAGACTTTAAGCGATTTCTTGTCAATTTTTTTAAAGTGTCTTTATAAATTTCATTTGGCTTAAAAAAAATAGATTGAGACAAGTATTTCGGATTGTGTTTTATCTTATCGTAAGCAAAAAAATTAATTCCATTATATGTAATGGTGTCGTTAAAAACGCTTCCTTTTTTGGTATAAGAATAATCCGTAATTACATTTATTTCTTTAATTTTATGAATTTTAAAAGGAGTTTTAACATAGCCTCTGTTCTTTTCTTCTAAAACATTTCCAGATATTAAAAAATCAACATTAGTTTTATTGTCAACCCTCGTAGAGTCTACATAAAAACCCAATGCAGACTCTCTAAAATTATAAATCCCATTGTTTCTAAATAGCTTAACTATTCTATTTGCCTCTTTTCTAAACCTGCTGTCGTTATACTGTTCGCCAGGTTTTAAAAATGAAGTCTTATAATGATTTTTATAAATTGAGTCTAAAACTGGAGATTCAATTTTAATTTTAATTGTATCCAAAAAAGTCGGTTTACCTTTATTAATATGATATTCTACGGTCGCTTTTTTATTTTTAAACATATTAATTTTAGTACTAACCTTTGAGTTAAAATATCCTCGAGTTTTATAGTATCTGTTTAAATTATCAGCGGTTTTTTTTTTTACATCATAATCGAGAACTTTAGGACTCTGAAATTTTAAAAACCAATTATTTAGATTAATAAAAAAATTAGCATAAGCAATACTTTGTTTCTCTGAAAAAATGTTTTTTATAAATTTATAAGACCTAGGGTTTTTTTTACCCCAAAGAGACGAAGTTTTTGGTTTATTATTATTTCCAAGATTATGTAGATGTAAAGAAAAAGGAATATCTAAAAAACGAGTGTTCGGCTTTTGAAGAATATATTTTTGCAAGTCGTTACTTCTATTTCTAACGCTATCTACATAAATATAATTTTTTGTCAGTAAGTACTCACCGTCAACTAAATTTTTAGTAGTGTTACACGATGTTATTAGAATTAATATAAAAAATTTTAAGAAAAGTTTTTTCATTAATTTAGCCGACGTTTTTAACTTCAAAAATAATAATTTTCAGCAATTTATTTTCACAAAATATTTATAGGCAAATTCAACTAGCATAAGCAACTTTTTGATTTGCAAATCTAAAAAAAGTAATTAGTTTATTCTAACTCCATTGTGAATTTTAAATAAGGCTAATTTTAATATTGTTTATTTTTTTAAATAATAATTTTATCTCGGAATAATTAATCAAAATCTTCGGAAATCAGAGGACTAAAATAACGGTAATAACTTTTAGGGCGATGCGAGAAAGGGTTCAAACTAACGGTTTGTATAAGCGTAGTTGCTGACGATAGGAAGCAATTATCACTTATACTTTTTGTTATGGGCTTTTATTGGATTAGAATTCAAGTATGCAAAATCAGGGCAAATGTCATATTCGCAAGGTATTGTATTTCCATCTAAATCTTTCATTTCTGCGACTCCTTCCCAATATACTTCGCCAAAAGAACCAACCTTTGCTTTATTAAATATGGTAACGTCAAAAATCTTACTTGAAAATTTTTTCTTTGAATTTAATATCTTTTCTAAATCAAGAATCCTCTGCTCTCCATTATTGAAAAAGCATAAAAGTTTATAAGGTTCTCTAACTGATATTTTGATTATTCTATTCACTTACTTTAATGGTTCAATTTTATGAAAGTCTTTTGAGTTCCACATTTCTATTAGTTCATTTTTGTGTATTTCAGCCCAAGCACTAACCAATTTTAGCTTACTTATGGGTAAATCCCCATTTAGGATATTGCCATTTTGAATCATTATGTTTGCCTCAAACTCGCCATACTTCACTTTAAAATGAGGCGGATTATGGTCATTGAAAAACATATAAACAATTATTCCGTAAAATCTACTTATTTCAGGCATAATACAAAGATAAAAAAAACTGTCGAATTTTCTAAGATTCGACCGTTTCAAAATTTAATGGCCACAATCAGCGTAAGGACCTCTCCAACTCGTATCTCCAAATTTGACCTTATTTACTCTAAAGTTTATATAAGATGCCTGCATATTGTTAGTGTAGCAAGCCTATTAAGGTAGTTATTTCTAATTAGGTTTTTTGGTCATGTAAAGTGAATAATTATCAATAAGTTTAAGTCCCGTACTTTTCAGCTTGTTCAGACAGCTATGTTCTAAATTCTGACTAACGTAAAATTATATTACTGAAAATCAGATGATTAAGAATATTCAAATTTCTCATTTTATCTTTAAATTTTCAACCACAATTTACTCATCTTTACGTTAGCCAACGTACTGAAGAATTTTTGGGTTCTATGAGGGATTACCTATAACAGCTACACAACCATAATAAAACCTATAGTCTAATTTGTAGTTATATCGTTTATGGGTTGTAATATATAATTATTTTTTATTAACTCCAAAAAAAAATTATTAGGATATATTAAATAATAAGACTTATATTTACATCCGTAAAAATTAAAAATAAATTATACGAAAACAGAATTTACCTAGATTAAAAACCAATAATCCCAAAACTATAAAAATTTTCAATTCAATAAAAAAAACGATTCTTATTTTGCATTATGATTATTTCAAAAAGCAAGTTGAAGTTAATAAAAAGCCTGTCTCAAAAAAAATATAGAAAAAAATATAATTTATTTGTAACAGAAGGAATAAAAATTGTACAAGAGTTTTTAGATTCTTCTTTCGAAATACACTCCCTTTTTTGTACCGATGATTATTTTTGTGATATTTCCGAAGATAAAATAACCCGAATTAGCGAAGCAGAATTAAAAAAAATAAGCAACCTAAAAAGCCCTAACAAAGTTTTAGCAATTTTTAAGATCCGAAAAGAAAAACCAGTGTCAAATGACGGAATATCAATTGTTTTAAATTCTTTAAAAACACCAGGCAATTTAGGAACTATAATTAGACTATGCGACTGGTTTGGAGTTAAAGAATTAGTTTGTTCTAATGATACTGTAGATTGCTATAACCCAAAAGTAGTACAAGCAAGTATGGGGTCTTTGTCGAGAGTTTCCGTCCATTTTTTAAACCTGTTGCCCTATTTATCTAAAACTAATTTACCGATATTTATAGCAGATTCTAATGGCGAAAACGTTTATAAAAAGAATTTACCCGAAAAGGGGATTTTAATAATGGGAAACGAAGCAAATGGAGTTTCTAAAGAAATAAAAGAGTTAGTTTCTAACAAAATTTCTATTCCTAAATTTGGCGAAAATAATAAGACCGAAAGTTTAAACGTTGCTATTTCGACATCAATTATATTAAGCGAATTTAAAAGAAGAACTTTAAAAAAAAATTAAACCTACTCAAAAGTAAAGTTTAAAAATACACCTCGAGTTCCCATATAATCTATCGGAGATGTCCACTTACTATTTGGATCATCGTCATATTTAATTTCATTATTTATAGCAAATACGCCACGAATAGAAGGAGAAAACTTAAAAAAATACAAATAAATGTCTATTCCAATTCCTACTTGATACATAAAATTGTTCGATTTCATTCTAAAAGTCCCTGCCGAGTTGTCGTCCTGACTTTTTTCGTTACTTGAAAAATTATAAGTGTGCGAAATACCGCCTATTATGTATGGTCTTATGTTATTATACCTGTCCGTACTAAATTTTAACAACAAAGGCGTTTGTAAATAAGTAGAACCGACTTCCCTTACGCTGTCTTGCGGAACGCTTAAGTGATTAAAGTAAATTTTTTTAGTATTAGTAACCAAGCCAGGCTCTAAACGTAAACTCAAGTTTTTATGTAAACGCAAGTCTAAAGTCAGCCCTACATTAAACCCCGTAGTCGATGAAACCGTGATATTTGCGTTTGGCACATTCTCGTTTTCTCTTAATCTTATTTTTAGATCATTTTGATTTAGCCCCAAATAAAACCCATAGTGTATTTTTTTTTTATCAAAGTTTGGTAAATATTCAACTCTGTCGCTTTGTGCAAACAACGAAGTAACTTTAAATAGGAAAAAACCAAGTATAAAAATTTTTGTTTTCATCTTTATTTTCTTGCAGTATAGATTGTAGCTACTCCGAAAGTAACAGGTATATTCTTTACATCTGTAAACCTGTTTTTATTTAAAATATTGTTAAAAGCTTCACTAAATGGAAAAGAATTTGCAGTTTTTGATAAGTACAAATATGCAAATTTATCTTTAGAAAATAATTTTCCTATTAAAGGCAAAAACAACTTTGTGTAAAGTTTATATCCTTGCTTAAACGGAAATTTTGTCGGATTAGAAGTTTCTAAAATTACGAGTGTACCGCTAGGTTTTAAAACTCTTCTAATTTCTTGGAGTCCTTTGTTTAGATTGGCAAAATTACGAACTCCGAAAGAAACCGTAACCGCATCAAAAGTGTTGTCGCTAAATTTCATTTTTTCAGAATTGCCAACTACCATCTCTATTTTATCTGATAAATTTGCTTTTAAAACTTTGCTCCTGCCAACTTCTAACATCCCTTTTGAAATGTCTAATCCCACTACTTTACTTGAGTTTAACCCTGCTAACATCAAAGCCAAATCGCCAGTGCCAGTTGCAATATCTAAAATTTGTTTCGGATTATTTTCGCCGACTATTGCGACTACTTTTTTTCGCCATTTTACATCAATTCCGAAAGTTATTACTCTGTTTAACCTGTCGTAATTTTTTGAAATTGTGTCAAACATTTTTTCAACTTGTGCTTTTTTCCCCAGCTTTGAACCCTTATAAGGCTTAATGGTTTTTGTCATAGAATAACTCTATCCGTTTATGGCTACTACTTCATTTATTTGATTCGGCAACATTTGTTTTAATATGTTTTCAATTCCGCTTTTTAATGTATAAATAGACGAAGGACAACCGCTACATGCTCCTTGCAAAAACACACTTACGACTTTGCTCTCTTTGTCGTATGAACTAAAAGTAATATTGCCTCCATCCCGTGCTACTGCTGGCTTTATATACTCATCTAAAATATCTATAATTTTTTTTGAAACATCATCTAACTTAACCTCGTAAGACGAATGTTTACTGCTAATTGTTTTATTGTTTTCATCTAAATTTTCATTAAAAACAGGCTTTTCAGAAAGCAAGTACTCTCTAATAAAATTTCTAATTTCTGTAAAAACACCCTCCCATTCTACATCGTCATTTTTTGTGATAGATATATAATTATTCGAAATAAAAACTTCTTTTACAAACGGAAAATTAAAAATATCCACTGCAAATGGACTTGAATTTTTAGCCTCATCTAAATTTTTATATTCAATATTTTTTTGAGTTAAAGATTTGTTAGTAGCAAATTTCATCACAGACGGATTTGGAGTTGCCTCTGCATATACTTCTACGGCTTCTTTTTTACGACTCACACCATCGGCTATAACTTTTTTACCACTCTTCAAATATGCTTCAATTTGCTCTTTTACCTCTTCTTGAACGTCTTTCCATTCTATTAGATCAAAACTCTGAATCGCTATAAAATTTGCCGTAACGAACACTTTTTTTACAAACGGCAGGTAAAATAACTTCTGTGCCAAAGGCGAATCTTTAGCCTCATCAATGTTATTGTACTCATTACTGCCTCCGTTAATTAATATTTTATTGGCATTAAATTTTATAATGCTGCTGTTTGTTGTCTCTTGAATAGTAATTTTTATATCTCGCATTTTTATAAATTATATAAAGCAAATTTAACAAAAAAATATTAGCTAACTTCAACTAATCAGTAAACGGCTTTTTGATTTATAATTGTCAAAAGAATTTTATAAATAATTTAGCCTCAAAATACCGAAAACTAAAAAACAGCACTTGATATTTTAAAACACTAATAAATTAAAGATAAATTTAATTTTAACAAACCTTTAAACTTATAAGTGCGTCCAACGTATTTTTTGCATAAATTCGAATGGTTACGCATAAAACCCTAAACTTTTATTAAAAATTCATCAAGAAAAGAGAGAAAGGTTAATAAAAAAATAATTAGGTTTTAATAAAAGTTATATATTAGCCGAATTATAAATTTTTAAAACAAATAATTATGAACTTAAGTTTAAATGAATTCAATCACCAAGTAAATACCGCAATTTTATATTTAAAAGAAAATCAAACAAGATTGGAATTTTCATCGTCTTTTCTGGCCGATTTAGAAAAAGATTTATCCGCATGGAATAAAACATTTACACATAGAAACATTTAAAATAAATATTTATGGCAGAAGATAAAGAAAAAACGGCAAAGCTAAAATCCCTTGACCTTGCATTAGGAAAATTAGCAAAAACTTACGGAAAAGGTTCGGTAATGAAATTAGGAGATGTTGTAGAAGAAGATGTAGATGCAATATCGTCTGGCTCTTTAGGATTAGACTTGGCATTAGGAGTTAAAGGCTATCCCAGAGGCAGAATTATAGAAATATACGGTCCCGAGTCTTCTGGGAAAACTACACTAACATTACACGCAATAGCAGAAGCACAAAAAGTTGGCGGTATTGCAGTTTTTATAGATGCAGAGCATGCTTTCGACCGATTATATGCTGAAAGTTTAGGAGTTGATATAAATAATTTAATTATTTCTCAACCTGACCATGGAGAACAAGCGTTAGAAATAACGGACAACCTAATTCGCTCAAGTGCAATAGATATAGTTGTTATTGACTCGGTTGCAGCTTTAACTCCGAAAGCTGAAATAGAAGGAGAAATGGGAGACTCCAAAATGGGTTTACACGCCCGTTTAATGTCTCAAGCTTTAAGAAAACTAACTAGTACTATTAGCAAAACTAACTGTACGGTAATTTTTATTAATCAGCTACGAGAAAAAATTGGCGTAATGTTTGGCAACCCCGAAACTACAACTGGCGGTAATGCTCTTAAATTTTATTCTTCCGTTCGTTTAGACATCAGAAGAAAAGCTCAAATAAAAGACGGCGATAAAGTAATTGGAAACAGAACAAAAGTAAAAGTCGTAAAAAATAAAGTTGCACCTCCTTTTCAAATGACAGAATTTGATATAATGTACGGAGAAGGAATTTCTAAAGTCGGAGAAATTTTAGACTTCGGTGTTGAATTAGACATCATTAATAAAAGCGGTTCGTGGTACAGCTACAACGGAACAAAAATCGGTCAAGGTAGAGACAGTGCCAAAGGGACAATAAAAGACAACCCCGAATTAATGGAGGAACTCGAAGTAAAAATAAAAAAAATTATCGAAGATAATAAATGAGTATTTGGCGTTTTTATTTTATTTGAAGGAATAGAAAATTAATCTTACTAACTGAATTTAGCTCTGAGTTTTTGTTTTATGCTGGGAATTGTATATAAATATACGGGAAGTTATTACTGGGTAAAATCAAAAGATAATATTCTTCACCGATGTATTATTAAAGGAAAATTTAGAACTAAAGGTATTAAAAGTACTAACCCAATTGCAGTAGGAGATAGGGTAGTTTTTGAATTAGAAAAGAAAGGCGATGAAGAAATAGGTGTTATTAGTAAGATTAAAAAAAGGGAAAATGAGATTGTCCGTAAGTCGGTAAATTTATCTAAACAAACCCACATAATTGCTTCTAATGTAGAATTAGTATTTCTTATAATTACTATTAAAAATCCGAAAATATCTACAATTTTTATAGATCGTATCTTGGTTAGCACAAGAGCTTATATGTTAGAAACTGTACTGGTTTTTAATAAAACGGACACTTATAGCATTGAAGAGACAACCGAGGTTTTAAGCCTTAAAAACATTTATGAGTCTATTGGCTATAAGTGTGTTGAAGTATCTGCAATAAAAAATAAAAATACAAGCGTTATAAAAGAATTAATGACAGGCAAAACATCCATTTTTGTTGGGCATTCAGGCGTTGGAAAAACTTCTTTGATAAATGCTATTGAGCCGTCTTTAAATTTAAAAACAAAAGAAATTTCTATATATCACAAGCAAGGTCAGCATACTACAACGCTTTCGGAAATGCACGATTTAAGTTTCGATGCAAGAATTATAGATACTCCTGGAATTAAGGGTTTTGGTATTGTAAATATTGATAAATATAGTTTAAGCAATTGTTTTAAAGAGTTCTCGGAGATAGAAATTAGTTGCAAATTTAATAATTGTTTGCACTTAAAAGAGCCAGAATGTGCAGTAAAAAAGGCTTTAGAAATAAAAAAAATTTATATGTCTCGTTATAAAAGCTACTTACAAATAATAGAAAGCGAAGAGAATCCTGTGAGCTATAGAACCGTCAATTAATTCGCAAAAAAACAGAAGCAAAGTGAAGATTGTTATTCAAAGGGTACTAAAAGCAAGTGTTATTATAGACAAAAAAATAGTAGCCGAGATAAAAGAAGGGATGGTGATATTTTTGTCCATTGTTAATAACGACTCTAAAGAAGACATTGACTGGTTAGTTAGAAAAATATCAAATATTAGGATTTTTTCTGATAATAATAATAAGATGAACAAATCATTAATAGATACAGGAGGAGACGCAATTGTCGTTAGCCAATTTACCTTACACGCCTCAACCAAAAAAGGAAATAGACCTAGCTACCTAAAGTCTGCAAAACCTAATGTTGCAGTGCCTTTGTATGAAGAATTTATAAAAACCTTATCTTTAGAAATTGGGAAAGTAGTACAAAAAGGCGAGTTTGGAGCAGACATGAAAGTAGATTTGCTAAACGATGGTCCTGTTACAATTATTATCGACTCTAAAAATAAAGAATAGCAAAAATTAATAGCTGTATTACATTTGCCAATATGTACCTTATTTGGATTTAATATAGCGAGGATACTGGCTTTGATGTGCATAGCAATAAGCGTTTTTGTTTTTAGTTTTGTTCTTACACCTTGTCCTTTTTGATTTTGAAATACCTCTACATCGTATAGATAAAGTAACATTTTTTCTTGCTGAATTTCTATACGATTTACTTGCTGAAAATGTCCAATCAGAAAGATTTACTCTGTTTTCAAGCCTTTCTTCAACCTCATCTAAAAGTTGAGGAAAAAAATCTATATTTGTTAATTCCTCAACTTTATCAACGCTAACGACATAATTTTTTAACGCTTTTTGCCCTTTCTTATTTGGCAATATAAAGGCTATCATTTTATTATAATTAGGAGCGTAAACTACTTTATAAAAATATTTTGGTACATCAACGCGGTTATAACCAATTTCTTGCAGCCCACTTATAAGTATTCCGCCAGTTGCAATATGTATTTCGCCCTCACTTGCCCAACCTCTTATAATATATTCTAACTTTTTCCATATTCCCCTATTAAAAGAAACAGATTGAGGAGACATATTAGACATATAAAAGCTCTCACTCATAGCAAGGTTATTTAGCTTCATATCTCCTGCGGGAACGAGATGCCCTCTGTCATAACCAGAATTTCTATAATCTGATAATTGTGCTGAACCAGTTGAAATTTTAGGGTCTGCTCTAAAATTATTAGTACGTCGAACATTCCCTCTTAGCATTTTAGGAGTTAATACATAATAAACCCATTCTGCTTGTTCAAAATCTTCTAAATAGGACAGTGTATAATAAGAATGTTTAATAACCTCTCCATTTGATTTTGGTAAGTATTCTTGTGCAGTACTTAAAAGGTTTGACCCAAGAAAAAAAAGTATAAAAAGTAATTTTTGCATTTGTTGAGATATTATTGTTGTTTTATTTGGTAGAGATGCGAAGTTTTAAAGTACTTGTAACTCGATGACATTAAAGTTGTTTGATGGCTGTCTATTATGGAGTTAGATAAAATGCTGATTTTAATACCAATCTTTACCTCTCAAAAGGTTTGAAATTTCTTTAGTAGTCTTGTCCTTTAGTTGCTCATTTTCTAAATAACCTCTCAAATCTTTATACCTAACTCCTTGCACGCCTCCTTTTGAACGTTTACAAAAATCAGTTTCAAAAAAATTATCTTCATCAAATAGGTAATATTTTAACCCGCTTTGATTATCTCCCCATTCTTTTAATCCATTTCTTAGCCTTTCTTTTTGTTTTTCTGTTATCGGCTTGTCCATTGTGGAGGAATGAACCTTTAGTTCTTCTGTGGACTTATCAAAATCAGCAACAATGCAATTTTCAACTTTTACTTTTCTGTTTTCAAGAATAGCGTTAAGCAATGGGTTTATAAACTCAATATTTTTATTGTTAGTAGCAAAACCGAAAGACAGATATTGACCGATAATTTTATTTTCTATACTGCTCTTATGTAGTAAACTTCTAAAATATGGGTTTTTGTATTGATGATATTGCTCTACAAAATTTGGCTCTGTCTCTTCTTCGTCTATTTTATAAATAAATTTTGACCTATCTACTTTTATTGAAATACCTATTTCATAATAAATGAATTTAAGCAACCTCGTTATTGCAGAGGGCGTATGAGGTAAGTCCTTTTCTTCAAGCCTGTCGGATAGCGATTGTCTGCCGAATTTTTTAGGGTCATTCAGTAAATTATCAATTAGTATAATGGCTGATTTAATTTGATTGTTCATTTTTAAAAAAATTATATTTTAGATGACCAAAAATAATTAAACCAATATTCAAAATAAGAACATTTAATTTTTAATTTCTGCCCAAAGGATAAGAAATACAAATACCCTGATATTTCGCTTTTTAGTTTTTAATAAACCATTAATTTAATTATCCCTTATTTTTATTTCAAGGACAATACAGAGGCAAAACAAGTAAAACATCAATAAAACTAACATTACTTCCCAACACAAAAGTTAGAAAAAATATGTCCAAGAATATCTTTATCTACTTCATAAGCACCAGTTATATTTCCTAAATGCTGCAAACATTCTTTTACGTCTATAGAGTACAGGTCTGAAGTAACGCCTAATTCTATACTTTTTTGAACCGAGATAATTGCCGATAGAGCTTTGTTTAGAGATTCAAAATGACGCGAATTGGTTATAATAGTTTCATTATTGCTTAATGCTTTAGTATTGATTAGAGATATTAGCTTCTGTTTTAGTCTTTTAACACTGCTTTGGTCTTTTGCTGAAAGTAAAATTAGATTTTTGTTGCTTAAAATCTTTAATACACTACTTGAAAGCAAGTCTATTTTATTAGCTACTATCAATAAAAGTTTGTTCGGAAAGCGTTTTTCTATTCCTTTTATTTCTAACAAAAATTCTTCTTTTGAGTTGCTAAAATCATTAGCATCAATTAAGTATATTATTACACTAGAGCTATTTGCTTTTTCATAAGTTTTTTTTATTCCTATACTTTCTACAATATTTTTTGTTTCTCTAATTCCGGCAGTGTCTATAAATCTAAAAGCAATTCCCTCTATTATTATCTGGTCTTCAATAGCATCTCTAGTTGTACCTGCTATCTCTGAAACTATGGCTTTTTCTTCGTTCAAAAGAGTGTTCAAAAGAGTAGATTTTCCAACGTTTGGCTTTCCGATGATTGCTACGGAAATACCGTTTTTTATAGCATTGCCATAAGAAAAAGAATCGATTAGGCGTTTTAATAATGAGATTATTTTTAAAACTAACTCTTTAAATTTAGATTTGTTTGCAAATTCTACATCTTCTCCAGAAAAATCTAATTCCAATTCTATTAAAGCAGCAAAATCTAATAATTCAGCTCGTAGTTCTTTGAGTTCGTTATTAATTCCTCCTCTTAATTGTTGCATCGCTATATGGTGACTTGCTTCGGAATTTGAGGAAATGAGGTCTGCAACAGCTTCTGCTTGTGATAAATCCATTTTTCCGTTTAAAAAAGCCCGCATAGTAAACTCGCCTTTTTCCGCTAATCTACAGCCATTTTCTAAAAACAATTTTATAATTTCTTGTTGTATAAAAATAGACCCATGACAAGATATTTCCACTATATTTTCTCCAGTATAAGAGTGCGGTTTTTTAAATATTGATACCAAAACTTCATCTAATACAACAGCTTTACTTACTATTTGACCAAAATGAATTGTATGTGATTTTTGCTTTTTAAGACTTTTACCGCCTCTAATTGAAGTAAAAAATTTGTCTGCTAAATAAATTGATTTTTCGCCAGAAAGCCTAATTACAGAAATAGCCCCAACGCCATAAGGTGTAGATAGAGAAATAATAGTATCGTCTAAATTCATATTACAAAAATACACAGATTATTCCTTGTATAATTAAGCCATACTTTAATAAGTCTTTGATAAATATTAATAGAACTTTATATTTGCGTTTTTTTTAACTCTAAATTAATGCTTTGAAACTAATCATTCCGAGTTACATCAAATATATTTTTGCTAATATATTTTCACTGTTTTTTTACTTATTTGTTTTTAGACTTGTCTTTTTCTTTTTTTGTTTTCAAAAGGAAAATGCAACTTCTTTTGAAATAAACAAAGCCTTTTTTTTAGGGTCTCGCTTCGATTTAAAGTTAGCAACGATGATGCTTTTTCCTTTAATTGTATTTATTTTAATTATAAACAAAAGGCTATTTATAAAAAGCGTTTACGGAAAAATATCTAAAATATATATTTTAACTGTCTATCTATTCTTAACTATTTTTTACTTATTCGATTTCGGATTTTATAGCTATACAAACGATAGAATAAACTCAACAGCTATGCGTTTTGCAACTGATATAAAAATCTCTTTACAGGTTTTGGTAGAAAGCTATCCAGTATATAAAGCAATTTTAGTAATTATTATTCTGGGAGTTGTTGTTTACAGAGCGTCAAGTTGGATTCATTCTTATTTCTCTAAAAAGCAAGTAGTTATTTCAAAAAAAATAAAAGCAATTTATGTTGTATTTACAATTTTAACCTGTGCTTTTTTTATCTATAGTAGCCTTACGCACTATTATTTACGCTGGAGTCAAGCGTTTTTTTCGAAGAACATGGCAGTTAATCAGTTTGCTCTAAACCCTGTTTTATATTTCTATGACAGCTTTGCTTTTAGAAGTGAAAAAATTGATATGGACGAGTTTAAAAAGTATTATAATATAATTGCTGAAGATTTAGACCTAAATAAAGACAAAATTTCTTATGAAAGAACTTTTACTTTTGATAGCATTAAAGCATCGAAAAAGCCAAATATTGTTTTAGTAATGTTGGAGTCTGTTGGGGTTATGGGCTTGGGTCATTATAAAAACCCTTCTAATAGTACTCCTAATTTAGATTCAATAATTAAAACTAGTTTAAATTTTTCAAATTTTTACGTTACAAGACCAGGAACATCATCGAGTATTTTTTCAAGTATTACGGGCTTACCGGACGTTGAGTACATAAAGACAGCGTCGAGGAATCCTTTGATTACCGACCAGCGTATTATATTCGATCAGTTTGATAATTATGAAAAATTATATTTTATTGGCGGAAGTGCAAATTGGGCTAATATAAGAGGAGTTTTTCAGTCTAATATAAAGGACTTACAGATATATGAAGAAGGAAGCTACCAAGTTGAAAATAGAGTTGATGTTTGGGGTATTGACGACTATGACTTGTTTAAAGAGGCTGACAAAGTATTGAAAAAACTACATCTTAATAACAAACAATTTATAGCTTATATACAAACTGCTTCCAACCATATGCCATTTTCCGTTCCTGATAAAAAAGAAAGTTATCGTCCGTATTTGAAGAGTGAGTTTTCGAAAGAAAAGCTAAAAAAATCAGGGTTTAAGTCGTTAGAGTCATTAAACGGCTTGCGATATCTCGATTTTAATATCGCAAAATTTTTAGAGAGAGCTAAAAAATCTGACTATTACGATAATACCGTTTTTGTGTTTTTTGGAGATCATAATGTATCGATGAACAAGACCGAAGAGTTTAAAAATGAATTTGATTTGAACATTCAAGTCCATCATACTCCGCTGATTATTCACGCACCAAAACTTATAGAACCAAAAGAAATTAGTATAAACTGTAAAATAATAGATATATTTCCGACATTAGCGAACTTGCTAAAAATTAATCATACGAATTACACTTTAGGACGAAATATATTAGACAGCTTAAACTATAAAAAACAATTTTCTCTTCTATCTACAACTATGAACGGCGAACCAACTATTGGTATAATTAAAAACAATTTATATTTTTATAAAACTGAAACCACCAAAAAAACTTACCTATACGACTTGAGTGCTTTTCCTTTAAAAAATATTAAAAACAAATACCTTAATTATTCTAAAAAAATGGACAGCTTGGTAACGGCATACTATCATTCTACCAAATATTTATATCACAACAATAAAAAATAGTGCTAAAAAAATAGCTAAGACCATTGCAAAGCAAGAAATTAAAAAAAGGATTAAATCTATTCTTGTAAAAGTCGTATTTGCTAATTGAATTTAGCTGGTTTATGTTAAGGTTAGGATGATTCATGCTAAAGGTAAAATGAATAATTTTAGCCTTAATTATTTAATTAGTCACCCCTTAAAAACCATTTAACACTTTAAATATCAATAAAATAGATTAAAAAACATTTGTAAATATCTACAAGTTTTTGTATCTTTGATGTATTAATCTTGCAATTTTTTTAAAATTATGATTCCAAAAAACAAGAATACAAATCAAGGCAATTTATTTTTTAGTTTTAAAGACACTTTAAACCAAAAACACCCTCTTTACATATTGGCAAATAAAATAAATTGGAAACAATTTGAAGACGCTTTTTTGCCCTTGTATAGTAAAGACAAAGGCAGACCTGCTAAATCTATACGTCTAATGGTAGGTCTTCTTATGCTCAAACATATCCGTAATGTCTCCGATGAGAGCGTTGTAGAGCAATGGTCTGAAAATAACTACTACCAATATTTTTGTGGAGAAACTAATTTTGTTTGTGGAGTTCCTTGCGAAGCTAGTGAATTGGTTCACTTTCGTAATCGTATTAAGGAAGTTGGCATAGAACTTATTTTAAAAGAAAGCATACGAATAAACGCAGAGGATAGCAAAGACGAAAACGTCAATATAGACACTACTGTTCAAGAGAAAAACATTAGCTTTCCTACCGATGCAAAGTTGCATAAAAAGATTATTAAAAAATGTAAATCCATTGCTACTAAAGAGTAACTACCTGTTAGGCAAACTTATACTCGAACATTAAAGAAATTATCTAGAGACCAACGTTTTAGGAATCATCCAAAGAACAGGGCAAAAGCAAAAAAAGCAGACAGAAAAATAAAGACCATTTGTGGAAGGCTTATTAGAGAGCTTGAGCGAAACCTACCTCCCAACTCAAAGTATCAATCAGATTTAGATTTATTTAAACAGGTATTATCACAAAAGAGAAATTCTAAAAACAAAATTTATTCACTTCACGAGCCTGAAGTTTGTTGCATCTCTAAAGGAAAAGAACACAAGAAGTATGAGTTTGGCAACAAGGCATCATTCGTAAAAACAGACACCGGAGTAGTTGTTGGAGCAATGGGATTTCGCAACCAATATGACGGACACACTTTAGAACCAGTTTTAGATCAAGTAAAAAAATTAACAGGATTATTACCAAAAAGAGCAAAAGTAGACAGAGGATATAGAGGCAAAAAAAGAATAAAAGATACAGAAATTCTTGTTCCATCACCACCAAAAAAATCTATGAGTTATTACCTTCGAAAGAAATTAAGCCAAGCTCACAAAAAACGAGCAGGCATAGAACCAGTAATAGGACACATCAAGGCAAATCATAGACTTAATCGCAACTTTTACAAGGAAGTAGTGGGTGATAACATCAATATTATGCTTGCAGCAGCAGGGTTTAACTTCAAAAGAATGATTAACAAGTGGAAACATTCTTTTTTACTCTTTTTTCAAAGGCGATTTCAAATTTTTATGCAAACCAAATTTTGTGCTTTTTATTTTAAACTGATTTTTTAAGGCTTGACTAATTATTAATACTATTATAAAAAGTCGTACAGCTGTAATTAGCTTATTATTAGCCATTTAAAGGCTTTAAATGTTTGTCAATAAATTTAGGGGATTATACAACAGGCATCATTGTTAGCTACTGGTTCTGTCTTTTAATACTTGTTCATGATTGGTCAATTCTTTTGGGAATTTATCGGCAGTTAAGTTTAGATTAATTCCGTGTTCTAGATAACATTTAAGTCCTGCAAGTAAAAGGGTAAAACCTCCTGTTGAGTCTTTGATTAATTCTACAAGTTCATCTCCCAATTTGTCAAATTCAGAATGCACAATTGATACAAAAGTTGATGTTGAATTTAATTTTTTAAAATCTATAGTTACTTTCGTTGGCTTCTCATAGGTATACCAATCAAATTCAATTCGTTTAAAAGGAATGATTTCTGTTGCAATTACTTTTGCTGAAAAATTATACATTTCCCAAGTCCAAATGATTTCTTCATTTAGTTTTAATTTTCCACTTCCTTTAGTAAACCAAAAATTTGTAGTTATCTCTGGATCTATAAATGCATTAAAAACTTTCTCAGGACTCTTTCGAATGAGCATTTGAGATTCTGAACACTTTGACTTATTTTCCATACTATTTGTTCTTAACTTAAATTTTGGTTCTACTTGCAACTAATATCCAAATATACCGAATTCCGTATATACAAACCTTACTAATTCGGTATATCCAGTTTAACAAATATACAGCAATGCTTTCAGAGTTAAAAGGCTTTTTTACCTCAAGGCAACAAAAACATTAGATGAATTTACAAAACAGGTAAATCTTGACATTATGTTCAGAGGTTTTACATTCTCTCTAAAACTTTTATACCTAACAATAACAAGGCAGACTTTATAGTTTCTGCTATTTTATTTACCAATCTAACTCTAAATATTTTTTTGTTTCTATCATTTTCTTTCAGAATAGGAACGCTTTGGTAATAAGAATTGAAGTTTTTTACTAAGTCATGCGTAAAATTAGCAATAATCGAAGGCGAATAATTTACTGCCGAATGTTGTATTATTTCTGGATATGTCTCTAATTGTTTTATCAATTCTTTTTCCTTTTTATTCAAGTCTGCCGAAACTGGAATTGTATAATCAAACTCTACTTTTCTTATAATAGATTTTATTCTTGCATAAGCATATTGTATAAAACTTCCTGTGTTACCTTTAAAGTCGATTGATTTTTTTGGGTCGAATAAGATTCTTTTTTTTGGGTCAATTTTTAAAATAAAATATTTCAAAGAGCCTAAACCGATAGTTTTATATAATTCGTTTTTATCGTTTTCGCTGTAATCATCTAACTTGCCGAGTTCTTTTGAAATTTCCTTTGCCGTTTCGTACATTTCTTTTATTAAGTCGTCTGCGTCTATAACGATTCCTTCGCGAGATTTCATTTTTCCAGCTGGTAAGTCCACCATACCGTAGCTCAAATGATATAATTTTTTTGCCCAGTCGTATCCTAATTTTTTTAAAATTGAAAACAAAACCTGAAAATGATAGTCTTGCTCATTGCCAACGGTATAAACCATTCCGCCAATATTTTTATAATCTTTAGCTCTCTGGACGGCGGTTCCGAAGTCTTGAGTTATATATACTGATGTGCCATCTGAGCGCAAGATAATTTTTTCGCCTAAACCCTCGTCTGATAAGTCGCACCAAACCGAGCCGTCTTCTTTTTTGTAAAAAACACCTTTTTTTAATCCTTCAGAAACTATTTCTTTTCCTAATAAATAAGTATTGCTTTCGTAATAATAATTGTCAAAGTCTATTCCTAAATCCTTATATGTCAAGTCGAAACCTTCATAAACCCAGTTGTTCATTGTTTTCCATAGCGACATAGTTTCTTCATCTTTTTTTTCCCATTTCAGTAGCATTTGTTGGGCTTCTAACAAAATTGGGGCTTGTTTTTTTGCTTCTTTTTCTATAATGCCAGATGATACTAACAGGCTAACTTGTTTGTTGTATTCTTCATTAAATTTTATATAATAATTCCCAACAAATTTGTCTCCTTTCATACCGACAGATTTTGGCGTTGCTCCGTTTCCGAACTTTAACCAAGCCAACATCGATTTGCAAATATGTATGCCTTTGTCATTGATAATTTGAGTTTTAAAAACTTTATTACCAGTAGCTTTTAGTATTTCGACGACCGAATGTCCTAACAAATTATTTCGTATGTGTCCTAAATGCAAGGGTTTGTTGGTGTTCGGAGAAGAGTATTCTACAACTATTGCAGGAGAGTTAGCTTTTGGAGAAATAAATCCGTAGTTATTATCGAGATAAATTTTATTAAAAAGGTTTATATAATAAAAATCGGCGATAGTCAAATTTAAAAAACCTTTTAAGACGTTATATTTAGTTAGGTTCGGTGTGTTTTGTGTTAAATATTTGCCGAGGCTTTCACCTAATTGTATAGGATTGCTTTTTTTATATTTCAATAAAGGAAACAAAACGACTGTAATATCTCCTTCAAATTCTTTTCTAGTTGGCTGGAGTTCTACGTCAGAAATTTCTATGTCGTATAATTTTAAAAAACCTTCTTTTACTTTGGCTTCAATAATATTTTTAATATTCATAAATGTTAAAATTTGCAAACTGCGAAAATAATGGTTAATTTTAATAGAAGTTATATTGTGTTTTTATTATTTTTTTATAAAAGGATGTAGCTCTTGTGCGATAAAATTTTTTGGAAAATTTTCATCTCCGTCAAAGCCTAATTCGATGTCTCTTCCAGAATGTGGAATGTGAATAGTTCTAAAAATATAGTCCCAAATACTAAGGGTTATTCCGAAATTAGCACCTATCTTGTGCTGTTCTGGTAAATTCTTTGCGTGATGCCATATATGCATTTTAGGATTGTTTAAGATGTATTTTAAAATTCCGTAGTCCCAACCAATATTAGCGTGATTTAGATGTCCGATTGTAATATTAAAAAAATGTAATAAAGCTATGTCTTGCAATGAGAATCCGCAAAGTACAGATAAAGAGATATATTTTACAGAATTATATACTACTGGTTCCATCCAGTGATAGCGAAGATGTGCTGCAAACCCCATTTCTTTTACCGAATGATGAACCTTGTGAAAATGCCACAAAAACTTATACTTATGTAACATATAATGTGTAGCCCATTGCACAAAATCTAATGCAACAAAAAATATGCTAATTCGCAGCCAAAAAGGAAATTCTTTAAAGTCAAATAATTTAAGGCTTGCAACAGAAAGGTTAAACAACCCTAAAAAATCATTAAGCAACTGAACGGCAGTGTTCGACAAGGCGATTAAAATAATTAGGTTTAAAATAAAAAAATTAAAAAACATATAAAATGTGTCTAACCAAAAGTCTTTTCGGAAAAAAGACTGTTTCTTTCGCCAAGGAAACAACATTTCTAATATCCAAACCGTTAGAGACACTATTATTAAGCCATAAAAATAGTTATCCCAGTTTAGTTCCATTAGAATTGATTTTTTAATATAGCTCCAATAGTCTGAATATGAGTTTTTTATGATGTCTAAATACTTATTCATAATTAAGTACGAATCTATAAATTAAATTTAAAATATTTATATAAAACCAAACAATTTCATAAGTCATATTTTATTTTAGAAAATTATAAGAAATAAAATTATTTTTGTAAAAAAAAATTTGAGCAGAGTTCTTGCATTTGATTTTGGAGAAAAGAGAACCGGAATAGCCGTTTCTGATGAGCTACAAACTATAGCTTTTGGCTTAACTACTATTCCGACTGAAAATGTAATTACATTTATCAAAAGCTATATTAAAAAAGAAGAAGTAGAACTTTTTTTGATAGGTAAGCCGAAGCAAATGGACAACAGCGACAGCGAAAGTGAAGCGTTAATATCTGTCTTTATAAAAAATTTAGAAGTAGAAATACCACAAATTCCGTACAAAAGAATTGACGAGCGATTTACATCTAAAATGGCTTCTCAAACAATATTAATCAGCGGTTTAAAAAAAAAACGAAGAAGCAACAAAGCCTTAATTGATGAGATTAGTGCTATAATAATTTTACAATCGTACTTGTATAATAGATAAAATTACTTAAACAAACAAGTTTAGTTTTATAATAATCTAAAATAATAAAAATGATTCTTCCAATAGTAGCTTATGGAGTTCCGATTTTGCGTGAAATAAGTAAGGAGATAAATAAAGATTATCCGAATTTAGAAACGTTGATTAGCAATATGAAAGAAACCATGCGCAATGCCTCTGGCATCGGATTAGCAGCTCCTCAAATTGGTCTTCCTATTCGCTTGTTTGTAATAGACACATCCGATTTTGCTTCGGATGAAAATTTTACTGATGAAGAAAGAGAAAAGCTAAGTAGCTTTAAAAAGGTATTTATAAATCCGAAGATTATTAAACAAGAAGGCGTTGAATGGACTTATAACGAAGGATGTTTGAGCATTCCGAACATTCACGAAGAGGTAGTCAGACTCAATAAAATACACGTAGAATATCAAGATGAAAAATTTAATACTATAAAAGAGACTTTGGACGGTATGTGTGCAAGGACTTTTCAACATGAATACGATCACATACAAGGTGTTTTGTTTATAGACAGGATATCTTCGCTAAAAAAAAGGCTGATAAACAAAAAGCTAAATAAGATTGTTAAAGGAAAAGTCAAACCAGCGTATAAAATGCTTTTTGTTAGTTTAAAAAAACAAGTTGCCTGTGTTAAATATTAAGGCACTCTATTTTTAAACAGTACCTCAATTTACCAACTACATTAATGTAAATTCTTCATCGGATTCCAAAAAACTTTTTCAAAATTTTGAATTTGATTGTTTATAATAACAATTCCTTCGTTTTCTAATAATTGTTGCATCAAGTTAGTTCCTTGAAAATTATGTTTACCTGTTAAAACTCCATTTCTGTTTACGACTCTATGAGCCGGAATGTCTTCTAAATCGTGAGCTTTGTTCATTGCCCAACCTACCATTCTTGCAGAGCTTTTTAGACCTAAACACTCGGCAATTGAGCCATAGTTAGTAACTCTGCCGTAGGGTATTAAGCGGACTATTTTATAAACTTTTTCAAAAAAATTATCGGTGTCATTCATAAAGTGGACTTGCAAAAATTAATAATTTAGCTTAAACTGAGTATAAGCGATGGGCTTGTTTTCTTTTAAAAATTTATTTTCATAAAAGGTTTGAATTTCTGTAACTTCATCCGGCGAGACCTTATTTTTATATACATTATTATTAGCGTGTAGAATTTTATGCCCTTCCCCTTGCATAAGACCTAAAGTATATCCGTACATAAATTCGCTATCGGTTTTTAGGTTTATAATACTTTCTTCTCTTAAAATGCGATGGTATTTTCTCAAGAAACTCGGATTAGTCAATCGGTGTTTTGTTCTCTTGTATTTTATTTGTGGATCAGGGAAAGTAATCCAAATTTCGGAAACTTCGTTTTCATTAAATATTTTGTCAATTAGCTCAACTTGAGTTCTTAAAAAAGCAACATTTTCTATGTTTTCTTCAATAGCAGTTTTTGCACCACGCCAAAAACGTGCACCTTTAATATCTATCCCTATAAAATTTTTAGAAGGGTTTTTTCTTGCTAAAGAAACAGTATATTCGCCTTTGCCACAGCCTATTTCAACTACTATAGGGTTTAAATTGCAAAAAAATGAATTCCAGTTTCCTTTTAAGTGAAATCCTAAAAGCACTTCTTCTCTTGTCGGTTCAATTACGTTTTTAAAAATTTTGTTTTCTTTAAAACGTTTTAGTTTATTTTTACTTCCCAAGGCATAAAAATTAATTTCTGTCTTCTGTTCCGTTTTTTAAATAAGAGTAAGATTCTTTAATCCAGTACCATAATAAGGCAAAAAGTATTATTAAAAAAATATAGTTAATTATATTTGAAAACCACCAATTAAAACCTCCTTTTCGGAGCCAATCGTAAGGAATAAATAAAAAATCAGTAAAAAAACTACCAATCCACCTAAAAATATTACTTGCTATCATAACTTAAATTATATTTACAAAACAAAATTACAAAGAAAGAAAATAATGATAAATAATTTTATTGAAAAACCGAAGCCGATTAATTTTGTAATTTATATAGCACTATTCTTTTGTTTTTTTTTAATAGCTGTAATTTCCGACGAGCTGCAAATTGTAAATATATTTAAAAACATTGCTACTTTAATTGCTTTACTGCTTATTTTTTTCTTCTATAATTTTATTGTTACAAAAAACAAATTAACCTTAGACCAATCTTATGCTTTCTTAATTTATATTTTAATTTCAATACCTTTTATAAAAGAACTTTTATATTTTAAAAACTTAATCCTAATATTTGTTTACTTTCTTTTTTTAAGAAAAATATACAGCTTACGGACTCATAGAAAAATCATCGAAAAAAACTTTGACAGCGGCTTTTGGTTAAGTATTCTTTTTGTTTTAGAGCCTTATTATATAGTTCTATTCTTTCTAATTTTTGCATCAAATTACCTACAACAAAAAATGAACATTCACACTATTTTTACTTCTATATTCGGATTTTTAGCTCCTTTAATTTTATATTTTACTTACTTGTTTTGGTTCGATTCTACTGATGTTTTCTTAAAACTCATCCATTTAGAATTGTCCGATAATTTTTATATAGAAAGTGCCGAAGGTATATATGAGTTTTTTGTAGGAATTTTAATTTTTATAACACTGTCGATATTCTTAAAATCCCAAAAAGCAATATTTATAAATAATTCTTTTAAAAAAAATTGGATTTTACTAATTATAAATTTTTTACTTACGGCGGTCTTTATTATTATAAAAACAGATAAAAACGAGTCGGACTTCTTGCTTTTATTAACTCCAGCAAGTATAATTATTGCAAATGGTTTTGAAACTATTAAAAGTAATTTGATTAAAATTATCGCAATAAGCATAATATTTATAGGAGCAGTAAGCGTTTTTGAATTTAGGATAAGCTAATTTATATTTAATTTACTATCGTCAAAAACTTTATAAACAGTAGTCTTTCCATAAAACCCTTCGTAACAAAATACCTTGTCTCTTTTTAAATTTTTAAACATCATGTCCGAATCTTTTAAAATTATTTGCTCCTTATTAAATACTTTAGGCTTATCTATAGCGTCTGTATATATCTCATTACTAACTATCATTTTACATAATTTTTCTTTATTTACCTTGTCTAATCTAATTATATTTTTAGGATTGTCTATTCCTGTTTTATAAAAATATTGAGAAACGGCTGTGTGGTTTTTTACTATAAATATTTTTTCTTTATTTTCAATCATATAGTCAACCAACTTTATATCATTATAATAGTTATACTTAAAGTTCGGAAAAATTCCATAAGAGAAATTCCAAACAAACAACAAGGCTACTATTTTCTGTAAGAGTTTATAATTCACATCATATTTAATAGTAACATACAGAACAACTAAAAAAGGGAGCATAACCATAAACTCGACGTTTCCAGTATTGTAAAAAGCAAATAAATAATTGGCTATAAAAACGAATATATGAACCTTAATAAAAGTTTTTAAATGAGCTTGTTTTTTTACAATTAAATTTTTATTCGTTATTAAAAATCGCAAAAGTTTGTATGCTATAATTATATATACAGCTAATGGAATTAGATACGCCCAATTACTTTTTATTAAAAGATAAAGGCTATATTCTAAATTATGACTGCATTAGTGTTTGTTTTCCATATCTCCCAAGTCTCTTGTCCTGCAAAGGCAAAGTAGGCAAATTCCTTTAATCGTTGGTTGCTATTCTTTATACGTTCAAGTATCATAAACCAGTTCATGTAATTTTGCAGATATTTTGTTGCTACGCCGTTAAAGGGCTTCATCCATTCTCTTAATCTTTTAGCAGTATTGTTTACATTTTGTACGTGATACACTTTGTTTTTTACTCTCTGTCCTTTTGATACATTAAACTTTTTGTGATGTATGTTATTACTTTTAGCAAATGCTGTATAGAAGCGATGAGCATCTGTACAAAGGGTTTCTACTTTATCTAATTTTCTGGCAAATACAGTTTCTAAATCTTTCTTGCTTATACGCCCTCTTGTCGCTACTTTGAGTTCTTTGTTGTCGATTCTGTCACAGGTAACAACAACTGCTATTTGCTCATTACTAATACCCCGCTTAATAGCTTTACTGCCACGTTTTCGTGGTTTTCTATCTAGCTCTCTATTTCCCTTGCTAGATTCTAAAAAGAAAATATCATCACTCTCTGTAATGCCTTCAAAACCATTAGGATATGCTTGTTTAAAAGAACTTAGAACCTTGTGTCGCCAATCAAAGGATGTTTGAATGCTAATGTTTGTTTGTTCTGCACATTTCTTAATAGAATAACCCATAAGCATATTATATAAATAGGTGGGTAATAATTCAGGTTTTTTTAACCCAAAAATGACTTTACCCGTCGTATTTCTGAAATACTTTTTACAATCTTTGCAATAATAACGTTGCACTCCTTTGCTCTTGCCATTAGCACGAATGTTATCCCTCTTACAATGAGGGCAGTTGATAGATTGCTTAACACTTGATGTTGCTAAAAGGCTAAATGTATCATCTGTATCTGTTGAAATTAGTAATAAAAGCTCATTAACTATGGCTTGACGACTTGTCGAATCAAGACTTTTAAAGTATTCTGTAAAGTTTTTAGGTATCATTTTGTAAAGTTTTAGCAAATATACAACTTATTTAAGTCTTATGTTAGAATATAGCCAAGATAAATATTGCCGTGTATTTGAAAATAAGTCCTAATAGTATTTATAGCTTGAAGCAAAAATCCCTTCCAACCAAAGTCTGTCGTTACACTTCCTTGATAAAAATCATGAAAAATAAAACGTTGTAAGCTAAAGAATGTTAGCTCCTGTTTTTCATAGAATATCAATACCAAAATATAACTTATAGGAACTATCAAAGCAGGAAGTAGATACAAAAAAACAGTCTTAATTTTTTTTCTATAAAAGTAAAAACCAAACAATATGCCCGACCACCAAAAGAAGTGTATTTGATGAAACAAACAAGCCAAAGCACCGAAGAGACTACTTAAAATAATATAACTATTTTTACTGTTTTTTATGTTTTTAAGAAAATAGAAACTTCCTAACAATGAAAGGCTAATCGGAATAATATAAGTTTCGTTTTCTGTACCATATCTCCATAAACTAAAGCTAAAAGCAAGGACTAAAACATATAATAATTTTGATTTCTCTTTAATCTTTAAAAAAGTTAAAATTTTATAAAAAATCAACAAGTTTATAAGTTGAAAAAGACTGTTGATAATTTTGCTAAAAGCAAGTATATCAATAGTAATTTCGAAGTGTTTAAAAGGCTGTAACAAAACGTAAATGATAGCATTACTAAATAGATGATGAGGTGTAAATAAATAATGATTATATTTTACATAACCTGCATAAGCGTACGAATCTAACGAAGAATTGTTAGTAGGAAATAATATATACGATAAAAAGATTAATACAAATATTAGCCTTTTATCAAAAAAAATAGAATTATTCATCTTTTATAATATTTATTATTATTTACTTTTTTATTTGTCTTACACAGCGATAATCTTGCTCCGCCCAACGTTAATCTGACCTTGCCCAACATTGGGATGGACCTGCCCAACGCTAATCTGACCTTGCCCAACATTGGGCTGACCTTGCCCAACATTGGGCTGACCTTGCCCAACATTGGGCTGACCTTGCCCAACATTGGGCTGGACTTGCCCAACGTTAATTTGACCTCGCTTAATAAATTAAAGGGCTAATTTTTCTGAAAGATATTTAGCAGTATGCGAAATTTTGTTTTTAGATAATTCCTTTGGAGTACCTTGAAATATAAGATTACCGCCATTTTTACCACCCTCTAATCCTAAGTCAATAATGTAATCTGCACATTTTATTAGCTCAATATTATGTTCTATTACAATAATTGAGTGTCCTTTATGAATCAAAGCGTTAAAAGAATCTAACAGTTTTTTTACATCGTGAAAGTGTAAGCCTATTGTAGGCTCATCAAAAATAAATAACGATTTGCCACCTCTATTTCCTTGTGCTAAAAAAGAAGCTAACTTTATTCTTTGTGCTTCGCCTCCCGAGAGAGTAGAAGATGATTGCCCTAACTTTACATACCCTAAACCTACGCCTTTTAAGGGCTTAAGCTTTTGAGAAATTTGAGTAATTGAGTCTTCTGAAAAAAAGTCAATAGCCTCATCGACAGTTAAGTTTAAAACATCATAAATGTTTTTTCCTTTAAAAATAACCTCTAAAACTTCTTTTTTAAACCTTTTTCCATCACACTCTTCGCATTTCAAGTCGATGTCTGCCATAAACTGCATTCCGATTACTACCTTGCCCTCGCCTTTACATACTCTACACCGTCCACCTTCTATGTTAAACGAAAAGTGTTTAGGAGTAAAGTTCCTAATTTTTGATAGTTTTTGACGACTAAATAAGTATCTAATATCGTCATAAGCATTTACATAAGTTGCAGGATTCGAACGAGTCGAACGCCCAATAGGATTTTGGTTTATAAACTCAACGCCGTTTAGGCTAAAAAAACTACCTTTAATAACTGTATTTAGATTTTTTCCGTCTTCGAAAACAGATAGCTTACTTTTAATGGCAGGATAAAGTACGCTTTTGATCAAGGTGCTTTTACCGGAGCCAGAAACTCCAGTAACTACCGACAAGCAATTTAAAGGAATAGTAATATCAATATTTTTTAAATTATGTTTTCTAGCCCCTAATATTTTAATATTATTTTTAGATGACCTGTGTTTTGTAGGAACTTTTATTTTCAATTTACCGCTTAAATATTTTGCAGTTAATGAATTAGAGTTAAGAATTTGATTATAATTTCCTTTTGCAACGACATTTCCTCCGAAAGCTCCGGCTTCTGGTCCAATGTCTATAATATAGTCTGCCTGCTTCATAATATCTTCGTCATGCTCTACAACTATAACCGTATTGCCCAAATCACGCAAATTCTTCAAAACGCCTATTAGTCGCTCCGTATCTTTTGGGTGAAGTCCAATACTCGGCTCATCTAAAATATACATTGACCCTACGAGAGAACTCCCTAAAGAAGTTGCTAAATTTATACGCTGACTTTCGCCGCCAGATAAAGTGTTTGAAGCCCTATTTATAGTTAAATACGACAAGCCAACTTCGGTCAGAAATTTTAATCGGCTATTAATTTCAATAAGTAAGCGCTTCCCAATTTTTCTCTCGTATTCATTTAATTTTATATTTTTAAAAAAATCGGACAATTCGTCTAACGAAAGAGCTACTAAATCGGAGATAGACTTCTCGTTTATTTTTACAAAATCTGCTTCCTTACGTAGCCGTTTACCACCACAAGAAGTACACTTTGTTTTTCCGCGATACCTTGAAAGTATTATTCTGTTTTGAATTTTGTAACTTTTTGTTTCTAATTCTTTAAATAAATAATTAATTCCTTTAAAAAACTTATTGCCTTTCCAAACAAGATTTTTTTGTCTTTTAGTTAGCTCAAACCAAGGCTTATGAATAGGAATATCAAATTTATAAGCACAAGAAATTAACTCTGTCTTATAGGTTTTAAATGAGTTATATTTGAACGGATAAATAGCATCGTGGTAAATAGATAAATTAGTATTTGGGATTACCAAATCTTCGTCAATTCCGATTATACTTCCGTAGCCTTCGCATTTAGAGCAAGCACCAAAAGGATTATTAAAGCTAAACAGATGTATGCTGTTTTCGAGAAAAGACATTCCGTCTAATTCTAATTTATTACTAAACTCTTCTGTTGTATTATCGTCTAAATTTTGTACAAAACAAATTCCTTTGCCTTCAAAAAAAGCAGTTTGAACTGAATCTGCAATTCTATTATAAAAATCCTCGTCGTCTTTTTTAACTATCCTGTCTATTACTAATAATAGCTTTTCATTATCGTACTTTTCTACTGGAAAATCGGCAATTCTAAAAATTTCATTATTCCACTTTAACCGCGCATACCCTTGTTGCTCTAATAAATATAACACGGTTTTTATATCTTTATTTTCATCAATTATAATTGGCGATAGCAGCAATAATTTTGTGTCAATATTAAATTTTTTTATAAAGTTTACAACATTCGAAACCGTATTTTTTTTTACTTCATTACCAGAGATAGGTGAATAAGTTTTACCAATACGAGCGAATAAAAGTTTTATATAATCATAAATTTCGGTAGTTGTACCGACTGTTGATCTAGGGTTTGTAGAGTTTACTTTTTGTTCGATGGCAATTGCTGGAGAAATACCTTTTATATAATCTACTTTAGGTTTGTTTAGCTTACCTAAAAATTGTCGAGAGTACGAGGATAGGCTCTCCACGTAACGTCTTTGACCTTCGGCGTATAAAGTATCAAAGGCTAATGAAGACTTCCCCGAGCCAGAAAGCCCAGTTATAACTACTAATTTATTTTTCGGAATAACAACATCTATGTCTTTTAAATTATGAAGCTTTGCACCTTTTATAATTATATTGTCTCTTACACTTAATGTATCTGTTTGCATTACGTTTTTATAAGGATTTAAAAATAATTTATTTTTTTTAAAAAAAAATTTGGAAAATTAAATAGTAGTATATACATTTGCAGTCCATAAATAGCGAAAGCTACAACATACAACAAAACGCCTATAAGCAAAATTACCTTATAAAATTAATATTAACAACAAAGAACGCCAGTTCTTTTTAAAAAAAGGTAGTTATGGTTAAAAAACACAGAGTTACAGACGTGGACCTAGTAAGTTCTTATATGAATGGAAAAGAGTCATCTTTAGAAATTCTTATTAAAAGACATCAGCAAAGATTATTTAGCTTTATTTATAGCAAAGTACAAGATAGAAGCATCACCGAGGACATTTTTCAAGAAACTTTTATAAAAGTAATTAGAACCTTAAAAAAAGGGAAATATAATGAAGAAGGGAAATTTTTACCTTGGGTAATGCGAATTTCTCATAATTTGGTAATTGATTTTTTTAGAAAATCTAACAGAATGCCCTTTTTTAAAAACACCGATGAGTTTGATATTTTTTCAGTACTACAAGATGAAAATTTGAATGCTGAAAAACAAGCTATTCAAGACCAAATATTTTCTGACGTTAGAGAGCTTGTAAACGAATTGCCAGAAGAGCAAAAAAACGTATTAATTATGCGTATTTATAAAGATATGAGCTTTAATGAAATAAGTGAAAACACAAACGTTAGCATTAATACAGCTCTCGGTAGAATGAGATATGCTCTTATAAACTTACGTAAATTAATAGAAAAACATAATGTTATTTTATTTAATTGATATAATATAGTTTAAGAAAAATCGTTTCATTATTAGCAAAACAAAAATAAAATAGCCTATAGATGAAACAATACTCTAAAGTGTCTTCAAATGTTAAGATGCAACCAAAACAAGAAACGTTAAGGTTTTTACTTGATTTTTCAAAATCGCTACATATCTTAAAAACCAAGCAAAAAAGGTCTATCGAACTAATTTTAAATTGATTAGTCTCACCGCTTTATTACTTTAAAAAAAGAATGGCATTTTTTTTTAGATTACGGATAAAAATTTATTGAGAAACCTTAAAGGAAAAATTGAACATTAAAAAACCTAATAAGCTAAAAATCCTCAACGACCCAGTGTTCGGATTTGTGCAAATTCCAAATTCTTTGATTTTTGATATTATTGAGCATCCATATTTTCAAAGATTAAGAAGAATTTCGCAGATGGGCTTCTCTAATTTGGTATATCCAGGTGCCAATCATACCCGATTTCACCACGCTATCGGATGTATTCACCTGATGCAAAAAGCAATTAAAGTTCTGCGATTTAAACAAATATTAATTAGCAATGACGAAGAAAACGCTTTGTACATCGCAATTTTATTACACGACATCGGACACGGTCCTTTCTCTCACGCACTCGAACACAGCATCGTTAATAATATTTCGCACGAAGAAATTTCTCTACTTTTTATAAAAAAATTAAACTCAAAGTTTCACAATAAACTAACATTAGCCATTAAAATTTTTGACGGAAGCTATCACCGCAAATTTTTGTGCCAATTAATATCCAGCCAGTTAGACATTGACCGACTCGACTACCTAAAAAGAGATAGTTTTTACACCGGAGTTGCAGAAGGAAACATCTCATCCGACCGATTAATTACTATGATGAACGTTAAAAATGACGAGCTAGTAATTGAAAAAAAAGGAATTTATTCGGTCGAAAAATTTATAATTGCAAGAAGATTAATGTACTGGCAAGTTTATTTACATAAAACAAATTTAGTCTCCGAACGAATGTTAATTAACGCTTTGAAAAGAGCAAAAGAATTAGCAGAAAAAGGAGTAGCACTCTTTGCTAGCAAGCCCTTACAATATTTTTTATATAAGCAAATTAGCAACAAAAACTTCACTAATGAAACCTTAATAATGTTCTCAAAATTAGACGATTATGATATTTTGTTAGCAATAAAAGAGTGGGTAAATCACCCAGACAAAGTATTGTCGCTACTTTCTAAAATGATAATTAACAGAAATTTATTTAAAATAGAAATTTATAAAGAAGAAATTAGCAAAGAATTGCTCGAAAAAAAATTGAAAAAAGTAGCCGAAAAGCAAAAACTCAACAAAGATGAGGCAAGTTATTTTGTTATTTCAGGGAAGATAATTAATCAAGCATACCAGCCGAATGACCCAATTTGGATTTTAGATAAAAGCGGAGACTTAAAAGATTTAGTTAATATCTCCGATCATTTGAATTTACAAACTTTATCTAACCCAATTTGTAAAAATTATATTTGCTACCCAAAACATTTTTAGTTTGTGAAAACACTTTGTGAAACATTATGCTACAAACTTTGAAACTTAAAAACAATAGAAGCCAGAAACTCTAATAACTAAACACTAAAAACTAACTTTCCTCGTCAATTTGCCAGTTTCTGTTTCTATTGAAATTATATAAATTCCGCTTGATAGAGGTGGCAATGAAATATTTTTTAAACCAGTTGATGAAAACGAATTATTAATTATTTTACAGCAATAATTTAATGTTTTTTTCTATCTTCAAGTATAATAAGGGTTTTAGCGATTCTTTTGTAAGAAAGCTACTTATACTACTTGAATTTGCCATAGCCAAAAACTCAAAACTAAATAACATTTTTTTGTTAATTAGTATTATCTTGCGACCTTTAAAACTTTAATAAAAAAAAAGAGCATGAAGATAATCATCCCAATGGCTGGAATAGGTTCTCGTTTAAGACCGCATACGCTTACTACTCCTAAACCTTTAACGGTAATAGCAGGCAAAACTATAGTCGAGCGATTAGTCGAAAACATTACTAAAGTTGTAAGTCAAAAAATAGAAGAAATAGCTTTTATAATAGGTTCTTTAGAAAATGGTTTTCCTGCCGATACTTCAAAAAAGTTGATTAAAATAACCGAGAAATTAGGCGTTAAAGGAACTATTTACGTTCAAAAAAAAGCTTTAGGTACTGCACACGCAGTTTTTTGTGCAGCGAAATCGTTAAAAGGACCATGTGTTGTAGCTTTTGCAGATACTTTGTTTAAAGCGGATTTTGTTTTAGACACAAGCGTGGACGGAACTGTTTGGGTAAAAAAAGTAGAAAACCCTAGTGCCTTTGGCGTAGTAAAATTAAAAAATGGTATCATAACAAATTTTATTGAAAAACCTAAAAACTTTGTTTCTGATTTAGCAATTATCGGCATCTATTATTTTAAAAACGGCGAAAAAGTTAAATCTGAAATTCAATATTTAATTGATAACGACTTGAAAGAACACGGAGAGTATCAGCTTACAAATGTTTTAGAATCGTTAAACAACAAAGGAGCAAAATTTACTGCTGGGAAAGTAAATCACTGGATGGATTGCGGAGTAAAGGACTCTATTGTCTATTCGAATAAACAAATTTTGAGCTTCGAGTATGTTGCTGGCAAAGACTTGGTGTCAAAGAGTATAAAGTCAAAAAACTCAAAAATTATCCAACCCTGTTTTATAGGAGAAAACGCTGAACTCGAGAACGCTAAAATTGGTCCTTATGTTTCGTTAGGGGCTAATAGTGTTATAAAAAATTCTACTATAGTAAACTCTTTGATTCAATCTAACGTAAAAATATCAAACGCAAATTTAGACAATTCTATGATTGGGAATCATTCAAAGTTTGATGGTAATTTTACATCGATAAACATCGGAGATTATAATGAATTAAAATAAATGACAAAAAAATTTAACGCAAAAAAAAGGTCATAAAAAACTAGAAATATGTTTCATAATATATCTCTTTTTTCATTTTTTTTTATTTTTTTATCGAATGTCTTTTCTCAAAATACAGTCTCGGAGTCTAAAATTTTATCGGAAAAAAATGAATTAAAATTTAAGGAATTTTTTTTTGAGTCTTTGTCGCAAAAAGCAATTGGCAACTATCAAAAAGCCATTTATAATTTAGAAAATTGCAATGAGATTTTTCCTGGCGAGGTGTCTGTTTTTTTTGAATTTTCTAAAAACTACTTATTGCTTAACAATGTGTTGCTTTCAAAAGAATATATTAAAAGAGCCTTGTTAAAAGAGCCGAACAATCATTTTATGCTGAAGCATTTAGTAGAAGTCTGTACTCGTGAGAATAATTTTGATGAAGCCATAGAAGTTCAGAAAAAAATTGCTTCCACAAATCCTAGAGAAAGAGAAAATTTAGTTGAGATATATATTAAAAACAACGATGATAAAAAAGCCATTAGCTTAATAAAAAAAATTGAGAGAGATAGTGTAGCGTCAATAAAGTTAAAAAGACTAAAAGAGAAACTGATAGATTCAAAAAATATTAAAGAAAATAATTCTTTAGAAAGTGAGTTTAAAACAAATAAATCATACTCAATTTTAAGTCAGCTTTTAGAAAAAAACAAAAACGACCCAGAATTGCTTTTAAAATATAGCAAAGAAGGAATTTTGCTGTATCCGTCTCAAGCTTATCTATATTTAGTTAATGGCAAGGCTTTAAATTATTTTAAAAAGCATAAAAAAGCTTTAACGTGCCTACAAAATGGGCTTGATTTTGTTATAGATAACAAGATGAGAAAGCGTTTTTTGTTAGAAATTGCTATCTCATACAGAGGTTTGGGAAACTTTAAAGAAGAGAAAAAAATTTTAGAAAAGGTTAAAAAATGAAATTTCTACATTATTTACTTGTTTTTTTATTTGTATTTACATCTTGTAAGTCTAAAAAAAATATTATGAAATCTGGTATTATTGTTAGAGAAATGTCCGCAAAAAAAGTATCTAAAAAACATTCTGCTTCAAGTTTTGATGTTGAAACTGTGTCGGCAAAACTAAAAGTGAGTTTTAGTAACGGACGGCTAAAACTAAAACCGAACATAAGTCTGAAAATTAAAAAAGATGAAGTTATTTGGATAAAAGCGAGTAAATTTTTGCTCCTCTTTAAGGCTAAAATAACTCCGAAAGTGGTTAGCTTTTATATACCTCTTAATCAGTCTTTTTTTGAAGGAGATTTTAAGTCGTTAAAGAAATATTTAGGTTTTGAGGTTAGCTTTAAGCAGCTTCAAAACTTCTTTTTAGGTCAGTCGCTAATCAATTTAGAAGACCATAAACTCGAGGTAAGGATAGAAAATAATAAATACGTTTTATCGCCGAAAAAACAGCGCTTATTATATGATGTTTTTTTTGCGATAAACCCAACTAATTTTAAACTGTACAAGCAGTCTGTCGTGGTTTTAGAAAAAAATCAAAGCGTGGAAGTTTTGTATCCAAAGTATAAATATATAAACAATGTGTATTTTCCTTCGGAGATAAACATTAGAGCAAAACAATTAAACAAATTTACTAATATAGACTTTGAGTTAAAGCAATTAGAACTTGGCAAAGAAATAGACACTTCATTTTCAATCCCAAAAGGATATAAGCAAATTTATTTATATTGAAAAATATAATAACTTACATAGCAATTCTTCTATTTAATTTTAGTTTTTATACGACTTTTAGTCAATCGCGCGAACATTTAGAGGCGCAGCGTAAAAAACTAAATAAAGAAATTAAACAGATAAACACTTTACTTTTTAATGAGCAAAAGAAAGGAAGAAGTGCCTTAGATGTTTTAAATAATATTTATAGAAAAATAGAAGTTAGGAATAGGTTAATTAATACAATTAGTTCCGAGTTAAGACTGTTGTCAAGAAAAATAGCTTCCAAGAATATTCAGATAGAAAAATTAAACGCTCGTTTAAAAATATTAAAAAAAGATTATTCAGATATTATTTATAAATCTTATATGAGTAAATCTCAACAAAGCCGTGCTATGTTTTTGTTGTCTTCTAAAAGTTTTTATCAAGCGTATAAAAGGCTAAAATATATGAAACAGTATGCGTCTTTTAGAAAAAATCAAGGAAAAGAAATTATTACACAAACTCGGGTTATAGAAAGTTTAAAAGACTCTTTGTCCTATCAAAAACGCAAAAAAAACCGGTTGTTTATTTCAGTAAGAAAGGAAATATCAAAATTAAAAGCGGATGAATCGAGTCAAGAAAAATTAATAAGCCTAATAAACAGAAAAGAATATAAGTATAAAAGAGAGCTTATAAACAAGGTAAAAAAAGAGAAAAGAATAACTGCAAAAATAGATAAAATTATACGTGAAGAAATAAAAAAGGCAAACAGATTAGCTAGAGAAAAAGAAAAAATAAAATCGGCAAAGAAAAATGAATTTATTTTAAGTCCAAAGGCTAGAGCTTTGGCGAAAAAATTCGAACAAAACAAAGGAAAATTACCATGGCCTGTTAAAGAAGGAATTGTTGTTAGAAAATTTGGATACCAACCACACCCAACGTTTCCTACCATTACTATAAACGGAACCGGATTGCACATTGTTACAAAAGAAAAAAGCAACGCACTGGCTATTTTTAGTGGTAAAGTACTGAATGTATTAGTAGGCTCTCAAGGTAAAAAAAATGTCTTAATACAACATGGAGATTATATTTCATCCTACAATAACCTTGAAAATATTTATGTTAAAAAAAATGACGATATAGCTACTGGCGATAAAATAGGTCAAATTTTTACCGATAAATCGTCCCAAATTACTAAATTAATTTTTGTGTTGTTTAAAAATACTGTCCGATTAAACCCTTCTTCATGGATAATGAGAAGGTAATTTTTTTTAAATGAATTTCACTTTGTATTAAATCGTAAACTGAATCAACCCTACTTCTATAAGATTTTTTCTAATAAAACAATATCGTATTTAGAGTTAATTTTTACCTTTCCATTAACTACCTTAAAAGTTTTACCTGAATAAAAGTCACGAATTTTTTCATCATTTTTAAAAGCAGTAGAAACGCTAATTACTTTTCCCCCTTTAGGAAGGTTAATCCCAATTACGACCTTGTCTTTATTTATAGTTCTAGAAAAAACTAATCCATTTTTGTTAAAAATTAATTTATGCACTCCAGCACCTACCGCCATGTGGTTTGCTCTAAATTGACCTAGTTTTTGCCAGTGTTTGTGTAGTTTTTTAACTTTTTTATTCTTATTAATCTTCTCCCAGTTCATAAAAGACCTTAGGGTTGCATCGCCATTAGTCCCTTTAACAATCAAGCTTCTTGCAGACTCATCGCCGTAATAAACTTGCGAAGCTCCGTTAGTTAAAAGCAAAATAGTTGCCGTTTTGTAGGTCATTTTTCTTTCTTTGTCATAAGGAGTTCCGTCATCGTGTGAAGTCATATAATTCAATACTCCGTAGCCTTTTAAGTTAGTTTGTAAAATTTTATTGTATTTGCGAAAAACATCTTCTTCCGACATTTGTTTAGCGTCCTGTTTTAGTTCAAAATTGATTAAACTGTTAAATCCATTTTTAAAATAATTAACTTTTTTGTCGCTAAAGCTAAAATATTTTCCTTCGGATATTTTATAATTATACACCTCTCCTACTAGGTAAAAATCATTCGAGTCTAGAACTTTATCTGGATTATTTTTTTTGTATTTTGCAAAAGCATAATCGCACTCTTTTCTAAATTCTTTCCAAACGTGTTCTTCTACGTGTTTTACGGTATCAACCCGGTATCCGTCAATTCCGAACTCTGTAATATAGTCTGACAGCCACTTTATAATATAAAAGCGTGGTGCTCTTGGATATCCAGTTCTTTTAAAAAATTCATTAAGCTCTTTCATTTCTTGGTTATAACGCCCTTCTGCTTTCCATTTTTCTACCAATTGTTTTGGGAGTTCTACATTTTCATTGCTTTCTGTTTTAATGTCTGGCAAGTTTTTTACCAGAGTACAAGCGACTGTATTTTTATAGTTATTAAACTCACATTTAGGTTTGGTTCGCACCCATTCGGAAGGCCAAGCTGGGTCTTTTTCTGTAACTGGTCCCGTGTGATTTATAACAGCATCTAATAAAATTCGAATACCATGCTTATGGGCGGTAGCGACTAATTCTTTTAGCTCTTTTTTGGTGCCATAGTTTGGGTCAATGTTTGTCCAGTCTTTAGTCCAATATCCGTGATAGCCGTAGGTAACTCCAGTACCTTCGTCAGTTGATCCGTGAATTTGTTCTACAACCGGAGTCATCCAAATTGCGTTTATACCGAGTTTAGTAAAATAGCCCTCGTTTATTTTTTTCGTGATTCCTTTAAAATCACCGCCTTCAAAACCTCTTAATACTGCTGTTTCTTTTGCTCTTTTAAAATTAACATCGTTAGAAGTTTCTCCGTTATTAAAACGATCTGTCAGTAAAAAATAAATATTTGCTCCTGACCAAACAAACTCTTTAGCTTCCATCACTATTGATTTTTCTTTACATTTAATAAATGCAATTAGACTTATGATAATTATTATTTTTTTCATATTAATGAGATATTTTAATCAATTTATACATTTTTATGCGATACAAATTTAATGCTTAAAGTTAAATCTTTATAAACTGTCCGTCCCTAATATAGGTTGACCACTTTTAAACAAAGTGTAAACTTATGGAAGCAAATATACAATTAATAAAAAAGCGACGTTTTTATTCAAAAGAATTTAAACAACAATTAGTTAGCGAATTTGAATCTGGGAAGTTTAGTGTCTTACAATTACATAAAGCTTTATGGAATAAGTTGTGCAACCATTTTGCCTATTATATCAACTTTTACAAAAAAACTTAGCTGTTAGTATTTACGGCTTAAATATTTGAAAAAAAATTGTACCTTTATTGTATGCCAGTAGAGCTCCAATTAAAGACCTTGCCAAATTCGATGGGTGTTTATCAATTTTTTGATAAAAACAATTCGATTATTTATATAGGGAAAGCCAAAAATTTAAAGAAAAGAGTAAGTTCTTATTTCACAAAAAAACATGAAAATAGGAAAACTTCAATTTTAGTAAAAAAGATAAAGCACATAAAACATATAGTCGTAAATTCTGAAACAGACGCTCTGCTTTTAGAAAATAATTTGATTAAAAAATACAAGCCTCGCTATAATGTTTTGCTAAAAGACGACAAGAGTTACCCTTGGATTTGTATAAAAAAAGAACGATTTCCGAGAATTTTTATGACTCGGAATATTACAAAAAATGGCTCGGAATATTTTGGACCTTATACTTCTGTTAGGACAGTTAAAGTGATATTAGATTTAATAAAAGAATTGTATCCCTTGAGAACTTGTAATTTTGATTTAAGCCCTAAAAACATAAGCGAAAAAAAATATAAAGTTTGTTTGGAATATCATTTAAAAAACTGCAAAGGTGCTTGCGAAGGTTTAGAAACAGAGATTATATACGACGAATACATCAAAGAAATTAAGAGTATAATTAAAGGTAATTTTAAAGAAATATTAAACAAATTTAATAGCAGAATGTTAGATTTTGCTAACAAAATGAAGTTTGAAGAGGCACAAAAAATTAAAGACAAACTTGTTTTACTTAACAACTATCAGTCAAAATCTACAATAGTAAGTCCGTCTATAAACAACGTAGATGTATTTTCAATTATTTCTGATGAGTCTTATGCTTATGCTAATTTTTTGAAAATTTCTAATGGGGCTATAATACAATCGCATACATCTGAAATAAAAAAGAAATTAGAAGAAACGGACGAAGAGCTGTTAGAAATATTTATATTCGAGATAAGACAGCGCTTCAATTCTATTTCGCCGGAAATATACGTTCCATTTCAAGTAAACTTGGGTAATAGCATTAAGGTTACAATTCCTATATTAGGAGATAAAAAGCGTATTTTGGAGCTTTCCGAAAGGAATGCCAAGTATTTTAGACAGGAACAATTTAAGCAGCTAAAGATTTTAGATCCGAAAAGACATACAAAAAGAATTTTAATACAAATTCAAAAAGATTTACGTCTTACAACCGAGCCGAAACATATAGAATGTTTTGATAATTCAAACACGCAAGGAACAAATTCGGTTGCAGCTTGTGTAGTTTTTAAAGACGGAAAGCCTAGTAATAAAGATTATAGACATTATAATATCAAAACTGTTAAAGGTCCGAACGATTTTGCATCTATGGAAGAGGTTGTTTACAGAAGGTATAAAAGACTGTTAAAAGAAAAAAAGTCGCTACCTCAATTAATAATTATTGACGGAGGAAAAGGACAATTATCATCCGCATTAAAAAGTTTAGATATTCTAAAATTAAGAGGTAAAATTGCCATAATAGGAATTGCAAAGCGTTTAGAAGAAATATATTACCCAGGAGATACTTTCCCTTTATATTTAGACAAAAAATCTGAAACCTTAAAAGTTATTCAACATTTACGGAACGAAGCTCACCGTTTTGGGATAGCTTTTCATAGAAATAAGAGAAGTAAAAGTTCTATAAGTTCAGAATTAGAAAATATTCCTAATATAGGAAGTAAAACTATTATAACTTTGTTGCAAAAATTCAAGTCTGCCAAGCGCATAAAAGAAGCGTCTTTTGATGATCTTCAAAATGCTATCGGAAAGTATAGGGCTTCAAAAGTTTACAGTTTTTTTCGTTTAGAATAATTATGAAAAAGTTTTTATATATAAGTTTTATTTTTTTTTCAATTGCTATTTTAGCTCAGCAAAAGCAACCGAAAGTGGGTCTCGTTTTAAGTGGAGGCGGAGCAAAAGGATTTGCACACGTGGGCATTTTAAAAGAAATTGACAAGGTTGGTTTACAAATAGACTATATCGGAGGAACGAGTATAGGTGCTTTTATTGGCGGATTGTATGCCTTTGGATATTCTGGAGAACAGATAGAAAAAATGATAAAAAACACTGATATTTCAACATTAGTAAGAGACAATTTGTCGAGAAGTTCAAAAACATTATTCGAAAAAGAATACGGAGAAAAAACTGTATTTATACTTCCAGTAAAAAAAGGAGTCTTAAAACTACCCAAAGCAGTTTCTAAAGGACAAAGTGTATTAAACTTATTATCCGAGGTTTTGCCTGGCTCAGAGAATGTTGGTGATTTTTCTAAGCTTCCAATTCCGTTTTTTTGTGTGGCAACAAACGTAGAAAACGGCGAAGGTGTATTGTTAGAAAACGGTTTTTTACCTTTGGCTTTAAGGGCTAGTGGGTCTTTTCCTACATTGTTAGCCCCCACAGTTTTAGAAGATAAATTGTTAGTCGACGGAGGGTTAGCTAATAATTTTCCAGTGAGTATAATGAAAGATAAAGGAATGGATATTATAATCGGCATAAACGTGCAGAACCGCCTTCGTAAAAAAGAAAATATAAACTCTGTTCTTAATATAATAACTCAGATAATTAGCTATCAGATATACAATAAAAGTGCTAAAGAAAAAGAGAAGTTAGATATATATGTGCACCCAAAAGTAGACGATTATAGTGTAGTAGATTTTGATAAAAAAAACGAGATTTTACAAATAGGTATTGAAGAGGGTAAAAAATATAGCGATGTTTTTAAAGAAATAGCTACCAAACAAATAAACAAAAAAAAGCGTAAAAAACTAGACCTTACTTCAAAAAACCACTTGATTTCTGAAATAAGCTTAAACGGTATTAAAAATTATAGTAGAGCATACATTTTAGGAAAAATTAATATAATAGAAGGTGACAGTATTTCGAGAAAAGAATTAACAAAAAGAATAAATTTGCTATCAGCTACTAACAATTACGAACGAGTAGTATATAAATTAATTGAAAAAAAAGATAAAACATATAAATTAAAAATATTTTTGCGAGAGTCGAAAGACAATGCCTTTTTAAAGTTAGGCATACATTATGATTTTTTGTATAAATCTAGTATTTTGGCGAACTATTCTCACAAAAAATTCTTGTTAAAAAATGATTTATTTTCTCTTGATGTGATATTAGGAGATAATTTACGGTATAATTTAAATTATTTTGTAGATAATGGTTTATATATAAGCTACGGCTATAGTAGTAGATACAACCATTTTAAAACAGACACCAAATACGGCTTGATGATATCGGAGTTTCCGACAGTTAGTAGTATAAATTTAAACTATACGGATATAACTAACCAGTTTTTTATTCAAACTAATTTTAACAGAAAGTTTGCAGTTAAATTAGGTGTAGAGCACAAATTTTTGAACATAAATACGGAAACTATCTTAACATCAAACAACAACAAGTTTTTTTTTAACAACACGAACTACTTCAATAGTTTTGGTCATATAAAAATAGATAATTATGATAAAAAATATTTTGAAACTAAAGGATATTATATTGACTTAAATTTTAAATGGTATATGTCTTCTTCGAATAAAAAAGAAGAATTTACTAGTTTTTCTCAAGCAAACGGAACAATAGGTTTTGCTACTAAAATTTTTGATAATCTTAATTTTAAAATGACAAATGAAGCTGGGTTTACAATAAGCGAATCAAAATCAGACGTCTTTGACTTTTACCTCGGAGGTTATAACCAAAATTATATAAACACCTTTGTTAGTTTATACGGCTATAATACTGCCGAACTATCAGACAACACATTTATAAAAACAGAATTTGCTTTTAGGTATAATTTTATAAAAAAACACTATGCAAGCTTTATAGCTAACTATGCAAGAGTAGAAAATAATGTTTTTAAAAATCTAAAATTATTTGACAACTTAAAACAAGGTTATGCTGTCGGATATAGCTATGAATCTATTATTGGTCCTTTAGAAATAAAATACAGTTGGACACCAGATAACAGCAAAAAATATTGGCTATTTAACTTAGGGTTTTGGTTTTGAAAAAGTATCCTAAATTATTTTGATACATTCATAAGTGTATAACCGTTTATATATCAGTAAATTATATTGTATTTTTCTCTGATTTTCGCATGATTTTAGATTAGCCTGTTTTTTTAAATTTTAAGCTACTTAATTTCGGTTATTTGCTAGAAAACTGCAACAACTCTACTTAACTTTATCTACAATTGCCTTAAAAGCTTTGGGGTTATTAACTGCCAAGTCTGCTAATACTTTTCGGTTTAGTTCGATGTTATTTTCTTTTATTTTACTCATAAATATAGAGTAAGACATTCCGTACATTCTCACAGCAGCATTAATTCGTATAATCCATAGAGCTCGAAAGTTTCTTTTGTTATTCTTTCTATCTCTATATGCGTAGAGCATACCTTTTTCTATTGCATTTTTTGCTACTTTATAAACGTTTTTTCTACGTCCGAAGTAGCCTTTTGCTGCTTTCAAAATTTTTTTCCTTCTTTTCCTTGAAGCAACTGAATTTACTGATCTTGGCATAATTCTAATTATTTTTTGTAGTAGGCGGTTAGATAAATTATAAAAGTATAATTATTATTTATTAACACTTTTTATGCTCTACCACATGGTTTGGTTATTAAAAATTCTTTCTTAAACTTATTTCAAGTTTAATTGTAGCTTGATGTTAGACTCATCAGACTTGTGTACTAAAGAATAATGAGACAATCTTAATTTACGCTTTTTAGATTTTTTAGTTAAAATATGATTCTTAAAAGCGTTCTTTCTTTTTATTTTACCTGTGCCTGTAACTTTAAATCGTTTTTTAGCACTAGATTTTGTTTTTAATTTAGGCATTTATTTTTGTTTTTTATATAATTTAAAAAAAAACTATTTAACTTTTTTCGGAGATATGAACATCGTCATACGCTTACCTTCTATTTTTGGCAATTGCTCAACTTTGCCGTATTCTTCTGTTTCTTGAGCTAATTTTAATAACAAAATATGACCTTGTTCTTTAAATATTATTGACCGACCTTTAAAGAATACAAAAGCTTTTAATTTTGCACCTTCTTTTAAAAATTTAATAGCGTGCTTCTTTTTAAACTCGTAATCGTGTTCGTCGGTTTGAGGTCCAAAACGAATTTCTTTTACTACAATCTTATTCGATTTTTGCTTTAAAGCCTTATCTCGTTTTTTTTGATTATATAAAAACTTTTTATAATCAATAATTTTACAAACCGGAGGACTTGCTTTTGGAGATATTTCTACTAAATCTAATCCCTGCTCTTCTGCTAAAGATAAAGCCTTTGATATTGGATATACTCCAATTTCTACATTATCACCAACTAAACGGACTTCATCAACATTTCTTATTTTTTCATTTATCCTATGTTGATTTTCTCTGATTACTCTTAATGGTCTTCTAGACCTACTATTACGTATTGCTATGGCTTATACATTTAAAATTTAACTTATTTTATCTTTCTTTTTGACAGTTATAAAAATTAATTATTCATTACTAACTCTTTTTTAAGAAGCTCTATAAACTCCGATATTTTAAAAATTCCTAAATCTCCTTCTCTGTGTTTTCTTATTGAAACAGTATCATTCTCCTCTTCTTTTTCCCCTAAAATTACCATAAAAGGTATTTTGTTTACCTCGGCATCTCTAATTTTACGGCCTACCTTTTCATTTCGGTCATCTAAAAGTGTGCGAATTTCGTAATTTTCTAACAAACTAAAAACTTTTTTTGAATATTTTTTATATTTATCGCTAATTGGTAGTACAATAACTTGATTCGGACTTAACCAAAAAGGAAGATTTCCGCCAGTATGCTCTAATAAAATCGCTATAAAACGCTCCATCGACCCAAAAGGCGCCCGATGTATCATTATAGGTTTATAAAATTTGTTGTCTGACCCCTTATATTTTAAATCAAAACGAACCGGTAAATTATAATCTACTTGAATAGTCCCAAGCTGCCAACTTCTTCCCAAAGCATCTTTAACCATAAAATCTAATTTTGGACCATAAAAAGCCGCCTCTCCTTCTTTAACTACAAATTTTAATCCTTTACTTTTGGTTGCTCTTATAATAGTCTGCTCCGCCATTTCCCAAGTCTCAATATCTCCTATATATTTATCCATATTTTTTGAATCTCTTACTGATATTTGAGCCGTAAAATCTTCAAATTCTAAAGAGCTAAAAACGTATAAAACCAAGTCAATAACTTTTTTAAATTCGTCTTCTAACTGCTCTGGCGTACAGAATATATGTGCATCGTCTTGCGTAAAGCAACGAACCCTAGTCAATCCATGCAACTCCCCACTTTGCTCATACCTATAAACGACTCCAAATTCCGCAAATCGCTTAGGTAAATCTTTATAAGAATACAGTTTACTGTTATATATCTCGCAGTGGTGAGGACAGTTCATAGGTTTTAATAAAAACTCTTCATCCAGCTTCGGTGTTTTTATAGACTGAAAGCTATTCTCCGAGTATTTCTCGTAATGACCCGAAGTTACGTATAGTTCTTTTTGACCAATATGAGGCGTTATTACCATTTCATAGCCTGCTTTTTTTTGAGCTACTTTTAAAAAGTTTTCTAACCTTTCTCTTAATGCTGCTCCTTTCGGAAGCCAAAGCGGTAAGCCAGAACCAACCTTTTGCGAAAAAATGAACAACTCTAATTCTTTTCCTAATTTTCTGTGGTCTCGTTTTTTGGACTCTTCTAACAATTCTAAATACTCCGATAGCATCTTTTGCTTCGGAAAGCTAATACCATAAACCCTTGTCAACTGTTTGTTTTTCTCATCACCTCTCCAATAAGCACCAGCAACGCTCATAATTTTTATCGATTTTATGATGCCAGTATTCGGTATATGACCTCCTCTGCATAAGTCTGTAAAAGTATTGTGGTCGCAAAAAGTTATATCGCCGTCTGTTAGGTTTTCAATTAGCTCAATCTTAAACGGATTGTTTTCTTTTTTGTATAATAAAAGAGCATCTTCTTTTGAAACTTCTCGCATCTTAAAAGTATGCTTACCTCGAGCTATTTCTAAAAATTTAGACTCTATTTTTTTAAAATCTTTATCAGAAATAGTATAATCTCCGAAATCTATATCGTAATAAAATCCATTCTCAATAGCCGGACCTATTGTTAATTTTGCTTTTGGAAAAAAATTTAAAATGCTTTCAGCCAATACGTGGGCAGAAGAATGCCAAAATGCTTTTTTCCCTTCCGAATCATTAAAAGTGTATAAAGTAAGTAAACCGTCTTTGTTCAAAGGAGTAGCAACTTCTATTGTCTCGCCGTTAAAACTAGCAGAAATAACATTTCTCGCAAAACCTTCACTAATGTTTTTTGCAACTTCAATAGGTAAAATGCCTCTAGCAAATTCTTTTACACTACCGTCAGGTAAAGTGATTTTTATCATTAAACGCCAATAATTTTAAAAATGCAAAGATATATCAATACTCAATAATATTTTATAATGTTAATTAGTTTAGCAAAATATAGCTTTTAGAGTTACAGGATTAAAAGCTAATTTTTAAGATTAGGATAATCATCATGCTTTTTTATTAAAACATTATAAATTCTAACTACCTGACTATAAGCAAATTCTCTATTAATATTATATATAACATAATTAGACTGTAACAACTTTTTGTCTTCTATCCACTGGTTTTTAATTTTTTTTTCAGCCTCCTTTTCGGAGCATCTGTCTCTTAAAACTATTCTTCGAACCTTTAATTGTAGCGGTGCAAATATTGAAATTATTTTGTCGTATTTTAAAAGACTATTAGTTTCAAAAAGTAAAGCACTTTCATATAAAATAAAGCTTTTATCTGTATTTAAGGTTGCAAATTTTTTAAAATGTCTTTCTACTTCTGGGTGGACTATTGAGTTTAATCTATCTAATTTAAGCCTATTATTAAAAGCTATATTTCTTATATAAGGTCTGTTTAACTCGTCTTTAATATAAGATTTTTTTCCGAATAAATTCACCAATTTTAATTTAATACTATCAGAAGTGTTCATTAACTTTTTAGCTTCAAAGTCGGCATTGTAAAAAGCTATGTTTTTTAATTTCATAAAATGATTAGCAACAGTAGTTTTTCCGCTACCAATACCTCCTGTTAAACCGATTATCATATTATTTTTGAATTAAAAACTTTATTTTTTTAGGTTTAATTTTAAAGCTCTTGATTAGTTTCGAATTAGTAGAAACCTTCGGTAACAAATAATTTAGGTTTTTTTCTTTAGAAATATTATAATCACAAGTAATTTGAAAAGAATCTTTATTAATTTTATCAAAATTAGATAAACCTACTATAAAAGAAACCTTTACGGTGTTGTCTATAATGTTCAACTTAACGTCTGTTGGAACATTAATCACTTTAAAAGGAATCTCAAAAACTCCTTCGGTAAATTTATTTACCTTGCCTTTTATGGTAACTTTTAGTTTATTTATTGTTATATTTTCAAAGATTTTGGGTAAAATTATATTTGTTTTATTTGAAAAATCTGATTTAACGTTTTCTAATTTTAAAGTCTCTAGGGTTATATCATTTATATTTTTAATTTGAGAACTTGGACCAGTTATTATAAGACTATCTGGTTTTATTTCTATAGGATTAGAAATGTCATAACCCGTACTATAACTGATGTCCAAATTAGCTTTTACCGGAATTTTTTTTGAAACCAAAGACTCTAATTCAATAAATATAGTATCTTGGGCTATATATTGGACTGAAACCACTGAACTAAATTGGTTTTTAATATTGTTTAATTTATTTCTTAATAAAAAATAGTACTTATTCGAGTGTTTTCTAGTTAAGTTATCAACATTTATATTAAGCTTCTTGCTACTAAATTTAGATTTTATGATGTTGAAGCCCGTTGATTTTATTATTACATCAATTTTTTTTATCGATGCTTTTTTAAGAAATTTACCATTAGGTACGTTTGAGAACTCCACTAAAAATGGAAGCGTGGTAACATAATCTTTAGACAAAGTGTTTAAGCACCAAATTAAAACTGAAGCTAATAAAAAACCTATAAAATTTTTAGATATTTTTTTTGATTTTATCAAGTTAAAATTAATTTTTATCCGGCACAGACAAAAGATTTATCAGCTTTTTAAAAAAGAAAAAATATTCTTTTTTTATTAAAATTTAGCTTTTGTTTTTAGCAGGTGTAGTAGAATATTTATTTGTTAAATCCATAGATATTGCGGAACGCTCAAATTTGATTTTTCCAGCTCCTGTTTCAATACTTACTGTATTTTCTTTAGCTTGAATATCAAATATTTTACCGTGAATACCCGATGTAGTAACTACTTTCATGCCTTTTTTAATTCCTGTCTGAAAGGCTTTTTCTTTTTTTTGTTTGCTTAATTGCGGTCTTATCATAAAAAAATAAAACACCAGAATAATTGCCAAAAATGGTAGCATACTTGATATTGAACCCAATCCTTCTTGTAAAAAAAACATATTATATATCATTATTTTTTTGATTTTGGTATAACAAATCCTCTTAATGTTAAAACTTCTATTCCTACCTCCGAGTTTGTAATTAGAGTAACTGTCTTTTGTTGCCTATTTTTCTTGCCAGCAGTTTTAAATTCTACTTTAATATCTTCTGTCTCGCCTGGCTTTATAGGTTTTTTTGGCCAAGTAGGAACCGTACATCCGCAAGTTGCTTGTGCGTCTATAATTCTCAAATTTGTTTTACCTGAATTTTTAATCTTAAAAACTGCCTTTACAACTTGTCCTTCTTTTACAGTTCCAAAATTGTGTGTTTTTTTGTCAAAAACAGCAGAAGCAGCTCCTTTTTTTATTTTTAAATCTCTTGTTTTTGCTTTTTCTATATTTTTCTTATTTACCTTTGAAGTAGCGTTTCCTTTTGAATTACACGACTCTAACAAGGAATTGACACTAAATAATATAACTATTAAAATTAATTTTTTCATACTTTTAAAATTTTTGTAAATATAATTAATATAACTTTTAGTACAACAGACTTTATACTAAACCTCTTCCTATTTTAACAATTTTTTTATTTTTAGTAAAATCTTTATAAATTTTATCTAAAACACCATTTATAAATACGCTACTTTTATCCGTAGAATAGTCTTTAGAAATTTCTATATATTCATTAATAGTTACCCTCGTCGGAATAGAAGGAAAGTAAATAAATTCTACCATCGCCGTTGTTATAAGAATAGAATCAACATCAGCTACTCGCTCCGAAGCCCAATTTGGAGTCCTCTCTTGCATATAATTCTTAAACTCTTCCCGCTTCAAAATTGATTTTCTAAATAAAACTGAAACAAACTCTTCGTCATCTTCATCTTTATACAAACTACCTATTGTAAATATCGAATCAATAGTTTGCTTATTTAATGCTTTTAAAATCCAAGTATTAACATAAGGAATATCGTCAAACCAAGAAATTAAAGTATCTTCAAAATAAGCCGTTAGATGCTCGTTAGGTGCTATAATTTCTTTAAAAAAACTTATGGCAAATTCTTTGTCTGAACTAAAAGAATCGCTATCAGAACTCATATAATTTATATATAGCTCGCTTTTTTGTAATTCATCGAAAATAACTCTTACATATTTATTGCTTTCTTCCCAGTTATTTAACTTATTAGAAATCATACGATTCTTAATGCTTATGCTGTCGGCAATTTTTTTTATAAGCCTGTTTTCAACAAACTTTGTGTTTACCTTTAATGACTCTTTTGTGATTAGGTTTTTATTGTTATAATACGAAACTTTTTTTGACGCTAACTTTTGTACTTCAACTAACAATTGTAGGTTTAAAACATACAAATCAAGTACTTTTAAAAGGCTGTGTTTTAAAAATCTTTCTTGTTTAATAAAATCCTCGTTATGAGATTTTATCATTGCATAAACAGACTGCATTACTTTAATTCGAATAAGTCTTCTGCTAATCATTTTTTTTAAAGAGCTTAATAATAGGATTCGTGCAAAAATAATGTTATTTTATTTATATTTTAATCAAATAATACTTTTCAGAATTAGCCTCGGTGTTAATATAAAATAAAAAATAAATTTGTTTAATACTAAAATAAAACCTTACCTTCGCAGACTTAAAAAGTGAGCTTCAAGCTCGAAGTATAATAATTTAATAAATAATAATAAAAAAGCATGAGAACTTCAAAAAAGTATAGTGATTTTAAGGACTTTCTAAAAGAAGCAACGCCTTATTTAGAGAAAAGTGCAGACAGATTATTAGTGCCTAGCGAGTGGGTTACAGAAATAAAAAGTAATGCTACTAAATATTCTGAAACCTATGATGTTTACAGTAATAAAGCAACGCAAACCGACATTGTAGTTGGAGAAATGAGTGAAATTTATCATGCAACGTTAGAGTTGTTTAGAAGATTGCAACGTTTTTTAAAAAATGGCACGGTTGATTTAACCGTAGAAGAGAAGAATATTTTAGGAGTACATATCGACAAAAAAAGAAGAGCTATTATACCGCCATTACCGTATTATCCTACATTAGAACTTTTACAAAACGAACATTTATACGCTATTTTTCAGGCTTCTGCCCCGACTCTTCCGGATTTTAATCACAACGGATTACCAAAAGACGCAAAATTTATCGGTTTAGAAATAGCTTATACAAATATTGGCGACCCTGCACCAAAAGAAAAAGACTATAAAAGAATAAAAAACCAATCAGCGGCTACTTTTACTGTAAATTTTAAAGAAGAAAACATAGGCAAACTTGGACATCTTATTGCTTGGTACGAAAGCCCAACAGGAGGAGAAAGTCCAATTAGCCAACCTATATCTTTTATTGTGAACTAAAACGCTTAATGATTTTTTTGACAGCAAGAACGTCTAAAACCCTTATAAACAAAGGAGATTAGGCGTTTTTGTATTTTTAATTATTACTAAAAACTAAGCAAATATTATTAAAAACTAAGCAAATATTACTAATGAGCTTAAACTCATTACTACTGACTTAACAAGCGTTACTACTGACTTAACAAGCGTTACTACTGACTTAACAAGCATTACTACTGACTTAACAAGCATTATTAGTTGACTTAGTGATCGTTATTACTGACTTAACAAAATTTACTACTGACTTAACAAAATTTACTACTGACTTAACAAAATTTACTAATGAGCTTAAAAGCAGTTTTGGTCAAAGTAAAAGTAGAATTTGGGCAAAAGTAGAATATTACTTGCAAATTTTATATCTAAAATATAAGTCTAAAACCTACTATATATTATTACACAATTTGCTATTAAAAAAACATTGATTAGTACAAAAACTATTTTATAAATTTGTCGTCCAAAAAAGACCTGTTTTTAATATTAAGTACTATTTTAAAACATTAATTATTATTCTATGAGCTTTATAATTTTTGCCGTAAGCTATCCTTTTATTTTGCTACTTTCTAAATTACCTATGAGGGTTTTGTACTTAAAATCTAATTTTTTGTATTATTTTTTGTACTATATAGTTGGGTATAGAAAAAAAGTTGTTTTAGAAAATTTAAAACTCTCTTTTCCGAAAAAAACCGACAAAGAGCTAAAAGAAATATCAAAAAAATTTTTTAAACATCTAACAGACTTAATAGTAGAAAGCATTAAGGTGTTTTCTATTTCGGAAAAAGAAATTTTGAAACGATATAAATACGTCAATCCAGAATTAGTTAATGGATATATAAAAGCTGGAAAAAGCATTGCTTTGACTTCTGCACATCAAGCTAATTGGGAGTTATCAATTAGTTTGCCTTTGGTGTTAGATGCCCCTTTGGCTGGTGCATACTCTATTTTGCAAAACAAATATTTTGACAAGGTAGTAAAAAAATCGAGAGGAAAATTTGGAGGCATTTGCGTTAAAGCTTCCGAAATTATAAGCAGGGTTGAAAAAAACTTTTTGCAAAACAAACAACGAATATATATTCTATTGAGCGACCAGTCGCCAAGATTAAATAAAAAACGCTATTGGCGTAATTTTTTTGGCGTAAAAGTACCTTTTCATACAGGTATGGAAATGCTTTCTAAAAAATTTGATTTAGTAGTGATAAATTATGTAGCTAGAAAAATAAAAAGAGGTTATTACGAAGTAGAATTTCAACTTATAACAGATTCGCCGAAAGAATTTAAGGATTATAAAATTACCGACAAATACGTCGCTTTAACAGAAGAAAATATATTAAAACAACCAGCCCTCTATTTGTGGTCTCACAAAAGGTTTAAACATAAAGACAAAGTACCGAATTAGTAAAGTTTGTATATACGGAATTTGGTATATTTGGATGTTGGCGGTAATTGAAATAATCAGAGCAAATATTATGAATAATGTTGATATCAATCCGGAATTTGAAAAAGCTATTAAGTTAACGGAAAGTTCAAATGAATCCTTTTTTTTAACTGGTAAAGCAGGGACTGGTAAATCGACTTTCGTAAAACACATTATAGAGAACGTCAATAAAACATTTTTAATTTTAGCTCCTACTGGGATTGCAGCTATTAACGCAGGTGGTGTTACTATTCATTCATTTTTTCAATTGCCATTTAATCCCTTACCTCCCGATAACCAAGTAGAAAATGGATTAACGATATTTAACCGCAATTCAGAAAAGAGAAAAATAGTTACTGATACTGATACTATTATCATTGATGAAATTTCAATGGTTAGAGCAGATATAATTGATGCAATAGATTTTTCTCTCAGAAAAAATGGAGGCTTTCCTTCTTTACCTTTTGGAGGTAAGCAAATGATTTTCGTTGGAGATTTATTTCAATTAGAACCCGTAACGGCAAGAGACACCGGAGAGAAAGCAATAATTGAGAAATTTTATAGGACACCGTATTTTTTTAGTGCAAAAGTTTTTGAAAGTGCCGATTTATGTAGCATTTCTTTTGAAAAATCATATCGTCATAAAGATGACAATGAATTCTTGAAAACATTAGACGAAATCAGAATAAATCAATTAAGTCAAAATAGCTTGGTAGAGCTGAATAGTCGAGTTATTTCAAATTCATTTAATGATGAGGACAAAACAACCTTATGCACTAGAAATCAATTAGTTAACATTAAAAATTCCAAAAAATTAAATGAGTTAAAATTTAAGGATTACACTTTCTCTGCGGAAGTAACTGGCATTTTCGACAGTAAGCGATTTCCTGCTGACGAAAATTTAATTTTAAAGAAAAATGCAAGGATAATTTTTGTAAAAAATGATTCTGATAAGAGATGGTTTAACGGAACTTTAGGAAAAATAAAAGAACTATCGGAAGACAAAATCATTGTAACCACCGATAATGGAAATAATTATGAAATAACTACGGCTACTTGGGAAAACACAAAGTACGTTTATAACAATCAAACCAAAAAAGTAGAACAAGAAGTAATAGGCACATTCACTCAATTTCCAATACGCTTGGCTTGGGCAATAACTATTCACAAAAGTCAAGGGCTGACATTCGATGAATTAATTGTTGATTTAGCAGAAGGGGCATTTGCTAGTGGACAGACTTATGTAGCATTAAGCAGGTGTAGAACTTTAAGCGGTTTACATTTAAAAAGACCTCTGTTAAAGAAAGATATTATTGTTGATAGCAGAATTGTAGATTTTTCAAAAAATTACAACAGTCAACAATCTTTTATTAAAGCAGTGCAATCTGAAAGCAGTAAATTTAGTCAATATGCTAAATTTTATCATTCACTCGGCTTTAATGTTACTTGCATAAACAAATATGAAACTGAACATAATAAAAATGAAAAAAACTTAATCAAGAGCCCTTCCCATAAATGGGATCATTTTTATAGTGAAAGACAAACTCTTGAAGAACTCTTGAGCTATGATTGGAAAACTAGTATTGGAGTAGGAGTAGCTCTTGGTTCTTTCGAGAGCAATGAACTTTTACTAGCAGAGCAGGAAAAAATAAGGGCTTTCGATATTGATGGATGCGTAAGTTCTTCAGTAGTTAAAGACTTGTTAAAAATTCTTGGTTTACCCAAAGACTACGAGTGGGTGGTTGAGTCTGGAAGTAAAAAAGGTTATCATATTATTGTTAAGTCAAGAAATGAACTAGGCGGTTTTTACACTAGGAACAATTCCGTAGGAGCATACATTTCTAACGATGATTATAAAGATAAGTTTGAGAAAATTGAGTTTAGGTGGAATAATCATCTTGTATTGCCACCGTCTAAACATCTTTCAGATAATGACTATAGATTTGTTAGTGGTTTATTGCCAACTAAAGAACCTAAAGTTATTGGCACAGCGTGTCTCGGTAAAATAACATCAAAAATTATTAAACTTACTGAATCGGAAATTATAACAAGTCATGGCGTGGAAAATGGATATAGAATTCATACAACAAAACCTGATCACGAAAAATAAAAATTACCACCGACAATAGTAACTGATGCACAACTAAAATATTGAGCTGCCTATCAAAAGAAAACGCTACCTAACCACCCCTAACACTTTGCTAAATGACAATTTGGTAATGTTCTATTTGTGGTTTAATTGTTTTTTGCAATATATTTGCAACAAAATTAAAACTCATATCGCAACTGCGTTTAGTGGGTCTATTGTGTATAATTAAAAACAAATTAAATCATTTAAAATCTTATGTACCTATTTTTTGACACAGAAACAAATGGATTGCCGAGTGATTGGAAAGTACCTGTTACAGATTTATCAAGCTGGCCAAGATTGGTTCAAATAGCTTGGATTCTTTTTGACAAAATGGGAAATGAAATTGAGAGAAACGACCATATAATTAAACCCAATGGCTTTTCTATACCCTATAACGCCTCAAAAGTTCACGGTATAACAACAGAAAGGGCAAATGCAGAAGGAGTAAACTTAAAGCCAGTTTTAATTGAATTTGACAATCTGATTAGTAAAACAACATACTTGGTAGCTCATAATATGTCTTTTGATGAAAAAATAGTTGGTGCGGAATTTTTAAGAAATGAAATAACCAACTCTATACTTTCAAAACGAAAAATTTGCACAATGAAAGGCACTACTGATTATGTTGCAATTCCAGGCTATTACGGCAATAAGTGGCCTAAATTAAGTGAATTACATCAAAAGCTTTTTGGATTTGACTTTGAAGAATCCCACAATGCTGCGGCAGACATAAATGCTACGGCAAAATGTTTTTGGGAAGCAAGGAAACTTGGAATTTTATAAAAACCCTACACACAACATTGTAAAAGCCTTGATGAGGGATTTCTGTTTTTAAAAATTTATGAAGCCCTAGATGAAGTTTTAGAATTTCATAAAAATGAGAGGCTATATTCTAAATTATGACTGCATTAGTGTTTGTTTTCCATATCTCCCAAGTCTCTTGTCCTGCAAAGGCAAAGTAGGCAAATTCCTTTAATCGTTGGTTGCTATTCTTTATACGTTCAAGTATCATAAACCAGTTCATGTAATTTTGCAGATATTTTGTTGCTACGCCGTTAAAGGGCTTCATCCATTCTCTTAATCTTTTAGCAGTATTGTTTACATTTTGTACGTGATACACTTTGTTTTTTACTCTCTGTCCTTTTGATACATTAAACTTTTTGTGATGTATGTTATTACTTTTAGCAAATGCTGTATAGGAGCGATGAGCATCTGTACAAAGGGTTTCTACTTTATCTAATTTTCTGGCAAATACAGCTTCTAAATCTTTCTTGCTTATACGCCCTCTTGTCGCTACTTTGAGTTCTTTGTTGTCGATTCTGTCACAGGTAACAACAACTGCTATTTGCTCATTACTAATACCCCGCTTAATAGCTTTACTGCCACGTTTTCGTGGTTTTCTATCTAGCTCTCTATTTCCCTTGCTAGATTCTAAAAAGAAAATATCATCACTCTCTGTAATGCCTTCAAAACCATTAGGATATGCTTGTTTAAAAGAACTTAGAACCTTGTGTCGCCAATCAAAGGATGTTTGAATGCTAATGTTTGTTTGTTCTGCACATTTCTTAATAGAATAACCCATAAGCATATTATATAAATAGGTGGGTAATAATTCAGGTTTTTTTAACCCAAAAATGACTTTACCCGTCGTATTTCTGAAATACTTTTTACAATCTTTGCAATAATAACGTTGCACTCCTTTGCTCTTGCCATTAGCACGAATGTTATCCCTCTTACAATGAGGGCAGTTGATAGATTGCTTAACACTTGATGTTGCTAAAAGGCTAAATGTATCATCTGTATCTGTTGAAATTAGTAATAAAAGCTCATTAACTATGGCTTGACGACTTGTCGAATCAAGACTTTTAAAGTATTCTGTAAAGTTTTTAGGTATCATTTTGTAAAGTTTTAGCAAATATACAACTTATTTAAGTCTTATGTTAGAATATAGCCAAATGAGATTGAAATATATCATAAAATCAAACATTCAAAAAAAAAATTTGACAGAATGAGTTTCAAAAGGATTATCAAAAATAATTCTATATATGGACTCAAATTTAAGTTTTGGAATATATCCCTTATTAATTGAAAAAGAATATAATATTAAAGTTGTAAATCAAAAAGTTGATTATGCTAAATTGAATCTGCCAAGAACAATTACAATTAAACTACTATTTTAAAACTATTTTTTTAACTAATTTGTCAGCTTGGGTTTCTATTTGAACTATATAAATGCCTGATAACGAACTTGATAAGGGAATGTCTTTAACTCCTTTTGATTCGAATAAGCTATTAATTAGTTGATTTCCAAGAATATTATATAATTTAATTGAGATATTTCCGTTGGGCAGACCTACTACTCTTAATGTAGCGTCATTAATTTTATAAACACTAATGTTTTTTAAAGATAGTTTGCTTTTAACAACTGATAAATTACTTTGTGTTGTGTGAATATAAAATCTACCTATGTCGTTTAAGTCTTCTGTCAGCGTAACTTTATAGCTTGCTTTCGCCTCGTCTAATCTTGTATAAGTTTTAGTTTCTCTATCTTCTAAAATTATTTTAATTTTGGACGGAATATTAATAGACTCAAGGCTAAAGGTAATTTCTTTATCAATTGTAGCTTTTATTCCTACTGGAATAATCATCCTTTCAATATCTGAATTTGGCAAAGACTGGACTTGATATTTTTTACCTATATCATTTTCTATCAAAGTAGTATAAACATCTAATGAGTTTTTGTAATTTGGAAAGACTTCTCCGTCTCCGCCATTGTCAAACCCTTTGGTAGCTCTATCGCTATAAAGAATTCTAGCAATTCTTTTAGAAGTGCCATCGGTCATTAATAATTTTATTTCTGCTAATTCTGTATTTTGAAAACTTTTACCATAAAGCTTTTCAAGAGATTTAAAATTAAAATTTGAATCTGATTTTGCTTTAACAAAAAAACCTCGAGTTGGAGATAATTTAAAGCTCTCTAATGCTACTCTTGTCTCGTATAATTTTATCGTGTTATTCCAAAGCCAAATAGTTTTAGAATCTATTATATCTCTATTATCTATTAAAAAAGTAGCACTATTTATATAATAAGTATAAGGATTTCCGAGTAAGTTAAAGCCATATCCATTTGAGACTATTGCCACGCTAACATCGCCAGTATTCATAGCTCCAGTAAAAGATATATACCCAGTATCGTTTCTTTTTACAGAATATCCTTTGCCTGGGATAAATTTAGCGTCAGTATCTGCTTGCATATAGCTCCAAGCGTTTGAACCTGTACTATAGGTCGCAATGCCTCTGTTTCTATTAATCGTACCATGATCAATATTATTATCAGCAACATAATTATTGTCATAAGTTTGATCAGTAACTGGACTTGAAACGAGAGACCATTTTAAACCATCTAACTCTCTATTATATGTTATGTTTCCACTAGTAGTACCTCTTACAATTAGAGTGCCGTCATAAATTTTTAAAGAAGCTCCTGGTTTAATTTCTATATTTTTAGCCTCAGCGGTATTATCATTTACTACAGGTTGATTTATTGGGGTGCTAGGTATTATTACGTCGTCTATACTAGAAGAAGGTGTACGATTTTTGCTCCAATTTGCTTTTTCTGACCAATTTGTACCTGTAGTTCCAGTCCAATAAATAGGACTTTTTGTACTGAAATTAAAGGAACTAGAATATACTCCTTCACCACAAGTGTTTTTTGGCTTTACTTTCCAATAATACAAGGTATCCTCTAAAAGATTATTTAATTTATACGAATTAGTAGTAATGTCTATACCGTTGCTAATTATATTAGAAAATCCTGAATCTGTTGCTACTTGGATGTCGTAATTAAGAGCATTTATATCATCTTCCCATTTTAGTTTTACGCTTAAATTTGTGTCGGCGGAATTATTTTTAGGCGATATTAAATTTAAGGTATTGAAAAGTAGAAGAGGTAACATTAAACTGAACATCAATATTTTTAGTTATATTATTAGAGTTACCTTCTACATTTATAGTATAAGCTTTGGAAGTTGCACCATTAAAATTTGAAATGCTCATAGTTACATCTCCATTATTGTTTCTAGATGTAGGATTAAATATAACATTAGAACCTTGTGGTTGCCCTGTTGCTGTTAGATTTACGCTTTCAGAGAATCCGTTTAAAAAGCTAAGGTTTAGAGTATAATTTACAGACTGATTGCCAGAATTACATGCGGATTGTACCCCACTTGTATTAGTTATTGTAAAGCTAGATAACATGGGATTTATAGTAAAATTAGTTGGATTTACATTATAAAAAATATTATTGGCGGCTTCTACCATTATTCTTGCTTGAGAAGTAACTTTATTTGGTACTGTAACATCTTCAGTTCCGTCATTATCGGTATCTGAAATTAATGTAAAAGGAAATTTAGCTCCGCCATCTATGGATAATTTAATATTTACTTTTTGACAATTAATTGGTACTATATCTGTTGTTCCTTTGTTCCAAATTATGGTTTGAGTAGATCCTTCGTCCCAAATGGCAGAGCTTGGATCCGATACTGTAAAAGGGTCTGCATCAATTACGGTTACTTTCATACTATCCATTGCAGTTCCGCCTCCGCCAATATTATTATCTCTTACGGTAAAAATAAAGTTTAAAGAATCTCTTGCTACTTCTGGTAAAACTTCCCATTTGCTTGAGGTTCTGCCAGCAACAGTGGTTGCTAAATCAGGCATATATCTATTTGGCGAACTTTTAGGAGGTAATGATCTAAACATCGGACCGACAGTATTTGTCGGTAGAGGTGGCATTACTGCAGCTTCGTTATTATTTTGCTCCCAATTATAAGTTAGGCTTGATATTCCGTCTGTATCTGTGGCAGTTCCTCTTAAAACAAAAGGAGTAGATTTCGGAATACTGTAGTCATTTCCTGCGTCAGCAGTAGGCGGACTATTACCTGTATCGGATTCTTCTCCTACACTGCAAGTCCAAGCAGAGATAAAATTTAGCATTTGAGTAATATTTACGGTATGAAAATAATCATCACTATTATATTGAACATAAGGAGCACAGGTGCCTGCATAAGCCATAATAGTTGACCCACTTCCTGGTTCGACAGAAGCACTTTGCCTAGCAAAAAAACAAAAATTATTAAAGGTGTGTTCTGCACCGAGTTGATGCCCTATTTCGTGTGTTACATAATCAACATCAAAAGCATCTCCAACAGGACTAATTTTTGCTGATATACCTCCTACTTTTGAATCAGGGTCATCACAAGATAATGCTTGAGCAAATCCTTGGTTAACTCCAGCACTAAAAACGTGTCCTAAATCGTAATTCGATTCTCCGATGGAATCTTTAACGATTTCCTTTGCATCACTAATTAAAGATATATCATCAGAACTTGCAAAGCCATCAGTATCTGGGTCTAAAAAAATTATTTTATGATTATCATTAGCAACCTCAAATCTTACAGATACATCTCTTTCAAAAACTCCGTTTATTCTAGTTATAGAAGTATTTATAGCAGATAATACAGCAGTTTTTTGTTCTGTTTCTGAAGCGTTCGAGGCTATATTTTGTCTTTTTAAATGAAATTGAGAATATTCGCCTGTACATGGTATAGCTATTCGGAATGTTCTTAATTTTACTTCATTAGTATTTTTTGAAAATTTAAAATTACTACTAATGCTTTTAGTTGTCTCATCGAACGAGCAAACAAAGTTTTTATCTTTAGGATTCAATTCGCTTCTCAAATAGTTTATATATTCTTTTCTATCTTTAGAATAAGGTTCTATATACGATGTTTTTTCTCCAAGAATAAAAATAGATGCATGAAGCCCATCGGTGCCAACACTAATTTTAGCAGTAGCTTTGGGGTTGTTTAAACCACGTGCTGTATAAGATTTTATCATTGGGAATTTTTTTGCTAATTCTGGTGATAAAATTGGCGTTTCTTTTAAAATATATTCAGAAAAACCTCCTCTGGTATTTGGGAGCTTTATAACAGGATTTTTCTCGGAGTTAATTTTATTAAAAAAAAGTTTAGAATTAAAAGACAACAAGTTAAAATTATTCGGATAACTTGTCCTTTTTAAAATTTCTTTTTTCTTTAAATAGTAGCTTTCTTTGTCTATTTTACTCCATATTTCTTGAGCAGTTAACAAATTATTATTTAGAAAAATGACCATAATAAATGGTAAAAAAGTCAATCTAATTTTATTCATCTGTCTATAATTTTGTTTTAAGTATAATAAGTGTTTTTATGTTTTATCAATATTTAGAATGCAGTATGTTTTTTAAGGAAAGCTATTTTAAAAAAGGAGTTTATGTAAATAGTTCTTTTTCTAATTGCTTGATTGGTTTATACATTTCTTTAATATTTACTTTTTTTATTTATCCTGCTTAACATTAACCTCGCCACAGCTAACACTAACTTTGCTCCGCCCAACTCAATATTGATCTAACTCTTCTCAACATTAGGCTTACCAAACTCAATGTTGGGTTTGCCTAACTCAGTGTTGGGTTTGCTTAACACAGTGTTGGGTTTGCCAAACTCAGTGTTGGGTTTGCCTAACTCAATGTTGGGTTTGCCTAATTCAGCATTTATAATAAGGCTATACATTTGTTACTATTTAGAATAGGGTGTATTTTTTAAAGAAAGCTATTTTTAAAAAACTGACTTAATATTTAGCTCAACGTCGCTCCAAGTTTTAGAAATACCGTCAGTGCCTTTATGCAGGTCTTTACAAATAGCATTTAAAGAATTTAAAGCTTTTATTAGGTTCCAATTTGTAACGTCAATAGTCGCTTTCATAGAGAAAACTCGGTCGTTAATTTTGTATGAAAAAGGAATTTTTTGCATAACTCCATTCATTTTAATATTTGCATAGCCTGTTGAATTATCATCTATTAACAGCTTTCCGGATAATAGCTTTGTATTGTCCATTACGCCAAAAAAGTGTTTCCTAATTTTAAAATCTCTACTGGCATCTTTTGTAAAAAGACTGCTTACTGGTATTGCAAATACGGTGTTATTTACAGCTTCTCTAATGGTATTTCCTTCTCCGCCGGATATAATATTTACTTTTTTAAATTGACCTCCGACAGGTATTTTAGCAGTAGTTTTATATGCGGTAAAATTTATTTCATTATTTGCTTTTTTCAAGCTGAAGGCTACACTGCTTTTTTTCGTTTTCGGCTTATTGTTCTTTTTATCTTTTTTGCAAGACAAAATGCTTAATGATACAATAAATAACGACAATAAAATTATTATTTTTTTCATGATGATTGAGTTTTAGATGTTTTTTATTTCCTTGGCTTAATGTTTTTTTCTGCAATTACTTGTACTCCGCCTTTAACTTTATCTCCTGTTTTCACGTTTAATTTTGTCCCTAAAGGAAGAAATAAATCTACTCTCGAGCCAAATTTAATAAAACCAGCATCAGAGCCTTGAACGACCTTATCATTTACTTTTGCGTAGTTTACAATTCTTCTAGCTAATGCACCAGCAATTTGTCTATACAAGACATCGCCAAAAGTTTTATTGTTGATTACAACCGTTGTCCTTTCGTTGTCGGTAGAGGCTTTCGGAAGCCAAGCTACTAAATATTTACCAGGATGATATTTACTGTATTTTATAATTCCACTTATGGCATATCTAGTTACGTGTACATTAAATGGAGACATAAATATTGATACTTGAAGTCTTTTATCTTTAAAATATTCGGATTCTTCTATCTCTTGAATTATTACAACTTCTCCATCTACCGGAGCAACCACCGTATTGCTGTTTATATTAGTAGCTCTTTTAGGGTTTCTAAAAAATTGCAAAATAATTATTAAAAAAAGCACAGTTATTATTTGAACTGTTTTTACAATCCAAAACGGCTTAATAAATTTTTCTGATAATAATATAACTACAATTGTAAATAATAATGCAATAGCGATTATTATATATCCTTCTTTATGAAAACGTATCATATCAAATAATTAATGTACAAATATACAAAAGGAGCGACAAATAATAAACTATCTAATCTATCTAAAACGCCTCCGTGTCCGGGTATAATATTACCGCTGTCTTTTATGTTTACTTGCCTTTTAAATTTTGATTGAATCAAATCTCCAATTGTGCCTAAAACACTTGTAATAATAGAAATAATAATCCAATGAAAAGGAGTAAATGTTGAATTAACAGTGCTGATGAAATAAGAAATTGCTATAGTAAAAACAAAGCCTCCTAAAAATCCTTCGATGGTTTTTTTTGGCGAAACAGTTGCAAATAATTTTTTGCTACCTAAATATTTTCCTGTCAAAAAAGCAAAGCTGTCGTTAACCCAAATCATCGCTAAAACAGAAATTGTTAGATTCGGAGTATAGTTTTCTTTATAAAAAGGCAGTAGAAATATAAATATTATAGAAAAAATAGGATATGTGATAATAAGCCCTAATTTAGAAATATTGTTTGAAAAAGGTATTTCTTTTTTAGTAAATAAGAAGTAAGAAAGAAAAATTGAAGACATAATTGTAACGCACAATATTGAGTTAATTACATAGTTTTTATGAGTTTTGTATATTAAAAATAAAATAAACAAAAACAAAATATAGATAGAAATATTTTTAAAATTTACAATTCTAGAGAACTCCCAAATAGACAAAAAACCGAGTAATATTATTAGAATTGAATAAGATTCTTTATAAAAAGTGGCAGTTAAAAAAACTAAAACATAAATAGTTCCCGAAAAAATCCTTATTAAAAGCTTGTTCATAATTATAAATCTTCTAACAAAAGTAGGTATAAGTTTTTTGAGTTACTATTTCCGTAATTTAAAAAATGGTCATCACTATTTAATTTGTAATTTTTAATTTCGGATATATTTGTCGGAATATTATGTTTGTAGTTAGCATTTATGCATGCCAGTCCGTGCCTTAAATTCCTAACTATCTGGCTTGTAGTAGCAAAAACTATAAAATTTTTAGACATTTCAGATAGCTTAGTGCTTTTTAATTGTTTTGACGAAAATAAGATGCTTCCATTATCCGCAATAAGATGTTCACATCTTATAAAAATAGGTGCGTTTAATACTGGTTTTGAATTTATTTTAAAACGAGTTCTGTTTACAAAAGGAAACAACCTTTTGTCTAATAGGGACAACTCATCCCAGCTGTTTTCTATAAGAATTTTACTTAAATTTAATTTTACTTCCTGTCTTTCAGCCGAGTATAAAAACCTACCTCCTTTATCTATAAAGTTGCTTACAAATAAATTATCTAAATAGATATTTTCTTTTAGCTTTTGTAACTTTTTGTCTTCTTTCTTTGAGATATTGAATAATTTCCTAAAAAAATTCATTTCAGTAAAGCCGTATTTAATTATTCTTCAATATTTTTTTTCTCTAGTTCTTCGAACTGTCTTTTACCAAATATTTTTTCTAAATCTCCTTTAAAAATAACTTCTTTTTTTAATAATAAATCTGCTAAAGTTTTAAGTTTTTCTTTATTTTTTTCTAATAATTTTAAAGCTCTTTTATATTGTTCCTCTATCATTTTAGAAATTTCTTGGTCAATTTTTTTTGCAGTTTCTTCGCTATAAGGCTTAACAAATATGTCATTTCCAGATGAATCGTAGTATGTAATATTACCTACCTTGTCGTTTAAGCCGTAAACAGTTACCATTGCTCTAGCTTGCTTGGTAACTTTCTCTAAATCGTTTAAAGCTCCTGTAGAAATTTTATCAAAAATAATCTTTTCCGCAGCTCTACCGCCGAGTGTTGCACACATCTCGTCTAACATCTGATTTGCTTGAACTATCATTCTTTCGGCAGGCAAATACCAAGCAGCACCCAAAGATTGACCTCTCGGAACTATCGTAACTTTAACGAGTGGTGCAGCGTGTTCTAACATCCAGCTTACGGTTGCGTGTCCTGCCTCGTGATAAGCTATTACCTTTTTTTCTTTATTTGTTATTACTTTATTTTTCTTTTCCAAACCGCCAACTATCCTGTCCACAGCATCTAAAAAGTCTTGATGATAAATTGCTTTTTTATTATTGCGTGCAGCTATTAAGGCTGCTTCATTACACATATTTGCAATATCGGCACCTGAAAACCCCGGAGTTTGTTGTGCTAAAAATTCTATATTGACATCTTTTTTTAATTTTAAATCTTTTATATGTACTTCAAAAATTTCTTTTCGCTCTCTTATGTCTGGTAAATCTACATAAATTTGACGATCAAAACGCCCCGCTCTCATCAAAGCACTATCTAAAACATCTGCTCTATTTGTAGCTGCTAAAACTATTACATTAACATCTGTTCCGAAGCCGTCCATTTCTGTAAGTAGCTGGTTTAGAGTGTTTTCTCTTTCTTCATTTCCTCCTGTCATGCTATTTTTACCGCGAGACCTTCCGATTGCGTCAATTTCGTCAATAAATATTATCGAAGGCGATTTTTGTGCTGCCTGCTTGAATAAATCTCTGACCCTAGAAGCTCCAACTCCGACAAACATTTCCACAAAATCGGAACCAGATAAAGAGAAAAAAGGAACACTTGCTTCGCCAGCTACTGCTTTTGCTAATAAGGTCTTTCCCGTACCCGGAGGCCCTACTAATAAAGCTCCTTTCGGAATTTTACCACCTAACGAAGTATATTTATTCGGATTCTTTAAAAAATCAACTATCTCTTGAACTTCTTCTTTTGCCCCTTCTAAACCAGCAACATTTTTAAACGTAGTTATTACTTTTGTGTCTTTGTCAAATAATTGTGCTTTAGATTTTCTAATACTAAAAATTTGACCTCCGCCACCAGAACCTATTCCACCGGACATTCTTCTCATAAAAAACAACCATATTGCAATAAGAATTATGAACGGTAAAAAACTTAATACAGTGTCTAATAAACTTGTAATATTTTCGTGCTTTAAATCAAAATCTAAAAATGAATTGTTATCTTTTGCCTTTTCTAAATTGTTTTCAAAATTCTGTAAATCACCGAAGTTATATTCAAATAAATGAGAGTTCCTAGTGTAAAAAACAGAATTACTTATAATAGATTTGTACCGCTCTTTGTCTAATGCCGAATCTTTAATAAACACTTGTGCAAGGCTATTGTTTACAATAATAATTTTTTTAATATCATTATCTTCCAATATTTCGTTAAATTCATTTTTAGAAATGTTTTTTGAAGTTACACCAGTAAAAAAGTGGAAAGTAATAATCCCCATAAAAATTAACGCATAAACCCAGTACGCTTTAATTTTAAATTTAGGTAAATTAAAATTCTTGTTGTTTTTATTCGATTCGCTCATTTTGTTTTAATCAAAAAAATTATTCTGTGTTTATTCTTGTAATTTTAGCTCTATTCCAAAGACTTTCAATATCATAATAATCGCGAATATGTTTTTGAAATATACTTACAACAACATCTACATAATCCATTAAAACCCACTCTGAATTTGACTGACCTTCTATTTGCAAAGGCTTGTCTTTTAGCTCTTTGCTGACTGCTTTTTTAATATAATTACAAATTGCACTTACGTGAGTGCTTGAGCTTCCAGTACAAATTATAAAATATTTAAAAACCATATTTTCTATGCCATATAAGTCGAACAAAAGAATATCTTCGCCTTTTATCTGCTTTATTTCTTTTATTATGACTTTAATTAAATCATCGGTACTTACCTGTTCTTTTGTCATTAACTCTTTTTAATATATTACAAAAATACATAAAAACACTCGTTTAAAAATATAACTTGATAAAAAAACTAACCAGCAGTTTTATAAAAGAAAGTTATATAGCTGTTAAATAATTCTTTTGTGATATAATTATGTCTTTTAAATTTTATAATTTTGAGATATTGAAAATCGAGTAACTCTTTAATAATTTATTAAACTTTTGAAAATAATCAAACTTAATACCACTAATTCTACAAACTCTTTTTTAAAAAATTTGACACGCCGCTCTGTTTTAGAAAATTACACAACGGTAGTTGCAAAAAAACAGACAAAGGGTAGGGGACAAGCAAATAATAAATGGGATTCCGAACCCTGTATGAACCTTACTTTGAGCATTTTTATAAAATACAATAATCTTAAAATATTCGAAAAAAAATATATAAACTATGCTGTCTCAATGGCTATTTACACTGTTATTATAAACAAAAAAGTTCCTAATGTATATGTTAAATGGCCTAACGACATTGTGGCAGATAATAAAAAAATTTGCGGAATTTTGGTTGAAAACACTTTTTTAGGAAAGCAAATTAAAAACAGCATTATCGGAATTGGGCTAAATGTAAACCAAGAAAAATTCCCCCATTTTCTTAAAAATGCAACTTCCTTAAAAATAACAACCTTAACAGACCATAACTTAAACTCCTTGCTCAGCGAGGTCGTTCTATCTATTAAAAGTAAAATAAAACTACTTGAGCTAAAGCAATTTGACGTCTTAGAAAAAGAATATTTAGACGCTTTATACAGAAAAAACATTCCGACAAAATTTAAAAATAGTAAAAATAAAACTTTCGTAGGTAAAATAATAGGAGTTTCTAAAGCTGGTAAACTCCGAGTTGAACTCGAGAATAATTCTATTGAAGAATTTGAAAATAAAGAAATTTCTATCGTTTAGAGTTGTTCTATTTTTTCAGTAAGTGTGTCTATAAATTTAGTTATCGGACGCTTAATCATCATAGACATCATTGCATTAAAATTACCTTCAAAATATAATTGAACCTCAGAATTGTTTTCGGATATTTCTTTAATATTCATCGATAAGGTAAAAGAAAATTTGCTACTTGCCGAAGTTAAAGCAATATGTGAAAATTTCGTTTTGTCTGTTAAAGCTAATTCTATTTCAGGCATTCCAGGTAAGCTAAATAAAAAAGAGTCTTTGTCGTTAGACACTTCAAACTTTTGAACATTATCTGGCATTATTTTTTTAAAATTATCTAAATATGTAAAGAAAGTAAATATAACTTCTGCAGTTTTTTCTATTTTAATTTTACTACCCTTTATTTTCATTTTTTGAATTTTATTTATTCCAATTTTCTGGATTTTTCCTCCACTCATTAAGCGTAAGTAGTTCTCTTTCTGTAATATAATTAGTGTCTAATGCTTGCTCTAATAAACTTGAATAATTACTTAAAGTAGTTACTTTTATTTTGTTGTTTTCAAATCTTTTAGAAGCAATATCAAGCTCATAAGAAAAAATAGAAATCATACCTTTAATTACAGAACCAGCTTCTTTTAGAATTTCTATCGCTTTCAAGCTACTGCTCCCTGTACTAATTAAGTCTTCTATCAGCACAATGTTTTGACCTCTTTCTAAATGCCCTTCAATTTGTTTTTTTCTGCCGTGCTGCTTTGGAGATATTCTGACATAAACAAACGGAACCCCTAATTCTTGTGCTACCAAAACTCCTATCGCTATCGCACCTGTTGCAACACTTGCGATTAAGTCCGGCTTTCCGTATTCTAATTCGACAATTTTTGCAATTTCTTCTTTTAAAAAAATCCGTACCGAAGGATATGATAACGCAATTCTATTATCACAATATATTGGCGACTTCCAGCCCGATGCCCACTCATAAGGTTCATTCAGATTTAGCCTTATTGCTTTTATTTGCAATAAAAATTCTGCTGTTTTTTTTGCAATTTCTTTATCTATAACCATATCGCAAATGTATAAAGTTTTTGCATAAGGAGAATAATTTTAACTAAAAAGCCTAATGTATGTCCCTAAAATAAATTGACCCTTTTACTCAAAGTGTAAAGTTTTTAGTTTACCAATTTATTAATTCATTATTTTTATAAAAACAACTATTTTTGCCATAATCAAAACTATAAATAAATGAAGTCATACGTTTTTCCTGGTCAAGGAGCACAATATGCTGGAATGGGATTAGACTTATACGAAAAATATCCTTTAGCTTACGAATATTTTGAAAAAGCGAATAAAATTTTAGGGTTTTCTATATCAGACGTTATGTTTAAAGGAAGTTCGGAGCAACTAAAACAAACCAAAGTAACGCAGCCTGCTATTTTTTTATATTCAGTAATATTAGCTAAAATTTTAGGAAAATCTTTTGAGCCAGAAATGGTTGCAGGTCATTCTTTAGGAGAAATATCTGCTTTGGTATCTATCGGAGTTATGTGCTTTGAAGACGGATTAGAATTAGTCCACAAACGAGCCTTAGCAATGCAAAAAGCATGTGAAATTAAAGACTCTACTATGGCTGCAGTTTTAGGATTAGAAAATTATGTCGTAGAAGAAGCTTGCGAAAAAATTGACGGAATAGTAGTCCCTGCCAATTATAATTGCCCTGGGCAGTTAGTAATATCTGGAGAAGTTTCAGCAGTAAAAGAAGCGTGTATATTATTAAAGAATAAAGGTGCTAAAAGGACGCTATTACTCCCTGTAGGTGGTGCTTTTCATTCTCCACTAATGGAATCGGCTAAAGATGAGTTAGCAACAACTATTGAAAAAATAGAATTTAAAACGTCTGTATGCCCTGTATATCAGAACGTTACAGCAAATCCAGTAAGAAATCCTGATGAAATTAAAAAAAACTTGATAAACCAATTAATAGCACCTGTAAAATGGGAGCAATCTATAAATCAAATGATTAAAGACGGTGGCACAGAATTTATTGAAGTTGGGCCTAATAAAATTTTACAAGGCTTAATAAAGAAAATAAATAGAAATGTTATTGCCCAAAGCACTTATTTAGATTGAAATTTAGTTATTTAATCATTAGACACATCAATTCATTTAGAGGCTTAAAAAATAAAAAAAATATTTACTGATAATTTAAAATTTGTAATTAACTTTGCAGACTTAAAAAAAGGTTTAGAATATTAAAAATAGTTTTAAAATTAAAATACTTAATGAAAGGAGGAATCAACTTATGTTAATTACACCAGTAAACGAAGGGGAAAATATCGATAGAGCTTTAAAACGTTATAAACGCAAATTTGACAGTACCAAAGTTGTGAAAAATGTGCGAAGTAAAAAACATTTTATTAAGCCTTCGGTAGTTAAAAGAGCTCAAAAAATTAAAGCATCTTATGTTCAAAGGTTAAGAACAAAAGAAGAGGTAGGTTTTTAAAGGTTTAATTTAGATAAAAAAAAGTACATTTTTTTGAATTAATATTTTTAAAATCTACTAGAAATAAACCTACAAAATATGATAGCTCCTTTTTTGGAATATTTATCTTTAGAAAAAAGATATTCAGAACATACAATTACTGCTTATAGAAATGATTTAAATTCCTTTAAAGAACATTGCGTTTCGGAGTATGATCAAGGAAATTTAACCGAAATTAATTACAATCAAATAAGAAGTTGGATTGTAAAACTGGTTAAAATGAAATTAACAAATAGAACTGTTAATAGAAAAATTAGTTCTCTAAAATCATTTTATAAATTTTTGCAAGAAACAGACCAAATAGAAACTAATCCGCTTTCAAATTACAAAGCATTAAAGTCAAAAAAAAGACTTCAAGTTCCGTTTACTTTTAAAGAAATTAACACCGTAATAAGCCAGCTAAATTCTGAAGCAGATTTTATTTCGATGAGAAATAAACTTATCGTTGAACTATTATATTCTACTGGCATTAGAAAATTTGAACTGATAAACCTTAAAGAGAAAGACGTTTGTATTTCGGAAAAAATTATAAAGGTTTTTGGTAAAAGAAAAAAAGAGCGACTAATACCAATGCTTTCAGGACTTTTAAAAACCATACAATCATATTTAGAACTAAAAAATGATATACCCAAAAAAACAGAATATCTCTTAACTACAGAAAAAGGAAATAAAATTTACGATAAACTTGTATATAGAATTGTAAATTCACATTTTTCTAAAGTTACTTCTAAACAGAAAAAAAGTCCGCATATTTTGAGGCACTCATTTGCAACTCACCTATTAAATGAAGGTGCAGACCTAAACTCTATTAAAGAATTGCTAGGGCATACGTCTTTGGCTTCTACTCAAATATATATACATAATAGCCTTGATAAAATAAAAAAAGCATATAATAACGCTCATCCTAGAAGCAACTAAAAAACAACTAAATTATGAAAGTCTTCATACAATCAGTAAATTTTAATGCAGACAGTAAGCTTATAGAACTTACAGAAAAGAAAGTAGCATTGCTAACTAAATTTTATGACAAAATAATAGACGCAGAAGTTTTTTTAAAAGTTCAAAATATGAGCAGTAAAGAAAACAAGATTATCGAAATAAAATTAAATATTCCGAATAGCGAACTAATGGTAAAAAGAGAAACAAAAACATTTGAAGAAGGTGTTAATTTAGCGATAGACAACCTAAAAAGACAGTTAATAAAACTAAAAGAAAAGAAGAGAAAAGACTATCATCGTTAAAAGAATCTACCTATTAACTAACACGTTAAAGATTATTAAGATTGGAAAAATTAAAATTTACTGAATGGTTATATTTATTTTTCAGAATTTTTTAGAAGATTAATTTTGTCAAGCTAATCAGTTGCGTTTCGGAGTTTAACTTTGTTTGTTAAAAATAATATAAAAAGTTTTTTGCATTAATAAAAACTTTATATATTTGCGTTTTTTTTAAAAGTAAAGCATTGTTGTTAAATTAAAAGCCGACGTTGTTAAGTTAAAAGCCGACGTAGCTCAGCTGGTTAGAGCAGCTGATTTGTAATCAGCAGGTCGTGGGTTCGAGTCCCTCTGTCGGCTCAAAATAGTAAAAAGTTTATATTTATAAAAAACATATAGTTGGGGAGATACTCAAGCGGTCAACGAGGACGGACTGTAACTCCGTTGGTTTTACCTTCGCAGGTTCGAATCCTGCTCTCCCCACATTTTAATTATAGGATTGTTGCGAGAGTAGCTCAGTTGGTAGAGCGTCAGCCTTCCAAGCTGAATGTCGCCGGTTCGAACCCGGTCTCTCGCTCTAAAAATTTAAAAACCGACAAAGCCGATGTAGCTCAGTTGGTAGAGCGCATCCTTGGTAGGGATGAGGTCATGGGTTCAAATCCCATCATTGGCTCTTAATTACGAAATAACAACTAAAAATAAAACAAATTAAATTATGGCAAAAGCAAATTTCGATCGTTCTAAACCACACCTTAATATAGGTACAATAGGACATGTAGATCACGGTAAAACTACATTAACAGCTGCTATCACTAAAGTATTAGCAGATGCTGGTTATTCTGAAGCTAAATCTTTCGATCAAATAGATAACGCACCAGAAGAAAAAGAAAGAGGGATTACAATTAATACGTCTCACGTTGAGTATCAAACAGCCAACCGTCATTACGCACACGTTGACTGTCCAGGACACGCAGACTACATTAAAAACATGGTAACAGGTGCCGCTCAAATGGACGGTGCTATTTTAGTCGTTGCAGCAACAGACGGACCCATGCCTCAAACTAGAGAACATATATTATTAGGACGACAAGTAGGTATTCCTCGTATTGTTGTGTTTTTAAACAAAGTAGATATGGTTGATGACGACGAACTTCTAGAATTAGTAGATATGGAAGTCAGAGAATTATTATCTTTTTATGAATACGACGGAGACAACGGACCTATAATATCTGGTTCAGCTTTGGGGGCTTTAAACGGAGAAAAACAATGGGCTGAAAAGGTGTTAGAGCTAATGGAAGCCTGCGACACTTGGATAGAAGAGCCAGTAAGAGAAATTGATAAAGATTTTTTAATGCCAGTTGAAGATGTTTTCTCTATTACTGGTCGTGGAACTGTGGCTACCGGTCGTATAGAAACTGGAGTAGCAAAAACTGGAGAATCTGTTGAAATTATTGGTATGGGTGCAGAAAAATTAACTTCTACTATTACTGGTATTGAAATGTTTCGTCAAATTTTAGATAGAGGAGAAGCTGGAGATAACGCGGGTATATTATTAAGAGGTATTGCTAAAGAGGACGTCAAAAGAGGTATGGTTATTTGTAAACCAGGCTCTGTTACACCACATGCAAAATTTAAAGCAGAAGTTTATGTTCTTAAGAAAGAAGAAGGCGGACGCCATACTCCTTTTCACAATAGCTACCGCCCACAGTTTTATGTAAGAACTACCGACGTTACTGGAACTATTAGTTTGCCTGACGGTATAGAAATGGTAATGCCTGGAGACAATCTAACTATTACAGTTGATTTAATTCAATCAATAGCATTAAGCGTAGGTTTGCGTTTTGCAATTCGCGAAGGCGGTAGAACAGTCGGAGCAGGTAAGGTAACAGAAATTTTAGATTAACTATTATTATATTAATGCTAAAGGATTCCTGTTTTTGGAGCTTTGGGAATTGTGCTTACGGGTTTAGCTCAGTTGGTAGAGCACTGGTCTCCAAAACCAGGTGTCGGGAGTTCGAGCCTCTCAACCCGTGCAAAAAACAAAAATGAAATGAGCGTGATAAAATACGTTAAGGATTCTTTCGAAGAACTAAAAAACCACGTAACGTGGGTTTCTAAAGAAGATGCTCAAAAAACAACGTTAACCGTTGTGGTTTTTACAGTACTATTCGCACTAACAATAGCAGGTGTAGATTATGTTTTTCAAGATGCTTTAGACAATCTTTTTAAATTTTTTTAAGCAAAATATAATATGGATAGTTCGGTAGCAAAATGGTATGTTGTTAGAGTAATTGGGGGTAAAGAAAATAAAATTAAATCTTATATTGAAACAGAAATTAATAGACTTGGATTATCCGATTTTGTTAAACAAGTAATAGTTCCTACAGAAAAAGTTATTCAAGTTAGAAACGGAAAAAAAATAAACAGAGAAAAAGTTTATTTTTCTGGGTATGTTATGATAGAAGCAAACTTGTCGGGCGAAGTGCCACACGTTATAAAATCTATAACTGGTGTTATAGGTTTTTTAGGTGAAACAAAAGGTGGCGACCCTCTTCCGATGAGAAAACCTGAAGTGAGCAGAATGTTAGGAAAAGTTGACGAACTTTCAATGCAAGACGAGAACGTAATTATTCCTTTTACAATTGATGAAACTATTAAAGTTATTGATGGTCCTTTTAGTGGATTTGACGGCACGATAAAAAAAGTAAACGAAGAGAAGCGTAAACTTGAAGTAATGGTAAAAATATTCGGTAGAAAAACTCCATTAGAATTAAGCTATACGCAAGTTGAAAAAATATAAATTAAGAATTTTGAGAAAAACAATACTTGATGCTTTATTGTTATTAAATATTAATTCTCAAAAATGGTGGAAAAGTTATAGTATATTTTATATATCACACGCAAAATAGGTAAAAGGTTTGTTTTTAAGCTTCTATAATTAAGACAAGTCGTAAAAAAATATTTTTAAAAAAATGGCAAAAGAAGTAAGTAAAATAGTTAAGCTACAAGTAAGAGGAGGAGTTGCAAACCCATCGCCTCCAGTTGGTCCAGCTTTAGGGGCAGCTGGTGTAAATATAATGGAGTTCTGTAAGCAATTTAACGCAAGAACGCAAGACAAACAGGGTAAAGTTCTGCCTGTAATAATAACAGTTTTTAAAGATAAATCTTTTGAATTTATTGTAAAAACTACACCTGCGGCGTCTCAATTATTAGAAATGGCAAAAGTTAAAAAAGGCTCTGGCGAACCGAATAGAAAAAAAGTTGCTTCAGTTACTTGGGATCAAATCAAAACTATAGCAGAAGATAAGATGGCGGATTTGAACTCGTATGAGATTTCTTCAGCTATGAGAATGATTGCAGGTACAGCACGTTCTATTGGATTAACAATTACTGGTAAAAAGCCAGCATAAGCTTTATAAAAAAGTAATAAAATGGTAAAATTAACAAAAAAGCAAAAAGAGGCTGAAGCAAAGTTAGATAAAACAAAAACATATAATTTGAAATCTGCTTCTTCTATAGTTAAAGAAATTACTAATGTAAAGTTTGACGCATCCATAGACATTGCGGTTCGTTTAAATGTAGATCCACGTAAGCCTAATCAGATGATTAGGGGAGTTGTAGCACTTCCACATGGGACAGGAAAAGAGGTAAGAGTATTAGCGTTAGTTACACCGGACAAAGAAGCGGAGGCTACTGAAGCTGGTGCTGATTACGTTGGTTTAAACGAATATCTTAAAAAAATCAAAGAAGGCTGGACAGATACAGACATAATTATAACAATGCCGAGTGTAATGGGTAAATTGGGTCCTTTAGGAAGAATACTTGGGCCTAGAGGTTTAATGCCGAACCCAAAAACAGGTACTGTTACTATGGACGTTGCAAAGGCAGTGAAAGACGTAAAAGCAGGTAAGATAGATTTTAAAGTTGATAAAACGGGTATTATTCATTCATCGGTTGGAAGAGCGTCTTTCGATGCTGACAAAATTGCAGAAAATGCCGAAGAGCTAATAAGAACAATTGTTAAACTAAAGCCTTCGGTAGTAAAAGGAGCTTATTTAAAAAGCATTTATATGTCAAGCACTATGAGTCCTTCTGTTAGCATTGACGTAAAACCCTTTTAATTTGAGTTAAAACTTTAACAACATTATGACAAGAGAAGAGAAATCAAAAGTAATAAAAGATTTAACTACTGTATTAGCAGAAACTAACACGGTTTATTTAGCAGATATTTTAGGATTAAACGCAGTAGAAACATCAAACATGCGAAGATATTGCCACAAAGAAGGTATTAAATTAACTGTTGTTAAAAATACTTTGCTTGTAAAGGCTATGGAATCGTCAGAAAAAGATTTTGAAGACTTACCTTCAGTTTTAAAGGGAAATACTTGTATGATGATTTCAGAATCAGCAAACGCACCTGCTAAATTAATAAAAAAATTTAGAAGTCAAATTAATGGCAAGCCTATTTTGAAAGGAGCTTACGCTGAAGAATCGGTGTATATAGGAGATGATCAATTGGAAGTTCTTATAAATATTAAGTCTAGAAAAGAGCTTATAGGAGATATTATCGGGTTGTTACAATCGCCGATTAAAAACGTTGTATCATCGTTGCAATCTGGTGGTCAAAAGCTTTCAGGTATAATTAAAACATTATCAGAAAAATAATTTAATAATAAATAATAAACAAAAATTTCAAAACAATTAAAAATGGCAGATTTAAAAAATTTCGCAGAGCAATTAGTTAACTTAACGGTAAAAGAAGTTAATGAATTAGCTACAATTTTAAAAGAAAATTATGGTATTGAGCCAGCAGCGACAGCTGTTGCAGTTGGGAGTCCGACAGATGCAGGGGAAGATAATGCAGTTGAGTCTAAAACAGAATTTGATGTAATATTAAAATCAGTAGGACCATCAAAATTAGCAGTTGTAAAATTAGTTAAAGAACTAACTGGTTTGGGGCTAAAAGAAGCTAAAGGCGTAGTAGATGCTGCACCATCACCAGTAAAAAAAGCAGTTTCTAAAGACGAAGCGGAAGGTATTAAAGATTCTTTAGAGAAAGCAGGGGCAGAGGTAGAGCTTAAGTAGGATATTTTTTTGCTACTACTCCGATACGGCAAGCACGAAATGTTTAGAGATTAAAATTTAATTTTAGCTCTTTAGCGTTTTTGTTTACCCTTCCTTAATTGTGTATTAATTTAGATTTTAATCAAAAAACAACTTCTTTTGACAACTAAAAACAAGAATGAAAGAATAAGCTTTGTAGCTTCGTTAAATGAAAAAAATTATCCAGACTTTTTAGATATTCAGATAAAATCTTTTCAAGATTTTTTCCAGCTTCAAACTAAAGCAGATGAGAGAAGCGAGGAAGGTCTTTATAAAGCCTTTATGGATAACTTTCCTATTACAGATACAAGAAACCAATTTATATTAGAATTTTTAGACTACTTTGTTGATCCTCCGAGATATACTGTTCAAGAGTGCATTGAAAGAGGTCTTACATATAGTGTGCCTCTAAAAGCTCGTTTAAAATTGTTCTGTACAGATCCAGAGCATGAAGATTTTGAAACGATAGTTCAAGATGTTTATCTTGGGGCGATACCTTATATGACAAATTCAGGGACCTTTGTAATTAATGGTGCTGAGCGAGTTGTAGTTTCTCAACTACACAGATCACCAGGTGTGTTTTTTGGACAATCTTTCCATGCAAATGGTATAAAATTATATTCAGCAAGGGTAATTCCTTTTAGAGGGTCTTGGATAGAATTTGCTACCGATGTTAACCAAGTAATGTATGCTTATATAGATAGAAAGAAAAAACTACCGGTAACAACATTATTTAGAGCAATCGGATTTGAAAGAGATAAAGATATTTTAGAAATATTTGAACTTGCAGAAGAGATTAAAGTTTCTAAATCAGGGTTAAAAAGAGTTTTAGGACGTAAGTTAGCAGCGAGAGTTTTAAATACTTGGCATGAAGACTTTGTAGATGAAGACACAGGAGAGGTTGTTTCTATTGAAAGAAATAAAATAGTTTTTGACAGAGATACTGTTTTAGAGAAAGAACATATCGATGACATTATTGATTCTGGTTCAAAAACCATATTGGTTCATAATGAGAACGGTCAAATGACGGAGTATTCCATTATTCATAATACACTTCAAAAAGACCCTACAAATTCAGAAAAAGAGGCGGTTGAATATATTTATAGACAACTGCGTAATGCAGACCCTCCGGATGAGGAGACGGCTAAAGGAATTATAGATAAATTGTTTTTTTCGGAACAGCGTTATAACTTAGGCGAAGTTGGTCGTTCTAGAATGAATACCAAGTTGGGTCTAAACATTGATATGAACGAAAAAGTATTAACGAAATTAGATATAATCACAATTATAAAACATTTAATAGAGTTAATTAATTCAAAATCAGAGGTTGATGATATCGACCACTTATCTAATAGGCGAGTTCGAACAGTCGGTGAGCAATTAGCAGGTCAGTTTAGTGTTGGTTTGGCACGAATGGCGAGAACAATTCGCGAACGTATGAACGTGCGTGATAATGAAGTGTTTACGCCTATAGACTTAATAAACGCAAAAACACTTTCTTCGGTAATTAATTCATTTTTTGGCACAAATCCTTTGTCTCAATTTATGGATCAAACTAACCCATTAGCGGAGATAACTAATAAACGAAGATTGTCAGCTTTGGGACCTGGAGGTCTATCAAGAGAAAGAGCTGGTTTTGAGGTTAGAGACGTACACTATACGCATTACGGACGCTTATGTCCTATAGAAACCCCTGAAGGACCAAATATTGGTTTAATCTCTTCGCTTTCAGTATTTGCTAAAATAAACAAGCTCGGATTTATAGAAACCCCTTATAAAGAAATAAATAACGGAGTTGTTTCTAATGAAAAACCAATTTATTTAAGTGCAGAAGAAGAAGAAGGGAAAAAAATTGCTCAACATAATATAGATCTAAACAGTGATGGCGAGTTTGCCGCAGAAAAAGTTACCGTAAGAGAAGAAGGTGATTTTCTTGTAGCTACCCCAGATAAAATAGATTATATGGACGTTGGGCCAAATCAAATTTCTTCTATTTCTGCTTCCTTAATACCTTTTTTGGAACATGATGATGCCAATCGTGCATTAATGGGTTCAAACATGATGCGTCAAGCAGTACCTTTACTAAAACCGGAGGCTCCAATTGTTGGGACTGGCTTAGAGCGTAAAGTAGCAAAAGATTCTAGAATTTTAATAAACGCTGAAGGAAAAGGAAAAGTAACTTATGTCGATGCTAATAAAATTATTATTAAGTACGCTAGAACCGAAGAAGAAAAGTTAGTCAGCTTCGAATTAGACCATGTTACATATAACTTAATTAAATTTAAAAAAACAAATCAAGGAACTACTATTAACTTAAAACCTATTGTAAGAAAAGGAGATAAAGTAAAAAAAGGACAAATACTTTGTGAGGGCTATGCAACCAATAACGGAGAATTAGCATTAGGAAGAGGAATGAAAGTAGCTTTTATGCCTTGGAAAGGATATAACTTTGAAGACGCTATTGTAATTTCGGAAAAAGTTGTTAGAGAAGACATATTTACTTCTATTCATATTGATGAATATTCGTTAGACGTCAGAGACACAAAGCTCGGAAATGAAGAGCTAACTAGCGATATACCAAACGTTTCGGAAGAGGCTACTAAAGATTTGGACGAAAACGGAATGGTAAGAATCGGAACTGAAGTAAAGCCTGGGGATATTCTAATAGGTAAAATTACACCAAAAGGAGAATCAGATCCAACTCCAGAGGAAAAGCTATTACGTGCTATTTTTGGCGACAAAGCAGGAGACGTTAAAGACGCTTCCCTAAAGGCATCTCCATCGTTAACAGGAATTGCAATAGATAAAAAATTATTTAAAAGATCTATTAAGGATAAGCATACAAGATTGAAGGATAAAGAGGCTATGGCAAACCTTGAGGCATCTTTTGTGTCAAGATTTAAAGTTTTAAAAGATAGATTAATAAGTAAACTGGCGACTTTAATAAACGGCAGAACATCAAAAGGAATTTTTAACGACTTGGGAGAAGAAGTTTTGCCAAAGGGCAAAAAATATAACCTTAAAATGTTGAAGTCTGTTGATGATTATACTCACTTGAAGGGTACTTGGACGACGGATAAAAAATTAAATAATTTAGCAAAAGAGTTAGTACACAACTATAAAATTAAAGTAAACGATCTTCAAGGCTCTTTGCGTCGTCAAAAGTTTACAATCTCTGTGGGAGATGAGTTGCCTCCTGGGGTTTTAAAACTTGCAAAAATTTATATTGCTAAAAAGCGAAAATTAAAGGTAGGTGATAAAATGGCAGGGCGACACGGTAATAAAGGAATTGTAGCACGTATTGTTAGATCCGAAGATATGCCGTTTTTAGAAGACGGCACCCCAGTTGATATTGTCTTAAACCCTTTAGGAGTTCCTTCTCGTATGAACATCGGTCAAATATACGAAACAGTGTTAGGTTGGGCTGGTGAAAAAACAGGAACTACTTATTCAACGCCTATTTTTGACGGAGCATCTTTAGAGCAGATTAATAAAATTACCGATGACGCAGGTGTGCCTAGGTACGGTCATACATATTTATATGACGGCGGAACTGGAAAACGTTTTGACCAGCCTGTTACAGTTGGTAATATTTATATGATTAAGCTCGGACATATGATTGAAGATAAAATGCACGCTCGTTCTATAGGACCATATTCATTGATTACACAGCAACCATTAGGCGGTAAGGCACAGTTTGGAGGGCAGCGTTTCGGAGAAATGGAAGTTTGGGCACTGGAGGCTTATGGTGCGTCAAGTATTTTACGAGAAATTTTAACTGTAAAATCTGACGATGTTATAGGAAGAGCCAAAACTTATGAAAGTATAGTTAAAGGCGAGCCGATGCCAGAGCCTGGTTTGCCAGAATCTTTTAATGTACTTATGAACGAATTGAAAGGCTTGGGCTTGGATGTAAGGTTAGAAGAGTAAAACGAAATGGCAGCAAAAGTTGGATAACTTGATAGCAAAATCTGAAGAAAATAATCAAAGTGCTGATATTTTAATAAAGCATAAAAAGTACGCTTCAAGTGTGCATTGTGCTTATTATAGTGCTTTTCAGTTTATGTTGTATGTACAAAATAAATTAGAATCTAAAGTGGTTAAACAATCAGGTTCAAAAAAATCGTCTCATGTGACTTTATCTAATTACATAGCTAAACTAATAAAAGAAAAAGCTGATGCCGAAAAGTTTAATAAGATTTTTAGAAAAATAAAACGAAATAGAATTAGTGCAGATTATAAATATTGTTTAATTTCGTAGCGTAAAGCAAAGGCAAGTTTTAGATATTCAAAACAAATAATTGAGTTATTAAAAAAAATTTTAAAATATGAAAACCGCTAAGGAATATATTATCGAAAAAAATAAGACTTTAGTTAAAGCGTTTCCAGAATTAAAATTTAGCTATCAAATATATACATGTCCTTGGGAGTCAGATATAGATAATGATATAATAGTTAGCCCTGCATATCTTTATAAAAATAACAAAGAGTTTGCTAAAGCTGAATCAAAAATATTTTGGGATTTTAAAGAAAAATATCCTGACGAGGGAATTATTTTTGTATCTGATGACGATGAGGCAATAGAATTAGAAAACCCTTGTTTTGAAGCGGAAGGCTATATCTATAAATATATAGAAGATATTAAGATTGAAGCCGTAGAAAATATTAAGATTAAAGAAACATTAACTTTTAGTAAAGAAGAAATCAATAGCCTCGCAGCTTAATTATGGAAAAAAACACCTTTGAATTACTTAACATATTATTAGTTGAAAGCAATTTTTGGAGACACCAAAATGTAAAATCTGATAAAGAGTCACAGCCTGATTTTAAAATTGGAACTCAAGATAAAATATCGGATAATAAATTAGCGGTAGCAGTAACTGTGGAGTTTAATTTTATTGTAGACGATAAAGAAGTTGTTAAAACTAAAACACGAATGGTCGGTAATTTTATTATTAATAATTCTGCAAACAAGGATTTTGTTGAAGGTTTTGCAAAAATAAATGCACCTGCAATAATTTTTCCGTATATAAGAGAGCATTTGGCAACTACTTCTGCAAAGGCAGGGATATACCCAATTTTGTTACAGCCTTTTAATTTTGTTGAGTTCGTCAAAGGGAGTGAAAAAAATGAAAAAGTGTAATAACTCAATTTTTGAGTAGGGCAGAGGTCTAATGCTAAATTGGGTAAATCTAATGTAAAGCAGAATGAGATTAATGTAAAGCAGAATGAGATTAACGTAAAGCAGAATGAGATTAATGTAAAGCAGAATGAGATTAACGTAAAGCAGAATGAGATTAATGTAAAGCAGAATGAGATTAACAGAGGGCAGAGTGAAATTTACGTTGGGCAGGGTCAGCCCAATGTTGGGCAGGATAAATAAAAATTAAATAATAACAATAAAAAAATTTAAAAAAATGAAGAGATCAATATCTCAAATAGAAAAAGAGTTATTTACAGCGGTTCCTTATATAATAGCTAATAACCAAAGGTTAGGTGTTTATGACGATTTATTAAATCGTCTTGAAGAGAACCTTAAAGATTGGGACGAAATATATCCGAAGTATAAAGACGTCAATCAAAAAACAAAAGTAGTAGTAGATCAGTTTTCGGAGCTTCGTAAAAGAGTAGAGGCGAATTTAAGCGAGATGAAGCAGTTTTTGAAACACAAAGGCGATTTGGTTTTGACCCAAGCCGATTATGACAATCTGTTTATTAACAGGGATAAAGAAAGCAGAATGCCTGTGCCGGTTCCTAAAGATCAGCCTCTGCTGACGGTTGTTTCTCAAAGTAGAAGAACTTTGAGAATACAGGCGTCAATTTCGGATCTTCCGGATTTTAATCATCAAAGTATTCTTAAAAAAGGTATTAGAGAAGTAAAAATATACGTAGCGCTTCGTGATCCGGGTGATATTAGCGTACCGACAGCATCAGAATATATATCTTATGCAGAATTTACAACTACTACTTTTAATCTGGTTTTTTCGGAAGCGGATATACAAAAAACAGCTTATATCAAAGGCGCTTTAGTTAATACTAAAGCAGAAGAAGGACCAGTTGGTGAGCCTATAAACTATGTAATACCCTCGTAAACAAGATTATATTAAAAAGTAAGAGTAGTGAAAAAAGCACTTAAAAAAATATTTGGACTACGGCATATTTCTATTAGAATAAAAAAATATACTGATTCTCAACTAAAAAGAAGAGTTTTATTAATGTCTAATTTGAATATTGATACTGTATTTGATGTAGGTGCAAATGATGGTGATTATTCGCGTATTTTAAGAATACTTGGGTATAAGAATAGAATCATATCTTTTGAGCCATTAAAAAGTGTTTTTGAATTACTACAAAAAGAATCGTCAAAAAAGAAAAACTGGTTTGCTTATAATTATGCAATTGGAGAAGAGAATACTTTTAGCACTATAAATATAGCTGGTAATTCTTATAGCAGTTCGATATTAGAAATGCTTCCGGCTCATGTTGAGAGTGAACCAAAATCTAAATACATAGGCAGAGAAAAAATTGAAATTAAAAGATTGGATTCTGTTTTTAGTTCTTTTTGTAATGACGATAATAAAATAATGCTAAAAATTGATACCCAAGGATATGAGAAAAATGTAATAGATGGAGCATCTGGCATATTAGATAAAATTAGCTTAATACAGCTTGAGATGTCTATTATTCCTATGTATAAAAACGAAACTCTATTTACTGAAATGATTAGCTATCTTGACGAAAAAGGTTTTCAACTTGCTTCTTTAGAAGATGGGTTTTATAATAATAAAACAGGGCAATTGCTACAAGTTGATGGAATATTTGTAAACAAGCATTTACTATCAAAAAACAAATTATTTTAAAACAGCGCTTTGTCAAGTCGATTATGAACTTTATTAATATTCAAAATATACACTTATGGCAATAAAACAAGAAAAATATACTGTAAAAAAGTTTAATAAAATCTCTATAGGATTGTCTTCTCCAGAGCTTATTTTAAAAGACTCGAGAGGAGAGGTTTTAAAATCAGAAACTATAAACTACCGAACTCATAAGCCAGAAAAAGACGGTTTATTCTGTGAGCGAATTTTCGGACCCATTAAAGACCATGAATGTGCTTGTGGTAAATACAAAAGAATTCGTTATAAAGGTATTTTATGCGATAGATGTGGCGTTGAGGTTACTGAAAAAAAGGTTCGTAGAGAAAGAACAGGTCATATCAATTTAACTATTCCAGTTGTGCATATTTGGTATTTTAGGTCTTTACCAAACAAAATTGGTTACCTATTAGGCTTACCTTCTAAAAAGCTAGATATGATTATTTACTACGAGCGTTACGTGGTGATTCAACCTGGCGTTGCAAAAGATATTGAAGGAGAGCCTTTAAAAAAATTAGATTTTCTAACAGAAGAAAGGTATATTGAAATAGAAGAAAGTTTACCACAAGATAATAAATATTTAGAGGACACAGACCCTAATAAGTTTATTGCAAAAATGGGAGCGGAATGTTTAATTGATTTATTAAGACTTTTAGATTTAGACGAATTGTCGTATGAATTAAGACATAAAGCAAACATCGAAACATCTAAGCAACGAAAAACAGAAGCATTAAAGAGGCTAAAAGTTGTAGAGGCTTTTAGAAACTCAAGGAAGAATAGAGAGAATAATTTAGAATGGATGGTTCTAAAAGTATTGCCTGTAATTCCACCAGAATTGCGTCCTTTAGTACCATTAGACGGAGGTAGATTTGCTACTGCAGATTTAAACGATTTATATAGAAGGGTTATCATAAGGAACAATCGTTTAAAAAGATTGATAGAGATAAAAGCTCCAGACGTAATTACGCGAAACGAAAAGCGTATGTTGCAGGAGGCGGTGGATGCATTGCTTGACAATACTCGCAAATCATCTGCTGTTAAAACTGATTCTAACAGACCTTTAAAATCATTATCAGACTCATTAAAAGGAAAACAAGGTCGTTTTCGTCAGAATTTATTAGGAAAACGAGTTGATTACTCGGCACGTTCGGTTATTGTAGTAGGGCCAGATTTAAAATTAACAGAATGTGGTATTCCGAAAGAAATGGCAGTAGAGCTTTATAAGCCTTTTGTTATCAGAAAATTAATAGAAAGAGGAATTGTTAAAACAGTAAAATCGTCAAAAAAAGTTATAGAAACAAAAGACCCATTAGTTTGGGACATATTAGAAAATGTTATTAAAGGACACCCTGTATTATTAAACAGAGCTCCGACTCTTCACAGGCTTGGTATTCAAGCTTTTCAGCCCAAATTAATAGAAGGTAAAGCAATTCAGCTTCATCCACTGGTTTGTACTGCTTTTAATGCCGATTTTGATGGCGACCAAATTGCGGTTCACTTGCCTTTAAGCCAGGAGGCTATTTTAGAGTCACAACTGTTAATGTTGGCATCTCATAATATATTAAACCCTGCAAACGGAGCGCCAGTTACAGTGCCTTCGCAAGATATGATACTTGGTCTATATTATATGACTAAAGAAAGAATTTCTACACCAGAGGTTGCTATCAAAGGAGAAGGGCTAACTTTCTATTCGCCCGAAGAAGTTAATATAGCTTTTAATCATGAGAAAGTTGACTTAAACGCGATAATAAATGTAAGAACTAATGATTTAGATGACGAAGGAAATATAGTATCTAAAATTATAAAAACTACGGTTGGTAGAGTTTTATTTAATGAGGTCGTTCCGCCAGCAGCAGGATATATAAATGAAGTTCTTACTAAAAAGAATTTGAGAAGTATAATAGGTAAAATTCTAAAAGCAACTAACATACCCACTACGAGTATTTTTTTAGATGAAATTAAAAACATGGGTTTCAAATTTGCTTTTCAAGGAGGTTTGTCATTTTCGTTAGGAGATATTATTATACCTAAAGAAAAACAAGGCATGATACAAGAGGCTAATAAAAAATTAGACACAATTATTGCGAACTATAATATGGGTATGCTAACCCAAAAAGAGCGTTACAACCAAGTTATTGATGTTTGGAGTTCTACTAATAATAAGTTAACCGAACTGTCTATGAGACGTTTAAGGGAAGACCAGCAAGGCTTTAACTCGGTATATATGATGTTAGACTCTGGAGCAAGAGGTTCAAAAGAACAAATACGTCAATTAACAGGTATGCGAGGATTAATGGCAAAGCCAAAAAAATCTACAGCGGCAGGAGGAGAAATTATTGAAAACCCTATTTTATCAAATTTTAAAGAAGGGCTATCTATTTTAGAATATTTTATTTCTACTCACGGAGCAAGAAAAGGACTAGCAGATACAGCATTAAAAACGGCGGATGCTGGCTATTTAACGCGTAGGTTAGTTGATGTTTCGCAAGATGTTATTATAAGTGAAGAGGATTGTGGTGCTTTAAGAGGTTTAGAAATCACACCGTTAAAGAAAAACGAAGAAATTATAGAATCTTTATCCGATAGAATTGAAGGAAGGGTTTCGTTGCAAGAAGTATATTATCCATTGACTGAAGAGATTATTTTAGAAGCTAATGAGTTTATTAGTATTGACGTAGCAAAGAAAATAGAAGAAGCAGGTATAAATAAATTGGAGGTTAGGTCGCCGTTAACTTGTGAGTCGCCTAAAGGTATATGTATAAAATGTTATGGTCAAAGTTTATCTACCAGAGCAAAAATACAGATAGGAGAAGCAGTAGGAGTTATCGCTGCACAATCAATAGGGGAGCCAGGAACTCAATTGACTCTACGTACTTTTCACGTAGGAGGTGTTGTTGGAAATATCTCTGAAGAAAACAAGTTAGTAGCGATGTTTGACGGAAAAGTATCTATTGAAGATTTACGTACAGTTGGAAGTGAAGATAATGAAGGAAATAAAGTAGATATTGTTATTTCAAGGACTGCAGAAATTAAAATTATAGACAAAAAAAGTAAATTAGTATTAAGTACAAATATTATTCCTTATGGTTCTATAATTTTTGATAAAGATAGAAAAGAAATTAAAAAAGGAGATGTTATCGTTAAATGGGACCCTTTTAATGGAGTTATTGTATCTGAATTTGGAGGAAAAATTAAGTTTGACAATTTAGAACAAGGAGTTAATTATACGGTTGAAATAGATGAGCAAACAGGCTTTAAAGAAAAGGTAATTACTGACTCTAAAAACAAAAAATTAATTGCGTCATTAATTATAGGAGATAAAGACGGCAATACCCTTCGCTCGTACAGTTTGCCCGTTGGTGCTCATTTAATGGTAGATGATGGAGAACTTATAAAAAGCGGAAAAATATTAGTTAAAACACCAAGAAAATTAGGTAAAGCAGGAGATATAACTGGAGGTTTACCACGAGTAACAGAGCTGTTTGAGGCACGTAATCCTTCTAACCCATCGGTAGTTTCCGAAGTAGATGGAGTTGTGTCCTTCGGTAAAATTAAAAGAGGTAATAGAGAGATTATTATTGAAACAAAAAACGGTGAAATAAGCAAGTATTTGGTAAAACTGTCTAATCAAATTTTAGTTCAAGAGAACGATTTTGTAAAAGCCGGTATGCCATTATCCGAAGGCGTTGTAACTCTTTCGGATATTTTAAGAATTAAAGGACCAGCTGCGATACAAAAATTTTTAGTAAACGAAATACAAGAAGTTTACCGATTGCAAGGAGTAAAAATTAACGACAAGCACTTTGAAGTAGTAGTTCGTCAAATGATGCGTAAAGTTAGAATTATTGACGCTGGGGATACTCTGTTTTTAGAAAACCAATTAGTTCATAAAGCCGATTTTATAGAAGAAAATGATGCTATATACGGAATGAAAGTTATTGAAGATGCTGGAGATTCTGACAACTTAAAACCAGGTCAAATTGTTACTGCACGACAGTTAAGAGATGAGAACTCTTTATTAAAAAGAAAAGACTTAAAATTAGTAGTAGCAAGAAGTACCAAACCAGCTACAGCAGAACAAGTATTGCAAGGTATTACAAGAGCATCTTTACAGACCAAATCGTTTATATCTGCAGCTTCTTTCCAAGAAACAACAAAAGTACTAAACGAAGCAGCTGTTGAAGGTAAAATAGATACATTAGAAGGTTTGAAAGAAAATGTTATTGTAGGTAAAAAAATACCAGCAGGAACAGGAATGAGAGAGTATGATAATATTATAGTTGGACCCAAAGAAGAAATAGAGCAGAGTTTTGAATAAGCTATTAATCATATTATAAATATATTATGGAAAAAAAGAAAAGTCAAGAAGGAGAGTTAAACATTGAGTTAGACCAAGATTTAGCCGAAGGAATTTATTCTAATTTAGCACTTATTAATCATTCAACTTCAGAATTTGTTATAGATTTTATAAATGTAATGCCTGGAGTACCAAAAGCAAAAGTAAAGTCGAGAATTATATTAACACCTCAACACGCCAAGCGACTAAAAAGAGTTTTGGCTGAAAATGTAAATAAGTTTGAAAAGGTACACGGCGAGATTAAAGACTACAACGAATCATCTTTAATACCAATGAACTTCGGACCCGCTGGACAAGCGTAGAAAATTTTTTAAACCATTTTTGTTATAGGCATAATTTTCCAGTTCTATCAATCTATAACTTTTCTTTAAGACTATAATTCAAAGAACAGAATGACCGAAGGAAACTTTGTTGACTATATAAAAATTTTTGTAGCTTCTGGAAAAGGAGGCAAAGGCTCTAGTCATTTGCGCAGGGAAAAATATGTTGCTAAAGGCGGACCTGATGGTGGAGACGGCGGTAGGGGAGGGCATATTATTTTTTATGGTAACAAGAATATGTGGACATTATTTCACTTAAAATTTAAGCGACATTTTATAGCTCAAAACGGTGGAGACGGCGGAAAAAGTAGGTCTAGCGGACAAAACGGAAACGATATTTATATTGAAGTTCCTCTAGGTACTATTATAAGAAACGCTGATACAAATGAGCTTGTATTAGAAATAAAAGAGCATAAAAAAGAAGTAATTTTGTTAAGAGGAGGTAAAGGAGGACTCGGAAACTGGAACTTTAAATCGTCAACTAATCAAACACCAAGATATTCACAACCTGGGATAAGTGGTTCCGAAGGCTGGTTTAGGTTAGAGCTAAAATTGTTAGCTGACGTTGGTTTGGTTGGATTTCCAAATGCTGGGAAATCTACTCTTTTGTCAGTAATTACATCTGCAAAACCTAAAATTGCAGACTATACTTTTACTACTTTAAAACCGAATTTAGGAATTGTAGAGTACCGAAACTATCAGACTTTTGTAGTTGCAGATATTCCTGGAATTATTGAAAAAGCTTCAGAAGGAAAAGGACTAGGACATCATTTTTTAAGACATATAGAGCGAAATTCTACCCTTCTGTTTTTAATTCCAGCAGATAGCAATAGAATTAAAGAAGAATACCTAATTTTATTAAACGAGTTAAAAAAATACAACCCAGAATTATTAGACAAGAAAAGACTTTTGGCCATTTCTAAATCAGACCTTTTAGACGAAGAGTTAAAAGAAGAAATTAAATTAGAACTCCCTAATGACGTTGATTTTATATTTATATCTTCAATCTTAAAAGCAGGTATGCAAGAGCTAAAAGATAAACTTTGGAAGATGCTTAATTAAGTAAAAACTAAAAAAAAGAATCATTTTTTTTGAAAAGCAATTAAAAATTGATTTATACAATGCGAATAAGATTTTATGGTTTGCGGAGCATATTCTAAATTATTTCCAAAACATTACCTACATATTATTGGATTGGAGAGTTGAACGTAAAAATCTCAATTTTAGAACACATATCAAAAGATTAAACAGAAAAATAATCTGTTTTTCCAAAAATGAAGATATTCACGATAAAGTGTTAAGTATGTACATCTAAAAATACTATTTTAATGAAAGTGTTTTTAACAAGAAAAGTGCTTAATCAATTTGCTTATGACACTACCATAAAATTTTAGCTTAAATTTGACTACACAACATTTTTAAGAGAGGGTTGTTTAATATTACCAATACGTGTTTAGCTTTTTTCTAAAAGTATTATTAACTATATTATGTATCTTTGTAAAATAAATAAACGACAAAAAAATGGGGTTATTAAAATATAAAACGGCTGTTATTACTGGAGCTACTAGAGGTATTGGTAAAGGCATTGCACAAGAATTTGCAAGACAAGGAGCAAATGTAGCTTTTACTTACAACACTTCTATAGATGCTGCTATCGAGTTAGAAAATGAACTAAAGACTTATGGTGTTTTGGCTAAAGCTTATCAATCTGATGCTTCAAATTTTGACCATGCTCATAAGTTGGTAAAAGATGTTTTAGAAGAGTTTAACACAATAGATGTTTTGGTTAATAATGCAGGGATTACAAAAGACAATTTGCTGATTCGTATTTCTGAAGAAGACTTTGATAAGGTTATAAATTCTAATTTAAAGTCGGTTTTTAATTTAACAAAAGCCGTAATTCGCACAATGATGAAGCAAAAAAGCGGTTCTATTATACATATAAGTTCGGTAGTCGGAATAAAAGGCAATGCAGGACAAACAAACTATGCAGCCTCAAAAGCTGGAATAATCGGTTTTTCGAAATCGGTGGCTTTAGAGTTGGGGGCTAGAAATATAAGAAGTAATGTTATTGCTCCTGGCTTTATAGAAACTGAAATGACTGGAAAATTAGATAAAGCAATCGTAAAAAGTTGGACAGACGAGATACCTTTAAAAAGAGCTGGTATGCCAAAGGATGTTGCATACGCGTCGGTATTTTTAGCGTCTAATATGAGTACCTATATTACTGGGCAAACTCTAGCAGTTGACGGCGGAATGTGTACTTAAATTATAAGTTAGTAATTATGGAATTATTCATTTATAATTAGCAGATGAAGAAGATTCAAATGGTTGACTTACAGGGTCAATATCAAAAAATAAAAGATGACATAAATAGCAATATTAAGTTAGTGCTAGATTCGTCAGCTTACATTAATGGTACATTAGTGCATGAATTTCAAGCAGATTTAGAAAAATATTTAGACGTTAAACACGTAATACCTTGTGCTAATGGTACAGATGCACTGCAAATAGCACTAATGAGTTTAGGTTTAGAACAAGGAGATGAGATTATCACAACCGATTTTACTTTTGCAGCTACTGTTGAAGTAATTGCTTTATTAAATTTAGCTCTAGTTTTGGTTGATGTAGAATCTTTTACATTTAATATAGATATTGACAAAATAAAAAGTGCTATAACCTCGAAGACTAAAGCAATACTTCCGGTCCACTTGTTCGGTCAAGTAGCTAATATGGAAGCTATTATAGAAATAGCGAGAGAGTATAATTTGTTTGTAATTGAAGATAACGCACAAGCAATAGGTGCCGATTATGTTTTTAAAAATGGCACAAAAAAGAAAGCTGGTACTATGGGTAATATTGGAACTACATCATTTTTCCCTTCAAAAAATTTAGGTTGTTATGGAGACGGAGGAGCTGTTTTTACAAACGACAACACACTTGCATATACTATTAGAGGCATTGTAAACCACGGAATGTATAAGCGTTATTATCACGATGTTGTGGGAGTAAATTCTAGGTTAGATAGTATTCAAGCAGGAGTATTAAAAGCTAAACTTCCTCATTTAGATTCGTATTGTAACTCTAGAAAAAAAGTAGCTCGTTTTTATAATAAAGCCTTTTCAATCAATCCGAATATTATTACTCCGAAAGTAAATTTTGACGGAATTTATGACAATTGTCATGTTTTTCATCAATATACGCTACAAATTACTAGTGGAAATAGAGATGAGTTATATAAACATTTATTAGAGAAGCAAATACCCTGTGCGATATACTACCCTATTCCGCTTCATTCTCAAAAAGCATATAGTAATAATTATATAGCATCGGACTTTCCTATATCAAACAAACTATCTAAAACTGTAATTTCTTTACCTATGCACACTGAATTAGACGATGAGCAGTTAAATTACATCACACAAACTGTATTAAAGTTTTTAAATTAAAAATTTTTATATGAAAAATATTTTAGTAACAGGCGGATTAGGTTATATAGGCTCACATACTGTGGTTGAACTACAAAACGAAGGTTATGAAGCTATAATTATTGACGATTTGTCTAACTCTTCTATTTCTGTTCTAGAAAACATTAAAGAAATTACAGGCAAAAAACCGATCTTTTATCAAATAAACTTAACGAATAAAAATGCACTTAAAAAAATTTTTAGTAATCATAAATTAGACGGAGTAATACATTTTGCGGCTTATAAATCGGTAAGCGAAAGCGTTAGCAATCCGTTAGATTATTATGAAAATAATTTAAGTTCGTTAGTAAATGTTCTACAAGAAATGAGGGATAGAAAATTAGATAATTTTATTTTTTCATCCTCATGTACTGTTTATGGGCAAGCAGATAAATTGCCAGTTACGGAAAAAGCATCTATAAAACCTGCATATTCAACTTACGGAAAGACTAAGCAAATAGGCGAAGATATTTTAAAGGATGCCAGTATTGCTCATAAATTAAACTCTATATCTTTGCGTTATTTTAATCCTATTGGGGCTCATCCTTCTATAAAAATAGGAGAATCATCAAAAGAAGCTCAAAATATAATTCCTTGTGTAGTAGAAAATGCTGCTGGTATTCGCAAAACATTATCTATTTTTGGGAACGATTATAATACTAAAGACGGCACTGCGGTGCGTGATTATATTCATGTAGTAGATTTAGCAAAAGCTCACGGAGTAGCACTAAAAAGACTCATTAACAAAGAGAACAAAAAGTTATATGAATATTTTAATTTAGGCACAGGAAAAGGGACAACGGTTTTAGAAGTTATAAAGACTTTTGAAAGAGTAAATAACTTAAAGTTAAATTACAAAATAGCCCAAAGAAGAGCTGGAGATATAGAATCCGCTTATGCGGACGTTTCGTTTGCAAACAAAGAATTAGGTTGGAAAACAAAAAAAACATTAGAAGAGGCTTTAGAGTCAGCTTGGAAATGGCAGCAAAAACTATTAACCTTGAATTAAGAAATAATCTATGTTATTTTTAAGAAAAAAAACGATACCGCTAAACGAGTTCTTTATTGATGGGTATGTTGATATACACTCTCATCTGTTGCCAGGTATTGATGATGGAGCAATAGACCTAAAAAATTCTATACAACTAATAGAAAGGATGTCTTCGTATGGAATAAAAAACTTAATTACAACACCTCATATTTTAGAAGGTATGTATCCGAACAACAAAGAAATTATTGAGAATAAATTAAAAATTGTAAAAAAAGAGCTTGTAAAAAGAAATATCAGCGATGTAAAAATAGATGCCGCAGCAGAGTATATGCTAGATGGTTATTTTTTAAAACTACTTGAAAAAAAACAAATACTAACTTTAAAAAATAATTTTATACTAATAGAGATTTCTTTTTTTAAAGCCCCTCTAAACTTATTCGATATTATTTTTCAAATTTTTTTAAATGGCTACCAGCCAGTTTTAGCACACCCAGAGCGTTATATGTATTATCACAAAAAGATTAATGATTATTATAAACTAAAAAAAGCAGGTTGTTTTTTCCAGCTAAACCTTTTGTCACTGACAAATTTATACGGATATGGCGTTAAAAAAACAAGTTTAGAGTTATTAAATAAAGGCTTATACGACTTTGTAGGAACAGACGCACATAACGATAAATATTTAGATTCTCTTAAAAATATCAGTACAAAAAAAAATCTAAAACTCATTAAAAATTTGTTAGAAAATAATAAGAAATATTTTTTATAAAGATTTAGAGAAGTATTTTTAATCAAACTGAAAAAAATTAATAACACATGAAAAACATATTTTTTATTTTATACGTTTTATTCATTTTAGGGTGTAAAAATGATTCAGCACTTGAAGAACTAACACAAAATGAGACTACACCCCAAGAACCAATGCAAAATGAGTCATCACTTGAAGAGCCGATAATTAAAAAAACATCAATTGCTAAATGGTGGAATAATTATGATTATGCTATTTCAATGATGTGGGATGATGCAAATACTTCACATTATACTTACCTAGCTCCTATTTTCGATTCTTATGGCTTTAAAACTACATTTGCTGTTCAAACAGTAAGCTCTAGACTCGTTAGTTATAAAGAATTAGCATTAAGAGGGCATGAAATAGCAAGTCATTCTGTTAACCATATAAATATGAGTGTAGCTACTAAAGAACGAATATTAAGCGAATTGATACGATCAAAAGATACTATTATTAAAAAAATAGGAATTGTTCCTACAACTTTTGTGCATCCGTACAATAGAATTTCTGAAGAATTTGACTATTTAACATACGAGTACTTTCTTTTTTCAAGACTTATAGACAGCGAAAGAGATAAAGATGCGTTAATAAGAAATATAGTAAGCATTACGAGTTTTGCTAGTTTAGTAAATGGAACACAAAGAGCTCTCGAAAAAAGTACTCTTGTTATATTTGCTGGTCATGGTATTGGAGGCGGTGGCTGGCAACCTTTACCTACATCAATATTAATTCAATTTTTACAATATATAAAAGATGAATCAAAAGCATGGCTAACAACGCATCATAATGTATCTCTGTATAATAGAGTGAGGAATAAAGTTAAAGTGTCTTATAATAATAGCACAAACACTGTAGAAATAGATGATTCAGAAGTTGACTATAAAAAATATTCGGAATTCCAAATTAAAAAAATTCCTATTACTGTTATTCTTTCTTCTGAAAAAAAACTTACACTTACTGGAGATAATATTAGTGAGATATGTTATGGTAATAAAGAATATATAGTGTCTATAGATTTATTAAAAGGAAATTCTTTTCAAGCTACAGAATCAGATAAGGAGTAAATTACTGTTTTTTTTAACACTAACAATACGCATTACTAAACTTGCAAAATGAAAAACTACTTTTTAATCACGGTCTTTTTAAGTTCAATTATATATTCTCAAACAGATTATAGCAAGTCTTGGGAAGATTTTTATTCGTACAACAACGTAAAAGATTTTGTTAAGGTAGATGATGTAATTTATGCCTTGTCAGAAAATGCTATCTTTAAATACAACACTGCAACTGACGAAATTGAAAAATTATCTTCCATTCAAGGTCTATCTAGCGAGGCGACTTCTTCAATTCATTATAACGAAAGTTTTAAAAGAATCGTTATTGGCTATCAAACTGGGTTAATAGAAATTATAGATGATAATGGGACTATTACGACAGCCATAGACTTGCAAAACTTCAGTGCATTTAACGAAAAAACAATAAACCACATTGAAGAGTATGACAATATTTTATATTTATCTACTCCTTTCGGCATTGTTTTGTATAATATTGAAAAATTAGAATTTGGCGACACTTATTTTATAGATGAAAGCTCTACAAGTTTAAACATAAATCAAATAAAAGTTTTTGACGGAAACATATATGCTGCAACAGAAAACGGTATATTTTCAGCAGACATAACTAGTAAATTTCTTATATCTTTTAATAGGTGGAAACATCAATTTGTCGGAAGGAATTTTACTCAAATTACACTTTATAACAATCAACTTTACGTAGCTGAAGGCAATATTCTTTATAGATTAGATGGAAGTAAATTAAGCCAAATTAGAGTTTTTAATAGTTCAATTGCTGCAATAAAAACATCGAGTAGCAACTTGTGTGTTACATTAAAAAGCTCCGCGATAGTTTTAAATTCTAATATGAGCCAAGTTGCAGAATTTCGTAATAACTCTAATTTTAATTTTACTTTAAATAATTCGTTTTTTGAAGATGAAACTATTTACTTATCAACAAAAGAGTACGGTATTTTAAAGGCAAATTTAAATCAACCATCCGATTATAATAGCATTAGCCCTGATGGACCTTTATTGAACAGCGTTTTTTCAATTGCAGCGAATAGCGATAACTTATGGGTTGTATATGGAGGATATGACCTCACTTTCACTCCGCTAAACAGACGCGGAATATTTAGTCACTTTAATGGTAAAAATTGGATAAATACAATTTACAACTATACAGATTTGAATCATATTACAATAGATAAAAGTGCAGAAAACAGAGTGTATATAAGCTCTTTTGGAGATACGAGAAATGTAAATAGTGTTTCAACTGGCGGACTATTAGTAATAGAAGACGACAAGGTAAAAACTTTTTATAATCATCTGAATAGTCCTTTAGAGGATTTAGCTGCAAATAATCCTAGCAGGGTTACTGTAAGAGTTGCTGGAACAGCTTTTGACTCTAACGGTAACTTGTGGATTGCTAACATCGGTTTTGAAAAAGAGTTAAAAAAACTTTCCCCTGACGGCAGTTGGTCTAGCATTGATATGAGGTCTGTAAAAACAAGCACCTCACTTGGATTAAACGAAATTACTATTGATAAAAGCAACAATATATGGTATGGAAGCAGAAGAAATGGAGTTTATGTATATAACGAAAATGGCGATAGAAAAAAATCTCTTGTAGCTACAGCCAATATTGGAAATTTACCAGATTTAAACGTCAGAACAGTTGCCGCAGATTCCGATAATAATTTATGGTTAGGAACTAACTTTGGACTAGTTGTTTATTACAATGCATCAGAAGTTTTTAACGATACAACCCCCAACGCAAGAGCAATAATTATAAATGCAAATGAAGACGGTTTTGGAGACAAGTTTTTGGGAGATCAAACTATTAACTCTATAGCTATAGATGGAGCCAATAATAAATGGATTGGCACCGATAGAGGAGGAGTCTTTTACACAAATAATGACGGCCAAAATACTTTAGCAAATTTCAACAAGCAGAACTCCCCTTTGCCTTCGAATAAAATTCTTAAAATTGCAATAGACGACACTACGGAAAAAGTATATTTTGCAACAGACAACGGAATAGTTGCATACAATAGCAATGTTGTTCCTTATGGAGATGCTTTAGTAGAAGCGTACGCATATCCTAATCCTGTTTTAAAAAACCACAAAACAGTTACTATTGACGGAAGAAATGGCAACCACTTGCCAAATGGGACTAACATAAAAATTATAGACGTAGCTGGAAATTTGGTGTACGAAACTAACATTATAGCGGATCAAGAGTTAAAAGGTGGAAAAGCCATTTGGGATAAAAAAAACTTGGCAGGAAACAAAGTAGCTTCAGGGGTTTATATAGTTTTATTAACTAACGAAAATGCTTCTAAGACTATAAGTACTAAAATTGCAATTGTAAACTAAAATGAGTATAATTACAACAAAAGCTATTGTGCTAAGCTCTATAAAATATAGTAACTCTAGCTTGATAGTTAAGTGCTATACAGAAAAGGAAGGCTTAAAATCATACTTGCTAAAAGGAGTGTTAAACAGTAAAAAAAAAAGATTAAAGCTGCATATTTTCAACCCTTAACTCAGCTTAACATTGTAGCTAATCATAGAAATAAAAATTATTTAAACTATATTAAAGAAGTCCAAATTTATAATCCTTATAAGACCATAAATAATTCTATAATAAAGCAATCAATAGTTTTGTTCTTATCAGAAATTTTAACCAACTCAATCAAAGAAATAGAAAAAAACAAAAAACTTTTTGAGTATATAGAATTAAGTCTTAATTGGTTAGACTTAAATGAAAACGTTTCTAATTTCCATCTGTTTTTTTTAATAAATTTAACTCGTTTTTTAGGTTTTTACCCTAACATTTCAAAATTAAATAATAGCGAATTTTATCTTTTTAAAGGAGACTCGAATTATTCTGATGATGAAAATATTGTTTCAAAAAATAATTTTTATCTCTTTAAAAATCTATTAGGTATAAATTTTGATAATATAGGAAAAACATCTTTTGACAAAAAAGAACGGCAAGCCTTTTTAAATATAATTCTACAATATTTCGAATTACATTTAAGCGGATTTAAAAAGCCAAAGTCGTTAAAAGTATTAGAAACAGTATTTAGCTAATGAAGTATAAGTTTTTGGTTTTTAGTTTACTTATCACAAGTTTTTTTTATTCTCAAACAGCAAAAATTATAGATAAACATACGGGCAAAAGCATTAAAAATGTAAATGTTTTTAATGAATCGCTAACTCTGAATTTATCTTCGGATGACAACGGAAATATAGATTTAAGCTCTTTTAAAAACAACGAAATAATTGTGTTTTCTCATGTTGTTTACAGCGTACTAAAGGCTAAAAAGTCTTCTCTAACAAAAACAAAATATAAGGTCTATTTAACAAAACAACAAGAAGAGCTTAACGAGGTTGTATTGTCAATTTTTAAAAAACCCGAAAAACCAAGTAGAATTGCCGAGCAAATTGCATTTTTAGATGCAAAAGATATTAAAAAAATTTCTCCTCAAACATCCGCCGATTTGTTAGCGGTTATTCCTGGTATTAAAGTCCAAAAATCTCAATTCGGAGGCGGAAGTCCAGTCATAAGAGGAATGGAATCTAATCGCGTTTTGTTAGTTTTAGACGGCGTTCGGTTAAACAATGCAATTTATAGAAAAGGTCATCTTCAAAATTCTATAACTGTCTCGCCAAATATTTTAGATAAAATAGAAGTCGCTTTTGGTCCATCTTCTGTTTTGTACGGTTCCGATGCCTTGGGCGGAGTTATCCATTACCACACTAAAACTCCAAAAATATCAGAACAAAGCAAAGTAAAAAACCAACTTTTTTCACGGTATTCTACTGTAAATCAAGAAATTACTACTAGTATTTCTACCGAATTAAGTTTTGCTAAATGGGCTTGGTATTCTAATATTTCTTATAGTAATTTTAAGGACTTACAGTCTGGTAAAAATACACGGCACGGTTTTAAAGACTGGGGAAAAGTTTTTTATTATTCAGAAAACACAGACAAAAATTACAAAGAAACTCCAACTAAAAACTCAAACCCAAGCCTACTAAAAAATACTGGCTATAATCAAACAGATATTCTGCAGAAATTTTTTATTCCTCTTACAAAAAACTCGGACTTAAAAGTAAATTTACAATATTCAACCTCGTCAAATATTAATAGATTTGATATGCTAACCGAACTAACTGACATAAAAGATAAGTCTAGTCTAAAATATGCAGAATGGTATTATGGTCCGCAAAATAGACTGCTACTATCTTCTCAAATATTAATTAATTCTAATAGTAAATTTATAGAAAAAGGAACTATTACGGCAGCTTATCAAAACATAAAAGAAAGTCGGATTCAGCGAAAATTTGGAAGCCTAGACCGAACTTATAGAAAAGAAAATATTGATGTTTACAGTATTAACGGCGACTTTTTTGTTCCCTTAACCAAAGACAAAAAAAGAGTACTATCTTATGGATTTGAACTTGTATATAACGATGTTAACTCAACTGCTTATGGGAAAACTTTAGATGTTTTAGACGGAAAACTCAATGGATTTTCAAACGAATTTAAAGTACAAACACGCTATCCAGATGGTGGGAGTAATTATTTGAGTTCGGCTGTTTACTTAAATTATAGACAAGATATTACTAGCAAATCTACCTTAAATTCGGGCATACGATATACAAATACTAACCTAAACGCTACTTGGCTAAACGAGCAATTTATTAAACTGCCTGTAAACGACATAAGCATTAATAACTCTGCAATTACGGCAACTATCGGCTATGTGTATAAACCCAATAAAAATTGGCAAATAAATAGCGTTCTATCCTCTGGATTTAGATCTCCAAACATTGACGACGTCGGAAGGGTAAGAGAAAAAAGAGATGATGTTACAGTTCCGAATATTTTTGTTCAACCAGAGTTTGCATACAATGCCGAGTTAGGAATAAAAAAACTTTTTAATAATAAAATTAATTTTGGAACCACTTTTTTCTACACATTATTAGACAACTATATAATGAGAGATAACTTTGAAATTAACGGCAGCTCTGAAATAAAATTCGATACAAAAGAAGGAAATATAGTAGCAAATCAGAACAGAGGTAACGCTTATATTTTAGGTTCTACGGCTAATTATTTTGGTAAAATTTCTGATGCTTGGAGTACATCCGGATTTGTTACATACACAAAAGGAAGGACTTATGACACCAACGAACCTATGTCTTCAATTCCCCCATTATTCGGACAATTTGAAATAAACTATAAATATAAAAAACTTGAAATAGGAGGAAATTTAAGATTTAACAGTAAGAAAGACATCAAAGATTTTAATCTTTCAGAAGGTATTGACAATCACGATTTAACACCAATCGTAGATTATGATGCAACTAAAGACGAAAACAAGTATTATGGTACTCCTAGCTGGGTAACAATAGGATTAAGAGGAAAGTATATAGTTTCTAGTAATTTATATTTACAAGCAATATTAGGCAATATTTTCGACGAGCATTATATTGAATTTGCTTCTGGAGTTGCATCTCCAGGCAGGAACTTGTCCATTTCTTTTACTGCTAATTTTTAACTTATATTATTTTTAGAATTAAACCTCTATCTATTATTTTTTAAGCTAATTAAGTGTAATTTTGTTAAAAAATTTAAAAAAATATAAAATGGTAACAAACAGAACCTTTACAATGATAAAACCAGATGCTGTAAAAAAAGGATATATTGGTAAAATTTTAGAAAAAATCACTTCTTATGGCTTTAGAATAGTAGCATTAAAAAAAACTCAAATGACTAAAGCCGAAGCCGAAACATTTTACTCCATTCACAAAGAGCGTCCGTTTTTTGATGATTTAATAATATATATGACAAGAGGACCAATTGTAGCTGCAATTTTAGAAAAAGATAATGCCGTAGAAGAGTTTAGAGCTTTAATAGGTGCTACTAACCCTGAAGATGCTGCAGAAAATACTATTAGAAAATTATTTGCAACTTCTACTAGCGAAAACGCTATACACGGTTCCGACTCTGATGAAAATGCTTTAATAGAAGGAAATTTTCACTTTTCTGGAAGAGAGCAATTTTAACTCGACGATAGTGCTAAATACTGCGATGTCAACTCAAAAAAACTATATTTTAAAATGAAATTATAAAGAAATAATCAAAAAATATTTTAAATAATGAGGTAGCGTTCATTTTTGTATGTCTGCCTTATGTTAAAACTATTTGTCATGGGAAGATATGTCTATTGGGTTTCAAATTAGAGTATTAAAACACCCTAATCAATATGAGTCAGATTTTTGGTGTCATTTTACCAATGAGCATATAGCAGAAAAGAACTTTAGATATACTTCGTATTGCGGAGCATGTACGATTATTAATCAAAACTCCATTTGGGCAAAACTAAAATACGGTTAGTAAATTTATAATATATTGAAATCGCTAAATATTAAAAAAGAACATATTTAAAATCTTTGATGCAGACTAAATTGTAATTGTCCTTTTTGCCAATTTGTGGTAGTTTGATTCATCCAGCCTAACTGGACTCTTAATTTATTTGTAAAGGCATATCCGAAACCTAAATAAGTTCTATTTCTATCAAAAATATCTGTTTGTTGGCTAAATACATTATTGCGTTGACCATTTAAAAATACTTCGTTATAAAAAGCAAAATAATAAGTATTTTTTAACAATTTGATATTATTAAAAGGGATGTTAGCAAAAATATTGTATCGGTATCGCGTTTTAAAATCTTTGCTTTCGGACCAGCGTTGTTCGTAACGAAAACGGTGAGTAAGCAGGATGCGTCCAAAAAGGGTATTTGAAAAGATGGCTTCTTGGTAAATACGGTTTTCTGATGCTGGGTTATCACCTTTACCAAATTTCCCTGTAGTAATATTTGCAAAACCCAAGGTAAGCATTACACCAGAATTTTTAGGTTTATAAGTAACGCCCGAACGTAATAAAAGCTGCTCTCTATCGCCGAATAAACTCCAATCTCTATATTGAAAATCTCCTTGAAAACCCCAGTTAGAATTTTTTAAATCAACATTATAAAAATACATATACCAAGCCCCTAATTGAGACTCATTATATGCTTGTGCGTCTATTTTGGTAAAGTAAACTAAACATAAAAGCGTTAGTAAAAATGCCTTTTTCATAAAGTTAGTTAATCATCTTATAACTACGCTTAATAAAATTAGTTAAATCTTCGCCGTGTAGTAAATTTTGAGATAATTTAGCCAAATCAAAAGCTTGAGTAATCAAATTTTTCTTTTTGTCATCATCGGCTTTTAAAATATCTGATATTAGCGAACTATTTGTGTTTACTACTAGATTATACATGTCGGGGAAGTTGTTCATTCCCATCATTCCGCCGCCACCGCCAGATCTTTGCATCTCTTTCATTCTTCGCATAAATTCGGGAACTGTAATAATAAATGGAGAAGCACTAGAATCCATAGCTTCCATTTTTACGGTATAATTAGAATTATCAATTGCTTTTTCTATAATTGGTTTTAGCTTTTCTTTTTCTTCATCGGACAGCTTTGAAACAATAGTGTCGTCTTTAGAAATTATATTGTCTATATGGTCTGCGTCAACTCTTGTAAATTTTATTTTGTCTTCGGAAGTTTCTATCTTTTGTATCAAGTGAGAAATAATAGGGGAATCTAAAATTAATACTTCATAATTTTTAGAAATAGCATCTTGAATATAGCTGTGTTGAGCTTCTTTATTCAAAGCGTATAAAATTATATGATTGCCGTCTTTATCTGTCTGATTGTCTTTTGTTTTTTTAATTAATTCATCGAAGGTTAAAAAACTATTATTTACTGTTGGATAAAGAGCAAACTTCTTTGCTTTTTCGTAGAACTTTTCTTCCGAAAGCATTCCGTATTCGATAATTACTTTTATATCGTTCCACTTTTTTTCAAAATCTTCGCGGTTATTTTTAAATAATGAGGTAATTTTATCGGCTACTTTTTTAGTAATATAACTTGATATTTTTTTAACAGCAGCATCTGCTTGAAGGTAGGAACGAGAAACATTTAAAGGAATATCTGGCGAATCGATAACTCCTTTTAACATCTGTAAAAAGTCCGGTACAATTCCTTCTACGTTATCAGTTATAAAAACTTGATTTTGATATAGCTGAATTTTGTCTTTCTGAATATCTATATTTTGAGATAATTTTGGAAAAAACAGAACCCCTGTTAAATTAAACGGATAGTCAACATTTAAGTGAATATGAAATAAAGATTCTTCAAATTGCATTGGGTAAAGTTCTCTGTAGAAATTTGCATAATCTTCATCTTTCAACTCTGCCGGAGTCTTTGTCCACGCAGGGTTTGTATTGTTTATAATATCATCTACTTCTATTTGTTTATGCGGCTCTTTAGTCTCTTTTCCGTCTTTATCTTTTATGGTTTTTGGAGTAAATTTTGGGTCATTTATTTTTTTTGTTCCGAATTTAATCGGCACTTGATTAAAACGACTGTACTTAATTAATAGCTCTCTAATTTTACTTTCTTCTAAAAATTCTTTTGAGTCGCTTGCTATATGTAGAATTATCTCAGTACCTCTATCTTTTTTATCGTGTTTTTCGATAGAATATTTAGGCGAACCATCGCAAACCCAACGAACTGCCTCTTCATCTTTATATGATTTTGAATATATTTCTACCTTTTTGGCTACCATAAAAGAAGAATAAAACCCTAAACCAAAATGACCGATTACCCCAGTTTCATTTTTCTGGTCTTTATATTTTTCTAAAAACTCTTCCGCACCAGAAAAAGCAATTTGATTGATGTATTTCTCAATTTCATCTTTGGTCATCCCAATTCCGCTATCTTTAACCGTTAAAGTTTTTGCTTTTTTATCTATACTAACTGTTATTTTTTCATCTCCTAATTCTGTTTTTGCTTCCCCAATAGAAATAAGATGCTTCAGCTTTGTAATTGCATCTGTCCCATTTGAAATAAGCTCACGCAAAAATATCTCGTGATCAGAATACAAAAACTTTTTTATCAGTGGAAAAATATTCTCTACCGATACATTAATCTTTCCTTTGCTCATAATTTAAAAATATATTTATTTGTTATCAAAAAACTTTGGCAATAAAAATACCAAACATTAATTTATGTCAATATGTCAGCAGAAAGTACTTTGATTTTTATAAAATAATATTAAACTTAAACCCCACGATAGCACTCGTTACAGACGAGTGCCATAAAATATAAGAACTTTAAAAAAACTATACTCAAGGTGATATAAATTTTCAAAAAGATTATTTTAGAAATTGACGATACTAGATTTTTTGGCTAATAAACAACTACGGCACTCGTCTGTAACGAGCATTAGCGGAGCATCAAAGTTTAAAAATGCAACAATAAATTCACGTTAGATTAGGCAAATTAACCCTCTTGTCAAATAAAAAATTATCATTACTGCTTTTTAATTTAATCTGTTGTGAACTTTAAACAACATCGATTTTTAGTAAGGCAGACAGCTTTTTCCATCCTAAAATAATAAACACTAAAAGCTAAAAGTTTGCTTTTTATAAAATAATCACTGTTGTCCGACAAAAAAAGTCTCAAAATTGGAGCTTCTCTAATCTAGTAAGTTTATTGCAAAAACATTTATTCTCCTACGTTAAGTTTACAGACTTTTTTAACAATGTAGATACTTTTGCAAAGGAGTTTGTTAAAAACAAAGGAACACCAAAATAAATTCAAGGTAAATTACAATTTGGATAACCCTCAAAAAAGAGGAGGCTTACTTTTTGAAATGCAACAAAACAAACCCTGTTTATAAGGGTTAAAAAACATTTTTTACTTAATTTTGAGTTTTATCGGACAACAGTGAATAATTACCTTAATTTTGTCCTCGTTAATTTGGGCAATTCGATTAGTTAATATTGATAGAAATAAGATGTTGGCACTAAAAGAAGATGCGTATTCAAAAGGTTTGGCTACATTATTAATTAATACAAATCCTAATTATTCTGTAGAATATAGACAAAAAATAACGAAAAAGTTTTTTGATTATGCAACGAGAGAAAACACGGCAAAAATGATTATGAATTGGAATAAAAAGGGCAAAAAACAGTTAGAAGTTAGCCCAGTAGTAGAAAAGTTAGTAAATATTATTTCTAAAAAAGAAGAAAAGCAATAAAAAACAATGGCACATAAAGGGAATTTCGGCGAAGTATTAAAAAAATATTTAGTTTTTATGTTTTTGTCAGCGATTTTAATTTAATTTATATCTTTGAATCTTAATAAATTTTACCTGTATGTCTAATAATTTACATATTTCTGCGGATTTGGGTTTTAATAATAACGCCTATCACGTTGGGCTTTCGTTAGTTGAATTTATGGAAGATAATGTTACTATTATTTATTCTCCAGCTTTAGATTTGAGCGGTTATGGGAAATCAAAAATAGAGGCAAAAAAATCTTTTTCGGAAGCATTACAAGAATTTTTTAGATATACAAATAATAAAAAAACTTTGGATAAAGTGCTAAAAAACTTGGATAGACTATTTAAAACATCAAAAAAATGAGCGAAATATTAGTTACAACTACAGATTTAAAAAGAGAATATGAGGTGTTAGGACCTATTTATTTTCAAATATCAAATAAAGGGATATTTTCTAGTGCTTTATCAAAAGCAAAAAAAAAGCACAAAATAGAATTAGATAATTTAAAAAAAGCCGGACAGTCCGAGACAAACAAAAAACTTGATTGGGGTATTCTATATGGTGAGCATTCTTTTGGAATGGAAAATAATTTTGATATTGCTTTTTTTATAGCAGTTAGAGAGTTACAAATTAGAGCCAAAAAGTTAGGTGCTGATGCTATAATTGGAATGAGGCAGGATATTGATATGGATACAGATGCTTTTCAATTCTTTTACCTTCAAATGTATGGAACAGCAGTAAAATTTAAATAATAAAACAAATTTAAAAAATAAAGTATGATTAAAATAAAAACCATTTTGTTGTTACCTTTTGTTATAGGATTAGTATTGTTTTTCAATTCGTGTAACCAAATTCCTTCTGATATTAGTTTTTCAGTAATTAATGAGACTAGAAACGATACACTTAAAAAGGTTAATGTTAATATAAGAATAAATAAAAAAGTAGATAAAGAGGTGCTTAAATTAATTGGTAATAAATTAAAAACTGATTTACAACTTGAAAAATATTCTAAAATTTGGATGTTTTATTTTTTACCAAATACAAAAGTTGGTTCTGGTGCGTGGGCGACTACTCATTTCACTCCTAATTTAAAAGTAGAGTTTTATGGAGCTACAAAAAAACAATCAAAAAAGCAGGAAAATATTGCAGGTCAAGATTTAGAAAATATTATTGGAAAATGGAAAGAAGAACAATATACTTCAGCTATCTATATAATTTATAAAAAAGAAAATGAACTTTTTATTAGAACAATTTACCCAAACTCCCAAATAAGTGATGTAAAAATAAAAGAGAATAAAGGAAGTAAAGTTGTAAGGTATGACTACTATTCCAATGGGTATAATGGAGAATACTTCAAAGTAAAAAATAATATTCTTGAGTTTTATAATAAAGAAAATAAGATGTATACCAAAGGATTTTCTTTTCAGTAAAACACCCAAAAGCGAGTCCAGTAGTGGAAAAGTTAGCGGATTTCATCCCTCAAAAAAAAGGATAAACAGTAAAAAACAATGGCACATAAAGGGAATTTCGGCGAGATATTAGAATAAAACCTAAAAATTATGAAAGCAACGGTAAGTTTTAAATTGTATGAACTACTTTTACCTTTGGCAAAAGAGGAAAAAAAAGCAAGGAAAATAGTAGAAAGTATAGAAGAAATAGTAGAAAGTAAGTTTGATGCAGAGAAAGATAGATTATCTACTAAAGAAGATATTGCAAATTTAAGAGCTGAAATAAAAGAGACCAAAGTAGATATGATAAAATGGTGCGTAGTCTTATTTGCTATGCTGGCTTTAATGATTATAGGATTATATTTTAAATAATTGTAAAAAACAATGGCACATCAAGGAAATTTAGCACCACATTTCGGAAATTTAGTACCACATTTCGGAAATTTAGTACCACATTTCGGAAATTTAGCACCACATTTCGGAAATTTAGTACTACATTTCGGAAATTTAGTGAAACATTAATAAAAAATATATCAGTATAAGGAAAACTTATACCAGTACAGGAACGCAATGTAGCAGTACGTAAGAAGCTATTGCAAAAAAATAATATTTTAATGTCAAAAACAATAAAAAATGGCAAGTAAAACATTAACATTAGTAGAGTTTAACAGACAAGTAAACATCGCAATTATGTATTTGGTAGCAAACAACGTAAGGCTATTATTTCCGAAAGCTTCATTAGATGAGTTAGTAGCATTTTTAGCGGAATGGAATAAATTATGGGAAATTACCGAAAACAAAGCGACGCGAAATTCGGTATCTATACAAAAAAGAAATACGCTTCGCAAAGCATTTCAGAAGGCGTATCAGTTGATGCAACAGTCGTTAAAGCACTCGGCAGATGTGGTTTTGACGGATGAGGATTTTGCAAATTTGTTTATTACCAAGCCGTCAGAGCATCATAGTAAAAATCCGCCGATTACGGTAATTCCGACTACGGATATTACTAATCGCCAAAAACGAGAAATAGGTTTTGAGATTTCAAATCCGTCGTTACCAGATTTGAATCATAAGGGCTTGGGTGATAATATAGATTCAATTATTTTGGTTGGTAGTATAAGAAATGTTGGAGATGCGGCTCCATCTGATGCCGAATATTCGCCTTATGCGTCAGAAAAAAAGGCAAATATCACGATAAATTTTAAAGCGGAAGACGAGCGAAAAGTGTTTTATTATAAAGTAGCTTTTGTAAATGCGAGTGGTATTGGACCTTTTTCGGATTCTGCAAGTGTTGTTATTCCTGATTAATTGAGGTTTTAATAATAATTGTTAAGACAGGTAGAATGATTGAAAGATATCAAAACAAACGCTTGTTAGTAGTTTATTTTAGATTCTCTAAAAACAAATTTATCATCAAAAGCATCTAACAAGATAGCCCTGTCGGTACTGATGTTGTCAGATAGAATTTCTTTTGATAAAAGGTTTAATATTTCCTTTTGTATAACTCTTTTTACTGATCTTGCACCAAATTCTGGTTGAAATCCTTTTTTTGCTAAGCAAGAAATAGCTTCTTTTGTTGCGTCTAAAATTATATTTTGCTTACCGACCATTTTTTTCACCACTTCTAACTGTAGTTTTACAATTTTATAAATATCTTTTTCAAATAAAGGCGTAAACATAATAACATTGTCGATTCTGTTTAAAAATTCTGGCTTCACAGATTGCTTTAATAGATTTAAAACTTCTATTTTAGTAGCTTCAGCGGTATTTATTAAGTCTAAATTAGGTTTATCAAAATTTTCTTGAATAATATGGCTTCCGATATTTGAAGTCATTATAATAATTGTATTCTTAAAATCTACGATTCTTCCTTTATTATCTGTTAGCCTGCCTTCATCTAAAAGTTGTAGCAAAATGTTAAAAGTATCAGAATGTGCTTTTTCTATTTCATCTAAAAGAATTACAGAATAAGGTCTTCTTCTAACCGCCTCTGTAAGTTGCCCACTTTCTTCGTAGCCAATATATCCTGGAGGTGCCCCAATTAGCCTACTAACAGAATGGCGTTCTTGATACTCACTCATATCGATTCGGGTCATAGAATTTTCATCGTCGAATAGATACTCTGCTAAAGCTTTAGCCAATTCTGTTTTTCCGACGCCAGTTGTACCTAAAAACAAAAATGATCCGATTGGTCTGTTAGGATTTTGTAGTCCCGCTTTTGACCTCCTTACTGCATCGGCAACTGCAACAATAGCTTCATCTTGACCCACAACTCTTTTATGCAGTTGTTCTTCTAATTTAAGTAGCTTTTCACGTTCGGATTGAATCATTTTTGTAACCGGTATTCCTGTCCATTTTGCAACCACTTCCGCAATGTCTTCGTAGGTTACTTCTTCTTTAATTAAAAGATTTCCTGTTTTGTTTTCTTGTGTTTTGTTTTGGAAATTCTCTAACCTTTCTTGTTCTTTTTTTATTTTTCCGTATCTAATTTCTGCTACTTTGCCATAATTACCTTCTCGTTCCGCTTTTTCTGCTTCTATTTTTAGCTCTTCTATTCTTGCTTTTGTATTTTGAATATTGTCAACAATTTCTTTTTCGGATTTCCACCTAGCATTAATCTCGTTACGTTGCTCTTTTAGATCGGCTAAATCTATTCGTAAAGTTTTTAATTTAGCCTCGTCTTTTTCCCTTTTAATGGCTTCAATTTCAATTTCTAACTGCATTATTTTACGGTCTAAAACGTCTAGCTCTTCTGGTTTAGAGTTAATTTCCATTCTTATTTTTGAAGCAGCCTCATCCATCAAATCTATTGCTTTGTCTGGCAAAAATCGATTAGTAATATATCTTTGAGAAAGCTCTACTGCACCAATAATTGCTTCATCTTTTATTCTAACTTTATGGTGGTTTTCATACTTTTCTTTTATTCCTCTAAGAATTGATACTGCACTATCGGTATTTGGTTCATCGACTATTACCCTTTGAAATCGACGTTCTAACGCTTTGTCTTTTTCAAAATATTTTTGATATTCATCTAAAGTAGTAGCACCGATAGCTCTTAATTCGCCCCTAGCTAAAGCGGGTTTTAATATATTTGCTGCATCCATAGCTCCTTGTCCGCCTCCAGCACCTACAAGCGTATGAATTTCATCTATAAATAGCACAATATCGCCATCGGCAGAGGTAACTTCTTTAATTACAGACTTCAAACGCTCTTCAAATTCACCTTTATATTTTGCACCTGCAATTAAAGCACCCATATCTAAAGAAAACACGAGCTTATCTTTAAGATTTTCTGGCACATCACCATCTACAATTCTATGTGCTAAACCCTCTGCTATTGCAGTTTTACCAGTACCTGGCTCTCCTACTAAAATTGGATTGTTTTTTGTTCTTCTAGATAATATTTGAAGTAACCGACGAATCTCTTCGTCTCGCCCAATAACTGGATCTAACTTCCCTTCTTCGGCTAATTTGTTTAAGTTTTTTGCATACCTAATTAAAGAATTATACGTTTCTTCTTGGTTTCTAGAACTTACTCTCTCTCCTTTTCGCAGCTCTTCTATTGCTGATTTTAAATGTTTTTCTGTAAGCCCTTGATCTTTTAGTGCTTGAGAAATATTGCTTTTAGAATAGGATATTGCAAGTATCAAATGCTCTATTGAGACATAGTCATCTTTCATTTTTTTTGCAATGATAGATGCTTCATTCAACATTTTGCTTGCCTCTCTCGAAATCATCAATTCTGCTCCTTCAACTTTAGAAAAACTTTCTAATTGCCTGTCTAAAATTTGCACTAAAACGGAAGTATTTATGTTTAATTTTTTTAATAAAAAAGGTAAAACATTTTCGTCAACTTGAGTAAGGGCTTTAAAAATATGCTCTACTTCTATTTGATTATGAGAATAGCCTTGTGCAATTTGCTGTGCAACTTCTATTACTTCTTGAGACTTGGTTGTAAAATTATTAAAGTTCATCTTGTTAGTTTTTTTTATAAAAAAAGCAAAGCAACTTCAATACCAACGTATGTTCTATATATAAAATCAGTCATTTTGTCGGTTATCACGAACTTTTAAAATTTTTTTGACTGCTGAAAATTATCTATTTTTGTGCTTTAGGTAGTTTTAGAATATAAAGATATGAAAGCATTTAACAACTTATTTAAAAATAAAAGCAAAAAGCAAAATAAAGAAAAGGTAGGCTTTAATTGGATTCCTCTGACAAGCACGAGTCAAATGAAAGTTATAAAGGAAGAGTCTAAATCAGCACCAGTCTTTATTTTTAAGCACTCTACTCGCTGTGGAATTAGCCGAATAGTTTTAACTCGTTTTGAAAACTTATTTTTAAAAAAACTTCAGGACTTTAAAGTTTATTATTTAGATTTATTAAAATACAGAGAGGTTTCTGACCAAATAGTTAATGAATTTCAAGTAAATCATCAATCACCGCAATTGTTAGTTATTAATAATGAAACTTCTGTAAACGACACGTCGCATTATGATATTCTATCGACAGACATAGCTTCATTTACTTAGTGCTATTTTGATAAAAAAACGAATTGAATTAGAGTTAAAATTGAAAGCCGTAATGGGGGCTGTAATTTTAAGTTTGTCTTAATACCTATTTAAGTATTATTTTTGCATTTTAAAATAATTTAAGTTTTGAATAATCTTCAAATATCGAAAAATAATTTAAGAAAAGAGCTATACTCTTACCAAAAAGGTGCTTTAGAAGGCATTTTTAAACGCTTTGAAAACGCAGCACAAGATTATCACTTATTGTATCAACTACCTACGGGTGGTGGTAAAACAGTTATTTTCTCTGAAATAGCAAGACGCTATATAAATACTTTTAAAAAAAAAGTTTTAGTATTGACTCACCGAATTGAGTTAAGCAAACAGACTCACCGAATGTTAAGTGAATTTAATGTTTCTAACAAAATAATTGATTCTAAAGCAATATTAGACGATCAAGAGCAATATAAATGTTTTGTTGCTATGGTCGAAACCTTAAAAAACAGGCTAAACGAGGATATGTTTGACATCTCCGATATCGGTCTTGTAATTGTAGATGAAGCTCACTACAATTCATTTACAAAATTGTTCAAATTTTTTGACGAATCTTTTATACTAGGAGTTACAGCAACGCCGTTAAGCTCAAACGGAAAGCTACCGATGAACCAAAACTATCAAGAACTATTCGTCGGAGAGTCTATACAAGAATTGATAGACAATGGTTATTTAGCAAAAGCAAATATATATTCTTATAATGTTGGGCTTTCTTCTTTGGAAGTAGGAGCAAATGGAGATTATACCGTAAAGTCTTCGGAAGAATTATACACAAATTCAAATATGCTAACCAAGTTAGTGTCTGCTTATAATGAAGTTGCAAAAGGCAAAAAAACTTTAATTTTTAACAACGGCATAAACACCTCGATACAAGTATTTTACGCTTTTAAAGAAGCTGGTTATCCAATCGCTCATTTAGATAATACGAATACTAAAAAAGAAAGAGAGCTAATTTTAAAATGGTTTAATAAAACGCCAAATGCTATTATTACTTCTGTTAGTATTTTGACTACCGGTTTTGACGAGCCAAGCGTTGAGGCTATAATATTAAATAGAGCTACAAAATCCCTGACATTATATTATCAGATGATTGGGCGAGGCTCACGTATTTATGGCAATAAAATCACATTTGACGTAATAGATTTAGGAAATAATTTTTATAGATTCGGAACTTGGGGTGCAAGTTTAGATTGGCAAAAAATGTTTAAAGACCCTAGTTTTTATCTAAACTCAATACTTACTGACGAAGAAATTGAAAGCTCTTTTAGATACGAACTTCCACCAGAGGTTAAAAAAAGATTTGCAAATTCTAACGACTTTTACTTCAATATAAAAAAAGTTTATATAGATACTATTAAAGTAGGCGAATCTTCAAAAAGAGTTTTAGAAAAATCAATAAAACATCACGCAAAAATTTGTATTGAAAACAGCGAAGACGTATATGACGCTTTGATATTAGCTAAATTACTCGGCGACGAAATTGACGATAGAATCAACAGATACGCAAAATGTATTTCTAAAAGCACTAGAAATTTTGTCGCATGGCTAAAAGATGATTATAGAAAAAAATTAAACTCTTATTTAAGGGCTAATTTTGACAGAGACTATGAAAAAATTTACGGATATATTCCGAAACAACAAGTTTAGTAAGAAGTAGTTTTTTTAACTTTTAACTTCCCTTTTAGCCTTAATTGTTTTTAAAGATGTATATAGACGAATTAAGAGACTTTTGCCTGTCTAAAAAAGGTGTAACAGAGCAATTTCCTTTTGACGATGTTACTTTGGTTTTTAAAGTAATGGGCAAAATATTTGCATTAGTAGGTTTAGACCAGTGGGAAAAAGGAGAACAGAAAATTAACCTAAAGTGTGAGCCAAAAAAAGCAATAGAATTAAGAGCTTCAAACAAAGGTGTTTACCCAGGTTATCACATGAACAAAACTCACTGGAACACGGTAGTTTTAAATAAAAGTTATGTCTCCGATGATTTTGCAAAAGAGCTTATTAATCATTCTTATGAAATGGTCGTTATAGGCTTATCAAAAAAACTACAAGCGGAACTTAAAAGATTATAAAATGAGAAAAAAAGAACTTCGAGATATTTACAAGCAAAAAAGATTTGATTTAACAAAAAAGCAAATTGCTGACTATCAAAACAACGTCTATAAGCAAGTATTTAATCTAAATTTAGATCAGGCAAAAAATGTGCATATATTTTTATCTCTTAACAGGTTTAAAGAATTAGATACAGCACCCATTATTACTTTTTTAAGAAGTAAAAAAAAAACATTATCGTAAGCAAATGTAATTATACCAACAGAACGCTTTCGCATTTTTACTTTGAAGAAAACACAGAATTAGTCTATAATAAATTTAAAATTTTAGAACCTAAAAATGCTGGACAAATTGACGAAAAAGAGATAGATATTATTTTTGTTCCCCTTTTGATTTCCGATAATAAAAACCACAGAGTTGGTTATGGAAAAGGATTTTATGACCGTTTTTTAGCAAAATGTAGAAAAGATTCAAAGTCAATAGGATTAAACTTTTTTAAGCCTATAAAAGCTATTGACGACATAAATAAGTTTGACATCCCCTTAAAAAAAATAATTTATCCTAAATAGAAAACAAATCATTATTAAACAAATACTCTCCAGCCGTAAGGGTCTTCAGCACTGTTAGTTTGAATTCCTATAATTATTTTTTTAAAATACGAGGCATACGAATTTTCTATCTTTGGCAAGTTATAATCTTTGCCTTTATACCCAAAAGTTGCAATTGGGGATATCACAGCAGCAGTGCCTGTTCCGAACATTTCGTTTAGGCTATTGTTGTTTTTAGCTTCAATTATTTCAGAAACTGTAATTTTTCTTTCCTCTACTGGAATATTGTTTTCTTTTGCAATTTCAATAACGCTTTTACGAGTAACTCCGTCTAAAATTCTATCGCTTAAAGGACTAGTAATTAACACGTCTTCAATTCTAACAAAAATATTCATAGCGCCAGCTTCTTCAATATACTTATGCAAATTATCATCTGTCCAAATTACTTGGTCATAACCTTTTTTAACAGCTAATTGGGTGGGATAAAATTGAGTAGCATAGTTGCCTCCAGCTTTAGTATAACCGACACCTCCACTTGCTGCACGCGAGTATTTTTCTTCTATTAAAACTTTTACTTTTTTAGAAAAATAACCTCCCGACGGCGAAGTACATATTATAAATCTATAAGCGTCTGCTGGGGAGGCATGGAATCCTGATCCGCTGGCAAACATAAACGGACGAATATATAAAGAGCTGTCTTTGTTAGTAGGAATCCACTTGGCATCTATTTTTAATAACTCTTTTAGCCCTTCCATAAAAACACTTTCGTCTATTTGTGGAATTACTAAGCGTTCGGCAGATTTATTTAATCGTTTGAAATTTTCTAAAGGTCTAAAAAGTATAATATTATCTTGGCTGTCTTTATATGCTTTCATGCCTTCAAAAACAGATTGACCGTAGTGAAAAATTTTTGCTGCAGGGTCTATGGTTATTGGTGCATAAGGCTTTATAATTGGCGTTTGCCACTTTCCGTTTATATAGTCGCATTCTAATATATGGTCGGAATATATGCTGCCAAAAGGCAAATTATTAAAGCTAACAGAACTTATTTTTGACTTTTCTATTGGTTGAAAAATTATATTTGAACTCATTAAAGTAATTTATTTATTGACTTAAAAACACAAGTGGCAAATGTAGAAAAAAATATTTATTTACGAAAACGAATTTATTACATTTGCTTTGTTTATTTTCTTAAAATTTTAGTTTTAAGTTATAATTAGCAAAAAAAATTAAAATCAATCCTAGCTCAAAAACTTATTTTTTATACAATGGCAAATATAAGCATCCAGAAGTTAGAAAAAATTATTTTAGGAATTGATCCTGGCACCAATATTATGGGCTATGGGATAATAAAATCGGTAGGAAAAAACATGCAGTTTATACAGATGAGCGAGTTATTACTTTCTAAATATGACAATCATTATTTAAAGTTGAAATATATTTTTGAACGCACCTTAAAGTTAATTGACGCTTACAATCCTGATGAGATTGCTATTGAGGCACCTTTTTATGGTAAGAATGTCCAGTCGATGTTAAAATTAGGCCGAAGTCAAGGTGTAGCAATGGCAGCGGGGCTTTCGAGGGAAATTCCGATTACAGAATATTTTCCTAAAAAGATTAAAAGAGCAATAACTGGCAACGGAAGTGCTAGTAAAGAGCAAGTAGCTTTAATGTTAAAAAACTTATTAAATTTAAAAGAATTACCTAAAAACTTTGACTCAACAGACGGTTTAGCAGTTGCGGTTTGTCATTTTTATAATTCAGGAAATGTTGCTTCTGGGAAAAAATATACAAATTGGAAAAGTTTTGTTAACCAAAATTCTGATAAAACTAATCACTAATCACTAAGAATTAATAAATGTCTGGAATATATATCCATGTCCCGTTTTGTAAGAAGGCTTGTATTTATTGCGATTTTCATTTTTCTACTTCTTTGAAAAATAAAGAAGAGATGGTTTCGGCGATGGTAAGAGAAGTTAGGCTAACTAAGAATTATCTTCGGAGAAAACCTATTGAGACTATTTATTTTGGGGGCGGCACTCCGAGCGTTTTAACGGTTGGTGAAATTCAAAAACTTATAGATGTTGTTTATAAAAATCATAGGGTAGCTGATAAACCAGAGATTACTTTGGAGGCGAATCCTGATGACCTTTCTCGTCAAAAAATTGTAGAGCTTTCAAAAACTCCGATTAACAGATTAAGTATTGGTGTTCAGTCTTTTTTGGATAAAGATTTGAAGTTTATGAATAGGTCTCACGATGCTTTTCAATCGAAGAAATGTTTGCCGGAGGCTTTGCGGTATTTTAATAACATTTCTATTGACTTAATTTACGGTATTCCGAATTCTACTAACGAAAATTGGCTTCGGAACATAAATACTGCTTTGAGTTTTGATATAAAACACTTGTCTTGTTATGCGATGACAGTAGAGCCACGAACTGTTTTGGATAGTTTTATAAAAAAGGGAATTGTAAAAAATATAAGTGAAAAGATAGCGGAAGAGCAGTACTATATTTTAATTCGAGAACTTAAAAAAGCTAATTTTATACATTACGAAATTTCAAATTTTGGTAAAAAGGCTTATTTGAGTAAACATAACTCTGCATATTGGTTGAGAAAAAATTACATTGGCATTGGTCCGTCGGCACATTCTTTTAATGGGATTGAAAGAAATTGGAATATAAATAATAATAGGCTTTATATCAAAAGTTTATTTAAAAACGAGCTTCCAAAAAAATCGGAAACTTTAAGTTTAACGGACTCTTATAACGAGTATATAATGACTGGTTTACGGACTATTTGGGGAGTTTCTTTAGAGAAAGTTAGAATTGATTACGGAGATAAATATTTAAAGTATTTATTAAAAAGCTCTGAAAAATATATTGAAAACAGTTTGCTTCTACTAGAAAAAGGTGTTTTAAAAACTTCTGAAAGGAGTAAATTTATATCTGACGGAATTACGACTGAATTATTTAGTGATTAGTTTTTAGTGATTAGAGTGATTAGTGATTAGTGATTAGTTTTTAGTGATTAGTGTGTCCTCTCATAAATATGGTTTACGTAAAGTTTAGTTTTCAAGCCTTGAACTTAAAATTAAAAACTCTTAACCTCACAAACTTTAAACTGTCCTCTCATAAATATAGTTTACGTAAAGTTTAGTTTTCAAGCTTTATTGTTAATAACCTAATTTTAATATTTTCATTTATTTGTTTTCCTTTGTCTTGTCAATGAGGAAGCGGAAGATGTTTTTTGTGGGGACTTAAAGCATCCAGGAATATCATTTGACCAGCTAAAAAGTTGATTTTAAGCAGTAATTTGTTCATTCAAATTTACTGCTTTTTTTCAGTTTAGAAAAATAAACTTTTTTTGTTGCCTTATGCCTTTTTAAAGTCCCCCATACAGGGTGTTTCTTGTTTTGTAAAATCATATAATTTTACCTTTGGTTTACTTGCTATATTTTCTATCCATTTTTCAAACTCTACTGGAGTTCTATACCCTAAAGCTTCTATGGGTCTCTCATAATTTAGTAATCGTTTTACTTCTTTTAGCTTCTTGTTGAGATGATTTACATTTTTAATATCTTTGAATAAATAACTGTTTTTTAGCACTCCATTAAGCTGTTCCGCCATTCCGTTTTGTAAGCAATTATCCGCTATACTCATCACCAATTGATGTTTTCTTAATTTATTCTTATAAGCAGTAGATTTGTATTGAGACCCTGCATCGCTATGGTGAATACACTCGTTAATATTTGACCCTCGCAACTTTACAACTTGTCCAAGCGTTTTTATAGCATTTAAAGAAAGTATCGTATCACTGCCATACAAGCCAACGATTCGTTTGCTGTACATATCCTTCAAAGTAAAAATATAATAGGTTTCCTCTTTTAAAATAAAATAGGTAATATCTCCTGCTATTACTTGATTTATATCATCTAAAACGAGTCCATTAATTAAGTTTTTATCCCATTCTTCGTAAAACCCATCCGTAGTGATAATACGTTTTTTCTTTATCGCCACCGATAAGCCATTTCTAGATACAATTTGCTCAAATTTATTGATGCCTATTGAGGTAACGTTTAAATAATGATACAGCATTCTAGCCCCCATCGTTCTATGTTTCTCCCTTGCTTTTAACACTTTGGATACTATTTCTTCTTCTAACCTTTGTTTGTTTTGTTCCGATTGCTCTTTCTTATAAACAAATTGCCTTGAAAACCCATTTGCTTCCAAAAATGATTGTTTATAAAACCTCCCAGCAATTTTATCAAATCCTAATTTTATTGCTGGGAGTTGTACTTTTTTTCAATATCATCGCCTAAATATTCGCTAGCACACTGGATAACTGACTCTTTGTAAATAAGTTGTAATTGTTGCTGACCGATAACACGTTCTAGTTCGGCTATCTTTTTTAATAACTCTACATTTTTTTTCTCTTCACTTGTTTTCTCTACAACTAATCGCTCTGTTTTTGGAAGCTTGCCGTACTTCACTAACCATTTGCGAACCGCAGAACCACTAACCTGATAAACTTTGCAAACTTCAGAAACACGTAATTTCCCTTGCTCAATTAAAGCTACTTTTTCTTTCTTAAATTCTGGACTAAACACACGTCTCGTTTTTATGTTTTTCATAAATTTACTATTTAATCTAAAGTTTTCAACTAAACTTTATGTAAACTTATTTTATGAGACCACAAACAATCACTAATCACTAATCACTAAAAACTAATCACTAATCAACTAATCACTAAAAACTAATTTTCTTTGTCAATTTGCCAGTTTCTGTTTCTATTTGCATTATATAAATTCCTTTTGATAAATTTGGTAAGGAAATGTCTTTTACGCCAGTAGAAGAAAATGAGTTATTAATTATTTCTTTTCCTAAAATATTATAAATTCTAACCGTAGCATTTCCAATCGGTAAACCAACAACTCTTAATCTAGAATTATCAGTTTTATAAACGTTAACTTCTGATAATGTTTTGTTATCTGCTCACCGACTAAATCATCAGTTTCAGGCATCTTAACGTACCGTTTTTATATTACCTCTTTTTCCCAACTAGGAGGTATAGCAGACACATCGTCTACTTGAATACATGTTAAATTAGGATTAGATGAAGCACTGAATGTTGTTAGTATAATATTATTGCCATTTTTTACATTTAAATTTGTTAATTGATTAGAAGAACAATCTAATCTAGTCAAAGCAGTATTATTACTTACATTTAAACTTGTTAATTGGTTAGAATAACAACTTAATCTAGTTAAAGCAGTATTATTACTTACATCTAAACTTTTTAATTGGTTAGAATAACAATATAATTCTATCAAAGCAGTATTACTACTTACATCTAAACTTGATAATTGGTTATTATCACAAGCTAACTTAGTCAAAGCAGTATTATTACTTACATCTAAACTTGTTAATTGGTTAGAATAACAACTTAATCTAGTTAAAGCAGTATTATTACTTACATCTAAACTTTTTAATTGGTTACTAAAACAAGATAAATTAGTCAAAGCAGTAAAATGTTCAATTCCTTTTAGGTTAGCAATGCTTCTATTAAAAACATCTAAATTAATAACAGCCTGTATTTCACTCTCACTCAATTCATCATTATTGTCTTTGTCAATTGCACTTCCTCCGACAATTGTCCTAAAATTAGCGTCAGGGAAATTAGCGTCATTAATAGCAACATCACAAAATGTACTATAACTTGCTCCTGTATCTTTTGTCCAACCAGAAGATGTAGAAGCCACCCAAGGAGGACGTACAGCAGACGCATCATCTACTTGAATACATGTTAAATTAGTATTAAACCTAGCATCGAATGTTGTTAGTATGGTATTTTGGCCATTTTTTATATTTAAACTTGTTAATTGGTTATTATTACAACGTAATTGAGTCAAAGCAGTATTTTTACTTATATCTAAACTTGTTAATTAGTTAGAAGAACAAGATAAAGTAGTCAAATCAGTATTTTTACTTATATCCAAACTTGTTAATTGGTTCTCACTACAAGATAAAGTAGTCAAATCAGTATTATTACTTACATCTAAACTTGTTAGTTGATTAGCATCACAATTTAAAGAAGTCAAAGCAGTATTTTTACTTACATCTAAATTGGTTAATTGGTTATCAAAACACCATAGGAAGATCAAAGCAGTATTATTACTTACATCTAAACTTGTTAATTGGTTAGAAGAACAATTTAAAGAAGTCAAGGCAGTAAAATGCTAAATTCCTGTTAGGTCAGCTATCTTTTGACTATCACTTTTTCTAAAGCCACTAACATTCAAATTAGTAACAGTAGCTATTTCACTTTCACTCAATTCATCATCATTGTTTGTGTCAATTGCATTTCCTCCGACAACTGCCCTAAAATTGGCGTCAGGGAAGCTACTAGAATTAATTTCAACATCTTGTCCCATTAAACAAGTAGCATAAATCATAAAAATGGAAGTAATAAAAACATTTCTCATAATGTAAAAATATTTAATTGTTTAAAATACATTTAATTACTTAAGCAATTTTACAAATATATATAAAAAAATTTAAAAAGCAGATTCAAATAGTAGCTGCTATTTCTAAAATTAATACTTCCTTGAGTGATTCTATACATCAAATCCTGCTTATCTCAATCGCTGGACTTTATCTATAAAAAGAATGACTTTAAAAACTTAGTAGGTAGCATTTTCAAACAAGTTTAAAACATAAGTTTCCGCTTCTCTCTTAAACTTTATTAATCTATAAAAATTAGTATTTTGTATAAAACATTATCTTTGACAAAAATTTAATCCGATGAAATTATTATTAAATTATTCGATTTTTATTGTTTGTGCTTTAATTTTAAGTTGCAAAAACACTGCACAAAGCAATTCGAACAACAAAACATACATTGTAAGCAAAACCTCTGAAGAGTGGAAAAAAGTTCTAACTTCGGAGCAGTATTATGTTATGCGAGAATCTGGGACGGAAAGAGCTTTTTCTAGCGAATTAAACAAAAACTATGGTATGGGAATATACTCTTGTGTCGCTTGTAAGACTCCTTTGTTCGAATCAGAGCATAAATATAACTCTGGTACTGGCTGGCCTTCTTTTGATAAAGCCATTAAAAAGAACATAGAATTAGATGAGGATTATAAGATAGGTTATAAACGAATTGAAATAAAGTGTAATACTTGTGGAAGTCATTTAGGGCATCTTTTTGATGACGGACCACCAAATACCACTGGAAAACGCTATTGTATTAATGGAATAGCCTTGCTTTTTTTTCCAAATAAATAGTTTATTGGATAAAGTTATAATCTTTCTTCTATCCACTTTTTAAAACTAAAGAAATTCTGTTGAGATAGGTTGTGTCCGGTTTGATATTCTTCATATTTGTGTTTAAAATTATAAGTTTCGAGGAGTTTTTTAGACTTTCTAGCCCAGTCAATTGGTAAAACTTGGTCGGCAATACCGTGCGAACAATAATAGTCAGTTGTTATTTTATTTGGGAAGTTTTTTGGCAATAAATCTTTGTTTATATACCCGCTTAAAGCAATGACATGCTGGACTAAATTAGGGTAAAAGAAACTTAAAGAATAGCTTAAAGTAGCCCCTTGACTAAAGCCTAAAATAAAAGTTTTTTTCTTATTTGTAGAATATTTATTTTGAACTTCATCAATAAATAAAGCAATCTTTTCAATTGATTCTCGAGCTTGTTTTACATCAGAAAATTTTCCGCTAACACTATCAAAATCAATCGAATACCAAGCATAGCTTCCGAAACTAATAGTAAAAGGTGCCTGCACACTTATAATCAAAAGCTCGCCGGACAACTCATTAGAAAATGAAAATAAATCATGTTCATTGCTTCCGTATCCGTGCAGTAAAACTAACAGTGGCGGATTTTCTTTTTTAGGAATTCTTTTTAAATAATGTAATTTACTCATTAGTGATTAGTTTTTAGTGATTAGTTTTTGCCGAAGGCTTTTTAGTTAGAAACAAAGGTATGTAATTTATAAATAATTGTTTAGTTTATGAAAATGCGAAAAATTTATTTTTTTAATTTATAAGTCAAAAAGTTGCTTATGTTAGTTGAATCTGCTGGTAAGGAAAAAAAAATACTATTAATTGTTAGAATTTAATTTAATTCTATTATATTTGCAAACTTTATTAAACGACAAAAAACAAATAACTATGCCTTATTTATTTACTTCGGAAAGCGTATCGGAAGGACATCCAGATAAAATAGCTGACCAAATTTCAGATTCATTAATTGATAATTTTTTAGCATTTGACAAATCAAGTAAAGTGGCTTGCGAAACATTGGTTACGACTGGGCAAGTAATATTAGCTGGTGAGATAAAATCTAAAACTTATTTAAACGTACAAAAAATTGCAAGAGACGTTATAAATAAAATTGGATACACAAAAGGAGAATATATGTTTGACGGAAATTCATGCGGTGTTTTGTCGTCTATTCACGAGCAATCGCAAGATATAAATCAAGGAGTAGAAAGAGCAATATCCGAAGATCAAGGTGCGGGCGATCAGGGAATGATGTTCGGTTATGCAACGGACGAAACGGAAAATTATATGCCGTTAGCGTTAGAATTATCTCACGGATTGTTAAAAGAATTAGCTAAAATAAGAAGAGAAGATAGCGAAATTACATATTTAAGACCAGATTCAAAATCCCAGATAACAATCGAATATTCTGATAATAACAAGCCTCAAAGAATAGATTCTATCGTTATTTCTACACAGCATGATGATTTTATTAAACCGAAAACTAAAAGCATAGCCGACAAAAAAGCTGCGGACGAAAAAATGTTAGAAATAATTTCTTCTGATATAAAAAACATATTAATTCCGAGGTTTATCTTAACCCTACCCAAAAATATTCAAAAATTATTTACTAAAAATATTAAATACCACATAAACCCAACTGGAGTATTTGTAATAGGCGGACCGCACGGTGACACTGGTTTAACTGGAAGAAAAATAATTGTGGACACTTATGGGGGAAAAGGTGCTCACGGTGGCGGAGCTTTTTCGGGTAAAGACCCAAGTAAAGTTGACAGGTCTGGAGCTTATGCAGCAAGGCATATAGCAAAAAATTTAGTTGCAGCAGGGCTTTGTAACGAAATATTAGTTCAAGTTTCTTACGCAATTGGGATTGCAAAACCTACAAGTTTAAACGTAAATACTTATGGCACTTCTAAAATAAATTTATCCGACGGAGAAATCAGTAAAATAGTTGAAACCATTTTTGATATGAGACCTTATTTTATTGAGAAGCGATTGAAATTAAGAACTCCTATTTATTCAGAAACAGCAACCTACGGACACATGGGAAGAACGCCAGAAGTAAAAACCTTAACTTTCAAAAACACTATGGGCGAGACTGTTAGCGAGGAGGTAGAAACCTTTACTTGGGAAAAATTAGATTATGTCGATGAGGTGAAAAAAGCCTTTAAGCTATAGAGTTTTTATTTGCTTATTATAAGTTTATTTAGCCATTTTTTTCTACTAATAATGTAAGTTGTCAAAATTTCGTTATAATTTTTGTTAATGTCTATTGGCACATAGTCTATTTTATACTGTAAACACTTGTTTTTGAGTTCTTTAAAAAAGTTTACAACTAAATTATTATAGCTTTCTTTGATGTTTTCAACAAAAAGGTTTATTTCTTGCCCTGTTTCTACATCGACAAATTTTTTAGGAACGTTGTCATAATTAAACTCAAATTCAGTTTTTTGGTCAAAAGTATGGAATAGGACTACCTCATGCTTGTTGTACTTTAAATGTCGTAGTGCTTCGAACAAAGATTTTTGGTCTTTAGTAGTTTGAAACATATCGGTAAATAAAAAAATCAAAGATCTTTTATGTATTTTTTTTGCTATTTCATTTAAGAAATGATGAGTTTCAGTTGCTGCATTAGGCTTTTTAGTAATTGTTTTTTCTAACTCGTTTAGTAGCATTCTTCGGTGTCGTTCATTTCCTTTTTCGGGAGCATAAAATTCATAAGTATCAGAATATATACTTAAACCGACTGCGTCTCTTTGGCGTTTTAGTATCTCCATAAGCGTTGCAGCAAAAACTACAGAAAAGCCGACCTTGTTAAGATTTTTTAATGTTTGTTTTTTGATGTAAGGATAGTGCATCGAGGCGGAGTTGTCTATTATAATATGACATCGTAAGTTTGTTTCTTCCTCGTATTTTTTAGTGTATAATTTTTCAGTTTTAGCAAATAATTTCCAGTCAATATGGTTAGTGCTATCGCCTTTGTTATATAATTTATGTTCGGAAAACTCAACCGAAAAACCATTGAAAGGACTTTTGTGTATTCCTGTTATAAATCCCTCAACTACTTGTTTTGCAAGGAGGTTTAAATTTTTAATTTCCGAAGAGTTAATTTCTGATAAATTCATAAAAGTAAAATTTCAAAAAGTTATTGTATCATAAAACTTTACTTTAATAAAAAAAGTGTTTCTCTGATAATTTAAAGTATTAACTTCTACAAAAAAATTTTTTTAATGAACAACTAAAAGTTTCTCAATCGAACTAATCACTAATCACTATCGAACTAATCACTAACCACTATAATTTAAGAGTTTATCAAGATAGGCATTAAAAGCATTGTAGTTTTTTCGCCTTTTTCATTATCGTTTAGAGGGGATAATATTCCAGCTCGGTTGTAAGAAGACATTTCAATTAAAACTTCATCGGATATTAAGTGGTCTAACATTTCTATTAAATAGCGCGAGTTAAATCCGATGCTCATATTGTCTCCGACATATTCACAATTTAAGTTTTCGTTAGCTTTATTAAAAAAATCTACATCTTCACCTGAAATTTTTAGTTCGGTGCCTGCAATTTTTAAAGATATTTGGTGGGTAGTCATGCTAGAAAAAACAGACACACGCCTAACTGCGTTTAAAAACAAAGCTCTGTTAATTTTAAGTTTGTTAGGGTTTTCATCAGGAATAACTGCTTCGTAATTTGGATACTCTCCGTCAATTAGCCTACAGATTAAAGTTGTATCATCAAAAGTAATTTTTGCGTTTACATTGTTATACTCAATATTTACTTCTGTATCGGAGCTACTCAAAAAGGTTTTCAATAGGTTTAGAGTCTTTTTAGGAACTATAAATTTTGCATCTTCTGGCGAAGCAATGTCTGTTCTGTCATATTTAACTAATTTATGAGCGTCTGTTGCTACAAAAGTTGCACCTTCGGTACTAAAATCGAACAAAACTCCGCTTATAGTTGGTCGCAACTCGTCATTTCCAGCTGCAAAAATTGTATTATTTATAGCTTTATTTAAAACTTTTGAGGGTATGAATGTCGTTTTCGGAGAGTCTAAAACTACAGGTTTTGGGTATTCTTCGTCGCTATAGTAAGCCATATTATATTTTCCATGCTCCGAGATTATTTCTAAAGTATTTTCTTCTTCATTTGTTTTGAAAGTTAAAGGTTGGTCCGGTAAAGTCTTTAAAGCATCTGTTAATAAACGTACAGAAACTGCTATATTACCTTTATTTTCACTCATAACTTCTACTACGGAACTCATAGTTGTCTCCAGATCCGAAGCTGTAATTTTTAGTTGATTTTCTGATAATTCAAATAAGAAATTATCTAAAATTGGTAAGGTGTTCTTGCTGTTTACAACGCCTCCTAACACTTGCAATTTTTTTAGCAAATTTGAGCTAGATACAATAAATTTCATAGTTATTTATATATTTTTAAATTTTGCACAAATATAGTATTAATGTGTTTTACTTAAAAAAAAAATATTTTATTTGTCTATTAACGTTCTTATATTTTGTTTTTTGCATTGCTTAATTTATGCAAGAAAGTAGCTTATAAAGGCTTTTATGTAGTGAAATAGATTTTGCCCAAAGTATAATTATGAATAGAAAAGAACAAGTGAAGTTAATAAATAGAGATGCAAAATTTTACGTCCAAAAGGAAAAAAGTAAATATATATTTGTAGAAATAGCAAAGAATTGTATCTTGCGTTGTTTTATAAAAACAAACTTTTAACAAATGCCTTCAATATTTGATTCGTATCAGAAAAGACGTAAATTATCTTCATATTTTTCGGTAGTAATTAGTATTTCATTAGTTCTCTTTATAATAGGGTTGTTAGTGCTTGTCCTATTAAAATCTACTTTAGTCGCAAATAGAGTAAAAGAAAAAGTAGCCTTAAGTCTTTTTTTAAAAGATGAAGTAACTAACAATCAGATAAGGACGTTTAGACAAAGCCTTATAAAAGAGAAGTTTACTAAAAAAATAATCTACACTAGTAAAGAGAAAGCTGCCCGAGTTTACAGCGAAGAGATTGGCGAAGACTTTTTAAAATTTTTGGGTAGTAATCCTCTTAAAAATGGTATAGATATATATATAAAAGCAGATTTTGTTACTCCAGAAAAGATGCGTCAACTCGAAAAACGTTTTTTAAAAAATGCTTTTGTTGAAGATGTATCTTATGACAAGCCTTTAATTGACATACTAACTACAAATATAAAGAGGGTTAGCCTTATATTGCTTATTGTGAGTTCCTTTTTCGGTCTAATTGCGGTGCTTTTAATTAACAGCTCAATTAGGCTTTCTATATATTCCAAAAGATTTAATATAAAAACTATGCAAATGGTAGGTGCTACAAAAAGTTTTATTAGAAGACCTTTTATTTTACAAAGTGTTAAGTTAGGTGTTTCGGGTGCTATTTTAGCGATAGTTGGATTATTTGCATTAATAAATTATTTAGACAAATATTTGCCGTCGCTAAAATTACTCAAAGATTATGTTTCGTTAGCATATTTGGTTTCTGGGGTTTTGTTTTTTGCATTTTTAATTACTTGGATAAGCACTTTTTTTGCAACACAGCGCTACTTAAATTTAAAAACAGACGAGCTTTATTATTAAAAAACATGAAAGACAAAAACTCTGAAAAATCAAATTTTTTATTTTCTAAAAAGAATTACACTGTTATGATTTTAGGGATTATATTTATAGCCCTCGGATTTATTTTAATGGCAGGTGGAGGTAGCGATAATCCACAAATATTTAATTATGAAATATATAATTGGCAACGTATTCGTTTGTCTCCTACATTAGTTATTATAGGTCTTTCAATAGAAATTTATGCAATTCTATTAAATCCTAAAAATTGAGAAGCATTATTCTGATAAATTATTTTTAGAACTCTAATTTTTAAAAGCATATTCTATAATGTTTGCACCCATTTTTAAGGCTTTTTCTCTAACACTTTTCGGATTGTTATGTATAATTTCATCTTCCCAACCATCGCTTAAATCAGTTTCATAATCATAAAAAACTACTAATCTCCCTTCATAAAAAATACCGAAGCCTTGAGGTCTCTTTTTGTCGTGTTCATGTATTTTTGGAATACCGTTTTTAAACTTGAATGTCTGATTATAAATAGGGTGATTCGTTGGTATTTCTTGCAATTTCAATTTAGGAAACACCTTTTTAAGCTCTCTTCTTATGTAAACATCTAAACCGTAGTTGTCCGAAACATGTAAAAAACCGCCCGAAATCAGATAGCTTCTTAAGTTATTTACTTCATCATCTGAAAAAACTAAATTCCCATGCCCAGTCATAAACACTATCGGAAAATTAAATACTTCTTGACTTTCGACCTCGACATATTGTGGGTTATCAGAAATATTCGTTTTTATGTTTTGATTACAAAATTCTATCAAATTTGGCAATGCCGTTGGGTTTGAATACCAATCTCCTCCTCCTTTGTATTTTAAAATTGCCAATTCTTGTGCAGAAAAACATAAAGAAGTAAATACAATTGCTATAAATATAAGTCGCTTCATTTTGAATTTTTATTTCATTTTTTCAAAGAAACTTAACTCGTAATCGGATAATAAATCTTCGTTTGTAATTTTTATAAAATCTTTTAACACCAAATCGGGTCTTATAGGCGAGTACTCATAATAAATTACGCCACCAGTAATTCCTTTTTTAGAAAGAGTGTATATCTTATCTTCTTTAAAAGCTTGGAATTTAGCATAAAGTTTATTGCTTTTTAAAAGCTGTTTTTTTGTCGTAAAATGACCAGGTGCAATCCAAAAATCTGCCTTATTTGCTTTTTCAAAAACGCTTTCAAAACTCAAAGATAAGCTACCGTTTCCTTTAGTGTTTTTATATAAATAATTTAGATTAGCATCTTTAAAAAAATGTGCCATAAAACTTCCTCCAGCAGGTAAGCTCCAAATGCCTTTACTCATAATTGCACCAGACAAAACACTCGGTTTACGAAAACGTTTTAAAGCTATCTCTTTTGTACTTAAATATTGTGCTTCTATTAAATTAAAAATACTATCCGCTTTTTTATCTTTATCGAATAGAACACCAAAAAACTTAATCCACTCAGCTCTTCCTAAGGGCGTTTCTTCTAGCCAATCCGCATTATAAATTACTTCTACCCCAGTTTTTTTAATGTTTAATAAAGTTTTATCTGCATTTGCAACGCTATGAGCAACAACTAATTCGGGGTCTAAAGAAATTAAAATTTCTGTGTTTAACGCGCCTTCTTTTCCTATTTCGGTTATTTTTCCTGCTTCAATTAGTTTTCTAGTTTTTTTTGATGATATATAACCTGCATCTGAAAAACCTACAATAGATTTTTCTTCGTTTAACGACTCTATCATCGGAATATGAGTCGTAGAAGTAGCTACTAATTTATTTACAGGAATATAGATAACTTTAGAGTTTTGAGTTTTGAGTTTTGAGTTTTGAGTTTTGTGCTGTATTATATATTTTAAAGTTTGGTTAGAATTATTACAAGCACCTTTAATTATTAAAACTTTAACTCCGTTTTCATTAACTATATCAAAGCACTTTGAGTATTTAACAACACTTTTTGTAACAGAAAATTTACTGTTGCTTAAGTCTTTTTTTTTACAAAAAACAAATAACGGTATTGTTAAAAATAATAATAGTTGCAAGTTTTTCATTAAAAATATGCTTGAGTTTAATCTTTTTTATTTTTTAACAATTTAGGGAATTTCATTTTAAATTTATTAATCCTCGGAATGGAAACAGCTCTAATATAACTATGATTTGGGTTTCTCTTTTCAAAGTCTTGATGATAATCTTCTGCCTTATAAAACTTTTTAATTTTAATTATCTGTGTAGCTATTTTGTTATTAAAAGTAGTTTTGTTCAAGTTATAAATTGCGTCGTCTATAATTTTCTTTTCTTCTTTATTTGAATAAAAAGCTATTGATCTATATTGTGTACCATAATCTGGTCCTTGGCTGTTTACAGTAGTTGGGTCGTGAGAACCAAAAAAAACTTCAACGAGAGTTTTAAAAGAAACTATTTTTGGGTTGTAGTAAACTGCAACAGCTTCTGCATGTCCTGTTTTTCCTGACCCAATAGATTCGTAAGAAGGGTTTAAAGTATGCCCTCCGGCATAACCAGAAATTGCTTCTTCTACTCCTTTTACGCTTTCAAAAACTGCTTCTACACACCAAAAACAACCTCCTGCAAAATATGCTACCTTTGTGTGTTTATGTGGTTTATATGTATTCATAACCCTTGATTCTTTTTTTGAAGAACTTTTAAAACAAGAAAGCGATAAGAAAGAAAATTTTAACACAACTAAATATGTTAATAATATACGCATTTGAATTTTTAGCTTTTAATTTTAAAACAATTTACAAATTTACAAAACAATATATAAGGTTTGAGATAAATTTATTGGGGTGATATAGCTTATATTTTATCTTAAAATAATGATGCTACTTTTTTTTACTTTGTCAAATCGTTTTTTTGCTATTTTAAAATATTCCTTTACAGAATCTAAAAGTTTTTTTAGACAGACAATAATTGAAAAATATTGTTTTTTTACTTCTACTTTTATAAATTTGACGAAATAAAATAAAATTAATCGTTATGAAATTAAAATGTCAAAGTATAATATTTTTTTTACTATTATCGTTTACTCAAAATTATGCACAAACTTTTACTGACCCTGACGATTTAGAAGATGCTGTTAATACTTCTACAAACGGAGGCGTATTTATTGTAAAAAATGGAACTTATAATGACTTTGAAGCAACTTTTGAAAAAGTAGCTACTGCGAATAATCCTATTGTTATAAAAGCTGAAACGGTTGGAGGAGTTATTTTAACTAGTGAATCTCATTTTGTTATCCGAAAATCTGCATACATTACTTTAGAAGGCTTTGTCTTTGATAGTCAAGGAGACAGAACATTAGTAAAGTTAGAAGGAAGTAATAATATACGTATTACTAGAAATGTTTTTGAATTAGAAACAACTGAATCTATAAAATGGGTTTTTATCGGAGGAGTGTGGAATGACAACACTCATCCTTTTACGTTTCCGAGTCATCACAACCGAATAGATCACAATACATTTCAAAATAAAGATAATCTTGGGCATTACATAACAATAGACGGCTCGTTTGATGATACTGGAGCAGAAAAGGTTTATTACCAGTCTCAATACGACACAATAGACCACAACCATTTTAAAAATAATGGACCAAGAGCTGTCAATGAACAAGAATCAATACGAATTGGATGGAGTAAAATGTCTTTAAGTAGTGGATTTACAACTGTAGAACACAATTTATTTGAAGACTGCGATGGTGATCCCGAGATAATTTCGGTCAAATCTTGCGACAACATTATTAGACACAATACGTTTAGAAAAAGTTACGGTACCTTATCACTACGACATGGAAATAGAAACAGAGTTGAGGGTAATTACTTCTTCGGCGACGGTAAACCTGTAGGGACATCTCCTGCTGGGTCAAAAACTTATACAGGTGGTATTCGCATATACGGTACTGACCATAAAATTATCAACAATTACATGCAAGGGCTTAATGGCACTCGTTGGGATGCACCTATTACACTTACTTTAGGTGACGCTATTGACGGACAAAGTTCTAGCTTATCGAAACATTTTAGAGCAGAAAGAGTTATAATTGCTTTCAATACATTAGTGAATAATGCTCATGGAATCGAAATTGGATATGATAATAATAATAAATATAATAAGGACTTATCTGATATAACTATTGCCTATAATCTAATCACTGGATCAGAAAACAGCCTTGTTGAAATTATGGACACAGATAATGATCAAGGCGATAATATTACGTGGATAAAAAATTTAATGTATCCCACTGGCACTGCTTCTATTCTCGCTGGAGCTACTTCTACCTCTTTTGACGCAAATGAAGTAATCAACGAAAACCCTTTTATTGAGCTTGATAGTTCTAAAAACGTTTGGAGAACAACTTCTTCATCTCCTGTTTATGAAAATACTTTAAATATTGACCTTATTCAAAAAGACATTGAAGGACAAGCAAGACCAAATTCTAGCAACCCAGGAGCCGATCATTATAGTAGCGAAAGTATTCGTTTTGCCCCTTTAACAAAAATTGATGTTGGACCTAATGCAAATCAGGACAATACTGCTTCTGTTAGCTCAAATTATCTAGAGAATGATGTTTTAATTTTTCCAGTTCCTGCTAACAACATTCTGAATTTGAAAAATATTAATTCTAATTTTAATAAAATAGAAATATTAAACTTTAGTGGCAAAACTATTCTTACATATAATATTGAAAATCCATCTCGAGAAAAGTCTTTAAATATATCAGAATTAACCAATGGTATATACTTAATTAAAATTTCGAATAATAATAGATTTGTGGACTCATTTAAAATTATTATTCAACATTAATTAAAACTATGGGTGACGAGAGCAAAAACTATTAATAATAAGTTGTAAACCTATCCTGTAGTTGTGATTTTGTTAATTTAATCATTTTTCTTTGTTTTAAATTTTTTGTAAATTTCAATTTAAAAATTAAGTTGATTATTTTTATCTTTGAGACGCACTTTTTTGGAAGGTGTTCTAATGGTTTGGCTAAACGACGTTTTAATGCAGCTTAGGTTTTGTGCCTGTTGCACAACCTTTGCAATTTATAAAATAATTTTGTAATTTTATATATTAATTTATCAAAAAATTTTTGTGTTTATGCAAAGCAATAAGATATGCCAAAAAAGCTGTCTTACCAATTTCAGTTGAACGATCATATTCTAGAAGACAGTTTTTACAGACCATTAAAAGAAGGATTAAACTTACAATATCTTTATAAATTAACCTAGAATTATTAGTGGAGCAAAAGCACTTGTTTTTTATATTTTGGAAATAATGTCTTTTCAAAACCAAAAATTAGCCATTATAAGCAACTAAATTTACACCAAAAACCAAAAACACAAAAAAATAAACCCTCTTAAAAAATCTTAAAATTGGTTGTTATTTCTAAAATTTGAAGGTTGTACAACATTCATAAAGACTTCTGTTTTCCACGACAGCTCTTCGCTTCCGTAGTTCGGATTGTTATGAAAAATTTCCAGTGGTCTTTTAATAATCTTTATACCATTCTTTTTTGCATAATCTATCAAGTGATACCAAGCTATGTCCGAGCTTTTATAATTGCCATTATATATCGCTTTTAGTGCCTTTGCTTCTAGTCTTTCATCGTATTTGTACAAAGGAGTTTCAGGGAAATTATTTTGCTTTTTTACAGGAAAACAAAAACGATACGAAAGGCTATCTGTTTTTTGATTCCAGCTTTTAACCTCTAAAAACGGAGTTCCGTCTAATTCTATTTTTTTATCAATCAAATATTGAGTGATTCCTGAATAATGTCTCATCATTCCTTGAGCTTTTTTTCGCTGTTTTGTGTTGATCAAAACATAAACATAGTTTTTAGCAGGGACAATACCTTTACCTATAATCTTAACTTTAGTATTTTCTAAAAGGTACTTTAACGCTGCTTTAAAGTCGTATAATGATTTTTTAAATTCTTTCTTATAGCCAGTTTCAAAAAAATATAGTTTAGCCCTTTCTGTTAAGCTAATCGGAGTTCGTTTTATTTTTACTTTAATGACGCTCAACGAGTCGTTATGCTTTTTAATATTCCAAAAATATGTGTTGTCGGCATCTTTATAATCGAGCGTTTGTTTTAATAAATTTGGAGCTTTTTTGTGTATTCCTTTAGAGTTATTTAACGACTCATTCCAAATTTTTAAAGCACACTCTACCGTACTAATATTTGTTGGTGCTTTTATAATTGCTCTATAATCATAAGGTTTAAATAGAATCCAAGCCACAAATAATAAAACGACGATTCCAATAGAAAGTAAAATACGTTTAGTTTTCATTGCTTTCTATCATTATTCAAAATATTAATTATGTAATTTCCAACGTCAAGCCCTTGCTTTAGCCCAACATCTATAGCCTGTCTATAATGAATTCCTCCATAAAGCCTACTGATGGCTGCTTCTTCGGATGCATGATAAAAGGACTTAAAACTTCTTATTGGCAAACCGTAAGGGACTTCTGTGTCATCATCAAATTGAAAATTATTTTGAAATATATTAGTTAAAACAACGGATGCTGCACCAGAAACTACCGAATGTCCGCTTGTGTATTCGGGAAAAGGTGGCGTTTGTAATATCGGTTTCCAATCTTGGTCAATATATTCGTTGATTAGCGTTTCTGGTCTAACTAAATTACTTCTATATTTTTCGTCCCAGCAACTTATAAAAGCGTCAAAAATTGCAATTGAAGTTTTTGTAAACGCACTTATAGTTTTTTTAAAGTTATAATTACTTTTTTTACAAGCAATTTTAGTAATTCCTATCCAGTGAGCTCCGGGTGTTATCTTTTTTGTAGCAAACATAAAATGCCCTCTAGTTACTGATACATAAGGGTTGCAGTCCCAAAATTGTGCAATTTTTACTTCCTCAGAGCTGTCTCCTTTTTTAGTAATTTTTTTGCTTATTTGATATACTTCAATTAGTTCTTTATAAAATTTATACCTTTTTTTCATTGAGAATTTAGGAGGTGGTTTTGGCTTAAACTGATTAGCAGAGGTTAAAATAATGGGTCTTATTTTATTCCAATGTGGCTCAATTCCGTCCATATATGCTGGAGGAGTCGGCTGCCACCTGCTTTTATCATCAGAATCTATACTAAATTTAGGCATAGTCCTAGTTTGAGCATAGTTATCTTTATTCATCCAATTAGAAATATACGCAGAAACTTTTAGTGCATATTCTTTAGACTGATTAAATTGTTTTGAATTTTTCGAACTCCAAACATCGTATAAACTGTCTCTATATTTAATTATTTTTTCTTCAGAAAAAACTAACTGTTTGCTAAGTTCTATGTGTGCAATTAATGCTGCGAGAGGAAAATTTATATCATCGTTAGAATTTGGTTTAGGTATTTTAATCAAATGACTTATATTATTTTGCAAAGAGTTATAATTACTATTATTTTGAGCTATAATCTCGTAAGCAGCAATGTTCGGATACACAAAAACACGACTAGCTACTGGCGGTGAAAAAATATCATGTATCATTATTCTTGTAACAAGATCGACCGTGTTGTAATAATTATCTGTAGTTATTTTTATTGGAATTTTATTTTTATAACAGTAGCTTAATATTAGAATTAGCAAACAAATACTAATTAATTTTATAAATTTGAACATCTTCATTATGTATTACGCAAATTAAATATTGGTTATTATTAAAAGTAATAGTTTCAATCTTTGTAACCGATTTATCAAAAAAATCGAGTCCTAAATTTTTGGCTAATTTAATATTATTTTCATTATTTATTACAGCACCCAAAAATCCGTCAAACCTTCCGTGAAAAGGCTTTACCCCAAAATAATTTCCTGCACAAAGCATCCGTTCTTCTTTGTCTATAACTATATTTTTAAAGCAATTAATAGGAGCTACCTGCAGATTATTTTTAAATTTTTTGAAAACAAACTTTCCGTTTATATTTTTTAAATACCCCGAAGCTAATGTATGAACTTCTAATTTTTTTGATTTTTTTAAAATGGAATTTCCAAAAACTTCCTCAATAGGCTTTCCTGCAAATTTCTTATACGAAGTAAACTTTTTTTTGGTGAGATACAAAAGCTGCGAACTTAAATCGTCTAAACCCTCAATAGTGTAATATTTCTCATTTTTTTCAATTGCCAATACTGTTTCTGTTTTAGAATTCTTATCAAAATCAGCATAGTACATCAGCATTGGGTATTCTTGCGAAGCTTTGAACTTTGAATTTAACCCCCAATTTCCTAACAAATAATCTAGGTTTCCGTCTTTGTCAATATCAAAGGGGGCAATAGCACGCCATAAACCGTTTAAAGGTTTTGATGTATAATCTTTTGAGTTATTAATAAAATTTCCGTTGTTATTTTCTAAAAAAACAGGCGACATCCATTCTCCGACAACTATTATATCCGGCTTACTATCACTATTAAAGTCTGTCCAAATTGCATCTCTTACCATTCCTAATTTACCCAATGATTTTTTTACAAAATTTCCGTTGTTGTTTTGTAAAATGTAGCTTTCAGGAATATCTCCAAAATTATTGCTTATAGTTGCATTTCCAACAAAAACATCTAAATCGCCGTCATTGTCAAAATCATTAGCTTTTACCACTGCGGTATCTTCATAACCTTTGGGAATATTCAATAGATTTAGTCCTTTTTTGGTCAAAGTATATAAATTGTTTTGTAGAGGTTTTCTCTTTCCATAAAACTCTCCGCCACCAGATGACACAAACAAATCTGCTTGTTTATCATTATTAAAATCTAAAATTAAAGCTGAATTAGACTCTATAATAGCATTTTTTTTGAGTATTGAATCTTCTAGTTTTTCAAAACCATAGTTATTTTGTAAATATATTTCTGACGGGATATGTTTTCCATTTCCAAAAAAAACATCGTCCCTTCCGTCTTTGTTTAAATCTCCGATAGCCAAAGCAGTTCCTCTATCTGAAATTTGATAAGGAATTAATTTGTGTCTGTTTGAATCTATATAATTATTGTCTGTATGCTTGTAATTAATCCCTAACTTATTAGCTATTGGTTTAAAAACATAATCTGTTTTGGTGTTTTCATTTTTGTAGAAATAAGGAGTAGCTTGTTTAGGGGTTATTAAAATTGATTGATTGGTTTTTACATTTTTTAAAATCTGATAAGTTTTGTTTGGCCATATTACCTTAACAGAATCTACTTTTTTTATTGTATCTAACCCAAAATGAAGTATAGGTTGCGAAGAAGATTGAAACCCTCTCTGCAGAAATAATTCTTTTACTTGTTTTTTATCATTATGATATATAATTGCTTTTGTGCCGATACCAAACTTGTTGTTTTTTAAGTAGTTAAACTTGAGTTTTAAATAATTTTTTGAAGTGTTAGTTTTATTAATATATAGGTTAGCATTTGCGTTTATGTTGTTTGTAACAAGGTCTAAATCACCGTCATTATCCAAATCGCCATAAGCAGCTCCTGTGGTATAAGTTTTATCTTGGCTAACCCAATTTAAAGTTTTATTTTCAAATTTTAAATCTCCAAGTCCTTGAAAAAAAACATTTCGGAGCTTTCCGTTTGGCATATTATTCAAGGCTTCATCGTCTATTAAATTAGTCGTCTCTAACTTCTTCTTTACTTGTTCGTTTGAAATATATTTTATATAATCCAAATCATTTGGTCTTTTCGGAATACCATTTGTAATAAAAATATCTTGCTTACTATCTTGGTTATAGTCTGCTATCAAAGCACTCCAGCTCCAATCGGTAGCAGATACACCACTTAGCAAAGCTGTTTCTGTAAAACATTTAGCCTCTTGGTTAATTTGAAGCATATTTCTAGAATATTGATAATGATACCCTAAATATTCGGTACGAAACTTTTGTAACTGAAAATTATCATTACCCGCCGAAGATTTTAATACGGCTTCGTCATACGGAAGCATATCAAGTGTTATCAAATCAAAATACCCATCGTTATTAATATCGCCAGTGTCGCTTCCCATCGAAAACTTACTTATATGTCCAAAATGAGTCTTTAAAGTTTCTGTAAAAGTTCCGTTACCATTGTTTATGTAATAATAATCATCTTCATGAAAATCGTTACTAACATATATATCTGGATATCCATCTAAATTAAAATCTGAAATAGCTACTCCTAAACCATAGCCATTGGCTCCTCCAAAAATTCCTGCTTCAGCACTTACATCAATAAATTTATTGTTGTCGTTTCGTAACAATTTATCGCCACTTTCGTAAGTCCTGTTGTTTCTAATTGTTGACTTTCCGAAAGATTCTTGTGTATGAATAGCGTGGTTTAGCAAATACACATCTAAGTCGCCGTCTAAATCATAGTCAAAGAATGTTGCGGACGAGCTATAATTATCAAAATCTAACCCGTATAACTGGGCTTGCTCCGTAAAAGTCAAATCGCCATTGTTTATATAGAGTTCGTTTTTTCCAGTAAACCCATTTGTACCTACTACGGCACAAACATAAATATCTAACAAGCCGTCTCCATTGACATCCGCCATACTTACGCCTGTACTCCACGTATTATTGCCTTTTACCTTGGCTTGCTCGGTTATATCTTGAAATTGCAAATTTCCCTTGTTGAGATATAATTTGTTAGAAGTCTGATTTGCAGTAAAGTAAATATCCGGCAAACCGTCATTATTTATATCGCCTATCGCTACTCCGCCGCCGTTATAATAGTACAAGTAATCTAAAATATTCTGCCCAATAGTGTCCTTTAGCTCGTTATTAAAATAGACATTAGATTTATTTGGCGACAGTAGATAAAACGTTTCGGAAGTTTTATTTTTACAACCAAAAAGATGTGCTATCGCAATAAAGCATAAAATATAAGAACATTGCATAATCCCCTCTTTTTTTATTATCTTCTTCAATAATTTAATTTTTCTGTACTTGCTTTATTTATAAAATTTAGTTAAACCGCTTTTTAGAATAAATTCTACTTTTATACAAATAATTAGACTTGTCAATTTTATTCTCATAACTAATTGATTTTTAAATTAATATACTTTTATTTAAGTTTCGTTTTTTGCTATTTGCCTCAAAAACATTTCAATTTACTCTAAACTTAACTTTAGTTACATTCAATCTAACTTTAATTACATTCAATCTAACTTTAGTTACGTCCAATCTAACTTTAGTTACATCCAACTTAACTTTAGTTACATCCAACTTAACTTTAGTTACGCCTGACTTAACTTTAGTTACGCCTGACTTAACTTTAGTTACGCCTGACTTAACTTTAGTTAGATTTATAAATTTTTAGCCTAAATCAAAATAAAATAGGTTTGTTAATTTGTAGAATTAATACCCTCTCGTTTTTATTGTTTTCAATTTATTCTACTTTCTACTAAATCGCGTAAGCCACTTACTAAAATAGGCTGTTTTTGTAATTTCATAACCCAAAACCTAAAAACTAATCTTTTTTCTAACTCTTTGCTTTGCAGCGGTTTCAATATATCTAAACATTTATTTTAGTTTAAACAGCTTTGCTTGCTCATTATTAATACCAACAATAACATAAGTCTTGCTTTTATTAGTAAAAGTTTTAATGTTTTTAATTTCACCTTTAACAAAAAACCCTGATTTTGAATAATCAACCCAGTCAAAATTCCCTTTTCCATTTCCTATTAATAATCCGCCGTAGCTCGAATCATTTCTAGAGTATTGCGGCTTTAAATCGTATTGATTTCCTCCTATCAAAATATCTAAATTTGAGTCGTTATTAACGTCTAAAACCTCAATAGCATTAACACTAGAGAATTGCGCTTCTTTAGGCAAAGGAACTATTTTAAAATTGCCTTTTTTATTATTTAACGCTACGACAGATTCGGAGGTATTTACTTCTCTAACAATAGACTGTGTTATTATTTTTTCTGAAAAAAGATCGCGGATTGATTTAGTAGCATAATCTGAATATTTTAAATTTTTCTTTTTTAATGATACAATTTGAGAGGTCAATTCATTTTTTGTTAAAATTAATGAATCAATGTTATTATTGCTTTTTGTTAAAATTTGCTCTATGGTACCATTGTTGTCAAAATCGTTTATGTAAATTTTTAAAGGAGCTTTTTTAGAAGGTTTATAAGGTATGTTTAGTCCCTTATTTCCTAAAATTAAATCTGGAAATCCGTCTTTATTCAAATCAGATATTTTTATAGCATTCCACCAGCCTTTTAATTTAGTTAAGTTAGTTTTATTCTCTACAAGTTGCTTTCCATTGTTTTTAAAAATTTTTATAGTACCCCAGTCTTCAACAACAAACAAGTCTTTTTTTTGATCTCCGTCAAAATCAAACCAGCACGCATCGGTTATCATTCCTAAATTTTTAAACATATAGGCTTTGTTTTTAGTAACGTCTCTAAACTTGCCTTTGCCGTTGTTTTCTAACAATTGCTGCTTGGCATTAATTCCATAAATAGCTGGAACACTTCTGCTACCAACAAAAACATCAATATCGCCGTCCAAATCAAAATCGCAAGGTGCTATAACAGAAGTATTATGTAGAGTTGCTTGAATATTTAAACTGCTTTTTTTAAATCTGCCTCTGCCATTGTTTATATACAAGCGAGTTTGATAAGCACTCGTATTGTTAGCTTCATTTCCTCCAGAACCTACCATCAAATCTAAATCGCCGTCATTGTCGGCATCAAAAAATGCGGATGCTGTGTCTTCGTAATTTTTGTCTATATTAAATATTTGTGAACTGGTTTTTTTAAAAGATATTTTTTTTGTCTGAAGATAAATTTTACCCTCTTGCCCTTTAGCTCCGCCTACAAAAATATCGTCTAAACCGTCTCTGTTTATGTCGCCAACCGAAATTGTAGGACCTTCTTTCGACAGCATTTGATAAATTAGTCCTTCATAATCAAAATCGACATATTTATTTTCTTTATGTGCTTCAAAAATTGTTTTTAATTCTGAAAATATAGTAGGTTTTTTTCTACTCTGCGGAATGGAATATAATTTTGATGCGTTTTTTTTATTAAACACATAGCTTTTGTTAGGCGTTATATTTCTAATAGTTTCAAAAGTATTATCCTGCCATAAGACTTGTATAGAGTCTATTTTTTTCTTACCTATTCCGATAGTTTGAGTATAATCAACCGAAGATTGAAAACCGCGTGTTGGCATTATTTCTTGTAAAATAACTTCATCTTTGGAGTATAATTTTATTTTACTTCCTATTCCGAAAGTATTTGTCGCTCCTCCTTTCAACATTATTTTAAGATAATTATTTTTGGTTAATTTGTCAGTATTATTTTTATAAATCAAAGCATTTTGATTAACGTTATTGATTACTAGGTCTAAATCTCCGTCGTTATCTAAATCTCCATAAGCAGCACCATTTGAGAACGTTGGTAAGTCGAAGCCCCAAGTATTTGAAGTTTCTTTAAATTTTAAATTTCCCAAGTTTTTAAAAGCATAGTTTACTAATGGTTTGCTAGGCATCTTATTTATAATTGCTGAAATTTCTTCTTTTTTGCCAGTAATAATCATTTTTTGTAAAACTTCATTGGCAAAAAAGTTTACAAAATCTTGGTTGGTTAAATCGTGGAAAATACCGTTGCAAACAAATATATCTTTATTTCCGTCATTGTCCATATCAAATATTAAAGCTCCCCAGCTCCAGTCAGTTCTAGCGAGGTTGCTAAAATTTGCTATTTCTGTAAAAAGGTTTCCATTATTTAATTGGAGAGTGTTTTGCATATACTGATGACCAAAATCTAAATCGAGTTTTCGTTGCTGTAAGTCGTAGTTTACAAATTGAGTTGTTTCTTTTATTCTTTTATTGCTTTCGGGAAGCATATCTGTAACAAAAACGTCTAAAGCTCCGTCGTTATTTATATCAGCCATATCAGCACCCATAGAAGAATGGCTTATATGTGTAGTCCATTTTTTTATAGATTCTGTAAAAGTGCCATCTTTATTATTAATATATAAATAGTCGTGTTCATAAAAATCGTTAGAAACGTAAATATCTGGGTAAGAGTCTTTATTAATATCGCCTACTGTAACACCTAAGCCGAAACCAATTAGGCTACCATAAATTCCAGCTTGCTCGCTTACATCTTTAAATTTACCATTGTCGTTTCGCAGCAGTTTGTCGCCTCCTCCTTTTAGCACACTTGCCACATTCCAGTTTACATCTCTAATATCTCGTCTGTTATCGTAATTTAGGCTACTGATAGGAATAAAACTGTTGTTTAAAATATAGGCATCTAAATCGCCATCTTTATCATAATCAAAAAAAGCGGTATGCGTTGTTAAACCACTTTCTGCAAGGTTATACTCTTTTGCTTTTTCGGTAAAAGTATTATCTCCGTTGTTTATAAAGAGTTCGTTTTTATTTTTTTCACCAAAAACACCTCCTGTGTTGCATACATAAATATCGAGTAACTCATCATTATTTATATCAACCATAACAACTCCTGTGGACCAAATATTTTGTCCCTGTACTCCTGCCGTTTTGGTAATATCTTCAAAAACAAAATTGCCTTTATTTAAAAACAATTTGTTTTCACCTTGATTAGCAGTAAAATAAATATCTGGAAGGCTGTCGTTGTTAATGTCTCCAATAGCAACGCCACCACCGTTATAGAAATTACGGTATTTAAAAATGTTAAATTGTTTGGAGTTTACTACTGTGTTTTTAAAATAAATTCCTGAAAGATCAACACCTACTTCTGTAAATAATGTATTAGTGTCAAATGGTTTATTTTTACAAGAAAAACAAATTAAAATAATAATTATATATATAGAATAACGCACTTTAATAATTTTTTGTTGTATTAAAAAAAGAGGTTTCTAAATATTTAAAAACCTCTTTTTGCATTATTATAAGAAACATTAGCCAACTTAATAGCCTGTGTTTTGTTTAAGATTAGGGTTAGAATCTATTTGGGCTTGTGGTATTGGGAACACTTTTAAATGGCTACCACTGGCAGTTTTAAATTCCCATTTATCACTATATTTACCAAAGCGAATCAAATCTGCTCTTCTCTTACCTTCAAAACATAATTCTCTACCTCTTTCATCATATACATCGTCTAAAGTAAGGGTTGTTAATTCTGATAATCCACTCCTAGATCTAATTGTATTAACATCTTCCAAACCTGAAGTGGAATTTCCTAGTCTAACGTGTGCTTCTGCCCTAGCTAACATCATTTCAGCAGTACCAAAAACTACAAAATCACTATCATAATTGTTTCCAACAGTGGTTGCATCTCTTGGGTCGTATTTATTTAATCTAAACCCAGCGCTCTCTATATTATCTGTTAATATGCCGTCTTTGTCTGCTGAAGGAAGCTCTTTAGTAAAAATAAGATCTTTATCTTGTCTGTTTTTAATTTTTGTTGAACCGTCTTTTTCGTATTGCTGTCCTTCTAATATCCATTTTTTTCTTTCATCTGAATCATCGAAAGTGTCATAGAACTCTCCTAAAACAGCGTATCCATTCCAACCTCCACCAGGAATATTAAATGCCTCTCCCTGATTATAATGCAACGTCCTTCTTGAAAAATTCATTTCATTATTTATATTTATTTCAGGATCTCCAAGTATAACCCATATATTTTCTGTAGAAGCAGCGTTTCCTCCTCCATAATTATTTGGAAAAGTATTAGATAATTTATATGTTTTTGCTATACTATCTACTTGTGTTATTACTTTTCTCCACTGCGATTCACCTGTGTAAGTTTCTGCATTTAAGTAAAGATTTGCTAAAATAGCACGAGCCACATTTTTATCTACGATTCCTCTAACTTCACTATCAGCTAAATTTATAATAGAAGCTGTTATTTCACTTTCAACGAAATCATAAAGTTCTTTAGATGTAGCATTTCCTTTTAAATTTGAAGGATCTTGTATTGCCTCTTTTACTAAAGGAGGAGTGCCAAATAAATCAAGTAATGCCCAATAAGCATAAGCTCTTAAAACTTTTGCTTTTGCTAAACCTCTCTTTTGATCTTCATTTAGTTCTCCTAATCCTTCTATATTAGAGATCATTATGTTTGCTCTAGCAACTATTTTGTACAAGTCATTCCAGGTTCTTTCTAGCCACCCTACACTTGAACTCCATGTATGTGTATGATATGCCAACGGAACACCACCATCAGACCAATCTCCTCCTCTTGTAGGAATTATCATTTCGTCACTAGGAATAGATTGTAAAGACCAATAACCAGAATGTGCTGGAAGAGGTAACAATGCTTGGGTAATACTATTTAACCCTAAATTAATTTCTTCATTTGTTGTAAAATATGAACTGGATTCTACCTTATCATATAAATTTTCTTCCAAATCAGTACAAGATATTATAGTAACTGATAATAGAAAGAATAAAAGCGTTTTTTTTATATTAATTATATTCATTACATTATGTTTTTAAAAATTAAACGACAGACCTATAGAAATAGTGGTTGGTCTTGGATATGTTAAATAATCTATACCTTGAATATTGATACCATTATCACTAGCAACTGCAGTTACCTCTGGATCTTGACCACTATATGGAGTGATTACAAAAATATTTTGCCCTGTTAAAGTAATCCTCGCATTACTAATATATTTATTATCTATATCTAAATTGTATCCTAAAACAACATTATCTAATCTGAAAAACGATCCGTTCTCAATAAATCTATCTGAAAACTGTCTAGTTGATTTTATTGACTCACCTTCACCTAAAGCACCTTTAACAACATTTCTACTACCTAATCTTGAAGGCAATCCATAGGTTTGAGTAGTGTTATTATAAATTTGAACACCACTCACGCCTCTAAAGAAAAGCGAAGCGTCAAACCTTTTATACCTAATCTTTGCAGTCAGTGCATAAGTTAAGTCTGGTTGTGCATCTCCTAAAAAGGTTCTATCTTCCGCATCAATTTTTCCGTCTCCATTAATATCTTCGTACGTTTCTAGCCCATCTACTAACCCTGCAAATTTTCTACCAAAAAAAGAGTGAAGTGGTTGACCTTTTGCGATTCTAAAAACATTATCATCACTAGCACCTTCTCCAGAAACTCTTGCATAGTTTATAAAATTAGTTTGATAAGTGTCGTTGGAAATTTCCAATACCTTGCTATTCAAAGTAGCAAAATTCATACTTAAATCAAATGTAAAGTCTTTTTTATTTATAATAGAAAAATTAATATTTCCTTCAAATCCACTATTCTCAACACTTCCTGCGTTTGCTAATATAGAATTAGGGTCTGCTGGGGACGGTAGGTCAAATGTCAACAAAAGATCGTCGGTTGTTGATTTGTAGTATTCAAACCCTCCACTTATCTTTCCTTCTAAAATACTCCAATCAACACCAAAATTTATAGTTGAGGTTGTTTCCCATTTCAATTTAGGGTTTGCATAATTATCAAAGAAAAATGATTGAGTAATTACATCACCTGATTTAATACTACCAGAACTAGAAAGTGTCGCTAATGATTGATAAGGCTCTATTGCTTGGTTTCCTATTTTACCCCACGAAGCTTTAAGTTTTAATTGGTCAAATAAGCTATTATTTTCCATAAAATCTTCATTAATAATGTTCCATGCCGCTGATACTCCAGGAAATAAAGCGTACTTATTATCTTTTCCAAATCTAGAAGAACCATCCCTTCTAAAAGAAACAGACGCTATATACTTATTATCATAATCGTAAGCAACTCTTCCAAATAAAGAAACTAATTCAGACTCATTCTTAAAAGCAGAAGGCTCTCTAGGACTTTCAGCGTTCGATGAAAAACTATTAAAAGAAAATGAATTTAATAATAGATTTCTTGCGGAAGCTCCAAAACCTTCACTAATAAAATTTTGATATGAATAACCTCCAACTGCTTCAATAGAGTGTTTATCAAAATTTTTATTATAGCTCAAATAAGCCTCTATAAGTTTATTAGATTTAACTTCAAAAGATCTTCCTGCGTGTCCTCCTTCTGTAATAATATTAGATTCTTTCTTTATAAATATATTGCGTTGACCTTCATTTCTATCAAATCCCAAATTAATATTCCCTTTTAAATTTTCTGAAAAATTTATAGTTGTATTAATGCTACCCAGAATTCTATTTTCAATACCTCTATCATCAACGTTATCTAAAGTTTGGACAGGATTAAAAAAAGTACCCGATTGAGTAAATCCACTTCCTTCTTTATCGTTATAAATATCTAATAAAGGGCTGTAATTAAAAATACCATTTAAAACCCCTCCTTGAAATCCTCCTAATTGCTCATTAGCAGTATATCTTCTATTAACATTACTCAAAGTAACATTTCCTGAAAATTTCAGTAAATCATTCAATGCAGATTTCGTTATGTTAACCCTACCAGACAAGCGCTCTAAATCAGAACCTTTTATCACACCTTCATTTTTAACATATCCAATTGAAACTCTATAAGTAGAATTATCTGTTCCTCCAGAAAATGATAAGTTATGAGATTGAGAAATAGCTAATCTATAAATTTCATCTTGCCAATCAGTATTCCCTTTACCATCAGTAACAGTAAGACCATCTACCTTCAATGATCTTATTTCTGAAGCAGAATAAATATCATAAGGGTTTCTAACCTTTCCAAAAGAACTTAAATATTGATAAGAAGATCTCATTCCTCCTTTTTTTCCTTTTTTAGTTGTAATTAAAACAACTCCATTTGATCCACGAGAACCATAAATTGCTGCTGCTGCTGCATCTTTAAGAATATTTATACTTTCTATATCATTTGGATTTAAAAAAGCTAAAGGATTACCCGAATTGTCATTTAACCCTTCTATTCCTGAAGCTCCTCCAATAGCAGAAGTATTATCTATAGGAAGCCCATCAATAATGTATAATGGGTCATTGCTAGCTGTAATTGACTTTCCTCCCCTAATTCTAACTAATACTCCAGAACCAGGTTCTCCACTTGATTGAATAACATTTACACCTGCAGCTTTCCCCTGAAATAACTCCTCTGGGTTACTAATTGCTCCGCTATTAAACTCTTCGGATGAAATTGTAGCAATTGAAGTTGTAGATTTACCCTTTGTACTACTACCATACCCAACCACAACCACTTCATCCAATGACTGCGAGTCTTCTTTTAAAACTACGTCTATTGTAGTTTGGTTTGTATAAGTTACTTCTTTTGTAACATACCCCAAATATCTATAAGAAATAACATCACCAGAATTTAATCCTTCTAATGAGTACTCTCCGTCAAAATTTGAAACTGCCGATTTAGAAGTACCTTTTACAACGACTGTTACTCCAGGCAACGGGCCTGAATCATCTGTAATCGTCCCAGTAACGGACGATTGACCGTAAGTTACTATTGTTCCTAACAAAAAGAAACATAGTAAAAATTTGTTTAATTTTTTTCTCATACTTAATCTAAAATTTTAATTGATTAATTAATTTTACATCTATCGCTTCAGAATTGAAGATTTCTCAAGATAAGCAACTCTTTTTTGCTTTGGGTCAAAATTATTAAGTTGTTTATTTAAAAAATGTTAATTTTACGAAATCCTTTTAGTAGGCTTTTTGACAAACTCATTAAGAGCTTTTGTCATTAGTAATACGGCTTAATTTTACTAAATAATTTTAATTTCTTTAACAATTGCTTAATCTTTATTTATCAATATTTCAAATAATTTTAGTTAGTATTAAGTTGCTTATTTTATTAATTTTTTTAAAAAGCATAAATCTTTTTTTATGAAAAGATGCAAAATTTTGACTTAATAATTGTAAGAACGCCTACAAATAAAGCACATTAAATTTGGGTTAAATAACATATATTAGTTTTTATATTGTGTAAACTCTTATTTGTATATATATTTGTAAGCTAAAAACTTAACATTATGTACCCAAAAGAATTAGTAAAGCCAATGCGAGAAGAATTAGTCAATGCAGGTTTTGAAGAATTATTCACTAGTAAAGACGTTGAAAAAACAATGTCAAAAAAAGGAACAACTTTAGTTATGATTAACTCGGTTTGTGGTTGTGCAGCAGGAACAGCTAGACCTGGAGTAATTGCATCTCTAACTTCAGAAAAAACGCCAAACAATTTAGCTACTGTTTTTGCTGGAGTAGATAAAGAATCAACCAAAAAAGCACGTGAGTATTTATTACCTTTTCCACCCTCGTCTCCTGCTATTGCATTGTTTGAAGATGGTAATTTAGTACATATATTAGAGCGTCATCATATTGAAGGTAAATCGGCACAAATGATTGCCGAAAACTTAATTGCTACTTTTGAAAAGTATTGTTAATTTTGACGAATTGCTTGTCGTATTCATGATAATATGCCGTTATGTTATGTTAAAGCCATTCCCTTGGGTGGCAAAATCCTTACCATGGATGTTTCGTATAAGCATCACCCTCTATTATTGAATTACCATAACTGCTCAAATCTAAAGCTGGAGAAAGACCGTTGCATAACTCTCTCACTTTTATTATTTCTTCAATAATCTAATTTTTTTTAAATTTTAAATTAATTTTCAGACTAAATTTTCTGCTTTTGCTTTATTTTGAGCATTAAATGTTTTGTTTTTTATGCTTTTTCTTTGTTTTTTAACCATTAGAGCCAAGTATCCCTGGACTTCGGTATAAATTATAACTCATCGCTTCCATTAAATTTTGCGTATGCGTCTTTTCAAGCCCCCTGTATCTCGCTTTGCCTCCATCAAACCACCTTTTTATACTACCAAAGGTTCGTTCTACCTTATATCTTGTTTTGCCTATTAACTTGTTAAACTCTTTTTCCCAAGCAGTTAAAGGCTGATTTTTCTTTGCTTTTTTTAAAATGTGGTTTTTTAATTTCCTCTTTTTTAATATTCCTCCATTTTTCTTTGATTGATATCCCTTGTCTGCTTTCAAAGGAATATTTTTAGGTAAATCTGCAGTTTCCAAAACTTCTTCAATATTGCTTATTTCATTGATATTAGCAGGAGTAGTAAGAACTCCAAGCACACAACCCTCTTCGTCCGTAACTTGATGTTTTTTATAACCATAATGAAACTTCCCTCGCTTCTTTAACCAAGCAACTTCCGTATCCACACTTTTAGGATATTCCTTTTTGACCTTTACAACTTCTTCTTTTCTATCTTCAGTTACTTTATGTGAAACTTTTCCCTTCGGTTTGAGTGGCGTATCCACTACACTTGCATCTATTATTGCTCCTTTCTTGACAATAATTTTATGTGCCTCTAATTGATTATTGATTTCTTTAAACAAAGGCTCATAAGCCTTTGACTTGGTCATCGCAGTTCTAAATCTGCTCAAAGTACTATGGTCCGGTGCAACTTGATCTATATGTAGCCCACAAAAATAGCTGAAAGAAATACTATCATTTACACGATCTTCTACCTCATAATCGCTTAATCCATACCAAGTTTGAAGTAAACACATTTTGAAAAGTAGCAAACCATCGTAACTTGGCTTACCTGCTACACTTTGTCCTTTTTTATAATAAACGTCTATCTTTTGACTTATACTTTGCCAATCTAATAAGATATTTATTTGTTCAAAAAATTTCTTCTTAATTTTTCTTGCTCGCAAATCACAAACGACATCTGCTAAAGTGGGGTGTTTTATCAGTTTCATGACTCAAAAGTACAAATTAAATAATTGATATGCAAATAATTATATCTAAAATTTGTTGCTTTTTTTAACTGGATTCCTTTGCAACGGTATTGAGAGTAAACAATAGTAACATCATCTTCCATAAATTCAACTAACGAAAGCCCAACGTGATAGGCGTTATTATTAAAACTCAAACCCACAGAAATATGTAATTTATTAGGTATAAAAGTAAAATTTATTAAGATTCAGAGATATAAATTAAAATTGTTGACAACAACATAAAAACTAAATATTGTCTTTACAAAACAAGCAAGTTAAAATTAAACAACAACCTTGTGAAACTTAACAGATTACCCTAAAGAAACTCTTTTAAAAGCGTTAATTTCAACATCGCCGTATGTTTTTACATATTGAGCGACATTCTTCTTTTCGTCTTTAATAAAATTTTGGTCTAAAAGACATTGTTCTACATCTAAAGTTGTGTTGTCGGAAATAAATCTATTTATTTTTCCAGGCAGGATTCTATCCCATATTTTCTCTGGTTTGTTCTCGGCAACTAATTCTGCTTTTGCATCTTCTTCGGCTTGTTTTAAAACATCAGGAGTTAATTGAGACATCGAGATATATTTAGGAACATTTTTTAAAGTTTTGCCTAACCTTCCTAATTCTACATTTTCTTTTTTGATAGCGGCAATTCTTGCTTCTGTTTCAGCAGCTACAAAATCAGGGTCAAGGTCTTTGTAAGAAAGTGTGGTAGCACCCATTGACGCTATTTGCATTGCAAGATCTTTAGCTAAAATCTCAACGTTTTTTACAATTTTGGACAAGCCTACTAAAGCGGCAATTTTACCTATATGAGTATATGAATCGACATAATTAGCTTCAATTTTTTCAAAATACGGAATGTCTAATTTTTCGCCAATAATACCAGTCTGTTCAATTAATTTTTCAGAAACGGTCATTCCTTCAAAATCGGAACTTAAGAAAGACTCCTTACTATTGTGGTTTAAAGCAGATTCTGTAAGTTTTTTGGCTAAAGCAACAAAGTTTTCATTTTTACCAACAAAATCTGTCTCACATGCTAAAACGATAGCAACACCTTTAGTTTTAGATTCGTTAACTTTAGCAACTGCAACTCCTTGTTTGGCTTCTCTGTCGGCTCTTTTTGCTGCAATTTTTTGACCTTTTTTTCTTAAAATATCAATTGCTTTATCAAAATCACCACCAGCGTCTATTAATGCTTTTTTACAATCCATCATCCCAACGCCTGTAGTTTGTCTTAAATTTTTAACATCAGCAGCACTTATTTTTAATGTATTCATTTTAATGTATAATAGTTTAAAGTTATAATATTATTTTTTTATAGACTCTTCATTTTGTTTACTGCTCTCTTTTATTGAGTTTTCTTTTTCTGTTTTTCTATCCGATAAGCCTTCTGCTATTGAGTTAGTAATGTAAGTTAGAACTTTGTCAATAGATTTTGAAGCATCGTCATTAGAAGGAATTATGTGATCTACTAACCTTGGGTCAGAGTTTGTGTCCACCATAGCAAAAGTAGGAATGTTTAATTTTCTGGCTTCTTTAACGGCGATATGTTCTTTTTTTATATCAACTATAAACAAGGCACCAGGTAGGCGGTTCATTTCATAAATAGAGCCTAAATTTTTTTCTAACTTTTCTCTTTGACGGTTAATTTGTAGCTTTTCCCTTTTAGAAAGAGTATCAAAAGACCCATCTAACTTCATCTTATCTATATTGGTCATTTTTTTTATGGCTTTTTTTATAGTAATAAAGTTTGTTAACATACCGCCTGGCCATCTTTCAGTTATATACGGCATATTTACAGATTTTGCTTTTTCTTCAACTATGTTTTTTGCTTGTTTTTTGGTAGCTACAAATAAAATTTTGCGACCATTATTTGCCAACTTATATAAAATTTTCGAAGCCTCTTCTATTTTTGATGCGGTTTTATATAAGTTGATTATGTGAAGTCCATTTCTTTCGGTGTAAATGTATGGAGCCATATTCGGATTCCACTTTCTAGTCAGATGTCCAAAATGTACACCACTACTTAATAATTCTTGAATACTTACTTCTGTCATGTTTACTTCAATGTGTTTATTTTCTGTTGTTAATTTCAATATAATAAGTAGCCTGTCAGAGTCTTATATATTTTAAAAATAAACTGGTTTAAATAATTTATATAATATTTTTTTAATTTGATTTTTAAGAAATAAATGCTAACGTTTAGAAAATTGAAATTTCTTACGTGCTTTCTTTTGACCGTATTTTTTACGCTCGACCATTCTTGGGTCTCGAGTCAATAGCCTTTCTGCTTTTAGAATAGGTTTGTCGTCTTCGTTTATTGATACTAAAGCTCTAGCAATAGCTAAACGAACTGCTTCTGCTTGTCCGGTAACGCCTCCTCCACGAACATTTATTTTAATATCATAAGCAGATAATTTTTTTGTTAAAGCCAAAGGCTGTCGAATTTTATAACGCAAAGATTCTGTTGTAAAATATTCTTTAAAGTTTTTCTTATTAACTGTAATGTTTCCTTTGCCTTCTGAAAGATAAATACGAGCAACAGCGGTTTTTCTCCTTCCTATTTTGTGAACTGTATCCATTATTTAAAGTTATTGAGATTAATAGTTTTAGGCTTTTGAGCTATTTGACCGTGTTCTGAATCTTTATATACATATAAATTTCTGTATAATGCACTGCCTAATTTGTTTTTCGGAAGCATCCCTTTTACTGCTTTTTGAACTAATTTGATAGGGTCTTTTTGGAACACTTCTATCGCACTTAATGACTTTTGACCTCCTGGATAGCCTGTGTGGCGAATATAAATTTTATCTTTCCACTTTTTCCCTGTTAAAACAATTTTTTCTGCGTTGATTATAATTACGTTGTCTCCACAATCAACATGAGGAGTAAAATCAGGCTTATGCTTACCCCTAATTAATTTTGCTACTTTTGAAGCTAGACGACCCAAGGTTTGACCGTCCGCATCAACTAAAACCCACTCTTTATTTACGGTGGATTTGTTTGCTGATACTGTTTTGTAACTTAATGCGTTCATAAATACACTTATAGTCTTTGTGTTAATAATAATAGTTTTTCTTAAAAAAAGAAGTGCAAATATATGATTTTTAATTATACTGACAAAAATGAATTATTTTAAATTTGTTTTTTTAATTAATTTATACGAATCTTTGCAAAAGCAATATTCAAACTTAACTTTATTTTAATGATTTTAATGAAAAAAAATATTTTTAGATTTTTTATCGTGCTAATAGCGTTTTTGATCTTTAGCTGCAATGATGATGATTATGAGACTCCAGATAGTTTAAAAGTTTCAAATTTTATTTGGAAAGGACTAAATAGATATTACTTATATCAAAAAAAAGTAGATGATTTAAGTGATGATGCTTTTAAATCTAACAAAGAATTAGACAGTTATTTAGCAAAATTTGTTAGCAACGAGAGTTTGTTTAATGAATTGCTATACAGTACTGATAGGTTTTCGCGGATTGTAGATGACTACGAAAAATTAGAAGCGTCTTTTAATAGTGTTAACTATGGTTTTGGAATTAAATATACCTTAAATTATTATAAAAATGATAGAACAAATCTCTACGGATATGTTAGATATGTAGTACCTGGTAGCCCAGCCGAATCAAAATCTGTTTCAAGAGGAATGGTATTCAATAAAATTAACGGAACACAGATTACAATTAGTAATTATTTAAGCCTGTTAAACAGCAACAACACAAATTATACAGTAGAATTTGCAGACCTAAATGATGGAAACCCTGTATCTAATAAAACTATTACTTTATCAAAAAGTATAATACAAGAGAACCCTGTTGCTATTTCAAAAGTAATAGAAGAAAATGGTTTTAATATAGGCTATTTATTATATAATCAGTTTGCTAGCAATTATGATGGTGAATTAAATGCTGCATTTGGTCAATTCAAATCACAAAATATAGATAAGTTAATAATAGACTTAAGGTATAATGGTGGTGGCTCCATAAGAACTACAACTTATTTAGGAAGTATGATTACAGGCCAGTTTAAAGGTCAAGTTTTTTCTAAAGAAGTTTGGAATGAGAAAATAACTGGGCAGACTTCAAATGAAGAATTATTTTTAAATCATTTTACAGATAAAATAAAAAATCTTGATGAAGAAGGGGATGTAATTTTAGAGGAACAGATTAACAGCTTAAATTTATCTGAAGTACACTTTATAGTTTCTAAAAGATCTGCATCGGCTTCGGAGCTGTTAATTAACGCTTTAAAACCATATATAGATGTAAAACTTGTAGGTGCCAATACTTATGGAAAGGTCTTTGGCTCTATAACTTTATACGATTCTAATACTTTTTATGAAAAAGACGACGGCTTAAATAAAGATCATAAATATGCTATGCAGCCTATAGTTTTAGAAATATTCAATAAAGAAGATGAGAATGAACCTGATGGTTTTATACCTGGAATCAATATAGAAGGAATTTTTTTAGGAGAAGACCTTGAAAATTTAGGTACTCTTGGCGAACGCTCCGACCCGTTGTTAAAAGCTACATTGGATGATATGACAACAAGCAGCAAGTATTACAAAAAAACCGAAGTAATAGAAACCCACAAGTTTTTTGATTCAGAATCAGCACTGCCGAGCGGCAATAATATGTACCCTGAAATTAAAAAATAAATTACAAAAACTAAAAATTGTAATTATATATGGGGTTACTTTGAAACTTTAAAGATGTTTTTTCAAAATAAAAATAGATGCGTTTATAAAACTTTGTCAACATATTTAGAATTTATAAGCCCCTTAACATCATAAAATATAGAGTTGTTTTTTTTCAATCCTTTAAAGTTTAGTTTTTTAAACTTTTTATGTGCAACTGCTAAAACGATTCCGTCAAATTTTTTGTTAGGCAAAGTGCCGGAAAGGTTTAGTTTATATTCTAATTTTACTTCATTAACATCAGCATAAGGGTCGTAAATTGTAATGTTAGCATCATGTTCTTTTAGCTCGTTTACAAGATCTACTATTTTGGTATTTCTAATATCAGGGCAGTTTTCTTTAAAAGTAATTCCTAAAATTAATATCTTTGATCCCTTAATTTTAATGTTTTTTTGAATCATAAGTTTAATAACTTGAGAGGCAACATATTTTCCCATGCTTTCGTTTACGCTTCTTCCAGCTAATATTATTTTAGAATTATAGCCGACATCTTTAGCTTTTTGTGCCAAATAATACGAATCTATTCCGATGCAATGACCACCTACTAAACCTGGTTTAAAGTTTGAAAAATTCCATTTTGTTGCTGCAACCTCTAAAACTTCTTGCGTATTTATACCCATTAGTTCAAAAATTTTAGCTAATTCATTTACAAAAGCAATGTTAATATCTCGCTGTGTATTTTCTATAACTTTAGCTGCCTCTGCTACTTTAATTGAAGGTGCTAAATGAGTTCCGGCGCTAATTACAGAAGAATACACGTCGTTAATTTTTAAACTTATTTCTTTAGTCGAGCCAGATACAATCTTTAAAATTTTATCAACCCTGCGTTTTTTATCTCCTGGGTTTATTCTCTCGGGCGAATACCCTACATAAAAATCTTTATTGAATAGGAGTTTAGAGTTTTTTTCTAAAATTGGAACACAGTCGTCTTCTGTTGCACCCGGATAAACCGTTGATTCATAAACAACAATATCTCCTTTTTTTAAAACATTTGCTACGGATTTACTAGCGTTTAGCAGAGGTGTTAATACTGGCTTATTTTTTTTATCTATATAAGTTGGCACTGTGATTATAAAAAAATTAGCCTTGCACATATCTTGCTCAGCATACGTGAGAAACAATCCTTTTTTGATAGTGTTTTTTTCTACAACTACTTCTTTTAATTTGTTTCTAGGAACTTCATTTGTTTTGTCGAAGCCTAATTTTAGCTGGTCAACCCTGTGCTGATTAATATCAAAACCGACTACAGGAAATTTGGTAGCAAAAAGTCTTGCCAACGGCAATCCCACATATCCCAAACCTATTATTGCAATTTTTATATTTTTCATTTTTTTAAAAGGGTCATTTTATTTAAACACAAAAATAGAGAATAATATAGTGTTTTTTAAAATAATATTGCTAAATAAGTTCTTTGTTTTTTAAAAAATTAATTACTTTTGGGGTCTTAAAAAATAATAATGCAATTAGACAATCAAATCTTTAATTTAATAAAAGAAGAAAAAGAAAGACAATTAAACGGTCTAGAGTTAATAGCTTCAGAAAACTTTGTTAGCGATGAAGTAATGAAAGCTCAAGGTACTGTATTAACCAACAAATATGCAGAGGGCTATCCGAATAAAAGATATTATGGTGGCTGTGAAGTAGTTGATAAAATTGAGCAAATTGCAGTTGAAAGAGCAAAAAAACTATTCGGAGCGGAATATGTAAATGTACAGCCTCACTCTGGTTCTCAAGCAAATGCTGCGGTTTTTGCTTCTTGCTTAAAGCCTGGAGATAAAATCTTGGGATTTAATCTTTCACATGGAGGACACTTAACGCACGGCTCACCAGTGAATTTTTCTGGAAAATTATATGAGACTTCCTTTTACGGAGTAGAAAAAGAAACGGGGATTTTAAATTATGATAAAATTCAAAAAACAGCCATAAAAGAATTGCCGAACCTAATAATTGCAGGTGCTTCAGCCTATTCAAGAGACATGGATTTTAAACGTTTTAGAGAGATTGCAGATAGTGTTGGTGCAATTTTAATGGCAGATATTTCACATCCGGCAGGTCTTATTGCAAAAGGAATTCTAAACGACCCAATACCTCATTGCCATATAGTTACAACTACTACTCATAAAACTTTGCGCGGACCTAGAGGAGGGATAATTATAATAGGAAAAGACTTTGACAATCCTTTCGGAGAGACTCTAAAAAATGGTAGTCCTAAAAAAATGTCTAGTTTAATAAATTCTTCTGTTTTTCCAGGAAACCAAGGCGGCCCATTGGTACACGTTATCGCTGCTAAAGCTGTTGCTTTTATCGAAGCTCTATCCGATGAGTTTTTAGAATATCAAGTAAATGTTAAACAAAACGCAGCAATAATGGCAAAAGAATTTATTTCTAAAGGTTATAATATAATTTCTGGCGGTACGGACAACCATTGCATTTTAATAGATTTGAGGAATAAAAATATTTCAGGAAAAGATGCAGAAAGTACCTTAGGAAAAGCAGCTATAACGGTTAATAAAAACATGGTTCCTTTTGATGATAAAAATCCATTTATAACTTCGGGAATTAGAATCGGAACCGCAGCTATTACAACTCGAGGACTAAAAATGAATGATATGAAAGATATTGTAAGTTATATTGATGAAGCTATTCAAAATGCTGATAATGAGAAGAGCCTTAACAAAATAAAAGGGCGTGTTTCAGAAATGATGAGATGTAGAAGATTGTTTGTTATGTAAAATTTTAATTAAACAACATATCTTTTTTGACCACCAATCTAAAGTTATTTATTTTCCTTTATCTAAAAGTGCTCGGTTTAAACTTTTTGAAGTAGAAATTCCCAATTGTTTTATACTCTCCACTTTATTAACTAAGTTTCCTCTACCAGTTAGCTTTTTCATAGAAGATTCATAACTGTTTTGGACTGTTCTTAATTGATTTCCTATTTTTATCAAATCGTCCGTTAACCTTACAAAATGATCATATAAAGCTCCAGCTTGTTTAGCAATTTCTAAAACATTTTTCTTTTGGTTTTCTTGCCTCCACATATAATCAATTGTGCTTAAAGTCGCTAACAAAGTTGATGTGGAAACTAATAGAATATTTTTATCTAAAGCCTCCAAAACTAACCTGTTATTTTTACTTAATGCTAATAAATAAGCAGGTTCTATCGGAACGAACATTAACACATAGTCTGGGGTGTTAATTTCATAAATATTATGGTACTGCTTTTCACTTAAGCTTTTAATATGATTTTTAATGCTTTCTATATGTTTATTTAAAAACACTTTTTTATCCTCTTCATTATCAGAGCTAAAATATTTTTCATAAGCATTTAACGACACTTTTGAGTCTACTATTAAGTGCCTGTTGTTCGGTAAATTAATTACAAAGTCAGGCTTTTTCAAAACATCTTCACTATCTCTATATCCACCTTGTGTTGTGTAATGAATATCTTTTGTTAAGTTTGCTTTTTCTAATAAGATTTCTAATTGTATTTCGCCCCAGTCTCCCTGAACTTTGCTGTCGCCTTTCAAGGCTTTTGTTAGGTTTACGGCTTCTTTGCTCATCTGTTGGTTTAGTTCTTTTAATCCAAAAATCTGCTGACGCAAAGCGGCGTGATAATCTATACTTTCTTTGTGGGTCTTATCTACTTTATCTTCAAATACTTTTATTTTTTCTTGAAGTGGGCTTAATATATTTTTAATATTTTCTTTGTTTTGTTCTGTAAATTTATTTGATTTTTCATCTAATATTTTATTTGCTAAATTATCAAACTCTTTTATGAATTTTTCTTGCAGCTTTTCAACTTCGTTTTTATTTTCTTCTAACTTCAGTTGTAAGTTTTTTAAATCAGAGTCTTGTCTTGTGTTTAAGCTAATTAGCTCTTCTTTTTTTTCTTGAATGATTTTTAGTTCTTCTTCGCGCTTTAAAATCTCATCTCGTGCAGTTTTTTCTGATTGAAGCAACAATTTATTTCGCTCTTCTAAAGCTGCTTTATGTTTTTCTAAAGTTATTTTTGTTAGTAATTTTCCAATATAAATACCTATACTACTAAAAATGATAGCTATAGATATATAAATAATTGATTCTGACATTGTGTAAATTTTAATTGTATAAGACCGTTGCATAACTCTCTCATTTTTATTATTTCTTCAATAATCTAATTTTTTTAAATTTTAAATTAATTTTCAGACTAAATTTTCTGCTTTTGCTTTATTTTGAGCATTAAATGTTTTGTTTTTTATGCTTTTTCTTTGTTTTTTAACCATTAGAGCCAAGTATCCCTGTACTTCGGTATAAATTATAACTCATCGCTTCCATTAAATTTTGCGTATGCATCTTTTCAAGCCCCCTGTATCTCGCTTTGCCTCCATCAAACCACCTTTTTATACTACCAAAGGTTCGTTCTACCTTATATCTTGTTTTGCCTATTAACTTGTTAAACTCTTTTTCCCAAGCAGTTAAAGGCTGATTTTTCTTTGCTTTTTTTAAAATGTGGTTTTTTAATTTCCTCTTTTTTAATATTCCTCCATTTTTCTTTGATTGATATCCCTTGTCTGCTTTCAAAGGAATATTTTTAGGTAAATCTGCAGTTTCCAAAACTTCTTCAATATTGCTTATTTCATTGATATTAGCAGGAGTAGTAAGAACTCCAAGCACACAACCCTCTTCGTCCGTAACATGATGTTTTTTATAACCATAATGAAACTTCCCTCGCTTCTTTAACCAAGCAGCTTCCGTATCCACACTTTTAGGATATTCCTTTTTGACCTTTACAACTTCTTCTTTTCTATCTTCAGTTACTTTATGTGAAACTTTTCCCTTCGGTTTGAGTGGCGTATCCACTACACTTGCATCTATTATTGCTCCTTTCTTGACAATAATTTTATGTGCCTCTAATTGATTATTGATTTCTTTAAACAAAGGCTCATAAGCCTTTGACTTGGTCATCGCAGTTCTAAATCTGCTCAATGTACTATGGTCCGGTGCAACTTGATCTATATGTAGCCCACAAAAATAGCTGAAAGAAATACTATCATTTACACGATCTTCTACCTCATAATCGCTTAATCCATACCAAGTTTGAAGTAAACACATTTTGAAAAGTAGCAAACCATCGTAACTTGGCTTACCTGCTACACTTTGTCCTTTTTTATAATAAACGTCTATCTTTTGACTTATACTTTGCCAATCTAATAAGATATTTATTTGTTCAAAAAATTTCTTCTTAATTTTTCTTGCTCGCAAATCACATCTGCTAAAGTGGGGTGTTTTATCAGTTTCATGACTCAAAAGTACAAATTAAATAATTGATATGCAAATAATTATATCTAAAATTTGTTGCTTTTTTTAACTGGATTCCTTTGCAACGGTCTTATCAACTTCTTTTTTGATGTTCTCTTGAGATAAAATCGTTAGACTACTGCAAACAAAGAAAACATATATAAATAGATTTTTGTTTTTCATACATTACTTAATAACCAAATTTCAAATTGTGAAATATTTGCAAACTTACAAATAAAATTAGTATTATATAATAAAAAGTTGAATTATCGCCTTATTCTTTTTTTATTTAACCACCGATGATATTTTCTAGCGTTAAGGTTGTGCCTATAAAGTGTGCGTGCAAACAGGTGGTAGCCTAATCTATCAACATCGAAACACATATAATAGTAATTATGTTTTTTAGGATTTAGTACTGCTTCTATTGAAGAAATATCCGGCATTGATATTAATGTAGGTGGCAGTCCTCTGTATTTATATGTATTGTGAGAGCAGTTAATATCTAAATCTCGAGTCAAAACCCTTTTTACACTGTAGTTCTGCCCTTTTTTTTCTCTAATGCAATATGTTATTGTAGGGTCTGCTTGTAAGGGCCAACCTCTTTTTAGTCTATTCAAATATAAACCCGCTACTATAGGTTTTTCACTAATTTTTGTAGTTTCTTTCTGAACTATTGAAGCTAATATCATCACTTGCGCTTTAGTTAATTTTAAAGATTTAGCTTTCTTTAATCTAGCTTGATTCCAAAAAATGTTATATTCTTGCAACATTCTTTTTCTAAACTTTTCTACCGAAATTGTCCAAAACACTTCATAAGTATTCGGAATAAATAATTGTAAAACAGACTTTTTATTTAAATTATTTTTTGATAAGAATTTTTTGTCTTTAAGGCTATTTAATAATGTTGTAGAATCAAATTCTAACTGCTCCGAAATTCGTCCCGCTAATTTCTCAATTGTATCTATATTATTGAACGACAGCTTTACCGGAGTCTGATGTCCAATTCTAATCATATTTATAATATCATTATTAGACATCCCTTTTTTTAAAACATACCTACCCAGCTTTGGCTTCGAAAAATTCTTTAAACCTGCAACAGCCAAAAAATCATCCGTCTTTACCGAAAGCATACTTAAGTTCTTTTCTACACTAAACAAATCATCATTTGTGCGAACATAAAAAACACTTTGTTCTGTTACAACCTTGCCAAATATCTTTTGATAAAGGACACAACTAAAAGTTACTATAATAAATAATACGATAGAAACAAGTATATATATAATTTTTTTACTGTACATTTTTTTTGAAAGCACGAAATTAATCTTTTATCAATTGAAATAATATTTCATCTTTAAAACTACCTTTTGAAAAAATCCAATCCTTCTTAACACCAATTTTTTTAAAATTATTTCTCGAGAAAAGCGTAATGCTATTTCGGTTATCAGAAGTAACATTTGCATAAAGTTGATGTAAATTTAACAATGTAAAAGCATATTTTATAATTATTGAAAGCGATTCAGAGGCAAAACCTTTTTGCTGAAAGTCAGGGTGGATAAGTATCCCAATACCAGCTCGCCGGTGTTGTGGATCATAATCAAACAAATCTATTAAGCCAATCTGATCTTGAGTTTGCTTTTTTTCAATTATTAAACGCAATTGCCTTGCTTGAAATAAATCTAAATTTGCATTTTCTAAATATTTTTTTAAAACGTATTTTGAAAAAGGTGCGACGGTATGACTTACCTCCCAAAAAGTTTCGTTATTTTCTATTTGATATAAAAACTCTAAATCCTCTGGCTCCAAAGCTCTTAAACTTATATGTTTTCCTTTTAATAATCTCATTAAATAGCAATACTTCCTTTAAAAACAAAATTAGCCATTCCTTTTAAAAATACATTAGTATAAACGCCGTTTTTTTCAATAAACGAAACTTCCAAAACTCCGCCTTCTACAAGTAATTTAACAGAATTGCTATTTGTCTTTTTTGTCTTATACATCGAAATAGCTACCGCGGTTGCTCCAGTACCACAAGCCAACGTCTCATTTTCAACGCCTTTTTCATAAGTTCTTATCCTAAAAGTTCTGTCATTAATTTTTTGAACAAAATTTACATTACTTCCCAAACCGTAAGAATATCTTATCGCTCGCCCATTTTGGACTACAGGGTAATTGTCTAAATTTTCAACTAATTCGACATGATGCTCCGCACCAGTATAAACGAAGGTTGAGGTTTTTTTAACTATAACATTGCTTACATCTGTCATTTTTAATAAAACATTTTCATTTACTACTTCAGCAAAATGATTTCCATCGGCAGCTATAAAATTTGTTTTTTTAGAAATAATTTTTAAATACTTTGCAAATAAAACAACACATCTGCCTCCGTTTCCACAAAAGGTTTCGCTGCCGTCAGCATTATAATAAATCATTTTAAAATCAAAATTATCATCATCCTCAATCAAAATTATTCCGTCCGCCCCAATTCCAAAGTTTCTGTCAGTTAAGCGTGAAATAATGGCAGAATTTATTTTCGGAACTTTTTTTGCTCTATTGTCAATCATTACAAAATCATTGCCCGTTGCTTGATATTTATAAAACTCTATTTTCATAAATACAAAAGTAACTATTAAAATTATAATTATACAATTGTTAATTCAAGGTTAAATTCAGTTAAAATCTAGTTAAATATTGTATCTTAAACTGTTTAAATATAGTATATTTGATAACTTAAAAAAAATTTAGATTATGAAGAAATATTTTGATTTTATAGGAATAGCGATTCTATCTGGAATCATAACTTTAGGTGGTTACAAAATGTTGTTTAACAAAGAAAGCAACAAAACTATTGTAGAAAGAGAAATTGTAAAACCTCCTCAAGTTATTAATACAAATTACAATCCAGTTGAAAGTAGTAAAATCATAAATTCAATAGATTTTATCGCTGCTGCTAAGAGTACGGTAAATTCAGTCGTGCATGTTAAAAACACTGCAATAAGAACTAGCGTAAATCCATTTGATATTTTCTTTGGAAACAATGGAGAGCAAAGAAAGTATGAGCAAGTTGGAACAGGTAGCGGAGTTATAATTTCGCAGGATGGGTATATCGTAACCAACAGCCATGTTATCAAAGGAGCATCGAGTATTGAAGTTACTTTAAATAATAAGCAAAAGTATGATGCAGAGCTTATTGGTTCGGATAAGGACACCGACATTGCTTTGTTAAAAATAAATATCAACAAAAAATTACCTTATATACCTTTTGCAAATTCTGATGTTATAAGAGTCGGAGAATGGGTTTTAGCGGTCGGTAATCCTTATAATCTTACTTCAACTGTAACCGCCGGGATTGTAAGTGCAAAAGGAAGAGATTTAGACGGAAATACTACTATAGACTCTTTTATTCAGACGGATGCTGCTGTAAACCCTGGAAATAGCGGCGGTGCACTGGTAAATATTCGTGGAGAATTAGTCGGAATTAACACTGCTATTTCTTCTAGAACTGGTTCGTTCGTTGGGTATTCTTTTGCAGTGCCGTCTAATATTGCTAAAAAAATTGTCGATGATTTGTTAGAATTTGGCTCTGTGCAAGAAGCTATTTTAGGGGTTAATATCGACACGTCGGAGTCAAATGTTGAAGGAGTAAAAATCGCATCAGTAACCGATAATAGCGGTGCAGGAATAGCCGGCTTAAAATCCGGAGATGTTATTATTAAAGTAAATAATTTTAAGATTACTAAATTCTCCGAGTTAAAAGGACAATTAAACGCCAAAAGACCTGGTGAGTTTGTTAAAATTACCGTAGATAGAAACGGAAAAAATATTACTAAAAAGGTAAAACTTATGAAGAAAGATACTTATATTTCTAGGAGTTTGCAGGTAGTCCTAAAAGATTTGAGTTCAGAAGAATTGAAAAAATATAAAATTAGAGGCGGTGCTAAAATTATTGATAATAGAAACCCCAATTTGAATTATTACGGCGTAAAAGAAGGATATATTATAACAAAAATAAATAAAAAATCAGTAGCAAACGCAAGTGACACCGTTAAAAAAATTGAAAGTTTTTATAGTCCTGGTAATACAATTTATATAGAAGTTATAAACCTAAATGGAAAAATGGAGCGTTACGCTTTTAGATAAGATAGAGGTTTTGTAAATACATACCCAAAAGATTAAAAACCCTTATAAAATAAGGGTTTTTAGTTTATATTGTATAAGAACTTTGTTTTTTAACGACGGCAAGGGTAGGTGTTTTTAAATTTTTTTTAGTTAAAGTTTTGATGTTTTAAAAAAATAAAGTACATTTGCAAAAATTTTAAGCTTTTTTGCAATGAGAAATACTTTTGTTGCTTCGATTTTTATGATTTATGCTACTTGCTTGATGGGACAAGTTGCTATTAATGACGCTAGTTTCCCTGACGCTAATTTTAGGGCAATTGTCACAGGAAGTGCAATTGACACAGACAATGATGATGTATTGAGTAATAGTGAAATACAGGCTGTTGCTAATTTAGATGTTTCTAATAGTAGCATTGCTAACCTAAAAGGAATTGAACATTTTACTGCTTTGGCTACATTATTTTGTAATGATAACAACTTAACAAATTTAGATGTAAGTAAAAATACTGCTTTGACTCAATTATATTGTCATATTAACCAATTACCAAGTTTAGATGTAAGTAAAAATACTGCTTTGACTATTTTATATTGTTATTCTAACCAATTAACAAGTTTAGATGTCAGTAAAAATATTGCTTTGACTGTACTAGAGTGTTCTTCTAACCAATTAACAAGTTTAGATGTAAGTAAAAATACTGCTTTGACTGATTTATTTTGTTTTTCTAACCAATTACCAAGTTTAGATGTAAGTAAAAATACTGCTTTGACTATTTTATTATGTTATTCTAACCAATTACCAAGTTTAGATGTAAGTAAAAATACTGCTTTAATTAGGTTAGATTGTTATTCTAACCAATTAACAAGTTTAGATGTAAAAAATGGTCAAAAAATACTGTATTAACAACATTCGATGCTAGGTTTAATACTAATTTAACATGTATTCAAGTAGATGATGCGTCTGCTATACCTTCTAGTTGGACAAAAGATGCAGGAGCAAGTTATAATACAGAATGTAAACCATTAAACATCGCCGATAATAAAACATTATCAGAAAGTATTAGCATTTATAAAGTTGATAATTTTAGATTAAGAGTTGTTGGTTTGCCGATTGGAAATGCTACTGTTAGAATTTATAATATTTTAGGCAAAGAAATAATTAATAACTCATTTTCAACAATTGGTTTAAAAGACATTTCCTTACCGAATTTATCAAGCGGAATTTATATAATTTGGCTATATTCTAAATTATGACTGCATTAGTGTTTGTTTTCCATATCTCCCAAGTCTCTTGTCCTGCAAAGGCAAAGTAGGCAAATTCCTTTAATCGTTGGTTGCTATTCTTTATACGTTCAAGTATCATAAACCAGTTCATGTAATTTTGCAGATATTTTGTTGCTACGCCGTTAAAGGGCTTCATCCATTCTCTTAATCTTTTAGCAGTATTGTTTACATTTTGTACGTGATACACTTTGTTTTTTACTCTCTGTCCTTTTGATACATTAAACTTTTTGTGATGTATGTTATTACTTTTAGCAAATGCTGTATAGGAGCGATGAGCATCTGTACAAAGGGTTTCTACTTTATCTAATTTTCTGGCAAATACAGCTTCTAAATCTTTCTTGCTTATACGCCCTCTTGTCGCTACTTTGAGTTCTTTGTTGTCGATTCTGTCACAGGTAACAACAACTGCTATTTGCTCATTACTAATACCCCGCTTAATAGCTTTACTGCCACGTTTTCATGGTTTTCTATCTAGCTCTCTATTTCCCTTGCTAGATTCTAAAAAGAAAATATCATCACTCTCTGTAATGCCTTCAAAACCATTAGGATATGCTTGTTTAAAAGAACTTAGAACCTTGTGTCGCCAATCAAAGGATGTTTGAATGCTAATGTTTGTTTGTTCTGCACATTTCTTAATAGAATAACCCATAAGCATATTATATAAATAGGTGGGTAATAATTCAGGTTTTTTTAACCCAAAAATGACTTTACCCGTCGTATTTCTGAAATACTTTTTACAATCTTTGCAATAATAACGTTGCACTCCTTTGCTCTTGCCATTAGCACGAATGTTATCCCTCTTACAATGAGGGCAGTTGATAGATTGCTTAACACTTGATGTTGCTAAAAGGCTAAATGTATCATCTGTATCTGTTGAAATTAGTAATAAAAGCTCATTAACTATGGCTTGACGACTTGTCGAATCAAGACTTTTAAAGTATTCTGTAAAGTTTTTAGGTATCATTTTGTAAAGTTTTAGCAAATATACAACTTATTTAAGTCTTATGTTAGAATATAGCCTATAATTTCAATAGAGACAGAAAAAGAAAGAATTACTAAAAAAATAGTTTTAGAATAATTTTCGTAATGTGGTGTAAATTTTTTTGTTTGTAAGGCTCGAATGTTTTAAAAAACTTCGAGCCTTACTTTTTTATTGTGTGTTTTTACCTATTTACGAATATGCTTGTTCAAATATCGTTTTATGTCTCGCTCTTTTATCGCTTCTCGTTTGTCGTATATTTTCTTGCCTTTTGCTAGAGATATTTCCAGTTTTGCTAATCCGCGTTTATTTAAAAACATTCGCAGAGGAACGATAGTATTTCCTTTTGTATCGACGCTTTTTTTTAAATTTTTTAACTCTCGTTTGTTTAGTAATAGCTTCCTTGTAGCTCTTGGGTTATGATTAAAGTGAGAAGCAAAAATATACTCCTCAACGTACATATTAATTATAAATAGTTCGCCGTTTTCGTTAAACTCACAAAAGCTTTCAGTAATATTCGCCTTGCCTAATCTTATAGATTTTATTTCAGATCCTTTCAATTGAATTCCAGCGGTATAAACTTCTATAATTTCAAAATTAAAACGAGCTTTTTTGTTTTTAATATTAATGATTTTTTGCATAGTGCTTTTTACAAAATCTTCACAAAGATACATTTTAAGACAAATTAATACACCCAATTTTTAAAAACTATTTTAAGAGTATCAAAATACTTCAATAAATTAAGAAATAAGTTACATTTGCAGTTGAAATTTTAAAAACCATGAAAGCTGGAATTGTAGGTCTGCCAAATGTCGGAAAATCAACATTATTTAATTGTCTATCAGATGCAAAAGTGCAAAGTGCAAATTTCCCTTTTTGTACTATAGAACCAAATTTAGGGTTTGTGAATGTGCCGGATGTTCGTCTAGAAAATTTAGAAAAACTTATAACCCCAGATAAAGTAGTTTCTGCTACTATAGAAATTATAGATATTGCAGGATTAGTTAAAGGGGCTAGCAAAGGCGAGGGTTTAGGCAATCAATTTTTAGCTAACGTTAGAGAGTCCGATGCTATTCTACATGTTTTGCGATGCTTCGACGATGATAATATTATTCATATAGATAACTCCATTGACCCAATAAGGGATAAAGAAATTATTGATATTGAACTCCAGCTAAAAGATTTAGAAACTGTTCAAAAAAGAAAAGATAAAACTAAAAAAATGGCGAGAACAGGTAATAAAGAGGCACGAGAAGAATTAGAGGTTTTATTAAAAATAGAAGAAACCTTGTTACAAGGAAAATCAGTTAGAACTTTAGATTTATCAGAAAAAGAGCGAAAATTTGTGAAACCCTTACAATTCATCACGGCAAAACCTATCTTATACGTCTGTAATGTTGATGAAAAATCAGCTACTATCGGAAATTCTTATGTAGATAAAGTAAAAGAAGCTATAGCAAACGAAAATGCAGAAGTAATAGTTTTAGCAGTTGCTGTAGAATCAGATATTATCGAGTTAGAACATTATGAAGAACGCAAAATGTTTTTAGAAGATTTAGGCTTAAATGAGGTCGGTGTTTCACGCTTAATTCGTTCGGCTTATAAATTATTAAACTTACAGACTTACTTTACCGCAGGGAAAAAAGAAGTAAAAGCGTGGACTATCCCTATCGGTGCAACGGCACCACAGGCAGCAGGAGTAATTCATTCGGATTTTGAAAAAGGGTTTATTAAATCGGAAACTATTTCCTACGACGATTATATTAAATATGGTTCTGAAATTAAAGTAAAAGAAGCAGGAAAAATGAGAATCGAAGGCAAAGAATATATAGTTAAAGACGGAGATATTATGCACTTTCGGTTTAATGTATAAAGCTTATCAGCGCTTTGTTTTTTAGGACTTTATGTAATTTTAGCCTTTATAGAAAGGCGGTTTTATAATTTTAGCTAATACAGGGTTTTTACGAATTATAATATATATTTCAGCACCTAATTTTGCATATTTTATAGGTACATAACCCAACCCAATTCCTTTGTTTAAGGAAGGACTCATTGTCCCAGATGTTACATTTCCTATTTTATTATTTTCTTTGTTTGCTATAGTGTATCCGCTTCTCGGTATTCCTTTTCTAACTATCTCAAAAGCTACAAGTTTATGCTCTAATTTTTGTTTTTGTTGCTCTGCCAAAGCCTTATGGTTCACAAATTTTTTGTTAAATTTCGTTACCCAACCTAAACCAGCTTCAAACGGCGAAGTCGTGTCATTTATTTCATTTCCGTATAAACAGTAGCCCATTTCTATTCGCAAGGTATCTCTTGCTGCCAAACCGATAGGCTTAATTCCGAACTCTTTTCCAGCTTCAAAAACCTTGTCCCAAATTTGCTCTACTTCAGAATTTTTACAAAAAATCTCAAAGCCTCCAGATCCAGTATATCCAGTAGCAGAAATAATAACGTATTCTATACCAGCAAAGTCACCTATCTTAAACTTATAGAAAGGAATTTCGTATAAATTTAAAGACGACAGAGACTGCGCTGCCTCAACTGCCTTCGGTCCCTGAATGGCTAACAAAGAATAGTGTTCGGACAAATTTTTTAACTCCGCTCCGAACTCCTCGTTGTGCTTAGAAACCCAGCTCCAATCTTTATCAATATTTGCAGCGTTTACGACTAGTAAATAAGTGTTTTCTTTAACCCTATAACAAATTAAATCGTCAACAATTCCGTTGTTTTCATTCGGAAAGTAGCAGTATTGTGCATCTCCAATTTCTAATTTAGAAGCATCATTAGAAGTTATTTTTTGTATAAGATCTAACGCTGTATTTCCTTCTATCAAAAATTCTCCCATGTGGCTAACGTCAAAAACACCTACTGCTTTTCTAACCGTTAGATGTTCTGAAATTACACCTTCGTATTGAATAGGCATATTATACCCTGCAAAGGAAATAATTTTTGCTCCGAAAGCCTTGTGAATTTTGTGTAATGGTAGGTTTTTCATATACTTATAAAATTTTCGCTAAATTATTTAAAAAAATAATACTACTTTTGAAAATTAAATTTAAAATATGTTACAATGAAGAAATTAATGTTTTTAGTATTTTTATTAGCTTTTTTCTTACCTACGCTTTCGCAAACTCCTACGGACTATTTACCTAAAGAATTTCACAAAGAAAGGCGAGATATTTTGCGAGGTAAAATGCCCCCTAATTCAGTAGCTGTGGTTTTTGCTAACCCTCTTAGAAACAGGTCAAATGACGTAGATTTTGTGTTTCATCAAGATCCAAATTTTTACTACCTAACAGGATACAGAGAGCCAAACGCCGTTTTGATAATGTTTTCGGATTATCAAGCAGACAAAAACGGCAATACTTATAACGAAATATTATATGTCCAAAAAAGAGATAAAAAAGCCGAGCTGTGGAACGGAAAACGTTTAGGCGTTGACGGTGCTAAAAAAGTTTTGGGGTTTAAAACAGCTATTAACGCCGAAGAATTTATAACCAATAATATTAATTTTCAAAAATTTGATAAGGTTTTCGTTCATAAGATTAAAGACGATTTTAGAGATTTAAACAACAACAAAGCCGATGTGCATGATTTAGTAAAAGCTTTTAAAAAGAAGTCTTTTTATGAGAAAATTATAAATAAAAACTCTAAAGTAGAATATTTTAAAGAAAAAATAGCAAATGTTCCCGACAGAGAAATTCCCGATTTAGCGTTGGCAATTAAAAATAGTATGAAAGAATATCCAGAGTTAAAATCTGATAATTTAATTACGGACTACGTAAACGTTAGTAAAAGAAGGTTGAGAAAAGAAATAAGGCAAAAAATAAGACTTCAATTAAAAGCTAAGCCAAAAGAAAATATCGATTTATGGTTTTTGCATAAAAATTTAGCTACCATGAGAGAAACAAAAACTGCACAAGAGCTAAAGCTACTTACAAAAGCAATTCGTATTTCAGCAATTGGTCAAATAGAAGTAATGAAAGCTATGAAGCCACATATGTCGGAAACAGAGCTTCAAGGAATTCACGAATTTGTTTATAAAAAATACGGTGCAGAATACGAAGGTTATCCGTCTATTGTAGGCTCGGGGAACAATGGTTGCATTCTGCACTATATAGAAAACAACAGAACAAAAGTTGCAAACGACTTGGTTTTGATGGATTTAGGGGCAGAATATAGAGGCTATACAGCTGATGTAACTCGCACAATCCCTGCAAACGGAAAATTCACTAAAGAGCAAAAAGAAATTTATGATTTGGTTTACGAAGCTCAAGAAGCTGGAATTGCTTTATACAAAATTGGCGCAGACATGAGAGCACCTGGTCTGGTTGCAAGGAAAATTATAAATAGAGGTCTAAAAAAATTAGGAATTATAAAATCTATATTTGAAGAGCATAATTATTTTCCACACGGCACTTCTCACCACATCGGATTAGACGTACACGACCCGGGTAATTATAAAAATTTTGAAGAAAACATGGTAGTAACTATGGAACCTGGCATTTATATTCCCGATGGAAGTCCTTGTGATAAAAAATATTGGGGAATCGGAGTTCGTATTGAAGATGATATTTTAGTAACTAAAAATGGTCCGGTAAATTTGTCCGATGAAGCTCCTAGAACTACCGAAGAAATTGAAAAAATGATGGCAAAAAAATCTGTATTAGACGAGTTTGTCTTGCCAAATTTAGATTAAAAAAACCGCTATTTATTTCGCTACTTTTTTCTCTGTTTATAAAACATCAATTTATATTTTTCGACGTTTACTTCTCCTTTTTTCTCTGCAATAATTTTGTTGAAATCAAAATTTAGTTTCGTCGCTTGGAATTCTAGTTTTCCGTCTTGGAAAGCTCTTTGCAAGATGTCTTCAATTAAATAATCCTCGTTTATTTTTGCTGGGCTATACTCCGTTTTTAAAGAAAGTTTAAAAAAATTTGAAGTTATATTATACCAAAAAGCTCGCCACCCGCTCCGCAATGTTTTTATATTCTCAAAAACTGTTTTGCCCGTCTGACGATGAATTAATTTAATTAAAATTCGCCCTTCCGTAGTAGTAAGTTTTTTTACTTGTTCTGAAAATTTATCTTCTATGTATTTTTGAACTAATTTTGTATATTTTTTTCGCTTACGCCTCTTTTTAATTTTTTTTAACCTTAAATTTAAAGAATCTAACCTTTTAGATGCCAATAGTGCATACGGATAGGCTTTAAATACTTTTTTGCGAAACCATAAGTAATAACGAACATCTTCTTTAGATTTAAACTTATATTTTGGAAACAAAGTAAACTCGTCAAAAACAATGTTTAAAGTATCTTTTGGATTTATAAAAATATACTCTTCCGAGTTATTAGGATAAGAGTCTATTCGTTTCTCTTGAGAATAAGAAGACAACGACAACGAAACTATATATATGTATATTAATTTTTTCAAGTTATAATTTTTTTTATTACAACTATTAAAGAAATCTAAATATTTTAAATTAACCTAAAAAATTTATGTTTTTTTTATATTAAAAAGCCTTTGCTTTAAAATTAATTAAAAAAAGAGGTGGTTTTTATCAAGAAATAAGTTTTCTGTTTTTCATTTTATATTAAATAAAAATAATTACTTTTGTTAAAAAATTATAAATATGTCAGAAATCACGTTAAAAGGAAAAGTTGTAAACACTTTAGGAAGTTTACCAAAAGTAGGGAGTAAAGCTCCAAATTTTACACTAACAGCGGCAGACTTATCTCGCAAAAACTTATCGGACTTTTATGGTAAAAAAGTTGTATTAAATGTTTTTCCAAGTATAGATACAGACACTTGTGCCGCTTCTGTACGAGAATTTAACAAAAGAATAGCAAAAATTGAAAACACAATTGTATTGTGTGTCTCTAAAGATTTACCTTTTGCACAATCACGTTTCTGTGGAGCGGAAGGCATAAAAGATGTAATTATGTTATCCGATTTTGCAAACGGTAACTTTGGTAAAGACTATGGTTTAGAATTTATAGACGGACCATTGGCACACTTACACTCTAGAGCGGTTATAGTTATAGATGAACAAGGAAATGTAGTTTATACAGAACAAGTATCTGAAACAGTAAGCGAGCCTGACTATATGTCTGTACTTAGTGTTTTTTAAATTATGAAAAATGAAAGCGATGGTTTTATAAAAGGAAGGCTTCGTAGTATTAAGTTCGCTATAAGAGGTATGTGGCTGTTAATGAGAACAGAGGACAGTATTAAAGTACAGCTTTTTATAGCAATTATAGTTACAATCATGGGTTTTTACTTTAAAATTTCTTTCATTGAGTGGATGCTTCAGTTTATAATTATCGGAATTGTTTTGGTTGCGGAAGCATTAAATACTGCTGTAGAAAAAGTAGCGGATTTTGTACACCCAGACTATCATAAAAAAATAGAATTCATTAAAGATATTGCTGCAGGTGCTCCTGGTTTTGCTTCAATAGTTTCGCTGATATTAGTCGGTTTTATCTATATTCCAAAAATAATTCTACTACTATAAAAAATACTTTGATTTATTTTAAAAAAACCCTTTTAGAAAAATTTAATGATTAAGTCAAAAAAAGACACTATAAAAAAGACGACAAAGGCTTCTAGGGGAAAACATACTTTTAAGAAGAAGCAAAACCAAACAATATTAACTTCATTTTTAATCCTACTCTCTTTTTTCCTATTTATAGCGTTTATATCTTTTTTCTATAACTGGAAAGAAGACCAAAGCACACTTTTAAAACTAGGCGATAAAATTGTTAGAAGCAATAATTTGTTAGGAAAAATTGGCGCTAGTATAAGTAATTTTTTTATATATGAATGTTTTGGTTTAGCAGCATTTCTTATTCCTTTTCAAGTTTTAGTTACCAGCGGCTTAATTTTATTGAAAAAGAAGCTGTCAAAGATTATTATTTCTTGGAACTACAGTATGATATTAATGCTGTGGCTTTCTACAACTTTAGGGTTTTTACATAAGAAGCTTGCGATATTTTCAGGCATTATTGGTTTTGAAATTAACGAATACTTACAAGCCTTTATTGGGGAAACAGGGTTAATCATAATTCTAATTTTTATATTTATAACATACTTGGTTCTTCGCTATAAAGTAACTTTTGATGCTTGTGTAGAAAAAATAAAAAAAGCAATAAAAAGAGCAAAGCATAAAAAACCTAAACAGGACGCCTATAATAAACCACTTAGCAAAAGATTAGATTATAAGAACCAAGAATTGAAGGAAAAAGCAGATATAAAGTTTTCATTAGAAAGTGTGAGAACGTCTGAGGCAAATAGGAATAAAAAAACAAATTCTGATAATAAAGAGGTCGAAATAGATGTTGAGAAAGTTGAAGAAGAAGAACACTCATCGGAGAATTTATCGGGCAAATTAGTGGATAGATTTGGTGAGTTTGATCCAACTTTAGAGCTTTCAAGTTTTAAATTTCCGACTTTTAATTTATTAAAAAAATACAACGAAAGTATTTCTATAAATCCAGAGGAATTAGAGTCTAATAAAGATAAAATTGTAGAGACTTTAAAAAATTATAAAATTGGAATAGTTGAAATTAAAGCCACTGTGGGACCGACTATTACTTTATACGAAATTGTGCCAGATGCAGGTATAAGGATTTCTAAAATTAAAAACTTAGAAGACGACATTGCTCTTTCGCTATCTGCTTTAGGAATTAGAATTATAGCACCAATCCCTGGAAAAGGAACAATCGGAATAGAAGTTCCCAACAAAAAGCCTACTGTGGTTTCAATGCACTCTGCAATTTCTTCGAATAAATTTCAAAAGACCACAATGGAGTTACCGATAGCTTTAGGCAAGACCATTTCTAATGAAACTTTTGTCGTTGATTTAGCTAAAATGCCTCATTTGTTAATGGCAGGAGCAACTGGGCAAGGGAAATCTGTCGGTCTAAACGTTATTTTAGCATCATTGCTTTACAAAAAACACCCTGCGGAGGTAAAGTTTATTTTAGTAGATCCTAAAAAAGTTGAGCTAACTATTTTTAACAAAATAGAGCGACATTATTTAGCTAAATTACCAGACACCGAAGAAGCGATTATAACCGATACGAGCAAAGTAGTTGCTACTTTAAATTCTTTGTGTATAGAAATGGATAACCGATACGACCTACTAAAGACTGCGGTAGTTCGCAATATTAAAGAGTATAATTTAAAATTCAAACAGCGTAAATTAAGTCCGAATAATGGTCATCAATTTTTGCCGTATATAATATTAATAATCGATGAGTTTGCCGACCTAATAATGACTGCTGGTAAGGAAGTGGAAACACCAATTGCAAGGTTAGCACAATTGGCGAGGGCTATAGGAATTCATCTGATTGTAGCTACTCAAAGACCATCTGTAAACGTTATAACAGGGATTATAAAGGCTAATTTTCCGTCTAGAATTGCATTTAGAGTAACTTCAAAAATAGACTCTAGAACAATTTTAGATGCACCAGGGGCAAACCAATTAGTAGGGCGAGGAGATTTGTTATATTCAGGGGGGAATGATTTAGTAAGAATTCAATGTGCATTTATAGACACCCCAGAAATAGAGAAAATAGCAGATTTTATCGGATCTCAAAAGGCATATCCTGAGGCTTATAAACTACCAGAATTTATAGATGAAGAAAGCAGCACTGACCTTGATTTAGATATAGGAGAAAGAGATGAACTTTTTAAAGAAGCTGCGGAGGTAGTTGTAATAGCACAGCAAGGTTCGGCTTCGCTATTGCAAAGAAAACTAAAACTCGGTTATAATAGAGCTGGAAGGCTGATAGACCAGTTAGAAGCTGCGGGAATTGTGGGTCCTTTTGAAGGAAGTAAGGCTAGGCAAATTTTAGTTACAGATATTTTAGCTTTAGATAAACTTTTACAAAACGAAAAAAATACCTAAAAATGAAAAAATACATAGCCTTATTTTTAAGTTTGCTTTTTGCTGGAGTATGTTTTTCACAAAATTCAGAGAAAGCTAAATTTATATTAGATAAAGTTTCAAAAAAAATGGGCGAATATAAAAATATGCAAATTAATTTTACTCAAACATTAAGTAACGAATACGCAGGTATAAAGGAAGGAGATGAACCGCTAATTATAGGAAAAATTACTTTAGAAGGAGAAAAATATTTACTCGATTATTTAGGAAATATATTCCTTTTTGATGGAAAAAAACTTTACGTTATAAATAACGATGAAAAAGAAATTTTTATAACTAACGGAGACATGAGCGCTGACGACGGGTTTATTTACCCTTCAAAACTATTGACTTTTTATAAAGAAGGGTATAATTTTGAAATGGGGAAATTAAAAAAAATAAACGGACGAAGAGTACAATTTATCACTTTGTACCCCATTGATGTAAATTCAGATATAGTAAAAGTAGAATTAGCAATTGACTCTAAAGCAAAAAGTATATATAAATTGATACAAACTGGTAAGAACGGCTCTAAAACAACTTTTAATGTTACTAGATTTAAAAGTAATCAAGGTTTACCTACAGGTTATTTCTATTTTGACAAGTCTAAATATAAAAAGTTAGACTATACTATAGATTAGGTTTGTAGAATTAAGCGTTTAAAACTTCTTGTACTTTATCGGCTGCTTCTTGAAATTCAGTTGCTGAGATAATTTTCATACCAGAACTATCGATTAATTCTTTAGCTTCTATGGCGTTGGTGCCTTGTAATCTACAAATAATCGGTATCTTAATTTTACTTCCCATATTTTTATACGCATCAATAACTCCTTGTGCTACTCTATCGCATCGTACAATTCCGCCAAAAATATTAACTAAAATGGCTTTTATATTTTGGTCTTTTAAAATTATACCAAAAGCTAATTCAACTCTTTGAGCATCAGCTGTGCCTCCTACATCAAGAAAGTTTGCTGGCTCGCCACCAGATTCTTTTATTAAATCCATAGTAGCCATTGCCAAACCAGCACCGTTTACCACACAGCCTACATTTCCGTCTAAATCTACATAATTTAGCCCTGCAGCTTTGGCTTCTACTTCTATCGGATTTTCTTCTAACAAATCACGCATTGAAGCGTAGTCTCGATGTCTAAATAAGGCGTTTTCATCTAAAGAAACCTTTGCGTCCACTGCTATAATCTTATCGTTTGCCGTTTTTAACAATGGGTTTATTTCAAACATAGAAGCATCTGACTTGATAAAAGCGTTATAAAGTGCCATTATAAACTTTGTCATTTCTTTGAAAGCTACTCCTCCGGATAGCCCTAAATTAAAAGCTATTTTACGAGCTTGAAAAGGCATAATACCTAATAATGGCTCTACTTCTTCGGTATGAATTAAGTGAGGAGTTTTATCTGCAACCGCTTCAATATCAACGCCTCCTTCAGTAGAATACATAATCATATACTTGTTTGTTGCTCTATTTAATAAAACAGACATATAATATTCTTTTGGTTTAGAGTCTCCCGGAAAATAGACATCTTCAGCTATAAGCACTTTGTGTACTTTTTTGCCTTCAATGGGTGTTTGTGGAGTAATTAGCATCATTCCAATAATATCATCGGCTATTTTTTCTACTTCTTGTATATTTTTAGCTAATTTAACTCCTCCGCCTTTTCCTCTACCGCCAGCGTGAATTTGAGCTTTAACTACAAAAAAACTCGTGCCTGTTTCTACTGATAATTGTTTCGCTGCTTCTACCGCTTCTTTGTGGTTTATTGCAACTATTCCTCGCTGTACTTTAACTCCAAAGCTACTTAAAATCTCTTTTCCTTGATATTCGTGTAAATTCATTATATATTATTTTTAAAGAAAAGCAAAGGTACAAATTCTACTATAATACTTAAATGATTATATAAAGAATCCCCTCCGAAAAGTGTTTTTTGTCATTTTTAAGAACTAAAAAATTTTAAAAATAGTGCATAGTTTCTGTGATTCGTTATTGGGGTTTTCTTCTTTAATCCCAAAGGGATGAAAAAATTATAGCTTAATGCAAACCAAAAGTTTAATAAACCCCGTAGGGGGTGTTAAAATTAATCCGTCCATTCAAACAAATATTTTTCGTTATATTCAATTTTAAATTTTTGAAGAAAATCAAGGTTTTCTTCTTTTAAATGTTTTCTTCTTTAATCCCAAAGGGATGAAAAAATTATAGCTTAATGCAAATCAAAAGTTTAATAAACCCCATAGGGGTGTTAAAATTAATCCGTCCATTCAAACAAATAGTTTCTGTGATTCGTTATTGGGGTTTTCTTTTTTAATCCCGAAGGGATGAAAAAATTATAGCTTAATGCAAACCAAAAGTTTAATAAACCCCATAGGGGGGTGTTAAAATTAATCCGTCCATTCAAATAAATATTTTTCGTTATATTCAATTTTAAATTTTTGAAGAAAATCAAGGTATTCTTCTTTTAAATGTTTTCTTCTTTAATTCCGAAGGGATGAAAAAATTATAGCTTAATGCAACCCAAAAGTTTAATAAACCCCATAGGGGGGTGTTAAAATTAATCTGTCCATTCAAACAAATATTTTTCGTTATATTCAATTTTAAATTTTTGAAGAAAATCAAGGTTTTCTTCTTTTAAATGTTTTCTTCTTTAATCCCAAAGGGATGAAAAAATTATAGCTTAATGCAAATCAAAAGTTTAATAAACCCCATAGGGGTGTTAAAATTAATCCGTCCATTCAAACAAATAGTTTCTGTGATTCGTTATTGGGGTTTTCTTTTTTAATCCCGAAGGGATGAAAAAATTATAGCTTAATGCAAACCAAAAGTTTAATAAACCCCATAGGGGGGTGTTAAAATTAATCCGTCCATTCAAATAAATATTTTTCGTTATATTCAATTTTAAATTTTTGAAGAAAATCAAGGTATTCTTCTTTTAAATGTTTTCTTCTTTAATCCCAAAGGGATGAAAAAATTATAGCTTAATGCAAATCAAAAGTTTAATAAACCCCGTAGGGGGTGTTAAAATTAATCCGTCCATTCAAACAAATATTTTTCGTTATATTCAATTTTAAATTTTTGAAGAAAATCAAGGTTTTCTTCTTTTAAATGTTTTCTTCTTTAATCCCAAAGGGATGAAAAAATTATAGCTTAATGCAAATCAAAAGTTTAATAAACCCCATAGGGGTGTTAAAATTAATCCGTCCATTCAAACAAATAGTTTCTGTGATTCGTTATTGGGGTTTTCTTTTTTAATCCCGAAGGGATGAAAAAATTATAGCTTAATGCAAACCAAAAGTTTAATAAACCCCATAGGGGGGTGTTAAAATTAATCCGTCCATTCAAATAAATATTTTTCGTTATATTCAATTTTAAATTTTTGAAGAAAATCAAGGTATTCTTCTTTTAAATGTTTTCTTCTTTAATTCCGAAGGGATGAAAAAATTATAGCTTAATGCAACCCAAAAGTTTAATAAACCCCATAGGGGGGTGTTAAAATTAATCTGTCCATTCAAACAAATATTTTTCGTTATATTCAATTTTAAATTTTTGAAGAAAATCAAGGTTTTCTTCTTTTAAATGTTTTCTTCTTTAATCCCAAAGGGATGAAAAAATTATAGCTTAATGCAAATCAAAAGTTTAATAAACCCCATAGGGGTGTTAAAATTAATCCGTCCATTCAAACAAATAGTTTCTGTGATTCGTTATTGGGGTTTTCTTTTTTAATCCCGAAGGGATGAAAAAATTATAGCTTAATGCAAACCAAAAGTTTAATAAACCCCATAGGGGGGTGTTAAAATTAATCCGTCCATTCAAATAAATATTTTTCGTTATATTCAATTTTAAATTTTTGAAGAAAATCAAGGTATTCTTCTTTTAAATGTTTTCTTCTTTAATCCCAAAGGGATGAAAAAATTATAGCTTAATGCAAATCAAAAGTTTAATAAACCCCATAGGGGTGTTAAAATTAATCCGTCCATTCAAACAAATAGTTTCTGTGATTCGTTATTGGGGTTTTCTTTTTTAATCCCAAAGGGATGAAAAAATTATAGCTTAATGCAACCCAAAAGTTTAATAAACCCCATAGGGGTGTTAAAATTAATCCGTCCATTCAAATAAATATTTTTCGTTACATTCAATTTTAAATTTTTGAAGAAAATCAAGGTATTCTTCTTTTAAATGTTTTCTTCTTTAATCCCGAAGGGATGAAAAAATTATAGCTTAATGCAAATCAAAAGTTTAATAAACCCCATAGGGGTGTTAAAATTAATCTGTCCATTCAAACAAATATTTTTCGTTATATTCGATTTTAAATTTTTGAAGAAAACCAAGGTATTCTTCTTTAATTCCGAAGGGATGAAAAAATTATAGCTTAATGCAACCCAAAAGTTTAATAAACCCCATAGGGGTGTTAAAATTAATCCGTCCATTCAAACAAATATTTTTCGTTATATTCAATTTTAAATTTTTGAAGAAAATCAAGGTATTCTTCTTTAAATGTTTTCTTCTTGTGATGTTCTTCTTGATTGGTAATATATCGATGCACATTGTCTATTTGAGAATGTGCATAAGAAAAGGCTCCGTAACCTTCTTGCCAAGAGAATTTTCCTTTAATAAATTTTTGTTCGTTGATGAAATTGGAAGAATTGTTTTTGATGTCTCGAACCAAATCGGATATGCGCATTGCTGGTCTTAAGCCTACAAATACACGAACGTGATCTGAACCCCCATTTACAATAATAGCTTTTTGATTTTTTCTCTTGATAATGCCTGCAATATATTTGAACACCTCATCGCGCCAAGGTTTTTGCAAGAGGTTTTCTCTGCCCTTAACAGCAAATACGTATTGAATGTAGATTTGTGAAAATGTGCCTACCATAATACTATTTCACCCCTTTGGGGTTGGGTTGTGGTTGTTTGATCATTTTTTCTATAATCTTTTCATCCCTTCGGGGTTGGGTTGTGGTTGCTTGATAATTTTTTCTATAATCTTTTCACCCCTTCGGAATTTTCAGTTTCTAATTTAATAGACAATTGCCAATATTTGACTTAATTGAATGTAGATTTGTGAAAATGTGCCTACCATAATACTATTTCACCCCTTTGGGGTTGGATTGTGGTTGTTTAATCATTTTTTCTATAATCTTTTCATCCCCTTTGGGGTTGGATTGTGGTTGTTTAATCATTTTTTCTATAATCTTTTCACCCCCTTCGGAGTTGGATTGTGGTTGTTTAATCATTGTCCTCTCATAAATATGGTTTACGTAAAGTTTAGTTTTCAAGCCTTATTGTTAATAACCTAATTTTAATATTTTCATTTATTTGTTTTCCTTTGTCTTGTCAATGAGGAAGCGGAAGATGTTTTTTGTGGGGACTTAAAGCATCCAGGAATATCATTTGACCAGCTAAAAAGTTGATTTTAAGCAGTAATTTGTTCATTCAAATTTACTGCTTTTTTTCAGTTTAGAAAAATAAACTTTTTTTGTTGCCTTATGCCTTTTTAAAGTCCCCCATACAGGGTGTTTCTTGTTTTGTAAAATCATATAATTTTACCTTTGGTTTACTTGCTATATTTTCTATCCATTTTTCAAACTCTACTGGAGTTCTATACCCTAAAGCTTCTATGGGTCTCTCATAATTTAGTAATCGTTTTACTTCTTTTAGCTTCTTGTTGAGATGATTTACATTTTTAATATCTTTGAATAAATAACTGTTTTTTAGCACCCCATTAAGCTGTTCCGCCATTCCGTTTTGTAAGCAATTATCTGCTATACTCATCACCAATTGATGTTTTCTTAATTTATTCTTATAAGCAGTAGATTTGTATTGAGACCCTGCATCGCTATGGTGAATACACTCGTTAATATTTGACCCTCGCAACTTTACAACTTGTCCAAGCGTTTTTATAGCATTTAAAGAAAGCATCGTATCACTGCCATACAAACCAACGATTCGTTTGCTGTACATATCCTTCAAAGTAAAAATATAATAGGTTTCCTCTTTTAAAATAAAATAGGTGATATCTCCTGCTATTACTTGATTTATATCATCTAAAACGAGTCCATTAATTAAGTTTTTATCCCAATCATCGCCTAAATATTCGCTAGCACACTGGATAACTGACTCTTTGTAAATAAGTTGTAATTGTTGCTGACCGATAACACGTTCTAGTTCGGCTATCTTTTTTAATAACTCTACATTTTTTTTCTCTTCACTTGTTTTCTCTACAACTAATCGCTCTGTTTTTGGAAGCTTTCCGTACTTCACTAACCATTTGCGAACCGCAGAACCACTAACCTGATAAACTTTGCAAACTTCAGAAACACGTAATTTCCCTTGCTCAATTAAAGCTACTTTTTCTTTCTTAAATTCTGGACTAAACACACGTCTCGTTTTTATGTTTTTCATAAATTTACTATTTAATCTAAAGTTTTCAACTAAACTTTATGTAGTCAAGCCTTAAAAAATCAGTTTAAAATAAAAAGCACAAAATTTGGTTTGCATAAAAATTTGAAATCGCCTTTGAAAAAAGAGTAAAAAAGAATGTTTCCACTTGTTAATCATTCTTTTGAAGTTAAACCCTGCTGCTGCAAGCATAATATTGATGTTATCACCCACTACTTCCTTGTAAAAGTTGCGATTAAGTCTATGATTTGCCTTGATGTGTCCTATTACTGGTTCTATGCCTGCTCGTTTTTTGTGAGCTTGGCTTAATTTCTTTCGAAGGTAATAACTCATAGATTTTTTTGGTGGTGATGGAACAAGAATTTCTGTATCTTTTATTCTTTTTTTGCCTCTATATCCTCTGTCTACTTTTGCTCTTTTTGGTAATAATCCTGTTAATTTTTTTACTTGATCTAAAACTGGTTCTAAAGTGTGTCCGTCATATTGGTTGCGAAATCCCATTGCTCCAACAACTACTCCGGTGTCTGTTTTTACGAATGATGCCTTGTTGCCAAACTCATACTTCTTGTGTTCTTTTCCTTTAGAGATGCAACAAACTTCAGGCTCGTGAAGTGAATAAATTTTGTTTTTAGAATTTCTCTTTTGTGATAATACCTGTTTAAATAAATCTAAATCTGATTGATACTTTGAGTTGGGAGGTAGGTTTCGTTCAAGCTCTCTAATAAGCCTTCCACAAATGGTCTTTATTTTTCTGTCTGCTTTTTTTGCTTTTGCCCTGTTCTTTGGATGATTCCTAAAACGTTGGTCTCTAGATAATTTCTTTAATGTTCGAGTATAAGTTTGCCTAACAGGTAGTTGCTCTTTAGTAGCAATGGATTTACATTTTTTAATAATCTTTTTATGCAACTTTGCATCGGTAGGAAAGCTAATGTTTTTCTCTTGAACAGTAGTGTCTATATTGACGTTTTCGTCTTTGCTATCCTCTGCGTTTATTCGTATGCTTTCTTTTAAAATAAGTTCTATGCCAACTTCCTTAATACGATTACGAAAGTGAACCAATTCACTAGCTTCGCAAGGAACTCCACAAACAAAATTAGTTTCTCCACAAAAATATTGGTAGTAGTTATTTTCAGACCATTGCTCTACAACGCTCTAATCGGAGACATTACGGATATGTTTGAGCATAAGAAGACCTACCATTAGACGTATAGATTTAGCAGGTCTGCCTTTGTCTTTACTATACAAGGGCAAAAAAGCGTCTTCAAATTGTTTCCAATTTATTTTATTTGCCAATATGTAAAGAGGGTGTTTTTGGTTTAAAGTGTCTTTAAAACTAAAAAATAAATTGCCTTGATTTGTATTCTTGTTTTTTGGAATCATAATTTTAAAAAAATTGCAAGATTAATACATCAAAGATACAAAAACTTGTAGATATTTACAAATGTTTTTTAATCTATTTTATTGATATTTAAAGTGTTAAATGGTTTTTAAGGGGTGACTATGTAAACTTATTTTATGAGACCACACATTTTTTCTATAATCTTTTCACCCCTTTGGGGTTGGGTTGTGGTTGTTTGATAATTTTTTCTATAATCTTTTCATCCCTTTGGGATTTTCAGTTTCTAATTTAACAGGCAATTGCCAATATTTGACTTATTCGGAGTGGACTCTATAAATAAATTTACATACATCTGAAATTTAAAATATAGTCGTAGGTGTAAATTTTTATGAAAACTTGTTTAATTCAAACTCTTGTTATTTAGTTTTTCGGTTTTGTTTAATTTTATTTTCCATTCCAAATATCCTTGTATAGCTAATATTGTAAAAATAATATATTGTAAAGAAAGCATCCCAAGTCCGAGGTACGCATATAGCGGAATAGTAATTAAATCAGCCAAAATCCATAATATCCAGTTTTCAATTTTTTTATTTGCCATATACCACATCGCTGTGAAGAAAATGCCCGAAGTAAAAATGTCTATGTAGTTTTCAATTTTAATTTCATAATCAAAAAATCTATATAAGGCATAAGTAAAAATCATTGTTAAAATGCTAATAAATACGCCGACTTTTTTTTCTTGTAAGTTAGCTCTTGAAATAGAAATACTTTTATTGTTGTTTTTTTTAGGAATCCAGTTCCACCAGCCATAAATACTCATTATAGAATAATAGAGGTTCATCGTCATATCGCCGAGATATTCGTTTTTGTATAGTAGATATACAGTTATAGTCGTCGCAATTAGCCCTGTCGGAAAAACTAAGATGTCTTCTTTTTTTGCATATACAACGCTTGCAATTCCAAATACAAGGACAATTAATTCTAAAATAATAAAGTCTATAGGAGTATTTTGATATGTATTAAAAAAGAAATTATAGACTTTTGTCATCGTTTTTTTTATCTCACAAATATAAGGCTTGATGACTTTGGAAAACTTTGCTTCGACGAGTTTTTTTGAGATTTTTATAATAAAATGCTTATGACTTTGGCTCTTTTTTATCGAGCGTGTTATTTTATTTTAGAACCGCTCTGTATTGCGTGTTGGTGCATTGCTTCTTTTAGTTTAATTAAAAACTTTTCTCTTGCCAAATCAATAAGATGATGTCCATCTTTCCAAATATACTCATCATTAATTATTCCAGTAGTAAGATCTATATAGTCTAATTTATAAGAGTTTACTATTTCGGTTATTTTGTTCTTATATTCTTTAGGCACATTTTTATAGTAATATGAGTGTAATGGAGTGTTTATAGCTGTTAAACTAATACCCTTTTCTTTACATAGCTCTACAATTTTACCTAAATAATAAAGTTGAATTTTAGAAAACCTTCTGATTTTATTTCCGTTATAGTATCTGTGCTTTATAATTTGACTTATTGAAGTAGAATCAACTGTATAATAATTCTTAAAACCATAGCGTATAGTGTACTTTCCGATGGAATCTATTTTAACAACAGGCATAGGAATAAACCCAACGCGTATGGAAGGAAAGAACTTATCGTCTATAATTTGATGTACTCCATTCTCAATTACTTCTAAAAGAAAGTCTAACGAATATTTATGCTGAATAACACAATTAATTCCTTTGATTTGCTCTTCTCTGGGTAAAAGAGATAAGTATCTTGGCAATATTCCAAATGATTCTTTACCACATATATAAGAATCTTAATTGTTTGATAAACTACGAAACCCAAGGGATAAATATATATGATTAACTGAAGGATTTTTAACTAAAAATTTTTTTAGCTTATTAAAAACTATAGTAATATGATTCTGAGTCTGTTGAAATATTAATGCTTTGAGGTATAAAATCGTCGTGAATAGAGTTAAAATGCGAATCTCCGACAAAAGCTTTTGAAATATCTGTTTTTATTTTAGGTAAAGGTTCTAATTGGACAAATCCAAAGGCAGCTAATAAAAGAAAAAATATAGGTCCTATTACATAGATTAGTATTTTTTTAATATATCGTTTCATGATTTTTTATATCCATTGTTGGCATTAGTTATTTTTTTAGTTTCATTACTTTTTCAAGTAATGGAGCAAGTCCATTTTCTGTAATTGTGTCGTTATTCCAAAAGCTCAAAACACAACTAACATAATTACCTCTTACTTCGGTCGCAACATAGTAAATAGTTAGTGTTTTTCTGCCAACCATACCAACTAAAAGAGATTTAATACCAGTAAAGTCATAAATTATTTTTTTGGCTTTAGTTTCTGTTCCTTCAAATTCTATTTCAACGATTTCTTCTGAAACTACTTTCCCACCTTTTTTATGTTTTGTGATTTCAAATTGCTGCTCAACTGTATTTTTAGCATCTTCTAAATCCTTATGAACTGACCAATTCATTTGTCCATAATATGGGCATTGAACGTTATTAATATTCATCCAATTACAACTATTTACTAATTTTATTTTTCTACCTACAAAGTTTATACTGTCAATTAACTTTGAGGTAAAATTTTCTTTAGAAATTTTATTGTCAATTATTGCGTTTACAAGAGTTCTTTCAAAATCTTTATTTCTTTTGTTTATTGAACTAAATTGTATAACTGTAACCCTTTTACTCTTATTTTCTATAAAATAATATGAGTCGTTTTGAATTAGATTTTCTGTAATTGCTTTGTCTTTACTCACATAATAATTATTGTACTTTAATCGGTTATCTTCGGTTTTTTTACGTTTCCTTTTAATTGAGTATTTTCTATAAACTTTTTTAAGACCTTTTTCGGTAAATGGATAATTTAAAGTTTGACTTGTAATTATATAACCGTCAATATTAAAAAAAGATATTCCATTATTGTTAATAGCTTGTAATCTACTGAAAATACTATCATTTTGAGTATATGAAACTGTAAAGGCAAAAAGTAAAATAATTGTAAATAGTTTTCTCATTTTATTCGGCGATTGTAAAAGTATAGCAAGGTTTACCTTTGTTATTTATCCATTTCTTCCAATTTTCTGGTTTATTTGGATTACTAACTTTAACTCCATCGACTGGAAATATCTTGAAATTCGTAAACCATTCTTGTGGTTCTGCATCTTTTCTAAATCCCACTTGTCTTGCTAAAACACTATCTTTTGGTTGAACTGTAAAAGGAACTGTCATATCAAAAAATCCATTTGAATCTCTTTTTAATACAGTAGACTTAAAATAGATTGTTTTTTCAGAATCATTTTTTACATAAAATGTAGTGGTCGGATAGTTCTTGCTTTCAAGCCAAGGAAATAGAATTCCACAACTTGTTAATAAGCAATTTAAGACTAAAACTATTATCGTTTTTTTCATTCAGCGTTATGTTTTTGTCAGTAATTAATGGCAACGTCTAGTATATGAAGCGTAGCCACTGAATGGGAGCTATGATTTTATATACAGTGTTAGCACCTTTTTATATTTTTAACTCTCCTTTCAGTACTATTTGAGCTTTACTCTTTATTGTCATTTTTTGTTCACCCAATAATTCTACTTCCATAAACCCTGTTCGTTTTGAACACTGAAAAGAATTCATTTTAGTCTTATTCAATCTCGTTCCCCAATATTTTGCTAAAAAGGTATGCGTTACTCCTGTTACTGGGTCTTCATTTGTTCCACTCCAAGGCCAAAAATATCTTGACTCAAAGTCAAAATCAATTTTTTCCGACAACGCTGTAATTAATACGCCATTTATTTCATTGTGTGATTTTTTTAACTTGTAGAAATCCGGTAATAGGTTTTTTAATACTTCAGCACTCTCAATTTCCAATATAAGCGTTTTGGTTTCATTATTATACTCGCTATTATTCACTTCATTAAGTCCAAGTGCTATAAGTAATTCAGCTGACACTCCTTTTGGTGTAGTTTGGTAAATGGGAAACTCCATTTTTATGAATTCTTCATTAAACTTAATTGGTAATTTTAAGTTCTGAATATTCACAAAAGTGAGTGAATGTTGTCCGTTTTTTTCAAAAATAACTTTTGAAGAAGCAAGAGTGGCGTGTCCACATAATGGTATTTCCATTACAGGCGAAAAGAATCTAATTGGATATTCATTATTATCATTAAGTTCTCCAATAAATGCCGTTTCTGACAATCCTAATTCTTTTGCGATTGAAAGCATTTCCGAATCAGAAAGTTTACCCTTTAATATGCAAACACCTGCTGGATTTCCTTTAAAAGGTTGGTCCGTAAATGAATCAACGATATATGTTTCTATTTTTTTCATTCTTATTTCTCTGCTCTAAACTCTAATTTGACGCCAATGTTCAAATATACAGAGCTCTTTATATTAGATTTTCATCAATTCGGTATATTCAACTTAACCTTTTTATTGCTATTTTAATTGCAAATATATAATTTTACTATAATATTGTTAGAATAAAAAAATTACGACTTACTCTTTTAATTTTACTCTAATATGTAAATTATGTTTTGTAGTTACAAATACACCTCTTTTAATTGCAGGATAAATTTTTGGCAAGTTTATTACAGAATGCTTTATAACAGAGTCTAATTTAGGTAGTTGATTTTGTATAATTTCAGATGAAATAATATCTTCTACCTCAATATTCCCTGTAGAATTAATTAGAAAAACAACTTTAATTATTTCATCGATAGAATCTTTAGCTTCAAAGCTGTGTTTTTGAAGTTCGCTATTTAGCACTTGATAAAATGTAGAACTAAAGCATTGATATTTTTCTTCTTTGTTTATCAAAGAATCACAAATTTTAAACGATGGGTATGTATCAACAGAGGAAAAGTCCACAACAGTATTTATGTCTTGCTCGTCTTGTTTTTTAATAAAAGAGAATTTATCACAAGCATTTAACATATAAAAAAAAAAGAAAATAAGAATTACTCGAGAAAACATAATAGGATTAATTAAGTGAAATTGTGTATGACCCTGATTATAATTTGACCACTTTAATCAAAGTGTAAACTTATGAAAGCAAATTTAAAAAAAAATTAGAAAACGTCGTATTTATTCAGAAGAATTTAAAAGCGCTTTAAGTAAAAGAGCTTGAATCTTGTCAATTTTAGCATAGTTAAATTAATTAAAGATTTATAGAGTTTCTGATTAATACCTAAAAATTAAATTGTAAATTCAACTAAAAAGCTAATATTCAGTAACTTAAAGTTTAAAAAAATAGACTAATATAAAATTTTATGAAAGTTAGATTAAATAAAGTTTAGCAATATAGAGTATTACATCGTACATTTGCAATTCAAAATTGCGGGATAGAGCAGTAGGTAGCTCGTCGGGCTCATAACCCGAAGGTCACTGGTTCGAGTCCAGTTCCCGCTACTAACAACAGCAAAAGCCCCTATAAATAAAGGGCTTTGCTTATTTTAAACAAATTACCGTCTCAAATTTGTCGCACTTTGATGTTTAATTTTTTTTTTGATTAACGAACAAATAACTCGTTAATATAAACTCCTTATTGAAAAGTACAATATTTAACTTATTATTGAAAGCTATTTAGAAAATTTATCTACTATAAACTGCTCATTAACCTTAAAAAATATAGAAAATAAATATAGTTTAATATTATATTATGATGTGCTATTTTAAAACGAATGTTAATTTTACGATTTATAACTCTAATAATCAACGCTTTAAAAGAATAATATTTTTTTTAAATTTATTGTTTTAGATTAAAAATAGTTTTTTAAATTTGCACTCGCTAAAGTAATAGCAAATTAAAGTTCATTGAAAATATTGAAATTGACAGCGTAGATGTATTTATTTATTATGTTATTAATTAATATGTAATTAAACACATTAAAAAAAAAGAGTAAAATTACAGGAATTAAATTTACCTATATTTAGGAAAGTTTAATCCTCGTTTTTTTTAGAATTATTCATTAAGTATTAAAAATTTAATTTACAATGAAGAGTTTGATCCTGGCTCAGGATGAACGCTAGCGGCAGGCTTAACACATGCAAGTTGAGGGGTAACAGGAGTGTTTGCACTCGCTGACGACCAGCGCACGGGTGAGTATCGCGTATAGAACCTACCTTTTACAGAGGAATAGCCTTTAGAAATGAAGATTAATACCTCATAGTATTATGATTTGGCATCAAAACTTAATTAAAGATTTTATCGGTAAAAGATGGCTATGCGTCCTATTAGTTAGATGGTAAGGTAACGGCTTACCATGGCAGCGATAGGTAGGGGTCCTGAGAGGGAGATCCCCCACACTGGTACTGAGACACGGACCAGACTCCTACGGGAGGCAGCAGTGAGGAATATTGGGCAATGGAGGCAACTCTGACCCAGCCATGCCGCGTGCAGGAAGAATGCCCTATGGGTTGTAAACTGCTTTTATACGAGAAGAAACGCATCTACGTGTAGATGTTTGACGGTATCGTAAGAATAAGCACTGGCTAACTCCGTGCCAGCAGCCGCGGTAATACGGAGAGTGCAAGCGTTATCCGGAATTATTGGGTTTAAAGGGTCCGCAGGCGGTCAATTAAGTCAGAGGTGAAATCCCATAGCTTAACTATGGAACTGCCTTTGATACTGGTTGACTTGAGTTATACGGAAGTAGATAGAATATGTAGTGTAGCGGTGAAATGCATAGATATTACATAGAATACCGATTGCGAAGGCAGTTTACTACGTATATACTGACGCTCATGGACGAAAGCGTGGGTAGCGAACAGGATTAGATACCCTGGTAGTCCACGCCGTAAACGATGGACACTAGTTGTTGGAATTTATTTCAGTGACTAAGCGAAAGCAATAAGTGTCCCACCTGGGGAGTACGATCGCAAGATTGAAACTCAAAGGAATTGACGGGGGCCCGCACAAGCGGTGGAGCATGTGGTTTAATTCGATGATACGCGAGGAACCTTACCAGGGCTTAAATGTAAGTTGCATTAGTTAGAGATAACTATTTCTTCGGACTACTTACAAGGTGCTGCATGGTTGTCGTCAGCTCGTGCCGTGAGGTGTCAGGTTAAGTCCTATAACGAGCGCAACCCTTTTCATTAGTTGCCAGCGCGTAATGGCGGGGACTCTAATGAGACTGCCGGTGCAAACCGAGAGGAAGGTGAGGATGACGTCAAATCATCACGGCCCTTACGTCCTGGGCTACACACGTGCTACAATGGTATGGACAATGAGCAGCCATTACGCAAGTAAGAGCTAATCTATAAACCCTATCACAGTTCGGATCGAAGTCTGCAACTCGACTTCGTGAAGTTGGAATCGCTAGTAATCGGATATCAGCCATGATCCGGTGAATACGTTCCCGGGCCTTGTACACACCGCCCGTCAAGCCATGGAAGTTGGGAGTACCTGAAGTCGGTAACCGAAAGGAGCTGCCTAGGGTAAAACTAGTAACTAGGGCTAAGTCGTAACAAGGTAGCCGTACCGGAAGGTGCGGCTGGAACACCTCCTTTCTAGAGAAAGATGGTAATCTAAAAATTAAAATTTTACTCTTTTGCTGTTGATTTTTATATGATATAACAGACTAACAATCATAATAGTCTCGTAGCTCAGCCGGTTAGAGCGCTACACTGATAATGTAGAGGTCGGCAGTTCGAGTCTGCCCGAGACTACTCATACTACTTCACTCTTATAAAACTATTCTTTATAGAATTTCTTAACGTAAGAAATTAAAGGTAGATTATATTTTTTAGAACCCCATCAAATATAAATGGCTTACATTTTAAAATCAAGAATAACAAACTATTTTGCTAGGGTTAGAAGATGTTTTTGTCTAATTTTGAGCTTTATCGGACAATAATTAAACTAACAACTATTCTTTTTATAAATAAAAGATATATTTTTGTCAATTAATTTAAGGAATTTATATAATTCAAATTTAAACTAAAACTATTCAGATTGAAATATAAAACAAAATATTTTTAAAAAGTAATGTGTTTTTTCATTCAAAGCTTCGTTTACCTTATAAAGTACTCGAGGCTTTGTTGTTTTTAATAAAAGGTAAATAGCCCTTTTGTTTGTAAAGTTTGGCGTAATAGACAAAAAGTAGGCTAAAAACCTCTGTATCCCTTATATTTGTTGGTCTAATCTTAAATCAAAGGCTTTGAATAAAAAAAGTGTGTTTATTGTAAGAGTTCCATCACGAAGAAAAATGGAATTCGTAAAGGGAAACAGATGTATAAATGTTATGTCTGTAAGAAGCAATTTATAGGAAGTTTTAGGTTGTGTAGCGAAACTATTTGGATAGAATATACCGGTGGAAAACAGACCTACAAACAACTAGCAAAAAAATACAATTGTTCCAAGAGAACAATCCAGCGAAAAATTGATTCGCACGAAGTTTCAATTCCAAAAAAAGAGCCAAGAAAAGTTATCGTTTTGATGGACACAACTTATTGGGGAAGAAACTTTGGGGCGATGCTTTTTAAAGATTCCCACACTAAAGAAAATCTATTAAAATACTATGTAAAAACAGAAATCAACGCCTTGTATGTTCAAGGAATAAATGAATTGAAATCTAAAGGATTTAAAGTACTTGCTATTGTTTGTGACGGTCGTAGGGGATTACTACAATCATTTGGTAAAACACCTGTTCAAATGTGTCAATTTCATCAAGTAGCAATTATTAGAAGGTATATTACCAAAAACCCCAAACTCCCTGCATCTATTGAGTTAAAAGAACTTGTGGCTATGATGAAAATGACAGATAAAGAATCTTTTCAAGGTGGCTTAAAACTTTGGCACATAAAATGGAAATCATTCATAAATGAGCGTACTACAAACCCAAAAACAGGAAAAAGCCACTATACTCACAAACGGTTAAGAAGTGCTTACAGAAGTCTAAAAACCAACCTCAACTGGCTCTTTACTTGGTATGATTATTACGAACTAAATATCCCAAATACCACTAATGCAATTGACGGACATTTTTCAGATCTAAAGAACAAACTCAGAAATCATAATGGATTATCAAAAGCAAGAAAACGCAAATTTATTGATGAGTTTTTTAAGGCATAAAGACCTCTAAAAATAGCAATAAAAAAGGAGTTCTAATGAACTCCTATTATTGACATTTTCGTCGGTCATCAAGTGTACCCCTAGTAGGTTGCTCCCCAGAAGAGCCTATTTCTGTTTAACTTGATAAGCCAAAGATAAAAACACTGTTTTTTAAATACAAAATTGAAATTAAAATAGAGCCTACTTTTTGTCCACTTGAAATAAATAAACTAAAAACAGCCTACTTTTTGTCCATTACACCTAAAGTTTAAAAAACAAAGAGGGCAGTCAATTATGACAGTGTATTAAAAAAAACTTTAACTTAAAAAAACAGAATTTGTATAAGCGAATTTTTTAAAAGGTAATTATAGCCTACTTTTGTAAACTAAAATTAGGATTAGTGGACGTTATACAAAGCCTTAAATGGAGGTATGCTATTAAAAAATTTGATGTAGAAAAAGAGCTTTCGGAATCACAAATAAATATTTTAAAAGAAGCATTTAATTTGACTGCAACGTCTTATGGGCTTCAGCCAATAAAAATGCTTGTAATTAAAAATAAAAAAATTCAGAAAAAGCTTGTAGAACATTCTTGGAATCAGATAAAAGTATTTGAGGCATCGCATGTTTTGGTGATTTGTGTTCCGAGAAAATATATCCCAAGAGATATTAAAAATTATATTAGCTTAGTAACGCAAATTAGAAATATTTCAAGCGAAACTTTAGATTCTTACAAAGAATTTTTAATATCCGAAATTAAAAACAAAACTCAAGAGGAATTATATATATGGAATAAAAACCAAGCCTATATTGCATTAGGTAATTTACTTACTGTTTGTGCGCTAGAAAAGATAGACTCGTGTCCAATGGAAGGTTTTGAATCAGAAAAATATGACGAGGTATTAAATTTACACAAACAGAATTTGACCTCTGTTTTAGTTATGCCTGTAGGCTATAGAGCGAGCGATGATTTTACCAAAGATTTGGCTAAGGTTAGAAAAAAAACTTCCGAATCCGTTATTGATATTATTTAGTTTAAAAGCGTGTTTTTTTAATTTAATTTTTGTTAATATTTTTATAGCAATCTATAAATATAAAAAATGTAATTTTATCGGTGTAAAAATTGAGTTTTTATTTATGAGTAAAGTCATTGCAATTGCAAACCAAAAAGGCGGAGTTGGAAAAACAACCACCTGCGTAAACCTTGCTGCCTCCTTAGGAGTTTTAGAAAAAAAAGTATTAGTAATCGATTTAGACCCTCAAGCAAACGCTTCATCTAGCTTTGGAATTGACATTAATACCGTTGAAAATACTATATATCAAGTGTTAGAACATTTAGTCCCTGCGAAAAACTCATTACTAAAAACATCTTCCCACAACGTAGATATTGTTCCAGCAAATATAGATTTAGTAGCTATTGAAATAGAGTTAATAGACAAAGAAGGAAGAGAATATATGTTGAAAAAATCATTAGAAAAAATAATAAAAGATTACGACTATATTTTAATAGACTGCGCTCCTTCGCTAGGTTTAATAACGATAAATGCTTTAGTCGCTGCAAAATCTGTAATTATACCTATTCAATGCGAATATTTTGCCCTTGAAGGCTTAGGCAAATTATTAAATACTATAAAAAGTTTAAGAAATTTACACAATTCTAATTTAGACATTGAAGGTCTTTTATTAACTATGTATGACTCTCGCTTACGCCTTTCTAATCAAGTAATTGATGAAGTAAGAAAGCATTTTTCGAGTATGGTATTTGATACTGTAATTAGAAGAAACACTCGTTTGGGCGAAGCGCCAAGTTTTGGAAAAAGCATAATTGATTATGATGCAACAAGCAACGGAGCTATAAATTACTTAAATTTGGCTCAAGAATTATTAAAAAACAATTCATAAAATGGCAAAAGCAACGAAAAAACAATCTTTAGGTCGAGGTCTATCGGTTTTATTAAAAGATTCGTATAGCGTTAACTCTGCATTTGATAAAAATTTAGATAGAGTTATCGGCAATATTATTGATATTGAACTGAAACATATAGAAGCAAATCCTTATCAACCGAGAACTTATTTTGACTTAGAGTCTTTAAAAGAGCTTGCCAGTTCTATAAAAGAACTCGGAGTAATTCAACCGATTACTGTAAAAAAACTACCAGATAATAAATTTCAGTTAGTTTCTGGCGAAAGACGTTTTAGAGCCTCAAAATTAATAGGCAACTCTACTATCCCTGCTTATATAAGGTTTGCAAAAGACCAAGAAATGTTAGAAATGGCATTAGTTGAAAACATACAGCGCAAAGATTTAGACCCAATAGAAATTGCTCTTTCTTATCAACGCTTAATAGATGAAATTCAGCTGACACAAGAAGAATTTAGCACTCGAGTTGGTAAAAAACGATCTACGGTTACTAATTATTTACGCTTATTGAAATTAGACCCAATTATACAAACCGGAATGAGAGACGGATTTATTTCTATGGGACACGGCAGAACTATAATCAATATAGAATCGAAAGAAGAGCAGTTAGCTTTATATGAAAAAATTTTAAAAGAAAATCTATCGGTAAGGCAAACAGAGCTTTTAGTAAAAAACCTTAAAAGCAAAAGAAATAATAAGCCTAAAAAAAAGCCTATACCTCCTTATATTAAAGAGAGTCAAAAAGAACTTGGCGAATATTTTAATAAAAAAATAGACATATCTATTGGTAATAACGGCAAGGGAAAAATTTCAATTCCTTTTAATTCAGAAGAAGAGTTTAACCGCATAAAAAATCTATTTAAATAATTGTATTCAAAAAGAAACATACTTATTATTTGCTTTATCGCTTTTTCTACGAATTTTCTAGCTCAAAACGACTCATTATTAATAGAAAATCCAGAAATTTTAAAAGAAGAAAAAGGCGGTATTTACAGACCATTAGCTCCTTCTAAAGCAGCTTTTTATTCCGCAGTTTTTCCAGGAATGGGTCAAATTTATAATAAAAAATACTGGAAAGCACCTATTGTTTGGGGTGCATTAGCTATACCAACTTATTTCTATCTAACTAACAACAGAGAATTTAAACGCTATAGAAATGCGTATCGACTGCGTTTAAGCGGTTTTCGAGATGAGTTTACTTTAGACGACGGAACTGAAACTGTTTCTAAAGCTTCTTTAGAAGCTGCACAAGAGCAGCTACGAGAAAACAGAGATTTATCACTTTTGGTAGCTGTAATTCTGTATGTCTTGCAAATTGTAGAAGCGAGTGTAAACGCTCATTTATTGCAGTTTAACATCGATAACCAATTGAGTTTTAGACCAAATTTGATAAATAATTCTTTTAATATAAATAGAGCTACCGCTGGTTTAACAATTAAATATAACTTTTAAAAAAAAATGAAAATTGCATTATTAGGCTACGGAAGAATGGGAAAAGAAATTGAGAAAATAGCCATATCTCGAGGGCACGAAATAATTATTAGAAAAGACATCGACGACGAAATTGACATAACTTTAGTCGATGTTGCAATAGAATTTAGCGTACCTATCTCTGCTTACGACAATATTGCTAATTGCATAAACAACAACGTCCCTGTTGTATCTGGAACCACTGGCTGGTTAGATAAATATTTAGCTGCTACCGAATTATGTAAGCAAAAAAATGGAGCTTTTTTATACGCTTCTAATTTTAGCATAGGAGTAAATATTTTTTTTATGTTAAACCAGTATTTGGCAAAACAAATGAGTTTTTATAAAGAATATAATATTTCTATTGAAGAAATTCACCACACAAAAAAATTAGATAAGCCTAGCGGTACCGCAATTACTTTAGCAGAAGGAATTATAGAAAACACTACCAAAGAGAATTGGGAATTAGAGAAAACAACATCTGAAAAGAATATACCTATAAATTCTAAAAGAATAAACGAAGTTCCTGGCACACATACTATTCTATACGATTCCGAAATAGACGCTATACAAATTAAACATACCGCTAAAAACAGAAAAGGATTTGCTAAAGGAGCGGTAGTTGCTGCAGAATGGTTACTCAATAAAAAAGGCGTTTTTTCGATGAAAGATGTATTAAACTACTAGTCAACAATTAAGATTCATATTTTTGTAGAGAGAAAAATGGTTAGATTTTACAAAACACTTAAAATTATAATTTTATTTTTAGTATTTATTTATTCGCAAGATTTTTTCTCTCAAATTGGAGATATTCCAAAGAACAAAACTCAAAAAGCCTTTTCAAAATTAGATTTTTTATCGATTAATATGCCTTCGAACTCTTTGGGTGAAAAATCTGAAAACATGGGTTTTACAGGTATTCACTACAATCTTAAAATAAACAATTTGATATATTCTGGGCTTGGACTCTACGGAGCTGTTTCGGGAGATAAGGGTGGGTTTTTTACTTTAGGGGTAAATTTTGGAATAAAAAAGTCGCTAATAGAGCAATTTTATATAGATGCTGGATTTCATTTTGGTGGCGGTGGTGGAGCAGGAGCGCCTGACGGTGGCGGTGCGTTTATATTGCCACATTTTAATATAGGGTATAATTTTAAACACTTCTCTATAAACTCTGGCTGGAGCTATATTAACTTTTTTGACGGCGGTAAGATAGAAAGTAACCAACTTAATCTAGGTATAGAAATTCCTTTAGATTATAACTATACCGACTATAATTTTTATGAAAAACAATTTAAAATAGAAGGTTTAAAAAATTCTGACTGGAACATAAAAGCAACAAAAAACGCTTTAACTATTCATTGGAATAATTTAAAAGTTATAAAAGAAGCTAATTTGACAAATAAAACAATAAGATTATTAGGGCTTGAATATTCATATTACCTTCATAAAAACTGGTTTTCTTTAATAAAAGTAGATGGCGCATTTGACGGCATAAAAGCCGGTTATATGGATGTTTTTTTAGGTGGCGGCTATCATTTATCAATTAATAAAAAGCGGACAAATATTTTGGCAAAATTAGCCATAGGAGCAGGCGGAGGAGGAGGAGTAAATACCGAAGGCGGACTGCTGTTTTACCAAGATTTATCTTTAGAACAAAAAATTTTTAACGATGTATTTATATCTATAAATAAAGGATATTTACTAACTCCAAACAAGTCATTTTATACTTCAACTTTTGGTGCCGGGTTAAAATATTACATAGAAAAAAACGGAACTAATACCGAAGAAAAAATATCTTTTACTTATGGAAAGTTTAAAGGACTTGAATTTATTTTAGAGCAAGACCTATATTTTGACGCTAAAAGAGATGTTAATCTAACAGAAAATTTGCATCAAATAGCTTTACAGGTAAACCTCTATCTCAATAAAAACATTTATGCTAATGTAAAAACTTCTTTTGCTAATTTTGGAAACGCTGGTGCTTATGCGGAAGGCTTGGTAGGTTTGGGGATAAAATCAAATACCTTTGCCAACAATACAACTGAAGTTTTCGTTCAGTTTTTAGGAGGAGCAGCTGGAGGCGGAAACATTAGTACTGGTCAAGGATTAATCGTTAAACCAAGTACCGGAATAGGTTATCAGTTATCTAAAAATTTAGGGTTGAGAACTTCGGCGGGATACGTTAAAGCTAAAGGCGGAAAATTGAGTAGTCCTTTTATAAGTCTTGGTCTAAAATACGGTATTTCATTTTTGAAATTAAAAAAAACATAAATCTATTAACTTATAAAACTCTAAAAAAAATGATAAAAAAATTATGGCTATTAGCTTGTTTTCCTTTTATATCGTTTGCGCAAACAGAAACTAAAACAGGTGTTTTGATAGACTTGAGCAACCCTAGATCTACTATATATTCACATCTTCATTTCTTACAACCTAATTCATATCAACCTAAAAAAGCCGCAAAAACTATTTTTGGATTATCGGAAAAAAAGGCAATTAAAAAGTCTATAAAAATAAAACAAGTATTAGATGGTAGAGGCTTATTTGTAGATATGTCAAAAATTCCTACAAATAGTAATTATAAAGATAGTATCGCAAATACTTATAGATATGTTTTGTTTCCCAAAAGAATGCCGAAGATATATTTAGAAAAAATAGAAAAAAACTGGTATTATTCTAAAGAAACAATTTTAGAAATTGACAATTTATACAATAGTATTTATCCTTGGTATGTTCAAAAAATAGAAAGCTTAATCCCCATTACTGGACAAAAAAAAATATTAAGTATAGGCTTATGGCAAATTGTAGGACTATTAATTTTATTGTTATTGACCTACTTTATATACCTGATTTCAAAAAAAATAGCTTATTATATTCTTAAAAAAATACAAAATAAAATAGCTAAAAATGCCAGTTTAGAAATAAATAAAGTCTTAAAAAAACTATCTCACCCTGTTAGCTTACTAATAATGATTGCCTTTTTTGAAAAGATTTTTCCAGCACTACAATTCAATTTAAGCGTAAATACTTGGGTGTTTTTATTGTTAGAAATTGCTAAAACAGTTTTTTGGATTTATATTTTCTTACAAATAGTTCAAGTAATAATACATACTTATTCTAAATATACCGAAAAAACTGAAAACAAATTAGATGACCAACTTGTACCTATTTTAAATAGTTTTTTAAGAGGCATTGTAATAACTTTAGGAGTTTTTAAACTATTAATAATATTTGGGGTAAACGTTACAACACTAATAGCTGGAGCAACTATTGGCGGGTTAGCTTTTGCTTTAGCCTCTCAAGACACAGTAAAAAACCTTATAGGCACCATAATGATTTTTATTGATAAGCCTTTTAGAATAGAAGACTGGATAGAAACAGGGGAAGTTGTAGGCACTGTTGAAAAAGTTGGGTTTCGTTCTACACAAATTAGAGCAGCAGATACTTCAATTTATCAAATACCGAACAGCAAACTTTCTGAAATTGTTATTAACAACAAAGGTTTACGCCTATACAGAAGGTATAATACAAATTTAGGTTTGCGATATGATACTCCGCCAGAATTAATAGAAGCTTTTATCGATGGTATAAAAAAAATTATTACTGCACATCCAGAAACACGTTCGGATTCATATAATGTGGAGCTTGTTGGTTTAGGAGATTTTTCATTGCAAATTATGGTTAATATGTATTTTAAAAGTTTAGCTTGGGACTCAGAACAATCGTCTAAACATAAGCTAAATATTGCTATCCTTAAGTTAGCTAAAGAATTAGGCGTAGGTTTTGCTTTTCCAACTAAAACAATTGAAATTGAGCAGTTTCCAGACAAAAGCAACTTATTTCCAAAATATAATATCGACGAAAAAAGGATAGCAGAAGCAACTTCTAAAGTTTTAGGAAGATTTGAAAATGAAAACAATACTTCGAAAAGCGATCAATAAAAAATTTGTTATAAAACTTTCTCAACCTTGATTATACCCAAATCGTTTTAGCTGGTTTTTATCGCTTTTCCAATTTTTATTAACCTTTACATATAGCTCAAGAAATACTTTTTTTTGAAAAAAAATCTCTAACTCTTTTCTAGATTCTGTTCCAATGCGTTTTAGAGCAGCACCTTTATGCCCTATTATTATACCCTTTTGACTGTTTCTTTCTACTATAATTACTGATTGAATATGTACTATTTCCTCTTCTTCTTTAAAACTTTCTGTTTCAACTTCAACAGAATAAGGGACTTCTTTTTCGTAGTGAATTAATATTTTCTCACGAATTTTTTCGTTTACAAAAAAGCGCTCTGACTTGTCTGTTAGCTGGTCTTTAGGATAATATGGAGGATTCTCCGGAAGTAGTTCTATTATTTTATATAAAACGCCTTCTATATTAAACTTTTCGAGAGCAGAAATAGCATAGATAAAAGAATTAGGAACTTTTTCTTTCCAGTATTCTGTTTTTTCATCTACGTTTTTTTGATTGTGCTTGTCTATCTTATTAAGCAATAAAATAACAGGTATTTTACTATTTATAATTTTATCGAAAAAAAAATTGCTTTTTAAAGAAGTTTCTCCGACTTCGACTAAATAGATTAGCACATCGGCATCTTCAAACGCCGATTTGACGAAATGCATCATCGAAACTTGTAATTTATAAGCTGGTTCTATAATACCAGGAGTATCCGAAAATACAATTTGATAGTTTTCTCGATTAAGAATTCCTAAAATCCGATGTCTTGTAGTTTGAGATTTTGAAGTTATTATTGATAGCCTTTCGCCCAAAATTGCATTCATAAAAGTTGATTTGCCAACATTCGGATTTCCAATAATATTTACAAAACCAGCTTTATGAGTCATTTTATTAAGATAGTTTTTCCTTGTATTTTAATAAAAAAATAATGCCTCCCAAAATATATATTAAGACCGTTGCATAATTCTCTCATTTTTATTATTTCTTCAATAATTTAATTTTTTTTTAAATTTTCAACTAACTTTCCTTTTCTTTGATTGATACCCCTTGTTTGTTTTCAAAGGAATATTTTTAGGTAAACCTGCGGTTTCCTAACACTTCTTAAATATTGCTTATTTTTTTCAATTTAATAAATCATTAATCTGTTAAAAAAATTGCTTCTTGATTTTTCTTGCTCGTAAATCGCATAAGCTATCTGCAAAAGTAGAATGTTTTTGTAGTTTTATAATCCAAAAATACAAATTATGATTAACAAATATATAAATCAAAAATTAATCTTTTTTTTAACTTTTTGTTTCGCAACGGTTTTACCTTATATTAAAGTTCCTATTTCTATAACTTAAACCTCCAACTTTTTTGGTATTTATACTAAACCGCTATCATAATACATTTTTTACCTAATTTTAAGTTTTATCGGACAACAGTGTAAAATAATATTAAACTTAAACCCTTATTTTGTTATATTTGTCGGCTACTATTATAAAAAATTATGTATAACTCAAAAATTACTGGTCTCGGATATTATGTCCCGGAAAACGTTGTTACTAACGATGATTTAAAAAGTTTTATGGACACCTCGGATGAGTGGATTCAAGAACGAACAGGGATAAAAGAAAGGCGCTGGATAGACCCAAAAACCGAAGACACTACGGCGATAATGGGGGTAAAAGCTGCTAAAATAGCTATCAAAAGATCTGGCTTAACGAATAAAGATATAGATTTTATAATTTTTGCAACTTTAAGTCCGGATATGTATTTTCCAGGTGGAGGAGTGCAAGTCCAAGATTTATTGAACATGCCAACTATCGGAGCTTTAGATGTTAGAAATCAGTGTTCAGGATTTGTTTATTCGCTGTCTGTTGCAGACCAATTTATTAAAACGGGTATGTATAAAAATATTTTAGTTATAGGCTCTGAGAATCATTCTGGCGGATTAGAGAAATCAACGAGGGGCAGGAATGTTACGGTAATTTTTGGAGACGGGGCAGGTGCAGCGGTTTTGTCAAGATGCGAAGAAAGTGGAAGAGGTATTTTATCTTCTCATCTACATTCCGAAGGAAAATACGCCAAAGAACTTGCCTTAATTTCTCCTTCTACTAAACATTGGGTGCCTGAAATTATAAAACAAAATGACCAAAATGACATTTCTTACTATCCGTATATGAATGGGCAATTTGTTTTTAAGCACGCCATAACTCGTTTTTCTGAGGCAATTGTAGAAGGTTTAGAAGAAAATAATTTGCAAAAGAGCGATATTGATATGCTAATTCCTCATCAAGCAAATTTGCGTATTTCACAATTTATTCAGAAAAAATTTAAACTTCCGAACGACAAAGTGTTTAATAATATTACAAAATACGGAAATACCACAGCGGCTTCTATAATAATAGCTTTGACAGAGGCTTGGGAAAAGAATAAAATCAAAAATAACGACCTGGTTATTTTGGCTGCTTTCGGAAGCGGTTTTACTTGGGGAAGCGTAATTATAAGGTGGTAATTGCATAATTTATAGGACAAAAACTTTTTTAACCTCTGCTAATTCGGTGTTTATAAAAATCCTCTCAGCTTCTTTTTTAAAAAAACGAATATCTTTATATCTAATAGAATAGTGTCCTAAAATTAATTTTTTCACATCGGATTTTAAAGCAATAGTTGCAGCGTCTTTTGCAGTTGAATGTTTAGTTTTTGCTGCTAATTCTTTTTCGCTTTCTAAAAAAGTTGATTCGTGGTATAATAAATCTACTTTTTTAATTATAGGAATAATGTCGGGGTTATAAATAGTATCGCTACAAAAAGCGAAGCTCAAGGGCTTGGGCGATTCTAAAGTTAATTTGTAGTTAGGTATAATCTCGCCAGAATTTAAAACTATATCTTTTCCAGAGCTAATGCTAAAATAATTTGACTGATTAATTTCATCGTATTTTCTAATATTTTGCATAAACAGTTTTTTTGGTCTTTCTTTTTCTTTAAATAAAAAACCGTTGGTGTAAATTCTGTGTTTTAATGGAATTGTTTTAACAAAAACTTCGTCATCTTCGAAAATTAGTTCGCTATTGTTAGAAGATAATTCGTGGAATATTAAAGGAAACTTAGCTTGTGAGTCAGATAATTTTAATTGAAGTGTAATAAGTTTTTTTATGCCTTTTGGCCCATAAATATTAAGCGATTTCTTTCTATTAAGAATGCAGTAAGTAGAAACCAAACCTATCAAACCAAAAAAATGGTCTCCGTGCAAGTGAGAGATAAAAATACGATTAATTTTAGAAAAACTAACTTTATATTTACTCATTTGTTGTTGTGTGCCTTCGCCGCAATCTATTAAAAAATGATGGTTTCTCATTTCTAAATATTGAGATGTAGGAAACGCATTTGCCCTAGGATTTGCTGAATGACATCCTAAAATAGTTAGTCGTAAACTCATTTAATTGCAAAGTGTTTTTGAGCAGAGTTTCATCAGTTTAGCTTTTTTAAATTTCTTTCTATTTCTTCCATGTTTATAATATCTTCGGCTTCTTCTATTGTCGGTACGATATTAATATACTCTGGAAAGTCATCGACAAGTATTTTATTGCTTAATAATACGAATGATTTGAAATTTTTGATTTTTAATTTCGCAATATTTATAAGCAATAAACTTTCTTCTTTATTAATTTCACTAACATTATAGGCTTTAAGAACAATATTGTCTTCGGCAAATGCTTGTATTTGTAGAGAAAACTCCTTGTAAATATCTGAAAAAGAATTTTGATTAAAAGTTATTATTTTATAAAGTTCTTTTTTTTCTATAGTCATCTTTTAATTTGTTGAGCTAGTAAATAAATTACTGCCATTCTAACTGCAACGCCATTTTCGGTTTGGTCTAAAATGATTGACTGTTTAGAGTCGACAATATCGCTTGTAATTTCAACTCCTCTATTTATTGGTCCAGGATGCATGATAATAATTTTTTTACCAATATAATTTAATATTTGCTTATTAATACCATACAACTTGGCGTATTCTCTTGTTGAAGGAAAGTATTTAATGTTCATTCTTTCTTGTTGCACTCTTAAAACATTAGCAACATCACACCATTCTAATGCCTTTTTTAAGTTAGTTTCTACTTCTACTCCTAAACTTGTTATGTATTTTGGGATTAAAGTTGTTGGTCCGCATACTTTTATTTTTGCACCTTGTAGTTGTAGCGCAAAGATGTTAGAAAGTGCAACTCTAGAGTGCAAAATATCACCGATAATTGTAACTTTAGTTCCTTTAACTTTTCCTAATTTTTCTTCTATAGAATACGAGTCTAATAAGGCTTGGGTTGGGTGTTCGTGGATACCATCGCCAGCGTTTATTATTTTAGAATTTATGTGTTTTGATAAAAAAACACCAGCACCTACATTTGAATGGCGAAGTACAAGGATGTCTATTTTCATCGCCAAAATATTTTTTACAGTGTCTAATAATGTTTCTCCTTTTTTTAAAGAGGACTGGCTCGCCGAGAAATTTATAACATCCGCCGAAAGTCTTTTCTCTGCTAATTCAAAACTTAATTTTGTTCTTGTGCTTTTTTCAAAAAACAGGTTAGCAATTGTAAAATCTCTTAAAGAAGGAACTTTTCTAATTGGTCTGTTTATTACTTTTTTAAAATCAGCTGCCGTTTTTAAAATCAGCTGAATATCGTTTAATTTTAGATATTTTATTCCTAATAAATGGCTAACACTTAATTTTGACATAATTTATTTAGGTTCTATATAAACCGCATCTTTACTGCTAGTTTCTTTCCACGTAACTAAAACTTTTTCTTCGTTTATAGCATCTACTTGCCTTCCTTTATAGTCAGGTTGAATGGGCAAATGTCTGCTAAAACGCCTATCTATTAAAACTAATAGTTCTACACTTTTTGGTCTTCCGTAAGATTGCATCGCCACAAGAGCTGCATTAACACTTCTGCCCGAATATAAGACATCGTCAATTATTACTACTTTTTTGTCTTCAACCAAAAAGTCTATTTTAGTTGACGTTGCCACTAAAGGCTTGTCTCTTCTTCTAAAATCATCTCTATAAAAAGTAATATCTAAAAACCCAAGTTGTAAGTTTTTTATATGGTATTTTTCTGTTAAAAAATCGGCTAATCTTTTAGTTAAATAAACTCCTCGGGGCTGTAGTCCTATTAATACCGTGTTAGAAAAATTATTGTGGTTTTCGATTAATTGACAGGCTAATCGGTGCAAAATTATTTCTATTTCTTTTGAGTTAAGTAAGTTTTTCTTATTCATTAAAGTTCGATGAAAGTTTATTTGCAATAATTATTTGAAAACCAAAACTAATGAAAAATTAGTTATACGCAAAATTAATAAATTAATCCGTTGTACTTTTTTTTAAATAATATTGGTTTTAATATTAAGACTTTTGCAAAGTAAAAAATTGCTTATGTTAGTTGAATCTGTCCATTAATAAGTTTTTTTGAGTTTAAATAAATAATTCATATATTTGATGTTTTGAAAATTTTAATTTCAGAATAATCAAAAATTGAGAAGTAAAGAAAAATGTACTATAGACCGCAATCGTATTGATATAAATTTTGCGTTAGTAGAAAACACGCGACCTCCAATATATACAGCAATGAAATATTGGGGAAAGAAGCCTCATAACATTTGGAGAAAATATATTGAGAATTACACGCCTGAAAATGGAGTTTTTTTAGATCCTTTTTCTGGAAGTGCAATAAGTAGTTTTGAGGCAGTTAAAGTAAACAGAAGGGCTATTGCATTTGACTTAAACCCTCTAACTTCATTTATCGTTGAAGTTTTTTCTTCAAACTTTAATCTAAATAAATTTAAAAAAGCTGTTAATGAAATAATAACTGAAGTTAAGAAAGACGAAGTTTTTTTAAAGTTCTATTCTACTAATTCGAGAAAGTCTAACGAGAAAGCTATTGTGCAAAGTTTTAAATGGGAGAATGATAATTTATATGAATTAGGAATAAATTTTACTGATTTTGAAATTAACAAAGAAACAAAAGGAAAGTTTATACAACGAAAATTTAGATATGTTGCCAAACCAAACAAAGAGGATCAAGAATTAGTTGAAATACAATCAAAGATAAAAATTAAAAACTGGTTTCCTGATGAGCCATTTATTAATTCACCATCGTTTAATGCGAATTTTATAAACTGTGTAGGTGGTAACAATTTTTCAAACTTATGGACAAAAAGAAGTTTATATGTTCTTTCTAAAATATTTGATTTAATTAAAAAAAACAAAGATAAAAACCTTCAAATTCAATTACTTTTTGCATTTATTCAAACACTTCATTTAACAACAAAAATGAGCGTTCCAAGAAGAGAAAGTGCAAATCGTCCTTTTTCAACAAGTTGGGGGCGATCTGCTTATATATGTGCAAGTAGAAAAATGGAAATGAATCCTTTATTTGTTTTTGAAGGAAGCTGTTTTGGGAAACAATCGGTTGAAAGTTGCTTAAAAGATGTAGAAGAATATTTAGGTAAAATTCCTAAAACTTTAAAAGTTAGTGAAAGTCTAAAAAATAAAGATAAATTAAGTGGATTTGATTTAAAATATGGAGTTGTTGATATTAATACAATAACAGATTACATCCCCAAAAAATCAATAGATTTCATAATGACAGATCCTCCGTATGGTGGATTAGTTCAATATTTAGACTTATCTTCTATTTGGTTGAATTGGCTTAAAAATATTGATTCAAAATACACTCCTAATTACAATGCGGAAATTACCATCAAAAACGGCATTATTGATATCAGTTTATATCAACAAAGATTTACTAATGCGTTAAAAAATCTTCGTACAGTCTTAAAAGATAGTGGGAAAATAGTTTTTACTTTTCATAACAAAGAAATTCCTATTTGGAATGCGTTTTTAAAATCAATTTCATTAGCAGGTTTCAAAATTGAGAAGGTAATTCATCAACAGAACAGAAGAACAGGAGAGGCAAATGTTGCTAATCCTTATGGAACTTCTGGTACAGATTTTTACATTAGATGTATTAAATCACCAAAGGTAAAATTAAATACAGAAAAAGGTGAATTTGAATATTTTGTTATAAGTAAAGCTGTAGAAATACTAGCTTTAAGAAATGAACCTACTCCTTTTTTATTCTTATTTAATGGTTTACTTGCTGAAATATCAAGTGCAGGTTTTGATTTGGAAGATTTTGACGAAAATGTCAAACAAATTTTAGATAAGAACATAGGAAAAATATTCGAGTTGACTGAAAATGGTACTAACAAGGCAGGGAAATTTTGGTGGTTTGTTAATCCTTCCGAACACATTAAATATCCTGATAGACAATTAACAGAACGTGTAAAAGAAAGTATTATTTCTTTGTTGAGAAGGAAAACAAGTGTTACTTTAGACGATGCTTTGGCTGTTGTTTATAAAAAATACCCAAATGGTTTGACTCCAGACCTTAAATCTATTACAAGCGTGCTTCAAAAATATGCTACTAAGTCTAGTGGAAGATGGTTATATAAAGCTTTGGAAGTTGAGAATGAATTTACCAAACACACAGAAATAATTCACAAACTTATTAGAGTTGGAAAAAAATTAAACTTTAAAAGTTTTGTTGGAAAAAGAGAACAATCCGAACCAATAAAAAATAAGAAACTATCTGATTTTTGCGAATATACTTCATTAAAAGATTTCGTCAAAAATTCTACAGCAAGGAAAAGAATAGAAATGATTGATTTGATTTGGCTTCATTCGAATGAATTTAAAGCTGTATTAGAAGTTGAAAATTCTACAAACTTCGCTTCTGGAATCCAACGTGGTTCTAATTTGCCTAATGAAGTTTTAAAAATAATGATTATTCCAGACTATAGAGAAAACGAATTAAACAGAATTTCCGATCCACTATTTAAAGAGAGTTTTAAAAATCATAATTGGAAATATATTTTGTATAGCGATGTAGATAAAATACTTCAATCAAAAGCGAGTATGGAAATTATTAATTTATTTACCAAAGACCTTAATTAATGGGAGTAAAGAAAGAAAATAAAGGTAAATACGATAAAAGAAATAAATTAAATGATTTAACTGGCAAAGAATGGTTAAAACTTACTACTAGTTTTTGGATTAGTGAAAAGTGTTCGGATGATAAAGACGCTTATGATCATCCAGCTCCATTTTTAATTAAAGACATTCAAAAGTTAATTAGGATGTTTACCAAAAAAGAGATGCAAGTTCTAGATCCATTTTGCGGTAGTGGTACGACTTTACTTGCTTCTACTCTATTAGGTAGGTATGGTATTGGAATAGATCTTAATACTGAATATAGAAATTTAGCTATTAATAGACTTTTAAAAAAAGAGATTATTGAGTTTAGGGATTTTGAATACTTTTTAGGGGATTCAAATGATGTCTTGAACAACCTAAATAATATTGACTACATTGTTACTTCTCCACCTTATCATAACATATTAAAAAACAAAGGTGCTGGAATTAGAAAAGAAAACAAAAAAGGCTATAGAAATGGTTCGAGAATCGGAATTGATTATTACTCTGATTTGCCAAATGACTTGGGCAATAAAGAATCCTACGAGGACTTTATTCAATCTTTTCAGTTAATAATGTCTAAATGTTTTAACGCATTAAGTAATAAAAAATATTGTTCAATTGTTATCAGTGATTTTACGGTAAGCAAAAAAGAGGTCTGTGTGCAAGGTAATATTGTTAGATTAATGCAAGAAATTGGGTTTGAATTTGTCGGCACTATTGCATTGCTTCAGAATAACAAACCACTTTATCCATTTGGCTATCCTTACGCATATAAAATCAATCATCATCATCAGAACATAATTAATTTTCGAAAAGTGGTTGAAGAATAATTTCCTCCGTAATATATATTTTTTGTGCAGAGCTAATTTAAAAAACATTCTATCGCATTTTAACGACAAAAATGCCTAATTCCTTTATAAACAAAGAAGTTTAGGTGTTTTTGTATTTTTAATTATTGCTAATAATTAAACAAAAATTACTACTGACCTAACAAACATTATAAGCCACGTTGCAAAGCAAAATCAGAAAAATTAAATTATTCAAAATCAGAAAAGAAAAATGAGATAATTATGCAACGGCCTTAACTATATTATTTCTAAATTTGTAAAAATTATATCTAACACCTATGCCACTACTAAAATTTGAATCTATGCTAAAAACAAATAGTGTTTACTTTTTTGATTTAGCAGATTTTGAAGAAATTATCATTCATTATTTAGAAATAGGCAAACACACTTTAGCTAAAAAAGCAGTAGAATTAGGTCTTGAGCAGCATCCCGATTCTATAGACTTAAAATTATTTAAAGTTGAACTATATGTGTTTGAAAATAAATTAGATAAAGCATCTGCTTTACTAAAAAAAATAGAAAAACTAAGTCCTAATAACGAAGAAGTTTTTATTCAAAAAGCGTCTATTTGTTCTAAAAAAGGAAACCCATATAGAGCCATCGCTTACTTTAAAAAAGCATTAAATTTCACTTCCGAAAAAACAGAAATTTGGGCGTTACTTGGAATGGAATATTTATACTTAAATGATTATAAAAATGCTCGTTATAACTTTATAAAGTGTATAGAATTTGACGAGAAAGATTATTCGGCACTATACAATATTGCTTATTGTTTTGACTCCGAAAAGAAACATAAAGAAGCTATTTCATTTTTAAAATCTCGAGTAAACATTAATCCGTATTGCGAAATTTCGTGGCATCAATTAGGTAAGCAACAATTTACTTTAGAGCAATATGACGAGGCTTTAACATCCTTTGACTACGCACTGTTAATCGATGAGGATTTTATCGGCGGTTACCTAGAAAAAGCAAAGACTTTAGAAAAATTAGGTAAACATAAAGAGGCATTAAACAATTATTTAATAACGCTAAAATTAGATGACCCTTCCGCTTATGTTTTTTTTAGAATAGGAAAATGTAATGAAAAATTAGGTAATTTTAAGAAAGCTATTAGTTACTATAAAAAAGCTATACACGAAGATCCGTTATCAGATAAAGGTTGGGGATTGTTAGCAAGGCTATACTTTAAAATTAAAAATTATAAAAAATCTTTAGATTGCATATCTAAAGCTGTAAAAATGACGGAAGATAAATTTTCGTATTGGAAGTTATATTCTGAAGTTAGCTTTAGTCTTAACTTGTATCAAGAAGCAGTATTTGGGTTAAAAAAATGCTTAACGCTTGATAACAATTCAATAGAAACATATATTAGCTTGTCTGATTTGCTTTACTTTTTAGGAGATATTAATCAATCTATCAAATTTTTGATTAAAGCTAAAAAAAGATATAAAGATTTTGCTGAAATAGAATACAGGTTAGCTGGTTTGTTTTTATTGCTGAATAGTAAAAAACTCGGTTTTTATCATTTAGCAAGGGCTGTAGAAATAAATTATAGATACATTTCAATTTTTAAAAAGCTATATCCAAGTGTTTATAATGATAAAAAAGTTCAAGCTATTTTAATTAGCTTAAAAAAAAGACTAAGCTTAAACGATGAAAAGAAAAGCTAAAGATTATTTAATTATAGGTTTAAAAGGAATGGCTATGGGTGCCGCGGATGTTGTACCTGGTGTGTCTGGTGGCACTATAGCTTTTATATCTGGAATTTACCAAGAATTGCTAACTTCTATAAGCAACTTTAATTTGGAATTGTTTAAAGACTTTAAGAAAGGTGGCATAAAGTCTATGTGGAATAAAGTAAATGGCAATTTTTTAACCGCTTTATTTATAGGCATCTTTATTAGTATTATTACATTGGCAAAAGCCTTGAAACACTTTTTAGATAAAGAACCCATTTTAGTTTGGTCTTTCTTTTTTGGCTTGGTATTAGCAAGTGTAATTTATATTTCTAAAGAAATTTCAAAATGGAGTTTTATTTACTTTATAGTAGCTGTTTTAAGTGCTTTTTTAGCTTATAAAACCACAATTTTAAGTCCGTTAAATTTTGAAAATGGCTCTTTGGTTTATTTTTTTATAGTTGGTTTAATAGCAATTTGTGCAATGATTTTACCAGGTATTTCGGGCGCTTTTATTTTGGTATTATTCAATGCCTATAAGCCTGTTTTAGAAGCAATTAACAATTTAGATATTAAAATTTTATCGGTTTTTGGTCTCGGTGCAATAGTCGGATTATTGAGTTTTTCTAGAGTTTTGAAATGGCTATTTTTAAATTATAAAAACTTTACGCTATTTACACTTATTGGGTTTATTGTAGGTTCTTTAAATAAAATTTGGCCATGGAAAGAAACTATAGATTGGAAAATAAATTCTCACGGTATAAAAGAGCCTTTAATTCAGCAAAGCATACTGCCCTCTTCTTACGATGGAGATTCAAAATTAGCTGCCTCAATTTTTTTATCTGTCATAGGATTTGCTTTTATTTTTGCAATAGAAAAATTAGCGACAAATAAGAAATAATGCAAAAAAAAAATACCACTCTAGAAAAAATTTACGTGTTTCTAAAAGGATTAGCAATGGGGTCTGCTAATAAGATACCTGGTGTTTCTGGCGGAACTGTTTCTTTCGTGCTTGGTTTTTATGAAGAGCTAATTTATTCTTTAAAAAAAATTAACTTAACTGCACTTAAATTATTAATTAATAGAGGTTTTAAAAGTTTTTATGAATATATAAACGGTCAGTTTCTCCTTCTAATAATGAGCGGAAGCGTGTTTAGTTTTTTTAGCACTTCGTTAATTTTAGACTATTTTTTAGCTAATTATGAACTCTATGTTTGGAGCTGGTTTTTCGGAATGATTATAGGTTCTATTTTTTATATATCTAAATATTTTGGCACTTGGAATTATAAATTTGCCTTCTGTTTGTTAGTTGGGTTAGTTTTAGGTTTAGGAATTAGTTTTTTAACACCGGCGACAGAAAACGACAATCTTTGGTTTGTTTTTATATGCGGAATCATCGGAGTTTCGGGGATGACTTTACCAGGGCTTTCTGGATCTTTTATTCTAATTTTAATGGGAAACTATGTCTTGCTTTTAGTAGATTCTGTAAACGAGCTTTTTTATATAATTGCTAATCTGTTTGTAGGTAATTTTGATGTGCTTTCAGATCCAGTTAAGATAAGGTACTTAAAAATAATTATCGTTTTTACATTAGGATCTACTTTCGGACTTGTCTCTATTTCTTATGTTTTAGGTTATGTATTAAAACGCTGGAACAAAATAGTAAAAGCAATAATTATAGGATTTATAACTGGTTCTCTTTGGATCGTATGGCCTTGGAAAAAAACCTTATATTTAAAAAAAGACGGAGTTTTTTTATTAAGCAAAAACAATAAGAAGATTATTGAAGACTACGAAAATTTTGTGCCTGATATTTCAAATACCCAAAACTGGATTGCACTTTTTTATATAGTTATTGGTATAGCATTAGTTTTAGCAATAGATTATTATGAAAAAAGGGTTAAATAAAATATTTGGACTTTTAGGTAAAGACATATCTTATTCTTTTTCTAAAAAATATTTTTCTAAAAAATTCGCATCTCCAAATTTGAACTCTAACAAATATCTTAATTTTGATATTCAAAGAATTGAAGATTTTCCAATATTATTAAATAACACAAACAACCTACGAGGCATTAATGTTACTATTCCTTATAAAGAAAAAATAATCGATTATTTGGATGAAATAGACGATGTAGCAAAAGAAATAGGCGCAGTAAATACCATTAAAATTACAAATAACGGCAAGTTAAAAGGATATAATACAGATGCTGTAGGTTTTAGAAAATCTATAATTCCTATATTATTAGAACATCACAAAAAAGCGTTAATTTTAGGTACAGGCGGTGCCGCTAAAGCAATATCTTATGTATTAAAAACTATCAATATTGAGCATAAACTTGTATCTAGAAAAGCAAAAACTGAAGCAGAAATTACTTATGAAAATTTATCAAGAGAAATTATTAATACTTACAATATTATTATAAATTGTACTCCTTTAGGCACATTTCCAGAAGTAAATAGAAGCCCAAATATTCCTTATGATTTTTTGTCAAATAAACATATACTGTACGATTTAATTTATAACCCAAACGAGACTTTATTTCTTAAAAAAGGGAAAGAAAGAGGAGCTATAATTAAGAATGGTTATCAGATGCTTGAGCTTCAAGCTGAAGATTCGTGGAGAATTTGGAACGAAAATAATTAACACTGCCAAAAAGTATAGCTGTTTACCCATTGTGAATTTAAAAATATTGATATTCCGTTTATATAAAAATGATTTCTAAATAAAAGTTTTTAATAATTATTTTTTAATATCTTTACCGCCGATTTTACCGAAGTTTACTTTAAATATAATTTACCGATATAAAACAAGGACTTCCGCCATAGAAAGAAAGTTCACAGCCAAGGCTACAAAGTTCACAGCCAAGGCTACAAAGTTTACAGCCAAGGCTACAAAGTTCACAGCCAAGGCTACAAAGTTTACAGCCAAGGCTACAAAGTTTACAGCCAAGGCTACAAAGTTTACAGCAAAGGCTACAAAGTTTACAGCCAAGGCGGAAAAGTTTACAGAAAAGTAGAATTATAAATTAATAATTAAAAACAATTAAGATGTCAAAAATGTACAATTACGCAGAGTTAAACGATATATTAAATCGTTCCGTAGACTATTTAAAAAAGAATGCCGATAGATTAGTATTGCGTCCCGGCGAGTTAGATAATTTAAAGGAATTGCAAAGTCGATGGGCGATTTTGTATCCGATTCATTTAGATAAATTGAACCGAACCAAAAAAAGTACGCAAGAATTTCAAGCTTTGGCAAAAGAGGTAAATTCTGCAATCCGAAGTATGCAGCAATACCTAAAAATAGCTTATGCAGGGCTTTTGTTGGACGATGATTTTATCGTTTTGGATATTCATATTGATAAAACTTCGCAAAAAATTGGACTTCCAACCGCCACTGTTTCGCTTTCGGTAAACAGCCAAGATTATGCGACGTTAGAGTTAGAAGCTTCATTTCGCAAACGCCCGGAGTTCAATCATGGTACGGTTTTGAACGGCAGAGAGCGAAAAAAAATTCAATTATTTAGCTATATCCAAAAAGCAGAAATGCCCGAACCAACAGAAGCAGATTTTAGATGGAAGGAAACCCACGGCAGTAGTGTTTTTAAGACTCGTTTTGCACCCGAAGACATCGGAAACAAAGTGTATCTGAAAGCCCGATTTTTGAATACTACCGACGGCGAAGGTCCTTTTGGCGAAGTGCTGATTTTTACGGTGCCGGATTAAAATTCTAAATAACCCCATTGTGCATTTAAAAATCATTTTTATATAAATTGAATATCAATGTTTTTAAAACTTTGCTCCAAATACACAACAGGTAACTGTTTTAAAAGAAAGTAAATTTAGTTTTATCAAAATGCCTTCATTTTTATATTATGAAATTTGAGTTAGTGTCAGACTTTTCTCCTACGGGAGATCAACCAAAAGCCATAGAACAGCTATCAAAAGGGGTTGTTAGTGGAGAAAAATACCAAACTCTGCTCGGAGTTACTGGCTCTGGAAAAACTTTTACGGTTGCAAATATCATCCAAGAAGTCCAAAGACCGACATTAGTTTTAGCACATAATAAAACCTTGGCAGCTCAATTATATTCAGAATTTAAGCAGTTTTTTTCAAAAAATTTAGTAGAGTATTTTGTTTCGTATTATGATTATTACCAGCCTGAAGCTTATATGCCAGTTACAGGGACTTATATAGAAAAAGACCTTTCTATAAATGACGACATCGAGCGTTTGCGTTTAAGCACAACCTCTTCTTTGCTTTTAGGCAGACGTGATGTTTTAGTAGTAGCTTCTGTTTCGTGCTTATACGGAGTCGGAAATCCTTCGGAGTTGAAAAAAAATGTGATTTATATTAAAAAGAACCAAAAAACACCTATAACAAAATTTTTACATCAATTAGTCCAAAGCTTATATTCAAGAGCAGGATATGAGCTAAAAAGCGGAACTTTTAAAGTTAAAGGCGATGTAGTAACAATTTATCCGTCTTATGGAAATTGCGGTTATAGGGTTCACTTTTTTGGGTACGAAATTGATGAAATAGAAGTTTTTAATTTAGAAAATAACAAGGTGTTAGAAAGGTTAAACGAGCTTAAAATATATCCTGCAAATTTATTTGTAACCTCTCCGGATGTTCTACAAAATACTATCAGTGAAATTCAAGATGATTTGGTAAAACAGGTAGAGTATTTTGAATCTAATAGTAAAAATTTAGAAGCTAAAAGACTTAAAGAAAGAACAGAGTTCGATTTAGAAATGATAAAAGAATTAGGATATTGCTCTGGTATTGAAAATTACTCTCGCTATATAGATGGTCGTGCGCCAGGGTCTAGATGTTTTTGTTTGTTAGATTATTTTCCAGATGATTATTTAATGATTATAGACGAAAGCCACGTTACTATTCCTCAAACACACGCAATGTATGGCGGAGATAGAAAAAGAAAAGAAAATCTAATAGAACACGGATTTCGTTTACCCTCTGCTATGGATAATCGTCCTTTAAAATTCGATGAATTTGAAGCTATTCAAAATCAAACAATATTTGTTTCTGCAACCCCATCTGATTATGAATTAAGAAAAACAGAGGGGGTTTTTATAGAACAAATAATACGACCGACCGGACTGTTAGACCCATCAATTGAAGTAAGACCAAGTTTAAATCAAATTGATGACCTTATTGAAGAAATACAATTAAGAGTTGAAAAAAACGAGCGTATTTTGGTAACGACTTTAACTAAAAGAATGGCAGAAGAACTCACTAAATACTTAACTAAAGTTGACCTTCGCTGCAGGTACATTCATTCGGATGTAGATACTTTAGATCGTGTAGAAATTATGCAAGATTTAAGAAAAGGGCTGTTTGATGTTTTGATAGGAGTAAATTTATTGCGTGAAGGTTTAGACTTGCCAGAGGTGTCGTTAGTTGCAATTTTAGACGCCGATAAAGAAGGGTTTTTGCGTTCTCATAGGTCATTGATTCAAACTGTTGGAAGGGCTGCAAGAAACATAAATGGATTAGCAATTATGTATGCCGACAAAACTACCGATAGTATGCAAAAAACTATAGACGAAACCGAAAGAAGAAGAGAAATTCAAATTGCTTACAACTTAAAAAACAATATTACTCCGAAACAAATTACAAAAAACCTAGAAAATCCATTATCTAAAAGCTCTATTTCTAGTTTTTATTACGACAATGCTAACCAAGTAGTAGCAGAAAAAGAACCACAGTATTTAACAAAAAAAGAAATTGAGAAACTTATTAGGCAAAAAAGAAAAGAAATGGAAATTGCTTCAAAAAGTTTAAACTTTATTGTTGCAGCCAAGCTACGTGACGAAATCGCTAGTTTGAAAAAACAGAAAGTCTAAAAGTTTTAAAAGTACTCGCTTAATTTTAAAATCTAATCTAGCAAATTTTAAAACTTAACACTTAAATTTACTCCTGTAAAACGAGCTGATAACACTGGGTTAAGTTCTATATTAAATGCTTTTTCTTTGTTTGCTAACAAACCTCTAGCTTTCCAGCTACTTCTAACTACAGACCTTCCAATAATAGTTCCTATAATTCCTCCTGCAACCATGTCGGAAACCCAGTGCCTGTGAGATTTAATATCAGCCATAAAAACAGCTGCCATAAAACCATAAGGAATCCAATAGTTATCAAATTCCATCTGAAAAACTTTAGCCATCGCAAAAAAAGCTGTTGCATGTAAAGAAGGCATCGCCGATCCTCTTTCGGATGATTGAACATAAACCCCTCCTCGACTATTAAAAAAATCAAAGGGGTCGTCAGTGAAATCGAGTTTGGTATTAAGGTTTGGATTTTTTAAATTCGGATAGGGTCTTGTTCTTCCAAAAGCCGTTTTTAAAATTAATTGTGTAATCAATGTTGAATATACTACAGACTTAAAAGCATTAACGGCTACATACTGCCCTTTTTCGTAGCCTGTTATCAAAGAACCAAAATAAATTGCCCCTGTAGTATAAGTCATATAAGCATTATTACCCCCTAACCAAACTACAGAAGAGTTCTTAAAAATACCTAAAGTAATTTTGGGTAAGCTATATTGAATTCTTGTTTCTATCTCGGATTGATAAAAGGTAGTTATAGGCTTATCTAATAAAACCAAACTGGCTACAATACCAGTATATAAGGCTGTTTTTTTCCAGTCTTGGGTAATACTTTTACCCATATAAGTAAAATCAGAAGGGGTAGATTTTACTAAATTTTTGATTACATCAAAAGCGGTGTGAAACCTTCTAGAGAGCAGTGATTTTTCTTGAGCAAAGCATAGCAATGGTAAAAGAATGAAAAGGATTATAATTTTCTTCATGTTCTAAATTTTATATAGGTAATTAAATTTATTTTTTTAAAATAATTGATTAACAAAGTACTACCAACATTTGCAGTGCTAAATTTTTTGTGCTTTTTTTAGGTAAATTATTAAAATTATAAATACAAAGGTAACATTATATGTTGGATTACAAGTTACTCATAAGCAGTTGAGTTTTAAAAAAAATTAAGAGTTTCAGAAACAATCAACTTGCTTTTTTATCTAAAAATACAGGTAACCATTCTTTAAGATAATCATGAAAAATATCAAGTTTAGCTTTTGTAGATATGTCAAAAGGTTTATTATATAAATCTCTATTCATATTTCATAACTTTTTGTTTTTAATTAAAATCCTAAAATAAGGGCATTTCCCATTTATTGATAAATCTTTCTCATCGTTTCCTTTTCTAAATTTTATAATCTCAAACTGCTTCGGATTAAACTTATCTAAAAAAGTAATCGGAACCCCCATGGCTCCGCTATAATTACGAGGTATATGTGCAGTTCGGCTTACTTCTATTGCATCGTAATTGTCATAAGTAGGATATCCCTCAAGAGTGTAATCTTTCCAAAGTATCAGCTCTTCGTTGCGTTTATCTATTTCTAGATTTGTAAACCAAGTTACATTTCTAAATTTTACTAAATCAGTTTCTTCATTATAAACACCTTTGGCAAATTCATTGGGGTATGGCGTTTTAAAAAAAGCATTACCCCTACTAAAACCATATCCTAACCATAATTTATTCTGTTTAATGAATTTGAATATTTCCTTATAAGTAATCGCATTTAAACTTCCTATTATCACAAACTTCTTATCATACTCAATAAGCTGCGACACATATTGCCTAAAAAGTGAAAACGGCGGATTTGTTACAACTATATCCGCTTGTTTTAAAAGTTCAATACATTCGCGGCTTCTAAAATCGCCGTCGCCTTTTAGCTGTTTAACTTCTATTTCTTCTGTATCTGGAACTCGGTTGTCATTTTGGTCGCCGTTGTATTCTAAATAAATTGCTCGTTCGGTGTCGTGTTTGCTAAAAAGGTCTATTTCTTGATTTTTATAGCAAGTTGCTATTAGCTTTTTAAGCCCTAAAGCCTCAAATTTATACGAAAAATAATGAAAAAACTTGCTAACTCTTGGGTCGTCGCAATTGCAGTATATTACTTTGCCCTTAAAATGATTTTCGTAATGTTCTAATTCGTGTTCAATATCCCTAAGTTGTGTATAGAACTCATCTTTCTTGGCGTTTTTTGCTTTGTGGAGGTTTTTGTTTTGCGAGTTTTTTGTCATTATTTTTATATAATTGTACTAATTCTACTTTCCGCCTTTTCTTCTGTTGTCTTTTTTACATAGCATTTGACAATTTTCTGCAATTGTTTTTCCGCCAGAATGCCAAGGATCTATATGGTCAGCTTCCATCTCTTCCATTTCAAACTTCTCTTTGCAAATTTTACAAATTCCTTTTTGCCTTTCATAAGCCTCTCGTTTTTGCTTTTCGCTAAATGCTCTTATGTTTAGATGCCTTTCTTCACGCGTCAAAACGTATTGATAAATTCCTTTTTTGTTTTCAACATCTTCATCTTCCATTAGCTTTGCAATTTGTTTTTCTAATTCTTTGCTGTCGTAACTCTCGTCTTTATAATCTCTGTAAAGCGTTCCCCAGTCTATACCTTTCATTTCTTTGCGGTAATTTGTAAAAGTTGCTTTTACCCAATTTATAACATTTTCAAAATGAAGCCACAACTCTTTTGCATCTGTTTTGTGTTGGTTTTTAGCCATATATTTTTCAATATTCCCATCTGAAATCCAGTTTATTGCAGTTTCCAAAAATTCTTGCCTATTCCATTTGCCTTTTAGATATTTATCGCCAGTTTTTGGTCTGCTACTTTTAGAAAAATACCTTTTAGCGTCAGTAAGCCACGAACCAGAATAAATAGCGTTTCTCAATTCTTGCTTTGTCAAAGGCTTACCAGCAATATTAATAGTCTCAAACCATTCTAACCGCTCTTTATCTGTTCCAGAACATTGATAAATCATTAATTTATAATTCAAAATTTGACTTTGCTCACTTTTTGTCAGGTTATAAAAGTATATGTCTTTTACCGAAAAACTTCCGTTAACGTAACGGCATATAGAAATAGTCCTTTGTTGCCCGTCTATAATTTCAAATTTTCCGTCATCGCGAACTGCCCAGTACATTACGTTTAGCGGAAATTCATTTTGCAGAGAGTTTATAACCGCAATTTCTTCTTTTTCTTCATAAACAAATTCTCTCTGATACGGCGGTCGTATGTCCAGCTTTCCACCATAACCGATTACTCCTTCTTCTTTCTTGTTTTGATAGCCCTTAACTAACTCGCGAACTGTTACATCTTTTGGTTTTACGTCTATTTTTTATTATGCGTTTAATTTTTTACAAATATATACTACTTTCTGCATTACAAATTAGCAGCAACTTTTGCACCTTGACTAATGGCTCTTTGTGCATCTAATTCCGAAGAATAATCTGCTCCTCCAATAATACTAACTTTTTTGCCAGCTTCAATTAATGGTTTGTACAATTCTTTATAAGGCTCTTGCCCAGCACAAATCACAATATTGTCTATTTCTAAAACTTTATGCTTTTTGTCTTTTATATAATGCAAACCGCTATCGTCAATTTTAATATATTCAACATCTCCAACAAACTGAACTTTTTTCTTTTTTAAAACAGATTTATGTATCCATCCAGTAGTTTTTCCTAAAGTATTTCCGAATTTTCCTTTGCTTCTTTTAAACATATATATTTCTCTCGGCGAAGTAATTTCTTTGTGTTTCATAATTCCGCTTCGCGAATTTAAAGACTTGTCTATTCCCCATTCTTCTAACCAAGAGTCAATATTTATCGAAGCACTTTCTCCTTGATGAGATAGATATTCTGATACATCAAACCCAATACCGCCAGCACCTATAACCGCAACTATCTTCCCAACATTTTTTTTGTGTTTTAAAACGTCTATATAACTCAACACTTTTTTATTGTTAGCACCATCTATGTCTATCTCGCGAGGTTTTATGCCAGTAGCAATAATAATTTCATCAAAGTCAGATTTTTTTAAATCTTCTATATTAACCTTAAAATTTAGTTTAAGTTCTACATTATGAAGCTGAATTTGCTTTTTATAATAGCGAATTGTTTCGTTGAACTCTTCTTTTCCGGGTATTTCTTTAGCCAAATTAAGTTGGCCTCCGATTTCATTTTCTTTATCAAATAAAGTAACAATATGACCTCTTTGTGCAGCAATTGTCGCGGCAGTTAATCCGGCTGGACCGGAGCCTACAACGGCTATTTTCTTAATGTTTTTAGCTTTAATATAGTTTAGTTCTGTTTCATAACAAGCTCTAGGGTTTACTAAACAAGTGGCAACTTTCTGCTTGAATACGTGGTCTAGGCAGGCTTGGTTACAGGCGATGCAGGTGTTTATCTCATCGTCTTTTTCTTCTTTCGCTTTGTTTACCCAATCTGAATCCGCCAAAAAAGGACGTGCCATAGAAATCATATCTGCGTCGCCGCTTGCTAATATTTTTTCAGCAGTTTCGGGCATATTTATTCGGTTCGAAGTAATCAAGGGAATTTTAATTTCTTCTTTCATTTTTTTTGTAACCCACGTAAAAGCAGCCCTCGGAACCGAAGTTGCAATTGTAGGTATTCTCGATTCGTGCCAGCCTATTCCAGTATTAATAATTGTTGCACCTGCTTTTTCAATTTCTTTTCCTAATTGTACAACTTCTTGCCAGGTGCTTCCTTTTTCTACCAAGTCTAACATCGAAAGCCTATAAATAATTATAAAATCATCTCCGACAGATGCTTTTATTTTCTTGACTAATTCAATAGGAAAACGAATTCTATTATTATAATTTCCGCCCCATCTGTCGGTTCTTTTATTAGTTCTTTCAACTATAAATTGGTTTATCAAATATCCTTCGGAGCCCATTATTTCTATACCGTCGTAGCCTGCTAATTTTGAAAGTTCTGCACAATTTACAAAGTCATTAATGGTTCTTTTGATACCGGAATTTTTTAATTCAAAAGGTTTAAATTTATTTATAGGAGCTTTAATTGAAGTCGGAGCAACGTTAAAAGGGTGGTAGCCATAGCGCCCGGAATGTAATATTTGCATACATATTTTACCGCTTTCATTGTGGACTGCTTCGGTAATTTTTTGATGCTTTTTAACGTGTTTTTTTGATGACATCCTTGCAGAAAAAGGTGTAGTCCAGCCTTGTATATTCGGCGACATACCTCCTGTAACTATAAGACCTACTCCGCCTTTTGCCCTCTCGGCATAAAATACTGCAAGTTTTTCAAAACCATTCTTTTTCTCCTCCAAGCCAGTGTGTATAGAACCCATTAAAATTCTATTCTTTAACGTAGTAAACCCCAAGTCTAACGGCTTAAATATGTGTTTGTATTTCATAATTAATTTGTGTTTAAATGTTTTAGTATTAAATTTAAAAGTGTGAAAATTAACTCTTTTTTTTTACAAATTCATTTTTAATAATGGCAAAAGGGATTAATCTATGCTAAAAACGGCCACAAATAGCCTAAAACGTTTTCGTAATTACGATATTTTAAATATGGTTTAAAACAGTAATTTTATATTCCTAAAATTATGAAAAAAATTAAAAAAATTGCTGTCTTGACTTCGGGCGGAGATGCACCTGGTATGAACGCAGTAATTAGGGCTGTAGTAAGAGCCTGTACTTATTATAACTTAAACTGTGTCGGAATATACAGAGGTTATAAAGGTCTAATAGAAAATGATTTTACAGACCTAACCGCAAGAAACATACACAACATTATAAACAAAGGCGGAACTATCCTAAAAACCGCTAGGTGTGAAGAGTTTAGAACTAAAGAAGGACGCTTAAAAGCATACCAAAACTTAATTGAAAGAGAAGCAGATGCATTAGTTGTAATTGGGGGAAACGGCTCTTTTGCTGGTGCTATTGCTTTTAATGAAGAATATAACTTTCCAGTAATGGGAATACCTGCAACTATAGATAACGACATCTTCGGAACATCTAACACTATAGGTTACGACACGGCTCTAAACACCGCTGTCGAAGCAATTGATAAAATAAGAGACACCGCATCTTCACACAACAGATTATTTTTTGTAGAAGTAATGGGAAGAGACTCTGGGTTTATTGCTTTAAACGTAGGAGTAGGAGCTGGGGCAGAAGAGATATTAATTCCTGAAGAAAATTTAGGATTAGATAGAATGTTAGCCTCTTTAGAAAAAAGTAGGAAAAGAGGAAAGACATCAAGCATAGTTGTCGTAGCAGAAGGCGACAAGTCAGGTGAAAATGTTTACAAATTGGCTGAATACGCAGAAGAAAACCTACTAGACTACGAAGTAAGAGTTTCGGTTATTGGACACATGCAAAGAGGCGGCTCTCCATCTTGCTTCGATAGAGTTTTAGCGAGTAAATTAGGCGTAAAATCTGTAGAATTATTAATAGAAGGTAAAACAAATTTAATGGTAGGTATTAATGATAATAAAATAATAGATATAAATATAAAAAAAGCAATTTCTAAAGTGCATAAAATTAATCACGAACTAATAAAAATTTCTGATATAATAACTATATAAAATAATAACATAACAATGATAAAAATTGGGATTAACGGATTTGGAAGAATTGGAAGATTAGCATTTAGGTCTTCGATAAAAAGAAAAAACGTTCAGGTAGTTGCCATTAATGACTTATTAAGCGTAGAATATTTGGCGTATATGTTAAAATACGATTCGGTACACGGAAAGTTTGACGGAGACGTTGAAGTAATTAACGGCAAGCTAATCGTAAATGGAAATGAAATTAGAGTTACCGCTGAAAGAGATCCAGCAAACCTTAAATGGAACGAAGTAGATATAGATTTTGTTATTGAATCGACAGGATTTTTTTTAACAGAAGAAACCGCAAGCAATCACTTGAAGGCTGGTGCTAAAAAAGTAGTGCTGTCGGCTCCTTCTAAAGATAACACGCCTATGTTTGTTATGGGTGTAAATAATACTGAACTAAAAGCAAGTCAAAAAGTTTTTTCTAACGCATCTTGCACAACAAACTGCTTAGCCCCTATTACTAAAGTTTTGAACGATAATTTTGGTATTATTGAAGGTTTAATGACAACAGTACACGCCACAACTGCCACACAAAAAACAGTTGATAGCCCTTCTTTAAAAGACTGGCGAGGCGGAAGAGCAGCCTTACACAACATAATCCCTTCGTCCACTGGTGCTGCAAAAGCCGTTGGAAAAGTTATTCCCGCTATGGAAGGCAAGCTAACGGGTATGGCATTTCGGGTGCCAACAATGGATGTGTCTGTTGTAGATTTAACCGCAAAATTAGAAAAGCCCACATCATATTCGGATATTTGTAAGGCGATGAAAGCAGCTTCGGAAAGCGGAGCTATGAAAGGGGTTTTAGGCTATACAGAAGACTTGGTAGTTTCTCAAGATTTTGTAGGAGACACTCGCACTTCTATTTTTGACGCTAAAGCAGGCATTGCACTAAACGACAATTTTGTAAAAGTCGTTTCTTGGTACGATAACGAAATAGGGTATTCTACTAAAATTGTAGATTTAATTGAATATGCAGCTACTTTAAGTTAAATTATTCAAAATTTAAAAGTTTTTTATTTACATTTGCACGCATAAAAATAAGTGTAAAAATTTTTATTTATAATAGTAAAATAACATAATCTTTAAATAATTTAAAACAAAAAACAATGGCAAATAATCAAGTTGATATTAAGTTCCCAAAAATAGGGGTTTATACTATTTTATTAGTAGTTTTAGGAATTATTATATTTTCAAAATCTACAATTACAATAGGACCTGGAGAAGGCGGAGTAATTTTTGAAACATTAGGGCAAGGTATAAATACCGAAAAGACTTACGGTGAAGGGTTTCATATTGTTGCGCCTTGGAACAGAATGATTGTTAGAAAAGTGCGTCAGCAATCTATTTCAGATGAAATGAACGTGCTTTCAGTAAACGGATTAGAAGTACGAGTAAACGGCACAGTTTGGTATGAACCGGAGTTTAAAAATTTGGGTTTACTAATAAAAACTAAAGGAGAAGATTATGAAAGAGAACTGTTGGATCCGGCTATAAATGCAGCTGCAAGAAGCGTTGTCGGAAGATATACTCCAGAACAATTATATTCTAGCAAAAGAGACGTTATAGAGCAAGAAGTTTTAATAGAAGTGCAAAAGATTTTGAAAAATCAATATCTATCAGTAAAAAGAGTTTTAGTAGAAGACGTAAAACTACCGAGTACGATAAGAACCGCAATAGAAACAAAGCTAAAGCAAGAGCAAGAGTCTTTAGAATACGAATTTAGATTAGCAAAAGCAAGAAAAGAAGCGGAAAGACAAAAAATATCTGCGGTTGGTAAAGCTGCTGCTAACAAGATTTTAAGTGCTTCTTTAACAGATAAAATACTTCAAGAGAAAGGCGTTGAAGCTACTTTAAAATTATCGGAGTCATCTAACAGTAAAGTAATTGTAATTGGCTCGGGCAAGTCTGGACTGCCGATTATTTTAGGAAATCAATAAAGAGAATTAACTGCTTCTTGTTTGATAAATTCCTATTTGCTTTTTTAAATTATTTCTTTATAATAAACTATATTTGTTGTAAAAAACTCTACTATTAAGCCTTGCAAAATTAACTTCCTTATTAAAATAGAGTTATAAAATTTTTTAATTGAGTTTTTCCTTTGACCTTAAAATTTTTGTGAGAAGTTTGATGTTATATTACAAATTAATATGAACAGTATTATTAATAAAATGTATCAAAATAACACTGTAATTTATAAGGTATTTTTGTTTTTATTTACTACGATTGCTGTTGTTTATTTATTTCCTAAAGGAGGTCATTTCAAATATGATTTTAATAATGGTCAGCTTTGGAAGTACGACAATCTGTATGCACCATTTGATTATGCAATTCGAAAAACAGATGAAGAAATTAAATCTGAAATAAAAGAAATAAAATCAAATACCAAGCCTTATTTTTTATATGATTCCGAGATAGAGAAACAAGTGCTTTCTGATTTTGAAGAAAGAATTTCCTCTATAGATGCCGATTCTTTAGGCTCAAAAAAAATATCAAAAATTGGACAACAAGTTATTTTAAAAATATTTAAAACAGGTTTTTTAGATAAAGTAAAACAGGCAGAAGTTTTAAATAAAAAAGAAATAGTAGCTGTTAGAAAAGGAAATGAGGTAGAAGATAGAAACATTAAAAGCATACTTGATTCTGAAAAAGTAGAAGAAATTATTGAAAATAGTTTATACAAATACTCTAATTTATACGAGTACGAATATTTACTTAATGCTCTATTAAAAACCATAAGACCGAACATTGTTTACGATGAGGATTTTACTTCCAAAATAATTGAAAACGATGTAAAAAATATTTCCTACACAAAAGGAAAAATAGAGGCTGGCAAGTTAATAATATCAAAAGGGGACATAGTAGAAGGTAAAAAACTTGCTATGCTAAATTCCTTAAAAAGCGAGTCAGAATCTCAAGTTTGGACAGATTCGAATTATAACTGGATATTTTTTGGCTATACTATTTTGGTGTCATTAGCACTACTAATGCTATTGTTGTTTTTAAAAAAATATAAATCAGAAATTTTTGACGACAACACCAAGGTTACTTTTATTTTCTTTAATGTCTTGTCAATTATTTTTGTTCAAACTTTGGTTATAGAATACAATTCAGAGTATTTGTATATAGTACCTTTGTGCATACTTCCTATCGTATTAAGAACTTTTTTTGATATAGGAATAGGGTTGTTTACTCATCTCTTAACGGTTTTGCTTTTAGGTTATATAGCACCTAACAGCTTCGAATTTATCTATTTGCATATTATAGCTGGAATTGTCTCAATTTTAACAGTTTCTAAACTATATAGAAGAGCAGATCTTTTTATTTCAGCTATTCAAATAACAATTACGTATATGGTTACATACTTTGCCTTTTCTGTTATAAACGAAGGAAATGTATCGCAAATAAAATGGACATATTTTATGCTTTTTGTAGTTAATGGTTTGCTGTCTTTTTTGGCTGTAATCTTAATTTATATATATGAAAAAGTATTTGGTTTGGTATCGGACATAACGCTTTTAGAACTATCTAACACAAACACAAAGCTATTAAGAGAGCTAAACGAAAAAGCACCTGGTACGTTTCAGCATTCTGTTCAAGTTGCAAACATATCTGAAGCAGTTGCTAATGAACTCAACGCCAACTCGATGTTAGTTAGAACTGGTGCTTTATACCACGATATTGGAAAAATGCTTTGTCCATTATATTTTATTGAAAATCAATTAACTGGCGTAAACCCTCACAACGACTTATCGCCAATAGATAGCTCAAAAATAATAATAGACCACGTTATTAAAGGTGTAGAATTAGCAAAAAAACACAGACTACCAGATAGAATAATAGACTTTATAAGAACCCATCACGGAACGAGTACTACTTATTATTTTTATATGAAAGAAAAGGAATTGAACTCCGAAACTCCAATAGATTTAAAGAAGTTTAGATACAAAGGCCCTAATCCATTTTCAAAAGAAACAGCAATTTTAATGATGTGCGACGCATCAGAGGCAGCCTCAAAAAGCTTAAAAAAACCATCAGCTCAATCTATAAGCAAGTTAGTTGATAAGGTTGTTGATAGGCAAATTAGCGAAAATCAATTTTTAAACTCAAACATAACATTTCGCGAAGTTGAAATTATTAAAAAAGTAATAAAAACTAAACTAATGAATATTTATCATTTGAGAGTTGAATATCCGAAGTAAGTTAAAAAAATCTAAAAAAGTAGTTAAAAACATTTTGCTTAATTGCAATTAAAGATATACATTTGCAGACTAATTTTTTATGCTTCATGAAAAAAGTAGGAGAGGTGGCAGAGTGGTAATGCAGCAGATTGCTAATCTGTCGACCTTATTGGTCGCCAGGGTTCGAATCCCTGTCTCTCCGCAATATAAAATTTATTCGGGGTGTAGCGTAGCCCGGTTATCGCGCCTCGTTTGGGACGAGGAGGTCGCAGGTTCGAATCCTGCCACCCCGACATTTATTAAAAAAGTGTAATTTATTTGTAGTTAATTGTGATTAACAGTTAGTTACAATACAGTAGCTAAAACACTATATTAAAAATGAATAGCAGTAGGATACAAGGTCCTTATAGTCGCCTATTTCGTATTCAAAGACCAAGTAGCTTATAAAGATTTAGGTGTAGAATTTTTAGAAAACAAACGAAAAACAAATCAAATACAACATTATATCCAGCGATTAAAACAGTTGGGTATTGACACAGAAAATTTACAAGTTGCATAAAGGTCGGATTTTTACTGGAGGTTGAAAATATCCTATCAACATTAGGAAACCCCGAAAATGAAACTAACAACAAACGTTAAGCACACAGCAGTAAGCCATAGAGCTTGAAGATGAAAATTTAATACCCTTGTGATGTTTGCAACTAAAATATAACTCACTCATTTTGAGCATAAAATAGAATTATAAATAGTCAAGCCTTAAAAAATCAGTTTAAAATAAAAAGCACAAAATTTGGTTTGCATAAAAATTTGAAATCGCCTTTGAAAAAAGAGTAAAAAAGAATGTTTCCACTTGTTAATCATTCTTTTGAAGTTAAACCCTGCTGCTGCAAGCATAATATTGATGTTATCACCCACTACTCCCTTGTAAAAGTTGCGATTAAGTCTATGATTTGCCTTGATGTGTCCTATTACTGGTTCTATGCCTGCTCGTTTTTTGTGAGCTTGGCTTAATTTCTTTCGAAGGTAATAACTCATAGATTTTTTTGGTGGTGATGGAACAAGAATTTCTGTATCTTTTATTCTTTTTTTGCCTCTATATCCTCTGTCTACTTTTGCTCTTTTTGGTAATAATCCTGTTAATTTTTTTACTTGATCTAAAACTGGTTCTAAAGTGTGTCCGTCATATTGGTTGCGAAATCCCATTGCTCCAACAACTACTCCGGTGTCTGTTTTTACGAATGATGCCTTGTTGCCAAACTCATACTTCTTCTTGAGTTTGACAGTTTAAAGTCTTAATTAACTGATAATGAGTTTTTTACAAAATAGACGTTGCACTACTTTAATTTGTAAAGTACTGATTTATAGTGCTTTTAGCTGTTGTGTCGTTTAGCATTTTTAACTTTAGTTTGTTGATTATCGTTTGCTGTTGCTCACTAACTTTAGCACGTAAGATATTAGTTTTTGCTTTATCATCTTTAATTTCAGATACCTGCATACAATTAAGACCCCTGTTTTCCGCACTTTTTAAATTTTTGAAAAAATAAAATCATAACTTTTTGTTTATAAGCTAATTATGTAATTATAATATTAAAATTTGGGTAGTGTCATAAACAAATTGATTAAGCACTTTTGTCGTTTTTTTTATGTGAGCTGTTACTGTACCCTTACTTATTTTAAGAACTCTGCCAATATATCTCGTGTGCCTAAACTATTGAGCAACATCTTATCTATTTGAGGCTTTATGCCAGGTTTACAAGCATTATAACTATAATTCAAAATGAAATTCTTCTTACATTTTTTACATCTGTAACATTGTTTTTTCTGCTTGTTTTTTCCGTTCTTTTGTAAGTCGGATGAATTACAATAATAACATAAAATCTTTTTGAAATGTTACATTTGTTTCTTGCAAACATACTAATTTCAAAGTGTTTAAAACACTACCAAATTTTATTCATCTCATTTTTAATAATTTTGCATCTGTTTTTTAAGTAATGATTATGTATTCCTCGAAATATATATAACTCTTTAAAATTATTTCCGACTTATGAAGCAACTTGTTTCAAATTTTTTTATTGAAGCCATAATATATACAGGTTGTAATTTTGCCAAATAATAAATTTAAAAGGAATACGTTAATACCTTGTAAATTCCAATATTACACGTAAGTTACAAATCAAATTATAAAAAAAATGACATTAAGTAATGCAAAATATAACATAATTATAAAAATAAAGTGAATGGCATAACGTTATTAAGTATCAATGTTTTTAATAAAAAAAGACAAAATATTAGCATTTTAAGAAGGAGATGAGAATAAATAAAATAATAATATTTACAATTTTGGTAATGATTTTTTATGGCTGTGGCTCTAATGATAGAGGAGAGCTAGTAGGGGTGCGAGGTAAAAAGAAAAGATTTACTGAAAGACCTTTTGGAATGGCTTTAATACCTGGAGGGTCTTTTACAATGGGTAAGCAAGACCAAGACATAATAGGAACTTTAAACTCTCCTGCTAAAACAGTTACGGTTAGGTCATATTATATGGATGAAACCGAAGTTACTAATAGTGAATATAAAGAATTTGTAAACTGGGTAAGAGATTCTATCGTGAGAACTAGAATGGCAAACCAACAAGAATTTGCAGCTTTAGGAGTTGACGAAAACCCAGACGGAACGTCCTTGTCGGGAGGTATTCACGATTATGCTTATGCTGTTTCTGACACTATTGAGGCGAATGTTTATGAAAAATATATGTACGAAAATTATTATAGTTTAGGAGATGGCATTGACTCTATAAAGCCTTTAAACTGGCAGATAGATATAATTTGGAAAAAGGAAGATTTCCCAGATATAGATTATGTTGAGGTTATGGATTCTTTATTTATACCTAGGGAAGAAGTTATCGACGGAGCAAGAACCTTTAATACCAAATTATTAAAATATAGATACTCGTGGTTTGATAGATATAATGCAGTAATAAAAGGCGGAAGTAAAAAAGATTTTATTAAGACAGAAGTGCTAAATATTTATCCAGATACAACGGTATGGGTCAAAGATTTTAATTATTCTTATAACGACCCTATGCATCAAGATTATTTTTATCACCAGTCTTACGCAGATTATCCAGTAGTCGGTGTAAATTGGCATCAAGCAAAAGCCTTTTGTAACTGGAGAACAAAGAAAAAAAACGATTATTTGAGAAGTAAAAAAAAATCAACTTTAGTTCCTGATTTTAGACTACCGACAGAAACAGAATGGGAATATGCAGCACGAGGTGGTTTGAGTTTTGCGACATATCCTTGGGGTACTGGTAGCACGACCACCGATAGAGGTTGTTTTTTGGCAAATTTTAAACCATTAAGAGGAAATTATGCAGCCGACGGAGCTTTATATACGGTCGAAGCCAAATCTTATCAAGCTAACGACTACGGATTATACAACATGTCTGGTAACGTTTCCGAGTGGACTAATACTTCCTATAACGTCTCATCTTACTATCTATCCTCCACAATAAACCCTAATATAAGCGAAAAAAATAATAAGCGTAAAGTTATACGCGGTGGCTCATGGAAAGATGTAGCTTATTTTTTAGAAGTCAGCTCTAGAGACTATGAGTATGCTGATACTTCTAGGAGTTTTATCGGTTTTAGAACGGTACAAAATTATATAGGTAAAGAAAAAAATTAAATTAATATAAAAAAATTATGACACAATCAAGAACTTACAGAAAAGCAATGAATTTTATTTACGGTTTTGGAGCAGCAATTGTTATTATTGGTGCGTTATTTAAAATTCAACACATAACTTTAGGACCTCTAACAGGCGGTATAATGTTAACAGTTGGGCTTGTAGTAGAAGCCATAGTTTTTACAATTTCTGCTTTTGAAACCCCAGACGAAGAATACGACTGGTCAAAAGTATATCCAGAATTAGAAGAAAATTACGAAGAAAGCCAAAAAAGAGAAAGTGTAAGTGGAATGCTGTCTAAAAAACTAGATCGTCTGTTACAAGAAGCAAACATAGATGTTGACCTGATGCAAAGATTTAATGAAAGTATCAATAACTTTCAAGGAACTGTAAGCGGTATTTCTTCAATTTCTAAATCTATAGAACAAGCAGACAAGTTTAATGAGCAAATGCTTGTAGCGTCAAACAAAATAGAAAAATTAAATGATTTGTACCAAATTCAGGCAGAAAGCATAGACAAGCAAACAGAAAAACTAGGCAATTTGCACCTAGCACAAGTAGAAAACACTGGTAAGCAAGCAGAATTAGAAAGTGTAGTATTAGAAAACACGGAAAAACTAAAAGAGAAGGTGGAAAATTTGACTGAAAATTTATCTTCTTTAAACTCGGTTTACAGAAACATGCTTTCTGCAATGTCAAATAATATGGAAGTACTAGGCAATTTGCACCTAACACAAGTAGAAAACACTGGTAAGCAAGTAGAATTAGAAAGTGTAGTATTAGAAAACACGGAAAAACTAAAAGAGCAGATAGAAGATTTGACTGAAAATTTATCTTCTTTAAACTCGGTTTACAGAAACATGCTTTCTGCAATGTCAAATAATAAAGAAAACGGCTAAAAAATATTAACTTTAAAAGCTAATTAGAAATGGCGAATGGAAGACTATCACCAAGGCAGAAAATGATAAACTTAATGTACCTTGTATTTATTGCAATGTTAGCTTTAAATATGAGTAAAGAAGTTTTATCTGCTTTTGGTTTTATGAACGAAAAATTAACTGAAAACAACGCTTCAGCAGATATAAAGCTCAAAGATGTTTATGCCAATTTAGACCTTAAAGCTACAGAACAAGCAGCAAAATTTAATCCTTTAAAACAAAAGGCAGATAAAATTAAAACTATATCTTCAAAATTATATTCGTATTTAGATAATTTGAAATCTAAAATGACTGCAAATATTCCAGATAAAAAGGATTATGAAGTTATGGATAAGACCAATTTTTTAGACGAATACTTCTTCGAAGGAGATAATTTTACAAAAAAAGGACAAGAATTTGTAGATAACATTAACGAATATCGAAAGGGTGTTGTACATGTTCTCGGCAAAAACAATAAATTTAATCCAATCATTAATAAAAGATTTTCTACGGAAGATGAAATAAATAGAGACGGCAAAGCCATTAGATGGCTAGATTATAGATACAAAAGTTTTCCTCTTATTGCTTCAATAACCAATATTAGTCAAATTCAATCTGATATTAAAAACACAGAGACAGACATAATTACAAGTTTGCTCGGCGGAAAACTAGAAGAGGCTTTATCTTTAGACAACTATAAAGGTATTATTGCTTTAGATAAAAATGCTTATTTTACTGGTGAAAATGTAACAGGTAAAATAGTATTAGGCAGGTATGACGCTACTTTGGAACCCGACAAAGTAATATTAAACGACAAGGAATATGATAAAATAGAATCTGGTCAAGTGATAATAGACCTCCCGGCGGGTAGAGTAGGTAGCCACGACATAAAAGGAAAAATATCTTTTACTCAAAATAATGAAGTAGTTGAAGTTCCTTTTAAAAGCTCGTATTCTGTAATCCCAGAACCCAACACCGCTGTTGTGTCAGCCGATAAAATGAATGTTGTTTATAGAGGATTAGATAATCCTATATCTGTTTCGTTGCCTGGAGTTAGCCATAATGCTATAAGAGTATCTTTAAAAAATGGCACTTTAAAAGGCTCAAAAGGAAAATATATAGTTAGACCAGGAGCTGGAAAATTAGCTACCATAAGTGTAAGTGCAAAATTGAGTAACGGAAAAATAGTTAGGCATAAAAAATCTTTTAGAATTAAAGACCTGCCACCGGCTATGGGGTCGGTCAGAGGGGAATTTGGAACTGTTAGAATGCCAAAATCAAGTTTAACAAATGCACCTATTTCTGCTGGTTTGCCGGACTTTGAATTTGATCTTAAAATTAGAGTAAAAAGCTTTAAAATAAAAGTTCCTAATCAGCTAACGGTTATAGTTAAAGGAACAAAACTAACCCCTGCAGCTAGAAAAGTATTGTCTAAAGCTAAAAGAGGAGATCAAATAAACATCTACGATATTAAAGCAACTGCTAACGGTTTAGCCCTAAAAAAGGTTTTACCAGTTAGTATAGAACTAACAAACTAATATTTAATAGTTATGATTAAAAAATGTTTAATAGTATTTTTTGTTTTAAAAATAGGCGGCTATATAAATGCACAATCAACAATGTTGAATGCAAAAACCGCAAACGAAATAATAAATAAAAAAAAACTGAAAGAAAAAAATGAAGCCGATAAGCCTATTCCGTATGGTTACGTAAACGATAGAGATATACTGTGGTCTAAAGTTGTTTGGGAAGTAATAGATTTAAGACAAAAAATAAACCTGTCGTATTACTTTCCAATAGATACTACAAACATATCTTCAAGTAGAAGATCCTTATTCCACGTTCTTTTAAAAAACATAAGAAACGGAAAGATAAAAGATGTATATTCAAATTCTTTTTTTACCTCTAAAATTACGCTGAAAGAGATAAACTCTCGCTTGATAAATATAAGAGATGAAAATGGTTATAAAGATACCTTTAGAATTCAAAATCAAGATATAGAAAGCTATATGATAAGAGGAATATGGTATTTTGACAAGCGTATGGGAGAACTAAAATATAGACTTTTGGCTATCGCTCCAATGGCAAAAGACGTGCAAACAATCGGTGTTTCTGAAATTAAAGACGAAGGCTTGTACGAGCTATTCTGGGTGTTCTACCCAGCAGCAAGAGAAGTATTACATAAAGCAAAAGTTTTTAATCCAAAAAATGCTTCTCACCCTATTTCGTTTGACCACATGCTCAACGCAAGAAGGTTTAGCTCTGTAATTATCAGAGAAGAAAACGTATATGGAAATAGAGCTATATCAGATTATATAAAAGATAACTCCCTGTTTCGATTATTAGAAGCCAATAAGATTAAAGAAGAAATTAGAAACAGAGAAATAGATATGTGGAACTATTGATTTATTATCTAAAAATTGAAACTTTTAATCCCAAGTTTAGCTTTAACAAACCAGTAGAAATTTAAGTATTGAGCGATAGAATTTTTAAGAAGTTCCTGTTTTAAATAGCTTTACGAACATAGTTAAAAGTTTTACGAAGCATCGCAAGAGTATTTTAAAACATCAAAAACATATTTTGAGTGATGATTTTTATAAAACAACCAAAGGTATAATTGCTGATAATTAGTGAGTTATAAGTTTTTGAAGTGTTTTTTGTCTGCAAGAAAATTGAAAAATTGCTTATGCTAATTGAACCTGCCTTACTTAGGTTTTTAAATTTTTTTTGGAGCTAATAAGTTGTATAATATATTTGTTGCTTTGAAAATCTAAAAAATTAGACAATTTATAAATAAACAAGGCTATATTCTAACATAAGACTTAAATAAGTTGTATATTTGCTAAAACTTTACAAAATGATACCTAAAAACTTTACAGAATACTTTAAAAGTCTTGATTCGACAAGTCGTCAAGCCATAGTTAATGAGCTTTTATTACTAATTTCAACAGATACAGATGATACATTTAGCCTTTTAGCAACATCAAGTGTTAAGCAATCTATCAACTGCCCTCATTGTAAGAGGGATAACATTCGTGCTAATGGCAAGAGCAAAGGAGTGCAACGTTATTATTGCAAAGATTGTAAAAAGTATTTCAGAAATACGACGGGTAAAGTCATTTTTGGGTTAAAAAAACCTGAATTATTACCCACCTATTTATATAATATGCTTATGGGTTATTCTATTAAGAAATGTGCAGAACAAACAAACATTAGCATTCAAACATCCTTTGATTGGCGACACAAGGTTCTAAGTTCTTTTAAACAAGCATATCCTAATGGTTTTGAAGGCATTACAGAGAGTGATGATATTTTCTTTTTAGAATCTAGCAAGGGAAATAGAGAGCTAGATAGAAAACCACGAAAACGTGGCAGTAAAGCTATTAAGCGGGGTATTAGTAATGAGCAAATAGCAGTTGTTGTTACCTGTGACAGAATCGACAACAAAGAACTCAAAGTAGCGACAAGAGGGCGTATAAGCAAGAAAGATTTAGAAGCTGTATTTGCCAGAAAATTAGATAAAGTAGAAACCCTTTGTACAGATGCTCATCGCTCCTATACAGCATTTGCTAAAAGTAATAACATACATCACAAAAAGTTTAATGTATCAAAAGGACAGAGAGTAAAAAACAAAGTGTATCACGTACAAAATGTAAACAATACTGCTAAAAGATTAAGAGAATGGATGAAGCCCTTTAACGGCGTAGCAACAAAATATCTGCAAAATTACATGAACTGGTTTATGATACTTGAACGTATAAAGAATAGCAACCAACGATTAAAGGAATTTGCCTACTTTGCTTTTGCAGGACAAGAGACTTGGGAGATATGGAAAACAAACACTAATGCAGTCATAATTTAGAATATAGCCATAAACAAAAAAGCAGTAGCGTTTAGCCAACCAAAAGCGGAGGCTAAACACTATAAAAAGAAAGTATAAATGAGATGTAAACGCTATATAGTGTTTATTTACTAGTTGTGCTTAATTATGAAAAAGACATTTATAATATTATGCGTATTATTCGTAGGCATTGTAACAGCCCAAGAAAACATCCATAATAAAAACAAAAATACTTTAGTAGAATTTAGTGAAATAACTGAATATTATAATAAAGTAAACTCTTTTCAGGAAATTAAAGCTGACATAAGTACTTATGCAGGAACTTATGGCTATTTGACAATAATTGAAAGCGATGGTGAAATCAGACAAATTTCTGACTTCAAATTAAATTGGTTAAATTTAATTTTTAAGTCGATTGGCATTCCTAAAAAAGCAAGTGATTTGTTTAAGGACGAAGTACTGATTAGAACTAACAACAAGAAATATTGGTTGCCAATACAAAAAGAACTTATGAGTTATTGGAAAGAGGAAATAAAACCAAAGACTAAAACATTAATTTATTTAAGAGCTTTTGGCTCTACAAATGATATTGATGAAAACAAGTGGTTATTTACAATCAATTCGTTTAATTCAAATTACTATGATAGTCTATGGGACGAAGCTTTGAATAGTTTTAACGGTAATGATTCTACAAATGGATTAAGTTGCATCAATAAGTTAATCGAACTAAATCCAAAAGATGGAAGAAACTTTTCGATGTTAGGTTATTACTACTATGATAAAGCTTACCCTTTAAATATTGAATTATTAAAAAAAGCAGACACTTATTATTCAAAAGCAATTGAATTAACTCCAAATTATAGTTATGTGTATTATCAAAAAGCCTTGGTAAAAATGCAATTATCTGAATACTCCAAAGCTTGGGACAATATTGAGATTTCTAGAAAACTTGGGGAGCAAAACATTGAAAAAAGTAAGATAGAAGAATTAGAAAACCTACTTCCCTATTCAGATTATAAAAAGTTAAAAAACTAAACACAACAACACCTAAACTGCATTAAAACGCAGTTTAGCCGAGACCGTTAGGATTTACCATTTTATGGTTTATTTTTAGAGACTAAACCTAACATCAGTAGCCGTTGCACAACCACTAAATTTAAAAAATAGCAACCCTTTTTAAGCCCTCTTCAGAGGGCTTTTTTTTCACCTTTAGATTTTTCTGTAAAATTTTAGTTGCTTATAATGGCTAGTTTTTATAAATTTGTCTTATGGACATTCAAACACGTAAAATACAATTTGTACAAGCATTTTTAAAATTGCAAAGTGAAAAAGTTATTTCACGATTAGAGCAAATTTTAAAAAAAGAAACTCAAAATGAATTCAAGCAATTTACTATTGAGGAGTTTAATAAACGAATAGACCAATCAATGGAAGATTCAAAAAACGGAAGAGTCATTGAGGTAACTAAACTAAAAGAAAAAGTAGCCAAATGGCGTTAAACATTTATTGGACTGAATTTGCAGAAAGAGAACTTGAAAAAATTTTTGAGTACTACAAAGAAAAAGCTAGCTATCGAATTGCAAAAAGACTTATTGACACTATTATTGACTCGACAGAAACTTTAAAACACCAATACGAAATCGGACAGCAAGAGGAGCTGCTTATTGAACGAATCGAGGAATTTCGATATTTGGTAGTTAAGAATTATAAAGTAATTTACTGGTTCAACAAAACAGAAAGCCAAATTGAAATCAATGATGTTTTCGATACTCGACAAAATCCAATAAAGCTGAAAAGAGACTAACACAACTACTGGCAACAAGGTATAAGCATAATAAGGGTATAAAGCTAAACATAACAGATAGTTTTTACTTGCAAAAGTAGTTTCAAAGTCTAAACTAACTGCATACAAATCCCTTACTATGCTTATACAAGACCGTTGCCATTAATACGAAAAAACTTTGTGGATTAAACATTTTGTACTAACTTTGTAATTACATAAAAAAGTATGAAAACAACAATTATACAAATCGGAAATTCTAGAGGTCTGCGTTTGAGCAAAACCATTTTAGAGAAATATAACATAAAAGACAAAGTCGAAATGATTTTGGAAAAAGGACAAATAATCCTTAAACCAATTAGTAATCCGAGAAAAAATTGGGAAAAAGCATTTGAAGAAATGCGTGAAAATAATGATGATAGACTATTATTTAATGATATCTTCGAGGACGAAAATTTTGAGGAATGGAATTAGAACAATACTCAATCGTGCTTGTAAATCTTGACCCAACTATTGGTAGCGAAATCAAAAAAACAAGACCTTGTGTGATTGTATCGCCAAACGAAATTAATATGTTTTTAAGAACAATCGTAGTTGCACCAATGACAACGAACTTAAAAAACTATCCGACTAGAATTAAAGCAAAGCATAACGGAAAAAAAGGAATGATTGCAATCGATCAAATTCGGACAATTGACAGATCTCGGATTGTAAAAAAGTTTGACCAATTAACAAAATCTGAAATATAAAAATGTAAAAATATTATCAGAGAAACTTTTGTAGATTAAAACTGAATTTTGAATAGAAAAGAGAAAGTACTAATGGCAACACAGTATATAGTTTATTGCTATAAATCGCTAAACCAAAAGTAAGCAAATTTTTATAGAGTTGTTATTGCTTTATCTAAAATTTAGTACATTATATACACGCAACAAACCATATACGTCAACGTTAGTAGGCATTTAAAAACCTATCATTTACAGAGTGAAAAAATTTTATGAATAAGAAAAAAAATATTTCCCCTTATGTAAAGGAACTTAACGATTTAAATGGGAGCAAATGGACGCTACATAGTAAAAGTGTTCAAATATTCAGTGGTCCCATTATTGAAAAAAGGAAAGCACACGGAGCAGCTTTTCCTCTCTCATTAGCTAAACACTTCATAGAGGTATATACCCAAGAAGGGAATACTATCTTAGACCCATTTAGTGGTGTAGGGACATCTCTTGATGCCGCTAACCTTCTTAAACGACATTCCCTTGGGATAGAATTAAATCCCACGTTTATAAAAATGTTCAATGAAGGTATTGACAGTAAAGACGGGAAGCTAAATCCGTCATACAAGAGAAATGTTATAAATGATTCTGCATTGAACATTGGCAATCATATACCTTCCGATACCATCGATATGATTTTGACATCTCCACCCTATGCAGGATTACTGAACAATATCAGAGAACACTTTGCCGATAAAGACTTTAGAGGTAATCCTTATAAAAACCAAAGTAGAAAATTGGCAAAACCATACTCAACGGATAGTAGAGATTTGGGTAATATTGACTATGATGAATACTTAGCGAAAGTTCAGGAATTATTTCTTAAGCTCCACAAAGTAGCAAAACAGGGAGCTTATAATGTATGGGTCGTAAGGGATTATAGAGACTTAAAAAACCACTCTCCCTATATTAATTTACATGGAGATTTGATAACCACCGCACAACAGACCGGATGGGTGATGTGGGATTTGGTTGTTTGGGACCAATCTAATCAACGAAAATTAGTCCGGTTAGGAGGAAACAAATCAAGAAGGTATTACTTTAATATCGGACACTCTTTTATTCTTGTTTTTAGAAAAAATGTTGATAAAGAAAAATTTTAGTAATGAACAGTAGCACCTATTTTACTCATGGGTTTCATCCATATCCAGCAAAATTTGCTCCGCAAGTTATTAATCGCTTTTTAAGTTCTTACTGTAAAAAAGGAGATACTGTACTTGATCCTTTTTGTGGCAGTGGCACAACTTTAGTAGAATGTATTTTGAGAGGTATGAACTCTGTCGGTGTTGACCTAAACCCTATTGCAGCTATTATTTCTCGAGCTAAATCTAATCACTATTCGGGAGTTGACATTAAACATATTAGTGATTTTGTTTCCCATATCCAAGAAAAATTTGATACAGGCTATTTATCAAAGTCTACCCTATTAGCGAATGATATTTTATTGCCTGATTTTCCTAATCGAGACCATTGGTTTCAAGATAATGTTAGTAGAGAACTGGCTGTATTAAAAAAAGAAATTGAAAAGGTAGCACAAAGAAAAATTAGAGACCTTCTAGTATGTGCATTTTCAAAAATTATAGTAAAGGTTTCTAATCAAGATAGTGAAGTAAGATATACTGCTAAACAAAAAAATCATCTTGATAATACTGTCTTTTTGTCATTCATTGAGACAGTCAAAAACTACTTGAATGCTTTAAAAAACAATGATTTTGCTCCTTCAGGAAAATCTAAGGTCTATAACGGAAATGCAATAAATATACTCAAAGAAATACCACCTGACTACTATGACTTTGTGATTACTTCACCTCCATATATTAATACATTTGACTATTATTTATATCATAAGCAAAGAATGTTTTGGTTAGGATTTGACCATAAAGTAGTTAGGGATAATGAAATAGGAAATCATCACAAAATAGATACTAAAAAGTTTGATGTAGCAAAAGCAGATTACATTTTTTCGATGACTCAAGTAATCAATGAGCTTTCAAGAGTATCAAAAATTAATTCTTATTTTGTGATGATAATTGGGGATGGGATAGTAAAGGGTAAAACTATTGATATGAGTAAAGTTATTATAGAAATCTGCGAAGATAGTGCCTATGATGTAAAAAATATTGAGAGTATTGCTCTTTCAGAAATAACTAAATCTTTTAATAAGAGTTTTTCTAATGCAGTTAAGAAAGAACACACAATTATTTTAAAAAATAATAAGTAATGTTATTTACAGAAAACTTAGAAGAAATAATTTTTCATCGGCATGAGTTATTTCAGGCTGATGAATTTGTTGTATTATCTGGCTATGTAGGCCCAAGACCAGTGCAAAGGCTTAAGCAATTACCGTTTAACTCTAAAGTGATATATGGCATGTATGGCTCTGAAGGTATTAAAGGTTCTCTACATAATTCATTAACCGGATTACAAAACCAAATTCAAAATATCAACATATACTATTCTCAACTTCCCATTCATGCAAAATGCTATGCTTGGAGAAATAGAGGAGAAATTGTCCATGCGTTAGTCGGATCTGCCAATTTTTCAAGTAATGGGTTAGTAACTCCTTTCAGAGAAATATTGGCAGAAACAACACACGATACTTTTTCTCCGTTAAACAATTATATCGAAAGAATCCTTAACAATTCAATCTCTTGTCTTGAAGTAGTAACAGAAAAAATTGCAGAACAAGCAACACTCGAACATGTCTGTGTACTTACTCTTTTGGGTAGAAATGGTGAGGTGCAGCATGCAGCAGGTTTAAATTGGGGACAAAACCCCAATAATCATACTACTTTAAATGATGCTTATATAAAAATTAGGATACAAGATATTAAACAATATCCTGAACTTTTCCCACCCAAACAAGCAAAACCGATAAATTTTGACGGAAGAGGTAAGGCACACAGACATAATGACTATATAGAGATTATTTGGGATGACGGAGTATGTATGCAGGGGTTACTATTTGGTAATCAAACTATAAATGATGTTGTTTATCCAAAGCAAGTTTCCTCTTCTCCACATGCAAGTGAAATGGGTATCTATTTACGTAAAAGAATAGGTGTTCCTAATGAACAGCCTATACGGAAAAACCACTTAAATAGATACGGTAGAGATACTATTGCTATGTCAAAACTTGGTGAAGGAGTTTATAAATTTGATTTTTCAGCATAAACATTCGACGAAATGAGACAAAAAGATACACAAAGAACAAATAAAAACGTCTGCTAACAAAACCTAAACTACATTGAAACGCAGTTTAGCCAGAGCCGTTGTTCTCCTTCGTCGAACTTTAATCCCTACGTGCTATCGCGCTTCCGGTCTTAAAGATAGCCAAACCAACGCTCCGCTAACCCCAGTTTCATTAGAGAATTTTCCCAAAATATCGACTTTAGTCGGCATCGAAAAAAACAACAAACAACATCTGCTAAAACGAAATTGGGTACAACCTCTATAGTTTTCGAAATTTTTCCTATCTTGCAGATAGAAAATTTCTCCGCTCTCGAAGTTGTACTACGTTTAGCGGAGTGTTATTATACGTAATTTTATGTCATTTAGAATTCTAATGTTTATGAAAAATTATAACAAGCAAAAGTATTTAATGAAATTTACTTCTATACAAATTTCCGTATTATTTATTTGTTTAACTTTTTTTGATTTGTAAGCACAGGACATTATTAAACAGGATAATATAAAAACTCAAAAGAATCATATTTCTTTTTATGAATTAGCTATGATATTTGGAAATATTCAATTAAATTATGAGAAGAGCTATTAATGAAAGGTCTACTGTTGGGATTACAATGGGGATAAAACTTTCGTCGGGGGTGTTTAAGATACCTGGATTAAGTTCGTTATCCATTCAAACTGGTGATTTTACCCCTTCTGGGTTTAGGGTGATTCCCGAATATCGATGGTATTTTCAAGAAACTGAGAGAAGTTATATGGGATTCTATATTGGAGGTTATTATAAATACCAAGTCGCTAATGATAATGTAAATGGTGTATATACCTCATCATCAGGAAGTGTAAATGATATAGATTTGGATTTCACTGTTAATACACATGCGATTGGATTCCAAGTAGGATATAAAATTCCAATAAGAAAACGTCTTTTTGTAGATTTTATTATTGCAGGTCCTGGTGTCAGTCTAATTGGTATCGATGTTGAGTTGAAACAGTCCCTTCCTGAGGCATTCTATGAAGATTTGGGTATTAGCTTGATAGATAATTTGGGTATCTTAGACTCGTTTGATGTGAATATTAACTTTTCAGGAAATGGTAATAAGCGTAATGACTTAATCATAATACCAGCTCTGCGATACGGAATAAAAATCGGTTATTCGTTTTGACAAGATAAAGAAAATTACACAAAATAATAGTAACTCATTAATCAGAGTATTTTAAAATAAATAACATCTTGGTCAATTGAGAAAATAATGGTGAATAAATTCAAATATGGAAGTAATCCCAACTAACAGTTCTGTAGAAACTCTATACTTATATAATTATTTTTACTATTTTTTGTATAACTAAAAATTAAAGAACATTAAACTAATATAATAATGAAAAAATTTTTACTATTAACATTGATCCTTTCAGCAGCTGTAATGCAAGCTCAAAGTAATGAGAAAGCCTTGGAACGAAAAGAATTAACATTTGGTGTTAAAACAGGTTTAAACTTATCTACTCTTGGTGGTGCTGATGTAAATGATCTTAACCCAAAAACATATACAAATGCTTATTTTGGAGGCTTTCTTCATATCTGGCTATCAAAGCGTCTTGCTTTTCAACATGAAATACTTTTGTCGTTGCAAGGTTCAAAACTTGAGATAGGAGGAGAAACTGGTCGCATACGTTCAACATATATTAACGCACCATTTATGTTAAAATGGTATTTTATCAAGAAATTTAATGTAGAAATTGGAGGGCAAACAGGATTCATATTGGAGGATAATGCAAAGCTTGAAGGGGTTGCTGAAACTAGGTTTTCAGAAATTAAAACCTTCAATTTTGGAGTAAACGTAGGTGCTTCTTATGTTTTTGATATTGGTTTGAGTCTAGATGCACGATATCATTTAGGAGTTACTAAAGTAATTCCTGGGGAGTTGAAAATTAAAAACAGAGTGTTCTCATTCGGTCTAGGTTATAGTTGGTAATATCCTTAATTGTCTTTATAACTAAACTAATAGCTAATTTCAGAAAGAGAATATGCTTAATATAAAGAGGGACATTCGTAAAACTTAATCAAAACTGATTGTTCATACATCATCGTGTTCTATGGGACTCAGACGCATGAATATACCTGGTCACTCTACTCTGTTTCTCTTTGGTCGACATCGCAGAACAGCCACCAACTTTGCAAAGCAAACTCATGAGTTCCTTAAAAAAACAAGGCTATATTCTAAATTATGACTGCATTAGTGTTTGTTTTCCATATCTCCCAAGTCTCTTGTCCTGCAAAGGCAAAGTAGGCAAATTCCTTTAATCGTTGGTTGCTATTCTTTATACGTTCAAGTATCATAAACCAGTTCATGTAATTTTGCAGATATTTTGTTGCTACGCCGTTAAAGGGCTTCATCCATTCTCTTAATCTTTTAGCAGTATTGTTTACATTTTGTACGTGATACACTTTGTTTTTTACTCTCTGTCCTTTTGATACATTAAACTTTTTGTGATGTATGTTATTACTTTTAGCAAATGCTGTATAGAAGCGATGAGCATCTGTACAAAGGGTTTCTACTTTATCTAATTTTCTGGCAAATACAGTTTCTAAATCTTTCTTGCTTATACGCCCTCTTGTCGCTACTTTGAGTTCTTTGTTGTCGATTCTGTCACAGGTAACAACAACTGCTATTTGCTCATTACTAATACCCCGCTTAATAGCTTTACTGCCACGTTTTCGTGGTTTTCTATCTAGCTCTCTATTTCCCTTGCTAGATTCTAAAAAGAAAATATCATCACTCTCTGTAATGCCTTCAAAACCATTAGGATATGCTTGTTTAAAAGAACTTAGAACCTTGTGTCGCCAATCAAAGGATGTTTGAATGCTAATGTTTGTTTGTTCTGCACATTTCTTAATAGAATAACCCATAAGCATATTATATAAATAGGTGGGTAATAATTCAGGTTTTTTTAACCCAAAAATGACTTTACCCGTCGTATTTCTGAAATACTTTTTACAATCTTTGCAATAATAACGTTGCACTCCTTTGCTCTTGCCATTAGCACGAATGTTATCCCTCTTACAATGAGGGCAGTTGATAGATTGCTTAACACTTGATGTTGCTAAAAGGCTAAATGTATCATCTGTATCTGTTGAAATTAGTAATAAAAGCTCATTAACTATGGCTTGACGACTTGTCGAATCAAGACTTTTAAAGTATTCTGTAAAGTTTTTAGGTATCATTTTGTAAAGTTTTAGCAAATATACAACTTATTTAAGTCTTATGTTAGAATATAGCCAAAAACAATTAATAAACACACGAATAAACCCAATTTCAGCAGGGATAATTCCCAAAAATATCGACTTTAGTCGGCATCGAGCAAAACGACAAACAACATCTGCTAAAACGAAATTGGATACAACCTCTCTAGCTTTCGAAATTTTTCCTATCTTGCAGATAGGTAAATTTCTTCGCTCTAGATCTTGTACTTCGTTTAGTGGGGCGTTATCTGTAATTGCGATATGGAAGAAGTCAAACCAACAGATGCTGATTGGAAAAAGTATGAGAAAGAGATACACAATAATTTGAAAAGTAAATTTTCGGATTGTGAAATTTCTTATGACGATTCAATCTTCGGACATTTTAGTAAAGTGGATAGACAAATTGATATCTCTTTCCGTGGATCAGTAGCTGGAAATAAAATTCTAGGGATAGTTGATTGCAAGTATTATTCAGAAAATATTGATGTAAAAGCAGTGGAAGGTTTTTTGGGAATGTTAGAATATGTCAATGCTAACATTGGGATAATGATAACGAACAAAGGATATTCGGAGGCAGCAATAAATAGAGCAAAAGTTAAAAATCTTAATCTTGAGGTTGTTAAAGTTGAAGAATTTGAAAATCTAAATATTGACTATGATGAAATCATCAATAAAAAAATCAGCAATCTAAGACTTTCAAAATTTGAATTTTTTAAACGCTTTAGTAACAATTGGATTCAATTTGATAAAGAGAAATCGAATTACAAGAAGAGAATAATTGTTTTTAAAGAGGGTTTCGCGAATACCGAATATTATGCGTTCAAAAAAACAATCAAAGAGTCTGCTCGAATATTTAGAGACTTTGCTGAACTAGGCAAAATTATAATTAGGATTCCTGCATATAGAAATGATGAAAGCACGAACTGGAAGGATGAATTGAGAATTTATGAATGCTCAATTACAAAAAATGAACTGGAATTATATTTAAATCTCGACTTTTTGGAATTAAGACAGGATATAAAAAAGTGGAGATCAGAATTCTTAGAAAATCCAAACTACAGAAAACAAGACATTTTAGATTTTGCCGAAAAATATATTAGTTCAAAAAAAGTAAAAAACAGATAACAATGGCTAAAAATCATAGCTTCCCTTTGGGACAGCAACGCTTTTTAGCCGGGACGTTGTAAGTAATTATGAACACTTAAAATAACGGATATGATAAAAATTAAAACTTTAACACTTTTAGCCTTGCTGTTGGGAAGTATAGTAACAACACAAGTACAGGAAAAAACAGGATAATATACAGGTGCAAGAAGGTCCTGGATATTATTTTCTTGCTGCAATTCCTATAGATGGTGGAATTGGATTTAAACTTTTAGGAATTAAGAAAGTTCTATATATAACAGAAATTATTTACACAACATGTACCATAACGAATAGTTAAGGAGAATACAACGAAAAAAATATAGACCCTCTATGGGAAAAATATTTAAAATCAAAATATAAACATTATAGTAAATATTCTGACAAATATGAGGGAGGTTCTTTTTCTAGTTCTTCAAAAAAAGCTGTAGAAGACTTTCGCAATAAAGTCATATCAATTGGAGATAAATATCGTTTAAAAATCGTCAAAGTCAAAAAGTTTGAATATTTGTGTGATTGATTTTGTAAATTTGCTCAACATTAAATACATCTTACTTATGAAAGTATTATTAGACATCAAAGACGATAAAGTTCCTTTTATGATGGAGGTGCTTAAAAATTTCAAGTTTGTAAAGGCAGAGCCAATTATGGAAGAGAAAAAACAACTGGTAGATGAAATTAAAGAAGCTGTTCAAAATCTAAAATTAGTAAGAGCAGGTAAGTTAAAAGCCCGACCTGCAAAAGAATTATTGAATGGAACTTTAGCATTCTTTCCATACCGCCTTTTGATAAGCAATTAAAGCGACTGGCTAAGAAATATACTTCACTAAAATCTGATTTTTCTTCTTTACTGGATAGTTTGCAAACTGAACCTGAACAAGGCACAGCTATTGGAAGAAACTGTTATAAAATCAGGTTAGCTATCAAATCCAAAGGCAAGGGTAAAAGCGGGACGTTGTATACTATTTAAGACTAAAAAAAGGAATGAATCAATAAAGAATTTAAATATGTTTAAAAGCCTTAACTTGCAGAATAAGTATATTTTTTTAATAGGAATTCTTTGCTTGTTTATTGCAAGTGTTTTTTCGACAGGTTATCATCATTTTGATGAGCATTTTCAAATATTAGAATTTGCCGGATTAAAATTGGGTTTAACCACACCTTCAAATTTACCTTGGGAGTATCATTATCAAATGAGACCTTCATTACAACCTTTCATTGTTATTACAATATATCACTTATTCGGATTTTTAGATATTAATGATCCTTTTTTAATTACCTTTTTCTTACGCTTGCTCTCGGGGAGTTTGACTTTCTTAAGCTTAATGTTATTGTACAAGGTGTACCATAACAAGATTAGCGATATGATCCTAAAAAGATGGTTTCTAATCTTATTATTTACTCTTTGGTTTATTGTGTACATAGGTGTACGATTTTCATCAGAAAATTGGTCGGGGTTACTTTTTACAATTGGGTTTTCGAGTTACTTTCTTTTTCAAAGACGAAACTTTTTATCTTTCTTTACAATAGGGGTATTATTAGGGCTGTGTTTTTTATTTAGGTATCAGGCAGCATTTTTAATTCTCGGATTTTTCTTGTGGTTGTTAATCATTAAAAAAGAATATTTCACCAATTTGATTATTATATTTTTAGGATTTATATTGGTATTTTCAGTTGGTGTTTTAATTGATAAATGGTTTTATGGTGAATGGACTCTCACTACCTGGAATTATTTCGCGCAAAATATTTTAGAAAATAAGGTTTCGGGCTTTGGTGTAGAGCCATGGTGGTGGTATATTTCTACAAGTATTGAGAAAGGAGTCCCCCCAATAAGCCTTTTATTCATAGTAGCATTTTTTATAGTTGCAATTTTCCAACCTAAAAATCCTATTATATGGACTGTAATTCCATTCATTCTTATTCATAGCATTATTGGTCATAAGGAAATGCGTTTTCTGTATCCTATATTTCTCTTTCTGCCAGTCGTAATAATTCAAGGTATTGAAATTTTGCAAAAAAAATATGTGCAGAATTTAAGTTCTAATAAATATATGAAGGGTTTTATGAAGCTTGTTTTTATTGTAAATGTAGGAGCCTTATTGATAGTTATGTTTAAACCCGCGGATAACCAAATATCACTATACTATAAATTATATAACGATTATAAAGAACCTACAACGCTATATTATTTGGAAGGGAATCCTTATCATAGAGTTTTAGATATTTATTTTTATAAGCGAAAAAATTTATCTATTGAACCAATAAACTCATTAGATGATATTCCAGAAGGGAAAAATAAATTAGTCGTTCAAGAACATAGAGACGAAACTAATAATCCCAAACTTGGTAAATTGATATACACAACATATCCTGATTGGGTCCTGAAAAACAATTTCAATAATTGGCAAGACCGTTCACATTCTTGGTATATACATCAATTAAAATAAACAGTATACAACAACATAAGTTAGCCACCATTTAAAACAGACAACAATGACACGAGAACTTTCTTACACAGAGGAAATGATTGCTGATTAATTTAAATTTTAATTGTTCTAAAAAATTAGATTAGTTTATGAGATTTTTAAAAAGTATTTTTATTTTTTGTAGTTTTGCTGTATAGTTGTGGCGAAATTCAGTAAATTTAAAAACTGGATTAGTAAAAGGAAAGATGCCCAAGAGAGTATTAAAATTAATTTTTAAATGGATGGAATTACTATTAGTTGAAAAAGCAAAGTATTTGAACAATTATAAAATTCAATTAACCTTTAATACAAGGGAAGTCAAAGCGGTTGATTTATACAATAAATTCAATAAACCAATATTCGAACCTCTGATGTAGATGAACAGGTAAAGAAATGCTCATGCGAAGCAGAACTTATTTTGAATAATGGAAATTCAATTAATCTATTTTATACTGTTTAACTAAATGAGGAAAGAGAAATTTTTGTTGAACTTCAAATTGTTGAATAAAATGAACTGTACTTGTCCGAATTGTGAAATGGAAAATGCATATTTTGAAATTCTTGATGAAAAGGGAGTACATTATGCTTATCCTGATTGTGGTCATGAATGGTGTGATACTTCCATAACAATATCTGAAGAAAATGAATAACTTTGCAATATGAAAACAGAAGCACAAATACGAAATATATTGGTTAAAAAGGTTTTGGAAATACCTGCTAAAGAGTTAAAACGTCTTTCAGATTTTGTTTCAAATTTAGAAAGTACAGGAAGTAAAAAGTCAGATATTTTATCTTTTTCTGGTATTTGGAGCGATATTGATAGTTCCGTTTTCAAAGACTTGACGGAAAACTTTGCTGAAAATAGACAAAGTGCTAGAAAACCAGTAGATGAATAGAGCGTTAATTGATATTGATATTCTTTCTTACTATTTCAAAGGAGATGAAACGGTAAAAAGAAACTTCTGTGAGTACTTAGAATTTTTTTGATGAAATTGAAACAAGCATAATTACTCATTATGAAATAGTCGGTGGGTTATTGGCAAAAGATGCCAAGAAACAACTTAAGTTTTATGAAGTATTTGTTTTTCAGAATATCATTGTTCCACTTACGGAAAAATTGGTTCGTATCTCAACAGAATTATGCGGAAAGCTAAAACGAACTGGAAGCATCATTGAGAATATTGATTTGCTCATTGCAGGAATAGCCATTGAAAATGAGATGGTTTTGGTAACAAACAATGAGAACCATTTTATACGGCTAACTGAAATATCAGACTTGAAAATTGAGAACTGGAAAAAGAAATAAAAAATACCGATAACAATGTGTAAAAAGCCATGCTTCGCACAGGCGCTTACACTAACCGTCAGTTTACACAAAAATTTCTTTATTTTTTTCTTACTAATTTATTAAAATTTTTAAACAAACAATATGCGCTACCTATTAATTATTTATCTGTTATTTACAACTAATTATTTTTTTGGACAATCTAATGTAAAAGATGATTTTGAAGGAAACGGTACAATAAGTACTTGGTTTGGAGATGACTGTGGAATGAATAATACATTTTCGAACCCCTATCAGACAGGAATAAACAAGTCTATAACTGTTTTAAAATATACAGATAGCGGTGGACAATACGCAAATGTTCGTTTTGATGTGCCAGTAAATTTCGATTTGTCAACTCATAGTACATTTTCGTTAAAAATTTATGTTCCGTCAAGCGGAATAACTGGAGATTCACCAAATCAAATTTCTTTAAAACTACAAGATGGTACTTTAGGGTCTCCTTGGGCTACTCAGAGTGAAATTATTAAGCCCATTACTTTAAATCAGTGGCAAATTGTTACTTTCGATTTTGCAAATGATAATTATATCAACTTAGATTCAGCATCTCAACCACCAACTAACCGAACAGATTTCAATAGAGTTTTATTACAGGTAAATGGTGAAAATAATACAAATCAAGTTATTGCTTACATAGACGATTTTTTATATGATGGAACCATTAACGTACTACCAAATCCTGTTTTTGATAACTTAATTTGGTCTGATGAATTTGATGGAAATGGGGCTATTAACACAAGTAAATGGTTTCATCAAACTCGACTTCCAAATGGTAGAAGTTGGTATAATGGTGAAATACAGCATTATACAAATAGAGTAGATAATTCTTCTGTTAGTGGCGGTTTTTTAAAAATTACTGCAAAAAAAGAAACGTTTACAGATCAAGGACGTACAAAACAATATACTTCTGCAAGGTTGAATTCCAAATTTGCATTTACTTATGGAAAGGTTGAAGTTCGAGCAAAGCTTCCAACAGGTCATGGAACTTGGCCAGCAATTTGGATGTTAGGAAAAAATATAACAGAACCAGGAGGTTATTGGGCAAGTACTTATGGAACAACAGGTTGGCCTACTTGTGGCGAAATTGATATTATGGAACATTGGGGAAGGAATCAAAATTATGTGCAAAGTGCCATGCATACACCTTCTAGCTCAGGAAGTACGGTAAATCATGGTGGAAGGGTAATAGGGACAGTTTCTTCAGAATTTCATATATATACCTTAGAGTGGTCTTCAGAAAAAATGGTTTTTAAAGTAGATGGTATAGAACACTATACCTACCAACCAGAAACACAAGATTCAAGTACTTGGCCCTTTGATACAGATCAGTATTTATTATTAAACATAGCTATAGAATCTAGTATAGCAAGTTCATTCACTGAAAGTAGTATGGAGATTGATTACGTAAGAGTTTATCAAGAATCTACTACATCTGTTTCGGATATAGATAATTTAAAAAAAATCGTAGTATATCCTAACCCAGTAAAAGATAGAGTTGCTATTCAAATTCCATCAAATATTATTGGCGCTAAAGCAACTTTATATTCTTTACTTGGTAATAAAATTCAGTCATTTATACAGAATGAAGTAAAAAAAGAATACAATTTCTCTAGTTTAAAAAAAGGGATGTATATTTTGAAGTTTGAGAAGAATGGTAAGATTTTGAATTATAAAATGTTGAAGATTTAATTTCGTTAGAAAAGTTAAGGAAATAACAACCTTGTGAAACTTAACAAAAAAGTACTCGTGTTCTCTAAACCAAAAAAACTAAAATTGTGGAGTTTTATGAACATCCCTACAAATAGCCTCTAATGTTGTATTTCTATAAATTTGTAGTGTACTATCTCTAATTCGAAGCATTAGTCTATTTACGGCACAGTTAATTTCGTCTGGACAATCGACACATTTTTTATAATAATTTAAGCTAACACAAGACACCATAGAAATAGGTCCTTCTAAAATTCTCATTATAGAGGTCATTTTAATTTCTTCAGGTTTTTTTAAAAGATAATAACCGCCGCCTCTACCTTTTTTGGAACCTAAAAAACCATTCTTTTTAAGAGTAAGTAAAATACTTTCCAAAAATTTTAGTGAAATATTTTCATTTTTAGCAATTATATCAATTTGCACCGGACAATTATCTTTTCTTTTTGCTAAAAAAGAAAGTGCTTTAATTCCATATTTAGTTTTTTTTGAAAGCATATTTGCAAAACTAAAAAATTAGTTGAATTTATTTCAAATTCAAAGCTTGTTTTAAGTCGTATATTATGTCTTCTAGGTTTTCTAACCCAACAGATACTCTTATCAATCCGTCCGTAATTCCTACTTCTTGCCTTTCTAATTCTGACAATTTCCCATGAGTTGTGGACGAAGGATGAGTAACAATAGTTTTTGTGTCCCCTAAATTTGCCGAAAGAGAACACATTTTGATGCTGTTTAAAAACTTTACTCCTGCATTTATTCCGCCTTTAACTTCGAATGAAACTATATTTCCTCCTAATTTCATTTGTTTTTTTGCTATTTCATATTGCGGATGAGATTTTAAAAACGGATATTTAACAAATTTAACATTCTTATTCTCTTCTAAAAAACGAGCTACTTTTAAAGCATTTTGGCAATGTTTTTCGACTCTAACGGATAAAGTTTCTAAACTTTTGGATAAAATCCACGCATCAAAAGCAGACATTGAGGGTCCAGTGTTTCTAGCAAACAAATATATTTCTCTAATTAAATCTGCTCTACCTACAGAAACTCCGCCCAAAACTCTACCTTGACCATCTATCAATTTGGTTGCAGAATGTACAACTATATCTGCACCATACTTAATAGGCTGTTGAATATAAGGAGTCGCAAAACAATTATCTACAATAAATATTAATTTGTGTTTTTTTGCAATTTTACCGATTTTATCTAAATCTAAAATATCGACTGCAGGATTTGTAGGCGTTTCTATATAAATAATTTTAGTGTTTTTCTTAATTAATTTATCAATAAATTCTACTTCATCAACTTTAAAATAAGAAGTCTTAATATTCCATTTCGGAAAATATTTAGTAAAAATACTATGCGTAGATCCAAAAACGGAACGGCAAGAAATAATATGATCTCCTGCATCTAACAAAGCCGCAAAAGTAGAAAAAATAGCAGCCATACCTGTTGTAAAAGCACAGCCCTCTTCCGCACCTTCCATATCAACTACCTTGTCAATAAACTCTGTAGTGTTTGGATTTGTAAACCTGCTGTATAAGTTACGCTTTTTTTCTTCTGTAAACGACAATCGCATTTCTTCTGCATCATCAAAAACAAAACTTGAAGTTAGATATATAGGTGAAGAGTGCTCAGAAAAATGACTTCTCTCTATTTGCTCTCTTATTGCGGATGTTTCAAAATGCTTTTTGCTCATTTATAATTTTATTTTCTTCTAAATTTATTTTAAAAAGTTTTGTGTAGAAAGGTATTAAAAAACATACTTTTTTCAATTGTTGTATTTAGCTAATTTTAAAATATCTCCAAAAACCCCTCTTGCCGTTACCTCCGAACCAGTACCAGCACCTTTTATTACTATCGGTCGTTTGCCATAAGATTCTGTATAAATTTCAAAAATAACATCAGAACCTTTTAAAGAACCTATTGGCGTATCATTCGGCGTTGAAATTAACTTTATTTCTAAAATTCCTTTATCTTTTGACAAATCGCCACTTATCTCTCCTATATAACGCAAAACTTCATTTGGCTTTTGCTTTTCTTTTAAAATTTTATACTCTTTATCAAAAAATTTTAAATTGTTTAAAAATTCATCAACTGAAGCGTAGCTAAAATCTTTCGGAATCAAACTTTTTACCTTTACCTCTTTGAGTTCATTTTTTAAATCTAATTCTCTCGCTAAAATAAGCAATTTTTTAGCTACATCACTTCCATTTAAATCTTCTATAGGATCTACTTCAATAAGTCCTTTGTTTATGGCTTCTTTTAAAATTTGAGAAAACGGTGCATCGCTTTCAAAAAAATTATTAAACAAATAACTAATAAAGCTAGAAAAAACACCTCTTATTTTTATAATATTTTCACCCGACTCGTGTAACAAATTTATTGTGTCAATTAGAGATAATTCAGCAACCACATTGGTTTCATATAAGTATTGCTTATTGTACTCTTTTAATTTTGCTCTTAATTTTTTATAAAAATCATACGATAAAGTATTTGCAGTTTTATTATAAGAAACCAAATCAAAACCAGCTTTTATAAAAGAAATGTATTTGTTTACAAAATCAACGGTTGTGGTATTGTCAACTATAATTAAATTTTCTAAATGATGTTTTTTCGCAAAGGCAATAATCTTGTCGACGGAAACATCTATATTTTTAGTTTCTAACAATTTTTTCTCCCAATTTTTAGAAACACCATTTCTGTTTAATAGAATTTTTTTAGAGTCCGAAATTGCAAAAATATTTAACTCAATTTTTCGTCTTTTTAAGACATAAGGCTTGTTTTCAATAATTTGCCTAACTAAAGCTCTGCTAACAGTACCTTTTCCAAAAACAGCAATATTTACTTTTTTTGTAACTCCAAAAATTTCCCCATGAATCACATTAACAGCTTTGTTTAACTGGTCTTTTTTTACTACAAGACTTACGTTTTTACCAGTTACCGCATTATTAAAAAGCATGGGTACGATTTGATTTTTAATAAGTGCGTTATAAGAATGGTGAAACTCGCTTAAATCTTGTCCGATAATTGAAATTACGGCAACGTTTTTTATTACTGAAATCTGGTTAACATCTTGCGAGTAAAACTCATTCTTAAACTCTTTTTCTAATGTCGAAACCGCACTTAAAGCTTTTTCTTCAGGTATAACTAAACCAATACCTCGCTCCGATGAACCTTGTGAAATTATGCTAACGCTAATGTTTTTATTGCTTAAAGAACTAAAAATCCTAGCATCAATACCGACTTTTCCGAGCAAACCTCTTCCTTCAAAATTTAATAAAGCAAGGTCGTTTATAGTAGAAATAGACTTGATGCCTTTTGTTGAAGGCAAAGATGTTATTAAGGTTCCTTTGTCATTTTTATTAAATATATTTAAAATACGAAGGTTTATGTTTTTTTCTAATAGCGGAATTATAGTTTTAGCGTCTAAAATATTTGTTCCAAAGTTTGCTAATTCATTTGCCTCTGTATAAGATAGCTGTTCTATGTTTTTAGCACCAGCAACTAAATTGGGATTTGCCGTATAAATACCACTAACGTGAGTGTAGTTTTGTAGTTCGCCCGCATTCAAATAATTTGCCAACAAAGCAGCAGTATATAAATTACCGTTAGCACCTAAAGTAGTTGTTTTTCCATTTTTATTAGAAGCAATAAAACCAGTAACTATATTAATTTTATTTTCATTTTTTTTAAAAAAAGATATAATGTTTTCTTTTGATAAAGACGATATTGGTTTTGCGTTTCCAAAATTACTGTCTGTGATTATTAAACGTCTTGCGTCTATAAAATTTACATCTATATTTTGTTTTTTCAACAAACTCACAACCAATTTTGCAGCTATTAATTCTCCTTGTGCTAAAACTTCGTCTTTAATTTTTTGACTGTAATCGCCCAACAAAGAAACCCCTTCAAAAAGAGTTTCTAACTTTGAAAATTCTTCATAAAAGTTTATATTTATATTTGGTTTTATCTGATATTCTTTAAATATTTTAAACCTTTTTTTATACTCTTTTTTTAAGGCAACTTCTTTTAAAATACTTTCTAACTCTTTAATAGCACTACCTCTTGCAGAAGTAACTACAGTAATTTTTTCATCATTTTTATATTTATTCGCAATAATATTTATCGCACTTTCAAGCCCTTTTTCGTTCGTCAAAGATTTTCCTCCAAACGTTAGAATCTTCATTTTTTTCTCCTTGTAATCTTTATTAAAAATTGGCTCAATAATTTTGATTAATTGCTTGTACTCTATTAAAAAAGCGTCATGACCGTGTTCAGAATTTATCTCATTATAGGTAACATTATTTTTTGCTAAAGCTAATTTTTTATAAGTATCTCTGTTTTCTGCTGCAGTAAAGAACAAGTCAGAATCTACGCCTATTATGTAAATATTAGCTTCTATTTTATGTAAAATTTCAATTATTTTATTGTTATCTCGGCTAACATCAATTGTTTTTAATAATTGATTCATAAGTTTGTAGGAAGATAGCTGGTAGCGTTCTTGAAGTTTTTTTCCGTGATGTAACAACCAGCTTTCTACATTAAAAATATTTGAGTTTAGTTTTTTAGAACGACGAAATCGTCTTTTAAAAGACTCTGGAGTTCTGTAGCACAGCATAGCGTGCATGCGTGCATCGTGTACCGGATTTTTAGAATTTAATAAAAATTGCTCTTGAATTTGGCAGTTAGCTATTAGCCAGTCGGTAGATTTCCAATCTGTAGCTATCGGAAAAAAATGCTTTGTAATTTTATTATCTAAAACAACCATTTCCCAAGCAATTCCTCCGCCTAAAGAACCACCAATTAATGCAAATAAATTTAATATCTTTAATTCTTTTAATCCTTTTAAAAATATTCTTGCAATATCTTTGGCTATAAAATCTTTATAATTCTTAATTAAGAAACCATCAAACCCATTTCCAGGAATATTTAAAGATAGAACAGTATAAACCTCGGTGTCAATAGCTTTATTTCTTCCAACTATTTCCTTCCACCAACCATTTTTACCAGCAACGTTAGAGTTCCCAGTAAGTGCATGATTAATTAAAACTACAGGAGCCGTACCTAATTTTTTCCCAAAAACTTGATAGCTCAAATTCAATTCAGAAATTAGAACTTTTTTATCCGTAGTAAAATTTTTTATTTTAATATGCTGTAGCGTACTCACCAAATTTTTGAAAAAGCAGTTTTTTTAAATATCCTATATCTTCAATTCCGACCGATTGCAAAAGTAGTAAATTAAAAAAAGAGAAAATAAGTTTTTCTTTACATAGTTAGGTACTTAAATGTTAGAAACTTGTATATTTGTAAGAATTCAAAAAAACTCTCAAAAAATAATGACAAAAAACTATCAAAACAAAAACCTCCACAAAGCAAAAAACGCCAAGAAAGACGAGTTCTATACACAACTTTATGATATTGAAAATGAATTATGGCATTATAAAGACCATTTTAGAGACAAAGTAATTTACTGCAATTGCGATGATCCGAGAGTTAGTAAGTTCTTTCACTATTTTTTTTACAGTTTTGAGCATTTAGGACTTAAGAAATTAATTGCTACCTGTTATAAAAATCAAAATCCAGATTTATTTAGCCAAAATGAATCTGAACGAGCAATTTATTTAGAATATAAGCGAGATGAAAAAGGGGAAAACATTCCATACCCTGAATTTATGAAAAGTATTTTGCAAGTAGCAGAATATAAAGGTGAATTAGATAATCCTAATGTACCTAAACCAGAAGATTTAGGTATAAATTATCTTAAAGGCGACGGCGATTTTAGAAGCCGCGAATGTATTGAACTTTTAAAACAAGCGGATATAGTTGTAACAAATCCGCCGTTTTCACTTTTTAGAGAATATGTGTCGCAGCTTATTGAGTATGATAAGAAGTTTGTGATTATTGGAAGCTTAAATGCTATTACCTATAAAGAAATTTTTAAATTCATTAAAGAAAATAAACTTTGGCTTGGTTATAAAAATGGAGATATGGCTTTCAAAACATCTGATGATTATGAGAAAAGAAAAACTAGGTTTTGGATAGATAAAGATGGTCAAAAATGGCGTAGTTTTGGTAATATTTATTGGTTTACAAATCTAGAAATAGATAAACGCAACGAAGAGCTGATACTTTGGAAAGATTACACTCCCGAGGAATATCCGAAGTACGACAATTACGATGCAATAGAAGTAAGCCGAACTGCACATATACCTCGTAATTATAGCGGAGCGATGGGGGTTCCGATTACTTTTTTAGATAAGTTTAATCCGAAGCAGTTTGAGATTATAAAATTTAGAAAAGGAAACGATGAGAAAGATTTATCAATAAATGGGAAATGCCCTTATTTTAGGATTTTAATTAAAAACAAAAAGTTATAAAATATGGTCAGATAAAAAAGACAATTATAGTAATATTGTTCGAAAATATTTCTAGGAATTTTAATGATAATAAAAAATATAGAGAAAGAGTTGTAAACAAAACATTTTGTAAATCAATTCTTTAGAATTAAAAAAATGAAAACCACTAACATTCAATCGCGGATTATTGAGCTACGCAATCAAGAAGTAATTTTAGATAGCGATGTAGCGAAGATTTATGGAGTAGAAACTAAGAGGGTTAATGAAGCTGTCCAAAGAAATAAGGATAAATTCCCTCAAGGTTACGTTCTTACTTTGGAAAAGGAAGAATGGGATACTTTGAAGTTACAAAATGTGATTTCATTAGACGGAGAAGATTCAAAATCTTTGAAGTCGCATTTTGCGACTTCAAAAGGTGGCAAAGTAAAATTACCAAAAGCCTTTACCGAAAAGGGCTTGTATATGTTAGCTACTATTCTAAAATCAAAACAAGCCACCGAAGCAACTTTACAAATAATAGAGACTTTTGCTAAGGTTAGAGAATTTGGCAAAGTAGCAAAAACACTCGCTACCGAAAAAAACAAGGCGAAACAACAAAGTCTTATTACCAAAAGCGGAGAACTAATCGGCGACATTCTTAACCAAGAATTTGTAGGTGATGTAAGCAGCGAAACCACAATTGAGTTAAACTTAGCAATGATTAAGATTAAACACACAATAAAGAGAGAAAAGAAAAAATAAAGAGATATAATATTCTATAATAGAATTTTAATTAAAAACAAAAACTTATGAACCATATAAAAAAAGCAAAGCAGAAAATTGGAGCTTGGATAGGCAGAAACTTGTTTTTACTTTCTATTATAATCCCTATTCTGATAATGGTTATTTGGGTTTATTGTCCAAGTTTTGGTGAATGGTTTAAATGTAATTTTGGTTTAAGTTTTTATCAAGTCTTTCTTATTGTAGGAGCTATATTTACTCTTTTGTGGACTGATAAAAGGTATAAGGTTTCGCAAGAGCAATATAAGGTTGCACAAAAGCAATACAAACACGCAGAAGAATCTACTTTTTTAAATAAGGCAAATTCTATTTATTTTGAAATAATAAAGCAGTTAAGTGATAAGGAAAGTAGAAAACAAGCTACTGCTAAAATTTTAATTAATAGATTACAGGCAAGTATTAGTAGTCATTATAAAACTGAAGAAGAACAAAATAAAATGCGTAAAGAGTTTTTTGATTTTTCTAGTATGGTTTTGATTGATGCTAATTTGTTTTTTGCTAATTTGACTGATGCTAATTTGTCTAATGCTAGTTTGCTTAGAGCTAATTTGACTGGTGCTAAATTTATAGGAGTTGATTTGATTCATGTTGATTTGCTTAATGCTAAATCAATAGAAGATGCTAATTTCAAAGGTGCAAAAAACATCACAAAATGGATAAAAGATAAATTAGATGAAGACGGAATTTATAGAAAACCCCAAGATTAAATTAAATAATAAGCCCTACATTTGCATTCGTGAAAAAAAATGGTAATCAAAATAAGTTAGTCTATATGAGAATTTTACAAAATATAAATAATGTTAAATACTTAGACTTTCTTTTTTCAATAATTTATAATATATTTGTCGTTTAAAATAATTTTAAACATTATGTCTAATTACACAAAAAATATTTTTAAAGGTTTTGCTGCTGTTTTCACTTTTGGAATGGCTGCTAATTTTAAGAAAACAAAACCTGATAATATTTCTAATTACTGGCTTAAAACAGGAGATTATATAAACAACGCATATAAAGTTGAAACCTCGAAATAAGAAAAATATACCAAGACCTCAAGGACAATCAAGAAATCTTTCTGTAACCAAAACACAAGTCTATCAAGGGACTATTCCGCCGCCAGAAATGATGGAGGGTTATAAAAATCTCGACAATACATTTCCAAATAGGATTTTGTCTATGGCTGAAAAAGAGCAAAGCCATTATCATAAAATGAATGAGAAGACGCATACCGCTGTATTAACTCAGATGATAATTGGGATGATAGCAGGTGTTGTAACAATGTTTTCCTTATGTTATTTAGTTTATTATTCAATAACTAATAATATGGAATATGTAGCTACCACAATTGTATTTAGTATGTTTGCTATTATTAGCGTTTTCATATTTAGATATATACGAAAAAGAAGGTTAAATTAAATAATAAGCCCTACATTTGCATTCGTGAAAAAAAAATAAAAAAACCTAAACAATAAAAAAAACTTATATCTTTGCGACTTGCAAATCTTAAAAACATTATGACTTTTTCTTTAAATACTTCTAAAACCTTTGCTAATACTGGCGTTGCCGCTTATTTAGAAGTGTTTTCCAAAGTTTCTGGAAACGTTTCCAGGACTTCCGTTTCTATCTCCAGGACTTCCGCTTCTGTCTCCAGGACTTCCGCCTCTGTTTCCAGGACTTCCGCTTCTATCTCCAGGACTTCCGCTTCTATCTCCAGGACTTCCGCTTCTGTCTCCAGAACTTCCGCTTCTGTAGTCGGAGCTTTAAATATCTACTTAAATTATATAAAAAAAGTATAATCACTAAAATTAATCTATAAAAAAAATATAAATATTATGTTATCATTAAACGAATTCAACGAACAGGTAAACATAGCCATACCTTATTTAAAAGCTAACTTAAGCAGGCTAAAATATTCGGAAGAATTAACCAAGAAACTGGAAGATTATCTAGTTCAGTGGAACGCAATTTATCCTTTGGCGGAGAACAAAAAATCTCGTACTTCTACGATGATTGCCGACAGAAATACACTTAGAGATTCTTTCGAAAAAGCATACCGTTCTATGCAGCAGTCCTTGAAAAACAACGATGAAATTGAATTAACGAACGACGATTATAACAGTCTTTTTATTCACATCGACAAAAACCGAAGTCACAACAAACCGCCAGAAGATATTCCGAGTCTGGACATTATCGACCGCCGAGAAAACACTTTGATAGTTCAAGTTTCTAACAAAAACCCAAAATCTGCTATTAATTATACTCATATGCCTAAAGGTTGGCAAGTAAACGTTTTTGTAGCGATAGTTTCTGTCGATTCGCCTGAGCCTACGGACGAAGATTATCACCTTTTTACGACTACCGGCAAAAGCAACGTAACGCTAATATTTGAGCATAAATACCAAAATATGATGGCTTATATTCGTGCCGAGTTTTTTAATAAAAATGGCAAATCCGAAATGTCAAACTCTGTTAATTCGGTTATTCCTAATTAGTTTTTTTTTAAGTTTTTAGTGATTAGTTATTAGTTTTTTTTACAGGTGCAATTTGAATTGCAGTTTTTGTTTTTTTTAGATTTTAAAATATACTTTTTCAGTAAAAATATAATTGCCAAAACTACTGTGGCGTATGTAATTATTTCTTGCATTAGCTCAATATTTGATAAGTTAAAAACGAAGAAACATAAGCCAATAGTCCCATACCGAATAATTGTATAAAGGACCATTTCCAGGTTTTGGTTTCTTTTTTTACAACAGCGAGAGTAGAAACACATTGCATCGCAAAGGCATAAAAAATTAGAAGCGACATTCCGACCGGAAAATTAAATCTGCTTTCACCAGTTTTCGGATTAACTTCGGAAGCCAATTTTTCTTTTATGGTAGAAGTAGTATTTTCATTATTTGTTTTAATGCTATAAATTGTTGCAAGGTTGCCGATAAATACTTCTCTTGCTGCAAACGAGGTTAATAGAGCAATTCCAATTTTCCAATCGTACCCTAATGGTGCTATAATTGGCTCTATGGCTTTTCCTAAAAAACCTATATAAGAATTTTTTAGCTTTGTTGTTGTTATTTTTTGTTGTATTTCTGCTTTAGATAAATTTAGATTTTTTTCTATTACTGATTTTTCAGCGTTTTTATACGAACTCGGTCCGTTAGAGGCTAAAAACCATATAATTATAGACATGGCTAAAATTATTTTCCCGGCTTCAAAAACAAAAGCTTTGGTTTTTTCTATAATTTCGAAAACTACATTTTTTATTAACGGCAATTTATAATCTGGCATTTCTATTACAAAAAACGATTTTGATTTTATTTTTAAAATTTTGTTAAGAACATAAGCGGCTAAAATTGCGACCATAAATCCTAATAAATATAAAGAAAGCAATACTAATCCTTGTAAATTTAAAAAACCAAATATTATTTTATTCGGAATAATAAGTGCTATTAAAATTGTATATATCGGCAAACGAGCAGAGCATGTTACAAACGGAGTTACTAAAATTGTAATTAAACGCTCTTTCCAATTTCCTATTGTTCTAGTTGCCATTATAGCCGGTATCGCACAAGCAGTGCCTGAAATTAAAGGAATTACGCTTTTGCCATTCATTCCAAAACGTCGCATAATTTCATCCATTAAAAACACAACGCGACTCATATACCCTGTTTGTTCTAACAAGGAAATAAAGAAAAATAAAACAGCTATTTGAGGAATAAAAATAAACACTCCTCCAATACCCGGAATGATTCCTTCTGTTAGTAAATTTACTAAAACTCCTTGTGGCAAATTGTTTTTTGCAAAATCAGATAATTTGGCAAATGTTAGGTCTATAAAATCCATAGGAACGGAAGCCCAGTTAAATATAGCCTGAAAAATTAGGAGTAATAATATAACAAAAATTAAGTGTCCAAAAATTTTATGAGTAAATATTTTATCTAATCTAGATCTTATGTCTTTTGCTTTGCTTTTGTCAGCTGTATAAGTTTTTTTAAGAATATGGTTAATTTCTTGGTAGCGATAAATAGTTTCTTTGTGTTGGTATTTTTTTAATTTAGAAAAGTCTTCTTTAAAGGCGAGTAACCTTTCTTTTTCTTTTTGAGTTAATGTTTCTGGAAAATTGTTTTGAGTAATCATTATCCACAATTTATATAGAGAATGATTAGGGCTAATTTCTTTTAATTTTTTAAAATATTCGGAATCTATTTTATAATTTATATTACAAATAGGGGAGGGTTTTGCGGAGTTATAGCATCTAATAATAGCATTTTTAATTTCAACAATTCCTTCGTTTTTAAGAACACTAGCTAAAATAACATCAGTATTTAGTTCCTTTTTTAGCAGAGATAAATTTATTGAAATGCCTTTTTTATTCATTCTGTCTGCCATGTTTATTACCAAAATAGCAGGTATTCCTAAATCTTTAATTTGAGAAAAAAGTAATAAATTTCTTTTTAAATTTTCAACATCCGCAATAAATAAAATAACATCTATAGCCTCATTTGTGTCTTTTTTAAGAAGTGTTTTTAAAACAATACTCTCGTCTAACGATGTCGGATTAATGCTATAAATACCTGGCAAGTCAGTTATAATTGCTTTATAATATGCAGATAACCTGCTAATTCCTTCTTTTTTATCTACTGTTACTCCTGGGTAATTTCCTGATTTTTGATTCAGACCAGTAAGATGATTAAAAAGTGAGGTTTTTCCTGTATTTGGATTTCCTATTAAAGCAATTTTTATATTGTTTTTAAGCATTTATAATTAGCTTATTAAGACCTTTATTTTTGAAGCTGTTTCTCTTCTAATTGCTAAATAGCTGTCGTTTATACATATATATAAAAGGTCATTTAGTGGTGAAATTTGAATAAGCTTTATTTTTGCACCAGGCAAACACCCCATTTCTAAAAATTTAAGAGGAATATATTCTAAAGCCTCTTCGGATATATAGCCTATGTCTTTTTTTTGTAATGTGGCAATTGTATTCATTTTTATTTGAAAAAAATATTTTTGACAAAGATAGTAATTTAGAATCATTCTAAACAATAAGTTTTATTTTAATCTAAACTTCGTTTTAGGTGTTGTTAAGTTCAACTAATAAATGCAATATCAAAGCCAGTTTTTAAGATGTTTTTTTTGTAAATATTTTAGGATAAGTCAAAAACCAAAATTTTATGATGAGTATTGAAATAGAAAAAAAAGATGTTAATTTATGTCATCTTTTAGCTTTTCGCTTAATTCGGAATAATTAGAATAAGGAATAAAAAGACCATCTTTGATGTATGATACATTCCCAGTTTCTTCGGAAACAACTAAACAAATAGCATCGGTTTTTTCAGTTATTCCTACGGCAGCTCGATGCCTTAAGCCATACCTTGCAGATATTTTTGTATTTTCAGAGATAGGCAAAATAGCTCTTGCAGCGACTATTTCGTTGTCCCTTATTATTACGGCTCCGTCGTGCAACGGACTGTTCTTATAAAAAATACTTTCTAAAAGAGTTTCGTTAATAACGGCATTCATTTCGCTTCCGGTGTTTACCAAAAAGTCTAACATATTAGTCCGCTCTATTACTATTAAAGCACCTGTTTTGGTTTTTGATAAATTTCTACAAGCTTTTACAATAGATTCAGCATTCGTTTCATTAGCGACTTCAGTTTCTATAAATTTTAGCTGCTTTAAGAAGTTCCGCCTGTTTGTAACGCTTGGACTTCCTATCATTAACAAGAATTTTCTTATCTCCTGTTGAAAAACAATAATCAAAGCTATAACTCCGCCAGAGAATAAATAACCCAAAATACCACTTAACATACCCATGTTTAAGAATAGCGTAGTTTTCCAAATTAAAAATATAAACGCAATACCGATAATTATGCTAATGGCAATAGTTCCTTTTAAAAGTTTGTAAACATAATAAAATAAAATAGCAACTAATAAAATGTCTAAAACATCTAAAAATCCAAATTCAATAAAGTCGAGCATAAAAAAACTAGAATTATTTTAATGCTAAATTACTAATAAATTTAATGAATGCAATATTAACATTATTCCTAAAGGCTTTATTTTTTTAAATTTGTAACTCAAAAAACTGTTTATGTTAGTTGAATTTGCCAAATAAAAATTTTTTTTAAAACCTTTCTTTGTAAAAAAATACATATATTTGCCGAAAATTTTTAATAATAAAACATGCCAATCAAAAAAAGATACTTAAAAAGCAAACCAATTTGTAAAGTAACGTTTACTATTAATGCAAAAGAAGCCAAAAAAGCTACCGTTGTAGGAACTTTTAACGGCTGGGATTACAAAAAAAATCCGTTAAATAAACTAAAGAACGGAATCTTTAAAACAGTTATAGATTTAGAAGTCGGAAAAACTTACGAATTTAGATACTTAGTTGATGATGCTTTTCGCAACGAAGAAGAAGCCGACGGAAAAGTGTGGAGTGAATTTGCGAGTGCAGAAAACTGTCTTTTAAGATTATAACAAAGAAGTTTTTTAAGATTTATATTTTTTCTCTTTTTCTTGTGCATCAACAGCGGCAAGTGTAGCCATGTTTACTATTTCATCTACGCTAGCACCTAATTGTAGAATATGAACAGGCTTATTTAAACCTAAAATTACCGGACCAATAGATTCGGCTTGGTTTGCTTCTTTTAACAATTTATAAGTAATATTTGCAGATTCTAAATTCGGAAAAATTAAAACATTTACTTTTTTCCCATTTAATTTAGAAAACGGAAACTTTTTTGCCAACATTTTTGGATTTAAAGCAAAGTCAGCTTGCAATTCTCCGTCTATAATCAAATCTGGATAATTGCGATGTAGATATGAAACTGTTTCTCTAATTTTTTTTGAAGTTTCTGAGTTAGATGAACCAAAGTTAGAGTATGAAACCATCGCTATATTTGGCTTCATACCGAACATTTTAACAAAACTTGCCATCATTTGTGCTATTTTTATTAAATCATTTTTAGTCGGATTTTCATTTATAGTAGTATCTGCCAAAAACAAAGGTCCTTGTTTTGTTATTATCAGGTTGCTTCCAGCAATTTTAGTAATTCCTTTGTCCCTCTTTATAAGCTCCAATATAGGCTTAATAACCGTAGGATACGGTCTAGAATATCCTGTAATTAATGCGTCCGCTTGACCTTCGTTTACCATCATCGCTGCAAAATAATTACGCTCACGCATTAATTTTATTGCTTCGGAAAGTGTTCTTCCTTTACGCTGTCTGTTTTTCCAGTATATTTTTCCAAAGTATTTACGTCTCTCTGATTCTTCATCGTTTTTTGGGTCAATAATTGTTACACCTCCTTTAAAATCAATTTCTTTTTTTAATTCCAAAATCACTTCTTTTTTCCCTAACAAAATGGGAATACCTAGTTTTTCTTCATAAACTCTTTGACTTGCTTTTAATATGTCTAAATCATCTGCTTCTGCAAAAACAATCCGCTTAAGATTAGTTTTTGCTCTGTTGTGTAATAGCCTAATTTCTTTACTACCGATGCGTTCCATAAGTTTTTCTCTATATACATCCCAGTCTTTTATTGGCTCGCTAGCTACTCCAGAATCCATAGCTGCTTTAGCAATTGCAGGCGGAATTTCATAAATTAATCTCGGATCAAATGGCTTAGGAATTATATACTCTTTTCCGTAGGCTAAACTCACTTTGTCATATACAATATTTACTTGCTCGGGAACTGACTTTTTTGCTAAATTGGCTAGTGCTAAAACGGCTGCCATTTTCATTTCTTCATTTATTTTTGTAGCCTTTACGTCTAAAGCTCCTCTAAAAATAAACGGAAACCCTAAAACATTATTTACTTGATTAGGGTGGTCTGACCTTCCGGTTGCCATAATAATATCATTTCTCGTAGCAATTGCCATGTCGTAATTTATCTCTGGTTCGGGATTAGCCATAGCAAAAACAATAGGGTTTTTTGCCATAGTTAGTAGCATTTCGGAAGTAACTATATTGCCTACGGACAAGCCTATAAAAACATCTGAATTTACCATAGCCTCTTCTAAAGTGTTAAAGTTTAACTCTGTTGCAAATTCTAATTTTTCGGGTGTAATATTTTCTCTGTTTTTTTGAATAACCCCTTTGCTGTCGCACATTATGACGTTTTCTCTTTTCACTCCTAATTTTAGATACAACCTAGTACAAGAGATAGCTGCAGCACCAGCACCGTTTACAACTATTTTTACTTTACTTATGTCTTTGTCTGTAATCTCTAATGCGTTTTTTAAAGCAGCCGCTGAAATAATAGCCGTTCCGTGTTGGTCGTCGTGCATCACAGGAATATCTAATTCTTCTTTTAATCGTCTTTCTATTTCAAAGGCTTCGGGTGCCTTTATATCTTCTAAATTTATTCCTCCAAAAGTTGGAGAAATTGCTTTTACTATACGAATAAATTCTTCTACATCTGTCGAATCTACTTCTATATCAAAAACATCTATGTCTGCAAATATTTTAAAAAGCAATCCTTTTCCTTCCATTACTGGCTTTGAAGCCTTAGGGCCTATATCTCCTATACCTAAAACTGCCGTGCCATTTGAGATTACGGCTACCAAGTTCCCTTTTGAAGTATATTTATAAATGTTTTTCTCATCTTTAACTATTTCCAAACAAGGTATTGCAACCCCAGGCGAATAGGCTAATGCTAAATCGTGTTGTGTAGCGTATTTTTTAGTCGGAACTACCTCTATTTTCCCTGGCTTTGGCTTCGCATGATATACCAATGCTTCTCGCTTTTTTATATAATCACTCATATATAATTAGATTTGTAAAGTTTATGACCTACAAATATATGTTTATAAATAATACATTCGTAATTGAATATAAAAGAAATTTATCCATAGATAGAAAATAATTGTTAAAAATAAGAAGCATTATAAGTAGTTTTAATCGAAATATTTGTCGCATTTTTGTAAAAACATTTTTTTATACGATGAATAACAATAGGCTTTATAAGGTTGTAAAAATTGCTATTATTTCTGTTTACTTAATTTTTTTAGCAGGAGCAACAGTTAGAATGACCGGCTCTGGAATGGGTTGCCCAGACTGGCCAAAGTGCTTCGGATATTATATCCCACCGACTTCTGAACAACAAATTACTTGGAAATCGAATACTTTCTATAAAAAAGGTTTTATAATTGTTAAAGATGAGGCTCTGTTCGTAGCCGAAAAAGACCTTAAAACATCTTTAAAATTTGACAGCAATAACTGGAAAAAATATACAAAACACAATTATGCTAAATTTAATAAATACCATACTTGGACTGAATATATTAATAGATTAGTATCTGTTATTTCTGGAATTATATTTTTGTTTTTAATATATGTTTCTTCAAAATTTTGGAAACCAAATAAAAGAATATTTTTTCTATCCTACACTGCTTTTTTTATGATGTTGTTTGAAGCTTGGCTAGGAAAAATAGTTATAGACAGTAATTTAAAACCAATAATAATTACAATTCACATGATTTTAGGACTGGTCATAATTGCTCTTTTGTTAAATTTAAAATTTATTATTAGACTTAAAAAAACGACTTATATATACAACCCTTTATTTAACAAGCTAATTACAATTTCTGTAATTTTTTCTCTAATCCAAATTGCAACTGGCACTCAAGTAAGACAATTTATTGACGAGCAAATAAAACTTTTAGGGGATGATAGCGAAAGTTATTTTCTATTAAACCCTGATTTTATATTTTATTTTCACAGGTCTTTTACAATTGTAATTATTATTTTAAACCTAGCCTTATTTTATATTAATCAAGTAGAAAAATTAGGCTATAAATTAATAAACTGGGTAGTTTTATTAACCTTAATCGGAACTATAACAGGAGTTTTAATGTACTATATAAAATTTCCATTTGGCACTCAAGCAATACACTTATTATCTAGTGCAATTATGTTCGGATTACAATTCTATTTATGGCTACAATCAAGGAATAAAAATAAAATTTTAACTTTACAAAATAGGTAAACACCTCGATATTTAGCCAACCCTTAAAAATTCTATTTCCCAAAATTTAATTTAAAATAATTTACAAGGCTTACTCAACAAATACACAAAAATTTGTAGTATTTATAAAGTGTTTCATCTGGTTATAATTTTGCAACTAATTAAAAAACAACAACTTGAGAAATTTATAATCATTCCGCTGTGTGTCTAAAAATTAGTCATGAATGTTTCATATTATTTTGTTAAAAATCAATGTGCTAAATGGTTTTTAAGGGAGGACTAATTAATTACTTTCGTTTTAGCAATTAAACCGCTATTTTTTATATATATCATAAATTTACATTTTATAAGTTTAACCAATATTAATCAGAAAGAACAAAGAGAAGAATAAGGTTAGCTTATACATAGACACAATAATCTCGTCAACATTGATAATCCCCTCTCTTTATTACTAAAAATTTGTTCAGTTCATTTTGTCATATATACTCAAAAAAGCAATTAGATAATGTAAAAGGAATTCCTAAAAGAATTTGTTATACAGATAATTGGGGAGCATATTCTAAATTATTTCTAAAACAATACCTACACATATTATTGGAAAAGATAATACTTGGAGAATTGAACGTAAAAATCTCAATTTTAGAACACATATCAAAAAATTAAACAGAAAAATAATCTGTTTTTTCAAAAATGAAGATATTCACGATAAAGTGTTAAGTATGTACATCGAAAAATACTATTTTAATGAAAGTGTTTTTAACAAGAAAAGTGCTTAATCAATTTATTTATGACACTACCAAAGAACAAATGCCCAAACACTTAATTTTTTTTATTTCATTGCTAATTAATATTTTTTTTCAGTAAAAAAAACTCTTAACATCAAAATTGACTTTTTTTTTTAAAATGCTTGTCCGTAAAACAACCTAAATTATTATCTTTGCCAAAAATACAAATATTATCATTATGGCAATTTTAGATTTTTATAAAAACTATCCTGATGAGCAAAGTTGTAAACTTAAGTTCAAAGCTATTAGGGATAAAGAGGATGTGATTTGCAAAAAATGTGGTAGCAAAGAACATTACTGGAAAAAAGACAAATGGAGTTATAAATGTAAAAAATGTCATTTTCGTGCTTCTCTACGTTCAGGTACAGTTATGCAATCCAGTAAACTTCCTTTTCAGTATTGGTATAGCAACGCACTTATTAACTTCAACTAAAAAGAGTTTTTCGGCTAAAGAAATGCAATGCCAATTAAAACACAAACGATATGAGCCTATTTGGGCAATGATGCATAAGATTAGGTCGGTTAATGGGGCTTCGGAGACGATACGTATAAATTAATAGATACTATTGAGTTAGATGAAGGTTTTTTTAAAACAGTAAATGAAGGAATCAAAAGGTGACGAGCCTAATAAAAGCGGTAGAGGAAGTCAAAAGCAAACCAAAGTACTTATTATGATAGAGTCAAAAGATAATTCTAATAAGCACAGACCTAGTAAAAGAGTAAAGTATCTGAAAATGAAAGTCATTGAAAACTTAAGAGCAGATACAATCAACGAAAAATTAGAAACACATTTAGCTTCAGATACAAATGTAATTACCGATAGTTATTCATCCTATAAAAAAATAACCCCTAAAGTTAATCATACTTCACAAATAGTAAATAAAGCTAATGTTGATAAAGTTTTACCATGGGTGCATAAAGCTATAAGCAATGCCAAAAGGTTATCCCTGGCTATACATCATAGAGTTGATGATGATTTTCTGCAGAATTATCTTAATGAATTTTGTTATAAATTTAATAGAAGATATTTTGGAGAGAAAACTATGGAAAGGCTTATTATTGCTGGAGTTAATCATAGATGGAATGAATTATAGGCGCTATAACGGATAAGCATTTTTTTTAATTTAAAAATAGAATAGGCAAAATGGTAAAAAAAATGACATTACATACGCTAATTTACGGTCTTGCACCTCAAGTACCAGTAATTGCGGGTTTCTTTTCATTGCCTCTAATCACTAGCCAATTAACAGAATTAGATTATGGAATTAGTGAAATTATAATTACTTATACTACTGCTTTTTCAATACTATCGACATTTGGACTTAATATAGTTTTAATTAATAGCTTTTATCATTCTTTTTATCAGTATAAATGGATATGGAGACAAATATATGGTTTTTTAAATATATGGAATATTTTCTTTGCTTTATTTATGACTTTTGTTTTATACTTTATTATACCAAAGGAAGCAGAAAGTAATAAGTGGACAATTATAGCTTTAAATGTATTGCCTATTATTTTTTTTGGGCGGGCATCTATTATTGGTTCAAAATATTTTCATCTAATGCAAAAACCGTTACAAATAGCTGTTAGAACATCTTTTTTCGGTCTTCTGTCTGTTAGCTTAAATGTTTATTTTATTTATTTTTTAAGAATGGGGTATATGGGATGGTTTTGGACTACGTTTATTGTAAATACCTTAACAAATATTTCTTATTGGTATCCTGTAAATATAAAGCTAAACTTAACCCCTATATATAATTTTAAATGGAAGTCAATAAAAAAATCGTTAAAAGTGTCTTTACCTTTAATACCACATATTTACTCAGGTTATTTACTAAACGCTTCAGACAAGGCTGTTATGCACTCTTTAAACGTATCAACTGGTAATATTGGAAAGTACGGTGTAGCATACAAAATAGGAGGTTTATGCAAGGGTATTGGTGCTGCTATGGGAATCGCATTAGCTCCTTTAATGTATGAAAAATACCGAGAAAAAGATGACATTGGAGTGAGAAATATGATTTTTTTAGCACAAATAGTTATTTTATTTTTAACCTTTGTTTCATCTATATGGATGAAAGAAATTTTTCAAGTAATGATTAAAAATGATGTGTTAAGCAAAGTTTATCCTTTAGCTATTATTATTACAATGTCATATAGCTATATACCAATGTATTTAGCCGTTATTAATAAACTTTTCTATTTAGAAAAAACAAATGTTTTATGGAAAATAACAACATTTGCTGGAGTCACTAACGTAATTTTAAATTTTACTTTAATTCCTATTTACGGATATAAAGTAGCTGCTTATACCACTTTTGTATCTTTAATGTTATTAGGATTTTCAGGGTTTTATTTTAAACATTTTAAACAAGTAAACAAAGTAAGATTCTATCATTTATTTTGGCTTTTTACTATAATTATACTAACTCTTCTTTCTATTTATATAGTAGAGTTAAAATTATCCTATAAAATATTTATTACCTTAATATGCTCTTTGATAACAACTTGTTTATTATTCTTTGTTTATAAAAAGGAAAATAACAGAAAAATAAGCTTCCAAAGCATTTATAACAAGTTCTTTAGAAAGTGATTTCTAAAAAATATAAAACCCATTAAGCAGATTAATTAATCAAATCTTCTATTTCCTCTATTTCAACCGGTACGTTACGCATCAAATTAAAAGGCTCACCTTCTTCTTGTATAACTACAATGTCTTCTATACGAACACCAAAATTTTCTCTACGAATATAAATACCTGGCTCTACCGATAAAACCATATTTGCTTTTATCGTATCGTCTGTAAAGCTACAATCATGAGTATCTAAACCAATATGATGACTAACACCATGTACAAAATATTTTTTATACGCTTGCAAATTTTTACCTTCTTGCTGGATGTCTGCCTTATCAATCAGACCTAATTTTAATAATTCTAAAGTCATTAATTTACCAACTTCGTAATTGTACTCTTTCCACGAAGTTCCTTTAAGCAACATTTTTGTAGCCTCTTTTTTAACATGATTAACTGCCTCATAAACAGCTTTTTGTCTTTTGTTAAACCTACCAGAAACGGGTATTGTTCTAGTTAAATCACTTTTATAATTAGCGTACTCAGAAGCTGCGTCAATCAATACTAACTCGTCCGCTTTACATTGCTGGTTATTTTGTGAATAATGTAAAATATTAGAATTTTTACCACTTGCAATAATTGGAGGATAAGCAAAACCTTTAGACCTATTTTTTACAAATTCACATAACATTTCTGCTTCTATTTCGAACTCCCAAACGCCTGGTTTTATAATTGGTAAAATTCTCCTAAAGCCTTTTTCTGTAATGTCGCAAGCATGTTGAATTAGTTCTATTTCAAGTGGAGCTTTTACAGAGCGTAATTTTTGTAAAATATGACTGCTTTTAGCTTCAGAATGTGTAGGGTGTTTCTCTAACAACCATTTTCTAAAGCGATCTTCCCTAGTTTCTATTCTTAAACCCGGTCTGTAATTTTCATTAGCATTTAGGTAAAAAGTATCTGCATAAGAAGATAATTTTAACAATATTTTTTCTAGATCTTTTAACCAGCAAACAGTTTTTATTCCGCTAATTTTGTAAGCAGATTCTTTGTTTAATTTCGCTCCTTCCCATTTTAAAATATGGCGATTTGTTTCTTTTATAAATAATATCTCTCTGTGATTTTCAATTGGACAATCAGGAAATAAAAATAGCACACTTTCTTCTTGGATTATTCCACTTAAATAAATAAAATCACTATTTTGTTCAAAAGGAAGTCTGCTATTTGAACTTATAGAATAAACATCATTAGAGTTAAAAATAGCCAAACTATTAGACTTCATTGCTGAAACAAAATTCCTACGATTTTTAATAAATATTTTTGAATTTATAGCATGGTATTTCATTGTAAATTTTTTTTTTAAAAACTTACACTATCTAATCCAAGTTTCGTATCCATATATTTCTATAACTTACACCACTTTTATCTCTGTGGTCTTGTAGTTTTATCGGTGCTTTACTGTGTGCATTGTTTTTAGGACAACCTATATATTCTGTAGTTCCTTTTATTTTAAAATTATCTTGAACTAAAATACCGTTATGCAACACTGTTATTGTCCCAGATTTAGATTTATTCCCTTTACTATCAAACTGCGGAGCGTGAAAAATAATATCGTAAACATTCCACATGCCAGTAGGAACAGATGCCATCGCTAACGGAATAGACTGCTTATAGACAGACGCTACCATTCCGTTTACGTAAGTTGGGTTTTGGTTATTATCTAAAATTTGAACTTCATATCTATCCTGTAAGAAAACTCCGCTGTTGCTTCTCGCCTGTCCTTTTGCTGTATTTTTTGGGCTACTTTTCCATTCTAAATGTAATTGGACACTGCCAAAACTACGCTTTGTTTGAATATCTCCAGTTTTGTCTTTTACGGTCATACTGCCATCAGAATTCAAGTGCCATTTTACTGCCGAGCCGTCTTTGCTATGAGTCCATTCTTTAAAATTAGAGCCGTCGAATAACACGATAGCATCTGACGGAACCCCTTTTTTATTTACACTTATCTTCGGAGGTATTGGTTTCCAAATTTCGGTCTCGCTCGGATCTGTCGGCTCTTTTTCTGTGGCTCTGTGAACTTGTTTTTGCATGTCGTTTTTTTGTTTGTTTTTGCAAGATATAAATCCTACAAATAATACTAATAATACTACTACTTGTTTCATTTTATATATATTTAATTGTTAAACGTTTAGTAAAACTAAAGTCCCAAAATTCGTTTTAAATGCTCCTCGTCTATTTTAGTTCCAGCAAAATCATCAAAGCGTTTTTCCGTAGCTTCAATTATGTGCTTTTTGATAAATTTAGCACCTTCCTTTGCTCCTTGTTCGGGACTTTTTATACAGCACTCCCACTCCATAACCGCCCAAACATCGCAATTATACTCGGTAAGTTTTGTAAAAATAGTTTTAAAATCTATCTGCCCATCACCCAAAGAACGATAACGACCAGCCCGGTCTTTCCAATCCGAATAACCTCCAAAAGCTCCTTTTTTGCCAGTAGGATTAAACTCCGAATCTTTAACATGAAAGGACTTTATAAACTGGTGATAATGATCTATATAGGCAATATAATCAAGCTGTTGTAAAACAAAATGAGAAGGATCATAAAGTATATTAACGCGGTTATGATTGTTAGTTGCTTTCAAAAATCGCTCAAAAGTAACTCCGTCGTGCAAATCTTCCCCTGGATGAATTTCGTAGCACAAGTCTACTCCACATTCATCAAAATAATTTAAAATAGGCAACCATCTATTTGCTAATTCTTTAAACCCTAATTCTACCAATCCGTTTGGACGCTGTGGCCAAGGGTGCATGGTGTGCCATAAAAAAGAACCAGAAAAAGTAGCATGTGTTTTTAATCCTAAATGTTTACTTGCTTTCGCTGCTTTTTTAACTTGTTGTATCGCCCATTCAGTACGTTTTTTCGGATTGTTTTTATATTTGTCTAATGTAAAATTATCGAACATTACGTCATAAGCGGAATGTACGGCAACTAATTGTCCTTGTAAATGAGAAGATAATTCTGTTATTTCTAAACCGTAATCTGCAATTTTCCCTTTGAGCTCGTCGCAGTATGATTTGCTCTCGGAAGCCTTGTCTAAATCTATAAGCTTACTTTCCCAAGTGGGAATTTGTATGCCCTTATATCCTAAATCTTTTGCCCACTTGCATAAACCATCTAATGAATTAAACGGTGGGGTTTTATCTATAAATTGTGCTAAAAATACTGCTGGTCCTTTTATCATTTTTTCGTGTATTTGTTGTTTTGTTGAAGTTAAGTTTGATTAATATGAAGCATTTAACCAAAGTACAAAAATATGTAATTTATGAATTAATTAACAAAGGGAAATAAATTTTTAGCTCTTGTAACTAAAAAAGCAAAAGCATCTTAGCAAAATCAGGCAAAATTAATATATTTGTAAAAATTTTAAATTGATGAATGAATTGAAAACTAATAGAATTTGGAAGCATATAAAGTTTGAGGACTTTTGGAAAGAATTAGACACTTCCATTATTGATGACATTAAAGACTCTTGGTTTGAAAGAAGAGAAGTTCTTCAAAATAATTCTGTAGAATATAAAGAATTTATAACTCAATTAAAGAGAGAACATGCTATTGAAACAGGAATTGTCGAAAGGATGTATGGTTTAAGAAAAGGTATTACTGAAACCCTAATAAAAGAAGGCTTCGTTAAATCATATTTGAGTCATGGAGATACAAATATTCCTAAAGATGATTTGATGACTCATCTCAACGATCATCTAAAAGCTGTTAACTTCATTTTTGACATTGTAAAAAACAATCGCGAATTAACAACAGGACTTATAAACGAGTTACATCATCTTGTAACTAAAAATCAAAGTCGTACGGAAGGTAGAGATCAATTTGGGAATAGAACTCAAACTCCACTGATAAAAGGAAAGTACAAAGAGAGCGAAAATAATCCGATAAGAGAATATGGAACAAAGGTGCTTTATTGTCCGCCAAAACATGTTTCATCTGAAATGGACAATTTAGTTTCAATTTATAATAAACTTGAATTTAATAATATTCATCCTTTGATTATTGCAACTTGGCTACATCATTCTTTTACTACAATTCATCCTTATCAAGACGGAAATGGTAGAGTTGCAAGATTAATTACAAGTTTAATTTTTATAAAGCACGGCTATTTTCCCTTTACCGTTTTAAGAGAAGAAGCAAAAGTAAAATATATTAATGCGTTAGAAGAAGCCGACAACGGCAAACCTCAAAGTCTTGTAACTTACTTTGCAGAAGTTCAGAAACGAAACATTCAAAAAGCGCTAAATCTAAAAGAAGTAACAAGCAAATCACTCGAAGAAGTACAAAAAATATTAGTACAAAAATTTGAGAATTGGAAAATTGAAACGAAGCTTAAGAGAGAACAAAGAATCAAGGATAGCCGAGATTTGGTTCACATTTAGAATTGAATTATCAACAAGCAAAATTTATCAATTAGGAATAACTATCCATCATTATGGCTTTGACGATTCCACAATAGCAATAGGTTCTTATTTAGAATTTAAGAGTTCAAGTGCTGATGAAATTGAAGATACAACTCTTCCATTAGAAATTCCTCCCCACGTCATTTCTATAATCAATAATAATATTGAATCTAAAAAGAAAAATATAAAATCATACTTGGAAGGAGCACTTACATTAGCAATGGCTCAAATTGCCTCTGAAATGTAATTAAAAAAAAGTATATATAGAAGACCATCTAGATTGTGATGGTCTTCTTCTTTATTTTTTATAATAACCCTCATATAAGGAACTCAAAACCTAATTTTGATTCTGCTTTAACATTATTATCTAAAGTAGCAATGGACAAAGAAGACACTTATTTTAAATATCCAATTTATATTTTTAAATTTGACAAAAAACTTAATGAAAAAACTTGTAATTTTATAAAAAAATGATTCAAATTTTTAAGTTGAAATAAAGCAGACATACAAAAATGGACGCTACTTTAGAATTCTATCAATGAAATTAACTTAATATCCTAAAAAAAATCTATATTTGTAGGTATGAATGAGAACTTAAATCCTGAAAATTCTAATTTATCAAGTGAAGATATCGAAGTAGAAAAAAAATTACGACCACTTTCTTTCGATGAATTTACGGGGCAAGACCAAGCGATAAAAAATTTAAAAATATTTGTTGAAGCAGCTAACAAAAGAGGAGAGGCATTAGACCATACTCTATTTCATGGACCCCCAGGATTAGGAAAAACTACATTAGCTTATATTTTAGCAAACGAACTTAAGGCGGGGATAAAAATTACATCAGGTCCGGTGTTAGACAAGCCAGGAGATTTAGCAGGCTTATTAACAAATTTAGACGAAAGAGACGTGTTGTTTATAGATGAAATACATAGATTGACGCCCATAGTTGAAGAGTATCTATACGCTGCAATGGAAGATTATAGGATTGATATTATGATAGAATCGGGACCAAATGCTAGGTCAGTTCAAATCAATTTAGAACCATTTACTTTGGTCGGTGCTACTACTCGTTCGGGCTTACTAACGGCACCGATGAGAGCGCGTTTTGGAATAAGCAGCAGACTAAATTATTATAAAACAGAGCTTCTTACTACAATTATCCAAAGAAGTGCGTCAATTCTAAAAGTTCCTATTATGATGGAAGCAGCAATAGAAATAGCGAGTAGAAGCAGAGGAACTCCGAGAATTGCAAACTCATTATTACGGAGAGTTAGAGATTTTGCACAAATAAAAGGCGACGGAAAAATTACCGTAGAAATAGCAAAATACAGCCTAAAAGCACTTAACGTTGACGCTCACGGATTAGACGAAATGGATAACAATATTTTGACTACTATAATAGATAAATTTAACGGCGGACCAGTAGGGATTTCTACAATTGCAACGGCGGTTTCCGAGAACTCAGAAACTATCGAGGAAGTGTATGAGCCGTTTTTAATCCAACAAGGTTTTATAATGAGAACTCCGAGGGGGCGAGAAGCAACAGATTTAGCGTATAAACATTGCGAAAGGATTAGAACCGAAAGACAGGGAAAATTGCTATAATTGATGAACTTACAAAAAATACTACCAGTTTTAGAGTGGCTTCCTAATTATAAAATGTCTTTATTTAAAAAAGACTTATCGGCAGGAGTTTTGGTTGGGATTATTTTAATTCCACAGAGCATTGCTTATGCTTTAATTGCTGGACTGCCTCCTATTTATGGGCTTTATTGTGCTTTAATTCCGCAAATTATATATATTGTTTTTGGAACTTCAAGGCAAGTTGCCATTGGACCAGTTGCTACTGATTCATTAATAGTTTCTACTGGTATTTCAACAATAGCTTTGGCTGGTTCTGATAGCTATATATCTCTGGCAATATTATTATCATTTATGGTCGGTTCAATACAATTTGTTATGGGAGTATTTAGCTTAGGGTTTATAGTAAATTTTCTATCAATGCCAGTAATTACAGGGTTTACCTCTGCTGTAGCAATAATTATTGGGGTAAATCAATTTGGAAATTTATTAGGAGTAGATTTTTTACAAAGCGATCAAATTCATATTGTTTTAAAAGATATTTGGGAGCAAATCGAAAATTTTAATTACCACACAACGCTTATTGGATTGATTTCTCTAGCTATAATAATAATTTTAAAAAAAACATATAAAAAAATACCCTACGCATTAGCTTTAGTAATACTTGGTATATTAATAATGAAATATTTTTATAGCTCGTTTAATGATGTTGCGATAGTAGAAAATATTCCTTCGGGTTTTCCAAAATTTAGCTTTCCGAATTTTGACATCGAAAACATAAAAGAGTTGCTTCCTGTTGCAATAACATTAACGATGATTGGATATTTAGAGACCATTTCAATCGGAAAATCTTTTGAATCAAAACAAGATGAATATCGAATTAGACCAAATCAAGAGCTTATAGCATTAGGTTTAAGCAATGTGGTGGGGTCTTTTTTTAAATCTTACCCTGTGGCTTCAAGCTTTACTCGCTCAGCTATTAACTATGAAAGTGGTGCAAAAACTGGGATGTCCGCATTAGTTTCCGCAGTAATGGTAATCATAACATTACTTTATTTTACACCTTTTTTTTACTATCTACCGAAAACTATACTTGCAGCGATAATTATTATAGCAGTTTTAAGGTTTTTAAATATCAAAGAAGCCGCTACTTTATGGAAAGTAAATATTTTAGATTTTTGGCTTATGATTTTTACATTTCTACTTACTTTATTTTTAGGAATAGAATATGGGATAACAGTAGGAGTAGGGCTGTCTTTAATAGTATTAATTTATAGAACTTCAAGACCTTATGTCGTTGAGTTAGGAAAAGTTCCAAATTCAAATTTTTATAGAAATAAAAGTCGTTTTGAGGAAGTTATAATAGAAAAAAACATTTTAGTTTTTAGATTTGATGCTCAATTATTTTATGCTAACTCGAGCTATTTTAGAGACAAGTTAGATGAGATGGCTTTAAAAAAAGGAGAGATGTTAAAACTAATAGTTTTAGATGCCGAAAGTATTAATAGGACAGATAGCACCGGAGTAGCAACGCTAAAAGAAGTTATAAAACATTATAAAAAGAAAGGCGTATCTTTTTTATTTGCAGGAGTAAAGGGCCCAGTTAGAGACGACCTATTTAAAAGTGGGATTTTATCAATAATAAGTATCAATGATTTTTTTATGCGTATAAATGACGCCGTTAAGTTTTTTAAAACAGGAGACAGAGAAGACCAAAAAAAATATTCAAAATATATTCATCAGTCTTTTTATCTTAAATAATGGTTAATTATATTAAGTTGCTTATAAGCGTAGCCACTTTTATTTTGCTCCAAAATAAAATTCTTCATAAGTTTCTAATAAGTTCATAAGCGCTTTGATTAAATCTTTTGTCTCCAAAAGAATACTAAAATATAAAGTAGTGTTTTTAGGACTCGTTTCATCCGATCTAATTCTTGTAATTTGGTTTTCTATCGATAAAGAAACGTTTTTTAATAATTGGTTTTTTTCTTTTAAAAGACTATTAAGATTACCTAAATCTTTCTTTTTGAAAAGCTCTGCTTCTCGAGATAACAAAACAGTTAGCTTAATATCAATAACTTTCAAATCACTAATTTGAGCTTTATTTAGATTTTTATGATTATTGTTTACGTGCTTATAGCTAGATTTTGAAATATAACTAATAGACTGCACAATATCTTGTAAATAATTCAAAACAATTATATAAAACCTACTTGCTTGTACAGAAGTTTCGTCGAGCGACTTAATAAAATAAAACACGTTGTTTTTAAGTCCGTCAATTTCGTCATTAAGTTTGGCAACGTGCTTATCTGTTTTTCGTAACTTATTCAAATCATGGTTAGATAAATCGTCAACAACATTTGTATATAATTTGTTTACCCTAATTATTACGCTAGAAATATGGTCAGCACTTTCTTCAATTACTCCGTTTATAGTAATTAATTCAGCTCTTTCGATAAAAACTTGTTTTTTTTCTTCTTCCCTTTTTTTTCTATAAATAAGAGAGCTTCTAACAATTATAAAAATAAGCACCACTAATAAAATTGGAATCATAGTCATATCCCAACTTATTAAATAAGCAATTAGTGCAGCTACAACAAAGGCAATAATAGCCGTTAAAAACCAGCCACCGATTACGTTTAAAACTCCAGCAACTCTATATACGGCACTTTCGCGACCCCAAGCCCTATCCGCTAAAGAAGTTCCCATTGCTACCATAAACGTAACGTAAGTCGTAGAAAGAGGAAGTTTAATAGAGGTTGCTACTGATATTAAAATAGCAGCAACAATCAGGTTTACAGAAGCTCTAACTAAATCAAAAGCTGGCATCTCATAAGTTTTGTCTTTTGGCAGAGCTATAATCGATTTTTGAAATTTGGAGTCTATAAATTGTATAGCGGTTTTTGGTAATATATAATTTAGCCCTGTGTTAATTCTCATCGCTGTTCTAACGACAATCCTTGACAACGGATTTGGCTGAAACTTTTCTTGTGCCTCTCCTTGACGAGATAAGTCAATTCCTGTTTTTATTACGTTTTTTGCCTTGTTAGATACCCATAATGTAACAACCATAACTGCCCCTGCGACTAATAAAAGCCATATATTTGAAGGAACTTTTTTTGCTAAAACGCCCATTGAAAAAGAATCTGCTGCAACACCAGAAGCCTCCCAAACTTGATAAGAGTTCCACGCTGCAATCGGAACCCCTACAAAGTTTACCAAGTCATTTCCCGAAAATGCCATAGCCAAAGAAAATGTCCCTACTCCGACAATTAATTTTAAAATATTTATATTAAAAGTTTTTATCAATAATTGTGAAACCAATGACCAAACAACAAAACTTCCAGCTATTATAGTTAGCACATTTCCTTCGATAAAACTCTTTACATTTGTATAAAAAGGTGTTCCTTTCAAGCCTTTGATAATAATAAAATAAGTTATTGCAGTAATTGCAAATCCACCGAATAAGGAATTAATATAAGCTGCTCTTTTTTCAAAGTTAAAAGAATAAATTAACCTTGAAATAAACTGAACAAATGCACCTATTACAAAAGCAAATACTACGGATAGTAAAATTCCGAAAATAATTTTTGTAGCGGTTTCATAATTTATATAGCTCCAAATATCAGAAGTAGATTGAGAACTGTTTGTTGAAATTTTTATTAAAGAAATACATACCGCCGCTCCCAAAAGCTCAAAAACAATAGAAACCGTAGTAGAAGTAGGCATACCTAAAGAGTTAAAAATGTCTAACAACAAAATATCAGTAATCATAACCGCCATAAAAATGAACATTATGTCCTGAAACATAAACATACCTGGGTTAAAAATTCCTTTACGAGCGACTTCCATCATTCCACTAGAAGTAACCGCACCTATAAAAACTCCAAAACTAGCAATTAGCATTACGTTTTTGATATTGATTACTTTTGAACCAATTGCTGAATTTAGAAAGTTTATAGCGTCATTACTAACTCCAACTACTAAATCTATTACTGCTAAAACAGTTAAAGCTGCTAGCATTAAAACATAGGGCTCTCCCATTTTTTTTAAATTTAATTTGTTTATAAATTAATGAAAATTATTAACTACATCTCTAAAGCTACTTTAAGGTTTCCGTCCATTAATAGTTCGACAGGGTTTTCTAACGCTTCTTTAAGGGACACTAAAAACCCTACGGACTCTTTGCCGTCAATTATTCTATGGTCGTAAGAAAGTGCAACATACATAATGGGTTGTATAACAACTTGACCATTTACAGCCATCGGTCTATTTACTATGTTGTGCATACCTAGAATAGCACTTTGCGGAGGGTTAAGTATAGGAGTAGATAGCATTGAGCCAAAGATACCGCCATTAGTAATAGTAAAAGTTCCGCCAGTCATCTCGTCAACTGTTATTTGCCCATCTCTTGCTTTGATTGCTAATCGTTTTACTTCAGATTCTACACCTCTAAAAGTTAATTTTTCGGCATTTCTAATTACAGGTACCATTAAGCCTTTTGGTCCGGATACAGCTATTGATATGTCTTTAAACTCATTAACTATTTGATAGTCTCCGTCAATCATTGAATTAATATCTGGAAACATTTTTAGCCCTCTAACTACTGCTAAAGTAAAGAAAGACATAAATCCTAACCCAGCACCGTGCTTTTCTTTAAAGTCTTCTTTATATTTTTTACGTATATCAAAAATGGGCTGCATATTTATTTCGTTAAATGTAGTTAGCATAGCAGTCTCATTCTTAACAGACACTAATCGCTGAGCTATTTTTCTACGTAGCATCGACATTTTTTTGCGTTCAATCCCTCTATGCAAATCTTTTTGTTGAGTTTGTATAAAAGGCTGCTCTACACTTAATACGTCTTGCTTGGTAATTCTACCGTCTTTTCCAGTTCCTTTTACTGTAGAGGAATCAATGTTTTTTTCTGCAATTATTTTTTTAGCAGCAGGCGAGACGGTTCCACTGGCATAAGTATCGATTTTTGAAGATACTTCGCTCTTAATTTTAATTTCTTCTTTCTTCGTCTCTTTAACTTCTATAGTAGGCTGATTTTCTTTTTGCTTGACAGCTTCAGTGTCTATCAAACATATAACTTCGTTTACTGCTACTACATCGCCTTCTTCAGCTTTAAGTGTTATTAGACCGCTTTCTTCAGAAGGTAGCTCTAAAGTTGCTTTATCGGAATCTAACTCTGCAATAGGTTGATTTTTTTCTACATAATCTCCGTCTTCAACTAACCATGAAGCTATTTCTACTTCGCTAATTGACTCACCAGGAGAAGGAACTTTTATTTCTAAAATCATAAGTTTTTATTTTATAATTAATTTTTATTGTTTAAATACGCTGTCAATAACTGCTTTATGTCGCTTTTTAAATCTAGCACTAGAGCCAGCTGCCGAAGTCGCATAGTATTTACGAGAGCATAAATTTATCTTTACCAAATTTAGTCGTTCTATAATATAGTTCCAAGCCCCCATATTTCTAGGCTCCTCTTGTGCCCAAATATATTCCTCAACATTTGAATATTTATCTATAATTTTTTTTATTTTTTCTATTTGTAAAGGGAATATTTGCTCTATTCTTATTAAGGCGATATCTTTTCTTTCTAATTTTTCTCTTTCTTCTAGTAAGTCGTAATAAAATTTGCCCATGCAAAAAACAATTTTTTTGACAAGGTTAGGTATTAAGCTATCGTCTATTACTTCTTGAAATTCTCCTTTAGCTAATTCTTTGATTGTGCTTACAGCTTTAGGGTGTCGCAATAAACTTTTTGGAGTAAACACAATTAGAGGTTTTCTGTAGCTTCGTTTCATTTGCCTTCTCAAAAGATGAAAAAAATTAGCTGGAGTAGTGCAGTTTGCTAAAGTCATATTTTCTTTTGCACATAGTTGTAAACAGCGTTCTATTCTAGCGGAAGAGTGTTCCGAACCTTGTCCTTCATATCCGTGGGGTAATAAAACTACAATTCCGTTTTGTACTTTCCATTTGTCTTCTGCAGAAGAAATATATTGGTCAAAAATTATTTGAGCTCCATTAGAAAAGTCTCCGAACTGGGCTTCCCAAATAGTTAAAGTATTCGGACTTCCTAAAGCATACCCATAATCAAAGCCTAAAACTCCATACTCGGATAATAAAGAGTTATAAATTGTCATTGTGCCTTTGTTATTCGGATTAGCATTTAATAGGTTTACTCTTTTTTCTGTAAGCTCGTCGCGAAATATAATATGCCTGTGAGAAAAAGTGCCTCTTTCTACATCTTGACCAGAAATACGCACGTTGTAGCCTTCTTCCATTAAGCTCCCATAAGCTAAATTTTCAGCCATACCCCAGTCTAATTTTTTGCTTTCAGAAGCCATTTTTTCACGCGATTGCAATATGCGTTTTGCCTTATTGACAAACTTTACATTTTCTGGAACTGTATATAAAATTTTTGCAATATTTTTTAAATTTTCTATTGGGTATTTTGTGTCGATAAACTTTAACATGTCTTTTAACTCACCTCTATCAAAGCCTGTCCACGTAAATTTCATAAATTCACTTACTTTAGAGTTTTTGTCTTCTTTAGATTTTGTAAACTCAGCATTAAGCATCTCTTCAAATTCGGCAGTGATGTCATCTAAATACGATTTGTCAATAGCGCTTTCTTTAACGAGTTTTTCTGTATAAATATCTTTAGGATTCTTATGCTTACTTATTAATTTATATAGCTTTGGTTGTGTAAAACTAGGCTCGTCTCCTTCGTTGTGTCCGTGTTTTCTATATCCGAGTAAGTCTATAAATACGTCCGACTTAAAGTGCATTCTGTACTCAAGGGCTAATTCCATAGCGTGGCAAACTGCCTCTGTATCATCAGCATTTACGTGTAGTACTGGAGACAGGGTAACTTTTCCAATATCAGTACAATAGGTGCTAGAACGCCCATCTAAATAATTAGTAGTAAAACCTATCTGATTATTAATTACTATATGAATAGTGCCGCCGGTTTTATACCCATTAAGATTTGCCATTTGCACTACTTCATATACAATTCCTTGCCCTGCAATTGCAGCATCTCCGTGAACTATTATCGGAAGAATTTTACTCGAATCTCCACCGTAAATACTATCTATTTTTGCTCTAGTAATTCCTTCTGCAACAGAGGCAACAGCTTCTAAATGAGATGGATTAGGAACTAAATTCATTTTAATTTCATTTCCGTTACGGTATGTTTTGCTTAAGGTTATTCCTAAATGATATTTTACATCACCTTCTATGCTTTGGTCTTCAAAATCTTTACCTTCAAATTCGCTAAATATTTCTCTAACAGATTTTCTAAATATATTAACTAAAGTGTTTAGACGACCTCGATGTGCCATCCCTAAAACACATTCTTTAACGTTAAAATTTTCAGCAGCTTTTCTTAAAATAATACTCATACCTGGAATTAAAGTTTCGCCTCCTTCTAAAGAAAAACGTTTTTGACCTACATATTTTGTTTGCAAAAAGTTCTCGAAAGTTACAGCCTGGTTCAGCTTTAAAAGTATATATTTTTTAGATTCTATGGTATAGTTTGGGTGGTTGTTGTTTTTGTTTAAGCGTTCTTGCCACCAATCAATTTTTTCGGGATTTCGCATATACATATACTCAATCCCAATTGAGCGGCAGTAAATACTTTTTAAATTATCAATAATATTAGAAAGAGTAGTTTTTTTTAATCCTATAATCTCACCTGCCGAAAATTCTTTGTCTAAATCGTCTTTTGATAATTCAAAGTTTTCAATGTCTAATGTAGGTAGATATTTTCTCCGCTCTCTAACAGGGTTAGTTTTAGTATATAAATGTCCGCGAGTTCTATATCCATTAATTAAATGTATTACCAAAAATTCTTTTCTAATTTCTTTGGATACTTCTACCGAAGGTTCGAGAATATTATTAGTAGAATAATTTTTATTAGCTAAATCATAGCCTTTAAAAAAACTCCGCCAACTTGATTCTACGTCGTTCGGATTAATTAGATATTTATCGTATATGTCAGCTATAAAGGTAGTATGCGCTGCATTTAGAAAAGAAAATTTATCCATATTTTACGGCTTTTTATTAAGCTTTTGAAACAAACAAAAATACAATATTTGAGATAAAATGATGTTTTTTTCAATAAAAATTAGTTTTATGACTTTTGCCCTGACAAATTACTTAAAATAGACACTTATTTTGCATTCTGAAAAAAATTAATATTTAGCTTAATTAATGTCGTTTTATGATTGAGTCTAAAGTTTATAAATTTTATAAAATATTTTAATTTTCAGCATATAAAATGTTTTTTTATAATTTTGCCTTACTTTAAATTTTAGATTTTAAATTATGAAATACAGAATAGAAAAAGATACTATGGGGCAAGTAATGGTGCCTGCAGATAAATATTGGGGTGCACAAACAGAACGCTCTCGCAACAACTTCAAAATTGGTCATTCCGCTTCTATGCCATTAGAAATTATATACGGATTTGCATATTTAAAAAAAGCCGCTGCTTATACCAACGCAAAATTAGGGGTATTAGCTTCAGAGAAAAGAGATTTAATTTCAATAGTTTGTGACGAGATTATAGCAGGAAAACACGATAATCAATTTCCATTAGTAATTTGGCAAACAGGCTCTGGTACTCAATCGAACATGAATGTAAATGAAGTAATAGCAAACAGAGCTCATGAAATTGCTGGAAATATAATCGGAGAAGGCGAAAAAATTTTACAGCCAAATGATGATGTTAATAAATCGCAATCGTCTAATGACACTTTTCCGACAGGCATGCATATTGCTATTTACAAAAAAATAATTGAGACTACTATTCCTGGTATTGAGCGACTTAGAGACACTTTAAAAACAAAATCAGAAGCATTTAAAAATACTATTAAAATAGGACGTACCCATTTAATGGATGCAACTCCAATTTCGTTAGGTCAAGAGTTTTCGGGTTACGTAGCTCAATTAAATTTTGGTTTAAAATCTTTAAAAAACACTTTAGAACACTTATCTCAATTAGCATTAGGAGGAACAGCAGTCGGCACAGGGTTAAACACTCCTAAAGGGTATGACGTTTTAGTTGCAAAATATATTGCTGAATTTACGGGCTTGCCATTCATTACATCTGAAAATAAATTTGAAGCATTAGCATCTCACGACGCACTAGTTGAAACGCACGGTGCCTTAAAACAAATTGCAGTTTCATTAAATAAAATTGCTAATGACATTAGGCTAATGGCTTCTGGTCCTCGTTCTGGAATTGGAGAAATTATTATCCCAGCTAACGAACCTGGCTCGTCAATTATGCCAGGTAAAGTGAACCCTACTCAATGCGAAGCCTTAACGATGGTTTGTGCACAAGTTATGGGAAATGACGTTACAGTTACAATTGCAGGTACACAAGGGCATTATGAGCTAAATGTATTTAAGCCTGTTATGGCAGCAGGTGTTCTTCAATCTGCAAAATTATTAGGCGATGCTTGTATGTCTTTTGAAAAGAATTGCGTTGCTGGTATTAAGCCGAACGAAAAAAGAATTGCAGAGCTATTAAACAATTCATTAATGTTAGTTACCGCCCTAAACACTAAAATTGGCTATTATAAAGCTGCTGAAATTGTAAACACTGCTCATAAAAATGGCACAAGCTTAAAAGAAGAGGCAATTCGTTTAGGCTATGTAACTTTAGCTCAATACGACGAATGGGTAAACCCAAAAGAAATGATTGGCAGCTTAAAATAGTTTGATCAAAGTTATTTTTTTTATTTGCATTTATAACTTGAATATAGCTTTGCCTAAAATTTGCTTTAAAAGTAAACATATTATTTTTTAAAGTTGTAAATCAAAAAGTTATTTATGCTAGTTGAATCTACCTACTATATTAGAAAAAGCAATATTAGTTTTGGAAAAATAAATTAAATTATAAGTACTAAACTCATTAGCTAAAAGCTATTTTTGTGTTCGTTAATAATAGATTTTCTTCCGATGGTTTTTGTTATAATGTCCTTATTCAAACTCCAGCCTCTTGCAGGAGAATATTCTCTGCCATACCATATAATTTGTAGGTGCAAGTTGTTCCACAATTCTTTAGGAAACAGGCGTTTCGCATCTTTTTCGGTTTGCGATACGTTTTTTCCGTTAGTAAAGTTCCAGCGCCACATTAGCCTATGAATATGAGTATCAACTGGAAAAGCAGGTACGCCAAAAGCTTGACTCATAACTACGCTTGCTGTTTTATGACCGACCGACGGTAGGGCTTCTAAAGCTTTAAAACTTTGTGGCACATTGCCCTTGTATTTTTCAATTAAAATTTTTGACAATCCGTAAATACCTTTGCTTTTCATCGGCGATAGACCGCATGGCTTTATTATTTCTTCAATTTCTGATGCCGTCATTTTTACCATCTCAAAAGGATTATCTGCTTTAGCAAACAACAAAGGTGTAATTTGGTTTACACGAACGTCCGTACATTGCGCAGAAAGTATAACAGCTATCAAAAGTGTATAAGGGTCTTTACTAACTAAAGGAATAGGAACTTCTGGGTAAATTTCTTGCAAGGTATTAATTACAAATTTTACCTTTTCTTGCTTATTCATGCTTTTTGTAAAATTGTTATTCCAACCTTGTTAAACTCAAATCTTCGTTGTATTGTATAATAAACAGTCCTTTGTTTTCTAAGCCTTTATACCGATTTTTAGTATATTCAAATTTGCTTTTTACTCTGTAAGAAGTCCCCTTTTTAAAAGTAGATTTTAAGCTATTACCAGAAGCTAATCTAATTAAAATATCATAAACTACATCAAACCCCCGCATAGCGTGATAAGATGGCAAGGTATTATTTTTATTATAATATTGTCTATTAAATGAATAAGAAGCACTCGATGTATTATCGACAAATTCATCGCTGACATAAGTTAAATTTACTTTTGCCAATTTTAAATTATCAATTTTGTCAAAAGCCTTGCCTTTGTTATAAGTAAAAACTCTTACACTTGTAGAATCTGGCAGGCTAATCAAGCTATTAATGGCATCTGCTACTAACACTCTGCTATCCGAAGTTAGTATTACCCAGTTATTTGTATTAGGTTTAAGTATATTTAAAAATCGTTTTTTAGCTATAAATCCTTCTTCGGGCGTTAGCTCATTAATTACTGGAATAGTATCAACAACTTCTAACGACTCTTCTATATCCAGTTCGTTAAATTCCTCATAAGGTTTTTCTACAATCGAATCTTTTTTCTCTAATGTTTTTTTTATAATAAGCTCGTTTTTTTCTAACGTTTTTTTTATAATTTCATTAGAATTATTTGACCTTGGATTTCCGTCGCCGACTAAAATAATTTTACCATCAGTATAATTAGAATTGATATAAGAAATTAACTTACTTCTAAAAATATTTTTCTCTGGAGCTGTTTTTATTATCCTAGCAGGAAAAGTGTGTTGATTTTTAGAATATATTGGAAAAACAACTGGCTTTCTTATATTATTTGCTACAACTTTTGCTTCTTCTGAATATAAAGGACCTATAATAACGTCATTGTCATTTAGATTATGCTCAGATAAGATTAAATCTATTTTAGTGCTGTTTTTTTCAGTATCTATAACTTTTAAGTCTATTTTAACGCCTTGATTTCTCAAAGAATCTATTGCACTTTCTGCACCTAAATAAAATTCAGTAACAATATTTGCTAATTTGCTTTTTGTAAAAATTTCTCTGGCTGTTAAGCTGTCTATATTTTTAGCCTTAAAGGGTAATAATATTGTAGCTTTTATGGTTATATCATTTTGTAATTCATCTTGATATACCTTTTCTTCTATCTTTTCAACTTTTTTTATTACAGGTCTTATTTTTATAAATTGTCCAACCTTTAAACCCTTTGTTAAATATGGATTAAGCTCAATCAAGGTTTTTTTAAAAACATTATAAAGGCGAGTTAATCTATAAAAATTGTCTCCTTTTACAATTTCGTGGACTACAAAATTTTTCTTAAGTTTTTCTATTTCTATAAGTTTTTTATTTTCGCCACTCTTTTTACCCTTTTCTTTTTTTGGCTTATCGGCTACTACTACCTTAGCTTTTGGCTTTAAATTCTTTTTAGGAACTTTCTTAATCGGTCTATGAGTAGTTATTTTAACTTTTGGTTTTTTTTCGATGGGTTTATTTAAATCCTCAAAATCCTTGACTTTGCCTTTTGGTTTATCAACTATTGGTTTTGCCGTTTCGCCTTTTTTACCTTTGTGTTTTATGTATTTCTTTTGCTGTTTACAAGAAACGAAATATGTTAAAAAACATAGAAAAACAAAAAAATTAATGTGTCTCATAATATTTTACTCCCATTCTATAGTTGCAGGCGGTTTAGAGCTAATGTCATATACAACTCTATTTACACCTTTAACGTTGTTTATAATTTTATTTGATGTTTTTTGCAGAAAATCATAAGGTAAATTTACCCAATCTGCAGTCATTCCATCGGTACTTTCTACAGCTCTCAAAACTACAACTTTTTCATAAGTTCTTTCATCACCCATAACACCAACAGATTTTATAGGCAATAAAACTGCACCCGCTTGCCATATTTTATTATACAAATTACTTTCTTTTAGATTATTTATAAAAATAGCATCTACCTCTTGTAAGATTCTAACTTTTTCGGCGGTAATTTCTCCCAAAATTCTAATTCCTAAACCAGGACCTGGAAAAGGATGTCGTTTTAATAACCCTGAATCTATTCCCATAGAAGCCCCCACCCTTCTTACTTCATCTTTAAAAATCATTTTCAAAGGCTCAATAACTTTTAACCTCATAAAACTTGGCAACCCTCCAACATTATGGTGGCTCTTAATTGTAGATGAATGTTTTCCGTTTACAGATATAGATTCTATAACATCTGGATATATTGTTCCTTGTGCAAGCCAGCTTACATTTTTTATTTTATGTGCTTCATTGTCAAAAACTTCTATAAAAGTACTGCCTATTGCTTTTCTTTTTTGCTCCGGATCTATTATTCCTTTTAGAGCCTTTAAAAAAAGCGAAGACGCATCAACACCTTTAACGTTTAAACCAATGTTTTCATACCTATTTAGTACAGTTTCGTATTCGTTTTTTCTTAAAAGACCATTGTTAACAAAAACACAATATAAATTTTTACCAATTGCTCTATTCAACAAAACCGCCGCTACAGTGGAATCTACTCCACCTGATAAACCTAAAACTACTTTGTCGTTACCTATTTTTTGTTTTATAAATTTTATAGTGCTTTCTACATAAGAATCTGGTGTCCAAGCTTGTGAAATACCCGCTATTTTTACTAAAAAATTCTCTAATAATTGTTCACCACTTTTTGTGTGATATACTTCAGGATGAAATTGAATAGCATAAATTTTTTTACCTTTAATTTTGAACGCAATATTCTCTACATCTTTAGAGCTAGCTAACAAAACGGTATTAGTAGGTAGCTTTTTTATAGTATCTGAATGACTCATCCAAACTTGGCTTCCTTCCGAAATTTTATAAAATAAGTCTTCGCCACTTTTTATATAAGACAAATTGGCTCTACCATATTCTCTTGTGTTAGATAATTCTACTCTACCGCCCAAAAAATGAGCTAAATATTGTGCACTGTAGCAAATAGCTAAAACAGGTATTTTGCCCTTTATGTCTTTTAGATTTGGATGTAATACGTTTTTTCCATTTACCGAATTCGGACTCCCTGATAAAATAACTGCTTTAAATTTTGAATAATTTTTTGGAGGATTATTAAAAGGGTATATTTCACAATAAATGTTTAACTCCCTCACTCTTCTCGCTATTAATTGCGTATATTGAGAGCCAAAATCTAAAATTAGTACATCGTGTTTTTGCATACGCAAAAATAATATTTTGACATTAATTTAACTATATAAATTTTTTTCATTTTTTTTAATTAATTTTATACTAAATTTGAACCTTTAAATTTGGTTGAGGTTTTTTTAATAAAAAAAGTATAAATATAAAAAAAATGTACCTTGCCCACTAACAAATAAACTTAAAAATTATGACAAAAAAAATTATGCTTTTAATACTAATAGTTTTAAGCACATTAAATTTAACTGCTCAAACTACGATAAAAGGCACTGTTAAGGACAGTAAAACAAAAGAAGCATTACCTGGAGTTAACATTAAAGTTTTTAATAAAGCAGTTGGAACTAACACTGATTTTTATGGAAACTTTGAGTTAGTAGTAACAGAATCCCCACCTTTTACAATTATATTATCTTCAATAGGTTATCAAACTAAAGAAGTTAAAATTACTAATCTCCATCAAGAGTTAGATATAAATTTAACAGAAAACGAGACTTTCTTAAATGAAATTGTTGTATCTGCATCTAGGACTCCAGAAAGAATTATGGAATCTCCAGTTACAGTTGAAAGAATGGATTTAAGAGCAATAAAAAATACAACTTCGCCTTCATTTTATGACGGATTAGAAAACCTTAAAGGAGTAGATATTAATACAAACAGTTTAACCTACAAATCTGTAAATACTCGCGGTTTTGCAGCTTTTGATAACTCGCGTTTTGTACAGCTCGTTGACGGAATGGATAACTCTTCACCAGCACTTAATTTTGCTTTAGGTAACCTTTTGGGAATGTCCGAATTAGACGTAAAAACAGTTGAGCTATTACCTGGAGCTTCTTCTGCACTATACGGAGCAAACGCTTTTAACGGAATTATGTTTATGGTTAGTAAAAATCCTTTTGAACACCAAGGAATAAGCGTTTCTTTAAAAACTGGAGCTACAAGACAAGCAGCAGCAGGTACCAATGAATTTAGAGATTTTAGCATAAGAATGGCTCACGCTTTCTCTAATAAATTTGCAGCAAAAGCAACATTTTCCTATCTTAAAGGCACAGAATGGCATGCTACAGATTATAGAAATACCTTAAACGGAGATTATGTTTACGGAAACAGAAGCTCCACACCAACAATAGGCGATGATTTGAATTTTGATGGACTAAACATATACGGAGACGAAGTTTCTACAAACATAAGAGGCGTAGCTCAAGTATTAGAAAATACAGGATTAGCACCGAGCGGATCTGCTGCCTTGATTCCAAGTATAAACGTTAGCAGAACTGGTTATAAAGAAGTTGATATTATGAATTATGGTGCAAAAAGTGTTAAATTTGGAGCTTCCTTAAATTATCGTCCTTTCGGAGATGAAAGTTTAGAAATAATTTGGAACTCTAAATTTGGTGTCGGTAATACTATTTTTCAAGGTGCTAACAGATATAGCATTAAAAACTTTTTCATGGAACAACACAAATTAGAGTTTAGAGGGAAGAACTTTTTTGTTAGAGGATATTTGACAAATGAAGACGCTGGAGACTCTTATGATACTCGTTTTGCAGCTATAAATATTAACAGAAAATGGAAAGACGACAATACTTGGTTCGGTGAATATGTCGGTGCTTATTTAGGTGCCACTTTAAACGGAGTTTCTTCTGATCAAGCTCATATATTAGCAAGACAAGAAGCTCAAAAAGGCAGTTTAGTTCCTGGTACTCCCGAATATCAAAAAGCCTTTAATGAAGTTATCAATGACCCTGATTTGGTAAAAGGAGCTAAATTTCAAGACAATACAAAGCTATATCATTCCGATGTAAACTATAATTTTAGAGACCATATTGATTGGGCAGAAGTTCAAGTTGGCGGATCTTACAGATTGTACTCGTTAAATTCTAAAGGAAGTATTTTTACAGACTACGACGGTGCTATTGATTATAATGAATTTGGAGCTTATACCCAGATTCAAAAAAAGGCTTTAAACGATGAAAGGCTTAAATTAACTGCTTCTATTCGTTATGATAAGGCACAAAATTTCGATGGTAATTTTTCTCCTAGGGTGTCAGTTGCTTTCGCCAGTGGAAAAAGTAAAAACCATAATTTTAGAGCTTCCTTTCAGACAGGTTTTAGAAACCCAACTACTCAAGACCAATATATTGGGCTAAACGTAGGTAGTGCGTATTTAGTTGGCTCTGCTTCGGATAATTTAGATAGATATAAAACACCAAAATTAACGGTAAGCGGTAGTGGACAACAATTTACAAATTCAGAAACTGTAGAACTTTCAGGTAGAATGGCTTATGAAAATGCCTTTTCGGCGACCTCAATAGTAGAATTTAGTAACAAAGTAAGCAATAGCGTTGCTCAAGGTAATTCGGCAGAAGTAGCAGCAGCCACTAATGCAGGAGTGCTAAAATCTGCAAACGTAACTTTAATAAAACCTGAAAAAGTAACCGCTTTTGAAGTTGGGTATAGAGGAAATATGAAAATTGCAGAATCGAATGTTACTATTGATATGAACATTTACTACAATCAATACAAAGACCTTATAGCAAATAAAAACGTTATTGTACCTTATTACGGAGATGTTAATAGTTTTGATGCAACTAAAGTTTCAACAGATTTGAATTCTCAAAAACTATTAGCTGCAATTTCTAACGGAGACGTTAAAGCCTTTCAAACCTACACAAACTCCGCTGCAGACGTTAGCTCTTACGGTTCTTCCATCGGTTTGACTACAAAAATATTTAACGACTATAATTTAGGGCTTAGTTATACTTACGCAAAATTTGACTTCGATCAATCAACCGATCCAGATTTTGAAGCTGGTTTTAACACCCCAGAACATAAAGTTAAACTTCAAATTGGAAATAACAATTTATTTAAAAACTTTGGGTTTAATATCAATGCGAGGTGGCAAGACCAATACAGGTGGGAATCTTCGTTTTTAGACGCAACAATAATGGCTAGAACAATAATAGACGCTCAAGTAAACTATAGAATCCCTTTTTTAAAATCTGTAATCAAATTAGGAGGCTCAAATCTAACAGGAAAAGAATACTTTAGTGCTCCTGGAGTTGGTGCTATCGGTTCTCAATTCTATTTATCTTTGACAATTAATAACTAATAAAAAAATTTAAAACAATGAAAAATTATAAATATATAATAGGATTGCTTCTTTTATCTATAACTATTTTCTCTTGCGATGTGGACAATTCACTTGAAGAAATTTCTAAAGAAGCAGAAGAAAAAGTTGAATTAAATATTAACGGATTAGATTTCTCTAAATACGTAGCGGTTGGAGCCTCTTTTACGGCAGGCTTTACAGATAACGCTTTGTTTATAGCTGCTCAAGAAAATTCTTTTCCAAATATATTAGCAAAAAAGTTCGGAACAGAAAACTTTAAACAGCCTTTGATGAATGATAATATCGGAGGACTGACACTTAATGGTTCAGTAATTCAAGGTCCAAGATTATATTTTGACGGTAAAGGCCCTGCGACTTTAGACGCAACTCCTACAACAGAATTGACTAAGATACTTACTGGGGGATTTAATAACTACGGCATTCCCGGTGCAAAAAGCTTTCATTTTGCAGTACCCGGTTATGGAAATATTAGTGGAGTACCTACTGGTTTGGCGAATGCTTATTTTGTTAGAATGGCATCAAGTGCAGATGCTTCAGTTATTGGTGACGCTATGGCACAAAAACCTACATTTTTTACTCTCTCCGAAATTGGAGGTAACGATGTTTTAGGATATGCTTTAGCAGGCGGAGACGATAAAATAGATCAAATTACTCCTACCGCTACATTTAAACTCTCATTTGAAAGTTTAGTAAAAACACTTACCGAAAATAATGTTAAAGGTGTTATTGCAAACGTTCCGTACATTACGTCATTAGCACATTTTACAACTGTTTCTTATAATCCAGTGCCTTTAGATGAAGCTACTGTTACGGCTGCAAATAATGCGTATAAAACATATAACGACGGAATAAAACAAGCTTTTCAAGTTTTAGTAGCTAGAGGTGAAATTAGCAAAGAGAAGGGAGATGCTGAAGTAATTAAAAGAACTATTAAATTTACCGTTGGTCAAAACGCTGTAGTAATTTTAGACGAAGACTTAATAGATTTAACAGGTATAAATTCTGCATTAACAAACATGAGACAAACTACTTCGGACGATTTACTAGTATTATCTAGCTCTTCTCTTATTGGTACTTTGGCAGACCCAAATAACCCTTTAAGTGTTAATGGAGTTGGAGTTGCTTTAGCTGATAAATGGGTGATAACTCCTGAAGAACAAACTGCTATTAAAACTGCTACAGATTCTTATAACTCAACTATAAAAAACGTTGCCGACACTAATAATAATGTAGCACTTGTAGATTTTAAAAGCGTTTTAGAAGAAGCCTCTACCAAAGGAATCACTTTCGATAAATATACTATGACTACCAGCTTGGTTACGGGCGGACTTATAAGTTTAGACGGAGTACATTTAACAGCAAGAGGATATGCCTTAATGGCTAACAAAATTTTAGAAGCTATCGATAATAAGTTCGGCTCTAACTTTACAAAAGCTACTGGTGGTTTAGTAAAAGCAGCTGATTATCCAACAAATTATTCTTCTTCGTTGCGATAAAGTTTTTTTTAACTTAATTTTAACACAATAAATTTAGACCTTTTAATTAAAGTTTATTGTGGCTTTAATATACTTTTAAGATAAAATTATAGTGCAGAAAAAATCGTTTACAGTAGATGAAATTAAGAAAAAGTTAGAATATTATTGTGCTTATCAAGAAAGATGTCATATAGAAGTTGAGCAAAAAATTAGAGAATATAACCTTATACCTGAAGCAAGAGAGTATATTCTTTTAAGCTTGATTAAAGATAATTTTCTTAACGAAGAACGCTTTGCAAAATCCTTTGTACGCGGAAAATTCAGAATTAAACACTGGGGTAAAAAAAGAATAATTAAGGAATTGAAACATAAAGATATATCCGATTATAATATTAAAAAGTCATTAGAAGAGATAAACCAGCAAGAATATTTGCAGAAAATTTATACTATTGCAAAAAAGAAAAATAACATTAGCAAAGAAACCGATATAAACATACGAAAGAAAAAACTTATAAATTTTTTAATCTTAAAAGGCTATGAAACCGAGTTAATTTATAAAACGATTAATGAGATAGTATTATAAAATTTTAGCTGTGTTATTTTTGCTTTAAAAACCCTGCTTTGTTGTTTTTAAAACTCACACTATTTGATTTTTCATAATATTTTTTATCCAGTACCGCATTTATTTTTGAGTTCAAATAAGAAAAGCCAGCTAAAGTTTTTTCAACTTGCATATTTACCTCCTCTGCCTTTATTCGTGGGATAAATGTGATGTCAGCTAATCGCAAAGCTTCGTTGTGCAAAACATTAACCCTTGCTTTGAAAGATGGAGTATCAAACATTTTTGGTTTAGAACTATCTTTTAAGTTTTTTACCAAATCTCGCAACTCCAAAGCATTACTCAAAGCCTCATTTGCCGACACTGATTCAAATCTGTGCATAAAAGATGTTAGAATTTTTAGCTCATTCCAGCCCTTAATTTCTTTTTCGTACTCTTGTTTTACGGTTTCAAAAGCCGAATGATTTTGTACTGTACTTAATTTTGGATTTGTGAAAATTGTCGTAGAAACTTCCTTATTGTTTTTACATGAAAATAAAAATACAGCAAAAAAAATGATAACAATTTGCTTCATACCTTAAAATTTAGACCTATTATTTCTCTAAAACTTTATAAATATCTGGTTTAAAATAATTTGGACCTTTCAAAACTTTTCCGTCTTTTCTGTAAATTGGATTCCCATCTTCATCTAATTTACTCATATTACTTCGTTGAATTTCGTCAAAAACCTCTTCAATTTTATCTTGCATTCCGTGTTCGATGATTGTACCACACAAAATATAAAGCATATCACCCAAAGCATCGGCAACTTCAACCAAATTCCCCTTATTTGCAGCATCCAAATACTCTTCATTCTCTTCTTTCATCAAATTAAACCGAAGCTCAAATCTATCTTTTCCGATGTCCGCAGTCGGTTTACTATTCATATTTAATTTGAAAGCCCTGTGAAATTCGCTTACCGCAGCTATTTTTTTTTTCATTTGAAATGTATTTTTTAAAAAAGTTATTTGAAGATTTTGATAAACGTAAATAATTGAATAAACAGCAGTGTTTTTAAGTAGCTTTTTCAAGAATTAATTGCTTTGTGAAATTCTGCTAAATTTTTTGGAAAAATTATACTTTTGGATTTTGAGGTTAAAAAATTTTTCATAAATTCTTTATATTCATTATTGTGCCATTTTACCATTTCTAACAAAGATATAGCTTTTAAATGCTCTATTTGACTTGCTATGATTAAAGACGTAGAAAAGACAGAGATAACATTTTTTTTGATGTTGTGGTAGCACATCTCAACAGGGTAATAATCAGGAATTTTATCAATTTTAGAAAACATATTTATGCTTTTGAACTTAGGATGTGGTTTTACTACTAAAGAATTTATATTTTTAATTTCTTCAAATACTTTTTTTAGAGATTTCATTTCAATATATTTCTTAAAACTCTGTAACACTAATCATTGAATTATATGATGGTATATTTAATTTTATATTCTTTATTACCTTTAGCTTCATTGAATTGTAGTCAAAATCTGGTAATGTTTTAATTTTATTGTTTGCAATAAAGGTTTCATTTATACCCACAAGAAAGAAACTATTATGTTTATAAAAAACTGTATTTCCAAGAAGCAATTTATATAAAAATTTTAATAGCTTATATTTTATTGATAATTGGTTATCATAATAATTAAATTTTAAAGAAAGGTTTTTGTAGAAAACTCTTCCTTTCGTCCAATGCTTTGCGAGATAAAAACCTTCTAGTACAATCACATTATCTAATAAATAAAAATCTTTATCTAAACATAACGAGTTTAATAGCTTACGTAATAAAAAAAATGTTTTATAAATATTGTAAATAGTTACCTGAAAATCAAAAAAAACACAATTTAAAGATAGCTTATCTAGTATTTTTTTAACACTTCTATTGTTTGTAATAACTATAATTTCTTTGTTTAAAATAAACTTTTGATATAAGGCAAAGTATAAAGATAGATAGGAAGGCACATAAATATACATAATTTTAATTTTTACATTTTTTGATTTAATAAATATAACTCTTTTTTCATTGTTGATTAGTTTTACACCTTGTTACTTTAATTTTAAAAAATAGTGGCATTTTTTTTATTTTTAAGCAAAGGTAAAATATAAATTAAAAAAAAATGAAACAAATTTATCACTACAAATTGCGAAATGTTACGCAAAATTCATAATCGTGCCAAAGGAAAATAAGTATCATGATAATTAAAGAGTCTATCAAAAACTTCTACAACTCCGAACATAAGTCTTTTAAAACATTAAACTTGCAAAGAGAAATTAATATGTTAAGATTTATATTTGCAAAAAATTATTTTTAAAAGATGAGTAAGCGGAGCATTGATGTTCAATACCATAAAGCAGCGAAGGTTTCTCAAATAGTTAGTCAAATTCAAAAAGATAAAAATCATTTTCAGGTATCTAATTTGGTTGGCTCTTCGTTATCTTTTGTTGTTGGTGAAGCTTTTAAAAAAGCGAAAAAACCTTTTCTTTTAATTTTTAACGATAAGGAAGAAGCTACTTATTATCTAAATGATTTAGAGCAGCTTATCGGAGATAAAAACGTATTGTTTTTTCCGAGTTCTTATCGAGGTTCATACACAGTGGGTAAGACAAATATGTCTGATGTACTTCTTCGTTCAGAGGCTTTAAAAAGAATAAATTACGACAAAAAACCGCTGATAATTGTTACTTACGATTCTGTATTATTAGAGAAAGTTATTAGCAAAAACGAGTTAGATAAAAATGTTTTAGAAGTTTCGGTTAACGAGAATATATCTTTAGAATTTCTAAATGAAGTTCTGTTCGAATACAAGTTTAAGCGTGTAAATTTTGTTACAGAGCCAGGCGATTTTTCGGTAAGAGGTGGAATTATAGATGTTTTTTCTTTTTCCAATAATGAGCCTTATAGAATTGAGTTTTTTGGAGATGAAATTGAGAGCATCAGAACTTTTGATGTAGAAACGCAATTGTCTATAAATAAGCTAAAAAAAATTACTATAACTCCAAATATAGAAGACAAAACTTTTGAAGAAAGTAGAGAATGCTTTTTAGATTACATCTCGTCAAAGACTTTTATTTTTATAAAAAATATAGACTTAACCATTGACAGGCTAAGCGATATTTATAAAAATACTATTGAAGATTATAAACATTCTTCGGATGAAATAGATAATCTTGAGTTTTCGAAATTGTTTTGCAACGGAAATTACATCAAGAATAAATTAGAAAATTTTACTCTAGCAATTCAAGATGATTCAAATATTAAAATAACTGATAGAATCATATTTAACATAAAAGAGCAGCCGTCTTTTAACAAGCAATTTAATTTGCTGATTGACAATTTAATTGAGAATCACAAAAAAGGTTTTTCCAATTATATTCTATGTTCAAACGAGCAACAAGCAAATCGTTTTCGAGATATTTTTGAAGACGCATATCAAGAAATTAGTTGCCAGGTTATAGTTTTTCCTTTGTATAAAGGATTTATCGACGCTGACCAAAAAACAGCTTGTTATACAGACCATCAAATTTTTCAGAGATACCACAAGTTTCGCTTAAAAAATGGCTATTCCAAAAAACAATCGGTTACGCTAAAAGAATTAAATAAACTTGAAATCGGTGACTATATAACGCATTTAGATCATGGAATTGGAAAATTTGGTGGTTTACAAGAGATAGATGTTCAAGGTAAAAAGCAAGAGGCGATAAAACTAATTTACGGCGACAGAGATGTTTTGTACGTAAATATTCACTCACTACACAAGGTTTCTAAATATAGCGGTAAGGATGGAAAGACACCAAAAATTTATAAATTAGGTTCTGGTGCTTGGAAAAAAATTAAGCATAAAACTAAAGCTAAAGTTAAAGATATTGCCTTTAATTTAATTCAACTTTATGCAAAAAGAAAGCTAGAAAAGGGGTTTGCTTTTAAACCAGATACGCATATTCAACACGAGTTAGAGAGCAGTTTTATTTACGAAGACACCCCTGACCAATTTATCGCTACAAAGGAAGTGAAAAATGATATGGAAAAAGACCAGAATATGGACAGATTAGTCTGCGGAGATGTCGGCTTCGGAAAAACGGAAATAGCCATAAGAGCGGCTTTTAAAGCTGTGGACAACGGCAAACAAGTAGCTGTTTTGGTGTCGACCACTATTTTGGCTTTTCAACATTTTAAAACATTTTCTGAAAGGTTAAAACAATTTCCTGTTGCAATAGATTATGTCAATCGTTTTAGGACTAATAGGCAAAGAAATGAAATTATTAAAGAAGTAAATATCGGTAAAATAGATATTATTATTGGCACTCATCAGCTTACAAATAAGCGTTTTACGTTTAAAGATTTAGGGCTTTTGATTATTGATGAAGAGCAAAAGTTTGGTGTTGCAATAAAAGACAAGCTAAAGACTTTAAAAGAAAATATAGACACGCTAACCCTTACGGCTACTCCAATTCCGAGAACATTACAATTTAGCTTAATGGCTGCAAGAGATTTGTCTGTCATAAAAACTCCGCCTCCAAATAGACATCCGATCAAAAGTAGCGTTATTCGTTTTTCCGAAGAAACTATTAAAGAGGCTGTTTCTTACGAAATTTATAGAGGAGGGCAAGTTTTTTTTATTCATAATCGAGTAGAAAATATAAAAGAAATATCGGGAATGTTAAAAAGGTTAGTTCCAGAGGCGAGAATTACGTTTGTACACGGTCAAATGGAAGGTAAAATTTTAGAAGAAACAATGCTAAACTTTATGAATAATAAATTTGACATATTAGTTTCGACTACCATAATAGAAAACGGACTTGACGTTCCGAATGCAAATACTATTTTTATTAATAATGCACAGAACTTTGGCTTATCCGATTTGCATCAAATGAGAGGGAGAGTAGGTCGTTCGAACAAAAAAGCTTTCTGCTATTTTATAACTCCTGAATTTCATTCGCTGACAGATATTGCTAGAAAAAGAATTCAATCTGTGGAGTTGTTTTCAGAATTAGGAAGTGGGATTAATATCGCAATGAAAGATTTAGAAATAAGAGGAGCGGGCGACTTGTTAGGCGGAGAGCAAAGCGGATTTATAAACGAAATAGGCTTTGATACTTACCATAAAATTTTGAAAGAAGCTATCGAAGAGCTAAAAGAAAATGAGTTTAAGGAGCTTTATACGGAGCAAAATTCTAAACCTAGAGAATTTGTAAAAAGCGTTCAATTAGATACAGATTTTGAGATTCTATTCTCCAGTGATTATATAAATTCGGTTGCCGAAAGGTTTGATTTATACAATAAACTTTCAACTTTAAAGACCGAGGACGAGCTAAAAACTTTTGAATCTGAAATAATAGACAGGTTTGGTAAAATTCCAGATAAAGCTAAAGATTTGTTTAACTCTATGCGAATAAAATGGTTGGCAAAAGAACTCGGTTTTGAAAAAATTATTCTAAAACAAAAGCGTATGATTGGTTTTTTTGTTTCAGATCAAAATAGCGACTACTATAAAACGGAGGTTTTTGGTAGAATATTAAATTATGCAAAGGAAAATCAAAAAACTTGTGTGATAAAAGAAAAAGAAAAAAACAATAAAAAACGATTGCTGATTACTTTTATTCATATAAATTCTGTTAAAACTGCTTTGAATGTTTTAGATTCATTAGTGTTTAGTGATTAGTGATTAGTGATTAGTTTTTTGAGGTGGGTATAGCGTTTTTAGTGATTAGTGATTAGTTTTTTGAGGTGGGTATAGTTTGGCGTGTCGAGTTGCTTAATTTTATAGAAGAACAATTTAGATTTCTATAGATCTCATTCAGATTTCTATAGATCTGACTCAGATTCCTATAGATCGCACTAATATTAATTTTTAATTTTATTTTATATAAAAACTCTTTTTTTATAAGGTATATATGCGATTTTATATAAATTTTAGTAAAATTATTTTTTAAATTAAATTATTATAGTACATTCGCAAAGTTATTTTAATCTTCAATTTATTTTGAATTGCTTGAAACTTATGAATGAAGCGACTTTATTTTTTAGAAATAAGGTCGATCTAACCGAAGGTATGTCGGACATAAATAAAAGTACATCGGACATAAATAAAAGCACAACGGACATAAATAAAAGTACATCGGACGTAAATAAAAGTACAACGGACATAAATAAAAGTACATCGGACATAAATAAAAGTACATCGGACATAAATAAAAGTACATCGGACGTAAATAAAAGTACAACGGATATAAATAAAAGTACAACGGACGTAAATAAAAATATATTGAGCTTAAATAACAAAAAATGAAACTTTAATAAATGTATAACAACTTAAAAAACAAGTAATTATGACCATCGGATTAAAAGAATTGTACAAACAGATTAACATTGCGATACCTTATTTAATAACTCGTCAAGCGGTTTTAAATATACCAAAAACTTTGTATGATAGTTTAGTTGAAAACACTAAAATTTTTAATGAACTTTACGAAAAAACCCGAGATCCAGACACGGCAACTCCTTCGGCTTTTAAAAATTTGCATACCATACAAGCAACGCTTACAGCACAATATCATCAGATGCAGCAAATCGTAAAACACGGAATTCCTGCTCCTACCGAAGAAGATATTTTTAAATTATTTATAAATGTTTCACCGAAAACACATAGACCAAAACCAGCTCCAACAGAGATTGTAAAACTGGACATCACCAAGCGAGACACGAAAAAAGTATTTATAGAAGCTACCGAAACTCCTTTGCCAGAATTAAATCATAAAGGACTTCCGAAAAATGCAGACTATATAAATGTTTTTGTGGCTTTAACAAAAATAGACGACCCCGTGCCTTCGGCAGACGACTATCGTTTTAAAAGCAGGGAAACTTCTTCCGATTTTGTCCTAAATTTTACAGATGATGAGATAAATAGCGTAGCCTATATCAAGGCTCTTTATGGAAACAACAGTGGCGTTGGCCCAGATTCTATTCCTATTCATACCGTTATTTTAGGCTAAAAAAAAGCTGCTTTTGTTAATTTATTTAAAATAAACCATTTATATTTGCAGAAAATTTAAAATTAAAAAATCATGAAGTATACTATTTTAACTCTCCTTTTTATGATGTATGCCGTTTGTACGACGGCACAAGTTACAATTGACACAACAAATTTCCCCGATGATAATTTTAGAGCAGAGGTGCAAAAACTTGATACCGTTGATGATGATGAGTTGAGCGATGCCGAAATAGCTGCCGTTACTAGGTTAAACTATATTGGCAAAAGCATAGCTAACTTAAAAGGAATTGAGGTTTTTACGGCTTTGACTTATTTAAATTGTAGTATTAACCAATTAACAAGTTTAGATGTCAGTAATAATACTGCTTTGACTATTTTATATTGTTATAGAAACAAATTAACAAGTTTAGATGTCGGTAATAATACTGCTTTGACTACTTTGGGTTGTAGTAGTAACCAATTAACAAGTTTAGATGTCAGTACTGCTTTGACTTATTTGAATTGTTTTAGTAACAACTTATCAAGTTTAGATGTCAGTAATAATACTGCTTTGGCTACTTTGTATTGTAATAATAACCAATTAACAAGTTTAGATGTCAGTAATAATACTGCTTTGACTTATTTGGATTGTTATTTTAACCAATTAACAAGTTTAGATGTCAGTAGTAGTACTGCTTTGAATCATTTGTTTTGTTATAGTAACCAATTACCAAGTTTAGATGTCAGTAATAATACTGCTTTGGCTACTTTGGATTGTAGTGGTAACCAATTATCAAGTTTAGATGTCGGTAATAATACTGCTTTGACTTATTTGGATTGTAATATTAACCAATTATCAAGTTTAGATGTTAGTAACAATACTGCTTTGACTTATTTATCTTGTAGTAGTAACCAATTAACAAGTTTAGTTGTAAGTAGTAGTACTGCTTTGAATCATTTGTTTTGTTATAGTAACCAATTACCAAGTTTAGATGTCAGTAATAATACTGCTTTGGCTACTTTGGATTGTAGTAGTAACCAATTAACAAGTTTAGATGTCGGTAATAATACTGCTTTGACTTATTTGGATTGTGAAATTAACCAATTAACAAGTTTAGATGTAAGTAAAAATTCTGCTTTGACTGAATTTAGGTGTAATAATAACCAATTAACAAGTTTAGATGTAAGTAAAAATTCTGCTTTGACTGAATTTAGGTGTAATAATAACCAATTAACAAGTTTAGATGTAAGTAAAAATACTGCTTTGACTGAATTTAGGTGTAATGATAACCAATTAACAAGTTTAGATGTAAGTAAAAATACTGCTTTGATTGTATTATATTGTAATGATAACCAATTAACAAGTTTAGATGTAAGTAAAAATACTGCTTTGATTGTATTATATTGTAATGATAACCAATTAACAAGTTTAGATGTTAGTAACAATACTGCTTTGACTGAATTTAGGTGTAATAATAACCAATTAACAAGTTTAGATGTAAGTAAAAATACTGCTTTGACTGAATTTAGGTGTAATGATAACCAATTAACAAGTTTAGATGTAAGTAAAAATACTGCTTTGATTGTATTATATTGTAATGATAACCAATTAACAAGTTTAGATGTTAGTAACAATACTGCTTTGACTTATTTATCTTGTAGTAGTAACCAATTAACAAGTTTAGTTGTAAGTAGTAGTACTGCTTTGAATCATTTGTTTTGTTATAGTAACCAATTACCAAGTTTAGATGTCAGTAATAATACTGCTTTGGCTACTTTGGATTGTAGTAGTAACCAATTAACAAGTTTAGATGTCGGTAATAATACTGCTTTGACTTATTTGGATTGTGAAATTAACCAATTAACAAGTTTAGATGTAAGTAAAAATTCTGCTTTGACTGAATTTAGGTGTAATAATAACCAATTAACAAGTTTAGATGTAAGTAAAAATACTGCTTTGACTGAATTTAGGTGTAATGATAACCAATTAACAAGTTTAGATGTAAGTAAAAATACTGCTTTGATTGTATTATATTGTAATGATAACCAATTAACAAGTTTAGATGTTAGTAACAATACTGCTTTGACTTATTTATCTTGTAGTAGTAACCAATTAACAAGTTTAGTTGTAAGTAGTAGTACTGCTTTGAATCATTTGTTTTGTTATAGTAACCAATTACCAAGTTTAGATGTCAGTAATAATACTGCTTTGGCTACTTTGGATTGTAGTAGTAACCAATTAACAAGTTTAGATGTCGGTAATAATACTGCTTTGACTGAATTTAGGTGTAATAATAACCAATTAACAAGTTTAGATGTAAGTAAAAATACTGCTTTGACTGAATTTAGGTGTAATGATAACCAATTAACAAGTTTAGATGTAAGTAAAAATACTGCTTTGATTGTATTATATTGTAATGATAACCAATTAACAAGTTTAGATGTAAGTAAAAATCCTGCTTTGATTCTATTATATTGTAATGATAACCAATTAACAAGTTTAAATTTAAAAAATGGTCATAATACAAAATTAACAACATTAAATGCTTTATCAAATCCTAGTTTAACTTGTATTCAAACAGATACTGGAGCAATTCCAGATAAAGATGGTACTACTTATGATTGGCGAAAAGATGATATAGCAAGTTATAGCACCGATTGTGCTAAACTAAACATCGCCGATAACAAAATATTATCAGAAAGCATTAACATTTATAAAACTGATAATAACAAACTACGATTAGTCGGCTTACCAACTGGCGATGTTACTGTTAGAATTTATAATATTCTCGGCAAAGAAATAATTAATAATTCGTTTTCATCAAATGGTTTAAAAGACATATCGTTGCCAAATTTATCAAGCGGGATTTATATAATTTCGATAGAAGCAGAATTTGGCAAATTGATTAGGAAAGTTAGTTTTTAAATTTTATCCTTGCATTAATCTGAAAATTAGCGCCGGGCATCGGCCTGTTTAAGGTATTTTGGTAGTATAAGTTAAAAACATTATTAACCTTAAATCCTAAAATAAAGTCGTGCTTTGAAGTTTTTATTTTATAGTTAAAGCCAATATTTGACACATAAAACTCTGGTATTGTGTCTGTAAATGAAGTAATCTTATCGTTAAATAATAATTGATAGTACAAATTAAAACCGCTGTAATTGTAGTCTATGAGTATGTTTGCACGAGTTACTGGGGTGTGGTCTAATAGTTTTTTGGTTTTTAAATTTTTAGCTTCGGTATAAGAATAATTAATATTCAATTTTATAAGATGTTTTTCAAAAAATGCTTTATAATTAGTAGAAAGTTCTAAGCCTAAATTCCTTGAAGAGTCAATATTATAAGGCTTCCACACATTAGTATTATCAATAGAAGAAGCCCATGCAATTAAGTCAGATGATTTTATATAAAAGCCATTAATTTGAAACTTGAGGTTCTTAAAATTAAACGAATTAACTATTTCAAACTGATGAGATTCTTCTGGTTTTAAATCTGGGTTTCCAGAATTAGCCCAATATAAATCATTAAAGGTAGGTGTTCTAAAGTTTTTAGAGGCATTAAAGGACAATGAATATTTTTTATTAAATTTTTGTTCGATTCCTGCAGAAATCAGAAAAGGAGAGTTATAAGGATTTTGTATGTCTTTTCTAATTTTTACTCCATAGCTTAATTTATCTGAAAGTAGGTGGTCTATAGAAAAAACGCCAGAGAAAATATTTCTTTTTTTAGGATTACTGAAGTTAGGACTTATAGCATTTACAGTCTCAAAACTGATAATACTATTGAGTTTAATTTTTTTAGTGATATAGTTATTATAATCTATTTGTACAATTTTTCTGTTTGTTTTTCCTGTCGAAAAAGCACCTAAATTATTTTTATCAAAATAATAAGTAAACTCATCGTAAATATATGACATTCTCGAAGTGAGGACTTCGTTAGACGACATAAAATGTTCCCATTCTATAAGGGTTTTTAAATTTATATCGTTTTGTAAATCATTCGAAGATTTTATCAAATCCCTTGAAAAATTTCTTTTAGCAAAGAATGAAGTAGTATAAAGTTTAAGTCTGTTTTTAGCATTAATTTTGTAGCCGTAGTTTAGGTCGAGGTTAAAGTTTCTAAAGCCTCCGTTATCATTGGTCAAATCGGAATTTAAGTATTTATAATTATTGTCCGAATCGTTAAAGCCTAAACTTATATTTATATAACTTTTTTTGTCAGATTTCATTAAATCATAGCTTAAATGTTTGGTGCTAAAGCTTCCATATTTTAGTATAAGATTAGCTTTAAAAGCATTTTTAAAAGTAATTTTATTGTTTAGATTCACTGTCCCACCGATCGCTCCACTCCCATATAAAACACTTCCGCCACCTCTTCTTATAGTAATGTCGTCGTAAGAATTTGCAGATATAGCGTTAAAATCTGTTTGTCCATTAAAATAAGAATTGATAGATATTCCGTTCCAAACAACGGCGGTATGCGAAGCGTTTGTTCCTCTAAAAGCAGGCGAAGAAACCATTCCTAAACCATTTTCTTTAAAATAAATAAAAGAATTAAATCTTAAAATATCGGTTAAAGAATTTATGTCTCTATTAATTAAGCTATCGGATATTTTGTTAAATATAATTCCTTTAGAAAAATCTTTAACTTTTAAAATTGACAAAGAGAACTCGTCTAATTTTATTCTTGTAGAATCTTTTTGAGCTTGTATGCCGCTTATGATTAATAGCAACAAAGCAATTGATAAGCGATACTTAACCTTCATATTATAATTAAAATATTTATCCCGAATATTGTATAAATTTGTAGTAATTGGCAGGTCTCCTGGCTTGCATCTTGCAACACGGCCTTCCCATTTTTATAAAACAGTGGCAAAAGAGTTTATTACAAGTTTAATAGCGTACAGTTGCGGAAACAGCTTTGGAGTTTAACCAAATTCCCTTTTAATTTAATGCAGAAAATGAAAGACATTAAAACCAAAAACGGCTGCAAAGATACACAATTGTTTTTAACTTGTTTTACGTAGGAGTTACTTTTAAAAAAGAGGGATGTTGCTCGATGGCGTATTCTATTTTTGTGATGACTTCGGAAACACTTTCGTTTTCGTAGTCTATCTTTAAAGGTTCTTTGATAATCATAGATTGCAAGACGTTTCGTTTTTTTATGTGGAGTCCTTTGTTGTCAAAAGAACGCCTAAATCCGTCAATAACAATAGGAACAACTATAGGACGAAAAGTTTTTATCAAATGTGCGGTGCCTCTTCTAATAGGCTTAAAAGGCTTGATTGTACCTTGCGGAAAAGTAATTACCCAGCCGTCTTTTATTGCTTTACCGATATTAGAAATGTCAGAGCTTTTTACTTGACGGTTTACGTCTTTTCCGTTATTACGCCAAGTTCTGTCTATTGAAATAGACCCTGTATAAGCAAATATTTTAGCTAATAAGCTAGACCTCATCGTTTCCCCTGCGGCTATATAATATATATTAAGTTTCGGATTCCAAATATAGCCGATGTTTTTTATACTATCGTCTCTGCCTTTTAGAGCAGCGTTAAAAACATGAAGTATTGCACCAACATCGGCAAAATAAGTCTGGTGGTTTGAGATAAACAGCACCCCTGAATCGGGCAACTTTCTTATTATGTTCGAACCACTAATCTTTAAATTGTTAAACTTGCGATATCTACTATGAGAAATAATTCCAATAACTCTAATTAACCATTTTTTTATAAATAAGATATGACCAAATTCGTTTTTTTTAAATAATGACATCTAAATTTAATTTTTATATGATTTTACAGCAAATTTAATTAAATTATGTTAATAAATTTAATTTTTTGTGTTATCTAAGTTTCGTTAGTTTGCTTTTTTTACCTTTAGAATAACAAAGTAAAAGGCGCTTATTTTTTATAATGAAAAAAAGATGTCTTTAAAAATATAAAAAACTATTATATTTGCGGACTTAAAAAATAAACAATTATTTAAGTATGAATCATTACGAAACTGTTTTCATTTTGAATCCCGCTTTATCTGAACCTCAGGTAAAGGAAACAGTAAAAAAGTTTGAAGATTATTTAGTTTCCGAAGGAGCCGAGATGATTTTTAAAGAAGATTGGGGCTTAAAAAAATTAGCCTACCCAATTCAAAAGAAAAAAAGTGGTTTTTATCATTTGTTTGAATTTAAAATAGATGGTAATAAAATTTCTGATTTTGAATTAGAATTTAGAAGAGATGACAGTATTATGCGCTATCTTACTACTAAATTAGACAAGTACTCTATTGCTTGGGCGGAAAAAAGAAGAGAACGAGACAAATCAATTAAAGAATAAAATATGTCGTCAATAGAACAACAAACAGAAAACGATAAAGCTAGTGAGCTTAGATATTTAGCACCATTAGATATAGACACGAAAAAAGAAGCTAAATACTGTAGGTTTAAAAAGAAAGGGTTTAAATACATTGACTATAAAGACCCCAATTTTCTTATGTATTTAGTTAATGATCAAGGTAAAATTTTACCAAGACGACTAACCGGAACGTCTTTAAAGTATCAACGCAAGGTTGCACAAGCAATTAAAAGAGCTCGTCATTTAGCCTTAATGCCTTACGTTGGGGATATGTTAAAAAAACCAAAGATTTAAGAAAATGGAACTGATATTAAAAAAAAATGTAAAAAATCTAGGGTTTAAAGATGACATCGTAAAGGTTAAAAATGGTTATGGTAGAAACTTCTTAATTCCTACTGGTCAAGCAATTTTAGCAACTTCGTCTGCTAAAAAAGTGCTATCGGAGAACTTAAAACACCGCGCTATTAAAGAGGCTAAAATAATTGAAGAGGCTAAAAAATCTGCCGAAATTATTAAAGAATATGAAATTAAAATTGCTGCTGAAACTAGCTTAGGAGACAAAATCTTTGGTTCTGTAAGTAACGCAGATTTATCAGAATTTTTATCAAAAAAAGGACTTGAAATAGATAAAAAGCTTATTAAAATTTCCTCTGGCGGAAGTGCTATAAAAAGATTAGGTAAATACGAAGCAAATATTCGTTTACACCGAGAAGTTATTATAGACATTAGCTTTGAGGTAGTTGCAAAATAAATATTTCAAGGATTTTTGAACAGGAAGTATATTTACTCTGTCTTTGATTTTTTATATTGAACTTTGCGTTTAGATAAAATGAGAATGTAAACTCTCAACCTTGTCTAAAAAAACAATCAATTAAAGTTCTTGTAAAACAAATGTTTATACGCTGTTTTTCAAGCTTCTGCCCCAACCTTTCCAGATTTTAACCACAACAGTTTACCAAAAGATGCAAAATTTATCGATTTAGAAATAGCTTTTGCAAAACAAGTTCCCTACACCAAAAGAAGAAGGCTATAAAAGAATAAAACCCCAATCAATGGCTACTTTTAGGATAAATTTTAAAAACCTGGCCACTCAACTTAAACTTGGTAAAATAATTTTTTTTTGGTATAATTTTTGATTCATATAAGTACAAAAGATTTGATAAAATAATATATAAATTTACAAAATTATTTTATGAATCGCAAGGGTTGTACAACATATATAAAGACTATGAGCAATAGAACATAGCGGTCTGAACAAGCTGAAAAGAGACTAAAAACAGAAGTAAGCATTAACTTTAAAACAAATTATCATGAAAACAAAAATTGTATTTCTCGCTTTTTCTTTACTTTTTTGCATTTCAACTTATGCACAAAAAAGTGACAAGTCTAATCCGAAAAGTATGGGACTTAAACTTGAATTTATTGATCATTATTCACTTTACATGAACAAAAGAACTTTTGGGAAGCCAAACATAAGTGCCTTAAAAAAAGAAGATGAAAATGATGAAAGAAATGGTTTACCACCACGTTTTGGCTATCCTTTAGATGCAAATTTGAATACTACTAATTCTGGTGTTTGGAAAATTTTATCAAATGGTGATAGGATTTGGAGACTAGAAATATGGTGTACTGGTGCCATATCAATTAATTTACTTTACGATAAATTTTGGCTACCCAAAGGAGCTAAATTCCATCTGTATTCTAGAAACAGATCACAAGTAATAGGTGGATTTAGTTCAGCAAATAATAGAGGAACAAAACAAAACCCAGGTAAGTTTACCACAGGCTTATTATTTAGCGAATCAATTATTTTAGAACTTTTTGAACCATTAGCAGTTAAAGATCAATCTATTATTTCAGTTGATAAAGTTGTGTATGGATATAGAGAAATTAACCTAAAAAAGATGATGACTAACGAAGCTGGTCATGGAGATTCAGGTCCTTGCCAAGTCAATGTTAACTGTTCTGAAGGTAAAAATTGGCAAAACGAGAAAAAAGGCGTAGCGATGATTATAGTGGATGGTATGCGTTCGTGTAGTGGTTCATTAATAAACAATTCTTCAAATAATCGAAAACCATATTTTCTTACTGCTGACCATTGTATAGGAAGTTTAGATGCAAATGGAAATACAGATGCTTCGTATTATTCATTCTGGTGGAATTACGAAAGTTCTACTTGTATCCAAAATTCTTCAGATTTTGTCGCTAAATCTACATCTGGAGCAAAATTAATCGCAAATAATTCTGCAACAGATTTTGCGCTTTTTGAACTTATAGAATCACCTTTGGAAAGTAATATTGATGTTTATTTTAATGGTTGGAACAGAACTACTAATCCAACTAAAGGAGGAGTTGGTATTCACCACCCTAATGGTGACTTTAAGAAAATTGCTACTCATAAGATGACACCAAGTCCAGGTCAAGTTTATGATTCAAATACACATTGGAGAGTTAATTGGTCTCAAACAACAAATGGTTATTCTGTAACTGAAGAAGGTTCATCAGGTTCTCCATTGTTCACAAATAATAAAAGAATAATTGGTCAGTTGCATGGCGGTAGTAGAAAAGACTGTTCTGACCCTGCTAATGACCCAGGAGAATATGGAAGATTTCATGTTTCATGGGATGGTTCAAGCCCTCAAAGAAGATTAAAAGATTGGTTAGACCCTTTAAACACTAATAAAAGTTATTTAGACGGTATTGGGGCAGAGCCAATTACTTTTCAAAATGACTTAAAAATTGTTTGCTACGATAACTCTAAAGTCATAAATCTTAATAATAACTATAATCAGCCTGTTACTTGGCGAGTATCATATAATGTAACCGTATTATCAAGTAATAACAGTTCTATTAGAGTAAGAGCAAAATATACTAATTCAATGGGAAATGGTTGGGTAAAAGCTATTTTGAGCAATGGAAAAACTTTACAAGATTATTTTAAAGTTGGCGGACCTCCTTCTTCAAATAAATTAAAAGTTATCACGACAGGCAATGGTAATTATATTTTTCCAGGAGCATGGCAAGAATTACAAGCCCATGGATATGATAATATAGAATGGAGTTTTGGTGCTTCTGTTATGACTAGAAATAGTGGCTCTGACTCAATTATGGTATATCCAATTTCTTCTGGTGGCGGAAGTATAAGTGTGAGGATTCGGGCAAGAAATGAGTGCGGATGTAGTCAATGGAAATATCAGTATTTTACGATTTATCGAAGAACCTCTAGGGGAAATTTTGGTATAATGCATTAAAATTCTATAATTATGAAAAATATGATTTTAATATTATCAATCTTATTCTTTATTACAGGATGTAGTGATAAAGAAACAAAACAACAAGAAAGTTCTATTTATGGGACTTGGAAACTGACTTCATTTGTTAATCAGGTAAACAATAGTGTCCTTGTAGAAAGTGATTTTTCAAGTTCTAAAGAAATTACAATAACTTTCAATCAAGAATTAAAATTTAATGGTAATACAGGTCGAAATACTTTTTTTGGAGATTATTATCTAAAAGACAAAGACAAACTGTTTATTCCTTCGGGATTCGCAACAACAGAAGCTGGTGAAACAGAATGGGGTAAGTTTTTTTATGGTAGTTTTATACCAAATTACAATCCACAAACAGACAACACGGAATTCACCTATGAAGTTGTTAAAGAAAATACTCTAAAGATTTTTTATTCTGAGCAAGAATATATGACTTTTGAAAAGATGTAACCGATAGAGGTATTAGTATAATGCATTAAAATTCTATAATTATGAAAAATATGATTTTAATCTTATCAATCTTATTCTTTATTACAGGATGTAATGATAAAGAAACAAAGCAACAAGAAAGTTCTCCACAAGAAAGTTCTATTTATGGGACTTGGAAATTAACTTCATTTGTTAATGAAGCTGATGGCACTTTTATAGATGTATCTGAATCTGTTTATTACGATCCTGTCGCTATTTATTACGACCCCATAGATAATACTGAAATCTTTATTATAATAACTTTTAGTCAAGAATTAAAAATTACTGGTAATACAAGTCGAAACACTTTTCTTGGAGATTATTCTCTAAAAGAAAAAGATAAACGGTTTACTCTTTTGAGATTAGGAATGTCAAAAGCTGGTGAAACAGAATTGGGTAATCTTTTTTTTAAAAGTTTTAGATCAAATTACAATCCACAAACAAAAAACATGGAATTCACCTATGAAGTTGTTAAAGAAAATACTCTAAAGATTTTTTATTCTAATCAAGAATATATGGCTTTTGAAAAGATGTAACTGCTGGAGGTATTGGTATAATGCACTAATTTTTTTCAAAACGTTAAAAATGAACAGACAAGGTTTAAAATTACACTCCCAATAAAATGGTTAGTTTACAAATATTTTTTTTATAATTGATGTTGAGTCGCAACGTTTTATCAGTAAGCTAATTTTTTTTAGCTCTTTATTTCCTGTAATAAAGTATTCTGCACAAGGCTTTTCTCTCGGTTTACTTTTGCTAAAATTTACATCCCCAGTATATAATATAGTTTTTATTTTAACAGTATCTATATAATGTTTTAGCATAATGTCTTTCGCTTCTTTAGAATATACTTTGGTTTTAACCCTAATGCTTTTTAAAGTTCTAGCATCCATTCCGTAATCAAATGATGCACTTTTTTTTTGCCAAAAAAAATATACTCCAACTATTCCTATTGATAAACCAAACAAATAATATCCAAATCTTTTAATTAGCATTTTTAATTTTTTATAAAGTTAAAAGTGGCTTCATTTTAATATAAAAATATTGCGTTTTCTATTTTCTAATTCTACTATTTTTATTTTAACGGCATCTATGGGCAGTAAATTTTCAATGTTTTCTGGCCATTCAATTAAGCACCAGTTATTATTGTAGAAATATTCCTCAATTCCGATGTCTAACGCTTCTTCTTCGCTTTTAATTCTATAAAAATCGAAATGAAAAACTTTCTCGCCAGATAATGTTTCATATTCATTTACCAAAGAAAAAGTAGGCGAAGATGTAGTGTCTAAAATCCCTAATTGTTTGCAAATTTCTTTGATTAAGGTCGTTTTTCCTACACCCATGCTACCATAAAAAAGCAAGGTTTTGCTTGTTACAGAAGCTATTATTTCTTTTGAAATATACGATAATTCATCTAAAGAGTAGTTTTTATTCATAAGTTAATATGCTTCAAAGTATAAAATTTAAAGTGCTAATTTATAACTAAATGTACGTTTTTTTAACACTAAATTTAAAATTAGGTTACTTTTGCGATTTGCAAACTTGTGATGTTGAGGTTCAAAAAATAAATCACAAAATATATACTATAGCCATACTTTTATTTTTTTTCTAAAATTTAACTTTTATGAAAGATTTACGATACTTAAACAAGTATTTTTATAAATATAAATGGAAGCTATTATTTGGAATTTTAATAACTATATTGTCAAAAATACTTGCTTTAAAAGTCCCTCAAATTGTCGGAACTTCTTTAAACACCGTTGAAGATTATCAAAACGGAGTTATTACTGACTTGAGCGAGGTTGAACATAAATTATTAATACACGTACTTTTAATCATCGGAGTTGCTTTGCTGTCAGGTGTTTTTACTTTTTTTATGCGACAAACAATAATTGTTACATCGAGGCATATTGAGTTTGATTTAAAAAACGAAATTTACCAACAATATCAAAGATTATCGTTAAGTTTTTATAAAAAAAACAGAACGGGCGATTTAATGAATAGAATTAGCGAAGATGTTTCTAAAGTAAGAATGTATGTCGGACCAGCGGTTATGTATAGTATAAATATGATTGTTCTTTTTATTGTAGGTTTTACTCAAATGATGAACGTAGATGTTCAATTAACGATATACACGCTAATTCCTTTTCCGTTATTGTCTATTTCTATTTTTGTTTTAAGTAAAATTATACACAAGCGAAGCAAGATAGTGCAAGAATATTTATCAAAATTAACAGCTTTTAGCCAAGAATTTTTTTCAGGTATTAGTGTAGTAAAATCTTTCGGAATAGAGCCTGCCGTTATAAATGACTTTAATAAAATTGCCGACCAAAGCAAAGAGAAAAACATTGAGCTACACAAAGCAAATGCTCTGTTTTTTCCGTTAATGATTTTACTAATTGGAGTTAGTAATATTCTAGTGATATATATCGGTGGCAGACAGTACATTAACGGCGAAATGCAAATAGGAATCATAATAGAATTTATGTTATATGTAAATATTCTAACTTGGCCTGTAGCTATCGCTGGCTGGGTAACTTCTATAGTACAACAGGCTGGAGTCTCGCAGTTAAGGATCAACGAATTTTTAAAAGAAGAGCCAGAAATAAAAAACAACACTTCAAAGCCGATTAATTTAAAAGGAAAGGTCGTATTTAAAAATGTAAGTTTCACTTATGACGACTCTAATACTACAGCTTTAAAAAATATAAATTTTACTGTGAATGCAGGAAAAACTTTAGCTGTTTTAGGTAAAACGGGCTCGGGAAAATCTACAATAATAGAGCTTATTTCTAGATTATATGACACAAAAAAAGGAAAAATATTAATAGATGACACTCCGATAAAAGAAATAAATTTAGATGACTTTAGATCGCAAATAGGTTTTGTTCCGCAAGACCCTTTTTTGTTTTCTGATACTATAGAAAACAACATAAAATTTGGGAAAGAAGACTCTTCCGAAAAAGAAATAATCGCTGCCGCTAAAAAAGCTGACGTACACAATGATATTTTAAGCTTTCCGAATGGATATAGAACTATAGTAGGAGAGAGGGGGGTTACGCTTTCTGGAGGACAAAAGCAACGTATTTCTATCGCGAGGGCTATAATAAAAAAACCTAAAATTTTAATTTTTGACGATTGCTTATCCGCCGTAGATACAGAAACAGAAGAAAAAATATTATTTAATTTAGAGCAAATTTATATAAATATTACTACATTTATTATAAGTCATAGGGTTTCGTCTGTTAAAAATGCAGATAAAATTATAGTATTAGATCAAGGAAAAATTATACAAAAAGGAACTCATAATCAGTTAGTAGAAGAAGAAGGATACTACAAAAAATTGTATATAAAACAACTATCAGAGAGAGAAAATAGTTTTTTAAAACATTAAAATGTTTATTCAATCTAAATTTTATTTAATTTTAGCCACACATAAAATCAAAAACAATGGAAGAAAAATTTAAACAAGAAGAAATTTTTACGCAAATACTAAAAGCTGGAAGAAGAAAGTATTTTTTTGACGTAAGAGTAACCAAAGCTAACGACTACTATTTGACTATTTCGGAGAGTAAAAAATTTACAAACGAAGACGGAAGTTTTCATTATCAAAAGAACAAAATCTATCTATATAAAGAAGATTTTGCAAATTTTCAAGAGTGCTTGGCAAGGGCAACAGAGTTTATCTTGAAAGAAAAGGGTAGCAAAGTTATTACAAATAGCAATCAAAATATGCAGGAAAAGGACTCTAATAAGCCAGTTGAATAATATTTAAAAAAAAGTAAGTGGCGATATTTGTTTCTACCGGTATTTAAAAAGACTTAATAATATCCGTAAAACTATCTGCACTTAAAGACGCACTACCTATCAAACCGCCATCCACATCTGGGTTAGAAAAAATACTTTTAGCGTTAGCCTGATTTACACTTCCGCCATATAATATAGAAACTTTTTCGGCAACTTTATTGCTGTATTTTTTTTCAATAACGCTTCTAATATGTTCGTGCATTATTTGAACCTGATTAGGACTAGCTGTTTCTCCAGTTCCGATTGCCCAAACTGGCTCATAAGCCAAAATAATATTTTTCCAATTATTAGCTTTTATATGAAATAAAGAACTCTTCAATTGATTTTCGACAACTGAAAAATGAATGTTAGCTTTTCTGTCTTCCAATGATTCTCCAATACAAAAAATGGTCTCCAAGCCTTTTTCTATTATTGTATTTACTTTTATTGCTAAAATTTCATCCGTTTCATTATAATAAGCTCTACGCTCCGAATGACCTAAAATAATAGTTTTTACATCAATAGATTTTAACATTTCGGCTGAAATTTCTCCTGTGTATGCACCTTTATTTGCTTGGTGCATATTTTGAGCAGAAATTTCTATTTTAGATTTTTTAGTATATTTTACACAAGACTGCAAGTTTACAAACGGAGGAGCAACAATAATTCTAATGTTTTTTAACTTTTCTTTTCTTATTGATTTTTTTAATTTCTTAATCAATTTCTTACTCTCTCTAACGTTATTGTTCATTTTCCAGTTCCCTGCTACAATTTTTGTTCTCATAATTTTTTAAATAAAAAAATAAAGGCTGTAAATATTTGATTCTAACCAAACATAAAAATACAGCCCCTCTACGTTAAAATTGACAGCAAAGATAGCAAAACGTACTAGAAATAATTACTATTTAAAAAAAACTTTAAACATAAATTAAAAAAGCGAGGAGCTGATGTTTAACTTGTAAGAAGCTTCTGTTAGATAAAACTAAAGGACCGTTGCATAACTATCTCATTTTTATTATTTCTTCAATAGTTTAATTTTTTTTAATTTACTTGCTTATAAATCGCATAAGCTATCTGCCAAGAGTAGGATGTGTTTGTAATTTAAGTCCATTTTTAAAAAACCAAAAGTTGTGAAATTATCTTTTTGTACAAGGCTTTGCACAAGTACAGCCATAATAAGCATTCTCGCAAAACTTAAACCTCGCTTTTTTTGCGTATTTCGGAACTATATAGCGTAATATCTCATCTAAAAATCCATCCTGCATATCTCGAATCTTTTTATCTAATTTAATATTATCTTGATAACCGGTAAGCATATCATATTTAAACTTATTGTGGTCGTGGATACTATACCCATAACGTTTCTCTAATTTATAATTTTCCCCTAATCTGTGAATATCATACCACCTTCTACTAAAAACGGAATGCAAATCTTCTAATATTGCCATCCCATTGACTATTTTAAACTTAATTGTACCTCCAAAAAGAAAATCAGGTTTTATAACGCAATCATTGTTTTTACATACACTAAGAGGATGTACATAACCGCCCTTATTACTATCAAACTCAACAACCTTAAAAGTTTTTAATAAATGATCATGGCTATATTCTAACATAAGACTTAAATAAGTTGTATATTTGCTAAAACTTTACAAAATGATACCTAAAAACTTTACAGAATACTTTAAAAGTCTTGATTCGACAAGTCGTCAAGCCATAGTTAATGAGCTTTTATTACTAATTTCAACAGATACAGATGATACATTTAGCCTTTTAGCAACATCAAGTGTTAAGCAATCTATCAACTGCCCTCATTGTAAGAGGGATAACATTCGTGCTAATGGCAAGAGCAAAGGAGTGCAACGTTATTATTGCAAAGATTGTAAAAAGTATTTCAGAAATACGACGGGTAAAGTCATTTTTGGGTTAAAAAAACCTGAATTATTACCCACCTATTTATATAATATGCTTATGGGTTATTCTATTAAGAAATGTGCAGAACAAACAAACATTAGCATTCAAACATCCTTTGATTGGCGACACAAGGTTCTAAGTTCTTTTAAACAAGCATATCCTAATGGTTTTGAAGGCATTACAGAGAGTGATGATATTTTCTTTTTAGAATCTAGCAAGGGAAATAGAGAGCTAGATAGAAAACCACGAAAACGTGGCAGTAAAGCTATTAAGCGGGGTATTAGTAATGAGCAAATAGCAGTTGTTGTTACCTGTGACAGAATCGACAACAAAGAACTCAAAGTAGCGACAAGAGGGCGTATAAGCAAGAAAGATTTAGAAGCTGTATTTGCCAGAAAATTAGATAAAGTAGAAACCCTTTGTACAGATGCTCATCGCTCCTATACAGCATTTGCTAAAAGTAATAACATACATCACAAAAAGTTTAATGTATCAAAAGGACAGAGAGTAAAAAACAAAGTGTATCACGTACAAAATGTAAACAATACTGCTAAAAGATTAAGAGAATGGATGAAGCCCTTTAACGGCGTAGCAACAAAATATCTGCAAAATTACATGAACTGGTTTATGATACTTGAACGTATAAAGAATAGCAACCAACGATTAAAGGAATTTGCCTACTTTGCCTTTGCAGGACAAGAGACTTGGGAGATATGGAAAACAAACACTAATGCAGTCATAATTTAGAATATAGCCATGATCTTTTATTTTACCTTTTAACCAACCACTAAATGGGGCTATGATATCATAATAAAGACTTTCGATAGAATCTTGTATCCCTACAGCATTTTTAACAAGCGTAACTAAAATACCACGATTCCTTAATAAATTTTAAAAACGATATTTTTTTAGGTTTACCTGCCATGTCTTTTATTTCAAATCTCTCTAATTTTCGATTCCATGAAAATGTCATTTCTGTAAATTGTAAAGAGATGTATATATCATATACTTTTTTTAGATATAACAACTTCGTTATTAATTCCTTTTCGGATTTAAACTCTCTATTTTCTCCAATATAGGATAGAATTTTATTTTTTATGCTTTTAGGCAAATCACTTATTTTTTTATTCATGATTGACTGAAGTTGAGAATCACTTTGTAAGCATTCAGCAATTTTCTGTATTGAATATAATGAGGAGTAAAGTACTTTCGATTTTTCTGTATCGTATGAAATTCCTCTTTTTTCAATACCAACTTGTCCCAAAGGAAATAATCTCAAGACTGCTTTTGTATCTGTTCCAACGCTAAGAGTCCTCATATCCAAATAAAAATAAGATAATGTGTCAATTTGTACTAAAGGATTAAATGTCTTTAGACTTAAATTTTTAGGTAAAACATCTACTATATTTTTGTTTGAATAAATTCCAAATGAATTTTCGCAAGGCCACGATTCATACCTTAACAAGGTATAACTTCCATCTATATTTTGATATGCTCCTATTTCATTATAACATGAGCAACCACAAGTTGGCCATGAGCCTGATATGTATAGAAATCCATTACTTGAATCATCGACACAATCATAACAATAGTCTTCTAACTTTTCTGGCTTTTTATCAAAAGCGTCTTCGTATCCTTGACTAATCATCTCATGACATTTACTTGCAAACTCCCAAAGTTGTTGCTTTAGGCTTTGTGTATAATCATCATAATATATAATTCTTCTTTCTGTAATGGTAACAGGGTTTCCATCTGATGAAAAGAAAATTTTCTCTATCCAGTTACCTTGTTCGTCATATTTATACTGGAAGCTTGATGTATATTGTAAACTTCCATTAGAATTAGAATAATTATCTTCTATTTCATTTCCTTCAACATCATAGAGATAAGAATTTTTGTCAAAAAAAGTTCCATCATTATATAAACTTCTTTCAATAATATTCCCTTTTTCATCATATAAGTAGGTGTATTTAGAATCATAAAAAATCTTTTCAATAATATTTCCTTTTTCATCATATAAATATTGATAAAAATCAGAGGTTCTTAAACTTCCATCATAGTAATAACGATATTTTTCTATGACATTTCCATTCTTATCGTGTTTGTTAACTTCCCTTCCTTCAAAATTCATTGCACCGTCATAAGATTTTTCCTCTATTAAATTTCCATTTTCATTATATAGATACGTTCTTCTATATCCTAAAATGCCGTCTGAAAAGTATCCTTTTAGTTCTAACTTATTACCTTTCTCATCATATAGATAAGTTCGTTTACCAAAGAAACTGCCATCCGAATAATATGTAATAAACTCTATTATGTTTCCATTTTTATTATAAATTCTCATTTCATTTTCTGAAAATTCTTTATACTCAATCAAATTTCCTTTGATAATTTTACCTAATTTTTTTTCGGCATAGTATGGTATTTGTCTTATAGATTTTACAGCTCCTTTTATGTTTTTTGATGATGCCAAACCACCTCTATATTGAGCATTATTTATGTTTGTAAAGAAGCTTATAAATAATAAAAGTGTTAATTTTTTCATTGGATTTTTTTTAATTATTATCAAACTCAACAACTTTATAAGTTTTTAATAAATGTTCTTTTATTTTACCTTCTAACCAAACATCAAATGGAGCTACGATATCATAATACATGCTTTCGCTAGAATCTTGTGCTCCTACAGCACTTCTAATTTGTGCAATACTTAAAGATCTAATATTGCCGCCATAGTAATTGACTAAACGCTTGATAGTGTCGTCATCTAATTTTCTAAAAATATTATACAGATTATCTACTAAAACTTTGTCATTATTGCTTTCTTTAATACCAATACGGCTAACTTGATATATATAAGTCTCTAAACGAGGATATACATAAACGCCCTTATATCTAAAAATATCTTGAAAAGTAAGCTCATTAAACTCTTGGCGGTGTACCTTTATAAAATTTCCAGCATTATCTATTTTATAAGCAACTCCTAAAGCATAGCCTCCATCGTTAGAATAGTTATATATAACCCAATTTTTAATAGTGTTAAAATAAAAACTTTCTTCTTCACCTCCGCCTCCACGACCAGCACTTAAGTCAGCAACAGGGATATATTTGCCATTTTCTTTTTTAAAATTTACTAAAGATAAATGCTCCGGATAACCACCATAGTTTGAACGAATTAGAATGGTTACTATTTTTGGGTTTACATCATACTTTTCAAGAATGATATCGCCACTAGTACTAGAAAATTTTGTATTTACTACCTTTCCCATAAAATGAGCTTTTATTGGGATTTCTTTTAACCCAAATGAAAAGGAAAAGGATTCAATAGAAGGTCCATTGTAAATATCGTAATTAGGATATATGTATTTCCCTGAATCAAAATCTAAAGTACTAGAACCAGTATGTTTTTTAGAATTTTTCATTCCATCAATAAAACTTTCAAAGGTTTTTTGTGCTTTTAAATTTGTAATATTTGCTGTTGCAAATAAAAAAATAATTATTTTTAATGTTTTCATTTTTACGTGGTTTTAAATTACTTTTTTTCAATACTATAGATATACTTGAAACAGATATTGGGAACATCTGCCCATTTAATTAGTTTATTTTCTCCATAATTTGAACTGCTTAAAGTTCGGCTATTATATTTATCCCAAGCATCGCCATTTCTAATAGTTCTTAATCTATAATTATTTTCTCCATAAGAATCATCAACTACTATTCCTTTATTTGTATTCTATATGATAGATACGACCACGAAATAGTACTTTGAAGCCATTGTAAAAAGGAAATTGTCGCTGGAGATAAATCGGTGTTATTTGAGACAGCTGTCTTTACTTCTGAAAGAATCGTTGATGATTTTATTGTTATTACATCGGATTGCAATTTACACAATCACCGTAGTAAGTACTTTTTAAAAAAAACCAAAAGCCGTAGAGTTATTTTTTACAAGGCTTTACACAAGTACAATGATAATATGCTCCTTCGCAAAACTTAAACCGTGCTTCGCTTGCATATTTCGGTACGATATAGCTTAATATAATATCTTTAAATTTATTTTGATCTATTCGATGACTTTCTGTTAGGTAACCATTATCTTCATGATCTTTAAGAATATAACTTTCGAATCCGTTAACCCTAATACTTGGAAAATAACGTCCTACAAACTTGGAAAGACTACTATCTGACAATCTCCCAACAATATTATCTAAATCTTCTACAATAGCCACTCCATTGACCATTTTAAACTTAATTGTACCTCCAAAAAGAAAATCAGGTTTTATAACGCAATCATTGTTTTTACATACACTAAGAGGATGTGCATAAACGCCCTTACTACTATCAAACTCAACAACATTATAAGTTCTTAATAAATATTCTTTTATTTTACCTTTTAGCCAAGCATCAAATGGGGCTATGATATTATAATGAATACTTTCGCTACTATTTCGTGCACCTATAGCTCTTCTAATTTGTGGAATACTTAAAGTCTTAAGCTTATTGCTTCTATCAAAATAGTAACTGATTAAACGTTTGATGTCGTTGTCATCCAATTTTTTAAAAACATCGTGCAGATTATATACTGATACTTTGTCATTATCTATTTTTTTGATAGCAGTACGGCTAACTTTTTGATATATATACGCCTCTAAAGGAGGATATATATAATAGCCCTTATATTTAAAAATATCTTCAAAGTTAAGCTCATTAAACTCTTGGCGGTGTACCTCTATAAAATTTCCAGCATTATCTATTTTATAAGCAACTCCTAAAGCATAGTCTATATCGTTAGAATAGTTATATATAACCCAATTTTTAATATTATTAAAATAAAAACGTTGGTGCTCACCACCTCCCATCGTACAAGCACTTAAATCAGCAACAGGGATATATTTGCCGTTTTCTTTTTTAAGGTTTAACAAAGATAACCGCTCTGGATAACCCAAATTTGTGCGAATTAAGATAGTTTTGATATTAGGGTTTATATCATACTTTTTAAGAATAATATCTTCGTTTTCATAAAAATATCTATTGGCAACCTTTCCTCTACTATAAAATTTTATTGGAGTACCATCTAACCCTAATGAAAAGGATTTAATAGAATGTCCATTGTAAATATCGTAATTGGGATATATATAATTTTCAAAATCTATAGAACTCGTATGTTTTTCAGAATTTTTCATTACATCAATAAAACTTTCAAAGGTTTTTTGTGCTTTTATGTTTGTAATATTTGCTATCGCAAATAAAAAAATAATTATTTTTAATATTTTCATTTTTATGTGGTTTTAAATTACTTTTTTTCAATACTATAGATATACTTGAAACAAATTTTAGGAACATCTTTCCATAAAATTGTTTTATTTTCACCATTTACTGACTCACTTGAGGTGCTATTTATCTTATCATACGCATCCCATCCTTTTTTGGTTCTTTTTACGTAATCAATTTCTGCAAGAGGGTCATCAACTACTATTCCTTCATCTGTAATTTCTTGAATACTAATCACATGACTCTTAATACTCGTAATCACTCCTTTGCCTTCTTTTAATTTTTTAGCGACAATTCCTTCAAAATCTGCCCGTGTAGGAGTACTATAAATAACCCGTGTTTTTGTATTCATAGTACAACCTAACCCAAGATCTACATACTTTGCTTTAAATACATTTAAGACATTTTTCCATACTCCATGCCATGTTCTATATCTTGGATGATCTTCAGGGTCTTTATATTTCTTTAAAGGATTAGGAAGAGGCCAATTTTTGTGGCGTAGGTATTCCAAATGATCTGGGAATGATAAAGTTTTACTTGGGTTTGGAATACCTAAAAACTCTAACTCACGAGAAAGGCATGTAAATTGACACAATTTATTTCCTATGGTTTTATATTTATATGTTTCAGGAGGCTTGGGTTTACTTTCTAAACTTCGTTGGTTTACATATCTTAGTTTTCTTCTTATCTTTATATTCAGCTCTCCTTTATCAATAAAATCAAAGTCTTTTTCTATAAGTTCCTCACGTATGGTCTTAATTTCTGCTCCTGTTAAAGTTTTATTACCCGAATCCAAAAGCATTTTTAGAGCTTTTTTTTGTTCTTCGGTACAATCAGGGCAAACAGCGTTTACCATATCGTCTAAAGTGGGCTCAGGAATGGTGATGTTTTTTGGAGGATTAATAATATTTGTTGTAAAAGCGAAAACACCTTTTAAGGGTGGTGGTGCATCTACTTTATTATTTACATAATCACGTACATGATTTACCCACCATCCTTTTATATCATTAGCAGGAATGGAGGAAGTTCTAATGGAGTTGTACATATGCTTTAATTTTTCTAAATTGTCAAGAGAATTGTAAAATTTCATTTGTTCATTATATGACTTATTATAAACTGGATGATCATAAGATATAAAGGGAGGTTTACGCACAATATCACTTTTAATTATAATATCTTTTAATAATTTATTTTTAAACTCATAATTGATTATTTTCTCTGCTTCTATTTTATATTGTTCTTTTTCTGTGTTTTCGTAGTTATTAACATCGCTTAAACTAATATTTTTAATAAGAATGTTTTTCCCATCACGAATATACTCTAAATTACTACTATTTAACCAATCTAAACCTTCATAAGATGATGCTTTTAATCTTCTAATTTTCAATTTTGCCAAATTAACACCAACTTCTTTTTGCATATCTTTATGTTGATTAATCCTTTTGAAATTACTAGAACGTAAACTTCTAGATTCATAGACTATAGTCGGTCTCGCTCTATCTTTAAAATACAATTCTTGTGCTTGTTGATAATTCAAATAATCGTAAGGTGTATTACCAAAATTATAGTCTCCAGGTTTGGGTGGTTGTCCAAAAAATCCTGCAAAAAACAGTTCCAATATTTCTTTTCTCACCTCATCTAATTGGCGACCATACCACTTTTGATACTCTCTTTTTTGCATACGGTAGATTAAATCGTGAGTGAACCCTGGATTATCAAAATCAATATCTCTCTCCCGACATTCTTCATATTCCCCGCAATTAGAAGCCTTTGTTGAATAAAAATCAATCGCTTTTATATCATCATTTCCATTTGCTTTTATACCACTGTTTCCATTTTCGCGATACTGTGCAGATGTCAATATACTAACGAAGTAAAACGATATTACAAAGAATAATCTAATATTTATAAATTTACGTGTTCTCATAATAGTTAATTTTCTTTAGTGATTAATCGAGTATAAAGTCTATTCCCAGCCGTAAGCCGAACTACATATATTCCCTCTGGAATGTTTCCACTTATCGGTACATTATAAGTATGTTTTCCTGCTTTTTGCAAACTTGCTGGGGCTATTATGATGTTGCGATTTGCATATAATCCCACTAATTCTATTTGTACGTTAGTGTCGGATTCGAGTTCGTATTGTATGGTTAGTTGGTTTTTTAGTGGGATTGGGTAGAGTTTTATAAACTGGTCTTCTTGGGCTGCCAGAGCGTTTAGCATTTCTATGTCTATGTCGTTGTCTAATCGCTTTAAAACTATGCTCGTCGGCTGACCGTATTCTTTCCAGTTTTTTATATAGCTGTCTATTTTGCCAGTCAAATAAGTGTGATTTCCTATAATTTGCTTTTTAAAATGTATTGAAAGTAGCTCGTAATCTAAAGTCAATTCTCTCGGATTGCTAGAATAGAGCTTGTTTAATCTAAAGTTAAACGGCGTTTTAAAATATAGGTAATCTTGCTTTTTTGATGCTGCAATTTGTTTTTCTTCTTTTAAAAATGAATAATTGATAGCTACAGCCGTAGAGTTATTTTTTACAAGGCTTTGCACAAGTACAATAATAATATGCTCCTTCGCAAAACTTAAACTTCGCTTTTTTTGCAAACTTAGGAACAATATAACTTAATATCTTGTCTTTAAAATCATCTTGCATCTTTTTAATATTTGCACTAAGACCAAAATTATCCTCAGACCCTTGAATCATCTCAAACATAAATGCTCTTCTTTTTTGAATAACGTATCCATAACTTGCCGCAACCTTAGCAAGAATGTCATATCTTAACCCCTGAACAATATCATCTAAATTATCAACAATAGCCATTCCATTTTCTATTTTAAATTTTACAAAACCTCCATAAAGAATATCAGGTCTTACAATGCAATCATTATTTACACATCCCTCAAAACGAACAGATGTATTATTCTTGTCCTGTTTTAAAGCCTCTTTTTTTAGTTCGCCTTTAAACCAGTTTATAAAATAATTGCTACTCGCACTGACCGTCGAAGGATAGTACTTCACTTGTTTAAGCATACTCAAGGTAAGTTTAGAATTACCAGTAGCAGATTTATAATAGTTATTAATGATTTGAAAATCGGCAATGCTAATAGTCTTTAAAACTTTCTCTATGGAATTGTAAATAACCGTCTGACGGTCTACTTTTGCTTCATGCTCTTGATAGACTTTATAAAGCACAGGCTCGCATAACTCGTAAGGCGTAGGAAAATTCTTCTTTCTAATTCCTTCTAATATTGATTTAGAGGTGGCAGGTCTTATCTCTTTCGGAACATTGTTTCTTTTGAATAAAACTGATGCTCCTTTAGTAGATCCATAAGTATAAAGAGACATGTGTACACGATCAAATCTTTTATGATATCTCATACTTATTCGATAACAGTAGTCTAAATTACCTTTAGAAATAGCTTTTAATCTTAAATATTTAAAATCATAGATACCCCCTGTAGTTTTCACACATTCATCGTCCGATATTTCATAGGTGTAATACCTTTCCCATTCAGAATCCTTATGTAAACAAATACCGCTGGTGTTAAAACTAAGCGTTATCCCAGTATATTCTTCTATTCCCTCTGGATTATCAAATTTTACGAATTCCCAATCTCCGATAATTTCTTTTTTAAAGTCTTCTTGTTTTATTTCAGAAACATTTTGCGTATAAGAAATATTTACTTGAAATATAAGTATCGTTACTATTAAAATTAATTTTTGCATTTCTCTTTATTTTTTAATTATTATTTACATTCTATTTTTTTTTGAGCATTATCAAAATTAGCTTCTCTTTTTTTTAATTCATCCTTTGCAGAGTTGACTCTTACCGTTACAGCTTCCACCGTTGTTTTTGCATTAATGCCACCCAGTGGTTTGATAACTTTATTTTTAAAATACCAAAGAGAAGCTAAAGTTCCTATTTCTTTATTGGTGTTTACCAAATCAGGGTTGTTTAAAATATCGGATTTAGCATCCACATTGTCTTTATACCAGTTTGAAAATTTGGTGTAATTTTCCTTTCCTGTTATTTGAATAATTCCTCTTCCTCTATACTTCCATCCATCGCCAGGTTGTGTGTTCCCAATGAGGCTAGAGCCTGGTATTTTTTTCCTTTCCGCATCATTATAAATATGGTTAAATAATGCCTCCTTCTCTTTGATGAAAGTTATTCCTTTAGAGTTTTTAAAAGTACCAAAATCACTCAAGTTTTTTTTATTAGAGTCTTTATTTTTATTACCAACGTCGCTGATATCATCATTAAAGAAGTCTCCAAATTTATCCATAAGAACCCAAGGCCTATAATAAGTATCTTCAGTTGTAGTTTTAAAGCTCCTACTTTCGTGTGCTGCTTGTGCTAAAAAATGATTTATCTCAATTTCAGTGTCTATTCCAAATTTAGCAGCGTGTTTATTAATAGCATCAACAACGCCGTTTAAAACCTCATCTTTTCCTCCAAAGGTGCTTTTCAAATCCGCTTTAGAAGTATTACAATCAAGATCAATTCCACTTATACACTTGTTGTCATTAGAACAACCCGCAAAACTAACTTGTGTGTCATATTCCTTTATTTGTATTCTATGTGATAGATACGACAACGAAATAGTACTTTGAAGCCATTGTAAAAAGGAAATTGTCGCTGGAGATAAGCTCTCTCTATTTGAGACAGATACAGTCGCCTTTACTTCTGAAAGAATCGTTGATGATTTTGCTGGTATTTTACTGGGGATAGATAGGTTAGTGTTATATTCTTTCACTAACCCTTTCAAATCAACTCCTTTCTTCTGTATAAAATTAGAAATAGGCTCTATAATAACTTTTTTAACTCCTGCCTTAGTTCTTGTTTCTTTAACTACTACTGGAAACTTTGGAAGTTTAATTTTACCAATAATTTCTAATTCTAGGGTTTTGCAACCTGTACAGCCACCATTACCACCATTATTTCCACCCCAACCTCCTGAATTTCCTAAATCACCAGAATTACTAGGGGAAGGGTTAAGGTTTAGGAATGGAATAAATGGAGGGTTAGGGATAGGTGTAGGTGTAGGGCTTCTTCTTCTAGGAGCAGTAACTTCAACCTCATTTAATTCTCCACCTTCAAAAAAACCCTGCCCATAAACCTCCATATTCCCTACACAGAAAAACAAAAGCACAAATATACTAAATGTAAATATTTTTTTCATCTTAATTCTCTTTAGTGATTAATCGCGTATAAAGTCTATTCCCAGCCGTAAGCCGCACTACATATATTCCCTCTGGAATATTTCCACTTATCGGTACATTATAAGTATGCTTTCCTGCTTTTTGCAAACTTGCTGGGGCTATTACAATGTTGCGACTTGCATATAAACCTACTAATTCTATTTGTACGTTAGTGTCGGATTCGAGTTCGTATTGTATGGTTAGTTGGTTTTTTAGTGGGATTGGGTAGAGTTTTATAAACTGGTCTTCTTGGGCTGCCAGAGCGTTTAGCATTTCTATGTCTATGTCGTTGTCTAATCGCTTTAAAACTATGCTCGTCGGCTGACCGTATTCTTTCCAGTTTTTTATATAGCTGTCTATTTTGCCAGTCAAATAAGTGTGATTTCCTATAATTTGCTTTTTAAAATGTATTGAAAGTAGCTCGTAATCTAAAGTCAATTCTCTCGGATTGCCGGAATAGAGTTTGTCTAAAGTAAAGTTAAACGGCGTTTTAAAATATAGGTAATCTTGCTTTTTTGATGCTGCTATTCGTTTTTCTTCTTTTAAAAATGAATAGTTTATATTTATGATTGAATCGTTCTCCGAATCAAAAGACATTTCTATCGGAAGTACTCGCTCTATAACCGCTCCAGACCAGTCGTATTGTATCAACCTGCCGACCCAATCGCCCTGCATATCTTCTATGTTTGCTTCTTCTTTATGCCTATAATTGTTTGCTTCTGTAGTAATTACTTCTGCTATATCATTTTGATTCGGCTTTTCAGTATTGGTATTTAATGCCATTTCTACTGCTTTTTCATTTTTCTGCTTTTGGTTTTTTTCTATGTACTTTATTAAAGTGGCGCTGTTTACAATATTGTTCGTAAGTAGAATTTCTAATGCTTTTTCTTCATCAGCAGAAATTCCGTAGCCTTGATAATAACACAATCCTAAAAAGTGTTTTGCCATATGGTCGTCGCTATTTCTAAACCAATACAGAGCTTTTTGATAGTCCTGTTCTACGCCAAGACCTTTGTAATACATATATCCCAAAGAATAAGCAGCTCTTTGGTTTCCTTGTTCTTTGGCTTTTTCGAACCAGTCGATAGCTTTTTGAAAATCAATAGAAACGCCCTCGCCTTCTTTGTACATTCGCCCGAGATTGTATTGTGCTTTTGCATGATTTTTTGACGCTGCTCTACTGATTAGCTCGTAGGCTTTCGTTAGGTTTTTTTCTGTACCTACGCCGTTTATATAAAAAACTCCGAGCAAATTCTCTGCTTCTGCATCCCCAAGTTCTGCACAATCAGAAATCATTTTAAACAAAACTTCCTCGTTGTTAAACGGCGAATTATCTGATAGTAATTCTTTTGCTTTTTCGATGTTCTGCTCACAAGACGGAATCTCTTGTTGTGCGTAAGAAAACACAAAAAACAATAAGCATAATATCGTAATAAAACAGCTGTTTTTAAAATATATATTTTTCATAATTTTTAAGTTTTTAGTCCCATAAATAAGTTCTCTTGTGTGCTTTTTTTACTGTTTTTGCTTTTAGACCGTAGCCACTCATCAGTTTTTTATAGTCTTTTTCAAAATGAAATCTAAGCGCACTGAGTTTTTGTTTTTTTAGGTTTTTATCAAAGCTATAATAGGCAGCAATCACTTCTTCATTAAAGTAAAAAGTCGCAACCATCTTGCCGATGTCAGTTATTTGCTCTTCGTTTAATTTGTATATTTCTTGCAAGGCTATCATTTTTCTGTCGGTCTTTTTTTGAAAATTCTCGGTAAAGAGATTCCCAAACAAACCGGCAAATTGCTTACGGGTGATTGTTCTTGAGAGGGCTTTTGCAAATTCGTTTTTAATTTCAGATTTTGTGCGAATATCAGTGTTTGCAAATAATTCTGACATAGAATCGCCAGTTTTAAGTGCCTTTTTCCTAGCTTCCAAAGCAGCGTTTCTTTTTTCTATAAGTAGTAAAATTCTATATGCTTTTTCTGCTTTTAAACCGACTTTTACAGCTTTTTCTACAAAGGCTTCGTCTTCTCGTCGCTTGTTGTTTTTATCTATTTCTGCTTGTTTTACTTTTGCTTTTTCGTAAGCGTAAGTGCAGTAAACATCTGAATTTCTTTCGAATTGAATAGTAGAAAACGAAGATAGTTTTGCTAACATCCCACTTTTTAAATAGTCGTAAAGTTCTTTACCAGCGTAGTCTCTAACAATAGCGTCCATGTTTTCTAAAGCCGAGCATTTAGACAAAACTCTTTTAGCTTCTTGCCTTGCTATTGCGATGCTTAAATTTTTAAGAACTAGTCCTTTTGCCAAAGCTCTTATTCTAGAATTAATAGCCGCCGATGGAGTTTTTAACGATTTATAAAAGTGATAATCAATATAGGCTTGTCGGTATTTGTCGTCTAAATTGTGCTTTGAAGAAGTTTTTTTCCACAATTTATTTGCCTTTTCACAAGTTAGAGCTTGGTGTTCTCGCCAGTTTTCAAAGTTAAGCGTTAAGCTATCTGTCTTTTTTTTGCCGATAGCTCCAGAATATTTATGGCTGTACAATTCTCTATTATATTCAAAATCATAAATATTTGATTCTAATGTTTTTTCATAGTCTTTAGGAAAACTGTATTTTAACAATAATTTATTGATTTTTTTTGAAGTGTTTAGCTTAACCGATTCTAAATTTATTTTAGAAACATAGCTTTCGCCTTGTGCCAAAGTTGAAATACTGCTACAAAGTATAAACGATATTAAAAAAAGATTCTTTTTCATAATGATTATTAAAAATTTGTTAGATAAAAATATTTTGCTAAACTATTAAAAAATTATTTTAACTTTTACAAAATTTTACGAAAAAATTTATAGCGTTCAAAAAAAGTTTTTAAATAATTGATAATAAGTTAGTTATATAAGTATTGTTTTTTATAATAGTATTAATAATTGAATAATTAAGGCTAATATGCTTCATTTTAAAACTAAAACGATTCATGCTAAAGTTAAAATGCTTCATATTAAGACTATGAAAAAGCTCCACAATATTAGGAAAAAGCAGACTAAATTTAAGATGCCTCGTAATACTATTTTGAAGGTTTATCAAAGCACCTAAACAAAGCATCCTAACCTTAACATGAAGCATACTAACCTTAACATGAAGCTCCCTAACCTTAACATGAAGCTCCTAACCTTAACATGAAGCATACTAACCTTAACATGAAGCTCCCTAACCTTAACATGAAGCATACTAACCTTAACATGAATCATCCTAACCTTAACATGAATCATCCTAACCTTAACATGAAGCATACTAACCTTAACATGAAGCATACTAACCTTAACATGAAGCTCCCTAACCTTAACATGAAGCTCCCTAACCTTAACATGAAGCTCCTAACCTTAACATGAATCATCCTAACCTTAACATGAAGCATACTAACCTTAACATGAAGCATACTAACCTTAACATGAATCATCCTAACCTTAACATGAAGCATACTAACCTTAACATGAATCATCCTAACCTTAACATGAAGCATACTAACCTTAACATGAATCATACTAACCTTAACAAAAAATTCTTTTTAAATTTGTAAATCAAAAAGTTGCTTATGCTAGTTGAATCTACCTCTTTACAAAAAAAATAGAGCATTCAAAAAAAGCCTTTTTTATGTACCTTTGAAAACAAAAATTATACTATTATGCTAAAAAAATATTTATGTTTATTTTTTACTTTTTATGTTAGCTTTCTTTTTTCACAAAACTTGTCTTCCGCTTTTACAAAGGCTAAAAGCAATCATAAGCAGCTGAAAAAGGTGCTTCAGCATTATGAAAAAACTGGCGATCAGCAAAAATATGATGCGGCTGTTTTTTTAATAAAAAATATAACTACTCACGCTTCAATAGATTGTGTATGGGTGGACAGTAGGAATAATCTTATAAAATTTTCCGAATTTGATTTTTCCGATTTTCAGGTAGCCTTATCTCATTTAAATTACTTACGGGACAGCCTAAAAGTTCGTCCTCGAAAAAGAGTCCGCTACGATGCTCGTTATATCACAGCTGAATTACTTATCAAAAATATCGACTTAGCTTTCGATGCTTGGAGACAAAACCCTTGGGCAAAAAACTATTCTTTCGAAACTTTCTGTGAATATATTTTGCCGTATAGGAATTTGTTTGAATCTTTAGAAGATTGGCGAGAAGATTATCAGTTTTTAATAAATTCTTCCGATAATACTTTAGAATATATCACCGATCCTGTTGAAGCCTGTACACAGATTATTCATAATTTAAAAGACTTTACATTCGTTCGGAGAAGACCCGACCCAACTCCTATATTGAGTCCAAAGCAGATGTTGTTTAGAAGACAAGGAACTTGTTTAGATTTAGCCAATTTTGCTTTGTTAGTATGTAGAGCGATGGGCGTAGCAGCTACTATTGATTATACTCCACATTATGCAGCTTCTTCTAATAGGCATTTTTGGAACACGGTCGTCGATGCTAAAGGAAATCACATTCCGTTTAATAGTAATTCCGTAAACGAATCCGATGAAAGCCTTCCTTATATTTATAACGCCAACAGAAAAAGATTAGGCAAAGTAATTAGAGTTACTTATTCTACTGAAAAAGAAGCATTAGCGAGTAGAATTCCTTACTCGAAAATTCCCAATGGATTTTTAAAGAAGAAAAATATTAAAGACGTAACCTCCGAATACGTACCTGTTAGCAATTTAAAAATTGAAAGTAGCCGATTTAATGACACAATCGCCTATGTAAATGTTTTTAACTTAGGAAAATGGAGAGTTGTTGGTTGGGCGATAAAGAATTTGGGTAAATTTAAGTTTAAAAATTTAGGGCGAGATTTGGTTTATTTGCCTAGTACTTACCATAATAAAAAAATGAGGCATCTTAAATATCCTTTTTTAATAGACAAAAAGGGCAATCAAAAAGAGCTTATTCCGAATACAAAAAAGGTCTTTTCTGCTACACTTTCAAGGGAAAATGAAAGGAAAACAGATTATATAGATTTTAATACGGTGGAAATAATAGAGGGTAAAAGATATACTTTAAATTACTGGAATGGCGGTTGGAAAACAGTAGGAACGTCTGTCGCTTCTACAAAAGGAGTGTCCTTTAAAAATATTCCTTCTAATGCACTATTAAGATTATTATCCGAAAAGCCCGACCGCTTTGAACGGATTTTTACACTTGATAAGAGAACACATAGAATCTTATGGTATTGAAAAAATTCTATGAAAAAAAAGTTGTCTTATTTATTTCAGAAGCATAACCACGTTTTAGATACCTTTTTTCTATTATTACTATTTACTTGTACTTTATATAAAATTACCATTTTTGGAAAATATATTAATGAAAAAGAAATCTCTTTTGTTTTGATATTGTCTTTTTGGGGATTTTTTAAACTCATTTCTTCAAAATTACAAAGCCTAAATATTTCGATTTATGATGTTTTTTTTGTAGCACTTTTTTTATACTTGTGTTGTAACTTTTATTTTTTATCCGATACAACTATTTACTATTCAAGGTTTTGGGTTTTTATAAGTTATTTTTTTACTTTTTATATTTTTCGATGGAGTTTTAATGCAAAGCTCAAAAACAAAAAACTTCAACATTTTATATTCATACTTATTTTAATCAATTGCTTCGCACAATCTACAATTGCTATACTACAATATTACGACTATTTAGAAAGTGAAAACGAATTTTTTAAAGTTGTAGGAAGCCTTTACAGTCCTAATGTTTTGGGAGCTTATTTAAGTCTTGGGCTAAGTATTTTATCATGGTACTTTTTGGTATATAAAATTAAAAACAAGAAGCTATTTGTAGCGGCTTTAATTTACCTTTTATTAGTGGGAACTGTTTTTATTTTAACTGGCTCTCGTGCAAGCTGGGTCGGTTTTATGGGGTCTGTGTTTGTGATTTTTATTAGCTCTCAAAAAGCTAGTAGATTTATTTATAAGCTATCGTCTATTAAAAAAGGAATCGCTCTGACTTGCTTAGGGCTATTGCTTATTATAGGTAGTAAATTTTTGTATTCTTTAAACAAAGAATCTGTCCATGGTAGACATTTCGTTGTAAAAATGGCTTTTCAAGATGTTGTTAAAAAACCTGTTTTTGGTCATGGTGTTTTTAATTTTGCTGGAAAATATAACCATACTAAAGCAAATTATTTTAATTCAGAAGAAAGACCTTGGCAAGAAATAAAAATAGGTAATTACGTGTTTACAGCTTTTAATGATTATTTACTGATAAGCTATGAATTAGGGATTTTAGCATTGCTAGCAATGCTTGTTTTTGGAATAGTTATTATTTCTAAAGTTAGAATAACACCTGAAACTAAATTGGGAATAGCTATTTTAATAAACCTGTCTATATGGGCTTTTTTTCATTCGGCTATAAGAAATATTTCTATTATGCTCATTGGTATTTTAGGCCTTTCGTTAGTGTTTGTTTATGGAAATATAACCAATAAATTTTTAAAGATGCAACTATACTCAAAATATATTAAAGTTTTACTTTTTATAGTTTGCTCTCTCGGAGTTTTTGCAGTTTACAGTAAAGTTTCGAAAACACAAAAGTTAATAAAACTTATAAAACAAGAAGACACCATAGAAAAAAACTCATTTATCTATTTATCAAAGTTTTTGGAAAATAATCTTAATAGCGACTTTTATACAGGAAGCTACTTATATAAATATGGTTATAAAAAAGTGGGAATTGATTTTATGGAAGAAAATTTTCAAAAAACTTATGCTCCAAAAATTGGCAGACCTTTAGCAAAGTATCATATAAAAGAAGGGAACTATAAAAGAGCTGAAGAGATTTATAAAAGCAATATCGGAGTGCAGCCTTTTCGGTACGAACCTCAAATGAATTATCTCTCTTTAATGAAAAAAACACACGACTATAAAGCTATTGTAGAATTATCTCGTAAGGTTGTTAATTTTCCTGTTAAACTTCCCTCTCCAAAAGTTGGCAAGTATAAACAATCGGCAAGTAAAAACATTAATATATACACTAAATATGCAAAAGACTCTTCTTCGGCATTACAAGGAACTCTTTCAAGGTCTTTGTCTATAAAAAGTAAACTTCTGAAAGCTAAATTTTTATATAGAGTCTATTTTCCGCCTATTTCGAAGATTGACAAAAAGCTCCCTGTAGTTTATATAAACGATGGTCGTTCTTATCTTAAAAAATCAAATATTGTAAAAATTTTAGACAGTTTAATGTCTCATAATTTTATCCGCCCTGTTGTAGCGGTTTTTTTAGAAGGGAAAGTAGGGAAGCAGAGCTGGAAAAAGGTGCGTCAAGATTTGTTTTTATGCAATCCTACTTTTACGGACTTTTTTACTGAAGAGTTTATTCCACGTATTGAACATAAATTTCCCGTAAGCAATAACTCAAAAGACCGAACTATTATGGGAATCTCTTTTGGAGGTTTAGCAGCTATTTATCTCGCAAATACTTCTGTAAATTATTTTAAAAATATTGTGATGCAATCGCCTTCTTTTTATCCGTGTCCGCATATTTATCATACTTTTTTAAAAGAATCTGCAAAAGATTTTAAAATATATTTAAGCTACGGCACAGGAAAAGACACCGAAAAACAATGTATTCCTATGATTCGGTTCTTAAAAAAGTCTGGCTATGCTTTAAAGGTAGAGCGCGTTGAAGGAGGTAATCATACTTGGGATGTTTGGAAAGAGCAATTAGCAGATATTTTTGTGCATTTTTTTCCGCTTTTGTAAGTAAGACATAAAAACCGTTTTGTTCGGAAATAAAGTTGCTTTATTTTAGGCTTAACTTTAAAATAAAACAGGTACATTGAAAACTGTTTTTAGCATAAGATTAATTATGAATCAGCTAAATTCAATTAGTAAATGCGACTTTTATAAGAATAGATTTAATTCTTTTTTTTAATTTTTTGCTTTGTAGCGGTTTTACTAAATACATATTTTTGCATTATGTTAATTGATGTTTCTTCTGTTAGTAAAAATTATAAAAATCAAAAGGTTTTAAAAGATATTTCTTTTACAGCTTACGAAGGTGAAATTATAGGGTTTTTAGGAAAAAATGGTGCTGGAAAATCTACAATGATGAAAATCTTAACGGGATATATAAAACCCAATTCAGGCAACGTTTCTATTAATAAAATAGATATTTTAAAAAAACCATTAGTAGCACAGAAAACAATAGGATATTTACCAGAGCAAAATCCATTGTATTCGGATATGTATGTTCGAGAGTATTTATATTTTCAAGCATCTATATTTAAAGTGAACAAAACCCGAGTAAATAACTGTATAGAAAAATTTGATTTACAAACTGAAGCTCACAAAAAAATTAATAAATTATCTAAAGGCTATAGGCAAAGAGTAGGTTTAGCAGCCGCAATATTACACGACCCAAAAGTGCTGATTTTAGACGAACCCACAACAGGCTTAGACCCAAATCAATTAGATAAAATAAGAAAATTAATTAAAGAATTAGCTAAAAATAAAACCATAATATTATCTACTCACATAATGCAAGAAGTAGAAGCCGTTTGCAATAGAGCTATCATTATTAATAAAGGCGAAATAGTATTAAACAAAAAGCTATCGGATATAAATAAAAACAACCAGCAGACAATAGAAGTAACCTTTGATAATGAAATTGAGGAAAATCTTATTACGAGTTTATCAAGCATTATTTCTTGTAAAAATATCTCATCTACAACTTGGCGAATAGCCTTTAATAATAAAGAAGATATGCGTTCAAAAATTTTTGATTTAGCTCGAGAAAATGACTTAAAAATTCTTAACTTGAATTTAGAAAACAAAAGCTTAGAAACCTTATTTAAAGAAATTACTACTTAATTCAACTTAAAATCAAATTGAAGACTCTCTAAAGTTGATAGAAACTCATTTGTAATTTTCACTTTAGTATTTCTGCTGAACAAACTTACCTCAATGCGTTCTTTTTCATCCAAAACAACAAAGTTTAAATCTTGTCCGCCAGTATTATTTTTTATGACGCTTTCTAGATTAATTATAGTCTCTTCATTAACCTTTTCTATCGGAAGTTTAATAGTCAGTTTTTTACACATTTTGTCCATTATTTCGTCTAATAAATTAAACTCTATAAACTTTATTCTCGGCTCATTACTATATGCACTTCCGTTTTTTGACATGCTAGGTTTTTGTAAGCTAATTCTTATAAATAGAAATGAATTTAAAACTAAAAAATGTTTAAATTTTAAGTAATCTTCCCCAAATATTTTAAATTCATAACTATCGTTATAGTCTTCAATCGTAAAAATTGCCCAGCCTTTTCCTGCTCTCGAAATTTTGTGGTCTATAGAAGTAAGAATACCTGCAAAAGTTAAACTATGGTTAGGTATTTTAGTTAGACTCTTTTTAAAAGTCCTTAACGTGGCATTGCAGAAACTTATTTCAAATTTAAAATCGTCCAACGGATGTGCAGATATATAAATACCGACAACCTCCTTTTCTTGAGAAAGAAGCTCCATAGTTCCCCAAGTATCACAATCGGGAATACTCGGCTCCGGAAATTGAACTGTTGAGCTTTCTCCGAATAGAGATGCTTGTGCAGAGTTCTTATTCTCTTGATATTTTTGACCAAATTTTATGGCACACTCTAAAAAAGTAATATCTTTTATATCTTTCTTAAAATATTGCGACCTATGAGTGTCTTTAAAAGAATCGAACGCACCAGATTTAACTAAACTCTCCAACGATTTTTTATTCACAGCTCTTAAATTTACACGCTTAACTAAATCAAAAATGGAAGAATAGCTTTTGTTTTCTTCTCTCTCTTTAATAATTTCTTTCACGGCAGACGAACCAACCCCTTTTACAGCAGCCATACTATAACGCACTGCACCATTTTTATTTACAGAAAAATTAAGATAAGACTCATTGATATCTGGTCCCAAAACTTGCAAACCTATTCGTTTACACTCTTCCGTAAAAAAAGAAACTGACTTAATATCGTTCATATTATTAGAAAGTACAGAAGCCATATATTCGGCTGGGTAATTCGCTTTTAAATATGCTGTTTGGTAGGCTATCCAAGCATAACAAACAGAATGACTTTTGTTAAAAGCATATTCAGCAAATGCCTCCCAGTCTTTCCAAATTTTCTCTAATTTCTTAGAATCGTGTCCGTTTTCAATTGCTTGTTCTATAAATTTAGGCTTCATTTTTGCTAACTCTGTCGCTTGCTTTTTTCCCATTGCTTTTCGCAAAACGTCTGCTTCACCTTTTGTGAAACTCGCTATTTTTTGTGAAAGCAACATTACTTGCTCTTGATAAATCGTAATTCCGTAAGTCTCCGATAAGTACTCTTCCATTTCTGGCAAGTCGTATTCAATTTTTTCGTCTCCATTTTTTCTACTAATAAAAGACGGAATATACTCCATCGGACCCGGTCTATACAAAGCGTTAATTGCAACTAAATCGCCGAAAACAGTAGGCTTTAATGACCGCATATATTTTTGCATCCCAAGAGATTCGTATTGAAAAACACCGACAGTTTCACCTCTTTGAAATAATGCATAAGTCTTTTTATCGTTTAACGGAAAATTTTCCGGATCTAAATTTATTCCGTGAAGAGTTTTTACAATTTTTACAGTGTCTTTTATTAATGTTAATGTTTTTAAACCTAAAAAATCCATTTTTAATAGGCCGGCATCTTCTACAACAGAGTTATCAAATTGAGTTACATACATATCCGATTCTTTTGCTAACGTAATCGGAACATAATTGCTAATATCACTCGGAGTAATAATTACACCACAGGCATGAACACCAATATTTCTAAGTGAACCTTCTAAAATTGTAGCTTTTTTTAAAGTCTCCGAAGCCAAATCATCGCCGTTATAAATCTTTTTTAGCTCAATTACTAATTGCTTGTCTTTTTCTCGTAAACTTTTTAATTTTTCTTTACTTTCTTTATCGCTTCCGAAAATATCTTTTAGCTTAACTCCAGGTACTAATTTTGCTATTCTATCCGCCTCAAATAATGGTAAATTCAATACCCTTGCAGTATCTCTAATAGATGATTTTCCAGCCATAGTACCGTAAGTAATAATTTGTGCAACTTGATTTGAACCATATTTTTCTATCACATAATCTATAACACGACTCCGACCTTCATCATCAAAATCAATATCAATATCCGGCATTGAAATTCGTTCTGGGTTTAAAAATCTCTCAAAAAGTAAGTCGTATTTTAAAGGATTTATATTTGTAATCCAAAGACAATACGCAACTACTGAACCCGCAACAGACCCACGTCCTGGTCCAACCGAAACGTCCATTTCTCTAGCTTTTCTTATAAAATCTTCAACTATTAAAAAGTAACCCGGATACCCTGTTTTTGCAATTGTATCTAACTCAAAATCTAATCTCTCGGTAAGTGCATCAGTAAGTTCGCCAAAGCGTTTTTTTGCTCCTTCATAAGATAAATGTCGCAAATAATTATTCTCACCTCCCTTGTCTTTAGCATTATACTCTTTCGAATTTTTAAACTCCTCTGGAATATTAAATACTGGCAATAAAACGTCTCTTTCTAAATTATAAACCTCAACTTTTTCTATAACTTCTTGAATATTTAAAATTGCATCTGGCAAATCAGCAAAAATCTCTTTCATCTCATCCGAAGACTTAAAATAATATTCATCATTTGGCAATCCGAATCTAAATCCTCGCCCTCTTCCTTTCGGAGTATCTTGTTTTTCACCATTTTTTATACACAACAATATATCGTGTATTTCCGCATCTTTCTTCGTTAAATAATAGACATTGTTTGTTGCTACAATTTTGATATTATGCTTTTTAGAAAATTTTAATAAGGTTTCATTTACAACATTTTCATCCTCTTGATTATGACGAGCTAGCTCGATATAGAAGTCAGTTTTAAATTCTTCTTTCCACCATAATAACGCTTCTTCCGCTTGTTTTTCTCCTATATTTAGAATTTTACTCGGAATTTCTCCGTACAAATTCCCCGTCAAAACAATTATATCTTCTTTATATTTTTTTATTATTTCTTTATCAATTCTCGGAACATAGTAAAAACCATCAACATAAGATATTGACGACATTTTTACCAAATTATGATAACCTCTTTTGTTTTTTGCTAAAAATACTACTCGATAACCGTTGTCTTTGCGAGTCTTATTTTTATGATTTTCACATACATTAAATTCACATCCAATTATCGGTTTTATCTGAGTTTTTGCCCTTTTATTGTGTTTTAAAACTGAACTTACAAAACTAAATGCAGCCATAATATTCCCAATATCCGTAACCGCAACCGCCGACATATTGTCTTTTGATGCCGATTCTACCAAATCTTCTATTGAAATGGTAGATTGTAATACCGAAAACTGGGTATGATTGTGTAAATGAGCAAATCTAATCTCTTTTAATTTTTCTTTACCTTCGGATCTAATCTCCGATGCCTCCGAATTTTTTAATCTCTCAAGCCTTGCACTAATTTTTAAACTTTCTTTTTTTAAATCTTTGTGCTTTAACCCAGCGAACGCTATTGATTTTGAATAAATTTCGTTAAACTTATTAAAATAATTTTCATCGACATCTAATTCCTTTTCCGTAAATTTTCGCAAGCGAATAAGTTCAAAAAAACAACGAGTACTTGCCTCAACATCGGCGCTTGCATTGTGAACTCCGCCAAAAGTTTGCCCAAATAATTTTTTATGTAATTCTGATAAAGTAGGAAATTTGAATTTTCCGAAACGACCGCCCGAAATTTGACAAAAAGAAGCTGTTTTTTCTGTACAAGTATCTAAAACCGGCAAAGAATTTAACGGACTTTCAATGCCTAATCTATAAAATTCACTTCCAACTATTTTAATATCAAAATCGAGATTATGTCCAACTATAAATTTAGTTTTTCGGAGTACCTCATTAAAAGTAGCCAGGCATTCTTGTATGTCAAAACCTTGTTCGTCAGCAAGTTCGGTAGAAATTCCGTGTACTTTACTTGAGTCGTAAGGAATGTTATATCCGCTCGGTCTTATTAAAAAATCCTTATGCTCAATAATTTTACCCATTCTATCGTGCAGTTGCCAGGCAATCTGAACACATCTAGGCCAGTTATCGGTATCTGTTATCGGTGCTTTCGAATTTTTTGGTAAGCCAGTCGTCTCGGTGTCAAATATTAAATACATATTTTATAAATAAGAATTAGTAAATTTTGAAGGATATTTTAATTCAAAAAAACGTTTAATTGTTTTAGATTATTGACAAATTCTTTAAGAAGTTGTAAGTTTTTTTCAATTTACAAAGGTATAAAATACTTCTCTCGTAGTTTTTAGTTTTTAGTTAAAAACTAAAAATAGTACATTTGTGGAGTTGTTTTAATCCTCATATTTTTTTGAATTATCAGAAACAAATTAACAAGTTTAGATGTAAGTAAAAACACTACTTTGACCGATTTATACTGTTCTACTAACAAATTAACAAGTTTAAATATTAAAAATGGTCAAAATAATATTTTAGGCAAAAAAATAATTAATAACTCATTTTCATCAACTGGTGTAAAAGATATTCTTTTGTCAGCTATTTTAAGCAGAGTTTATATAATTAAAATAGAAACTAAAGCTAAGTATAATTATTAAGAAAATTATCATTTAGCAAATAGGAAATTTTTGCATCTTTGTATTGAATTATAAGTTTTAAATTTTGAATTTATCAACTCGCCAACTTATCGTCAGTCACGAAACTTACATAAAACGTTGTTTACAAATTGCCGAGAATGGTATCGGATTAACTCGTCCGAATCCTTCTGTTGGAGCGTTGATAGTTTATAAAAATAATATAATTGGAGAGGGATATACTTCTGCTTATGGAGGCAATCATGCGGAAGTAAATGCAATAAATTCTGTAAAGCAAAAAGAGCTTTTAGAAGCATCAACTTTGTACGTAAGTTTAGAGCCCTGCACTCATTTCGGTAAAACACCACCTTGCACCGATTTGATTATAAAGAATAAAATAAAAAAAGTTGTAATAGGCTGTAAAGACCCGAGCGAGCAAGTTTCTGGCAAAGGAATTATAAGCCTTAAAAAAGCAGGAATAGAAGTAGAAATTGGGATTTTAGAAAGCGAATGTATTGAGCAGAATATACGGTTTTTTACTTTTCATAAGAAAAACAGACCTTATATAATATTAAAGTGGGCAGAAACGTCAGATGGTTTTATATCTCCGAGCAAAAGGACTGAACAAAAATCTTTTTGGATTTCTAATGATTATTCAAGGCAATTGAGTCATAAGTGGAGAAGCGAAGAACAGGCAATTTTGGTAGGCACAAGAACAGTTATTGACGATAATCCGAGATTAAATATTAGAAATTGGTCTGGTAATAATCCAGTAAGAATTGTATTAGATAGGACTTTGAAAATTTCAAAAACATTAAATATATATGACGGTTCGGCGAGAACAATTATAATTACAGCACAAGATATTTCATCAAATTCGGATAATATAAAGTTTGAAACAATTAATTTTTCAAAAAACATAGCGGTTCAAATTTGTAAAGTTTTATATAATCACAAAATACAGTCTTTGATTGTAGAGGGAGGATTGCGAACGCTTCAAACATTTATAGATTTGGGTTTATGGGATGAAGCGAGGGTGTTTTTTAGTGAAGTAAAGTTCCAGTCGGGTATAAAATCGCCAGTTATAAAAGGAAATATAATAAAACAAATAAATATTGAAAAGGACGTTTTAAAAATTATAAAAAAATGATTAAAAACCTAGTCCTTTTAATAAATAATTGGGACAACGAATAGGTTTTTTAGACTTACTATTTAAAAAGGCGAGAACGGAATTTCCTTTACAGAGGAGTTCGTTGTTTTGATTAAAAATATTATAATCGAACTCAATTTTAACGGAAGGTTTTTTAATTAAATTTGTTTCTATCGTCAAAACATCGTCGTATAAAGCAGGTTTGATAAAATTAAATTTTAAAGAAACAACGGGTAAAATAATACCTTTTGTCTCCATATCTTTGTATGAAATTCCGAGAGAACGAATCCATTCGGTGCGTCCTATTTCAAAAAATTGTGCGTAATTGCCGTGATGAACGACTCCCATTTGGTCAGTTTCAGAATATCTAATCCTAACTTTTGTTAAAAAATTTTTCAAAATTATATGATTTTTATAATTTGGCATTTTACGTAAAAAAAAATTAATAACAAATAGCAAACTAATTTTTTTTTATTAAAATTTATTTTGATTTTTGTGTTTCACAAAACTATGTCAAAAAACTTCTATTTTTAATAAAAACACTTTATAATAATTATGACTACATCTTTTGAATCGGTTTGGAGAGAATGTTTAAAATTTATAAAAGACAATGTAAAGGAGCAGGCGTATGAAACGTGGTTTGAACCAATAAAACCGGTAAAATTATCAAAAGAAACGCTTATTATACAAGTTCCAAGTAAGTTTTTTTGCGAGTGGTTAGAAGAGCATTATATTAAGTTGTTAAGAGTCGCGTTGATGCGTCAATTAGGTAAAGATGCAAAGTTGGTGTACAACGTAAAAATGGAAAATAATTATAACAGTAATCGTCCTCGCATTGTTAAAATACCGAGCTCAAATAGAAACCCTTTAAAATCTCAAAATATATCATTTCCGATAGAAACAGACAAAAGAGAGTTAAGAAATCCGTTCGTAATCCCAGGTCTAAAAAAAGTAAAAGTAGAGTCTCAACTAAATCCTAATTATAATTTTTCGAACTTTATAGAAGGCGAATCGAATAGATTAGCACGTTCAGCAGGTATTGCTGTGGCTAATAAACCAGGAGGTTCTTCTTTTAATCCGTTATTAATATACGGAGGTGTCGGATTAGGAAAAACACATTTGGCTCATGCAATAGGTGTGGACATTAAAGACAAGTATCCCGATAAAAAAGTATTGTATGTTTCGGTAGAAAAATTTATACAACAATACGGAGACTCTACCAAAACTAATACGAGAAATGATTTTATTCACTTCTATCAAATGATAGACGTGATAATTGTAGATGATGTTCAGTTTTTGTCAGGCAAATCGAAAACTCAAGACGTTTTCTTTCATATATTTAATCATTTACACCAAAATGGAAAACAAGTAATCTTAACTTCCGACAAGTCGCCGATAGATATGCAAGATATAGAGCAACGTCTACTGTCACGCTTTAAATGGGGATTGTCGGCAGAGCTACAAGCACCAAATTATGAAACTAGAATTTCAATTCTAAAAAGCAAATTGTTTAGAGACGGAGTAGAAATAGAGGACGATATTATTTGTTATATTGCAAAAGAAATTAATTCTAACGTTAGAGAATTAGAAGGTGTAATTATATCGATGATAGCACAAGTTTCTTTTAATAAAAAAGAGTTTTCTCACGAGTTAGCAAAGCAAATTGTAAACAAATTTACAAGGAACACTAAAAAACAGGTTTCAATAGATTATATACAAAAAGAAGTTTCGAAATATTTTAATATGGATGTCGCTACTTTACAATCTAAAACAAGAAAGCGAAATATTGTGCAAGCTAGACAATTAGCAATGTATTTTGCTAAAAAACTAACTAAAAACTCTTTAGCGAGTATAGGAAATCAAGTGGGGCGAAAAGACCACACTACTGTGCTACATGCTTGCAAGACTGTAGATAATCTTACAAATACAGACAAAGGGTTTAAAAAATATGTCGAAGATTTAACTAAAAAACTTGAATAATAATAAAAATTTAAAATAATTAACTAAAATATGTCGCATTACGAATCACCTATTAGAGAACCTTTAGTTTTAGGCGACAAAAGTTATCACGATATTACAAAAGATATAGCTAGACCAATAGAAGGGAAGGCAAACAAAAACTGGCATATTGCTTTTTATATTTCATTAGCAGCTATGCTTTGGGGTTTTGGTTGTATTTTCTATACTGTTGGCACTGGTATTGGCGTTTGGGGTCTAAATAAAAACATCGGCTGGGCTTGGGATATTACCAATTTTGTATGGTGGGTAGGTATCGGACACGCTGGGACTTTAATTTCGGCGGTGTTGCTACTATTTCGTCAAAAGTGGAGAATGGCTATCAACCGCTCGGCAGAAGCAATGACTATTTTTGCTGTTTTTCAGGCTGGTCTATTTCCTATCATTCACATGGGACGACCTTGGAACGGATACTGGGTTTTGCCAATACCGAACCAGTTTGGCTCACTATGGGTTAACTTCAACTCACCGCTACTATGGGACGTGTTCGCAATATCTACTTACCTATCAGTTTCTTTAGTTTTTTGGTGGACAGGCTTACTCCCCGATTTTGCTATGATTAGAGATAGAGCGGTAAAGCCCTTTCAAAAGAAAATATATTCGTTGCTGTCTTTCGGCTGGTCTGGAAGAGCAAAAGATTGGCAACGCTTCGAGGAGGTATCTCTTGTGTTAGCTGGTTTAGCAACGCCTTTAGTACTTTCAGTACATACTATAGTTTCTATGGACTTTGCAACTTCGATAAATCCAGGGTGGCACTCGACAATTTTTCCACCGTACTTTGTGGCAGGAGCAATTTTTTCTGGGTTTGCGATGGTACAAACATTACTCGGAATTATGAGAAAAGTTACTAGCCTAGAAGCATATATTACTCGTTTGCATATAGAATATATGAACATCGTAATTATATTAACAGGCGGAATAGTTGCAATAGCCTACGCCACCGAATTTTTTATAGCTTGGTACACTGGTTCTCCTTATGAATACTATACTTATTTGTCGGTCGGAGCTGCAATGGGACCTTATGCGTGGGCTTTTTGGTCATTGTTAATTTTTAATATTTTTACTCCGCAGCTCTTGTGGTTTAGAAAAATAAGAAGAAGTTTTATTTGGTCTTTTATCATCTCAATAGCCATTAATATAGGTATGTGGTTTGAGAGATTTGATATTATTGCAGTTGTTTTAAGCAAAGGACATTTGCCTTCAACTTGGTGGCGTTTTGAGCCTACTTTTGTAGATGTAGGAATTTTTATCGGAACTATAGGTTTTTTCTTTGTACTATTCCTTCTATACGCTAGAACTTTTCCTATAATTGCTCAAGCAGAGGTAAAAACAATTTTAAAATCTTCTGGAGAATTTTATAAAAAAACAACTAAATAAAGCGTTTGTAAATTAGTATATAAAAATAAAAATGGACTCATTAAAAGTTATTCACGCATTTTACAAGGATGAAGAAGAGTTATTAGATGCTGTGAAAAAAGTAAAATCATCGGGGCATATAATTGAAGAAGTTTTTTGTCCTTTTCCAGTACACGGTTTAGACAAAGCTTTAGGGTTAGCTCCGACACGAATCGCAATAGCCTCTTTTTTGTTCGGTATAACAGGGCTGTCTATATCTATTTGGATGACAAACTATATGATGATTCAAGATTGGCCACAAGATATAGGCGGAAAACCTAGTTTTTCGTGGTTTGAAAATATGCCTGCATTTGTGCCTATTATGTTTGAATTAACCGTTTTTTTTGCAGCTCATTTAATGGTAATTACTTTTTATATGAGAAGTAAAATTTGGCCTTTTAAAAAAGCTGAAAACCCAGATGTTAGAACTACAGACGACCATTTTTTGATGGAAATTCCTATTAACAATAATGAAAAAGATATAAAATCAATACTGTCAACAACCAAAACAGTAGAAATTAATATAGTAAATAAGCTCTAACTTTTATACTATGTACTTTAAAATCCGCAAGAAAGTTCAAGAGTCCTAATTTTGGCTTTTATTTTTAAGAAATTTCCTCAATTTTCGACAAGTCCCTTGATTTTTTGGTAGTGTCATAAACAAACTGATTAAGCACTTTTCTTGTTAAAGACACTTTCATTAAAATAGTATTTTTCGATGTACATACTTAACACTTTATCGTGAATATCTTCATTTTTGGAAAAACAGATTGTTTTTCTGTTTAATCCTTTGATATGTGTTCTAAAATTGAGATTTCTATGTTCAATTCTCCAAGTATTATCTTTTCCAATAATATGCAGGTATTGTTTTGGAAATAATTTAGAATATGCTCCCCAATTATCCGTATGACAAATTCTTATAGGAATTCCTTTTACATTATCTAATAGTTTTTGCCTAATTTTGAGTTTTATCGTACAACAATAAATTTAAAAATTAGTATTTAACCAGTTTTTGGCGTTTATAAAAGCGGTCAGCCAAGGACTAACTTCATCATTCCTGCCGTGTGGGTAGTTTGCCCAATTCCACTGAAAAACAGAGCGTTCTATGTGCGGCATTGTTGCTAAATGACGACCCGTTTTATCACAAATCATTGCGGTATTATAGTCAGATCCATTCGGATTATTTGGGTATTGTTCATAAGAGTATTTTGCCACTATATTATAGTTTTCCTCCGACATTGGTAAACTAAATTTTCCTTCGCCATTAGAAATCCAAACGCCCAAATTTGTTCCTGCTAGGGTAGATAGCATAACGGAGTTATTTTTTTTAATTTTTACAGACGTAAAGGAACATTCGTGTTTTTTTGAGTCGTTATGTAGCATCTTACCGTGTATTTTGTGCTCAGGGTTTATAAGCTCTAATTCCATCCACAACTGACAACCGTTGCATATTCCTATAGACAAAGTATCTTCCCTTTTAAAAAAGTTTTTTAAAGAATTATTGGCTTTTTCATTATACTTAAAAGCACCTGCCCAGCCTTTTGCAGAACCCAAAACATCGCTATTAGAAAATCCGCCTACAGCCCCAATAAACCGAACGTCTTCTAATGTTTCTCGTCCATAAATTAAATCGGTCATGTGAACATCCTTAACGTCAAAACCCGCTAAATACATTGCGTTAGCCATTTCTCGCTCCGAATTTGAGCCTTTCTCTCTAATAATTGCCGCTTTAGGTTTGGTAAGGTTTGAGTTCGTTTTTGGTAGCATTCCTGTAAAATTACTCGGAAACTTATATCGTAATGGCTGACGCTTATAGTTGTCAAATCTTTTTTTAGATAAATCATTTGCTGTTTGCTTTTTGTCTAATAAAAAAGAAGTTTTATACCAAATGTCTCTAATTTTTGATACTTTAAAATTATAAAAATTATCGTTGTTTTTTATGGTTACAATTCCAGTGTTGTTAGGTTTTCCTATTTTATTAAACTCTATATTATTCTCTGATAAAACTGATTCTACCGAGCTTTCTGCTTGAAATACAATTCCAGCATTTTCAGAAAACAGCACTTTTACAGGGTCTTTTTCGTTTAAAGAAGAAATATCAAAATCAGCACCTAAGTTTGTTTCTGCAAAACACATTTCTAATAAAGTAGTTATCAAGCCGCCAGAGGCAACATCGTGTCCTGCAAATATTTTGTTTTTCTTAATTAATGTTTGAATCGTATCAAATACTTTTTTTACAAAAGATGTGTTTTTTACATCCGGTGCTTCATTTCCGATAGAGCTTAATATTTGACTAAAGCTACTACCACCTAACTTAAAGCTATCTTGGGAAACATTAATATAATAAATATTCCCTTTACCGTATTGAAGAACTGGCTCTACAACTTTGCTAATTTCAGTACAATTTGCAACTGCAGAGATAATAACTGTTCCCGGAGAAATTACCTCTTCGTTTGAGTATTTCTGTTTCATCGAAAGAGAATCTTTACCCGTAGGGACGTTTATTCCTAACTCTTTTGAAAAATCTGACGCCGCTTTTACGGCATCGTATAAGCGAGCATCTTCTCCTTTATTTTTACAAGACCACATCCAGTTTGCCGAAAGTGAAATGCTTTTTATCCCATTCTTCAAAGGTGCCCAAATTATATTAGTTAGTGCCTCAGTGATAGAATTTCTACTACCAAATTTTGCATTAATTAAAGCCGAAATTGGCGAATGACCGATTGAGTTTGCTATTCCTTCTGTTCCTTTGTAGTCTAGAGCTACAACTCCAACGTTGTTAAGTGGTAATTGTAATGCACCAACACATTGTTGCTTTGCTACTTTTCCGCCAACACATCGGTCAACTTTATTAGTCAGCCAGTCTTTGCAGGCAACTGCCTCTAATTGTAGAACTTGCTCTAAATAAGTAATTAAGTTTTTAGAATTATATTTAAGACTTTTATAGTTTCTGACTATAGTGTTATCTGAAATTACAGTTCTCGGAGATGACCCAAACAAGTCTTTTAAAGCTAAATTTATTGGTTTTATATTAGTAGTGCTAGATTCAAAAGTAAATTTACTATCTCCGGTAATTTCTCCGACTTCGTATAGTGGTAGTCTTTCTCGCTCCGAAATATTTTTTAGAGTAGTTATATTTTTTTCTGAAGTAATTAGTCCCATTCTTTCTTGAGATTCGTTTCCGATAATTTCTTTTGCCGACAATGTTGGGTCTCCTAAAGGGAGTTTATCTATATAAATTTTTCCGCCGCTATTTTCTACTAATTCTGACAAGCAATTCAGATGACCTCCAGCACCATGGTCGTGGATAGAAACGATAAAATTATTATCACTTTCAACTAAGCTACGTACAGTATTTGAAACGCGTTTTTGCATCTCTGGGTTAGATCGTTGAACAGCATTTAGCTCTATACCTGAAGAAAACTCTCCAGTATCTGCTGACGAAACGGCTGCACCGCCCATACCTATTCTATAATTATCACCGCCAATTACTATAATTTTATGTCCTTTTTTCGGAGCGTCTTTGATTGCTTGGTCTAACTTTCCGTAGCCGATTCCTCCAGCTTGCATAATTACTTTATCATATCCGAGTTTTCTACATTCATTAGAGTTTAAAGAATATTTTTCGTCAAGTTCAAAAGTAAATAAAGAGCCGCAAATTAGCGGTTGCCCAAATTTATTTCCAAAATCTGAAGCTCCGTTTGAGGCTTTGATTAAGATGTCAACGGGTGTTTGATACAACCAATTTCTAGGTTTAAATTTTTGTTCCCAAGGTCTATTATTTTCTAAACGAGGATAGGATGTCATATAAACTGCCGTGCCTGCGAGAGGAATAGCACCTTTTCCGCCGGCAATCCTGTCTCTAATTTCACCGCCAGAGCCAGTTGCAGCACCGTTAAAAGGCTCGACCGTGGTTGGAAAATTATGCGTTTCAGCTTTTATTGAAATTACAGAATCAAATTCTTTTACTACATAATAGTCAGGTTTATCAAGTAGCTTCGGAGCGAATTGCTCAACCCTCGGTCCCTTGATAAAAGCAACATTATCTTTATAGGCAGAAACTATGTCGTTAGGATTATCTTTAGCAGTTTCTTTAATCATTTTAAATAGCGAAGCGGACTTTTCTTCTCCGTCTATGACAAAGGTTCCATTAAAGATTTTATGACGACAGTGCTCGGAGTTAACTTGACTAAAGCCAAAAACTTCGCTGTCTGTTAATTTTCTTCCTATTTTTTTTGAAACCTCTTCTAAATACTTTATTTCTTCTTTGTTTAAAGATAAGCCCTCTTGATCATTGTACAGTTCAATATTATCTATTTCTAAAACTGATTCTACTTTGGCACTTACTGTAAATAATTCTTGATTTAATGTTTTATATTTTTCAAAAATCATCGGATCATAATCTTTAAAACTTTTAGTAACAGAGGTAAATTCTTCTATTCTAATTATATCATAAATACCCATATTTTGAGTTATTTCTACTGCATTTGTACTCCAAGGAGTAATCATAGAATTTCGTGGACCGACAAAATGAGACTCAATAGAATCTGCTTTTATTTTTTTATTATTCGAAAAAAGCCAATTTAATTTTAGTTCAGTATCTTTTGTTAACTCTTTTGTAGATTGCACCGCATATACTTTGCTGTTTGGGTCTCCAAAGAAATGAATCATTTGTGTTGTGGTGTTATAAGATTATAAAGATATTTTTTCTGCTAAAGCCGTAAATACTAAGCTAAAAGCAACATACAAAGGTATAAAATATTCATACTACTCTACTTAAGCTCATTTTAAACAATTCTAAAAATAACTTTTTATAATTTTATAATACTTATGTAAGTATTAGAAGCCCTCTTATTAATACTAATATTATAAATATTAAAACTAATATTATAAATATTAAAACTAATATTGCTAATATTAAAACTAATATTGCTAATATTAAAACTAATACTGCTAATATTAAAACTAATACTGCTAATATTAAAACTAATATTGCTAATATTAAAACTAATACTGCTAATATTAAAACTAATACTGCTAATATTAAAACTAATACTGTTAATATTAAAACTAATATTGCTAATATTAAAACTAATATTAAAGTTATTTTATATCAAAAACTCTTGATTTATATAGAAAACATAAGGGTTTTAATCTAAATCATTTTCTGGATTAATAACAATAGTACTTTTAGGAAAACAACAAATTCTGCTATGATGCAAACATTTAAAATTTTTGGTCTTTAGTAGAAAATGAATGAAGCTAAAATAAACAGGTAGTCTTTTATACATCTTTTGAAATAAACTTTATATTTTTAAGATTAAATATGAATTATATTTGCAAAAAATTTTACAATTACTACAAACAATTAGTTTATGCAAAAATCTAAATTGTTATTTTTATTAATCTTAACGTTTATAAATTGTGGTAATGAAATTGATTCTGAAAATTGCATTCCGTATTTTTCGCTTAACATTAATAAGGATTTGAATAGTCCAGAGATGAATAAAGTTTTAACACCTGGTTTTGTCAAAATATCAGGTGGAAACAAAGGCATACTTTTAATAAACGTTAATGGTAGCGATTTTGTGGCTTACGATAGGGTGTGTCCTGCAAATGATTGTTCGAATCCTATGAGTTTTGAGAACGGTTTAACATTAAAATGTGCTTGTGATAATAGCGAATATGCTGTTGGTAAAGGTATCGGGGGAGCTCCTCAAACAGAAGGATTTACTTGTCCTGCAATAGAATACAGAGTAATCAAAAGCGGAACTCGAATTATAATAACTAACTTTTAGAAACATTTAGTATTTTTAATTTTTTATTATAAATAGCGTGAAAAATTATTTTTCTTCGGATTTTAAATTAGGCATTTTAGGTGGCGGACAGCTCGGCAAAATGCTACTAACTGAAGCTCAAAAATTTGATATTAATACATCAATTTTAGATAGTGATAAAAACGCTACATGTTCAAAAATTTGCAACACTTTTGTCGTTGGAGATTTATTAGATTTTGATGCGGTTTATAACTTCGGCAAGACTGTAAACTTACTAACTATTGAAATTGAAAACATAAATTTAGACGCTTTAGAAAAGTTAGAAAAAGAAGGTCTTACAATATTTCCAAAGCCTAAAGATTTAAGGATTATTCAAAGTAAGGCAAGGCAAAAGTATTTCTATATAGACCATAATATTCCTACCGCAGAATTTTCTCATTACGCTTATTTAGAAGAGTTAAAACATTCTTATAAAAACAATATTATCAATTTTCCTTTTGTATGGAAGGCTGTACGCTTCGGTTATGACGGCAGAGGAGTTAAAATTGTTAGAAACATCGAGGACTTCGAAAACTTGCCAAACGTAGAATGTATTATTGAAAAACTTATTCCTTTTAAAAATGAGCTGTCAGTAATCGTTGCAAGAAACACAAATGGGGAAATTAAAACCTACCCTGTTGTAGAAATGAAATTTCATTCGGAGGAAAACCAAGTGGAATATGTAATTTGCCCTGCTAGAATTGATTTTAAAATTTCTGAAAAAGCTAAAGAAGTTGCATTAAGTGTAGTAAATAATTTAGATTTCGTTGGGCTTTTAGCTGTTGAAATGTTTCAAACAGAGGAGGATAAAATTTTAGTAAATGAAATAGCACCAAGACCTCATAATTCGGGTCATTATTCAATAGAAGCAAGCTATACCAATCAATTTGAGCAGCATTTACGTAGCATTTTAAATTTACCTTTAGGAAATACCGACAGCAAGCTTTCAGCAGTTATGGTAAATTTAGTAGGCGAAGAAGGATTTACTGGCGATGTTGTGTATAAAAATATAGAAAAGGTATTGAATATTAAAGGAGTTACGCCCCATATTTATGGAAAAAAGCAGACAAAACCGTACAGGAAAATGGGACACGTAACAATAGTTAATTCAGATATTAATATTGCTAAAGAAATAGCAAAAAAAGTAAAAAAAACAATTAAAGTTATAAGCAAGTAATTATGGTAGGAATTATAATGGGGAGCGATTCTGATCTTCCGGTAGTACAAGAAGCAATAGATGTTTTAGAGAGTTTTGACATTAAAATTGAGATAGACATTGTTTCTGCTCACAGGACTCCGGATAAGCTATTTGACTACTCGAAGAATGCACACAAAAGAGGGATAAGAGTAATTATTGCAGCCGCTGGAGGAGCAGCGCATTTACCGGGAATGGTAGCTTCTATAAGCCCTTTGCCAGTAATTGGAGTTCCTATAAAAAGCCGAAATTCTATTGATGGTTGGGACTCTATTTTATCTATTTTGCAGATGCCAAATGGGGTTCCAGTTGCTACCGTAGCTTTAAATGGTGCAAAAAATGCTGGTATTTTAGCAGCACAAATTATCGGAACTTCTGATAAATGTGTTTTAGATAAAATTACTACATACAAAGAGGGTTTAAAATTAAAAGTTGAAAAAGCTGCTGTAAAAGTGAAGAAATAATACAATATCCTTTGAATCTTAAACAATTAAAAATTATAGTTTAAAAAAGATTTTTGTAAATTTATAATCCAAAAAACTATAAACTAAAAACCTTAAAACTACAATAAACAAAGAGTTAAAGAGTTAAAGAATTGATTTATATATTTTACTTTTATGTTAATTATCAGAATATTTTCACTTACTTTTTGTGTATTATTTTTTACATCCTGTGTAGAAAAATTAGACTTTTCCCAGATAGAAGATTATGACTCTCCGTCGGTTGTCGATGTTTCTTTTGCTTATTTTAATGTAAAATCAAACAATTTTATTGACGGCTCAATAGAATTAGATGAAATTTCAAGCACCTTTGATTTTAGAGTTTTTCAGTACGGTTTTGTCAATAAAAACATAGTAAAATTTGATTTGAATATAGAAATAGTAAACGAATTTGATAATGATTTTATAGTTCAAATATTTTTTTTAGACGAAAATAATGTTGTGGCATACAAATTTGAAGATATTCAATTAAAAGCGAATGATGCAAACTTTAAGTTTAAAGAAAGCGTGGACGTTTTAGAAAACTCAAAAATAAAGAACACCGTGAGTGTTGAAGTTGTTTTTAAAAATGCCGATACCTCAAATCCTATAAACGTTAATAGCACAAGTAGTTTGAATTTTAAGTCTTATATGAGCTTACATTTAGTCCCACAGTAATTTAAAATGAAGAATATTTTTTTACTTTTATTTATTATCATAGCTACTAACATTTTTAGTCAAAACAAGCAGGTTCTCTACAATTTTGCCAACTTACCACAAACGCTTTTAAACAATCCTGGTGCAGATATTAAATATAATTCTCATATCGGTATCCCCTTATTTTCTAATTTTTCTATTGAAACTGGTACTTCCGGAATTTTAGTTTCAGACCTATTTGCTGTAAACTCAAAACCAATAAATACTAAAGTTTTAGAAGCTGTTAATAAACTTTCTTATAACGACGATGTTAAGGTTAATTTTCAAATAGATGTCTTTAATTTTGGATATAGATATGGAAAGAAAAACTATTTTAGCATAGGTTTTTATGAAGAAATTGACCTTTTGGTGCATTTACCAAAAGATGCAATTAAATTTTTAACCCAAGGTAGCTCTTTAAATTTGAATAAAAAACTTGATCTATCTAATGTGGTATTTAAAGCAGATGCTCTTGGTGTGCTTCATTTTGGATTGTCAAGAAAGATGAACGATAAATTGACGTTAGGTGCTAGGTTTAAAATATATTCTTCCGTAATAAATGCTGAAAGTTTTAATAGTAGTGGGACTCTTGAAACTGTTAGTGGGGTAAACAACATTTTAACTCATAAATTAAAAGGATTTGCCCTAAACATAAACACATCAAACACTGAAAACATAGATAAGAATGACCCTTTATCATATTTAAAAAAAACTTTTTTTGGAGGTAATTTAGGAATTGGTTTTGACTTTGGATTCACTTACCATAAATCAAAGCAATTGGAGTTTACTGGGAGTATTATAGATTTAGGTTTTATAAAATACAATAAAAACATTAAAAATTATCATACAAATGGAGATTACGAATTTAATGGAGTAGGGTTCGATTATGACTCAGAGACTTCAAGAAATTATTGGCAAGAAATTGAAGATGATTTTACTGATAAAGTACCAACTAATGAAAATTCGGACTCTTATGTTTCTTTTAGACCATTAAAGCTAAATGCATCGTTCAAGTATAAATATAACAAAACAAGAAGCATCGGAAAAGACTGCTATCCCCCATACAAAGAATACTATAAAAACGCTTATGGAGTTCAGCTATATTCTGTGTTTAGACCTTTAGGGATGCAATTTGTATTTACAAGTTTTTATGAAATAGCTCTTACCAGTAAACTACGCACAAAATTTACTCATACAATTGACAAGTACTCATTTTTTAACGTCGGAGCTGGTGTATCTGCTCAATTAGGAAGAATGAATTTTTATGGAATGATTGGCAATATTGAAAAACTTTATAACCTTGCTTCTGCGAAAAGTGTTTCGTTACAATTAGGAGCTAGCGTCATTTTTTAATAAACAAAAGAAATCATTTTATATTAGCTTAATCAATTTTCTAACTATAATCCTTACTTTTGTATTAGCAAAATAGAATACATAATACTTACTTATTTAAAAAAATTAGTCAACACAATGTGTAGAATATTAACAGGGGTACAGAGTACAGGAACGCCACATTTAGGGAATGTATTAGGAGCAATTTTACCAGCAATAGAAATGGCAAATAAACCAAAAAATGAAGCCTTTTTATTTATCGCAGATATGCACTCTTTGACACAAATAAAAAACGCAAAACAGCTTAAAGAAAATATATATAGCACCGCTGCCGTTTGGTTAGCTTGCGGATTAAATACAGATAAAGCAATATTTTACAAACAAAGCGATGTATCTCAAGTTACAGAGTTAGCGTGGTATTTGAGTTGTTTTTTTCCGTACCAAAGATTAGCATTGGCTCATAGTTTTAAAGATAAATCGGACAGATTACAGGATGTAAATGTAGGGTTATTTACATATCCGATGCTAATGGCTGCCGATATTTTACTGTATGATGCAGAAATAGTTCCAGTAGGAAAAGATCAGCTTCAACATATAGAAATGACAAGGGATGTTGCTAAAAAGCTTAATAATATACTAGGAGAAAAAACTTTAGTTATACCAAATTATAGTTTAAAATCAGAATCTGAAAAAATTCCAGGTACAGACGGCGAGAAAATGAGTAAATCTAACAATAATTATATCAATATTTTTTCAACAGACAAAGAATTAAGGAAAAAAATAATGTCAATTAAAACAGACAGCAAAGGATTAGAAGAACCTAAAAACCCAGATACAGATAATGTTTTTGCACTATATAAATTACTAGCAACAGATGTTCAAATAGCTAAAATGAGAGATAATTATAAAAATGGAAATTACGGATACGGAGAGGCAAAAAATGAGTTATACAAAACAATTACAGAAAGATTTTTAAAACAGCGAGAACGATATAATTATTTTATGAGCAACAAGAATAAAATAGACGAAGCTCTAACAAAAGGCACAAAAAAAGCATCAATAGTTGCTAATAAAGTTTTAGAAAGAGTTAGGTTAAAAATATTCGGACACTTCAATTTATAGAATAAAAAAAAACCACACTTTTACGCGTGGTTTTTCCAATACTAACACTTTTTTGTTTTTTGGTTGTTAGCCAGTCATCATTGGCATTGCCATTTTTAAACCATATCGACAAATCAAGCCGCCCATAATAGCTAAAGATACCACCCAATAACCAACATTTATTGCAATGTACTTTACACTTTTTCCTTCAAACAATGCACCAACTGTTAAAACTGGCATCAGCAAAAACACAGCAGATAAAGTACCGTGCAAAGCACCGTGCTTAAAGGTTCTAAAATTACCGCCATAGTTTTGCATAAAGTCTAAAAAAGTCGCATAAGCCTCGCCCGTTTTCTCAGCAAAACCAGGCTCTTCTGACAAAACAGAATGAACGCCCATTTGATGAATAGTTACAGGCAACAAAAACATCGCGATAAGAATACCCAGAACATAGCTTATTATATAAGCTTTCATCATACTCTTCTCTTTTAAAGACTCTTCAGTAAATCCCATTTCTTTCATCCAAGCCTTTCCAAACAAGGGTCCGTACCATACGAACCCAATAATTAGAGGCACTAACGCCACTAAAAACAATACATAAAAATTAAACATAATATAAAAATTTTAAGATTAGTCCGCAAATGTATAAAATATTTTAATACTATTAAAAAAAATTTATTAACTTTTTTTTAACTTTCATTATTTCTATTAAAAAACAGAGGCTTTTATATATTCTAACGCTACCGCTTCGTTTTCCTCAATTGCGATTTTTACTGACTTTTTGACTACTTCTAATAAATGTTCGCTTTGGGTTTTTATACTCTAACTAATTTTAATAATGACTCAAATCCATATAATGCAGATTTTCTTCCCGAAGACTCTTCAATTCTTATAATAAGCTCTTTGTCTAACAACATCCTTGTAAATCTAGAAGCAGTAGGTCCAGGAATGCCACTTTTGGAAGTAAAGCCATTGTTTCTAAATATTGGATTTGTAAAAATATAATCCAAAGCATTTACACTCCATTTTGATGATAGTGCCTCAGAAAAAATATGTTTCATATTTTCATAAAGCGACGTAATACTTTCGGCTATTTCTAAATTTTTAATAGCTTGTTTTTCAACGGCATTAAAGAAGAATATACACCATTTTTCCCAATCATTATTTTCTGACACATGCCTCATTGTATCAATGTATTCATCCTTGTTTTCTTCTAAATATCCACTTATATAAAAATGAGGCTTCGAAATAATTCCCGAAGACCATAAAAACAACGTTATTAGCATACGACCAATTCTACCATTGCCATCTTGAAAAGGATGAAGAGCTTCAAATTCTAAGTGCATTAAAGCAGTTTTGATTAATACTGGATCAGAATTATTTTGTATATACTCAAACAATATCTCCAACCCATCATGGAGCTTTTCGGGGCTAATTGGTATAAATAAAACTTTTTGCTTCTCTGCTAAATAATTTTGTTCAACCTTGTATTTTCCAGGAGATTTTTTCGCACCTCTGCCAAATGACAAAAGTTGCTGATGAATTGCTCTAATTAAATGTTGAGAAAAAGGATAGCCATCAATTATTGCTTTTTGTGCATTTTTTAGTGCCCTTTGGTAAAGTATTGTTTCAAAAATTTCCGAACGAACATTTTTTGCTTCTTCCGAATCGCCCTCACTATCAGCTTCAAATTTTAAAATTTCGTCCATTGTGCTAATTGTTCCTTCCATTCTTGATGAAATTACAGCCTCTTGATTTCTCAAAGGAGCAAGTAATATCTCGCTGTTACGAATGTTTTTAAGCATCTGATCGTATCTAGCCAGCGAATCAGTTGCTTTTAGTAATGAACTCATTATTTTGCTATGATCTAATTTAGACGGAGGGAATTTGCCATAGTGGTATTCAACAGCATTATTAAAATTCATAATTTTCTAACTTCTTTTGATACAAATATATCAATTAAAATATACAACAAAGTAGTTTGACGTTCATTATTTCCATTATTTCCAAAATATGATAAGCAAAGCAGTTTGATGTTCATAAATTTACAACAAAGCAGTTTGACGTTCATTATTTCCAAAATATGATAAGCAAATTAATGACAAAAATCTTTTAGAAAAATGGTTTTATATATGGTCATTATCAATATAAAATTGATGCATTTTTAACAGCATTTCTGGCATCATGTCTTCGGAATAAAACGTGTTCCAAACTTGATATTTAGGAGTACTTATTGTTCCTAACCCTATGCCGTCTTTAGAAAATAAGAAGTTATTATAATTATCTTTTAAATAATTTATAGCTATATTATTTTTATCTTCTTCTTTCACATCGTTAAAACTATTTTCATTTGTTTCCAAAGTTTTATCCGTTCGTGAAAAATAAAAATCCACTACTTTTTTCATATTCATATCACCAAAATTTGGAGTAACAAATCGTTCTAAATATCGTATAAAAAAATGAGAATTAAAAATTCTTATTAAATAATCGTTCGTGTTAGAACTCTTTATAACAGACGCCGCACGCCAACCTTTATCGGTAATCCATTTGCAATAAATAGTATAGCAATAATCTTTTCTACCATCAGGCAAAACCTCCGTATAAGTTTTAATTCTCCAGTTGTTTTTTGAAGTTGGATGTACAACGTTAATGCTGCTGCGAAGTTTTTTTAGACGTTTCATTTTTTTCATTTCTATAAAAGCACGACTTTCAAGATATCTTATATCCTTAATTAAAGCGTTATAGGTTTCGTCTAATGTCATGTTTTGAACTATCATAATTAGTTGTTTTTAGAGTTTATTTTAAATAATGGGTTAAAAATAGTAATTATTACTTTCATTTTGTATATATTTTATGGCTACGGTTTCGTTTTCTTCAATCGCCATTTCTACTGCCCTTTTGGCTACTTCTAACAAATGCTCGCTTTGCTTTTTTAAACTAAAACTTTCCTCTATTAAGGAGGCTATTTTTTGTTGTTTTTCAAAATCTATAATTGGGATGATGATGTTTAAAAAATCATCTTTATTCATTCCTGTTAAAATTGTTCCTGAACAATTTTGTTTTAATACATTCTGCATCAATTTTGATTTGAATAATACTAAAAGAGTTTCAGAATTTATCTTTTCAGAATTTATTACATAAAACCCTGTTGAACATAAAGCATTACTATATTCTTCAGTAATTAAAGCACAAGAATCTAAACTTCCTTCAATTGAACTTATTATTACATCGTCTTTATTTACTAATCTTCTTGCTCTTGAAGGTAATTCTTTACCAAAATTAATAGTGCATCCATTAACATCGCCAGTATTTCCAATATTTGAAAGTTCTATATATCTATATTCTTTTTCATCTTTTAATTTAAAATTATCTCCTTTTAAGCTACAAACACTTCTAATTGTATCAAAACCATTTTTATAATTTCTTATTAACTTTAAGTAATCTTCATACTTCACCTGATAATACTCCGCATCCAATCTCCCACTCGTACCAAAACTCTCCGAAAAACTCTTGACGCTTACTTTCTCTTTACTCGGTGCAAAATCCTGTAAGCTGAGTTCTGCTAATAGTAGATTTTCTGCTTCGGCGTAAGTTTGTTTTGAATTGTGCTTATAAACTTCAATTTCTTTTACAACCTTTTCGATTTGTATCTCAAGGTTTTTAAAAACAGGAACTTTTATATACTCGACTTCTCTACAGTTTAAATTTACTTGTCCTGTTTGCCTAGAATGATAATAGAGCATATTTCTGCCGTAAAAAGTGTTCAAATAAATATTTAAAAAATGAGAATTAATTTTATTAATATCTGGTCGAATTAATGCAATATTTTGGTTAATACTTGCGGGTAAAATTCTCTCTTGAATTATTGAAGTTCTTCCTACGATTTCATAAGTAGCACCAACAATAGTAGTTATTATATCATCTTTTCTTAATTGTGAATTCTTTAAAGTATCATTTCCTTCTTTTGATAAATAGTGTGTAAAATCTTGAGTTATTTTATTTTCTCTTAAATTATCTGTCTTAATAAATTTTACATTTCCATTATAATATCTATCAACTTTCATTGATGGTGTATGACCTGTAATTACTGGTTGAGAAATCAAATCTTTTAAATCAAATAAATTACGATGCTTTTCTAACTTTTTAATTATAGTTTGATATTTTTTTTGATAATGCTCTGAATCAAACCTAAAAGTAGAATACTTTTGATTATATATTTCCGACAACATCAAAACACTAACCTCAAGCCCTTCCAACAATCCCCAATACCGAGTTTCATCAAAAGGGCTTAATCCTTTCCCCGCACAAACGACAAATTCTCCTTTTTAGCAAACTCCAAAAAAGCCTCCGCAATGCCGTCACTGGTAAGCCCATCGTGACTAAAAAGGTCGTGCTTTACTATCAAATGTCCGTGGGCATCTAATAAATATCCCTCTTCATTCGTACTATTTTCTTTAAGAAAACGAGTTATTTCCTCTAAGTAATGAGTTATTTCCTTTGAGTTATGAGTCATTTCCTCTAAGTAATGAGTTATTTCCTTAAGGTAATGAGTTATTTCCTTAAGGTAATGAGTTATCTCCTTAAGGTAATGAGTTATCTCCTTAAGGTAATGAGTTATCTCCTTAAGGTAATGAGTTATCTCCTTAAGGTAATGAGTTATTTCTTTTGAGTTATGAGTTATTTCTTTTAAGTAATGAGTTATTTCCTTAAGACGGTTTATAAAAATTTCATTGTTTTTCGATGTTTTTGCTATACAATCTTTCTTTTTTAGATAGATTTTTTCGCCACTATTGTCTTTGCTTGGTTCTTGCTGCGTTGCAAAAAATATTGGATAATCTAATTCTCCTCCTTTGGAGTAGTCAGAACCTAATTCCCCTCCTTTGGAGGGGTCAGGGGTGGTTTTAGGGCATAACTTATCATCCCACTTTTGAACAAACAACACCGATGTCTTAGTGCCAGTATGCGGCTTAAAAACATTGCCATGCAAACCTACTACCGCCAGAATACGGCATCTTTCGGCTATAAAATCGCGGATGTTTTTATCCGATGAATTGTTAAATCTACCTTGCGGCAACACAATCGCCATTCGTCCGCCCGGTTTCAAAAAATCTAAATTTCGCTCTATAAACAAAATGTCACGCCCTACTTTGGTTTGATGTTTTCCGTTTGGTTTTTTGCCTAACTCATATTTTGCCAAAATTCTACTTTCCTTAATATCGCCCGCAAATGGCGGATTTGCCATTAATACATCAAAGCTAAAATCTCGATTTCTATCTTCCTCGGCTCGTAGCCGTTTAAGTTTTTTCCAACCTTCGTTATAAGTGTCTATCCAATTTTCATCACCTGTTTTTTCATCCCATCGCTCATAATCTAAAGTATTCAAATGTAAAATATTAGTCTGCCCATCTCCAGCAATCAAATTTAAAGTCCTCGCTACACGAACCGCCTTTTCATCAAAATCTATCGCAAAAACTTTGTCTCGTACATAATCTGTACACTCGGACGGCTTTTGTTCCGATGTAAATAAATGACTTTTCGGAATCTCCTTTTCTTTAAGAATTTGCTCCCAAACATAAAAAATAGAATGCACCGGGAAACCACAACTTCCAGCAGCCGTGTCAATTACAGTTTCCTCTTTTTGTGGATTCATCATTTTTACACACATATCAATCACATAACGAGGCGTAAAATATTGCCCCTTTTCGCCTTTGCTACTTTTACTAATCAAATATTCAAAAGCCTCATCTACAACGTCAAGGTTTGAGTTAAACAATTTTACATCTTGCAAAGACGACACACAAACCGAAAGGTGCGAAGGCGTAAGCATCAACTTGCTATCTTCTGTAAAAACTCCGTCCCACTTGCTTTTTGCTTTATCAAAAACTCCTTGTATTTTCTTTTCTAATTCGGTTTCGGTGTCGCCATAATTCCTAAATATCAAATGACGACTTTTGTCTCTGCCACTTTCCATTTCATCAAATAATTTTGTAAATATGAGTTTAAAAAGTTCTTCAAAAACATCAACTCCAGCATTTGCCAAAACCTCGTCTTCCATTTCCAAAATCAAACCTTTTAACGATTTTTTCTCGGTAAGAAGTTTGTCTTTTTCTACTAAATCGTCAATAGTCCAACGCTCTTTTAGAATATCAGATAATTTTTCTATCGCACTCGGAATTGCCGATAAATCTTCAAAATAATTAGGGTCTTTTCTGTGATAAAATGAAATAGAATATCCATTAGTCCAAACTCCAATAGGCGCTCCTGTTGCATTACAATACGATTTTAATTGCTCTTTACCGTCTTTGAGTTTTGGCTTTTTTAGTTCTACCATTATATAAATAGAGCGAGTATCTTGCTTGTCAAATATTACAATGTCAGCACGCTTCTTTTCACGCCCAAAACTTACAGCATATTCTACTTTCATCCTGTCTAACGGATATTTATATTCCTTATTCAAAACTATTAAATATAATTGCCTTACAATTTCTTCTGGTGTAAGTTTTATATCTTTTCTTCTGACCAAACATTTAACAAATGGCTCTTTTTTTCCGCGAACTTCTTTTAGAAAAACAGCCTCTTCTAATTTTTCAATTTGCGTAAGTTTAAATTGAGTTAGCTTATAATTGCTGCCTCTTAACATTTCGTTTAATTTCATTTTTTTATAAAATTTTATTTTTAACTTTCTTCCAAATCCTAATTAACATATAAGCAGAAACAAAAGCTATAAGCATAGCCAAAACTGCTTTTCCAGTATTTCCATAAATCCAAAAACCGATTGCAAACAGGCAACTGTATATCAATATACATCCAATAATTATCGATAAAATTCCGTTAGGAATGCTCCAACTTTCTTTGCTATTGTGTATTTCTAAATTTTCTTTTTTAGCGATATTTCTAATTTTTTTCCACCCTATTCCTCCTGGCTGAATTTTTTTATAAAAGTTAAATAACACCGTATTAGAATCGGCTTTTGTAACAAAAGTTATTATTAGCCATATAGTAGATGTAGTCAATACAACGAGAGGAAGTTTGCTCCAGCTTGGGAATATCCCTAAATGATAGTCGAACAAAAATATATCTAAATTAGTAAAGTTTAATATTATAGAAATTATTCCAGAGGAAAACATAGCTGCAATTTCACTCCATGCGTTAATTCTCCACCAAAACCATCGTAATATAAAAATTAAACCAGTGCCTGCTCCGAACATAATAATAATATCAAAAACTTGCTTTACGTTAGTTAAACTCAATGCAATAATTCCACTGATAATCATCATAAAAACAGTACTGATTTTGCCGATGTTTACTAGCTTTTTTTCATTGGCATTTTTGTTTATAAATCTTTTAAAAAAATCGTTTACTATATAAGATGCACCCCAATTTAAGTGAGTAGATATGGTGCTAACGTAAGCGGATATTAAAGAAGCGAGAACGACTCCTATAATTCCATTTGGCAAAAATCTGAGCATCGCTGGGTATGCTAGGTCGTGTCCAATTTTATGAGCCGGTATGTTCGGAAATGCAGCTTGCAGACTATCAATATTTGGAAAAACTACTAGTGATGCTAATGCTACCAATATCCACGGCCAAGGGCGTAAGGCGTAGTGTATAAAGTTGAAAAAGAAAGTAGCAGCAATTGCGTGGTTTTCGTTTTTTGCCGACAGCATTCTTTGTGCAATATACCCTCCTCCACCAGGCTCTGCTCCTGGATACCACGAACTCCACCACTGCAATGCAAGAGGGATAATTAGAAGTTGTATTAAGTTTTCGGTATTGCTAAAATCGGGAAATATGTCCATTTTAGAAATTACTAAATCGTTGGTTAATAAGTTTTCAATCCCTCCGACTTGGGTTAAATTTACAGCATAGTATGCAGAAGCTAAAGCTCCGAGCATTGAAATTATAAACAGCACAAAATCTGTATATACAATTCCTCTAAATCCTCCGAGTGTGCTAATTATCAAGGTGATACCTCCAGTGTATAGAACAGTTTTCCATGGCTCGATGTTTAGCATAATTCCGCCAATCTTAATTGCAGCTAAAGTTACAACTGACATTACCAAAACGTTGAAAATTACACCTAAATATATAGCTCTAAAACCTCTTAAAAATTTTGCTGCTTTACCGCTATAACGGAGTTCGTAAAACTCTAAATCGGTATTTACCTCGGATTTTCTCCATAGTTTAGCATATACAAAAACAGTTAATAGACCTGTAATTAGAAATGCCCACCATACCCAATTTCCAGCAACTCCGTCTGCTCTTACAATGTCTGTAACCAAAAGCGGAGTGTCAACCGCAAAAGTCGTTGCTACCATCGAAAATCCTAACAACCACCACGGCATACTTCTGTTTGAAAGAAAAAATTCGGAACTGCTTCTTCTTGATTTTTTTGAAACGTAAATGCCTAAACCTAAAATAATTGTAAAAAACACAATCATCAAAGAATAGTCTAACGAGCTTAACTCTATCATAGTTATTAGTGTTTAGTTATTAGTGTTTAGTTATTAGTTAAAAAGGGATATAGCGAGTTTTTTTGCTCTCTTGCATAATTTGTTCCTTTTTAAAACACGGCAAAAGTAAGAATTATTAAGATGGGGCTTACTTTTTGAAATGCAACAAAAAAATCCCCCTTGTTTATTGAGTGTTGAAAAGCATTTTTTATCTAATTTTGAGTTTTATCGGACAACAGTGACTAAAAAGGGTAAAAATTTATTCATAAAAGTCTTCAATAATTTTTAATATTTTGTCTCCGTATTTATAAACTCTAACCTTACCCATCCCACTTACTTTTTCTAACTCTTTTTTAGTTTTAGGTAGGTTGTCGCAAATTTCATATAAAGACTTTTGAGTAAATATCATATAATGAGGAATTTCATCTTTTTTAGCTAATTCATTCCGCAAGTTTCGTAATTTTAACATTAGAGGAGATTCGTCTTTTGGTCTTAACTTGCTTTGCTTTTTTGGCTTCTCTTTTTGAAAAACAGCTTTTGATTTTATTTGTAAATATTCTTTTACGTTAAATCCGTTTTTTACACTTGACAATTTCATAAGTTTAACTTCTATCTTTTCTTGTAACTCGTCGTATTGAGTAGTAATTTCTTTATTTACTTTTTTATTATCCGAAGAAAATGAGATAGCATCTAACGGTTCTCGAATTTTTGTTTTAGTTTGTTCAAAAAAATAATCCGCAGCTTTTTTTAATCTTTCTTGAATTTGAAAATTGTTTTCAAGCAAAATATCATTTTCTGTATATTTCAACAACTGGTTTTCGAAGTTCTTAGAAATTTTTATTAAAGGAATAATGCCATCGTCTTTCATATTTTGTAAATTATTTAAAATACCTCCTTTTATACTCTGATTATTTATATAAAAAACTTTTAAAAATCTTTCATTAAGTTTTAAGATAGGCTGATAATCAAATAGTTCAAAAATCAAATTTAGGTAAAATTGTTTTTTAGATTCGTTTAAAATGGTTTCATTTGGTGAGTTTTCTTCTATGTCTTCTGTAAAATTGCTGACTGTGGTTTCGCTTATTATAGATTTATTTGTAATCGGAGTTTTTAAAACTAAACCTTCTAAAGAAGTGCATCTACTCATAGCAACGTAAGTTTGTCCGTGTGCAAAAGAATCTTCAGCATCGACAATTAGCTTTTCAAAAGTTAGACCTTGGCTTTTATGAATAGTAATTGCCCACGCCAGTCGCAAAGGAATTTGAGAAAACGAACCTATAACATCTTCTTTTATTTCGTTAGTTTGGCTGTCAATTATATAGTTAATATTTTCCCAAGTTTCTTTTTCTGTTTTAATTTCTTCATCTTCATTTTTGCATTTTACAGTAACGGTGCTATCAGAAATATCGGTTATAACTCCCATTTTTCCATTAAAATATCTTTTATCTTGCGACGAGTCATTTTTTATAAACATAACTTGTGCTCCTACTTTTAGTTCTAAATTTTTTGAGTTCGGATATGAGTTTTCATTAAACTTACCAGAAATAGTCGCTTCAAAAAAGCAACTTTTATATTTTATTTTGTTTAATTCCGTAGTGTTTATTTTGTTGGCTTTATAGTTGTGGGTTGTGAGAGTTACGTAGCCCTCTTCTTTTTTAGGAATAAAATTTGGATTATAACGTTCGTTTAAAATATTAGCCGATTCTTGTGATAAAGTATCATTTCTAATTTCATTTAAAATACTTATAAAGTTTTCATTTTTTTGACGATAGATATGTTTTAATTCGATAGAAACAACGTCCGCTTCTCGATAGGCTTTTGAGTTAAAAAAGAAAATATTATCGTAGTGTTTTTTTAGCAAATCCCACTCATTAGGCTTTATAATTGGAGCTAACTGCTGGAGGTCTCCAATCATTAAAACTTGAATTCCGCCGAACACTTTTCTGCTGTTTTTATACCTGCGCAAAATTTTATCTATACCGTCTAACAAATCAGCTCTAACCATAGAAATTTCATCAATAACAAGTAAATCTAGCGACTTTATAATGTTTATTTTGATTTTACTAAATTTTATGTACCTATTATTACCATGGTTTAAAGGTTGATTGGGCAAAATAAGTCCGAAAGGCATTTGAAAAAAAGAATGGATAGTAACCCCTTTTGCATTGATAACCGCTACGCCAGTAGGAGCTACAACGACCATTCGCTTTGGGATTTCGTTTTTAATTTTATGTAAAAAAGTGGTCTTTCCAGTACCAGCTTTTCCAGTGATAAATAAATTTCTGTCAGTTTTCTCTACAAATTCTAATGCTAACTCTAATTCTGGGTTTACAGTCATTATTTTTATGTTGCAAAATAAACATTTTTATAACGCCTTTTTAGTTATAATTTTTTTATTTTATGCTAACGCCGAGGCTAATCCCAAAAGCATTATACGACAAAGAGCCTGGATGTTTTTCATATTCTCCGAAAAAAAGAGGTGTTTTTGCTTTAAAAAAATTAAAATCCCTAAAAAAAACTAAAATTAACGTTAAGTCTTGAGTTTGACAGTTCAAAGGGTTAAGTATTTGATAATGAGGTTTTTAAAAAATAGCCTATGCACTACTTTATTTTGTAAAATACTGATTTATAGAGTTTTGAGCTGTTGTATCGTTTAGCACTTTTAGTTTTAATTTATCGATGATTGTTTGCTCGGAGGTATCAATTTTGGAACGCAGGTAGATGTTGGACTTCGCCTTGTCATCCTTGATTAGAGATACCTGCATACGATCTATGGCTTTTACAATAGCTCTGTATTGAAGATTGGTTGTATTTTTTTAAATAGTTGATAAAAGTAAATGCTGTGAAGCACATAGCGATGTGTCCTTTGATTCTTTTATCTGTCCAATGAAATACTGGGCGTAATAAGTTCTAATAGTTTTTTAGCAATATGTTCTAACTGGTTCGCATCGTAGTCTTCCAACTTACCTAACGAGTGAAGTGTTTTGTGCTTGGACTTACCGTTCAACTTGTAGGATTGGATAATCCGCAAATAGGTGCCTGATGCTTTTTTTTCTGCTCTGAGGAATGCCATAATGCAAAATTAAAACACAAAAATCGAAGAAAAAAATTTTTTCGCACTACGACTACTTTTTCAAATTAAGACAACAAACCCAGTAAAATCAAGGAAACGGTTCTCTAAAATGGCTTTTTTGGGCTTGAAAGTGTCAAACTCAAGAAATTTAATTGAGAAATTCAAAAAATTATTCAAGTTATTGATGCCGAAACTTAGACAAACTTCCGAAGTTTTTAGGTTTATGATTATCTAATGAAATTATTACTCTACTTTACAAAAGGAATTTTTAGAAATAACGATAAACGAATGTATCTGTTAGAGATAGCAGAAAAATTAATCTATGACAATTGAGAAGTTACAAGTTTGATAAATTTAAAACTCTATATAAAAACTAAGTAAAACGAACTCAGCGAAAGTTGAGCTTCTTATATTTCATGTTTTAGAAGTTCATTCATGCAAACATCATAATAATCCTCATTAACCTCTGTCCCAGTAAAATTCCTACCTAATTTTTTACTAACTATGGCGGTTGTGCCACTACCAAGAAAACAATCCAAAACTAAGTCGCCTTTGTTTGAACTGGCTTTAATAATACGCTCTATCATATCTTTTGGTTTTGGCGTTAAGTGTTGCATTTTGACTGTTTTGCCATTGACTTTGTTTTTGTGTCGCTCACTGCTAAAGTTCCAAACCTCAGAACATAAACGACCATTAGGATTAGGAAACCATCTTTTGCCATTTTTTATAATGCCCTTTTGAGCGGCGTATTTCATTCTATCTGTGCTTTTATAGGGTTCTCGGACATCATTAAAATTAAAAACAGGGTTTCCTTTAGTAAAAAATAAAACAGTCTCGCCAACATTGACAAACTTATTCTTTGGTGCACTCATTCCGTCTTGTTTATTCCACACAATCCAGTTTTTGAAATCCAAGCCTTGTTCTACTAAGAATTGTAGAATATAAGCAGAATTAAAGGGTGTATTAAAGATATATAAGCTGCTATCTTGTTTTAATTTCGGTAGTAATTCTTCTATCCAAGCAAAAGTCCAGTTTAGAAAATCATCATGACTCTTAAAGGTGTCCCAATCCGCCTTTTTCATATTATAGGGCGGATCAGTCACGGCTAAATCAATCGTATTATCATCAACCTTGTTGTTTAAGTAATCAAGGACATCTAAATTGTATATGTCACTAGCCTCCATTGTTAAAGGTTTATTGATTTTTGGTTGGCAAAAGAAGCCTTTTTGCTCGGCAAGACTAACTTGTTTCATGGTCTAATCTTAATACAAAATCATCACTTAAAGAGAATCCGTTACACCAACCAATAACACTCATCGTATGTTTAATGCTTTTAACATAATTCATATAAACACCTTTTGCAGTATTGCCTTTATTACGTTCAAAATATTCTTTAAAATCTTGTTGGAATTTATCTGTATTTGTCAGAGAGCGATAAATTTTAATTAAGTTAACAATAATATCTAAATCATCTGTGCTATAAGCATGAATAACAAAATAATTAAATTCATCAAGTGTTGTGTACTCTAATATTTGTAATAATTGTTTAGTAAATTGAACTATATTTAAACCATTAAAAGTGTAATTACTATAAAAATAATCAGAATATAATTTTTTTACGTTGCTTAAATTAGCACACCACTTAACCTGACTTCCCAAATCAGTCAAACACAAAGTATTTATATTAGATTGATAACACCAATTAAATTTTAAAAGATAATTTTTTGCTTGCCGTGTAAACAAACCATGCATTGAAGTTTTTAGACTTTTACGTTTAAAGTTACTATTTTCTTTAAATTTAGACAATAGGTTTTTATAGTTTTCATCCTTGGAATTTTTGCCTAAAGTTATGCAGTCATCAATAAAAAATAAATAGTCCACTAAATGTTGGATGAGGTTTGTAGATACAAGCCCTTGGTCTGGAATAATATACCAGCCACGCCATAATGAACTTATGCCCTTACTATCATATTTTGGTATATCTATCCAATTTTTAACATATTCAAAAAGAATTTCATTTTTTTCTATGTCGTTTTTATTTTCTTTAACTATATTAGACTTACTTTTGAATGCTCTCCGCTCATTAACCTTACCTTCTAGTGAGTTAATTTCATCAATAGTAATAGTGCTTGAGTTATCCTTATCCCAAAGATAATTGAAAAACAACAAAGCATTTGAGGTTGTGTTCTTATCTTCAACCAAAATACTTGCTTCTACATTATCAATAAAAGCGGCACGCGTTAGATTCGCTGATCCAATTAACATTCTCCAATCAGTGTTGTTTTTGCCAAATAACCAAATTTTAGGGTGAAATGTTCCTTTGTTGCTTTGATAAACCTTAACTTTTACACCATTTTCAATGAGCTTTTTTATGCCTGATAATTGTGTAATACCCATATCTAAACTGCACAACAATTTAGTCGGCTTATCTTTCATTTTATCTAAAATAACATCCACGCCATTTTCTCTGACATAAGCAACCACAAAAAGCATTTCATCTGCATTCTCTATTTCGGCAGTAATAATATCCTGGTGATTGATTAAATGACTAATTTGGTTCTGAATAAACATATTCTTTCCTTGAAATACTATTTAGTTTTTTCTCGATAATTGGTCTGTAATTTTCCATTATTTCATAGCCAATATAATTTCTTTCTAATTGCTTTGCAACTTTAAGGGTAGTGCCGCTACCAACAAAAGGATCGAGTACAGTGTCACCCACAAATGAAAAGAGTCTAACACATCTTTTAACTATTTCTTCTGGCATTATTGCTGAATGTTCCCCAAATGCTAAATCACTTTTATTGGGTATTGATATATCCCATATTTGTTTTGTCCATTCTACCCACTCTTTTTGAGTTAGTTTACTTTTTTCTTTTATTTCCTCCGATGTATTATTCTTCGGTATTCCGTCCTTGACATAAATAGTAATAAATTCACTGGTATTTTGAGCATAAAAGTTTCTTGGATAAGGATAACTACCAAACATCAAGCCTTTTGAAGTATTAGTTCTATTCCAAATATAAGTATCAAATAAAAACATTTTTGTTTTAGGGTAATAAATAATGGAGGTTTGAATGTCAGCATTTAAATCAAAAATATGTCTATTGTAATGCGTAGTAAATTCTTTTTTTTTCATTGGCATTAAAGGCGTATTTATAATCAATTTTCCGTTTGGTTTTAATACTCTCTCGCATTCTTTCCAAACTTTTTGTAATGCTTTAATAAACATTTTGTAATTCGCTATATCTCCTATTTGATTTACGTTATTTATTGAATGTTTTGTGTCTTGATAGCCATTTTTTGCATAATCCTTAATGTTAAAGTAAGGTGGCGAGGTAATAATCAGGTCAACTGTCTCATCTTTAACTTCTAGCATGTTTTGAGCGTTTTTAAAGTAAATATTATTCATATTGGATCTATATTATTTTTGGATGCTTGTAATCGCCTTTCAACTGTCAGTGCTTTTTTGATGGTTTTAAGTAATTTATCTATTATCATTTATTCTCTTTTAAAATCTTTTTGTTCATAACATTTTGAAAATCTTGTCCAATCATTTCCCAATCAGATTTCAATGCGTTATAATATGCTTTCTTGATTAATTTTTGAAATATCAAACTTATTTTGATTTCCAAAAATATTTAATGCGGTAGAAAAACCTGTCCAAAAACTTCTCCTTGGAAGCAAAAAAGCCATAATTAGCCTCTCGTACTCAAGGTGGGAATCGAACCCACACTCTCGAAAGAACTGGATTTTGAATCCAGCGCGTCTACCAATTCCGCCACTTGAGCTTATAAAAAACAACTACAAATTTAAAATATTTTAGTCTAAAACTTAAAAATAATTTTAAACTATACAATTAATTATTATTTTTGCCTTTTGTTAAATTTAACACAAAATATAATTTAATGCCTATTAATGACGATATGTTTCCAAAACTTTTTGCTTGTAAACAAAGTATCATTTTGGCAAAAAAAATCGCAAAGTCGTATGATACAACTTTAGGCAAAATAAACAGAACTTGCTTTAGCGATGGGGAATTTCAATTAGCATTTGAAGAGTCTGTAAGAGGAAGGCGAGTTTTTATAATTGGTTCAACTTTTCCAAATGCCGATAATTTAATGGAAATGTTACTAATGTTAGATGCAGCAAAAAGAGCTTCTGCAAGGCATATTACTTCGGTTATGCCATATTTTGGGTGGGCTAGGCAAGACAGAAAAGACAAGCCTAGAGTTGCAATAGGTGCAAAATTAATAGCAAATTTATTACAATCAGCAGGTGCAACTCGCATAATAACTATGGACTTACATGCCGATCAGATTCAAGGTTTTTTTGAAAAACCAGTTGATCACTTAATGGCTTCTACCTTTTTTCTGCCTTGGATAAAAAAATTAAATTTAAAAAATTTAACAATAGCTTCGCCAGATATGGGAGGGTCTAAAAGAGCTTATGCTTATTCAAAAAACCTACATTCTGACGTTGTGATTTGTTATAAACAGCGTAAAAAAGCTAATACCATTGGGCACATGGAAGTAATAGGTGACGTTAAAAATAAAAACATTGTATTAGTTGATGATATGATTGATACAGGCGGAACACTAACTCACGCAGCTAATTTAATGAAAGAAAGAGGAGCAAAAACTGTTCGTGCAATTTGTACTCATCCAATACTTTCGAGTAATGCCTACGAAAAAATAGAACAATCGTCGCTAACGGAATTAATAGTTTCTGACACAATACCTTTAAAAAAAGAAATATCTAAAATAAAAGTTGTATCCTGTGCACCTTTATTTGCTGACGTAATGCACAAAGTACAGGACAATAAATCGATAAGTGGACAATTTTTAATGTAAAATATTAATAAAAAATGAAATCAACAGTAATTAAGGGATCAATAAGAGAAAATTTAGGAAAAGTAGCTACAAAATCTCTGCGTAAGGCTGAAAGAGTTCCGTGTGTAATATACGGAGGAGAAAAAACCATACACTTTTCGGCAGAAGAAAAAGCGTTTAAAAACTTGATTTATACACCTAACATATATACTGCTGACATCGAAGTTGATGGGCAAACAGTATCCACTATTTTACAGGAAATTCAATTTCATCCAGTAAGCGATAAAATCTTGCATATAGACTTTTATCAACTATCAGATGACAAAGAAATTACAATAAACATTCCTGTTCGTTTGATAGGAAAATCTAAAGGCGTTATAGGCGGTGGTGCTTTACATCACAATATTCGTAAAATAAAAATTAAAGCATTGCCTAAAAACTTACCAGACTTTATAGAAGCTGATATCACAGAATTAGAAATTGGAAGTAAGTTGTATATAACAGACTTGAAAAGTAGCAAGTACTCTATTATGCACCCAGATAATACTGTTGTAGTACAAGTTAGAATGTCTCGTAATATTTCTAAAATTGAAGAAGAAGAAGCAGAAGCAAAAGCAGAAGCAGAAACAACAGAAACAGTAACAGAACAAACAAAATCAAATTAATAAATAATAAATTTAGATGCTAAACAAAAACATCTATTATCTGCATTTTAGGTTGTTGTAAAATAATTTGGGCTTAATAGTGAATAAATTCTAAATAGGTTCTGACGTTATTTTGTAAGTTGAATGTGTAATTTTCGCATGATTATTCATTAAAAAAAAATTAAATATTATGGACAATAAGAAAAATTTTAAAAAAGAAGAAATTAGTAAATGCCCTTTTTTAAGTGGTGATTTAAAACAATCTGCCGGTCGAGGTACAACTAATAGAGACTGGTGGCCTAATGAGTTAAAGTTAAATATTCTACGTCAAAACGGAATAGAGTCTAATCCACTAGGGAAAGATTTTGATTACCCAAAAGCTTTTAATAGTATTAATTTTAAAGAACTAAAGCAAGATGTTATTAATTTAATGACAGATTCACAAGACTGGTGGCCAGCAGATTATGGGCATTACGGAGGGTTTATGATACGAATGGCGTGGCATAGTGCTGGCACTTATCGTGTTGGAGATGGTAGAGGCGGTGCGTCCTCAGGAACTCAAAGATTTGCTCCATTAAACAGTTGGCCCGACAACGGTAATTTAGATAAAGCTCGCTTACTGCTATGGCCTATTAAAAAAAAGTATGGGAATAAAATTTCTTGGGCAGACCTTATGATTCTTGCGGGAAATTGTGCTTTAGAGTCTATGGGCTTTAAGACTTATGGTTTTGCAGGTGGAAGAGAAGATATATGGGAGTCAGAGCAAGATATTTATTGGGGAGTTGAAAACCAATGGCTCGGCAATAAAGAAAGATATGAAACAAGCGATAACGATTTAGAAGGACAATTAGGAGCTACACACATGGGGTTAATATATGTTAATCCCGAAGGACCGAACGGAGTTCCTGATCCACTAAAATCTGCACACGACATTAAAATAACCTTTAAACGTATGGCAATGAACGATGAAGAAACTGTCGCTTTGATTGCTGGAGGGCATACTTTTGGCAAAGCTCACGGTGCTGCAGACCCAGATAAATTTGTAGGAAGAGAACCTCACGGCGCTCCTATTGAAGAAATGAGTACTGGCTGGAAAAACACATTTGGTAAAGGAGTTTTAGACGACGCTATAACCAGCGGATTAGAAGGTGCTTGGACTCCAAATCCTACAAGATGGGATCACGATTACTTTGAAGTTCTATTAAATTATGATTGGGAGATTACAAAAAGCCCTGCTGGTGCATATCAATGGAAACCGACGGAAGTATCAAAAGCAAAAATGGCTCCAAAAGCAAGTGATTCAAACGGTATGCAAAGTTTAATGATGTCAACAGCAGACATGGCTTTAAAAGTAGATCCAATATATTTAGAAATTTCTAAACATTATCATAAAAATCACAAAGACTTTGAAGACGCTTTTGCAAGAGCTTGGTATAAACTAACTCATCGCGATATGGGTCCTATTGATAGATATCTCGGACCAGAAGTGCCGAAAGAAGAATTAATATGGCAAGACCCAATTCCGAAAGAAAAATATAAGCTATCAAAATCTGATATTAGCGAGTTAAAAGAGATGATTACAAACTCTAATTTAACAACTTCAGAATTGGTTAAAACAGCTTGGGCATCGGCTTCAACCTTTAGAGGGTCAGACAAGAGAGGCGGAGCAAACGGAGCCCGTATATGCTTAAGTCCACAAAGAAACTGGGAAGTTAATAATCCTGAAGAATTAAATAAAATTCTTATAAAATTAAGTGAAATAAAAAAGGTTTTTAAAGATAAAATTTCAATGGCAGACCTAATAGTTTTAGCAGGTAATACGGCAATTGAAAAAGCTATTGAAAAAGCAGGATATGACGTTACTATACCATTTTCTGAAGGTAGAGGAGATGCAACACAAGAGCAAACAGACATAGAGTCGTTTCAAAATTTAGAGCCTTTGGCAGACGGATTTAGAAATTTTATAAGCTCTAAATTAAAAGTAGTAGCCGAAGATTTATTAATAGATAAAGCAAACTTACTCACGCTTTCTATTCCAGAGATGACAGTGTTAATAGGAGGATTGCGCGTTTTAGGTATAAATTACGACAACTCTAAAAATGGAGTCTTTACCGACAATATTGGGGTTTTATCAAATGATTTTTTTACTAATTTGTTAGATTTTTCTATTAAATGGGAATCAATAAATTCAGAGTCAAAAGAATTTATCGGTAGGGATCGTAAAACTGGTTCAATAAAGTTTTTTGGCACAAGAGTAGATTTAATTTTTGGTTCTAACACCGAGTTAAGAGCTGTTTGTGAAGTATATGGGTCTGATGACGGAGAAGAAAAATTTGTAAATGATTTTGCTAACGCTTGGACTAAAGTTATGAATTTAGACCGTTTTTAAATTAGTTATTCTGCTTACGTAAGTTGAATCTGATAGGAATTCTCATGACCTCCTAAACTATGAAAAACTCGATAGAAAGTGTAAGTGTAAATACAAAAAGAAAGAAAGTACTAATTAATTTTTTGGATATTAATTTATTTTTTTCTAATTTTTAAATTTAACATTTCAAAACCTAACGAAAATGCAATGGTAAAGTATAAATATTCTTTCGGAACAGCTCCGATAGTTTTATAAAAAATTACCGTATCTGATAAATGTGCTCCTTCTGTTATTAGCATAAACCCTATTAATATTAAAAATGCTAATGCCAACATTTGAATGGTAGGGTTTCTATTGACAAAATTATTAATAGGTATAGAAAATAATATCATAAGCAGAATTGAAATAACGACTGCTATAACCATTATAATAAATGCCCCTTCAATTCCGTTTGTCATACCTATTGCCGTTAAAATACTATCAAAAGAAAAAACAATGTCTATCAAAAGTATCTGAACTAACACGCTAGAAAACGATATTTTCATTTTTTGCTTAACGATATTTTTACTGGTTGTGTGTAGTACTTTATGCCTAATTTATTTGCTGCTTTTGTATAGTAAAAATATACCACCTAAAAGCAAAATTATACTTTGACCTGTCAAATTAGTTTTGAGCCAACTTAAATTTATTGTTAAGAAAGAAGATTTTAAAGCTATTAAATAAGACGCGCTAAACAAGAGTAAAATTCTAATTATCATAGCAAGTGATAGTCCGACATAAGTAGCAGCTTTTACCTTGTGTTTTGGCAATTTATTTGCTACTATTGAAATAAAAATAATATTGTCTATTCCGAGTACAATTTCTAAAAAAGTAAGTGTAATTAAAGCTACCCAAGTGTCGCCATTTAAAAATGATTCCATCTCTATTTTATCTTATAAATTGTACCGTCTGTCGAAAATTTGCTATAACCAATTTTTGCAGTAAAATTATACGAGTTACCCATAATTTTAGTAATTCGAACAAATACAGGCTTCTTTTCTAACTCATTTTTAGGTGATTTCATCTTTAAAGTATAATAAAAATTATTTTTCCACTTAATATATAAGGTGTCTATCTGTTTTATTTTTTTGACAACAACCTCATCGTCAATAGAAAAATTTATGTTTTTCTCGTACTCTTCTATTTGAATACTGTCTTTTCTGGTGATTAACATTTTGCTATAGCCTGGCTTTGCAGGGATTTCAAAAACACCTTTTTTAAAATAAGAAGAATCTATTTTATTTCTCTGTTTGCAAAAAGTTAACAAGCCGAATGCCGAAATAATTAGTACAATTTTCATTAAATTCCAGTATAATTTTTTGGTGTAATTGCCTTGAGTTCTGATTTAATTTTAGAAGAAACATTTAGTGTATCAATAAAATCAGCAATATCATTTCTATTTATCTCTTTGTTAGTCCTTGTTAGCTCTTTCAAAGTCTCGTAGGGGTTGAGATAAGCTTCACGTCTTAAAATAGTTTGAATTGCCTCTGCAACGACCGACCAATTTTTATTCAAGTCGGCTTTAATTATTTTGTCATTTAAGACTAATTTATCTAACCCTTTAAGTATAGAAGTAAAACCGACAATTGTGTGCCCAAAAGGGACGCCGACATTACGCAAAACCGTGCTATCAGTTAAGTCTCTTTGCAGACGAGAAACGGGTAATTTGGCAGATAGATATTCAAAAACGGCATTTGCTAAACCTAAATTTCCTTCCGAATTTTCAAAATCGATAGGATTAACTTTATGGGGCATCGCAGAAGACCCGACTTCTTCTTTTTTAATTTTTTGTTTAAAATAACCCATAGAAATGTAAGTCCACAAATCTCGATTCAAATCTATTACGATTGTATTTATACGCTTCAAAGCATCGAATAATGCTGCTAAATGGTCGTAATGCTCTATTTGTGTGGTAGGAAAAGAATAGTGTAATTCTAATTTTTCTTGCACAAATTTACTTCCGAAGTTTTTCCAGTTTATGTTCGGATATGCAACTTTATGAGAGTTAAAGTTTCCGCTCGCACCGCCAAATTTTGCAGCATTCGGAATATTTTCTAACAAATTAAACTGCTCTTTCAAACGAGCTATAAAAACTTCTATTTCTTTGCCTAATCTCGTCGGCGAAGCTGGTTGACCGTGAGTTCTCGAAAGCATAGAAACGTCTTTCCAGTCAAGCGAAAGTGCTTGTAATTTTTCTAATATTTTATAATAATAAGAAAAATAAACTTCGCTAACGGCTTCTTTTATTAAAATCGGAATTGCAGTGTTGTTAATATCTTGCGAAGTAAGTCCAAAATGAACAAATCCCTTATATTTTTCTATTCCCAAAAGCTCAAATTTTTCTTTTATAAAATATTCAACAGCTTTAACGTCATGGTTGGTAATCCTTTCTATTTCTTTAATTTTTTTAGCATCTTCAACCGAAAAATCTAAATGTATTTTGTGCAGTTCGCCGAACAAACTATTATTAAAATCGGATAATTGAGGCAAAGGAATTTCGCATAAAGAGATAAAATATTCTATCTCAACTCGAACTCTATATTTTATAAGAGCTTCTTCGGAAAAATAATTTGCTAATATTTTTATTCTATCTCTATAGCGTCCGTCAATTGGAGAAATAGCGTTTAATTCGGTTAGATTCATTTTTTGTGCTAACGATAGCCACAAAGATAGTCAATTTTTAATCTATAATTTACGTTTTTTATGTTTCTCTATCAAAGATAAAACATGCTTTCCCCTTGATTCACATCCCTTGCTTTCATAAATAACACTTGACCTTATTATTTGTTCTAACTCCGAATGAATCCAATCTATTTGCAATCCGAATAAATATAAAGTGGTCATTGTATAAGCCTTTACAGCGGTTTTTTGTGGTGTAATTAGCCAATCGAAGCCTGTTTCTACCATTGCTTCGATGTGTTCTGGTGTTAAATATTTTTGTACTTCATTTTCTTTTTTATAAAAATAGGCAGTCGATAGAAGTTCGCATATTTTAGCACAAGGTCTTATAGCACTATCAAATTTTAAGGCAGAAATTTTAGCAGTAAATTCATCTAAATGCGGTAAAATCCAATTCAAATTGTGATGAGAGCATATCCACTCTAAAATCCAAGCAGCCCTTATAGAAAGTTTGTTTTCAAAATCAAAAGTAATACTAACTAATGGTCTAAATAGCTCTTTGTTTTCTAATATAATATTAGCTGTTTTCTGCCTATTTTCCCTAGTAGGAGCTCCCAAATTATTCATAAGTTTAGTCAAAAAAATAATACCCATTTTTAGTTATTAGTTTTTAATTTTGACAAAAATAAATAAAAAAAATGAAGCGAGTTGTTGTAGGGCTTTCTGGAGGTGTAGATAGTAGTGTTTCTGCATATCTTCTTAAAAAACAAGGCTATGAAGTAATAGGAGTTTTTATGAAAAATTGGCACGATGATTCTGTTACAATTTTAAACGAATGCCCGTGGTTAGAAGACAGTAATGACGCAATGATTGTTGCCGAAAAGCTACAAATTCCTTTTCAAGTTATAGATTTTAGTAAACAATACAAAGAGCGTATTATAAATTATATGTTCGATGAATACGAAAAAGGAAGAACTCCAAACCCTGATATTCTTTGTAATAAAGAGATAAAGTTTGATGTTTTTCTCAACACCGCATTACAATTAGGTGCAGATTATGTAGCAACCGGACATTATTGTAGAAAAGAAAAAGAAGTTATAGGCGGAAAAACTATTTTCAGATTACTGGTAGCAAAAGATAGTAACAAAGACCAGTCTTATTTCTTATGCCAGTTGTCTCAAAAGCAATTAGCAAATTCGCTGTTTCCTATCGGAGCACTTACAAAATTTCAAGTCAGAGAGATTGCAAAGAAAATTGGCTTAATTACTGCAGAAAAGAAAGACTCTCAAGGGCTGTGTTTTGTAGGTAAAATTAAATTACCAAAGTTTTTACAGCAAAAATTAAAACCAAAAACTGGGAGTATAATTTTAATTTCTTCGGATTTTGAAGCGTATGGTAAACAAATTCCTAATTTTAAAACCAAAGAAGCAGAGCTTAATTATTTTTCGGCCAAAACTTTATATACAAGGCAGAGCGGTAAAGAAGTTGGCACTCATCAAGGAGCGTATTATTTTACTAAAGGACAACGAAAAGGTTTAGACGTTGGTGGCACAAAAGAGGGATTATATGTAATAGAAACAGACATAATAGAAAATATAGTTTATGTCGGTGAAGGAAAAAACCACCCTGGATTATATAAAAGTGTTCTATGCGTTTCGGAGGAAGCAACGCACTGGGTTCGTAAAGATTTAGAACTTAAACCGAACGAAAAATTGGAGGTTAAAGCTAGATTTAGATATAATCAAGCCTTAAAAACTGCAACTATATATAAAGCTAAAAGCGGACTATATGTAGAATTTAAAAGCAAACAATCAGCGATACAAGAAGGACAATTTGTGGCTTGGTATAAAAACGAGGAGCTTCTCGGTTCAGGGGTTATTTCTTGATACTAACTATGTAGTGTTTAGTTGTTAAGTTTCACAAGGTTGTTACCTTTAATTTTAAAAAAAAGAGCGATAATGTGTTTATCTTTAAATAACAATAGCAGAGTTTTAAACTAAATTTTTAAATTCTTTACTATCCAACATTTGAAAAAAAATACAGTTTAATATAAATATCTAAAAATAGACATTATATTTTTTTTAAATTATTCCACGTAATAGCACTATCAATCTTGTCTTAAAGCCATCTATTAACAAGGGGGTTAATCTCTCTTTCTTTAAATACCTGAATTTCATCGGCTGAAAAAAGTTATACTATTTCATAATTACTTGTTTAACTCTCACTTTTGAGCGGTCTGTTTTTTGTCTTTGATAATTTCGTAATTTCGTAATTTTAAATTATTATAAATAATATTTTTGTATTGCTTTTTTGTTTTTATCATAAAAATTACATTAAAACACTTAAATTATTAAGATGTTTTCAATAAAATATATAAATTTGTATATAATTAAATAAAAATTATGGAGAGACAAGGTTTATACTTACCAGAGTTTGAACACGAAAATTGTGGTGCTGGTTTTATCTGCAATCTAAATGGCGAAAAATCAAACCAAATTATACACGATGCTTTAGAAATTCTAGTAAAGTTAGAACATAGAGGAGGTGTAAGTGCCGATGGAAAAACAGGCGACGGCGCTGGATTGTTAATAGACATTCCACACGAATATTTTAGTCGTGTGTGCGATTTTACAATTCCGAATCGAAGAGAATATGCGGTTGGAATGGTGTTTTTGCCTAAAGAAAAATATCAAAAAGATTTTTGTAAAGCAACTTTTGAAAAAGAAGTTAAATCGCAAGACATTGAAGTTTTAGGGTGGAGAAAGGTACCTGTAGACTCATCTCAATTAGGAAAAATTGCTTTAGATTCAGAACCAGCGATAGAGCAGATTTTTATAAAAAAAAACAAACCAATAGACGAATCTGTTTTTAAAGCTAAACTATTTTTAGCTCGTAAAATAACAGAGCATTCTATTATAAACTCTAGGATTTCTAAAAGTAGTAGTTTTTATGTCTCAAGTTTGTCTATATCTACCATTATTTATAAAGGCGTAATTAAGCCTAATGATATTGGTTTATATTATAAAGACCTTCAAGAAAAAGACTTGGTTACACGTTTAGCCCTCGTACATCAACGCTTTTCTACAAATACAATGCCCACTTGGGAACTCGCACAACCCTTTAGATTTATATGCCAAAACGGAGAAATTAACACCATTCGTGGCAATATTAGTAGAATGAGAGTTAGAGAAGAAATAATGAAAAGCGATGTTTTTGGACCAGAAATAGAAAAATTATTTCCAATTATTCTGCCAGATAAATCAGATTCAGCTTCAATAGATATGGTTATTGAACTATTAACTCATACCGGTCGTTCGTTGCCAGAAATAATGATGATGATGATACCGGAGGCTTGGGAAAAAAACGAAACAATGTCTAAAGAACGCAAGGCTTTCTATGAGTATAACGCTTGCATAATGGAACCTTGGGACGGCCCTGCTTCTATACCTTTTACCGATGGTAAATATATAGGAGCACTTTTAGATAGAAACGGGTTAAGACCATCTAGATATACTGTCACTAAAAGCGGTAAGTTAATTATGTCCTCTGAAACAGGCGTGTTTGAGATAGCCCCAAAAGACGTTAAACAACACGGAAGGTTGGAGCCAGGAAAAATGTTCCTAGTAAATATGAACGAAGGTAGAATTATTGAAGATGAAGAAATTAAAAATAAAATTGTTAGAGAAAGACCATACCAAAAATGGTTAGACAAAACACTCTTACACTTAAGAGATATGCCTTATACTAACAAAACTTGCCCAATAGAAACTATAGATATAAAAACACGACAGCGCTTATTTAATTATACTTTTGAAGACATTCAAGATATAATTACGCCTATGGCTAAAAATAAAAAAGAAGCTTTAGGTGCAATGGGAATAGATACGCCTTTAGCCGTTTTGTCCGATAGACCACAGTTAATATCAAATTATTTTAAACAGCTATTTGCTCAAGTTACAAATCCGCCGTTAGACGGAATTAGAGAAGACATCGTAACAGATATAAGCTTAAATCTCGGAAAAGATCGAAACATATTTAGCATCACAGAAAGGCAATGTAGAAAATTAAGAATTCAAAACCCTGTAATCTCTAATGCGGATTTAGAAAAAATTAGGGCTATAGAAATTGACGGATTTAAAGCACAAACCATTAATATGCTATACACAAAAGCACGAGGTTTAAACGGAATCGAAGAAGCTTTAGACGATATAATTCTGCAAGTTGAAAAAGCAATTGAGAGAAAATCCAATATTATTATTCTAACCGATAGAGGTGTAAATAAAGAATTTGCACCAATCCCTGCTTTGTTAGCCTGTTCTTACGTAAACCACCAAATGAACCGCTTGAAAAAACGTTCTTATTTTGACATAATTATAGAATCTGCAGAGCCTCGCGAACCACATCATTTTGCTACTTTATTCGGATACGGTGCAAGCGCAATTAACCCATATATGGTCAACGAAATAATTAGAGCTCAAGTAAAAGAAGGCTTTATAGAAGGTATTAATGAACAAAAAGCTGTTGATAACTTTAACTACGCAATCGGAAAAGGAATATTAAAAATAATGAATAAAATAGGAATTTCTACATTGCATTCTTACAGAGGTTCTCAAATATTTGAAATTGTCGGGTTTAACTCAAGCTTTGTAGAAAAATATTTCCCTTATACTGCATCTAGAATTGAAGGAATAGGCTTATATGAAATTGAAAAAGAGATTGACAAACGCTATAAACAGGCTTACCCAGAAAAAAATATAGATAAAAATTTAAGCTTAAATATAGGAGGCGACTTTAGGTGGAGGCGAAACGGAGAACGACATCTTTTTAACCCAACAACCATCGCAAAGCTACAGCAAGCTGTTAGATTAAGTGACCAAAAAAGCTATGATATATATGCTAAATCTATAAACGAGCAATCTGAAAACTTAATGACAATTCGCGGTTTGTTCAAATTTGACAACCTCAACCCTATACCTCTTGAAGAAGTAGAGCCTTGGACAGAAATTGTAAAACGTTTTAAAACAGGAGCAATGTCTTATGGGTCTATTTCACGCGAGGCACACGAAAATTTAGCAATTGCTATGAATAGAATAGGAGGGAAGTCTAACTCCGGCGAAGGTGGCGAAGACAGAAGACGTTTTCATAAAGACATCAACGGAGATAGTAAGAACTCTGCAATAAAACAAGTAGCTTCAGGTAGATTTGGCGTAACCTCACATTATTTAACAAACGCAAAAGAAATTCAAATTAAAATGGCACAAGGAGCAAAACCTGGCGAAGGAGGACAATTGCCGGGCAAAAAAGTCTTACCTTGGATAGCTGCTGCAAGAAATTCTACTCCTTTCGTCGGATTAATTTCTCCTCCGCCTCACCACGATATTTATTCTATAGAAGACCTAGCACAACTAATTTTTGATTTAAAAAATGCCAATAGAAGTGCTAGAATTAATGTAAAATTAGTTTCAGAAGTAGGGGTAGGCACAATTGCTGCTGGTGTTGCAAAAGCTAAAGCAGACGTTGTGTTAATTTCTGGTTATGACGGTGGTACCGGTGCTTCGCCTTTAACTTCCTTAAAACACGCTGGATTACCTTGGGAATTAGGCATTTCGGAAGTACAGCAAACTTTAGTTTTAAATAATTTAAGAAGTAGAATTGTAGTTGAATGCGATGGGCAACTAAAAACAGGAAGAGACGTAGCTATAGCAACACTACTCGGAGCTGAAGAGTTCGGATTTGCAACAGCACCTTTAGTTGCTTCGGGGTGTATTATGATGCGTAAGTGTCATCTAAATACCTGCCCTGTCGGTATTGCTACTCAAGATAAAGAATTGCGTAAAAATTTTAAAGGAACCCCTGAACATGTTATTAATTTCTTTTATTATGTTGCGGAAGAGTTAAGGGTTATAATGGCACAATTAGGCTTTAGGACTCTATCTGAAATGGTTGGGCAAACACATAAAATTAATACAAATAATGCAATAAAACACTATAAAGCCAAAGGACTTGACTTATCGAGTATTTTATATCGACCTCCTGCTTATAAAAATATGATTTTAAGAAATACCGAAATCCAAGACCATAATTTGAAAAACGTTTTAGACTTTACTATTCTTAAAGACTCTCATAGAGCCTTGTATAGAAAAGAAAAAATGAGTTTATCTTATTCAATTAAAAATACAAACAGAGCTGTCGGAGCGATTATTAGTAACGAAATTTCAAAAATTTACGGACATTTAGGTCTCCCTGAAGACACTTTAAACATCCGTTTTTTTGGCTCTGCTGGTCAAAGCTTTGGTGCTTTTGGTATTTATGGATTAACCTTTATTATCGAAGGTAATACTAACGACTATTTAGGAAAAGGTCTTTCAGGTGCAAAATTAATTGTAAAAAAACCTAAAAAAGCGGACTTTGTTGCTGATGAAAACATAATAGCTGGAAATGTGTGCCTGTTTGGTGCCGTTAAAGGTGAAGCATATATAAACGGAATTGTAGGGGAGCGATTTGCAGTTCGTAATTCAGGGGCAACTGCGGTAGTTGAAGGTGTTGGCGATCATTGCTGCGAATATATGACCGGAGGTAAAGTTGTAGTGTTAGGAAAAACAGGTAGAAATTTTGCTGCAGGTATGAGTGGCGGAATTGCTTATGTTTATGACCCTGAAAATAAATTTGTAAACGGTCTTTGTAATACAGAAACAATTGAATTTGAAGAAAAAACAGAAAAAGATATTCACGAGTTAAAGCTAATGATACAAGAACATTCCTTATATACCGAAAGTAAAAAAGCAATTACTTTATTAAAAAACTGGAACGAAAGCGTAAAGAATTTTGTAAAAGTAATGCCAACAGAATATAAGTTAGCCTTAAAGCGTTTGGAAACAGAAGAGCAAATGGTAGAAGAATTAACTACAGCATAATTAATATGGGAAAATTAACGGGATTTAAAGAATTTAAAAGACAAAATGAAAAATATTCTCCGGTAGAAGAGCGTATAAAACATTATAAAGAATTTACTATACCGCTTTCGGAAAAGCAGATTGTAAAACAAGGGTCTCGTTGTATGGATTGTGGCATTCCTTTTTGTCATAGCGGTTGTCCGTTAGGAAATCTTATACCGGACTTTAATCACATGGTGCATCAAGGCGAATGGCAAAAGGCTTCATGGATATTACATTCTACTAATAATTTTCCAGAGTTTACAGGGAGATTATGCCCAGCTCCTTGCGAAACATCTTGTGTTTTAGGAATTATTGAAGACCCAGTAGCGATAGAAAACATTGAAAAAGATATAGTAGAACGCGCTTTTAAAGAAGGTTGGATTAAACCACAACCACCAAAAGAAAGAACAGGAAAAAAAATTGCAATAGTAGGGTCAGGACCAGCTGGCTTGGCTGCTGCACAGCAACTTAATAGAGCCGGTCATAATGTTACAGTTTTTGAAAGAGAAGACGAAATTGGCGGATTATTACGATATGGAATACCTAATTTTAAAATGGAAAAAAAAATTATAGATAGGCGTATTTTAATTTTGAAAGCCGAAGGTATTGTATTTAAAACAAATTGTAATGTTGGTGTAAATTATGACATTAAAAAATTAAAAAAATTTGATGCAGTAGTTTTATGTGGCGGAGCAACAGTTAAAAGAAGTCTTCCAATCCCTGGAAATGACGCTAAAGGAGTTGTACAAGCTATGGATTTTTTAACCCAGCAAACTAAAGTACTTTTTGGCAAAAAAATCAAAAATCATATAACAGCTACAGACAAAAACGTAGTGGTTATCGGCGGAGGGGACACAGGTTCTGACTGTATCGGTACTTCGAACAGGCAAGGAGCAAAATCTGTAACAAATTTTGAAATTATGCCAAAACCACCAGAATATCGCTCGTACACTACACCCTGGCCTTTTTGGCCCTTACAACTTAACACATCTTCTTCACACGAAGAAGGAGTGCGTAGAAACTGGTTGATAAACACAAAAGAGTTTGTAAAAGACAAAAAAGGAAATTTAATAGCTTTAAAAACCGTAAACGTAGAGTGGGGAAAAAACAATAATGAAAAACCAAAATTGATAGAAATAGCAGGGACTGAAAAAATATGGCCTTGTGAGTTAGTGTTGTTAGCACTCGGATTTACAGGTCCAGAGAATACACTTGCCGACAAATTAGGCATTGAGAAAGATAAATTTTCAAACTATAGAGCCACGTACGGAAAATACCAAACAAATGTTTCAAATATATTTACAGCTGGGGATATGCGAAGAGGTCAGTCGTTAATTGTTTGGGCAATTTCTGAAGGAAGAGAAGCTGCAAGACAAGTTGATATTTATTTAATGGGTAAGTCGGAATTACCATCAAAAGACATAATGGGAGATTTAGTTGCTATGTAGCATACTAAAAATTAGGCTTTTTTTTTTGATTTTAGCATTTTAAGTTTTTGGAAAATAACGATAGTTATATAAGAAATTGTTAAAGGCAAGGCTAATCATTTTTGAGTAAAGATTAACTTATTTTACTCCACTTTTTTGAAGGTAGGCTTATTATTTTTAGAATATTTTTAATTGGCAAGTTTTTTGGTTTTTGCAAGTTAGCGTCATCTTTTAAAACTTCGATAGCTATATTTCTAGCAGCTGCTAATATTTCAGAATCTTTTGTAACATCGGCAATTTTTAAGCCTAAAACTCCGCTTTGTTGAGTACCCATTAAGTTTCCTGGTCCTCTTAATTTTAAATCTGCTTCTGCAATTTTAAATCCATCGGTAGTGTCTACCATGGTTTTTAAACGTTTTTTTGCTTCTTCTGATAGCTTATGATCAGATAATAATACGCAATAGCTTTGGTTTTTTCCTCTTCCTACTCTGCCTCGTAGCTGATGTAATTGAGACAGTCCGAATCTTTCGGAGCTTTCAATAACCATAACGCTTGCATTCGGAATATCAACACCAACTTCTATAACAGTTGTAGATACCATAATTTGAGTTTCACCATTTATAAAACGCTGCATTTCGTAGTCTTTATCTGCTGGTTTCATTTTTCCATGCATAATACTAATTTGATATTTAGGTTTTGGAAACTCGCGAGAAATACTTTCATATCCGTCCATTAGGTCTTTATAATCCATAGCTTCGGACTCTTGTATCAAAGGGTAAACTACATATACTTGCCGTCCTTTTTCAATTTCGTTTTTCATAAAATTAAAAACTGCTAACCTGTTGCTATCAAAACGATGAATAGTTTTAATTTCTTTTCTGTTTGGAGGCAACTCATCAATTACAGAAACATCTAAATCTCCGTAAACGGTCATTGCTAACGTTCGCGGTATCGGAGTTGCTGTCATTACTAAAATATGTGGCGGCAGGGCGTTTTTAGTCCAAAGTTTAGACCTTTGTGCAACTCCGAATCGATGTTGCTCATCTATTATTGCTATGCCTAAATTTTTAAATTGCACTTTATCTTCAATTAAAGTATGAGTCCCTATCAGAATATCTAACTGTCCGCTCTGTAAAGAGTTATGAATTTCTGTTCTTTTTTTTGTTTTTGTAGAACCGGTAAGTAATTCTAACGATATTTTCATTTCTTTTAGTAGCTCGGATATTGCGTTGAAATGTTGTGTTGCCAATATTTCTGTCGGAGCCATTATTGCTGCTTGAAACCCATTATCTATAGCCAAAAGAATAGTAAACAAAGCAACTATAGTTTTTCCAGAGCCGACATCACCTTGTAATAATCGATTCATTTGGGTATTAGCACCGACATCTTTTCTAATTTCTTTTATCACTTTTTTTTGGGCATTTGTTAATTGAAATGGTAGATAGTCGTTATAAAAAGTAGTAAAGTATGTACTTATATTTTTGAAAACATAGCCTTTGTTTTTTGTTTTGTTGATGAGTTTTTTTTGTAAAAGTTGAAGTTGAATAAAAAACAACTCTTCAAATTTTAATCTATACTGGGCTTTAGTCAAAAGCTCTTGACTTTTTGGAAAATGTATATTAAGTAGAGCTTCTTTTTTTGATAATAGTTTAAATTTATCTATAATTTCTTTTGACAGACTTTCTTGTATATCGTTATAGATTTGCTGTAATAAATTTTGTATATAGCCTCTAATCGAATTATTTACAATATAAGATTTGTTTAGCTTTTCGGTTAATCTATAAACAGGTTGCATTTTGTGTTGCAAGGTGTTTTTATATTCAGAATATAACTTCAATTCTGGGTGAGGAATGTTATAACTACCATTAAAGTAATTTAATTTTCCATAAACAACATAAAGTTCATTAATTTTAATACTATTTATTATCCATTTTTGACCCTTAAACCATATCAGTTTTATAGCACCTGTAGAGTCTTGTAAAATTGCTGATAATTGAGGTCCTTTTTTTTTGGGATGAGAATTTATAGTTGTTATTTTACCTATAATTTGCACCTCAGAGGAGTTTGGGTGTAGGTCTTTTACAGTATAAAATTTAGTCTTATCTATATATCTAAATGGGTAGAAATTTAGTAAGTCATTGCAAGTTTTTATTCCGACTTCTTTGTGCAGTAGATCTGCTTTTTGCTTACTAACTCCTTTTATATATAGTATTGTGTCGTTTAAATTCACTGGATAAAAATAGTAAAAATAGTAATTTAATGGAGTTAGTCGTTATTCTGTCTCAAAGTTTTTGGGATCGGTTTTTTGGTAGTGTCTTAAATACTTTGAAATTAGTATGTTTGCAAGAAACAAATGGAACATTTTAAAAAGATTTTATGTTATTATTGTAATTCATCCGACTTACAAAAGAACGGAAAAAACAAGCAGAAAAAAACAGTGTTACAGATGTAAAAAATGTAAGAAGAATTTCATTTTGAATTATAGTTACAATGCTTGTAAACCTGGGATAAAGTCTCAAATAGATAAGATGTTGCTCAATAGTTTAGGCACACGAGATATATTGGCAGAGTTCTTAAAATAAGTAAGGATATAGTAACAGCTCACATAAAAAAAACGACAAAAGTGCTTAATCAATTTGTTTATGACACTACCCACAAAACAAAGAAAGTATTTTCAATAATATCATTAAGCGAATGGTAATAGCTGACAAAATGTATCAAACCAAAATAATGTGTAATTAACTACCGACCTCTAAAATTATTTTTTCTCAATACATTTAATTAAAAAAAGTAGTACATAGTCAAAAATGTAATACTTTGATATGTAGTTATTTAATTGAATAAAGCTTTAGAGTCAAAAGTTATTTGCTATATTTACCGTTAGGAATTTGTTGCAACTTGCCTATATTTTTGCTATAATTTTTTTTAAAATAAATATGAAAAAATCTTTTATTTCAGATGTTTTAAATGACATTTTAAAAACCACCGAATCTTTTAAAAATGTTACTTTTATTTTGCCTTCTCAAAGAGCTAAAATATTTTTAAAAAGAGCCATTACAAGTAAAATTACATTTTCTTTTTTGCCAGAAATGCTTAGCATAGAAGAATTTATAAGCAAAGTTTCTAAAATAGAAAAAATAGATAGTATTAATTTATTATTTCACTTTTATTCTATTTATAAAAAAGTAGAAAAGCAACCGGTATCTTTTGATGCTTTCGCCTCGTGGGCTTTTACTGCTCTACAAGATTTTAATGAAATAGACCAAAATTTAATAAAAACTAAAGAGTTCTTTTTGTATTTAAAAGATATTCAACGGTTGAAAAAATGGTCGGTACATGGCGAGATTAAAGAGACAGAGCTTATAAAAAGTAATTATTCCTTTTTAGAAAAACTAGCTCCTTTTTACGATGCTTTATATGAGTTTTTAAAAGAAAAAAATTTAGGCTATCAAGGGTTGATATACAGAGAGGCTTGTAAAAAAATAGATGCTTTTTTAGAAAAGCACTCTTATAAGAGACATTTTTTTATCGGTTTTAATGCTCTTAACAAAGCGGAAGAATATATTTTTCAAAAGGTCTTAAACTTTGGAAATGCAGATATTTACTGGGATATAGATAGCGATTTCTATAACTCAAACCACCAAGCTGGCAAGTTTATTCGAAAATATAAATCCACTTGGAATTATTATTTTAAAAAAGATATAAAATTTTTAGGGAACACTTTTTCTGAAAGTAAAAATATTAAGGTAATAGGAGTCTCAAAAAACATAACGCAAATAAAATATGTCGGTGAGATTTTACAAAAAATAAATGATTTTAGCAGTACCGCATTAGTTTTAGCCGACAATTCTTTGTTGCCAATAGTCTTAAACTCTTTACCCAAAAACGTAAAATCAATAAATATTACGATGGGCTATCCTTTAAAAAACATCCCTTTAGTTAGTTTGTTCTATTCTGTGTTTCAGTTATTTATATCTCAAGAAAGGTTAGACAAAATAGGTAGTAACGAGTTTTATTATAAAGACTTTACTCGGTTTATAAGACATCCTAACATAAGCGGATTGTTGCCTAATATAAACCGATTTTGTAATAAAATTGCAAAACACAATATTATTTATATTAATAAAACTCTCATCGATGAGTTGTTAGAAAAAACAGATGTCAAGCACAAAAGTGTCATAAAAAATATGTTTAGTCCGTTTGCTAGCATAGATGGATTTATATATAGAATTTTAGAATTAATAAGCCTTTTAAAAGAAGAAGTTGATGAATTAGAAAGAGAATATTTTATTCGATTTTATAGTTTATTTTCAAAGTTAGAAACTTTACAAAAAGAGCATAAATATTTTTACGACATAAAAATATTAAGTCTTTTTTTCAAACAATTAATAGCTTCGGAGAGTTTAGCTTTTACAGGAGAGCCTTTAAGAGGTTTGCAGTTAATGGGTATGTTAGAAACTCGAGCATTAGACTTTGATAACGTCATTTTAGTTTCTGCCAACGAGGGTATTCTACCAGCTAGTAATCAACAAAATTCTTTTATTCCTTTTGATGTAAAATTAGAATATGGTTTGCCAACTTATAAAGACAAAGATTCTATTTTTTCTTATCACTTTTTCAGATTGTTACAAAGAGCAAAAAACATTTTTATAACCTATAACAATGAATTAGACAGTTACGGTAGCGGAGAAAAAAGCCGGTTTGTTAAACAATTAGAAATGTCGAGAAACGATGTGTTGAGAAAAACAATTACTCCGAAAGTGTCTTCGGATAAAATTGAATTAAAGGAAATTATAAAAAATGAATCTATATTTGAAGAGCTAAAAATATTATCCGAAAAAGGTATTTCTCCGTCTGTTCTAACTTCTTATTTACAAAACCCAATAGAATTTTATAAAAACAAAATACTACATATTAATAGGTCCGAGGAAGCAGAAGAAATAGTTGCTTTTAACACGTTAGGGAACATTGTTCATAAAACTTTATATGAATTGTATGCTCCTTTTGTCGATAGGTTTTTAGAGCTAAACGACGTTGAACTAATTAAGAAAAAGTATTTTGATATTGCTGCAAAACATTTTAAAAAAGAGTTCGGAAATAGCGATATTAATACTGGAAAAAACCTTTTAATTTTTGAAGTTGTAAAAAGATTTATTTATAATTTTTTGCTTAAAGAAGCCGAATTACTTAAAGACACAAATAACAAATTAAAAATACTTTCGGTAGAAGAAAAGCTGGAAACAGAAATAAACATCGACGGAATAGAGTTTCCTATAAAAATTCACGGTATAATTGACAGAATAGACGAGCTAAACGGCGTTATCCGAATTATAGATTACAAAACAGGAATGGTAAATAAATCAGAGTTAAAAGTGATAGACTTTAAAAAACTAAAAGACCGAAAACAGTATAAAGCTATTCAAGTTTTGCTATACGCTTTTATCTACATCAAAAGCAAGAAGCATAATTTTAATCAACCTTTGCAAGCTGGTATTTACTCTTTTAAAAATTCTAATAGCGGTTTTTTATTTGTTAATTTTTCTTCTGATTACAAAATCCCTAAAATAGAAATTAAGCAAGGAATAATAACAGACTTTATAAGTGAAATTACAAAGTATATTAAAGAAATTTTTGATATTGAGTTTAGCTTTAACGAACCAGTATAAATTTAAGTATTGAGTAAGATGAATATTGCTAAAAATAATTTTATCAATTTACTCAAAACTGTATATTTATTAAGGCTTAAGACTAGAACAAATCAATAAATTTGTTCTGTAATACCTGTCAAATATAGTAAATTAAGCAGTTTTAAAATAAAAAAACTTATTAAATGTTTTTGTAGTGATATTGATGCTACAAGAACATCCGAAATTTTAAGATTAAATAGGAACACAATTAATCTATATTTTAGAATTTTCAGAGAATTAATTTATGAAAAACAAACCTCGGATAAGACTAAATTTTTTGGATAAGTAGAGTTAGACGGAGCTTATTTTGGTATGAAAAGATTACGAGGAATAAACATGCCTCAAAAACGAGGAAGGAGGAACTTGGAAACAACCTGTATTTGGAGTTTTTGAACGACAAGGGAGAAAGTTTACACAGTGTTAATTAAGATGAAAATCTAAAAAAACAAAATTTATTATTAGGTGTTTTGCAACGGTCTTATTTTATGCGTTATAATGTAGGGTTTATAAAAATTTAACAATTTAGAATATTTTGGTAAATATAATTTAAAATAATGGTATATCTATAATTTGTTATCATCTTTGCACTAAAAAGAATTTCACACACAATTTTATAAATTTACACAAAAATACCAGATGAAAATAGCTATAGTAGGCTCGACGGGTCTAGTCGGCAGAGTAATGTTAAAAGTTTTAGAGGAGCGAAATTTTTATATAACAGAGCTAATATTAGTTGCTTCGGAAAACTCTGTTGGAAAAAAACTTTTATATAAAAACAAAGAATATTCGGTTGTAAGCATAGAAGATGCTGTTAAAAAAAAGCCAGATATAGCTTTGTTTTCTGCAGGTGGTACTATCTCTCTAAAGTGGGCACCGATATTTGCTAAAGCAGGTACGACTGTAATAGACAATTCTTCTGCTTGGCGGATGAATCAGGGTAACAAACTAATTGTTCCGGAAATAAACGGCGATGAGCTAACTGTAAACGACAAAATAATAGCAAATCCTAATTGTTCTACTATTCAGTTAGTTATGGTTTTAGCACCTTTACACACTATTTACAAAACGAAAAGAGTAGTAGTTTCTACCTATCAGTCTGTATCTGGCACAGGGATTAAGGCTGTTGAGCAATTGAAAAATGAAGAAGCTGGTATAGAATGTGAAATGGTTTATCCACATAAAATTAGTAGAAACGCTTTGCCACATTGTGATGTTTTTTTAGAAAATGGTTATACCAAAGAAGAGATGAAATTAATAAACGAGTCAAAGAAAATTTTACGCGATAGTTCATTCACTTTAACAGCAACGGCGGTTAGAATACCTACTTCTGGCGGGCATTCGGAGTCGGTTAATATTCAGTTTAAAAACGATTTTGAATTGGAAGAAGTAAATAAAATTTTAAGTTCCGCCGATGGGGTTACTGTTGAAGATGATATAGCAAACAACATATATCCGATGCCGATAAACGCAAATAATAAAGATGAAGTTTTTGTTGGTAGAATTCGTCGAGACGAGTCAGCAGAAAATAGCTTAAATTTGTGGATTGTTGCGGACAATTTACGCAAAGGTGCAGCTACAAACGCTGTTCAAATAGCAGAATATTTAGTAGAAAACAAATTAGTATAAAAAAATTAATGCCAAAGTTCAATAAAGTAGTCATAAAAGAAATTAGAAAGGAAACAGAAAAAGCGGTTTCTATTTTATTTGATATTACAAAAAATATTGAGTCGGAGTATAGTTTTCGTGCAGGACAATATATAATTTTACGAAAAAAACTAAACGGCGAAGAAATAAGAAGGTCGTACTCTATTTGTTTAGCACCAAATGAGAAACAAATTAGAGTTGTAGTAAAATTATTAGAAGGAGGGAAATTTTCAAAATACGCAACGACATCTTTAAAAGTGGGAGACGAGATTGACATTTCTAAACCCGAGGGGCGTTTTGTAATAAAGGTAAGTCCGAATAAAAACTATATAGCTTTTGCTGCGGGAAGCGGAATTACTCCAATTATTTCTATGATAAAAACAGTTTTAACAACCGAACAGACTTCAACTTTTACTTTAATTTATGGGAATAAGTCTATTAAAGACACCATATTTTTTGAAGAATTAAATCAGTTAAAATTAAAGTTTCCGAACACTTTTAACTTGCATTTTATATATAGTGTAGAAAATGTAAAAAATAATTTACGCGGTAGAATAAATCAAAGCGTAACGAACTATTTTGTTAAAAACATGTATAGAGAAACTTGCTTTGATGCGGCTTTTTTATGCGGACCAGAAGAAATGATAAAAGAAGTTTCAAAAACATTAGAGAATAATAATATTTATAGAGAAAACATTTATTTTGAATTGTTTACCACATCTTTAGATAAAAATATAGAGTCTTCCGAAACCAAAAAAAGTTCTACTGACATTACAGTTTTGTTAGATTATGAAGAAACCACTTTTGCTATGCAGCAATCGGATACTATTTTAGCGTCTGTTTTGCGCAGAGGTATTGATGCACCCTATTCTTGCGAGGGAGGAATTTGTGGTTCTTGCATGTGTAAGGTTATAGAAGGGAAAGCAATAATGGAAAAAAATTCTGTTCTTACAGAAAGTGAAATAGAAGAAGGAGTTATTTTATCATGTCAAGCACACCCAGTAACATCAAAAATTACAATAAGTTTTGACGATATATAAATTTACTTTATGGATATTTATGATTTAAAAAATGCTTTTTTAATAGGTTTTTTTATGGCTTTTGTCATCGGACCAGTTTTTTTTATGCTTATACAAATTAGCATTTTAAGAGGAGTTAGGGCAGCAATAGTTTTTGATTTAGGGGTAATATTAGGCGACGTATTCTTTATTTTAATTGCATACTACGGCAGTAGGTCTTTATTAGAAAAAATCAAAGATGACCCAAAATTGTTTTTTATGGGCGGACTGGTATTAATTGTATACGGTCTCATTATATATTTTGATAAAGAAAATAAAAAAGAGTCTCTAAAATCGGCTAAAATGATAGATTTTCCTATAAAGAATAATTATATAAAGTTGTTTTTAAGAGGCTATATTTTAAATTTTGTTAATGTAGGTGTCCTTGCTTTTTGGTTAGGTACAATTTTAGTAATTGGACCTAGTTTAAAAATGAATCAAACTGCAATTTTTTTATACTACGGAGTAATTTTGACAGGTTATTTTATTACAGATTTAGGTAAAATATTTATAGCAAAATATCTAAAAGATAAAATGACCATTCCTGTTATTCATAAAATAAAAAAAACAACAGGAATTCTATTATTTATATTTGGCGTAATATTAATGTTAAGAGGATTTATACCTAACGATAAAATTCAAGAGTTAATATACTAATTTGATGCAGTAATTAGTTTGTAAATGAATAATTAAAAAAACATTATTTTTGCATATATGTACTCAACTTTTTTATTTATAAGCGGAGCTGAAATTATCGTTGTTGTTTTAATAGTAATAATGATTTTTGGCACGGACAAAATTCCAGAAATTGCAAGAGGTTTGGGTAAAAGCATTCGTCAATTAAAAGAAACAACTAACGACATTAAAAAAGACATAAAAGACAGTGTTGAAAAAAACGATGTTAGTAAAAATGTAGTAAAAGACATTAACAATGAAGTAAACGAGGTTAAAGATACAGTTGATGATTTTACTAAACCAGTCAAAAGAAAATAGAAAAACCTCCTTTCATTGAGTTTGCTACAATAATTTTGGGCTTATAAAGAAGTTTGGCTAGGATTATTTGTGTTTTTGCCGAAGATTATTTTTTTAAAAGACTTAGCCCATTTGTTTTGTGTTTTTGGGTCTAAAATTTTTTCTAATTTTGAAAAACCTTGCTTATTAAAAATAATTAGAATAATAACTCCAACTGTAATAAAAGTATCTGCTGGATTAAATATATATTTAAAAAAGACAAACAAATCTCCTCCAAAGAAAGGAATCCAATTTGGTAGATTAAATTCGAATATTGGGAAATAAAACATATCTACTACTTTTCCGTGAAAAAATTTACCATAAGGGTTTTTAGAAAAAAAAGTTGCAACATTATTTGTAGAATCATCAAAAATAACTCCGTAAAAAACAGAGTCAATAATGTTTCCTACTGCTCCTGCAAGAATTAATGATATTCCAAAAACCATATTTTTTTGTTTGTTTATTTTGTCTTTTATACTATCCATAAGCCAATATATTATACCCATTAAGGCAATCAGCCTAAAAAGAGTTAATAAAAATTTTCCTGTTTTTCCGCCAAATTCAATACCTAGAGCCATTCCATTATTTTCTACAAAATGGATTTTAAACCAATTGAAAACTTCGACCTCTTCGCCTAAAAAAAAATTAGTTTTTACATATATTTTTATAGTTTGATCTATAATAATTGCGATTAGTACGGTAGCTATTGCAAGTGTTTTTTTTGACATTTTCTTTAAATATTTAGTCGCAAAAATAATAATATATATTGCTATTTTGTGTTTAAAAAAATATTGGCTTTAATAGAATTTATTAAAACTTTCTTTTCAATTATATCATCGGTATTTTGATACGGCATACTTTTCAGTTGGTTGTTTATTTTAACCTTTCCATATTTACAATATATGCTTAAATCTGCGTTTTTAATAGTGGCGTATAAATTTCCTTCGTACATTTTTACCAGCAAGTTAGAATAAATTTCGTGTAATTTTAAAATTCCTTTTTCTATGTAAATATTTAAGCTTCCTAAATATTTTTTTGACTCTATGTTTATTTCATCTCCAAAAACTGTAATGTTTTTGTTTTTAGGCAATTTTATAACTGCACTTACTCTGTTCAATCTTTCGGTGATAAACTTTCTAAAGACAATTGTTTTTGACTTACTGTTTATAATTTCAAATTGAATTTTTATTAAATTAAACTCTTCTGAATATACGATTTGATAATTGCTTAAATTTTTATCAACAAGCTGTACTTCTATAAAATTAGAATTAGAATTTTCAATGATAATATCATCTAATCCGTCGGTATAAATTTCTATTTCATTAATTTTTGTTTCAAATTTCTTTAAGCTTTTACTTTGTGAGAAAGCTATATTTGAAAAAAAATAAAGTAGTAATATCCATTTTTTATCACAAAACAAAGCAACTTGGGTTAAAGAAAAGACGTGTTTTAAGTCGTAATACATTCACTATTTAAACTTTTATTGGGCAATTAATCAAAAAGTAAAATAATTGCGAATATAATCAAAAGTAACATTAACTCATATAAAAGATAGATTAAAAAAAGTCTAAAACTAATAGTCAAAATCATATATATTTGCACAAAAATAATAAAGCATACTTGTTATAGTTAGTTAAATAGCTAAAATAAAAAAACTATTAGTTGATTTTATGAATATTGTAGTAGTAGGCTCTGGTTATGTTGGTTTAGTATCTGGGGTTTGTTTTTCAGAAATGGGAAATAGGGTTATATGTGTAGATATAGACTCATCAAAGATTGAGAATTTAAAAAAAGGCATTTTACCTATTTATGAGCCAGGTTTAGAATCTATGGTTTTAAATAATATTAAAAGAAAAAATTTAGAATTTACTACAAATTTATCAGAGTCGGTAAATAGAGCTACGGTAGTTTTTATAGCTGTAGGCACTCCTATGGGAGAAGACGGTTCGGCAGATTTACAGTACGTTTTGTCTGTTGCAAAGTCTATAGGAGAGGCTATAACAAAAGAGATAATAGTCGTAAATAAATCTACTGTACCAGTAGGTACTGCTGGTAAGGTTAGAGCGACAATTCAGACAGAATTAGACAAAAGAAATTTAGCTACAAATTTTTACGTGGTTTCAAATCCGGAATTTTTAAAAGAAGGAGCTGCAATAAGGGATTTTATGAAGCCAGACAGAGTTGTGATAGGTGCAGATTCTGAATACGCATTTGAAACAATGAAACAATTATATTCGCCATTTTTTAGGTCTCATGATAGGTTTATTACTATGGATATTAGGTCGGCAGAAATGACAAAATATGCCGCGAATGCTATGTTAGCGACAAAGATTTCGTTTATGAATGAAATAGCAAATATCTGTGAAAAAGTAGGAGCAGATGTAAATAAAGTAAGGTTGGGAATTGGTTCAGATAATAGAATAGGCTATAGCTTTATTTATCCAGGTGCTGGGTATGGAGGTTCTTGTTTTCCTAAAGATATAAAAGCTTTAAAGAAAATTGCAGAAGAAAACGATTATCACGCAAAGATAATTAACTCTGTTGAAGAGGTTAACAATGCTCAAAAACTAGTAATTGCAAATAAGATTATAAAAAAGTTTGGAGATGATTTATCAGGTAAAACTTTCGGTTTGTGGGGATTATCATTTAAGCCGAGGACAGATGATATGAGAGAATCACCTTCAATTTATGTCGTAAAAGAGTTAGTAAAAAGAGGTGCAAAGATAAATGCTTATGACCCAAAAGCGATGCAAGAAGCAAAAGAGTTATACCTAAAGGATGTAAAAGGCGTTAGGTATTGTCAATCGAAGTATGAAGTTTTAAAAGGTTCGGTAGCCTTAATATTATTAACAGAATGGGAAGAATTTAGGATACCAGATTTTGATGAAATAAAAAATCAGTTAATTTGTCCTATAATTTTTGATGGAAGAAACCAGTATAATGCTTTCAATTTAGAAAGCAAGGGTTTTGAATATTTTCAAATAGGTAAATAGAAAGTTTTAATTATGAACAATAAACAACTAAAAAAAACTAGTAAAATTTATGTTGCAGGTCATAAGGGGATGGTCGGTTCAGCTGTATGTAGATTATTAGAAAAAAAAGGTTATACAAACTTAATATATTCGAATAGCACAAAGTTAGATTTAAGAGATCAACTAAAAGTTAAGCAATTTTTTCAAAAAGAAGAGCCTGAGGCAGTTATTTCAGCAGCGGCTGTAGTCGGAGGGATATTAGCAAATAATAATTTTCCGTACCAGTTTATAATGGATAATATGCAAATTCAAAATAATTTAATTGACAGTTCTTTTAAAATGGGAGTTGAAAAATTTATATTTTTAGGAAGTTCGTGTATTTATCCAAAATTATCTCCCCAACCAATAAAAGAGGAATATTTATTAACAGACAAATTAGAGCCTACAAATCAGTGGTATGCTGTTGCAAAAATTTCAGGAGTTAAGACTTGTGAAACATTAAAAAAACAGTATAAAAAAGATTATGTTAGCTTAATGCCATCAAATTTATATGGATATCATGATAATTTTTCGCTTGAAACTTCGCATGTGCTACCAGCAATTATTCGTAAAATTCATGATGCTAAAGTAAAAAAATTATCAGAAGTTCGTTTGTTTGGTAGCGGTAAACCCTTGAGAGAATTTTTATTTATAGATGATATGGCAGAGGCAGTTATATTTGCTTTGGAAAATAATTTACCTCATTATTTATATAACATAGGTACAGGGATAAGCATTTCTATAAAAAAATTAGTAAGCCTTATACAAAAAGAAATAGGATATGATTGTAAAATAGTTTGGGATACAAACAAGCCAAATGGCACACACGAAAAAACTGTGGACGTTTCAAGAATCAACGAAGCAGGGTGGCGTCATTCGGTAGAATTATCAGAAGGTATTAAAAGAACTTATAGTTGGTTTTTAGATAATATTTCAAACATAAGAGAAGTTAGTATAAAAATAAAATAAATAAATATAAATTATAGATGAAAGTTGCATTGATTACAGGTATTACAGGCCAAGATGGCTCATATTTGGCAGAATTATTATTAGACAAGGGCTATAAAGTTCATGGTATAAAACGACGCTCATCACTTTTTAATACAGCAAGAATAGATCATTTATACCAAGACCCACATAATATAGAGCAGAGATTTATATTACATTATGGAGATTTGACGGATTCTATAAATTTAATACGAATTATTAATGATAGTCAGCCAGATGAGATATATAATTTGGGAGCTATGTCTCATGTAAAAGTTTCTTTTGATTCTCCAGAGTATGTAGGAAACGTTGATGGTTTAGGTACATTGAGAATATTAGAAGCGGTACGAGTTTTAGGGTTAGAAAAAAAGACAAGAATTTATCAAGCCTCAACATCGGAGTTATATGGCGGATTAGAAAAGAACAAAAACGCAAATGGATTCTATAATGAAAATTCACAGTTTTATCCTCGTTCTCCGTATGGAGTAGCAAAGATTTATGGGTTTTGGATTACAAAAAACTACAGAGAAGCGTATAATATTTTTGCGTGTAATGGTATTTTATTTAACCACGAATCACCTAGGAGAGGAGAGACTTTTGTTACAAGAAAAATAACACGAGCAGTAGCAAGAATGGCATTAGGGTTACAAGAAAAAATGTATATAGGCAACTTAAATTCAAGACGAGATTGGGGTCATGCAAAAGATTATGTTCGTATGATGTGGATGATTTTACAGGCAGAAAAAGCTGAAGACTGGGTTATAGCAACAGGAATTACCGCCACAGTAAAAGATTTTGTGTGTATGGCATTTGCCGAAATAGGAGTTGAGTTAGAATTTAAAGGCACTGGAGTCGATGAAAAGGCTTATGTGAAAACAAGTAATAACAAAGAGTATATGCTGAAAATAGGCAAAGAAGTGCTATCGGTAGATCCATTTTATTTTAGACCTACGGAAGTAGATTTATTAATAGGCGACCCAACAAAAGCAAAAGAAAAATTAGGATGGAAACCAGAGTACGATTTAGAATCTTTGGTAAAAGAAATGGTTCAAAGCGACTTAAAACTAATGAAAAAAGAACTATACTTACTAAAAAATAAGTTATAAAAACTTAAATTACAGTCTATCTAGAGAAGATTCTATAATATTTACGAACAATTCTTTTAATGAAATTCCAAGTGCTTTTGCTTGTTTGGGCAAAATACTTTCTTCTGTTAATCCAGGTACTGTATTAATTTCTAAAAAATATGGTTCATTGTTTATTAAAATAAATTCCGAACGAGAAAGCCCAAAAATATTTAAAATAGAGTATATCTTTTTTGCAGTTTCTTCAACCTTTAGTTTTGCTTCATCTGAAATTCTCGCCGGAGTTATTTCTTGAGATTTTCCTTCGTATTTAGCTTCATAATCAAAAAAGTCGTTTTCTGAAACAATTTCAGTTATAGGAAGGGTTATCAAGGCATTTTTATATTGAACTACGCCGACAGAAACTTCAGTACCGTCTAAAAAAGATTCTATTAAAACTTCCGAATCATTTTTGTATGCTTTTTTAATTGCTGTTATAATATTTTTTTTAGCAATTACTTTAGAAACACCATAGCTAGATCCTGAACAATTAGGCTTTATAAAACATGGCAATCCAACTTTAGAAACAATATTATCTACATCGATATTATCACCTTTGTTTAAAAAATAAAATTTTGCAGTTTTTATTCCGTATTGTCTTAAAATATTTATAGTGTCTTTTTTGTTAAAAGTAATTGCCATTTGATAAAACGAAGCAGAAGTATGCTTTAATCCGATTAAATCAAAATATCCTATGAGCATTCCGTTTTCTCCGGGCGAACCATGAATTGCATTGAAAACACAATCGAAAGTGATTTTTTTATCGTTTAAAACAAAAGAAAAGTCGTTTTTATCAATATTATATTCACGGTTATAACTGTCTAAAGCTACCCATTTTTCTTTTAAAATATGAACTTTATAAGGTATGAATTTTTCTTTGTCTAAATTATTGTAAACTACATTCCCACTGCGAAACGAAATATTAGCCTCGGATGAATATCCGCCCATTATAATAGCAATTTTTTTCTTCATTTATTGTTGCGTTATAAAAAAACAAATTTATCAAAAATGCTTAATAATTTTACTTCGGTTTATTGCAAATTCGGTTTATTTGTTTTCAAAAATATAAAAAGCTGTTGAGCATAAACAGTAAATATATAATTTTATGTTTGTACCTTTGACTATTTATTTTCAAATATTTTGAACTTTTGCTAAATTAGAAAGCACAAAAAAAAGTATATTATTAAGTCTATTTTAAAATTAAACTATTTCTTTAATTTATTTTGATAAGTCTTATTCACAGAAATACTGCATTAATTTATTCTTCAATAGAACAAGTACCTCCTAAAATTTTGAATGAATTAAGATTAAGAAACGAGGCTTATTTTAACCCTGTTTTTTTAAATTCATTAGAAAAAAATCATTCAAACATAGGTTTTTATTATTTGGTTTTGATAGACAAAAAAGAAAAACTTGTGGCTTTTGCGAACTTAAAGATTATAGACTTTCGTTTAGATTCTATTAAAAATAAGCTAGATTTTATTAATTATATAAGTAAGAAACTTTATATAATTTCAAGTAAAAAGACCTTAAATCTGTTAGTTTGTGGCAACTCTTTTGTGAGTGGAGAGCACGGAATATTTATAGCTAAAAGTAAAGACAAAAAGAAGGTGGTACAAGAGTTATCAAAAGCTATTTTAGACTTTGTAAATTCGAATAAATCCTTGAAAATAGATGGAGTTTTACTAAAAGATTTTGAAAATAGGTCGCTTTATATTTCAAATGAGTTAAAAAAATATAGCTATAATTCTTTTTCAGTAGAGCCTAATATGGTATTGAAGATAGACGAGAATTGGACGGTTTTTGAAGATTATTTAGAGGCGATGAAAACTAAATTTAGGGTAAAAGCACGTAAGGCTTTTAAGCAAAGCTCGGAAATTAAAATAGAAGAAGCAAAATTTGAGAATTTAGACTTTCTTTTACCTAAAATGACTTTATTATATAAAAACGTAGTAGGAAATGCTGGCTTTAATTTAGGGGAATTTAATCTAAAAACTTATAGGGATTTTAAAGAAAAACTCGGAGAAAAGTATATTTTAAAAATTTATTGGTTAGAAGATAAGCTTATAGGCTTTATTTCTGGAATGATAAATAAAGATTGTTTAGATGCTCATTTTGTAGGGATAGATTATAAGTTAAATAAAGAATACGCTATTTATCAAAGAATGCTATACGACTATATAGAAATGGCAATAAATAAAAGGTTAAAATTAGTAAATTTTGGCAGAACGGCTAGCGAGATAAAAAGCTCTGTAGGTGCAATTCCGCAAGACTTGACGATGTATCTTCGTTATAAAAGAGGTATTCCAAACAAACTTTTAAAAATATTTTTGCAAAAAATACAGCCAACTTCTTTTCAGCAAAAGCTTCCTTTTAAAAATAAAAATCAATATAAACATAAGAAAGACTAAACGATAGCAATTTGGTTATGAAAAACTTACGTATTGTTTTTATGGGAACCCCACATTTTGCGGTGGTTGCTTTAGAGTATTTAATAAAAAATAAGTGTAATATAGTTAGCGTAATAACGGTAGCAGACAAGCCAGCTGGGAGAGGCAGAAACGTCAAGCAGTCGGAAGTTAAAAAATATGCAATGTCTAATAATTTAGCTTTGCTACAGCCTACAAACTTAAATAATAAGGAGTTTTACAATAATTTAAAAAAACTAAACGCAGACTTATTTATAGTAGTAGCTTTTAGAATGTTGCCTAAAATTATTTGGCAAATGCCTAAACATGGCACTTTTAATTTACATGCTTCGCTATTGCCGAAATATAGAGGTGCTGCACCAATACATTGGTCAATAATAGAAGGTGAAACTAAAACTGGGGTAACAACTTTTTTTATTAATGACAAAATTGATGCTGGTGAAATTATATTGCAAAAAGAAATTGAAATTACAGAAACAGAAACTTTAGGTACTTTATACGATAAGTTAGTAATTTTAGGGGCGGAATTAGTTGTAGAAACAGTAAATTTAATTTCATCAAACAGGGTAAAAACTATAAATCAACCTAAATTAGAACGAAAATATGCTCCAAAATTAAATTCAAATAACTGTAAAATTGACTGGACAGATTCTATTGATAATGTTTATAATAAAATTAGAGGACTAAATCCATTTCCGGCTGCTTGGACAATTATAAAAAACAACAAAAAGGATGTTTTATCAAAAATTTACGATGTTAGAAAAGAAAGAAAAAGTCATAACTTATCAATCGGAAAGATTGTTGTTTCGAAAAAAGAAATAAGAGTTGCAGTAAAAAATGGATTTATAATTATTGACCAAATTAAACTATCGGGTAAGAAAAAAATGAAAGCAAACAGCTTATTAAATGGATATAAATTTAATTCTGATGCAAAAGTAAATTAAAATATTTTTTTATTATGTTTTTTTATTACTTTTGCACTTGTTAAATATTTATTAGCGTTTTATATTGTTTTTTATTTTGTTAAACCTATATAAAAAACTTTTAGAATTCTTTTATATTTGTTTAATTTTACAAAAGTTTATTTAATCTTAAAATTTTTTATATTATGAACAAGTCAAATTTAATTGATGTAATGGCAGCTGACGCAGGAATTTCTAAAGTAGTTGCAAAAATGGCTCTTGAGTCTTTTACTTCTAACGTGACTTCAGCTTTAAAAAGCGATCAAAAAGTTGCTTTAGTTGGTTTTGGTACTTTTTCGGTATCTAAAAGGGCGGCTAGATCTGGTAGGAATCCACAAACTGGGAAACCGATTGACATTCCTGCTAAAAATGTTGCTAAATTTAAAGCAGGAGCAGCATTAAGTGACTCTATAAACTAAAATTTATTTTAGCTTTATGATGTGTTAAAACTCTCTTTATAAATAAAGAGAGTTTTTTTTATTGATAATTTTTCAAAATATTTGAGAAAGAGAAAGATTAAGTTTGTTATAAGTTATTCAATTTGGAATCAATCAGATGTTGCTTGGAGTAATTTCAAACTATTAGATATTTTGTTGCTAACTTCAGTTACAAAAGTTTTCTTTTTATAACTTGTTACTGGTTGCACTCCAATAATTGAATTAGTAATAAAAACCTCATCAGATTTTTGTAGTTCAAAAGAAGACATAGAAGTTTCCTCTATCTCATAAGTGTTGCTTTTGGTAAGCATTTCAATAATTTTTTTTCGAACAACACCTCTTACGCAGCCCTCTTTTAAGGCAGGAGTTTTTATAATATTGTTTTTAACTAAAAAAATATTTCCGTTAATAACTTCAACAATATTTTTGTTTTCATTTAGCAAAACGCAATTGTCAAAATTGTTTTCATTTTTAAAAATACCCGCTAACACGTTTAGAATTTTGTTGTTCGTTTTTATGGTAGATAAAAGCCCCGAATAATTATAAAAATCTTTGTAAACATCTAATATATAAGTGCTTTTTATAGTATAATTTAGTTTTTTTACTTCAATTATATAGTCTATTTCATTGGTAAGTGGCGCATAAAGACCGCTTTTTTTTCTAAAAATTGTAAGGCGAACTCTATAAGAAAATGATTTTTCTTGTTCTTTAATAGTTTTTAATATATCATTTTTTAAAAAATCTAAAGTAAGCTTCATAGGAATTTTCATACGCAACATCCTCATAGAAGCCATTAGTCTAAAATAATGATCTTCTAAAAAAATTATCTTATCGCCGATTACTTTTATCGTTTCAAATACAGAATCGCCATATTTAAAAGCTCGGTTTTCTATATCTAGCCCTACCTTTTCTGAATGAAGTAGCTCTCCATTATAGTTAATAATACTCATAAATAATTTGTAAATAATTAAACTTAAAGATTTGAGGATTGTTTTTAAAATAAATACCTAAATTAGGCTCCAATAGTGTGCTTTAGACTTTCTATTTGACTTTCCCATAATTGTTTAGATTCCTCTATTTCGTCTTCGTTTGCAAAGTCTGTGATAATCAACGAAACATCTTTAGTCAACGAATCAGTTTGTATTCTAAATTCAAAATAAACGTCCTGGTCTTGGCTGTCTTCTAACCACTGGAAACGAACTCTTTCTTCGTGTTTTTTTAAAAGTAATAACGCCTTTTCTTCACTTCCATTCCAAATAAAACTAAATATTTTGTTGTTAGAATTAACTTTATCTGCAAACCATTCTTGAAAATTTGAAGGTGTTGAAATATATTGATAAAGCATACTAGGCGATGCTTGAATCGGAATTTCTATTTTAAATTTTACTTTGCTCATTATTATTCTAAAATTCTACAATAGTAAGCATAAATTATATATAAAAAAAATTTAAAACGCAATATTTAAAATTTAAAATTTTTTGTGGAGAAGTAAAATTTTGCGTCTCTACTGGAAATTAATTTTTCTTGCTAATATTCCTGCTTCTGTTTCTATTTGAACTATGTTTTAGCTTTCGCATAATTTTAAACCACTTGTTTTTAGTTATTTAGCTTAAAGATTGTTTGTATTAGTAGCTAAACAGCAAAAGTTAAATTAACATGTCTAAACTTTCAATTGCTATGTAACGCTCTGATGTAAAGCCTTCTGCAAACTCTACTCCAATTAGTCTTCCAAAGTCTTTAGCTCTATATTCTATACTTTCTGCAAAATTTTTACTTGAAATTGGAGTTTTTGGTGCTTTGCTTTTTGGGTCATAAAATTGAGATGAATAAGCAAACACAGATTTCAACTTTGCTTTCATAAAACCTGAAATATTAACTACAAAATCAGGGTCTATATTTTTCCATTGTATATAGTGAAATACGTTTTTAGGTCTCCAGTTTTCTTGTAGCCTTCCTTCAATTTTGGTTTCAATTTTTGATAAACCGCTTAAAAAACAAGAATCCGAAACTAATTTACTACCTTTAGGGTGATCTATATGTCTGTCGTCCACTGCATTACATAAAACGATGTTAGGCTTGTATTTGCGAATTATTTTTACAATTTCTAATTGATGCGTTTTGTCGTTCATAAAAAAACCATCTTCAAACTGCAAGTTTTCTCTTACAGAAACTCCTAATATTTTAGATGCCTTTTTAACCTCTTCGCTTCGTATTTTACTAGAGCCTCTAGTACCTAATTCTCCTTTTGTTAAATCTATAATTCCTACTTTTTTTCCTAAAGAAATTTCTTTTAAAATAGTTCCTCCGCATCCTATTTCTACATCATCTGGATGTGCTCCAAAGACTAATATATCTAATTTCATTTGCAGTGATTGGTTATAATTATTATATAATAAATTTGTGTTCTACTAATTTTTTGGCTAATTTACAAATTAACATACTATCTTCAATAAAAAATCTCTTAACTTTACAGCTTTTGATAATTTAAAAATATATCCGAAGCCTTAATAAAATTATTTTAAAATGAGAATTAACTATAAAAAGTTATTACCAAATATTACAACTTTAGTTTTTGACATTGATGGTGTTTTTACAAACGGTTTAGTTACAGTTATGCCAAGTGGGGAATTAGTTAGAGACATGTGTGTTAAAGACGGTTATGCAGTAAAAACAGCGATTGACAAAGGGCATCGCGTGTGTGTAATTACTGGGGGAAAAAGTCAATCCGTAAAAAGTAGATTAGAAGACTTGGGGGTTAAAGATGTTTATTTAGAAGCCCATGACAAGCAAGTTGCATTTGATGATTTTTTAAATAAATATAAATTAGACCTAAAAAACATTTTGTATATGGGGGACGATTTACCGGACTATCCTGTAATGAAATTAGCAGGTTTGCCTTGTTGTCCGAGTGATGCAGTTCCAGAGATTCAGAAAATTTCAAAATATATTTCGCACAAAAAAGGTGGAGAAGGTTGTGTAAGAGATGTAATAGAGCAAGTATTAAGAGTGCAAGGAAACTGGAAATAACATAAATTTAAAAAACAATAGCTATGAGAAAAATGCTTTTTATAACTGCTTTAATGTTAAGTTTTGCTTTAAATTCTCAAACAATTTTTGGAAAATGGTATTCGACTAATAAGAAAACTGGCAAAAAAGATTCGGTTATCGAAATTTATAGAAAGGACGGCAAAGCTTTCGCAAAGGTTGTTGAAATATTGAATGTTGAAAGGCAGGGGGCAGTTTGTGATAAATGTAAAGGAGAAAACAAGGACAAACCTATTTTAGGCTTAAATATTCTTACGGGTTTAGAAAAAAACAAAGACGAATGGTCTGGAGGTAGAATTTTAGACCCAAAAAATGGAAAACTTTATAAGTGCTATATAAAATTAGAATCTAGAAATAAGATAAAAATTAGAGGTTATATTGGATTTTCTATAATTGGTAGAACCGCTTATTGGACAAGGGTTGAATAATAAAAACACCGTTTATGTTGAAAGTTGGAGTTTTGGGGGCTGGGCATTTAGGAAAAATTCATTTAGAATTATTGCAAAAGTCTTCTAATTATAATTTAATAGGCTTTTATGACCCTTCTTTAGAGAATACAAAAAAGCTTATTAAAGAATTTGGCTATAATTGTTTCGGTAGTGTTGCAGAGCTTGTAGATAATGTAGAAGTTGTAAATATAGTTACACCTACCTTGTCTCATTACGAATGTGCAAAGATTGCAATAGAAAAAGGTCGTCATATTTTTATTGAAAAGCCTATAAGTAATAACGTTGCAGAAGCCGAATCTATAAAAAAATTAGCAAAAAAATTTAATGTTTTAGGTCAAGTAGGTCATGTAGAGCGGTTTAATCCTGCATTTACTACAGTTAAAGAGATGCTTAAAAATCCGATGTTTATAGAATCACATCGGTTAGCAGAATTTAACCCTAGAGGAACTGACGTAACAGTGGTATTAGATTTGATGATTCACGATATAGATATTATTCTTTCTGTCGTAAATTCAAAAATAAAAAATGTATATGCAAATGGGGTTTCAGTTATTTCTAAAACTCCAGATATAGCTAACGCAAGAATAGAATTTGAAAATGGATGTGTAGCAAACTTAACCGCTAGTAGAATATCTATGAAAAACATGAGAAAATCTAGATTTTTTTTAAAAGATGCTTATGTTTCTATAGACTTTTTAGAGAAAAAAACAGAAGTTGTTAAAATGAAAGATATAACAGAAAAATCAGATGATTTTGCAATGGTTCTACAAAACGCTGAAGGCGTTAAAAGACAAATCTATTTTGAAAAACCTAAAATTGAAGACAATAATGCTATTTCGGACGAATTAGAAGCATTTGCAAAGTCAATTAAAAACAATACCAAACCCATAGTAACTTTAACTCAAGGTGTTGAATCAATTAAAGTTGCACAAATGATTGTAAATTGTTTTTAAAATTTTTAGCATTCGATTAATTTAATACTTATTATTTTTAAGAAACAAGAGTTTGCGTTGTCCTTATACCGCTTTCAGTTTGAACTAATTTATTCTTTCGAAAAACCAATAAAAGCAGATTTGCTACCTCTATAAAAAATTGTACTTTTGCAATCAAAAATAAAAAGAAGTTTGTAAGGCTTCAACTTTAAAAATTTAATAGTAAGTGTTACAATTTTTTTTTAATACCAGTAGGTTTTTACAACATTAGTAAAGATTTATTAAAAAGATATACAATTTTATGGGATTATTTTTTTTACTATCATTAATACTATTTATATCTCCATTTTTATGTATAGTAATATCTACGTATCTTTTAAAAGAAAATTATAATAATTCATTTTACTCAAAAATATTATTCTTTGTAATTAGTTTATGCTTTGGCTATTTAAATACTCTAAAAACAATAGAAAGTGATTTAGTTAATTATTTACATTATTTTAACGTTTCACAAAAATATAATCTGTTAGACTATCTATATGTAATAGGTGAAGGCAAAGAGTATTTATATTTTTTATTTACTTATATATCTTATTATTTATTTCAAGGAAATTTTAACTTGTTCTTAATATTTTTTACAGGAATATCCTATTTTTTGGTGTTGTATTCCATTAGAATTTTAGACCAAAATTTAAAATTAGGAATACAATCTTATTTTTTAGCAATTATTATTTTTATTTTATTCCCAAATATTTTTTCTATTTCATCGCATTTAATGCGTCAATTTTTAGCATCCTCGTTTATAATAGTTTTTATTGTAAAGAACACTTTTGAAGGAAACGTGAAAAGTTTACCATATTTTATTATAGCTATTCTTGTTCATTCGTCATCATTTTTGTTTGGAATACTACTCGCACCTGTATTAAATAAAAAAATTTCTTTTACAAAAGGGTTGCTTTTTTTTGTTAGTGCTTTAGCAATATTTTATTTAGTAACTTTATACTCATCATTTTTATCGAATATTCCAGTTATTAACGACCCTGTAAACCGCTTTATAAAAATAGGTACTAAAGATGCTTTAAGCAAAGTAGAACCTTTAATCTATGTAGTTAGTATTATTATATTGATATTATTTTACTTTGGAATTTTTAAAAATAAAGCCATACGTAGCTTAAAAACAAAAAGATTATTTTATATTGCACTTTTTTTAGTTACTTTTATTGTAGTTAATTATAATAATATAGATATCACAGTGAGATTTAGTTTTTATACTTATTTCTTTTTTCCTTTATCTTTTTATTTTTTTTATAGCACATTTAAAATTAAAGATATTAAGATAATGAGTTTTTTAAACTTTGTTTTTTTAATAATATTTGTATTTTGGTTCAGATATAAAATTAATAACGGAGCTTGGACATACGAGAATGTAGAACTCTTTTTTTATACATTATTATGAAACATTCATAACTAATTTTTAGACACACAGCGGAATGATTATAAATTTTGTAAACTATTGTTTTTTAGTTAGTTGCAAAATTATAAACACATGAAAGAATTGTTTCCTAGGTCAAGGTAATATTCCCAAAGATAAATTTACCTTTCAATTTATATTTTTAAATATTCACCTAAATAAGTAAAGAAAAATTAAGTCCTGCATACATTTAAATGTCTTATTGATAGGTGTTTAAAATATAAAAGCTAAATTTAATTGCGGATTTAAAGAAATAAAAGTTACCAAAATTAAAAAACTTACCCTTATTTTTGTAAAGCAAAAACAATCGTGTTAAAAAAACAGTACCCCTTTTGAAACTTAACATACGTTAAATAATAAAGTAAAAATAAAATTTTGAGTTTATGAAAAATTACGATGGCTTAATGGCTAATGTTTTGAGCAAAGATTCTCCTTGTATGATTGCAAGGCTTGGAAGTATTGAATTAAAATGTGTTCTATACGGAAAATATCCTTTTTTATTATGGCCATTTAAGAAATATATCTTTCGAAAAGCCAGTAATAATTCGGGTTTTTTTTAGCATCAATAATGAAGAGGTAAAACGGTTTAGCAAAATGATGTTAGAGGACACTAAACTGGTTGACATTTTAGGGGATTGGAAAAACGGAGAAAGGTTTTTGTCAAGGTATTTAAAAAATAGCACAATAGTACCACCACGAATATTAGAACCTTATTATTGGAAAAACCCTTGGACTAAAGTTTTAAAAGGAAAAAAAGTATTAGTTGTACATCCTTTTGATAGCACCATAGAAATGCAATATCATAATAATAGAGAAAAGCTGTTTAAAGATAAAAATATTCTTCCGTTGTTTAAAAGTTTACAGACTATAAAAGCTGTACAAACTATTGCAGGAGAAAAATCTCGTTTTAAGTCTTGGTTTGACGCTTTAGATTATATGAAAGGTGAGATTGATAAAAAAGATTTTGATATTGCGATTATTGGCTGTGGTGCATACGACTTTCCTTTAGCAGCCCATGTAAAGAGAATTGGAAAAAAATCTATCCTTTTAGGAGGAGCAACCCAAATATTATTTGGTATAAAAGGCAAAAGATGGTTAGAAAATGAAAATTTTAATAATATAATTAACGAACACTTTGTGTTTCCTTCTAAAGAAGATACTCCAAAAAACGCAAAAAGTATTGAGGGTGGATGTTATTGGTAAATATAATTTTGTCCTCTCATAAATATGGTTTACGTAAAGTTTAGTTTTCAAGCCTTATTGTTAATAACCTAATTTTAATATTTCCATTTATTTGTTTTCTTTTGTCTTGTCAATGAGGAAGCGGAAGATGTTTTTTGTGGGGACTTAAAGCATCCAGGAATATCATTTGACCAGCTAAAAAGTTGATTTTAAGCAGTAATTTGTTCATTCAAATTTACTGCTTTTTTTCAGTTTAGAAAAATAAACTTTTTTTGTTGCCTTATGCCTTTTTAAAGTCCCCCATACAGGGTGTTTCTTGTTTTGTAAAATCATATAATTTTATCTTTGGTTTACTTGCTATATTTTCTATCCATTTTTCAAACTCTACTGGAGTTCTATACCCTAAAGCTTCTATGGGTCTCTCATAATTTAGTAATCGTTTTACTTCTTTTAGCTTCTTGTTGAGATGATTTACATTTTTAATATCTTTGAATAAATAACTGTTTTTTAGCACTCCATTAAGCTGTTCCGCCATTCCGTTTTGTAAGCAATTATCTGCTATACTCATCACCAATTGATGTTTTCTTAATTTATTCTTATAAGCAGTAGATTTGTATTGAGACCCTGCATCGCTATGGTGAATACACTCGTTAATATTTGACCCTCGCAACTTTACAACTTGTCCAAGCGTTTTTATAGCATTTAAAGAAAGCATCGTATCACTGCCATACAAACCAACGATTCGTTTGCTGTACATATCCTTCAAAGTAAAAATATAATAGGTTTCCTCTTTTAAAATAAAATAGGTAATATCTCCTGCTATTACTTGATTTATATCATCTAAAACGAGTCCATTAATTAAGTTTTTATCCCAATCATCGCCTAAATATTCGCTAGCACACTGGATAACTGACTCTTTGTAAATAAGTTGTAATTGTTGCTGACCGATAACACGTTCTAGTTCGGCTATCTTTTTTAATAACTCTACATTTTTTTTCTCTTCACTTGTTTTCTCTACAACTAATCGCTCTGTTTTTGGAAGCTTGCCGTACTTCACTAACCATTTGCGAACCGCAGAACCACTAACCTGATAAACTTTGCAAACTTCAGAAACACGTAATTTCCCTTGCTCAATTAAAGCTACTTTTTCTTTCTTAAATTCTGGACTAAACACACGTCTCGTTTTTATGTTTTTCATAAATTTACTATTTAATCTAAAGTTTTCAACTAAACTTTATGTAAACTTATTTTATGAGACCACAGTTATTAGTGATTAGTGATTAGCACAAAGTTTTTAGGATTTACTTTACGATAGCGGTGTTGATTCTAGCGTAGAATCTTTATAAAATTCTATGGTAATTGGGTCTCTATATTCTAAGCCTAACAATGTAGAAGCTCCGCCAACGGTGTTTAAATTACTTCTATAAATAGCAATTTCTAAATACCCAGCGGAGTTAAAAATTGCCAATTTACTTCCATCGTATTTAACATTACTGTTATTAGCCTTGCTTTCAACTTCGTTGTACTTAGTATAAATTTTGGTAAAACTATAGCTCCTTATAGTAGCTTTAAATTGACGACCTTTTCCAACTTCTTTAAACATTTTTTTACTAATATTAGTAATTATATTACCGTAATTATCAATATATATTACACCTCCGATGATTTTATTTTGCGCTTGGCTAACTTCTGGTTGAATTTCTATAAGCTTTTTGTACTCTGTTATTTCCTTTCCCACAACCGTTAAATTACCGCCCCTCGCAATAAAACAAGCTACTTGTACAAAAACATCTAAAACAGGAAAACTGCTTTCTACTCTATTGTGAATCGTAATTTCTACAATGCGAGTAGGTTTAATTTCGGAAGCAATCATAGAAATTATACCATTATCTGGACAAACAAAATAATGATTGTCTAATTCTATCGCAATATGTTTGTTTTTTTCACTTAACTCTGAATCTACCCCAATTATATGTATAGTTCCATTGGGAAAACTTTTATAAGAGTTTTTTAAAATATAGGTAGTTTCTGTAATATTAAAAGGACATATATGATGGGTAATGTCTATAATTTTTGCATCCGAAAGCTCAGAATAAATTGCTCCTTTAACAGCACCTATAAAGTGGTCTTTCGTCCCAAAATCAGTTGTTAGAGTAATTAGCGACATACTTGTTTTCTAATATTAATTAGTTCTTTACAAATCTAATCATTTTAATTACATTTTTATCAAAATATACAGTAAAAGTAAATTTGGCAGAGATTCAAGTAGAATTAAGTAACTTTTTTAACTTACAAATTTAAAAAATGAATCCACTCCGAAAAGTGTTTTTTGTCATTTTTAAGAATTAAAAAAATTTAAAAATAGTGCATAGTTTCTGTGATTCGTTATTGGGGTTTTCCTCTTTAATCCCGAAGGGATGAAAAAATTATAGCTTAATGCAAACCAAAAGTTTAATAAACCCCATAGGGGTGTTAAAATTAATCCGTCCATTCAAACAAATAGTTTCTGTGATTCGTTATTGGGGTTTTCTTCTTTAATCCCAAAGGGATGAAAAAATTATAGCTTAATGCAACCCAAAAGTTTAATAAACCCCATAGGGGTGTTAAAATTAATCCGTCCATTCAAACAAATATTTTTCGTTATATTCAATTTTAAATTTTTGAAGAAAATCAAGGTATTCTTCTTTAATCCCAAAGGGATGAAAAAATTATAGCTTAATGCAAATCAAAAGTTTAATAAACCCCATAAGGGGTGTTAAAATTAATCTGTCCATTCAAACAAATATTTTTCGTTATATTCGATTTTAAATTTTTGAAGAAAACCAAGGTATTCTTCTTTAATTCCGAAGGGATGAAAAAATTATAGCTTAATGCAACCCAAAAGTTTAATAAACCCCATAGGGGTGTTAAAATTAATCCGTCCATTCAAACAAATATTTTTCGTTACATTCAATTTTAAATTTTTGAAGAAAATCAAGGTATTCTTCTTTAATCCCGAAGGGATGAAAAAATTATAGCTTAATGCAAATCAAAAGTTTAATAAACCCCATAAGGGGTGTTAAAATTAATCCGTCCATTCAAACAAATATTTTTCGTTATATTCAAATTTAAATTTTTGAAGAAAATCAAGGTATTCTTCTTTAATCCCAAAGGGATGAAAAAATTATAGCTTAATGCAAACCAAAAGTTTAATAAACCCCATAGGGGTGTTAAAATTAATCCGTCCATTCAAACAAATATTTTTCGTTATATTCAATTTTAAATTTTTGAAGAAAATCAAGGTATTCTTCTTTAATCCCAAAGGGATGAAAAAATTATAGCTTAATGCAAATCAAAAGTTTAATAAACCCCATAGGGGTGTTAAAATTAATCTGTCCATTCAAACAAATATTTTTCGTTATATTCGATTTTAAATTTTTGAAGAAAACCAAGGTATTCTTCTTTAATTCCGAAGGGATGAAAAAATTATAGCTTAATGCAACCCAAAAGTTTAATAAACCCCATAGGGGTGTTAAAATTAATCCGTCCATTCAAACAAATATTTTTCGTTATATTCAATTTTAAATTTTTGAAGAAAATCAAGGTATTCTTCTTTAATCCCAAAGGGATGAAAAAATTATAGCTTAATGCAAATCAAAAGTTTAATAAACCCCATAGGGGTGTTAAAATTAATCCGTCCATTCAAACAAATAGTTTCTGTGATTCGTTATTGGGGTTTTCCTCTTTAATCCCGAAGGGATGAAAAAATTATAGCTTAATGCAACCCAAAAGTTTAATAAACCCCATAGGGGTGTTAAAATTAATCCGTCCATTCAAACAAATATTTTTCGTTATATTCAACTCACCCCTTTGGGGTTGGGTTGTGGTTGTTTGATCATTTTTTCTATAATCTTTTCATCCCTTCGGGGTTGGGTTGTGGTTGCTTGATAATTTTTTCTATAATCTTTTCACCCCTTCGGAATTTTCAGTTTCTAATTTAATAGACAATTGCCAATATTTGACTTATCGGAGCGGACTCAAAAAATAATTTATATAGACAAACTCGGCACTTGAGATAAGCAAGGTTTGATGTATAAAATGATTCATTCTATATTATAGAATCAAGACCGTTGCAAAGCAAAACTTTAAAAAAACAAAATTCATTGTTAGATGTTTTGCAACAATTAATTTTCGATTATAAATAGCTTTTAAAGTAAAATCTTTTGCGTTTAAGCTCAAAGGGATTTGTGTTTAAGATTATTAGTAATTTTTACTTAGTTATTAGTAATATTTGTTAAGTCATTAGTAATTTTTACTTAGTTATTAGTAGTTTTTGTTAAGTCAGTAGTAATATTTGTTAAGTCAGTAGTAATATTTGTTAAGTCAATAGTAATATTTGTTAAGTCAGTAGTAATTTTGTTAAGTCAATAGTAGTTTTTGTTAAGTCAATAGTAGTTTTTGTTAAGTCAGTAGTAATATTTGTTAAGTCAGTAGTAATATTTGTTAAGTCAATAGTAATATTTGTTAAGTCAATAGTAATATTTGTTAAGTCAATAGTAATTTTTGCTTAATTATTAGTAATTTTTGCTTAATTATTAGTAATAATTAAAAACACAAAAACGTCTAAATCTCTTTGTTTATAAGGTGTTTGTGAGCTTATTTTAAACTACTTTAAAAAAAAGAACTACAACTGGCAAAGAAAATTTAGCTTTTAGAATACGTGTAACAGCTTTCACCTTCATATTACTATCGTTTTTAGTTTGGTTAAATCTGCCAAATAAATTTAAGCTGTTAGATGATTTCTTTTTTGCAACGGTCTTGAATCGGACAAGGGAGTATTAATTTTAAAATTGTTTTATATCAAAAAACACTTGGTTTATATAGAAAATACAAGTTTTTTTTAAAAAGTATAATTATGATTTTTAGAAGTAGTAGCTACTAATTACAAAGACCAAGAAAGTTTTTTTGACGAGGCTATTAATTTTTTTTTAAAATTTAATTTAATGTATATTTGCAAAATTATTTAAAACAATTAACAATACTATATTAAACACTTAGATTTTTATACTATGAGAAATATTTTTATTACTTCGGTTTTTATGATTTACGCTACTTGCTTGATGGGACAAGTTGCTATTAATGATATTAATTTCCCTGACGCTAATTTTATGGCAATTGTCACAGGAAGTGCAATTGACACAGACAATGATGATGTATTGAGTGATAGTGAAATACAGGCTGTTGCTAGTTTAGATGTTTCTAGTAGTAGCATTTCTGACCTAACAGGAATTGAACATTTTACTGCTTTGACTAGGTTAGATTGTTATTCTAACAGCTTAACAAGTTTAGATGTAAGTAAAAATACTGCTTTGAAGGAATTAGATTGTTATTCTAACAGCTTAACAAGTTTAGATGTAAGTAAAAATACTGCTTTGAAGGAATTAGATTGTGATAATAACAAATTACCAAGTTTAGATGTAAGTAAAAATACTGCTTTGATTACTTTATTATGTTATTCTAACCGATTAGCAAGTTTAGATGTAACTAATAATACTGTTTTGACTTCTTTAAATTGTCATACTAACCAATTAACAAGTTTAGATGTAAGTAAAAATACTGCTTTGATTGCTTTATTATGTCATTCTAACCAATTACCAAGTTTAGATGTAAGTAAAAATACTGCTTTGATTACTTTATTTTGTGATACTAACCAATTACCAAGTTTAGATGTAAGTAAAAATACTGCTTTGACTACTTTATTATGTCATTCTAACCAATTAACAAGATTAGATGTAAAAAATGGCAATAATGCTAATATGACAACATTTGATGCTAGGTTTAATACTAATTTAACTTGTATTCAAGCAGATGCTACTACTGTTCCTTCTGGTGCTAGTTGGGCAAAAGATGCAGGAGCAAGTTATAGTACAAGATGTCTTTATATTAATGATATTAACTTCCCTGACGCTAATTTTAGGGCAATTGTCACAGGAAATACAATTGACACAACCGATGATGATGTATTGAGTGATAGTGAAATACAGGCTGTTGCTAGTTTGGATGTTTCTAGTAGTAGCATTTCTGACCTAACAGGAATTGAATATTTTACTGCTTTAACTAGACTAGAGTGTGATGATAACCAATTAACAAGTTTAGATGTAAGTAAAAATACTGCTTTAACTAGACTAGAGTGTTTTGATAACCAATTAACAAGTTTGGATGTAAAAAATGGTCAGAATACCAAACTAACAACATTCAATGCTACGTCTAATACTAATTTAACATGTATTCAAGTAGATGCTACTACTGTTCCTTCTGGTGCTAATTGGACAAAAGATGCAGGAGCAAGTTATAGTACAAGATGTCTTTATATTAATGATATTAATTTCCCTGACGCTAATTTTAGGGCAATTGTCACAGGAAGTGCAATTGACACAACCGATGATGATGTATTGAGTGATAGTGAAATACAGGCTGTTGCTAGTTTAGATGTTTCTAGTCAAAGCATTTCTAACCTCAAAGGAATTGAACATTTTACTGCTTTGACTGGATTAAATTGTAGTAATAACCAATTAACAAGTTTAGATGTAAGTAAAAATACTGCTTTGATTACTTTATTTTGTAATACTAACCAATTAACAAGTTTAGATGTAAGTAAAAATACTGCTTTGACTTTTTTAGATTGTGGAATTAACCAATTAACAAGTTTAGATGTAAGTAATAATACTGCTTTGACTAGATTATACTGTTATTCTAACCAATTAACAAGTTTAGATGTAAGTAAAAATACTGCTTTGATTACTTTATTTTGTAATACTAACCAATTAACAAGTTTAGATGTAAGTAAAAATACTGCTTTGACTTATTTAGATTGTAATACTAACCAATTAACAAGTTTAGATGTAAGTAAAAATACTGCTTTGACTTATTTAGATTGTGGAATTAACCAATTAACAAGTTTAAATGTAAAAAATGGTCTAAATAATATACTAACAACATTCAATGCTACGTCTAATACTAATTTAACTTGTATTCAAGTAGATGCTACTACTGTTCCTTCTGGTGCTAATTGGACAAAAGATGCAGGAGCAAGTTATAGTACAAGATGTCTTTATATTAATGATATTAATTTCCCTGACGCTAATTTTAGGGCAATTGTCACAGGAAGTGCAATTGACACAACCGATGATGATGTATTGAGTGATAGTGAAATACAGGCTGTTACTAGTTTAGACGTCTCTGGTGAAACCATTTCTGACCTAAAAGGAATTGAATATTTTACTGCTTTGACTCAATTATATTGTTATAGTAACCAATTACCAAGTTTAGATGTAAGTAAAAATACTGCTTTGACTACACTATGGTGTTATTCTAACAAATTAACAAGTTTAGATGTAAGTAAAAATACTGCTTTGATTACTTTATTTTGTAATACTAACCAATTAACAAGTTTAGATGTAAGTAAAAATACTGCTTTGACTTATTTAGATTGTGGAATTAACCAATTAACAAGTTTAGATGTAAGTAATAATACTGCTTTGACTAGATTATACTGTTATTCTAACCAATTAACAAGTTTAGATGTAAGTAATAATACTGCTTTGACTAGATTATATTGTGATAATAACAAATTACCAAGTTTAGATGTAAGTAAAAATACTGCTTTGACTAGATTATATTGTGATAATAACAAATTACCAAGTTTAGATGTAAGTAAAAATACTGCTTTGACTAGATTATATTGTGATAATAACAAATTACCAAGTTTAGATGTAAGTAATAATACTGCTTTGACTACTTTATTATGTTATTCTAACCAATTAACAAGATTAGATGTAAAAAATGGCAATAATGCTAATATGACAACATTTGATGCTAGGTTTAATACTAATTTAACATGTATTCAAGCAGACGCTACTACTGTTGCATCTGTGCCTTCTGGTTGGACAAAACCTTCAGGAGCAAGTTATAGTACAGATTGTAATTACGTTGTATGGACAGGCACAGACACTGACTGGGCAACGGTCGGTAACTGGAGCGAAAACGCTGTTCCAACCGCACAAGATCATGTAACAATTCCGGTAACTTCTAATGATCCTATAATTGGTGTTGGCACAAATGCAGAAGCAAGAGATATAATAATTAATTCTGGTGCTTCTTTAACAATAGACGGCAATCTTAATGTTAATAATAATGCTACCTACATTAGAAATCTAACTACTACAAACTGGTATCTTGTTTCAAGCCCAGTTACTGGTGAAACTTATGACGATGATTATGTTACTGCAAATAGTATTGCCTCTAGTAATAGTAATAGAGGAATTGCGACTTATAATACAACTAACGACACTTGGAGTTATATGCAAGGAGGCGGTAGTGGTACTTTTGCCAAAGGAAAAGGCTATTCTGTAAAAAGAGAAAGTGCAGGAGATATTTCTTTTACTGGAACTTCTTTTAATACTGGTGATGTTTCTATAGCCATAGACAATTCAAACAATCGTTTTAATTTAATAGGAAATCCTTATGCTACTCATATAAATAGTAACCCTTTTCTAACAAGCAATACTGCAAAACTTGAAGATGAAACTATCTGGGTTTGGGATCAAAATATGGGTGCTTATGAAACTAAAGTGTCTACCATGAACTTTAAATTAGCCCCAACTCAAGGCTTTTTTGCAAAAGTAAAAACAACGGCTACTGGCAATTTAACTTTTGATTATTCTGCTATAAAGTCCAGTGGCGGAACTTTCCAAAAGACAGATTTGTCTCAAATAAAACTTTCAATTACAGACGGTGCTTCTAAAAGACAAGCAAGAGTTCTTTATTACGACGCTGCTACAAAAGGCTTTGACAATGGCGGAGACGGAGAGGCTTTTGGCGGTGGAGTACCCAGTAAATTTGATGTTTATACTCATTTATTAAAAGATGACAAAGGCAAGAAATACCAAGTTCAATCTTTGCCAAAAGCAGAAATTGGAAGTATGATTATTCCAGTAGGAGTAAAAGCAGGTGCTGGTAAAGAAATTACTTTTAGCATTGAGAAATTAAATATTCCTTCTTCTATTGAGGTGATTTTAGAAGATAGAACTAAAGGAACTTTTACAAAATTAGACAATGGGAATAATTATAAAGTGCTAACAAGTGCTTCGGATGATATTGGAAGGTTTTATCTTCATACAACTCAAGCTGCTTTAAACATACTTGATAACAAAACAATATCGGAAGTTAGCGTTTATGAAACTGATAATTCTAGATTGAGAGTTGTTGGCTTGCCGATTGGAGATGCTACTGTTAGAATTTATAATATTTTAGGCAAAGAAATAATTAACAGCTCATTTTCTACTACTGGCGTAAAAGATATTTCCCTACCAAATTTATCTAGCGGAATTTATATAATTTCGATAGAAACAGAAACTGGTAAATTGACGAGGAAGGTTAGTTTTTAGCTTTACAAAGTTTTTTAAAGTATAATTACAATTTTAGAAGTAGTAGCTACTAATTACAAAGACCAAGAATTTTTTTTTTGACGAGGCTATTAATTTTTTTTTAAAATTTAATTTAATGTATATTTGCAAAATTATTTAAAACAATTAACAATACTATATTAAACACTTAAATTTTTATACTATGAGAAATATTTTTATTACTTCGGTTTTTATGATTTACGCTACTTGCTTGATGGGACAAGTTGCTATTAATGATATTAATTTCCCTGACGCTAATTTTATGGCAATTGTCACAGGAAGTGCAATTGACACAGACAATGATGATGTATTGAGTGATAGTGAAATACAGGCTGTTGCTAGTTTAGATGTTTCTAGTAGTAGCATTTCTGACCTAACAGGAATTGAACATTTTACTGCTTTGACTAGGTTAGATTGTTATTCTAACAGCTTAACAAGTTTAGATGTAAGTAAAAATACTGCTTTGAAGGAATTAGATTGTTATTCTAACAGCTTAACAAGTTTAGATGTCAGTAAAAATACTGCTTTGAAGGAATTAGATTGTGATAATAACAAATTACCAAGTTTAGATGTAAGTAAAAATACTGCTTTGATTTCTTTATTATGTTATTCTAACCGATTAGCAAGTTTAGATGTAACTAATAATACTGTTTTGACTTCTTTAAATTGTCATACTAACCAATTAACAAGTTTAGATGTAAGTAAAAATACTGCTTTGATTGCTTTATTATGTCATTCTAACCAATTACCAAGTTTAGATGTAAGTAAAAATACTGCTTTGATTACTTTATTTTGTGATACTAACCAATTACCAAGTTTAGATGTAAGTAAAAATACTGCTTTGACTACTTTATTATGTCATTCTAACCAATTAACAAGATTAGATGTAAAAAATGGCAATAATGCTAATATGACAACATTTGATGCTAGGTTTAATACTAATTTAACTTGTATTCAAGCAGATGCTACTACTGTTCCTTCTGGTGCTAGTTGGGCAAAAGATGCAGGAGCAAGTTATAGTACAAGATTGTCTTTATATTAATGATATTAACTTCCCTGACGCTAATTTTAGGGCAATTGTCACAGGAAATACAATTGACACAACCGATGATGATGTATTGAGTGATAGTGAAATACAGGCTGTTGCTAGTTTAGACGTTTCTAGTAGTAGCATTTCTGACCTAACAGGAATTGAACATTTTACTGCTTTGACTTATTTAAATTGTCAAAACAACAAATTAACAAGTTTAGATATAAGTAAAAATACTGCTTTGACTAGGTTAGATTGTTATTCTAACCAATTAACAAGTTTAGATGTCAGTAAAAATACTGCTTTGAAGGAATTAGATTGTGATAATAACAAATTACCAAGTTTAGATGTAAGTAAAAATACTGCTTTGATTTCTTTATTATGTTATTCTAACCGATTAGCAAGTTTAGATGTAACTAATAATACTGTTTTGACTTCTTTAAATTGTCATACTAACCAATTAACAAGATTAGATGTAAGTAAAAATACTGCTTTGATTGCTTTATTATGTCATTCTAACCAATTACCAATTTTAGATGTAAGTAAAAATACTGCTTTGATTACTTTATTTTGTGATACTAACCAATTACCAAGTTTAGATGTAAGTAAAAATACTGCTTTGACTACTTTATTATGTCATTCTAACCAATTAACAAGATTAGATGTAAAAAATGGCAATAATGCTAATATGACAACATTTGATGCTAGGTTTAATACTAATTTAACTTGTATTCAAGCAGATGCTACTACTGTTCCTTCTGGTGTTAGTTGGGCAAAAGATGCAGGAGCAAGTTATAGTACAAGATGTCTTTATATTAATGATATTAATTTCCCTGACGCTAATTTTAGGGCAATTGTCACAGGAAGTGCAATTGACACAGACAATGATGATGTATTGAGTGATAGTGAAATACAGGCTGTTGCTAGTTTAGATGTTTCTAGTAGTAGCATTTCTGACCTAACAGGAATTGAACATTTTACTGCTTTGACTATTTTATATTGTTATTCTAACCAATTAACAAGTTTAGATGTCAGTAAAAATACTGCTTTGATTACACTATGGTGTTATTCTAACCAATTAACAAGTTTAGATGTAAGTAAAAATACTGCTTTGACTACACTATGGTGTTATTCTAACCAATTACCAAGTTTAGATGTAACTAATAATACTGTTTTGACTGATTTAAATTGCTCTTCTAACCAATTACCAAGTTTAGATGTAAGTAAAAATACTGCTTTGACTCAATTACGTTGTAATATTAACCAATTAACAAGATTAGATGTAAAAAATGGCAATAATGCTAATATAATATTTTTCAATGCTTCGGCAAATACTAATTTAACGTGTATTCAAACAGATACTGGTGTTGTTCCATCTAATGTTTTTTGGATAAAAGATGCAGGAGCAAGTTATAGTACAAGATGTCTTTATATTAATGATATTAATTTCCCTGACGCTAATTTTAGGGCAATTGTCACAGGAAGTGCAATTGACACAACCGATGATGATGTATTGAGTGATAGTGAAATACAGGCTGTTACTAATTTAGATGTTTCTAGTCAAAGCATTTCTAACCTAAAAGGAATTGAACATTTTACTGCTTTGACTATTTTATATTGTTATTCTAACCAATTAACAAGTTTAGATGTAAGTAAAAATACTGCTTTGACTTATTTATCTTGTTATACTAACCAATTAACAAGTTTAGATGTAAGTAAAAATACTGCTTTGACTGAATTATATTGTTTTGATAACCAATTAACAAGTTTAGATGTAAGTAAAAATACTGCTTTGACTATTTTATGGTGTTTTTCTAACAGATTAACAAGTCTCGATGTAAGTAAAAATACTGCTTTGAATTATTTAGATTGTGAAATTAACCAATTAACAAGTTTAGATGTAAGTAAAAATACTGCTTTGAATTATTTAGATTGTGAAATTAACCAATTAACAAGTTTAATTGTAAAAAATGGCAATAATGCTAATATGACAACATTTGATGCTATGTTTAATACTAATTTAACATGTATTCAAGTAGACGATGTGTCTGCTATACCTCCTAATTGGGAAAAAGATGCAGGAGCGAGTTATAGTACCGATTGTAATGTTTACTGGAATGGTACAACAGACACCGACTGGGCAACTGCTAGCAACTGGGATGGAGGTGCCGTGCCTACTATTTCAGATAATGTAGTTATCCGAAAAACTTCTAATGATCCTATAATTGGTAGTTGGCACAAATGCAGAGTGCAAGAGATATAATAATTAATTCTGGTGCTTCTTTAACAATAGACGGCAATCTTAATGTTAATAATAATGCTACCTACATTAGAAATCTTAACTACTACAAACTGGTATCTTGTTTCAAGCCCAGTTACTGGTGAAACTTATGACGATGATTATGTTACTGCAAATAGTATTGCCTCTAGTAATAGTAATAGAGGAATTTCAACTTATAATACAACTAACGACACTTGGAGTTATATGCAAGGAGGCGGTAGTGGTACTTTTACTAATGGAAAAGGCTATTCTGTAAAAAGAGAAAGTGCAGGAGATATTTCTTTTACTGGAACTTCTTTTAATACTGGCGATGTTTCTATAGCCATAGACAATTCAAACAATCGTTTTAATTTAATAGGAAACCCTTATGCTACTCATATAAATAGCGGTAACCCTTTTCTAGATGACAACTACGACAATAGCGATGCAACAAAACCCCTTGCAGTTACTGAAACTATTTGGGTTTGGGATCAAGAAGATGAAGTTTATGACAACTATAGTATCTACGGAAGAACTTTAAATTAGCACCCACACAAGGCTTTTTTGTACAAGCAAAAGCAACTGCTACTGGTGATTTAGATTTTGATTATTCTGCTATAAAGTCCACTGGCGGAACTTTCCAAAAAACAGATTTATCTCAAATAAAACTTTCAATTACAGACGGTGCTTCTAAAAGACAAGCAAGAGTTCTTTATTACGACGCTGCTACAAAAGGCTTTGACAATGGCGGAGACGGAGAAGTGTTTACTGGAAATGGTGCAAATACTAAATTTGATGTTTATACTCATTTATTAAAAGACGACAAAGGCAAGAAATACCAAGTTCAATCTTTGCCAAAAGCAGAAATTGGAAGTATGATTATTCCAGTAGGAGTAAAAGCAGGTGCTGGTAAAGAAATTACTTTTAGCATTGAGAAATTAAATATTCCTTCTTCTATTGAGGTGATTTTAGAAGATAGAACTGAAGGAACTTTTACAAAATTAGACAATGGGAATAATTATAAAGTGCTAACAAGTGCTTCGGATGACATCGGAAGATTCTATCTTCATACAACTCAAGCTGCTTTAAACGTACTTGATAACAAAACAATATCGGAAGTTAGCGTTTATGAAACTGATAATTCTAGGTTGAGAATTGTTGGTTTGCCGACTGGAAATGCTACTGTTAGAATTTATAATATTTTAGGTCAGGAAATAATTAACAGCTCATTTTCTACTACTGGCGTAAAAGATATTTCCCTACCAAATTTATCTAGCGGAATTTATATAATTTCGATAGAAACAGAAACTGGCAAATTGACGAGGAAGGTTAGTTTTTAGTGGTTAGTTTTTTTTAGTGATTAGTGATTAGTTCGATAGTGGTTAGTTTTTTTAGTGATTAGTGATTAGTTCGATAGTGATTAGTTTTTAGCTTTATAAAGTTTTTAAACTAATGAGACTACCTAAAACAAAAGAAACAAAAGAAACCTAAAACAAAAGAAACAAAAGAAACCTAACTAGTAGATTTAACTATCAAAAAAATACTTGTTATATAGTAAAAAAGGTTTATATTTGCAAACAATTTTTTTTAAATATTTTACGGTATAAACACTCAAAAGCAAAAAATTTATGTACGCAGTAGTAGAGATAGCAGGACAGCAATTCAAATTAGTAAAAGACCAAAAAGCTTACGTTCATAGGCTAACGGGAGAAAAAGGCTCAAAAGTTGTTTTTGACAACGTTCTCTTGCTTGATAATGAAGGGCTAATGACTACTGGTACACCGGTTGTAGAAGGAGCTTCAGTAACGGCAAAAATTCTTAACCATTTAAAAGGCGATAAGGTAATCATTTTTAAAAAGAAAAGAAGAAAAGGTTATAAAAAGAAAAATGGGCATAGACAATTTTTAAGTCAAATCCAGGTAGAATCTATCAAAACAGATAAAACACCTGCCACAAAAAAGCCAAAAGTAAAAGCAGAAACTAAAGCGGACAATGTTGAAAAAGTTAAAGTTAAAACACCTGCCGCAAAAAAGCCAAAAGTAAAAGCAGAAACTAAAACGGACAATGTTGAAAAAGTTAAAGTTAAAACACCTACCGCAAAAAAGCCAAAAGTAAAAGCAGAAGCTGAAACGGATAATGTTGAAAAAGTTAAAGTTAAAACACCTGCCACAAAAAAGCCAAAAGTAAAGGCAGAAGCTAAAACGGACAATGTTGAAAAAGTTAAAGTTAAAACACCTGCCGCAAAAAAGCCAAAAGTAAAAGCAGAAACTAAAACGGACAAGGTAAAAAAGTCTGAAAATAAAGTAGTCAAAGCTAAAACGCCTGTCATAAAGAAACCTGAAACAAAAGAAACAAAAGAAACTTGAAACAAAAGAAACCTAAAACAAATAATAAACTAAAGTAAAATGGCACATAAAAAAGGAGTAGGAAGTTCGAATAACGGAAGGGAATCAGAATCGAAGCGATTAGGCGTAAAATTGTTCGGAGGACAAGTAGCAATTGCAGGAAACATTATTGTAAGACAAAGAGGCACAAGGCACAATCCTGGAGCTAACGTATATATGGGAAAAGACCATACTTTACATGCAAAAGTTGACGGTGTTGTAGTTTTTAAAAAGAAAAAAAACAATAAGTCGTTTGTTTCTATTGCTCCGTTTAAAGCTTAATGCAAATTCTTATTAAGCTATATAATACCATAAAATTAAGCCGTATTTAGAAAGTAATTTTTAATGCGGTTTTTTTATTTCCTTATTTCCTAAAATTTATTAAATGATTCTGTTCTCCGCTACCAGTAACTGAAAAAAATATATGAAAAAGATACAGTTTAAAAAACTTAAATTGGTAGTTTAGCGGAGTACTTCCATAAACAAAAGAAACATTAGTTTTTAGTGATTAGTGATTAGTTTTTAGTTTTTAGTTTTATAAAGTTTTTAAACAAAAGAAACCTAAAACAAATTTTAAATACACATATTGAGTTATTATTTTTGCTTGATAGATTATTTAAAATTATGACGGTAGAAAGCCAGTTCGAAAAAGAATTAGATTTGATAATTACAAATGCGATAAGAGAGGACGTCGGTATTGGCGATCTTACTTCGTTGTCTTGCATTCCAGTTAATGCTACTGGCAAGGCAAAGTTATTAGTAAAAGATGAAGGGGTTATTGCTGGCGTTGAATTTGCGAAGAAAATTTTTAACTATATAGATAAGAATTTAGAAGTAGAAACATTTATGAAAGACGGAGATAAGGTAAAAAATGACGATATTGTTTTTCATGTTTTTGGAAATTGCCAGTCTATTTTAAAGGCAGAGCGCTTGGTACTAAATTCAATGCAAAGAATGAGTGCTATTGCTACAAAAACTAACTTTTTTGTAACTCTTCTAAAAGGCACAAAAGCTAAAATTTTAGATACAAGAAAAACTACTCCAGGAATTAGAGCAATAGAAAAGTGGGCGGTAAAAATAGGTGGCGGCGAAAATCATAGGTTTGCTTTGTATGATATGATAATGGTTAAAGACAATCATATAGACTTTGCTGGAGGGATAACACCTGCAATTATAAAAATAAAAAAATATTTAGCAGAAAAAAAAATAGACATTAAAATAGTAGTAGAAACGAAAAAATTAGATGACATTAAAGAAGTGTTAACTAACGATGGTATATATAGAATAGTAGCAGATAATTTTAATTACAAAGACACAGAAAAAGCAGTTAAGCTAATAGGGGATAGGTGTTTAATAGAATCTTCAGGTAACATAGATGAATATAATATAAGGAATTACGCAGAATGTGGAGTAGATTATATCTCTTCTGGTGCTTTAACTCATTCTGTTTATAATATGGATTTAAGTTTAAAAACTATAAAGTAAATGAATTAATAAGTTAAAGTTTTGGTAAAAAATATAAAGTTTAGGTTAATTATAATAAAGGTTTTTAATGCTTTAAAAAAAAATTGTGATAGAGTTAAAATACCTGGTTTAAAAGGTTTGTCTTTATACGATTTATTAAATTTGTATATTATTGGGATTATAAAAGGGTCTTTAACCACTAGAGCAGGAGGAATTTCGTTTAGCTTTTTTATGGCGGTTTTCCCTTTTTTCTTATTTATTTTAACTTTAATTCCTTATATTCCAATAGAAAATTTCTCTGACGGCTTGTTTTCTTTTATCGAAAAAGTTTTGCCTCCTCATACTTTTCAAGCGGTAAGGCTTGTGTTAGAGGATATTCTCAACAACCAATACGGAGGATTATTGTCTTTTAGTTTTTTAATGTCTATTTTTTTAATGACTAACGGAGTAAACGCTATTTTTGGCGGATTTGAACACTCATATCACGTTACTGAATTTAGAAGTTTCTTTAAAACTTATTTTATTTCTCTATGTGTCTCTTTACTAATTTCACTATTTCTAATAATCACTATTTCATTAATTGCTTTGTACCAAATTGCATTAGTAAAAATAGACGAAATAAGCTGGTTTAATACCGACAATTTAGACTTACTGAATTTAGGCAAAAACACCTTATTTTTACTGATGGTGTTTATTGTTGTTTCATTACTTCTAAAGTACGGCACTACGCAAGGGAAAAAAATTCGATTTTTTTCAATTGGTTCTTTATTAACCACTATAATTTCTTTTTTTTCTTTCTTTTTATTTAAAATATATGTTTTAAAATTTTCGCAGTACAATCAATTATACGGCTCAATTGGGACATTGTTAATTTTAATGTTATTCGTTTGGCTCAATTCAATTATACTTTTGCTCGGCTTTGAGCTAAACGCCTCAATATATAAGCTAAAGCAAAAAAACCTTATAAAACAATAAAATAAGTATAACTATTTTTTTATGAAACTAAATACTCCAAAAGGAACTAGAGATTTTTCACCAACAGAAATTGCAAATCGTAATTTTATTATTGATAGAATTAGAACAGCTTTTGAGCTTTTTGGGTTTCAGCCTGTTGAGACTCCAAGTTTTGAAAATTATAAAACCTTAATAGGAAAATATGGGCAAGAAGATAAGCTGATTTTTAAAATATTAAACTCCGGTGATTTTATGTCAAAAGTTGATGACAGCCATCTAATTGAAAAAAATAGTGCAAAAATTATTTCCAAAATTTCTGAAAAAGCTTTGAGATATGACCTTACAGTGCCTTTTGCGAGGTATGTCGTGCAGCATCAAAATGAAATAAATTTTCCTTTTAAACGCTATCAAATACAACTAGTATGGAGAGCCGATAAGCCGCAAAAAGGAAGGTATAGAGAATTTTGTCAATGCGATGCCGATGCTATTGCATGCAAATCGTTGTGGCAAGAAGTTGAATTTATAATGTTGTACGATACAGTATTTGCACAATTAGGTTTAAAAGACATAAACATTAAAATAAATAATAGAAAAATATTAACAGGAATAGCAGAAGTTATCGGTTTTGAAAAATCATTAATAGACTTTTGTATAACTATAGATAAGCTATATAAAATAGGTGAAGAAGGAGTTTTTAAAGAAATGATGTCAAAGGGAATTAAAGAAAGTACCGTCGAAAAATTAAGACCTATATTTAATATTTCAGGTTCAAATATTAAAAAAATAACTTCTTTAGAAAATTTATTACAACATTCAGAAGTAGGCATGGAAGGAATAAATGAGTTGAAGTTTATAATTAATTCCATTTTTAAATTATCACTACAATCTGCTAATTTAGAAATAGATATAACATTAGCAAGAGGGTTAAATTATTATACTGGAACTATTTTTGAGGTTTCTGCACCTAAAGGAATTCCGGTCGGTTCAATCGGCGGCGGTGGAAGGTATGATGATTTGACAAGTGATTTTGGGCTTAAAGGAATGTCCGGTGTTGGAATTTCATTTGGATTAGATAGAATTTACCTTGTGCTAAAAGAATTAAATTTATTTAAAAAAGTAGAAACGCCAAAAGTAAAAGTGCTATTTTTGAATTTTGATGAAGATAAAATTATAGAAATAATGAAAATAATAGCTGAATTACGTAAAAATTATATCAAATCAGAATTTTACCCAGATTTTGCTACGAGTAGCAATCAGCAAAAAAAGCAATGGAAGTATGCTACTAATAAAAAGATAGAATTTGTAGTCCCTAAAATAGAAAATGAAGTTATAGCTTTAAAAAATATGAATAGCGGAAAAGAAACAAACTACTCACTAACCGATCTTATAATTAAGCTAAAAAAGTAAAGTAATTAAAAAAATAATTTTAAACTTAAATACGCTTTAAATACTTAAATTTGCAATATTAAAATAAAATAAAAAATGCTTAAATTTAATAGCAAAATAGACGAAGAAGCAGAAGAAAACGATCATTTTACTACATCGTCAAAAACGCCATTGAGAAAAGATGCTTTTGATATTTCTGATGAAGAAAAAATAAAAATAATTCAAAAAAATGTGGAAGATATTTTGCACACTATCGGAATGGATTTAACGGACGACAGCCTAAAAGGAACACCTATAAGAGTAGCAAAATCCTTTGTAAACGAGATATTTATGGGTCTAAACCCTAAAAACATGCCCAAGCCTTCAACGTTTGAAAACAGCTATAACTACGGAGAAATGCTGATTGAAAAAAATATAGCGGTATATTCTACTTGTGAGCATCACTTACTTCCAATAATCGGTAAGGCACATTTAGCCTATATATCCGAAGGAAAAGTGATTGGGCTTTCAAAAATGAATAGAATTGTAGAATATTATTCTAAAAGACCTCAAGTACAAGAACGACTAACAATGCAAATAGTACAAGCAATGAAACAAATTTTAGGCACCGAAAACGTGGCTTGTGTTATTGACGCAAAACACCTGTGTGTAAATTCTAGAGGTATAAAAGACATTGATAGCAGTACTATAACCGCTGAATATGGCGGAAAATTTAAAGAATCAGTAACAAAAAGAGAGTTTTTAGACCACTTAAAAATAGACACAGACTTTCATTAATAAAGGATTATCTTGTGTTTTTAATTTTAATGCCAAAAGTACAATTAGCTTTTATAAACTATAAGTGCTTGTTTTTAAGAATTCTTTTTAATTTACAAAAAATTTCAAAAACAAAGAAAGATGATTAAGTTAACAAAAGCACAAGGATAGTTTAAACAGTAAAATTAAATGTTTATGCTTAAAAATAATAACAAGTTGCTTATATACCGAATTCGGTATATTTGGACGTTAGCAACAAACTCAAAGAACGAAACGAATGAAACACATAATTTATCTAATTCTAATTATCGCATTGTCGTCTTGTAGTGTAAATAGACCAATTGGGCAATCAGCCCAAGGGGTTTTAGCACGAGGATATTATGAACCAGAATCGCCAATTACAAAATCACTTTTTGACGATAAAACATCCACAATTTCAGAAGAAAACATTCAGAAAATACTTGATGGTAATTATTCGCTACCTAACAGTTTAAGAGTTTCGTTGGTGAAATTAGAAAGTATTCAGAACAGAAGAAATTATTATTGGAACGATGAAGAATATTTGAAATCACAACAAAAATATTTAGACCTGTTTACCACAAAGTTCAATCAATCAGAAAGAGTTCAAAAAGTATCAAAAATTCCAGATTTATTAATATCAAACAGTCCAACTTTTACAAGTATCAGAGAAGCAGCAGTAAGAACCCAATCGGATATTGTTGTAATTTATTCTATCAATAGCGATTTATACTCTAAATACAAACTGTTTTCAAAATCAGACATCAAATCTTTCGCAACAACTCAACTAATAATTTTAGATGTTAGAACTGGACTAATTCCATTCTCAACAATTGTTACTAAAGAATATCAATCAAAAAGACAAGAAAACGAATTGAACGACAATGAAGCAGCAAACCGAATTAAAAATGGAGCTGTTCTTTTGACAATTCAGGAAATTGGCGAACGAATTAATAGGTTTTTGAAAAATGAATAAAAGCCTGTTGCTAACACTGGTGGCTGTTGTGTGGTAGCAGAGGGGTTATCGTTTTTTTTAAAACTCTCACAAATATACAAGTTCCTTAACATTTTTTAAATACCCAATTTATGTACTTTTAAATTTGACAAAAAACTTGTAATTTCATAAAAAATTAAAAATAAAGCCTTAATTTTGATTAAAGTGCTACAGGTTGAAGCAGAATAATTAACACGCAGCAATTTTATAAACATGCTAACAAAAAGAATAATTCCTTGTTTAGATATAAAAAACGGACGAACAGTAAAAGGAGTTAACTTCGTAAACTTAATTGATGCGGGAGATCCGGTAATTTTAGCGAAACGATATACAGAATTAGGGGCTGATGAATTAGTTTTTTTAGACATTTCAGCAACTTTAGAGGGAAGGAAAACTATGATAGAAATAGTTCATAAAGTTGCAGAGCAAGTAGATATTCCTTTTACGGTTGGTGGCGGAATATCGTCTTTACAGAACGTAAAAGAGCTGTTAAAGTGGGGTGCTGACAAAGTTTCAATTAATTCGGCAGCGGTAAAAAGACCAGAGTTAATAAACGAATTAGTCGGAAAGTTTGGGTCTCAATGTGTGGTTGTTGCAATAGATGCGAAACAAATTGGAGGCGAGTGGTTTGTATATTTGGCTGGAGGGACTATTCCGACAGAAATTAAACTTTATGACTGGGCAAAAGAAGTTGAAAAACGTGGAGCTGGTGAAATTTTATTTACTTCGATGAATCACGACGGAACAAAAAGCGGTTTTGCAAACGAAGCTTTAGCTTATTTATCTAATTTATTAAATATTCCTATTATTGCTTCTGGAGGTGCTGGAAATTCTCGACATTTTATAGATGTGTTTAAAACTGGAAAGGCTGATGCTGCATTAGCGGCTAGTGTTTTTCACTTTGGAGAAATATCAATAATGGAGCTAAAAAAAGAACTTAAAAGTAATCGTATATTAGTTAGATTGTAGCTGTGTTTTTAAATAGCTTATCGCAAAATAATACAAAAAATAGTGATTATGAACATTAATTTTGGTAAAAATAAGGACGGTTTAGTACCTGCTATTATTCAAGATGCAAACACAAAAAACGTATTGATGTTAGGGTATATGAATCAGGAGGCTTTTGACAAAACAAAGCAAACTAAATTGGTAACTTTTTATAGCAGGAATAAAAATCGTCTTTGGACAAAAGGGGAGGAGAGTGGCAACTTTTTGCGTTTAATAGACATAAAACTAGACTGCGATAAGGATACATTGCTGGTGTCTGTTATTCCTAAAGGTGCTACCTGCCATAAGGGTTATGATACATGTTGGGGCAAAGAGAATAAACCAAACTACGGTTTCTTTTCGGTTTTGGAAAATATTATTTCAGAAAAAGTAGCAAGTAAGAATAATAACTCGTATGTTTATAGTTTGTTTTCAAAAGGTATAAATAAAATTGCACAAAAAGTAGGAGAAGAAGCCGTTGAAACTGTAATTGAAGCAATAGGCACTAACGACGAAATGTTTTTGTATGAATCTGCAGATTTACTATTTCATTATCTATTATTGCTAAAGGCAAAAGGCTATAGTTTAAAAGATATTGAAGCAGAGCTAAAGCGAAGGCATAAGTAAGATTTGAGATTATAATGATGATGTCCTAAAATTTGAGTTTATAACTTGCTGTTTTAATTAAAATAAAAATATTATGAAGAATATAAAAACGAACGTTTATCTAAAATTAGGAGTAATTGCTTTTTTAGTACTTATCCTTCTAATTCCGACTTCAATTGTTAGAAGTTTAATCAAAGAAAGAGAAAACACTCAACTACTGGCGATTAGCGAAGTAAGCGAAAAATGGGGAAATGGGCAGGAAATAACTGGACCTTTTATCTCTATTCCTTACGACAAATACTTAAAAAAATATAGTAAAAAGGATTCGACTAGTACTGTTGTAAGAGTAAGAGAATATATTCATCTGCTTCCAAAAAATCTTAATATAAAAGGTAATATTAGTCCTGAAAAAAAATATAGAGGCATTTATGAAGTTGTAGTTTATGATTCAAAAGTAAAAGTTTCGGGAAATTTTAGCGAAATAGACCTTTCGGTATTAGACATTATTTCTGATAATATTCATTTTGATAAAGCAACTTTAAATATCGGCATTTCAGACCTCAAAGGAATAGAAAAGCAAGTTAATGTAAATTGGATGAACAAAGAGCTTAATTTTAACTCTGGATTGTCGAATAACGATGTCGTAAGTTCTGGTATCAATGTAAAATTAAGTAATTTTAAAACTACAGATTTTAACGATTTTAGTCTATCAATTAGCATCAAGGGTAGTCAATATTTATATTTCTTGCCATTTGGGAAGACTACAGATGTCCATATTAAATCTGACTGGACTACACCGAGTTTTACAGGCAAGTATTTACCTGACTCAAGAACTGTAAATGAAGAAGGGTTTGACGCCAAATGGAACGTACTTCACCTTAATAGAAACTATCCACAAGTTTGGAAAGGAGATGGTGTAAATACTTTATCGAGCTATTTCGGAATTGATTTACTACTACCCATGGACAATTACAAAAAATCTGATAGAATTTCAAAGTATGCTATATTGTTTTTAGGATTAACTTTCCTTGTTTTCTTTTTTATTGAAATTCTAAATAAGGTATTTATACACCCAGTCCAATATATCCTTGTCGGATTAGCTATTATAGTATTCTACGTTTTATTATTGTCATTTAGCGAACATGTTTATTTTAATATTGCGTATTTAATGGCAGCCTTATTAACACTTGCAAGTGTCTCATTATACGTATATGCGATATTAAAGTCAAAAAAATTAGCCTCTATAGTATTTGGAATGTTATTAATTTTATATCTATTTATTTTTATAATTATTCAACTAGAAGGCTACGCTTTATTAGTAGGCAGTATAGGTTTGTTTACAATTTTAAGTTCAGTGATGTATTTCTCGAGGAAAATTGACTGGTACAATTTAAAGCAATAATATTTAAAACCTATCAACTTTGATAACTATTTTAGTGCTTATAGGTTTAAAAACAATATAAAAATTCGAATGACAGATTTATTAACGATAAAAGAAGCGAGTAATTGGGCGAGTAAACATATAAGTAAAAATGTAACCACTTCTAATATATCGTATTTAATACAATACGGCAGGATAAAAAAGCACGGAAAAAATGGAGCTATTTTCGTAGAAAAGAAAGATTTAATAGAATACTATAAAAGTTTCAACGGACAAAGAGAAGATAACTGGAAAGAGAAGTTAGGAGATGATTTGAATTGGTCTTTGTCTTTTGATTGGAGTAAAGAAAAAGATACTACGAAACACGTTCACAAATTGCATCCATACAAGGGGAAATTTATTCCGCAACTTGTTGAATATTTTTTAGACGACCATATAGACAATTTTAAAACCGAAGAGTACTTTAAAAAAGGCGATATTGTTTTAGACCCATTTTCTGGAAGTGGAACGACAATGGTACAAGCCGGCGAATTAGAAATACATGCCGTAGGAATTGACATTTCAGCTTTTAACACACTGATTGCAAATGTTAAAGTTGGGCGTGTTGATTTTCAAGATCTGCACATAGAATTAACAAGAATAGCAAATCATTTAAAAATATTTATTTCTCAAAATAATAATTTAGACTTTGAAAATGAGTTGATTGAAGAACTTAGTGCGTTTAACAAAAAATATTTTCCTTCACCTGATTTTAAAATAAAAGTTAGGCAAAAACAAATAAACGAAAAGCTATATGCAGCAGAAAGAATAAATGAGTTCGCACCAAAATTTAATCAGCTTATAGAAAAATATAGTATTAAAATAAAACAAGAAAAAGCAGACAATTTTTTAGAAAAGTGGTATTTACAATCTATTAAAAACGAAATTGATTTAGTTTATGGTTTGCTAAAGAGCATAAAAAATCCGTCAACAAAAAGGGTTATAACAATAATTTTAAGCAGGACAATTCGCTCGTGTAGAGCAACAACTCATGCCGATTTAGCAACACTAAAAGAGCCTGTCATAAGTCCTTATTATTGTAGTAAACATGGAAAAATTTGTAAGCCTTTATTTTCAATGCTTTCGTGGTGGAAAAGATACAGCAATGACACAATAAAACGCCTTTTTGAATACTCTAAACTTAAAACACAAACATATCAAAAGTGCTTACAAGGAGACGCAAGAAATATTGATATTTTTAAAAAACTAAAAGAAAAAAACAAAGCATTTGGCACATTAGTTGAAAGTCAAAAAATTAAGGGGATTTTTTCAAGTCCGCCTTATTTAGGTTTGATAGATTATCACGAACAACATGCTTATGCTTATGATTTGTTTGGCTTTAAAAGAAATGATGATTTAGAAATAGGACCTTTATTTAAAGGACAAGGAAAACGTGCAAAAGAAAGTTATATTAATAGTCTTGCAGAAGTTTTAAATAACTCAAAACAATATTTACAAAAGGATTATGATATTTTTCTTGTAGCGAATGATAAATACAAAATGTATCCTACTATCGCAGAAAAGGCGAATATGAGAATTGTTAACCAGTATAAAAGACCCGTATTAAATAGAACAGAAAAAGACAAATCGGCATATTCTGAAATAATATTTCACTTAAAATCAAATTATGTCATTAAGTGAACTGCAAATAAAAACTATTGAAGCTACAATCAAAGGTAGCATTACTAAAAAGCTAGAAAGGTATAAACCTGAAAGTAAGCATATGCCGTTTCATTACAGACTTTTAGGGAAAGATAGAATGGCTCTGTTTTCTTTTATTCATTCATTAAATACTACTTTTGGAACATCAATTTTTGAACCAGTAGCACAAATCTTAGCAAGTGAGAACTTCATAAAATCAGAAAAACAGTTTATTGCTGGAAATGAAATTAGCGAATATGCTCAAAATGAAATACAAAACATAATAAATGAATTAACAATAGGTCGAAATCCAAATAAAACATCAGAAATAGAACAAATTTGGAATAGAAATGAGAAGCGAGATAGATAAATATTTTAAAAAATTTAATAAATAGCAGTAGATTACCTAATTTAATTACTACAAATCTTAATAAAAAAAAGTATAATTTAAAATTTAAACAAGCAATTGCTTTTCATTACAAAAAATAGAAATATGAGCAATATAAAATTTAAAACTATATCAAAAACCAAAATAGCAGATATAGTTACGCCAGTAGGGCTGTACTTAAAGTTAAGAGATAATTACGCAAACACCTTGTTGTTGGAAAGCTCGGATTATCACAGCAAAGAAGAAAGCTTTTCGTATATAGCTATTTCTCCAATAATTTCTATAAAATCTGAAAACCACCATCTAATATTTTTGCATAAAGAAATTGAATTAGAAAGAATCAAAATAGATAGAAATTTTAACACAATATTTGAAGAATACAAACAAAGAATAGAGTTAAAATGCCCAGATGAGCTAAAAGCATACAACGGATTGTACGGTTATGCAACTTATGATTCGGTTCAGTATTTTGAAAATATATCGTTAGAAGTTAGCGAAGCACCGTCTTCCATTCCTTTGTTTCAATATAGTTTTTATAAATTTATTATTGCAATAAATCATTTTAATGATGAAATAACTTTGATAGAAAACATTGAAGAAGGAGAAGAATCTGATATAAAAGAAATTGAAAAAATAATTGACAAACAAGTTTTTAATACTCAGAAATTTGAAATTAAAGGAGTAGAGACTTCAAATTGTACCGACGATGATTTTATAAATAATGTTAAAAAAGCAAAGAAACATTGTAAACGAGGTGATGTTTTTCAGCTGGTATTGTCTCGTCAATTTAAGCAAAAATTTAAAGGCGATGAGTTTAATGTTTATAGGGCACTTCGCTCGATAAATCCCTCTCCGTATTTATTTTATTTTGACTACGGTTCGTTTAAACTTATGGGTTCGTCGCCAGAAGCACAAATTAAAATATCAAAAGGAAAAGCAGTAATTAATCCCATTGCAGGGACTTATAAAAGGACAGGTGATATTGCTGCCGACATTAAACTCGGAAAAAAGTTATCTGCCGACAAAAAAGAAACAGCAGAACATATAATGTTGGTAGATTTAGCAAGAAATGATTTAAGCAAATATTCTGACGAAGTAAAAGTAGAAGTTTTTAAAGAGGTACAATATTTTAGCCACGTAATACATTTGGTTTCTACGGTTTGTGGTAAACTAAAAGGAAAGGCAATAGAAATTGTAGGCTCAACATTTCCTGCGGGTACTTTAAGCGGAGCACCAAAATACAAAGCAATGCAATTGATAGATACTTACGAAAATCAGTCGCGAGGATTTTACGGAGGTGCCATCGGAATTATAGGATTAGATAATACAGTAAATTTAGCTATTGCCATACGCTCTTTGGTTAGTAAAAACAACGTACTATACTATCAAGCTGGCGGAGGAATAGTAATACATTCAGACGAGGTAAAAGAAATGCAAGAAGTTAATAATAAATTAGCAGCATTAAAAAAAGCCTTAATTTTAGCGGAAAAAATATAAAACAACTAGCAATTTGTTATAAAATCTATTGGCATGAATATACTAATATTAGACAACTACGACTCTTTTACTTACAATTTGGTTCATTTAGTCGAAAAAATCACGAGAAAGTCACCTACAGTATATAGGAATGATGAAATAAGCATTTTAGAAGTAGGAAATTATGATATGATAATGTTATCACCGGGTCCGGGTATTCCAAATGAAGCAGGAATATTAAAAGAAGTTATTAAAACATACCATAAAAGTAAGCCCATCTTCGGAGTTTGTTTAGGATTACAGGCAATAACAGAAGTTTTTGGTGGAACTATCATAAATCTTGACGAGGTTTTCCACGGAGTTGCAACAGAAATGAAAGTAACAGAGCCGAAAGCAACTATTTTTAAAGACATGCCAAAAAAGTTTTTAGCAGCACGATATCACTCTTGGTCTGCCGATGATAAAAACTTTCCTAAAGAATTAATAATTACAGCTAGAGATGATGACAACAGAATACAAGCAATAGAACACAAGGAGTTGCCAATTTCAGCGGTGCAATTTCATCCAGAGTCAATTTTAACTGAATTTGGAGACAAAATAGTCAAAAATTTTATAAATAGTGTAAAAAAACACAATTAATAATTATCATATTACGACTAATAGCTCATAATGAAAAAAATATTAAACAGATTATTTGACCACGAAAAGCTAACAAAATCAGAAGCAAAGCAAACATTAATAGAAATTGCCTCAAACAAATATAACGAACATCATTTAGCGTCTTTTATGACAGTTTTTATGATGCGACCTATAACGGTTGATGAACTATCAGGGTTTAGAGAAGCTTTAATAGAATTGTCAATAAAAATAGACCTATCTGGCTATAATACTATTGACATCGTTGGGACTGGCGGCGACGGAAAAAACACATTTAACATTTCTACTCTAACCTCATTTATAGTTGCTGGTACTGGACAAAAAGTTGCAAAACACGGTAATTATTCTGCGTCATCACACTCTGGCTCATCGAATATGTTAGAAATATTTGGGTATAAATTTTCAAATAATAAGGACGTTTTAAAGCAGCAATTAGACAAAGGAAATATATGTTTTTTACATGCTCCAAAATTTCACCCAGCAATGAAAACAGTCGCACCTTCAAGAAAGGCTCTAGGGTTAAAAACATTTTTTAATATTCTCGGACCATTAGTAAACCCAAGTTCTCCAAAAAACTTAATGTTAGGAACATTTAATGTTGAAACAGCACGGTTGTATAATTATATATTGCAAAAAGAAAAAATAAATTATAGCATTATTAATACGTTAGACGGCTATGATGAAATATCCCTGACAAGTGATTTTAAATTATTTACAAAAAAAGGTGAAAAAATAATAAGCCCTAAAGATTTAGGTCAAAACAGATTAGAGCAATCGGATGTTTTTGGAGGAAATAATGTTGCAGAAGCATCCGAAATTTTTAAAAATATTATAGAAGGAAAAGGTAGCGAAGCTCAAAACAATGTTGTATTAACAAACGCTGCATTTGCCTTAAAAACCGTAGATAAAACAAAGTCATACAGAGATGCTTATGAAAAAGTGAAAGAATCTTTATTCGGAGGGAAGGCTAAAGAATGTTTGAAGTATTTGGTAAGTTGATAGGTAATTAAAAAGCAGATAGCATAAATAGTAGAGATGCAAAACCTTACGTCTCTATACATAAACTATTAATAAAAAAACATTTAAAATTTTAAAGGCTTTTATGTTTTTAAAATTCTATATATTTGTGCTTTTAATTTTAAAAAAAAATAATGATAAATTACAAAGTAGATTTAAGTAAAAAATGGGATTATGAAAACGGATTCTACTTGACTTGTGAAACCGGCAGAATAGGTAAATTTTTAAGTCATTTAGAGATATACAAAAAAATAATTGACTTGCCTGGTAGCGTATTAGAGTTTGGCGTGTATAAGGGTTCTTCTTTTGTTAGGTTAGTTTCGTTTAGAGATTTGTTAGAAAACAGTAGTTCTAGGAATATAGTAGGTTTTGATATTTTTGGAAAATTTCCTCAAAATCTATCTATTGATAGTGATAAAGAGTTTGTTGAAAGGTTTGAAAATGACAGTGGGAATGGTATTAGTAAAGAAGAATTGGAGGCGCTTTTGAAAAACAAAAAAACATCAAATTATGAGCTTTTAAAGGGATATATTTCGGAAACATTACCAAGCTACATAAAAAACAATCCAGCGTTAAAAATTTCTTTACTTCATATTGATGTGGACGTTTATGAGCCGACTAAATTAATATTAGAAAGCCTTTGGGATAAAATTGTTCCTGGAGGTATTTTAATGCTTGATGATTACGGAACCGTTGAAGGAGAAACTAAAGCGGTAGATGAATATTTTGAAAACAAAAATATAAGTATAAAAAAGATGAAATATTATCACACGCCTTCATACATCGTAAAAAATAAATGAGTAGCACTTAAATTATATCAAAACAGAAAAAACTTCATGATGAAAAAAATAATTTTCGTTTTTTTAAGTTGCTTCTTTTTCTTTCCTGCAAACTCTCAAGAAAAAGAGATGAAGTTAAGTCTAAAGGAAGCCATTGATTTTGCTATTGAAAACAATTATAATATCAAAGTTTCAAAAAAAGAAATAGAAATAGCAAATAATAAGGTTTGGGAAACTACTGCTATTGGTTTGCCTCAAGTTAATGCTTCAATAGACTATCAAAATTTTTTAAAACAACCTGTATCTTTGCTGCCTGCTGATGCTCTTGACAACACTTCTTCGGTTGTGGAAACAGTTGAAGACTACTTTAGCATACAGAAGACAAAAGACCCTGTTCCGGCAGAAGGATTTATCCCTGTAGTGTTTGGAAATAAGCAAAATATAAATGCTTCTATTACTTTGACTCAGCTCATATTTGACGGCTCTTATCTAGTCGGTTTACAGGCATCAAAAACTTTTTTAAAAATTTCAAAACAAGCAAATGAAAAAACTAAATTGCTTACGAGAGAAGCCGTAATAAACGCTTATGGTAATGTATTAGTTACAGAGAGCAATATTTCTATTTTAGAAAAAAACATCAAAGTTCTTAAAAAAAACTATAATGATGCAAAAGAGATATTTGAAAACGGTTTTAACGAAGAAGAAGACGTAGAGCAGTTAGAAATTACTTTAGGGAATTTAAAAAATCAGTTGCATAATGTTTTACGGATGAAAGAAATAGCTTATTATATGCTAAATCTTTCGATGGGGAGTCCTATTAACACAAAATTAATTTTAACAGACTCGTTGGACTCGTTAGCTGAATCAAACATCGATATAAGTTTGATGTATAAAATGCTTGACGTTAATGACCATATAGATTTTAAGATTGCTAAAAACGACAATGATTCTAAACGAATGTTATTAAAATTAGAACGAAGCAAAGCTCTTCCAAGTTTTAGTTTTTTTTTAAATTATGGAACTCAGGCTTTTTCAGAAACTTTTTCTTTTTTTAATAATGATCAAAGATGGTTTCAATCGTCTTTGTTAGGAGTTAGCTTAAACGTTCCTATATTTAGTAGTTTTAGTAGAAAGTCTAGGGCTACACAGGCAAAAATATCTTTAGAAAATTCTAAAATTAGATTAGAAGAAACAGAGCAGCGGTTAAATTTGTTAGCAAAACAAGCAAAAAGCGAGTTCCAGTTGAGTATAGAGAATTATAGAACAGCTAAAAAAAATATTGCTTTAGCAGAAAAAATAGAAAACAAACAAAGGATAAAGTTTTTTGAAGGGATTTCATCGAGTTTTGATTTGTTGCAAGCACAAAATCAACTATATAGTCAACAGCAAAATTATATTCAATCTATGTTAGATATAATTTCGAAAAAAGCCAAATTAGAAAACGCATTAAATATAGAAGTTAAATAAACGAAAGACAATGAAAAAAATATATTCATTATTAGCAATAATATTAGTTTTAATTTCATGTAAAAAAAGAGAAATATCTGTAGAAAATTTAGCTAAAACAGGGATGTTAAAAGAACTATTAGCTAAAAAAAAAGAAATTACAATAAGGTTAGAGGTTTTAAAGGAAGATTTGGAAATTATAAACAGTGCTATTACAAAAAAAGATACAGTTAAAAAGTTTCCATTAATAACAACAATAACCATAAAAAAAGAGGTTTTTAAGCACTATTTAGAAGTTCAAGGAAATGTAAAAACAAACCAAAATATTTTAGTTTATCCAGAAATTCCAGGTACTTTAAAAAAAGTCCTTGTTGAGGAAGGTGATCGGGTTTTTGAAGGGCAGTTATTAGCCATTATAGACGACGGAGGTTTGAGTAGCCAAGTTGCACAAATAGAAACAACAACACAATTAGCTAAAACAACTTATGAGCGTCAAAAAAGTTTGTGGGAGAAAAAAATCGGTTCTGAAATACAATATTTACAAGCAAAGACAAACTACGAATCACAAAAACACACTCTAAATCAAATTAAAAGTCAGCAAGCAAAAGCCTTTATTAAAGCTCCTTTTACAGGCGTAATAGACGAAATAATAAAAGAGCAAGGAACCGTAATTGCACCAGGTCCTGGGTCAGAAGTTTTTAGAATTGTAAACTTAAACAACATGTATATAGAGGCAGATGTTTCCGAAAGGTATATTACTCAAATTAAAAAAAACAAGGAAGTTAAAATTCAATTACCGATACTCGGTGAAACTATTAAAAGTAAAATAAGACAAGTTGGAAGTTTTATAAATCCGAACAATAGAACATTTAAAATTGAGGTACCAGTTGATAATAAAAGCGGAAATATAAAGCCTAATTTAACTGCTAAGCTTCATATTAATGACTATACAAACGACAAAGCAGTTTTAATTCCGCAAAGTATAATTTCGGAAAATTCGAGAGGAAATGAATACGTATATGTCATTACAAATAAAAAAAGGAATAACGAAGCTACTACAAAAAAATTAATAATTAAAACAGGGAGGTCTCAAAAAGGATATACAGAAGTGTTAAGCAAAATAGCTGTAGGAACAGAAATTATTAATGAAGGAGCTAGAAGTGTAAACGAAGGTCAGCCTGTTAAAATTATAAATTAAGAAACTCGGTTAAAAGATGGAAAAGCAAAAAAAACAAGTTTACAAAGAGTTTAAATTTTCTTCTTGGGCAATTAAAAACAAAATTACTATTTATGTAATAATTGGAATTCTGTTTTTTTATGGGGTTTCAGCATATTTTAACATTGCTAGAGAAAGTTTTCCAGAGGTAAAAGAAACAAAAATTTATATTAGCACTGCGTTTCCGGGTAACACATCAGAAGATATAGAAAAACTTATTACAGACCCAATAGAGGACAAGGTAAAAACAATTAGTAATGTTGTAGAAGTTACCTCAACTTCTCAACAAGACTACTCCATCGTAATAGTAGAGTTTGATGAGTATATTTCAGTAGAACTTGCAAAACAAAAGGTTAAAGATGAGGTTTCTGCTGAAACTTCAAGTGAAGATTGGCCAGTGTTCAACGGAGCAAAAATTGAGCCTACTGTTTTTGCGTTGAGCCTTTCGGAAGAGATGCCAATCTTAAATATTAATGTTTCTGGGGACTATCCTGTTCATAAGCTAAAAGAATTTGCTGAATATTTACAAGATAAAATAGAAGATTTACCAGAAGTTAAAAAAGCAGATATCCGTGGTGCTCAAGACAAAGAAGTGGAAGTTGCTGTTGATATCTTTAAAATGATGGCTGCAAAAGTTAGCTTTAATGATATAATTTCTTCTATTAGTAGCGGAAACGTAACTATATCGGCAGGTAATTTTATTGCAAACAAACAAAGAAGAACTATAAGAATAGTCGGAGAAATAAACGACCCAAAAGAGCTAGAAAACTTTGTTATAAAATCAGAATTTAATGATCCTGTATATTTAAAAAACGTTGCAACAATTTCTTTTAAAGATAAAGATAGAACAACATTTGCTAGAGAAAAGTTGGCAGAAGTTGTTATGCTAGACGTAAAAAAAAGAGCTGGTAAAAACATGGTTGCAGCTTCAAACAAAGTAAAAATAATTGTTAATGAAGCTCTTGAAAATCATTTTCCTAAAAATTTAAAAGTAACTATTACTAATGATCAATCATCAAAAACAATCGGTCAAGTTGATGATTTAGTAAATAATATCATCTTTGGAGTGTTGTTAGTAGTAACCGTTCTGATGTTCTTTTTAGGCTTTAAAAATGCACTATTTGTTGGCTTTGCTATTCCTATGTCTATGTTTATGTCGCTAACAATACTAAACATACTTGGCTATACAATGAATACCATGATACTTTTTGGTCTAATTATGGGGCTTGGTATGTTAGTAGATAACGGAATTGTTGTAGTTGAAAATGTATATCGTCTGATGGACAAAGAAGGCATGAGCCGTGTTGAAGCTGCAAAAAAAGGAATAGGCGAGATAGCATTTCCAATTATTATATCTACCGCTACAACTATTGCTGCATTTATTCCTTTAGGTCTTTGGCCTGGTATTATGGGAGAATTTATGATTTTATTGCCTATCACTCTTTCAACTGTTCTGGGCTCATCTTTGTTAGTAGCAATTTTCTTTAACTCTGTTTTAGTTTCTCAATATATGAGTGTAGAAGAAGATGTGCAAATGCCAACTAAAAAAATTGTTACACTTACCGTAGTTATGACAATATTAGGCACAATTGTTTTGCTATTTGGAGGCCCATATAAATCATTAGGTGCACTGATGATTTTTACTGCAATTATGTTATGGGTTTATCGATTAGCATTAAGAAAAATGGCAAATAGTTTTCAAAATGTAGTTTTGCCAGTTTTGGAAAGCTGGTACGAAAATAATTTGCGTAAAGCTTTAACAGGGAAAGCTCCTTATTTTTTAACAGTAGGCATATTTGGACTTTTAATCATTTCATTTATGGCTTTCAAAATGTCTTTAGAAGCCCAAAGAACTAAAGTTGAATTCTTCCCAGATAACAAGCCAAACCAAATAATAGTTTATATAGAATATCCCGAAGGAACCAGTATTAAAAAAACAAACGATATTACTAAGCAAATAGAAACTAAGGTAATTGACGTGCTTTATAGCCAAGAATATATGGACGGAGATTACAATTTTATGGTAGAAAGTTTAGTTTCTCAAGTAGGAGAAGGTGCAGGAAATCCCGAAACAGACGCTGGATCTTCTGCCGAAATGCCACACAAAGGAAAAATTACGGTTTCTATAAGAGAGTATAAATATAGAAGAGGACTCGATAGCGAACTAATGCGTCAAAAAGTACAGAAAGCTTTGGTTGGAATTTATCCTGGAGTTTTAATTTCCGTTGAAAAAGATGCAGTTGGACCTCCAGCAGGTTTTCCAATTAACATAGAAATTGAAGGCGACGACTATTCAGAGCTAATTTATACGGCTCAAAGAATGAGAGATTATATTAATTCTAAAGACATTTTAGGAATAGATGAGTTAAAAATTGACGTTAATAAAGACAAGCCAGTAATGGGAATTTTAATTGACAGAAAAAAGGCAGGAGAGTTAGGAATTAGTGCTACACAAGTAGGGCAGCAATTAAGATCTTCTATATTCGGAAGTAAAGCGGGAATTTATAAAGAAGGCGGCGAAGACTACGACATATACGTCCGATTTAATAAAAACAATAGATACAACGAAAGTGCTATTTTTAATCAGAGTATTACTTTTAGAGATATGGTTACGGGCGAAATAAGAGAAGTTCCTGTTTCCACAATTACTAGTCATAAAAATAGTTCAGGGTTTAATGCCATAAAGCACAAAGACTTAAAGAGAGTAGTTACTGTTTATTCAGCACTTTCGCCTGGGGAAACTGATGCAGGGGCAGTGGTTGAAAAAGTTCAAAATGAAATGAAAAATTTTAAAAACCTCCCTCCAGGAATAAATATTAATTATACAGGACAAATTGAAGAGCAGAATAAACAAATGGTGTTTTTAGTAGGTGCTTTTTTTACAGGTCTTTTTTTGATTTTCTTTATCTTGATTTTTCAATTTAATTCCGTTTTTAAACCTGGAATTATAATGCTCGCCGTTTTCTTAAGTTTTGTTGGTGTTTTTGGAAGACTCGTTATATCTGGAGTTCCTTTTGTTATTATAATGACAATGATGGGAATTATTTCTCTCGCCGGAATTGTTGTTAATAACGGAGTAGTTCTGCTAGATTATACACAAATTTTAATAGACAGAAAGAAAGAGCAACTAAATTTAGGTGCTGATGAATTTTTAAGCAAAAAAGATTTGTTCGAATGCGTAGTTAAAGCTGGTAAAGCCCGTTTAAGACCAGTTTTATTAACAGCTATTACTACTATTTTGGGGTTAATTCCGCTCGCTGTTGGTTTAAATATAAACTTTTTTACCTTGTTTACTGAATTTAGTCTTAACCTATATTTCGGAGGCGATAATGTAATATTTTGGGGACCTTTAGCTTGGACAGTTATTTACGGACTTTTAATTGCAACTTTTTTAACGCTTATTATTGTGCCTGTTTTGTTTTTCTTAATATCAAGATTTAATATGTGGGTAAAGGGCTAAAATAATTACAATATGATAATTTCTATCGGCAACGACCATACTGCTGTAAAACACAAATTTGAAATAATAAAATTTTTAGAAAGCAAAAGACATCAAGTCGTTAATTTTGGCACAGATACAACCGAAAGTATAGACTACCCAGATACTATTCATCCAGCGTCAGAGTCTGTTGAAATTGGGAATTCAGACTTAGGAATTGTACTTTGTGGCACTGGAAATGGAGCACAAATGACCGCTAACAAGCACAAAGGCATTAGAGCTGCACTATGCTGGAACAACGAATCTGTAGCGTTAGCAAAAAAACATAATAATGCTAATATTTTGGCTATCCCTGCTAGATTTGTCTCTATTAAACAAGCATTAGAGTTTGTAGATATTTTTTTAACAACAGAGTTTGAAGGTGGCAGACATCAAGCTAGGATTGATAAAATTTCCCTAGACTAAACCTAGCGTTTAATTTTTATAAGTAAGGCTTAAGACTAGAACAAATCATTAAATTTGTTCTGTAATGCCTATTAAATAGTCACCCCTTAAAAACCATTTAACACTTTAAATATCAATAAAATAGATTAAAAAACATTTGTAAATATCTACAAGTTTTTGTATCTTTGATGTATTAATCTTGCAATTTTTTTAAAATTATGATTCCAAAAAACAAGAATACAAATCAAGGCAATTTATTTTTTAGTTTTAAAGACACTTTAAACCAAAAACACCCTCTTTACATATTGGCAAATAAAATAAATTGGAAACAATTTGAAGACGCTTTTTTGCCCTTGTATAGTAAAGACAAAGGCAGACCTGCTAAATCTATACGTCTAATGGTAGGTCTTCTTATGCTCAAACATATCCGTAATGTCTCCGATGAGAGCGTTGTAGAGCAATGGTCTGAAAATAACTACTACCAATATTTTTGTGGAGAAACTAATTTTGTTTGTGGAGTTCCTTGCGAAGCTAGTGAATTGGTTCACTTTCGTAATCGTATTAAGGAAGTTGGCATAGAACTTATTTTAAAAGAAAGCATACGAATAAACGCAGAGGATAGCAAAGACGAAAACGTCAATATAGACACTACTGTTCAAGAGAAAAACATTAGCTTTCCTACCGATGCAAAGTTGCATAAAAAGATTAGGCTATATTCTAAATTATGACTGCATTAGTGTTTGTTTTCCATATCTCCCAAGTCTCTTGTCCTGCAAAGGCAAAGTAGGCAAATTCCTTTAATCGTTGGTTGCTATTCTTTATACGTTCAAGTATCATAAACCAGTTCATGTAATTTTGCAGATATTTTGTTGCTACGCCGTTAAAGGGCTTCATCCATTCTCTTAATCTTTTAGCAGTATTGTTTACATTTTGTACGTGATACACTTTGTTTTTTACTCTCTGTCCTTTTGATACATTAAACTTTTTGTGATGTATGTTATTACTTTTAGCAAATGCTGTATAGAAGCGATGAGCATCTGTACAAAGGGTTTCTACTTTATCTAATTTTCTGGCAAATACAGCTTCTAAATCTTTCTTGCTTATACGCCCTCTTGTCGCTACTTTGAGTTCTTTGTTGTCGATTCTGTCACAGGTAACAACAACTGCTATTTGCTCATTACTAATACCCCGCTTAATAGCTTTACTGCCACGTTTTCGTGGTTTTCTATCTAGCTCTCTATTTCCCTTGCTAGATTCTAAAAAGAAAATATCATCACTCTCTGTAATGCCTTCAAAACCATTAGGATATGCTTGTTTAAAAGAACTTAGAACCTTGTGTCGCCAATCAAAGGATGTTTGAATGCTAATGTTTGTTTGTTCTGCACATTTCTTAATAGAATAACCCATAAGCATATTATATAAAATAGGTGGGTAATAATTCAGGTTTTTTTAACCCAAAAATGACTTTACCCGTCGTATTTCCGAAATACTTTTTACAATCTTTGCAATAATAACGTTGCACTCCTTTGCTCTTGCCATTAGCACGAATGTTATCCCTCTTACAATGAGGGCAGTTGATAGATTGCTTAACACTTGATGTTGCTAAAAGGCTAAATGTATCATCTGTATCTGTTGAAATTAGTAATAAAAGCTCATTAACTATGGCTTGACGACTTGTCGAATCAAGACTTTTAAAGTATTCTGTAAAGTTTTTAGGTATCATTTTGTAAAGTTTTAGCAAATATACAACTTATTTAAGTCTTATGTTAGAATATAGCCAAAGATTATTAAAAAATGTAAATCCATTGCTACTAAAGAGCAACTACCTGTTAGGCAAACTTATACTCGAACATTAAAGAAATTATCTAGAGACCAACGTTTTAGGAATCATCCAAAGAACAGGGCAAAAGCAAAAAAAGCAGACAGAAAAATAAAGACCATTTGTGGAAGGCTTATTAGAGAGCTTGAGCGAAACCTACCTCCCAACTCAAAGTATCAATCAGATTTAGATTTATTTAAACAGGTATTATCACAAAAGAGAAATTCTAAAAACAAAATTTATTCACTTCACGAGCCTGAAGTTTGTTGCATCTCTAAAGGAAAAGAACACAAGAAGTATGAGTTTGGCAACAAGGCATCATTCGTAAAAACAGACACCGGAGTAGTTGTTGGAGCAATGGGATTTCACAACCAATATGACGGACACACTTTAGAACCAGTTTTAGATCAAGTAAAAAAATTAACAGGATTATTACCAAAAAGAGCAAAAGTAGACAGAGGATATAGAGGCAAAAAAAGAATAAAAGATACAGAAATTCTTGTTCCATCACCACCAAAAAAATCTATGAGTTATTACCTTCGAAAGAAATTAAGCCAAGCTCACAAAAAACGAGCAGGCATAGAACCAGTAATAGGACACATCAAGGCAAATCATAGACTTAATCGCAACTCTTACAAGGGAGTAGTGGGTGATAACATCAATATTATGCTTGCAGCAGCAGGGTTTAACTTCAAAAGAATGATTAACAAGTGGAAACATTCTTTTTTACTCTTTTTTCAAAGGCGATTTCAAATTTTTATGCAAACCAAATTTTGTGCTTTTTATTTTAAACTGATTTTTTAAGGCTTGACTCATTAGTAGCAAAGGTAGCACCGTCAAAATAATCAACCCTATCAACATTTCCTCGTACATTTTGCCATTGCAACCAAGCAGCACCCAAATTACTTTGAACAAACTCCCACGTAAACCTGCTTAATATCTGCCCAAAATTACCCTGAAACTTTCCTAAGAAAATTTTATTTGCATTGTGTAAGGGTGTCCAATTGTTCTCAAATATTCCCTGATACAAACCATGTGCATAACTTATTGTAGTAGCAAGCACATTTAGAGCAAAAGAAACTGGAATTGCTACAACTGTAACAACCACATCAACTACTGTTTTTAAAACAGGCTTAATAATTTTTTTCCAAAGCCATTTAAATATCTCTCCGCTAGGGTCAACATAACTCAACGGATTATTAAGTACATACCCAAACCTATTAAAATTCTGAGTATTAAAAGGCTCTTGTACAAAGTTATCTGGCGAAATAAACCTACCCAGCTTAGCATCATACATCCGACCATTCATATGAATCAAACCAACATCCATAAAATACTCATGACCTGTATAACCTCTATTTAATAAGGTTGTATCATGATTAAAGGCTATTTCGCTATTTCCAGACCTGTATTTATCAACCTCGCCCCAAGCTCCGAAATGGCGTTGTTCTACTATGTTTCCGTTGTTGTCTATAATCGCTAAAATACTACCGAGATAATCTCTATGCAAATAATAAAATTTGTCGGTTGTTATGCCTGACTTTATTTGTTTAATTCTTGCAATTGGTGCCGTGTAAGCATCGCCTCCAATATAAGCAATAAACTTAACATCTTCATCGCTGTTTTCCTCTATTTCTACCGGACTTATTGCCGAATAGTGCTTTTCGTATTTGCGCTTTGACTTGTCGTCTTCGTTGTTTCCGTAATAAACATGACTGCGGTTTTGCAAAATACCGTATTCAAAATCTACTTTTGCCTTGTCTTTTACCGATATAGATACCGGCTTTTTATAAGCATTGTATTTTACCTTTTGCAAAGGTTGATTTTGATAATGTAAATCTCCTCTCGTGTTTAGACTAACATCTTTTAATTTATACGAAGTAGAACTGCTATAATTGTAACTTCCTAATTCTGAATTAGTAGTAATACGACCTCTATTGTCATACTTTTGAGTACGACTTACCGAACCTGATATATTTGTCAAACGGTCTAATTTGTCATAAGCAAAACTTTCATTCCAATTAAAATTCTTGTTCTTTCTACTGTTTAAGTTTCCTCTTTTAGTATCAAAACTATAATCTAAATTTAGAGCTGTTATCGTACTACTTCCAGTTTTTCGGTCTAATATATCCGTCAAAAAGCCGTACCCATTATAAGTCCTCTTTTTTATCATTCCGTTGCCGAGTTCTATTTCTTTTGCTTGTCCTCGCTCGGTTATGTCTTTTAATTCCCACATTTAGTAAAAATACAATATATTAAATAGCACCGATGAATTAAAGATTAGATTACTTGAAATATTTGTTAAGTTAATAGTTTTGTTTGTTAAGTCAGACACTTTGCTTGCTTAGTCAAACACTTTGTTTGTTAAGTCAGACACTTTGCTTACTAAGTCAAACACTTTTTTTGTTAAGTCAGACACTTTGCTTACTAAGTCAGACACTTTGCTTGTTAAGTCAATAGCTTTGCTTGTTAATTCAAACACTTTGCTTGTTAATTCAAACACTTTGCTTGTTAAGTCAAACACTTTGCTTGTTAAGTCAGACACTTTGCTTGTTAAGTCAATAGCTTTGCTTGTTAAGTCAATAGCTTTGCTTGTTAATTCAAACACTTTGCTTGTTAAGTCAAACACTTTGCTTGTTAAGTCAAACACTTTGCTTGTTAAGTCAAACGCTTTTTTTGTTTAGTTTTTTGTAATAATTAAAAATACAAAAACGCATAGATTCCTTTGTTTATAAGGGATTTAGACATTTTGCTATCCAAACTTGCTACTGTGCTGATATTATTTTCTACTTGGGTGTAATTTGTTTTTATACCTCTTTCTTTTTTCATACCACTCCTGTTTTCCTTTAAAAGTAAATTTAGGCATTACTTTAAGTAAGGTAAGAGTGTCGCTAGCATATCCTATACTTTTTTTACTTCCAAACAAGTTACGACTATAATAACTCCATTCAAAACAATTAAGAGTGTTTTCATTTAATATCTTATATTTTCTTTCGACAATATCATATAATAAAGAAAAAACATCGCCAATCTTGGAATCATAGTTAGCTAAAAAATTTTGAACTATAATAGTATCATTTGATATTCTATATTGACATCGGAAAAAGTTATTATACCTTTTGTTATAATCTACATGATGCTTATTGTAATATTTCCAGAAATCTTTATCTCTCCAAAAATTACTTTCAACATCAGAAGCAAAACACTTTCCCTTATCATAAAATAAAATTACTTTCAAAGCTAATGGATCTTTAATTGTATCTCTTTTTTGAATATAAACTCCTAAATGTTTTAATTTTTTATTACCGTTGTTTATAGGATATTTATAAACTGAAAAACCATCCAAATTTCTTGGACTAGTACCACATGAAGTAATCAAAAAACAAATAATTAATAAACATAGGGTTTTCATGATTCAATGTTTTTAGTTGCTATTTGTAAATAATTTAGATTTATTGCCTACTAGAATGCAATCCCTTTTTATACCATTTTTTTCTTTCATACCAAGCTTGTTTAGATTTAAAATTAATGGTAGGTTCTTTAAAAAAAATTAGAGTGTCATTAACATAGTTAATATCTTTCTTTTCCTTTTCACCAAATAAATTTCCTCCATAAGTAGCCCATTCAAAATGTTTAAGCTCATTATCATTTAATATTTTATATTTTTTTTCAATAATATATTTTGAATAAAAAGTATTATTACTGCTAACAAAATATTGGGTTATAATAGTATCATTTGATATTCTATATTGACATTGGGGATAGTAGTTGTATTCTTTAGATTCCAAATCTACATGATGTTTATTATAATGTTTCCAAAAATCTTTATTTTTCCAAAAATCTTTATCAACACCAGTATTAAAACATATCCCTTTTTTATTAAATACTATTGCTTCTAGATAAGTCGAACCTTTATTAATGTTTCTTTTTTGAATATATGCTCCAGAGTATTTTACTAATTTTTTACTATCGTTGTTTATAGGATATTTATAAACTGAAAAACCATCTAGATTTCTTAGACCAATACCACATGAGGTAAAGACTGATATTAGAAAAAAATATAAAATTCTTAACTTCATAAAATTATTGTTTTAACGTGAGTAGAGAGACCATTGATTTTGATTTCTGTAAAATTGAAAAAACACACTACCTGGCGAACCTTTATCAGTGTTAATATAAGGCCCTTTAACAATATTTCTATGTATTCCATTTTGGAAAAGGTCTTGAGTACACTACCCATAATGTGTAATTTAGATTTATTGCCTGCTAGGATGCAACCCTTTTTTATACCATTTTTTACGATAAAACCATGCTTTACTGCTATCTGGTTTTTTTTGGAAAGGATAGTACCTATAACGAATAGGTTCTTTTACTAACTGATAATTATGCCAAGTACTAATTTTTGAAACTAATTTTAATATTGTATCATTTTCAATGACGAACTTACTTTTGTAAACCCTTCTGTTATATATGTCTTGGAGATTTAAACCAAAATCTTCTATAAAAATAGTATCTCCTTCTATAGAAAAACAACCAAAATATGCTTTACCAATCTGGTTTATAATTTTGATATAATTTTTCTTTAATTTTCTTTCTATAAAAAACTTGCCCATCTCTCGAAATATTTCTATTTCTTGTTACATTAAATTCACTTTTAAAAAACCCATCAATGTCTTTTCGAACAAAAAAATACATCAAGAGTTTATCTTTACAAAACTCATAATACCCCATATAACCATTTTTTGGATTTAAATAATTACCTACTACAGTATAATTATTATTCATATATGTAAAACGAGAAACTTTATTATCTTTATAAAACCTAAATATTCCTATAATTGTATCATTATCTATCTTGGAAGTCCATTTACTTACGTATATAGAACTATAGTCTATGAAATTATTATTTATTTTTTTCAATTTGTCAACCTTAAAATTATTATGTAGAGGTCTGTATCCTCCTTCTGTTAGAAAATAGCCACTTTTACAAGAAAAAAGTAATAAAATAAAAACACTAACAATAGCTATTTTTCTTACCATAATGTAAATTTATTTGGTGTTTGATATTGATAATATGGTTTCCAATCCCATGAAGTAGCTCTAAATGAAGCTTGCTTTGTAACAACCTGATGAGCAAACCAATTTTGAATGGCATGCCTAACTTTCTCTGAATTTGTACCTAACCTATAACCCTTATATCCAAAATACAATGCTCCTAACCTGTAATCATCTGCTCCTTTAGTATTCACAACACCATATTTATAAGTTTTTCCACTTACCTTATCATAATAAGGTTCTTTTGAGTCATCACTATAATTTCTATCTCCTGTATATAAATTAAACCCAACACTATACTCTTTATAGCTTAAACTCATAGCTGCCGTTCTGCGTCTATCTCCACCATCACCTGCCCAACCACTAAAAGGTGCTCCGTCATTCTCATATCTAAGATTCACATTTCCATGCCCTAACGACAAACTCCCAACTCTCTGGCTAGTTTCTCCGCTTTTAAAATGAGTTGTAGATACAGAAGCGCTAAATTTTCCATCACTATATCCAATACCCCCTGAAATCCTACGCTCCCAACCACTTTTTCCTGTGCCATGTGCTGAACCAAAAAAGGTTACTCCAACTCCTGCCGAAAAGTTAAAGTTTACCAATCGGGTTTCCATCCTATTAATAATTCCTTATCAACCTTTCTTTTTACATAATAATCTTTACTATAATAATTTTTGCCATAATCTTCCGAAAGCACGATAGTATCACCCTTAATTGTAAGATTTTGTATAATTTTTTTGGTTTCACAAATAATACCTAAAGTAATGCCAGGACTCCAAGTAATTATTTTTATAAATAATTCATTACCGTCAGAATAATAATATCCCTGTTCAGATTTTAAAGGATTAAAATCACTACGAGTTAAACGGTAATTAGGAATTGATTTGAATTTTTTTTCATCATATCCTACTCTAGTAAAATAACTAAATTTTCCGTTGTTATAGAATCGTAAAAAACTTTTTCCATGATTTATATATCTTTCAAGTATTTTTCCATTAGTTTCGTAATATAAAAGTTCTTCATAAAGACTCAAGGTGTCTATTTTTTGAAGCAATTTTACATCAAAATTATATTTATTAGCCTGTTTTTTTCTTGCTTGTCCAAACTCAGTACTTTCAGCTTCGAAAAGACAAAAACAACTTTGTAATAAAAAAACTATTACAAAATATATAGTTAATCTTACCATAATGTATATCTGTTATATGATTGATATTGAAAGTATGGTGTTATATCATTTGAATAAACTGCATATCCTTCTTGTGGACTCGCAAAATAATGAGCCCCTATATTTTGTATTGGATGCCCGACGTACCTATATGAATCTATACCTCCTTGATATCCTTTATAACCAAAATAAGCAGCTCCAAGTCGGTATGGATTTTCTTCTTTTGCAGCTCCATAAGGTAAGTTAGCACCATAGCCTCCATCTACTCCGATTGGAACTTTACTAAATAGTCTTCCGAAAAAACCTTTTTTAGATTTAACCTTTTTAGGATATCCTACTCCTGTAAAAATTTTAAACCCTAAAGAAAAATCTCCCCAACCAAATTGCATAGCTGCTGTTCGATTTTGGTCTGTGCCTCCACTTATAAAACTTGAGAATGGAGCTCCGTCATTTTCATACCTCATATTAAATTTTCCATTTCTATAACTCAAGCTTCCTGTTTTTTGAGGCTTTATACCAACACCCTTAAAAATAGTACTATATATTCCAAAACCTTGTTTGCCGTCGTCCCAATTTACTCCCCAAGATCTTCTGTATTCCCAACCACTTTTTCCTGTGCCATGTGCTGAACCAAAAAAGGTTACTCCAACTCCTGCCGAAAAGTTAAAGTTTACCAATCAGGATTAATAATTTTTACACCCTTTGAAATTTTTTCCTTTTTATAAACTGTTTTTATATATGCATTATAAAGTGGATCTTCACTTAAATGTATAATTTCATCATCTTTTATTTTAAAAATCTTTTTACCAATACCTAACCCAAAATGCATTGTATATACTGAAGTTTCTACTATAATATTATTACCATCATAACTAAAATATCCCATCTCTGCTTTCCTTGGGTCAATAACATTATATGGTTTGTCAAAATCATTACAATAAAAAAGAGCAACTTTACCTTTAGAGTAAAATTTATAAAAAATATGGTGTGGCGATCTTGTTGTATTTTTTTTTTCTTCAAAAGAAAACTTATAAATTGAATTAGTGTCTATTTTTTTATATGCAGCCTCATCTAAATTACTACTAACCGTAAATCTCGATTTTTTAACTCGTATTTTTCCAAATATAGTTTTATTATAAAACAAACTCCCACAACTATATATAGTAATAATAGATATAATTATAATATTTTTTTTTACCATAATGTATACCTATTATAGCTTTGGTACTGAAAATATCCTTCCCATCCCCAACTTTGATTCTCAAACCCTCCATCTTTTATTAAATCATGTATAAGCCTGTCTTGAATAGCATGCCTTACATGTTCTGAATTTGTTCCCGCCCTGTATCCTTTATAACCTACATATAAAGCACCAAGCCTATACTTTGGTCCTCTTTCATCAACATAACCTCTTTTATACGTTCTTCCATATTTATCAACTAAACCTTCTCGATCACTATAATCTTCTTTATTTAAATCGGAGTCTGCCCTCTTCCCAGTAAACAAATTAAGCCCAACACTATAATCTTTATAGCTTAAACTCATAGCTGCTGTTCTATGGCTATCTCCTCCGTCTCCTAACCCAAGACTTTTTATTCCAAAGCCTCCGTCATTCTCATACCTAAGATTCACATTACCATGTCCTAACGACAAACTCCCAACTCTTTGGCTAGTTTCTCCGCTTTTAAAATGAGTTGTAGATACAGAAGCACTAAATTTTCCATCACTATATCCAATACCACCTGAAATCCTACGCTCCCAGCCACTCTTTCCTGTGCCATGTGCTGATTTCATAAATTATCCTGTTTTTTTAAGCTGGTTATTTTTTCTGTTACTTTGTGTATATCTTTAAATTCTTTAAAAATATAATCTGTATCTCTATTATAGACATCCAATCCATAAGATTTAATATTCTTGATTTTTACTTTATTATAAATTATATAAATACCTGTTGATATATGTTTTTCGTAAGTGCCACCCCCATGTACAAATTGCGTAATTATTGTATCCCCTTTTATAATATACTTTTTTAGCGAACCAACTTTACTTGTTTTAAGACGTTTTATAAATTCTTCAGATAATAAAAATTTATTATGACTATCAAAGCTTATAAACTCAAAACCACCAGCATGAATTATAGTATTATTATTTAAAAAAAACATAGAACTAATTAATTTTTTTTTATATATATTATAGAAATGATTATAATAATAACCATCAAATCGTATTTTATTTAAATTTTCTATACTATTTTTCTCCATTCTTATATCCTTTTTATAGAGATTTTTTATTTTACATGAAGTAAATATAAGCAGTAGCATAACAAAAATACTATATAAACGAACTACCATAATGTATAAGGATTGTGTGATTGATATTGAACATACAATTGAGATGGAAAACGACCAGGGAGTTCTCTAAACCAACCTGATTTATCAGTAAAATTATTATGTATAAGTTTATTTTGTATCGCTCCTCTTATAGCTTCATTATGATAACCTGCTTGATAGCCTTTATAACCAACCAAAATTGAGCCAAGACGATATTTATCTGCTTCAGGGTTGTTATATATTCCATACTTGGCATTAGGATTACTTTTATCTACTTTATCTCCTTCTAAAGGGTCTCCTGTAAAAAACTTTAGACCTACACTATAATCCTTATAACTCAATTGCAAAGCTGCTGTTCTAAATCTATCTTTTCCGTCTGCAAGAAGTCCTCCAATTCCAACTAAAGGCTTTTTAATAAAATCATTCTCATATCTAAAACCCACATTACCATGCCCTAACGACAAACTCCCAACTCTCTGGCTAGTTTCTCCGCTTTTAAAATGAGTTGTAGATACAGAAGCGCTAAATTTTCCATCACTATATCCAATACCACCTGAAATCCTACGCTCCCAACCACTCTTTCCTGTGCCATGTGCCGAGCCAAAAAAGGTTACTCCAACTCCTGCCGAAAAGTTAAAGTTTACCAATCAGGATTAATAATTTTTACACCCTTTGAAATTTTTTCCTTTTTATAAACTGTTTTTATATATGCATTATAAAGTGGATCTTCACTTAAATGTATAATTTCATCATCTTTTATTTTAAAAGTCTTTTTATCAAGACCTAATCCAAAATGCATTGTATATACTGAAGTTTCTACTATAATATTATTACCGTCATAACTAAAATACCCCATTTCTCCTTTCCTTGAGTCAATAACATTATATGGTTTGTCAAAATCATTACAATAAAAAAGAGCAACTTTACCTTTAGAGTAAAATTTATAAAAAATATAGTGTGGCGATCCTGTTATATTCTTTTTTTCTTCAAAAGAAAACTTATAAATTGAGTTAGTGTCTATTTTTTTATATACAGCCTCATCTAAATTACTACCAACCGTAAATCTCGATTTTTTAATTCGTATTTTTCCAAATATAGTTTTATTATAAAATAAACTTCCACAACTATATATAGTAATAATAAATATAATTATAATATTTTTTTTTACCATAATGTATATTTATTATAGCTTTGATATTGAAAATAACTACTAGGAGGGAATTTATAAGATAAATCAGGAAATCTTGGTACCCCTATTTTATCATGTGTCATAGTATTTTGAAAAAATTTTCTAATTTTTTCAGAGTTTCTACCTACTTGATATCCTTTATAACCAACATACAGTACTCCTAATCGATACTCGTTAGCATGATAGCCTTTATAACTTCCGTTAGGACCACCTCCAGGAGATCCACCAGGGTAATATTCTCCATCCACAGTTATCCCTCCAGGGTCTAAATTTGGATCTCCAGTAAATATTTTTAAACCCACACTATTCTTTATAACTCGGTTGCAAAGATGTTGTTCTAAACATATCTTTTCCATCTGCGATAAATATTACCAGTCAGACTTATAATTTAAGTTTTTTTCTAACATTGTATTTTCTATATAAATACGCACACTATTTCTCTTCTTATTATCAATAAGGATTAAAGAATCTCCCTGAATTTCTGCCTTATATGTTTTTTTTCCAATTTTATATGTATCTGAAATTGGTACAATTATATCAATCAAAGTGTCATTGTTTTTAATATACGAAATACCTCTATACCCTCTTTTTTGAGGATTCAAAATAGGGAGACTGTCTATTTTTTTTTCAATACTAAATAAATTCAAAGTTCCATTTTTATAAAATTTTATAGCTCCTAAAAAACTATTATACCCTTTTCTAGAATCAAAAATTTCTTTAGTAAACATATCCATATAATACTTCTCGATATAAATAGAATTGTATTTTACATTATTTAAATTTATTATTTTATATTTTTCTCTATATTCTTTTTTGAAAAAATTTTTACTTTTAGGAACTTTTGTTATACCGTCTTGAAGTTTTATTACCTCAATATTACAAGAAAAGGTTAAGAAGATGATTAACGTTTTAACTGCAACATAAGTCATTTCTTTTACCATAGTGTGTAAGGATTATAAGATTGATATTGATAGTAGCCATTTACACTATCAGAATGACTTCTAAACCCTGGTTGTTTACTTATCCACCAATGAGCAACTATATTTTGAATAGGATGCCTAACATGTCTGTCTGAATCTATACCTATTCTATGCCCTTTATATCCTATATATAAAGCACCAAGTCTATATGGTGTTCCATCTTCTTTTACAAAACCTGCTGGCATTTTTTCTCCATATTTTCCATACTGTAATCCTTTTCTCATTTCTGCTTCATCACCACTATAATCAGTTCTGCTTCCCGTAAAAAGATTAAACCCAACACTATACTCTTTATAGCTTAAACTCATAGCTGCCGTTCTGCGTCTATCTCCACCATCACCTGCCCAACCACTAAAAGGCGCTCCATCATTTTCATATCTAAAACCCACATTACCATGCCCTAACGACAAACTCCCAACTCTTTGGCTATTCTTTCCGCTTTTAAAATGAGTTGTAGATACAGAAGCGCTAAATTTTCCATCACTATATCCAATACCCCCTGAAATCCTACGCTCCCAACCACTCTTTCCTGTGCCATGTGCCGAGCCAAAAAAGGTTACTCCAACTCCTGCCGAAAAGTTAAAGTTTCCGTCTCGATAACTTACACTTACATTAGCTCCAAAACCTGTGGCTCTTCCAAAAGCTATGGCTGGGCTTATGAAATTAACTGTTTCAATCATATTAATAACCTGGCTTCCAATCTAACCATTCTTTAGGGGCTTCTGTTTTTATTATATAATCTATATGTCTACTATCTGAATAATCTTGATTAATTTCAATAATTGTATCTCTTTTTACTTTCAGTTTTGTTTTACTAAGCCATCCTCCGTTTCTGTAACTATGATAGACTAAATAAAAACAGTCTCCTCTCTTTTTTATAACAAACCCAATCTGCCCTTTTTTAGGATTAAAAAAAACATCATCAAGTTTTTTGTTTTTATCATAAAAATAATAAAAATATCCATTTTTTAAAAAACGGAAATAAACATTATGATCTTTACTTGAAGTCTCGTAAGTAACATTTTTGTAGTATTCATTTGGCTTCATTTTGTATATAGCGTCAGTATCAATTCCTATGGTTTCTGGATTAATCTTTTTAGAAAAATATCTTTTAGATCTCCAGTTCAAGCTACCAATTTTTAAAGTGCCTTCTTTTGTAGGAGTTACACCTCCGCAAGAATATAGGTACAAAACAATTAAACATAAAAAAACTCTTTTTAAATCTACCATAACGTATAAGGATTATAAGATTGATATTGAAAATAACTTGTAGGGGCTATGTCTAATTTTTAAACCAAGGTTGATAAGAAAGTCCTGTATGAGCTCCTATATTTTGAATGGCGTGTCGAATTCCTTCTGAATTAGCTCCAATTCTATATCCTTTATATCCAAAATATAATGCTCCCATACGTTGAGTAGGATCATTTGAAGACCCCCCAATATATTGACCACCTTCTACATTTTTGGGTCCAAATAATCCAAATAAATATTTTCTTCTTTCACCCGAATCAGGATGACCTGCTACTGGCTCAGTATCGTCTTTATTTATATACTCTCCTGTATATAAATTAAACCCAACACTATATTCTTTATAGCTTAAACTCATAGCTGCCGTTCTGCGTCTATCTCCACCATCACCTGCCCAACCACTAAAAGGCGCTCCATCATTTTCATATCTAAGATTCACATTACCATGCCCTAACGACAAACTCCCAACTCTCTGGCTAGTTTCTCCGCTTTTAAAATGAGTTGTAGATACAGAAGCGCTAAATTTTCCATCACTATATCCAATACCCCCTGAAATCCTACGCTCCCAACCACTTTTTCCTGTGCCATGTGCTGAACCAAAAAAGGTTACTCCAACTCCTGCCGAAAAGTTAAAGTTTCCGTCTCGATAACTTACACTTACATTAGCTCCAAAACCTGTGGCTCTTCCAAAAGCTATGGCTGGGTTTATGCTAAAACTCCAATCTCCAATTTGTACATCTAAAGATGGTAAAAAACTACTTGCCGCACCTATAACCGCAGTACCCCAAAAACCACTAGTTAATAGAGACTTAAACAGTGCTTTCGGTCCTAATAATCCCCCTATAGCTCCTGCTATGGCTCCTCCTAATATAGCCTGGCCAAACCCACTCCAGCTCCAATTTCCAGTTATTATTGCGTTTGCTACATATCCAATAGCACCAGCTGCTGCTCCAACTAAAGCTCCAATTAACGCTATAAAAAAGAACTCCCCACTAGGATCAACATACTTCAGCGGATTATTAAACCCATAACCAAACCTATTAAAACTCTGTGTATTAAAAGGCTCTTGAACATAATTATCCGGCGAAATAAACCTACCCAGCTTTGCATCATACATTCGCCCATTCATATGAATCAAACCAACGCCCATAAAATGCTCATGACCGGTATAACCGCGGTTTAGTAGCGTTGTATCGTGGTTAAATGCTATTTCGCTATTGCCAGATTTGTATTTATCTATCTCGCCCCAAGCTCCGAATTGGCGTTGTTCTACTACTTTTCCGTTGCTGTCTGTTATAGCTAAAATACTACCGAGATAATCTCTATGCAAATAATAAAATTTGTCGGTTGTTACGCCTGACTTTATTTGTTTAATTCTTGCAACTGGTGCCGTGTAAGCATTGCCTCCAACATAAGTAATAAATTTAATATCTCCGCTACTGTTTTCTTCTATCTCTACCGGACTTATTGCCGAATAGTGCTTTTCGTATTTGCGCTTTGACTTGTCATTCTCGTTGTTTCCGTAATAAGCATGACTGCGGTTTTGCAAAATACCGTATTCAAAATCTACTTTTGCCTTGTCTTTTACCGATATAGATATCGGCTTTTTATAAGCATTGTATTTTACCTTTTGCAATGGCTGATTTTGATAATGTAAATCTCCTCTTGTGTTTAGACTAACATCTTTTAATTTATATGAAGTAGAACTGCTATAATTGTAACTTCCTAATTCTGAATTATTAGTAATACGACCTCTATTGTCATAGTTCTGCGAACGACTTACCGAACCTGATATATTTGTCAAACGGTCTAATTTGTCATAAGCAAAACTTTCATTCCAATTAAAATTCTTGTTCTTTCTGCTTTTTAAGTTTCCTCGTTTTGCATCAAAACTATAATCTAAATTTAGAGCTGTTATCGTACTACTTCCAGTTTTTCGGTCTAATATATTCGTCAAAAAGCCATACTTATCATAAGTTCGCTTTTTTATTATTCCGTTGCCGAGTTCTATTTCTTTTGCTTGTCCTCGTTCGGTTACAGACTTCAGTTTCCATAGTGAAGTGTGTTTTTGATCGTCTTTTATTTCTATTAAAGCCCCTGAATTATCATAAACGTTTCTTATTCTTGTATAAGTTATTGCGTTACGATTTAAATATCTTGCCCAGTGAGATTCTTTAATTATTCTTCCGTAATCATCTCTATTCACTACGTAAACAAACCATCCGTGGCTGTTAAATTCTTCGGTACGAAAAAGTCTTTTGTGCTTATCATATTGATATGTATAGTTAAACTGCTTTTTGGTTATTTTGTCCATACCCCAAATCTTTTTCAGCATTTTTGTCGTAGTATCATAGGTATAGTCTAAAAACATATCGGTATCATCGCCTTTTATTTTCTTTTTGGTAATTTTTCCGACAGCATCATAAGTATAGGTCGTCGTGCCTTTTGGCGTAGTTTCTACTAATATGTCGCCTATACTGTTATGTACATAAGTATATACGCCTGCCGAGGGGTCGGTTAGCTTTGTTTTTCTTCCCCAAGAATCTATCTCTGTGCTTACTATATGGCTACCATAATTTGCAGTTTTCATTGCTCCATTGCCGTGATAGGTGTAGCTTACAGTTCCGCCTGGGTCTTCTACTTTTATGATATTACCCATTCCATCTTTTGTGGTTTTTACTGTTTTTGTGCCATCGCTTACAGTGGTTGTCAAACCATTATAACTGATATTTGCTACTAATCCATTAAAACTTGTCCTGATGATTTCCCTTCCGTAATTGTCATAAATCGTCCTGTTCCATTGCGTCGGAGATGAACCTAATAAATAAGGCTCACTTTCTTTTATTACTCTTCCTGATATGTCATGCTCAAAACTCTGCTTTGTCCACTGATTATTTATGCCTAAAACTTTCCTCATTATAACCCAGCCAAAATCGTTGTAATATACTTTCTCGTCTGCTCCTTTGGGATAGTTGGTAAATTTCAAAAGACCTTTTCCTCCATAAGGTACAGTATAGCTATAATACGTCGTTTTATTCAAATAATTCTTTTCCGAAATTAAGCGATTCCAACCATCATAAGCAAAGGTAGTTTTTTGATTATAGGGGTTAGTTGTTGTTGTCGGATTTCCAAAATTATCGTAAGTAAACTTAGTTTTTAAGCCTTCTATATCTGTCGATTCTATCAAGAATTGTCCTTTTGAGTCGTATTTAAAACTTTCTGTCCGTGCTGTTATACCGATATGACTTAATGTTTTTTTAGTAATATTACCAAACTTATCATAAGTAAAGCTCTCTGCAATCCAATAACTACCTGTCGCGCCTTTTACTTTTTTTTGCTTAAGGAGGTTGATGTTATAGCTATACTGCTCTTCGGTGCTAAAGCTATTACTTCCTATTGTGCTTTTTTCTACTTTTTTGGTAACTCTGCCTACATGGTACTCACGATTATTAGAACTCAAGTTGTTTTTATACGTAAAAGTCTTCGTCGACGAACCGCCATTATAGTTCGATACAACAGTAGTCGGATTGTTATATTGGTCGTAGCTAATAGTTTTTGTAGTAGTCGTACCTGTTAATTTATTATGCTGTACTACTTTGGTCGGCAGGTTTGTAAACACCTTATTTGCCGCTAAATTTGTTTTGTAGGTATTCGTAGTTTTAGATATATAGCTGTTGCTTTCAATACTCGAGGCAGAAACCCATTGCTCGGTAACTGCTCCTTTTTTTGTAATATCGTGCTTTGAGGTAGTCCACAAACCGCTCACTCCAGAGCCATGCCAATTGCTCCGCCTGGTTCTTAAAAAGCCTTGAAATCCTAATTCTACATTAGAAACTGCTCCGTGATACCCAAAGCTTTGATAGCGTGTAATTCCTGCTCCAGTTTCGAACAGCCTACTTACCAAGTATAATGAAGGCATCCTGTTTATGTTTACATAAGGATATTTTTGGCTATCGTCCGTAGTATATGTTGAAGACCTCTTATGAATAGAAGCAGGGCCTAAACTAAAATAATTAATCCTAGTTGATACGCCATTATTAGTAACACTTCTAATAAGAACATCTTCTTTATTATCTTTTTTAAGTTCATACATAGATATGCTATTCTTACTAATATAACCATATTCTAAAATTCCGTTAGCTTTATGATATTCTAAAGATATTGGAGTTCCATATTTTTTAGTTTTTCCACTTGTATCAGAATATTTAGTTTCAAGTATAAACCTTGGGACAAAATATGAAGTATTACTTGAATAGTTTCTATAAAAACGAATATAATCAATTGATTTATTATCCGATGAAGAAGGAGTAGTAACATTATGCACAATCAAATCTGTTTTACCATCGCCATTTATATCTTGAGCGGTATAACTATACTCATAATAAGGATTTATTATAGTATCTACACCTCCGATTATAACTGTTGATCTAGAAACCTCATTTTTATAATAAGCAAAAGGCATAGTTTGGTTATATTTATAAAATGATTTCCCATTAGAAATAAAAAACGTCCACTTGTTTGATCTCTCTGCCTTCGGTATAACAAAATCTGTCTTACCATCACCGTTATAATCTCCTAATAAAATTGGAAAATCTAAATCAAAACGAGAATCCGAGTCCTCGCGAAGTAGCACTAATTTATTATTAGCATTCAATGTATAGATATATACTTTCCCTTTTTTAAAATGATAAAGGTCTTGTTTTCCGTCTCCGTTGTGGTCGCCTATTAATATTCTATCTTTACTTCCTATAGAACTTTTTAACGACCCAGAATCATAAGTAAAGTTTGAAGTCTTGTTACGATTTAAATCAATGAAATGTGTTTTAAGTGCGCCCATACGTTTATCCACATACTGACAACAATCTGTTCTTCTTGTTTTATCATAGTAACAATAATAATATCTATATTGGCTTATTCTTTCTGTATAACCTTTACCTATAGCCAAAACATCTGTTAAACCATCACCGTTAAAATCACCTGAAATATACCTTCTAGGAATTGATGAATATTTTACAATTGGACCACTATAAATATCACAATCATCATCTCTATGTTTTGGAGCATCCCATACTTTATCATAATACAGAGAATAAGATCCACTAGCCCCATTCTTATAAATAGATCTAAATCGTATTTTAGATGTTGAAGAATTAGAAGAAGTCATATCTTTCACTGTAGTTATAGCCGTCTTATCTAAAACTTTGCCTCTACCATTTAAAATAGTACTCGCAAAAACCTCGTTAAATGTTCCTCCTGGGTGTACATGCGATACGTTAGCTGTTGTTCCATATAATCTACTATGAACATAGACCCTAGTTCTTTTTTTAACCTCTTTGTAGTAGGATGCCACGTCTGTTGTACCATCACCATCAAAATCTCCAGTAATAAAATTGGTAGTTTGAGAATCAAAATTATAACCATATTTAGGTGAAGTATTCTTTCTACTCGGTATATGAGTACCCGTGTTAGAATACTCAAATAAAATAGGATTTAATGCTTGGCTTTTAGAATTGTATTCAGTTACTGAAATTAACCTGTCGTACCCAAGCGTATTTTGGTTATGCGATAAATTATACTTTCTATACTGCGAACCATTAGCCGTTACTTGGATGCTTTGTAATAATTTTGTTCTTTTAAAGCTACGCCCTCCGATAAAAGCATCTTCATTCATACCTCTTGTCGTGTATGTAAAATTAATTTGATTAGTAGGCAGTTTTCCTTGATAAATATTTCCGCCATATTTAATCGTTTTAATGTATAATAATCCGTTGTCCGTTCCGTAAAAATAATCTACATAATTTCCTTGAGGGTCCTGCCATCTACAAATAGCCCATTCTAATCTACTTTTCGAATTCCACGTTCTCATGCCATACCAAGCTCTCGTGCCATTCGGATAATAAACAACAAAATAATCAGGACCGTAGCTTTTACCATAAGGCGAAGTTCCTCCTGCTATAATCTTTACGTTTGAGTAATTTTCCGTCTGATATTCTGAACCTGCTGCTCCGTAAGTTCCTTTTTTTAAAATTAATCTCTGTCCGTCTAACGCAAAGCGGTCGTCTGTAAAATCTACTCCGTCATGCTTCTTGTCGTAGTATTTTGTTGCCGGAATCCTACTGATAGTCGACAATCCTGATACATTCCAGCCCCAGCCTGCCAGTCCATTAGAGCCTTGACTCGAATAACTTATTCCGATACTCGGTGCTACGTCTTTTATACCAGGCGGAACCATTACCGGTATATTATATGTCGCTCCTCCTGTTAATGATACAGAAAGACTTCCTGCTGTTTTCCCTGGCTTGTTAGGTAAAGTAGTCTTTGCATAATTATTACTCGGTTTGCTCAACGATACAGAAGGACTCGGTGCTTCGTTTGTAGTGGTTTCTGTTTGTACGCTAAATTCTTGGGACACAACGTTGTTGGAATCTTGTGTATAAGAAATTTGAAATCCTAAAAATAGTACTATAAATATATAAATCTTCGTTTTCATAATTTCTAGTTTTTAATAATTTTTTTTGTGATACTTTTTCCTCCATTTACATGAGAATGTATAAAATAAACGCCAGAAGGCATATTAGAAAGGTCTATTTTTACTTTGCTATCCGGCTTAATAGTTTTTATCAGTAAAGAATTTGCGTTGTACAAACCTATAGTACTTATAGACTTTAGAAGAGTAGCTCCAATACTCAAAGTAATAAGACCTGAAGTAGGGTTGGGATAAATATTTAGATGATTATCTACAATATCATCTATTGTGCTTTCTATTTCTTCTTTGGTTTCTGCTGTTTCTGTTTTAGCTGCTGTCGGTGAGCAAGTTGCAGGGTCATCGCAATAAAAGTTTTGGGTTTGATTTCCTGCCGTGTCGTAAGTTAATATTATTTTTGAGCCTTTATTTATTTTTAGCAACTCGTCAATAGTGGACTCATTTCCGTCAATTTTATCTATTCTAGGCTCATAAAAATACTGCCTGTCTAAAGTGTTCTTATCGTAATATAAATAGGCGCGATGTTGAAGTCGAGTAGCAGTGTTTTTAGTTTTATAGTCGGTTATTGTTCTGACTTTTAGCCCTGTAGTGCCATCATAAATTCCTCCTGTATTTGCAGTGCCAGTATGGCTACTTTTATGCACATAAGCTACTAATAAATACCACCTGTTTAACTTTGGTAAATCGCCAGCAAAAAAATAGGCATTGCCTTTATAAGTTCCGTCAAGCTTTAATGAACCGCTACTATTCGCACGAAACCCAAAATAAGTTGCCCCATAATTTGAATTTGTCTTTTTAATCCAAACAGAAAAACGGTAAGTATAATTATTATTTATATTGACATAAGAAGTATTAAACCCTCCGTCTCCGTTGTGACTAGCAGCTCCACTCGGAACCGCTTTCCATAAAACTACTTCCTTGCCAATATGATTTCTTCCTAATTCTCTTATATTACCAGAATCTCCTCCTTGTTTTGAAAAACCAGCTACCGAGCCTTGACCTATATTCCACGAACTCAAGTCAAGCAAGTTTTGTGAAGCAAGAGAGTATGTAGTTAGTAAAACAATCGTGTAAAATAATGTTACTTTCATAATAATATTAATTTTAAGATTAATAAATAATGTGTCAAAGCTATAAAAACTTTTTTTGATAAAAAAATAACTATTAAATTTTTTTTTAAAAATTATTAACATTTTATTGTGAGGAGTACTTAGGCTGTTGATTTTTAGGAAGTTAGCTAAAAAATAAAATTTAAAAAACATTTAGAATAAATTTAAGTTTTGATTAATAAGTAGGTTTTAAGCGCCGATAACGTAGTGAAACTAATCAAAATATTTTATTTGCTAGTAACTTTTATTTGTTAGTAAACTATATTTACAGTATATTCGCCTCGAGATAATTTACCTAAAAATTTTTAACAATAGGTAATACGTAACAGTTTAACTTAAAATATTTTATATTATGAAACAAAGATTTTTTTTAATTTTAATTTTTGCGTTTAGTGTAATTACTGCACAAGAAGTAACGCATGTCGATTTCGATACAAACAATCCCGACATTGTTTTTAATAGTTGGAACACTTCTTCAACTTTTGCTAAAGTAGCAAACCCATTTTCTGATGCAACTAACAGTTCTGCTAATGTTGGAAAATTTACAGCAGGTAATGATAATGGTATTGGTATTGGAGTGATAAATCCATTATCAGTGTTTACAACACCATTTAATCTTGCTTCTAATCCAGTTTTTAAAATGAAAGTTTATTCTACTGAAGAAATAGATGTAATTTTTCACATAGAAAATTCTCCAGATTGGGGTAATTTTATAGAGGTAAGTGCTTCTGTTGGTGCTACAGATACTAATAAATGGGTAGAGCTTACTTTCGATTTTTCTGCAGACGCGTCTAATATTTTTATGAATAATATTGTGATTAAAATTGGTGGTGCAAATACAGCAGAAGGAGACGTTTACTATTTTGATGATATTAAAGGACCCGCATTATATACCTCACCTGCACACATTTATAACCCTGCAAATGCAGCTACAGATGTTTCTGTTTCTACCAATTTAGAAATAGCTACAAATTATAAATTCAGAAATATAGACGATTCGGAAATTACAGATTTAACAGGTAAAGTTGCTTTAAAAGAAGATGATGCTAACGGGGATGACGTTCCATTTACTGCTACTATTAATAACGAGAAAAACAAAATTACAATAGACCCTACTAACGATTTAGACAACTCTAAAACTTATTGGTACGGTATTGTTGATAACTCCATAGAATATATAACAGACGATGCTATTACAGGAATTTCAGCATCTTTTACTACAAAAGCTGCTGTTGTAGGAGATATCAACGAAATGCTATTTGATTTTGATACTACTAACCAAGATTTAGCATTTACTTCTTGGGGAGGTACAGGTTTCGCAAAAGTTACAAATCCTGATAAAACAGGCATCAATACATCAGATAACGTAGGACAATATACTCACGCAGGTAATGATTCTGGTTTAGAAAATGATTTAGTAAACGGTGCAACACCTTTAACTCCTTTCGACTTTTCTGAAACCCCATTTATTAAAGTAAAAGTTTGGGTAAGCAAACCTGTTGCTGTATCTATTAAATTACAAAACTATCCGGCTTGGCAACAAGGTCACGAACAAAAAATTGATGTTAAAGAAACAAATAAATGGGTAGAATTAATATTCAATTATGGTTCTATCGTTGCAACAAACTATGATAGAGCTCAAATTTATTTTGATAAAGATAGAACTGGTGGTTCTGTAGCTGGAGATATATTTTATTTTGATGATTATTTAAAAAGTAATGTGGCTCCTACAGTAGTAACCGAGTTGAGTCCTGCAGATACTGCTACTGATGTTTTCCAATTAGTGATTCCAAAAATTACAACAAACTTTCAGTTTGTAAATTTAGATGGTTCTGCAATTACAGATGTTTCGCCTCATGTTGAGTTAAGAGAAGGCGATGCTTCTGGGACATTAGTTTCTGTAGTAGCTTCAATTAATGATGTTAAAAATACTATTTCAATAAAGCCATTAGATTTACTTAAAGCAAATACACAATATTGGTTTGGTATTAAAGACGATGAAATTAAGTATAAAGAAAACGATGTTAATGTTACTGGCGTTTCAGCAACATTTACAACAACAACTACTGCAATAAATTTTGTAACGTACAATGATTTTGATGGTGTTTCATTAGCTACGGTTTCAGAATCATTGGGAGATCCAGCTGGTGCTTTTACCACGGTTGTAGATCCAGCAGGCGGCAGTAATATGGTTGCAAAATGGGACAAAGGTGGCTCTTGGCAGGGTTGGGAAAGAATTCATTTTCAGTTAAACGCTCCTTTTGATGCTACTAAAGATGATATTTTTTCTTTTAGAGTGTATTCTCCTGTAAAAACAGGAATTAGATTTAAAGTTGCAGATGCTAAACTTGATGACGATATCACAGCTGATTATGAAACTGATGAAGAAATTGTTTTGGTGAATCAGTGGCAAACAGTTTATTTAGATACATCAGAATTAGCTGATGGTGTTAGTTTCGATCATATACTTATCTATTTGGGAAGAGGAGATACCCCTAATCAAACATTTTACATAGATGATGTTAAAGGTCCTGAACTAAAAACTACAGCATCTGTAAATGAATTTTATAAAGCTAAATTTGATTTTTACCCAAACCCTGCAAAAACCTCAATCCGTTTTTCAAATTTAGACGAAGAGAAAACGGTTAAGGTTTATGATGTTAGTTCTAAATTAGTTTTAAAACAAAAAACAAATAATAAAGAATTATCTGTTTTGAATTTAAGACCAGGGTTTTACTTTATTGAAATTGATGGTAATTTCCAAAAATTGATAAAACAATAAGACATTTCCTTTTTTTTAAAAAAAGAAATATGATTATACCAAAGAACTTGTTGTTAAGAATACTGCAGTGTTCTTTAGCTTTATTTACGTGTTCGCTATTTTCTCAGGCTATCATAAAAGGAGAGGTATATGATAAACAAGGGAATGTATTACCTGGAGTTGCAGTGATAGTTGAAGGTACAAGCAATGGTGCGGAGTCAGATTTTGACGGTAAATATATAATTAATGTAAAGAAAGCGGACGCAACTTTGGTTTTTGCTTATTTAGGATTTGAAACAAAAAAGGTAAAAATTGGTACTCAAAAAATAATAAACGTTATACTTGAAGAAAGTCAAGACCAGTTAGAAGAGGTACAAATTGTAGCCTTTTCTAAACAAAAGAAAGCAAGTGTTATTGGCTCTGTTTCTTCTGTGAAAGTAGGTAATTTAAAACAGCCTACGTCTAATATAACAAACTCGTTAGCGGGTAGAATTTCTGGGTTAATTTCTTATCAAAGATCTGGAGAACCTGGAGCCGATAATGCAGCTTTCTTTATTAGAGGCGTAACTACATTTGGTTTTAACAACAGTCCATTAATTTTGTTAGACGGATTACAAATTACAGCTTCTGATTTAGCTCGTTTAGAACCAGATAATATTGCTTCGTTTTCTATTATGAAAGATGCTACTGCAACGTCTTTATATGGTGCTAGAGGTGCAAATGGTGTAGTGCTAGTAACTACAAAAGAAGGTAAAAAAGGAAAAGTTAGAGTTTCTGTACGTTTTGAAAACTCATGGTCTGCACCATCAAAAGTAAATAGTTTTTTAGATGCTGTGGACTATATGGAACTGTATAATAGAGCTCAAAGAATGAGAGATCCTTCTGCAACATTATTATATTCTAAACAAAAAATTGAAGGCACTAGAAATAGTTTAGACCCCAATCTTTACCCAGATATAAATTGGCATGATGAGTTGTTTAAAGATTTTACAATGAATAGAAGATTTAACGCCAACATAAGTGGAGGTGGAGAAATTGCCCAGTATTATTTATCGATTACTAGTGCAAAAGAAACAGGTTTGTTAAGAGTAGATCCTCTAAATAATTTTAACAATAATATAGATATTAATAGATCTAATTTAAGAGCAAATATTAATATCAATTTAACAAAAACTACAAAAATTGCTGCCAAATTCTATTCTTTGTTTGAAAGATATAACGGACCTATAGTAAGTGCATCAGATATATTTTCTCAAGTTTTTAAGGCTAACCCTGCAAATTTTCCAAAAACTTATGAAATAGATGGACTAACGGAAAACTTTAATCATACATTTTTCGGAAATAAAGGAATTGGAGGGTTTCCAAATCCTTATGCAGAAAGTGTAAAAGGGTTTAAAGACCGTTTTGCAAATACAACTTTGGCTCAATCTCAAATAAGGCAAGATTTAGGGTTTATTACAGAGGGCTTAAAATTAAGAGTAATGGCTTCTGTAAAAACCTATACAGAAAACCAAAATGAACGTAGTTTTGATCCATTTTATTATGGAGTTTTAGAGATAGAAACACCATTTGGTGTTGAGCCTTTTTTATATCCAATTCAAGAAGGCACAGAATTTTTAAACAATCCAACTGTTAGTAATAAAGGAAATAGTAATTTCTACTACGAAGCAGTTTTAGAATACAATAGAACTTTTAGCGAAAAGCACACGGTTAGTGGTTTGCTGGTTAATTATTTTCAAGAAGCCTTAAATACTATTGACGGAGATACAGCTTTTACTACTTTGCCATCAAGAAATACAGGCGTTTCTGGCAGAGCTTCTTATAGCTATGATAATCGTTATTTTGGCGAGTTTAACTTTGGTTATAATGGTTCGGAAAAATTTGCAGAAAAAAATAGGTTCGGATTTTTCCCTTCTGTAGGTTTTAGTTGGATTATTTCTAATGAATCTTTTTTCGAAAAAAACCTGTCTTTTTTGAGTTTACTTAAATTAAGATATACTTACGGATTAGTAGGTAATGATGGTATTTCAGATGCCGATGATCGTTTTTTCTATTTGTCAGAAGTCAATTTGAATAATGGTGATACAAAATATTCTTTTGGCTCAAACTATAACAATACCTACGATGGCTTTATTGTTAATAGATATGCAAATGAAAATGTAAGTTGGGAGATTGCTACAAAGTCTAATATCGGTGTAGAATTAGGATTGTTTAATAAATTAAATATCATCGCAGATTTTTTTACAGAGCATAGAACGGACATCTATATGGAGCGTCAATATATACCAGAAACATCCGGACTTACAACTGTAATTAGTAGTAATATTGGCGAAGTAAAATCTAAAGGCATTGATTTATCTATTGATTATAATCACGCATTTAGTGGGGATTTTTACATTACCGCAAGAGGTAATTTTACTTATGCAACTAATAAGATTTTGGTAAATGGAGAACCAGAACTTCAAGATAAAAACTTGAGTAGAATTGGTCATCCAGTAAATCAACAATGGGGTTATATTGCAGAAAGATTATTCGTAGATCAAGAAGACATCAATAACTCTCCAGAACAATTTAATGGTTTTTCAACTACAAATTCTTATTTACCCGGAGATATTAAATACAGAGATGTAAATAATGACGGAGTTATAAATGAATCTGATCAAGTTCCTATTGGCAGACCAACAGTACCTGAAATTGTATATGGTTTTGGGCTTTCAGTTAAATATAAAGCTTTCGATTTTTCAGTTTTTATGCAAGGAGTTGCAAGATCGTCATTTTTGATAAAACCTGATGAAATTTCTCCATTCGTTGATGAACGTAACGCATTGAGTATTATTGCAAATAATCATTGGTCGGAGAATAATCCAAACCCTAATGCGTTTTGGCCACGCCTATCAACCTATGCTATAGATAACAATCAAAAGCTGTCTACTTGGTGGTTAAGGGATGGAGATTTTTTAAGGCTAAAAAATGTTGAGTTTGGCTATACAATTCCAAAATCTGTGGGTAAGATTTTTTCCAATACTCAAACAAGACTTTACTTCACAGGAGTTAATCTACTTCATTTCTCAAAATTCAAATTATGGGATCCAGAAATGGGAGGAAATGGTCTTGGTTATCCACCTCAAAGAGTACTTAATGTAGGAATTCAAGTTAATTTTTAAAAACGAAGAAAATGAAATTAAAAATTAAAATCATAATATTATTATTTTTCTCAATTATAATTTTTAGTAGTTGTGAAAAGTATTTAGACATCGTTCCAGATGGCACACAAGAATTAGATTTGCTTTTTAATAGAAAGGAAACTGCTTATAAAGCTTTGGCAAATTCCTATAGTTATTTACCGCAAAATGATGGTACATACGCAAGTTATGTTTTATTGAGTGATGAAGTAGCAGTGCCTGTTCAAAAAGAACCAAATGCTATAAGAGTAATGAAAGGACAGCAAACTGTTTCCGCTCCTTTAATGGGTTATTGGTTTGGTTTTGAAGCTATTGGTAGAAAGCAAGGTTCTTTATGGGAAGGCATTAGAAGCTGTAATATACTCATCGAAAATATTGATTTAGTGTTTGATATGAGTCAAGCAGAAAAAAATCAATGGAAAGCAGAAGTTAGTTTTTTAAAGGCATATTATCACTTTTTATTAGTAAGCAATTATGGTCCAATTCCAATTATAGACGCTAATTTGCCAATTGATGCTTCTGATGAAGCTGTAAGAGTTGAAAGAAAAACTGTTGATGAATGTTTTTCTTATATTGTAGAGACTATTGATGAAGCCATCACTAATTTGCCAGAAAGAGTTATTGGTAATAACGATTTAGGTAGGATAGATAGAGTAATTGCAAAAGCTATAAAATCAAGAGTTTTATTGTATAGTGCGAGTCCTTTGTTTAATGGTAATTCAGAGTTTTACTCCGATTTTGTAAACAAAAATGACGAGCATTTTTTCAATCAAAGTTTTGAAGCGTCTAAATGGCAAACTGCTGCAGAAGCAACAAAAGAGGCTTTAGATGATGCAATAGCACAAGGCGTTTCGATGTATTATTATACAGATACTGCCCCTTCTTTTGACACGAATAACTTTCAATTTCAATTAGTTAGAGACCAATACAACAATCGTTTTGCAATTACAGATCCTTGGAATAAAGAATTAATTTGGGGGAATTCTAGTCCAGTAACCGGTGGTGATTATTGGCGAATTCAATCTCCTGCTTTAATGAAAGATCCGAGTTCATCTTCGGTAGAGGCTGCTTGGCAGTGGTTAGCTCCAAGTTTAAGAATGGCAGAAACTTACTACACCAAAAACGGTTTGCCAATTGATGAGGACAAAAATTTTGACTATGCGAATAGATACGATGTAACAACTATCGCTTTTAACCAACGTTTTTATGCTCAAACTAACGGTAGAACGGCAAAATTAAATTTAGATAGAGAACCGCGTTTTTATTCATCTCTAGGTTTTGATAGAGGAATCAATAGAACTTGGAATAGCATCTGGAATTTAAAAATGAGAAGCGGAGAAGCTCACGGAAGAATTGCAAATACTGCAGATTATTTGGTAACAGGTTACGCGTTAAAAAAATTAGTGCATCAAGATACTGAAGGAGATGCTTATAACAAAGTAATAGCCTATCCTTGGCCAATGATAAGGTTAAGCGAATTGTATTTGAATTACGCAGAAGCTTTAAATGAAGCTAATGGACCATCGGCAGAAGTTTATGATGCTTTAAATAAAATTAGAGATCGTGCGGGAATACCTACTGTACAAGAGGCTTGGAGTAATGTAAATAATGCGGTAACAGTAAATAAACATTTAAGTAAAGAAGGGTTAAGAGAAATTATTCGACAAGAAAGAAGCATAGAATTGGCTTTTGAGGCACATCGTTATTATGACGTTAGAAGGTGGAAATTGGCAGATAAATATTTTTCAACACCAATTAAAGGTTGGTCTGTAGATGAAGATTCTGAAGCTAATTATTATCAAATTAAAGATGTTAGTCAGCGTTCTTTTAACTCTCCTAGAGACTATTTTCAGCCAATTAGTTTTACGGAGTTGTCAAGAAATCCTAATTTAGTTCAAAATCCAGGCTGGTAAAAAATCACATTATGAAACATTCACGATTAATTTTTAGACACACAGCAGAATGATTATAAATTTCGTAAGCTGTTGTTTTTTTAGTTAGTTGCAAAATCATAAACACATGAAAAAACAAATTAATAAAATCGTATTCTTTTCAATTTTTGTTTTTATAACAATTATTGCTTGTTCTGATAAGGATGATAATACAGATACAACACCTCCTGGAGTTTTATCTAAAGTGAGTGTAACACCAATAAATGGTGGAGGAATTATAAATTATACATTGCCTTCTGATAAGGATATTTTGTATGTTAAAGCGGTATATACCAATTCTTTAGGAGAAGAAGTTTTTAGGGTTTCTAGTAAACACAAAGCATCTGTTGAAGTAAATGGTCTAAACCAAACATCTCCGTTAAAAGTAAAATTGTATGTAGTTGATGAAAATCAGAACATTTCTGAAATGACTGAAGTAGAATTTACACCTTTAAAATCATTTATATTTTTAGTTCAAGAGAGTATAAATATTACTCCAGCGTTAGGAGGTGTAAAAATTACTTGGGAAAACATCGCCTCCAAAACTGTTTTTGTTTATGTGCATATTCTTGATAAAGGAGAAGAAACTATAAGAATTTTATCGTCAAGCAATCCTCAAGAAAGCATTTTTGTAAGGGGCTTAGAAGCCAAAGAATTAACATTTTCTATCAAAGCAGAAGATTTTGATGGTAACATAACAGAGCTTGAAGAAAAAGGAAAAATTACGCCTTTGTTTGAGCAAAAAATAGACAAATCAACTTGGAAACTTGTTGCCAATCAATCTATAAACGGAGATGCTTATGAAGGAAAGACCATAAACTTTTGGGATGACGTTGTAGATACTGTTGAAACTGATGCAGATAATAGTTATTTTATAATAACGAGAGATAATAACGGAGGTAGCTTAAACTTTCCTTTAGATATTGTTATCGACTTAAATAAGAATGTAAAAATTCAAAGATTTAAAGTTTGGCAAAGAGCATATTGGTATCAAGGAGGTGGCGTTACTTATCATTATCAGGAAGAAAACATAAAGTCTTTTGACCTTTATTCTAGTAATGATGCCCAAACTTGGAATTTATTAGGACAATTTGACATTGGTGACCCAAGAGATGCAGCAGGTAATATACCTGATGAAGCTTTTAAAGAAGCTATAGATGGTCACGAATTTAGTTTACCAGATACTTCAGAGCAATTTAGGTACTTAAAATTTTCGATTACTTCAAATTATGGTAGCACACAAATTACAGTTGGGTCAGAAATAACCTTATTTGGTTTAGACAATTTAAAAAATGAATAATATTTATAAATACATATTATTAGTATGTTTCCTTTTTTCTTTACAAATCAATGCTCAAGGATTGAGAACGTTAGGAAAGAAAATCATAAATGAGAACGGAGAGGAGGTTTTATTAAGAGGTATTGGTCTTGGCGGTTGGATGCTACAAGAAGGATATATGATGAATTCTTCTGGTGCTGCAGATACACAACACGAATTTATCGAAAAATTAAATGATTTAATTGGCGAGGATGAAACTAATAAATTCTATGACAATTGGCGAAAAAACTTTGTTACCAAACGAGATATAGATTCTATTGCAAAATGGGGCTTTAATAGTGTACGATTAGCAATGCACTATAATTTATTTACCAAACCGATAGAAGATGAACCTGTTGAAGGAGAAAACACTTGGTTAACCGAAGGTTTTGATATGGTAGATGAATTACTAGCTTGGTGCGAAGAAAATAAAATTTATTTAATTTTAGATTTACATGCAGCACCTGGTGGTCAGGGTAAAGATGCTGCAATCTCTGATTATGATGCAGATAAACCTTCTCTTTGGGAAAGCGAACTTAACAAAAGCAAAACAGTTGCTCTATGGGGTAAATTAGCAGAAAGATACAAAGACAAAAAATGGATTGGAGGTTATGATTTAATCAATGAAATTAACTGGCCAATAGATGGTAGCGTAATTCGTCACTTGTATATAAGAATTACAAGAGCCATAAGAGAACATGATAGTAATCATATTATTTTTATAGAAGGTAATGATTTTGCCAATAATTTTTCTGGTTTAACACCTCCCTCCTGGGATTCTAATTTAGTGTATAGTTTTCATAAATACTGGTCTTATAATGATATTGGTTCAATTCAATGGGTTTTAGATTTAAGAAATAATTATAATGTACCTCTTTGGATGGGAGAGGCTGGTGAAAATTCAAATGTTTGGTACACAGATGCCATAAAGCTATTTGAGAGCAATAATATTGGTTGGTCTTGGTGGCCATGGAAAAGAATTTCAACAATTGTAAGTCCGTTCTCTATAAAATCTAATGCAAATTATGAAGCAATTATTAAGTACTGGAAAGGAGAAAGAGCAGAACCAAGCGTAAGCGATGCCATTGCTGGATTAAGCCAACTAACTACAGATTTATTAGTAGAAAATAACGACTATTTTAAAGACGTGGTAGATGCTGTGTTAAGACAACCAAATAGCGATACGCACATACCTTATGCACAAAACAATATTCCTGGTGTTATTTATTTTTCTAATTACGATATGGGTGCAAATGAAGTCGCATATTATGATGTAGATAATGCTAATTATTCATTATCAACCAATAGTTTTCAAGCTTGGAATAGCGGTTGGGCTTTACGAAATGATGGTGTAGATATTCAAACAAATACAGATGATACCAATAGTAACGGCTATCATATTGGTTATACTCAAAAGGGAGAGTGGCTAAAATATACAGTAGAAATTGCAGAAACTTCTTTTTATAATTTTAATTTTAGATATGCCACAGAGCAATCGGGCTGCAGGGTTAAACTTTTTATAAATGATATTGATGTGTCAGGAAGTGTTGCTATTGGTAATACTGGAGGTTGGACAAATTTTGTAAACCAGTTTGTGGAAAACATTTATTTAGAGCAAGGCACAAATGTCTTAACGGTTAAAGTAGATAGTAGTTCTTCTTTTAATATGAGCAGTGTTGAGTTTGTAAAATCTACTAACTCTTCAGATGATTTTAAAGTGTTAAGTGCCAATACTATGGATGATGAAAAATCAATTCAAATAGCCTTAAATCAACCTGCTAATAATGTTTCACTTACAAAAGATGATTTTGAAATAAAAGTTAATGATCAAGTAATTACGATAGCATCTGTTGAATTAGACCCTAATTCAAGAAGATTTATAGCCTTAACGTTGCAAGACTATTTGTTTTATCAAGATAGAATAAAAGTGAGCTATTCAGGTTCAATAATTAAGTCCGCAAACAATAATAATATTAGTTTACCTACTTTTAATGAGTTAAATGTAGAAAATACACTAATTACAAGATTCTATATTCCGAGCAAAATTCAAGCAGAAGATTATTATTTTCAAATAGGTCTGCAAACCGAAGATACTTCTGACATTGGTGCTGGTAAAAATATTGGCTATACAGATGCTGGTGATTATGCAGAGTACAAAATATTTGTATCTAAAGACGGAAATTATGATTTAGATATAAGAGCTGCTTCAGAAAACAGCCCTGGAGAAATTGAGTTTGAACTTATCTATCAAAATACAACAAAAAGCTTATCTACAATAGGCATTCCTGTTTCTGGCGGTTGGCAATCTTGGAGTACTACGTCTGCTTCTGTAGAGCTAAATAAAGGTATTTATACACTAAAAATGAAAATAATAAGACCTGGAATTAACTTGAATTGGTTCGACTTTAAGTTTCATAGTAATCTAAAAGTTGATGAAATTAAAAAAGAAGTGTTTTCTATTTACCCTAATCCAGTTTATAATGATTTTCAAATTAAAATGTCAAATAGTATAATTATAAAAAACATAAAATTTTTTGATGTCATTGGCAGGTTAGTAAATAGAATAAAACCAATAAATTCTACTACTTACAATATCTCTAATATTAAATCTGGAATTTATTTTTTAGTATTAGAAACGAATAAAGGAAATTTTCAAAAGAAAATAATAAAAAAAACAACTTATTAGATACATTAAAAATTTTAGTTTTAAATTGTGTAGATGATAATGATTTTTTTACACTATAAACTCTATTACCAATGATTAAAATTCCGACCTTAAACAAGAATAATAAAAAGTATTTTTTTGTTTTAAGTATATTCTTGATAGCTATAATTATATTAGCCTCAAATGCAAAAAAAGAAAGGTGCTATGAAGCAAACTCCAAAATTTGGAAAATAGATTTTTTAGACGATTTCGAAACTTTTAATACGAATAATTGGCAAGACCAACGTATTTGGGTAAATAATGAAACTCATTGTTATGTGCCTGATAATAAATATAATACAAGAGAGGTAAGCGGCGGAACTTTAAAATTAAGAGTTGTTAACTTGGGTAAAAAAATAGTTTGTGATAATTATGATAAACACGGCAAACAACATCCAAAAACACAATATGTTGCTGGACGAATTGCTTCTAAAAACAAAAAAGAATTTGTAAAAGGTAAGTGGACAGCGAGATTAAGATTATCCAGTAATGGAGAAAAAAGTATGTTCCCTGCTTGGTGGATTTTAGGTGCTCGGAACAATGAGCCTCCTGTACAAGAGGAAGATGAGAATGTTTGCTGGCCTTTAACTGGTTCTGGAGAAATAGATATTTTTGAGCATCATGGAGATCATCAAAAAAATAACTTTACTGCTGGAGCTATAAAAAGTTTAGATAGCTGTGATAAAGGAGATTGGTGGAGTTTGAGAAAAGGCTTTGACGCTACTTTGAATGAATATCATGAGTATTCTGTGGAGTGGGAGAGTAGCGATCTTGTTTTTAGGGTAGATGATAAAGAAATTTATAGAAGTGTCGGACAAGGTGATAAATATCCTGAAAAAATGTTTGCTATTTTAAATTTTGCAAAAATTACAGACTCACCAATGACCAAAGAATGGGTAATGGAAGTAGATTGGGTAAAACATGAATCCAGAAAAAAATAAGCTATTAAACTACATATAGACGCTCAAAAAATATATTTCTAACAATATTCTTCAAACTGCAAAAAATTACGTTGGATGCACTTACAAGTTTAAGGGTTTGTTAAAAATTAAATTTATTAGTGTTATTTAAAATATAATGTGTTTTTGCTAAATTGGATATACCGAATTAGTAAGGCTTGTATATAGGGAATTCGGTATATTTGGGCTTTGGGCTTTATTGTCAATATTTGCGATTGAATAAATATATAGAATGTAATTTGTAAATTTAACAGTTTTTTTACTGTAACATCAAGAGCAAATACAGGTTCAATAAGTATAAACTTAACCGAAAGTAAAGTACCTGTTAGTAAAATGTATGTAACATTTAAAGTAATTAATAATAGATTTTTGCCAGAGTATGTTTTTCTGTGTCTAAAAAGTAACTAAGGTATTCAAAATATTAGAGATAGGTCTTTTGGATCAGTTAGACAATCATTAAGATTTGATGATTTATGTACAATTTCAATCCCTAATATTCCAATTGACAAACAAAAAAAATTAGTGAAAAATGTATATTCTAAATACATTAAATACCAAGGGCAAAAAAAGGAGTTAGACGAATTTGATATTAACGATGGAATTTAAAAACAGAGTACAACAAAAGCTCAAAAAATTATTCTACTACAGAAATGCGCAATGTATTTACCATGCCTTTGATTTTAACTGGCATAGAAGTTAAGTTAACCATAAAATCTCCTTTAGATACAAGCCCTTTTTCTTTAGAGAATTTATTAATACCTACAATAGTTTTGTCAGTACTTAACTCTTTATCATAATAAAAAACTCTGACGCCCCAAAGCAAGTTTAATTTTCCTAAAATCCTTTTTTCAGAAGTGAAAGCAAGTATTTTAGCTTGAGGCCTCCAAGCCGAAATTTGAAAAGCAGTGTAACCACTTATTGTTAATGAAGAAATTGCAGCCGCTCCGATATCGTCAGACATTAATGCAGCATGATGGCAAATCGATTTGGTAATAAATCTATTGGTCTTGATATGCGGTGCTTCGTGCGGTACTTTTATCATTTTAGAATTTTCAACAGCTTTAATAATTTCTGACATTTTTTTTACTGCTTTGATAGGATGTTTCCCTACTGAAGTTTCTGCAGAAAGCATTACCGCGTCTGCACCATCCATTATAGAATTTGCTATATCGTTAACTTCTGCTCTTGTTGGCACAGCGTTCTCAATCATCGTTTCCATCATCTGCGTTGCAATAATAATAGGAATTCTAGCCCTTTTTCCTCGTCTTACTAATTTTTTTTGAATTAAAGGAACATCTTGCATCGGAAGTTCAACACCTAAATCGCCTCGAGCAACCATTAATCCATCGCAATAAGGAATTAGGCTATTTATGTTTACAACAGCTTCTCGTTTTTCAATTTTTGCAATTACTGGTACTCTGTAGCTTGAATGTTTATCGATTAAATCTCTTAACATTATTAAATCTTTGGATGTTCTTACAAAAGAAAGGGCAATCCAATCTACTTCTTGTTTTATAGAAAAAATAGCATCTTCCTTGTCTTTTTCTGTTAAGGCTGATAAAGAAATAGTAGTATTTGGTAAGTTTACTCCTTTTTTAGACTTCAAGGCTCCGCCGATAATTACTTTAGTTAGAACTTCATTTTTATCGTTAATAGAAACTACTTCGAATAATAATTTACCATCATCTACTAAAATTTGTTCTCCAATTTTTACGTCCTTTGAAAACTCCCGGTAAGATATATATGCTTTTTCTTTATTACCAATACATTCTACTTCGGTTATAAAAGTGAAAGTATCTCCGCTAACTAATTCTACTCCTTTCTTCATTAAACCAATTCTTAACTTTGGTCCTTGTAAGTCAGCCAAAATAGCAACGTTAAAATTCTCTTCTTTATTAATCTCTCTAATTCTTTTGATTTGAGTTTTTACATTGTCGTAGCTCACATGTGAAAAGTTTATACGAAATACATTAACACCTGTTTTTGCTAGCTCTTTTAGCTTTTCTTTGGTGCTGATAGCAGGACCTAATGTTGCAATAATCTTAGTCTTTTTGTAGTAACTCATTGTTTTAAAATATTAAAAAATCTTTCTGTTTTAAAGTGTTTTTATCTATGTGGTACGAGGCTATAATATGATCAATTTTGTTTATTTCAAAAATTGTTTTATTCATAAATTCGTATTCTACTTCTCCATATACTTTTATAAAAAAATCTGTCTTTTTGCTTTTTGATATCAGATAACTTGTAGTTTCTACATCGACCAAAAGCTCGTCTTCTTTTGCTTTACTTTTTTCTTTGTAGATATTAGATATCAAAAACCATTCTACGTCATTTACTTTACTCTTATAATTATAAATTGAATAATATGATTTTCTGCTTTTATCTATAAACTCTAAATCTTTTCTTTCTTTGAAGAGCATTATATTGAGGTTTTTGTTTAATAAGTATGCAACTTTGTAGTCTTCTAATGCCGAATTAATCCCTATTAAATAAAAATCTTCTCTTAAAAAATCGCCTAATTTTATAGCATGAACTCGCAAAATTATATAGTGTTTTTTAGGAATGCTAAAATACTGTTTTTTTATTAATTGTGACATTAAATTAATAAAAAGTAATTTTTCATACAGACTTAAGGCGATATGTCTATAATTAAAATTTTATTATAGTTTAAAGATATTTCTCTAAACAACAGAAACTTTGTATTTTTGACAGTAGTTAGGAAGCGTAAAACATAATTTAAAAAAACGATGAAAAACTTTGCATTAATAGGAATTGCAGGCTACATAGCACCCAAGCATTTGAGAGCAATTAAAGAAACTGAAAACAATTTAATTGTAGCTTTAGATAAGTTTGACAATGTTGGAATAATAGACAGTTATTTTCCAGAAGCCGATTTTTTTTTAGAATTTGAAAGGTTCGACCGCCATATTGAAAAACTAAAAAGAAATGGAGTACAATTAGACTATATAAGTATTTGTACGCCTAATTACCTCCACGATTCGCATATAAGAATTGCTTTGCGAAGAGGTGCAGATGCTATTTGCGAAAAGCCTTTAGTTCTAAACCCATGGAACTTAGATTCTTTAATAAATTTAGAAAGAGAATATGGGAATAAAACTAATACCATTTTACAATTAAGACTGCATCCGAATATTATTGATCTCAAAAAAAAAGTTGAAGCAAATAAAAAGAAAGAAAAGTATGATATAGACCTAACTTATATTACCTCAAGGGGAAGGTGGTATGACATATCTTGGAAAGGCGATGATAGTAAATCTGGCGGAATTACTACAAACATAGGAGTACATTTTTACGACATGCTCGGCTGGATTTTTGGCGACATAAGAGAAAACAAAGTTCATCTTAAACAAAAAAATAAGGCTGCCGGATATTTAGAATTTGAAAAAGCAAGGGTTAGGTGGTACTTGTCTCTCAGCGAAAACGACTTGCCTAATCACATAAAACAAAGAGGACAAAAAACTTATCGCTCAATAGTAATAGATAATGAAGAGTTAGAATTTAGCTCGGGGTTTGCAGATTTACATACCAAAAGCTATATAGAAATTTTGAAAGGAAATGGTTTTGGACTAAAAGATTCTGAAAAATCTATAAATATTATTCACGATATTAGAAATATGGAGATTAGCCATAGCGGCGAGAAGCACCTGTTTTTAAAATAAACTGAATCAAATTAGAATTAGAAATTTATTAGTGTCCGATAAAAAAAGTATCAAAATGAGTTAAAGTCTTAGTTCTTTTTCGGACAATTGTTGTTTGTAAACATTAGTTTTGTATCTTTGAAAATTATTTTAAAAAAACCCACCATGAAAAACATAATTTTTATACCGTTTTTATTTATAACAATTATTCTTAATTCGTGTATAGGAACAGACCATGTCGAAGACTATGTAGAACCTAAATTAAATATAATCAGCGATAATGAGCCTTTTCCTAAAAAATTAGTAGCCTTAAAAACATATCAGTTTAAGGCTAATTTTATTAATGATGTTGGGGATACAAAAAATGATTTAATCAAATGGAAAAGCTCCGACGCTTCTGTTATAAAAATCAATTCCGAAGGACTTGCTACTGCCGTTAGTGAGGGTAAAGCTACAATAAGTGCCTCCGCAGAAAATGATAACCCTAATACAGATGACGAGCCTATAACAAAAGAAATTGCTACTATTGAAGTAGAGCCACTGATAAGCAATCCAATTCAGAATTTAGGAATTAATGAAGCTAAATACAAAATAGAAATTGATTACGAAGGAGAAGGGACTAAAGCTTGGACGAGTTCGGATGAAGCAATTGCTAAAGTAGATGAAGACGGAAACGTTACTGCTGTGTCCACTGGAAATGTTATTATTACCCTTACCATTACAGAATCGGGTACAAAATATTCTTTTACTATAAATATTGCAATTCTTTCAAAATCAATACGAATTACTAACCCTGTTGAAAAGTTAGCAATTAAAAGCACTCCTCATCAATATACTACTACATATTCTGGTAGCGGCACAATAGAATGGACTAGCTCAAATGAGGCAGTTGCTACTGTTAGTAACTCGGGAATAGTAACTCCTGTATCCGCTGGAGATACTACTATTACTATTACAGTAACAGAAAACGGAGCAACATTTTCTACTACTACTGACGTAAAAATTGTTTTAAGCATATTCCGAATTACTAATCCTATTACTACATTAGACATTGATGCTACTCCTACTCATCAATACACTTTTGAACATATAGGCGAAGGTACGCCTCAATGGGAAAGTTCGGATGTTTCAATTGCTACTGTTAGTAATTCTGGTTTAGTAACTGCCGTTTCACCTGGCGATGTTGATATAACTGTTAAAGAAGCAGGAGGAGAAGTTCTTCATACTATAAGTTTGATGATTATAAAAAACTCAAGGTCTGGAACACTATCAGGCACTTATCAATTAAGAGGAACGGTTACTTTAAAAAACTCGACTCTAATTTTTTCAGATGATTTTAACGTGTCTTCAGGTTTGCCTGGTGGTTATATTTATATGTCAAATAATTCTAGATCTATAAGCAACGCTTTAGAAGTAGGATCAATAAAAGTATTTAGTGGTGCTAACACTATACCATTAAATAATGTTAGCCTTGATGATTATGAATATGTTGTATTTTGGTGTAAGCCATTTGGAGTATATGTAGGGCATGCCGAATTAAAATAACTTTTTTTTAAGCATAAATAAAACATTTTTAAAATGATAAAAAACATAAAAACATTAATAGTAATTATCTTAATTTCGAACACTTTGTCTGCACAATGGTCTTTAAAAAAAGGCAAAGGATATTATAAATTAGCATTTTGGTCGGTGGTGTCTGACCAACATTATAATGACATAGGTATAATAGATCCGAACGCAACAAGAGGTAGCTTCGTCACTAGTTTATATGGCGAATATGGGATTACAGACAAATGGGATATTATTGCGTATATTCCTTTTTTTACGCAAAATTTTCAAAACGAAATAAAGTCTAAAACCAGAAAAACTGTTATTACAAAAGGCGAAACTCTAAACAGCTTAGGCGATACAGATATTGCTATAAGGTACGGCTGGTTGAATAATAAGCGTTTAGTGAGTACTGTTAGCTTAAAATTTGGTTTACCATTAGGAAAAACAGAAGGAGGTAGCGAAGACGCTTTTCTTCAAAATGGAGATGGCGAGTTCAATCAGCTTCTACAATTTGACTTTGGGACTTCGTATAAAATAAAAACTATTCCTTCTTACTCAAAAGCTTATGTCGGCTTTAACCATAGAACTAAAGGATTTTCTAATGAATTCCACTACGGAGCAGAAACAGGGTTTAACTTTTTTAGAAATAAGCTATGGCTGGTAGGCAGAGTGAAAGGCATAAAGTCTTTTAAAGATGGGAGTCTTAATAACAGCGATAACAACGGAAGCCTGTTTGCTAACAACATTGAATATACTACTATAGACTTTGAAACCGCATACTATATAACTAAAAAAGTAGGTCTGTCTCTCGGATATTCATCTGCCGTTAGCGGTCGTATTATATTTGCAGCTCCTAGCTATACTGGAGGTGTTTTCTTCGATTATAAATAATAGTGACCAACAGATTTTTGTTTTTAGGTTGATTTAGACTTACCTTTTATGTTGCTTCGCTTTAAAAATTTCTTTCTAAAACATAACTCCAAATATGAGTTTAGAAGACGATAAATTACTTATAATTTTTATACGGAACTCAGAATTAGGCAAGGTAAAAACCCGTTTAGCATCTTCGGTCGGAGAAAGAAATGCTTTAAAAATTTACAACTTTTTACAACAAAAAACAAGAGACATTTCGTTAGAGGCAAATGCCGATAAAGTATTATACTATTCAGATAAAATTGAAAAAAATGATATTTGGGACAATAGTATATTTAAAAAGCAAGTGCAAATAGGAAACGATTTAGGATACAAAATGTTGAACGCTTTTAAAAATAGCTTTAATTTAGGTTATAAAAAAGTAGTTATTATCGGATGCGATTTGTATGATTTGACGACAGAAATTATAGATGACGCTTTTAAGCATTTACGCACTTACGACATAGTTTTAGGTCCTGCATCAGATGGAGGCTATTATTTGCTGGGAATGAACTGCTTACATTCGAAAGTTTTTAAAAATAAAAACTGGGGTACTTCTACTGTAAGAGCAGAAACTTTAAATGATTTGCAAGAAAAAAAAGTGTATCTATTAGAAGAATTTAACGATATTGATGTACTTGAAGACGTATCAAATAATTCAGAACTTAGTAAGTTTTTAAATTAGAAGTTTAATTTTAAACATAATGAAACAACAAAGATTACAAGAAACTATAAACTTTTTGGCCAAACAAATTAGTTCAACTCGAGAAATTGGAATTGTTTTAGGGACTGGATTAGGCAAACTGATAGATGAAATAGAAATAGAAAAAGAAATTCCTTATGCAGAAATTCCAAACTTTCCTATACCTACTGTAGATTATCATTCGGGCAGACTTGTTATTGGGGTTTTATCTAACAAAAAGGTAGTCGTAATGGTCGGTCGTTTTCATCTATACGAAGGCTATACCCCTTGGGAAGTTACTTACGGAATTAGAGTTATGCACGGATTAGGTATTAATAATTTATTGATTTCTAACGCTGCTGGAGCTATCAATTTAGAATATAAAAAAGGAGATTTGATGCTTATAGAAGACCATATAAATTTGCAAGGTAGTTCACCATTGGCAATAAAAGACGCCAAAAATTTTGGAAATATTTTTGCAGATATGTTAGCTCCGTATTCAAATAGTATAAATCAAAAAATAATAGACATTGCCGAAGAAAATAATATTCGCTTACACAAAGGCACTTATGCTGGAGTTTTAGGTCCGCAGTTAGAAACAAGAGCAGAATACAGGATGTTACAAATATTAGAAGCCGATGCCGTAGGAATGAGTACAATTCCAGAAGTAATTGTCGCCAAACAATTAAAACTTCCTTGCGTTGCTATTTCTATATTAACTGACGAGTGCGACCCTAAACATTTACAAGCTATAAATATTGCCGAAATACTTGATATTGTTAGTAAAACTGAACCAAAAATGATTACTTTATTTAAAGAAGTTATTAAGCTACTAAAATAATTATAAAGTTGTCAAAGTCTTATAGTTTTTCTTACAAGAAGGATTTAATTTCCCTTTGTTTATCACAAACGCACTGCTTCTCAAAACTAACTTTATTATCCAAAACTATCAATTTTAATCATATCTTTACTCACATTATTTGAAATTAAAATGTTTTTCATAGAGTTAACTGGTTAGTTTCACTACATTTTTATATAAAATTGGCGTTAGAAAAAAACTTATTCCAACTATAAAAAAAACAATAGCCAAGTAGCCAAAAATAAATATAGGCTTATAGAATTTGATATCAGCAATTCCGAAAGGTTGAAATACTATCAGAAAAACATAAATAAATAAACTAGACAAAAAAGAAGTAATAAGTATGTCCTTTGTTTTTGTAATCAAAGGAAATGGCTTACTAAATATGGTATATAATTTCATGTTTCTATCGATTAAAAGTATTAGATTGACTAATGATTATTTAATTTATATAGAATTTTTAAATTTTATAAGCACTTTAAATCCGCAAGTAAAATTAACATTTATCTTTTAATTTTTTCAACAAAGTTCAACAAAATTTTTCAGGACTTATATTTTAAGAATTTTAATTAAAAAAAATGGAAAAAACACAAGCTAACATTTAGTAATATTAGATAATTTTTTCAATACATCAAATATTTCTTTCTAATTTTCTTATATCTTCTCAAACGTTTTTCCCAAGATTTTCTGATTTTCCTTTCAGATAATCCTTGTTCTATTTGTTGTTGAAGACTGTTAGTTCCAGCTAATTTGGTAAAAAATTTATTAAAAAATTTGTTTGCTGTGTTATTGTTATAAGCCTCTATTAGCCAAGATAAATTAATTTTATTTAGCTTTCTGTAATTTTGCAAGTTTTTTCCGTAGCAAATTTTCCCTTTATGTTTTGGATATTTTGCAGCTTCATTTGCTTTTGGAGTAAAAGAGAATTTTGTTTTCTTTAAAAAAGGGGAACCATATATTTGAAACTGCATATCGGTGCCTCTACCGGCGGAAACGTTAGTTCCTTCGAAAAAACATAAGCTCGGATACAAATTTATACTTTTGTCATTTGGTAAGTTTGGCGATGGTTTTATTGGTAAAGAATAGTTAAAATTTTGCGAATAATTTTTAATAGGGACTACTTTTAAATTGCATTGAATACCATTTGTTAGCCATTTTTCACCATTAATCATTTTTCCGTATTCTCCTATTGTCATTCCATAAACTACTGGAACTGGGTGCATTCCGACAAAACTTTTGTGTTTTATTTCTAAAACGGGTCCGTCAATATAATGCCTGTTTGGGTTAGGTCTGTCGAGAAGTATAACTGGAATAGAAAGCTCCGCACAGGCTTCCATAACATAGTGTAAAGTAGAAATATAAGTATAAAAACGAGTGCCGACATCTTGAATATCAAAAACAACGAGGTCAATATTTTTTAAATGTTCTGCCGAGGGTTTTTTGTTTTTTCCGTATAAAGAAATAACTGGAAGTTTAGTTTTTGTGTCAAAACCGTCTTTTACTATTTCGCCAGCGTATGCTTTACCTCTAAAACCGTGTTCCGGTGCAAATACTTTGCTTATATTTATCTTTAATGAAATTAAGCTATCTATCAAATGAGTGTATGCAAAGCTATTAGAGCTATCTCGCCTAATAACTGATGTTTGATTTGCAACAACAGCAATGTTTTTCCCTTTTAAAAAACCTAAATATATATCTGTTCTCTCGGCACCAGTTTTTAAATTAACGCTTGTTTTTATTTCTTTATTTACTAAATTTTGAGGACTTTTAACGCAGTAAATCATTTGAAGATTCATCGTTAAAAACAATAATAAATACGTATTTTTGAAGTTTTTAAAATTTATCATATTATTTTGAACTACGAATTATTTATAGCTAAACGAATTATTTCTGGAGAAAAGTATAAAAGTAATATTTCAACTCCGATTATAAAAATAGCTATAGCTGCAATTGCTTTAGGGATTATAATTATGTTAATTTCTATTGCAACAGGTACTGGCTTACAATATAAAATTCGAGATAAAATATCGGGCTTTAAAGGTCATATTTCAATAGTAAACTACGACTCTAACAACTCTGACGTTTCATTAGTTCCTATAAGCAAAACTCAAGATTTTTATCCTAATTTTAAAGGTATAAGTGGGATTAAAAACGTCCAAGTTTTTGCAAATAAGGTCGGTATTTTAAAAACTAAAACAGATTTTGAAGGAATTATTTTTAAAGGTGTTTCAAACGACTACGACTGGTCTTTTTTTAAAGAATATTTGGTTGCTGGCAGAATACCGGACTTAACCTTGCCAAGAACTAAAGAAGTCTTACTATCTCAAACAGTAGTTAACCGGTTACAGTTAAAGTTAAATAGTACTATTTTAGCTACCTTTTTAAAAGGCTCTAAAAGCAAATTACCGTCTAACAGGAAATATAAAATAGTAGGAATTTATAATTCCGGATTCGCCGAGTTCGATAAAACTATGATGATTGGTGATATTAGAGAAGTTCAAAACTTGAATAAATGGACAGAGAATCAAATAGGCGGTTTTGAAGTTATTTTAGAAAATTTTGACGATATAGAAGCAAAAGGAAGTGAAATTTATAATAATATTGGTGCAACATTAAATAGCAAAACTATAGTAGAAAGCTATCCTATAATATTTGAGTGGATTCGCTTATTTGACAATAATATATGGTTTATTATTGCTGTTATGGTCGTAGTTGCAGGTATAAATATGATTACTGCTTTGTTAGTTTTAATACTAGAACGCGTACAAATGATCGGACTCCTTAAAACTTTAGGTAGCAGTAATATAAGCATTAGAAAAATATTTTTATATTACGCTTCTTATTTAGTTTTAAAAGGACTTTTCTGGGGCAATATAGTCGGGTTGTTAATTATTGGAATACAATATTTTTTTGAGGTACTTACTTTAGAACCAGAAACTTATTACGTAAGCACAATGCCAGTGCATCTGTCTTTTACTTACGTATTGCTATTAAATATTGGCACCTTGTTTTTAAATTTTCTAATACTTATTATTCCTTCGTATATTATTACAAAAATTCAACCCTCAAAATCTATTAAATTTGATTAAGTTTAGCCCTTATAAAAAAAATTAAGAAATTAAAAATTTAAAATGACTTATACCTTAAATAGAACCCCTTTAAATTTGCATTGTGGAATTTAAAAAAATAGTATCTACTTCTACCGTTTGATATTCTAAAAAACAGATCAGGTTGTGTGTTATTCCGAAACAACTTAATTTTTCTATATAAATTTAATTTTAATTCAATTTTAATTAATATATTTGCAAATATTTTACAAAAACAAATATTAAAATGGTTTTAGAAATTAAATTAAGCAATTTTTTCTCTATAAATGAGGAAGTAATTTTAGACCTACGCGCAGGAAATTTTAAAACTGCAAAAGCAAGAACATTATCTAATAATATCTTTAAGTATAATGATAATGACGTTTTAAAAACTGTTGCTATATATGGTGCAAATGCGTCTGGAAAATCAAATATTATAAAAGCTATTCGTTTTTGTAGTGCAATGATATATGAATCTTATAAACATAATGAGAATATAATTTTCAATTTTAAACCATTCAAATTCAATAAATATTCGAGTAACCCTTCGGAATATTCAATAAGATTTGTAATTAAAGGAATTGAATATAAATATTCTTTCTCCTTAAATCGAAACCAAATATTTACTGAAAGTTTATACTATTATCCTAAAGGTAGAAAAGCAAAAGTATTTGTGCGAGACGAAACCGCTGGTAAAACGAAAAGAGATAAATACTCTTTCGGAACTTCTGTAATAAAACGACCATTTGATGTTGCTGAAAACACATCAAACAAAACATTATACATATCTCGGGCTAGTCAAATGGATAGAGAGATACCAAAGGATTTGTTCAACTTCTTTTATAGAGAATTTATACCTCATTATTATAATCACGATAAAAGTACTTTAGAGTCTTTAATTAACTCTTATAAGCCTCAATTATTAATCGCATTACAACTTGCAGATTCTGATATCATTGGTTTTAAAATAAATATTAAGAAAGAAAAAGGAAAAAGTATCAATGTAAATTTAGATACAGAAAAGGCATTTATTATTGAGAATGAAACTGAAAGAGAAGAAATAATAACATACCATAAGTTCTCACCAAAAGTTGCCTTCGACTTTAATGAAGAGTCCGCTGGGACAAAAAAACTTTTCTTTATGATGTTGACTATTATTGACGCAATTAGAAATAATAAAATACTTTTAATTGACGAAATTGAAGATAGCCTTCATCCAAAAATTGTAGAGTATATTTTAGAATTATTTAATGCGAGTTCAAAAGCTCAATTAATTTTTTCAACTCACAACACAAATCTTTTAGACCTTAATAAATTCAGAAAAGACCAAATTTGGTTCGTAAATAAAAAAGATGATGGCGGTTCGGACTTATATTCTTTATATGATTACAGCGATTTTAGAGATACTATGGATTTAGAAAAAGCTTATTTACAAGGAAGGTTTGATTCTGTTCCTATTATAGATGATTCCGTTGAAAATTTACATTCAATTATTAAATAAGTAGATGGCGAGAAGCAGAAGAGAACCAAAAGAAAAAAAGATAAATCCAACATTGTTTGTGTTCTGTGAAGGAAATACAGAAGAAGTATATGTGAATTTATTGAAATCCATTTATAGAATTCCTTCAATTCAAATTTGCTCAAAAACAGTAGGAAATAATATTACATTTGAATTTATCGAGAATTTCAAAAAGGGAAAACCAACCCCATGAAAAAGATATGAGCTTTTTGATGTATGATATTGATGTACTTGAAATTATTAAAAGACTAAATGGCATAGACAATTCAACATTGCTTTTGTCTAACCCTTGTATAGAACTTTGGTTTTTACTTCACTACAAGAATCAGACTGCGAGTATTAATTGTAAAAAATGTTTCAGAGAAATGTCAAATAGAAATAGTGGCTATAAAAAAGCTACAATCGATAAAACATTAAAAGAAAGACTAACCGAAAAAAGAGAAGTTGCTGTTAAAAGAGCAAAAGCATTAGCCGAAAATAATAATCCAAGTTCAACAGTTTATAAACTAATTGATATACTTGATAAATTAAAAGAAGTAAAATAAACCCTTAATTTATCAAAAAACACTACCTATATTTGCAACCTGTTTATCCGAAATCAGAATTCTACTTTAAGGCAAACATTACTAATCCTAATTATATTTTAAAGCATAAAAGAAGATTATAAAACGAGGAAAGCCTTATCAGTATTAATGTTTTTAGAGGTTTTCTTTTTAAGTTCACAGTAAAAAACAAGTGATTATAAAAAAAAACAAGTGATTATAAAAAGAAAACAAAAATTCAACCCTCAAAATCTATTAAATTTGATTAAATTTTATTCTTTTATAAAAAACTAAGAAACTAAAAATTTACATGACTTATACCTTAAATAGAACCCTTTAAATTTGCATTGTGGAATTTAAAAAAATATATAACGAAAATTGCTTGATTACAATGGGCAATATGCCTGACAATTATATTGATTTTGTAATTACATCGCCACCTTATGACGACATTAGGAATTATAATGGTTATCAGTTTGAATTTAAAAAAATAGCCTATAACCATCCTGCTATTTTTCCAGAGAAACTTGTAGCAGACCAAATAAACACATAGACAAATGAGAATAGATACCCCTTTTTATAAAGGATGTTCTTGTAATATACTATCTTGGGAAGAAATAGTAGTGCAAAATGATGAATATTATGAAAATAAGACTGTAATTTACTTTCATTGTTGTGAATGTGGTGAAGATTTTGCCGTAATAGATTATTATTCAAATGAAATTTTACATATTAAACAAGAATGCAACATAGTAACTTAATAGAAAAAATAGGAACAGGACTGGTTTGTTCTTTAGAAACCTGTAAAGGAGCAAAAATCAATTTAGTGAAAAGACAATCTGGCTTCAATGGCTTATCTGTCTACAATGATGGAAAAGTGAGAAAAATAGAAATTAAAACAATGCAAAATAGTGATAGATGGATTGCAATAAATGGAGTTAGAGCTATTGACAAGCTGTTTTTCGAACGTGATTATTGGCTCTATTTTGTATTATATCCTGAAAATCTTGTGATTACGACAAAAGCACTTGCATTTATTCAAACACAACTTGATATTACAAATACTAAAAAAGAATTAGAAGAATTAGAACAATGGATGAAGCTATCAAAGAAATTAACAAGACATAAAAAATTTAAGTTTACACCTAAAATTAATGTGTCATTTCCAATACCTTTACGAAAATTATTTAAAGACTTTGAAAATTATAAAAATAAATATGCTAATTCTGTTATTGAAATATGGCAAAATACCGACAATTGGAAATTGATTTATAAATCTGAACAATACAATGAGCTTTAAGCTGAAATCATATAATTTAATAATAAAATACTTTCAGAAATTGAATATGTTGAAGCAATAAAAATATCAGGATATAAAACAGACGTTCAAGTTCAAGTTACCATTAAGCTAAAAAAAGCTATTGACATTGAAAATCTTCAAATAAAATTAGTAAGTAATATTAAAGGATTTAATCAGATAGATAAACGGAGGGTTGATAAATACCTTGAAATGTGGAATATTCCACAAAATGTTGTTTCAATTATAAAGAGATATACAGGCGAAGAAAAGCCAACAATAAGAAATCCCAAAGACAAACGCAGAATGTTCGTCAATGAATTTTCAGCTTCAGAACAAAAATCAATAATAAAATGGTTTAAAAAAAATCAATCATTAATTGTTTCAGACATCCTTAAAGGACAAGGAAAATTTGCTGCTGAATGGATGTTAGTAGCACAAAAAATAGAAAAAAATGCCCGATGGATACTTAAACCCATGAATTTTTGTATGAATTATTTTGGTAACGGTGAAATCAAAATCACTTCAAGAGGTAATTTTAAAATTGGTAGAATAACAATGCAAAGAAAGGGTGGAGATGGCGGAAGAGATACCGCTAAAATGTTGCAATTTAAGATAAACCCTGCAGAACTTTTTGATATTGAATAAATACCCGCACGATAACAATAGTAGCCGTGGCACAACCCCTAAATTTTTATAAATAACACCTCATTTTAAACCCTTTTTTTAAAACTTTTTGCATTTTGATAAAATGTCATTGCCCCAAAAAAACATTCCCAAAAATAAACCCTCCATTTGCCGTTTGATATTTTGAAAAACAAATATTGTTTTAAGATAAAAAGATTGTAAAAATATCTTTATTTAAGTTAAAATCAAGGAAAGCCTTATTAGTATTGAGATGTTTAAGGATTTTCTTTTAAAGTTCACAGTAAAAAATAAATATTTTGGGCTTTCGGTCAAGCGTCCGGGATTTTCGGTCAAGTGTCTGGGATTTTCGGTCAAGTGTCCGGGACTTTCGGTCAAGTGTCTGGGACTTTCGGTCAAGTGTCTGAATAAAACAAATAAATAAAAAATTAAATTAATTAATATTAAAATTTTATAAAATGACAGAAAAAATTAGTGAAATAAACAGAAAAATTAATGCAATAGTTCCTTATATTTTAGAAAATAATGACAGGTTAAAAATTTATAAAGAATTGATAGATTCTGCAAAAGCACAAAGAGACGAGTGGAATGAAATTTATCCCATCTATACTTGATGATACCAAAAAGACAAAATACACTACTGCGGAAGTAAACAAACTGAAAAAGAAAATTAACAAAACGATAAGAGACATAAGACAAGTTGTAAAACACGGACCTGTAAGAGACGAGCTTACTGCCGATGATAGGTTGATGTTTGACCTTCCAGAAAGTTCTCCTCATACCAGAATTCCGAGACCTACTCGACAACTAATTTTAGCAGTTGTTTTGCAGGCAAGAAGAATGTTTAAAGTTCAAGCGTCTTTTGTTAGTTTGCCCGGTTTTAATGACGGTACGGTGATTTCAAAAAAGGAATATTTTACAAAATCTACTTTTGAGATATTTTTTGAGGAAGAAGATATTCAGAAGACGGCTTATATAAAAGCAGCATTAGTAAATCCAACGGGCGAAGTTGGTCCTTATGACGAGGCTATAAAGTTTGTAATTCCTTCGTAAAGTTTTAAATAGTTACTCTTTAAAAATTCTCTCGTTAAAAATTAAGTTGATTATTTTTATCTTTGATATGCAGTTTTTTGGGCGGTATCTGATTAAGGCAAAATAAGTGAAGTGCAGAATAACTTTACTTTTAACTAATTTAATATGAAATTAAAATTATTATTATATACAATTTGTTTGTTGGCTATTGCAAATTGTAGTTCGAAAAAAAAGGGAGTACAAGTTATAGAAAAGCCTAAAGTAGCTTTAATTGAAGTTGAGCCTGTAGAATTACCTCCTGTAAAAGAAGAGCGTCATATTAAAAAATTAAAAAAAACAAACGGTAGTCTTAAAAACAAAACGCTAGAATATATAGAAAAATACGCTTCATTAGCAGTGTTAGAGATGCACAAGCACAAAATACCTGCAAGTATTAAATTAGCACAAGCCATTTTAGAGTCTGGAAGTGGGGTAGGGGAGTTAGCTTTAAAGTCGAACAATCATTTTGGTATTAAGTGCCACAGGCAATGGAAAGGAGAGCGAGTTTACCACGATGACGACATAGAGAAAGAATGTTTTAGAAAATACGAAAATATAAAAGCTTCTTATAGCGATCATTCTAAATTTTTAACACAAAGAAAATGGTATTTTTTCTTATTTGATTATAATATTAAAGACTATAAAAGCTGGGCTTTTGGTTTAAAAAAAGCTGGTTACGCAACGGACATAAAATATTCTATAAAACTTATTAATATCATTGAAACTTATAAATTATATGAATTTGATAAGGTGAAAATTAAAGGTTTCGCAATAGAGAATAACACAAAAAAAGAAAGTAGCTTAAAACGAAAAAAACAAAAAAATCACAAAGTTAAAAAAGGCGATACTCTTTACTCTATTTCAATAAAATACAATACTACTGTTGAAGAATTAAAGAGGCTAAATAATCTGAAAAGCAATAAAATTTCGATTGGCTATAATTTGCGAATAAATTAAAAGGGGTTGAATCTGCCTGATTAATCTTTAGGTTTCTTTTTAGACGGAGTTGTAAAAATGAAGTAATTTAGCAAAAATTATTCAGCAATGAAAAATAAAAACATAATTTTTTATGATGGGGTAAGACCGTTGCAAGGTTAAGTAATTGATTTTCAGTAAAGAACGTTGTCTATATATTTGAAAAAATAAGAGCTAAAAACATAAAAGATTGAAATACAATAAGTTAGTTGTTTTATGATATAATAAAAACTTCTAATTTTATTAGGTTTTTGACCTTGCAACGGTCTTCTATTGAGTCTGCCATAACCCAGTGGGATATAAAACCTGTTAAAAGTTCAATAAAAAACCCAAAATATATCCATTTCTTTATTTCTCGTGAATATTTATATGGCCAAAAAAACAACAAACAACCTAATATTTTAAAAATACCTGCTAATTTGACAAAATATATAGGATAACCTAGGTATTTAGCCTTTTCCAAAATTAACTTATTATCTGTTAAATCTAATATTCCGAAAACCATTATTTTTAGTATCTTAGAGGGATAATTCCAATTCTATAAAAATGCTACACACCAAAGATATTAAAAATTTATAGGAACTGACATCAGCTTTTTGTGACAAGCACAAAGAGTCAAGATTGTTTACAGATTTTGTCAACATTCTAAAATTAGGGAAGCTGTACGCTTTCTTTAGCAATGCCAAACAGAAAGGGATTTCTGCCAAGCTCCTTTTGGAAATTTTGCTTAGCTTTCCCTTTTTAGAACAAAACAACATCCATTGCTTTGTAAATAGCAGTTGGTCTAGCTTTGCCGAAGGGGGGGCAAGGAAAAGACCTATAAAGCGATTAGGTCACAAAACCGAAAACAAATAAAGCGAAACAAGAGATTCAACTTGTATTATATCAGGACAGTAGTGATGTACAACGAAACACCAGTGGTGTTATACTTTGTGAAAAAGGGCAAAAAAGGAAATTGGAAAACGCTACTAAACACAGACCTGTCATCTAACTTCAACAAGACTATGGAAATCTACCAAATACGTTGGTCAATAGAGGTGTTCTTTAAGGAATGTAAGCAGTCCCTACGGCTTGGTAAAAGTCAAAGCACAGACTTCGGACGTGCAAATTGCAGATACCACAATTTTAATGATGCAATACCTGCTCCTATACATAAAAAACAGTGTTGAAAAATATGAAACGCTAGGTGGTCTATTTAGAAACACGAAAGCCAAACGTCTTGAAATGCTGTTGTACGACATGCTAATAGCCCTGCTGATAAGCATTGCTCAAGTAATAGACGAACACTGATAGGAATTGTGGGCAGCCAAGAATTGATACGCAAAATAATAAATAACCCTGGTAGTTTTGAAAAAATTAAATTATTACTCGCCCCCAATCCTGACTAAACAACAGCTAGAATTAAGGCTCAATAAAAACACATTTTGGAAAAACAGCTGTAAATGTATTGACTGTTAGTGTTTTAGAATTGATTAGTAGCCACAAAAGACAAAGTCAAACTTCAATGCTTATTAGGTCTTTAGAAGTGCGAAACTTGAGTAATAAAGATTAAGGAATACCAACATCTACAGGCGTAAATTCTTTAGGGAAAATCCTACCATTATACATATCTCTTACATTTGCATCTGGAGGGGCATAGGGTAGTGGTCTTAATGCTACAACCCTCCTCTCTATTGCCGAGACGTCTTTTTGTATACCCATAACTTGAAATTTTACACCTGTGGGTATCAACATTTCTCCTGAAGTTCTATTATCCCTTTTTAGTTCTCTTTCTCTTGGGTTAGTGTAATGCCTTTCCATTTTGTACCCAGATATATCAATGGATTTCAAATATCTATTATTCTCAATGATATAAAAAATTTCTTCTTCTCCGATATGGTCATATGTTTTATGAGTTACTGATGCATTCTTGCTAAAACGAGAGTATCTAAAAACAGTAGCTTCTGCAGAAACACTTGTAGATAAGAATAATTGACTTGAGACAATGTCATTGACACGTATTGTTTGCGGCCATTCTCTGGAGCTTGGACTCCGTTCATCATTACCATATACTTTTCGTTTGACTCCTGATATTCTATATAAGAAATCACCTGTTTCATCATTTGGAAATAAATGAGAATTTTCAAGTATTACATGATTTAATCCTACTACAATAGAAATGTGAAGGGAACCTGGGGGAGTATGAGGGTAGACGGGATTATCGCCTGATATTTCAAATCTATGATCACGTGAAAGCACGCTTCTTACATCTTGATGTTCTCTAACAGATTCCCTTGTTGTAAACCTATTTAAATCCATCATCGCTGATCTAACATCCAAATGCTCTAGGTGGCGATTGTCAATATGGTAATTAATTCGTCCATAATTGATTGGAATACCATATTTACCATATAGACTTAAAAGAATTTTTTCGCTTGGAGATATTACATGATCTAAACGAGCTCTTGATGTTTTGCCTCTTGCTTTGCTTATAATTTCATACCATACTCTATCATGAACATCACCTCCAAAAAACGGTTGGCTTAATCTTTTGAATTCTTCAGTGTATTTTCCTATATCTTCATCATCAAGTTCTTCTGAAAATGTAGCTTTACGAGTATTAAGAGGCATATAATTAAATAAAAGAGGGGTTAATGAGAGAGACACAAAGCAAAATGCTATTTTTTTGTTTGTAAACAAAGTGCAAATTAACTTCACATTAGGTTATTTTAAACCTTTTATTAGTGTGAATTCAATAGTTGTTGATTCCAAGTGCTCTAATACAAAACATAGCTCCGGTCGAATTAGCCTCCGGAGTAATTGTTATTTTAATAGAATTTAATCCTAATTTTAAATAATCGTGATAATCTACAGATGTATAGTCTGTGTTTCTCAAAAAAACAGATACTATATTGTTTGTTCCTCCTCCTTCAGATTCAAGAAAGTCTATGCGCTTTGTTGTTACAAGATAGTCATTTACTGAAATAGTTACTTCACAGGCTGGCTTTGCTGTCTTCCATGCCTTCATAAAAAAAGTATAATCACCATAAGTTTCAGTAACTTTAAAAAATACGTTTATATCTACTGCTCCGTCAGAAAAATCCGTTTCCATAACATCTGTAAATCCACTGCCATTAACCAAAAGATTATTGGAATTAGATATGATTAAAAATTTTTCTTTGGGTGCCGGAGGGATAGTAAACTTGTTTTTTATAAAGCCAATAACAGCATTATTGGCTCTTCTGTTAAAGCTAATAGATTCAAGGGCTAATAAATCAAGGTTTATAGGTTTTGAAGTTATTGTTACTGGGCTTTGAGAATTCATTAAAACAGAAAGTTGACCTTTTGTAACGCCATGTGATGCTGTAGTGTAGTTTAGAATATGAGAAAATGTTATATCTCCGGTATTGACATCTAAAACTTGATTATTAACAGCAATAATCCATGAAGCTTTCGAAACAAAATTAATACCAAATAAAGACAGTTCCGTTGGCGGATAAAGAGTTTTTCCATCGTACAGTCTTTTTTGAACATAGGCAGGAAGAATTACGTTATTATTTGCATCAATATCTTTAAATAGGGCAACATTCCAAGGAAATTCTTGACTCCAAACCCAAGTTGGAGTTTGATTTTCATTATCCATTATGGCATAACTTCCCCAATCTTTAATACTCATAGAATCTTCATCGGATAACTGGTTGCCATGGCTAGAAGAACTTCCTTCACTATCAGATTTGCTATGCGTTTTAGTATCAGAATGTCCATAGCTCCCAGAAACACCACCAGTAGGCAGATCTCCAAAAAAACCTATATTTGCTGACACACTATAACTATTGGTTTGAGATGTTGAAGAACCCGTTGTATGTTCTTTTGAAGATGATTCCCCACTACTGTTACTCGTGTCTTCAGAAGACATAACGGTTGTATTTAATGTCTTTGGCGAATAATCAAGGATTTTGTTGAAAGTAATATCTCCTGATCCTGAAACGCTCTTTATTGAAATTTCATTCGTTAACAAAGCAGGATAATCATTAAAAGTGGGATTTTTTGCTGGAGCAGGAGAAAATTTTGCTTTATTTGGGATAATGATTCTTTGGGTACATGTTATAAGATATGATTTTTTTTCTGTTAGGTTCTTAATATCGTCATACCTTTTTACTCTATATTGAGTTATCGTTTGACCAATAACAACTCCTCCAACAGTAATATCACTGTATTCGATATGAGTATTCAAATCTTTTATATTTATCATAATATTATTTTTTATTTTGTTAAAATTATATTTATAAAGCTCTTATAATGAAATATAAATAAATATTACAAGGTCTTGTTTCACTTCCTCCTGCACTACCAGTAGTAGGATGTCCAAATGGTCGAATTTCATATACACTAGTAGTGGGTAAAAACGCTACTTCCTTGACAGTAGTACTTGGCTGAACGCTATGAGTATGAGACTTAAATTCTTCATCTTGGTAAGACCCAACTTGTTGACCTACTTTTGCTCCAGACACGGAATCTACTCTAGATTCCCTGTCTGGATCTCTTCCTTCCTGAGTATCATCAACTCCTCTTATAAATCTACCTCTAATATCAGGGACAAAAAATTGAGTAGCAGGATCGAAACTATCTGAACTAGCAGAGTTTCCAAAATTATGAGCAATAATTTTCCATAAATTTAGATAGGTGCTTTGCTCGTAGACTCTTCCGTCACAAAGTAACCATCCTTTTGGAACATTATTAATTCCTCCCCACATTACTATTGTTCCTATTGGAACATCCCCTGTAAAATAAGAATCATTTTTTTTTAATTTTAATCTTGAATCCATAATTTTATTTTATTTTAAATAATTATCAAATCTAATTTTTATTTTTTAATCCAAAGCAGTCGAGAATGTTAAATTTAAGTTACCATAATATTATTTTGTTAAAATTATATTTATAAAGCTCTTATAATGAAATATGAATAAATATTACAAGGTCTTGTTTCACTTCCTCCTGCACTACCAGTAGTAGGATGTCCAAGTAATGGTTGAATTCCATCTACATTAGTGGCTACAGACGTTACTTCCTCGACAGCAGTACTTGGCTGAACTTTATGAGTATGAGACTTAAATTCTTCATCTTGGTAAGACCCAACTTGTTGACCTACTTTTGCTCCAGACACGGAATCTACTCTAGATTCCCTGTCTGGATCTCTTCCTTCCTGAGTATCATCAACTCCTCTTATAAATCTACCTCTAATATCAGGGACAAAAAATTGAGTAGCAGGATCGAAACTATCTGAACTAGCAGAGTTTCCAAAATTATGAGCAATAATTTTCCATAAATTTAGATAGGTGCTTTGCTCGTAGACTCTTCCGTCACAAAGTAACCATCCTTTTGGAACATTATTAATTCCTCCCCACATTACTATTGTTCCTATTGGAAAATCCCGTGTAAAATAAGAATCATTTTTTTTTAATTTTAATCTTGAATCCATAATTTTATTTTATTTTAAATAATTATCAAATCTAATTTTTATTTTTTAATCCAAAGCAGTCGAGAATGTTAAATTTAAGTTACCATAATATTATTTTGTTAAAATTATATTTATAAAGCTCTTATAATGAAATATGAATAAATATTACAAGGTCTTGTTTCACTTCCTCCTGCACTACCAGTAGTAGGATGTCCAAATGGTCGAGTTCCATCTGCAGTAGTGGATACAAGCCCTACTTTCTTGACAACAATACTTGGCTGAACTTTATGAGTATGAGACTTAAATTCTTCATCTTGGTAAGACCCAACATGTTGACCTACTTTTGCTCCAGACACGGAATCTACTCTAGATTCCCTGTCTGGATCTCTTCCTTCCTGAGTATCATCAACTCCTCTTATAAATCTACCTCTAAGATCAGGGATAAAAAATTGAGTAGCAGGATCGAAACTATCTGAACTAGCAGGGTTTCCAAAATTATGAACAATAATTTTCCATAAATTTGGATAGGTGCTTTGCTCGTAGACTCTTCCGTCACAAAGTAACCATCCTTCTGGAACATTATTAATTCCTCCCCACATTACTATTGTTCCTATTGTAACATCCCCTGTAAAATAAGAATCATTTTTTTTAAATTTGAATCTTGAATCCATAATTTTATTTTATATTATTTTAAATAAATTGTCAAATCTAATTTTTATTTTTTAATCCAAAGCAGTCGAGAATGTTAAATTTAAGTTACCATAATATTATTTTGTTAAAATTATATTTATAAAGCTCTTATAATGAAATATAAATAAATATTACAAGGTCTTGTTTCACTTCCTCCTGCACCACTAGTAAAAGTATTTCCAAATGGTTGAAGTCCAGCTATACTACTGGTTTCAACCAGTTCTCCCCTGACAGCAGTACTTGGCTCATTTCTATGAGTATGAGACTTAAATTCTTCATCTTGGTAAGACCCAACATGTTGACCTACTTTTGCTCCAGACTGGGAATCTACTCTAGATTCCCTGTCTGGATCTCTTCCTTCTTGAGTATCATCAACTCCTCTTATAAATCTACCTCTAAGATCAGGGATAAAAAATTGAGTAGCAGGATCGAAACTATCTGAACTAGCAGGGTTTCCAAAATTATGAACAATAATTTTCCATAAATTTGGATAGGTGCTTTGCTCGTAGACTCTTCCGTCACAAAGTAACCATCCTTCTGGAACATTATTAATTCCTCCCCACATTACTATTGTTCCTATTGGAACATCCACTGTAAAATAAGAATCATTTTTTTTAAATTTAAATTTTGAATCCATAATTTTATTTTATATTATTTTAAATAAATTGTCAAATCTAATTTTTATACTTGCTAAAAATCACAACCTAGTTTTTAGAGGTACTCTTTAGTAGCTTTTGCAAAACTACAACTATTTTTTTATAAAAAGCAAGTTTTTTTTGAAAAAATTTCAAAAAAATTTCAAAATTTCACATAAAACGCTCAAAATTAGCGAATTACAACTTTAGCAGTGCGAATATTAAAGCTAATATTTCAAATATTAAAGCTCATATACCGAATATTAAAAGAAAAAAAGTAATAGCTAAAGCTAAATCAGTAAAAGCTAAACATCTGACGATGCGTGCTAAACATCTGACAGTGCGTACTAAACATCTGAGAGTGAATATTATAAGTTTATTATGGCAAAACAGTCATTTTTCGACCCTGATCAGAAGGGTCTAGAAGTGCCTGAGAGGGGTAAAAAAACCGTTTTAGTCTTAGGATTCACTTTTTTAACCTTAGTATTCGGTGTCTGAGCCTTAATATTTAGCATCCGACATATAATATTTAGCGTTAGACATATAAATATTTAGAATTAGACATATCATACATCGAAATCAAAATGAAAGAGGTTGCTAAATAATAGGTAAGATTTTTCATCAAAAAATTTATCAATAATGGAACTACACTTTAATGGAGGCTACATAAATATGCTAACTTTTTAAATATGTTATATTATTATTAAATTTTAACCTAGATTGAAAGCTTAAGAATTTTTTTAAATCACAAACCTCATCAAAGCAATAAATACCTCTTTTTATATCAAACTTAGGTTTAATTATTTCTGTACTAATCCAAAGTATACTTTCGCCTCCGGATACAAAAGCATTATCTAATATAAGGGAATAATTTACTTTTCCATTAGACACTACTATCTCCATCTTAGTAGAAACACCTGACAGTAAGCTTCCTCTTAAAAAAAAGAAAACTAAATAGAGAAGTTTTTGAGTTAATTTATACTTTGGAAGGTAGTTAAAAACTTTAGCAATACTTGTAATCCACTTTGGCATAAAGCTTAATATAGTATTAGCTTTATCAAGCCCCTTTTTTCTATTAATGTACTTTAAGTCACAAAGTGCCACTCTATTTCCTGATAACTCATTTTTAGTCCACTTCATAATTATTTTTTCTCCGACTGGTTTGTCTAGCATAATTTTATCTTTTGAAATATACAAAGATGGATTGGTTAAACTCTTACTCATCATCTCACACATAGCTTTTCCAGCACCAGAAAAAAGATTATATCGTATACCCAAATTTATAAAAGATAGGTTTTTATGTTCTAAATAAAAATCTTTAACAAGTAAATTACTTAAACCAGGAAAAATACCAAGACCGTGCATTATTGTACCTTTGGGGTTTTCAAGTAACTTATTAAGTTCTTGTTCTAGAGAAAATAAATGCTCTACATTTTTCATAATCGGCTGTAGTTTCTAACCAAATACCCCCTTTTTTGAGAATTTGATTAAATACATCTGAAATCTTTCTTTTATCAATAGGCCATTTACTAGTATTAATAACCATATGGAAATTAGATATTGTTTTATACACTTCACTAGGGTTATCAAAAGAAATTAAAACTTCATTTTTGGCCTTAACCTTACGAGTACCAATGTGTATTTCAATATCTTTCATATGTTGAAAACATCTCATAAAATGTTTTCCTACAAAACCTTTGCCTCCTATAATTAGTATTCTAGTCATAATTTAAATTTAGTTATTTTTTTAATTCCTTTAGTTTTGGAAAAAATGCATTTATCTCATTCATATATTGTAAATATTCGTTACCAAAAATTTCTATAAGTCTCCTTTCTTCTAACCTTTTGTAAATTGGAAGAGTACAGGTATTTAGCACAAAAATAATATAGTTGATTATCCGTTGTGCATTTAAACAACACTAAAACAAATCAAGACCGTTGCATAATTCTCTCATTATTATTACTTATTCAACAACTTAATTTTTCTAATTTTTAGCTTATATCAACCATAGCAATCGTTTTGGGTGATAATTACTCATAAAACCGCTGTTGCCGTTGTTACAACCGCTGTTGCAGTTTACACTAAAATTGTAGTCATTAGCGCATATCAATATTGGTAACGGAGGGAAAATGTAGTTTTTATATAGTCAAGCCTTAAAAAATCAGTTTAAAATAAAAAGCACAAAATTTGGTTTGCATAAAAATTTGAAATCGCCTTTGAAAAAAGAGTAAAAAAGAATGTTTCCACTTGTTAATCATTCTTTTGAAGTTAAACCCTGCTGCTGCAAGCATAATATTGATGTTATCACCCACTACTCCCTTGTAAAAGTTGCGATTAAGTCTATGATTTGCCTTGATGTGTCCTATTACTGGTTCTATGCCTGCTCGTTTTTTGTGAGCTTGGCTTAATTTCTTTCGAAGGTAATAACTCATAGATTTTTTTGGTGGTGATGGAACAAGAATTTCTGTATCTTTTATTCTTTTTTTGCCTCTATATCCTCTGTCTACTTTTGCTCTTTTTGGTAATAATCCTGTTAATTTTTTTACTTGATCTAAAACTGGTTCTAAAGTGTGTCCGTCATATTGGTTGCGAAATCCCATTGCTCCAACAACTACTCCGGTGTCTGTTTTTACGAATGATGCCTTGTTGCCAAACTCATACTTCTTGTGTTCTTTTCCTTTAGAGATGCAACAAACTTCAGGCTCGTGAAGTGAATAAATTTTGTTTTTAGAATTTCTCTTTTGTGATAATACCTGTTTAAATAAATCTAAATCTGATTGATACTTTGAGTTGGGAGGTAGGTTTCGCTCAAGCTCTCTAATAAGCCTTCCACAAATGGTCTTTATTTTTCTGTCTGCTTTTTTTGCTTTTGCCCTGTTCTTTGGATGATTCCTAAAACGTTGGTCTCTAGATAATTTCTTTAATGTTCGAGTATAAGTTTGCCTAACAGGTAGTTGCTCTTTAGTAGCAATGGATTTACATTTTTTAATAATCTTTTTATGCAACTTTGCATCGGTAGGAAAGCTAATGTTTTTCTCTTGAACAGTAGTGTCTATATTGACGTTTTCGTCTTTGCTATCCTCTGCGTTTATTCGTATGCTTTCTTTTAAAATAAGTTCTATGCCAACTTCCTTAATACGATTACGAAAGTGAACCAATTCACTAGCTTCGCAAGGAACTCCACAAACAAAATTAGTTTCTCCACAAAAATATTGGTAGTAGTTATTTTCAGACCATTGCTCTACAACGCTCTCATCGGAGACATTACGGATATGTTTGAGCATAAGAAGACCTACCATTAGACGTATAGATTTAGCAGGTCTGCCTTTGTCTTTACTATACAAGGGCAAAAAAGCGTCTTCAAATTGTTTCCAATTTATTTTATTTGCCAATATGTAAAGAGGGTGTTTTTGGTTTAAAGTGTCTTTAAAACTAAAAAATAAATTGCCTTGATTTGTATTCTTGTTTTTTGGAATCATAATTTTAAAAAAATTGCAAGATTAATACATCAAAGATACAAAAACTTGTAGATATTTACAAATGTTTTTTAATCTATTTTATTGATATTTAAAGTGTTAAATGGTTTTTAAGGGGGGACTATATAGTTTTTTTTAAATTAGATCTTAAATTCGCAATTAAATTAACATTACCTTTCTTAAAAGTCTTATAAAATAAGGTCTATCAAAGATTTTATGACCTTTATTTTTTTTACTCATTTAGGTGAATGCTAAGCTCAATTAGTAAATACAACTTTTACAGGGAAAGTTTTTAATTTTAAAAAATTAGTACTTTTACTTTATGAAAAAACCTTTGGCAGAAAGAATTAGACCTAAAACTCTTGAAGACTATGTTAGTCAGCGACATATTGTCGGCAGTAAAGGAGTTTTGACATCTTTAATAAAAAAAGGAGTAGTGCCGTCATTAATTTTTTGGGGACCTCCAGGCGTTGGAAAAACTACACTTGCCAATATTATAGCAACAGAGTCTAAAAGACCGTTTTATACTTTAAGTGCAATAAGCTCTGGCGTTAAAGAGGTGCGAGAAATTATAGAAAAATCTAAAAGTAATAGCGGATTGTTTACTGTTAGAAACCCTATTTTACTTATAGACGAAATACATAGATTTAGCAAATCGCAGCAAGATTCTTTGTTAGGTGCTGTGGAAAAAGGCTGGTTAACGCTAATCGGAGCAACGACAGAAAATCCAAGTTTTGAAGTAATACCAGCACTACTTTCTCGCTGTCAAGTCTATATTTTAAATTCTTTCGATAAAGAAGATTTAATGAGCGTGTTGCACAGAGCTATTGAAAAAGACGAGCTGTTGTCTAGAAAAAAAATTATTTTAAAAGAAGTTGATGCACTTTTGCAAGTATCTGGTGGAGACGCAAGAAAGCTATTAAATATTCTTGAATTACTTGTTTCATCTTATGATGAAATTGAAATTACAAATGCTTTAGTTTTAGAAAAAGTTCAGAAAAATACGGTTAGATATGATAAAACTGGAGAGCAACATTATGATATTATTTCCGCTTTTATAAAATCTATAAGAGGTAGCGACGTCGATGGGGCGGTGTATTGGTTAGCAAGAATGATTGAAGGCGGTGAAGATATAAAATTTATAGCTAGAAGAATGTTGATTTCTGCGTCAGAAGACATTGGGAATGCCAATCCTAATGCGTTAGTTTTAGCAAATAGCACTTTTCAGGCGGTTTCTGTTATTGGAAATCCAGAGGCGAGAATACTATTGAGTCAATGTGCGGTTTATCTATCAAATTCTCCTAAAAGCAACGCCTCGTATAAGGCTATAAATAAAGCACAAAATATAGTTCGAGAAACAGGCGATTTGCCAGTACCGACACATTTGAGAAACGCTCCGACAAAATTAATGAAAGAGTTAAACTATGGTAAAAATTATAAATATCCTCATGATTTTAAGGACAATTTTGTAGAACAAGAATATTTACCAAAGAAAATTTCCGGATTAAAAATATACGAGCCATAAAATAAAATTACTTCGAGTTAGAGTAAAAAAACAGATTCGGAAAAAGTAGTGAATAAAAACAATTATAAAAATAACCCATTGTCCATTTTAAATAATACCGATTTTTCCATAAGACAGACAACTTCTTTCCATTCTAAATCATAATGTACAACAGGTTAATAAATTAAAGGTTGTTTGAAATATTTGTTAAGTCAGATGAACATTTTGTTAAGTCGGTTGAGCATTTTGTTAAGTCAAATGAAAGTTTTGTTAAGTCAAATGAAAAGTTTCCTTAATTTTTTTGAAAAATCAGTTTAGTTTTTTAAAATAATCAAACAAATAAAAACGCATAGACTCCTTTTTTTTATAAGAAATTTAAGTGTTTTTGATGTCCAAGTCTTAGCAAAATATTTTTTTGTAAAGGTTAAAATAGTTTTTAGTACTTTAGCAAAAATAGTTTTGTGTGATAAATTTTAATAATATATTGACTTATGATAAGAGTATTTTATTTAATATAGTTTATATTTTGTAGTAGCATTTCAACTTTGGCACAAGCAGTCCGAGAGAATTGACATTAGATTACGAGCTACTTTCAATACATTTTAAAAAGCAAATTATAGGAAAACATACCTATTTGACTGGCAAAATAGACAGTTATATAAAAAACTGGAAAGAATACGGACAGCCGACAAGTATAGTTTTAAAGCGATTAGACAACGATATAGATTTAGAAATGCTAAACGCTTTGGTAGCACAAGAAGACCAGTTTATAAAACTCTATCCAAATCCCACTAAAAAACCAACTAACCATACAATATGAACTAGAAACAAACACTAACGTACAAATAGAATTAGTAGGATTATATGCAAATCGTAGCATCATAATAGCCCCAGCGACTATACAAAAAGCAGGAAAACATACTTACAACGTACCGATAAGCGGAAACATCCCAGAGGGAATATATGTAGTTCGACTTACGGCTGGGGATAGAGTTTATACTCGACTAATCACTAAAGAGAATTAACTATTATGAATAAAAACAAAGAACGATGAAAAACTTTACAAATAGAACAAAAGTAGCTTTGATAATTCTTTGCTACTTGGGGCTTACGCTGTTTATGAATAGCTGTAAAGATGATGGCACGCCACCTAACTGTGGTTGTGAATCTGAAACTTTAGAGGCAATACAGGCACAAAACTATTATTACAACGGCAGTAAAAAAATTAAAATTTATAACTCTAAAAATTCATTTATATCCTATGATAAAGTAGGACAAACACTTGCAGAAGGATTTAACAGTGTGAAAACATCCTCTGCAAAAGGGTTTACTATATTGGAAGATAAAAAACCTACTTTTTCTATAAAAAAATTTATCAAAAAGCAAAACAATCAAATAAGTCCAGCACTATTATTAAATCCAAACGGTAAGTTTAAAATATTTCCTACAAAAACTATTCGTGTAAAGTTAAAAGTAGGTAAAAATAAAAATGATGTTTTAAAACTTTTTACGAGTAATGAAATTTTAAAAACAGAGGATAAGCATGGTATTTTACGAGTAAAAATAAAGGATATTCATGAAGTTTTAAAAATTGCCAATACAATTTATGAAGCTGGTATTGCTGAATTTTCAATTCCTGACTTTTATATTCCTATAAAACTAAATCAGATAAATGAAGCTGGTAATACTGGATTTCCAGTTTCTAATTTTTATACTTCTTATCTAAAAAAAATAAATGCGGAGAATTTTTAAAGCCTATAATTATGAAAACAAAAATCTTATTTATCGCAATGCTTATGATATTTATAAGTTGTAATAATAAAGACAATCAAGCCTTTCCACAAAACAAAGAGTTTAATGTTATATACCATGGGACTTTAGGTGGAAATGGAAGCGAAGGAATTACACAATCCAATATGGTAATTGATAATACAAGCGATTGGCAAAATTTAATGTCTCAAATGAATAACAGATTTCACAAAGTATCAGATAGTTTTTCTGAAACGGATATTGATTTTGACAACTACTTAATAATTGCTGTTTTTTTAGAGGTTAAAGGAGGTGGATGGGAAGTAAAAATAACTAACATTACTGAAAATGAAAATAATTTAATTATTTCGACAAAAGAAACTGTATTTTTAACTACAGTAATTACTCAACCATTTAGTATTGTAAAAATTCGTAGAACTGAAAAAACCATTGAATTTGAATAACATACCCTCTGTTACTTCACGATTGCAACCTGTGTGATAAAAACTTAAACAGTTCAAATTTTTAAGTTGAAATAAAGCAGACATACAAAAATTAGACGCTATCTTTGTTTTATAATGGCTTAGTAGTATTTTTGCAGTCGTATAGATTACAAACAAATGACCCCAATCTGTTGTGCATTTTAAATAAATACTGATTTTTTAGTAAGATGGACAGTTTTTTTCACTCTAAATAATAATACACAACAGGTTAAAAATAACATTCAAAAAATTAGAACTCTTGCAATATTTTATAGATGTTATACTGCCCATTCCTATTCAGAAACTTTTTACTTATTGTGTAACAGAAGCGGAGTCGGATATGCTTCAAAAAGGAATGCGAGTAGCAGTTCCATTCGGAAAATCGAAGATTTATACAGGCTTGGTATTTAGCGTTCATCAAGATATGCCGACTTTGTATGAGGCGAAAGAAATTTATCAAATTTTAGATGATTCGCCGATAGTAAATGAATTTCAATTGGAGCTTTGGCGCTGGGTTTCTGATTATTATATGTGTCCTTTGGGAGAGGTTTATCGGGCTTCTTTTCCTTCCGCATTCTTATTACAAAGCGAAACAATTATTTTAAAAAATATAACCTTTACGGACGAATCTATTTTAACAGACAGCGAATTTTTAGTATTTGAGGCTTTACAGTATAAATCGCAGTTAACAATTCAAGAGATAGCAAATATTTTAGGAAAGAAAAAAGTAATGCCAAGTGTTAATAAGCTAATAAATAAAGGAGCAATATATATAGAAGAAAAAATTTACGAGCGATATAAGCCAAAATTGGTTAAGTATGTTCGCTTGCGAGAAGAGTTTAAATCGGATAATTCTTTGAAAAAATTATTACTTCAATTTTCTAAAAGAGCAGAAAAACAAAGAGAAGCTATTTTGACATTTTTTCAGATTAGCTTAACCAAAAAGCCAGTAAAAGCAAAAGATATTGAGAAAAAAGCAAATATTTCTTCCTACGTCTTAAAATCACTGGTAAACAAAAATATTTTAGAGTTTTATTATCTTCAAACAGACAGAGTAAATTTTGAAGGCGTTACTAATAAATTAAAAAAATTAGACGAATTTCAAGAGCAAGCATTATCAGAAATTAAAGAGTCTTTTACAAAAAAAGATGTTACGCTTTTGTACGGAGTTGCAAGTTCAGGGAAAACTGAAATATATTCAAAGTTGATAGAAGAGGCATTAAATAGCGAAAAACAAGTGTTATTTTTGTTACCAGAAAATGCTTTAACTACTCAAATTATTGTTCGTTTACAATATTACTTTGGCAATAAAATTTCTGTTTATCATCCTAGGTATAGCATGAACGAGAGGGTAGAGGTTTGGAATAACGTTTTAGAAAATAATACTAAGGCTCAAATTATTTTAGGCACACGTACTTCAATATTTTTGCCTTTTTCAAATTTAGGACTTATTATTGTTGACCAAGAGCATGAGAATTATTACAAAAGTTTTGAGACTTACCATAGATATAATGCTCGAGAAACTTCTATTGTTCTAGCCAAAATACATAAGGCAAAGGTATTGTTAGGTTCTGCGACTCCTTCTATAGAAAGTTATTTTAATTCTCGAAAAGGCAAATATGGTTTAGTGAAATTAAGCAATCGTTTTGGAAAATTAAAATTACCAAAAATTGAGTTAATAGATATAAGAGAAAAACGTCTTAAAAATAAGATGAGAGGGCATTTTTCGGATAGAATGTTAGAGCTAATAAAAGATGCTTTAAGTAAAAAAAAGCAGGTTATTTTATTTCAAAACAGGCGTGGTTTTTCTCCAGTGGTAGTTTGTAAAGTCTGTAGTCATATACCTCAATGTACAAATTGCGACGTAAGTCTCACTTATCATAAGTTTAAGCATAAACTATGTTGTCATTATTGCAATTTTCAAAGAGTGATGCCTAATAAGTGTGATGCTTGTGGGAGTAGTGAGATAAATACTAGAGGCTTCGGTACAGAGCAAATCGAGATTGAGCTAAAAAATATTTTTTCAGATTATAAAATAGGTAGGCTTGATTTAGATACAGTTCGCGGAAAGTACGAGTATCAAAAAATAACTTACGTCTTTCAGTCGAGAGAAATAGACATAATAGTAGGGACTAAAATGCTTACTAAAGGATTATGTTTTGAAAACGTTTATTTAGTCGGAATTATGAACGCTGACAGCTTACTAAACTTTCCTTATTTTAGGTCGCACGAAGTTGCTTATCAAACTATGGCACAAATTTTTGGTAGTGCAAGCAGAAGTAAAGAGCAAGGAAAAGTAGCTATACAAACTAATAATCCTAATCATCAAATTTTAAAGCAAGTTTCTACTTCAAATTATGAAGAAATGTATAAAACAGAGCTGAAAGAACGCAAACAATACAATTATCCGCCGTACTACAGGTTGATAAAAATAACTCTAAAACACAAAGATTTTATGAGGGTTGATATGGGGGCAAATTGGTTTTTCAAATCTTTATATAACTCTTTTGGTAAAAATGTTTTAGGTCCTACTTCGCCAGTAGTTACAAGGGTTAGAAATCAATATATTAAGAATATAAGTATAAAAATTCCGCCAAAACAATCTTTAGTAGGTACTAAAAAAACTATTATAAAAATTAAAAATACTTTCGAATCAATTAAAGATTTTAGACCGATAATAGTTATTATAGATGTCGACTCGGATTAGTATTTATTTGTTTCAAGTTTCTTTTGTTTCTTTTGTTTTTTGTAGTCTCATTAGTCTAAAAACTTTATAAAGTTAAAAACTAATCAACTAATCACTAAAAACTAATGTTTCTTTTGTTAAGGATTTTCTTATATTTACTATTTTTGGGATGTCAATAAATTTGCTATAATGAAGTGCCATAAGTTTTTATTTTTAATAATATTGCTAAAATATTTCGTGAGTTTTTCTCAAACCTACACTTCATATAAGCCAGAAAAAGATAGAGTTTTTGATTTAGTTCATACCAAATTAAAAGTAGAGTTCAATATTAAAGAAAAGCAGCTTAATGGAAAAGCGTGGATAACTGCCAAAGCACATTTTTACGAATCGAATAAATTGACATTAGATGCTAAATCAATGATAATTCATCAAATAAATTTAAAGGGAAAGAGGCTAAATTATAATTATAATAATTTTCAGTTAAAAATAACCTTGCCTAAAAAATATAAAAAAGATGAGAAATTTACGGTTTACATTAAATACACCGCACGACCAGAAAAAGTAAGGCAAAAAGGAAGTGAATCAACTGCAAGATCTAAAGGCTTATACTTTATTAATACAGACAAGTTAGAAAAAAATAAGCATACACAAATTTGGACACAAGGTGCTCCGGAATCTAGCAGTTGTTGGTTTCCTACTATAGATTCTCCAAATCAAAAAACTTCACAAGAAATTTATATTACAGTTCCGAATAAGTTTACTACACTTTCTAATGGAAAACTTATAAGCAAAAAACAAAACGGAAATAACAGGACAGATTATTGGAAAATGGAACAAAAACATGCTCCGTATTTGTTTTTTATGGGAATTGGTGAATTTGAGGTAATTAAAGATTCTTATAAAAACATTCCAGTTGAATATTATGTTGAAAAAGAATATGCTTCTTATGCTAAAGGTGTTTTTGGTTTGACCCCAGAAATGATTGGGTTTTTTTCTAGTAAATTCGGAGTAAAATATCCTTGGAATAAGTACAGTCAAATTGTTTGTAGAGACTATTTTTTGGAAGCTATGGAAAATACTACAGCAGTAGTCCACAGCGAAAAAGCGTATCAAACACAAGGGCAATTAATAGATGAAAATGTTCAAGAAAACACTATAGCTAGCAAGTTGTGTAATCATTGGTTTGGAAACTTAGTTACTTCGGAAAGTTGGAGTAATTTAGCTTTAAACGAATCTTTTGCTAACTATGGCGAGTATCTATGGAAAGAGCATAAATACGGTAAATTAGATGCAGACATGCACTTATACGACAGCAATACTGCATACTTTGATGGGCAGGAAAAAGATAAAAAATTGGTCCGTTTTGATTATAAAAACAAAGAGGATATGTTTGATGTAGTGGTCTATAATAAAGGTGGAGCAATTCTAAATATGTTGCGAAATTATTTAGGCGATAAAGCTTTTTTTTTAGGATTAAAAACATATTTAACTCAATATAAATATCAATCTGCGGAAGTACATCAACTTCGTTTAGTTTTTGAAAAAACAACAGGCAAAGATTTGAATTGGTTTTTTAATCAATGGTTCTATGGTGCTGGTCATCCAATTTTAAATATTTCTTACGATTATAATATAATTCGAAAAACAGTAACCGTAAACGTTTTACAACAGCAAGCTAATGGATTTAAGTTTCCTTTATCAATAGACATTTTTGAAGGAACAAAAAAAGTAAGACATAAAGTTTTTGTAAACAGAAAGGAAGATTCCTTTACATTTTCTTATTCCAACTTACCTCGTTTTATTCAAATAAATTCTGATGGGGTTCTGCTTTGTAAATTAGTAGAAAACAAAACTTTTAATGATTATGTTTTTCAGTTAAAGTACGCAGAAAGCTATATGCACAGAAGAGAAGCCTTGCTTAAAGTAGCGAAAAAACCAATAGAAGGTTTTAAGGCTCTGACAGAAGCATTAGAAGACGAATCTTATAAAATTAAAATTCTTGCTTTAGAGAATATAAACTTAATTAATAAATTTTCTAAAAAAGAAACTATTCAAAAAATAATTAATATAGCCACTAATAATAAAAAAACCCTTGTAAAGGCAACCGCTATTGAAACTTTGGGTAAACTAACAGACCCTGAGCTAAAGCCTATTTTCAAAAAAGCACTACAAAGTGAGTCTTATGCAGTACTAGGCAAGGCTTTAATTTCAATGTATTATATTGATAAACAATTAGCTATAAATAAATCTAAAGAATTTCCTTACGAAGTTAAAAAAAAATTATCCTTGCCTTTAACTCAAATATTTATTGAAGAAAAAGAAAAAAAAGAGCTTCCGTTTATTGCAAAGAACTTACTAGCGAATATGTTTTTGACAAGAGATAAAAAAGTAAAAGAGCTTTGTGAAAAAGCTTTCAAGCAAATTGCCGAAGGCGATGATACCGAAGCAATTCAAAACCTTGTAAACGACATGGTAGTCAAAGGTAAAAAATATAAGGTTCATAATTTTGACAAGGTCGTTATTAATTTAATGAAAGATATGATAAAAGCTCAAAAAGCAAAAAATCATATAAATAAAAGTAGAAATATAGAAATTATAAAAACAGCTATGACAAAGGTTTTATAGGCTTTTGTTTATATAATTTGGCTATATTCTAAATTATGACTGCATTAGTGTTTGTTTTCCATATCTCCCAAGTCTCTTGTCCTGCAAAGGCAAAGTAGGCAAATTCCTTTAATCGTTGGTTGCTATTCTTTATACGTTCAAGTATCATAAACCAGTTCATGTAATTTTGCAGATATTTTGTTGCTACGCCGTTAAAGGGCTTCATCCATTCTCTTAATCTTTTAGCAGTATTGTTTACATTTTGTACGTGATACACTTTGTTTTTTACTCTCTGTCCTTTTGATACATTAAACTTTTTGTGATGTATGTTATTACTTTTAGCAAATGCTGTATAGAAGCGATGAGCATCTGTACAAAGGGTTTCTACTTTATCTAATTTTCTGGCAAATACAGTTTCTAAATCTTTCTTGCTTATACGCCCTCTTGTCGCTACTTTGAGTTCTTTGTTGTCGATTCTGTCACAGGTAACAACAACTGCTATTTGCTCATTACTAATACCCCGCTTAATAGCTTTACTGCCACGTTTTCGTGGTTTTCTATCTAGCTCTCTATTTCCCTTGCTAGATTCTAAAAAGAAAATATCATCACTCTCTGTAATGCCTTCAAAACCATTAGGATATGCTTGTTTAAAAGAACTTAGAACCTTGTGTCGCCAATCAAAGGATGTTTGAATGCTAATGTTTGTTTGTTCTGCACATTTCTTAATAGAATAACCCATAAGCATATTATATAAAATAGGTGGGTAATAATTCAGGTTTTTTTAACCCAAAAATGACTTTACCCGTCGTATTTCTGAAATACTTTTTACAATCTTTGCAATAATAACGTTGCACTCCTTTGCTCTTGCCATTAGCACGAATGTTATCCCTCTTACAATGAGGGCAGTTGATAGATTGCTTAACACTTGATGTTGCTAAAAGGCTAAATGTATCATCTGTATCTGTTGAAATTAGTAATAAAAGCTCATTAACTATGGCTTGACGACTTGTCGAATCAAGACTTTTAAAGTATTCTGTAAAGTTTTTAGGTATCATTTTGTAAAGTTTTAGCAAATATACAACTTATTTAAGTCTTATGTTAGAATATAGCCTATAATTTTTATAGTTGAAATTTGATTTTTAAAAAAACAAAGTATATTTGCGAAATTATTTTAACACTTAAATTTTATTATTATGAGAAATACTTTTATTACTTCGGTTTTTATGATTTATGCTACTTGCTTGATGGGACAAGTTGCTATTGATAACACTAATTTCTCCGATGCTAATTTTAGGACAGAAGTGTTGAAATTAGATACGTCAACCCCTAAAGATAATAGCTTAAGTGCCGGTGAAATAGCTAAGATTACTAGTTTAGGTGTTTCTAGAAAGAGCATTTCTAACCTAAAAGGAATTGAACACTTTACTGCTTTGACTTATTTGAATTGTTCTTTTAACGAATTAACAAGTTTAGATGTAAGTAAAAATACTGCTTTGACCTATTTGTATTATTATGAGAACTCGCTAACAAGTTTAGATTTAAGTAAAAATACTGCTTTGACCAATTTATCTTGTTATAATAACTCATTAACGAGTTTAGATGTAAGTAATAATACCGCTTTGACTAATTTGAATTGTCGTTCTAACAAATTAACAAGTTTAGATGTAAGTAAAAGTACTGTTTTGAGCGTATTAAGTTGTTATGATAACCAATTAACAAGTTTAGATTTAAGTAAAAATACTGCTTTGACTTATTTAGGTTGTAACGAAAATGTAGCCTTAACAAGTTTAGATTTAAGTAAAAATACTGCTTTGACTTCTTTGTATTGTAACGAAAACCTAGCCTTAACAAGTTTAAATATAAAAAATGGTAATAATAATATTTTAAAAACATTCAACGCTTCGTCAAATCCTAATTTAACATGTATTTTAATAGATGACGGATTTACTATACCTTCTACTGGCTGGACAAAAGATGCCACAGCAAGTTATAGTACAGCTTGTGTTAAGTTAGACATCGCCGATAACAAAACATTACCAGAAGTTAGCATTTATAAAGTTAATGATGCTCAATTAAGAATAGCTGGTTTGCCTGCTGGCGATGCTTCTATTAAGATATACAGTATTTTAGGTAAAGAAATAATTAGCAACTCTTTTTCAACAATTAGCATAAAAGATATTTTTTTGCCACCTCTGTCCAGTGGAATTTATATAATTCAGGTAGAAACAGAAACTGGCAAATTGACGAGGAAAATTAGTTTTTAGTGAAATGAAAACACATATAGAAATTATTAATTCAAAAGATATATTAATTATAATTCCTCTTTTAAGAAAACTAAACGTTAGAACACCGATAGACATTCTTAAAAAAAGAGTTGTAGAAACTTCAAAGCACCAAAACTACGAATGTGCAGGGTTGTATTTAGATTCTAAATTAATTGGTATTTTTGGACTTTGGTACACTACAAGGCATTATGTAGGAAAGTCGGTAGAGGCAGATCATGTTATCATCGATAAAGAATATAGAGGGCAAGGCTTTGGAAAAATTTTCTTTAACTGGATAGATAAGCATACAAAAAATAAAGGCTGCGAAGCTATAGAGTTAAACGCTTATGTCAACAACCCAAAATCTCATAAGTTTTACTATAACGAAGGGTATAGTATTTATGGGTTTCATTTTTTAAAAGTGTTGCGTGATGATAAAAAGTTTTATTGATAGTTAGTTTTTGACAGCCGAGAAAAATAAAGTCTATTTTATATCCTTAAAAATTTTGCGCATAATTCTTTTTTTATCGTTTATACTTTCTTCTAAAGCAATTACCGTTTCAGTTCTTTTAACTCCATTAATTTTATCTATTTTATAAACAATATCTTTAGCATCGCTTATGCTTTTTGCCCTAACTTTACAGAAAATATTAAATTTTCCAGCAACTACGTGCGCTACAGTTACGTTGGCAATTTCTTTTAAATCTTCAATAACCTTATGACTCATCGAAGTTTTTTCTAAATACATCCCAACATGAGCTATCAAAGGATATCCTAACTTTTTATAATTGAGCGATAACGTTGCACCTTGAATAATATCTTCTTCTTTCATCTTATTTACTCTAACGTGAATTGTGCCAGCAGAAACAAGCAATTCTTTTGCAATATCTGTAAAAGGAACTCTTGCATTTTCAATTAAAATATCTAAAATCTGATGATCTATATCATCTAAAACTACTTTTTTCATACCTATTATATTATTAATTTTTTTCTTTGCAAATTTATATGTTTAATTGAGCTTTATTACGAGCAACAAAAAATTATTTTATTTTTCAAAAAGTATTTCTTTATGGCCTATTTTATTTTTTAAATTTTTATCCTCAATTTTATTCAGCTTTGAAACTAATTTATCATTAATTATTATACTTTTAAATTGATATGCTATACTTTTATTTTTATATCTATGAATAATATCATAAAACATTTCTACATTATTCGGAATATTAAAATACTCTTTGTAGTCTTTAAATTTAGATGAATGCGATATGCTACACAAGCCTTGAAGTATTGAAAAAAATGTATATTTTCTAGTTACTTCTCTGTCGTAATCATTCGGAAAATGACCAGATTCTATTAAAATAGTATTATGCCCTAATTTTTGAAAATTATCCCCAGTAGCTGTCGGATAAAACTTATCAGTATATCTTCCCACAAAGCTTGGTATTAAATTTTGTAACATAGAATTTATACTAACTATCACACTCATCGTATGCTTTCTACCTAGCGTAAGAGTCCTATTAATATCTTCTGACGGTGCTAAAAAAGATATTGTAGCAGGATTTTTAGTCCCTTCTGCTCCAAAAATAGTTCTTTGGTCATGTAAATTAAAGCAAAATTTTGGGTTGATAAATTCTAATCTTTTTCTTAAAAGCCTGCTCTCTATAGCTATTCTCGTTGTTGCGTCTCTATTTAAATCTATATTATTAACATTATTTCTACTAAAAATTTCCGCTCCATCTGGATTTAACATTGGTATAAAAAACAATGTAGTTTTTTCAATAAGTTGTTTAAAAACCTCTTCTTTTGAACTTGAGAAACAATTAAATAGGTCAAAAAGTGCTTTTGTACCTGTGTTTTCATTACCGTGCATTTGCGACCAAATTAATATTTTCTTTTTCCCATTGCCAATTTTTAACTGCATGACAGGTCTGTTTTGCTCCGAATTCCCTATTTGAGTAACTTGAAATTTAGAAAGGTACTTTGGTAACAACTTTTTTATATCATCAAATCTAGTCCACCTGCCGAACAAAGTTTTTTCTTTTTGCTGTTTATATATGTTTTCTAAAAAATCTAATGATATATAGCTCATTTTACTTTTAATATTTTTTTTTCAAATTTATTACATTTTTTATAACTATTTAAAGTAAAGGTTACAATTGTAATGAATTTACAAATGTAACATCAATTTTATTAAAAAACGTTTACATAATTTACATAAATTGTAAAAATAATTTACAAATATAACTCTGTAAAATTAAAACATAGATAAAATTTATAATAAACATATAAAGTACTATAAACTAAATATTTATACATATTACATAAATCATTTAATTAATTTTTATTTTTTGTTTATTTAATAAAAATAAAAATATTTTATTTATGTGTTCTCATATTTATTACATTTGTATAAAATATAATTTTACAATGATAAACTTAAAAGAATTTTCTATTAGACTAAAAAAAATTATGAGCTTTTATGAATTGTCAGCTTCTTCTTTTGCCGAAAAAGCAAATTTTCAACGCTCAAGTATATCTCATATTCTTTCTGGAAGAAATAAACCTAGCTTAGAATTTATTTTAAAAATTACTTCAGAATTTAAGGAAGTTGATATTAACTGGCTGTTATACGGTAAAGGGACTTTTCCCAAAGAATATAAAACTATTGAAACAAAACCTGCTCCCCCATTGTTTAATAAAGGCTTTGAAAAAACTACTAAATCAATACAGAGAATTATAACTCTTAATAACGATGGTACCTTTGAAGAATACAAAAAATAAACCGCACAAAGACATGTTTTTAACACGAGAGTTTTCAGGCTAAATAATATAAAAATTCACTATTTTTACTGGGTTAAAATTTTCGAATATTTTATAAAAAAACTTATTGAAACAAAGCAAAATTAATGAAACAAACAGAATGGTTTAAAGAATGGTTTAACACTCCATATTACCATATTTTATACAAAGATAGAAACGACAAAGAGGCACAATTGTTTATTAAAAACGTCGTCAAACTGCTAAAGCCCCATCCGACTTCTCATATTTTAGATTTAGCCTGCGGCAAAGGACGACACTCTATTTACCTAAATTCTTTAGGATATAAAGTTACTGGTAGCGATTTATCTATAAAAAACATAGAGTACGCCAAAAAATTTGAAAACGATAATTTAAAATTTAAAATTTATGATATGCGAGAGCCGTTAAAAAATAAATATGACGGAATTTTTAATCTGTTTACGAGCTTCGGATATTTCGACCACGACAAAGTGAATATAAGTATTTTACAAAACATTAAAAACGGATTAAAAGAAAACGGAACCTTTGTGTTTGATTTTTTAAATGTAGAAAAGGCAAAGCTAATTTTAGTAAAAGAAGAAAATAAAACTATCGATAACATCAATTTTAATATTAAAAGAGAAATAAAAAACGGAGTTATAATTAAAAATATTTCTTTTTTATCCGATGGAAAACTGCATTATTACAAAGAAAAATTAAAATATCTGGATTTAGAAAAACTGAAGTCTTATTTTAAAATTGCAGACCTTAATATTACAAATATTTACGGAAATTATAATTTAGAAAAATATAATTCCAAAACTTCAAGCAGACTAATATTGATAGCAAAATGAACTATTTACTTTTAATTTTTTCAGTTTTGGCAGGTGCATTTTTAGTCATTTTACTCAACCCAAACAAAAAATTTATAAACCTATTATTAGCCTTTAGCGGTGCTTATTTGCTTTCTACCGTAATTTTAAACTTGCTACCAGAAGTATATTCGAACACATCGGAGTTCAAAAAAACAGGAATATTTATTCTAATCGGAGTTGTTCTACAATCTGTCCTCGAATATTTTTCTAAAGGAGCCGAACACGGACACAGTCATTCGTATTTTGAAAACGACAAAACTCTCAACCTTATGTTTATAAGTTTGTGTATCCATGCTTTTTCCGAAGGTCTGCCGATTAGCAATTTAAACCATAATGTATTGTGGGCTATAGTTGTCCACAAAACTCCGATTTCAATTGTACTAACTACCTTTTTTATTAAAGAAAAATTTGATAGAAAAACCACCTTAGCCTTTCTTTTATTTTTTGCGATGATGAGTCCTTTGGGGCTTTTGACTGGAAGCGAATTTCCTTTTTTTACAAATTATAAATTAGAAATTAACGCCATTATTATAGGAATATTTCTACATATTTCTACTATAATATTATTTGAAGGCTCGAAAAATCACAAATTTAATTTGCATAAATTCATTGCAATATTGTTAGGAATTTTGCTTCCTGTTCTTGTTTTTTAAATATAAATATTACTGTCTCTATGAGAAAATTATTAAAAAAAATAAAGCAAACTGAATTTTTACTAATAGATTTAAAGAAATATTAAAAAAACAACTTTTAAAATAAGCCTATTTTAACTAAAAGTTTCTATTTTTGCGACAAAATCTCAATTATAAATTTAGATAAAATAATAAATAAAGATATGGACTCATTACTTCCTATAAAGGTTAGAAACAATGTACTTCTGACTATGGCAGAGATTCTTGCTGAAGAAAGAGAAGCAATTATAAGCATCAATAAAAAAGATTTAGAAAACTATAAAGGTGAAGATATTTCTATGCTCGACCGCCTAAAAGTTGATAATTCAAAAGTTGATGAAATGATTCTATCAGTTAAGCATTTATCTATGCAAGCAGACCCAGTCGGCGTTGAGCGGTACAGTTTTAAGCATCGTAATGGTATGCAAGTTTGTGATAAAACGGCATCATTTGGAACTGTATTAATTATTTATGAATCTAGACCGGACGTAACCGTCGAAGCAGTTGGAATTGCTTTTAAATCTGGAAATAAAATACTATTAAAAGGAGGAAAAGAGGCGATAAATTCTAATCTAAAAATTATAGAAATTTGGCATAAAGCACTAAAAATTAATAGTGTATCAACTCACAGGATAGAATACTTGAATTTTAATAGGTCCGAAACTCAAAAGTTTTTAGAAAAGCCGAACCAAAAGATTGATTTGATAGTGCCGAGAGGTGGTGAAAAATTAATCGCTTTTGTTAAACGACATGCTAATTGCCCGATTATTGTAAGTGGGCGGGGAAATAATTTTGTATATGTACATCGCGACGCAGATACAGATATAGCTCTGGACATAATTTTAAATTCTAAAATTGATAAAATATCGGCTTGCAATGCTATAGACAAAGTTTTAATAGATAAGAATTTACCGAACAAAAGCGAATTTGTACAACTATTAATAGATAAATTAAAAGAAAAGAATATTATAATTTTAGGAAGCGAGTCCGTTCAAAAATTTAAGAATATTATTCCGATATCTGATAAAAATATTTGGTATGACGAGTTTTTAGATTATAAAATAGCCATTGGCGAAACTGATTCTAATGCGTCGGCAATCGCTATGATAAACAAGTATTCTGGAGGACACTCGTCTGCTATTATTACAAAAAATAAAAATGAGGCTAATACTTTTATGGAAAATGTTGATACCGCTGCGGTATATCATAACGCTTCAACTCGTTTTACCGACGGCGGACAGTTAGGTTTAGGCGGAGAATTAGCAATTAGTACCGATAAACTTCATCAACGCGGGCCGATAGGATTACAACATCTAGTAACAAATAAGTGGTATGTGTATGGCAATGGGCAAATAAGATAGAATGGTAAAAAAACGAATTTTACTAAAAGTAGGTTCAAACACGCTTACTAAAGAAACAGACAATATTTCTAGAGGAAAAATAGAAGATATTGCAAGTCAAATATATAAGTTAAAAGATAATTATGAGTTTATAATCGTGAGTTCTGGTGCAATTGTCGTTGCAAAACAGTTTGTAAAATTGGAAAGTAAGCAAGAAGAAGTTTTTATTAAACAAGCTCTAGCATCTATTGGTCAGCCACATTTAATAAGAATTTACCAAGAAATATTTAGAGAATATGATTTATTAAGTTCGCAATGCCTTCTTTCTTATTTAGACTTTGAAAATAAAGAGAGCAAGGCTAATATTATAAATACAATTAATGTTTTGTTGAATAATAATTATATTCCTATCATAAACGAAAATGATACAGTGGCAACTGACGAGATTAAACTTGGCGACAATGATAAATTAGCTGCATTAACTGCAAATTTGTTAGAAGTAGATTTGCTAATAATTGCAACCAATACAGACGGAATTTATACTGAAAAATCAATCAAGAGCAATGAGCCAGAAACAATACGAGAAGTTACAGATATTAAAAACTTGAAATCCGAAATATTAAATTCTAAATCTACACATGGAAGCGGAGGTATGTGGTCTAAATTTGATGCAGCAACACTTTCTGCAGAAAGAAACATTGAAACATGGATAGTAAATGGAGTAAAAGATAATTTTATAATAGACTCACTACAGGGTAAAATTAATTTTACAAAATTCAAAATAAAATGAAAAATTACTTAGCAATTAGCGATATAGATGATATTAATTCTTGGATTGAAGAGGCTATAAAAATAAAGGCGAGACCTTTATCTGATAAAAAATTAGGGAAAGATAAAATATTAGGAATGATGTTTTTTAACTCGAGTTTTCGTACACGCTTAAGCACTCAAAGAGCAGCCTTAAATTTAGGAATGAATCCAATTGTTATGAATATAGCTGACGACACTTGGGGCATAGAATTTAGAAATGAAGTAGTAATGAACAGCGATAAACCCGAGCATGTTAAAGAGGCGGCATCTGTAGTTTCTAAATACTTTGATATTATTGCCGTTCGTTCTTTTTCTAATTCGGCAAACAGCACCGAAAACGAACCCGATTTGGTATTAAAATCATTTTTAAAATATGCAACCGTTCCAGTAATAAATATGGAAAGTACTACTGGTCATCCTCTGCAGGGACTGGCTGACGCTATTACCATTGCTGAAAATTCTAAAAAAAACAAAAAAATAAAAGTAGCATTAAGCTGGGTTCCTCATGTCAAACCACTACCTTGTGCTGTTGCAAATAGCTTTGTAGAAGTGATGCAAAAAATGGACGTAGAACTTGTAATTACAAACCCTAAAGAATATAATTTAAGTCCGAAAATAACAAAAAATACAACTATTTATCATAACCAAGAAGAAGCCTTTAAAGATATAGACTTTGTATATGCTAAAAGCTGGGGCTTTGCTCAAGAGAATGTTAAATCTTCGAATACTTATGCAGATTGGATGATTACAAAAAATAAAATTGGAAAAGCTAAATTTATGCACTGTCTGCCGGTTAGAAGAAACTTAGTAGTAGAAGATTTAGTTTTAGATTCTGATAGTAGTATAGTGATAGAGCAAGCAAACAACAGGACTTATGCTACTCAATTGGTCTTAAAGAAAATACTTGAAAATGTATAGAGAAAAACTTTCAATTATAAAAATTGGAGGAGACATAATTGAGGATGAAAGGACTTTAAGTCTGTTTCTAAATTTGTTTTCTAATATTGAGGGTAAGAAAATTTTAGTTCACGGAGGCGGAAAACTTGCTACAGATATTTCTCTTAAACTAGGCAACGAACCTAGAATTATAAACGGAAGACGAATTACAGATTCAAAAACTTTAGAAGTGATTACTATGGTTTATGGAGGTTTGATAAACAAAAACATCGTTGCAAAACTACAAGCCATAGACATAAACGCAATAGGATTATCAGGTGCCGATATAAACAGTATAAAGTCCGACAAAAGACCAGTTAAAGAAAATGATTTTGGGTTTGTCGGAGATGTAAAAGAGGTAAACAATATAGCTATTGACAAATTATTAAAAATAGACTTTACTCCAGTTTTTTGTTCAATAACTCACGACGGAAAAGGACAACTACTAAATACTAATGCGGATACAATTACCTCGCAGATTGCAATTGCAATGTCTAAAGTTTATGAAACTTCTATTTATTGTTTATTAAAATTTAACGGAGTTTTAAAAGATAAAAATGATAAAGAATCGGTTATAAAACTTATCGACACTAAAATTTATAAAAAATTATTAGAAGAAAATGTAATTACTGACGGAATGTTGCCTAAATTAGAAAACTATTTTGAAGCATTAGAAAAAGGAGTTAATCGTGTTTATATCGGTAACAAGTCTGTTTTATCAAGAGAAAATGAAAGTTTTACAACTATAATTTTATAGATATGAACATAAAAAAATTATCCGAAAATGCCGTATCTCTTTTAAAAAGTTTAATTGAAACCCCATCGTTTTCATCCGAAGAAGAAGGAGTCGCACTGCTAATTGAAAACTGGTTTAAAAGCTATAAAATTCCTTTTAAAAGAAGTAAAAACAATATTTGGTCAGCAAATAAATATTTTGACAAAAACAAACCTACCTTATTGCTAAATTCCCACCACGACACCGTTAAACCAAATTCGGCATATACTAAAAACCCTTTTAAAGCAATAGTTGAAGACGGAAAATTATACGGCTTAGGCAGCAATGATGCTAGCGGGAGCTTAGTTTCATTGATTGCAACTTATACTTATTTCTACGCATTAAAGAATTTACACTACAATATAGTAATTGTTGCGTCAGCCGAAGAAGAAAGTAGCGGATTAGACGGACTTAACAGTATGCTATCTATAATACCGAAAATAGACGTTGCAATAATTGGCGAACCAACTTCAATGCAATTAGCAGTTTCTGAAAAAGGCTTAATTGTTTTTGATGCAACAGTAGAAGGGACCGCAAGCCATGCCGCACATACTAATAACGACAATTCTATTTATAATACGATTGAAGTTTTGAAATGGTTTAAAGATTTTAGGTTTAAAAAAACTTCTAAAACTTTAGGCGATGTTAGAATGACCGTTACCCAAATATATGCAGGCGAGCATCACAATGTAGTACCAGCCGAAGTAAATTTAGTAATAGACGTTCGCGTTAATGATTCTTATTCTAATAAAGAAATATCAGATATTTTACAAGCAAAAGCACCATGTTCTAAAATAATTCCAAGAAGTTTAAGATTAAATTCTACATCAATTTCTACCGAACATCCTTTAGTAAAATCTGGAATAGAAATGGGGCTAAAAACTTTCGGCTCTCCGACCTTATCAGACCAGTCTGTATTGAGTTGTCAATCTTTAAAACTCGGACCTGGCGATACTTTACGCTCTCATTCCGCCGATGAGTTTATTTATATAAACGAAGTTTTGGACGGAGTAAAAATATATATTGAGTTATTAAATAGAGTGATTTTAAAATAGGAGGGAGGAGCTAAATTTTGCAAGACTATTCATACCTGACAGCTTTTTTTGTAGCTTCTATTTTTTGGTCAGCGTATAATACAAGATCTTTAATTACTAATTTTTGAATAGCAGAAATAAAAGTTTGCATAAAAGTAAAATCTGGTTTGTTGTTTTTTGTAGGAAGTTGGATGTTTAGATTGTCAGCATCTTTAGCATAAAAATTTTTACCGTAATTGAATTGTCCATTGTATGATGATTTATGAATTGCAGAGGTTACAAAAGCAGATGCATATTTTGGTAATTTTTCTGTATGGACAACTGCAATATGGTCGTCTCCGCCATATTCAAAGTTTCTGTATTTAGCTGAACCGAACATATCAATAGTAGTAGTGTTTGCTGAAAAAACCGCAACGTCATTTCCAATAAAAGCAGAAATACCTTCATTAGTTTCGCCTGCCGTAATAAAAGGTAAAGTTCCTGCAATTCGGTCAGTACTTTTTAGCCTTTTGCCACGAGTAGATTTGCCAAATAGATTTTCAAGATTAAAAGAACTCCAATTTAGGTTTTCATAATTCTTTAAAGCCAGTTTTTCTTCATCTGTAAATTTGTAATCATCTAATCCATTTTCTATTAAGTAGCTTTTTAACTTTTCAATGCGTTCGACTTCTAATTCAGTTATAAAACTTTCCATAAATTTAAAATCTATCTTGCCATTTTTTACAGGAAGTTGGATACTGTCGTTGTTTAATCTATCCTTACTGATTTTTGAGCCATAATCATATTTAAAATTATTATTTCTGCTAATGATTGAAGTAACAAATAATCCTTTATTTTTAGATAACCAGTCTGACTTTAAAACAAGAATATTTACAGAAGCACAAAAATCATTTTTTTGATAAAAAACATTTTGAGCATAGTTAACAGAAACAGTAATAGAATTGCCTTTTAAAATATTTTGGGAACAAGCATTTTTTGTTATTCCATTATTCGTTGATATTTCATTTACCATATTGAAATTTCCATCTGGAACTCGATTTGGTGTAGCTTCTTTTCCTCTTAATTGATCAAACAAATCACCAATTCTATATTCCCCCCACTCAACTTTTTTTAGTTTTTTATTGAGTGGGGTTAGGACTTTCCCAGCTCTTCATCAACCGTATTTTGTTTTAACAAAGTGCTAATTTCCCAAGAGAGATAATCGCTTACCGTTTTCTTAAAGTCTTGTAGCGTAGGTTTTGTGTCAATCGGTGCTGTTTGATTCCAGTCTGCACCATTATTTGGGTCAATGTGTCCTTCGTAGTATTCCTTTTCTGTAAATATGTTGAGTTTATTTTTACCAAAACGAACTAAATTTATAACTTCCTCATAGCGTTCTTTCGCTTGGTTAGTATCTTTTAAATTGTTACTTGCTTTTTTTCGATTGCTACGGCTGTAACCGTCGTTGCTAAAATCGATAAATTTTACAATATCATCTTTATGATGTTTTTCCTTTACCTTGAAAACATAAATATTAGTTTGTACGCTGGATTTACCGATAAAAATATCTATTGGCATTTTGATACTTGCCAAAAGCGTGTGTTTAGATAAAATTCGTTTGTTGTAGTCAATAGCTTTACCCGAACCAGCCGAATTTTGAATAATGATAGCTGCGTAGCCTTTGCTCATCATTCCCAAAGCTTTTTCTACAAAGTTCATCCCTTTACCATCTGCAGAATATGGCGGATTAAGTATAAAAGCATCAGCAGGAAATTGAGTGTCTTTATCAGAAGCATAATTGCCCTCAAAATCTCTTAAAGAATCTTCGTTTATAATATTTGAACTACCATCACCCATCATAATCATATTAAGGACAGCTAACATATATACGCCTGAAAGCAACTCTAAACCGAGCAATTGCTCTGCTTTGATTTTTATTTTTTTTTGAGCCAATTCATCTGGCGATTGGATTGTTTTCTTTGCATCAATGAGCATTTCGTTCATTGCAGCAACGAGTAACCCTGCCGAACCAGTAGCAAAATCCCAAACATAAGAATCTTTATGTACTCGTGCTAATTTTACTAAAAGGGTAGCAATGTACGAAGGCGTAAGCACTACATCATTTAGTTTATCTTGCGAAAACCCAAGCCAACTATACATTTCATTAAATAATTTACCCGTGAAGTCGGTTGTTAAACCTATTTTGTAGTAAATTCCTAAATCATCAACTATTTTGCTAAAAACCCTTTTTAATTGACTTTCTCCATTTTCAACTTTGTTAATGTTTTTTTGCTTAAGAGTGTTTGAAAACGTTCTTAAAATGGATTGTCTTTTTTCATCTGGTAGCTCCTTGTGATTTAAAAAAGATTTTATCTTATTAATTATTAAATCACCATCTTTATATCCCTTTTCTGTGGACGATTTTAAATCTGATTTTTCAATTGGTGCAACTTTCCCTGGTACTCCAAGCGTTGCAATAATAGAAGCCGCAACAATATAAACACGATCATTTTCGCCTAATCCTTTTTCGTTTTGGTAAATGTCGTTATTAAGCCTTACTAAACTTTGGTCAATTTCTCTTTCTCGTTGTTCTTTTAATCTGTCAAGTTCTTCTTGGCTTAAGTTTAATGATTTTATTTTCTCAATAAAATCGTTAAAGTTCTTCCGTGCTAAAAAAGAAAAGTCGGAATATTCACCAACTTTTTGCCCTGCTCCAAGATTGCTTTTTGAAACATAGTAAACGCCTATTTCATTTCGAATTTTTCCTGCTTCATCTTTATAACCCGTCATTCCGATAGCGATAATATCAGTATAACTTGTATAATGCAGCAAAGCATTTGCGTAATGCACCGCACCATTTACTGCAAAAGAATTAATGTTTTTGAAGTTTGGTTTGTTTTTAGAAGTTCTGTTTTCAACTCGTCCGTCATTGTCAAGTTTTACAAGTTTATTTTTATAACCTTTATACTCGATAAGAATAGGGAAGTGGTCTAAATTTTTATTTCGTAATAGTAGCTTTGCATCTGGTCGGTTTGCACCTGCTCCGCCATTTTTAGTATAATAGTCAGAAAGTGCGTTGTCAATTTCCTTATTTAATGATTCTTGCTCTAATTTATAATCCAGTCTGTAGGATTTTAGCCAACCATTTGCTAACTCTGCAATATTTGGTTCTATTGATTTTGCCATAAGTTTTTACTATTTTGATTTCCTTGATAGAAACTTGCTTATTGTTAAATTCTACAAACTTGTTCACATTTTAATAATTCTATTAATCAATAGATTTAAAGAAAAATGGACCTTGCCAATTGTATTTTACTTTACCAATATTTAATTGGTGCGTTTGTTTGGGTGAATTGTTTTTGTTTGACAGAAAGAATAAGTAGGCTTTTTTTGTAACTGTTTTTATTTCAACAACGGTATATTTATCATTGTCTAATCTTACTTTTAAACTTGCTATGCTACTATATGCGTTTACTGCAATTTCTCTTACTGGGCTGTAATTTCCGTGAGATTCTATAGATGAAACAAACGTAGCTTTGCTCTTATTTTCTTTTTGAAGAATCAAAGCGGGGTCTCGTCTCAAATTAAAATCTGGGTCGTTTGCACCTATTCTTGCTAAAACTACTTTATCATTTTTTGAAATATCAGAAGTAAGTGTGTAAAAAGTATCGTTTGATAGCCAGCTAAATTTTAAATTATCGTCACTTACCCTGCCGTTAGCTTCTTTATATAAATGCTGATATCCATTTTTTGTTCCAATGGATTCCATTTTTTTAGGTAAATTATATTTTAAGTTTGTTTGCATAAGCTGCCCTAAATAATAATATGGCAAATCATAATTGTTTTTATTTTTTGAATTAACCTTAAAAATATCTAATAATAACGGCTTTTCTATATTTTCAATATTTATAAATGCTAAAGTTCTGTGCATCTCTGTGTTTTGGTAGGCATTGCTTTCTTTTGCACTGACTGCTTGTAGATTAGGGTTTGAGACATTGAATAAATATCGTTCTGAATGATGTTTACTTCCGATGTCGTACTTGGCGTTGAAATGAGATTTTCTGTTTTGTGTTATAGTGTTGTGTCCGATGGTTTGTTTAGCCCATGTTTTATTTTCTTTTAGGTAATTTCCACCTCCTTTTTGCTCAATATTTACAAACCTCACCATACCGTAGTCTTGAATAACCTCTTTGCCGTTCTCGTTTAGTAAAAATGATAGTTTATCATAATGTCCGTGACTAAGTCCTTGTGCTGTATATTTAAAAACTAATTCCATACCGCTTTGCCTTAATACAGCGAGTCCTCCTTGCTTTCCGTTAGCTCCGTCTCTTAATTCGATAGATTTTTTTTCGAAAGGCTTAGCTTTACCTTTTTTGATTCCTATTGCAACTGACAAACCTGCGTCGTCTAACGTTACTTTTTTCTGTTTTTTTGCTATACTCAATAGTTGAGGATTATTTCCACCAAAGTGATATGCTATATTTACAGCGGTTAGTAGTTCTCTAGAATAATATGACATTCCTTTTTGGGCATCGTTTAAGGTAAAAAACTCTCCGTTTTTGTCGGTTAAATTTAAAAGTGCCTCTACTGACTTTGTAAGAACTCCATCTTTATATTCAAATATTTTAATATCTGGTCTTTTATTTTGTAATGCTTGTGCAAAAATTAAAAAAGGATACATCGCATATCTTTGGTAATAAGGACCTTCGGTATAGTAGCCATCTGGCGAAAAGGGTTCGTCTAAATTTGCATAAAAACCTGTTTTTTGTCCTTTAGTTTTAATAAAACCTCCGTCGTTGTCTTTCATATTAGATGAAATTCCGTCGTCTTTTAACCCATATAATGCTCTATTTAGCAGTTCATTATCATTCATTACTAATGCTATCATCCCGACCGCAGCATTACCCCAAGTACTATGATTGTGAACGCGGTTAAAAAATTGTGGATTTCCTTTCGATAAAAAATCAGCCATCGGTCTAAACAATTTATTCTCAAGTGTTTGTCGCTCTTCTTTTTTTAAAAAATTATATACATTATCATAAGCCTGGCTTACATAAACTAGCCAGTTAGAATCGTTTAGACATTGCCAAAACAACTTGCCTCTTGCATAAGAGCGTTTTTGTGGATGCAATGGTAGAGTTTGATAAATTTTAGCGTATTCCATAAGCATATTGCGAACGTAAATACCGTACTTTTCTTTATCTAATATTTGATATAGCAGTCCGGCTTTTTGAAGCATAAAAAAATTTCTCTTATGGCGTTCGTGGGTATAACCGCCAGAAAAATCTCTCGGAATAGGAACGTCTATCCCTTTGCTTATTTCTTTATCAACTTCGGCTTTCATTGTTTTTATCGAAGTGTCTAAAATAGGAAGTTTTCCGATGTTAGATTTTACTTTTTGAACTCCAGGAACGGTAAGTATAAGATTAGGGTGCTTAGAATCTATTTTTGAATAACTTAATTTAGTAGCCTTTTCTTTATTACATGAAAAATTAATAGACATTAAAATTGCAAGTAAACAAACCTTAATTATTCTTTTTTTTTTCACCTTTTTACTTTTTTAAGATTATTCCCAAGTCGCTTCCATCTGTAGCTTTTCCTTTTAATGTAGATTTTTTTGAAAGCAAATAATGTTTATCAAAATTAGGCTTATAAGTCCACAAGTTTTTTAAATTATATTTTTGATCTCCGGTAATTCTAACTTTTGAAGATTTATAAAAGTTGTTGTTCGTAATATTTACGATAGGCTCACCTACTACAAGATGTGCATTAATTCCCTTTGTCTTGTAAAAAATATTATTTTTTATATCTATAACTTGTACTCCGTATAATGAAATAGCAGCCTTGTATTTATTGCGTTTACCAAAACCGACATTGTCTAACACGTTGTGTTCCATTTCTAAAAAAGGACCAAAAGTACTTTCGTCTTTTCCGCCTCTATGCAAACGCAATACAGAACCATTGATGTCAGTAAAGATATTGTTATTTAGAATTACGTATTCAGCATTATAGATTCCAATATTATCTGTTTCTTTGTCTAAAGATATAATATGACCAGAAATATTATTAAATTTTGAATTTTTTATACTAATAGTGTCTGCAAAAGTATTTTTATACACTTTAATAGCGTCGAAAGAATGGTTTACATCTAAATTTTTAAACTCGCAATTGTCTATAAATAATTTATAATTTTTATTCATAGAATATTTGCTTGTTGTGATTACTGAATTTCCTGTTCTATCTGGACATTCTTCGCCGTCAAATAATATATTTTGCAAGGATAAGCTGCCTCCGTTTTGAATTTCGAATAGAGATTTTTTCTCAAAAAACACTTCTGCTTTCTCTCTCGAAACTCCAACAAAACTAATCGGATGTTTTATAGGAATAGTTTTAGAAAGAAAATAAGGTTTTTTGTCCGTTAATTCTAAAACAGCGCCCGGACTACTATTGACTACTGCTTCATATAAAGTGTTAAGTCCTGCTTTTACAGATGTTTTATTGCCAGAATTAAGCTTTGCTCTTGCCTTATCTTTTTTATACCAAGATACTCCTGTTTCCTTTTTTAATAACACTTTGGTTAGCTTGGCTCCTACTTTAAGGCTTTTATCACTGGGAGTTAATAGCCCTTCTTTATTTGATACAAAATTCAATTTTTCTTTGATAAATCCTCTGCGACTTATGGGTTTTATGTTTTTACTTATGATATTATTTTTAAAAGAAATACCGCTAATATCATCATAAACTGTAAACACATTATCTTTTTGCTCGTTATAAAATATATTGTTTTCCATTATTGAGTTTACTGGAGGTGCACTGCGTTCGGCATCTGCTCCTGCACATAATTGAATATGGTCACAATTTACAAAAGTGTTGTTTTTAACTACTGCGTCTTTTGCTTGGTCATATCTATTAATAGGCGAGTTATAAATACCATTCATAATTACAAAAGCACCTCTAAATCGGTATCCTTTTAATCCTATTCCGTAGTTATTTACCACTGTTTGCTGACCGTTAATCACTCTTATTCCGCCAGTACTCGGTTTGTTGTTTCCAATAAAAACGTTACTTTCTACTAAAGTTTCATTTCCATGACGCATGGTCAAAGTGCCAGTACATTCGTAAAATACGTTGTTTTTATAAGTGTTTTGGCAGGCTTTATTTGAAATTATTTCATGCTCTCCGTTACATCTATCAAAATAGTTAGATTCTATTAATGTGTTAGAATTTGTTTTAGAATAATGGCTAGTTCCTATTCGGAGAGTTTCGCCACCATTGGAACCTAAATTTTGACGAGGACCAAAATAATTATGGTCTATTCTATGATTATTCTCACGACTCGATTCAGTGTTGAGCCTGACTGTCATCGTAACCCCTCTATTTTTTTTTCCAGCTAAATGATTGTGATCTATTCTATTATTTTTTCCGTAAATCGAAACCCACGTGTCAGGTTCGTGGCGTTCAGGATTACTAAAATTGTCTATTACACACTCGGTCAAACGGACATTATTAGCCAAGTTGCGCTTGTCTTTTTTAAATGAAATTACCTCGTTGGTTGGAGTATATCCGTTTTTAAAAATCAAACCTTTAACTATTAAGTGTTCACCACAAATTCTCAAATTTGAAGCCCCTTCTATGCTAACTTTTCCTTCTTCTTCAGCAGTAAGCGTAATCGGCTTATCTTTAGTGCCTTTTGCCTCAAATAAAATCTCTGTATCGCTCCAAATACCATTTGATAAGGCAATAATATCTCCCGGCTTACTGTTGTGAATAGCTTTGCGCAATTCTTCTTTGCTAACTACTCTAATTACTCCTTCTTTCGAATTTATACGGTTACACGAAATAAGCGCGATAAACATCAAAAAAACTAAAAATGTACTTGTAAATTTTACTCTCATATTATTAAATATTGTGTTTAATTAAACATAAAACTTTGTCAAATGCGTTCAAAAAATAAACTCAAAAGTTAGCTAACTTTTATCGCTCTCAAAAAACCCCATGGCTTCTTTAATTATTTTCTTTAATTTTCTTAAATTATCCCTTTGAAAAACAACATCTCGAAAAACTTATAATCATTCCGTTATGTGTCTATAAATTAGTTATGGATGTTTTCATTTAGATATTTCCTCTTTCTTTTTCTCTAACCCATTCAATATAATCAGTTTGAGGTATTTTAGTAATACCCAATTGATGCATCATCATTACTATTTGTCCTCTATGATAACTTCCGTGATTAAATACGGTTTGAGCTATTTCACGTGCAGGTATTGAAAATTTCTCTTCTTTGTGTTCAAATTGAATCTCTTTTTCTAAATCTGCTTTACTTATAAAACGATTAAAATCCTCTGAAGTGTTTTTCCATTCTTTAAAGAGTACTTGATTTGTCTCAGAAAATTTTGTTACTTTTTTGGTATCCCATCCATTTTCATTTAATAGGGAAAGCCATCCCGCTTCTGCAAACCAGATATGCAAAATAGTTTTTCGAATTGTAGGATAACTTCCAATTAATTCTTTTGTGAGTAACTTATCGTCTTGTTTCGATAAGTTGTTCGTTAATCTATTATTTGCCCAAATATTGTAAAGGGCATAATCTAAATATCTTTGTTTCATGTGTTTATAATTTTACAACTAACTGAAAAAACAACATCTTGAAAAATTTATAATCATTCCGTTATGTGTCTATAAATTAGTTATGGGTGTTTCATTTTCTTTTTTCATCTAAAAAAACGAAAAATAGTTTGGCGTTTTTTTGATAGTGACCATGGCAGGATTCAAACCTGCAACCTTCTGAGCCGTAATCAGATGCGCTATTCAGTTACGCCACATGGCCTTAAATTTAAGGGCAAATATAACAACATTTCTTTAACTAAACAGAATTTATTTTATGACTTTTTTAGGTAAAATAAAATTTACACTTTTTAAAGTTAATATAGTATATTTGCGACTAATTTATTTTTAGAAATCAGTTAGTTTCTTTTGATTAAAATACAAAACATATTATTTATTATCTAAAGGCTCAAATAAAAATTAATGCTTTATGAAAAAAATAAAACTATTAGGCTTTATAATTCTTTTTACAGTATTCACAAACTGTGAAAAGCTATTAATAAATGAAGATGTAGGCGAAAGTCCAGTAGAAATATTTGAAGATTTTTGGTCTATTTACAATAAACACTACGCCAATTTTGTTGTTAAAAATTTAGACTGGGATGATGTATATTCTAAGTATAGACCAAAAGTAACTAATAATATTTCTAATGATAATTTATCTGAAATATTAGGCAGTATTATAACTGAAGAGTTAAAAGATGGGCATTGCTTTATTGTTGTTAGCCCTGAAAAAGTAATATCTTATTGGCCTTCGAGTAATCATTTTATAAGTTATCATAATAGGGTTAAACAAGTAACATTTGAACAAGAAGGTCATCTTTATTTAGATTACGGTGTTATAAAATCTAACCAGAATATTGGGTATATAGACAGTAAAAGTTTTGAGCCAGATGATGGTTTTGAATTTGAGGATTTTAAAAAAGAAGTTGATAAAGCAATGAGTTTTTGCAAGAACAAAGAGTATATTATTTTAGATGCAAGAAATCATCTCGGAGGTCAGAGTTCGTGGGGAGAATATCTTACTGGCAAGTTCTCAACTACATCTTTCGATTATGCCGTAGAACGAAGGAGAATTAACGAAGACCGTAGTGTTTTAAAAACGTCAGGTCAAAAATATAGAGTAGCTCCACAAGGTGATTTTCAGTTTACTAAAAAAGTAATATTACTTACGAATAGGAGAACGGGGAGTGCGGGTGAATTATTTACACTATCGATGAAAAAGTTACCAAACGTAACAACCGTTGGAGACATTACCTTTGGGATTTTTTCAGGATCTTTTTTTAGAGAATTACCGAATGGATGGATTATAAGAGTTTCTGTTGGAGAGGTCAAAACATTAGACGGAACAAGTTATGAAGGAAAAGGCATTCCTCCTGATGTACAAGTAATTGGCACAGAGGAACAAGCAATAGATGGAAGAGATGTTATTTTAGAGAAAGCTTTAGAAATTTTGAAACAAAAAACATGAAGAATATTGTATTTACTTTATTTATTTTTAATATTTATTTGGTAGTAGCTCAAAACCAAGAGGATTATAAAAAAATTCCTCGCTATGTCAAAATAGGCGTAGGTCCTTCTTTTCATAATTTATACGACAACTCTATAGCTTCTTTTTCTTATTCAAAGATAGGAGTCGTAGCACTGGGAGAATATGCTTTTACAAAAAGCAACAAATATCATAATGTTATTAATTTTTATTTTAATAAAGCTACTCTTACACATGATTTTCAGTCTAGTTCTTTTAATCGTAGTGAATTGAAGAATCTTAATGTAGAATTTAATTATGCACATTACAGAACTGTTCGTATTAATAATTCAAAAGCAAATTTTTTTGTAGGAGGTATATTCACAGGTAGTGTAAGTGCTTATGATTTGCTTGAAGGTAAAGAATATTTTGGGATAATTCCTGAAAATAGAATAGACCTTAGGATTACTATAAATATAGCCGCAAAATTGAATTATAGTTTTACTAAAAACCTATATTTAAAGCAAGAAATTAGGTATCCTTTGTTAGCACTATTATCAGGAAGTGGAGGTTCGTGGCAGCCATATCATAGTTTACAAGAAAACATTTCATTTACGGTTAAAGGTCCGTGGTATGTAGATTTTAGAAATAAAACTGGTATTTATAAAACTTTCTCAAGTTCTTTTGACATGGGACTTTTATACGAATTCCGATATTCCGATTATAAAGCTCCTCATCATTTTCAACAAGGGTTGCATTTTTTATTTTTAGATTTTGTATTAAAGCTGTAGTTGTTTTTCAAATATAATGATAGGCAGTATTTTAAAAATAAAATTAGCTCATTTATTAGATCCGTCATCTGTTTTTATATAATCTAAATTATAAAAACCCCCACAGTTTTTTGTCCTTTTTTTAGAGAATTGTGTTATTAAATACGCTGTAGTAATTAGATTCCTAAGCTCGCATAAATCTAAAGACAGCTCCGATTTGTCGTATAATAATTTAATATCTTCATATAATACTTTTAATCTTTTTTCTGCCCTCATTAGCCTTTCATTTGATCTAACAATTGCTACGTAGCTTGTCATCAAAGTCTTTACTTCGTTCCTATCATGTGCAAATAATACTTTTTCTTTATTTTTTACAACCCCTTTATTTTTCCATTTTGGAATACCAACTGGCATTTTGGCTTTGCTATATTTTTTAGAAATACTCAAAAAAGCTTTGTGTGCATATACCAAGCTTTCTAACAAAGAATTTGAAGCTAATCTATTAGCTCCGTGCATTCCCGTTCTTGTAACTTCGCCACAAGCATAAAGTTTTTTTATAGAAGTTTTAGCATTTTTATTTACGTTTACTCCGCCACATGTATAATGAGATGCAGGCACAACAGGAATATAATCTTTTTTAATATCTATATTTAAAGAAGCACATTTTTGAGTAATATTCGGAAAATGTTTTTTAAATTTCTTTATGTCTAAATGTGTACAATCCAAATAAACGCAAGAAGCTCCACTTTTTTTAAGCTCGTTGTCTATTGCCCTTGCTACAATATCTCGCGATGCCAACTCTTCTCTTTTGTCGTACTTATACATAAAGCTATTTCCGCCGTAGTCTCTTAATATAGCACCAAAGCCTCTTACCGCTTCAGAAATCAAAAACGCTGGAGATTCGCCAGGGTTATATAAAGCTGTTGGATGAAATTGAATAAACTCCATATCCGAAATTTCTGCCTTTGCTCTATATGCTATTCCGATTCCGTCGCCAGTAGCAACCCTCGGATTTGTTGTAGTTTCATATACCTGACCACTTCCTCCAGTAGCAAGAATCGTAAACTTACTAGCAAAGGTTTTCACTTTTGAAGTTTTTATGTCTAAAACATAAGCTCCGAAGCATGTGATTTTTTCTTCGCGTTTTAGCTTTTTGTTTTTTACTTGATGCTCTGTTATTAGGTCTATCGCATAATGATAAGTTAAAAATTCTATGTTCGGCTTTGAGTTTACCTGAGACAAAAGAGTTCTTTCAATTTCTATGCCCGTTCTATCAGTATGATGTAATATTCTTTTTTGCGAATGACCTCCTTCTTGACCTAAATGGTAGTCTCCATTGTCATTTTTGTCTAACGTTGTTCCCCATTTTATTAACTCTTGTAATCTTTTCGGTGCGTCCTCTACTACCATTTTAACTACCTTTTTATCACACAACCCAGCCCCTGAAATTAGAGTGTCTTTTATATGTTGTTCAAAACTATCGACGGTTTTATTATATACTGCAGCAATTCCTCCTTGTGCGTATTTAGTATTAGATTCGCTTTGGTCGTTTTTAGTTAGAATAGTTATTTTAGATTTCGGAAACCTATTTGCAATTTTTAAAGCGAAGCTTAATCCGGATATACCAGACCCTATAATTAAAAAATCTGAATTTATGACTCTTTTGTAGTTTGACATTAGGCTGTGATTAGTGGTTAGTGATTAGTGGTTAGTGATTAGTGAAAGGAAGGGTTGAATAAATTATAAAAATTAGAATTGTTAATTTGTTGTTATGATAAGTCAATTCGGTCAAAAAAATTAAAAAAAGGGTAGAGGCGCAAAATCAAAAGAAAGAAACTTAATTCAAATGTGAGAAGAATCTTTTTGCACCTCTACCACCATGAAAAAAATCACTAGAAAATTATTTTCTAATTAGGAATCACAATTTTAAATAAGATCATCAAAAACTAACTTTCCTTATCAATTTGCCAGTTTATGTTTCTATTTGCATTATATAAATTCCGCTTGATAGAGTTGGCAAAGATATATCTTTTATACCAATAGAAGAAAAAGAGTTATTAACTATTTATTTTTCTAAAACATTATAAATTCTAACAGCGTCATCGCCAATAGGTAAACTAGCTACTCTTAACTGAATTTAGCAGATGCTAAATTTCTGAAATGGTTGCGTCAAATTGTTTACAACGGTTTGTATAAGCGTAGTTGCGTAGTTTAAGCACCTAATTTAGCAAATAAAAACCGAATAGAAAATCCGCAAGGGCTTTCGTAAACTGGCTCTTACTAGCAATTTTTTTTACAAGGTGTTGCCATTTCGTTGTTTTTTTCAGTTTTAAATCCTGCATTTTATCTTTCAGGGTTTAAATAAGATTCATCGTTAAATTAGCCTTTTATTTTTTCAAATTCGAAACTTGCCTGATTTCTACTGCCTCCAAAAAAAATAAGAAAAACATATCCATCATCCCTCATTCCATTAATAACTAAATTATTCTTATTATTTATTCCAATAATAATTTTTGATTCGTCTCGGATATATAAAAAAGGAATAGGAAGTAGATATAAATCCCTCTTTACAGAAAAATAATTATCTATAATTTTACCTTCAAATACTCTGTTTTCAAGAATTGAATCTTTTTTTATTAATGTAGCTTTTAATTTAGTTTTATCTATTAATTCAAGTTTAACAAAAGTATTTTCAACTGAATCATTCTCCGAAGTTCTATATACATTAAAATTTGAAAGTTTATTCCAAAGCATACTTTTATTTGCATAAGTTCCCTCAATATTCCCTTTTGTAAATTCAATCGGAGTAATTTTACTTTTATTAATTAACCCTTTTGTAGTAATACAGCTACTCATAAGAAGAATAAAAAGCAATCTAAAAATAAATTTCATTATTTTCATAGTGTTTGAATTTTGGGTTAATTTATAAAACACTTCTAATTTTTTATTTTCATTTTTTCGCAAACTTGCTCATCAATGAATGGCAACGGTCTCATATATGCGGCGTGACCAGCTTTTGCTGGGCATGACCGACATATACATTGTTACCCTGCTGGGTTTATTTTTCATTTATAACCTCTGCAATTTCTTCTGCAACTTCGTCTATAGTGTACGTTGCTGTATTTCTTGCAACTTTATCCGCTAATGAAGGACTATAATCAATCACCTCTTGTTTTGTGATTTTATGCCAAATAGGAAGTACAATTTGTTGACCGTTTACTGATTTGGTTATTATTCCGTCCAATTCATAATTTGTCCAACCTTTTTTTTATGAAATTCTTGGAAAGAACAACGATTCCAAATCTGCTATTTGCAAGTCCTCTATCTATTTTTTGTCTTAAGCTATCTCCAATTTTTAATTCAAATTCATCATACCAAACTTTCAAATTTTTGTCTTTTAGTGAATTTGCTAATGGTCTAACTATATCATCTTTATCCTCAGAAGCATGAGAAATGAAAACATCATATTTTCTAATTATTGGTTCTTCTCCAAAACCTCCTGGAATTTCTCTGTCTTGAACTAAAGATGGAACTGTCGATAATCTTGGTTGTTTTGCTCGTGGTAATTTACCCGGTAAAACATTAACAGAAGAGCTAACTCTTCCACTATATCCGCCTAAATCAACTGTAATGTACCAATTCCCAGAACGTGGGACAGTAACTCTGTAAGGAGATTTAGTTACGTGTCCACCATAATAAGTATGTCGTCTTCCAGCTTTATAACTCGAAAAATTAGAGCTATTCATCAGCTTTACATTTGCTGAATTACCTTTTAAAGTTACTTCAACTATTTCTCCTCCTTTTAAATTTCCTAATTTATATGATTGATATTTCATAAGTCAGTTTTGTAGTTTTTGTTTTTTTCTCCTTGCAGGTAACTAGTAAATAAACACTATATAGCGTTTATATTTCATTTATACTTTCTTTTTATAGTGTTTAGCCTCCGCTTTTGGTTGGCTAAACGCTACTGCTTTTTTATTTATTTGTAAATTGTCTAATTTTTTAGATTTTCAAAAGCAACAAAATATTATACAATTTTATTAACTCCCAAAAAAAATTTAAAAACCTAAGTAAGGTAGATTCAATTAGCATAAGCAATTCTGACTAACGTAAAATTATATTACTGAAAATCAGATGATTAAGAATATTCAAATTTCTCATTTTATCTTTAGATTTTCAACCACAACGGTTAGTATAAGCGTAGTTGCTGACGTTAGGAAGCAATTATCGCTTATACTTTGTTATGGGCTTTTGTATTTCTTGCCCTTATCCCATTTAGGCTGGTTTTCTATTTTAAATAACTTGATTAAGTTCTCATCTAATTCGACAAAATCGTCATATTGAATATTACCAATTTTACCTTCGATTAAAATTTTGTCTAAAGTCGCTATCTTTGAAAGTTTGACTAAGGATTCTTTTTTTAGCCCATTTTCTTCACTTGATGTCAAAATCAAATCAACCTCACTTTTCCAATGTAGTTTGGTTGAAATAAAACTAACCGTTACATCATACTCTCCAACATATAAAACTAACGCAGGTCTAATTTTACTGTCCGATAAATCAGTAAAAGGAAACGGAATTAAAACAATATCTCCTTTAACCATTTAATACTTTTCTTTTAAGTCATTAACCGTATATAAATCCTCTTCATCTTTCAAAAAAGAGAAACTATTTGATTTCTCAACAATGTTCTGAATACCCTTTTGTAATACAATTTCATCCTTGTGTTTTTCAGAAATGAAATCAATAAAATCCATTACCTCATTAATTCTCTTTGAGGGTAATTTTCGTAATGATTTCAAACTACGCTTAATTAATGTTTCTTTATCCATCTTACATTTAATTTAAAATTTATGCTCTAAAATCCTTTTTGTAATTCTTTTTTATAATTTTATTGTTGTGGGCAGTTTTTATTATTCCTTTATTTTAAATTACTACAATCCCTGATGTCAGCATAATTAGAATTGTGAAAAATAATACTCCGAAGCATCCTCCATTATTATTCTTTATCGCTTGTTTTTTTCTTTCAGCAAACTTTTCATCATAGTCAGGGTCTTCACTTTTTGCAATTTCTAATCCTTTTTTAGACATTTCTACTGAGCGACCAAAAAAACTATAGGCACAACCTTTATCTACAGGGTCACCGGTGATAGGACACCTGCCCGTATTTATAAGCCCTTTTTCATTAAGAAAATTGTAAATGCCTCTATCATATGTTATATTGTATCTAATAAGTTCATAAATATCACGGAACTGAAACTCTTTCCATTTACCTCCTTTTGGCGACTCAAAGTTCACTTTATTTAAAGCATCAAATATATTTTGCATCCATACTTTGCTGTATGAATCAGTATTTTTTGAGATACTTAGTAGTTCATCTGTATCATTTAATAGGCTATTTATTTCAACAACATTTGTCGCTTCTTTTAGTAACCAATCATTAAGAGTCAAGTCAGGAGGCAAGGATTATCTAACTCGGCTCTCCATATAGATAGGTTGAAAAAAATCACTAGAAAATTATTTTCTAATTAGGAATCACAATTTTAAATAAGATCATCAAAAACTAACTTTCCTTATCAATTTGCCAGTTTCTGTCTCTATTTGCATTATATAAATTCCGCTTGATAGAGTTGGCAAAGATATATCTTTTATGCCGGTAGTAGAAAATGAATTGTTAATTAGCTCATTTCCTAAAATATTATAAACTCTAATTGTAGCATTTCCTTTTGGCAAACCGACAATTCTTAAATTATCATTATATGTTTTGTAAATGCTAATACTTTCTGCTAATGCTTTGTTATCGGCGATGTTTAATAGGTTTTTACAATCGGCACTATAACTTGCTCCTGAAGGTTTTGTCCAACCAGCAGGCGGAGTTACACCATCATCTATTTGAATACAAGTTAAATTAGGGTTTGACGAAGCATCAAATGTTAAAGCACTATTCTTTTACCATTTTTTATGTTTAAACTTGTTAATAGGTTATTATTACAATATAAAGTAGTCAAAGCAGTATTTTTACTTACATCTAAACTTGTTAATTCGTTATAACTACAAATTAAATAAGCCAAAGCAGTATTTTTACTCACATCTAAATTTGTTAATTGGTTATCATTACAAACTAAGTCAGTCAAAGCAGTATTATTACTCACGTCTAAACTCGTTAAATTATTATCACTACATCTAAAAAAAAGTCAAAGCAGTACTTTTACTTACATCTAAACTTGTCAATTTGTTATCATGACATCTAAAATCATCCAAAGCAGAATTACTTAAATCTAAATTTATTAATTCGTTTTCATAACAACCTAAAGTAACTAAAGCAGAATTTTTACTTACATCTAAACTTGGTAAGTTGTTATTATTACAATATAAAGTAGCCAAAGCAGAATTTTCACTTACATCTAAACTTGTTAATTGGTTACCATGACAGTATAATTCAGTCAAAGCAGTATTTTTACTTACATCTAAACTTGTTAATTGGTTATCGTAACATCTAAAATCAGTCAAAGCAGTATTATTGCTTACGTCTAAACTTCCTAATGGGTTACTACCACAATCTAATTTAGTCAAAACAGTAAAATGCTCAATTCCTGTTAAGTTAGAAATGCTTTCACCTTCAACATTTAAACTAATAACAGTCTGTATTTCAGCAATGCTTAAGCTATTATCTTTTGGATTTGATGTATCTAAATTATCAGATACATAAGTTCTAAAATTAGCATCAGGGAAATTAGTACCATTAATAGCAACCTGCCCCATCAAGCAGCTAACATAAATCATAAAAAGTAGGATTGTTAATTTGTTTTTCATTGTTTTAAATTTTAAGTCGTTAAAAATAGTTTTACAAACAAAAAAAAGCAGAGATGCGAAAAAAGATAAAAATTAGTATTAATTCCAAAAAATAAAAAAGCTATTTTTTCGCACCTCTGCCAGGTCATTAGTGAAACAACCATCAAGTAAATTTTAATTAGGAATCACAATTTTAATAGGCTTACTAAGCGGTCCTTCTTGGTTTTTATGGTTAGCAACTGATGCTACTAACCATGCCGTTTTTTGAATATCTTCTAATTCAAAATAAAAAGTAAAAGTAGCTGACGAGAATCTTTTAGAGCGAACATATTCACTCGGCTTTGGCTCTGTGTCGTCGCCCACTTCTTTTATTACGTAATAAACGTTTATCGAGGTGTTTTCTCTGTTTATAATAGTTTCGTGGTTAAATCCTGGCAGACTTTCGTCCGATGCTTGAATTTTTACCGCTGCTCTTTGTTGCAATAATACGTTTAATGCTATTTCTACCGCCGGCACCGGAACGGTAGAAGGATGTTTATCTTCATGTATTCCTAAGTTTAGGCGGTCTTCCGGTCTAAGGTCTATTATACCGTGCTTAAAATACTGCTTCATATCGCTCAAGTGTTTTTTCGACGAATCTCTCGTTGCCTTAAAAATTGCAGTTACCTCGGGAGTTCTTTTAAATTTATCTCTATACTTTAGATAAACCTCATCCCAATTTTTTAGGTCTTCTTTCAAAGGGTCTAAAATTTTTGACGGAGTTTGCAAATAATCATTTTCTGCTATCAAATAGCTAACGGACGAATTTAACTCTTCGTAAAGTTCTTCTATTGTCATAATATTTATTTTTAAAAAATTAGACTACAAACATACAACAACAACTTAATTAAAAAAAAAATAAAACAGAAAATTTCATATATACCTTATAAACAAAGAATTTTTATATAAAAAAGCTAATATTAATGTTAGTGAAATTCATATAAATCTGGCTAGAATCTATAGAAATATAGAGAATATTTATAGGAATCTGACCTAGATTCCTATAAATCTGAGCCAGATTCCTATAAATCTGAGTCAGATTCCTATAAATCTGAGCCAGATTCCTATAAATCTGAACTAGATTCCTATAAATCTGAGTCAGATTCCTATAAATCTAAATTATTTTTCTATAAAATTAAGCAACTCAACACATCAAACTAATCACTAAAAACTAATCACTAAACACTAAAAACTAATCACTAAAAACTAATCACTAAAAACTAATCACTAAACACTAAAATTCTAACATTCTACTTATAGGTATAATTGCTTTTTTAGACAGGCTGTCGTTTACCACAATTTCTGGCAATTCATATTTTAGGCACAAGTACAATTTTTTCATCGTGTTCATTTTCATATAAAAACATTCGCTACAAGCACAAGTATTATCTTCTTTTGCGGGTGCTGGTATAATTTTTTTATCAGGATTTTCTTGTATCATTTGATATAAAATACCAGCTTCTGTAGCCACAATAAATTTTTTCTTACTGCTGTTTTTTACATGTTTCAAAAGCCCGGAAGTAGAGCCGATGTATTTTGCAGCTTTTAATATATGCGCTTCGGACTCTGGGTGTGCAATGAGTTCTGCATCCGAATGTTCTTTAAATAAGTCTATAAGTTTTTCCATAGAAAAAGCTTCATGAACCATACAAGCTCCATCCCAAAGCAACATATCTCTGCCGGTTTCTTTATTCAAATATGCTCCTAAATTCTTGTCTGGTGCAAAAATTATTGGCTGGTCTTTCGGAAAGGATTCTATAATTTTTTTTGCATTTGATGAGGTACAGACAACATCGCTTAAGGCTTTAATTTCTGCTGAACAATTTATGTATGTAACAACTTTGTGATTAGGGTGTTTTTGTTTAAATTTATAAAACTCATCAGGAGGGCAAGAGTCTGCCAACGAACAGCCAGCAAGCAAATCAGGTAATAAAACTTTTTTGTCAGGGTTTAAAATTTTTGCTGTTTCTGCCATAAAATGCACACCTGCAAATACAATAATACTAGCATCTGTTTGTGCTGCTTTTTGTGCTAATGCTAAACTATCACCTACAAAATCGGCAATTTTTTGAATCTCATCTATTTGGTAATAGTGAGCCAAAAGAACTGCATTCTTCTTTTTTAGTAATTTTTTTACCTCTTCAAGATAGTCAATTTCTGGCGTTTTTATGTCTAAAAAACCTTTTGTAGTAAGGTTTCTCTTTGCTTCTACTAAAGTCTTCATATTAGTTTTTAGTTTCACAATGTTGTTGCTTAATTTTAACTTGTTTATTCTGCAAAAGTAGAATTTTATTTTTAAATTTTAATTTATACCATTTTTAGGTTTAATTACTTACATATCAAGACCGTTGCAAGATTAAAAACCTAATAAAATTACAATTTTTTATTATATCATAAAACAACTAACTTATTGTATTTCAATCTTTTATGTTTTTAGCTCTTATTTTTTCAAATATATAGACAACGTTCTTTACTGAAAATCAATTACTTAACCTTGCAACGGTCTTATATCAATTATTTAATTTGTGTTTTTGAGTTATGAAGCTGATAAAGCAACCCAATTAGGTTTTGAAATAAATAAGTCTCCTTCAATAGTTTCAATTTTTTCTTTTGTTGCTTTGATTGCATGGTCTGATTGGTCTATTCCAATCCAATTTCTACCATTTGTATGTGCAGATTTTAAAGTTGTACCCGAACCACAAAAACAGTCTAAAACAATACTGTCTTTGTTTGAAGAAGTTCTAACTATTAAATCAAGTAATTCGGGGTTTTTTTCAGTTGGATAAGTTGGATATTGTGGGTCTTTGTATTCCCAAATATCTTGAACTCTTTTACCTTCTCTTTCGTCAGCGAAAATTATTTTTCTTGGATTTCCTGTTGAAGACCATTCAATAAGTCCGTCTTTGTCCCATTGCTCCAATGTTTCTACATTTGTTCTCCAATGTCTTCCTTTTGGAGGCATAATTCCCTTAAATGGCTGATTTGATCTGCCGTTCTCCGTTTCCCCTGGGGCATGAATTGGGACTGTAGTATATCTTCTTCCTTGTTTATTCTTTCTTGGAAATAATTTTTCTAAATCTTTTTCGGTGTATTTTTCTCTTGGCTCGTTCCAAATGGGTTTAGCTGATTTTGAATAAAAAAGAATTAAATCTTTTACATTGCCATATCCTGTTCTGTTAAAGTTTTTTGGATTACACTTAATTCTTGTAATGTCGTTTCTGAAATTATCAATGCCAAACACTTCATCCATTACAATTTTTACATAATGTCCGATTTTGTAGTCAATATGAAGGTAAATAGAACCTTGTTCAGAGAGCAATTCTTTCAATATTATTAAGCGTTGTCTAATGAAATTTAAAAAATCATCACCTAATAATTTGTCTGAATAAGCTACGTCTCCGTTTCTTGAATTACTTATTGTTGAAGCTCTCCCATCAGTTATTGTAAAATTTCCTCCTGTTGCAAAAGGAGGGTCAATATAAACAAGGTCAATTTTTCCTTTTAAATTTTTATTGTCCAAAAGAAAATTTAAACCTGCTATATTATCTCCCTTAATAAGTAAATTCTCCATAATTATAATTGATATAGAAACTCTCTAAAGACTAAAGCACTTAATATATTTTGGTCTTTATAAGTTTCAGTAATTGATTTGTACATTTTGTTTCGTCCTTCAATAAATAGAACGCCATCTAAAATTGCAATTTTGACAGCATCAACTCCTTTTGCTTGAATGGTACTAATTGCGTCATTGAACTGTGCGTTTTGGTGTCCGCCAAAATCTGTTAGAAATTTTGCTTCGCCAATCACATATTTTTTATTGAAACGTCCAACAAAATCCAATCCCTTATTATGATTGTAACCTAAATGTTCATTAGCAAATTTCATCATTGCATCATCACCTGCATCAAGAATGGCATCATTATCATTTGCCATAAAATTATCAAGTGTTACAGGTTCAATTCCAAGCGATTTATTTTTTAACCAACTCCTAAACATTGGTCCGATTTGTCTATTTGTTTCTTTTGGCTCACTGCACTTTTCAAATATCTTATCGAGTCCCATTTCGTATAAACGACCACAAATTCTGTTTATCGTTCTTGGGTTTCTGTCAATAGCTGCTTTATCCCTTTTCAAATATGCTATGTAGCTATCTTTGATAGGGAATAGGTCAAGTTTTAACAATTCACGTATTAAAGCGTCATTGTCTTTTTGACCAAATGCGTTTTCAACATCTTTCCAAATCGTTTCGTTAATATCTCTTATTCCTTCTGGTATTGTTGGGTAAACTTGAAATAAGTCGTCCAAATATGACCTTTGATTTGCGTATTCTATACTAAGTTTTGTCCAATGATTCATTTTTCAAATTTCGTTCTTTTTATATTGTTACCAAAGGTTTGTGAATGGTACACATCCTGTAAGGTATGTACTATACAAAGTGTTAGCAAACGTTTATTATTTAAAAACACCTAACAAACTCTTTCTTATATAAATCCATATAATTATAACACAAATATAAATTCTGTTAGTTAATTTTTATTAGTATCGTCGGATTCTTCAGCAGGTTCGTCTTGAAAAGCAGAGGGTAAAATATCTGGGATTAGCTTTATTAAAAGAGGCATTAATATAGAGCCTCCTGGTAATAAAAAAACCGCCAAAGCTGGTATTGTCTTACAAATATCTATTAATTGTACTTTTATTTTTTCTTTTTCTTCATCGGATAAACTGGTGTGCGTAGCTTTTTTGATTATTTGTAATGCTTCCTTACTTTGCTTCAACTCTTGAAAAAGCATTTGTTTGTTTTTAAGCAGTAAAGCTTTAACTTCTTCTATTGTTTGCATTATAAATGTATAATATTTTGCGTTATAATTAGATAATTAACTTTTTTAAATATATATTGCCTTAATAAAAAAATCACAAAATTATAAAACAAAGATAGTTTAAGAGTTTATATAATTCAATAATTTGCTAATTAAAATTTTTTAACTAATGAGAGCTATTCAAACAGAAATGTATTCTATTTATTTTCAAGAAAAGGCTTATAAAGAGCTTTCTGCGTATGTATTGTTTAGAAACTATTCTAAGGTTTTTATCCTAGTAGATGAAAACACTTATACGCATTGCTACCCGGTATTTATAGAAAAAATGAAAATCGACAAACCTATTGAAGTTGTAAAAATTAAGTCGGGCGAAGAAAACAAAAACTTAAAAACTTGTTATGAAATTTGGAATGCAGTTACAAAATTAGGTGGCGATAGAAAAAGTTTGTTAATAACTTTAGGTGGTGGAGTTATTACAGATATAGGTGGGTTTGTGGCTTCTTGCTTTAAGCGCGGAATTGATTTTATTAATGTTCCGACTACTCTGCTTGCTATGGTAGATGCAGCTATTGGAGGAAAAACTGGAGTAAATTTAGACACCTTAAAAAACCAAATCGGAGTATTTTCAGACCCTCAAATGATAATCGTTGATGACAGTTATTTAAAAACACTTTCTGATTATGAAATAAATTCTGGTAAAGCAGAAATTATTAAGTACGGACTAACTCACGATGTAAGTTTATTTAACAAAATAAAAAGCAACTTAAATATTAACAAGCTGATTTTTAGATCTATAGAAATCAAAAACAAAATTGTTTTAGAAGACCCTAAAGAGCGTAATTTGAGAAAAGTTTTAAACTTTGGACATACTTTAGGGCATGCTATCGAGTCGCTTTACTTAAAATCTGAAGGTAAAAAAAGTTTATCCCATGGCGAAGCAATAGCTATTGGAATGGTCTGTGAAAGTTATATCTCTAACAATTTAATGGGCTTATCTATGGAAAAAGTAAAAGAAATTAAAGAAGTTATTAAAAGTATTTACATTAAAATAAATTTGCAAGAAAAAGATTTTGACGAGATTTTAAATTTAATAAAGCATGACAAGAAAAACGAAAGCAGTAAAATAAATTTTGTGTTATTAAAAGATTATGAAGATTTTAAAATAGATTGCGAAGTCCCTGAAGAAATAATAATTGAAAGTCTAAAATATTATAATATTTAATCCAAATTGTTGGCTTTCAATTAAATACAGCGAATGTGTTAAGCAATAAAACTAATTGAAATTACTTGCTTTAATAATAAAAGTAAAGCATTAAATTTTTTTAACTTTTACAGCATTCATACCGCGTGATCCTCTTGCAGTTTCAAAGGTAACTTTATCGTTTACCGAAATTTCGCCTATCATTTCACTAACGTGAGTAAAGTATTTTTGACCGCTTACAGAATCAATTATAAACCCAAAGCCTTTAGAAGAATCGTAGTAGGTCAACTTTCCGTTTTTAATTAACTCTTCTGGTTCTAACTCTTCTTTTTTAGGAACAGAGATATTAATATTATCTACTTTGTACTCAACTTTTAATGAAGGATCTGGCGGAGTGTCAGTTAAATTACCATTGTGATCAACGTAAGCAAATTGTATGCCTTTAGAACCGCTCTCTTGCTTCTGAATTTTTCTAGCTTCCATTTTTTTAATCTTGTCTTGACGTTTCTTTAAACGCTTTTTTTCTTTTTCGCCTTTGCTAAAGGTTTGTTGTGATTTAGGCATAATGTTTAAATGTTTTTAAATTATAACTTTAAATAAAATGTATTAAACAACTGAATATAAGTATATTATCAAAACAAATGTGAAATAATATTAAACAATAATACTTTTTTAAAAATGCAAATTTAATACTATTTTATAAGTTTATTTAATAATATCGTAAAAATACTTCAATTTAATTTTTCAAAGATATGCTAAATTCTAGAAGTAGATGCAAAAATACTAATAGAAAATTTAATCTATGATAATCAAGAAATTATGAGTTTGATAAATTTGAAACTCTATATGAAAATTGAGTAAGTCTTGCTTCCGAGAGTTGATGTACATACTTTTTTGCACTTGCCTCATTAATTTATATTTAATTATTTTTGCAGTTAGATGAAAAAGGTAGAGATTTTAAAACAGCCAATAAAAAAAGAACTGGAACTATTTGAGAAAAAATTTAAAAACTCTATGCTTTCTAGGATTCCTTTGTTAAATAGAATTACTTATTATATAGTATGTAGAAAAGGAAAACTGATGCGTCCTATGTTTGTGTTTTTAGTCGCCAAAATGACTTCTAACGGAGAATTTGACGAAAGAACTTATAGGGGAGCTTCTGTAATAGAGTTGATTCACACGGCAACTTTGGTGCATGATGATGTGGTAGATGAGAGTAATGTACGTCGTGGTTTCTTTTCTATTAACGCACTTTGGAAGAATAAAATTGCAGTTTTAGTTGGCGATTATCTTCTTTCAAAAGGCTTATTGCTTTCAATAGATAATGAAGATTTCGACTTGTTGAAACTAATATCAATTGCAGTTCGCGAAATGAGTGAAGGCGAACTTTTACAAATAGAAAAAGCTAGGAAGTTAGATATTACATTAGATATATATTATGATATTATACGCAAAAAAACTGCAGCTTTAATTTCCGCTTGTTGTGGAATTGGAGCTGCTTCTGTAGGTTCTAGCAACGAAACTGTCCAACAAATGAGAAAATTTGGCGAGTATATAGGCGTGGCATTTCAAATTAAAGACGACTTGTTTGACTACACTGATAATAAAATTGGAAAACCGACTGGGATAGACATAAAAGAGCAAAAACTTACTCTTCCTTTAATTTATACAATTAGTATATCAGATAGAAAAGATAAATCTTGGCTGATAAATTCTATAAAAAAACATAATAAAAACAAAAAAAGAGTAAGAGAAGTAATAGAATATGTAAAAGAAAAAGGGGGAATAAAATACGCTATTTCTGTGATGTGCAATTATAAAAACAAAGCTATAAAAATTTTAGAAAGTTATCCAGATTCTGTTTATAAACATTCATTAATTAATATGATTGAATATGTAGTAGAGCGTAAAATATAGATAAATACAATTTGGGTTTTCAATTTAATTAAAAACTCTCAATGTATAAAAATTAACTAAGTAAAATTAATTATAAATAAAATTGTATTAATTTAAAAAAAATAAATACATTTGATGCTTTAAAATATTTAATACATGTTCAGTGTTTTATTGAGCTTTATTACAGCTTTTATTTTAACATTTTTCTTAATACCTTCTATAATTAAAATTGCAATTAAAAAACGATTGTTTGACAGTCCAAACGTTCGTTCCTCTCATTCAGTAAATACTCCATCTTTAGGCGGTTTAGGGATTTTTGCTGGGTTTGTATTTTCCGTTTTTTATTGGATACCTTCTGAAGCTCTTGGAAGCCTTCAATATATTCTCTGTTCTTTAATTTTGATAACGCTTATTGGGATAAAAGATGATATAATTCCTATTCAATTTTATAAAAAATTTATAGGACAAATTGTTATTGCTATCATTTTAATTTACAAAGCAAAAGTTCAAATAACTAATTTTTATGGTTTGTTCGGAGTAGAAGAGCTTGATGCTTGGGTTAGCTATATCTTATCGATTTTAGTTATAATCTTAATAATTAATTCTTTTAATTTAATAGACGGAATCAACGGCTTGGCAGGTTCTATTGGACTAATCATTTCACTAATTTTTGGGATATGGTTCTTTTTAATAGACAGAATAGAGCTATCTATAATTGGTTTTGCCTTGATGGGTTCTATTCTAGCGTTTTTAAAATATAATTTTACACCTGCTAAAATTTTTATGGGGGATACTGGTTCGCTCGTTGTCGGATTAATCTGTGCCATTCTTGCAATTAAATTTACCGAAATAAACTTAACCCTTTCAAGTCCTTATTCCGTTAAAGCTGTACCAGCAGTAACATTAAGCATACTTATAATTCCTATTTACGACACATTACGCGTGTTTACATTAAGAATTATTAGAGGAAATGTTCCGTTTCATGCTGACAAATATCATATACACCATCTACTAATTGATATTGGTTTTTCTCATACAAAGGCAACTTTGATTCTTTCTGTTGCTAATGTTGGTTTTATAGCCTTGGCTTATACTTTACAAAAAACAATTATTGATGACTCGCTAACTCTTTTAATTATCGTGTTGGCTGTGGCTATTACTTTATCTAATTTGCTGTCTTGGTTAGTTAGAAAAAAACGAGCTAAACAAAAGTTTGCTAAATCAAATTAGCATTTTAAAAACAAGTAATACGGATTTTCTTATTTAAAATAATTGATTTTGTTTATTCAAAAATATTAAAAGAGTAGAGACAATAATTTTCTATTTAACATAATATAACTTATAGGACAAAATAAAATACAATAATTTTTAAACAATAGATGAATTATCAAAAATGATTAAAAAGAAGAACTATCATTATATTTGTAAAAAAAATAAAATATTCTAATCTAGAGCCTTTTTAAACTCTCACAAATATACAAGCTCCTTTTAAAACATATATTTACACAAATACAAGCTAAATTTTAACATTTTTTAGAATATTCGGAGACAGCTTAATTAAATTATCGTTTACTAATATACTTAACTCTTGATTTCCAGCTAACTCAAAACAAGCACTCTTTTGCTTTATTTTAACAATAACTAATTGGTTTCTAAAGTTTATTTTAAAAGAAAACTCTTTCCATTTTCTATGAATTTTCGGAGCAAACGAAAGCATATCTTTTACTATTCTTAATCCGCCAAAACCTTCAACTATACTCATCCAAGTTCCAGCCATCGAAGTTATGTGTAGCCCTTCTTTTACTTCGTTATTATAGTCGTCTAAATCTAAACGAGAAGTTTGTAAATAAAAATCATAAGCCTGTTTTATTCTATTTAATTTTGTAGCAATAATGCAATGAATACAAGGCGAAAGAGAGCTTTCGTGAACTGTAAAAGGCTCGTAAAAATCAAAATGACGTTCTATTTCTTCGAAAGAAAAATGGTCTTCGAATATATAAAAGCCTTGTAAAACATCGGCTTGCTTTATATACGGTGAGCGTAGAATTTTATCCCAACTCCAGTTTTGATTTATAGGTCTTTCGTTTTTATCTAACTCCGAAACTGTCGTTAGCTCTTTGTCTAAAAACCCATCTTGCTGTAAGAAAACATTAAATTTTTCTGAAAAAGGAAAATACATATTTGTAGAAATACTCTTCCATTTAGACAATTCGTCATCAGAAAAATTGGTCTTTTCTTTAATCCGTATAAAATCTGAAATATGATTTTTCTTTATAATTTCTATATTTTCTAAAGTATATTCAATACACCATTTTGCGATGTAATTCGAATACCAGTTATTATTAACGTTATTTTCATATTCGTTAGGCCCCGTTACGCCTAAAATCATAAATTTATTTTTATTTTCAGAAAAAGATGCTCTTTGATGCCAAAAACGAGAAATAGCAATTAACACTTCTAACCCTTTATCTAAAATGTAGGAATAGTCTTTGGTATAACGATAATAATTAAAAATAGCAAAAGCTATCGCTCCGTTTCTATGAATTTCTTCGAAAGTAATTTCCCATTCGTTGTGGCATTCTTCTCCATTCATCGTAACCATCGGATATAAAGCTGCCCCATTAGAAAAGCCAAGTTTTGTTGCATTTTCCATCGCTTTACCTAAATGATTATAACGATATTCTAACAAATTTCTAGCAACAGATTGACTTTTAGTAGCCATATAAAACGGAATGCAATATGCCTCTGTGTCCCAATATGTACTTCCGCCGTACTTTTCTCCTGTAAAGCCTTTTGGACCAATGTTTAATGAAGAATCATTGCCTTTATAAGTTTGATTTAATTGAAAAATATTAAACCGAATTCCTTGTTGTGCTTTTACATCTCCTTTTATGCTGATGTCAGAAGTTTTCCATATCTCCGCCCAAGATTCTATTTGCTCTTCTAACATAATATTAAAACCTAAACTAACAGCTTTGTTTAATGCTTTTTTTGCCAATTCTGTTAAATTACTTTTTGGATATTTGCGACCCACAACATAACCGCCAAATTTATGTATAGTAAAAACTGCTCCTTTTTTAATTTCTTTGCGGTACGTAAAAGAAGAATAATTATCCGTTTTAGAATATTCGGAAGCAATTTTTATTTCTGCATCATTTTCAAACAACTTTGACTCCATAAAAGTACATATATGAAAATTAGTTTTCATTGTTTTTGCCTTGATAAAAGATTGTTGCAAATCTTGAGATACTTCAAGTACGTCCCAAAATTTATCATCCCAATTGCTATCTTTATTAGAGATTCCAGCGTCTAAATAAGGTGTAAAAGATATATTGGCGTTCGAATTTAATGGAGTAACACTATATTTAATAACTCCAATTTCGTCTAATTTTAATGATAAAAAACGCTTTGCATTAACTTTAATTTTAACACCGTTTTGAAGAACTGCTTCAAAGCTTCTCGCTAACCAGCCTTCTTTCATATTAAGCTCTCTTTTAAATTTTGAAACTTTTATACAAGTATTCAAGTCTAATTTTTCGTCATTAACAAAAACATTTATGCCAATCCAGTTCGGAGCGTTTAGCACTTTTGCAAAATATTTTGGATAACCATTTTTCCACCAACCGACCCTTGTTTTATCAGGGTAATAAATACCTGCTATATAACTGCCTTCAAAGGTTTGTCCCGAGTAGTACTCCTCAAAATTAGCTCGTTGCCCCATAGCTCCGTTGCCAAGGCTAAATAAACTTTCCGAAGATTCTATTTTTTCAGAATTATAGCCTTCTTCTATTATAGCCCACTTGTCTGGCTTAATGTAATTTTGATTCATTCTAATCTTTTGGTTAGTTTTTTAATAAAATTAATGTTAATATGTTTAAAGTCTTTAAAGCTGTAATTGGCTTCGAATAATATTTCTTCATTTCCAATACCGATGCTAATCATTTGTGCCAAATTCGCTGCTTCTACACCTGCAACTGCATCTTCAAAAACTACACAATTCTTTGCGTTTACTCCTAATTGCTTTGCTGCTGTTAAAAATATTTCAGGGCTAGGCTTTGCTTTTGTTACTTTATTTCCGTCTATAATCGCGTTAAAATAATGAAGAAGACCTATTTTTTTTAAAATAAAACTAGCATTTTTACTCGTTGATCCTAAAGCAGTAGGGATTTTGTTTTCTTTTAAAAATTGTAAAACTGTGGTAACTCCTGGCAGAATCTCCGACTCATCAATTTTTTTAATTAAGTCTAAATAAATTTTATTTTTATCAACCATATAAGCCTCGAACTCTTCTTCCGAAATCTTAATTTTACCAATATCTAAAAGAATTTCTAAACAACGTTTTCTGCTTACCCCTTTAAATAGTTCGTTTTGTTTTTCGGTAAAATCAAAGCCTAGTTTCTTAGCTAATTTTTTCCACGCTAAATAATGATATTTTGCTGTATCGACGATAACTCCGTCAAGGTCAAAAATAATTCCTACTTCCATTTAATTTACTAGTAAGTCGTCTTTATCTTTTACTTTAAAAACTAAAACAGCAGCAATTAAAAAGCTAAAACCACTTACCATTAGAGCAAAAATTGCTTCGTCGTTATAAGCGTATTTTATTAATGGACCTCCGATAAGTGCGTTTATAATTTGAGGTATTACAATAAAAAAATTAAAAATACCCATATATACTCCCATTTTTTTAGGGTTAATTGAACCTGCCAAAATAGCATAAGGCATAGCTAGAATACTAGCCCAAGATACCCCAACACAAAGCATTGAAAAAATTAGCCAAATTTTGTTTTGTATAAAATAAATTGATAACAGACCTAATCCTCCGATAAGTAAAGATATAGAATGAGTTTTTACTCTACCAATTTTTTTAGCAATATAGGGCAATGCAAACGCATAAAACACGGATGTAAAATTATAAACTCCAAAAAGTATTCCTACCCAATCTCCAGCATCTTGATATGACGCACTGCTAGTATCAGCATTTGGTAAGCCATATGTATGTTGTGCAATTGCTGGAGTTGAAAAAACCCACATTCCAAAAAGACCAAACCACGAAAAGAATTGCACCCAACTTAATTGACGCATAGTAATGGGCATTTTTCTAAAGTCTGCAAAAATATCTAAAAGACTATGGTTTTTTTCCTCCGAAGAGTCTTTGTTTGAATCGCTATTAGCATCAAGCTTTTCTAATTCTTCAGGCGAATATTCTTTGGTGGTAATTACGGTTATTAATATTGAAGTAACTAAAACTATCGCTCCTATAACAAAAGACCAAATTAAATTAGAAGGGACAACACCGCTTGAGGTTTCGTTAGAAAATCCGAACCAGTTAGTTAAAGCATAAGGAAGCCAAGAGCCAAATACGGCACCAAACCCAATCAGTGCAGTTTGTACACTAAATCCTAAAGTTCTTTGATCTGTTCTTAAATTATCGCCAACTAAAGCTCTAAATGGTTCCATAGCAATATTAAAAGATGCGTCCATAATCATTAAAAACCCAGCACCGACCCATAGTGCTGGTAAAAAAGCAATAAACAAATCTGCTTGAGGCATTAGAACTAAACCTATAGATGCCAAAATAGCACCTATTAGAAAATATGGCTTCCTTCTTCCGAATTTCCCCCAAGTTTTATCGCTATAATATCCAACTATTGGCTGGACTATTAATCCCATTAAAGGAGCAATAATCCAAAACCACGAAAGTTCGTGGACATCTGCACCAAATATTTGTAAAATTCTACTCGCATTTGCATTTTGAAGCGCAAACCCCATCTGTATTCCTAAAAACCCGAAACTCATGTTCCAAATTTGTAGAAAACTTAATTTATGTTTTTCCATTATTCTGATTGATTATGTTGATATTATTGTCTTAAAAATTTTGTGCTAAATTATTAATTTTTTTTTAAAGTAGTTTGGCGAAGTTTTAAGGTAAATATTAGGCAAATTTATAAGTAAAGGCAGATTCAACTAGAAAATGTAAATTTTTATTAATACTCTTTTTAAATAAAGAGAAAAACCAACCTATCGTATAAAGTAGGTATAGAAAAGCTTACTGTTAAAAGCAAGTAATCGCGATTTTAATAAAACAGATAATTATTTACTTAGGCTCTAGACTAGAAGATTTTATTTTTTTAACAAATATAATGATAATTATAAATTGTTGAACTGGAGAAAACTCGATAGAGTTTTCCTATTTCAACAATTCTTTTTTTTAATTACTTTCGATAGTTCATCTTCCATTTCTTTTGTTGTTTTTCTCCATCTCCATTCACACTCTTTTAGATGTAATGTAAAGGTAGTTTTAACTCCATTAAATTTTGCTAATCTCCTTTTTGTAAAACTCCAAAAACTTTCTATTCCGTTAATGTGAACTCCTTGTTTATCTGAAAAATGTTTGCTCTTATCTATACGAAAATGTTTACTATATCCTAAATCCAACAATCCATAATATCCTCTCCAACCATCAGTAAATATAATGCTTTCAAGACTTATTTTCCCTTTAATAACTTTTCTTAAAGTGGCTTGTTTTGCATTAGGAATTAATTCTGTGTAAACTCTCCCTTGTCGTTCAAAAACTCCAAATACAGGTTGTTTCCAAGTTCCTCTTCCTCGTTTTTGAGACATGTTTATTCCTCGCAATCTTTTCGTACCAAAATAAGCTTCGTCTAACTCTACTTCTCCAAAAAATTTAGTCTTATCCCAGGTTTGTTTTTTATAAATTAATTCTCTGAAAATTCTAAAATATCTATTAATTGTGTTTCTATTTAGTCAAGCCTTAAAAAATTAGTTTAAAATAAAAAGCACAAAATTTGGTTTGCATAAAAATTTGAAATCGCCTTTGAAAAAAGAGTAAAAAAGAATGTTTCCACTTGTTAATCATTCTTTTGAAGTTAAACCCTGCTGCTGCAAGCATAATATTGATGTTATCACCCACTACTCCCTTGTAAAAGTTGCGATTAAGTCTATGATTTGCCTTGATGTGTCCTATTACTGGTTCTATGCCTGCTCGTTTTTTGTGAGCTTGGCTTAATTTCTTTCGAAGGTAATAACTCATAGATTTTTTTGGTGGTGATGGAACAAGAATTTCTGTATCTTTTATTCTTTTTTTGCCTCTATATCCTCTGTCTACTTTTGCTCTTTTTGGTAATAATCCTGTTAATTTTTTTACTTGATCTAAAACTGGTTCTAAAGTGTGTCCGTCATATTGGTTGCGAAATCCCATTGCTCCAACAACTACTCCGGTGTCTGTTTTTACGAATGATGCCTTGTTGCCAAACTCATACTTCTTGTGTTCTTTTCCTTTAGAGATGCAACAAACTTCAGGCTCGTGAAGTGAATAAATTTTGTTTTTAGAATTTCTCTTTTGTGATAATACCTGTTTAAATAAATCTAAATCTGATTGATACTTTGAGTTGGGAGGTAGGTTTCGCTCAAGCTCTCTAATAAGCCTTCCACAAATGGTCTTTATTTTTCTGTCTGCTTTTTTTGCTTTTGCCCTGTTCTTTGGATGATTCCTAAAACGTTGGTCTCTAGATAATTTCTTTAATGTTCGAGTATAAGTTTGCCTAACAGGTAGTTGCTCTTTAGTAGCAATGGATTTACATTTTTTAATAATCTTTTTATGCAACTTTGCATCGGTAGGAAAGCTAATGTTTTTCTCTTGAACAGTAGTGTCTATATTGACGTTTTCGTCTTTGCTATCCTCTGCGTTTATTCGTATGCTTTCTTTTAAAATAAGTTCTATGCCAACTTCCTTAATACGATTACGAAAGTGAACCAATTCACTAGCTTCGCAAGGAACTCCACAAACAAAATTAGTTTCTCCACAAAAATATTGGTAGTAGTTATTTTCAGACCATTGCTCTACAACGCTCTAATCGGAGACATTACGGATATGTTTGAGCATAAGAAGACCTACCATTAGACGTATAGATTTAGCAGGTCTGCCTTTGTCTTTACTATACAAGGGCAAAAAAGCGTCTTCAAATTGTTTCCAATTTATTTTATTTGCCAATATGTAAAGAGGGTGTTTTTGGTTTAAAGTGTCTTTAAAACTAAAAAATAAATTGCCTTGATTTGTATTCTTGTTTTTTGGAATCATAATTTTAAAAAAATTGCAAGATTAATACATCAAAGATACAAAAACTTGTAGATATTTACAAATGTTTTTTAATCTATTTTATTGATATTTAAAGTGTTAAATGGTTTTTAAGGGGTGACTAATGAGAATAATAAAGGCTCAAGTGTTTCTTTAGGAAGTTATATTTTTATCAACAATCCAGGTGAAGTAAAAGGGAATTTTAAAGATTATGTGTTAAGCGATCCATTATATATGCATGAATACGCACATTATATAGACAGTCAAAATGTAGGGCCTTCTTATTTGACCCAAATAGGTATTCCTAGTGCTCGGAGTGCAGATAAAAGCAAACATGACCATTCCACAAATTTATCAACCCATAGATCATTTTGGACAGAAACAAGGGCTAATAGACTGGCAGCAAAGTATTTCGAAAAATATGGGGTGGATTGGTATAATGATAGATATAAAGATGGAACAATTAACGATTATTATCCAACATTAAAATAATTTGAATCATGGAAAGAATAAAATCCCTCATACTAATGATATGTTTACTACCAATATTTTTGTGTGGCGAATGTGATATTGCTATGGATAGAGAATACAATATTTATATGATAAATAATTCCCAGTACGATATAATTTCTATCGTAAATTCTATTTCAATTGATAGAGGAAGATATTACACTAATATTTCCTATCCAGATACTATATTGAGTACAAAAAGAGATTTTATAGGAGTTCCTCAAAAAAAAAGTAATGAAAAATATGCTTTTGCAGGAAATTCTTCGTCATGGGAGGCGATTTATAAACATCTTATACCCAACGATACTATATCTGTTTTTGTTTTTGATTCAGAAGTGTTAGATACTTATCCTTGGGAAGAGGTACGAGATGAATATAAAATTTTAAAGCGTTATGATTTAAGTTTAGAAGACTTACAAAAATTAAACTTTACTCTGCATTATCCTCCAACAAAAGAAATGAAAGATATGAAGATGTATCCGCCTTATGAATAGTATAGTAAGCTAAAATATGAAAGGAAGTTATATTTTTATCAACAATCCAGGTGAAGTAAAAGGGAATTTTAAAGATTATGTGTTAAGCGATCCATTATATATGCATGAATACGCACATTATATAGACAGTCAAAATGTAGGACCTTCTTATTTGACCCAAATAGGTATTCCTAGTGCTATTAGTGCAGATAAAAGTAAGCAAATATCAGGAGAGCCTAAAGGAGTTAGCACACATGATATGTATTGGACAGAAACTAGAGCCAATAGATTGGCTGCAAAGTATTTTGAAAGATATGGAGTGGACTGGAATCGACCATATCGATACGGCACAATAGAAACTTATTACCCTACAATAAATAGATAAACTATGAGTCAATTCTTAAATAAAAGCAATATTATATTTGTTTTACCAATATTATTATGCGGAAAATGTGATGTTTTAGAAAATAACAGAGGATACTCTGTATCAATGTATAATAAGTCGAATCACTCAATTAATGTATATTTTAATGATGATGAAAATTATAAATCAATATATCCTGATACTATAATAACAGATTTTAGAAACAGGCTTGGGCAAAAAATTCTCAGTACAGAGAAAAAAACTCTTATTTCCTCATCATCTTCCACGTTAGAAAATATGTTTGAAGTTAGTGTGCCGAATGACGTACTTTCTTTATTTATCATACATTCCGATACTTTGGCAAAATACCCTTGGGAAACAATAAGAAAAAATTACAACATTCTAAAACGCTATGACTTGAGCATTCAAGACATACAACTATTAGATTTTACAGTGCCTTATCCACCAACACCTGAAATGGCAGAAATGAGGCAGTATCCTCCGTATGATGAGTAAGGTTTTGTAGTGTTTTTAGAAATAAAATACTACCGACAAATTTTATTATTTGCATAGAGACTATCTCGGTAGTATTTTAGCGATTACAGACAGCGGCGGAAACATAGTGGAACAACGCCATTTCGGAGCTTGGGGTGAGGTTGATAAGTTTATTTCTGATAAAAGTGAAATAGCCTTTAATCATGATACAACCTTATTAAACAGAGGTTATACAGGTCATGAGCATTTTATGGATGTTGGCTTGATTCACATGAATGGGCGGATGTATGATGCTAAGCTGGGTAGGTTTATTTCGCCTGATAACTTTGTGCAAGAGCCTTTTTGGCAAATACCTCTACAAAACCTATATTTTAATGTGTGTTTTTATTGTTTTTTAGTGAATATCATATTTTCACTTGGGTGTCAAAATCCTTGTCGTGGATGTTTCATTATTCTAAAATACAATTTGATATCTAACATTAGGAAAGAACCCTCTTTGATATAATGTCTTTACAGATTGAGTGTCATTATTATATATTTGTGTAAAAATATTTTTTCTTCCTATAAAATTTTGCAAATCAACAGACCACGTATGAGTTGTGTTTTTGTAGTTAAGCTTTAATCCTATCTTAAAATCAGGGCGGATATAAGGATCATACTGCGACTCAAAAGCGTTTGTATAGTCTAATGTTTCTTCGCCATTTTTTATTGAGGCTTCTAAATCAATTGGGTTATACCTCCTTCCTCCTGCATAAGTAAATTTCGCGTCAAACATTAAGAATAAATTATTATTTACTTGTATTTCCTTGCCAAATAAAGCATTAATCACATAGTTTGAATTATAGTAGGTGTTCCTTTCGATTTTATCACTACCACTATACTTACTTTGGAATATTGAAGATGTCAATATATAATAAAGTCCTTTATTCAAATTTTGTTGTAAGGTTAGTTCTACTCCGTAGTTTTTACCTGTTCCGTCGTTCAAAAGCCCTGTATTCTTGGGAAAAACAAAATCTGCTCCGACATTTAAAACAGAAAAGTAACCTTCCGTTGGATCAACTGCGACTGATGAAAGAGTTTGATAATAAAGTTCAGATTTAATCTTTAATTTATTTTTAAAATAATGCGTATAAGAAAACACATAATGGTTGCTTTTAATAAAGTCAAGCTCCCTGTTTAAAGTATTTTGTTCATCTGCTGCGTCTCTTTGTAAACTAAAATATATAGGTAAGGGTTGCATTTGACTATGTCTTCCATAAGCAATGGCAAATTTGTTTTTTTCATTAACAGCGTAAGTTATCCCAATACGCGGTTCTAAAGCAAAAGATTTGTTTAATCCCAAATAAAGTGCGTTTATTCCAGAGTTAAACTTTAATTTATCATTGAATTTATACTGCCATTGTCCAAAAAAACGATATAGTGAAGTTGAGCCTTCAAAGTCGCCTTGATTAAACCAAGATTTGTTGTCAACAACAAACAGAGAGTCTAATATTTTTATATTAAATAAATCAAGGTTTGCCCCTGCTCTTATCAGGTGTTTTGAATTTAATTTTGAGTTAATCGTCCAATTTATTGTAGTTTTATTTTGACGACTATTTCCATCAAATATTTTTTGAAATTGTTCAGAGTTTGACGGAATAATTCCTTCCCTGGTATTTCTATTTTTCGAACTCGAGTAGGCTATTGAGACAGTAGAAGATGTTTTACTATTAAAAAAATATTTGTGATTGATTCCCAAGATACCAGTTGTGGTACTCGATATTAAGTTTTCATTATTAGCAGAAAAAAGATTGTTGTTATTATCAGCAGAAAAACGAATATCGCTAATTCCTCCTAATCCCCAGACAGAAAATCTTCCAGCTTTTTCGGTAGGAATATTCAATTTAAAGTTTATATCTTGAAACTTAGGAATAGCACCTCCTGTACCAAGATCAAGGTTAATTCCTACTTCGCTCAACAATCCAAGAGTAGAATACCTGTAATTAACAAGAAATGAGGAGTTATTTCCAACAAATTTCATAGGACCCTCTACCCCTAATTCAAAGCCATTAAATGCGATTTGTCCGAGAAATTCATAGCTCTCAGAATTCCCATTTCTCAATTTTAAATCGAAAACAGCCCCAGTAACGTTTCCGTACTCCGCTGGAAATGCCCCAGATAAAAAATCACTTGTTTTGAGGTTGTTTATGTTAAGCATAGAAATTGGTCCGCCAGTAGTTCCCAATGTTGCGTAATGGTTAGGAGACGGAATATCAACACCTTCCATTCTCCATAATACACTTGACGGTGAGTTACCTCTTACGATGATGTCGTTTCTATCATCACTGGCTCCACTGACTCCAGCAAAATTTTGTGCCATCCTTGAAACATCTCCCAATGTTCCAGAGAAACGAATAATTTCATCAGTTTCTAAAGTGATAGCACTTACAGTAACTGTTTCATTAATAACTTCTCCTTTTTTACGGTTAAAAAGCACTATTTCATCCAAAACCCCTACACTTTCTTCAATATGTATATTAAGCACTCCTTCTTTTCCCTTAACTACTAAAAAGTCATTTATGATTCGGTCTTTGTAGCCCAAGTACTTACAAACAAAATTTTGTCTTCCTATAGGAACTTTTTCTAAAGTAAATCGTCCGTCCATATCTGTTACAGTTGCAATAGTTTTGACAGACGAATCTCCAATTAATTGAACGGTTGCACCTAATAATGGATATTGGCTTTCAGCATCTATAACTGTTCCACGAACGATTTGGGTTTCTACATCTTGGGAGTAAGTTTGTACACAGAAAAAGTATAATAAACACGCTAATAAAATTTTTTCTATACTCACCTTTTTAATTTTTTTACTTGCTTTCATTTTTATTAAGTTTTCAAGTTCAACAACAAAGAAAAAGCTAAAATTAAATGTTTAGAAAAAAATGTTATGAAATGGATAAAGTTTGTTATAAAGTGGATAAATCTGTTATAAAACGGATAAATCTGTTATAAAAAGACAGTTTAAAAGGGCTAAAACCAGTATTTACAAATTGTATTAGGATTGTTTTAACAAAACTTCTTTAGGAAAATTTCTAGAAACAGGGATGGTAAATTCTAAAAATGGAATAGATAAATTGTAGCTTCTTGCATTGCCAGTAACCTTGTTTACATGATTAAAATTAACGACATAAGAGCGATGTACCTGCTTGATTGACGGAAAAATTTCTGTCTCCTTATTTATCTTATGCAAAGGGTATCTTATAATTTTTTTATCGAGCTTGTCTTTATTTAAAAAGTAAACTTCGCAGTAATTTCCCTCTGATTTAGCACATAATAGAGAACTGTTTTTGATAGAAATAGCTTCAGCTTTATTACCGATTACAATTATTTTATCATTAGTTTTTATGCTTTGCCTTTGCTTATTAAGCTCTTCTGTTATTTTTATTGACTCTAATTCTTTTTTTTGAGACAAAAACTTTTCAATTATTAATAGGTATAAAATTATAGGTATAAAGCCTATCGAAACGGTATAAATCACAAAACGGAATAATGAAATATCTCTTGACACAATTTCTTTTCCGATAGTTGCGGTGTAAAACCAGTTTAAAATTGAAACTAATACGAGTTGGCATATTATTAAAGAAATATTTTTTTTGATAGTCCAATTATCTGCTACATTTCTATATAAAATTGGCGTTAGAAAGAAACTTATTCCAGTTATAAAAAAAACAATAGCCGAGTAGCCAAAAACAAATATAGGCTTATAAAATTTGATATCAACAATCCCAAAAGGTTGAAATACTATTAGAAAAACATAAATAAATAAACTAGACAAAAAAGAAGTAATAAGTATGTCCTTTGTTTTTGTAATCAAAGGAAATGGCTTATTAAATATGGTATATAATTTCATGTTTCTATCATTAAAAGTATTAGATTGATTAACCCATTGTGCATTTAGGGCAAATTTACTTTAATTTTATTTATTTTTCTATTAAAAGCAAAAAAGTTTAGGCGTTGTATCATAGTAAAAACTGTTATTTTTAAGAGTACTCTTGTTATTAATCCAGTAAATGACTTAGCATAATTTACCCAAATTTGAAACTGACTAAACAATTGAGAGAAATTAGTTTCTATTCTTTTTCCGATAAAATATATTAAAACTTTCCCTATAAAAGTTGCATTTAATAATTGAGCTTGACTGTACCTTTAAATTTTTAAGTTAACCCTTGATTAATTAGACCACGTTATTTTTTTATTTAACCTAACTTTATAAAGCACTTAAAAGCGACTCTTTATTGCTGGAATAAAAAGTAATATTACTTTTCACAAAGAAATTAAATTATGGCACTCTAAAATTAAATTAAATAACTTAAAATTAAAATATAATGCAAAAGGAAATGACTAGTACTAAAGGTAAAACATATTTATTTTTATTGTACATTTGTGGGCGATGATTTTAAAAAAAATTGAAGAGTTAAAAAGTTTTTTAAAAAAGCCACAAAATATTGTAATTATCGGACACAAAGACCCAGACGGCGATGCAGTAGGCTCTACTTTGGCTCTAAAAAGATATTTTGAACTTAAAGGGCATAATTGTACTGTAATTGTGCCTAACAATTTTCCGGGGTTTTTAAGCTGGATTCCAGGCTCTAAAACTATATATAAGTTTGATTCTCAAAAAACTAAATCTCAAAAAGCTATAAACAATTCTAATATTATATTCTTATTAGATTTTAATTCGCTACACCGAGCTGGAACCGAGCTACAAAGCACTTTATCGGAATATTCGAAAGATTTTGCAATTATAGACCATCACCAGCAAGCCGACGAATTTGAGTATATGTTTTATGATGATAAGGCTTGTTCTACTTGCCAATTAGTGTATGAATTTATAGAAGCAAACGACGATTTGGGATTAATTAATAAAGATATTGCAACTTGTATTTATTCAGGAATAGCTACTGATACTCTGTCTTTTAGGGTAAGAACAACTACTAGCAAAACTCATCGTATTATTTCAAATTTAATAGAAAAAGGTGCCGAAAATCATAGAATACATAGCAATATATATGATTCGAACTCTTATGGTAGGCTAAAACTTTTAGGGCAGGCTTTGAGAAATTTAAAATCATTGCCAGAATATAAAACTGCATATACAACTTTAACTCATAAAGAAAAAATTCGTTATAACTTTAAAAAAGGTGACACGGAAGGCTTTGTAAACTATGCTTTATCATTAAAAGGGATTGTGTTTGCGGCAATTTTTATTGAAGACATAAAATATAATATTATAAAAATATCGTTCCGTTCGAAAGGGAGTTTTTCAGTAAATAAATTTGCAAGAACTCATTTTGAAGGAGGCGGACACAACAATTCGGCGGGTGGAAAATCTGCTTTATCATTAGAAAAAACTGTTGAAAAGTTTACCGGATTATTAGCACAGTACAAACAAGAATTAGAATTCTCTTATGTTTAGGCTTATGTTTTTTATGGCAGTGCTACATTTATCTTGCACCAAAGTAGAGCCTCGCCGACCGATAAAACACAGCACTTCAAATAGGCTTTTTAAAAAAACTGTTGAAGAGTCTAAAAGGCTAAATAAAATTGAAGAAACCAAAATTATTGAGCTTATAAAAAGAGACTCTAACAGGAAATATTTTCTTTCGCCAAGTGGGTTTTGGTACACTTATATCAAAAAAATTGATGCTGACCTTCCGTTTCCCAAAGCTGGCGACTTGGTCGAAATAGTTTATGATATAAGAGATTTGAAGGATTCGATAATTTATAGTAAAGAAACTTTAGGGTTAAAAAAATATAAAGTTGATAATGAAGATTTTATACCTGGGTTACAAGTCGGCATAAAGTTGATGAAAAAAGGAGAAACTATTAACTTTGTAATTCCGTCGTACAATGCTTTCGGAATAGCTGGAGACGGAAAAAGAATAGGAATAAATCAATCAATAAAAAGCACACTAAGCTTAATAAACATTAAATAAATTAAAAAAATTATGAAACGATTAAAACTATTATTAGCACTTATTTTAATTATAATGTGTAACCCTTTAAACAAATACAAAGGCTTAAAAGAAGGTATTTACGCAGAAATAATAACAAACAAAGGGAATATGTTTATTGAACTATATTCGGAGAATGTGCCGATGACTGTAAGTAATTTTGTGTCTCTTGCCGAAGGGACAAATTCCAATCTAACAGACTCATTAATGGGGAAAGATTTTTATAAAGATGTAATTTTTCACAGGGTGGTTCCTAATTTAGTAATACAAGCAGGAGGTTTTATTAGCCCAAAAGAAAGTAAAAAATTGAACTATACTTTTGGAGATGAATTTCCTAAAAATAGTGATTCAACTTTGATGTATAAGCACGATGATGCTGGAATACTCTCTATGGCAAATGCTGGTCCACGAACAAACAGTAGCCAGTTTTTTATAACTCATAGACCGACGCCATATTTCGATGGAAAACATTCTGTTTTTGGAAAAGTAATAGTAAACCCTACTCAACTAAAAGAGCTAAATTCAAAATTTAAAGACTCTTTAAAATTAAAAAAAGCAACAGACTCGGTGAGGATGAAAGTTGTAAATAATATTGCTAAAAACGATACTATAATTTCTATAAATATTATAAAAGTTGGGGTTAAGGCAAAAAAATATAATGCGTCAAAAGTTTTTGACGAGCAGTTTGCTAAATTTAAAGAGCGAGAAAAGATTGCTGCTGCCGAAGAAATAAAAAGGTATTCAGGCTATTTAAAAGAAAAAGAAAAATTTTCGATAAAGATGAAAGAGTCGCGAGCAAAGACGACTTCATCAGGGCTTAAAATTTTGAAATTAAAAAGGACTCGTGGCAAAAAAGTAACTTCAAACAAAACTACTTCGGTACATTTTACTTTGTATTTAGCCGACGGAAAAAAAATACAATCTACGAGAGATAGAAAGCAAACTCCGTTTGTTTTTAGGTTAGACGACAAACAAAGACCACTAATCGAAGGGTTTAAAGAAGGTGTGCTGATGATGAGAGTAGGAGAAAAAGCACGGTTGTTTATTCCTTATTACTTAGGCTTTGGAAAAAATAGTACTGGACCATTTCCTGCTAAAACTGACTTGATTTTTGATATTGAAGTCTTAAAAATAGAAAAGTAAATATGTAGATGATAGAGTTAGACAGAAAGATTGTAATATTTTTGAATAATTTAGGTAGCGAGCAGTGGGATTCAACTTGGCTTATTGTAACTAATCAATTATACTGGTGGCCTTTATTTGTTTTTATATTTTATTATATTTTTAAGTTTTTCGGATTAAAGCGTGGAATGTTTATAGTTTTTACTACTATTCTTTTAGTTTTTTTATCAGACCAGTTTGTGAATATTATAAAAGATAGTGTAGGAAGATTAAGACCAAACAACGATTTACAAATCAAGCATCTGTTAAGAAACATTATAAATCCAACTAGTAAAAGTTTTATTTCTGGTCATGCAACCACCTCAACTTTTTTTTCTGTTTATATAATTTTATTAATAAAAGACAAGGTGAAGTACATATATTTATTATTAATATTTCCGCTACTTTTTAGCTACAGCCGACTTTATCTCGGAGTTCATTTTCTTTCTGATGTTGTGGTAGGAAGTTTTGTTGGGGTTGTTTTTGGTTTTTTGTATTATAATATATTTTTAAGAATAGATTCAAAGCTGTTTTCAAGACCGTTGTTGCATAACTCTCTCATTTTTATTATTTCTTCAATAATACCTGATTAGGCAGGAGTTACTTTTTCGGACAAGGCTTTATATACAAGTGCAACTATAATATGTTCCTTTACAAAATTTAAACCTCGCTTTTTTTGCATATTTCGGTACGATATAGTTTAACCCAACTTGCAAATTTTGAAGTTTCCACAAAAATATAACACGCTAATTATTAATAATATTTAGAAAAAATTAAATTTTTTTTATATTTTAATCATTTGAATATCAATGATTTAGTTTTTTAAATTTCATTTGTAGTGACCTAACAGTTTGTTTAATATGCTTGTCGTATATTTGCAAAATGTTTATACGAGCCGTACAAAAAAAGATAGAAAAAAGCAAAAAACCTATACCTATTGTAGGCTAATACAATCCTACAGAGTAGGCAAGAAAATCCGTCAGACCGTTGTTTTGAATCTTGGCAAGTTAGCGGATTTATATAAGAAATATCATAAATCGTTGGCTAACAGGGTTGAACAGTTAGTTTGCGGAGTTGCTAACCCCCTTTTTAATGAACTTCCTCCAGAAATAGAATCTTTAGCACAAATGAATTTTAAACATAGACCTTTTACCAAAATAACAAAAGTAGTGACCTAAATGTAAAAAATAATATTGCAACACCCTATAAAACAATGCTTTACAATATTCAATTTTCAAGTTGGGTTAAATAAAACAGGCTATAATGTTTATCGTATTTTAAAAAATAAAACTATTAAAACGCGTAAGGAAATTGAAAATGTACTTTTAGAAAAATATCAAAAAAAATTACCATCGCCATCTCTTTTTGAACTAGATGTTGATGAAAGCCAAATTATTAAAGAAGCCTATAAATTACATAATAAAGAAATAGGTTGGATAGCGAATAAAGTTCAAGAATATAGTAAAATTTTATAACCTACCTACGTCTATTAACAAAAGCCAATAACGACTATAAGTAATTGATTATTCTTGCCTACTTACTAAAACCTCTAACATTATTTATTTTTTAAGGAATAAAAAAAATGTAGTATTAATTATTTTATAAATTTGTAAGCCGAAAAACTACTTTTTATGGTTCAAATCTGTCGGTTTGTATAAAATTAGGTTTATTTTTTTTAGAAATAATAATTTAGATAATAAAAAACAGGGTTATGCCGAAAATATTAATAATTGAAGACGAGGATGTTATTAGAAGAGTTCTAAAAAAAATAATATTAGAAGAGAATGAGACTTATATAATAGAAGAAGCAAAAGACGGCTTTGAGGGGATAGAGCTTATAAAAAACAGTGATTACGATTTAATTTTATGCGACATTAAAATGCCGAGAATAGACGGAGTTGAAGTTTTAGAAAGATCAAAAAAACTCAAGCCGGACATTCCAATTATTATGATTTCTGGTCACGGAGATATAGACACTGCTGTTAGCACTATGCGTTTAGGAGCTTTCGATTTTATTTCTAAACCTCCCGACCTAAATCGTCTTTTAAACACCCTACGTAATGCTTTAGAAAAAAAGGCTTTAGTAATGCAAAATTCTATTCTAAAGAAAAAAGTAGGCAAAAATTATGAGATGATTGGTAAAAGTAATGCCATAAACCACATTAAATATATTATAGAAAAAGTTGCAAATACTGACGCAAGAGTTTTGGTAACAGGTCAAAGCGGCACGGGTAAAGAGTTGGTAGCTCACTGGCTACATAAAAAATCTAGTAGAAGCGAAGCACCGTTAATAGAAGTAAATTGTGCTGCTATTCCATCGGAGTTAATAGAAAGTGAGCTTTTTGGTCATATAAAAGGATCATTTACCGGAGCTAGTAAAGATAGAGTTGGTAAGTTTGAAACTGCAAATGGCGGTACGATTTTTTTAGACGAAATTGGCGATATGAGTCTTTCTGTTCAAGCTAAAGTTTTAAGAGCTTTACAAGAAAATAAAATTTCAAAAGTCGGATCTAACAAGGATATAAAAATAGATGTTAGAGTTATTACTGCAACTAACAAAAGCTTAAAACAAGAAATAAAAGAAGGTAGATTTAGAGAAGATTTATATCATAGATTAGCAGTTATTTTAATTGAAGTGCCGATGCTAAACGACAGAAGAGAAGACATTCCTTTGTTAATAGATTTCTTTTTAAAAAAAATATCCGAAGAACAAGGCTTACCAAAAAAAATATTCTCAAACACTGCAATTAGATTACTTCAAAACTATAATTGGACAGGCAATATTAGAGAACTGCGAAATGTAGTAGAGCGCTTATTAATATTGGGCGAGAAAAAAATATCTGATAACGATATAAAGCTATATGCTAACAAATAAAAGAGCTAATGTTGAATAAGTTTTATTTAAAAATCACGTAAGCTAAATTTATTAATTTAGCACAAAACAAGTATATTTTAATGGATTTGAACTACAAAAAAAACGAAGAACACAACAAACTTTTAGTTTCTAATTTGCACTCACGGTTAGAAAAAATTAAATTAGGAGGAGGAAAAGAAAAGATAGATAAGCACCATAAAAAAGGAAAGATGACCGCAAGAGAAAGGATAGATTTTCTTTTAGACAGCAATTCAGAATCTATAGAGATAGGTGCTTTTGCGGGCGAAGCTATGTATGAGGAACAAGGGGGATGTCCTTGTGGCGGCGTTGTAGTTAAAATTGGATATATCAAAAATAATCAGTGTATCGTTGTTGCTAATGATGCTACTGTTAAAGCAGGAGCGTGGTTTCCAATAACTGGTAAAAAAAATTTAAGAGCACAAGAAATATCTATAGAAAATAATCTTCCTATTGTTTATTTAGTTGATTCGGCGGGTGTTTATCTGCCAATGCAAAATGAAATTTTTCCAGATAAAGAACATTTTGGACGAATTTTTAGAAACAACGCAGTGATTAAAAATAAGGGTATTATTCAAATAAGTGCTATTATGGGGAGCTGTGTTGCTGGTGGTGCTTATCTACCGATTATGAGTAACGAATCTATAATTGTAGAAAAAACAGGTAACATTTCTTTGGCAAGTAGCTATTTAGTAAAAGCAGCTATCGGCGAAATTGTTGATAACGAGACTTTAGGAGGTGCAACTACTCATTGTGAAATTTCTGGCATTACCGATTATAAGGCAAAAGATGATAAAGATGCTTTAAATAAAATCAAAGCTATTTTTGATAAAATTGGAAAATCTCAAAAAGTAGGATATAACAAAACAGAGGCTTTTACTCCAAAACAAAAAGAGGAAGATATTTATAAAATTTTACCAAAAGAAAGAAGCGTACAATACGATATGCTAGAAATTATAGAGCGTTTAGTAGATAATTCAGAATTTGAGCAATATAAAGAAGGGTTCGGTAAAACTATATTAACTGGCTACGCAAGAATTGAAGGCTGGTCGGTAGGCATCGTTGCAAATCAGAGAAAATTAGTAAAAACTAAAAAAGGTGAGATGCAGTTTGGAGGTGTTATATATAACGATTCGGCTGATAAATCTTCCGAATTTATAAATAACTGTAATCAAAAAAAGATACCGTTAGTTTTCTTACAAGACGTAACTGGGTTTATGGTCGGAAGTAAATCCGAGCATAGCGGAATTATTAAAAGCGGAGCAAAAATGGTAGAAGCAGTTAGTAATTCTGTAGTGCCAAAATTTACTGTTATTATTGGTAATTCTTACGGAGCCGGTAATTATGCGATGTGTGGCAAAGCCTACGACCCAAAACTAATAGTTGCTTGGCCTAGTTCAGAAATAGCAGTTATGAGTGGAAACTCCGCCGCAAAAGTTTTACTTCAAATGAAAAAAAACTCTTTAATTAAAAAAGGTGAAAAAGTTACTCCCAAAAAAGAAAAAGAGCTATTTAATGAAATTAAAAACAAATACGATAATCAAGTTTCGCCTTATTACGCTGCCTCAAGAATATGGGTTGATGCAATTATAACTCCGTTAGAAACAAGAAAGTGGATTTCGATGGGAATAGAAGCTGCAAATAATACTCCTTTAAAACCGAAAACAAGCATTTGAGGTTATGTTAAAAGTAGAATAAATATAACAATACAATGCAATTGTGCGGTAGCGGAAATAACAAGCAATTAAATTTTTATATTTTTACAAACTGGTTTTATTTAGTCTTTTTATTTCTGTTTTTATTTCGTCGAGAACTTCTTTGTTTTTGATTACCTTTTTATCTTCGGTGCGAGTTGAAAAAATTACAAAAACTTTTCCTCCATATTTCTTTTCAAAATTTTGAAAACTTGCACTCATTCTCTCAGTAATTTTATAATTTCCAAAATTAGCATTTGCAGTAATTGGTTTTATTTGGATGCCAAAGGCTTTTTTTCCTACTTTTCCAAGATAGTCAATATCGCCAGCGTGGTCTAATTCGGAGTCGCTTTCTTCAAATTCAACTTCAGGAAATATTTTAGCAAGACCGTCATTAATTACTGACTTTTCAAGTAAAAATCCATCATAAGTACGTGCAATCGTAACTTCATAAATATAGTCTTTACAATCTTGTACTTGTATAGATACATTATAAAAACCCTTGTTTACTTCGGTATTTTTTATGTAGAGTTTCTGTCAAAGTTTAGTTTTTTCTATACTTTAAAAATACTTTATTAAAAATCTCATTTTTAAATTCTAGTAAGTCTTCCGATGTTCTATCATTTACACTAATTTTTTTGTAGTAACCATTATCTATTCTTTCTTGGAAAACTAATGCAGACAAAGAGCATTTATATAAGATAATATCTTTCGCTTCTTCATTTGTAAAACCATGAATAAGTAATAATCTAAAAATTTTATCATATGTAAACCTATCGTAACATTGAGTGTTTTCTGCCAATATGTTTTCAATATCCATTATTCTAAATATTTAAAGTTTAAGTTTAATCTAGTTTTTTTTAAAATTAAATCAAGGCTGAATATGTTATTAATTTCTACTCCAAGTGGTGTCAGAACAATTTGGTCATAATCAGAAGTTGACTTTATTTTTTCAATTAATCCAAGTTCCAAGCAATAATTACTACACCAACTTAAGAATTCTTGCATTGTTCTACTTTTATATGAAACATTGAATAAACCTCTCGCAATTTCAAGTTTTTGAAGTTCGAAATCATGCTTTTTAGGTAGCCAAGAACCATTTGTTATTTCAATAAAACGCAAAAACCAATATATATTTACTTTATGTATTTTATTCTCCCAATTTCCGTTTGTAAGAATTTTTAATAATAATCTTTTTTGTTGATTTGTTAAATCAATTGTTGATAATTTTGTATGCTTATCAAATGTAATATTAGAGTTATTTATATACTCGTTTCCATTTTCGGTTAAAAAATAGTTTTCATTTTTAGCTTCTATCATTTCAAAATCGAAAGCTAATCTTAAATGACAATTAAAATTTGTTTTACTTTTTTGTGTGTTACTAAATGCTAAAAACATTTGCTCAAAACTTAATTTCTGTGTTTTGTTATGTTGAAATGGTATTAAAATTTTATTTAGCCAACGAAGGTAACATATTGTATAATTTTTTGGAACTGGTAATGCTAAACCAACATTTAAACTTAATCTATCTATCGTTTCATTATATAGTTGAGTAACTTGCGATATAGAATAGTTTTTAATTATTATATTTTCTTTTTTTCCAAATTTTCTTATTACTTCCTTATGTTTTTGTGCTGTTTCTTCAGCATACAAAATACAGTATTCTGTATTTGAAGTAAATTGAACGTTTTTGTAGTTTAATGTTTGATTAAAGCAATAATCCCTTTTGCTTTTTGTGTCTAAAATTGTTTCTAACTCCACAACAAGGCTTTTATCCGAATTATTTTTCACAACAAAATCAATCCTTCCAAAATCGGTCGATATTTCTTGCCCAATAATATTGGAAAAATTAAAATCAAGAAATTTAGATAAATACTTCTGATTATTTAATAATGTCCATTGTACTAATGCTTCATTCATAATCTATGATTAATTTAAGCTACACCTTCCAATTCAGTCATTTTACGGCTATCACCATTTATTATTGTATGCTTTGTCTTAAAATTCTTTTTTTTGTTTTTATAAATTTCTCCAACCGCATCGTATGATATATTTTTCTTTACCCCCTCAATATCAAAAAAATAACTTTCCTAACCAATTTGCCAGATTCTGTTTCTATTAGTATAATTAATTTTTCAATTTGCCCTATTAAGCAAGAGGTATAAATCATAAAAACTCAGTATTATTTATTTACCCTAAAATAACAGTATGAACAGGAATAGAATCCGGCCCAATTCCGCCGTTATTTCCGTAATAAGCCTTGATATAAGCTATCATATTTATTTCGTCATCTGTAAAATTTAACACAAAATCAGAAGAAGTTGCTCTGATTTTAAAACGATAGTCGTCCGCCGAAGGTGCAGGGTCGCCAACTTTTGTTAAAGCCACAAAAACATTTATATAGTCCACGTTCTTCGGAAGCCCTTTGTGGTTCAATTCCGGCAAAGAAGTTTCGGTAGCTTCTATAAATACTTTTTTGGTGTCTCGTTTTGGAATATCCAATTTTACAATATCTGCCGGAGCTGGTTTTGGTTTAATACTTCCCGGCGAAAGATGCAGATGTAATTTAAAAATATCCTCCTTGGTAGGAGCCGGAATTCCGTGTTTTACTATTTGCTGCATCTGATGATAGTCCTTTGTAAGAACTGTCTGTACGGTATGCAATTCTTTAAAAGCCGTAGGCGTTGCCGTATCCGGATTTCGGGTTTTCTCGTACAACTCATTAAAAAGTTTAGTGTTTTCTACTAATCTGTCAAACAGTACTTTCGGTATGTTCAAAACCGCTTGACGAATTATTAAATAAGGCACTGAGATGTTAATCTGTTTGTGCAATTCTGCTAATCCAATACTCATAATTATCTGTTTTTTAATTTGTTATATATTTATTTATGTTCTGTTTTTTGTCATTTGATGCAAAAATATTCCGATGAATTTCCATTTTAACTCTAGTTAGAATTGACTTAACTTTAGTTACGCCTGACTTAACTTTAGTTACGCCTGACTTAACTTTAGTTGCGTTTGGCTTAACTTTAGTTGCGTTTGGCTTAACTTTAGTTACGCTTGGCTTAACTTTAGTTACGCTTGGCTTAACTTTAGTTACGCCTGACTTAACTTTAGTTGCGTTTGACTTAATTCAAAATAAATTTAGAACTTTTTGCTTTTCATAATTCAAAAAACAATTTTGCAAATATATAATATTTTAACTAAAAATAAAAAATAAATTTCCACCCCTCACAATTGCCAGACATCATATATCATAATTGCAAGAACAGATTAAATTCCTATCTCCAAAGGCATCATCTACCCTGCTTACTGAAGGCCAAAATTTATTATCAACAAGATATTCCAAAGGAAATGCAGCTTGCTTTCTTGTATAATGAAAGTTCCAGTCGTCTGCAGTTAATACGGCTTCGGTGTGTGGTGCATTTTTTAAAATGTTATTTTTATTTTCTTCGTTTGTTTGGTCAATTTCATTTCGTATTGAAATCATTGCTTCGCAAAAACGATTTATTTCACTCAAATTCTCTGATTCTGTCGGTTCAATCATCATCGTTCCTTCTACTGGAAAAGATATAGTAGGTGCGTGAAAACCGTAGTCCATTAGCCGTTTTGCAATATCGATAACTTGAATTCCTTTTTGTTTAAATTCTCTACAATCAATTATCAGTTCGTGTGCAACTCGTCCTTTATGGCCAGTGTATAATATTTTATAGTGCTTGCCTAATTTTTCTTTAATATAATTAGCATTTAGTATTGCATTTTTTGTAGAATTCGTTAGCCCTTCTGCACCAAGCATTTTAATATATCCGTAAGAAACCAAGCAAACCAAAGCCGAACCCCAAGGTGCAGCAGAAATTGCAGTAATTGCATTTTTTCCACCAGTTTTAACAACAGGGTTAGTTGGTAAAAATGGAGCTAATTGAGGTGCAACACAAATAGGACCCACCCCAGGACCTCCCCCACCGTGCGGAATTGCAAAAGTTTTATGTAAATTCAAATGGCATACGTCTGCACCTATTTCCACTGGGTTTGTTATTCCGACTTGAGCATTCATATTTGCACCGTCCATATAAACTTGACCTCCATTTTGATGAACAATTGTCGTTATTTCCTTAATTTCATTTTCAAAAATTCCATTTGTAGAAGGGTATGTAATTATTAAAGCGGATAAATTTTCTCTATGTAGCTCTGCTTTTTCTTTTAAATCTTTAATGTCTATATTCCCGTTTTTTTCTGTTTTAATAACAATTATTTTCATTCCGGCCATTTTTGCTGAAGCGAAATTTGTTCCGTGAGCAGACGAAGGTATTAAGCATACATTTTTTTGTGAATCTCCTCTACTATTGTGATAAGATTTTATAATTATTAAACCAGCAAACTCGCCTTGCGACCCAGAGTTGGGCTGCAACGAAGTGCCTTTAAACCCCGTTATTATATTTAATTGATGCTCTAATTTTTTTAAAACTTCATGATAGCCTTTTGCTTGATTTAATGGAACATACGGATGAATATTTCCCCATTGAGAATCACTTAATGGTAGCATTTCTGAAGCAGCGTTTAGCTTCATTGTACACGAGCCTAAAGGAATCATAGAATGACTTAAAGTAAAATCTCTTCTCTCTAATTTTTTTATATATCGCATCATACTTGTCTCGGAATGATATGTAATAAAAGTTTCATTTTCTAAAAAAGAAGTCTTTCTTAAAAGATTGTAAGACAATGGGTTATCAATTTCTATCGAATCTTTTACTTTAACATTAAAAGCTTTTTCAAAACAAGAAATTATTGCATCTAACTCTTTTTCGCCTACTGTTTCGTTTAAAGAAATTGAAATAAGATTCTGATTTATATAGTTAAAATTTATTTTGTTAGCAATTGCGATTGGCTGTAGTTTTAAGGTTTCAACTTCTATTAAAATTGTATCAAAATAGGAAGTGTTTAATTGTTTAAACCCTAAACTTTGTAAAATATTAGATAGTTTTTTGGTGTAATTATGAACTCTGTCAGCAATATTTTGCAATCCATTTTTTCCATGGTATACGGCGTACATCCCTGCCATAACTGCTAACAGAACTTGTGCGGTGCAAATATTAGAAGTAGCTTTTTCGCGTTTAATATGCTGTTCTCGCGTTTGCAAAGCCATCCTTAATGCCAGGTTTTCGTTTTTGTCTTTTGTAACTCCAATTATACGCCCTGGAACATTTCTCTTGTAGATTTTTTTTGTCGCAAAATATGCAGCATGAGGTCCTCCGTAGCCCAAAGGAATCCCAAAGCGTTGAGTTGAACCTACTACAACATCGGCTTGAAATTCGCCAGGAGGTTTTAATTTTACTAATGATAAAATATCAGCAGCTACTGCAACTTTTATATTATTACTATGAGCTTTATCAACAAAACTACTATAGTCAAATATTTGACCAAATTTCCCTGGATATTGTATAATAGCACCAAAAAAATCATCAGAAAAGTCAAATTTTTCATGATTTCCGACAACTAATTTTATATCGATAGAGTTAGCACGGGTTTCTAAAACCGATAAAGTTTGCGGAAATACTTCCGAAGAAACAAAAAACTTATTGACATTTTCTTTTTTCTTGTTTTTTTCTTTTAGGTTAAACAGAAATGTCATCGCCTCTGCGGCAGCTGTACTTTCGTCTAAAAGAGAAGCATTTGCAAGTTCCATGTCCGTTAAATCGCAAATCATGGTTTGAAAATTTAATAAAGCCTCTAAACGTCCTTGCGATATTTCTGCTTGATATGGCGTATAAGCGGTGTACCAACTTGGATTTTCTAAAATATTTCGCTGAATTACACTCGGCAATATCGCTTCATTATAGCCCAATCCGATGTAACTTTTAAATACTTTATTCTTTTTAGAAAGCTCTTTTATATGCGATAAATATTCGTATTCGCTTAAGGCTGGTTCTAATTCTAATTTGTTTTTTAACCTAATGTTTTTAGGTACAGTTTCGGATATTAACTGCTCTATAGTTTCAACTTTTATTGCTGACAACATTTTTTTTTGCTCCTCACAATTTGAAGCAATATGCCTATTTTCAAATAAATTGGTGTCCATATATGTTTAATTTTTACTTAAAATAATACTTTATAAACTTAATAATTAAGTCCTAAAAAAGTTTGGTAAAATTACATAATTAATGTTTTAAAAAATTGCGAATAATTATGTTAATTTTTACATTTGTCGGTAAATAATTTTAAATTTTAAAAACAATGGGCAGAGCATTTGAATTTAGAAAAGCAAGAAAAATGAAACGCTGGTCAACTATGTCTAAAGCCTTTACTAAATTAGGCAAAGAAATAGTAATGGCAGTTAAAGAAGGTGGTCCAGACCCTGATGCAAATTCTCGCTTAAGAGCTATTATCCAAAATGCAAAAGCCATTAATATGCCTAAAGACAATATAGAACGGGCTATAAAAAAAGCCAATAATAAGAACACTTCAAACTATAAGGAAGTAATTATTGAAGGTTATGCACCTTTCGGAATAGCCATATTGCTAGAAACTGCAACAGATAATAACAACAGAACTATATCAAATATCAGAGCTTGTTTTAATAAATATAACGGAAGCTTGGGAACATCTGGCTCTGTAATTTTTATGTTTGAGCATACTTGTAGCTTTAATCTTAAAAAAGAAAGCGTTAAAACTTTCAGCACCGAAGAGTTAGAATTAGAATTAGTTAATTTTGATGTTGAAGGATTTTTTGAAGATGAAAAAGAAATAACTGTTTATGCTCCGTTTAAACAATTTGGTTCTTTGCAATCTTTTTTCGAAAAGTATGAAATAGAGATTTTATCTTCTAATTTTGAAAGAACTCCAAACGCTACGAAAAAATTAACAGACGACCAAAAAGCTGATGTAGAAAAACTTTTAGAGTCTTTGGAAAATGACGATGACGTTCAAAACGTGTATCACACTATGGAAATTTAACATAATTTCCCTTTGCGTTTATTCTACAAAATTATTTATATGGTTTAAAACCAGAGTGTTAAATTCTATCTCCGCATCATATAAAAACGAAGTGCTTATCCCCAAATATGAAATGTTTTTAATTTTATTCCCTAATCTAACGTAATCCTTTTCCGTAGTCAAAATAATTTTTTTAGAACTCTTTATTTCCGCAAATTTATATTTTATTTTTTCAATTTCATGAGATGAAAAGTTGTGATGATCCGAAAACTTTAAATGCTTAAAACTTATTCCTTTTTCTTTTAAAAAATTTAATAACGGAGCAGAAAAAGCAATGCCTGTAATTAATAATACTCGATAGTTTTTTAACTCATCTAAAGAAATATTGTCATTTCCTAAAGTCTTTTTATCATATAAAATTGTTGTAAAATAAACCTTCTTATAAAATCTTTTTAATTTTTCTTCAACCGCTTTTTTTGATTTTTTAGATAAATTTATAGGACATTTAGTTACCACAATAACATCTGCTCTGTTAGCAGCATTGCGGTTTTCTCGCAAATTGCCAGTAGGCAACAAAAAATCGTCAACAAACAAATCGTCGTATTTTGTAAGTAAAATATAAAAACTTGCTTTCAATTTTCTGTGTTGAAAACCATCGTCTAAAAGAATTACCTCTGGCGCAAAATTATTTATTAAAGTCCTAATTCCTACAACTCTATTTTCACATAACGCAACATCTAAGCCCTTAAATTTTTTAAAATATTGAACTGGTTCATCTCCAACTTCTTCGGCGGTATGAAAGTTTTTTAAATGTACAAAACCTTTTAGTTTCCTATTATAACCTCTACTCAAAAGGGCTATTTTAAAACTGTCTTTTAGCAAACGAATTAGATACTCTATTTTCGGAGTTTTACCTGTGCCTCCAACACTTAAATTCCCAACTACAATAATTGGCATTTGAAATTCAATTTGCTTAAAAATGTTTAAATCAAAAAACAAATTGCGAGTCGCAGTTAAGAGGTTATAGATTATAGAAAAAGGAAATAGAATAAAACGAAAAAGTTTCATAAATACGAAAGTAAGTCATTTTTAGTAGCGTCCATTTTTGTGTGCCTGCTTTATTTCAACTTAAAAATTTGAATCATTAATTTTTTATAAAATTACAAGCTTTTTCATTAAGTTTTTTTGTCAAAAGCTATAAAGATTATACTACTTAATTTGAAGTCCCACAAGTACTTACCGAAGTTCAAAAAGTACAAATCATATAAATATTAATTTAGTAATAAGATTTTCTTTTAGTTCTTCGTTCAATATTTTAATAATTTTATTTTTTCCGTAGCTTAACTCTTCTTTTAAAACTGAAGATTTTAATTTTACAATTAGGGTTTCGTTTTTTAGTTGGACGGAAGTCGTATAAATACTAACAGACGCACTCATCGTTTTGCTCCATGCCTCTTCGGCTTTTAGTTGGCTTATTCCTTTAGTTAAATTATTTTTATTAATAAAAGTTTTAATTAAATCTTCCATCGAAAAAATATCATTCTCTCTTTTAGTCATATTTCAGTTTAAAAATTTGATATGGGTTGTTAGTTTGTTTTACAATTTTTTTTATTCTTTCAAGGTGAGTATCTGTAATAAAAATTTGACCAAATTCATCTTTATTTACCAAATTTAATAATTGAGTAACTCTTTTTTTGTCTAATCTGTCGAAAATATCGTCTAATAATAAAATCGGAGTAACTTTTGTTTGCTTTTTAATAAGTTGAAATTGAGCAATTTTTAGTGCTATAAGGTAAGTTTTTTGTTGTCCTTGTGAGCCTATTTTTTTTATATGATAGCCTCCGATGTCAAAGATTAAATCGTCTTTGTGAGTTCCTGAGGTAGTGTATTGTAAAATTCTATCTTTTTCAATAGATTTTTTCAAAAGCTCGTTCATATCAGAATGTTCTAATTGACTTGTATATTTTAACTTTACAAGTTCTTTATTTTTAGAAATTATTTGATATTTTTCATTAAAAATTGGTGTAAACTCTTCTAAAAATTGTTTTCTTATTTTGTAAATTACTACTCCATAATCACATAATTGCTCATTGTAAATATTTAAATTAAGAGAGTCGAAAGTTTTGTTTGCAGTAAAATATTTCAACAAGGCATTCCGTTGAGACAAGGCTTTATTGTAAGCTATTAAATAGTTGAGATATTTTTGGTTTTGTTGATAAATTATACTGTCTATAAAATTTCTTCTTACGTCGCTACCTTCTGTAATTAGGCTACTATCGGCAGGGGAAATTACCACCAAAGGAAATTGACCTATATGTTCTGATAGCTTATTATATTTTTTATCGTTGCGTTTTAAAACTTTTCTATGTCCTTTTTTTAAGCTAAAAACTACCTTTTCATTTCTATTATTCAAGTTATATTCGCCTTCAATGACAAAAAAATTTTTACCGTGCTTAATGTTTTGCAGTGCAACGGAGTTAAAATAGCTTTTGGTAAAAGACAAATGATATATAGCATCTAAAACATTTGTTTTTCCTACTCCGTTATTTCCGACAAAACAATTTATTTTATTTCCAAAGCTAAAAGATTGAGAGGTAAAATTCTTAAAGTTAATTAAAGATATTTTTTGTAAATACATCTATAAATATTATGCCTAAATATATATTGCAAATTATGTAAAATTTTTCGAAAAAAAATTACCTTTTTAAAAATTCAATTAAAAAAACTATTTTTGTAGTCTTTAAAAATATAATTAAAATATGGCAACATACAAAAAAAAAGGGTTTAAGGACAAAACAAAAACCCAAACTACAAAGCACAATAGTAGTACTATAGAGGTGTTCGATACTTTAGACAAAACTGCATCAAAATCAGAGCAGTGGATTGAAAAAAACAGATATTCATTATTTTATTCATTATTAGGAGTTGTAGCAGTAATTTTTATCTATTTTGGATATAATAAGTATATAATAGCACCAAATGAGATAAAAGCGTCAGAGGAAATAGCCTTTTCTATTAAATATTTTAATGAAGCTTTTGAAGTAAGCTCTGGAATAGATTCTTTATTAAATTTAGGATTAGAAGGTGCTGACGACAAGCTCGGTTTTATAGACATTGCAGATAGTTATAAAGGCACAAAAACAGCAAATTTGGCAAATTATTATGCTGGTATTTCTTATTTAAAAATGAAAGAATACGACAAGGCAATTGAGTATTTGAGTAAATTTCAATCCGATGACAAAATGCTTAGTCCAATATCTATCGGAGCTATCGGAGATGCGTTTTCGGAAATAGATCAGTTAGAAGAATCTTTAGAGTTTTATGAATTAGCAGCGAATAATAATAATAATAATTTTACAGCACCGCTATTTTTATTTAAAGCAGGGCAAATTGCATACGAGCTAAAAATGTATGATAAAGCAGAGAAATTATTTACCAAAATTAAAGAAAAATATTCTAAGTCTGATCAAGGGAATAATATAGATTTGTATATATCAAAAGCTAAGTACGCTAAATAAAATGGCTACAACCGACCTGTCTCTTTTCGACAAAAATTCAATTCCTAATGCAAGCTCATATAAATTTGGAATTGTAGTTTCGGAATGGAATTCTGAAATAACAAAAAATTTATATAAAGGTGCTTTAAACACATTAGTTGACTGCGGTGCCGATATAAAAAACATTATTTCTTGGGACGTTCCGGGTAGCTTTGAGTTAGTTTTCGGATGTAAAAAAATGATAGAACAAAAACAATTAGACTCTATTATTGCAATAGGAAGCGTAATTCAAGGCGAAACCAAACACTTTGACTTTGTTTGTAAAGGAATTACCCAAGGAATTGTCGAATTGAACATTAGATATAATGTGCCTGTAATATTTTGTGTTCTAACAGATAAAAACAAGCAACAGTCAATAGAAAGATCATCTGGTAAACTTGGAAACAAAGGAGTAGAATGTGCCATAGCGGCTATTAAAATGGCGGTTGTTAAAAACAAAAAATAGCTTCGTAAATTGGTAAAAAAGTTTAGAAGTAAAAGAATATTGTAGTAGTATTAATCATAAAAAATTATATGAGATTTCTAAAACGAAAGCCTAAACAATTTGATTATAAACCTCGTTATTACAAAGGAAAAGAGAATCCTTTTAAAATAGAACATAAATTAGATAAATACAGAGTAACAGTAGGAAAGAATAAAGGGTTTAAGTCAAAATTAAATGACGCAATAAATGATTTAAAAAATTATGACAAAAAAGTTAACGTAAGGCTAATAATTATTATAAGCATTCTTATTTTTATTTTTTTATATATAATAGATTTTGATTTAACTATTTTTAAGAGAGATTAATGTCTGATATAATTCAACTTTTGCCCGACCATATTGCAAATCAAATTGCAGCAGGAGAAGTAGTGCAACGTCCGTCTTCTGTTGTAAAAGAATTGTTAGAAAACGCCGTTGATGCTGGGGCTAACAGTATAAAAATGTTTATAAAAAATGCTGGAAAAACAACAATTCAAGTTATAGACAACGGCAAAGGAATGAGTGTTACCGATGCAAGGCTGTGTTTTGAACGCCACGCAACGTCAAAAATTAAAAAAGCAGAAGACTTATTTAACCTTAACACTAAAGGTTTTAGAGGTGAAGCATTAGCTTCTATTGCAGCTATTTCTCATGTAGAGCTAAAAACAAAGCCGGAAAATGAAGAACTCGGAACTTTTATAAAAATTGAAGGAAGCAAAATTATATCTCAAGATTTTGTTTCTACTGGAAAAGGCACAAATATATCTGTTAAAAATCTTTTTTTTAATATCCCAGCTCGTCGAAATTTTTTAAAATCAGAAGCAGTAGAAACTCGCCATATTATTAATGAATTTCAACGAATTGTGTTAGCTCACCCAAGCATAAATTTTATGCTATACCACAACAATAATGAGGTTTATAATTTAAAAAGCAACAATCTAAAGAAAAGAATTGTAGAAGTTTTTGGAGCTAAAACTAACGAAAAATTAGTTCCGATAAGTGAACAAACAGATATAGTAAACATCAAAGGTTTTATCGGAAAGCCAAAATTTGCTAAAAAAAGACGCTTCGAGCAATTCTTTTTTGTAAACGATAGGTATATCAAAAGTTCGTATTTAAACCACGCTGTTATAAATGCTTTTGACGGTCTTATAGAGCAAGGCTATTATCCGTTGTATTTTTTATATCTAACTGTATCGGCTAATTCTGTTGATATTAATATTCACCCAACAAAAACCGAAATAAAATTCGATAACGAAAAAGCCTTATATGCTATTTTGCGTTCTACTATAAAACATAGTCTCGGACAATATAATGTTGCTCCTGTTTTAGATTTTAATAGGAACTCCAGTTTAGACACCCCATATTTTTTAAGCAAAAATAAAGCGAACTTGTCTGTCCCTAAAATAAGTGTTGACCCCAGTTTTAATCCATTTGAAGAAAGCAAAAAAAAGGAAAGAAATTTTTCATACAAAACAAATAACAACCGAGAAAGCTGGAATAGTTTATACACTTCGACTCGAGAAGAAATTAAAGACAAACAAGGAGCAATATTCGACGATAATCAACAAAATAGTGAGCAAAAAATATTTCAAATTCAAAGAAAATATTTGTTAAGTTCTATAAAATCTGGTGTAGTGCTAATCGACCAATCGTCAGCACACCAAAGAATATTATACGAAAAATTTTTAGAAACCATCTCCGTTAAAGCCCTAAATAGTCAGCAACTTTTATTTCCTGTTAAGTTAAGTTTTTCGCCAAAAGAAATAGAAATGATTAATAGCATCAAAAACGAATTGAAAAACATCGGGTTTTCTTTCGATGAAATCACTAAAGATAGCCTAACTATTAAAGGAATTCCAGCACTGTTTAACGAAAGTAAAATTTCTGTTATTTTTGAAGATTTACTAAATAATTTAGATTTAGAAATTCCTAACCCTAATTTTAATTGTACCGACGTTATGGCAAAATCTTTTGCAAAAACACTTTCTATAAAAACTGGAGTAGAATTATCAGGGCAAGAAAAAGAAGTTCTAGTAAACGATTTGTTTTCTTGTAAAAATCCTTCTATTTCTCCTTTTGATAAACCAACTTTTAAAACTATAAATTTAAAAGAGATAGATAAAATATTTAACCGCTAAATAAAGATGAATAGATTTACAGACGCTATAAAACATTTAGTCCTCATAAACATAATTATATTTATTGCACCGCTACTTTTAAAAGTTGATCTTTCGAGTTTTTTAGCACTATATTTTCCTAAAAACGAAAATTTTGGGTTTTGGCAATATTTTACACATATTTTTGTACACGCCAGCATTCCTCATATTTTATTTAACATGTACGGCTTGTGGTCTTTTGGTACGCCTTTAGAACAAATTTGGGGTAGAAATAAATTTATTTTTTTCTATTTCTCTGTCGGAATTGGTGCTGGAATTATTTATACATTAGTAAATTATTATCAATTTAATGATATTTATAATCAATTAATTGGGCAAGGGATTTCTCCTGCCGAAATAAGTAATATGTTAAAAAGCGGCAGGTATAATAGTAGTTTAATAACATTATCTCCTGAAAAAATGAATAGTTTTTATAATTTATACTATACTCCAGCTGTAGGAGCTTCCGGAGCTGTTTACGGCGTTTTGGTTGCCTTTGGCATGTATTTTAAAGAAGCTAAATTAGCATTAATGTTTTTTCCGATACCAATCGCTGCAAAATATTTTATACCGCTAATTATTCTCGGCGACCTGTTTTTTGGAATGACAAATTATTCTGTTGGAAATATTGCACATTTTGCACATATTGGAGGAGCATTAATTGGGTTTTTAATTACTTTGCACTGGAAAAACAATCAATTTAGAAGCTGGTAATGAGTTTTATAAACGAAATAAAATCACGCTATAAATACGGCAATATTGTTGAAAAAATAATATTCATTAACTTGGGTTGCTTTATTTTAACCTTGCTTGTGTCCGTAGTTCAAGGGTTATATAAAAGCGATACAAACTGGATTTTTAGCTGGTTTTCTTTAGATTATAATTATTATTCGCTTATATCAAAACCATGGACACTTGTAACTTACGGCTTTTTACACGCAGATTTTGTTCATATTCTTTTAAATCTTTTCGTTTTTTATTATATAGGGAATTTATTTATAGAATATTTTACTCAAAAACAACTGCTAAATTTTTATATCTTTGGAACTATATTCGGTGGGTTTTTCTATATATTAAGCCAAAATTATTTTCCTTTGTTCGAAGGACAAACATCGTTTTTGGTCGGTTCGTCTGCTGGAGTATCGGCAATATTTGTAGGCATAGCAACTTACATACCCGATTATCAAATAAAAATTCGTTTTTTAGGTTTTGTAAAAATATGGTATTTAGTAGCTATTTGGGTCGGCTTAGATATTTTAGGTCTTGCTGGAGCAAATTCTGGAGGGCATTTTGCACATATCGGAGGTGCTTTATTTGGGTTTTTATACGTAAAACAAGCCTCAAATATAGAATTAAATTTTTGGGGTAATTTATTAAAAAAATTTTCTTTCAAAAAAAAACCTTTAAAAACTGTTTATAAATCTAAACAAAAAAAACCAGACTATCAAAAAACATCCTTAACACAACAACAAATAGATGCAATTTTAGATAAAATAAGTAAATCAGGATATAATGCCTTAACTAAAAAAGAAAAAGAATTTTTGTTTAAACAGGGAAAAAAATAGAATGAAAAAGCTCTCTCTTTTAGACAAAATTTTATACGCTATTAACTCTTTAATGGCAGGGCTTTTGCTTTTTTCTTATTTATTTCCTTACATTTCCCCTAGTTCAATACCTTTAGTCGGAGTATTAAGCCTTTTTGTTCCTTTTTTGTTTATAATAAACATCGGCTTTATTATTTATTGGTTGGCAAAGTTCAAAAAACAGGTGTTTATTTCTTTGGCAATAACGTCTTTTGGGTGGGTAGTGGCTTCTCCGTTATTCAAGTTTTCTGATAAAAAAACTCAAGAAGAAAAAGCTTTGAAAATAATTAGCTATAACGTTAAAATGTTTAACCACTTAAAATGGAGCAGTAAAAAAAACTTACACCAAAAAATAATAAGTTTTATCAAAAATTCTGAACCAGATATTTTAGCTATTCAAGAAAATATGTTCTTACCAAAATATGCAATTAATTTTCCATATAAATACGAACACAAAACTTATACTAATGGAAATATCGGATTAGCTATTTATTCAAAATATAGAATAATAAAAAAAGGGGGTTTAAAATTTGAAAAGCCCACTTCTAACGGTGCAATTTATATAGACATCATAAAATTAAAAGATACAATAAGGGTTTATAACTTGCATTTACAATCGCTTAAAATTTCGACAAACGAGCAAAATTTTGGAAATAAAAACTCCGAAGAGTTAGTAAATTCCTTGAAATATAAATTTAAACAACAAGCAGAGCAAGTAGAACTTTTTTTAGCACATGAAAACAAATGGAAAGCTAAAAAAATAATCTGTGGCGACCTAAACAACACCGCATATTCTTGGGCATATAAGCAAATATCAAAAAACAAAAAAGACGCTTTTATAGAGGCCGGCAAAGGATTCGGAAAAACTTATAGATACTGGTTTCCTATGAGAATTGACTATATTTTTACAGACAGCAAATCAATAGTGCATAAATTTAACATCCACTCAAAAAAATATTCCGACCACTACCCTATTGAAGCAAAAGTTAGTTGGTAAAAAATAGCTTTGAGTTATGGTTTTTTTGAAGGGGTTTTGTGCAGTCTGACGACAACAGCCAAACGGCGTTTAATACCTTAGCATTTGTTGCCAGTAGTTTTTTATACTTTTTCTGCTTCTTTTTGAAATTTAAAAAATCCCTCAAAACTCAAATTAAATTTAGAAATAAGACATAAAGATCAGGTATTTGTCTTTTTAACAATATTGCAGCAAGTGTAACAATCCAAAGAAGAGGAAATATTCTAAAAACTCGCTTTTTAAAGAACGAAAAAAGCCCTTGTTTAGAAAACTTCATTTTGTCAAAATAAACGTGAAACAAGGTCAATCAACTTAAAACATAAAAAACCGAAACTCCGTAAATACCAATTTTTCCCATGAAAGAATCCGCTGTGAATGTACCAAAAGTATATTTCATATAGTGGTAAACCATTATACCAAATGCAGCTAATCCTCTTAAGTAATCTAAATTATATAGTCTTTTCATTTATTTCTGTTCTTTTACTCTGCCCAATATTCCTAATTCACAAAAAACAAAAACAATTACCACTTTGCTAAATATACCGCGTGAGTTTTAAACAATTTTTAGTTAGACACCGCCGTATTTACTGGGCTGCTCATTGGACCTAATTGTTCTTTTGCGTTGGTAAATGCTGCTTTTATATAAACCTGTTTTCCGTTTTCGGCATCTGTAAATTGTAGCAAGGTATTGGTTTTGGTAGAGTTCATATAAAAATGATAATCAGTATTGTCAGGTGCAGGGTCGTCAAGATTAGTAAAAGCCACAAAAAACGCAGTGCCTTTTACGCCGTTTGGCAGTCTTCTATAATTAATATCGGGTGCAATGCCGTAAGAAACTTGAAGCGACAATTGACGAATCCTTCTTTCTAGAATATCAATAATAGGAGTTTGTGTAGGAATGTCAATAGGAGACCTTGGTTTACGAGCTGGCGAAAAAGTGTTTACTCTGTCGTCTTCGGTCGGCTCATAGCCTACTATATTGTGATTTACAAACTGGGTTAATTCTCGCAAAACAGCTTCGGTTTTTTTACGTGTTTCTTTAAATTTTGCGACTATTGTTTTAGTTCTCTCGTTTTCTATTTTGTAAATTTCATACATATCATTAAATTCTTTTTGAATAGATAAAAGAAGATTTACAAAAGCGTCGTCAATCATCATACGAGCTTTGTTCGTTGCTACATAAGGTGCTACGGTGTTAATTTCGTTGTTTAATACTGGAATTGTTTTCATAATATTTTATTTTTAATTATTAAGAACGCCAAAGATAAAACAATTATTTTATAATCCAGGTAATTTTATATTTTTTTCTAACTTCTAAGTATAATAAGGGTTTTAGAGGTTTTTTATAAGAAAATATTAATATTTTTTAAGGCGATTCTGATTAGAATCAAGGCGATTCTGATTATTTTCGAGATGATTCTAATTAGAATCGTATGATTCTAATCATGTTTAAGGTGATTCTAATTATGTTCAAAACGATTCTAATTATGTTCAAGATGATTCTAATTAGAATCATATGATTCTAATTATGTTCAAGATGATTCTAATTAGAATCAAGGTGATTCTAATCAGGATCAAGTAGATTCTAATCAGGATCAAGGTGATTCTAATTATGTTCGAGACGATTCTAATTAGACTAGAGTCGAGATATTACTTTAAGCTAATTCAAAACACATCAAATAATGCTTATTTAGAGTGTTGGATTTATCTGTATAAATTATTTTTATAAAATTAAAAAAACTTGCGAAAGTTGAATTAAAATATGATAATAATTTTACTATTTTTGCTTATTCATTATTAAAAATATTTAGATATGAAAACAGTGCAATTTAGGGAAGCATTATGTGAAGCCATGACCGAAGAAATGATTAGAGACGAGACTGTTTATTTAATGGGCGAAGAGGTTGCAGAATATAACGGTGCCTACAAAGCATCTAAAGGAATGTTAGATAAATTTGGTGCAAAACGAGTAATCGACACGCCAATTTCTGAACTCGGTTTTGCAGGCGTTGCGGTAGGCTCCGCAATGAATGGCAATAGACCAATTGTAGAATATATGACTTTTAATTTTTGTTTAGTAGGAATTGATCAAATTATAAACAATTCTGCAAAAATAAGACAAATGTCTGGCGGTCAATTTAATTGTCCAATTGTGTTTAGAGGGCCTACTGCTTCGGCCGGACAATTAGGAGCAACGCATTCTCAAGCGTTCGAAAACTGGTTTGCGAATACTCCAGGTTTAAAGGTTGTCGTCCCTTCAAATCCGTACGACGCTAAAGGTCTGTTAAAAGCAGCTATTAGAGATGATGACCCCATTATTTTTATGGAATCTGAACAAATGTATAGCGATAAGATGGAAATTCCAGAAGGTGAATATATCATTCCTATTGGCGTTGCAGAAATTAAAAAAGAAGGCACCGATGTAACTGTTGTATCTTTCGGAAAAATTATTAAAGAAGCATATAAGGCTGCTGAAGAGCTTACTAAAGAAAACATCTCTATCGAAATTATTGATTTAAGAACGGTACGACCTATGGACCACGGCTTAATTATTGAATCCGTTAAAAAAACAAATAGGTTGGTAATTTTAGAAGAAGCATGGCCGTTTGCAAGTGTTTCGTCAGAAATTACTTATAGGGTTCAAGATGAGGCATTTGATTATTTAGACGCTCCAGTCAAAAGAATTACGACAGCAGATACCCCAGCACCGTTTTCTTCGGCTCTATTCGAGAAATGGATACCCAATTATAAGGATGTTGTTAGTGCTGTTAAAGAGGTTTTGTATGTTGGATAATTAGGCTTTTAATAACTTTCAAGCTCTACGGTTATACTCCAAATCTAGGAAATATTTTATTAATTTTTTTTACAAATATATTTAAAATTTAACTTTAAAATTAAAGTTGTTGATTCTTAATAATGTTTCGTTTTTTTAATAAATAGGATTAACTTAAAATTGTAATTTTGCGGCGTAATATAATTAAAATGCAAAAATTTATCGGCACTGGAGTTGCTTTAATTACTCCGTTCAAAGAAGATTTAACAGTAGATTTTGATTCACTAATAAAATTAGTAAATTACAATATTAATAATGGGATAGATTATTTGGTTATTAATGGTACTACTGGGGAGAGTGTAACTACAACAGAAGAAGAAAAGCGTGAAATTATTAAAGTTATTATTAAAACTAATAATAATCGTTTGCCTTTAGTTTTAGGGGTTGGTGGCAATAATACTGGGTCTGTTGTTAGCGAGATAAAGTCGCGAGATTTTACTGGGATAGACTGTATTTTGTCGGTGGCACCATATTATAATAAGCCGACACAAGAAGGGTTTTATCTACATTATAAAGCCATTGCAGAATCGACGGATATTCCGATAATATTATACAATGTGCCTGGTAGGACTTCTAAAAACATTGAGCCTACTACGACTTTGAGTTTAGATAGAGACTTTAAAAACATTATAGGAATAAAAGAAGCTGGAAACAATCAGCAACAATACTATACGCTATTAAAAAACAAGTCGCAAGATTTTTTAGTAATTTCTGGCGATGATGATTTGGCTTTAGGAGTAGTTTTGGCTGGGGGTTCAGGTGTGATTTCTGTGATTGGACAAGCTTTCCCTAAAGAGTTTTCTTCTATGATAAACTTCGGCTTACAAGGAAAAAACAAAGAGGGTTATAATATTTTTTATAAAATGATGAGTATTATAAATTATATCTATGCAGAAAACAATCCGGCTGGTATAAAGACAGTTCTTCAAGAATTAGGGCTTTGTAAAAATGAGGTTCGTTTACCGTTAGTAAAAGCGAGTGACGAACTTAAATTAAAAATCACTAAATTTGTATCTAATTTTTAAATAAATAAAATTATGTTATTACCAATTATAGAAAAAAAATTAAACGACCAAATAGCAGTAGAAGCACAATCGTCTCAGATATACCTTGCTATGGCTTCTTGGGCTGAAGTTTTAGGGTTTGAAGGGGTTGCACAATTTATGTATGCACATTCAGACGAGGAAAGAATGCACATGTTAAAGTTGATAAAGTTTGTAAACGAGCGTGGCGGACATGCGAAAATATCTTCGTTAGAAGCTCCGCCGATAGAGTTCGGTTCTTTTAAAGAAATGTTTCAAGAATTGTTTAACCATGAAGTTGAGGTATCAAAATATATTAATGATTTAGTAGATGTTTGTTTACAACAAAAAGATTATACTACCCATAATTTTTTACAATGGTATGTTTCTGAGCAAATTGAAGAAGAGGCTTTAGCTAGAAATATTTTAGATAAAATAAAATTATTTGGTGATGATAAAAGCGGTCTTTATCTATTCGATAATGATATAAAACAATTAATTCCTAAAGAATAGAATAGATAAGTTTACAGTTTGTGTAATTATTTACAGTACTTTTGCAATCATTTTCTATTTTTAAGCAATGCAGAGAAATAAAAATTTAGCACTTCTAATTTTATTTTCACTATTAATATTCTCTTGCGGAGAATATCAAAGAGTTTTAAACAAAGGGAAGCCAGAGGAAAGGTATAAGTTGGCTATAAAAATGTACGAAAACAAAAAGTATAATAAGGCTTTGCTTTTGTTCGAAAAAATTATACCAGTTTATAGAAATAAGCCACAAATGGAGCGAATATCATTTATGATTGCTCAATCTAATTATAACGAGAAAAATTTTAAGCTTTCTGGTTATTATTTTGAAAGGTTTGCAAATAATTATCCCAAAAGCTCGAAAAATGAAGAAGCCTTGTTTTTGTCGGCAAACAGTTATAAGTTAGCATCACCTGTTTATAGTTTAGACCCTACGGATACTAATAAAGCATTAGAGTCCTTTCAAAATTTTATAAACACTTATCCGGATTCAGAAAAAATTGATGAAGCAAATAAACACTATAAAGAATTGAGGCATAAGCTTCAAAAAAAATATTTTGAAATTGCAAAAACATACTACAGGACCGCCGATTATGATTTGAGAAATTACAAAGCATCAATTCAAGCATTTAATAATTTGTTAGAGGACTATTTAGGTTCGGAATTTAAAGAAGAAGCTCTTTATTATATACTAAAAGCTTCTCACGATTTTGCTGCAAAAAGCACAGAAAGAAAAAAATTAGACAGAATAAAAAACGCCGTAGAAGCCTACGAAAAATTAAAAAGAAATTTTCCGGAATCTAAATATTTAAAGGACTCCGATAAAATGTTGGCTAAATTAAATAATGAACAAGAAAAAATAGAAAACAAAAGCAAATAAAAATTATGGATTATAAAGAAACAAAAGCAGCACTGACTACAATTACTTATAACAGAGAAGAAATAGAAGAACCTACTAAAAATATTTATAAAGCTATTTCAATTATTTCAAAAAGAGCAGTTCAAATAAGTAGTAATATGAAAAAAGAATTATTAGAAAAATTAGAAAAGTTTGCTACTTATAACGACGGTTTAGAAGAGATTTTTAAAAACAAAGAACAAATGGAAGTCTCTAGGCTTTATGAAAAATTACCTAAACCGACCTCCATTGCAGTTGAAGAGTGGACAAACAATAGTATTTATTACAGGACTCCAAATTTAGACGAAGATTAATGTCTGTTTTAAGCGGTAAAAAAGTCGTTCTAGGTGTAACTGCTGGAATAGCTGCCTATAAAACTGCTAGTTTAGTTCGTATATTCATAAAATTAGGCGCAGAGGTAAAAGTTGTAATGACTCCTAAATCTAAAAATTTTATAACACCTCTTGTGCTTTCTACACTTTCTAAAAACCCCGTTTATTCTACTTTTTTTGATAAAAACGAAGAAAAAGAACTGTGGAACAATCATGTAAATGTTGGTGTTTGGGCAGATTATATGGTAATTGCTCCGGCATCAGCAAATACAATATCTAAAATGGCTAATGGTGTTTGCAATAATTTTTTATTAGCAGCTTATTTATCTGCAAAATGTCCGGTATATATAGCTCCAGCAATGGATTTGGATATGTATGCTCATCCTTCTACCAAAAAAAACTTAAATACTTTAGATAGTTTTGGAAATAAAATAATACCTGCTACTTATGGCGAATTAGCAAGTGGGCTAACTGGAGAAGGAAGAATGGCGGAGCCTAAAGACATTATTACTTTTATGGAAAATGATATTCTTTCAAAATTACCACTAAAAGGAAAAAAAGTATTAGTTACTGCAGGTCCAACTTACGAGTCGATAGACCCTGTTCGTTTTATAGGCAATAGGTCTTCTGGCAAAATGGGTTTTGCAATTGCTAAAGTTGCTGCCAATTTAGGAGCAAAAGTCGTTTTAATATCTGGTCCAAGTAATCAAAACGTAAATAATTCATTTATAAAAAGAATTGATGTAGTGTCTGCAAAGCAAATGTATGATGCTGTTAATAAGCACTTTAGTAACACAGATATTGCCGTACTATCAGCTGCTGTTTCAGATTATAAACCAAAAAACATAGCTTCTCAAAAAATAAAGAAGAAAGATGCAGCGTTAAACATAGAGTTAACTAAAACAATAGACATATTAGAATCTTTAGGTAAAATTAAAGAAAAACAATATTTAGTTGGGTTTGCTTTAGAAACAAATAATGAAATTGAAAACGCAAAAAACAAATTGCAAAGAAAGAATTTAGATGCTATAATATTAAACTCATTAAAAGATAAAGGTTCTGGTTTTTTAGCTGACACAAATAAAATTACTTTTATTGATAATAATTTTAATGAAAAAGTTTTTGAACTAAGCCCTAAAATAGAAGTTGCAAAAAATATTATAAATGAAATTATAAAAAGATTAGATGCGTAAAATACTGTTTTGCTTTCTGTTATTGTTTTCCATATTTGTTTTAAATTCTCAAGAGCTTAACTCTTCGGTATCTGTAAATTTTAATCAAATTCAAGGATCTAATACTCAAATTTTCAAGACATTAGAAAAGTCTTTAAAAGAATTTATAAACCAAACAAAATGGACTAACAGAGTTGTTAAAAAAGAAGAAAGAATTGAATGTTCGTTTACAATTATTATAAATTCTAGAGATCAAAATAGTTTTAAATCAACTTTACAAATACAATCTTCAAGACCAGTATATGGCTCGTCTTACACTTCAACAGTTTTAAATATAAAGGACAACGAGTTTGATTTTAAATACAACGAGTTTGATCCTTTAATTTATAATGAAAACATATTTGACAGTAATTTAATTTATACAATTGTATATTATGTGTATATAATTTTAGGTATAGATGCCGACACGTTTAGAAAAAATGGAGGCGATGATTATTTGAATACCGCAAACAAGATAGTGTTAATGGCACAACAGAGCGGACTTTCGGCGTGGCAAAATGTTGTTGGCAAACAAAATAGATTTTTGTTAATAGACAATTTATTATCTACAAATTTAGCAGTATATAGGACTATACTTTATAATTATCATAGATTAGGGTTAGATAATTTTTATAATAATAAAGAAGTAGCAAAGCAAACCATTGAAAACTCTGTAATTTCTTTAGAAACTATATTTAACAAATCTATTGGAAATTTTTTAATAAGGTCTTTTTTTGATGCAAAAGCTGATGAAATTGTAAGCGTATATTCAGACAAATCAGATACTAAAAACAAAAAAAGGCTGTTAAAAGTTTTAAAAAAAATATCGGTAAACAATAATTCTAAATGGAAAAATATTAAGTGATGCTACTTATTACTAAAATAGTTTATGTTTAAATGTGGTCTCATAAAATAAGTTTACATAAAGTTTAGTTGAAAACTTTAGATTAAATAGTAAATTTATGAAAAACATAAAAACGAGACGTGTGTTTAGTCCAGAATTTAAGAAAGAAAAAGTAGCTTTAATTGAGCAAGGGAAATTACGTGTTTCTGAAGTTTGCAAAGTTTATCAGGTTAGTGGTTCTGCGGTTCGCAAATGGTTAGTGAAGTACGGAAAGCTTCCAAAAACAGAGCGATTAGTTGTAGAGAAAACAAGTGAAGAGAAAAAAAATGTAGAGTTATTAAAAAAGATAGCCGAACTAGAACGTGTTATCGGTCAGCAACAATTACAACTTATTTACAAAGAGTCAGTTATCCAGTGTGCTAGCGAATATTTAGGCGATGATTGGGATAAAAACTTAATTAATGGACTCGTTTTAGATGATATAAATCAAGTAATAGCAGGAGATATTACCTATTTTATTTTAAAAGAGGAAACCTATTATATTTTTACTTTGAAGGATATGTACAGCAAACGAATCGTTGGCTTGTATGGCAGTGATACGATGCTTTCTTTAAATGCTATAAAAACGCTTGGACAAGTTGTAAAGTTGCGAGGGGTCAAATATTAACGAGTGTATTCACCATAGCGATGCAGGGTCTCAATACAAATCTACTGCTTATAAGAATAAATTAAGAAAACATCAATTGGTGATGAGTATAGCAGATAATTGCTTACAAAACGGAATGGCGGAACAGCTTAATGGGGTGCTAAAAAACAGTTATTTATTCAAAGATATTAAAAATGTAAATCATCTCAACAAGAAGCTAAAAGAAGTAAAACGATTACTAAATTATGAGAGACCCATAGAAGCTTTAGGGTATAGAACTCCAGTAGAGTTTGAAAAATGGATAGAAAATATAGCAAGTAAACCAAAGATAAAATTATATGATTTTACAAAACAAGAAACACCCTGTATGGGGGACTTTAAAAAGGCATAAGGCAACAAAAAAAGTTTATTTTTCTAAACTGAAAAAAAGCAGTAAATTTGAATGAACAAATTACTGCTTAAAATCAACTTTTTAGCTGGTCAAATGATATTCCTGGATGCTTTAAGTCCCCACAAAAAACATCTTCCGCTTCCTCATTGACAAGACAAAGGAAAACAAATAAATGAAAATATTAAAATTAGGATATTAACAATAAAGCTTGAAAACTAAACTTTACGTAAACCATATTTATGAGAGGACACACTAATCACTAATCACTAATCACTAATCGCTAATCACTAATCACTACAATGCTACCTTTATTAAAAAAAGAATTTAACTCATTTTTTACCAATCCAACTGCCTGTATTGTGATAGGTGTTTTCTTATTAATTAATGGTTTATTCCTTTGGTTTTTTAAAGATGAATTTAATATTTTAATCGCTGGATTTGCAGATCTAATTCCATTTTTCTACTTATCACCTTGGATGTTTATGTTTCTTATTCCGGCTATAACTATGAAAAGTTTTGCCGATGAATTTAGCGTAGGCACGATAGAGCTTTTAAAAACAAATCCCATTTCAGATTGGCAAATTGTTTTTAGTAAATTTTTTGCTTCTCTATTATTATTTGTCTCAGCATTAGTGCCGACCCTTTTTTATGTAATCACAATTTACAACTTAGCTAATCCCATCGGAAACATCGATTTTGGAAGTATAATTGGCTCGTATTTAGGATTGTTTTTTTTAGCAACTTCTTACATCTCTATTGGATTATTTACCTCAACATTATCCAAAAACCAAATTGTTGCTTTTATTAGTGCCGTATTTATAATATTTCTATTATACTACGGTTTTGAAGCAATTTCTAATTCATTTAACAATAATCTAAATATTAAAAAAATAGGAATTAATGAGCATTATAAAAGCATCTCAAGAGGTGTTATAGATACTAGAGATATTACTTATTTTTTAAGTTTAAGTGCATTCTTTTTGATTATTACTAAAATACGTTTAAGCAACGACAAAAACCTTAAAAAAACATTGATATTCTGCGTTTTTTTTATTGTAATGAATATCGTAAATCAGTATTTTTATAATAGGTTTGACTTAACTTTAGACAAGCGCTACACCCTTTCTAAAACTACAAAAAACATAATTTCAAATATTAAAAAACCGCTTATTATTACCGTATTTTTAGAAGGCAATATTTCTCCAGAAATTAACAAACTACAATCCGAAACTCGTCAGTATTTAGAAGAACTTTCTGATAGAAATTCTAAAATAAAAATCAAATTCGCATCGTCAAATAAAATACAAGAAAGGTTGATAGAGCGTGGAATGACTCCGAGTAAGATAACTATTGAAGAAGACGGAAAGTTGTCGGAAATTATTTTTTTTCCGTGGGTAGAAGTTTACTACAACTCAAAATCGACTAATTTTTCTTTGTTGCCAAACACAGTATTTTTAACCCAAAAAGACCAACTACAAAAAGCCTTTGAAAACTTGGAGTTCAATTTTACTAATGCTATAAATTTAGTTGTTCAAAAATCACAGAAGAAAATCGCCGTTATAACTGGAAATGGTCAATTACAAGATGTTTATTTATATAGCTTTTTAAGTGAAATTTCAAAAAAATATAAGCTCGCAAAGTTTACTTTAGACTCTGTAGCCACAAATCCAAAACAGACACTTAAAGAATTATCTCGTTTTGACTTGGCAATTATAGCTAAGCCTACTGAAAAATTTACTGAAAGTGAAAAATTCACTTTAGACCAGTTTATTGCAAATGGAGGTAGAAGCCTGTGGATGATAGACAACGTAAATGCAGACCAAGACAGCCTATTTAACACCGGAAAAACACTAGCTTATCCGAGAGATTTAAACCTTACTGACTTGTTGTTTTCTTACGGAGTTAGAGTAAATTATACTATAATAAAAGACTTATATGCCTCTAAAATATCTTTAGCAACTGGAAAAGTTGGCAATCAAACTCAATTTCAGAATTTAAAATGGTTTTATCATCCATTGGCAAACGGCAATACAAATCATCCGATAACTAAAAATATCGCTCCAGTAAGACTGAAGTTTGCAAATCAAATAGATACACTAAAAAATAATATTAACAAAACTCCTTTATTAGTTAGCTCTAAACTAACCCAAAAATTTGGAACTCCTAACTTTATTAGCTTGCAATCTATAAGAAATAATGCAAGTGAAAATAATTATAAAAGCGGAGTTCAGATATATGCAGTTTTGTTAGAAGGAAACTTTAATTCTGCGTATAAAAACAGGTTAAAGCCTTTCGAAACTGGGCTTTTAAAAGAAAGTTCTATAAACAACAAAATGGTAGTAGTTGCAGATGGCGATATAGGAAAAAATCAAATTTTAAACGGCGAACCGTACGATTTATCAACAGACAAATGGACTAACGAAAAGTTCGGAAATAAAGACTTTCTACTAAACGCCATAGACTATTTGTTAGACGACATAGGGCTGATAACCCTTAGAAATAAAAGCCTGAATATTAGGTTTTTAGATAAACAAAAAGCTATAAAAGAAATGACTTTCTGGCAAATTATTAATGTCGCTCTTCCTATAACTATCCTGCTTCTGTTTGTAGTTGTGTTTAATTTATTAAGAAAGTTTTTAATGATTAGTGATTAGCCTAATTATGAAAAGGCTAAAAAATAAGATTAAAACAAATTAGCTTATATCAAAATAAGGAGTGTTTTTGCCGTTGTTAAAATCATAAATATTTCTAAAGTTGATGGATTTTCCTTTTGTTTATTAACAATTATTAAGATAAAAACTGGAGTAAAAAGGAATATTTCCGGAGCAAAAAGGAATATTCCCGGAGTAAAAAGAAATATTCCCGGAGTAAAAAGAAATATTCCCGGAGTAAAAAGAAATATTCCCGGAGCAAAAAGGAATATTCCCGGAGTAAAAAGGAATATTCCCGGAGTAAAAAGGAATATTCCCGGAGTAAAAAGGAATATTCCCGGAGTAAAAAGAAATATTCCCGGAGTAAAAAGAAATATTCCCGGAGCAAAAAGAAATATTCCCGGAGTAAAAAGAAATATTCCCGGAGCAAAAAGGAATATTCCCGGAGCAAAAAATAATATTACCTTTTCACAATTATTTTAAAAGTTAAAAATTAATGTATATTTGCAGGGTTATTTTAAAATTATAAGCAATTAAAATTATTCTACTATGAGCAAAACTATTATCACTTCGCTTTTTATGATTTATGCAGTTTGTTTGATGGGGCAGTCTGTTACTATTAATGTTGATAAATTTCCTGATGCTAATTTTAGAGCAGAAGTACAGAAACTTGACGGCAACAAAAACGGAGTCTTAAGTACTGCTGAAATACAGGCTGTTGCTAGTTTAAGTGTTAGTGGTAATGGTAAAAATGATAATCAGAAGATAACTAATCTAAAAGGAATTGAGCATTTTACTGCTTTGACTTATTTAAGTTGTTGGGGTAACCAATTAACAAGTTTAGATGTAAGTAAAAATACTGCTTTGACTATTTTATCTTGTTCTAATAACCAATTAACAAGTTTAGACGTAAGTGAAAATTCTGCTTTGACCTCTTTATGGTGTTATGATAACCAATTGCTAAGTTTAGATGTGAGTAAAAATACTGCTTTGACTATTTTATCTTGTTCTAATAACCAATTAACAAGTTTAGACGTAAGTGAAAATTCTGCTTTGACCCATTTATATTGTTATAATAACGAATTAACAAGTTTAGATGTAAGCAAAAATTCTGCTTTGACTCATTTAAATTGTAAGGAAAATAAATTGTCAAGTTTAGATGTAAGCAAAAATTCTGCTTTGATTATATTAAGTTGTTATGATAACCCATTGACAAGTTTAGATGTGAGTAATAATCGTGCTTTGATTAGCTTAGTTTGTCTTAATAACCAGTTATCAAGTTTAGATTTAAGTAAAAATACTGCTTTGACTTTTTTAAATTGTAGAAGTAACAAATTGCCGAGTTTAGATATAAGCAAAAATACTGCCTTGACTACTTTATATTGTTTTTCTAACCAATTGCCAAGTTTAGACGTGAGTAATAATCCCGCTTTGACTATTTTATCTTGTTTTACTAACCGATTAACAAGTTTAGATATAAGTAAAAATGTTGCTTTGGTTCATTTAAATTGTAAGGAAAATCAACTATCAAGTTTAGATGTAAGTAATAATACCGCTTTGGGTTATTTATCTTGTTCTACTAACAAATTACCAAGTTTAGATGTGAGCAAAAATACTGCTTTGACTGAATTGTATTGTTATAATATAGGGTTATCGAGTTTAGATATAAGTAAAAATTCTGCTTTGACTCATTTAAATTGTAAGGAAAATAAATTGTCAAGTTTAGACGTAAGTAAAAATTCTGCTTTGACTGAATTATGGTGCCATAATAACCAATTAGCGAGTTTAAATATAAAAAATGGCAATAATAGAAGCCTAAGAACATTCAATGCTGAGTCAAATCCTAATTTAACTTGTATTAAAGCAGATGCTGATTCGGCTCCATCTGGTATTATTATTATTGATAATGTTCCTCATTATTATTCTTGGGAAAAAGACGACACGGCAACTTACAGCACAGAATGTAAAGACCCATTAAACATCGCCGATAATATAACAACATCATCAGAAGTTAGCATTTATAAAACTGATAATTCTAATTTGAGAGTAGCCGGCTTACCAACTAAAAGTGCTATAATTAGAATTTATAATATTTTAGGAAAGGAAATAATTAACAGTTCATTTTCTACTAATGGCATAAAAGATATATCATTACCAACTTTATTAAGCGGAATTTATATAATTCAGGTAGAAACAGAAAATGGCAAATTTATTAGAAAAGTTAGCTTTTAGTGATTACTAAACACTAAAAAAACTATTAACCTATGAAACACATTGTAATAATCGGAAACGGAATTTCAGGAGTAACTGCTGCAAGGCATATTAGGAAAAATTCTGATAATAAAATCACAATTATATCTTCAGAAAACAAGTATTTTTTTTCTAGAACTGCTCTTATGTACGTATATATGGGGCATCTAAAATTTCAGCACACTCAAGCTTATGAAGATTGGTTTTGGAAAAAAAACAACATTAACTTAAAAGAAGCCCATGTTTGTAAAATAAACACAGATAATAAGCAATTAGAATTATCGGACGGCAAAAGTCTAAATTACGACACATTAGTTATTGCAGTAGGATCTAAACCCAATAAATTTGGATGGCCTGGGCAAGATTCGAAAGGCGCATTTGGAATGTACCACAAGCAAGATTTAGAAAAATTAGAAAAATACGCTCCGAATAATAAAGTTTGTAAAAAAGCAATAATTGTAGGCGGCGGACTAATCGGAATTGAGTTGGCAGAAATGTTGCGTAGTAGAAATATTGATGTTACTTTTTTAGTCAGAGAAACAAGTTTTTGGAATAGCGTTTTGCCTGCACAAGAATCCGAAATGCTCAACAACCACATTAGAGAACACCATATAGATTTGAGATTGAGTACAAATTTAAAAGAAATAAAATCTGATGCAAATGGCATTGTTAAATCTGTAATTATTGAAGAAACTAACGAAGAAATATTTTGTAATGTAGTAGGTCTTACTGCTGGTGTTAGCCCTAATATTGACTTTATAAAAAGTTCGAAAATTGAAACTAGAAGAGGAGTTTTGGTAAACCGATATTTAGAAACTAACGTAAAAGATGTATTTGCAATTGGCGACTGTGCCGAACGACACGAAGCTATTGGACAACGCCGCAATATAGAAGCTGTCTGGTACACCGGAAGAATAATGGGCGAAACTGTTGCACAATCAATATGTGGTAACAAAACTGCTTACAAGCCAAGTCATTGGTTTAATTCTGCAAAGTTTTTAGACATTGAATACCAAACTTATGGCTGGGTATTTAGCGAACGCAATAAAAAAGAAAATGAACAATATTTTCAATGGAAACACCCTTCGGATAATAAGTGTGTAACTATTTCTTATGATAAAAATACTCATCTTTTTTTAGGTATAAATACATTTGGAATAAGAATGCGTCATGAGGTTTTTGACAAATGGCTAACCGAAAAGCGAACTATCGAACACGTTTTAGAATATTTATCTGACGCAAATTTTGACCCAGAGTTTTATAAATTGCACGAAACTGAAATTGTAAAAAAATTTAATCGAGAAAATGGAACGAATATAAAAGTGAAAAAAAAGAACTGGAAACGAATCTTTTCTAAAGTATAATATGATATGAAAAATATAAAACAAACAGGTTTAGTATTATTTTTAATAGGCCTAACTATTTTTACAGCAACCATTTTTACAGGCTATTTTCAAATTTCAAAGCAAGAATTAAACTCGTATATTTCAAAAAAAGGATATAAAGGCGACATCATTAAAAAAGAACTACATAAAGAAGTTGCCGACAAAAAGTTAGATATTTTTGAGTTTTCTACAAAAGTTAGAAACGCCTTAAAAACTTCTAACAATCACTATGACGCTTTGATTTCTAAATACGATGCAGAGAAAAATTGGACTAAAAAAGGAGAACAGTATCAATATAAAATTTTTATCAAGCCACATAATTTAAGCTATGAGCTAACAAAAATAGCAGGAAACGGATTTGTAAAAGAAAATCCAGGTCTATTGTGGGTTTTAACTTTTGGTTTGGCGATTTTTGGAGCGTTGTTATTTATTTTACCTAACGTAATTATTTTAGGAAAACCCGGTATCAAAAACAATGGAATTTATTTAGAGTCCGCAACAAACAGAGGACTTATAGCTTGGTTAGTATTAGTTTACTTGGTCGCTTTTTATCTTCTGCTATATTTTATGCCAGACTACGTTGTAAATTGGACTTATATTTTAGACCCAATTAGCAACTTTTTAAATGGTAGTAATGCAAGTCAATGGTTTGTATATGGGTTTTTATACTGTACAATTATGCTGGTTATGGGGGTTAGAATGTATATTAAATATAGGCATAATAAGTATCAAATTATAAGAACTACTTCTGTACTTTTTTTTCAAATTGTTTTTGCTTTTTTAATCCCAGAGATTATGACCAACCTAAACATGCCAGGTTATGATTTTAAAAATGCTTTTCCGTTAGACTACGATTTTTTCTTTGAGTGGAACTTAAAAAATCTTATAGACAGCGGTGCTATTGGAGTATTTATTTTGGTTTGGGGAATTTTCCTCACACTTATAATCGTACCTGTTATGGTATATTTTTTTGGTAAAAGATGGTATTGCTCTTGGGTTTGTGGTTGTGGCGGATTAGCAGAAACTTTAGGCGACCCATACAGACAACATTCTGATAAAAGTTTAAAATCTTGGAAATTAGAACGCTGGCTAATACACTCTGTTTTAGTTTTTTCGGTAGTAATGACAATTGTTACTTTGTATTGTTATTTTACTGGAGCTTATAGCTTTATAGGTATTAAATCTCAATGGATTAAAGATACATATAGCTTTTTAATTGGGTCTTGGTTTGCAGGTGTAATTGGCACTGGGTTTTATCCGATTTTTGGCAACAGAGTTTGGTGTAGATTTGGTTGCCCTTTAGCTGCTTATTTAGGAATAGTACAGCGTTTTAAATCTAGGTTTAGAATTACAACTAACGGCGGACAGTGTATTTCTTGCGGAAATTGTTCTGTCTATTGTGAGCAAGGAATAGACGTAAGAGCTTATGCTCAAAAAGGTGAAAATATAGTGCGTTCGAGTTGTGTTGGGTGCGGTATTTGTTCTGCCGTATGCCCGAGAGGAGTGTTAAAATTAGAAAATGGACCAGAAAAAGGGCGTATAAAATCAGTAGAAATTTTATTAGGAAATAGTATATTGCCTTTTGATAATGAATCTAATTTTAGAAATAATTAGATTTTAAATTTAATCCTAAAGTTTCGTCATACTGATGCATCAAGTTCATGTTTTGAATAGCTTGACCAGAAGCTCCTTTTAGCAAATTGTCTAAAACAGTGGTTATCAGTAGTTTGTCTTTAAATTTAATTAAATGGATTAAACACTTATTAGTATTTACTACTTGTTTTAAGTGTATATTTTCTTCTGAAACAAAAGTAAAAGCCTCATCCTTATAAAATTCTTTATATATTTTTTTAGCATCTTCAATGCTACCTTCAAATTTTGTATAGGTAGTGGCAAAAATTCCTCTCGAAAAATTTCCTCTGTTTGGTATAAAAATAATTTCTGAGTTAAAGTCAGTTTGAAGTTTGCTTACAGTTTCATTTATTTCATCTAAATGCTGGTGTTTAAAAACTTTATAATGTGAAAAGTTATTGTCTCTCCAAGTAAAATGCGTTGTTTTAGTAAGAGTAACGCCTGCACCTGTTGCACCTGTAACAGCATTGATATGAATATTGTTTTTTAACAATCCATTATAAGCTAAAGGCAAAATAGATAGCTGTATTGCCGTGGCAAAGCAACCTGGATTTGCAATATATTTAGCCGACTTTATAACTTCTTTTTGCAACTCGGGTAAGCCGTAAATAAATTCTTCATTATTAAATTTTTTATTAGAATCAAGTCTAAAATCACTACTTAAATCAATAATTTTTGTGTCTTTAGAAAAAGCGTTCTTTTGTAAAAACTCATGAGAATTTCCGTGTCCTAAACATAAAAATAAAACATCGACTTCGGAATTTATTTTACTTGTAAAGCTTAATTCAGTACTGCCAATTAAATCTTGATGAACTTTGTATATTTTATTTCCAGCATTTGAGGAGCTATACACAAAGTTAATATTGGTTTTTTGGTGGTTTGATAGCAGTCTTATCAGTTCGCCAGAAGTATATCCAGCTCCGCCAACTATTCCTATCTCTAACATATTTTTAAGAATTTACTTTGTGATATATTTTATTTTGATTAGCTACAATTTTTATGAAACCTTTTGCCTCATCGGCTGTCCAACAGTTATTTACCTCGCCGTATGTTCCAAATTTAGCAGACATTAAATCGTGTTTTGAAATAATTCCATCTAAAGAAAAATGATAAGGTTTAAGACTTATAATAACGTCTCCGGTAACTTTGTTTTGTGAATTTCGAAAAAAGGATTCAATGTCTCTCATAACTGGGTCTAAATATTGACCTTCATGCAAGTGCATGCCATAAAAACTTGACAAATATTCTTTGTGTTGTAGCTGCCATTTTGTAAGTACGTGTTTTTCTAATAAATGATGTGCTTTTATTATAATCAATGCGGCAGCTGCTTCAAACCCAACTCTTCCTTTTATGCCTACAATAGTATCACCGACATGAATGCCTCTACCAATAGCAAAAGAAGACGCAATTGTGTTGAGTTTTTCAATATTAATTTCAGGAGTGTTTTTTTCGTTATTTAAAGCAACAAGTTCTCCTTTTTTAAAAGAAAGAATTATTTTTTCTTCTTTTTTATTTTTTAATTGAGAAGGGTAGGAGACGGAAGGTAGAGGTTTTTCCGAAGTTAAGGTTTCCTCACCTCCGACGCTTGTTCCCCATAAACCTTTGTTTATAGAATATTTAGCTTTTTCCCAAGAAATATCTATTCCGTTAGTTTTTAAATATTTTATTTCTTCTTGACGAGTAAGTTTGTGGTCTCTAATTGGAGTAATAATATTAATTTCTGGTGCTAAAGTTTGAAAAATCATATCAAATCTAACTTGGTCATTACCAGCACCAGTACTTCCGTGTGCAATATATTCTGCACCAATGCTTTTGGCGTATTTTACAATTTCTATTGCCTGTATTACCCTTTCTGCACTGACACAAAGAGGGTAGCTATTATTTTTTAATACATTACCAAAAATTAGATATTTAATTATTTTATTGTAAAAAACTGAAACCGCATTGATGTTTTTGTAGATAACACCCATTTTAAAGGCGTTGGCTTTTATTTTTGTAATTTCTTCTTTTGAAAAACCTCCGGTATTAATACTTACCGCATATACTTCAAATTTTTTTGACAAACTTACAGCACAATACGAAGTGTCTAACCCTCCGCTATATGCGATAACTATTTTTTTCATAGTGCTATTTTCTATCTTTTTTTAAAAATAAAGATTGCTTTATTCTTTTAAAAGTATTTTCTTTAAATTTTATGATTTTATTATTTTTTACTTTTTTAGGGTCGTACAGCATTCCTGTACACAAGCACATCTTTCTTTCGGTTCTTTCTAGTATGTCGTAGTTTTTACAAGTTTTACAGCCCTCCCAAAAAGATAGGTCATCTGTTAATTCAGAAAAAGTAACAGGATCGTAACCCAAATCGCTGTTCATTTTCATTACAGCTAAACCTGTAGTTATGCTAAATACTTTTGTGTCCGGAAATTTTGCTTTAGAGTGTTTAAAAATTTTGTGTTTTATTTTTTTTGCTAAACCAATTCCTCTATATTCAGGGCTAACTATCAAACCAGAGTTAGCAACAAATTTTCCATGTCCCCATTTTTCAATATAACAAAAACCAGCAAATTTATCTCCGTCTAACGCAATTACAGCATTGCCGTTTTTTATTTTTGATGCAATGTATTCAGGAGTTCGATTTGCTATCCCTGTTCCTCTTATTTGAGCCGACTCTGCAATAGTTTTGCTTATAATTTTAGCATAAATACTATGAGACTCATCGGCAATTGTAACGACCATCAAGATACTTTTTTTTAAAAATTTATTTTCGGTTATTCAACTTTTTAAGTTTATTATTATTTTCTTTAAAAATCTCTAACGACCTTGACTAAAACAATAAAGAATTACTAAAAAAATACGAGTCTTTTATTAAAAACTATTTTAAAGCTATAACTGAACTTATAATCCTTGTTTTTATAATGTTTTAGCCTAAAAGCCCTTTATTTTATCTTAAATTAATGCTTTTATATGTAAAAAGAATTCGCCATTTACAAAATTCAAATTTACAAACTTATTTTATAGTGCAATGTTTTTTTAAAAAATAATTCGGTAAGTTATGATATAAAAATTTAATTTTATAAGCGTTAATCTTTATATTGATTATTTTTTTAAATTTGCGAATTGAAAAATTACTTTATATTTCTTTAACTTACTTTCATAAAAACAATAACCAAAACACAATTAACAATAAATTTTTATGCCTTCGGTATCAAATAGAGGAATGCAAATGCCAGAATCTCCTATAAGAAAATTGAGTTCTTATGCAGATGAAGCTAAAAAAAAAGGTATAAAAGTATATCATTTGAACATAGGTCAGCCCGATATAAAAACTCCACAAATAGCTTTAGATGCTGTTAAAGATAACGATATTAAAATATTAGCTTATACAGAATCTAAAGGTTTAAAATCATACAGAAGCAAACTTGTAAACTACTATAAAAGACACAATATAAATAAGATTTATAAAGAAGATATTATTATTACTACAGGCGGTTCCGAAGCCTTGTACTTTACTATTGGTAGCGTAGCTGACCCTGGTTGTGAAATCATTACTCCAGAACCATTTTACGCAAATTTTAACAACTTTGCAGAAGCATCTAGTGTAAAAATTATACCGTTAGTCTCTAAAATGGAAGATAATTTTGCTTTGCCTAAAGTTGAAGATTTTGAAAAACTAATCACAAAAAAAACTAAAGCAATTTTAATATGCAACCCTAACAATCCGACTGGCTATTTATATTCTAAAGAAGAACTTTTAGAGCTAAAAAAAATTGTTTTAAAACACGATTTGTTTTTAATAGCAGACGAGGTCTATCGAGAATTTACTTATGACGGACAGCAGCATACCTCTGTAATGACGATTGACGGATTAGAGCAGAACGCCATTCTAATAGACTCTGTTTCTAAACGATACAGTATGTGTGGCGTAAGAATCGGTTGTATTGTGTCAAAAAACAATAAATTTATTTCTACTGTAATTAAATATGCACAAGCACGCTTATGCCCTCCAATCTATTCTTTAATAGCAAGCGAAGCAGTATTAGACACGCCTCAAAGTTATTTTGACCAAATAAAAAAAGAATACGAAACAAGACGAAACACTTTAATATCGGAGTTGAAAAAAATTGAAGGAATTAAAGTTACAAAACCTAAAGGTGCTTTTTATTGTATAGTAGAGCTTCCGGTTGATGATGCTAACTTGTTTTCTATGTGGATGTTAAAAGAATTTAGCTATAATAACGAAACTTTAATGGTCGCACCCGCGAGCGGTTTTTATTCTACTAACGGAAAAGGGGGGAACCAAATTAGAATTGCTTATGTTTTAAACAAAGAAGATTTGGTAAAATCTATAAAAATTTTAAAAGAAGCCCTAAATGAATACAATAACAGCTAATATTTTAGAAAACATATCACTCAAAAGTTTTAACACCTTTGATATAGACGTAATTGCAAAACGCTTTATTTCTGTTAATTCTATTGAGCAACTTATAGAAATAATAAAAGAAGAAAAAGATGTTCTTTTGATTTCTGGGGGTAGTAACATACTGCTAACAAAAGATATTGAATCTCTTGTTGTGCATATTAATTTTAAAGGAATTAGAGTTGAGCAAGAGAACGAAAACGAAATTTATTTAACCGTAAACGCAGGTGAAAATTGGCACAATTTTGTTTTATGGTGTATTTCAAAAAACTACGGAGGGGTTGAAAATTTATCGCTGATTCCAGGGAATGTTGGTACGAGTCCTATACAAAATATTGGTGCTTATGGCGTTGAAATTAAAAATGTTATAACCAAAGTTGAAGCTCTAGAAATAGAAACAGGTAATATAAAAATATTTTCTAATTCGGAATGTGGCTTTCAATACAGAAGTTCTATCTTTAAAAACGAAGCAAAGGGAAAATATATTATTACCTCTGTGAGTTTCAGATTGACTAAAAAAAATCATGTTTTTAATACTAGTTACGGAGCAATTGAAGATGAGTTAAAAGTTAGAAAAGTTAAAAAACATTCATTAAAAAGTATTTCTGAAGCTGTAATTGCTATAAGAAAATCTAAATTACCAGACACAAAAATTATTGGAAATAGCGGTAGCTTTTTTAAAAACCCTGTAATTTCAAAAAACAAATTTTTAGAGTTGAAATTAAAATACCCTAGCGTTCCTAATTATAAAGTTTCTAAAACAGAGGTGAAAGTTCCTGCCGGATGGCTAATAGAAAAAGCTGGGTTTAAGGGAAAACGCTATCAAAATTATGGCGTTTATGACAAGCAAGCATTAATTTTGGTAAACTATGGAGGTGCAACAGGTAAGGAAATTTATAGTCTAGCTTTAAAAATAATGAAAGATATTTACCTTAAATTTGGAATCAATTTAGAGTTAGAGGTGAATGTGATTTTATGATATCGACTTGTTTTATTTTTTTAAATCGCTATAAGTATCAATATCTAAACTCATTTCTTGCGACATTTCAAAAGGGACTGTTCTGTCTGTTAACAAAGTTTTACTCTTTAAAAATTCGCTAACTTTAACTATGTAAATTGCACCATTACTTCTAAAAGTCATAGGTAGTTCTTGTCTTGGATAAAGCGGAAACTCGTTATTTATAATCCCCTCTAAAAAATTGTTTTTATTAATTCTAAATGTTTTATACGGATGGTGGTCAGTGCTACACACACTAATCAATGAAGTTCCGTCAGAAGCTATAAGTTTTTCAAAAGATTTGTCTATTTCTACGGATGTTCTCAGCGGAGATGTAGGTTGAATAAGAATTAAATAGTCAAAAATTTTGTCGCTTATAGAATTTAATACGTGCGTCAAAACTGGTACTGTTCTAGTGCTGTCTTCTGCAAGCTCTTTCGGTCTTTTTAGAGTTATTACTCTTTTGTCAATTTTTGCTTTTTCTAAAATTTTATCATCATCAGAAGAAACGACAATATCTGTTATGTATTTAGACTTTAGCCCAGCTTCAATTGTCCACTGTATTAGAGGCTTTCCTCTAAAGTCTATTATGTTTTTTTTGGGTATTCCTTTTGAACCACCTCTTGCTGGTATTATTGCTATAATTCTCAAAGCTGTATATCTTGAAATTGTTTTTGATGCTGGGTTTTCCAAATATGTTCAGATTTTAACAAGTCTAAAAAAAGCGAATCGCTATTACCGTTTCCAAATTCAGAAATACTTATTTTATCTAAACTAATTGTTTTACAACTTTCAATAGCTTTTAGTATTTCCGTTTTATCATAAGTAACATTGAAGATAGATTTTCCTTTAGCTCTATTTTTTTGCCTGCTACCGATGTCTATTGTCGGAACTTTGTAGTACGGAGCTTCTCTAATACCAGCACTTGAATTTCCTATTACGAAATCTGTTTCTTTCAATAGCCTCAAAAAATATTCGAATCGCAATGACGGAAAAATTTTAAATTTAGAATTGTTCTCTAATCTTTTATATTCTGCAAGTATCTCATCAGATCCTAAATCGTTATTTGGATAAATAACTATATAATTTTTATTCGATTCTATCAAGGTATCAACAAAAATAGCGACTTGTTCTTTAGTATTATGATATTCTGTTGTAACAGGATGGTACATAGCAATTGCAAAGTCATTATAGTTTATGCCATAGTATTTTTTTACTGTTTTTAAATCTGGTAAACTATCTGGATTCATTAAGTCTAAATCCGGCGAGCCAATTACATAAATAGAATTTTCTAACTCTCCCATTTGAATAAGTCGTGCTTTTGCTTTATCGTTTGATACTAAATGAATATGCGAAAGTTTGCTTACAGAATGTCTAATTAGCTCGTCAATAGTACCCGAAATTTCTCCTCCTTCTACATGAGCTACTAACAAATTATTAAAACTTCCGACTATAGCTCCTGCCAGTGCTTCTAATCTATCTCCGTGAATAACTATTAGGTCTGGGTTTAGAGAGGTTATAAATTTTGAAAAACCTTGAATAGTTCTTGCTAAATTTATATCCATATTAGAGGGATTTTTATAATTTTTATAAGTAAATATGTTTTTAAAATTACTTTTGCGAATTTCATTAACGGTTAGTCCGTGCTTTGGATCAAGGTGCATACCTGTTGCAAATATATAAACATCAAAGTCAGGTGATTTTTGACTGATTTTCATTAAAGATTTTAATTTGCCAAAATCTGCACGAGTACCTGTAAGAAATACTATTTTTTTCACTTATTTATAATTTTACGAAGGAATTACAAATTTTATCGCCTCGCCATAAGGACCAATTTCTCCGGTAGGATTTACCAATGCTGCTTTCATATAAGCCGTTTTCTGAATATCTTCTTCCTCAAAAAATATCTCAAAAGTAGATTTTGTAAAATATTCCTTTCTAGTAAAGTCACTTTCTGTTGGAGCAGAATTATCGCCGACATCTTTTACTGCAATTAAAACATTAATACCTTTTACTTCTTTTGAAATTACCGTACCATCATTAAAACCGGGCAAACTAACAAAAGACGCTTGAATTTTAAACATTCTTCTGCCTTGCAAAACAGTCGCTAAAATTAATTGTCTAGTAGGTATCGGAATTCTAGTATGAGGCGAACTTTCCGGCAAGTCAAATATTAATCTATCATCGGCATTAAGCTCGTCTTTTACAGGTCCGTGCTTTACAAATTGACGTATATCTCTAATGATTTTGTCAATTTCTACTTTCAATTCGTTTATTTCGGCAGTAACGTATTTTGTCCTTTTCATATCATCAAGATATATAGGATAAAGTTCATTCCACCTGTCTCTTTTTTCTTTTGCAGTGTTTACCAACTCTGGATAAATTTGTAGCCTGTCATTATGTTCTATAACATAAGGAACTATTGCATTAATCTTCTTGTTTGTTTCGTTAATTGTAATTTTCATTTTTGTAAATATTTAGTTATTATTAAATTAATTATTTGTTATTTTTTTTAAAAACCTGTGCAAATTTCTCGCCTACTTGGGGGAATTTATCGCACACTTGAGGGAATCTCTCGCACACTTGAGGGAATCTCTCGCCTACTTGGGGGAATTTCTCGCACACTTGAGGGAATCTCTCGCCTACTTGAGGGAATCTCTCGCCTACTTGGGGGAATCTCTCGCACACTTGAGGGAATCTCTCGCCTACTTGAGGGAATTTCTCGCCTACTTATTTTTTACTGTGAACTTAAATAGAAAACCTCTAAAAACATTAATACTAATAAGGCTTTCCTCGTTTTTACTATTTAACAAAGACGTTTTTATAATCTTTCTATCTTAAAACAATTTTGTTTTTCAGAATATCAAACGGCAAATATAGGTACTATTTTTTGATAAACAAAGTTTTTATTTTTGTGAATGTTTTTTGGAGGAGAGGGGGGTTGGGTTGGGGTAAAGGTATATTTATAGTGTTGGTTGCTATTTGGGAAAACCGAATATTTAACAGCACTTTCAATCAACGATAAAAGTTTTCTTGTAATTCTTTTTTACCTTGTATGCTACTTAATCTACAAGATTATTCGTGCATTAGCTTCTTCAAAATTTGTTTCAAAAATGCTTTTTTATCGTCTAATTTTTGCTTGTAACTTGATTTTAAATATATCAGACAAAAAAAATTCAAATTTTATTCGAAATTACAATTCTCAAGCATTTTGAAAATGAAGGTTTTTGGAAGGGACTCAAGCATTTAAAATTTTATAATTAGGTTACAAATGTATATTAATTATTCGTAAACTTCAAAAAGAATAAAATTTAGGTAAGTGGCGGATTTAAGGTAGCACATAATATTTTTTTGCACAAATTAAAATAAAAGTATATATTTGCTCCGTTTTTAAAAAATATAAATACTAACATTAAATCAAACTAAAATGAGAAAAATAATATTATTAGTTGTTGTCTTTGTAGCTTTTTTATCGTCTTGTAAAGAGAAAAAGCAAAAAACAATGGTTAAAAAAGCCGTTGAGGTCAAAGCAAGTAAAATTTTGAACAATATAGATACTATGGCTTCTACTTTGAACTGGAAAGGCTCAAAGCCTACTGGTTCTCACGATGGCACGGTTAAATTAAAAAGCGGAAGTATCTTAATAGAAAGCGGAAAATTAAAAGGAGGTTCTTTTGTTATCGATATGAACTCTATTTATAACAAAGATATAAAAGACCGTAAAACTGCACTTAAATTAGAGGGACACTTAAAAAGCAAAGATTTTTTTGAAGTTAATGTTTATCCTACCTCAAAATTTGAAATTACCAAAGTTGAAGAAGTAAAAGGAAAATTAATGGTTACCGGAAACTTAAAAATTAAAGACGTTAAAAAAAGTATAACAATACCGACTTCAGTTAGTATGAAAGACAGAATAACTACTTTTAAAAGCGACGTTTTTTATATAGATAGGTCAGATTTTAATGTAAAATATGCTTCTAAAAAATTCTTCGACAATCTAAAAAATAAATTTATAAGCGATATTATTGAGCTTTCTTTTATTGTAAAAACCAAGGCTTAATTTTGAATATTCTTAATAAGCGGTTAAGTAGGATTAGACTTTGGTTTTTATAAAAATTTATCAACGTTTTGCCAAGATCCGCCGTTAATAACGTCAAAACCTTTATTTAATAAAAATTTAGTCGCTTGACCGCTTCTATTACCTGATCTACATACAGTTACAATTGGTTTGTTCCAAATTTTTATTTTATCAATTTCTTTAGGAATCGTATTTAAAACTATATGCTCTGCTCTTTCCGAGTGACCTTCGTTCCACTCTTCTAAAGTTCTTACATCTAAAACTATAGCACCTTTTTCTATATAATTTTTAATTTCTTCCTGCTTTTTTTTATTACTAAATTCTTTAGATAAATTCATTTTTTTTGGCTTTTAAAGTTAAAGTTCAAAATTAATAAATATTAACAAATTAATCGCTCTAAAGCTACTTCGGAAACTTGCTTTTAATTCTATCTAATCCCAAATTGTGAATACTTCCAATATGAGTATGTTTTTTAGTAAAATCAGGCTTATAAGTTCCGTCTTTAATTTGTTCGCCAACTTGTCGATAGGCTTCTCTAAAACTCTTTCCTTCTGCTACCAAACTATTTATGCTATCAACCGTAAATAAATATTTATACTTTTCGTCATTCATATCAATTGCTTTTATGATTACTTTTTGTATAGAAAAATTAAAAATATCTAATATATCCTTTACATCCTCAAAAGCATTGATAATATTTTCTTTTAACAATTGAAAATCTCGGTGATATCCGCTAGGCAAGTTGTTGGTAATTAGAATCATTTCTAAATGTAAAGACTGAATTTTATTACACTTTCCTCTTATTAATTCAAATACATCTGGGTTTTTTTTATGTGGCATAATACTACTGCCGGTTGTCATTTGGTCTGGGAATGTAATAAACTCAAAATTTTGGCTCATATACAGACATATATCCATTGCAAATCGTGCTAAAGTATTACACAAACCGCCTAAAGCTGCAGCAATAGAACGCTCGCTTTTTCCCCTGCCCAATTGCGAAGCAACCACATTATATTTTAATGTCTTGAACCCTAATTCTTTAGTTGTTATTTCTCTTTTGATAGGAAAAGAACTGCCATAGCCTGCTGCAGAGCCTAAAGGGTTTTGATCTACAATTTTTGCAACTGCATTTAGCATATAAACGTCGTCTATTAACAATTCCGCATAAGCAGAAAACCATAACCCAAAAGAAGAAGGCATAGCAATTTGCAAATGTGTATATCCTGGTAATAGTCTGTTTTTATGAATATTCGCAAGATTAAGTAAAGTGTCAAATAATGCTTTAACTTTTGAGTGAGTTTGTTTTAAATTATCTTTATAATACAATTGAAGTGCTGCTAGAACCTGGTCATTTCTAGACCTCGCGGTATGAATTTTTTTACCTGCTTCTCCTATTTTTTGTATAAGCTCCCACTCTATTTTAGAATGTACATCTTCAAAATTTTCTTCAATGATAAATGTTTTGTTTTTTATGTCGTATGCCAATTCTTGTAAGCCATTTTCTAACTCTTTTAACTCTTCGGAAGTTAAAATCCCTGTTTTTTCTAACATAACGGCGTGTGCTAAAGAAGCCTGAATGTCATATTTTGCAATGTGTAGGTCTATGTTCCTGTCGTTTCCAATAGTGAAAAGTTCTATTTTCTTGTCTATCGAATATCCTTTATCCCAAAGTTTCATAAGGTTATTATTTTATTTTTAAAATTAAAACAACAGCGAATTTACAATTAAGACACAAATTAACAATAGCAATTTGACAATTTTTTTTTACCTTATTTTTATTTCGATAAATTATATTAAAGTTATTCCTGTAAAAGTCGCATTTACTAATTGAACTTAACTTATAGTTATAATGCTTGTAAACCTGGCATAAAGTCTCAAATAGATAAGATGTTGCTCAATAGTTCAGGCACACGAGATGTTGACAGAGTTCTTAAAATAAGTAAGGATACAGACAGCTTACATAAAAAAACGACAAAAGTGAATCCAAATTACCAACAGATCAAAGAAACTATTAGATGTGTGCGTCTATTTTGCTGGTATAAACATTTTTAGGAGCAACCCCTACTTGTTTATCTACAATTTTTCCGTTTTTAAATATTAGTACAGTTGGTATGTTTCTAACACCGTATTTTGCTGCAAATTCTTGATTAGAATCTACATCAACTTTGCCTACAATAGCCTTTCCTTCGTATTCTTTATGAATTTCTTCTACTATTGGGGCAACAGTTCTACATGGACCACACCAGGCTGCCCAAAAATCTACTAATACTGGTTTGTCAGATTTTAAAACTAATTCTTCAAACTTTTCGTCTGTTATTTCTAATGCCATATTATAAAATTTATATGTTTATTTTCGAATCAAAATTAAGAAGATAATTTTAATTAATTACTTTATTTTATATGTTTTTTTATACAAGTGTTTTTTATCTAACTTACTATAGGTTTAGAATAGCCAAAAAGCTTTCTTTGTTTAATAATTTCAGAAATACCTTCTGGTAACATTTCTTCCCAACCATCTTCCCCATTTAAAATCATTTTTAAAACATTACGTGAAAAAATACTTAATATATCTTTATCAAAATCAGTAATGTCAATTATTTTATTGTGTTTTTTAAAAAATTTGTACAGGTCTTTAATCCTTGGATGAACTTTTAAATTGTCGCTATTAGTATATTCATTAGTTGCAGGGTTGTAATAGGGGTACATATATATTTTTAAATCTCTATAAAATAATTTACCCGATGCTTCTAATATTCCGCCACTTAAATTTCGGTAATATTGTTCGTCGAATATTTGAATAAGATTTTGTGCTCCCATCGTTAGTCCCATTCTTTCTTTGGTAAATTCACTAAAGTATTCTACTAATTTAAAGTACTGTTTAAAGTTGGTAATCATAACATTTTGACCCAAAGAACATACTAACTCGGCTCTATCTAAAAAGTCTCGTTCATTAATTTTACCCTTATCTGTAAGATTGCTCAAGGTAATTTCGAAGATAATTTGAGTATTTTTTTCACTGACCTTATTTTCTGCAAAAAATAGTTTTTTAGAATTTTTATACATATCCATATTAACTTTTGTTACTGGTCTAAAACTACCTCGCAAGGCAAGTATATTTTTTTTGTAAAGTACTTGTGCAGGAAGCAAGTTGTTTCCGTTAGGTCCAAACATAACGGCATCTGTCATGTTGTTTTTAATCAATTGTAAGCTCATCAGCCTGTTATCAACGTACATAAACCTAGGGCCAACAAAACTAATCATGTCAATTTCTAATTGATCGCTACTCAAATTATCATAAAAAGACTTTACTAATTCTTTCGGATTATCATTAAGGTAAAACGCTCCATAAATTAAGTTTACGCCTAAAGCTCCTAAGGTTTCTTGTTGTAAACGAACGTTAACTTCTTTAAAACGTAAGTGTAATACAATTTCATTATATGTCTCAAGTGGGTCTAATTGGAATCGTATTCCGACCCAGCCATGTCCTTTAAATTTTTTTGCAAAATCAATCGTAGTAACTGTATTTGCATAGCTAAAAAATAGTTTGTCAGGGTGTTTAGTCCGGCTTAATCTGTCTTCAATTAAGTCAATTTCATGGGCAAGCATTTTGTGAAGTCTATGTTGTGTTACATAACGCTTGTCGTGTTCTTCTCCATAAATTGCATCAGAAAAGTCTTTGTCATAAGCACTCATCGCTTTTGCAATAGTACCTGAAGCTGCACCAGTTCTAAAAAAATTTCTTACCGTTTCTTGTCCAGCACCAATTTCAGAGAAAGTGCCGTAGATATCTCTGTTTAAATTAATTTTTAAAGCTTTATTTTTAATAGTCGGTACACTACTAATCTTTTGGTCACCTTTTAAATAAATTGCCATAATTTTTTTTTGAATTTATTACAAATTTAATAAAATTAAAAGCTACTGACTATTTTTTTATATTAATTTTGTATTCATGATTTCTAATAAAAATCAATTATCTATTACTTTTTTAGGTACAGGAACGTCTCACGGAGTTCCTATGATTGCTTGTAACGACCGAGTTTGTTTGTCAAAAAACGCTAAAGACAAGCGATTGAGGTCATCTATTCTTATTTCTTGGGAAAATGTTGTATATACTGTTGATTGTAGTTTAGATTTTAGACAGCAAATGCTTCGCGAAAACGTACAAACTTTAAATGGTGTTTTCTTTACCCATGAGCATGCAGACCATGTTGGCGGAATAGATGATTTACGGGCTTATTGTTATAAAGCCAAAAATATTAAAATTTTTTTAAAGAAAAGAACGCTAAAAAATATAGAAAAACGATATGAGTATATCTTTTGTGAAAAAAAAAGACACCCAGGTGCTCCAAGATTATATCCAAAAATAATAGATAAAACTCCATTTGAAGTAAGTGGTTTAAAAGTTGTACCAATAGAGGTTATGCACGGTAAATTACCTATAACAGCTTATAGATTCAATAATGTTGCGTATTTAACAGATGTAAAACTTGTGTCTAAGGAAGAAAAATTGAAGTTAAAGAATTTAGACGTTTTAATTGTAAATTCGATTAGAATAAAAGAACATTCTAGTCATTTTAATTTAGAGGAGGCACTTAATTTTGTTGAAGAAATAAAACCTAAAAAGGCTTATCTTACACATATTAGTCATAAGCTAGGTCTTCACGATGAGGTTTCTAAAATTTTACCTAAAAATGTTTTTTTAGCTTACGACGGCTTAATAATTAAAGTATAATTTGTTTATTATGGTTGAGATTAATGCTGGGGTAAACTAAATATGCCTTAAAAGAATAATTCCTATACTTTAAAAATTAATTATTCAGTTATTTTTTATACCATGGTTTTTTATCCTCTAAATAAGCATAATTATATCCATATCCACCATATCCACCATATCCATAATTTTTGCTAAAGCTACTACTATTTAAAACAGCTTTAATATTATTTAATTTATTTTCTTCATAAGCATCATTAACTACTGACAGCATTCTTTTATCTAAATAGTTTGCTCTACATATATACAAGACCATATCTGCGTTTTTAGAAAATAAAAGTGTGTCTGCTACCAAATAAATGGGAGATGTGTCTACTATTATATAATCATATTCATTTTTTACTTTAGTAAATATTTCATCAACCCTTTTAGACATAAGTAATTCTGAAGGGTTTGGAGGAACTGGACCTGATGAAATAACTTTTAAATTTGAACTTTCAGGTCTTGAAAATTTTAAGTCATCTAATTTAATTTTATCATCTACAATAAAGTTAGTTACTCCTTTCATGTCAGGGGTACCAAAATATTCTGTTACTTTAGGTGCTCTTAAATCCATTCCTAGCAATAGCACTTTTTTACCAGTTAAAGCTATTGTTATAGCTAAATTGATAGATATAATCGTTTTGCCTTCTCCGCTTATAGTAGAAGTTATAAACATACATTTACCTTTATCTTTTGTTTTGGGCATATAAAACTCTAAACTAGCTTTTAATATTTTAAATGACTCCGATACTTTCGTTCTTATTTCTTCACCTGTCAGAATTTTTTTCTTGCCTTTAAATTGTGGTATTTCGCCTATTATAGGTGCAGTTAAAAATTCTGCTAAATCTGTTTTTGAATAAAACTTATTATCTAACAAATTATAAAGATAAATAATTGAAAAAGGTATGGCAAGTGCCAAAAATAATGCTATTAAATATACTACGGGTTTTTTTGGTGAAATGGGAAAATCATTCCCATAGGCAACATCAATTATTTTAGCATTTGGTACAGTAACAGCTAGTGAAATAGATATTTCTTCTTTTTTCTTTAATAAATATGTATATAGATTAGAAGTAATTTCTTGTTGCCTTATGATGTCTATAAAACTCCTTTCAAAAACAGGAATCATAGATTTTTTATTACTAAATTTAATTTGTTCTTTGTTGAGAGCCATCAACTTAAGTTCTAGAGATGAAGTATGATTACTTAAAGTCTTGGATAGTGCTTCTTTTATCGTTTTAATTCGTAAATCTAAATCTATTAAGCTAGGGTTTTTATTACCAGCATCGACAATTGTTTTTAGTCTAGTTAAAATAAGGCTGTTATATTCAGCAACTAAATTTGAAGCTGAGCTATTTGAAAAAGTTATATTGTTAGGTAGTGCTTCATACAAATTATCTACATCATTAATAGACTTTTTTATAGTGTTTGCAAACTTTAATTCCGTTTGTATTTCAATAATCTTTGAATTACTTTCAAGTAGTTTATTTAGAAATAAACTACCCTCACTAGGTAAATCTACAAACCCTGATTTAGTTTTAAACTCTTTTATGTTATCTTGAACTTTTGATAAATCTTTTCCTACAATTTCTAGCCTGTCATCTATAAAGTTTATAGTTTTTATATGTATTTTATTTTTATCATGTATAGCATCTAAATTATATTGTTTTACTAATTCATTTAAAAAATCTTCTGCTTTTCTCTTAACAGGACTATTTAACGTTAAAAATAAAACTGAAGAGAAGTCATTTGCAGCTTCAATTTCTAATCTACTAATATATCTACTAATAGTGGCATCTCTATCCGTTATTGTAATTTCAATGTTACCGTCTGTAAGTTCATTAATGTCTATAAGTTTAGTATCTATAGATTTATATTCTATATTAAAATTACCTGCCTCTGTTCTTAGAATTTCATTAAAATTACGCTTTGAATAGACTTGTTCTTCACTATTTAAAATGCTATACGAGTATGATTTATCATTAAAATCACTAAGTTTTATTGTAATACTTTTTTTAGTTTGAGTAACATCTTTAGAAACAAGAGAAGCTCTAATTGGGCTATAATCATAAATGTAAGAGTCTTTTATTTTACCCTTTTGTTTGTATAAAACAGTTAAATTTAAGCTATCAACGACTCTACCTATAATTTTTCTTGATTTTAATATTTCTATCTCATTATCTGGATTATTACTTGATTCATTGCCAACTATTCCTAAATCTCCAAACACTTTTAATTCTTCTGAAATACCAGATTTTAAATTATCTTTAATCATTATGGATAACCTAGCTGAATAAATGTTTGTAGAATACCTTAAATGTATATAAGCTGTGCCTAATAAAACAGCTAATGATAATAAAAACCACTTCCAATGATATAAATATTTTTCTACTTCATCTCTTAAACTTAAGCTAACTACGCCTTTTTTATTATTTGTATTATAGCTATCAGTGTTTTGCATTATAGTCTAATTATTAGAGTTATTATTGCTATTAGCAAACTAGTTATTGAAAAAAATAATCTAGTATTCGTATTTGAAGATGCAGATTGAATACTAGCGTAATTAGGGGTTACGTAAACAACATCATTTTGTTGTAAATAGTAAACAGGAGACTTAAATGTTTTTTTTGAACGCAAATCTAATTTATACTCTGTTTTTATACCATTTTCCTCTCTGATTACTATAACACCTTTTCTTTGACCAGAAATTGTTAAATCACCCGCTAAAGCTATCGCATCTAAAACAGAAATTCTTTCACTTTGAATATTATAACTACCAGGTCTTTTTACCGAACCTAGAACATTTATTTTAAAATTTATTATCCTAAAATTAATGTTAGGGTTTTTTAAATAATCAGGAGAAAGTCTGTTTTTTAGCATTTCAATAACCTCATATCTAGTTAAACCTCCAACTTTTAATTTACCTAAAACTGGAAAATCAATCTCACCTAAATTATCAACCAAATATCCTTGAATTTGCTGCCCAGCAAAATTAACGTTTTGAGACCGCTGGGGGCTTAAATTAAAAGGTCTTGCAGATTCAACATCTAAAGCAGATATTACTATTTGTAATACATCATCAGGTTTAATTGTTGTATTATAGTTTATTAGACTTTTTTTATTAATAATTTTGTCATTTTGAAAGTAAATAATATCTTGTCTTGAAACACATGAAGCAAAATTAACCAATAAAAAAATCAGTAATATAAAATTATTTACTGCTTTAAAATTTAGTTTCAACATAAAAAAAATTTTTGCGAAAATAATATAAAATTAATCTTTACACCAATTTTATTTCTATAAAATATTGTTGTTTTATAAATACAAGACCGTTGCAAGGTTAAGTAATTGATTTTCAGTAAAGAACGTTATCTATATATTTGAAAAAATAACAACTAAAAACATAAAAGTTTGAAATACAATAAGTTAGCTGTTTTGTGATATAATAAAAACTTCTAATTTTACTAGTCTTTTAGCCTTGCAACGGTCTTAATACTTACAAGTCGTTAGCTTCTGCAATTAATTCAGCAATGTCTTTAATTAAAATTTCATCATTTTTCTGCTTAAATTTAACACCATCGGTCATCATTACATTGCAGTAAGGGCAACCAGTTGCAATTATATTAGGCTTGGTTTTTAATGCATCTTCTGTTCGTAAAACATTAATGTCTTTATTTCCTTTTTCAGGCTCTTTAAACATTTGTGCTCCACCAGCACCACAGCATAAAGCGTTTGACTTATGTCGCTTCATTTCTATAAAAACCACCCCTAACCTTTTAATTAAATCTCTAGGAGAATTGTATATTTCGTTTGCTCTTCCTAAATAACAAGGGTCGTGAAATGTTATTCTTTTACCTTTTAGATTTGTGTCATTTATTTTTAAACGATTTTGAATAATCAGATTATTTATATATTCTGTATGATGATAAACTTCATAGTTTCCACCTAAACTGGGATATTCGTTTTTTAAAGTATTAAACGAGTGTGGATCGCAGGTAACTATTTTTTCTATATTATAATCATTTAGCAATTGTATATTCATCATTGCTTGCATTTGAAATAAAAATTCATTTCCAGATCTTTTTGCAAGATCTCCAGTTGATGATTCTTCTTCACCTAAAACGGCAAAATTAACTTTTGCTTGATGTAAAATTTTTACAAAAGCTCTAGATATTTTCTTTGACCTATCGTCGTAACTACCTGCCGAACCTACCCAAAACAGCACATCAGGTTTTTGTCCTTTCGACTTTAACTCACTCATCGTTGGAACAATCATTTTCCCTTAATTTTTTTTAGTTGTATTGCTCTTTAAATAATTTTTCCGTTTATTTTTCGTCTATCCATTTCAATCTATCTTGTTGACTATACTGCCATGGCGCTCCGTTGTTTTCAATGTTTGTCATCATTATATTTAATTCTTGAGGAGCTGAGCTTTCTTCCATAACCAAATATCTTCTCAAATCAATAATAATAGATAGAGGATCTATATTTATAGGACATTCTTCTACACAAGCATTGCAACTCGTACAAGCCCATATTTCCTCTGGAGTAATATAGTCATTTATCAATTTTTTACCATCGTCTTTAAAATGTCCTTTGTTTTTATCTATATTTATACCTACCTCTTCTACCCTATCGCGAGTTTTCATCATTATATTTCTAGGAGATAATTTTTTGCCAGTTAAATTTGCAGGGCAAGAAGCCGTGCATCTACCACATTCCGTACAACTATAAGCATTAAGTAACTGCACTTGATTTAAGTCTGTTACGTCCGAAGCTCCAAATTTTTCAATAGGAGTTTCCCCTAATTCTTCATCTGCTGTTGTGCTATCCGAATTTAGCATTAATTTCACTTCTTTTGTAACAGACTTTAAATTATCGAGCTGTCCTTTCGGATTTAAGTTTGCGTAATAAGTGTTCGGAAAAGCCAATAAAATATGTAAATGTTTAGAGTAATATAGATAGTTTAAAAAAAACAATATTCCAATAATATGAGTCCACCACGAAACTCTTTCTATCATGCTAATTGTTTCTATTGAAAATATTTGAAATATTGGAACTAAAAAAGTACTTACAAGATTTCCAGATTCTAATTTTTGAAAATATGTGTCTGTTGCGTTCATCACTAAAAATAGTGTCATCAACATTAACTCAAAATAAAGAATATAGTTTCCGTCATTTTTAGGCCAACCTTCTAACTCTTTGCTTGTTAGACGCTTAATATTTATAATGTTTCTCCTTATCCAAAAAATAAGCACAGATGCGATTACTAATATGGCTAAAATTTCAAACGTTCCTATTAAAAAGCCATAAAATGAAATTCCAAATAAATTTATAAAAACTCTATGTGTTCCGAACAATCCGTCTATAATAATTTCTAAAATTTCAATGTTTATAATTATAAAGCCAATATAAACGATGGCGTGTAACAGACCTGAAAAAGGTTTTTTTACCATTTTAGATTGACCAAAAGCAACCATCAACATGTTTTTTAGCCTTTCAAATTTTCTGTCTTTTCTGTTTATACTTTTTCCTAGCTTAATATTTCTGTAAAGCTTTTTGATGTTTAAAACAAAAAACCCTACACCTATTGTTAAGATAATTGCAAAAAATATATTCTGTAAATATTCCATTACTTTAATATAGTTTATTTCTCTTCTAAATTTTTATCCTCGTTATTCTCACTATTCTCACTTGGTTCGTATCTTTTTTGCCTTCTTCCAAACAATGAAAAATGTACAAATCTTTTAGGATTTAATTTTATATCTCTTAATAGTTCTTCTAATTCTTTTGAGGTAGATGTTAAATTGTTATACAAAGCATCGTCATTTACCAGTTTGCCCATCGATCCTTTGCCTTTATTTATATTCTTTAAAAGTGTATCAATAGAACTTAAAGAAAGTTCGGCTTTTTTAATAACATCACCCAAGTTGGAGTTTGCAATTGTATCAGAAATTTTAGAAATATTTTCTGTTATATGTCTTGTGTTTTTGAGGCTTTCTTTTAAATCCGTAGAAGTAGAATTTACAGCTTCGTTAATAACCGCTATAGTTTTGTTTACCTCATTCAACGTATATTCTAATGTCTTAATAGAAGTCTTTAAGCTGCTTTGAGTTTTTAAGTCTAAAATATTATTTAAGTTGTTAAATAAAGTATCCGCACTTACTATTGCGTTCTCTAATTTTGATTGAATAGGGTCTAATCGTTCGCCTATTGATGTAAGTAAACTTACCTCTTTTTCTCCTTTCAGAAAATCACCAGACGCTGCAAGCTCACCTTTATACTCTGGTATAATAGCTAAATTTGAGCTTCCGAAAGGACTCGAAGGCTGTATCTTTACTATGCTTTTTTTAGAAAACCGTATATCTTCTTCTACTGTAAACACAACTATTAAGTACCCAATTTTTTCTTTATGAAACTGAATATCATCGATTTTTCCAACCTTTAAGCCGTTAATAGTAACTAAGCTTGACTCGCTTAAACCTTCAACATCGCTGTATTCAACTCTAAAATATCGTTTGTTAGTGTTTAAAAAACTTTGACCCTTTAAAAAATTGTAGCCCCATATAAAAAGAATGATTGTAATCACGGCCACAACTCCTGTTCTTATTTCTTTAGACATAATAACTTATATTATTTTGACGGTAATATTACTATTTTTTATTTTAAAAAAACTAATTATTTTAATAGTTTCAACCTTGAAACTAATTATATTGTATTTTAACTGCTTCTTGAACAGGTATTTTTTTTCCATTAGCAAAAGCTACAATAAAAGCTGAATTAAATCCTTTTGATTTTACTTCCTCTAAATGCTTTTTTGCTTCATTATAATCAGAAGTGTTTCTGTAATAATATTTATATAAATAATTAATTTTAACTCGTACAACTCCTTTTAAACCTTTAAAATAATTTGCTCTTGTAGATATTTTTCTTTTACCAGAGGCTATCTGAATTCTATATTCAATATTGCCATTATTTTTAAACTTTTTTTTGTTTATTGTATTTATTTTTAAATTGTCTATATAACTCAAAATCGCTTTTGCTAAAGCGTTCCCTAATTGTTTTTGACCTCTACTAGAATTTAAGTACCGACTTTCTTTTTTGTTTGTCAAAAAACCTAACTCAACCAAAACACTAGGCATAATCGTTTCTCTTAAAACTTGAAAATTAGCTTGCCTTACTTTTCTATCATTTCTAGAAAGTTTCTTAACAAAATTATTCTGAATTAAAACAGCAATAGCCAGACTTTTGTCTAAATTTTCCTCCTGTAACAAAGATAATCCAATAACTGTTTCTACAGAATTTGGGTCAAACCCAGAATATTTTTCACTATATCTATCTTCTAAAAGAATAACCGCATTTTCTCTTTTTGCTATTTCTAAATTTTTCTTATTACCTTTTAACCCTAAAACAAAAGTACTTGCTCCGTAGGCTTTCTTATTATATCTAGACGCATCACAGTGGATAGAAACAAACAAATCTGCTTTTGCGTTATTAGCAATTTCACCTCTTCTCCATAAATCTATAAATACGTCGTCATGCCTGGTGTAAACTACATTTATATCTTCTTCTTTAGAAAGAGCTTTTCCTGTTATTTTGGCAACTTTAAGGACTATGTCTTTTTCTATATAACCATTGCTATTAGCACCACTATCCTTGCCTCCGTGACCAGCATCTAAAACTACAACATAATTTCTCTGAGAAAACAACCCTGCCGAATTAGTTAACAAAACTAAAATATTGAAAAAAATAAATAAAAATGTTGGGGTTATTTTAAACTTTAAATTTTCTTGATATTGTATCAACAAAAAATTAACTAATTTTGACATTTTATAATTTGGTACTTTACTCGCTTTATTTTTATTTTTAATCAAATACAAAAATAGTACTTATAGCATTGCAAAAAAATTTATCATACATACTTATTTTTTGTGGTATGCTTTTTACAGAAACATACTTCTCACAAGAGAGCAATTTTACAAAAAAAAACTCTGTTATTTCTAAAGCAAACGACACTTTACTTATAAATAAAAAACACCTTTTAGCCCAAAAAAAAACTGACACTATATCTAAAGATAGCATAAAACCAAAAGAATCTTTAGAAGACTTAATAGTGCATATTGCTAAAGACTATATAATACAAAACTCTAAAAACAAGACCGTTACCCTCTACAACGAAGCTAAAGTAACCTACACCGATATTGATTTAAAAGCAGGAATTATAGTAATAGACTACAAAAAAAATACTGTATTTGCAAAGGGAATTATAGATAGTACGGCGTATGTGCAACGCCCAATATTTAAAAATGGAGGACAAGAATCGGAGCAAGATTCTATTTTATATAATTTTAAAAGTGAGAAAGCTTTAATTTATGGCTTAAAAACCAAGCAAGGTGAAATGTTCACTTACGGTGAAAAAACTAAAAGAGTAAACGATTCAACCGTGTATATAGGTAGAATAAAATTTACTACATCCGATAAAAAAAACCCCGACTATTATATTGCTACTAAAAAAGCTAAATTAGTCCCTAAAAAAAAAATAGTAGTAGGATTTAGCGACCTTCATATCGCTGACGTACCGACTCCTTTATTTCTGCCATTTGCGTATATTCCTTTAACAGAAACTAAAACTTCAGGTTTTTTGATACCTGCTTTTGATACCGGAAGTAGCGATAGAGGAATCGGATTTCAAAATGGCGGATATTATTTTGCAATTAGCGACTATTTTGACTTAACAGTTCTCGGAGATCTGTATTCTAATAGTAGCTGGGGATTACGATTGAGTTCTAACTATCGAAAAAGGTACAGGTTTAACGGTAGTTTTAGTTTTAATATAGAAAACACTATTTTCGGAATTAGGGGTTTTGAAAACTATAGTAAAAGAAGTAATTATAATATCAGATGGTCTCATAGACAAGACTCAAAAGCAAGCCCTAACTCTAACTTTTCTGCTTCTGTAAACGCTGGATCTAGTAGATTTTTTAGAGAGTCTTTAAATCAGCGTAATATTCCGCAAACTCAAACTAATACTTTTAACTCTTCTATTAATTACAGTAAAAATTTTGTCGGAACTCCATTTAATATGAACCTTACCCTTACACACCAACAGAATACTAATACAGAAACTATTTCAATGACTTTGCCTTCGCTTACAGTTAATATGAATAGAATATTTCCTTTCGCCGGAAAAGGCAATATAAAAAAAACACCCATTCAAAAAATGGGCTTTAATTACACTTTACAAGGCCAATATTTAATAAACACAACAGAAGACGAGTTTTTTACAAGCGAAATGTTTAAAACTGCCAAATCTGGTATGCAACATAGAACAGGAACAAGCACTAATATAAAGGTACTTAAATATCTTACGCTTAGTCCGAGCATAAATTATAGCGAAGTATGGAACTTTAATTATATACAAAAAGAATATGACGAAATTAATGACGAAGTAGTAACAAAAACTTTTAACGGCTTTAAATCTTTTAGACAATACAACACTGGAGCTTCTTTATCTACAAATATTTACGGAACTTTTAATTTTAAAAAAGGAAGGCTAAAAGCTATAAGACATACCTTTAGACCCTCTATATCATATTCTTATAGACCTGATTTTAAAAGCAAATATTTGAAGCAAGTACAACAAAGCCCATCCCCAGACGATTTGTTAGACTATACCGTTTTCGATGAAGGAATATACGGAACACCTTCCTCTGGAGTTAGTAATTCAATAGGAATATCTTTAAATAACGTTATAGAAGCAAAGGTTAGACCTAAAGACCCTGATAGCGACGAAGAAGACGAAAAAATAACTATTCTTAACAACTTAAACTTTAGCACTTCTTATAATATTGCAGCTGACAGCTTACGATGGTCTAACGTTAGGTTTACTGCTGGAGTAAGGCTTTTTAAAGATAAGTTAGCTCTAAATTTAGGCGGAGCTTTAGACCCATATAAGGTAGTTAAATCGTCTTCTGGCTCAATTACAAAAATTAATCAATTTAATCCAAATATTTTTAGGTTAGCAAATGCTAATTTAACAGCAAATTATTCTATTTCTAACTCATCTTTTGATAAAAACAATAAGGACAAGCAAACAACAAATAGTGGCAACGGAGCTCAAGATTTTACTGACGTTATTGGTGCAAATATTATAAACCAAACTAATGATTTTAGTTCAAATAATAATGAAGATGATTCAGAAAATAAAAAAAAGCAAACAGAATTATACCGGGCTGTTATTCCTTGGAATATAAATTTTGCCTATTCTGGAAATTATTCTAATAACGGATTTGACCCAGGAAAAATTACTTCTCATAGCATTATGTTTAGCGGCAATATAGAGTTAACACCAAAATGGAAAACAGGTTTTTCTTCCGGTTATGATATTAAAGATGGAGGATTTACTTTTACGAGATTAAGTTTTTCAAGAGATTTAGATAGCTGGAGGCTTAACTTCAACTGGGTTCCGTTTGGCACAAACACTTCATACACTTTTTTTATAGGTATAAAATCTTCTATACTTTCAGATTTAAAATGGGATAAAATAAAACCAGCAGATAGGCTTTTGTTCTAAAAAAACCGATAATAAAAATTTACTATCGGTTTTTTAGAATATATTTTCTCTCAATAAAAGAAAGAACTCATTTTGCTAGTATGCTATTACATCATTCCTGGCATTCCACCACCACCCATTGGAGGTGCTACTGGAGGAGTGTCTTCCTTAATATCAACTAAAGCGCATTCCGTTGTCAAAATCATACCTGCAACAGAGGCTGCATTTTCTAAAGCAACACGTGCTACTTTTTTAGGGTCTATTATTCCCGCATCTAACATATTTACATATTTATCAGATTTAGCATCATAACCAAAATCTTTTTCATTTTCTATAACCTTGTTAACTACAACTGGTCCTTCTCCCCCAGCATTTTCAACGATTATTCTTAACGGTGTTTCAATTGCTCTGTTTATGATTTGCACACCCGTAGTTTCATCCAAATTATTTGTTGGTAGGTTCTTTAAAACTTCTTTTGTTCTAACTAAAGCAACTCCGCCTCCTGCAACTATTCCTTCTTCTACGGCAGCTCTTGTAGCATTTAAAGCATCATCAACTCTATCTTTCTTTTCTTTCATTTCTACTTCTGAAGCTGCACCTACATACAACACAGCTACTCCTCCAGCCAATTTAGCTAAACGTTCTTGTAGCTTCTCTTTATCGTAATCTGACGTTGTAGCTTCAATTTGTGATTTTATTTGATTTACCCTTGCTTTTATAGCTTCTGAATCTCCAGCTCCATTTACAATTGTAGAATTGTCTTTATCTACTGTTACAGTTTCTGCAGTTCCTAATAAGTCTAAAGTTGCATTTTCTAATGAAAAACCTCTTTCTTCAGAAATTACCGTACCGCCAGTTAAAATAGCAATGTCTTCTAACATTTCTTTCCTACGGTCGCCAAAACCAGGTGCTTTTACAGCAGCAATTTTTAATCCTCCACGCAATTTGTTTACCACTAAAGTAGCTAATGCTTGACCATCAACATCTTCTGCAATAATCAATAAAGGCTTTCCAGATTGAGCTACTGGCTCTAATATAGGTAGAATTTCCTGTAGGTTAGATATTTTTTTGTCAAATAATAAAATATACGGATTTTCTAAATCAGCTATCATTTTATCGGTATCTGTAACGAAGTAAGGAGACAAATAGCCTCTATCAAACTGCATTCCTTCTACAACATCTACATAAGTGTCCATTCCTTTGGCTTCTTCTACTGTAATAACTCCTTCCTTGCCGACTTTAGCAAAGGCAGTTGAAATTAAATCGCCCACAACCTCGTCGTTGTTAGCCGAAATAGCTGCAACTTGTTTTATTTTTTCTGAAGAATCTCCGACTTGCTGCGATTGTTTTTCTAAATCTTCAACTATCACACTAACGGCTTTGTCTATTCCGCGTTTCAAATCCATAGGGTTTGCACCTGAAGCTACATTTTTTAACCCTTCATTTACGATTGATTGTGCTAAGACCGTAGCTGTAGTCGTTCCATCTCCAGCCAAGTCATTAGTTTTAGATGCAACTTCTTTTACCATTTGAGCACCCATATTTTCTAACGCATTTTCTAATTCTACTTCTTTTGCAACAGTAACACCGTCTTTAGTTACCGTAGGAGCTCCAAAAGATTTTGAAATTATTACATTTCTTCCTTTAGGTCCTAAAGTTACTTTTACTGCATTTGTTAAAGCATCTACTCCACGCTTTAATCCATTTCTAGCTTCAATATCAAATTTTATATCTTTTGCCATTTTTATTAAAATTTTTTGTTTAGCTATTTGTTTATAGCTAAAAGTTGTTGTTAATTAATTTTTTTTATCAATGTTTTAAATCCGAAAAAAACATATATTTATACGATTGCTAAAATATCACTTTCTCGCATCATTAAATACTCTTTTTCTTCTAATTTTAATTCAGTGCCTCCATATTTACCGTATAGAACTGTATCGCCGACCTTTACTGTTAAAGGCTCGTCTTTTTTTCCATTTCCAGTTGCAACTACAACTCCTTTTTGAGGCTTTTCTTTTGCATTGTCTGGTATAATTAGCCCAGACGCCGTTTTGGTTTCAGCAGGTGCAGGCTCTACTAGAACTCTATCTGCTAAAGGTTTAATCTTTAATTCCATTTTTTTAAATTTTTTTTAAATTATTTTTTAAATTTTTATTAATTCTGTGTCTAAATTTCAGAAATTATGCCACTACCATAAAACTGACATTTTTACGTTTATTTAATTTTAAAATTATTGCAAGGTTATTAAAAACGTCAATATGTCACTCTTATTCCGAAGTGTTTTTATAAAGTTGTAAAATTATTTTAGACTATCAACAGATATATTATTGCTTTTCTCAACTGGAGCGGGGTTTTTAAGCAACAGATTATTAGATTCTGCTTCTTCTATAGTTTCTTCTACTTGAAAATCACTATCCTCGTTTCTCGAAATTGAAAAATTTGCTAACAAAATTAAAGAAAACATAGTTATAGCTAATGTCCACGTTGCTCTGTCTAAAAAATTATTAGTGCTTTGTACACCTCCCAACGATTGTGTGCCACCGCCTCCAAATGAAGAAGATAGACCACCACCTTTCGGATTTTGTACCATAACTATCAATATTAATGCGACAGCTACAATTATAATTAGAACTAAAAATGCTGTATAATTCATAATTTGTTTTTTTGTAATATTCGTACTTTTTTAATTTGATCTGCAAAGAAAACACTTTTTTCTAGATATTTTAAAGTTAAAATGCGGTATGCTTTTATTGCTTCGCTAAATTTATTCTGTTCTAAATAAACTTTTACCAATGTTTCTGTCATTAGCTCGGTATCTTGTTTTATTTCATCAATTGAAACTGAAATTTTTTTACCCTCCGATAAAGGCTTTATCTTTGGATTGTTTTCTATAAATTTATCAACTAAATCTTCTTTTTTATAAGTTTTATTTCTGCTTTCTTCTAATTTTTTGCCTATAACTTTATGCGTACTTAATTGCAACCACTCGTTAAAAGAATAGCTGTCCGAAGCTGAAAAAGAAATAGGCTTACCAATTTTTAGCTCTTCCTTTATTTTAGTGGCTTCCTCCTCTTTCTTAAAGCTAGACAAAAGCTCGTCAGTGTTAGGCTTTTTATCTAAAACATCTACACGCATATTATCCTTGTCGTTAAAATCTTTTGCCGTTATATAATCAAAAAGAACTGCCCTGTCTGTAGTATAAGCAGAAGTAATTTTTAGCTCATTATTGTATTTAAAGCTGTCTTGGTTTTTTAGTCCTTTTATATACATTATTTTTGCCGCCTGAAAGTACGGAAACTCTTCTATTACAATTTTCAACTTTTCGGTTTCCGATTGTTGTATGCTTCGTTTTTCCTTTAATATGTCTATAAATTCTGAAATTACCATTTAGCAACTGATGAATTAAATATATCTTGTATTATTCTTTCTAAAATTTCATCTAAAGCAGACTCTAATACACTGCCCGACAACTGTACATTAGCATCAAAGTCCGAATAAAATGAAAATGTTTTTTCAAAATTATCCTTCTCTTCTAATTTATTTTCAAACCTAACATTAACAGTAATGGTTAATCTATTTTGAGCCGAAGTTTGATTAGAAGTAGCAGTCATCGGTGCAATCCTATAGTCAATAATTTCGCCACTAAAATATAAGTCGCCATTCGATTCTGTTAAAGTCAAATTGGTTTGGCGAGTAAACAAATCTTGTAGCTCTTGAGTAAAACGCTGGCTTAAAATCGGCTCTATCAATGACGCTCGATTTGGGAAAAAATCCACTTGTAATGTTTTTGCACTACCTGTGCTTCCTCCTGTAAAAGAATAAGCTCCACACCTATTAAAAAGCATTAAAACACCTAAAGATAAAGATAATAACACTAATCTATTCAACATTAATTATAAATTGTATTGTTTAATTTTTCTGTATAATGTTCGTTCTGAAATGCCTAATTCTTTAGCCGTCAGTTTGCGTTTATTATTATTTTTTTCTAAAGATTTTTTTATCATTTCAATTTCTTTTTCTTGCAAAGATAAACCTTTGTATTCTTCTACAGCATCTATTATCTCATAATCTTTTTTTGAAGAATCTGTGTCTTGAGGAATGTTTATAAAGTCAATATTATGTTCTTTTAATTTTGACGTTCCGTATAATTTCTCTATTAATTGATCACTATTTTTTTCTGCTTCTTCTATATTATTTTCATTTTTTAATAAGTCTAAAGTAAGTTTCTTTAAATCGTTAATGTCGCTACGCATGTCAAATAATAACTTATACATAATGTCTCGTTCTGAAGAAAAATTACCTTCTTTTTTATTCATAATTTTAGACGGAAGGTTAGTGCTGTTATTAGGCAAATATTGTCTCAATATCGATGCCGATATCATTCTCTTTTCTTCAATAACTGATATTTGTTCTACTAAATTTTTTAGCTGACGAATGTTTCCCGGAAAATGATGGTTTAGCAATACTTTTACCGCATCTTCGTCTAATCTAATTATAGGCATTCTATATTTTTGTGCAAAATCGGATGCAAACTTTCTAAACAACAGATGTATGTCATTGTTTCGTTCTCTTAAAGCTGGCAAATGAACTTCAACAGTGCTTAATCTATAATACAAATCTTCTCTAAAATTATTATTCCCTATCGCATTATGAATGTTCATATTAGTAGCAGCAACAACCCTTACGTTAGTTTTTAACACTTTTGATGAGCCTACTTTTATAAATTCTCCATTTTCTAAAACACGTAGTAGTCGGACTTGAGTGGTAAGTGGCAGTTCTCCTACTTCGTCTAAAAAAATTGTGCCACCGTCAGCAACTTCAAAATATCCTTTTCTGTCTTGAATTGCACCTGTAAAAGAACCTTTTTCGTGTCCGAACAACTCGCTGTCTATGGTTCCCTCTGGAATAGCTCCACAATTAACTGCAATATACTTTGAGTGTTTTCGATGCGATAGCTGATGTATAATCTTCGGAATACTCTCTTTCCCTACGCCACTTTCGCCTATAACTAAAACTGAAATATCTGTCGCCGCTACTCGAATGGTTTTTTCTATAGCTCTGTTTAGATGTAAACTATTGCCAATAATACCAAAACGCTGCTTTATCGCTTGTAAATTTTCCATAATATCATTTACTTCTTTATTGTAGCCTAATTGTTTTTAATTTTTTTTCCGTAAAATTAATGCTTTTTTATGAATTAAAAGACGTAGTACAAAAGTATTTGTTTTAGAAGTTTTTTTTAAAAAAATTGCTCAAGATTTATCGGTAGGTATTGTAAATATTCTAAATTTTTTTAAAATGAATCGTAAGGTAATTTGATGTTTGATACTTATGGCGGTAGCGGAATTTACCTTTATTTATTAGCGTTATTTAAAATATTATGTATTTTTGCTAAATTGAAAATACCGAACTAGTAAAGTTTGTATATACAGAATTTGGTATGTTTGCGATGTTGTAGAGCATTGGGAAAAACGAAAAGCCACCATTCTGAAAAACATTAACATTAAAACAAAAAAGAATAAATAGAAGATGCCAATTCCAACTATGACTAACGCACAAAATGCGAAGAAGGATGAATTTTACACTCAATATCTTGACATTGAAAAAGAAATGTCAGCATACTTGGAATTTGACGAAAATATATTTCGTGAAAAAACTATCTTATTGCCATGTGATGATCCAGAGTGGAGTAATTTTACTAAATTCTTTGCTCAAAATTTTGAAAGGTTTGGGCTTAAAAAACTAATAAGCACGAGCTATGCCGTTGAAAGTAAAAACTATAAGTCAAGTTATCAACCGACACTTTTTGAAGTAAACGACCCACAATTTGATGAGCAAAAAACAAGAATAAAAGGCAAAATATTCACACTTACAAGAGATAAAACTGGAGATGGTGTGATTGATGTAAATGATTTAGAATGGCAATATTTAACTGGTGATGGAGATTTTAAAAGTGATGAAATAAAAAGGCTAAGAGGCGAATCAGATATTGTTATTACAAATCCGCCTTTTTCTCTTTTTAGAGAGTTTTTAGCTTGGGTTACCACGACGAATAAAAAGTTTGTGATTATTGGGAATATGAACGCAATATCATACAAAGAGGTATTCCCTTTGATAATGGCTAACAAAATGTGGACAGGTAATAGATTTAATAGAAGGGTTAATGGAAAAAATATGACATTTTATGTACCTGACGATTACAAATTAAGTGGAACAGAAGTAAATGTTGACGACAACGGAAAAAAAATGATTAGTGTTGCTGGTACTGGATGGTACACAAATCTTGAACACGGCAGAAGACACCAACCATTGTCATTAATGACTATAGACGACAATATAAAATTCAGCAAGCATAAAGAGGTTAGAGGTAAAGAATACGTTAAATATGACAACTATGACGCTATAGAAATTCCTTTTACTGATGCAATTCCAAGCGATTATGATGGTGTAATGGGTGTTCCAATTAGTTTTTTAACCAAGTATAATCCAGAGCAATTTGAGATTTTAGGATTAACACAAAGAGGTTGTCATGATGCTGTCCCTGACACAAAAACATATAATGACTATTGGGAAGTTAAACAAAACGGAGAAAAGACAGGCTCTTCTGGTGGAAAAACAAATGGAAATGCAAATGTGGTAGGTAACGATGGTCGTAAAAACTATTTCATAAACAAATATGGTAGAATGGTACAATCAAAGTACCAAAGAATATTTATTAAACATAAAAAATGAACACAACTTTAAAAACAGATATAACAGTTGCTGACATTTGCGATGGTTTTGTTTATAATGAACTTGAAGGAAAGGGTTTATTTGGGCTTTCAGGCAAATTGACAATTCAGCCAGAGTATCAAAGAAATTATATTTATGCTGACGGCAAAAAAGATGTTGCTGTAATCGAATCTATTTTAAAGGGTTATCCGCTTGGCTTAATTTATTTTAATAAAGTTAGTGATGATAATTTAGAGGTTTTAGATGGTCAGCAAAGAATCACAAGTATTGGACGCTACGTAACTAACAAGTTTGCAATAAAAGATGAAAATGGAATGGAGCAGTATTTTAGCGGTATTGCAAAAAGCAAACAAGATTTTATTCTTAATACACCATTACTTATTTATAAGTGCCAAGGGACTGAGCCTGAAATTAAGAATTGGTTTCGTACAATCAATATTGTAGGTGTTCCACTAAACAGTCAAGAAATAAATAACGCTGTTTTTTCTGGACCATTTGTAACTTTAGCTAAAGAAGAATTTAGCAATAGTCAAAATTCTAATATCCAAAAATGGAGTGCCTATATTTTGGGTAGTGCAAATAGGCAAGATTTTTTAGAAAGAGCTTTAGAATGGGTAAGCAAAGGAGATGTTGTTCCTTATATGAGTTTACATCGGTATGATAAAAATATAAATGAATTGAAAACCTATTTTACAACTGTTATAGATTGGGTTTCTGCGATATTCATTGATGTTGAAGCGGAAATGAAAGGTCAAAAATGGGGCGAATTATATGAAAAATATAAAAAGCAACCTTATGACCCTAAAAAGGTTTCTGAGCAAGTAAAAGAATTATATGCAGACCCTTATATTAAAAATCGTAAAGGTATTTTTGAATATATTCTTGGAAGTTTAAATGACACCAAATTACTTAATGTTAGAGTTTTTGATGAAGCAACTAAAAAAGCTGTTTACACAAAACAAACTAATGAAGCAAAGGAAAAAGGAGTATCAAATTGTCCACTATGTGCATTTGGTAATAATTCTAATAAGACCAGAATTTATAAAATTAAAGAAATGGATGCTGACCATGTAACAGCTTGGAGTAAAGACGGAAAAACTGATATTTCGAATTGTGAAATGTTGTGTAGAACCCATAACAGGGCTAAAGGAAACAAGTAAATCTAACCCCTCCACTACTACACAAACCCTTTCGTATAATTATAAAAAATTGATAATGATGTTTTTAGAATGTTTGATATTTAAAGGTTAGTAATACCGCAGGTTGCTAATTATTTGATAATTTTATCGTGCAGAGCAAATTAAAAAAACATTATTGTTTAATAACAAAATAAGTTAGTTACCTTTGCGGACGAGAAAAAGGACTTCGTTATACAAACAAGCCCATAAAATATAAAAAATTTAAAAAAAATTATGCAAATTTCAAAAAGGTATAGTGATTTTAAAGACTTCTTAAACGAAGCAGTTCCTTATTTAGAGGAAAACGCAAAGCTATTTTTAGTGCCTGACCAGTGGGTTACAGAAATCAAAAGTAGTGCAAGTAAATATTCTGAAACTTATGATGCTTACAGTAACAAAGCAAAGCGAACTGCTATTGTAGTTGGAGAGATGGGCGAAATTTACCATGCAACGTTAGAGTTGTTTAGACGATTGCAGCGATTTTTAAAAAATGGCACGGTTGATTTGACCATAAAAGAAAAGAGGATTTTAGGAGTACATATTGATAAAAAAAGAAGAGCTGTTGTGCCACCATTATCATATTATCCTACATTAGAGCTTTTACAGAACGAACATTTATACGCTATTTTACAAGCTTCTGCTCCGACTCTTCCGGATTTTAACCACAACGGTTTGCCAAAAGATGCAAAATTTATCGGTTTAGAAATAGCTTATACAAATATTGGCGACCCTGAACCAAAACAAGAAGACTATAGAAGAATTAAAAACCAATCATCGGCTACTTTTGCTGTAAATTTCAAAGAAGAAAACGTAGGTAAACTTGCACATATTATTGCTTGGTACGAAAGTCCAACTGGAGAAGAAAGTCCAATTAGCCAACCTATATCTCTTATAGTAAATTAAAAACGTTCAATTGATTTTTGGTAGCAAAAACGTCTAAACACCTTATAAACAAAGGGATTTAGGCGTTTTTGTATTTTTAATTATCACAAAAAACTAAGCAAAAAAAGTGTTTGACTAAGCAAAAAAAGTGTTTGACTTAGCAAAAAAAGTGTTTGACTTAACAAGCAAAGTGTTTGACTTAACAAGCAAAGTGTCTGACTTAACAAGCAAAGTGTCTGACTTAACAAGCAAAGTGTTTGACTTAACAAGCAAAGTGTCTGACTTAACAAGCAAAGTGTCTGACTTAACAAGCAAAGTGTTTGACTTAGCAAGCAAAGTGTCTGACTTAGCAAGTAAAGTGTCTGACTTAGCAAGCAAAGTGTCTGACTTAGCAAACAAAGCGTTTGAATTAACAAACATTACCAATGAGATAAATAAAACTTTATCATAAATATGAAAATATTTTTAGGCAGATTTAATTAAAAAACACTTAAAAACCGGTCTGTTGGGTTTTATCACAAATAAATTGTATAGGCTATTTTGAAATATTATATATTTGTGCCTTTAAAAAAAATTGACATAAAACATAGAAAATGCAAAACAAAGGACTTATAAAATTGTGTGCAATCCTTTTTGGATTAGTTAGTTTATACCAGTTATCATTTACTTATTTAGCTAATAAAGTAGAAGATCAAGCGGTTGAATATTCAAACAAAAAAGTATCGGACAACGACGCTGTACAAAAAGCTATTTACGAAAAAAAATATTTAGATAGCATCGGCGACAAGAAAAATATTGATGCAATAATCACAAAATTCAGCTATAATTACGTAAGAGATAAAGAAATAAATTTAGGGCTTGATTTAAAAGGCGGTATAAACGCAATTCTGCAAGTTTCGGTTAAAGAGATTCTAAAAAGCCTGTCTAACGACTCTAAAAACATAGCCTTTAACAAAGCACTTAAAACAGCCGACACAAGATTGAGAAACAGTAATTCTACTTATTTAGATTTGTTTTTTGAAGAGTTTGAAAAAATTGCAGGCAATACTAAATTAAGCGACCCTTCTATTTTTGGAACAAAATCTTTAAGCGAAAAAATATCTTTTAACGAAGATAACGAGTCGGTTAAAGAAACTTTACAAGAAGAAATAAGCGAGTCCGTAAAAACTACTTTTGAAGTTTTGAGAAGTAGGATAGACAAGTTTGGCGTTACTTCGCCGAATATTCAAAGAATAGGAAGCTCTGGAAAAATTCAAATTGAGCTTCCTGGTGCTAAAAACATCGAACGAGTTACAAAGCTAATTACCAGCAAAGCCGAGCTACAATTTTGGGAAGTATTTACCAACGCCGAAGTGCAAAATTATCTTTTTGAAGCAGATGCTAAAACTAAAGAACTACTAAAAGACAAAAAAACCGACACAAAAAAAGACACTGGCGAAAAACTTGATATAGACAATTTGTTAGGAGAAACCGAAGATGCTTCAAAAGTAGAAGACGTAAGCCTTTTTAATTATTTGAATCTTAACCCTGCCCAGTCTCAAAATCAAATAAGCTCTTTGATAGCTAGGGCTAAAGTGTTAGATACCGCAACGATTAACGGTTTATTAAACAGAAAGGAAGTAAAGACACTATTGCCAAGTAATTTAAGACATGTTAAATTTTTGTGGGACTACAAGTCTATTAAAACTGATGACGGAACAGAGGCAATTGACTTATATGCAATAAAAGGAAACAGAAAAGACAAACCGAATATAGAAGGAGATGTTATCGCTGATGCTTTACAAACTTTTGATCAACTCAACAAGCCAATAGTTAGTATGACAATGAATAGCTATGGTACAAAAAGGTGGGCTAAAATGACTACCGAAAACCAAGGTAAATTTATTGCGGTAGTTTTAGATGATTATGTATATACCGCACCCTCTGTTAGCACTCCTATTACACATGGTCGTACTTCTATTTCGGGTGGAAACATGACCATTGAAGAAGCAAAAGATATTTCAACAGTTTTAAAAGCAGGAAAGCTACCGGTTGCTGCAAGGATTATTCAAGCAGAAGTTGTAGGTCCTTCGCTAGGACAAGAAGCAATAGACTCATCGTTCTTATCATTCGAGTTAGCAATTTTATTAATACTGCTGTGGATATTTTTATATTACGGCAGAGCTGGTCTATATGCAGACTTTGCGCTGGTTATAAATATTTTATTTATATTCGGAATTTTAGCTTCTTTTAAAGCCGTACTTACTCTTCCTGGAATTGCAGGTATTATCTTAACAATAGGTATGTCTGTAGATGCTAACGTAATTATTTTTGAAAGAATAAAGGAAGCATTAGCTAAACGCAAAGGGTTAAAGCAGTCAGTTGAAGAAGGTTTTTCTATAAAAGGCGCACTTTCTGCAATTATAGATGCTAATATTACAACCCTCCTAACTGGAATTATTTTATATGTTTTTGGGACTGGACCGATTAAAGGTTTTGCACTAACTTTAATGATAGGTATTGGAACTTCGCTATTTACAGCTGTTTTCATTACACGACTGTTTATCGATAGTGCAATTAACAAAAAACACGATCTAACTTTCAATACTAATATTTCTAAAAACTGGTTTCAAAATATTAATTTAGAATTTTTAAAGAGACGTAAATTGACTTATACTACTTCGAGTATAATTATAATTTTAAGCCTAATATCTATTTTTTCTGTAGGTCTAAAACAGGGCGTTGATTTTAAAGGTGGTCGTTCTTTTGTAGTTAGATTTGATAAGAATATGAACTCTACTGAAGTTGCTGGAAAATTAAAAGACGTTTTTGAAACTGCCCCAGAAGTGAAAGTATATGGAGCTACAAACCAGTTGAAAATTACTACTGTATATAAAATAGACGAGGAAGGACAAGATGTAGATGAAGAGGTCCAAAAAGCATTATATACAGGGTTAAAACCGTATCTAAAAAACACGACTTACAAAAACTTTAAACCTGGATTTAAAAAACAAGGTGCTGGCGTTATGAGTTATATAAAAGTAGAACCGACTATAGCCGATGATATAAAAACGTCAGCCTTGTACGCTGTACTTGGGTCGTTGCTTGTAGTATTCTTATATATACTATTTAGATTTAGAAAAATATCTTATTCTATTGGTGCTGTTGTGGCAGTATTTCACGATGTTTTAATTGTGTTAGGATTATTTTCTATTCTATACAAAATTATGCCTTTTGATATGGAAATAGGACAATCTTTTATAGCTGCAATTCTAACAGTTGTAGGGTACTCACTAAATGACACGGTAGTTATTTTTGATAGAATTAGAGAGTATTCAAGGTTGCATTATTCTTGGAAACGCAGTAAAATTATAGACAAAGCACTAAGCTCTACATTAGGAAGAACTATCAATACGTCTTTAACTACCTTGTTGGTGATGCTTTCAATTTTCTTATTTGGCGGAGATTCGATCAAAGGTTTTATGTTTGCTTTAATCATCGGAATTGTTGTAGGAACATATTCTTCTTTATTTGTAGCAACTCCGATTATGTTTGATAGCTCCAAAAAAGAAAACACAGGACAAAAATGAAAAATATAGTGTTATTTGGTCCTCCTGGTGTAGGAAAAGGAACTCAAGCAATATTGTTAAAAAACAAGTACAATCTATTCCATATTTCTACGGGAGACATTTTTAGAAACAATATTAAGAACCATACAGATTTAGGTAAGTTAGCAAAAACATACATAGATAAAGGCGATTTGGTTCCCGATGAAATAACTACAAACATGTTGAAAGAAGAGGTTGAAAAAAATTTTAATTCCAATGGTTTTATTTTTGACGGCTTTCCGAGAACTAAGTTCCAAGCAATTGCATTAGATGATTTTTTGTTAAATAAAAGTCAAAAAGTAAGCGGAATGATAGAGCTTATAGTTGATGAAAATACACTTATTGAACGTTTATTAAATAGAGGAAAAACCAGCGGACGAGTAGATGATACCGACGAATCTAAAATTAAAAATAGGCTAAACGAGTATAATTCCAAAACCATTGTTTTAAAAAATTTTTACAAAACTAAAGGAATATACCATTGCGTCAGCGGAATAGGAAACGTTGAAGATATTAATATAAGACTGTCAAAAATATTTGATTCCTTATAAATTTTGGTTCTAAATTTTTGCTATTTTTATTTAAAAAGTTGAGGCTATTTCCATTAAAATAGTACAAATAATTGCAGCTATTGTTCCGATAGCATATCCGAAAACAGCCAACAAAACTCCTACCGTTGCTAATGAAGTATGAAAGGATTGAGCCACAATAGGTGCAGATGCAGCACCGCCAACATTTGCTTGACTACCAACCGCCAAAAAGAAGTACGGTGCTTTTATTAATTTTGCAACAACTATTAATAATATTGTGTGAATTAGCATCCAAACAAAACCTATTGCCAGTAGTCCTGGATTTTCATAAGCCTGTGCCAAATCCATTTTCATTCCAATTGTTGAAACCAAAATATACATAAACACACTTCCCAACTTACTAGCACCTGCACCTTCGTAATTTCTTGCTTTGGTAAAAGACAAAACAATAGCTACAAAAGTGGAAACAATAATTATCCAAAAAAATTCAGATTTTAGGAAAGCAAAAGTGTTTCTCAAAGTACTGGCACTTATAGATCTAACAAATTCATCAAAAAATAAACTTAAATATTTTGATGTAAAATGCCCAAACCCTACGGTTGTAAATGCTATTGAAATAATAATTATTAGGTCAGCAAGCGATGGGTTTCTTTTAATTTTTTTGGTAAACTTGGTTACCTTTTCTTTTAGTTTTTCGATGGCAGAATTATCTGCTTTTAGCCATTTGTCTATTTTGTCTTTTTTGCCAATTCCAAATAATAAAACCGCCATCCATATATTTGCCACGACAATATCCACTATTACCATTCCGGCATATTTACTAGGGTTATATTTATAAATTTCTAACATTGCTGTTTGATTGGCACCTCCGCCGATCCAACTTCCGGCAAGGGTTGATAGTCCTCGCCAAACAGCATCAAAATTAGAGCCACCAACTGTTTCTGGAGAAAATATTGAAATTAATAATATAGCTATTGGTCCGCCGATAATAATACCAATTGTGCCTGTAAAAAACATAATTAATGCCTTTGAACCTAAATTAAATATTGCTTTTAAATCAATACTCAAAGTCATTAAAACTAAGGCAGCTGGCAGTAAAAACCGACTAGAAATATAGTATAATTGGGAGGTTTTTTTTATAATTTTTCCCTCGGCACTCTCGATTTCCCATTCAGGTGAAATTACTTTAAAAGTCGTAAACAAGGCAGGTATAAAATATGCCATAAATAGACCTGGAACTATTTTATAAAACTTTGTCCAAAATTTAGAATTAAGCCTCTCTGTATAAAAAACAAAGCCTAAAGAAAACATCAAAATACCAAAAACTACCGCTTCATTGGTAAAAATAGGCTCTGTCATATTTTTTGTAATTTTATACTAAATATTTTTAATAACTGTTGCAAATTTATAGAATAATTAATACAATTGTCTTCTTATTAAAAAACAATACCTAACAAATAGCATTATCAACAAAGGAATAGACGTAATTGGAAATGATTGAGTTTTAAAAATCCAAAGAACTGTTATTACTATTAAAAGTAAAATTAACAGCTTAATATAAATTGCTATTCTTATGTTTTGACTATTTTTTAAAACGAAAAAGGCTACTATAATGTTAGGTGCAAAAGCCCAAAGAAAGTTAAAGTTGTTAGGTGTTATTTTATGGTCGGTAAAGAGCCAAAGAAATGCGACAATTAAGCCAGTAAATCCGGTTGTAAAGAATAATAGGAAGTCTAATATTTTTGTTATTTTATTCTTTTTAATGTCTCTAAATGTAATATACAAGACTAAAATTAACAAAAGGGAAAAGATAATTATTGGGCTAAATATTGCGGTTGCAGGCTTATTTTCTTTATAATTTAGAAGTGAGTTTTCTTTCTTAACTATGCTAACTGACTTCCCTTTTCTGTTTATAACTCCATTTTTAAAAGAAATGTATAAATATTTTGGCAAAAACATATACTGCTCATTTTTAGCAATTTTATCTAAACTTGTTCCTGTTGCTAAATTTATACCAAGACTTTTCCAAGAATTCCAGTATATTTCATTATTAGTTAATTTTCTAAAAGTTAAGTTTTTTTGCTGCTTTTCAAAGTTAAAAACTAAGTTATCTCCTAAAATAGATCTTGTAATATCTCTTAATTTTGTTGAGCAATTATTATAATAAGGGTCGTATAAATAATCTTTATTTTCAGGTAATACGCTTTCCTCTAAAAAATTAAAAAAGGACTGCTTTTCTTCTTGAGTTAAATTTAATACTTGTTCTTTAACCCAACGTTTATCAATTTTATAAGCATTCAAATGATGTTTAAAATCGTAACGTAATACGGAGTATATCAATATTCCTTTGGCAAAATTTAATACAAAATTAGGTTTGTTAAAATCAAATACGCCGTAATTATATATTAGGTCTAAATTTAAAACAGGGTCTTTAACCCTTATAGCAGAATGCCCAAAAGCTGAATATATTTCATCGCCAGGACCAGAAGTAATAAGGCTTACCTCAGAATAAACCGAAAGCTTGATTTGTGCATTATTTGTATAAAAAGTTAAAAGTAATAGAAGAAGAATAAGCGGTTTAGTCATAATTTTTAGTTTATAGCGGTAGGTTAGGCTAACACAAGCAACTTATTAGGTTTGCAAATTTAAAAAAACAATTCTTAAGGTTTTGATAGTGTAATTTTTTTTCTATTATATTTGCCAAATGAATAAAAATATATTTTTTGCAGTTATGCTACTAGGTATTATAACTGCACATGGGCAAGAAAATAAAACTAGCGTACAAGAAAACAAAATGAGTGTACAAGAAAACAAAATGAGCGTACAAGAAAAGAAAACAAGTTTTTTTGTAAATTTTACAAATAATACAGTTACAGCTAAAGTTGAAAACGAGCCTAATAGCAACAGTGCGAGTGGTTTTTCTATAGGATTGTCTCATCAGGTTAATTTGTCAGATAAATTTAGTATTGTTCCCAGTATAGCCTACACTTTAGTTTGGTACAAAGGTGAGATAAGTAAGTATATTCAGATACCTTTGTTTTTAAAAATGGAATTAGCTAAAAAATTTGCGATTCTTGCTGGACCAAAAATAGACATTCCTATAGGTTTAGACAGTGCTGAAAAAGAAATTCTTAACAAATTGTGGTTCAGTTTAGCAGCAGGATTTGAGTAAGCTTAAGCAAAAGTGTTTCATTTATAGGAAATTATAGTTTTCAACTTAATGATGCTCTTAAAGATTCTTATTACAGAGATCTTCTTTTTAGAATTGGTGCGCCTTCTAATATTGATGTTTCAACTAAACATAGTTTTTTAAATATCGGTTTAGCATATAAATTCTAAAAAAACACTTTCCTGACAATTTTGAAAGTAAAAAATAAGGAACTGCATAAGTGGAAATTCGAAATCAACAAAGTAAAACTTTCTGTAGATACTTTTGAATATTATTAACTGTCAAGTTTCACAAGCTAAATAATTAATATTTTTTTGGTTTTTTACATTATAGTTTAGACTTCAAACTCTGCAGTAATGACTTATTGCTTTAAGGTTACGACTTATTTTCTTAAGGTTTTAACTTATTTTCTTAAGGTTACGACTTATTTTCTTAAGGTTACGACTTATTTTCTTAAGGTTTTAACTTATTTTCTTAAGGTTTTAACTTATTTTTTCGAAGTATGAACTTATTTCCTTACAGTAATAACTTATTTCCATATTGTTTTTTCTTTAAATTACTAAAAAAAACCTATAAATTTGCCGAATTAACGAATGATTAAAATACAATCAGTCTAAAAATCTTAACAAGTGATAACCCAGGTACGTGGAAAAATTATAGAAAAAACTCCGACAGAAGTCGTTATAGACTGTAATGGAGTTGGTTATTTATTAAACATTTCGTTAAATACTTTTAATAGTCTGCCAAACGAATCAGTTTTAACTTTATACACCTATCTTTTAATAAGGGAAGATGCTCACCTGCTTTTTGGGTTTTTCACAAAATTAGAAAGAGAATTGTTTAAGCTATTAATTTCTGTTTCGGGTATTAGCTTTGGTATTGCTAGAACGATGTTGTCTTCAATTACTCCGGATGAAATAATAAATTCTATTGCTTCAGAAAACTTAACTGTAATACATTCTGTAAAAGGAATTGGTTTAAAAACTGCACAAAGAATTATTATAGATTTAAAAGATAAGGTACTAAAAACTTATGCTTACGACAAAGATTCTTCCACTAAAAACAATACCAACAAAGAAGAGACGTTATCTGCTTTAGAAGTATTAGGATTCAATAAAAAGCAAACAGATAAGTTTTTATCTTCTATTCTAAAAGAAAACCCAAATGCTTCGGTAGAAGAGTTAATAAAATTAGCCTTAAAGAACTTATAATCAGTTGAGTAATATTTTTAAAAACAAGTTTTTATTTCTTGTTGCTTTTACAATCATAAATTGTACAGTTTTAGCACAAAGCAATAAAAAAAGAGATACAACTTTAGTTAAAAAAGACACTATAAATTTAAGATATAACTTTAAAAGAACTCAAACGGGGAGTCTGTTTTTAGATTATCTATCTACAAAAGAAATAGTTTTTGACAAAGCGTTAAACAAGTACGAGATAGTAGAAAAAATAGGTAACTACAGTATGCGAACTCCTATATTTCTCACTCCTAAAGAATATGCCGACTACCGATTAAAAAGAGATATGACGCAATACTTTAAAGAAAAAATAAGTGCGACAAACGGCAAGAAAAAAGGTTCTAAAAAAGCTCAAAAAAACTTATTACCTACTTATTACGTAAATTCAGATTTTTTTAAAACTATTTTCGGAGGAAACACTATAGATTTCGTTCCGTCAGGTAATTTAAGTTTAAAATTAGGTTTTATATATCAAAATACAGACAACCCTCAAGTATCAGAAGAAAATAGAAGTAACTTTAATTTTGATTTTGACCAACAAATAAACGCAAGTATAAGAGCCAGAGTTGGAGAAAGGCTTGAATTTACTGCAAATTATGATACACAAGCGAGTTTTGATTTTCAAAATTTAGCAAATATTGAATACACTTCTACTGAGGACGATATTCTACAAGGCATTGAAGCTGGTAACGTTTCTATGCCTATTAAAAATTCATTGATAAGTGGTGCTCAAAGTTTGTTTGGCGTAAAGGCTAATTTAAAATTTGGTAATACAGACCTAACAGCGATTTTTTCTCAACAAAATTCTGAAAGCAAAACAGTAACTTCAGAAGGCGGTGCTTCGGTCAAAGCTTTTAGCCTACGAACAACAGACTATGACGATGATAGGCATTTTTTTCTATCTCAATATTTTATAGACAATTATGCCAATTCTCTTAAAAATATTCCTTTAGTAAACAGCCAAATAAATATCACAAGAATAGAAGTATGGGTAACAAATAGAAATTCTGATGTTAGAGATTTTAGGAATATTGTCGCATTAGCTGATTTAGGAGAAGCAAATGTTGATGTTTTAGTAAATAGGACAGGTAGTATTCAGCCTACAAACCCTCCGTCAACTTCTGGCGGAAATATTCCGACTAACAATTCTAACAACTTATCAGAATTATTAACAGGTACTAATGGGATTAGAGATATTTCTACCGTAAATAGCACTTTACAGCCTTATAATATGAGCGAAGGGATAGACTATTCTATTTTAGAAAACGCAAGGAAATTAGGAGCTAGCGAATATACATTAAACCCTCAGCTTGGTTATATTTCTTTAAATAGAAGGCTAAATGATGGGGAGGTTTTAGCGGTTTCTTATGAATATACAGTTGCTGGGGGCGTTACTGGGACTTCAAGCACGTCTTTTAAAGTAGGAGAATTTTCTAATGACGGTATTGAAAATTCTAAAAATTTAGTTGTAAAACTATTGCGAAGTGAAATACTTACCACTAAAAGAGACGATGGAAACGGAGGAGAAGAATCTTTTCCTACGTGGAGATTAATGATGAAAAACGTATATTCGTTAAGCACTTACTCATTATCTCAAGAAGGATTTCAACTCGAAATTCAATATAGAGACGACCAAACAGGGATAACTTCTAACGTTCTACAAAATGCAAAAACAGAAGGAATTTCTAATATTCCTTTATTGCAAGTTTTTAAATTAGACCAATTAGACCAAAGTAATTATAGAGAAGCCGACGGTTTTTTTGATTTTATAGAAGGAATAACAGTAATATCTAAAAACGGACATATATTTTTCCCAGAGCCAGAGCCTTTTGGAAATAATTTAATAAAAAACCTTTCTAATCCCAAAGGTTTAGATGAGAATTTAGATAAAGAATATTTGTTTAAAGAGCTTTACTTAAACACAAAAATTAATATAAAAAACAACTTTCAAAACAAAGACAAGTACTTTTTAAAAGGTTATTATACTTCGGATGATTCCGAAGGAATTTCTATCGGAGCTTTTAATGTTCCTAGAGGTTCTGTTACTGTAACAGCTGGTGGTAAACCGCTATTAGAAGGTATAGATTACGTTGTTAACTATCAGTTGGGTCGTGTTCAAATAATAGACCCTGCCTTGAAAGCTTCAAATATCCCGGTGCAAGTTACTGCGGAAAACAACGCTGTTTTTAATCAGCAGCGCAAAACTTATATGGGTGTTGATATTCAGCATAAATTTTCTGAAGACTTTATAATTGGTACAACTTTATTAAACGTAAATGAAAGGCCCCTTACGCCTAAAATAAATTATGGTTCTGATCCAGTAAGCAACACAATGCTCGGTTTAAATTTAGATTACTCATCGGAAGTTCCTTATTTAACAAAGTTAGTAAATAAATTGCCGTTCGTAAATTCAGAGGAGGCTTCAAACTTATCTGTTAGAGCAGATATGGCTTATTTACTTCCTGGTACTCCTAAAGGTATTGACGTTGCTGGAAGTGAAACAACATATATAGATGATTTTGAAGCCTCTCAAATTCCAATTAGCTTGTTGTCTCCTTTTGACTGGTATCATGCAAGTACTCCGAAGTTTTTCCCTATTTTTAATGGAGACAAAAACGATTTGTCATACAATTACCAAAGGGCAAGGATAGCGTGGTATAGTATAGACCAAATTTTTTACGGAGTCGGAGATACTCCTAGTAATATTGACACAAACGAGCTTTCTCGAGCGGAAACAAGACAGGTAGATTACAGTGAGTTGTTTCCGAATGTACAATTAGACGTAACTCAAAACTCACTGATAAGCACTTTAAATTTAGCTTATTTTCCTTCGGAAAGAGGGGCTTACAATTTTGATACAAATAATAATAATGTAAATAACGACGGTACTTTTTCGGATCCTGAAAATAGATGGGGCGGAATTATGAGACCGCTTTTAACTAACAATTTTGACCAAGCAAATGTTGAGTATATTCAGTTTTGGGTTATGGATCCGTATAAAAATTATTCTATTACAAGTGAAGAAGGATTGCCAAATAATATAGATCCAAATATTCCTTCAAATCAAGTCGGCGATTTATATATTAATTTAGGAAATATATCTGAAGATATTTTAAAAGATAACCGTAAAATGTATGAAAACGGACTGTCAGAATCGGGAGGTAATGTAAATAGAGAAGAAACAATTTGGGGAAGCATACCTACAAACCCTTCTATAATTTATGCTTTTAGCGAAGATGATAATGCTAGAACAAACCAAGATGTCGGTTTTGACGGATTAAAAAATGATGAGGAATTAAGTTTTTATGAAACCAAATATCCTCTTATAGATTTTAGTAAACTTGACCAAAATGATGTTTCGTCAGATAACTTTCAGTTTTTTAGAGGAAGTGAATTAGATGCAAATAACGCATCTATAATTACTAGGTATAAAAAATTTAATAACACCGAAGGAAACTCTCCGACTTTAAACCAATCAACAGAACCTTACTCGACATCTTCAACCACAAATCCTGATGTAGAAGATATTAATAAAGACCAAACGATGAATACTGTTGAAAGCTACTACGAATATAAAGTTTCATTAAATAGCACAGATTTGGTAAAAGGGAAAAACTATATTGTAGATACTAAAACAACCGAAGTAACTTTACAAAACGGACAAAAGCAAGAAACCATTTGGCATCAATTTAGAGTTCCGATTAGAAGCGGTACTCCTATTAATGGGATATCAAATTTTAATAGTATTCGGTTTGTTAGAATGTTTTTGACTAATTTTAAAATGCCGGTAGTTGTTCGGTTTGGCGAGTTAGATTTAGTTCGCGGAGATTGGAGAAGATATACAAAAACATTAGATCCAAATATAAAAGTTGTAAGCGACTTAACACAAGATGAGATAGAAAATTTTGAAATAGGAGTAGTAAATATTGAGCAAAATGAGGGAAGATACCTTCCACCTCCAGGTATAGAAAGAGAGCGACTGCAAGGCGGTACAATAGTGCAATTGCAAAACGAACAGTCTGTTAGCTTAAAAGTAACCGACTTGCCAACAAATAAAATTAGAGCAATTTATAAAAATATTAATATAGACCTTAGAAGGTTTAAAAATTTAAGAATGTTTATGCACTTAGAAGAAGCTTCGGGGTCTAATATTAATGACGATGATTTTTCAGCTATTATAAGATTAGGAACTGATTTAGAGGACAATTTTTATCAAATAGAATTACCGCTAAAAGTAAGTAGAAATAGCTCTACGGAAACAGATATATGGCCAACAGAAAACGACTTAAACGCTTTTTTAAAAACCTTTGGACTAATAAAATTAGAAAGAGATGAATCAAAAATTCCTCTTAACGAACTGTATACTTCTGTTGAGCAAAGCGATGATTTACCTTACAAAATATCTGTAAAAGGGAGTCCTACTTTAGCACAGTTGCGAACCGTACTCTTAGGAATAAAAAACAATTCTACTTTGCCTTTAAGTGGAGAAATTTGGTTTAATGAACTTCGCTCATCTGATTTTGACAACAAAGGCGGCTGGGCAGCAACAGTTAATGCGGACGCTAATTTTTCTGACGTTGCTAACGTTTCGTTATCTGGTAGTATTTCAACAGTTGGGTTTGGTGGCGTAGAAGACAAAGTTGTAGAAAGAAACTTAAACGAAACCAAACAGTATGACATAACAACTTCTATAAGTTTAGGAAAGGTACTTACCCCTGAAAAATGGAGATTACAAATTCCGATGAACTATAGCATAGGCGAGACTTATATTGACCCTAAATATGACCCTAAATATCAAGATGTTGAACTAAAAGATGCTTTAGAACGTAATGAAAACAGTGAATTTTCTAGAGACTATACAAAACGCACAAGTATCAGCTTTATAAATGTAAAAAAAGGTAAAAATCCTAATACCACTAGAAAGCCTAAATTTTATGATATAGAAAACATAGCACTATCATATTCTTACAACAAAGAATTTCAAAGAAGCTATAATATTAAGAAAAGACTAACTCAAAATGTTAGCATGTCGGCTACTTACAATTTTAAATTTCAATCAAAAGAAATAGAACCGTTTAAAAAATCTAGCTGGTTTAAAGGTAAATATCTAGCACTAATAAAAGATTTTAATTTTAATCCTTTACCAAATTCATTAGTTTTAAACTACAAGATTAATAGAAGTTATTTTGAACAACAGTCTAGAAATTTAGTTTCTGGTTTAGCAGACCAACCGACACTTAAACAGCGTAAATTTTTACTTGACTGGGACTATACTGTCGGTTTTAATTTGACAAAATCACTTCAGTTAAATTTTAATGCAACTAATAGTCATATCTACGACACTTTTGACAACGATAGTGATATTCAAATTTTTGACGATTTTTTTAATCCTGGTCGTGTAAATCATTATCACCATAAATTAAATGGGACTTATAGTATTCCTATAAACAAAATTCCAGCGTTAGATTTTTTACAAACGGACTATTCTTATACTGCAGATTTTGACTGGCAAGCTGCACCTCAAAATCTTGTAGAAACTAATGGTGAAAGCATTCCTTCGTTAGAATTAGTAGGAAATACCGTTCAGAATGCAAATACTCACAACTTAAACTTTACTTTAAATTTTAGTAAATTATACAGTAAATTTTATAAAGATTTGGGATTAGAAAATTGGTTAAAAACAAAAAGAGAGAAACTAGAAACATCAGAAATAGAAGAAGATGGTAAGAAATATAAAAGAGTTCCGTATAAAAAAAATAAAACTCCATTTTCGAAAAAAGTAATAAAATTAGTTTATGAATTAATTACCTCTGTAAAGCAAGGAAAATTAAGTGTTTCAGAAAACAATGGGCAGATTTTACCGGGTTATACAGAAGATGCTGGGTTTTTAGGAGGAGCTACCGGCTTTGCTTTCGGAAGTCAAGTTGATATGAGAAATGTAGCATTAGAAAACAATTGGTTTGTAAGAAGAAAGCCCGAATACGACTACTATACTAAAACTTATAATAAAACAAAATACAATAAATTAGACTATAACTTTACCTTAACTCCGATAAAAAATTTGAATATTGATGTAAGAGGAAATAAAATTAAAACTACGGAAATTTCTCAACAATTAGATTTGTTAGAAGGAAGTACCGTATTTGAAAACACTCCTAATTTTGAAACTGGAAACTTTAGCACAAGTTTTTCGATGATAAAAACCGCTTTTGCAAATAGTGATGTTCTTTTTCAAAAATTGAAAGACTATAGAAGTATAATTTTAAAAAGATTAGCAGATGAAAATAATCTTCCACCGTCAGTCAGTTTTGGAGAAAATAGTCAGCAAGTATTAATACCTGCTTTTATAGCGGCATATTCTGGAAAAGACCCTTTAAAAGTAAATACAGGTTTATTTAGAAATATACCTATTCCGAATTGGACATTAACTTATAACGGACTTATGAATTTAAAATTTTTTAAGAAAAACTTTAGTATCTTTGTCATATCTCATGGCTACAAATCTTCTTATACCATATCAAATTTTACCAACAACTTGCAAAGAGACCCTAACGACATCACATCGCCAAGTATATTAGCTTCTTCTATTACTTTAGTTGAAGAGCTTTCGCCACTTTTTAAAATAGATTTAAAAATGAGAAGCCCTTTTTCGTTAAGAGGAGAAATTAAAAAAGACAGAACTCTAACAATGAATCTAAACAATAATACTTTAACAGATTTAAAAGGAACTGAATATATTTTCGGTTTAGGATATATTTTTAAAAATGTGAAATTTAGCACCCGTTTTACAGGGAAAAAACAAACCCTCAGAGGGGACATAAACCTTAGGGCAGACATTTCAATAAAAAACACTTTAGCACAAATAAGGTCAATAGATGAAAATAATAATCAAATAAATGGTGGTCAAAACTTACTATCTATTAAATTTGCAGCAGATTATAGGTTAAGTAATAACCTATCGGCATCTTTTTATTATAATCATCAAACGTTTAAATATGCAATATCAACTACCTTCCCGAGACAAACTATAAATGGAGGGTTTAATATTATTTATAACTTAGGAGGAAATTAAAATAAAAATGAACATACCATTAGATTTAAAATACACTAAAGACCACGAATGGGTAAGAATTGAAGGAAATACTGTTACAATCGGTATTACAGATTTTGCACAAAAAGAATTAGGAGACATAGTTTACATAGATGTAGACTCAATAGACGACGAATTAGAAGCTGGTGAAGTATTCGGAACTGTAGAAGCAGTAAAAACTGTATCTGATCTATTTATGCCATTAACAGGTAAAGTAATAAATTTTAACCAAGAATTATTTGATAATCCTGAATTGGTAAACACATCCCCTTATGGCAAAGGCTGGATTATAAAAATTGAAATTTTAGATGAATCTCAAATAAAAAATTTACTAAATGCCGAAGCCTACAAAGATCTTATTAAAACGAGTTAGTTTATTTATATCAATATCTGTAACTTTTGGTATTTTTTATTTAAGCCTAATAAAAATACCAGAGTCTAAAATAGATTTTCGCGATTCGGACAAAATTCTTCACCTGCTTGCTTATTTTACACTTACTACGAGTTGGCTGTTCTTATTTTATAAAAAACAATCATTAAAATATTTTGTAACGATAGCTTGTATTATTTATGGTATAATTATTGAAATATTGCAAGAAGCATTAACAGCTAACAGAAGCGGAGACTACAAAGATGCCTTAGCAAATACATTAGGTGTTATATTAGGATTGATAGTGTTTAATAAAATATTTTGGCTATATTCTAAATTATGACTGCATTAGTGTTTGTTTTCCATATCTCCCAAGTCTCTTGTCCTGCAAAAGCAAAGTAGGCAAATTCCTTTAATCGTTGGTTGCTATTCTTTATACGTTCAAGTATCATAAACCAGTTCATGTAATTTTGCAGATATTTTCTTGAGTTTGACAGTTTAAAGGGTTAAGTATTTGATAATGAGGTTTTTAAAAAATAGCCTATGCACTACTTTATTTTGTAAAATACTGATTTACATAGTTTTGAGCTGTTGTATCGTTTAGCACTTTTAGTTTTAATTTATCGATGATTGTTTGCTCGGGGGTATCAATTTTGGAACGCAGGTAGATGTTGGACTTCGCCTTGTCATCCTTGATTAGAGATACCTGCATACGATCTATGGCTTTTACAATAGCTCTGTATTGAAGATTGGTTGTGTTTTTTAAATAGTTGATAAAAGTAAATGCTGTGAAGCACATAGCGATGTGTCCTTTGATTCTTTTATCTGTCCAATGAAATACTGGGCGTATTTCTAGTTGGCTCTTTAAAGTTCTAAAGGTATGCTCTACTTCAAACAGGTCGCTATATTTTGATAGGATAGTTTCTATGGGTAAATCAGTTGTAGTAGATAATGCTTTTAAGCCGTCATATTTAGCATCGTTTTCTATGACCTGTAGATTTAGTGCAATGGGTTCTCCCTCTTTGGTTGATGTTATAAACCTTCCTGCACCTCTTTTTTTAACTTGTTTGTATTTTGAGGGTTCTTCGAGCCATTGCTTGGCTTTGGATATGAGTTTTTCTCTAGCGTATGCATCTTTACGTGCACGTTTTGCAGAGTAACTGCATATAATCCGTCTGCCTTTATAGGTTGTCTCACTATAACTAAACTTCTGTTTTGATACCCCTTTTACAGCTTTGAGGTTTTCAATATCAATGAGTTTTGCTTTGACAACTTTAGGAAGAGTTTTGATACTATCGCCTATGATATAATCAATTTGGTTGTCTACCATAAAATTACGATTCCCCTTGTCAATCATAGCACTATCGGCAACTACAATTACGCAGTCTATGGTAAATTGTTGCTTCATTGAGTTTAGTGCATCAATCATGGTACAGCCTTCATAAGTATTGCCTTTATAGATTTGATACGATATAGGGTTGCGATTTTTATCAACTAATAGTCCTAGCACAATTTGTGTTTTGTGTGCTTTACCGTCTTTGGAATAGCCTTTTTGTCTTAAAGCATCATCCTGTTCTACTTGAGATTCAAAATAAAGTGTGGTCACATCATAGAAAACCACGTCAAGCACCGTAGAGAACAAACTACGCTGCTGGGTAAAAAGATGTTGCTTGATAAAGTCTTCTTCATCACTAAACAAATCCAAAGTTCTATAAAATTGGTGGAGAGGAATATCAGCGTCACCAAAACCAAGATATTCAGATTGATTAAAGCTACTTTGTAATTTGGAACAAGGTTCATTGATACGTTCGGCGATCATAAAACGAAAGATATTCTGCCAATCAAATTTACTACGGTGTCTATGGGTAATAATTTTAGCTAACTTATCTAAATTAAAAACATCCCACAGTTTGTTTACCACAAGAGCGTATCCGTAATTGTATCTACCCAACTCCTGAAGATTACCAATGCTTAGAGGGTTGGCATCTTTACCTATAAGTTCTAATAATTTTTTAGCAATACGCTCTAACTGATTCGCTTCGTAGTTTTCCAGCTTACCTAACGAGTAAAGGGTTTTGTGCTTGGGCTTACCGTCCAACTTGTAGGACTGAATAATCCGCAAATAGGTGCCTGATGCTTTTTTTTCTGCTCTGAGGAATGCCATAATGCAAAATTAAAACACAAAAATCGAAGAAAAAAATTTTTTCGCACTACGACTACTTTTTCAAATTAAGACAACAAACCCAGTAAAATCAAGAAAACGGTTCTCTAAAATGGCTTTTTTGGACTTGAAAGTGTCAAACTCAAGAGTTTATTTATATCAATATCTGTAACTTTTGGTATTTTTTATTTAAGCCTAATAAAAATACCAGAGTCTAAAATAGATTTTCGCGATTCGGACAAAATTCTTCACCTGCTTGCTTATTTTACACTTACTACGAGTTGGCTGTTCTTATTTTATAAAAAACAATCATTAAAATATTTTGTAACGATAGCTTGTATTATTTATGGTATAATTATTGAAATATTGCAAGAAGCATTAACAGCTAACAGAAGCGGAGACTACAAAGATGCCTTAGCAAATACATTAGGTGTTATATTAGGATTGATAGTGTTTAATAAAATATTTTGGCTATATTCTAAATTATGACTGCATTAGTGTTTGTTTTCCATATCTCCCAAGTCTCTTGTCCTGCAAAGGCAAAGTAGGCAAATTCCTTTAATCGTTGGTTGCTATTCTTTATACGTTCAAGTATCATAAACCAGTTCATGTAATTTTGCAGATATTTTGTTGCTACGCCGTTAAAGGGCTTCATCCATTCTCTTAATCTTTTAGCAGTATTGTTTACATTTTGTACGTGATACACTTTGTTTTTTACTCTCTGTCCTTTTGATACATTAAACTTTTTGTGATGTATGTTATTACTTTTAGCAAATGCTGTATAGGAGCGATGAGCATCTGTACAAAGGGTTTCTACTTTATCTAATTTTCTGGCAAATACAGCTTCTAAATCTTTCTTGCTTATACGCCCTCTTGTCGCTACTTTGAGTTCTTTGTTGTCGATTCTGTCACAGGTAACAACAACTGCTATTTGCTCATTACTAATACCCCGCTTAATAGCTTTACTGCCACGTTTTCGTGGTTTTCTATCTAGCTCTCTATTTCCCTTGCTAGATTCTAAAAAGAAAATATCATCACTCTCTGTAATGCCTTCAAAACCATTAGGATATGCTTGTTTAAAAGAACTTAGAACCTTGTGTCGCCAATCAAAGGATGTTTGAATGCTAATGTTTGTTTGTTCTGCACATTTCTTAATAGAATAACCCATAAGCATATTATATAAATAGGTGGGTAATAATTCAGGTTTTTTTAACCCAAAAATGACTTTACCCGTCGTATTTCTGAAATACTTTTTACAATCTTTGCAATAATAACGTTGCACTCCTTTGCTCTTGCCATTAGCACGAATGTTATCCCTCTTACAATGAGGGCAGTTGATAGATTGCTTAACACTTGATGTTGCTAAAAGGCTAAATGTATCATCTGTATCTGTTGAAATTAGTAATAAAAGCTCATTAACTATGGCTTGACGACTTGTCGAATCAAGACTTTTAAAGTATTCTGTAAAGTTTTTAGGTATCATTTTGTAAAGTTTTAGCAAATATACAACTTATTTAAGTCTTATGTTAGAATATAGCCAATATTTTTAAAAAAAATTAATTAATTTTAAAGCATTAAATGTTTTTAATTAAACTGGCAACCTCAAAAACTTTTTATCATGGAAATTAAAAAAAAACCAAAATTAAATTTAGAAAACTATAGCAAAATTTTTATGCAAATTGGCTTAGTTCTAACGCTATTTATCACTTATTCTGCAATAGAGAACAAAACTTACGATAGGAATATTGGTGATTTAAGTGCATTAAATATGAATGCCGATATGGAAGAGGAAATTCCAATTACCGAAAGAATTGAACCAGAAAAACCAAAAGCTCCGCCACCACCTATGCCTGAAAGAATTGAAGTAGTTGAAGATGAAAAAGAAATAGAAGAAACTATTATTAAGTCCATTGAAACAGACGAAACAGAACCTGTTAAAGTAGAGAAAATTGTAGAGATAGAAGAAAAAGAAGAGATTGTAAAAGACATAAGTATTGTGCTTGTTCAAGACGTTCCTGTTTTTCCTGGATGTAAAGGTAATAAAGCGCAGTTAAAAGAATGTTTTAATAAAAAAGTACAAAAACACTTTTCTAGAAAATTTGATACAGATTTACCAAACGAATTAGGACTAACTCCAGGTAGAAAAAAAGTTCATATCGGATTTAAAATTGATAAAAATGGATATATAGTCGACATTAAAGCAAGAGCTCCGCATCCAAAAATTAAAAACGAAGTAATTAAAGTAATGAAACTTTTGCCTAGAATGAAGCCTGGTAAACAAATAGGTAAGCCAGTAGGTGTAAAATATAATATCCCTTTTACTTTGATTGTCGAGTAGAATAATATTTATTTTTAATATTTTTAGGAAATAAATTCAAGGACACCGCCGAGAGCTATTAACAAGTACTTTAAGCTAACTTCTGATTAGGGTTTCAATATCAAAAAATATTTTTAAAAAAAATTAATTAATTTTAAAATATTAAATATTTTTAATTAAATTGGCGACCTCAAAAACTTTTTATCATGGAAATTAAAAAAAACCCAAAATCAAATTTAGAAAACTATAGCAAAATTTTTATGCAAATTGGCTTAGTTCTAACGCTATTTATCACTTATTCTGCAATAGAAAACAAAACTTACGACAGGAATATTGGCGATTTAGGTACAGTAAATATGAATGCCGACATGGAAGAGGAAATTCCAATTACTGAAAGAATTGAACCGGAAAAACCAAAAGCTCCGCCACCACCTACTCCTGAAAAAATTGAAGTAGTTGAAGATGAAAAAGAAGTAGAAGAAACTATTATTGAGTCCACTGAAATAGACGAAACAGAAGCCGTTGAAGTAGAGGAAATAGTAGAGGTAGAAGAAGTAGAAGAGGTTGTAGAAGACGTACACTTTATGATTATTGAGGACGTTCCTGTCTTTCCTGGATGTAAAGGTGATAAAAAAAAGCTAAAAGACTGTTTTGGTAAAAAAGTACAAAAACATTTTTCTAGAAAGTTTGATACAGATTTACCAAACGAATTAGGACTATCTCCGGGTAGAAAAAGAGTTTTTATCGGATTTAAAATTGATAAAAATGGATATATAGTCGACATTAAAGCAAGAGCTCCGCATCCAAAAATTAAAAGCGAAGTAATTAAAGTAATGAAACTTTTGCCTAGAATGAAGCCTGGTAAGCAAAGAGGTAAGCCAGTAGGTGTAAAATATAGTATTCCTTTTACTTTGATTGTCGAGTAGAATAATATTTATTTTTAATATTTTTAGGAAATAAATTTAAGACACCGCCAAGAACTATTAAATAAGCACTTTAAGCTAACTTCTGATTAAGATTTCAATATCAAAAATTTAATATACCCAAAAAACAATAAGCACTTAACTTTATTAAATTACTAAACAAAAATATGCAATACAATAGAATACTTTTAAAGTTAAGCGGAGAATCATTAATGGGTAATAGACAATACGGAATAGACTCAAAACGTCTTGAGGAATATGCAAAAGAAATTAAAAAGGCTGTAGAGGCAGGTGTAGAAATTGCAATTGTTATAGGCGGAGGGAATATTTTTAGAGGTGTTTCTGGTGCCGCCAACGGAATGGAACGCGTACAAGGAGATCACATGGGGATGTTAGCAACTTGTATAAATGGTTTAGCTCTACAAAGCGCCCTCGAAGACGAAAACGTTAATACAAGATTACAAACCGCATTAGAAATTAAAGAAGTAGCAGAACCATATATTAGAAGAAAAGCTATAAGACATTTAGAAAAAGGGCGTGTAGTAATATTTGGTGCAGGAACTGGAAACCCATATTTTACCACAGACACAGCAGCGGTGTTAAGAGCTATAGAGATTAGCGCAGATGCTATTTTAAAAGGAACAAGAGTGGACGGTATATACAATTCGGATCCAGAAAAAAATAAAAACGCTATTAAATTCAAAAATATTACTTTTAAAGAGGTAATTAATAAAGGATTAAAAGTTATGGATATGACAGCGTTCACTTTAAGCGAAGAAAACAAACTTCCAATTATTGTTTTTGATATGAATATTAAAGAGAACCTACTAAATTTGATTTCTGGAAAAAAAATTGGCACAATAGTTAATGACAAATAGACCTCCGATCTCCTTTATAATCTACAATATTTAGAAAAAACATGAACGAAGAAATTGAGCTCATTTTAAGCATAGCAAAAGAAAAAATGAATAATGCTCTAGAACATTTAGCAAAAGAATTAAGAACTATAAGGGCTGGTAAAGCAACACCGGGGATGTTAGAAAATATTATGATAGACTACTACGGCTCACGAACTCCACTAAATCAAATAGCCAACATAAGCACCCCAGATTCCAGAACGTTAAACATACAACCTTGGGAAAAAAATATGCTACAAGAAATTGAGAAAGCAATACAAGTATCAAATTTAGGCTTCAATCCGATGAATAACGGTGATGTTATAATTATTAACATCCCTGTTTTAACCGAAGAAAGAAGAACAAGTTTAGCAAAACAAGTAAAAACAAAATCAGAAAATGCAAAAATAGGCGTTAGAAATTCTCGTAAAGAAGCGAATAATGATATTAAAAAAATTGACACTTCTGATGATATGAAAAAAGTGGCAGAAGAAGAAGTGCAAAAACTAACGGACGTTTATATAAAATTAATTGATGAAAGACTATCTAAAAAAGAAAAAGAAATAATGACAGTCTAGCACAAATATTAAAGTAGTTTTTTTAGCTTCTTTATTCTTTATCTCAAGCCGTTTGTGTCATACCTTGACACAAAATCCCACACTAATTCAGATGTGTGCTTACCTTGAAAAGTAGCACTAAACCAAATATGACCTCCTTCAATATATTTATAATGCTCAACAGAAACCGAGCTATCTCCTTGGTCATATACATAATGCTCAATTGTCATTCCGCCACTATTGTCGGTATTTACAGTCGGAGTTGTAGTCGTATTATTAAAATCAATCCAATGGTCTAAAGTATTTTGTACTGAACTATAAGCACTATTCCCATTATAAGGAATTACATTATCCGAAGTTCCATGGATATGTACTATAGGCATAGGATGACTTGTAGATCCAATACAATCTAACATCGCTCCAGAAACAGAAGCCACCGCAGCAATTAAATTACTTTTATAATTAGCAAGACCGTATGCCATCATACCTCCGTTTGAGTATCCTGTAGCGTAAATTCTAGCCTTGTTTACATTATATTGAGATGAAATTTTATTAATCATAGCTTCAACAAATCCTAAGTCATCAGTAGTGCTTTTATTGTCTCCTCCTATTGGACAAGGATTCCAATGAGAAGAACCTTCAGAACAACTGCCTTGTGGATAGACCAAAATAAAAGTGTTAGATTCCGCCACTGCACGCATATCAGCATTTTTCATATAGCTACTTGCGACACCACCAAACCCATGAAAATTGAACATTAGCGGAGCAGAAGACGCTTCATCATACGAATCAGGTATATACAATACATATTCTCTATTAACACCATCATGAACTATAGTCTGTACATTGGTATTTGAATAACATGACTCTGAATTAACGTTTGCATTATCTTTTTTACAATTACTCAAAATAGTTAGCAGAATAGCAAAAAATAAAATTGGTTTTTTCATTTTATAATTTTTTTGTCTTTTTGGATACTAATTTTCTTTCACGTTCTCTCAATATTTTTTTTTAACAATTCTTATATTCTTTAAATAATTTTCTACTTTTAAAAGTTAGTTTAATAACAAATCAAATACAAAACTTCTAAATTTGCTTATTATTGTTTATTTTATTTTGTAATATTCATTTAGTAAACTAACACATTCGTTGGCTATTGCATTAGCCAGTGGAGGAGGTACAGCATTTCCAACATGTTCGCATCTTTTTGAGTGGCTTCCGAAAAATTTATACTTTAAAGGAAACCCAGTTATAATAGCTGCTTCTCTGACAGTTATACTTCTGTGTTCTTTAGGATGTACTGGAAAATTACTATGACCAGGAACAAGAGTAGGTGATAGCTTATCCATATCTAAACGCATCGTATTTCCTCTAGAATAAAAGCTACTTATTTTAAGGTTTTTAGGAAGTTTTTCTACTACATCGGTTATATTACCGCCTTCTTTTATGTATTTAAATCTATCAACGGTCTTTTTTGAATGACTCATAGGTAAGTTATCTTTATCTTCTATTTTTGAATAATCAATTTTTGACAAAGCTTTTTTAAGTGCTATTGGTTTTTTGAAAATAACATTTTCAATACTATCAAAATCTAATTTTGTGCTAATCTCTTTAGAGTGATATTCTGGAATAGGAAATTTATAATCTATATTAATGTCGTTTCGAACTGCCACAATAATAATCCTTTCACGTTTTGTTGATGCTCCATACCAAGCGGTATTTAATATTTTGTGCGTTACTTTATAGCCTATTTTGTTATAGTTAAGATATAAATCGTCAATTACAGAAATTAAAAAATCACCCTTTCTAATTTCCTGCATTAGGTGTGCCTTTTCTTTTCTTAATTGAATCCCTTTCTGTTCAAAATCAGATGTCAGTTTGTTTTTCTTTCGTAGTTCTGCTTTTTGTCCTTTATAACTTTCTAACTTTTGCCAAACTTCATCAACTCTGTTTTTAAGGCTTAATGGTGTTTTGTCAGACAAAACTTTGCCATTCGAAAACGCTTTTACATTTTCAATGATGCTGATTTTAGGCTTTGCTATATTAACTAATTCTAACTGTCTATGATAAAAATAATTTCTTTCATCATTAGGCGAACGTTCTCCAGCTAAACTGAAGCCTTTGCATACAATGCCTCCAAACATTACATCTAATTCCCCAGGCTTTAATTTTATATTTTTTAATAAGTTTTCTGTGTCTATGTCTAGTATACTTTGATTGTCTATATAAGCTGTTTCTTTTATTTTAGGATTATTATATAATAGAGTAGCAATACAGTCTTTATCTATATCATTAACATAAACAGAGTTAAAACCATTTTTTCTAAATCCAATATGCGAACCACCTGCACCAACAAACGTTTCAAAAACTGTATATTTTTCTTTCATTTAAATTATGTTTTCTAATTTAGAAATGTATTGATAAGCTATTGAGTGTTCTTTAATTTTCTCAATGAAATTACTTTTATTTAACTCTTTCGGAATATAGTTTATTTTTCGAGTGTTATTTTTCCTAGCTACAAATGAAACCGCACCTAAATCATCTCTAATAATATTAAACCACGAAGATAAATAACGACCATTTGATTGAGTCAAAAATAGCACATCTCTATTTTTGAAATTTAATCTAATATCCTCTATAATTTCTTGATATTTCTTGCTTAGATTTTTAATATCGGATTTTAAATAATCTATTAATATATCAATGTATGGCTTTATATATGAACTATAAATTAGATGAATAAAACCTGCATATTCTAACATTCCAATTTCAATCCCTGATGCAGTAGGCAGATTATTAGAATCGATAAAACCTAAAGAAGATACAGAAATCCAAGCATTTCTCCAATTTCTATTGTTTATTGTTTCAGTTTTTATTAACTCGCTTTCTACTTCTTTTCGATTACATTTATTCTTGCCTTTTAGTTTTTGTGAACATAAATACCGAAGTAACATATAAATTTCAAAAAGCCGATTATCTCTAATGTAATATTGCGATATGCTTGTCAGACCATTATTATCAACACTAGATAAGGTACTTAATTCTTTTTCTGAGACTTTTCTTACAACCTTACTACTACCGTTAACTTCCACTATTAGGGTAGAATTAGGATATTTAAATTTTCCAATATTAAAAGCGTTTCTTTTTATAACTTCTGATGGAACTAATAAAACACTTTTAAAATTATCGGAATATGCAAAGCCTTTTGGAGAAATTTTATTATCATAAAAGTATTCATATTGTAAAACCTGACCAATCCCTCTTACATAGTCTGTTACACCTATATCTGCTGCCTTGACTTCAATAATTGCTTTAATTTCGTTGTTATAGACACAAGTAAAATCAGCATAAATGCCATTTATGTATTTGTCTTCGTGAATCAATTTCAATTGAGACAAGTTGGTATCTGAATTAATAATTGAAAGTATATCTTTTTTAATGTTATCATTTTTTTTAATCAAATCGTGATAAAATATTTCTTTTTTTGATGTTAATTTTGTCATTTGTTTTTGTATAAATATTTTGGTGTGTTAATTTTTTGATTAGGTTGATATATTGTGTTAGCGTTTCTCTTATTGTTGGATTATCTACAGCTAGCTTTTTACATTCATTTAGCCATTGAATAATATCTGTATGATAAGAAATTGAGGTATAGTCACTGTGAAAGTTTTGTGTTGTTCACTTTCATCTCCAAAAAGGGTTAAATACAATAATTTACCTTCGCGATAAGCATTGTGGTATCGTAATAATTGATTTTTTTGCTCTCCTGCATAAATTTTGTTTTCTATCATAATTACATTTTCGTCTGATCCATATTATCTGACAAGAATATCAATACTTCCATCTGTAGTTTCAGTTACTTTTCCTTGATATGCTTCTACCGAAACAGTACAATTATTTGTGTCTAATTTGGTTTTTATTCCTAATGTCTTTATAAAAAGCTCTAAAAATTGATTTTCAAGCCCATGCACTCCTTTAGGATTAAGTAATTCCGCTATAAATCGTGAATGGGTAGTAACCTCATCACTTTCTATCCTCAAAACTGAAAAAATATTAAAAATTTCCGCCATGAGCTTCGTTTAATCGTTCATAGCTCTTAATAATTGTTTTAACCTGACTTAGTAAATTCTCTACACTCATAATTATTTTATTTTTTTTACTGCCTACAAATTAAAATTTAGTTTAGACCCCAAGGCATCAGCTATTTTATTCATGCTAGACAAGGTCAAATTAAATTTACCATTTTCAATTTTTGAAATTTGCTCTTTTCCCATTCCTGCTTTTTCAGCTAATTGTTTTTGGGTTAAGTGTTGTTTCTTTCTTAATTCTTTAAACTTATAGGCTAATACATTTGCTTTTAATTCATTTTCAAAGGCTTCTCTTTTTTTAGTGCCTTTTTTTCCTATAAACTCATCTAAAATTTGTTCGTTTGATATTGTTTTCATAATAGATAATTTTAATAATGCTAATAATTTTTATAATCCTAAGTACTGCTTCCTTATTTGTACTGCTTTATCAATCTCTTTTTTAGGTGTCTTTTGAGTTTTCTTTATTATGCCGTGAGTACAAACAACCAAAGCCTTTTTATCGGTATCCCAAAAAGCTAATAATTGACCTTTCGGAGTAGACTCAAGTATATCTTTTTTGATGTTGTCATTTTTTTTTTTACTAAATCATGATAAAATGTTTCTTTTTTTGATATTAACTTTATCATTTATTTTTAGTTTTTTTTTAAATTATAGCTGCCTGTTATAAGCATCGCACAAAATTTTAATTTACTCGTAAAGATATATTTTTTTTGTAATTTCTTTAAAGACAAAACATACCTCTACTTTTCAATACTTATAACTTCAAAAAATTCTCAAGGATTTTTGAGCCTTTGCTACCGCTTTTTTCCGGGTGGAATTGAACTCCATAAAAATTATCTTTTTGTAAAGCTGAAGAATATTCTATTTTATAGTCGGTAGTTGCTATAGCTTGGCTACAGTTTTCTGCATAAAAGCTATGTACCAAGTACATAAATTCTTTTTCAGCAATTCCGCTAAACAATTCTGATTTTAAATTATAAATTTCGTTCCAGCCTATATGTGGCACTTTTGCTACTTTTGAAAATCTTTTAACTTCTACGTCAAAAATTCCTAACCCTTTGGTATTGCCTTCTTCGGTTGATTTACACATTAGTTGCATTCCTAAACATATACCTAAAACAGGCTGTTTTAATTTAGAAATCACAGTATTCAATCCGCTTTGCTGCAACTTATTCATAGCAGAACTTGCTTCGCCAACCCCAGGAAAAATAACTTTATCCGCCGTTTTGATTTCTGAAATTGAATTTGATAAAACTGCTTCTACCCCCAATCGTTGAAATGCAAATTGAATGCTTTTAATATTCCCTGCTCCGTAGTCTATTATAACCAATTTCATATTATGTTTTTTTTATAAAAACCCCTTTGTACTCGGCAAAAACATTTTACTACTGTCTCTTTTTATTGCCATTTTTATTGCTTTAGCAAAGGCTTTAAAAATAGCTTCAATTTTATGATGCTCGTTCGTTCCTTCTGCTTTAATGTTCAAGTTGCACTTTGCTCCGTCTGTAAACGATTTGAATAGATGATAGAACATTTCTGTCGGCACATCTCCAACTTTCTCTCTTTTAAATTTAGCATCCCATTCTAACCAATTTCTACCTCCGAAGTCTATCGCCACTTGTGCTAAACAATCGTCCATAGGTAAGCAAAAACCGTAGCGTTCTATTCCTAATTTGTCGCCTAGTGCTTTGTAAAGCAATTCGCCAAAGGTAATCATAGTATCTTCGATAGTATGATGCTCATCCACTTCTAAATCTCCTTCAACTTTAATGATTAAATCCATCGCTCCATGTCGTCCAATTTGGTCTAACAAATGATCGAAAAAAGACAAGCCAGTTGAAATATTGTTTTTACCTGTGCCGTCTAAATTTAACTTAATATAAACTTTAGTTTCGTTAGTGTTCCTCGTAGTTTCTGCAACTCTATTTTTTAATTTTAAAAATTCATAAATTTTTGACCAATTTGTAGTTTTCAAAACAACAGAACTCATAATTTCTCTTTTAGAAGCTTCAATTTCCTCATTACCTAAATCTGCATTATCAGATAAGTAAATACCTTTGGCTTTAAGGTTTTTGGCTAGCTCCATGTCGGTAATTCTATCGCCAATAACATAAGAGTTTTTTAAATCATATTCCTCCGAAAAGTATTTAGTTAGCAAACCAGTTCTCGGTTTTCTTGTAGGTGCGTTTTGACTTGGAAAAGTTTTATCTATCAGCACTTCTGAAAAGACGACGCCTTCATTTTCAAAAGCCTTAATTATTTTGCGATGTACTTTCTCAAAATCGTCCTCAGGAAAACTATCCGTGCCTAAACCATCTTGATTTGTTATCATTACTAATTCATAATCTAATTCTGTAGCTATTTTTACAATATTCTGAAATACTTTCGGATAAAATTCCAACTTTTTTAAACTATCTAATTGACAGTCTAATAGCGGCTCCACAACTAAAGTGCCGTCTCTATCTATAAATAATACCTGCTTCATTTTTAAGTTTTTAAAGCCTTAATTAGCTTTGAGTTTTCTTCTTTTGTTCCAATAGTTATCCTTAAACAGTTTTCGCATAATGGTTGATGGCTTCTATTTCTTACTACAACTCCGCTTTTTATAAGTTGATTATACCTTTTTGTAGCGTCATCCACTTTTATCAAAACAAAATTTGAATCTGTAGGAAAAATATTTTTAATAAATTTATTTAGCTTCAAAAATTCTAAAACCCTATCTCTTTCTTTTAGCACCATTAAAACTTCGCTATAAACTTCCTTTTTTTGTAATAATCGCTCTTTTGCCTTTTGTTGAGTTAATTTGTTTACGTTATAAGGGGGTTTTATAGAATTCAAAACATTTATAATTTCCTCAGAAGCATAGCATATCCCTAATCTTATCCCAGCCATACCAAAAGCCTTTGAAAGCGTTTGAACAATAATTAAATTAGAGTATTTGTCTAATTTTTCTAACCAGCTTTTATTAGCAGAAAAATCAATATAAGCCTCGTCAATAACTACTATACCATTAAATTTTATAATCAATTCTTCTACAATTTCTTTAGAAAAACTATTACCTGTAGGGTTATTTGGTGAACATAAAAATAAAATTTTACTGTTGCTATCTATTTCTTTTATTATTTTATCAACTTGAGGCTGAAAGTTTTTGCTTAAAAGAACTGTTTTGTTTTTAACTCCGTTGATATGTGCTAAAACAGAGTACATACTATAAGTCGGAGGTAATGTAATAATATTGTTTTTATATGGCTCACAAAAAGCTCTAATTACCAAATCCAATACCTCGTCGCTACCATTTCCGAGTAATATGTTTTTTTTATCTACTCTCTTTATTTTAGACAAAATATCTTTCACGCTATTTTGCTGTGGGTCGGGATAGCGATTAACACCATTTTCAAAAGGATTTTCATTTGCGTCTAAATAAATAATTTTTTTAGAAGTAGTATTTTTATACTCGTCTCTTGCCGACGAATAAGGCTTTAGAGTTTTGATGTTTTCTCTAATAATAGAATTTAAAATAAATTTTTTTTCCATTTTTTTTTGACTTTATATAGCTTTGAAGAATCAAAAAACTTAATTAATCTTTTAGCCTAATCGTTACAGAATTTTTATGTGCTTTTAAACCTTCTGATTCTGCCATTATTTCGATATATTTTCCTATGTTTTTAATTCCGTTTTTAGATATTTCTTGAAAAGTAATACTTTTAGTAAAGCTATCTAAATTTACTCCAGAATAGCTTTTAGAAAAACCATTTGTCGGAAGTGTATGGTTAGTTCCAGAGGCATAGTCTCCTGCACTCTCTGGCGTATAATTACCAATAAATACAGACCCTGCATTTTCTATTTTATCTATATAAAAACTCTTGTTTTTAACACAAATTACAAGATGTTCTGGTGCGTATTCATTTATAAAATTTATAACCTCTACATCCGTTTTTAGAAATATCGATTTTGAATTTTCAATTGCTTTTTGAGTTACATAAATTCTCGGTAATTTTACAATTTGCTTTCGTATTTCTTTTGAAACTTCATCTATTAATTTCATCGAAGTTGAAACAAGCACTACTTGGCTATCTTCTCCGTGTTCAGCTTGACTTAACAAATCTGATGCTACAAAATTAGCTTTTGCAGAATCGTCAGCAACTACTAATAGCTCACTAGGTCCTGCTGGCATATCAATAGCAATTTTATATTTTATGGCATATTGCTTTGCCGATGTAACATACTGATTCCCTGGTCCAAAAATTTTATAAACTCGCGGTATAGTTTCTGTGCCAAAAGTCAAGCTCGCAATAGCTTGTATGCCTCCAACTTTTATAATTTTTGAAACTCCGCAAATACTTGACGCATATAAAATAGCAGGATGAATTAAGCCTTTTTTACTCGGTGGAGTGCATAATACTATTTCTTTACAATTTGCGATTTTTGCCGGAATTGCCAACATCAGAACTGTTGAAAACAAGGATGCCGTTCCGCCAGGAATATACAACCCAACCCTTTGAATTGCTCTTTTTTCTTGCCAACAAACAACTCCTTTCATAGTTTCTACATAAACTCTTTCTGTTTTTTGGGCTAAATGAAATTTTTCAATATTTTCTTTTGCTATTTGAATTGCCTCTTTCAATTCGGACGAAATTTGAAACGCAGACTCTCTAATTTCCTTAGCAGAAACTAAACTGTTTTCTATATCAACGCCATCATAAATAGCCGTATATTGTTGAACCGCAGCATCTCCGTTTTTTCTAACATCTTTGAATACTTTTGCGACTTTATCTTCAATGTCATCTTTTGTTTTAGTCGGTCTTTCTATAATTGTTTGCCATTCTTCTTCCGAAGGGCTATATATAAATTTCATGTTTTTGTTTTATAAAACCATTTTTTCAATTGGGCAAACTAATATTCCTTCTGCACCGTTTTTTTTAAGCTCATCTATAATTTTCCAAAACTGGGTGCTATTAATTACCGAATGAACCGAACTCCAGCCTTTTTCTGACAAGGGCAAAACAGTAGGGCTTTTCATACCTGGCAAAAGTCTTAAAATATTTTCTAACTTGTCGTTCGGAGCATTTAACAAAACGTATTTTGATTCCCTGCCTTTTAGAACTGATTGCACTCTAAATTGAATTTTATTTAACAAAACTCGGCATTCGTTACACATCTTATCGGATATTGCAAGTACCGCTTCGGATTCTAACAACACTTCAATTTCTTTTAAACTATTTTTAAACAAAGTACTTCCGCTTGAAACTATATCGCAAATTCCGTCTGCTAATCCGATGTTCGGAGCTATTTCTACCGAACCGTTGATTATATGTAATTTCGCCTGAATATTTTGTGCTTTTAGATGTTTTTTTATAATATTTGGATATGATGTAGCTATTTTTTTCCCTTCTAAATCTTTTAGAGAAGAAGCCTCCGATGTTTTCGGAACTGCAATTGAAACTCTGCATTTTGAAAACCCTAATCGCTCAACAAATTCTATATCATTCCCATTTTCTATTATTAGATTTTCGCCAATAATTGCTAGATCTACCACTCCGTCTCTTAAATATTTTGGAATATCGCTGTTTCGCAAGTAAAAAATTTCTAACGGAAAATCATTTGCAAGGGCTTTCAATTGATCTTTTCCATTTTCTATTGAGATGCCGATTTCTTTTAACAGCTTCATCGAGTCTTTGTTTAGTCTTCCTGATTTTTGTACTGCAATTCTTAAATTTTTCATCTTTTATTGTTGTTTTAAAAAGTTTGTCATAAGATTAGTTCTATCTTTTTACCTTGTTGTTGCTATAATAAACCGTAACGCAATAAATAATAAAATAATCAATATGCCATAAGTTATAACTCTTTTTTCGGCATTTTTATAATAAATTTTATGGTTCTTTAGGTCTTTTTTATAGCTATAAATCATTAAAATCACAAAGGACACAGCAAAGATTATTATAAAAACAATTCTTCCAGTGGTAAAAAAAGTACTTAAAAGCATAAGATTAAAACTTTGAAATATTCAATTATAAACTCCACAATATTTTAATTTTTTCATTGATTTCAATTAGCAGATGTAACTTTTTTGAAGAGAAAGCAAATATAGGAAACTTACTTATTTGTAAAAAACAATTTATTTGATAAATATATTTTAGACCAAAATTCTCTAGCATACTTTCCTCGTCGAATGTTTTAAAAATTTAAGGCAAGAAGGACTGTTATTAAAACTATCTTTGCCGAAAAATTATTGCATAATGGGGTTTTTAGAAGAAATAGAACGACGAAGGACTTTCGGGATTATATCGCACCCAGATGCGGGTAAAACTACATTGACCGAGAAGCTCCTGTTGTTCGGAGGGGCAATTCATCAGGCGGGTGCTGTTAAAAGCAATAAAATAAAAAAAACAGCTATCTCCGATTTTATGGAAATTGAACGTCAGCGTGGAATATCCGTTGCTACTTCCGTATTGGCTTTTAATTATAAAAACAAAAAAATAAACATTTTAGACACTCCCGGTCATAAAGATTTTGCCGAAGATACTTACAGAACTTTAACCGCCGTCGATAGCGTTATTGTTGTAATTGACTCTGCAAAAGGAGTTGAAATTCAAACTGAAAAATTAGTTGAAGTTTGCAGAATGAGAAGTATTCCGATTATCGTTTTTATAAATAAATTAGACCGAGAAGGCAAAGACGCTTTTGATTTGCTAGACGAGGTCGAACAAAAACTTAGGCTTAAAGTTACGCCGATGAGTTTTCCGATAGGCATGGGCTACGACTTCAAGGGAATTTATAATATTTGGGAAAAGAAGCTAAATTTATTTTCGAGCGAGAATAAGCAAATTATTTCAAAGGCGGAGGAATTTGAAGATATAAACAGCCGAAAGCTCACCGAAAATATAGGCAAAAAATCGGCGTACACCTTGAAAGAAGAGCTTAATTTGATAGATGAAGTATATCCGAAATTCAGTATAGAGGAATATTTAAAAGGAAATTTGCAACCAGTATTTTTCGGTTCTGCCTTAAACAATTTTGGGGTTAAGGAGTTGTTAGATGCTTTTATAGACATTGCACCAGCGCCAAATTCCAAAAAAGCTGAGGAGCGTATGGTAAATTCGGATGAGCAGAAACTTACAGGTTTTGTGTTTAAAATTCATGCTAATATGAATCCGAAGCACCGAGATAGGTTGGCTTTTATAAAAGTTGTTTCGGGAACTTTTAAAAGAAATTCGCCGTATTTACATGTCCGACTTAATAAGAAAATGAAATCCTCAAGTCCGAATGCTTTTTTTGCAAACAAAAAAGAGGTTGTGGACGAGTCATTTCCAGGAGATATAATAGGGTTGCACGATACGGGGAGTTTTAAGATTGGGGATACGATAACTGAAGGAGAGGTGTTGAATTTTAAGGGAATGCTGAGCTTTTCGCCGGAACATTTTAGGTATATAAATAATGCTGATCCGCTTAAAACCAAGCAATTACATAAAGGTTTAGACCAATTAATGGCGGAGGGAGTTGCACAATTATTTACTTTAAAAACTAACGGCAGAAAAGTAATAGGAACAGTCGGTGCTTTACAATATGAGGTTATTCAGCATAGGTTAAAGTATGAATATGGGGCAATTTGTACTTACGAAAACTTAAAAGTTTATAAAGCATGTTGGGTTGAAACGAAAGATATAAAAAACGAAGAGTTTAGAGATTTTAAAACTGTCAAACAGAGGTATTTAGCGGAAGATAGACAAGCAAAGTTAGTTTTTTTGGCAGATTCTGAATTTACAATAGAGATGATTAAAAGCAAATATCCGACTATAAAGTTGCATTTTACAAGTGAGTTTTAGAGAATAAGTTTATTTATAGAGTGCTTTATTTATAAATTACACAACCAGGGGTATTACTTGACTTTAGAAATATTATTCTTGACTCGAGAATAATAATTTTCGACTCGAAAACAATAGCTAATGATGCGAGAATCATTGTCATTTTCTTACAAAAAAATCGCTAAAAGCCTTATTATACTTGAACGAGTAAAAAAGCATTAAATTATTGCTGTAAAATAATTATTTTATTTTTTGGGATTAATTGTAAAATAAAAATTTTTGATGAGCCTATTAAAATTTCTAACTAATTTTTATAGTTTTTAGTTTTTAAAAACTAAAAATTAAAAGTTATATATTTGCAGAATTACTTTAACAATTAAATTTTTTTATGATGAGAAATGTTTTTATTACTTCGATTTTTATGATTTACGCTACTTGCTTGATGGGACAAGTTGTAATTAATTCTACTAATTTCCCTGATGCTAATTTTAGGGCAATTGTCGAAAGAAATACAATTGACAAAAACAATGATGATGTATTGAGTGAGAGTGAAATACAGGATGTTGTTAGTTTAAGTGTTTCTGGTAGTAACATTTCTAACCTAAAAGGAATTGAACATTTTACTGCTTTGGCTACTTTGTTTTGTCATTCTAACCAATTAACAAGTTTAGATGTAAGTAAAAATACTGCTTTGACTACACTATGGTGTTATTCTAATCAATTAACAAGTTTAGATGTAAGTAAAAATACTGCTTTGACTACTTTAATTTGTAATAATAACGAATTAACAAGTTTAGGTCTAAATGACAATCCTGCTTTGACTATTTTAAATTGTTTTTCTAACCAATTACCAAGTTTAGATGTAAGTAAAAATACTGCTTTAACTAGACTAGAGTGTTATGCTAACCAATTAACAAGTTTAGATGTAAGTAAAAATACTGCTTTGACTAGGTTAAACTGTCGTACTAACCAATTAACAGGTTTAGATGTAAGTAATAATGCTGCTTTGACGGAATTATATTGTTGGAATAACCAATTAACAAGTTTAGATGTAAGTAAAAATACTGCTTTGACTATTTTATATTGTAATGATAACCAATTAACAAGTTTAGATGTAAGTAATAATCTTGCTTTGACTGATTTATATTGTTATTCTAACCAATTAACGAGTTTAGATGTGAGTAATAATAGTGCTTTGACTACTTTATATTGTTCTTCTAACCAATTACCAAGTTTAGATGTAAGTAATAATACTGCTTTGGTTTGGTTCAATTGTCATACTAACCAATTAACAGGTTTAGATGTAAGTAAAAATACTGCTTTGACTACTTTATATTGTTATTCTAACCAATTAACAAGTTTAGATGTAAAAAATGGTCAAAATACTATTTTAGAAACATTCAAAACTACGTCAAATACTAATTTGACTTGTATTCAAATAGATGATGGATTTACTATACCTTCTTCTGGTTGGACAAAAGATGATACCGCAAGTTACAGTGCCGATTGTACTATGCTAAACATCGCCGATAATAAAACATTATCAGAAAATATTAGCGTTTATAAAGTTGCTAATTCTATATTAAGAATAACTGGTTTACCCATTAGCGATGCTACTGTAAGAATTTATAATATTTTAGGTAAAGAAATAATTAATAATTCGTTTTTCATCAACTGGCTTAAAAGATATTTCATTGCCAACTCTTACAAGCGGAATTTATATAATTTTAATAGAAACTGAAACTGGCGAATTGATAAGGAAAGTTAGTTTTTAGCTTTACAAAGTTTGGAACTTTATGCACTAAACCTACTAATGATTATAATTTATGGGATTTTTTGATTTTATGACTGAAGATATAGCGATAGATTTAGGTACCGCAAACACATTAATAATTCATAAGTCAAAAGTGGTGATAGATTGTCCGTCGATAGTAGCAAGAAATACGGTTTCGGATCAAATTATAGCAACTGGCTTTGAAGCCAATTTAATGCAAGGAAAAACTCATCATAGCATTAAAACAATTCGTCCGTTAAAAGATGGAGTAATAGCCGACTTTGAAGCGTCGGAGCAAATGATCAAAGAGTTTGTAAAGCAAATACCCTCAATAAAAAACAGAATATTTCCACCGGCATTAAGGATGATAATCTGCATACCATCTGGGATAACGGAAGTAGAGAAGCGAGCCGTGAGAGACTCTGCAAAACACATGAATGCGAAAGAAATATATTTGATTTACGAGCCAATGGCAGCGGCTATCGGAGTTGGGATAGACATTATGGAGCCGAAAGGAAATATGATTATTGACATTGGCGGAGGCACAACCGAAATAGCAGTTATAGCTTTAGGCGGAATTGTGTGCGACCAGTCAGTAAAAGTTGCAGGCGACTTGTTTTCAAATGACATAATGTATTATATGCGAACGCAACATAATCTGCATGTTGGAGAAAGAACTGCCGAAAAAATTAAAATTCAAATAGGAGCCGCCATCGAAGATTTAGATGACCCTCCAAATGAAATGCTAACTCAAGGAAGAGACCTATTAAGCGGAAAGCCCAAACAAGTTAAAATATCATATAGAGAAATAGCAAAGGCTTTGGACAAATCTATTTTAAGAATAGAAGATGCGGTAATGGAAACCCTTTCAAATACACCGCCGGAGTTAGCGGCAGACATCTATACTACGGGAATATATTTAGCTGGCGGAGGCTCAATGTTAAGAGGATTAGACAAGCGGTTATCTCGCAAAACCGACCTGCCAGTTTATATAGCGGAAGACCCTTTAAGAGCTGTAGTTTGTGGAACCGGAATAGCTTTAAAAGAATTGAAAAAATATAAAAATGTTCTAACGAAATAAATTCTAAAATGCAGCAAATTATTTATTTTTATAACAGGCTTAAATACTTTCTGTTCTATTTAATTTTGCTAATTATATCTTTTATTTTTACTATTAATAATTTTAATTTTCACAAAAGCAAATTTACTAATTCGGCATCTGAGGTTACAGGATATTTGTTTTCAGTAAGTTCTGATATTAAAGACTACCTAAACTTAAAAGTTGAGAATGAAGCTTTGTCGGAAGAAAATACTCGTTTAAAAAACCTTTTAGAATTAAAAAACACCTCATTTCCTATTAAAGAGAATACAAAAATAGATGCAAATTATTTTCAAAAATACACTTATACTAAAGCCAAAGTAATTAACAATACCTATAACAAAACCTTTAATTACATTATAATTAACAAAGGAAACAACAGTGGAATAGAATCTGAAATGGCTGTTATAAACTCAAAAGGCGTTATTGGAATAGTTGAAAATACTTCTCAAAATTATTCGAAAGTACGATCTATTTTAAACAAAAAGAGTAAAATAAACGTTCGAATTAAAGGTAATACTTTTTATTTTGGAACCTTAAAATGGGACGGAAAGCATTATACTACAGTCCAATTTTATGATTTAGAAATTCAAGCACCGATTAAAATTGGAGACACTATCGAAACAGGGGGAATGTCAACGATTTTTCCAACGGGAATACCGATAGGCAAAGCTTCAAAAGTTTATAACGGTAGCATTACTACTCATTACAAAATAGATGTAGAATTATTTAACGATATGAGTAATATTGGATATGTTTACATTATAAAAAACTTGCATAAAAAAGAAATTAACTCTTTAGAAAACACAAAAAATGAATAGAGATGTTAAGAATGTATTATTATTTCTATTCTTGTTGTTTATGCAAGTATTTGTTTTAAACAACATAAATTTTTTAGGATTTATAAACCCATATTTATACATAATATTTGTGTTTAATTTTCCTTTAAAAGAAAACAGATTTCCCATTTTGTTCTTTAGCTTTTTGTTAGGATTATTTATCGATACTTTTTCTAATTCAGGCGGAATACACGCTCTATCAATATTAACTATAGCTTATATGAGGCTTTTTTTTATAAAACTATATTTCAGAAAATTACCTTCTGATTATCCGTTTTTTTATCTAAACTCCGAACCCTTCGGCAAAATCTTTAGTTATTGTTTAACTTTGACTTTAATTCATCATTTTATTTATTTTTTTGTTTCTAATTTTAGCTTTCAAAATTTATCAATGGTGTTTTTAAATACTTTATATTCAAGTATTTTTACGCTAATTTTATTTTTTTTAGGGAACTATATATTTACTAAAAACGAATAATGTTAAAAAAAAATTTCTTTTACTTTTTAATCACTTTAGTCGGTTTAATTTTTATTTTCAGGCTATTTCAACTGCAAGTAATTAAGGGTTCAGATTACAATCCTATTCATAATTATTCGGTAAAAATGAAATATGACTATCCAGAAAGGGGAAGCATATTCGATAGAAACAATAAACTTTTAGTCTCTAACCAAATTTCTTATGACGTTATGGTAAAGCCTAATGAAGTAAAGACTTTAGACACATTAGAGTTTTGTAGATTATTAAAAATAGATAAAGAATATTTTTTAAAAAGAATACGCAAAGCAAAGCGATATGCAGATTATTTGCCTTCTGTTTTTTTAACACAATTAGCTAAAGAGGACTTTGCTTATTTACAAGAAAAATTATATAAATTTAGCGGTTTTTTTATTCAGAGAAGAATTATAAGAAAATACCACACAAACGTAGCAGCAAACGTTTTAGGTTATATAGGAGAGGTAAATGAATCGCTTGCAAAAAAAAGCAAAGACTATCAAGCTGGCGAGTTAATAGGGAAAGACGGAATAGAAAAAATTTATGAAAAAGAATTAAGAGGTGTAAAGGGTAAAAAATACTTACAAAGAAATAACTTAAACAAAATTACTGGTCCTTATTTGAATAAGAAATATGATGTTTTACCTAAAAACGGAAAAAACCTTACCATAACATTAGATATAGATTTACAAAAATATGGTCAAAAATTAATGACTGGTAAAAGAGGAGGTATTGTTGCAATTGAGCCTTCATCGGGCGAAATATTAGCTTTAGTAACATTTCCAACCTATAAGCCAAGTATGTTGGTCGGAAGAAAACGCTCTAAAAACTCTGTGCTTATATTTAATGATACAATTAACAAACCCTCTTTCGACAGAGGTTTACTAGCTGCTTATCCGCCTGGCTCTCCCTTTAAAATAATGAACGCTTTAATCGGTCTTCAAGAAAATGTAATTAACGAAAAAACTGGATTTAAATGCTATAATGGTTACAAATACGGCAAAAGAGATTCGGAATTTATGGGATGTCATTGTGGAATAATAGGCAAATCCATTATGTTAAAAAATGCAATTGCAAAATCTTGTAACAGTTTTTTTTCTAACACTTACAAAAGGATTATAGAGAAATACAGCACCTCTTCAGAGGGCTTAAATAATTGGAAAAAACATGCCGAGAGCTTTGGGTTCGGAAATTATTTAGGTTATGATTTGCCAGCAGGAAATTCAGGGTTTATTCCTAACGGAAAATATTATGATAGCAGGTATAAATTCAACTGGAACGCTTCTACTAACATTTCTAACGCTATCGGTCAAGGAGAAGTTTTAGCAACGCCGATACAATTAGCTAACTTTACGGCAGCTGTCACAAACAAGGGTTATTTTTATACTCCACATATTTTAAAAAAAATAGAAAATAAATTAATAGATAATAGTAAATACACAATTCCTAAACAGACCACGATAAGTAAAAAACATTTTGAACCAATTATTGAAGCTATGCACGAAGTATTTAAAACAGGAACGGGAAGGTTAAGCGGAATAAGTAACATTGAAATTTGTGGCAAAACAGGAACCGCCGAAAACTTTTCTGTTATTAATGGAAAAAAAACACCACTTCCAGATCATTCAATTTTAGTGGCTTTTGCACCTAAAGAAAATCCAAAAATAGTATTATCTGTGTTCGTAGAAAATGGAGGTTACGGCTCCGAAATTGCTACTAATATTTCTACTTTGATGATAGAAAAATATATTAATAAAAAAATATCCAAAAAAAATAAATACACCGAAAATAAAATAATAAACCAAAATTTACAGGGTGTTTATAATAAAATTAGATAAAAAAAATAAATAAGTTGCGTCAAGAAAAAAATAATGTTTTTGAAGATATAGACTGGCTTTTAGTATTTATATTTATAGTTTTAGTGGCTTTCGGATGGATAAACATTTTTGCAACAACTAAATATGACGAGCAAATTGACTTAATAAATTTTTCTACAAAATACGGAAAGCAACTTGTTTTTATTTTTATTACAATTCCGATAATTATTGTAATTCTTTTGTTTAACTCTAAATTTTACGAGCGGTTTTCTAGTATTTTCTATTTAACATCTATATTTTCACTTTTAGGATTATTTGTTTTTGGAACAGAAATAAACGGTGCAAAATCATGGTATAATTTTGGAATTGTCGGATTTCAACCTTCTGAATTTGCTAAAGTTTTTACCGCATTAGCTGTCGCAAAAATTTTAAGCGACAGGCAATACAGCCTAAAATTAGTTAAAAACCAAATCAAGTCTTTTATTATTATTTTTACACCAGCACTACTTATTGCTCTACAACCAGACATCGGCTCAACTGTAATTTTCTTGTCGTTTTTATTAGTGCTAAACAGAGAAGGCTTAACCCTAAACTATACAATTTTTGGTGTTGCAGTTATAATTATATTTCTTTTAACCGTGCTTTACGACTCTTTTTGGGCACTGTTAATTTTATTGTCTTTAATAACAATAAGCATATTTTATAAGCTATATAAATCAGGAAAAAGATTTTTGTTCTTTAATTGGCATAAGATTATTATTAAATATATGGCTGCCTCGTTACTCGTTTTTAGTATAAATTTTGTATATAAAAATATTTTTAAACAACATCATAAAAATCGTATCGAAACACTATTAGGAGTAAAAAAAGACTCTAATCTTGTTTATCATACTTTCCATTCAAAATCGACAATTAGCTCTGGAGGCTGGATTGGTAAAGGATTTTTAAAAGGAGATATTACTAAAGGACAATTTGTACCAGAACAACATACAGACTATATTTTTTGTACCGTTGGAGAAGAATGGGGCTTTTTTGGGTCTAGTATAGTTATAATACTTTTTATGATAATGCTATACAGAATTATATATCTATCCGAAACACAAACTAATAAATTCGGAAGAATATACGGATACGGAGTCGCCGCTATAATATTATTTCACCTAATGTTAAACGTAGGAATGGTAACCGGTTTGATGCCTACAATTGGAATTACCTTGCCTTTTTTTAGCTACGGAGGTTCTTCTCTTTGGGCATTTACTGTTTTACTATTTATTTTTATTAGAATTGATGCTCATAAAAAGTACGACTGGTAGCCTATTATTTACAATTTTTTTTTAGAAAATTTAGAACTTGTATGCTATAGAAAAGATTCTATAAATTTCTTTATTTCACTCTCTAAAATAACCGGATTAGCACCTTCGTTTTGTGTTACTAAAGCTCCAACAGCACAAGCAGAATCTAATGCAGTTTGTGGATTTTCTTTTTTAAGAATATAGTTAATCAATGTGCCTAAAAATGAGTCACCAGCTCCAACCGTATCAGCCACTTTTACCGAGTAACCGCTATTGTAATATAATTTTTTATCATATAGTAAAACTGCACCGTTTTCTCCTTTTGTAACACAAATTTTACTAGTGTTTGTTTTATCAGAAAGGAGCTTAATATTTTGCTCAATAGAATTGTATCTAGAACCCAAATACTTGCTTATTTCTAGTAATTCATCATCATTAAATTTAATAAAATCTGCTTTAAGCATTAACTCAATAAGGAGTTCTTTTGTATAGTACGGCAATCGTAAATTTACATCAAAAACCTTAAAAACAGGAAAGTTTAAAAGCATTTTTAATGTGTCTTTTGACCTGTAATTTCTTGCAATTAAGCTACCAAATATTAACGCATCAGAATTTTTAACTAACTTATTTACATCTTCCGTAAGCTCTATAAAGTCCCAAGCTCTAGGAAATTTTATGTCGTAAGAAGCTATGCCTTTTCGGTCTAACTTAACTTTTACATTTCCTGTTTTATAAATATCGTCTAATTGGACTTCCGATGTATTAATTCCTTTTTCTCTAATTGCCGAAATTAGATTTTTGCCTTGCGAATCATTTCCAATTCTACTAATTATACTAACAGAATTTTTTAAAGATTTTATACGAATAGCAACGTTAAGTGGGGCTCCACCTATTTTTTTTTCATTATGAAATTCATCCCAGAGAACTTCACCGAAACAGACAACTTTTAAATTCATTTTTATTTGGTTTTGCTTCAATTCTTTATTGGCAGTAATTATTATTCAACTATTTCCGCTTCTTGAATTTCGGAATCTTTATTTTTCTTATTCTATATTCCAAAAAAATAAGCTAATTCTGAAATTACTGCCAACAACCACCACAAAAAACCATCCTTAATTGCAGTTATAATTTTCAAAAGCAACAAATATATCATAATTTACTATTAAACCAAAAAAAACAAAAATTACTAAACCTCTTATTATTAGTACGTTTCCTGCTAATTATAATCCGCATCTGTCAAACTATGTATTTATTCAATCTTATTTTTTAACCAATAAGGGCTGAACTTCATTTGTTAACTGACGGACTTCGTATGTAGATAAACAGACTTCATTTGTAGATAAATAGGCTTCATTTGTCAACAAACGGATTTCGTGTCATGCGATATGAACTTCAAATTACGTATGAAAATCTTTATAGTTTATATTATAATTAACAAGAAACATAGAAATGATAAGGAATTTACAAAACTACTCCTTAAACACATGCACAAGTTTTTTGGTTTGAAAAAAAGGTTCGTCAAAATAATTTGATAGGCTATAAGTTGTTGTGTTGTATTTTTCTGTTTCTTCGGATAAATTTCCGCCGCTTAAATATAATATTCCGTTATTTAATTTATGGTTTTGCTTTTGGTTAATTTTTCCTTTTGTCCAATATAGCAAAGTGTCTATTTTAGCAACGGCTCTGCCGATTATAAAGTCATATTTATCTTGCACCTCCTCTACTCTACCATTTGTAGTTTCAACATTTTTTAAGCTCAATCCTTCAACAACGCTATTAACAACTCTTATTTTTTTGCCAATAGAATCTATCAAATGAAATTGAGTTTTAGGAAACAATATTGCTAGCGGAATTCCGGGGAATCCTCCTCCTGTACCTAAATCCATTATTTTAGCATCGGAATTAAATTCTATAACTTTAGCTATTCCTAATGAGTGTAGCGTATGGTGTAAGTACAAATATTCTATATCTTTTCTAGAGACTACATTAATTTTTAAATTCCAATCTTGATATAAGCTACGCAATTTATAAAATTGTTGAATTTGATTTTCTGATAAGTTCTTAAAATATTTAAGTATAATTTCCATAAAGCATTATTCTGTTTATAACACAAAAATAGTTTCTCAAGATAAATATTTAATAAAATACTATTATTTTTAGTAAAAAATTATATTTTTGTTGCTTTGATTTTGAATATTAATTGAAGTTAAAAAAGTTTATTAATTAATTTACCATAGAAAAAAATATGACTTACCCACTATCCGATAGAATTAAGAGTTTGCCCTTGTCTCAAACTTTAGAGATGGCTGCAAAAGGAAGAGAGTTAAAGGCAAAAGGAAAAGATATAATAAGTTTAAGTTTAGGAGAGCCGGATTTTAATCCTCCAGAATTTATCAAAAAAGCAGCCATCGAGGCTATAAATCAAAACTATAGCTCATATTCACCAGTAGATGGGTATTTAGAGCTAAAGGAAGCTATCAGCACAAAATTTAAAAAAGACAATAATTTAGATTATGACCCTAGTCAAATTGTAGTTTCTACAGGTGCAAAACAGTCTATTGCTAATGTTTTACAGGTTTTATTAAATTCTGGTGATGAAGTTTTATTACCTGCACCTTACTGGGTTAGCTACTCTGCAATTACAACTTTATGTGAGGCTACTTACGTTGAAATTCCTACGAGTATTGAGACTAATTTTAAAATTACGCCCGAACAATTAGAAACGTCAATTAGCCCAAAAACTAAAATGATTTTATTTAACTCTCCTAACAATCCGAGTGGTGTTATTTATAGCGAGTCAGAATACAGGGAGTTGGCAGTTGTTTTAAAAAAACATCCTTCAATTTTTATCTTATCAGATGAGATTTATGAACATATAAACTACGGTAAAAAACATTTTAGTATAGCTGCTATCGAAAGCCTTTACAACAGGACTATTACAGTAAATGGTTTATCAAAAGCTTATGCTATGACTGGCTGGAGAATAGGCTATATTGGAGCTCCCGAATGGATTGCTAAAGCCTGTAATAAAATGCAAGGTCAAATTACATCTGGTGCTAATTGTATAGCTCAAAGAGCAGCTATTTCGGCGGTATTGTCGCCTATCTCTAAAATACAGTATATGATAGATGAATTTAGAAATAGAAGAAATATTATAGTCGACTTGTTAAAAAAAATTGACGGTTTTAAAGTTAATATTCCAGATGGGGCTTTTTACGTTTTTCCAGATGTTTCATACTTTTTTGGCAAAAATATTAACGGCATAAAAATTAAAAATTCCAACGATTTTTCTTTATTTTTATTAGACAAAGCAAATGTAGCAACAGTTACAGGAGAAGCTTTTGGTACACCAAAATGTATTAGAATATCTTATGCAGCTTCCGAAACTAAAATTAGAGATGCCGTTAAAAGGATTAGCAACTCTTTACTAATAAAGGCATAAAGCCAAAAAAAATCTCTTAAAGTTTACTTTCTTTAAGAGATTTTTATAAATAAATTATGAAAAAACTATAATAGATTTCTTATTATAATTTCTATTTAACTTCTCCTTCTCCGTAACTAAATCCAAATAAAGTTGTTGATCCAGCAGAGTTTGTTTCTACATCAACAGAAGTAACTAGAATTAAACCATATTTAATTGTTGTAGTTACTTTATCTTCTTTTTTATCTTCTGTCACTGTCTTCTTACGAGTTACTTTATAACCAAATAATTGACCGACAGAAACTAGTGTAATTGAAGCTTTAGAAGTATTTGCTTCAAATAGTTCTTTGCTTACCAAAGCATCATTTGCTTCTAATAATTTTTCTTTAGTAGTGTAAACATAAGAAAGAGAAGAGCTAGAAATGTCTGCTATTTCAACGAACGAAATATCAGTAACTTCTTCTTTTGTTGTTATTCCACCGCTCACAGTAGTAACAGAATATTCATCTTTTGTCACCGCTCCTTTGTCGTCCATTTTAATTTCTGCGACAGTGCTAAAATCAGGAAGGGAAGAGCCTGTGTTTAAATTAAATTTATTAATTTTAGTAGCTGTTCCAATTTCACCTTCACCAGAAGTACTATAGGGTTGGGTGATAATAGGAATAGAGATTTCTAAAGAATCGGCTAATTCTCCACTTTTAGCAATTAATCTATAATATAGAGTGTCTTTTATTCCTAATCCGTAACCATTAGTAGTATTGTCAAAATTCTGAAAATAAATAGTGTCTTTCTCTATATTTAAAGAACTAAAGTTAGCATCATCTTGATAAGTACCTTTTTTTCCTTTTTTCCATTGCAATACCAACGATTCTATTTTAGCTGAATGTGTTGATGTTTTAAATTTTAAAGAATCTTTTAAAGAAGACTTATACTTTATATTAGATAGAGAACTAGTAATTGAAATGGGGTTCTCAAAGCTTACTGTATATTCCTTTTTATACAGTTCTCCGTTCGAAAGAGTAGCATCTATGGTTACGATATCATCTTTTTTTGTAGTTAAGCTACCAAAAATGCTAGAATTAAAAGTAGCTTTATTATCTGCAATAGTTAGATCTTGTGAAGTTGTAGCTTTAATTGTATCTTTAGCATCAGTAGCTTTTAAACTTTTAACAGTTAAGCTTCCTTGAGCTTTAATACTCAATTCCATATCAACATTTTCGTCAAGTCTAGAAATTGATGATTTTACAAGTGATATATCAACTCCATTATCTGAAGTTCCAATCACCTCATTATCTTCGCAAGATATAAATGCGATTATAGTGATAACAAAAATATATGTTTTAAAATTTCTCATAATTTATTATTTTTTTGGAAATGCCCACATATCATCATCCAAGTTGTGTCCTCCTTGTGATTCAACTGCTGCATCATAGTTAGTTTTATTTGTTAAACGTTCTGGTTCAGGATATAAAAACCTTCTAGGTATTATTTTTGACTCATTAATCTCACCTCCAACGGCATCAGGGTTTGCTGTTAATTCAGGGTATCCTGTTCGTCTGTAATCAACCCAAACTTCAATAGGAGCATTTCCGTATAATGCCTTATACTTTTCTGTGATTATGGTTTTAATTTTATTTTCTGCATCACCTGTTAGTGCTAAAGCATTTGTATAAGCATCGATATCTATTTTGGAAACACCAACAAATAACATATTAGCTTCAACAGCTTCTTTTAATGTAGTCAAAGCGTCTTCATCAGTTCCGCTAGTTCTAATTATAGCTTCCGCTTCTATAAATTTTACTTCCCAGTACGATATTAGAGGCGTTGGAGAGTTATCTTGTCCCCAAAATAAGTTTGCATCATTAGCAAAGTTAGTTCCACTAGTATATAATGATAACCTAGGATCTCCACTCATCATCTTTTTTAATGTTGTTCCAAAACCTAAAGTACTTGGTCTTTGATTTGCAAACGCAAATAGAGGATTTGCATTTTGTTGAGGAGAGCTAAATGCAAAATTTGGTTGTTCTGCAGTACTTGAAAATGCAAGTTTAACTTCTGCTAAAGCATTTTTAGCAGCTTCGGTGTTTACAGAGGTTAAATGTATATAATATCGTGCTTTTAAAGCATGAGCTGTTTTTTCCCAATCAATACTAGCAACTGAACCATTGCCAGCAAATTCTCCAATACCTGTTTTAACTCCATCAGCAATAGATTTTGTTAATAGTGCCTGAATAGTATCATAAACAACAGATTGTTTATCGTAGGTAGGTGTATAATTACCTTCTTCACCCTTAAATGCTGTTGAATAAGGGACATCTCCCCATAAAGAAGTAGCGAGACCTAAATTGGCAGCCATATAAAGTCTTGCCAGAGAACTCGTTTCTTTTGTATTGTTTTGCATTATAACAGAGCAATCCTTCATTGAGCCAGCTCCATAAAGTCCAAAATCCCAAGTATCGTCTATATCTGATTCGCCGATATTATATTGAGCATAAGCAATTTGCTGAGCATCTAATCCGTCAAACTGTTGAGTTATTATACCTGCAATTCTACCGCTGAGAGCGACTAAATTTCTATGGCTTTGAGTTATCATACCAGGGTAAATAGCTCCTGCGTTAATTGATTCTGCCGAAGGGTTATCCGGATCAACATTCAAATCTGTAATTTCACAAGAAGTGATTAATAGTATAACTAAAAATGCACTAAATATTAATTTTATATTTCTCATTTTTTAAAAGTTTAATTTTACGTTTATACCGTAGCTTTTAGTGTTAGGTTGATTAAAATAATCTAAACCTATACCGTTAGTATTACCTGTTAAATTTGTTTCAGGGTCAATTCCAGGATAGTCAGTACTTAACCATAAATTCCTGCCATAAGCTGCAATAGAAATACCATCTATAAAGGTGTTTTCTAAAAGTTTTTGCGGAATACTGTAGCTAATAGTTACTTCTCTTAATCTAACCCATGAAGAGTCAAAAACACTCATTTCAGTAAGTCCGCCAAAACCATACCTTCTCCAATAGTTATTATTTTCGCTAACAGTCGGATCTGAATAAGGTACTAACTGATTGTTAGGCAGATTTGTAGATTGAACTACACCTTGAAAAACAGTGGATTTATCTCTAATCAAAGTTGCTTCAGAGGTTCCAAAGTAGTTTATTATACCACAAGTCCCACACCATACGTCTCCGCCTTTTCTTATATCAATTAGTACTGACAATTCTATCCCTTTATACTTAAAAATATTGCTTATACCTGCGATCCAGTCTGGTATTGGGTCTCCAACCATACCGCTTGTTCCATCTTGTATTGGATAACCATCACTACCTATTAATATCTCTCCAGCATCATTTCTTGAAAAACGAGTTCCAAAAATTGCTCCATAAGACTCTCCAGCTACTGCACGAGAACTTGAGCCTGAAAAACCATTAAGCGAAATATTTTCCACTCCTTCAGCTAACTCTTCAACTACATTCTCATAAGTAGTCCAATTTATTCCTATATCCCAAGAAAAATCATCTGTCTTTATTGGCGTACCGCTAATATTAACCTCGTGTCCATAGTTTGCAATAACCCCTGAATTTTCGAATCCGTCAACAAACCCAGAAGATGGGGCTCTATCAACAAAAATGATTTGATCTTTAGTTTTTTTGTTATAGTAAGTATAATCAAACTTTAAACGACTATCCATCATAGAAAGTTCTAAACCTAGCTCTATTTCTGTAGTTCTTTCAGGTGTTAAGTTAGGATTTCCAGCTCTTGAAGATCTCTCAAATGAAGTACTGTCATAAGCTGGAAATGTAGTAGGAAGTATAAATCCGTCTCCACCCACCGATGAGTCAATAAAATTTGTAGTAGTTACATAAACAGGTGCGTCATTACCGGTTGCTCCCCACGAACTTCTAAACTTACCATAATTAATAAAATCGTTATCTAAAAGTTCAGAAAACACAAAACTTGCACCTATAGAATAGGATTGAAATGTATTGTTATCCGCAGATAAAGTGGAAGTCCAGTCATTTCTAAAAGAAGGAGTTAGATATAACATATTTTCATAACTTAAAGTAGCTGTAGCAAAGGCGCCTATAAGTTTCTTTTTTGAAGTACCTTCAAAAGCTTGAGTAGTTCTTGTGTTTTTTGTGTTAAAAAAACCTGGTATAGTCATACCGTCACCAATGATAGTATTTCTATTATTTTTAGTAAAATATCCGTCATATCCTACACTAGCTGATAGATTTAAATCTCCATCTAATTCTTTGTTCATGCTAAAAATTAAATTCCAGTTTACATCTTGATTAGTAATAACATCATTAATTACTCTACCTTCTCCAAAACTAGCATCACTTATATCAAACCCAATTTTTCTGGTATCTGTATATGTATCAACCGAGGCAGTTGATTTTACGCTTAACCAGTCATTAATATCATAATTAAGACCAACTTTTCCTATAATACGGTTAACATCGTCTGTGTTTTTATTTCTAGCTACTGTAAAATAAGGGTTGTTATATATTGCTTTAAAATGAGAACCACTAGGTATTACGCCACGGTAACTTCTGTGTCCTGGAAGTTCAGCACCATCAATTGAATAAAAGTATGAATCAGGAGAGTCGGCAGCATCTTGCCCTACTTTACCATTACCATTATCAAAAGACGGAGATGTTCTTAAAGTACCTAACATAACTCCTGAAAGATTAGACCCTCTTTGAACCCTGTTTCCTCCAGAATTTGTATATTGAGCTGACGCATCTAAAACTAATTTATCAATTATATCAGCTTTTAAGTCTAATCTAAATGTTTTTCTTTCAAATTTCTCGTTAGGTGAAATACCTTCTTGTACTAATCTTCCGATTGAAAAACGGTAACTAGCAGCACTATTGCCTCCACTTACAGAAAGGTTATTATTGTAAACTATTCCTGTTTTATAAAAATCTAAAGGGTTGTACGATTTAGCATCAGTACTAGTACCTTTTGCTGTTCCTTTAGGCACAAGTCCACCTTGTGAATGAAAACTAGATTCTTCACTACTGTCATGCTCTAAATCTGAAATTTTTGGACCCCAAGAATCGCCTTCAAAAGTACTAGGACCTCTATATTGGAATCCAGTTCCATTAGGATTATGTCTTCCTTGAGAATACACGCTTTGAAGTGCAGGCATCTTATTAAATTGAGACCACCCAACTTCACTACTATAGGTAACTCTTGTTTTTCCTGATCTTCCTTTTTTGGTTGTGATTAAAACGACACCATTAGCGGCACGTAAACCGTATAGGGTTTGAGCTGCAATACCTTTTAGAATACTTATAGACTCAATATCGTTAGAATTAATATCGACGGCTCTGTTAGAGAAGTCGGTACCTCCAGTACTTGAGTTATTAAAAGATTGAGTTGGGTCTTCTGAAAAAGAAGAGTTGTCAATTGGAACACCGTCTACAACAAATAGTGGTGAATTAGAACGAGTAATAGAAGTATTACCACGAATTCTAATATTAGCAGACGCACCTACAGAGCCTGACGAAGATGTTACTTGTACACCAGCAGCTTTAGCACTTAACCCAGAAACCATATTTGTTTCTCTTGAGTTTTGAACACTTTCTCCGCCTACTATTTCAACTGAATAACTCAAAGCTCTAGGATTTGACTTAATCCCTTGAGCGGTTACTAACACTTCTCCTAACACTTCTCCGCCTTCCTCAAGGGTTACATTAATAGTGTTAGAAGCTCCAACAGTCATTTCAACGGTTTTATATCCTAAATAACTAAAAACTAAAATATCTCCAGCTTTTGCTCTAATAGAATAGTTACCGTAAAAATCGGTTTCTTTACCTTTGTTTGTACCTTTAATAAGTACGCTAACTCCTGGTAAAGAACCTGAAGAATCAGATACTGTACCAGAGATTGTTTTTTCTTGTGCAAAAACTATCTGCACTACAAACGCCATAAATAACGTTAAAAATCCTTTAAACTTTATTTTCATTTAACTAAATGTTTTAAAATTAGAAAGCACAAATATCTTAACTAAATATTAATTAACCAAAAAAAATGTTAAAAAATTTAACTTAGCATATTAAATTTGAGCATTTGGCTTAATTCCTTTTATTTATAGGGTATTACAGTAAAAAAATATTAACAAAACGTTTAAATTTTGATTTATTTAAAAAAATATTATCTTAAATTTATGGTCTTTTTTAACATTTTTTTGTTAATTTTTTTCAAATTACATTTTTCGGAGGAGTTTTGCTTTAAATTGTTTTAAATATTTTTGTTAGTTTTAACTTACTTCATCACTAATAAATTTAATTCTCATTAGCCTTAATTCTTCTTCTTCATACTCGCCTTTAAACTCATCTAAAGCATCTTGAATTTTATCGGAGTCGGATTCTGTAAAATAACTATAAATGTCTTCTTGTTGTTCTTCGTCTAGAATTTCATCTATAAGATAGTCTATATTTAATTTTGTGCCAGAAAAGATTATGCCCTCTATTTCTTTTATTATATCTATCGTTTCTAAGCCTTTAGATTTTGCAATATCTAATAAAGATATTTTTTTATCAGTATTTTGAATGACAGATAATTTTAATCCAGAGTTTATGCCTGTAGATTTTATAACTAAATCATCATGTCTTAAAATATCGTTTTCTTCTACATATTTAGCTATTAGTTCTACAAATTGTTTACCGTATTTTTTAGCCTTTCCTTCTCCTACTCCGTGAATTTTCGATAGCTCTTCTATTGTTATTGGGTATTTTAAAGCCATATTGTTTATAGAAGCATCAAGAAAAATTGTACATGGTGGTATTTTATGTTTTTTAGCTATACTTCTACACAGATTTTTTAATAGCTTCATTAATGTTTCGTCTATACAGCCACCAATATATTTATTGTTTAGTAGTATAGAGTCATCTTCATTATCGCTATACTCATAGTCTTCGGTCATTAAAAATGAAGTCGGTTTTTCTAAAAACTTATGTCCCTTATCGGTAATTTTAATAACTCCGTATTGTTCAATTTCTTTTTTGATTAAATTCTCGACAAAGATTTGTCGAATTAGTGCCATCCAATAATTAGGTTTTTTATTTTTACCGATACCAAAAAAAGGTTTTAGATGAGTTTTGTGAGAGATTAAAATTGCATTTTCTTTACCTACAAGAGTATTAATAAGCTCTTTTGCTTTATACATCTGAAGTGTGTCTTTTATGACTCTTAACAAAATTACTACGTCTTCTTTAGCTTCGTGGTTTTTCTTTGGTTTTACAGAGTTATCATCCATTCCTGTGCCTGCGTCATTTTTTTCGTCAAAATCCTCGCCAAAATAATGTAATAAGTATTTACGTCTGCTTATAGAAGTTTCTGCATACCCTATAACTTCTTGTAGCAATGCTTGTCCGACTTCTTGTTCTGCAACGGGTTTGTTTACCATAAATTTTTCTAGCTTATCTATGTCTTTATAAGAGTAGAATGCTAGGCAATACCCTTCTCCGTCATCGCGACCTGCTCTTCCTGTTTCTTGGTAGTAACTCTCTAAACTTTTTGGCATATTATAATGAATTACGTATCGCACGTCAGGTTTGTCAATACCCATTCCGAAAGCAATAGTAGCAACTACAACTTCGCAATCTTCCATTAAAAACATATCTTGGTTTTTCGCCCTTGTCTTTGGGTCTAAGCCTGCGTGATATGGAATTGCTCTAATTCCATTTACTTGTAGAATTTGTGCTGTTTCTTCAACTTTCTTCCTACTTAAACAATAAATAATACCCGACTTTCCTTCTCTTCTTTTTATAAAACGGATAATGTCTCTTTCTACTTCTTTTGTTTTAGGTCTAACTTCATAAAATAAATTAGGTCTGTTAAAAGATGCTTTAAATTTATTAGCATCCGTAATTCCCAAAGTTTTAATAATATCTTCTTGTACTTTTTCTGTGGCTGTTGCTGTCAAACAAATAATAGGTACGTTGCCTATTGCTTTTATAATACTTTTTAATTTTCTGTATTCTGGTCTAAAATCATGTCCCCATTCTGAAATACAGTGTGCTTCGTCAATTGCAACAAATGAAATTTTCTGTGACCTTAAAAACATAGAGTATTCTTCCTTAGTTAAAGACTCTGGGGATACGTACAATACTTTAGTAATTTGATTTTCAATGTCTTTTTTTACTTCGCTAATTTCTGTTTTATTTAAAGATGAATTTAAAACATGAGCTATACTGTCATTTTCGGAAACACCTCTTATGGCGTCCACTTGGTTTTTCATCAGTGCAATTAAAGGTGATACTACTATGGCAGTGCCTTCTTTCATTAGTGCGGGTAGTTGATAGCACAGAGATTTTCCTCCGCCCGTAGGCATTATTGCAAAGGTGTTGTTTTCCTCGTATATACTTTTTATTACTTCTTCTTGCAATCCTTTAAATTTACTAAAACCGAAGAATTTTTTAAGAGGCTTATAGAAATCCATGTTTTATAAACTATTTGTTTAAGTTTAGCTAAATTAATAAATACAACTTTTATAGGCTTAACTAAAACGTATTTTATTTCGGAATTTAAAAGAAAATAGTTTTAGTCCAGTTTTTCCAAATTCTAATTTTACTTATACCTAACTTTCTTTCAAAAAAATCATAATATTAAGCATTTAACTAAAAACAAAGATATATAATTATCAATTTATTAAAAAATCAAAAGAATGAATAGCAACTGAATTAAAAATTCTCAAGAGTACAATTTAGATAAAGAGGTAAAATGGGAACAATAATAGTATGTTAAGACAATACTGTCCTGAAAACAAGGCTATTAACTTCATAACATATAAGAATATATCTGTATTTACTTTTTTTTTAATACTTTTGTGTTTGTTTTTTTAGGTTAAATTTATTCGCTTTTTTAACTTAAAAAATACAGCTTTTTTTTATTTAAAATAAGATTAATTTTCAATGAGTAAAAGTATAAATATAATAGAAAGTGCAAAAAAAGTAATTATAACAGAGAGCAAAGCTATAGCTAATTTAGCCAATTTAATTGATAAAAACTTTGAAGAGGCTGTAAAATTAATTTTAAATTCTAAAGGCAGGGTAATAGTTACCGGTATTGGAAAAAGTGCCAATATAGCAACAAAGATAGTGTCGACCTTTAACTCTACTGGCACTCCTTCTGTTTTTATGCACGCCGCCGATTCAATTCATGGTGATTTAGGAAACATACAGCCAAAGGATGTAGTTATTTGTATTTCTAAAAGTGGAGAAACTCCTGAAATAAAATATTTAGTACCGCTGATAAAAAACTACGGCAACAAAATTATTGCAATAACTGGAAACTTAAATTCTTACCTATGTAAATTTGCTAATTTTACAATAAATTCTTATATAAAAAGAGAGGCTTGTCCTAATAATTTAGCACCTACATCAAGCACAACAGCACAGCTGGTAATAGGAGATGCTCTGGCAGTTTGTTTGCAAGAGTTAAAAGGTTTTAATCAGAACGATTTTGCTAAATATCATCCTGGAGGTGCTTTGGGAAAACTTTTATATTTAAAAATTTCTGACTTAGTTCACAATAATCAAGTGCCGAAAATAAATGAAAATGACAGTTTTGCAAAAGTAGTTATAGAGATTACTGAAAAAAGACTAGGGGCAACAGCAGTTTTAAATAACAACAAAATAACAGGTATTGTTACGGACGGCGATATAAGAAGAGTTCTATTAAAAACTACCGAGATAACTAAACTTACTGCTAAAGGCATAATGGGTATAAATCCTAAAATTGTAAAAGAAGACGAGATGGCTATAAATGCCTTACAAATTATGAATAACAACAATATTTCTCAGCTGTTAGTTACAGACAACACTGGCAATTATATAGGTATTGTACATTTACACGACTTAACAAAAGAAGGAATTTCAATTGAAAAATAAAGAAAAAGAAATGTCATTTTTAGGGCATTTAGAAGAATTAAGGTGGCATTTAGTAAGAGGGTTTGTAGCCATAGTTGTTTTTGCGGTTTTGCTATTTGTTTTTCAAAAAGAAGTTTTCGAACAATTTTTGCTTGCACATAGAAAGTCAGACTTTATAACATATCGATTGTTTTGCGACTTTTTTAAAATGTTTGAAGTTAATAGTGGGTTTTGTGATGTGAATTATAAAGATAGCTTAATAAGTTTAAAGCCAACTCAACAATTAATGAACGCTATTTGGTCTTCATTAATATTAGGTATAATTTTAGCATTTCCGTATCTTTTGTGGGAAGTTTGGAGGTTTATATCCCCTGGTTTATCTGAAAAAGAAATTTCGAGATCTAGAGGGTTTATTTTTGTAGCTTCATTTTTATTTTTCTGCGGTATTACATTCAGTTTTTACGTAATTTGTCCCATTTCAATACACTTTTTATATAACTATCAAATAACAGATTTAATTCAAAATAATTTTACTATGGACTCTCATATCAAATTAGTAACAAATATGCTACTCGGAGTTTCAATATTATTTGAATTACCAGTATTAGTATTTTTTCTTACAAAAATTGGAATAGTAACTCCAGAGTTATTAAAAACACACAGGAAACACGCTTTAGTATTAGTTTTAATTTTAGCTGCTATAATTACTCCTCCAGATGTTGCAAGTCAAATTATAGTAACAATACCAATTTTAATATTATACGAGATAAGCATTAAAGTATCTAAAATTGTAATTAAAAAACAAGAAAGAGAGGAAAAAGCAACTGCTTAGTGAGGGGAATCTGTCTTTGAAAAAAAATCTGTTTTTAGACAAAAAATTATGTTCAATTTCGTTACTTTGTAGATCTTGATAAAATGACCAAATGAAAAAAAATAAATTAATAGCACCATTCTTAAAATGGGTTGGCGGAAAAAGACAATTAATGCCATCTATTAATGAACTTTTACCGAAAAATTTTTCTACTTATTACGAACCTTTTGTTGGCGGAGGAGCTGTATTATTTGAAATTCAGCCTAAAAAAGCAATCATTAATGACTTCAATGCTGAGCTTGTAAATACTTATAATGTTATAAAAAATCAACCAGAAGAATTAATTGAGGAATTAAAAACTCATATTAACGAATCTGAATATTTTTATAATATCAGAGCATTAGATCGTCAAGAAGGTTTTGACAAACTTTCAAATGTAAAAAAAGCTTCAAGAGTTATTTACTTAAATAAAACTTGTTACAATGGATTGTACAGAGTTAACAATTCAGGAGAATTTAATTCGCCGTTTGGTAAATATAAAAATCCAAACATTGTTAATGACGTTACAATTAGAGCAGTAAGCAAATATTTTAATGCTAATGATATTACGATAATTAACGGAGGTTTTGAAAGTGCAGTAAAAAACATAAGAAAAGGAGCATTTGTATATTTTGATCCACCTTATGACCCAGTTTCCAAAAGTTCAAATTTCACAGGTTACGTTCAAGGTGGTTTCAATATTTTTGACCAAGTAAGATTGAGAGAACTTTGCGATAAACTTGACAAAAAAGGAGTTAAATTTTTAATTTCTAATTCAGCAACACAATTTATTTTAGACCAATATTCAGATTATAATATAGCTTTTGTAAAAGCAAATAGAGCAATAAACTCAGATGCTTCAAAGCGTGGAGAAGTTGACGAAGTTCTAATTAGAAACTATGAGTGAAACAAAAAATGACATTGCTTGGAATAAGCTATTTGCAAAATATAAAATCTCGGAAGAAGTTTTAAAAAATGGTGCTTTTGAAATTAGTTCTTCACAAATAAATGAATTTCGTGAAGCTCGATTAATGACAAAATTTGACTTTCGATCTCAATTACCAGAAATTTTTTCAGAAAATAAACTTTCAATATTACCAATTTCAAGAGGTGGCTACGTTATTTCAGACTTTGAAACTTTTAAAGATTTTGAGAGTAAGAATCCAGCACCAATCAAAATTGACTTTCCAAATTATTTAGAAAGCATTAAACACGATAATATCACAAGTGAATCTACTGCTCTAAATTGTGCTTTTGTAACAGGAATAATAGAAGATTTTGTGCAAGACGAAGATGTAAAACCAACAGTTAGTGGGCGAATGAGTTCATTAAGTTTTGACTTTAATATTAAAACTCAAAAATCCGACTTAAATATCGCAGTAAATAAAAGTCAAATAGAAATAGATGGTGGTTACGAAGGAGTTAATTCATTAAGTTTAATTGAGGCAAAAAATTCAATTTCAAAAGACTTTTTAATTAGGCAAATGTATTATCCTTACAAATTGTGGAATAATAAAATAGCTAAAGAAATTAAGCCAGTTTTTCTAACTTATTCTAATGGTATTTTCCATTTTAGAGAATACGTTTTTGAAGATCCAAATCATTATAATTCACTAAAATTAAAAAGTGAGAAAAGATATGTAATTCGTGATGGAGCAGTAAACTTGGAACTAATTCAAAAGGTTGCAAACGAAATACCAATAACAGTAGAATTAGAAGTTCCTTTTCCACAAGCAGACTCATTTGACAGAGTAATTAACCTTTGTGAATTGCTCAATGAAAATGGCTCTTTAACTCGTGAATATATAACAGTAAATTATGATTTTGACGTTAGACAAACTAATTATTATACAGACGCAGGAAGATATTTAGGGTTGATCGACAAATCAAGAGAAAACGGAGAAGTAAATTACTTTTTGACTGATTTAGGTAAACGTATTTTTGCATTAAACATTACTGACAGACAAATTGAATTTTTAAAATAATTCTATCACATAGAGCATTTAACCGAGTAATCAAATCGTATTTTGAAAATTCTGAACAGCCAAGCAGAAACGAAATTGTCAAAATAATGAAAACATCTGATTTGCATAATATCAATTCTGATGTAACATTTCACAGAAGAGCATCTACTATTTCAAGTTGGATAAATTGGATTATCAACCAAATTGAGGAATAAAAACATGTCCTAACAAAATATAATAGAATTGAATTTTCGGAGCATTCAAAAATAGAGCTATAAAAATCTAAATCATCAAAAACAATATCAATTATTTTTTAAATTTGTAAATCAAAAAGTTGTATTTGTTAGTTGAATTTGCCTATTCTTTAAAACAAATATTTATTTGCATAATAAAAGCAATAATTTATAAACTATATCGAACAACAAAGTCTATCATACAAAATGATTTTAAGAGCTGAAAACATTCAAAAAATATACGGAAGCAGAAAAGTAGTAAAAGGAATTTCTTTAGAGTTGCGACAAGGAGAGATAGTCGGTCTATTAGGTCCAAATGGAGCTGGAAAAACTACTTCTTTTTATATGATTGTCGGAATGATAAAATCAAATTCTGGAAGAGTTTTTTTGGATGATGAAGATATTACCAAATATCCTATGTATAAACGTGCAAATAAAGGAATTGGGTATTTAGCACAAGAGGCATCTATTTTTAGGAAACTATCAGTAGAAGATAATATTATGGCAGTATTACAATTTAGTAACCTATCTAAAAAAGAGCAAAAAATCAGATTAGAATCTTTAATTGAAGAATTTAATATTGGACATGTTCGTAAAAACAGAGGCGACTTACTGTCGGGTGGAGAAAGGCGTAGAACCGAAATAGCACGTTGTCTGGCTTCCTCTCCAAAATTTATAATGTTAGACGAGCCTTTTGCAGGTGTTGACCCTATTGCAGTTGAAGATATTCAAAATATAGTTGCTAAATTAAAAAATAAAAATATCGGTATTTTGATAACAGACCACGATGTGCAAGCAACCTTAACGATTACAGATAAAACTTATTTAATGTATCAAGGAAGCATCTTAAAAAGTGGCACCCCTGAAGAATTAGTTATAGACGAAATGGTAAAGAAAGTATATTTAGGAAAAGATTTTGAGCTAAAGAAAAAAACAAAGTCCCCTACCCTTTAAAACATAAAATAGATTTAAAGTTTAAGATTCTAAAAACAATATTTACTTTATAATTACCTTGTAACATAACTTCTTTAATAATTTAAAAAAATGGATTTAAAAGATCAATTAAAACAACTATTTCCTAATCATAAGGAAACAGAAAGCAGCCCAGAATTAGAGTCAAATATTTGGCTACAAGACGACCCAATAATATGTAAATACGAAAAAAGAAAAGGAAAACCTAATACCATTTTAGAGGGTTATACAGGAGCAGATTCAGATTTTAAAATTTTGGCAAAAGAGTTAAAAACAAAACTTTCGGTAGGTGGTAGTTTTAAAGATGGCAAAATAATTATTCAAGGAAACCATAGAGATCAAATAATGAATATACTTCAAGAAAAAGGGTTTATGGTAAAGAGAGTAGGAAACTAACTATCGGTAGATTCAAGTAGCGTAGTTTAAAAAAATCTATACTCCAAGTGCTAAAAATTTTCAAGAATACTGTTTTAGAAATTGATGATATTGGGGTTTTTGGCTGATAAATAATTACGGCACTCGTCTGTAACGAACGCTAACGTGAGGGCATACAGGCTATGCCAATTCTAAATTTTGATTTTCAAATTCTACATTGAAATTTATTTTTACATTTAATGCTCTAAACACTTTCAATATCATTTCGAATCTTGCATCATTTAGGTTATTTTCAATTTTTGATATTTGTGCTTTTTTCACCCCAACTAATTTTCCTAATTGCTCTTGAGTTAATTTTCTTTCTTTTCGTACTTTTTTAATGGTTTCCCCTAATATGTCAAGTCGTAATTCATTTTCAAATTTATCTCTTTTTTGAGTTCCTAATTTTCCAATTTGTTTGTCAATTAGTGTATCTAAACTTGTAGTTTTCATAATTCTTATTTTTTTAGTTCGTCAAAATATTGTTTTCTTAAATTTTCTGCTTTGTTAATTTCCTTCTTCGGTGTTTTTTGTGTTTTCTTTTCAATTCCATCTATTGATATTACAAGAGTATCTTGGTTTTTCGTTTTATCCCAAAAAGCAAACAGTCTATATTGGGTTCGTTTATATAAGGTTCTAAATTCCCATATCTCATCATTCAGTTTTTTAAAAAGAGAATTATCATTACTAATTTGAGATTTTTTCAAATTATAATAAATCTTTTCTCTTGCTTTCTCGTCTAAACCATTTAGAAACTCAGCAGCTTCTTCTAGTAATTCAATGCTATATTTCGGATTCAATGGTTATATGTTTTTTAGCAAAAACACGAAAGTTTCCTAAACAGGAAATAAATTTTGATAGCAAATATAAACAACAAAAAAGCCCTAAAATGTAGATGTTTTTGTTAGGCACTGGGCTTTACGCTATTTGAATTCATTCTTTGTGTTTTGAAAAACGCAACAATCTCTTTTTTAGTCATCTGGGACAACTTAACATCCAATTTGTCTTTAATATCACGAGCCATTTGCACAGCGTCGAATTTCTTTTTTGTATTAGTTTCCATAATTCATTAAATCTCTTGGAGAACGGATTTCCAATTGTTTGTATCCATTTTTAATATTTATGGAATTATAGCCTCGTATCCGCTCAATATTTACGATATGCTTAAAATTCCAACTAATTAACAAGTCCGCTTGATTGATAGTCGCAAGTGCGATGTGCAAACAGTCAGAATAGCTTGTTTTTCCTACTACATTTTCAGTTATATATTCAGTCGCAAGTTCAACGGCGATATCAGTTTCTTCAACAAATTCAGTATCTTCGGTTTTTATGTTTCGAACTAATTCACGAATTTTTTCTGGTGCAAATTCTAATTCAGTTTCTAGTATGGTTGAAAAAATTATAGTAAGTTCTCCGTTATTTATTCGCTCAAATAGTGGTCGAGTAAATTCTTGAAACTCATCATCAAAAAAACCACCAAAAACTGAAGTGTCCAAATATATTCGCTGTTTTTTCATCTGGTTATAATTTTATAGAAAATCTACTAATTTCTAGCATCATACAAAGTTAATAAAAAACGAATAAGCATCAAAAAAATCTAAAATTTGGGCTTTTTAATAGTTGTTTTTTGTTGACGGCACTTGTTACAAACGAGCGCGAGCGAAGCCGTAAAAGACAAGAGCCTTAAAAAAACTACACTCAAAAGCTAAAAATTTTCAAGAATACTGTTTTAGGAATTGATAATATTGAATTTTTTGGCTAACAAACAACTACGGTACACGATGCAATCGTGCGAGCGGAGGTTAATTCTCTTTTATTTTTCTTCGACCAACATTCTCAAATGATTTGGACAAAAATCATAACCATTATAAAACGCTATTCCGCCACCGTTTTCAATCGTTAAAGTATTAAATTTTTTCTTTTCAAGTAAATCTTTAGCAATCCCTTTACCCAAAAAAGGTTTTAAGTTTAATTTGCTACTAAAACCATCGTTAAACTTTAACCAAACAGTATAGTTTTCTAATATTTTAATGTCAATTATTCTATTCATATATTAGTTATTTTAGTGGTTCTATTCGCCCTATTTTACTTGGTACTTTTGCTCTTTCCCAAAACTCAATTAATTCTTTTCTATGAATGGAAGCCCATTCTAAAACAAGCACATTTGCTCTTTTAGGGATTTTACCTACAATAACTTCTAATGTGTTAATGTTATATTCGGCCTGTTCTCCTTGATATTCTGCATGAAAATGTGGCGGATTATGGTCATTAAAATACATCCTAATTATTATCCCATAAAATCTACTAATTTCTGGCATATTACAAAGTTAATAAAAAAGGAATAAACAACAAAAAAACCCTGAAATTTAGGCTTTTGGCAGATTCAAATAGCGTAGCTTATTTAGAAGGCTTTGATTTTAATATAATTATTTACTTATGAGTGTGTTTATTATGTAGGTTTATTTCGTGCATAATGAGATGTTGTTTTTTTAGAAATAATGTTAAAGTAATATTATGTATTACATGCTATATATTTAAAACATATCTTTGCAATTGAAGAAGAGGCATCAAGTATTGGTTTACGATTATTTAAAAAGTAGGGAATAAGTCGAAAAAGACAACTATAAAATTTTGAGAGTAGGCGTATCTTAAATTTTTTTAATTATGAAAAATTATAATAAAAAAACGATTATTATTTCAGTATTTGTCTTAAGTGTATTACTTACTATTTTTACATTGGTAAATTGTGAACAAGACTCAATTGACCCTTCAGAAGTAGGGGAAACAAAAATCTCTATTGCAGAGCAAAAAATTCAGAAATTTCTGAAGATGAATTAAGCCGACTAAAATTAGTTGCTTTAACAAAAAACTACAAAATTAGCTTAACACGAGCCCAACAAATGGCTATGGAAACCGCTACACAAATGCGAGAAATGGGAGGCATTGTAACCAAGTCTGCTTTGAATATTGCTTCTGTTGAAAAAATAAAAGGCGATAGTAAAACGGAAGTTATAGATACCAAAGCTGAGGATGAAGACCCTAAGGACATTTCGGATATGTATCTCTTTAATTTTGAAAATGAACAAGGGTATGTGCTGATGTCTGGGGACGAAAGAATACCTGGAGTGTTGGCATACAGCTCAATGGGACATCTGGGAGATAGTATTAATCCTGGGCAGGGAATTCTTTTAGAAAGGGCTTATAATTATGTGCAGAACGAACGTAAAAAGTTTGAGGAAATGGAAAAATTACTACTTGCCAAAGCTCAAAAAGATATGTTTTTTGAGTTTCCAAAAAAACAACAAGACAGCCTTATTCAAGCAGGAATTTTTGATAAAGAAGGAAACTTTATTAGCGAAAGTACTAAAGCCTCTACATTAGCTTCTGGAACATCAGTATCATCAAGTCATAAATTTGTCTCAGCTACTAATCCTGTTTTCCATCATAAAATAACTCCTATAGTACAAACGCTTTGGAGTCAGAGTGGGAATTCTCCAAATGCTCACTATAATAAGTATGTGTCTTTAGTTTGTCCTAACAGTTCGGGGTGGAAAAGCCTATGTAGGTTGCGTAGCCGTAGCTGTAGGACAAATAATGTCAAAGCACAAAAAACCTACTGTTTTTAAAGGAAGAACCATGAACTGGGACAAGATGACAGCTAAATCAAGCGGTGCTATGTTTTCAAATTATGGGTCTGCAAATGGGCAAGATGCTAAAGATGACATCAGCCATTTATTAGCTAGACTTGGCGATTCAGATTTATTAGATATGAACTATGGCTGTGGTGGAAGTGGTACACATATAAATGATGCTCGTAGCGCCTTTAGAGCTTTAGGTTATAGTGCGAATAAAATAGACTATGATATTGACAGGGCCATTAACAATATAAAAGCTAATAGACCTGTTTATATTAGAGGAGATTCACATCGTAAATGCTTTATTTGGTGTTGGGGTACTAGAGGCCATGCTTGGGTCATAGATGGCTATGTTCATAAAACAAGCACTTATACTATTAGATATACTTCAACAATTCGTTATCGTTATATGCAGTATGTTTATAATGTAACTAAAAGTTATAATCAAACTTATACCAATATTACAAAATTAGTACATAACAATTTTGGCTGGGGAGGATTTACTAGTGGTAATAATAGCGGTGCTAATAGTTCAGGATGGTATGATAAGAATTTATATGACCCTAACAATGGAGCTGATGAAACTTCCGATACTTTTAAATCAGATAAACCTTATAATTATAGATATTATCATAAAATGATAGTTGATATTTATTAACTTTAGAGCAAAAGCAATGAAAAATATATTCATAATTATAGTAGCAAGTCTATTTGTGTTTTCTTGTGAACAAAAAGATTGTTGTGACCTCCCTCCTTCTAATCCTGTTATCAAGCTTTCAAAAGAAGAGGTTAATTTTTCTGCAAGTGCTAATACAGAAACTATTACTGTTGAAATTAGTGATACATGGGTTGTATCTAGTATCCATATTGATGACGTACTTCAAGATTTTGACAACGGAGATGAAGGTTTAAATAATATCTCAAAGCCTTTTAAATTTGATTTTTTCCAAATAGAAAAACAGGACAAATCGATAGTTATAAGTGTAGATAAAAACATCACAAATGCAAAACGCATTGTAATAATTATCATAGAGGCAAATGGTTGGTCTAGTAATGGCATAACTATCACCCAAGCTGTCGCCACAGGAGAGTAAGTAATAATTCTCAACAGAACATTCTTTATTTTGTTAGGAGGGTTTTAAAAATTAAAATTAAACTTATGAAAAATATCTCTATACTTTTAACAATGAGCCTCTTTTTTATCTCTTGTAAAGATGCGGAAGATGAACCCATTGGTTGTTGTTTAGTTGATATTATCAGCCCTTCACAAGACAATATTAATTTTTCAGCAAGTGCCAATGCAACTAGTATTACTACTGAAAGCAATTCTTGGTGGATAACTGATATGCGTATTGATGGCGTAGCTCAAAGCTTTGGAGAAGCAGAGATTATTTTAGGTCGTGATGATATGCCAAATACTTTTCAATTTGATTTTTTCCAAATAGAAAGACAAGACAAATTGATACTTATTAATGTAGATAAAAATACTGCTGGGGCAAACGCATTGTAAGTTTTTTTTAGTTGCAAGAGGGTCTCCTGATAGTAAGATAACTATAACCCAGGCTGTTGCAGAAAATTAAACCATAAACCCAAAAACAGAACAGTCTTTATTTTGTTAAGGGTTTTTAGAATAAAAATTGTAATGAAAAACTTACTTAAATTTTTACTCTTCAGTATCGTTTTTTCTTCCTGTCAATCTGATTATTTAGAAGAAGAAATTCCTGTAACACCCAAACGCTTGGTTATAGTATATATGGTAGCCGACAACAATTTGGACTATTTTGCTATACAGGATATCAACGAAATGGAACAAGGTTTTCCCAAAAATTCAGAAGATAAGCTAGTTGTTTATATAGACCGAAACCAAAACAGTCTTCCCTCTCATCCATATCTTTTAGAAATTACACATGATGAAACCGATGCTATTGTCTCTCCTATTTTAAGAGCTTATACCGAGCAAAATTCTTCGGATGCTACTGTTTTTAAAAATGTGTTATCCGAAGTTTCTAACTATTATCCCAACGAACATTTTACCTCAAAAGGGTTAGTGATGTGGTCGCACGGAAATGCTTGGTTGCCAAACGGAATTTCTATCGCTACCAATAGAGATGTACTTTTAGAAAATGTCAGTAAATCCTTTGGTTTAGATGATGCTTCTGAAAAAGCCAATATGGATATAAAAGAACTAGCAACTGTTTTAGAAAATGATACGTTTGATTTTATTCTGTTTGATGCCTGTTTTATGGCTTCCATAGAAGTGATTTATGAATTGAGAAATACCGCAGATTATTTTATTTCTTCTGCTACTGAAATTCTTTCAAGTGGCTTTCCTTATACTGAAGTTACACCTCTTTTTTTTGAGGAAAATATCGATGTAAATAGTATCGCCTCAACCTATTTTAATCATTATAACAACAAAACAGGATTACAAAAATCAGCTTCTATTTCTGTTGTAAAAATGAATAAAATTGAAAACTTGACCACTCAGATTTTTAATTTTTCTTCTGCTTTAGCATCAAACAATAATTTAGTAATCCCAGCCAAACAAAATGTGCAACAATTAGATAGATTTAACGGAGAATGGATTTATGACTTACAAGATTTTTTAAGTAAAACTGCTAAATTAAACAACCTACAAAATGAATATGCTGAAATTGTAACACAATGGAATAAAACAATTACTTACGAAAACAAAACACCTTTTATGGTACAAAGTATTGATTTGAATAGCTGTAATGGCATCAGTACCTATATACCAAATACAGCTAACGGAGCAGAAATTAATGAATACTACAAAACATTACAATGGTTTGAAAATAGCGGATATGATAAAATATTTACTGTTTTTTAGTTTACTGTTTTTTTCTTGTGTTACTGAAGAAATAGAACCTGAAAATTACAGTGTCCAAATAAAAAATAATTACTTTGAAACCATCGAATTTGTTACATTAGGAGAGTATAATTTTGGAACAATCGAAGTAAATACAGCTTCAGATGAAACACTTGTAAGTAAGGGAGTTTATAGTTTTTCTTGTATTACAGTGTCAAACTTAAGTATTCAAACAGAAATTAAAATACAAGGAACATTAAGCAATATTATAATACAATTAGACGAAAAAGGAAAAATAGAATTGAAACCTTAGTCTCAAAGATTAACATTAAATCGTTGAAAGTATTACTTTTGGAGTTGAAAAAAGAAAAACAAACTACTGGCAACACTGGTGTCCTTGTTGCACAACCTTCAAATTTTAGAAATAAAAACCTAATTTTTACCAAAATTTAATATAAAAACTATATCCGAGTTACATAAACGAAAAAGTATTCGTGTTCTCTAAATCAAAAAACTAAAATCGTGGAGTTTTACGAATATCCCTTTTTAGAAATAATGTTAAAATAATGTTAAAATAATACTATGTATTGCATACTATTATATTTAAACTATATCTTTGCATAATAATAGTATTGTATAATCAAAGGACAATGAATCAAAACAAAGAAAACACAAACGCTTTTTTAATACATTTTTCAGCGCTTTTGGGGTTTTTATTTCCTTTTGGAAGTATAATTTCACCGCTTATAGCCTGGCAAACACTAAAAGAAAGAAGCTCGTTTTTAGACCGACACGGCAAAGAAGCAATAAACTTTAATGTTAGCTACTCTCTGTATATTTTTATTATAACAATATTTTTATGTCCTTTTATATTCTTTTCTTTATCAAATAATTTTAATAACTACAGCTACTTATTTAGAATAGACTCGTTTAGTGCTTTTAGTATTGGAAGTTTAGCAGGAATTATAAATATTATTAAAATAGCCTTAATAATCACGGTCGCATTAAAGGCAAAAGAAGGGAAAAACTATAAATATCCTTTTACGATTAAATTTATAAAATGATATTATCTAAATAATAATAAATGAACATAGAAAACACAAACGCACAAATGAGAAAAGGTGTTTTAGAATATTGCATTTTATCGGTTTTAAAACACGAAGACGCATATACTTCTGAAATAATTTCTAAACTAAAAAGCGTTGAGATGATAGTAGTTGAAGGGACAATATATCCTTTATTAACAAGATTAAAAAACACTGGTTTATTGACTTATAGATGGGAAGAATCAACATCAGGTCCGCCGAGAAAATATTATGTTTTAACAGAGAGCGGAACAATGTTTTTAAAAGAATTAGACAAAACATGGGTCAATTTAGTAAGTGCAGTAAATCAAATAATAAGCAAAAAATCAAAAACAAATGAATAATACTATAAACATAAATTTAGGCGGTTTTTTCTTCCATATAGATGAAATTGCTTATAAAAAGCTAAAGCGATATTTGGATTCAATTTCAAACTCGTTAGGAGATAATTCTCAAGGTAAAAGCGAAATAATAGCAGATATTGAAGCTCGTATAAGTGAACTTTTGTCCGAAAAAATAACAGATTCGAGGCAAGTAGTCAACGAAGGAGACATCGATAACATCATTAAAATAATGGGGCAACCAGAAGATTATGTTGAAGCTGAAGAATCTTATAAAAATTCCAGTCGCTCATATAAAAGAAATAGTTATAATGCTAAAAAACTATTTAGAGATGGTGAAGACAAATTTTTAGGAGGCGTTGCATCTGGTATTGCTCATTATCTTAGTGTTGATGTTATTTGGATTCGCCTTAGTTTGTTGGCACTTTTGTTTGGCGGTGGGTTTGGAGTTGTTATTTATATTATTCTATGGATTCTGCTACCTGAAGCGAAGACTACAGCCGAAAAATTACAAATGGAAGGCGAACCTGTAAACATTAATAATATTGAAAAAAAAATTAGAGAGGAGTTTAGCAATGTATCCGAAAATGTTAAAAATGTAGCTAATCAGACTTCTGAAAAGATAAAAAAAACTTTTTCTAACAAAACAAAAAGAAACAACGGTCTTGAAGATTTTATTGATGTGGTAGGCAAAATTTTTACCTTGCTTTTTAAAATAATTGCAAAATTTATTGGAGTAATTATTATAATAACTGCTGCTACTGTTATTTTAGCTTTAATTATTAGTGGATTTTCTATCGGAAGTTTTGATTGGCTTAATGCAGATGGCGGTTTTTATCAGTATCCTCATTTTTTCTACGGAGCAATTCTACCGAGGTGGCTGCTAACTTTATCGCTTTTTCTTCTTATCGGAATACCTTTTATCATACTGTTAGTTTTAGGGCTTAAGATTTTGTCAAGCAGTGTAAGACAATTTAGCAAGGCTACTTCTTTAACTTTTTTAAGCGTATGGCTATTGGCATTATTAAGTTTAATTTTTACAGGAATTGACTATGTAGCTTCAAATTCTAGTCATGGTCAATACGTAAATAAAATTCCTTTAAATTATGTTAAAAACGATACTATTTTATTAAAAATGAGAAACGACGAAACATTTTATTATAGCGATAATCTTAGAAGCGATTCTAATAAACGACAAGTTCAAATAAACGGAGTAAATAAAGTCTATTCTAACTATGTAAAAGTTAATGTTAAAAAAAGTAACTCAAAAAAAGGGTATATAATTATAAGAAAACATTCTAAAGGTAAAAGCAGAATTAATGCAAACAATAATGCTAAAAAAATTGATTATAAATATAAAATTAATGACAATAAAATTATTTTAAACGCTTACTACCTGTCCGATTGTAATAATATTTGGAAAGACGAAAAAATAAATATAACTTTTTATTTGCCAAAAGATTTAACTATTTACTTCGATAGTTCTGTTAAAAATTTTTTAGATAATTATAATAATTCAATAGCTAACTTTGACAAAATTATGACAAATAAATATTACACAATGACCCAAGATGGTCTATATTACGAAAGAATAAAACCTTTAAACAAAAATAAAACAAACAAAATTTGATAGTAATATGTTTAAAAAATAAAAGTTCTAACTAACAAAAACTCAAATTAATTATGAAAAATGTAACAATTAAAATCATAGCAACGCTTTTTGCATCAGCTATTTTAACCTCTTGCAACATTGATATATTTAGCCGTGTAAGTGGCAACGGAAATGTAGTTACAATAGACCGTAGAATTTCGGATGATTTCTCGGAAATAAAAGTTAGTCGTGGTATAAATCTGTTTATAACTCAAGGGCAATATAACAAAATTACCATTGAAGCAGATGAAAATTTACACGATATAATTATTACTGAAGTAAAAAACAATACTTTAAAAATATATTCGAAAAAAAATATTTGGAAAGCAGAAGCTAAAAAAGTGTATGTAACTTTCAAAGAAGTGATCGGACTAAAAGCCTCAAGCGGTAGCTCTATTTACGGAAATGAAACTATTGAAACTGACGATATTTCAATTGAAGCATCGAGCGGTGCGGATATTAAAATTAATTTAGAATCAAATAATACCGAAATAGAATCTTCAAGTGGTGCGAGTATTAAGATAACAGGAAAGTCCACAAGCTACGATGTAAGTTCCAGCAGTGGATCGGATGCAGATGTAAAAAAACTCGAAGGTAAATACGTCAAAGCAAAAGCATCTAGCGGTGCAAGTATAAAAGTTTACGCTTCCGAAGAAATTGAAGCAAAAGCATCTAGTGGCGGAAGTATAATATTTAGCGGAGACCCTAAATCAGTAAATAAAAAATCTTCCTCTGGAGGTAGTGTTTCTAAAAGTCGCTAAATATTATTTATTTTGAATGTTTAATAAATTTAACCCAAACAAAAACCTCCTTATTCTGAAATAATTTCTATAAAATCATCTTCTGAAATTATGTTTATATTTAAATTTTTAGCTTTTGCTAATTTAGAAGGTCCCATATTATTCCCAGCGATTAGATAATTCGTTTTGCTAGAGATAGAAGAACCTACTTTACCTCCATTTTCTTCTATACTTTTTTTTAGTTCTTCTCTGCTCATTTTCTCAAAAACGCCTGATATAACAAATATTTGTCCTTCTAAAACATTTGTCTTGTTAGCTAAATTTTCTAAAGAAATCTCAAAATTCAAACCGTGAGTTTTAAGACGGTTTACTAAATCAACATTGCCTGTATCCGAGAAAAAATCGATAAGACTTTGTGCTATTTTTTCTCCAATTTCATCAACTTTTATTAAGTCATCAAAAGTTGCAGACATTAAATTATCTATCGTTTTAAATTTTCTCGCTAATTTTTTTGCTACAGTTTCTCCTACAAAACTTATCCCTAATGCAAACAACACTTTTTCAAACGGTTTGTTTTTTGACTTTTCAATTCCGTTAATCATATTTTGTGCTGATTTTTCGGCCATTCTTTCTAAAGGAATAAGTTGCTCAATCTTTAAATTATACAAGTCAGCATAATTTTCAATAAGCCTTTCTTTCTGTAATAAATGCACCGTTTCTGCACCCAAACCATCTATATCCATAGCTTTTCTACTGATAAAATGTTGTATTCTTCCAGTTATTTGAGGTGTACAATTTTGCTCATTCAGACAGTAATGATTTGCTTCTCCAGTTACTTTTTTTAATTTTGTACCACACTCTAGACATTCCGTTATAAAGTTTACCGGTACTGAATTTTTAGAACGTTTTTCTAAATCTACAGAAATTATTTTAGGAATTATATCACCCCCTTTTTCTACAAAAACCGTATCACCAATTCTGACATCTAGTTTTTTTATTTGGTCTGCATTATGAAGCGATGCTCGTTTTACTATTGTCCCTGCCAATTCAACTGGCGATAAATTTGCAACCGGCGTAATTGAACCAGTCCTTCCTACTTGGTAAGTTATTTTTTCTAAAATAGTCGAAGTCTGCCCTGCTTTAAATTTATATGCTATCGCCCATCTCGGCGACTTTGACGTATATCCCAAACGCTCTTGCTGTGATAAATCATTTACCTTGATTACGACTCCGTCGGTTTCATAAGCTAAAATCTTTCTTTTCGAATCCCAATAGTTTATAAACTCTAAAACCTCAGACATTGACTTTGCTAAAACGACATCTTTCGGAATTTTAAAATTAGCTACCCTAGCTTTTTCTATGCTTTCAAAATGTGTTTTATACTTTCGCTCATTTATAATTATTTGATATAACAAACAATCCAACGGACGCTTTGCAACCTCCGTACTGTCTTGAAGTTTTAAACTTCCGCTCGCTGTATTTCTTGGGTTTCTATATTCTTCTTTTCCTTGTGCAACTCGCTCTTTGTTCATATTATTAAAACCTTCAATAGGCAAAATAACTTCCCCACGTATTTCAAAATCTTTTGCAAACTCTGTCTTTATATTTAGTGGAATAGACCGAATTGTTTTAATGTTTTTTGTAACATTATCGCCTTGAAAACCATCGCCTCTCGTTACTGCTTTTATCAAATTTCCGTTTTCGTAAGTTAAATTTATCGAAACCCCATCATATTTCAGCTCACATACATATTCAATTTTATCTGTATTCAAATTTTTTTCAACTCGCTTTTGCCAATCAAATAGATCTTCTTTTGAATAAGAATTGTCTAATGAATACATCCTATTTTTGTGAATTTCTGTTTTAAAATTCTTTGTTACTCCTCCTCCTACTCTTTGTGTCGGCGAGTTCGGATTAAAAAATTGCGGATTTTCTTTTTCTAATTTTTCTAATTCTTCTAACTTTTTATCAAAATCAAAATCCGATATTGTAGGGTTATCTAAAGTGTAGTAGTTGTAATTATAATTATTTATTTCTTCTATAAGGATCTCTATCTTTTCTTTAATTGCCATTCTATGTCCAGTTTACTTTTAGTTTAATAAAGTTCAATATTTTGGCTTTAACCTTAAATTCCGCAAGTAAATTTAGCTTTTATCCTTTTAAACACTTATTAAAAACTAGTCACTAAAAACTAACTTTCCTATCCAATTTGCCAGTTTTTGTTTCTATTTGAACTATATAAATCCCACTGGATAGAGGTGGTAATGAAATGTCTTTTAAACCAATTGTTGAAAATGAGTTATTAATTATTTCTTTGCCTAAAATATTATAAATTCTAACAGTAGCATTTCCAATCGGCAAACCAACAACTCTTAATCTAAAATTATCAACTTTATAAATGCTAATACTTTCTGATAATGTTTTATTATCGGCGATGTTTAATGGTTTACATTCTGTATTATAACTTGCTCCTGCATCTTTTGTCCAACTAGAAGGTATAGCAGACGCATCATCTACTTGAATACATGTTAAATTAGTATTAAACCTAGCATCAAATATTGTCATATTAGCATTATTACCATTTTTTACATTTAAACTTGTTAATTGGTTAGTATGACAATTTAAAGAAGTCAAAGCAGTATTATTACTTACATCTAATCCTGGTAATTGGTTAGAAGAGCAATTTAAATCAGTCAAAACAGTATTATTAGTTACATCTAAACTTGCTAATCGGTTAGTATAACAATATAATCTAGTCAAAACAGTATTTTTACTTACATCTAAACTTGATAATTGGTTAGAATAACATAATAAAGTAGTCAAAGCAGTATTACTACTTACATCTAAACTTGATAATTGGTTAGAATAACATAATAAAGTAGTCAAAGCAGTATTTTTACTTACATCTAAACTTGTTAATTGGTTAGAATGACACCATAGTACAGTCAAAGCAGTATTTTTACTTACATCTAAACTTGGTAATTTGTTATTATCACAATGTAATTCCTTCAAAGCAGTATTACTACTTACATCTAAACTTGGTAATTGGTTAGAAAAACAATGTAGTATAGTCAAAGCAGTACTATTACTTACATCTAAACTTGGTAATTGGTTAGAAAAACAAAATAAATCAGTCAAAGCAGTATTTTTACTTACATCTAAACCTGTTAATTGGTTAGAGGAACAATTTAAAGAAGTCAAAGCAGTATTATTACTTACATCTAAACTTGTTAATTGGTTATAAGAACAATCTAGAGAAGTCAAAGCAGTATTTTTACTTACATCTAAACTTGGTAATTGGTTAATATGACAATATAATTGAGTCAAAGCAGTATTTTTACTTACATCTAAATTTGTTAAGTTGTTATTATCATTACAAACTAATCTAGTTAAAGCAGTAAAATGTTCAATTCCTGTTAGGTTAGCTATCTTTTGACTATTATTTTTTCCAAAGCCATTAACATCCAAAGAAGTAACGGCAGCTATTTCACTAGTACTCAATGTATCATCATTGTCTGTGTCAATTGTATTTCCTGTGACAATTGCCCTAAAATTAGCGTCAGGGAAGTTAATATCATTAATAGCAACTTGTCCCATCAAGCAAGTAGCATAAATCATAAAAACCGAAGTAATAAAAATATTTCTCATAGTATAAAAAAAATTAAGGGTTAAATAGTCTTACAAATATACATTATTTTTAGTTAATAATTAATTATTAACTAAAAACTTAAAAAAAACCTCGTGTTTTCTATATAAATCAAAGATTTTTGAGGTTTTTTTGTAAGAAAGCGGCAATAATTTTCGTGTCAGGTTTCTTTTGTTTCAGGTAGTAGAGACGTAATATATTACGTCTCTACAATATCATCTATTAAAAACTAATTTTTCTAACCAATTTACCAGTTTCTGTTTCTATCGAAATTATATAAATTCCGCTAGATAAATTTGGTAGGGAAATATCTTTTACGCCAGTAGAAGAAAATGAGTTGTTAATTATTTCTTTGCCTAAAATATTATAAATTCTAACAGTAGCATTTCCAGTTGGTAAGCCGACTACTCGTAATTTATCATTATCCGTTTTATAAACGTTAACTTCTGATAATGTTCTGTTATCAAGTATGTTTAAAGCAGCTTGAGTTGTATGAAGATAAAACCTTCCAATATCATCCGAAGCACTTGTTAGCACTTTATAATTATTTCCGTTGTCTAATTTTGTAAAAGTTCCTTCTGTTCTATCTTCTAAAATCACTTCAACAGAAGAAGGTATATTTAATTTCTCTATACTAAAAGTAATTTCTTTATCTGCTTCCGATTTTACTCCGACTGGAATAATCATACTTTCAATTTCTGCTTTTGGCAAAGATTGAACTTGGTATTTCTTGCCTTTGTCATCTTTTAATAAATGAGTATAAACATCAAATTTAGTATTTGCACCATTTCCAGTAAACACTTCTCCGTCTCCGCCATTGTCAAAGCCTTTTGTAGCAGCGTCGTAATAAAGAACTCTTGCTTGTCTTTTAGAAGCACCGTCTGTAATTGAAAGTTTTATTTGAGATAAATCTGTCTTTTGGAAAGTTCCGCCAGTGGACTTTATAGCAGAATAATCAAAATCTAAATCACCAGTAGCAGTTGCTTTTGCTTGTACAAAAAAGCCTTGTGTGGGTGCTAATTTAAAGTCCATGATAGATACTCTAGCGTCATAAACTTCATCTTCTTGATCCCAAACCCAAATAGTTTCAGTAACAAGTTTTGCAGCATTGCTTGTTAGAAAAGGGTTACTATTTATATGAGTAGCATAAGGATTTCCTACTAAATTAAACCCATTGCCTGTGTTGTCTACGGTTAGAGAAACATCACTGTTGTTTAAAGTTCCCATAAAAGAAATATCTCCTGCACTTGCTCTTTTTACAGAATAGCCTTTGCCACTAGTAAAAGCACCACTACCGCCTCCTTGCATATAACTCCAAGTGTCACTACTTGTATTATAAGTTGCAATTCCTCTATTATCACCACTAACGGCAATGGTATTTGCAGTAACATAAGCATCGTCATAAGTTTCACCAGTAACTGGGCTTGAAACAAGATACCAGTTTGTAGTGCCTAAATTCCTATTATAGGTAATATTTCCAACCGCTTTGTTCTTAATATCTAGTGCTCCGCCATTAATTGTTAAAGATGCAACAGAATTAATTGTTATATCGCCTGCTGTTGCATTTGTACCACTACTAATTACAGGCTTACTAGAAGCTCCTTGAATTGTTACATAACTTTGTGCGGTTGGAACGCCCCCATCCCAATTCGTAGCCGTTGCCCAGTCGGTGTCTGTTGCACCTGTCCAATAAACACAACTTGTACTATAACTTGCTCCTGCATCTTTTGTCCAATTAGCACCAGAAGGAACAGTAGTAGCATCTGCTTGAATACATGTTAAATTAGTATTAGACGTAGCATTGAATGTTGTTAGTATAGTATTTTGACCATTTTTTACATTTAAACTTGTTAATTGGTTAATACGACAATTTAAATAAGTCAAAGCAGTATTTTTACTTACATCTAAACCTGTTAATTGGTTATTACGACAGTTTAACCTAGTCAAAGCAGTATTTTTACTTACATCTAAACTTGTTAAGCTGTTAATATAACAATCTAACCTAGTCAAAGCAGTATTTTTACTTACATCTAAACCTGTTAATTGGTTATTATTACAACGTGATTCCTTCAAAGCAGTATTTTTACTTACATCTAAACTTGTTAAGCTGTTAGCATAACAATCTAACCTAGTTAAAGCAGTATTTTTACTTACATCTAAACTTGTTAAGCTGTTAGTATAACAATCTAACCTAGTCAAATCAGTATTTTTACTTACATCTAAACCTGTTAATTGGTTACTATAACAATATAAAATAGTCAAAGCAGTATTATTACTTACATCTAAACTTGGTAATTGGTTAGCATAACACTCTAGTCTAGTTAAAGCAGTATTTTTACTTACATCTAAACTTGGTAATTGGTTAGAAAAACAATTTAAAATAGTCAAAGCAGTAAAATGTTCAATTCCTTTTAGGTTAGAAATGCTTTGACTAGAAACATCTAAATTAGTAACAGCCTGTATTTCACTATCACTCAATACACCATTATTGTTTTTGTCAATTGTACTTCCTCCGACAATTGCCCTAAAATTAGCGTCAGGGAAGTTAATAGAATTAATTACAATACCGCTACAATCTGTACTATAACTTGCTCCTGCATCTTTTGTCCAATTAGCACCAGAAGGAACAGTAGTAGCATCTGCTTGAATACATGTTAAATTAGTATTAGACGTAGCATTGAATGTTGTTAGTATATTATTTAGACCATTTTTTAAATCTAAACTTGTTAATTGGTTAGTATGACAAGATAAATAAGTCAAAGCAGTATTTTTACTTACATCTAAACCTGTTAATTGGTTACTATAACAATATAAAATAGTCAAAGCAGTATTATTACTTACATCTAAACTTGTTAATTGGTTAGCATAACACTCTAGTCTAGTTAAAGCAGTATTTTTACTTACATCTAAACTTGGTAATTGGTTAGAAAAACAATTTAAAATAGTCAAAGCAGTAAAATGTTCAATTCCTTTTAGGTTAGAAATGCTTTGACTAGAAACATCTAAATTAGTAACAGCCTGTATTTCACTATCACTCAATACACCATTATTGTTTTTGTCAATTGTACTTCCTCCGACAATTGCCCTAAAATTAGCGTCAGGGAAGTTAATAGAATTAATTACAATACCGCTACAATCTGTACTATAACTTGCTCCTGCATCTTTTGTCCAATTAGCACCAGAAGGAACAGTAGTAGCATCTGCTTGAATACATGTTAAATTAGTATTAGACGTAGCATTGAATCTTGTTAGTATATTATTTAGACCATTTTTTAAATCTAAACTTGTTAATTGGTTAGTATGACAAGATAAATAAGTCAAAGCAGTATTTTTACTTACATCGAGACTTTTTAATTGATTATGATGACAAAACAAAGTAGTCAAAGCAGTATTTTTACTTACATCTAAACCTGTTAATTGGTTAGTACGACAGTTTAAACTAGTCAAAGCAGTATTTTTACTTACATCTAAACTTGATAATTGGTTAGAATAACATAATAAAGTAGTCAAAGCAGTATTTTTACTTACATCTAAACTTGTTAAGCTGTTAGTATAACAATCTAAAGTAGTCAAGGCAGTATTTTTACTTACATCTAAACCTGTTAATTGGTTAGTACGACAGTTTAACCTAGTCAAAGCAGTATTTTTACTTACATCTAAACTTGTTAATTGGTTATCATAACACTCTAGTCTAGTTAAAGCAGTATTTTTACTTACATCTAAACTTGTTAAGCTGTTAGTATAACAATTTAACCTAGTCAAAGCAGTAAAATGTTCAATTCCTTTTAGGTTAGAAATGCTTTGACTAGAAACATCTAAATTAGTAACAGCCTGTATTTCACTATCACTCAATACATCATCATCGGTTGTGTCAATTGCACTTCCTGTGACAATTGCCCTAAAATTAGCGTCAGGGAAATTAATATCATTAATATAAAGACATCTTGTACTATAACTTGCTCCTGCATCTTTTGTCCAATTAGCACCAGAAGGAACAGTAGTAGCATCTACTTGAATACATGTTAAATTAGTATTAGACGTAGCATTGAATGTTGTTAGTATATTATTTAGACCATTTTTTAAATCTAAACTTGTTAATTGGTTAGTATGACAAGATAAATAAGTCAAAGCAGTATTTTTACTTACATCTAAACCTGTTAATTGGTTAGTACTACAGTTTAACCTAGTCAAAGCAGTATTTTTACTTACATCTAAACTTGATAATTGGTTAGAATAACATAATAAAGTAGTCAAAGCAGTATTTTTACTTACATCTAAACTTGTTAAGCTGTTAGTATAACAATCTAACCTAGTCAAAGCAGTATTTTTACTTACATCTAAACTTGTTAAGCTGTTAGTATAACAATCTAACCTAGTCAAAGCAGTATTTTTACTTACATCTAAACTTGTTAAGCTGTTAGCATAACACTCTAGTCTAGTTAAAGCAGTATTTTTACTTACATCTAAACTTGTTAATTGGTTAGTATAACAAGATAAAGAAGTCAAAGCAGTAAAATATTCAATTCCTTTTAGGTCAGAAATGTTTTTACTAGAAACATCTAAATTAGTAACAGCCTGTATTTCACTATCACTCAATACATCATCATCGGTTGTGTCAATTGCACTTCCTGTGACAATTGCCCTAAAATTAGCGTCAGGGAAATTAATATCATTAATATAAAGACATCTTGTACTATAACTTGCTCCTGCATCTTTTGTCCAAGTAGAAAGCCCAGCTCCAGTATCTGTTTGAATACAAGTTAAATCAGAATTAAATCTAAAATCGACTAATCCTGTTAGTATATTATTATTACCATTTGCTACATTTAAACTTGTTAATAGGTTATTATAACATTGTAAGCCAGTCAAAGCAGTATTTTTACTTACATCGAGACTTTTTAATTGATTATGATGACAAAACAAAGTAGTCAAAGCAGTATTTTTACTTACATCGAGACTTGTTAATCTGTTAGAAAAACACCATAAAGAGGTCAAAGCAGTATTATTACTTGTATCTAAACTTGGTAATTGGTTACTATAACACCATAAAATAGTCAAAGCAGTATTATTACTTGTATCTAAACTTGGTAATTGGTTACTATAACAATATAATTGAGTCAAAGCAGTATTATTACTTACATCTAAACTTGTTAATCGATTATTTCTACAATCTAAATAAGTCAAAGCAGTAAAATATTCAATTCCTTTTAGGTCAGAAATGTTTTTACTAGAAACAGCTAACCTAGCAACAGCCTGTATTTCACTATCACTCAATACATCATCATCGGTTGTGTCAATTGCACTTCCTGTGACAATTGCCCTAAAATTAGCGTCAGGGAAATTAATATCATTAATATAAAGACATCTTGTACTATAACTTGCTCCTGCATCTTTTGTCCAATTAGCACCAGAAGGAACAGTAGTAGCATCTACTTGGATACATGTTAAATTAGTATTAGACGTAGCATTGAATGTTGTTAGTATATTATTTAGACCATTTTTTAAATCTAAACTTGTTAATTGGTTAGTATGACAAGATAAATAAGTCAAAGCAGTATTTTTACTTACATCTAAACTTGGTAATTGGTTAGCATAACACTCTAGTCTAGTTAAAGCAGTATTTTTACTTACATCTAAACCTGTTAATTGGTTAGTAAAACAAAATAAATTAGTCAAAGCAGTATTTTTACTTACATCTAAACTTGTTAATTGGTTAGTATGACAAGATAAATAAGTCAAAGCAGTATTACTACTTACATCTAAACTTGGTAATTGGTTAGTAGAACAAGATAAATAAGTCAAAGCAGTATTTTTACTTACATCTAAACTTGTTAAGCTGTTAGTATAACAATCTAACCTAGTCAAAGCAGTATTTTTACTTACATCTAAACTTGTTAAGCTGTTAGCATAACACTCTAGTCTAGTTAAAGCAGTATTTTTACTTACATCTAAACTTGTTAATTGGTTAGCATAACAATCTAACCTAGTTAAAGCAGTATTATTACTTGTATCTAAACTTGGTAATTGGTTACCATAACAATATAAAATAGTCAAAGCAGTATTATTACTTACATCTAAACTTGTTAATTGGTTAGCATAACACTCTAGTCTAGTTAAAGCAGTATTTTTACTTACATCTAAACTTGGTAATTGGTTAGAAAAACAATTTAAAATAGTCAAAGCAGTAAAATGTTCAATTCCTGTTAGGTCAGAAATGGTTTCACCAGAGACGTCTAAACTAGTAACAGCCTGTATTTCACTATCACTCAATACATCATCATCGGTTGTGTCAATTGCACTTCCTGTGACAATTGCCCTAAAATTAGCGTCAGGGAAATTAATATCATTAATATAAAGACATCTTGTACTATAACTTGCTCCTGCATCTTTTGTCCAATTAGCACCAGAAGGAACAGTAGTAGCATCTGCTTGAATACATGTTAAATTAGTATTAGACGTAGCATTGAATGTTGTTAGTATATTATTTAGACCATTTTTTAAATCTAAACTTGTTAATTGGTTAGTATGACAAGATAAATAAGTCAAAGCAGTATTTTTACTTACATCTAAACTTGTTAAGCTGTTAGTATAACAATCTAACCTAGTCAAAGCAGTATTTTTACTTACATCTAAACCTGTTAATTGGTTAGTACGACAGTTTAACCTAGTCAAAGCAGTATTTTTACTTACATCTAAACTTGTTAAGCTGTTAGCATAACACTCTAGTCTAGTTAAAGCAGTATTTTTACTTACATCTAAACTTGGTAATTGGTTAGAAAAACAATTTAAAATAGTCAAAGCAGTAAAATATTCAATTCCTTTTAGGTCAGAAATGTTTTTACTAGAAACATCTAAATTAGTAACAGCCTGTATTTCACTATCACTCAATAAATCATCATCGGTTGTGTCAATTGCACTTCCTGTGACAATTGCCCTAAAATTAGCGTCAGGGAAATTAGCCTCATTAATATAACGACAATCTATACTATAACTTGCTCCGTTATCTCTTTGCCAATTAGAAAGCCCAGCTCCAGTATCTGTTTGAATACAAGTTAAATCAGAATTAAATCTAAAATCGACTAATCCTGTTAGTATATTATTATTACCATTTGCTACATTTAAACTTGTTAATAGGTTATTATAACATTGTAAGCCAGTCAAAGCAGTATTTTTACTTACATCGAGACTTTTTAATTGATTATGATGACAAAACAAAGTAGTCAAAGCAGTATTTTTACTTACATCTAAACTTGTTAATTTGTTAGAATAACACCATAGTGTAGTCAAAGCAGTATTTTTACTTACATCTAAACTTGGTAATTGGTTATCATTACAATATAATTGAGTCAAAGCAGTACTATTACTTACATCTAAACTTGTTAATCGATTATTTCTACAATCTAAATAAGTCAAAGCAGTAAAATATTCAATTCCTTTTAGGTCAGAAATACTGCTACCATTAACATCTAAACTAGCAACAGCCTGTATTTCACTATCACTCAATACATCATCATCGGTTGTGTCAATTGCACTTCCTGTGACAATTGTTCTAAAATTAGCGTCAGGGAAGTTAATATCATTAATAGCAACTTGTCCCATCAAGCAAGTAGCATAAATCATAAAAATTGAAGTAATAAAAATATTTCTCATAGTATAAAAAAAATTAAGGGTTAAATAGTCTTACAAATATACATTATTTTTAGTTAATAATTAATTATTAACTAAAAACTTAAAAAAACCTCGTGTTTTCTATATAAATCAAAGATTTTTGAGGTTTTTTTGTAAGAAAGCGGCAATAATTTTCGTGTCAGGTTTCTTTTGTTTCAGGTAGTAGAGACGTAATATATTACGTCTCTACAATATCATCTATTAAAAACTAATTTTTCTAACCAATTTACCAGTTTCTGTTTCTATCGAAATTATATAAATTCCGCTAGATAAATTTGGTAGGGAAATATCTTTTACGCCAGTAGAAGAAAATGAGTTGTTAATTATTTCTTTGCCTAAAATATTATAAATTCTAACAGTAGCATTTCCAGTTGGTAAGCCGACTACTCGTAATTTATCATTATCCGTTTTATAAACGTTAACTTCTGATAATGTTTTGTTATCAAGTATGTTTAAAGCAGCTTGAGTTGTATGAAGATAAAATCTTCCGATGTCATCCGAAGCACTTTCTAACGTAACTTTATAATTATTTCCGTTGTCTAATTTTGTAAAAGTTCCTTCAGTTCTATCTTCTAAAATCACTTCAACAGAAGAAGGAATATTTAATTTATCAATGCTAAAAGTAATTTCTTTACCAACATCTGCTTTTACTCCGACTGGAATAATCATACTTTCAATTTCTGCTTTTGGCAAAGATTGAACTTGGTATTTCTTGCCTTTGTCATCTTTTAATAAATGAGTATAAACATCAAATTTAGTATTTGCACCATTTCCAGTAAACACTTCTCCGTCTCCGCCATTGTCAAAGCCTTTTGTAGCAGCGTCGTAATAAAGAACTCTTGCTTGTCTTTTAGAAGCACCGTCTGTAATTGAAAGTTTTATTTGAGATAAATCTGTCTTTTGGAAAGTTCCGCCACTGGACTTTATAGCAGAATAATCAAAAGTTAAATTGCCAGTAGCAGTTGCTTTTGCTTGTACAAAAAAGCCTTGTGTGGGTGCTAATTTAAAGTCCATGATAGATACTCTAGCGTCATAAACTTCATCTTCTTGATCCCAAACCCAAATAGTTTCAGTAACAAGTTTTGCAGCATTGCTTGTTAGAAAAGGGTTACTATTTATATGAGTAGCATAAGGATTTCCTACTAAATTAAACCCATTGCCTGTGTTGTCTACGGTTAGAGAAACATCACTGTTGTTTAAAGTTCCCATAAAAGAAATATCTCCTGCACTTGCTCTTTTTACAGAATAGCCTTTGCCACTAGTAAAAGCACCACTACCGCCTCCTTGCATATAACTCCAAGTGTCACTACTTGTATTATAAGTTGCAATTCCTCTATTATCACCACTAACGGCAATGGTATTTGCAGTAACATAAGCATCGTCATAAGTTTCACCAGTAACTGGGCTTGAAACAAGATACCAGTTTGTAGTGCCTAAATTCCTATTATAGGTAATATTTCCAACCGCTTTGTTCTTAATATCTAGTGCTCCGCCATTAATTGTTAAAGATGCAACAGAATTAATTGTTATATCGCCTGCTGTTGCATTTGTACCACTACTAATTACAGGCTTACTAGAAGCTCCTTGAATTGTTACATAACTTTGTGCGGTTGGAACACCCCCATCCCAATTCGTAGCCGTTGCCCAGTCGGTGTCTGTTGCACCTGTCCAATAAACACAACTTGTACTATAACTTGCTCCTGCATCTTTTGTCCAATTAGCACCAGAAGGAACAGTAGTAGCATCTGCTTGAATACATGTTAAATTAGTATTAGACGTAGCATTGAATGTTGTTAGTATAGTATTTTGACCATTTTTTACATTTAAACTTGTTAATTGGTTAATACGACAATTTAAATAAGTCAAAGCAGTATTTTTACTTACATCTAAACCTGTTAATTGGTTATTACGACAGTTTAACCTAGTCAAAGCAGTATTTTTACTTACATCTAAACTTGTTAAGCTGTTAATATAACAATCTAACCTAGTCAAAGCAGTATTTTTACTTACATCTAAACTTGTTAATTGGTTATTATTACAACGTAATTCCTTCAAAGCAGTATTTTTACTTACATCTAAACTTGTTAAGCTGTTAGTATAACAATCTAACCTAGTTAAAGCAGTATTTTTACTTACATCTAAACTTGTTAAGCTGTTAGTATAACAATCTAACCTAGTCAAAGCAGTATTTTTACTTACATCTAAACCTGTTAATTGGTTAGTACGACAGTTTAACCTAGTCAAAGCAGTAAAATATTCAATTCCTTTTAGGTCAGAAATGTTTTTACTAGAAACATCTAAATTAGTAACAGCCTGTATTTCACTATCACTCAATACACCATTATTGTTTTTGTCAATTGTACTTCCTCCGACAATTGCCCTAAAATTAGCGTCAGGGAAGTTAATAGAATTAATTACAATACCGCTACAATCTGTACTATAACTTGCTCCGTTATCTTTTTGCCAAGTAGAAAGCCCAGCTCCAGTATCTGTTTGAATACAAGTTAAATCAGAATTAAATCTAAAATCGACTAATCCTGTTAGTATATTATTATTACCATTTGCTACATTTAAACTTGTTAATTGGTTAGAATAACAAGATAAATAAGACAAAGCAGTATTTTTACTTACATCTAAACTTGTTAATTGGTTATTATCACAATATAAAGCAAGCAAAGCAGTATTTTTACTTACATCTAAACTTGTTAATTGGTTAGAATAACAATATAATTCCGTCAAAGCAGCATTATTACTTACATCTAAACCTGTTAATTGGTTAGTACGACAAGATAAATAAGTCAAAGCAGTATTTTTACTTACATCTAAACCTGTTAATTGGTTATTACGACAGTTTAACCTAGTCAAAGCAGTATTTTTACTTACATCTAAACTTGTTAAGCTGTTAATATAACAATCTAACCTAGTCAAAGCAGTAAAATGTTCAATTCCTTTTAGGTTAGAAATGCTTTGACTAGAAACATCTAAATTAGTAACAGCCTGTATTTCACTATCACTCAATACATCATCATCGGTTGTGTCAATTGCACTTCCTGTGACAATTGCCCTAAAATTAGCGTCAGGGAAATTAATATCATTAATATAAAGACATCTTGTACTATAACTTGCTCCTGCATCTTTTGTCCAATTAGCACCAGAAGGAACAGTAGTAGCATCTACTTGAATACATGTTAAATTAGTATTAGACGTAGCATTGAATGTTGTTAGTATATTATTTAGACCATTTTTTAAATCTAAACTTGTTAATTGGTTAGTATGACAAGATAAATAAGTCAAAGCAGTATTTTTACTTACATCTAAACTTGTTAAGCTGTTAGTATAACAATCTAACCTAGTCAAAGCAGTATTTTTACTTACATCTAAACTTGTTAAGCTGTTAGTATAACAATCTAACCTAGTCAAAGCAGTATTTTTACTTACATCTAAACTTGTTAAGCTGTTAGTATAACAATCTAACCTAGTCAAAGCAGTATTTTTACTTACATCTAAACCTGTTAATTGGTTACTATAACAATATAAAATAGTCAAAGCAGTATTTTTACTTACATCTAAACTTGTTAATTGGTTAGCATAACACTCTAGTCTAGTTAAAGCAGTATTTTTACTTACATCTAAACTTGTTAAGCTGTTAGCATAACACTCTAGTCTAGTTAAAGCAGTATTTTTACTTACATCTAAACTTGTTAAGCTGTTAGTATAACAATCTAACCTAGTCAAAGCAGTAAAATGTTCAATTCCTTTTAGGTTAGAAATGCTTTGACTAGAAACATCTAAATTAGTAACAGCCTGTATTTCACTATCACTCAATACATCATCATCGGTTGTGTCAATTGCACTTCCTGTGACAATTGCCCTAAAATTAGCGTCAGGGAAATTAATATCATTAATATAAAGACATCTTGTACTATAACTTGCTCCTGCATCTTTTGTCCAATTAGCACCAGAAGGAACAGTAGTAGCATCTACTTGAATACATGTTAAATTAGTATTAGACGTAGCATTGAATGTTGTTAGTATATTATTTAGACCATTTTTTAAATCTAAACTTGTTAATTGGTTAGTATGACAAGATAAATAAGTCAAAGCAGTATTTTTACTTACATCTAAACTTGTTAAGCTGTTAGCATAACAATCTAACCTAGTCAAAGCAGTATTTTTACTTACATCTAAACTTGTTAATTGGTTAGCATAACACTCTAGTCTAGTTAAAGCAGTATTTTTACTTACATCGAGACTTGTTAATTGGTTAGTATGACAAGATAAATAAGTCAAAGCAGTATTTTTACTTACATCTAAACCTGTTAATTGGTTAGTACGACAGTTTAACCTAGTCAAAGCAGTATTTTTACTTACATCTAAACTTGTTAAGCTGTTAGTATAACAATCTAACCTAGTCAAAGCAGTATTTTTACTTACATCTAAACCTGTTAATTGGTTACTATAACAATATAAAATAGTCAAAGCAGTATTATTACTTACATCTAAACTTGTTAATTGGTTAGCATAACACTCTAGTCTAGTTAAAGCAGTATTTTTACTTACATCTAAACTTGGTAATTGGTTAGAAAAACAATTTAAAATAGTCAAAGCAGTAAAATGTTCAATTCCTGTTAGGTCAGAAATGGTTTCACCAGAGACGTCTAAACTAGTAACAGCCTGTATTTCACTATCACTCAATACATCATCATCGGTTGTGTCAATTGTACTTCCTCCGACAATTGCCCTAAAATTAGCGTCAGGGAAATTAATATCATTAATAGAAAGACATCTTGTACTATAACTTGCTCCTGCATCTTTTGTCCAACTAGAAGGTATAGCAGACGCATCATCTACTTGAATACATGTTAAATTAGTATTAGACGTAGCATTGAATGTTGTTAGTATATTATTTAGACCATTTTTTAAATCTAAACTTGTTAATTGGTTAGTATTACAAGATAAATAAGTCAAAGCAGTATTTTTACTTACATCTAAACCTGTTAATTGGTTAGTACGACAGTTTAACCTAGTCAAAGCAGTATTTTTACTTACATCTAAACTTGTTAAGCTGTTAACATAACACTCTAGTCTAGTTAAAGCAGTATTTTTACTTACATCTAAACTTGTTAATTGGTTAGTATGACAATTTAAATAAGTCAAAGCAGTAAAATGTTCAATTCCTTTTAGGTTAGAAATGCTTCGACCAGAAACATCTAAATTAGTAACATCCTGTATTTCACTATCACTCAATACATCATCATTGTTTGTGTCAATTGCACCTCTTGTGACAATTGCCCTAAAATTAGCGTCAGGGAAATTAATATCATTAATATAAAGACATCTTGCATAACTTGCTCCTGCATCTTTTGTCCAACTAGAAGGTATAGCAGACGCATCATCTACTTGAATACATGTTAAATTAGTATTAAACCTAGCATCAAATATTGTCATATTAGCATTATTACCATTTTTTACATTTAAACTTGTTAATTGGTTAGTATGACAATTTAAAGAAGTCAAAACAGTATTTTTACTTACATCTAAACTTGTTAAGCTGTTAGTATAACAATCTAACCTAGTCAAAGCAGTATTTTTACTTACATCTAAACTTGTTAAGCTGTTAGCATAACATAATAAAGTAGTCAAAGCAGTATTTTTACTTACATCTAAACTTGTTAAGCTGTTAGTATAACAATCTAAAGTAGTCAAAGCAGTATTTTTACTTACATCTAAACCTGTTAATTGGTTAGTACGACAGTTTAACCTAGTCAAAGCAGTATTTTTACTTACATCTAAACTTGTTAATTGGTTAGCATAACACTCTAGTCTAGTTAAAGCAGTATTTTTACTTACATCTAAACTTGGTAATTTGTTACTACCACAAAGTAATTCCTTCAAAGCAGTAAAATGTTCAATTCCTTTTAGGTTAGAAATGCTTTGACTAGAAACATCTAAATTAGTAACAGCCTGTATTTCACTATCACTCAATACATCATCATCGGTTGTGTCAATTGCACTTCCTGTGACAATTGCCCTAAAATTAGCGTCAGGGAAATTAATATCATTAATACATCTTGTACTATAACTTGCTCCTGCATCTTTTGTCCAATTAGAAAGCCCAGCTCCAGTATCTGTTTGAATACAAGTTAAATCAGAATTAAATCTAAAATCGACTAATCCTGTTAGTATATTATTATTACCATTTGCTACATTTAAACTTGTTAATAGGTTAGTATGACAAGATAAATGAGTCAAAGCAGTATTTTTACTTACATCTAAACTTGTTAAGCTGTTAGTATAACACTCTAGTCTAGTTAAAGCAGTATTTTTACTTACATCTAAACTTGTTAATTGGTTAGTATTACAAAATAAAGAAGTCAAAGCAGTATTTTTACTTACATCTAAACTTGGTAATTTGTTATTACCACAAGATAAATAAGTCAAAGCAGTATTTTTACTTACATCTAAACTTGTTAATTGGTTAGAATAACAATATAAAATAGTCAAAGCAGTATTTTTACTTACATCTAAACTTGGTAATTTGTTACTACCACAATGTAATTGAGTCAAAGCAGTATTTTTACTTACATCTAAACTTGGTAATTGGTTACTAAAACAAGATAAATCAGTCAAAGCAGTAAAATATTCAATTCCTTTTAGGTCAGAAATGTTTTTAGCATCAACATATAAAATAGCAACAGCCTGTATTTCACTATCACTCAATAAATCATCATCGGTTGTGTCAATTGCACTTCCTGTGACAATTGTTCTAAAATTAGCGTCAGGGAAGTTAATATCATTAATAGCAACTTGTCCCATCAAGCAAGTAGCATAAATCATAAAAACCGAAGTAATAAAAATATTTCTCATAGTATAAAAATTTAAGTGTTTAATATAGTATTGTTAATTGTTTTAAATAATTTTGCAAATATACATTAAATTAAATTTTAAAAAAAAATTTCTCATAGTATAAAAATTTAAGTGTTTAATATAGTATTGTTAATTGTTTTAAATAATTTTGCAAATATACATTAAATTAAATTTTAAAAAAAAATTTCTCATAGTATAAAAATTTAAGTGTTTAATATAGTATTGTTAATTGTTTTAAATAATTTTGCAAATATACATTAAATTAAATTTTAAAAAAAAATTTTTTTTTAAAAAACCTTTCTTAGCCTTTGTAATTAGTAGCTACTACTTCTAAATATTATAATTATACTTTTAAAAAATTATTAGGATTTTATTATCAAAGGTTTGTATTAAAATTAAAAAAAGGAAATTAGATGTTTACTTTTATAGTTATAAAAATGTAAAAAACCCCTTACAGCAACTGGGCTTATCATTGCCAGTTGCTGTTTTGAGGTTTATTAATATTTGTTTAATGTTTATTAATATTCGTTTAATCTAAATTCTGGGTAAGCACCGATGCTGTGTTCGTGGGTGTCTAATCCTTCTATTTCAACTTTTTCGCTTACTCTAATTCCTATGGATTTTTTTAGAGAGAAAATAATTATAAAAGAAGTAATTACACAAAAAACTGCATACACTAAAACGCCTAACACCTGACTTAAAAGTTGATCTATACCTGCTAAATTACCAAAAATTCCAACGGCTATGGTTCCCCAGGCACCACAAACGAGGTGTACTGAAATTGCACCAACTGGGTCGTCGAGTTTTAGTTTGTCAATTAAACTAACAGCAAAGACAATTATTACCCCACCGATTGCACCGATAATAATCGAATCTGTGGGCGACATTTGGTCTGCTCCGGCTGTAATACTAACTAAGCCTCCTAAAATACCGTTTAGAAACATTGTTAAATCTAAATTTTTATAAATAATAGCAGAAACTAAAAATGCTAATACACCTCCTGAAGCTGCTGCTAAACACGTTGTTACTAGGGTTAATGATGTAAGGTTAGGATCTGCTGATAATACAGAGCCGCCATTAAATCCGAACCAACCGAGCCAAAGAATTAAAACTCCGGCTGTTGCTAAAGGCAGACTATGACCTGGAATTGCTCTTATTATTCCATCTTTATATTTTCCAATTCTCGGTCCGAGTAAAAATACGGCAACAACAGCTGCCCAGCCTCCGACAGAGTGAACTAAAGTAGAGCCAGCAAAGTCGTAAAACGGAGTATTTAATTGGTCTAAAAAGCCACCTCCCCATTTCCACGAGCCTGCAATAGGGTAAACAATACCTACATAAAAGATAGTAAAAATCATAAAAGGTAAAATTTTTATTCTTTCAGCAACTGCACCAGAAACAATAGTTGCAGCTGTGGCAGCAAACATTCCTTGAAACAGGAAGTCTGTCCAGTATGTATAACCTTCATTGTACGTTAAGTCTAACGTTCCTTCGTTAGTAAGTGGTGATGATAAGCCGAAGCCTTCAAAGCCTAAAATACCGAGAGAGCCTTCTGCAAAACTTGGGTACATTAGACTAAAACCAATCAAACAATATAGTATTAGTCCTATAGTAATAATAAATATGTTTTTAAATAAAACGTTTACTGTGTTTTTTTGTCTAGTTAATCCTATTTCTAATAATGCAAAGCCTAAGTGCATAAAAAAGACTAATGCCGTGCATATCATCATCCACAAGTTATTTATTGTTAGTTCCATAATTTTTTATTTTTAATTTTTTTAATTTAATGTTTGATTTCCTTTTTCTTTTGTTCTTATTCTGTAAGCGTCTTTTATTTCACTTACAAATATTTTTCCGTCTCCGACTTCGCCCGTTGAGGCTGAGTCTAAAATTGTTTTGACTGTAATTTCTTCAAAATCGTCGTTTACAACTATTGAAAGATGCCTTCTTTCTATGTCGCTAGTGCTATAGCTAACGCCTCTATACACGTGTCCTTCCTTTTCGTTGCCTAACCCGGTTACGTTCCAATAAGTAAAGAAATTTACGCCTACCTTGTGTAGTGCTTCTTTTACTTCACTAAACTTTGATTTTCTAATTGTTGCTTCAATTTTCTTCATTTTTAAAATAGTTTTTATTGTTAATGTTTAAATTTATCTATAATTTTTTCTAAAGTGTAAAATTAACTTATTAAAAAGTATAAACAACGGCTAATAAAAAAGAACTCAAGTTTTTACCAACTCCGAACGCAGCTTCGGAAGCGGAGTCTAACCTTACTTCGGGGATTATAACTAAAGAGTCTACTTTATAATTAGCGGTTAATGTAAAAGCAAGAACACTTGAATCTTCTACTCCGGTTCCTATTGCTTCTAAATGTCCATCTTCTTGAAAAAACTCACCTCTTAAACCTAATTTTAATTTATCTGATACTGAATATTGAGGATATAAAGCAAAGCCGTAAAAATCTGGATCATCTTTTGCTTTGAAATAAGCAGCGTTAATTCCTAAATAAAACGAATCAGAAGCATTAAAACCTCCTGTATAATCAATTTCATAAGAATTGGGGTTCAATAGGAAGTTTAAATATTGATTAGAATATCCATATTGAACACCTAACGAATATTCTCCAGTTGGGTTAAATTCTGTCTTATCTGTCGGATTCATAACTGCTAACATTAGACTACTTTTTTCTGATAATGTAAAGTCTGCCTTAAGACCAGAATGACTAAACGGACCATAAGAAAACAAGTACGAAGTACTATAATTAAAATTTCCTACTGGAGATATTACTTCATAACCTAAAAATGTGTTAAAGTTACCTATAGTTAACTTAACAGCTTCACTTACATTCCAATAAGCATAAAGTTGATTTACAACTTCTGAGCTTCCTAATGGAGAACCGAAAACGGCATCGTTTCCTCTAGGTCCATATACCATATCAGCTACAAATCCAACTTTCTCTCCTTCATATCCGACAATAATGTTAATCATACCTAAAGCAAAACCTGGTTTATTTGCAAATGAACTACCAGGAGCTGTGTCAAAATTACCTCCGTCTATGTTTCTTCTAAAATAGGTGTCAATGCTTCCACTTAAATTAAAGGTTTTTTCTACTTTTTTTTGCCCAGTCGTAGAAAAGCCGACTATCAAAAAGGCTGCAATAATTAAATTCTTCATAGTTTTTTATGTTTTAAATTGTTAAATTATTGTGCAAAGGTAAAATGGTTTTTAAGATAAAAAAAAGGCTGTGTTATAGATAAGCGGTGATTTTTAATGAGTACCCTCAAAAAAATATGGGTTAAAATATAGTATCAATATTTTTTCATACAAACAAGGGTATAAAATAGATAATATGTAAAATTTTTATATTAAATTTTATATTATCAATAAAAATGCATTTTTTGAAAAAAAAGTAATAATTTTAAGCCCTTTGAAAAAAACCTTTTACAATGCCATTGAGAAAAGCACTTATTTTAATTCCTATTATTTTAGTATTTAATGTATGTAGTAGAGATAAAGCTCTAAAAGACTATACTTTAAGGGGGGGAGTTTTTGGAACGACTTATAAAATTATTTATTTAAATGCAGAAAAAGACTATCGCAACTCTATTGACAGCTTGTTTTTTTTAATAAATAACTCTTTGTCAACCTATATTCCGACTTCTGATATTTCTAGAATCAACAAAGGCGACAGCACCGTTGTAGTTGACGATTTTTTTTTAGAAGTTTTTAATAAATCGAAAAGAATTTATACCGAAACAGACGGTTATTTTGACCCTACGGTAGGCGGACTTGTAAAAGCTTGGGGGTTTGGAAGTTCAAGGATTAAGAAAAATTTAAGCGATAAAGAAATTGAAAAGTACAAACAATTTGTTGGGCTAGAAAAGATAAACATAAAATCAAATAAAGTATATAAAGCACACCCGAATATTTATTTAGATTTTAATTCTATCGCAAAAGGATTCGGAATTGACGTGGTTGCTCGTTTTTTAAATTTAAAAAAAGTAGAAAATTATTTAATAGAAATAGGCGGAGAGGTAAGGGCAAAAGGTATGAAAAGCAAAAATTTGCCTTGGACAATTAAACTAATAGATCCGACTGATAAGCACAATAACAAAGGCTTTAAAAACATTCGCTTATCAAATAAATCTATGGCAACTTCGGGTAACTACAGAAAATTTAGAATAGCAAAAGACGGCAAAAAATATGTACATATTATAAACCCAAAAACTGGCTATGCTTTGGAAAGCAGTTTGTTAAGTGCTTCTGTTATATCAAATACCGACTGCTCCGATGTTGATGCTTATGCAACGGCTTTTATGGCGATGGGTTTAGAAAAGACAGTTCGGTTTTTAGAGAAAAACAAAAATTTAGACGCAATTTTGATTTATTATGACAAAGAAAAGAATTTAAAGGAATATTGCACTTTTATAGATGATACTTCTTTACAAAAGAAATAATCAGAATTTATTAAGACGATGCGATATTATAAACAAGAAAATTTTGGGTAAAACAATAGTTTTTTTGAGAAGTTAAAATTGTGCACACGAGAAGATTCGAACTTCCACATTCATCTAAGAATACTACCCCCTCAAGGTAGCGCGTCTGCCAATTCCGCCACGTATGCGTTGTTTTATATATAAACTAAAGCTCAATCATCAGCTTAAATATAATATAGTGACCGGGCTGGGGCTCGAACCCAGGACCCTCTCCTTAAAAGGGAGATGCTCTACCAACTGAGCTACCAGGTCTTTTTTTTAAAAATAGAGTGCAAATATAATATCTATATTTGTATTAATTTATATTTTTTTAAAGACATTTGTATAAAACATAATCGAAAATGAAAATAGTGTTGTTAGGCTACATGGCATCAGGAAAATCTAATATCGGAAAAAAGCTTTCTAAATTGCTTTCTAAAAAGTTTTTAGATTTAGACGAGTATATAGTTGATAAGGAAAAAATGACTATTTCAGATATTTTCGAACAAAAAGGGGAAGTTTATTTTAGAAATATTGAGAATAAATATTTAAAAGAAGTTCTACAAAAAAACAAAGAGTTTATTCTTGCATTAGGTGGAGGAACTCCTTGTTACGGCAATAATATGAGCGAAATTAACAAAAAAAATACGAGGTCTATATATCTAGAAGGCAGCACCGCAACGATGATAAAAAGGCTTAAAAAAAAGAAAAGATCAAGACCGATAGTCGCTTCATTAAGCGACGAAAAATTAAGTGACTTTATTGCAAAGCATCTTTTTGAAAGAAGACCTTATTACGAAAAGGCTAAAATTAGAATCAATATAGACGGAATGACTAAAAAGGAAGTTGCAAAAAAAATAGCAAAAATTTTAAATTAAATAGACCGAAGCTTCGTTTTCTTCTAAACAGACTTTTACGTGTTCGTGGATAGAAGTAGATAAAGAAATTCCTTTAAAATCCGCTTTAATTGGGTACTTTTTATGACCTCTATTTACTAATACGGCGGTTTTAAAATTGCTTAACGGAACATCCAAAAAGTGCTTTACGCCGTATATTAAAGTCGTCCCATAATTTAGAACATCATCAACTAAAACTAACGATTTGTTTTTATACTCGTCAGCACTTAACGAAGTTTTAATAGGATTTAAAGGTTTTTTTTTATCTATAGAAACCTCGCAAATTGTTATTTTATGAGAAGAAAATTTTTTTAACGCTTCAGATATTTTTTTAGCAAGAACAAATCCGTTGTCTTTAATTCCAGCAACTACTATCTCTTTTTCGGCGATGTTAGCTTCTAAAATTTGGTAAGCAATTCTATTTATCTTTTGATTAATTTCCGATTGATTTAATATAATGTTTTTTGTTGTCTTCATAAGTTTTCTAATATGTCATCTCGATATTTTTCAATGCTACGCCTTTCTTTTTTGGTAGGACGTCCTAAACTTTTTTTTCTGTTATTATTAATTTTTAAAAGCTCTTGTTTTTCTGTAATATCCTTGCTGTAAAGATAAACTAACTTTGCGCTTATTCTACATTTCGGAATATCTAAAACTTTTATTGTGTAATTAATACTATTTTTTCTAATAAAAATCATCTCGTTTCCGAAAACTTCTTTAGCTGGTTTTACCTTTGCGTTGTCTAATTTAACTTGTCCTTTTTTACAGGCTATAGTTGATAGGCTTCGAGTTTTAAAAAACCGAACAGACCATAAATATTTGTCTATTCTCATAAAAAAAAGTTAAAAAGTAATAATTTTATACATAGCATAAGTATAAAAAAAGTAAATTGCGAACGTAAAAAAATATAGCTAATTTTTATAAATAAAACAAAACTATATGAATAAATTATTAATTAAAAATTTAATGCACTTAACTATAAAATACATTTTTGCTTTTGTAATAACTGGTTTTTTAATTTACTCCTGTAGTAATAGATCTTCTCCAGAAATTACCCCCACTGACCTTAAAGAACAGGCGGCTAAGGACAGTGATTCTTTAAAAGCCTTTTTTTCAAATTTTTATTACGACAGTGAAATTGATTCTATAAAAAAAATAGAAGGTGAAGGAAAAATAGCTCTGAGTGATGACGATAATTTAAAAGATATGGACGTTACTGAAAATGATGTTGATTACAAATTATACTATTATATTACAGAAGAAGGCATCGGAACTCCAATAACTACTGACCCTAAAACTAATGAAGTAATTAGAAAAGGCAACCCTACCAAGATGGACTCTATACTTGAAACTATTCAACCCTGGCGTATTATAGGTAGTGATAATATTTCTTTCGATGAAGATGAAGCTATCACAAAAGCAGGTTGGAGAAGTTTTGCTATTTTAGTGTATAACAGAGGTTTAGCTTATGGTTATACAAAATTTAAAGGCGGAGAAAACATTACAAATAATGGTCCTATAACTTATGAAAATGGAGGAAAAGGAATTTTGATTTTACCATCTGGGTTAGCATATCCTTTAGGAAGTCAAGTAGATTTAGAGGGAATAAACTTAATGTATTATATCAACTTGTACGATTTTGTAGAAGACACAGATCATGATAACGATGGAATTCCGTCAATAAAAGAAACATCTGGCAGCGATGTCGACCAAAGAAAATACGATACTGACGAAGATGGATTTCCAAATTATCTAGATGGAGATGATGACAATGATGGTGTTCTTACTATAAGAGAAACCCCTGACAATAGCGATCCAAGAGAAAATGATACTGACGGAGATGATATTCCGAATTATCTTGACAACGACGACGACAATGATGGTGTTCTTACTATAAGAGAAACCCCTGACAATGGAGACCCAAGAAAAAACGACACTGACGGAGATAAAATTCCGAATTACCTCGACGAGGACGACGACAATGACGGTGTTTTAACCAAAAATGAAGATGCAAATAACGATGGAGATCCTACAGATGATTTTAGCGATTCGAGTAAACCTAGTTTGCCAGATTACTTAAACCCTAATGTAAAATAGTTTTTAAAAAAATATATTGCAAATAGCAATTCTACTTGAAGCTACTGCGAGTTAGTCTAAAATTATAATCAGCCTAATTTAATATCAAATTGAGTAAGCTCTTTAAAGGTTTGCAAACGAGTACTAACTTCGTTGTTATTGAGATTTTGCATTCGTTCTGTTCCGAACTTTTCTACACAAAACGAGGCTAAAACAGAGCCGTAGATAACTGCATTTTTCAGGTTTTCAAAAGAAATATGTTTTGTTTTTGCTAGATAGCCACAAAAACCGCCTGCAAAAGTATCTCCTGCTCCTGTGGGGTCAAAAACTTCGGCCAAAGGCAAAGCTGGTGCGTAAAACGTAATATCATCTTTAAACAGCAAAGCTCCGTGTTCGCCCTTTTTTATAACAACGTATTTTACTCCCATTTTATGAATTTTTTTAGCAGCTTTTACTAAAGAATACTCTCCCGACAACTGTCGTGCTTCTTCGTCATTAACTATAATTACGTCTATTCTTTTTAAAACGGCGAATAAATCTTTTAGTGCAATGTCTATCCAAAAGTTCATAGTGTCTAAAACTACTAATTTTGGCGTTTTGTTCATCTGGTCTAAAACAGACGACTGCTTTAAGGGGTGTAAATTTCCTAACATTACAATTTCTGCATCTTTAAAATTTTTCGGAACGATAGGCTCAAAAGTTTCTAACACGTTTAGTTCTGTAACTAAAGTATCTCGCGAGTTCATATCATTATGATATTTGCCACTCCAAAAAAAAGTTTTGCCACCTTTTATAACTTCAACTCCGTCAGTATTTATTCCTTTGGAGTTCAGCATTTTTAAATACGATGTTTGAAAATCTTCGCCTACAACAGAAACAATTCCTGTTTTTATACCAAACTGACTTGCAGCCAAGCCTATATAAGTGCCCGAGCCGCCTAATATTTTGTTAGTTTTCCCAAAAGGTGTTTCTATTGCATCATACGCAACTGTCCCAACCGCTAATAATTTGCTCATTTTTTAAAATTTAATCAGTAATTTTGGTTTTTTAATAGAAAGGGGTTATATTTATAACTTGCAAAAGTAAGTTTAAAAAATGAATATAAAGAAGATACAAGAAGAAATTATTGAAGAATTTTCTATATTTGACGATTGGACAGACCGCTATGAGTACATTATCGAGTTAGGAAAATCATTGCCAATTATAGATGAAAAATATAAATTAGATGAAAATTTAATTAAAGGATGCCAGTCTAGAGTTTGGTTATATTCGGAGTTAGATAAAGGTTTAATTAAGTATAAGGCTGATAGCGATGCTATTTTAACAAAAGGAATTGTAGCACTATTATTGCGGATATTTTCTAATCAAAAGCCGAAAGACGTTATATCTGCTGATATTGGTTTTATAGACAAAATTGGCTTAAAAGAACATCTGTCGCCGACAAGGGCAAACGGATTAGTTTCTATGGTAAAACATATTAAAATGTATGCAATTGCAGAACAATGTAAATTATAAAAAAATGACAGACAAAGAATTAGAAGAAATAGGAGATAAAATTATACGAGTTTTAAAAACTATTTACGACCCAGAAATTCCAGTAGATATTTATGAATTAGGATTAATTTATGATGTTTTTGTAAGCGATGAAAATAACGCTAAAATTTTAATGACCTTAACCTCCCCTAATTGTCCAGTTGCAGAAACTCTGCCTGTAGAAGTTGAAAACAAGGTGAAAACTCTAAAAGATATAAACGATTGTGAAGTTGAAATTACATTTGACCCAACTTGGACAAGGGATATGATGAGTGAAGAAGCAAAGTTAGAATTAGGGATACTCTAAAGCTATTATAAATTATGGAAAAAGAAATTGTAAATAGAGTTTCAAAAAGCAGTCTAAAAACATTAGATTTAGAAGAATTTTACCCTGAAGGAAAAAGAGTTTTAGTCGATATAAAGGATTGGCTTTTTCAAGGGCAAATTTTAAAAGAAAAGGATTTTAGAAATTCTGTTAATAATCACGATTGGACTCAATATAAAAATTCTTTTGTCGCAATTGTTTGCTCCGTAGATGCAATATTACCTTCATGGGCATTTATTCTAATAGCGTCAAAACTAACGCCTTATGCAAAAAAGACTGTGATTGGAAGTTTAGAGACTTTAGAAACGGCAATTTATCAAGAGTTAATAAATTCATACAACTTTAAAAAATTTGCAAATGCGTCCGTGATTGTAAAAGGCTGTTCAAAAAAACCCATTCCGATAGCAGTTTATTCCTTTGTTATAGAAAAGCTACAACCAGTTGCAAAATCGATATCTTATGGTGAAGCTTGCTCCACAGTTCCTATTTTTAAAACCTCTGCAATGGGAAAATAGTTTTTTATTAGTTAAGTTCAATAAGTATTTTGGAAAGAAACGTTTTCAAGAGCAAAAGCAGAAAAATACAAAAGAAGCACTATGAAACTGTACAAAAAAATGACAAAAATCTATGACTTTAAGTTTTTATGTGAGTAATTTTTTATAAATTTATCTTATGGATATTCAAACAAGAAAAATACAATTTGTACAAGCATTTTTAAAATTGCAAAATGAAAAAGTTATTTATCGTTTTGAAGAACTTTTAAAATCTGAAAGCGAAGATTTTCAACCTGTGACTATGAAAGAATTTAATGAAAGAATAGATAAATCTTTACTTGACTCAAAAAATGACAAAGTAACAGAAGCAACAGAGTTACTTAACGAAATTAAAGAGTGGCGTTAAAAATTCATTAGACTGACTTTGCTAAAAAAAAACTTCAAAACATATTTGACTATTACAAAGAATGCAAGTCTAAAAGTTGCTACGAAACTAACTGAACAAATTGTAAAACAAACTTTAAAACTATCTGACCAACCGAAAATTGGAGCGAAAGAAGAATATTTAAAAGATAGAAAACAGGAATTTCAGTATTTAGTTTACAAAAATTACAAAATCATATATTAGATTAACATTGAGAAAAATAGAATTAAGACCGTTGCAAGGCTAAAAGACTAGTAAAATTAGAAGTTTTTATTATATCACAAAACAGCTAACTTATTGTATTTCAAACTTTTATGTTTTTAGTTGTTATTTTTTCAAATATATAGATAACGTTCTTTACTGAAAATCAATTACTTAACCTTGCAACGGTCTTGAATTGACATATCAGATATTTTTGACACACGACAAAACCCAAAAAAACTGAAACAGAATTAACAACTACTGGCAACAAAGTATAAGCATAATAAGGGTTAAAGGCTTAAATCAATGGTGGTTTTGTATTTGTAAAAAAAATATAAGCCGAAACTAATAGCTTACAAATCCCTTACTATGCTTATACCAGACCGTTAGGGTGCATTAAAAAAGAAACTTTACAATAAATTTGGAAAATGTTATCTTTTGAGATAACTTTGCAATGTGAACAGAAAAATAATATTTTACGAAAACCACTTTATTGCTTTCTACCAAAAACAGAACCAAAAGATTAAAGGCAAAATACAATACGTTTTTGAGTTAATAAAACAAGTTGACCGAATTCCTAAAAAGTTTTTAAAACACCTTACAGGAACAAATGGACTGTATAAAATACGAGTAGAGTTTCAATCTAACATTTATAGAATATTCTGCTGCTTTGATAATGGGAATCTTGTTGTTCTTTTCAATGGATTTCATAAAAAAACTCAAAAAACGCCAAAAACTGAACTAGAAAAGGCTAAACGATTAATGAAAGAGTATCATAACAATAAAAAATAGAATTATGAAGGACTATAAAAATATAAAGACATTTGATGAGTTAATTGAGCTTGAACATGGAAAAATAGGAACTGAAAATCGAAATAAATATGAAGAAAGTTCTCAAATGTTTATTGTGAGCGAAATGCTTAAAGAAGCTAGAAAGGAAGCGAAATTAACACAAGAACAATTAGCTGAAAAAACAGGAACGAAAAAAAGTTATATATCCAAACTTGAAAATGCTAAAGGGAATATTCAGCTTTCTACATTGATACGTATTTTTGAACAAGGACTAGGAAGAAAAATTGGATTAACTTTTTTATAAATAAACACATAAAAGCTTTTCTATCCTCACTTTTTCAAAATATTTATAGTTTCCCTATTTCTAAACAAAAATTTTTATTCGCCTAAAGTTTGTATAAATGGTTTTTAAGACTTACTTTTGAACTAAAAATTTGGGTTTTTGTTCAGACTTCCGTTATGCCCAATGTGAAAAAAAACTTTATAACTACATTTGAAGTGTTAAAATTGAATTCTAAAATCACTAAATTTACGCTATGTACACGATATTAGAAGAACCAGTTGTAACATACAATCAGATAAATTTAAGTTTTGCAAATTATACAAAAGAGCGAAAACTTGAACCGCTTGTAAAATGGGCAGGCGGAAAAGAACAAGAATTGAAATACATTATTCCGAATCTTCCAGACTACTTTGAAAATTACTACGAGCCTTTTGTTGGTGGAGGTTCAGTTTATACCGCAATTCAAGCAAAAGAGTATTTTATAAACGACAAAGCACACGAATTAATTGATTTATATAAAATCATAGTTTTTGGCGAAAGAGAAATGTTTTTTGAGGCAATTGAGGAAATAATTCACAATTGGGAAGTTTTAGGGAACATTTCAGAAAAAAATCAGAGTTTTTTTATAAAAATCTATAAAGAATTTGCTTGCGACAAAATATCTTCAGATATTTTATCCAACAAAATTTATGAGTTTATTTTAAAAAATTATAAAGAATTTAATGGACTTTTTTCATCATATTTTAACTTCAATATCGAAAATTTCCTAAAAGAAATAAAGAAAAATTTAGTTCGTAAGACTTCAAGAATGAAAATCCTTGAAAAAGAAAAAGGAAAATTACCTGACAAGGACATTTTAGATAATATAGAAACTGCATTAAAGAGTGCGTTTTATATGCACTTTAGACATATTTATAATTTTCACAAAAAGTATGAACTAAACCAAGCATTTTATACAGCAATATTTTTATTCATTCGTAATTATGCTTATTCTGGAATGTTTCGCTACAATTCAAAAGGCGAATTTAATGTTCCTTATGGCGGAATTGCATACAACAACAAGAACTTTAGAAAAAAAATAGAATATTTAAAGTCAGAACCATTACAAGAATTGTTATCAAAAACTAATATTGTAAATGCAGATTTTCAAGATTTTTTTAATATTTACGAACCAACTGAAAATGATTTTATTTTTTTAGACCCACCTTATGACACAGAGTTCAGTACTTATGCTCAAAATGACTTTGTAAAAACCGACCAAAAAAGACTTGCTGACTTTTTAATTAACAATTGTCAAGCAAAATGGATGATGGTTATAAAAAATACAGATTTCATTTTAGACTTATATACTAATCCAAATATTAAAATTTCTACTTTTGACAAAACTTATTTAGTAAGTTTTATGAACCGCAACAATAAAAAATCGGAACACCTTTTAATTACCAATTATTAATGGTAAAAAGAATAACTGAAACTGAGCTTATTCTACCTTCTCTGTATTTAATGAAATTAAATGGTGGTAGAATTACAACATCAGAATTAATTGAAAAACTTCGCTTGATTATGAAACCAAGTGGAGAAGATTTACAAATACTTTTGGGAAGAAATGATGATAAATTTTCTCAAAAAGTAAGGAACTTAAAAGCACACGAAGCATTTGAAAGATTTGGTTATGCTCAATACAAAGGATAGGCAAGAAAAGGGTTTGTAGAGATTACAAATGATGGCAAAAACCATTTAAAACGCAATCAAGAAATCTTAAAATATTTGCTCGTAAACGACTTTGAGTATTCTGATTTAACAGAAAATTTAAGAGAAATTGAGACCAATTAAGGATAAAAGAAAAATTCAAACTTTTGACGAGAATATAATCATTCAAGAAGGAATTAAAAAAGTAGCCCAAGTCAAAGTTTATGAACGTTCATCAAAGTTAAGAAATTTTGCAATTGAGCATTTTACAAAAGATGGCTGTATTGCTTGTGAGTGTTGTGCTTTCGATTTTGAAAATTTTTACGGAGCAGAAATTGGAAAAGGGTTTATTGAGATTCATCACACAAAACCAATATTCCAGTACGAAGATTCAGATATTGAAAACACGTTAGAAAATGCTTTAAAGAATTTAGCACCTGTTTGTTCAAATTGTCATAGAATGATACATCGGAATTGGTCAAAGCCTCTCGAAATACAATATTTGATTGGACAAATTGAACAGAATGGAATTTTCAGAAGATAAAACACTGGGCATAACAAAGATAGCTATTGCACAACCGAAAATTGGAGCGAAAGAAGAATATTTAAAAAAACAGAAAGCAGGAATTTAAAAATAAAATTCTGTCTTTGTAAAACAAGCAAGTTCAAATTAAACAACAGCCTTGTGAAACTTAACAGCATATTATAATGCTCAAGGACAGGATTTTTGTATTGCTCCTTCTCCTACGCCAAGTTCTTTGCCATTAAAGAAAAGTAGCTCGGATTCTCCTGGTAGCTATAAATTAAGCTCAAACCTAAATTCTGTTTATGCCTTTAGAATATATGTTCATATAGTCAGAAGATCTGATGGCACAGGAGGACAATCGGTTGAAGCCGTAAAAGAAGCTATTAGTTTTTTAAATAATGATTTTAGACCTTATAATATTTATTTTACTTGGGATAAATCAATAGACTATATCGATTCGGATATTCTTTATAATCCTAGTGGTGATGACAAAAAAGCATCTTATGTTAGAGAATGCGTATGAAATAAATAAAAGTAATTTTGTTTAAATAAAAAAAATTATTACATTTGACGAATAAAATTTATATAAAATGAAACATCCTACAATTTTTAGCATAATATTATTAGCTTATATTAATATTAACGCACAAGCGGCAGACTTTGCTACAGGTTTAAACAACCCTATTGGTCTATCTATAAAAGGAAATGACCTGTATGTAGCTGAATCTGATGATAGTAAAATTATAAAGGTTGCTTTACAAACGCCTGCGGAGTTTGTGGGAACTTGGGAGCTTGACCACATTATAGATTCTGATCATGCTCCACCTTTGATAGCTTCAGAAGTTGATCCACCCATTAGTACTCCTTACTTGACCATTAATGATGACTTAACTGTCTCTGGAAAAGGTACCTGTAATTCGTTTTATGGAATAGCGGAAATAATAATAGACGAAGAAAATATCACAAGAATAGACTTTAATATAACCGAAACAAAATTAACTTGTAGCCATATAAATCATATTACTTTTGAAGAGATATACTTTAAATTTATTAAAGATAGTAAATTTAAAATATCATCAGACGGTAGTTTAAATTTCGCACCCTATGATGGTTGGCCGCCTTGGGAAATTTATCTAAAAAAAAAACAATCTTAAAAATAATATACAATGAAAAAATTAAAATTCATATTAATAGTAATTTTTGCAATAAGCAATACGGTTAAAGGACAAGATTTTTGTTCTACTAATTCTAATTCAAAAGGAAGTAGTGCTTTCTCTAAATCTTCAATAAATCCAAATCTTGGATATGACACACCTAACGACAAGTTCTATACTATAAAAATATACCCTGTTATCATTAACGACTCGCTTGGCAAAGGTGGTCTATCTCAAGACTACTCAAAAGAAGCTATTAATATTTTAAAAAGAGATATGATACAATATAATATTAATATATACTGGGACGAAACTTTTGGTAATATTAATGAAATAGATAAAAATAATTTTGTTTAAATAAAAAATTAAATGATTACATTTGGCAAATAAAGTTTATATAAAATGAAGAATACTATAATTTTTAGCATAATATTATTAGCTTATATTAATATTAACGCACAAGCGACAGACTTTGCTACAGGTTTAAACAACCCTATTGGTCTATCTATAAAAGGAAATGACCTGTATGTAGCTGAATCTGATGATAGTAAAATTATAAAGGTTGCTCTGCAAACTCCGAATTCTAGTAAAACTAAATTTATTGGAACTTGGTATGTTACTTATATAGATACTTTTCGTGGTGATCGGTGGGATTCATGTAATAATTGTAGTGTTTATTTAATTAATGATACGATTAAAAAGATTAACTCAAATATTAAACCAATTAGCCCTTATATAACTTTTAATGATGATTTAACTATAACTGGAAAAGGAGCTTGCAATACTTTTACAGGCACTTTTACAGTGGAAAATAAATATGACGTTGGCCATCATATTGCTTTAACATTTACAATAACTAGAACAAATTTTGATTGTGGAAGCGATCTTCTTAATGATTATGGGAATAGTCTTCTTAGTGGTTTTGATAAAGCTTTTTTTGTGTTCATTGGAGATAATAGAGCTTCTGGATATGGAGTAGATAATAATATATTAAAAGCATACGGCATTCAAATAGGTGAATTTGAACTTTCAAGAGATAAAAAATAAACAAACAAAAAGATTAATAAACTATAAAAAAATTAAGAAAATGAAAAAATCAAAAATTACTTTACTCGTATTATTTATGGCATATTATAATGCTCAAGGACAGGATTTTTGTATTGCTCCTTCTCCTACGTCAAGTTCTTTGCCATTAAAGAAAAGTAGCTCGGATTCTCCTGGTAGCTATAAATTGAGTTCAAACTTAAGCACTACTTACGCCTTTAGGATATATGTTCATGTAGTCAGAAGAGCTAATGGCACAGGAGGACAATCGGTTGAAGCCGTAAAAGAAGCTATTAGTTTTTTAAATAATGACTTTAGACCTTATAATATTTATTTTACTTGGGATAAATCAATAGATTATATCGATTCGGATATTCTTTATAATCCTAGTGGTAATGATGATGATATAGGAAAACCACATTATGTAACCGAGGTTTTTAAAAAAAATAAAAATGAAGATGGTATTGATATTTATTTGTTTGATGACGACTCTGGTTTAAATGCAGGTTTAGCTAATTTTTGGGGTAATGATCGTTCTTCTCAAATTCTTGTTTCAGGAAAACTAAATAATAACTCTTTAATAAGATCTCATGTAACTTCTCACGAAATGGGACATATGTTTCAATTATTTCATACTCATGAAACATTTGACAACACAAGGAAAGAGTTGGTTGATGGTTCTAATTCAAAAACACATGGAGATCAAGTAGTAGATACTCCAGCCGATCCAGGACTTCGAACTAAAGATCCTATTACTGGTATTAGAACTACTAATGTTGATCTGACTACTTGTAAATGGACAAAAGCAGGGTTAGAAAAAGATGCAAATGGAGATCTTTATGCGCCAGATACTAAAAATATAATGTCATATACCCAACCTGAATGTATGGAATATTTTACTTTAGGGCAAGGAACAAGAATGCGAGAACAAACTCCTAATATATTTTTTCTAAAAGAGGCTATTATTTCATTCGACTGGGAAAACGCTACAGCCAATGCTAGCACAATAACACAAGACGTAGCCTCAGTAACCGCTAAATTTACCTCATCTTCTAATAGTCCTTCTTTAATCGATGGTGGCGATAAAGGAGGTACTTCTGGCAAAGTAGCTACATCGAAGAGCGGCGATACTTATGTTACAATAAGCTTTCCTTCTGCAATTAATGTTCAAAGTCTGCGTGCCTATAATGTAAATAGTAGTGCTGCAGATACAGACTGGACTTTTACTCCTACTGGTGGTGCTAATTCTAATGTTGTAGCTAATGTTGGTCCATCAGGTAAAACCGTTTCGTTAGACTGGAAAAACGTTACAGAAATTAAAATAACATCTTCGGCAGGAGGGGATTATTTTGGCATTGATAAAGTTGTTTTCAATACAATAAATGTTTGGGAAGGAACTACAGATACAGACTGGTCTAAAGCTACAAACTGGAGTACAGGTGCTGTACCAACTAATATAAGTAACGTAAGCGTGCCGAGTACTCCTGCTAATCAGCCTATAATTGATGCTTCTGTAAGTGGCGAAGTAAATGATATAACAATTGCTACTAATACGTCTTTAACCATTAAAAATGGTGGTTCTATTATTGTTAAAGGCACTGCAATAGGAAATGTAACTTATATCCGACATTTACCAACTTCAAATAACTATTTAATTTCAAGCCCTGTTGCTGGTCAAATATATAATGATGCTTATGTTACAGCTAATAGTATCGATAGCGGAAAAGCAAATAAAAATAATAGAGGTATTGCAACTTATATAACTAATACAAATGAATGGAACTATCTGCAAGCAGGTGCTAGTGGTACTTTTATCCCTGGTATAGGATATCGAGTTAAAAGATCAAGTGCTGGAAATGTGTCTTTTACAGGAACTTTAAATACTAACGATATTACTTCGCCAGTAGTTTCAAGTGGTGGTGGATTTAATTTGTTAGGAAACCCATATCCTTCTCATATAAATAGTGCTACTTTTTTAAAGGATAATACCGCAAACCTTAGTTCTCAAACTATTTGGGTTTGGAATCAAGCAATAGACTCTTACGAAACTAAAGTATCAATTTTAGATTTTATATTAGCCCCAACTCAAGGCTTTTTTGTTAAAGCAAGAACGAATGCAAATTTAACTTTTGATGCTACTAACCAATTATCTTCAGGTGGTACTTTCCAAAAATCAAATAAAACAGAGATAAAGTTATCAATAACTGATGGAACTCATAAAAGATTTGCTAGAGTTCTTTATATTGATGGTGCTACCAAAGGTCTTGATGATAATTTAGACGGAGAAACTTTTACAGGAAAACTTATCAGCGGTATTGATAATCCATTAGATGTTTTTACCCATTTAGTAAAAGGTGATTCGGATAAAAATTATCAAGTTCAGTCTTTGCCAGATTCGGATTTTGAAAACATGATTATTCCAGTAGGTATAAAAGCAAAACAAGGTAAAGAAATTACTTTTACCGCAGAAGCGCTAAACTTACCGCTCGGTACTAAAGTGTTTCTAGAAGATAGACTTACAAACAGATTTACTCGCTTAAACGCTGATTCTCAAAATAGTTTAAGTGATAAAAACGCTCAATATAAAATTATGTTAGACGAAACAGTTAATGAGTTTGGTAGGTTTTATTTACACACTGTACAAAAATCTTCAATAGATTCAGGTGCTTTACCAATAGAATCAGATGTGCTATTAAACAATATAAATGTTTACAAATCTAATTCTACAACCTTAAAAATTATTGGTTTACCACGAGGTAGAGTTAGTGTAAAAATGTATAATCTTCTCGGTAAGAAAGTTATGAAGTCTGCTTTTGAAACTAATGGAATAGAAGAAATTATTTTACCGAAGCTGTTTTCTGGAATTTACATAGTAAGGCTAAAAACTAAAGCTGGAAGATTGAATAAAAAAATTATTATAGAATAAGGTAGCTATATTAAATATTTAAAATCAATGAAATCAATGAAATCAATTTTAATCTTTTCGCTAACGTTATTTTTAACGTTTATTAATGTAAATGCACAGGCTACAGACGTTGTTACAGGATTAAATAACAAACCTGCCGGATTAGTTTTCAATGGTAATGACCTGTATATCGCCGAGCCTGACGGTGGTAAAATTTTAAAAATTGATGTTACTGTAACTTCGCCTACAGCTACTGACGTTGTTACAGGACTAAACAAGCCCGTTGAATTAATTCTCAATGGAAATGACCTATACATCGCTGAAAATGGCGGAAATAAAATTTCAAAAATTGATATTACTGCAACTTCGCCTACAGCTACTGACGTTGTTACAGGGTTAAACGAACCTACTGGTCTATCTCTCAACGTAAATGATTTATATATAGCAGAAAGTGGCGGAAACAAAATTTCAAAAATTAATATTACCGCAACTTCGCCTACAGCTACTGATGTTGTTACAGGATTAAACACACCTCACGGAATAGCTCTCAATGGAAATGAACTATATATCGCTGAAAATGGCGGAAACAAAATTTCTAAAATTGATATTACCGCAACTTCGCCTACAGCTAAAGATGTTATTACAGGTTTAGATAAGCCGAATAGATTAGTATTTAGTAAAAATGTAATGTATATATCTCAAAAAGATAAGATTTTAAAATTTACTATTAATACTTGGACAGGAAATACAGATACAGACTGGTCTAAAGCCACAAACTGGAGTTCGGGCGAGGTGCCAAATTTTACAAACAATATAACTATACCGAACACTTCTAATAAACCTGTAATTGGAACTTCTACAGAGGTTTTAGTAAATAGTATAAACGTTGAATCTAATGCTTCTCTAAATATTGCAAACGGCGGTTCTATTATTGTTAACGGCAATGCTACTGGAAGTATAACTTATAATTTAGCAGTTGATGATAAATGGCATCTAATATCATCTCCTGTAACGGGCTTATCTTATGGCGATACTTGGAATACTGCTAATAGTATTACCCCTGGAACGATTGGCAAAAATATGGGAATATCTTATTATGATAATAATACTGGAGATTGGAGTTACTTTCAGAAAGGGGCTACAGATACTCCTTTTAATTCAGGTCAAGGGTATGCAATGAAAAGAACTAATGCAGGTAATTATAAATTTACTGGCGGAATACTAAACATCGATGGCTCTAGAGATCTGACAATTGCTAATAAAGATACTCCAAACGAAAACAAATGGAATCTCATAGGAAATACTCATCCGTCTTATGTTTCTGTATATAGTTTTATAACAAATAACACCACTCAAATAGATGATGCAAGACAAGCTATATATGTTTTTGATGTAAACTCAGGTAATTACAAAGCACTAACAGATGGTTATATACGTCCAGGACAAGCCTTTTTTATTAATGCAAAAAGTTCCGCTACTAAAATGACGATTGATAAAGGTATTTTAAGCCATCAAACTGGGGTTAATTTTTATAAAAACTCTAATCCAAAAATTGCCTCTAATCCAAAAGTTACTTTAATTTTGTCTAACGGAGCTACTAAAGTTAATACAGAGATAAACTATTTAGAAGGAAAAACTACTGGTTTAGACCCTAGATTTGATTTGGGAACTTTTACGGCTGTTTCGTCAAAATTAAGCGTGTATTCTCATTTGATAAGTGATGGTAAGGGTATTAATTTTATGAGGCAAGTCCTACCGCAAGATTATGAAAATTTGGTGGTTCCTATAGGAGTAAAAGCAGAAGCAAATAAAGAAATTAGCTTTACTGTAGAAGCATTAAACTTACCGCTTGGTATTAAAGTATTTTTAGAAGATAAAGCAACTGGAACTTATATGAGGTTAGACAAATCTGGAACTGACTATAAAATTAATCCAAAAAAGGCTTTAAATGGAGTAGGTAGATTTTTCATTCATACAAAACAAAGCGTTCTAAACGTAGCAGATGACAAAGTATTGTCAGATAATATTAATGTTTCTGTCAATGATTATATTCTGACAATAACTGGATTGTCAAGCGGAAAACCTTCTATTAAATTGTTTGACCTACTTGGGAATGAGCTAATTGATAATTCTTTTATCGCAAACGGAATTAATGAAATTCACATTCCGAAAATTGCTATGGGAATTTATATAGTGCATTTAGAAACTGAAGCTGGAAAGTTTACTAAAAAAATTATTGTAAAATAATTACAAAACTGAAAAAAGACAGGAGTTTACTTTAAATTTGTTAGATTATCTATATTCTTATTACTTTTGAATTATGATATTATTTAAAATATTTAGCATAAGAATTGCCTGTTTTATTTTAGCTTTTATCCCAACGGCTACTGCACAAAACATAAAGTCAATACAGTTAAGACCCTTACAGAAAAACGTTTATACTTCTATCGTTCCATTAGGGACTGTTTTAAAATTGTCATTTGACGATTTAGATGCAGACAGCAAAAGTTATCAATACAAAATTGAACATAAAACCCACGATTGGAAATCTAGCAACTTGCTTTCTTCACAATATATCAACGGTTTTAATCAAAATACAATAATAGACTTTAAAAACTCTTTTAACACTCTCCAAAGCTATACTCATTACTCTGTACAAATACCTAATATAAACACCGAAATTACCAAAAGTGGAAATTATTTAATTTCGGTACTAAATAGCCAAGGCGAAGTTGTTTTTACAAGGCGTTTTGTACTTTACGAAAATATCGCAAAGGTTAGTGTTTCTGTTACGAGGAGTAGAAATTCAAGGACTATCAAAACTCAACAAACTGTTGAATTTAAAATTAACCATGAGAATATTCGTATAAACAATCCGCAGCAAGAAATTAACACCATAATTATAAAAAACAATAACTGGAACAAAAAAATTACAGGTTTACAGCCTACTTTTTTTAAACGAAATCAACTTATATATAGCTACAATAACAAAACCAATTTTTGGGGCGGAAATGAATACTTAAATTTTGACTCTAAAGTAATTAGAAATGCTAGCTTAAACGTAGTAAAAATTGAAAGAAAAGAGATATTCCATAACTACTTATACCCATACACTTACAATCCGAACAAAAAGTATAAATACAATCCAGACATCAATGGGCAGTTTTTAATTAAAACAATAGAATCATCTTATACTGATACTGAAGCTGACTATTCGGTGGTACATTTTAGTATGCTAACAGACAAACCTTTTGCAAATAAAGACGTTTATATTTACGGTGCTTTTAATGATTTTCAAATTACAGAAGAAAACAAAATGGCTTATGACCACGAGCAAAAAGCCTATTTATGTAGCATCGTATTAAAACAAGGTTTTTATAACTACACTTTCGCTACTGTTAGTAAATATGCTTCAGACAAAGAAAATAGTGTAAATACTAATGAAATTAATGGGACATTTTTTGAAACCGAAAACGAATACACTGTGTTAGTTTATTACAAACCTCTTGGCGGTTTTTACGAGCGTGTTATCGGTATTGGAACTGGTTATTTTAATCAAAATAAATAGGTTATATACTTTCAAAAAGTAATTTATACTAGCTAAAAATATCCAAACAAAAGATATAAAACAGTTGCACCACCACCACCAATAAGGGCATAAGGAAGTTGGGTTTTTACGTGGTCTATATGGTCGCTCGCCGATGCCATAGATGATATGATTGAGGTGTCGGAAATTGGTGAGCAATGATCTCCAAAAACTCCTCCCCCTAGTGTTGCAGCAACTATAAGAGTTAGATTAGCATCGTGCATATTTGCCATCGGAATAGAAACAGCTAACATTATAGCAAAAGTTCCCCAAGAAGTTCCTGTAGAAAATGCAATAAAAGAACTAATTATAAAAATTATTGCTGGTAATAATTCCGGTGGTAACCATTCCTTTGTAACACTTGCAATGTATAACCCAGTTTCTAATTCTTTGCAAGCGTTGCCAATTGCAAAGGCTAATAACATTAACAAAGCTAATGGCATAAGCTCACTTATTCCTTTTAATGAAAAGTTTACGGCTTCTTTTAGATTCATAATTCCTTGTACATAATACATCACTATTGCGACTAAAAGTGCGGTAATCACAGCATATAAAACAGACGACGAGCCAGACCCTTCGCCTATTGATAATGCGACGTGGTCTAAAAATGAAACAGGTTTTTTAATAGCATTCCAGCCAGTATAAATCAAACTTACTGGCACCATAAGTACCATTACTAAAAGCGGAACTATCATATTATAGGCTTTAGCTTGTATTCCTTTTTTCGGAGGAAATGAAGTTATTCTGTCAGAAATTAATGGTTTAGCACCTTCATTCATTAGCAGTCCTTTTTCTTTGGTTCTTATTTCTGCTTTTTTCATTAGTCCAAAATCTTTTTTTGTAATAATTATAATTAACAAAATAGAAATTGCTAAAATTGGATAAAAATTATAAGCTATTGAAGAAATCATCAGCGATAATGGTTTTTCTATTCCTTGCGTCAATAGAAGCCCCATTATAAAAGCGCCCCAGGCATTAAAAGGAATTAGAATAGATGACGGAGCGGAGCTCGAATCTGCAATATATGCTAACTTTTCTCTCGGAATTTTTAATTTATCAAATATTGGACGATATAAAGTACCGACTGTTAAAGAGCTGATACTCGTTTCTACAAAGAGAAATAAACCAGTAAGCACAGCTAAAATTTGAATCATTACCCGTGCGTACCCCGATTTTTTATTTTCAAGTTTTACTAACTTCTTATTTATAATATTAATAAACCCTTCTACCCCTCTTGAATATTGAATAAAAATTAATAATGCACCTACTAAAGCACTAAACATTATAGTCCTTGTGTTTCCTTTAGATTGAAAAACATTTACCATTTCTTCTATCATCGACAAAGTACCTGCCAAAAAATTCCAGTCTTCAATTATAAGCCACGAAGTCCAGATACCAAACAAAAGTGCGATATATACTTGCTTTGTTCTTAAAGCCAATATTATTGCTACAACTGGAGGTAATATTGATAGAAAACCATATTCCATAAGAAAAACATTAAATACTAAAGTAAGTTGTTTTGTTTTTAATTATATATGAATTACTTCGTCGTAAGCATCTGCAACTGCTTCCATTATAGCTTCGCTCATGGTTGGGTGAGGGTGAATTGATTTTAAAACCTCGTGCCCTGTAGTTTCTAACTTTCTCCCTAAAACGGCTTCTGCTATCATATCTGTAACTCCAGCACCGATAATATGACAACCTAACCATTCGCCGTATTTAGCATCAAAAATCACTTTTACAAAGCCGTCAGATTTTCCTGCTGCTTTTGCTTTACCCGATGCTGAAAAAGGAAACTTTCCGATTTTTAATTCATATCCTTTTTCGAGTGCTTTAGCTTCAGTCATACCGACTGATGCAATTTCTGGATATGCGTAAGTACAGCCCGGAATATTATCATAATTGATAGATTCTGTTTGAAGTCCTGCAATTTTTTCAACACAAGTAATTCCTTCAGCAGAAGCAACGTGTGCTAATGCAGGACCTGGTACAATGTCGCCAATTGCATAATATCCTTGAATATTTGTCTGATACCATTGGTTTACTAAAATTTTATCTTTATCTATAATAATTCCTACATCTTCCAAGCCTATATTTTCGATATTTGATTTAATCCCAACCGCCGAAAGAACAATGTCTGCTTCTAACGTTAGCTCTCCTTTTTTAGTTTTAACAAGAGCTGTTACGCCATCTTCCGAAGTATCTATTGATTCGACAGAGGCGCTTGTCATAATCTTTATCCCAGATTTTTTTAAAGAGCTTTCAAATTGTTTTGAAATATCAACGTCTTCCACAGGAACGATATTTTCCATATATTCCACAATTGTAACTTCTGTTCCCATAGCATTATAGAAGTGTGCAAACTCAGAACCTATAGCCCCAGAACCTATAACTATCATCGATTTTGGTTGAGTCTTTAAGCTCATAGCACTTCTATATCCTATAACTTTTTTGCCGTCTTGGGGTATGTTTTGCAGTTGTTTTGAACGTGTACCTGTTGCTATAATTATATGATTAGCTGAATATTCGGTTACTTTTCCGTCCTCTGAAGTTACGTCTATTTTTTTCCCTGTTTTTATTTTTCCAAAGCCATTAATAATGTCTATTTTGTTTTTTTTCATTAAAAATTGAACGCCTTTACTCATCGAATTTGCAACATCTCGACTTCTATTTATCACTGCACCGAAATCTTTGTCTATTGCCTCCGCTTTTAATCCATAAGAATCTAAATGCTTTAAATAATCGTAAACTTCGGCAGACTTCAAAAGTGCTTTAGTCGGAATACAACCCCAGTTTAAACAGACACCTCCAAGGTTTTCTTTTTCTACAATAGCAACTTTAAATCCTAATTGTGAAGCTCTAATTCCAGTTACATAACCGCCAGGCCCACTTCCTATAATAATAATATCGTATTTCATGTTTTTTTTATTTTTAAAACTAAAATGCAAAAGTAATTAAAAACCTGATTATATAAGGCTCTAGACTAGAAGATTTTATTTTTTTAACAAATATAATGATAATTATAAATTGTTGAACTGGAGAAAACTCGATAGAGTTTTCCTATTTCAACAATTCTTTTTTTTAATCATTTTCGATAGTTCATCTTCCATTTCTTTTGTTGTTTTTCTCCATCTCCATTCACACTCTTTTAGATGTAATGTAAAGGTAGTTTTAACTCCATTAAATTTTGCTAATCTCCTTTTTGTAAAACTCCAAAAACTTTCTATTCCGTTAATGTGAACTCCTTGTTTATCTGAAAAATGTTTGCTCTTATCTATACGAAAATGTTTACTATATCCTAAATCCAACAATCCATAATATCCTCTCCAACCATCAGTAAATATAATGCTTTCAAGACTTATTTTCCCTTTAATAACTTTTCTTAAAGTGGCTTGTTTTGCATTAGGAATTAATTCTGTGTAAACTCTCCCTTGTCGTTCAAAAACTCCAAATACAGGTTGTTTCCAAGTTCCTCTTCCTCGTTTTTGAGACATGTTTATTCCTCGCAATCTTTTCGTACCAAAATAAGCTTCGTCTAACTCTACTTCTCCAAAAAATTTAGTCTTATCCCAGGTTTGTTTTTTATAAATTAATTCTCTGAAAATTCTAAAATATCTATTAATTGTGTTTCTATTTAGTCAAGCCTTAAAAAATCAGTTTAAAATAAAAAGCACAAAATTTGGTTTGCATAAAAATTTGAAATCGCCTTTGAAAAAAGAGTAAAAAAGAATGTTTCCACTTGTTAATCATTCTTTTGAAGTTAAACCCTGCTGCTGCAAGCATAATATTGATGTTATCACCCACTACTCCCTTGTAAAAGTTGCGATTAAGTCTATGATTTGCCTTGATGTGTCCTATTACTGGTTCTATGCCTGCTCGTTTTTTGTGAGCTTGGCTTAATTTCTTTCGAAGGTAATAACTCATAGATTTTTTTGGTGGTGATGGAACAAGAATTTCTGTATCTTTTATTCTTTTTTTGCCTCTATATCCTCTGTCTACTTTTGCTCTTTTTGGTAATAATCCTGTTAATTTTTTTACTTGATCTAAAACTGGTTCTAAAGTGTGTCCGTCATATTGGTTGCGAAATCCCATTGCTCCAACAACTACTCCGGTGTCTGTTTTTACGAATGATGCCTTGTTGCCAAACTCATACTTCTTGTGTTCTTTTCCTTTAGAGATGCAACAAACTTCAGGCTCGTGAAGTGAATAAATTTTGTTTTTAGAATTTCTCTTTTGTGATAATACCTGTTTAAATAAATCTAAATCTGATTGATACTTTGAGTTGGGAGGTAGGTTTCGCTCAAGCTCTCTAATAAGCCTTCCACAAATGGTCTTTATTTTTCTGTCTGCTTTTTTTGCTTTTGCCCTGTTCTTTGGATGATTCCTAAAACGTTGGTCTCTAGATAATTTCTTTAATGTTCGAGTATAAGTTTGCCTAACAGGTAGTTGCTCTTTAGTAGCAATGGATTTACATTTTTTAATAATCTTTTTATGCAACTTTGCATCGGTAGGAAAGCTAATGTTTTTCTCTTGAACAGTAGTGTCTATATTGACGTTTTCGTCTTTGCTATCCTCTGCGTTTATTCGTATGCTTTCTTTTAAAATAAGTTCTATGCCAACTTCCTTAATACGATTACGAAAGTGAACCAATTCACTAGCTTCGCAAGGAACTCCACAAACAAAATTAGTTTCTCCACAAAAATATTGGTAGTAGTTATTTTCAGACCATTGCTCTACAACGCTCTAATCGGAGACATTACGGATATGTTTGAGCATAAGAAGACCTACCATTAGACGTATAGATTTAGCAGGTCTGCCTTTGTCTTTACTATACAAGGGCAAAAAAGCGTCTTCAAATTGTTTCCAATTTATTTTATTTGCCAATATGTAAAGAGGGTGTTTTTGGTTTAAAGTGTCTTTAAAACTAAAAAATAAATTGCCTTGATTTGTATTCTTGTTTTTTGGAATCATAATTTTAAAAAAATTGCAAGATTAATACATCAAAGATACAAAAACTTGTAGATATTTACAAATGTTTTTTAATCTATTTTATTGATATTTAAAGTGTTAAATGGTTTTTAAGGGGGGACTAAGTAATTGATTTTCAGTAAAGAACGTTGTCTATATATTTGAAAAAACAATAGCTAAAAACATAAAAGATTGAAATACAATAAGTTAGTTGTTTTATGATATAATAAAAACTTCTAATTTTATTAGGTTTTTGACCTTGCAACGGTCTTAACTATTTTAAATTTATCTTATTAGAATTCCGAATCATCATAATCTACTGTAATTATATCTTTTGATATCCTTATATTTATTTCTCCTTTTCTATGCGCTATTATTGTTGAGGGGTCTATACCAAATATTAAATCCTCATTTCCAGTCCACCTTAAAATATCCTCTCTACTATTAGATAATTTCATCTTAAAATTATATTGTTTTGAAGGTATATCTTTAATCTTTTGTAAATCAGGCTTCCACCTACTTCCACTTCCACCAGAAACTACATCCCCAACGTGAATATTCCAATCATCACTACCTACTGGAATAGCTCTAGTAGGTATTGAGTCTATAGAAATAAAAACATCATCTTTTATACCCCCTATATATATTACTGGACTATTATAAGCAATATCAGTATCATTTTTAACATCAAATAAAAACCCATATTGAGCTTCCTCGCCATGAAAGTTATCACTCATTAAGTTACAAGAACATAACAACCAATAACAAATTAAAATAAAAATTATTTTTTTCATGATTTTTTGTTTAAGATTTTATAGCAAGCATTTTTAATATACACTTTACTTACATACCCTGTTTTAATTTTATCAGGGGCAACCTCCTCCCCTGTCACAATGGCTATAGTCATATTTATATGTTAGTTTCGCCCTGAACAATAACCTATAATAGAATCCGCCTTTACAATAGATATATAAATAAAATCATTACCATCATGTGCTCTTATAACTGTGTTTTCATTAATAGGAATATGAGCTAAATGACTTTTATCAAATTTATCAATCATATTTAAAATCAGTTGTTTTTCTCCTCCTTCTAACTGCATCTGAAAATAAGCAGTATCTGAAATAGCTAATATCTTGCTTAAATCTGGATGCCATCGCTCATCATCTACTTGACCAATATATTCGGTTAATGTAATGTCATTATAATTTTTTATTGGTGGAAGATAATATGAATCAGTACCAATAAACTTACCTTCTTTCATTCCTCCAATAGTTACTATAGCGTTTTTTTGTTCATTAAGGCGGTTGTATACTTGAAAATAAAAACCAGCTTGTTTTTCATAAGGGTCTTTATAAGGGTCTTTGTAATTTAGAAGATCACAAGAAACAAACAACCAATAACAAATTATAATAAAAATTATTTTTTTCATGATTTTTTGTTTAAGATTATATAGCAAGCTATAATTTCTTTAACTACCACATTTCATCCTTTTCTTCTATATAATAAGCTAAATAACCTGTAATAGAATAATCATCCTTTTTAATGTGTAAGTTTATGTGATTAGGGTTATTATTCAAAGTACTTACTTCTGTGTTTTCATCAATAGGAAGATGAACTAAATATACTTTTTCAAGATGCTCCCGATCATCATAAATAAAAACAGGCTCTTCCCCTTTTAACTGAAACTGAAAAAAAGCAGTATCTGAAATAGCTAACACTTTGTCTAAATCAGGATCCCAACGTTTCTCATAACCACCAAGATATTCCAGATCACTAATATCATTTCTACTTTTTATGGTATCAAAAACATAAGATTCCGTACCAATAAACTTACCGTCTTTTATGCCTCCGATAGTAATTTTAGCATTATTTAGTTCGTTACGTTCGTTATATACAAAAAAATTAAAGCCAAACTGCTTCTCGCCAGGATCCAGCGACCAATCACCACCAAAATTGCAAGAAATAAACAACCAACAACAAATTATAATAAAAATTATTTTTTTCATGATTAGTCGTTTAAGATTTTATAGCAAGCTATAATTTTTGTTCTTTCAGTTCCATAAACTGCCCTCTTACATCTATCAGTATATTTACGCATGCCACCGTTTTGACTTGAATCTTCGCAATCATAATATACATAGTGTGAAAACACACTATTATATTCATATCTCGTTGGCACTATATCTCCCTCAAAATAAACAGGTATGGAACTACTTGTTTTATCTATTTCTGCTTTTATATCAGAAGGTTCTACGTTTTCTTTAAGTTCATTATTTGGAAAAATATTTCCTGTTTTCTTCACAATAAAACACCCTTTTCCATTCACAGCCTTTCTAATTTCTCTATCTAAAGTTGCATTACTCGGTCTTCTCAATCCAACTGGAATACCTAAAAACCGTCTATAAGGGGTATTATCGTACCATATTTGTCTGCCAATAGCGTTGTTATGAAGGTCCATTGCTTTACTATCAATTATTGGTTTGTCTGTGCAATTTTCCAAAGCTGTTGCTACGTTATTCGCAAAAGTAAGACGGGGATGTTTCGCACTTAAAGTAAAATAACTGTTAGCTAATACTGCACTAAAAAGCATATGTCTATAAGCGTCGCCTCGTGTATTGATACCGCCATTTTTTTCACCAGTTTTATTTGGATAATAATTATAGGCATACCTATCAATAAGAGATGTCTTATTATTTACAGAATTAAGTGCAAGCTGTCCTTTAAGCCAATTATATGACTTTGCAGCGTCTAACATGCATTGTTTTTCTTTACTATATTTCCTAAAATACTCATTTTTATTATTTCCATTAGTAGCCACCTTTTGAGCAATTTCCTGCTTATTATCAGCAATTTCTTTAAGAACTAAATAGCCTAAATTCTGCTCATAATATTCGTCAATAATATCAATATTATCTTTGATTTGCTCGTCCGTTAAAGTTGGGAAGTCTTTTTTTATCATTTCCCAATTTTCTTTGGCTATTTTTTCTTGCTCAAGCTCATATTCTTTCTCTTTTTCTACAATTTGCAAAGAGTCTAACTCTTCATACTTAAGCTCTTCAGGTTCTTCAATTTTTCCGTAAGGAAACTGGTCTATGATGTTCTTTGCTGCTTCATAAATAGTTTCCGCATCTGGCAATTCTTCAGAGGTAGTCTTATAATGAAGTCCTTTTTTCATCGCTACTTTTTGCTTTAAGTTGCCGTAAGTTTTGCTCAAATATTCTTTCGAATGCTCGGCTTCTAAGTCATTTTCCGGAGTAGAAAACCGATGATTTACCTTTAATCCTTTAAAAGTAATCAACTTTGATTCGTCAACCTTTACAGCATTGTTTTGCTCTGCTTCTTGGTTTAAAAAGTCATTTTCGCAGGAATTTTGTACTATAGCAAAACCTACTAAAGACGCTACAATAATTGTAATGAAGCGCTTTTTTTGTCTGATGACAAAATTTTTTAAATTAAGAGCCAAATTTAAAGATAAATTTTTAAAATCCAAAAAATTTTAATATTACTCAACTTTTTTAAAATCAACACGATGTCTAAATTATTTACAAACACTTAAAATCTATTTGTTTTAAAGATATGTAATATTACTGCCGAATACAGCATTGAAAAATCAGAACAGGAATACTATTGACTTAATTTAAAATCAGGTCTTTTTTAAAATTCTGTATCGTAAAAACTCTTATAAAATGATAGGTTATAGAGCTAAATAATATTAAAAGAAGTTTCCTTGCTAAAAGGTCCAACACCGGCAGTGTTTGAGTAAGCTACTTTTAAAAATCCTATTTTTGAAACATCAGATTCATCAAATACTAACAAGAAATTCGCCGTGCTTATTGGGTCTAAAGTTTTAAAATCCGATTCTTTCGGAACGCCCATCGGGTCGGTAATTGGCATAATTGCTAGCTGTCGTACTATCTGCGAAACTCCTTTGGGAAGCCCTTTGTGGTCTAAATCTGGAAGATTCGGCAACGCTATCTCAAAGCTGTTCGTCAGATGACTTGTGTCTACCAAATCTACCTGCGGACTTATTTTTGGAATAACCGATTTAGTCCTTGTAGTTTTATCGCGGTGGATATAAAGATTCGAATAATCATCGTCCGTTAAGGTGATTAAAACGTTTGACTTTAAACTTTTTTTCAGCTCTTTTATTATCTTATCGAAAGATGTATATAAGCCTCGCGTAGCAAGAACTACCGCTGTCGTTTGAGTATCAATGCTCGTATATAACGATAGCTCGGCTTTCCATTCGGCATCTTTCTTTTTTAGCATATCAAAGTATGCCTGATTTAATCCTAACCTTGTTAGATTATCTCCTTTTTCTAAATAACCAATAATATCACTTACTTGATTATCAAATTCTAAGTACACTTTTGAGTGTTGCATAATTATTATATTTTTAATATTAAGTCGTCAAAGATAGTAACTTTATTTAAAACAAATTGAAAAAACTTTAAATAGCTTATAATAAGCTAATTGCAGTTGTATTATTTTTTATAATAGCATTAATATGTAAATAATTAAAGCTAAAATGCTGCATATTAAACTTAAGGAATCGCATATTAAACTTAACGAGCTACATATTAAACTTAAGGAGCTGCATATTAAACTTAACGAGCTACATATTAAACTTAAGGAGCTGCATATTAAACTTAAGGAGCCGAATCATAAACTTAAGGAGTCGAATCATAAACTTAAGGAGTCGAATCATAAACTTAGATGCTATATATTAAACTTAAGGAGCTACATGTTAAACTTAAGGAGCTGCATGTTAAACTTAAGGAGCTACATGTTAAACTTAAGGAGCTGCATGTTAAACTTAAGGAGCTACATGTTAAACTTAAGGAGTTGCATGTTAAACTTAAGGAGCTACATGTTAAACTTAAGGAGTTGCATATTAAACTTAACAAAACATTTGAAAGTAGAGTGGAGCTTTTGCAGAATAATCCGTTGTGCATTTAGGGCAAAGTAAAATGAAATTAAAATAAATTTATCCTAAATGCGCACAATGAGTATTAATTTTTAATTACAAAAGCACCGTTTTGACTGGTATAATGAAAGGGAGTTTTTTGCTTTGAGCAGGTTTTTTGCCATTGTAAAACATAGCTTTTATAATTAGAACCGTCTGCAATTATTTCCGCTGGACTTAATGTTTTAATAAGTCTTTCTATATTAATCTTCGGAGAGTTTTGAATAATAATCAACGAATTTTTTAATCTATCTAACTTATAAATTCCCAAATTATTTATTATCAAAATGTTTTTATTTTTAAACCGAATAAAATTTTTAAAGTCTGTTTTTATGCTTTCCGAAATACTTTCCTTCAAAGTATATTCTTTTAATATAAATTCATTTTTCTGTTGAATACTGTCTAAATCAGATTGTAAATAAAGCTTCTCTCCTACTCTTTTTCCAATTATTGAGTGCTTGTTTTTATGAAAAACTATAATCTCGCTTTTAGAATTTTTATTCTTTTTTTCAAATAAATAAACACTTTGTAATGCTGCAATTGGTATTAAAAAATACGTTAGTTTTTGAATTGATTTTTTAATTAAAAAATATGCTCCAAAAAAAATAACTACATAACTACATATCATCAGTACAATTGAAAGTTGCAAGTCTTTAAATAAGAACTCCTCTTGCTTTGACACCCATCTTACAAGGCTATTTAACAAAAAAATCACCACTTCATAAAAATCTGCAAAAAACTTAGGCAACAACTCAAGTAGCGATAATATAATTACTAAAATACCGCTTATTAAAATTATTCCTAAAAAAGGAATAACTATTAAGTTTGATACTATAAACAAGCCTGGTAATTGTTGAAAATAATAAATACTCAAAGGCAAAATAACTACTTGAGCTGCGGTAGAGACCGAAAATAGTTGCCATAAATAATTTATAATCCTGTAGTTTGGCTTCCAAATAGAATATATTTTTGGGTGAAAAAACAAAATTCCGAAAACTGCTAAATAACTCAACTGAAAACCGACTTCAAACAAAAACATAGGCTTTACTAACAGCAAGAAAAAAGCAGATGAGACCAAAGAAAAGTAAACGCTTTTTTTTGTTTTTAAAAACATTCCGACTTTAATAAAAGTAAACATTGTAACTGCTCTTACGATTGACGCTGAAAGCTCTGCAATAAAAGCGAACATCCATAAAATCAAAACGATGATAAGGGCTTCAAAAAGTTTTCCGTTTTTTAATTTCTGTAGAGGCGACAATAAAAAAGTTAAAATCATAAAAACAATGCCGACATGCAATCCAGAAAGAGCTAAAATATGAATAATCCCTGCTTGTTTATAGTCTGTAATCAACTCTTTCGAAACGCTTTGCCTTTGTCCTAAAAACAGAGCATATATAATTGAAAGCTCGTCTTTATTAAAATTGTGCTTTTTTAATGACTCTTTAATTTTGCTTCTTACAAGTGCCGAAATTCCGTAAACGGTAGAAATTTTATAAGGCAACCTACTGAAATATTTTCTTTTAGTATATATCTGTTGATGAATATTCCGTTTTGACAAATATGATTTGTAGTCAAAAATATAAGGATTTAATGGAAGTTTAATTTCTTTAAAAGGATCGTTAAGGATGATTTTCTCATCTACTTTTATAGGACTTAACAGGCTGTCTTTTTTTATGTTTAATAATACGATTCCGCAAGTTTCAACGCTGTCTATTTGTATTACTTTTGCTTCGTATTTATAAAAGTTTTTCCCTTGCTTTAATACTTTTTTGATTTTTAATACTATTTGTGATTTTTCTCTAACGTGCTTTTTATAATAAGAGTCATAATTTCTATCATCATCGAAAAAAACTACTGAAACTCCAACAAAAAAGAATAGTACAAGTATTAAAATTGTAAAAATCTTTCTATTGCCAACACATAAAATAATTAATGCTAATACTAATAAAACAGCGAAAGTGGTTAAAAAGCTATAATTCCAAAAACTGGTAAAGTGCTGAAAACAAATTCCTATAACTATAAAAACAGTAAAGTGTAAAATTTTATAGTTAGCTAATTTGTTTTTCATACACCGAATTAGTTAATTGACGAATTGATGAGTTCAAATCGCAAATATGCTTTGTTTTTTAAAAGCTTAAAACTTCAACTATAAAAACTAGAAAATACCTACTCTTGCCGTCATTAAAAAGCAGGACTCTTATACAATATAAACTGAAAACCCTTGTTTTTATAAAGATTTTTAATCTTTTGAATATGTTTTCTAAACGTTTTGGTAAGCTAATTAAAACTTTAAAGAATTTTAGAATCGCTATGTAGAGCTGTTTTTTTTATAAAACTCTATTAACTTTAACTAAGGCTTTTTTCCAGTATTTTTCTGATAAATAGGATATAATAACGCCTTTAGAAGTTGTAGCATGTATAAACCTAATCTTCCCTTTTTTGTTTGAAATTACTAGTCCGACATGATTAATATTTCGCTTATTATTTCCAATTTTAAAAAACAATAAATCTCCTTTTTTAGCTTTGCTTAAAGATATTTCTCTGCCTTTATTTGCCATGTCTCTCGAAACTCGCGGCAAAGTAATATTTACAGAATTATAAGCTACATAAACTACCCCAGAGCAGTCCATTCCTTTATATGTTACACCGCCAAATTTATAGCGAACGCCTTTGTATTTTAAAGCATTTGACACCAGTTGGTTCGCTATCGATCTTCCTTGTTTTTTATAGTTAAATGATGATTTATTTGATGAGCAAGAGCTTAAAATTACTAATGCTACAATAGATAAAAATAAAGTTGTTTTCATTTTTTTATTAAGTTTTTAAGTTTGTAATGATATGTTTTGCTACTTTTTCGGAAGCTCCTTTGCCTCCTAGTTTTTTTTCTAATTCTAAATATTCTTTAAATATTTTTTCACGGTGAGTTTTGTTTAAAATTTTTGACAGTTCGGTATTTAAGTTCTCTTTGTTAAAATTATTTTGAATAAGTTCTTTTACAGCCTCTTTTCCAATAATTAAATTTACTAATGAAATAAACTTTAAGTTAGTAATTCGTTTTGCAATTTGATAGGAAAAAAAATTAGCTTTGTAGCAAACTACTTGAGGAATTTTAAACAAGGCTGTTTCTAAAGTTGCCGTACCAGAAGTAACCAATGCCGCTTTTGAAACGCTTAATAAATCATAAGTTTTATTTTGAACTATACTCACTTTTTTGCCTCTGGTAATTTTTTTTAGCAAGTCAATTTCAAGACTCGGAGCAGCAGCTACTACAAATTGATAATTTGAAAACTCGTCTATTATAGACAGCATAATAGAAAGTATTTTTTTTATTTCTTGCTTTCTGCTACCTGGTAATAAGGCAATTATGGGCTTATAATTTAATTGATGTTTTTTCTTAAACTCTATATCTTCTACTTGCTTTCTGCCTGCAATTTCGTCTATTAAAGGGTGTCCTACAAACTCAACTTTATAATTATATTGCTTGTAAAACTCTTTTTCAAAAGGAAGAATAACAAACATTTTGTCTATATATTTTTTAATGCTTTTCACTCTACCCTTTCTACTAGCCCAAACTTGAGGCGAAATATAGTAATTAGTTTTAAATCCTCTTTTTTTTGCCCATCTTGTAATAGGTAGATTGAATCCTGAATTATCTATAAGAATTATAACGTCAGGCTGAAATTTAACTATATCCTTTTTACATAGTTTGATAAACTTTAATATTTTAAATAAATTCATCAAAACTTCAAAAAACCCCATAAAAGCCCTCTCTTTATAGTGGCTTACAATTCTACCGCCGACATTTTGCATTAAATTACCGCCCCAAAAACTTATATCTGCATTTTTATCTTCCTCGTATAAGGCTTTCATTAAATTTGAACCATGCAAATCTCCTGAAGCTTCACCTGCAATTATGTAGTATTTCATCTGTTTTTCTTGTTTTTTAAATATTTATGTCCAAGCTCTTGTGTTCTGCTTTTATCCAAAAAGAGTTAACTGCTTCTTCGGAGATTCAATAGTTTCTAAATAGTTTGAAATAAATATTTCTTCCTCTTTTTGCTCGGAATTATCCATAACATTCCTCATTCCGTAAGTTAGTTCCCAAGTGAAAATATTAGTAAATGAAAACAAATCTCTTATGTACTCACAGTTATCATAAGTTATTAACCAGTTATGTTTGGTTTTTCTCATAACCTCGGCAAACCTTTCATGGTCAAAACCCTTGTGCATATTCCCATTCTTTCCGTAAAGAGCAGACTTTGTAGCGGAATAATAAGGCGGATCTAAAAATATAAAAACATTTTTTCCGTCAGCTTCAATTACTTCTTGAAAATCCAAATTTGTAATTCTTGTGTTTTCTAAAACTATATCTATTAATTTCAGTCGTTCAATACTTGATGGGGTAAATCTTCTTAAAAAGGCTTGGTTTGAATACCCTCCACTTTCGCTTGTTCCAGAAAAAGTAATTCGATTTAAGACAAAGAAAGCACTTGCAATTTCCGTTTCATTAAATTCTGCAAAATTGTCAATTATAAACCTATGAAGTTCTTTTCCTTCTGTAAATTGTTCTTTCCAAGTGAGAACTTGATTTACGACATTATCAAGATTTGATTTGCTCTGATTCCAAAACTGAAACAGTTTATAATATAAATCATTAATCCAAAACTTCTTATCGGGATACTTTTGTTTTGTATAAAAAAACACAGAACCTCCCCCAACAAAAGGTTCTCTAAATTCCTTAAATTCAGGAATTAATGGTGCAATTATTTTTATCGCCCTATTTTTGCCTCCAGGGTATCTTAATGGACTTTTTATCATCTTTAATATTTATCCGTTTTCAAGAATCACTTCAAAGCTATTAATTTTAGCTTCATCAAATAGAGAATTCAGAAACTTTCTGTCACCTTTATTTATCGTGTTTTCTTCATAAAATTCATTCCTCTTTTTACTATCTGACTTTTCAGTTAGCTCCCCTTTCATTTTGGAGGAGGTTAGTTTTAATACAGGAGTTGTCTTGCATACTAATCCGTCTGAAGTTACATCTTCAAGGTTACAATAAAGAATCATTTTTAAAAGACCGTCTTTAACATCTCCTTTACTTGGTATTTTCCCAGATGCGGTGTGTTTTGCCTCAATCAGCCTAAAAGTGTTGTCTTTCAATTCAACCTCATCAACTATAAAACAGTACAATCCGCCCAGATAATTTTTAATCGTAATTTTTGCTTTAGTTGCTGTGCTTAATGCTTCTTTTGGTTGAATGGTTACAAACTCTCTCTTTTGAGCTTCTTCCACTCTAGTTCGTGAAAAATTCATAAATGAAGCCACTCCTTGGTTTATTTTATTAAGGAAGTTATCAGTTCCTTTTTCACTTTTTAATTTCACTCCAGTTTTATCTGAAATTTTTTTGTAGTTTGATTTAGCTTGGTCAACAATTGCGGATAAGCTCTTCATTTGTTTTAAATTCCAATGAAGCGCTGAGCTATGGTAATTTGGTATTTTCTTTAACTCTTTATTTATAAATTCATTATCGAGTTTTTGTTTTGTAATTTTTTCCTTACCTGATGTAGTTATTCTTTTTTCAGCATCAATATAGTAGATAAGAATAACATAAACGTCTAAAAGACTCATTAACGCAATAGTATCCCATTGAATAAAATCTCTATCACCTGCTGTTCCTTCATCTTTTACTACAGGGATTATTGTAATTTTTTTACTTGCTAAAAGTGTATTATATACTCTTTCATATGGATATGAACGTGTTCTTTTAGGAGAAACCCACTTACTTACAGCTACTTTCACGCCGTCTATATTTAGCATAAAAAAAGCTGGAGATTTATTTATATCCAATTCTCCTAAACCAACTTCTTTTAATGTTGTGCTGGATTTTGTTTCATATATCACACTTGTAATTGTTCCTTTTATGTTCATTTTTTTAATGTAGTTACTTCATATATCTAATGACACTATTCTTTTGAAAGTCTAAAATAGGTTTTACTTACGAGTTTGCCTAAAGTAGTTATTCTAATTTTTTGATGTGTTAATAATCTTAACAATTTGTAAACATCATTTTGAAATTTATCTATAAAACCAAACAATTATTAGCTATAAAGCGTTAAAATTCCCAAGAGTTTAGCTTTTGAATAACGTGGTGTGCTGTCATGTCAAATTGAACTGGCACAACAGAAACATAACCGTTTTCTAGAGCAAATATGTCTGTATCTCGCCCCTTGTCTTTGTTAATAAATTCTCCTGAAAGCCAGTAATATTCTTTGCCAAAAGGACTTTTTCTTTTATCAAAATATTCTTTCCAGTAGCCGTTGGATTGTCTGCATATTTTAACGCCTTTTATTTCGTTTTCTTTTAAATCAGGAATATTAACATTTAAGACTATTCCCTCTTGTATTCCGTTTGATAGAACGTTTAATGTTATCTTTTTTACGTATTTTTCTGCAGGTTTAAAATTTGCTTCCCAATTAAAATTTAATAAAGAAAAACCTATCGCAGGGACTCCTTCAATTCCTGCTTCAATTGCAGCACTCATCGTGCCAGAATAAATAACGTTTATAGAAGAATTTGTGCCGTGATTAATACCAGAAACACATAAATCGGGCTTTCTTTTTAAAATTTTATTTATCGCCATTTTAACACAATCCGCAGGGGTACCAGAGCAAGTATATTCTAATGGCAAGCCTTTAGCAGTTGGCATAAGATTACAAGTTAGCACATTATCTACTGTAATTGCATGACCCATACCGCTCTGTGGACTGTCCGGTGCAACTACTACTACTTCCCCAATGGCACTCATTATTTTGACCAAAGACCTTAACCCTGGTGCTGTAATTCCATCATCGTTTGTAACTAAAATCAATGGCTTATCGTTCATAATTAAAATATTAACTTACAAATATAACTAAAAACTAAAAAAGACTACTTTTGCAAAAAAATTAGATATTAAAAAAAAATGCAATCAATTAGAAATGTAGCAATCATAGCTCACGTAGATCACGGAAAAACAACGCTGGTAGATAAAATTATAGATCAAGCAAAAATTTTAGATGAGCGCAAAAAAAGGACAGATTTACTATTAGATAATAACGAGTTAGAAAGGGAAAGAGGCATAACTATCCTGTCAAAAAATGTTTCTATTGTCTATAAAGATGTAAAAATTAATGTAATAGACACCCCTGGTCATGCCGATTTTGGCGGTGAAGTAGAACGAGTATTAAAAATGGCGGATGGTGTCCTGCTTTTAGTTGATGCCTTTGAGGGACCGATGCCACAAACTCGTTTCGTATTGGGTAAAGCAATAGAATTAGGACTAACTCCAATCGTAGTTATTAATAAAATAGACAAAGAAAACTGCACTCCCAGTTTAGTCCACGAAAAGGTATTCGATTTAATGTTTACGTTAGAAGCAACAGAGACGCAGTTAGATTTTACGGTTATTTATGGTTCAGCAAAAAATGGTTGGATGAGTACAGATTGGAAAAAACCTAAAAATGATATTATAGATTTGTTAGATGCTGTTATAAAACATATTCCTGAAGCACCTAATAGAGCTGGTACGTCGCAAATGCAAATTACCTCTTCAGATTTTTCTTCGTTTACAGGTCGTATTGCAATAGGCAGAATTTACAGAGGAAATTTAAGGGAAAACAAAGACTATATATTGTGTAAGATGGGGGGCATTAATAAAAAAATTAGAATTAAAGAACTTTATGTTTTTGTAGGTATGGGTAAAGAAAAAGTTTCTAAAGTTAGAAGCGGAGATATTTGTGCCATTACTGGAATCGAAGACTTTGAAATTGGCGATACTATTGCAGATATAGAAAAACCAGAAGCATTGCCGAGAATTAAAATAGATGAACCAACGATGAGTATGCTGTTTACAATAAACAACTCTCCTTTTTTTGGAAAAGAAGGAAAATTTGTAACATCTCGTCATCTACGGGACAGGCTGTTTAAAGAAATGGAAAAGAACTTAGCTCTACGCGTTGAGACTACTGATAGCGAAGATAAATTTAATGTTTTTGGTCGCGGAGTATTGCACCTATCAATTTTGATAGAAACTATGCGTAGAGAAGGATACGAGCTGCAGGTCGGTCGTCCGCAAGTAATTTTTAAAAGGCTTAAGACTAGAACAAATCATTAAATTTGTTCTGTAATGCCTATTAAATATAGTAAATTAAGCAGTTTTAAAATAAAAAAACTTATTAAATGTTTTTGTAGTGATATTGATGCTACAAAAACATCGGAAATTTTAGGATTAAATAGAAACACAATTAATAGATATTTTAGAATTTTCAGAGAATTAATTTATAAAAAACAAACCTGGGATAAGACTAAATTTTTTGGAGAAGTAGAGTTAGACGAAGCTTATTTTGGTACGAAAAGATTGCGAGGAATAAACATGTCTCAAAAACGAGGAAGAGGAACTTGGAAACAACCTGTATTTGGAGTTTTTGAACGACAAGGGAGAGTTTACACAGAATTAATTCCTAATGCAAAACAAGCCACTTTAAGAAAAGTTATTAAAGGGAAAATAAGTCTTGAAAGCATTATATTTACTGATGGTTGGAGAGGATATTATGGATTGTTGGATTTAGGATATAGTAAACATTTTCGTATAGATAAGAGCAAACATTTTTCAGATAAACAAGGAGTTCACATTAACGGAATAGAAAGTTTTTGGAGTTTTACAAAAAGGAGATTAGCAAAATTTAATGGAGTTAAAACTACCTTTACATTACATCTAAAAGAGTGTGAATGGAGATGGAGAAAAACAACAAAAGAAATGGAAGATGAACTATCGAAAATGATTAAAAAAAAGAATTGTTGAAATAGGAAAACTCTATCGAGTTTTCTCCAGTTCAACAATTTATAATTATCATTATATTTGTTAAAAAAATAAAATCTTCTAGTCTAGAGCCTTTAAAAATATCAACGGCACTAAATTAGAACCTTAAGACCGTTGCATAACTCTCTCATTTTTATTATTTCTTCAATAATCTAATTTTTTTTAAATTTTAAATTAATTTTCAGACTAAATTTTCTGCTTTTGCTTTATTTTGAGCATTAAATGTTTTGTTTTTTATGCTTTTTCTTTGTTTTTTAACCATTAGAGCCAAGTATCCCTGGACTTCGGTATAAATTATAACTCATCGCTTCCATTAAATTTTGCGTATGCATCTTTTCAAGCCCCCTGTATCTCGCTTTGCCTCCATCAAACCACCTTTTTATACTACCAAAGGTTCGTTCTACCTTATATCTTGTTTTGCTTATTAACTTGTTAAACTCTTTTTCCCAAGCAGTTAAAGGCTGATTTTTCTTTGCTTTTTTTAAAATGTGGTTTTTTAATTTCCTCTTTTTTAATATTCCTCCATTTTTCTTTGATTGATATCCCTTGTCTGCTTTCAAAGGAATATTTTTAGGTAAATCTGCAGTTTCCAAAACTTCTTCAATATTGCTTATTTCATTGATATTAGCAGGAGTAGTAAGAACTCCAAGCACACAACCCTCTTCGTCCGTAACATGATGTTTTTTATAACCATAATGAAACTTCCCTCGCTTCTTTAACCAAGCAGCTTCCGTATCCACACTTTTAGGATATTCCTTTTTGACCTTTACAACTTCTTCTTTTCTATCTTCAGTTACTTTATGTGAAACTTTTCCCTTCGGTTTGAGTGGCGTATCCACTACACTTGCATCTATTATTGCTCCTTTCTTGACAATAATTTTATGTGCCTCTAATTGATTATTGATTTCTTTAAACAAAGGCTCATAAGCCTTTGACTTGGTCATCGCAGTTCTAAATCTGCTCAATGTACTATGGTCCGGTGCAACTTGATCTATATGTAGTCCACAAAAATAGCTGAAAGAAATACTATCATTTACACGATCTTCTACCTCATAATCGCTTAATCCATACCAAGTTTGAAGTAAACACATTTTGAAAAGTAGCAAACCATCGTAACTTGGCTTACCTGCTACACTTTGTCCTTTTTTATAATAAACGTCTATCTTTTGACTTATACTTTGCCAATCTAATAAGATATTTATTTGTTCAAAAAATTTCTTCTTAATTTTTCTTGCTCGCAAATCACAAACGACATCTGCTAAAGTGGGGTGTTTTATCAGTTTCATGACTCAAAAGTACAAATTAAATAATTGATATGCAAATAATTATATCTAAAATTTGTTGCTTTTTTTAACTGGATTCCTTTGCAACGGTCTTACCTTATGAAACTTTACATATTGATTTGCCTAACGAACTTGCTTCTAAAGTAATAAATTTAGTTGCTTTACGAAAGGGCGATTTATTAGTAATGGATACAAAAGGCAACTTACAACATATAGAGTTTAATATTCCGTCGAGAGGGTTAATCGGACTACGTAATAAAATTTTAACTACTACTGCTGGTCAAGCAATTATAAACCATGTGTTCTCCGAATTCAGAACTTATAAAGGTATTTTTAATGAAGAAATAAAAGGTGCAATTGTATCAACTACAAGCGGAAAAGCTACTGCACATGCTATAAATAGACTTCAAGATAGGGGTCGCTTTTTTATCAACCCTAATGACGAAATTTATACTGGTCAAATAGTTGGGGAAAATTCAAAATCCGGAGATATAGGCGTAAACCTCATTAAAGGTAAAAAGCTATCTAACGTTCGCTCGTCTGGTACTGACGATAGTATAAAGATTGCACCGAGAATAAATTTTTCGTTAGAAGAATGTATGGAATATATTAAAACAGACGAATACCTAGAAATTACTCCGGTAAGTTTGCGTATGCGTAAAATAAGCTAATGGTAATAAGGCTACTATATTTCAGGTTATACTTCATTTTTATTTTTTCCACTCTATATGTCCATTAACACCATTTATTTCAAAAACCGCCAGAATTTGACAGCAAAATTCCATAGTTTCCTTATCGTCTATCGATTTTGCTACCTCATAAAGCCTAATAAACATCTTTTTACCTGTTTCGGTCTGTTTATAGTTTTTTTTACGAAAATTGTGCATTGCACAGAGTGTTTGACCATTGCTTATTAGCGCTTTCCCTCCTAAATCTTTTGGTTTAATATGGTCAACTTGAAGTTCTACTCCATCTTTTTTACCCTTGCCACAAATAACACATTTATAACCATCTCTTTTTAGTATTTTTTGTTTTTGGGATTGCGTGAAATTTTCTAAATCCCTGTTATGAACGTATTCGGACTCATATCTATAAACACCTTTTGATACTTTAATTAGAAAACCTTTTTGTGATAACGATCTAATCCCTCTATCTGGGTCTGCAAATATTTTTCCAGTTCTTTTTTCATATTCTGTCATTAGCCAAGGAACTATCTCGTTATGTGGAATACCCCTTAAAAGGATTTTTTGTAAAATATTCTTTAATTAAATCAAATTGTGATATTAGCTTTGCCATTCTTTATAAAATTGATTGTTCCAGTTTCTTTAATAATTCTGTTCTTCGCTAACTTACAATATTCACTGTCTAACTCTTGAGTTTGACAGTTTAAAGGGTTAAGTATTTGATAATGAGGTTTTTAAAAAATAGCCTATGCACTACTTTATTTTGTAAAATACTGATTTACAGAGTTTTGAGCTGTTGTATCGTTTAGCACTTTTAGTTTTAATTTATCGATGATTGTTTGCTTGGGGGTATCAATTTTGGAACGCAGGTAGATGTTGGACTTCGCCTTGTCATCCTTGATTAGAGATACCTGCATACGATCTATGGCTTTTACAATAGCTCTGTATTGAAGATTGGTTGTGTTTTTTAAATAGTTGATAAAAGTAAATGCTGTGAAGCACATAGCGATGTGTCCTTTGATTCTTTTATCTGTCCAATGAAATACTGGGCGTATTTCTAGTTGGCTCTTTAAAGTTCTAAAGGTATGCTCTACTTCAAACAGGTCGCTATATTTTGATAGGATAGTTTCTATGGGTAAATCAGTTGTAGTAGATAATGCTTTTAAGCCGTCATATTTAGCATCGTTTTCTATGACCTGTAGATTTAGTGCAATGGGTTCTCCCTCTTTGGTTGATGTTATAAACCTTCCTGCACCTCTTTTTTTAACTTGTTTGTATTTTGAGGGTTCTTCGAGCCATTGCTTGGCTTTGGATATGAGTTTTTCTCTAGCGTATGCATCTTTACGTGCACGTTTTGCAGAGTAACTGCATATAATCCGTCTGCCTTTATAGGTTGTCTCACTATAACTAAACTTCTGTTTTGATACCCCTTTTACAGCTTTGAGGTTTTCAATATCAATGAGTTTTGCTTTGACAACTTTAGGAAGAGTTTTGATACTATCGCCTATGATATAATCAATTTGGTTGTCTACCATAAAATTACGATTCCCCTTGTCAATCATAGCACTATCGGCAACTACAATTACGCAGTCTATGGTAAATTGTTGCTTCATTGAGTTTAGTGCATCAATCATGGTACAGCCTTCATAAGTATTGCCTTTATAGATTTGATACGATATAGGGTTGCGATTTTTATCAACTAATAGTCCTAGCACAATTTGTGTTTTGTGTGCTTTACCGTCTTTGGAATAGCCTTTTTGTCTTAAAGCATCATCCTGTTCTACTTGAGATTCAAAATAAAGTGTGGTCACATCATAGAAAACCACGTCAAGCACCGTAGAGAACAAACTACGCTGCTGGGTAAAAAGATGTTGCTTGATAAAGTCTTCTTCATCACTAAACAAATCCAAAGTTCTATAAAATTGGTGGAGAGGAATATCAGCGTCACCAAAACCAAGATATTCAGATTGATTAAAGCTACTTTGTAATTTGGAACAAGGTTCATTGATACGTTCGGCGATCATAAAACGAAAGATATTCTGCCAATCAAATTTACTACGGTGTCTATGGGTAATAATTTTAGCTAACTTATCTAAATTAAAAACATCCCACAGTTTGTTTACCACAAGAGCGTATCCGTAATTGTATCTACCCAACTCCTGAAGATTACCAATGCTTAGAGGGTTGGCATCTTTACCTATAAGTTCTAATAATTTTTTAGCAATACGCTCTAACTGATTCGCTTCGTAGTTTTCCAGCTTACCTAACGAGTAAAGGGTTTTGTGCTTGGGCTTACCGTCCAACTTGTAGGACTGAATAATCCGCAAATAGGTGCCTGATGCTTTTTTTTCTGCTCTGAGGAATGCCATAATGCAAAATTAAAACACAAAAATCGAAGAAAAAAATTTTTTCGCACTACGACTACTTTTTCAAATTAAGACAACAAACCCAGTAAAATCAAGGAAACGGTTCTCTAAAATGGCTTTTTTGGACTTGAAAGTGTCAAACTCAAGAAAAACCGCCAGAATTTGACAGCAAAATTCCATAGTTTCCTTATCGTCTATCGATTTTGCTACCTCATAAAGCCTAATAAACATCTTTTTACCTGTTTCGGTCTGTTTATAGTTTTTTTTACGAAAATTGTGCATTGCACAGAGTGTTTGACCATTGCTTATTAGCGCTTTCCCTCCTAAATCTTTTGGTTTAATATGGTCAACTTGAAGTTCTACTCCATCTTTTTTACCCTTGCCACAAATAACACATTTATAACCATCTCTTTTTAGTATTTTTTGTTTTTGGGATTGCGTGAAATTTTCTAAATCCCTGTTATGAACGTATTCGGACTCATATCTATAAACACCTTTTGATACTTTAATTAGAAAACCTTTTTGTGATAACGATCTAATCCCTCTATCTGGGTCTGCAAATATTTTTCCAGTTCTTTTTTCATATTCTGTCATTAGCCAAGGAACTATCTCGTTATGTGGAATACCCCTTAAAAGGATTTTTTGTAAAATATTCTTTAATTAAATCAAATTGTGATATTAGCTTTGCCATTCTTTATAAAATTGATTGTTCCAGTTTCTTTAATAATTCTGTTCTTCGCTAACTTACAATATTCACTGTCTAACTCAACACCAATAGCCCTTCTTTCCAAATTTTGAGCTACTAATAGTGTAGTTCCACTACCAACAAATGGGTCGAATACTAAATCATTTTGATAACTAAATAATTTTGTACATCTATATGGTAACTCTTTAGGGAATGGAGCAGGGTGTCCTATTCTTTTTTTACTTTCTCCATTAAAAGTCCAAACTCCTTGTGTCCAAGTTTTAAACTCATCACCTGTTACATCATTAATTTTTGAACCATTTGTTTTCTTCCACTCGTCTTTATAGAATACTGCAATTAATTCAACCGGTGCAATTACTACTGGTGCTGAAGCTGATTTCCAAGACCCCCAAGCAGTTCTGCGAGAAATATTCCCCTCGTTCCAAATGATTGTTGTTTTATATTTCCAACCAGCTTTCATTGCGACTTTCGTTAAATCTGCCCCAACAGGCCTGTGTCCTCCTTTGTTTTTATCTAAAGGGATATTTAAACAAAATCTCGCTTGTGTACTACTCCAATCAAAGCAGTTTTTCATCCAATTATATGAAAACTCTAAATAACTCTCATAATTAAGTTCATCATCGTTAGAGTTATAATCAATGCCTACATTATATGGTGGTGAAGTTATAATTAGGTCTATAAACGATTTATCAAATAGTTTAGAATTTAACGCGTCTCCGTGAAAAAGCAATGTGTTTTTATGTCTAAAATACTCTTTTATGCAACTAAAATTCGGTTCATTTAAAACATCTACTCGTTCTATTTCGTTATCATATTTTTTTGCCATTACTCATTTTGTTTTTGTAAAATGCAAAAGTAAGAGTTTATTTTTAGTCTGGTTTGGTCTAAATAAGGTTATAAGCGTCAGTTTGTCCCATACGAATATGTTTCACCTTTTTTGAAACTTTCTTCAAGTATTAAGACCGTTGCAAAGCTAAAAGACTAATAAAGTTAGAAATTTTTATTATATTCGTTAAAATATTCCTTTTAAATTTACCTTAAATTATAAGGCTTGTGTTAGGCAAATTTTTTTAATATATTTATGAAAAATCTTGTTTTTTATTTATTTTTACTTGTGTTTTCGTACACAAATGCACAATATACCGATATTATAAACTCCAATAAACCAGGTTTTTCTGAAAGTCCTTATAGTGTTGGGATAGGCGTTTATCAGTTTGAAAGCGAGTTGTTTTTTAAAAAGACAAACACTTTATTACCGTCTTCAGTGCCACAATCTTTTGGATTAGATGTAGTTTTTAGAACAGGAGTTTTGTTAGAGAAATTAGAATTAAGTTCACAATTTGCTTTTCAAGAAGATAAAGTTTTTGATGGTTTAGCTACTTCTCATTCTTTTACTTCAGGGTTAAGTAAATTTAATATTGGAGCAAAATATTTAATTCATCATCAAAATTATTCGAGCAAATCGGTTAATATAAGAAGCAAAAAATCTAAAAACAATTTTGATAAAAAAAGATTAATCCCTTCGGTGTCTGTATATCTTGGGCTAAATACAGATTTTGTAAATAATATTTATAAAAAGAATAGCATTACATTAAAAACAGGGCTTTGCTACAGCAAAACATATCTGATAATTCTGTTATTATTAGTAATTTTTATATTGATTATATAGGCTCTAATTTTACAGAAATATCACTTATAATTTCTGCTACACAAAGTTTTAGCTATGATTGGGTCGGTTTTGTAGAAGTTCAAGGAGCTTTTCAATCTCAACAAAATAATATTAATTTAGGATTAGGCTTGTCGTATCTGCTTAATAAAGACATTCAGTTTGGGACTTCTGCTAGAGTTATAAAAGAAAATCAATCTGTAGGTTTTTTTGGAAATTTAAGCCTTTCTTATAGAATAGATAGGTCTTTGCTTTCAAAAACAGGCAGGTAAGAATTGTAAAAAAAAATTATTATTTAATTTGGAGCTATGATTAATGTAAAAAAAGTTACTACAAAAAAAGAGATGAAAGACTTTATACTCTTTCCATTTTCTTTATATAAAAATAATAAATACTGGGTGCCTCCGATTATTAAAGACGAGATTAATAATTTTGATGCTAAAAAAAATCCGGTGTTTAAAGATGCAAGTGCTCAATTTTTTGTAGCTATTAAAGAAGGTAAAATTGTAGGAAGAATTGCTGCCATTATAAACTGGATAGAGGTAAAAAAACAGCAGATAAAAAAAATGCGTTTCGGCTGGTTTGACGTAATAGACGACATAAAAGTAACCGAAGTACTTCTAAACAAAGTAAAAGAAATAGGAATCAAAAACGGTCTTAAATTTATAGAGGGCCCAGTTGGGTTTAATAATTTAGACAAAGCTGGCGTTCTAATTGAAGGGTTCGACCATATTGGAACGATGATTACGTGGTATAATTATCCGTATTATAAAAACCATTTAGAAAAGTTAGGGTTTGTAAAAAGCAAAGAGTATTTAGAAAACAAGTTTAAATTTAAAAATGTAAACGCTACTTATTATTTCAGAATCAGTAATGTTATAAAAAATCGCTTTAAGCTAAAACAGTTAGATTTTGTAAGGACTAAAGATATAATTCCTTATGCTGACCAGATGTTTGAAGTTTTTCATAAGTCGCACTCAAAGTTATCCTCTTTTGTGCCAATTTCAAGCTCTCAAATAGAACATTTTAAAAAAAAGTACTTATCGTTTATTAATCCAGAATTTATAAAATTTATTGTTGATGGCTCTGGTAAGTTAATTGCATTTGCAATAGTAATGCCGTCATTTTCTACTGCCTTACAAAAAATGAAAGGCAAGTTATTTCCCTTCGGTATTTTTCATTTAATAAAAGCGAGAAATAATCCGAGAGATGTAGTTTTTTTCTTAATTGGTGTAGATCCAGATTATCAAAACAAAGGGGTGCATGCTGTTATTTTTGAACAATATGCTAAAGTTTTTGCTAAAAAAGGTGTAGTAAACTGCATTAGAACTCCCGAGTTAGAAGATAATATTGCTATAAAAAAAATATGGGAAAATTTTAAACCAGTAGTTCATAAAAGACGTAGAACCTATAAATTAGATATTAAAGCGAAATTCTAAAATTACTTTTGCTAAGCTAATGTCTCAATTGTAAATTTGTTGTAGAATTTGAGTTTTTTTTAAATTTAAAGTAACAACATTGTAAAACTATTCATTTATGAAAAAACATATTTATATAGAAAATCAACTGTTTTATTGGGCTATAATACCTTTTGCGATAATAATAATGTTGTTATTAGCTTTGACATATCTAAATTTAGGAAGCAAACCAATACCGACAAAAATTGCGTTTATAAGTATAATATTTTTTATTGTTATCATACTTTTATTTTATAAAATGAGTATAAAAATAGACAGAAAACAAATAATTATAAGTTTTGGTATCGGAATAATCAAAAAAGCAATATTAATTTCAGATATAGATATTGATTCTTTTGAGAAATATAAAATAAACCGCTATTGCGGAGTAGGTATAAGAATGCTTAAAAACGGATGGCTATATAACACCAAAATAGGAGAGGCTATAAAATTTAAAATCAACGGAAGAGTAATTGTAATTGGCACGAGCAATTATAATAAAATACACAACACACTTCAAAAAGTGATAAGCCTTTCATAAATTTGATACTTTAATATATTGACATTTAGAATATTAAACGACAGGAGCAAACAAGTAACATAAAAAATTAATAATATGACAAATTCAAATTTAATCAAAATACCAAAGTGGTTTTGGATATTAGCAGTTATTTTTCTGCTTTGGAACGTAATGGGAGTTTTATCTTTCTTCGGACATACATTTATCTCAGAAGAAACTTTAGATAAATTACCTATAGAAGAAAGAAAATTATATACCGAATACCCAATTTGGACAAACATTATATTCGCAATTGCGACTTTTGGCGGATTGATAGCTTCTATCGGATTGATACTAAAGAGAAAATGGACAAAAACCTTTTATACCATATCATTTCTTGCAATTGTTCCACACATGATTTACAATATATTTTTTACAAAATCTATTGACGTTTATGGTTTAGCACAAGCGACAACTATGCCTGTTTTGGTAATGCTAATAGGTGCTTTTTTAATTTGGTTTTCAAGCTTTTCTATAAAGAAAAACTGGCTAAAATAAACTAAAAGCAAATAATTTATGAAATACTCCGCATCTACTCCTGAAGAATATATAGCTCAAATTCCCAAAAATAGAAAAAACCCAATACAGAAACTTCGCAACGTAATACTAAACAACCTGCCAAAAGGGTTTGAAGAAGGAATTAATTATGGCATGATAGGATATTATGTTCCGCATTCAATTTACCCAAGTGGTTATCATTGTAATCCTAAATTGCCATTGCCGTTTATGAATATTGCTTCTCAAAAAAACTCTATTAACATATATCACAGTGGTATATATGCCGAAAAAAAACTTTTTGACTGGTTCGTATCTGAATATAAAAAACTATCAAGTAGAAAGTTAGATATGGGTAAGAGCTGTATTCGTTTTAAAAAAATTGATGAATTGCCTTATGATTTAATTGGCGAGTTATGTACAAAAATGACTACCGAACAGTGGATTGATTTGTATGAAAAGAATGTAAAAAAATGAAATTTAAGATTTGAAAAATAAAACCTTACATTTGTTGAACAAACGAGTCGTTAAACCATGAACAATCTTATGAAACTTAACACTTGACTCATATTTTTCTAATTTTGACAATTCTAAAAAAACTAAACTTAAATTAACCATTAAAAACAATTTATTTACACAAAAGTGATAAAAAAAGCGGTGGCAAAAAAATAAGAATATAAACTATCTTTGCCCTCTTTTATTTTATAATTAATGACAAAGTTAAGTGTAAACATAAATAAGATAGCTACTTTGAGAAATTCGAGGGGCGGAAATGTACCAGATGTTTTGAAATTTGCTAGAGACATTGAAAAGTTCGGTGCTCAAGGTATTACTGTTCATCCGAGACCCGACGAAAGACATATTCGTTATCAGGACGCAAAGGATTTAAAAAATATAATTAGAACCGAATACAACATTGAAGGAAATCCGATAAAACCTTTTATAGACCTAGTATTAGAAGTAAAGCCTACTCAAGTAACTCTAGTACCCGATGCAGTTGATACAATTACTTCAAATGCTGGCTGGGACACAATAAAGCACCAATCTTTTCTAAAAGAAATAGTAAAAGAACTTAAGCAAAATGATATAAGAACTTCTATTTTTATTGATGCAAATTTAAAGATGATAGATGCTGCTTCAAAAACTGGGACTGACAGAATAGAGCTATATACAGAAAATTTTGCAAAGAAATATGAAAATAACAGCAAAAACGCCATAGAACCTTATGTTAAAGCCTCCATTTTAGCAAACTCGTTAGGTTTAGAAATTAATGCCGGACACGATTTAAGTTTAGATAATATTCAGTTTTTTAAACAAAATATTTTAAATTTATTAGAAGTTTCGATAGGACACGCATTAATCTCCGAAAGCCTGTATTTAGGAATTGAAAAGGTTATAAACATGTATTTACAAAGACTAAAATAATTGCTTTTTAAAAATTTAATTTTGAGTCCACTCCGATAAGTCAAATATTGGCAATTGCCTATTAAATTAGAAACTGAAAATCCCAAAGGGATGAAAAAATTATAGAAAAAATGATCAAACAACCACAACCCAACCCCAAAGGGGTGAAAAGATTATAGAAAAAATGATTAAACAACCACAACCCAACTCCGAAGGGGTGAATTGAATATAACGAAAAATATTTGTTTGAATGGACGGATTAATTTTAACACCCCTATGGGGTTTGTTAAACTTTTGGTTTGCATTAAGCTATAATTTTTTCATCCCTTTGGGATTAAAGAAGAAAGCCCTAATAACGAATCACAGAAACTGTACACTATTTTTAAAATTTAAAATTGAATATAACGAAAAATATTTGTTTGAATGGACGGATTAATTTTAACACCCCTATGGGGTTTGTTAAACTTTTGGTTTGCATTAAGCTATAATTTTTTCATCCCTTTGGGATTAAAGAAGAAAGCCCTAATAACGAATCACAGAAACTGTACACTATTTTTAAAATTTAAAATTGAATATAACGAAAAATATTTGTTTGAATGGACGGATTAATTTTAACACCCCTATGGGGTTTATTAAACTTTTGGTTTACATTAAGCTATAATTTTTTCATCCCTTCGGAATTAAAGAAGAATACCTTGATTTTCTTCAAAAATTTAAAATTGAATATAACGAAAAATATTTGTTTGAATGGACGGATTAATTTTAACACCCCTATGGGGTTTGTTAAACTTTTGGTTTGCATTAAGCTATAATTTTTTCATCCCTTTGGGATTAAAGAAGAATACCTTGATTTTCTTCAAAAATTTAAAATTGAATATAACGAAAAATATTTGTTTGAATGGACGGATTAATTTTAACACCCCTATGGGGTTTGTTAAACTTTTGGTTTGCATTAAGCTATAATTTTTTCATCCCTTTGGGATTAAAGAAGAAAGCCCTAATAACGAATCACAAAAACTGTGTACTATTTTTAAAATTTAAAATTGAATATAACGAAAAATATTTGTTTGAATGGACGGATTAATTTTAACACCCCTATGGGGTTTGTTAAACTTTTGGTTTTGCATTAAGCTATAATTTTTTCATCCCTTTGGGATTAAAAAAGAAAGCCCCAATAACGAATCACAGAAACTATGCACTATTTTTAAAATTTTTTAGTTCTTAAAAATGACAAAAAAACACTTTTCGGAGGGGACTCAATTCTTAAAAAATGAATAATAAGATTCTACATTCAACAATAAAAGGAAAAGGGATTCCTTTATTAATTATACATGGTTATTTCGGAATGAGTGACAACTGGAAAAGTTTAGGAAATAAATTTTCAAACTACTGCGAAGTCCATTTAATAGACCAAAGAAATCACGGACGAAGTTTTCATTCGGATGAATTTTTTTATGAGCTTTTGGCAGAAGATATAAATAATTATATAAATTATCATAAACTAAAAAAAGTTTATATAATTGGGCATTCTATGGGCGGAAAAGTAGCGATGTTCTTTGCTGTAAAATATGCCGAGTTAGTTGATAAATTTGTTGTAGTTGATATTTCTCCAAAGTTTTATAAACCACATCATAGTACAATTTTAGAGGGCTTAAATTCAATAGATTTTAATTTACAAAACACTAGGGCGTTAGTCGATAAAAAAATGTCTGAACTAATTCATGAGGTAGGTATTCGCCAGTTTTTATTAAAAAATGTATATCGAAAAAATAAAGACCAGTTAGGATATCGTTTTAATTTAAAGTCCTTAACAGAGAATAATAACAAGATTGGTAAAGCATTGCCTACGGATGCTTTTTATAACAAAAAAGTCTTGTTTATTAAAGGAAGTAACTCCGACTATATTACGGAAAGAGACGAATTAGAAATAAAAATACCTTTCCCGAATGCAAAAATAATAGAAATTAAAAACGCTGGACACTGGGTCCACGCAGAAAATCCTAAAGAATTTTTTAGAGAAGTAACAGCTTTTTTAGAGTTAGTTTAACGAAAGCAGTAAAAAAACTGTAAGAAATTACTTTTCTTGATTTTGTAAAAGATGGCTAAATAGCTCTAAAGTATCTATAAACTCTTTTTTTAATCCGTTTAAATATTCTTTGTCAGTTTCTGTTTTTTCAGCATCGCTCACTACACTTCTGTACATATAAAGATTAGTATCTATTTCATCAAAAATAAGGTTAATGTATCGGTCAGAAAAAGTGCTTAACCAAAACAACTTTTCTTTAAACAAGCTAATAAGAATTTTTGAAGTTTTTCTAGCTTTTTCAATTTCATTAAAATTGTAATAAAACTCTGGGTAGCCTAAAGATAAGCTATAATGTCCGAAGTCTTTTATCGGCATTTTCTCTAAAGAAAAATCTAAGACTTCTATGGCTTTTATGCTGTCTCCTTTTTTGGCAAAGGTTTCTGTCAGCCTAAATAGGCTATTTCTCAAAGAAATGGAGTTTCTTTTAGTTTGCTCATCTATATATATTTTTCCATCTCCTATGTTGCCCCAGTCCCACTTTTTGATATTCTCATACATTTTATTGGCGTCAATTCTTCCCATATCGAATAGGCTTTTATCTCCTATTGGAGTTTTGATTGGCACTAATTTGTACGAAAGTCCATCTAATTGTAAATAGTCTTTAAGCCATATATATTCTTCATCTGCATTAGCACCACCTGTAAAGTATATCGGTCGCTCCCAGTCGTTGTTTGCTAAAATATCTAACATCAAAATTCTGTTTTTAAACATGCTGTTGCTTTTAATGTTTATGTCTATATAAGGCAGTATTTTATCCGCATCTTTTTGAGATACAATTCCACTTGCTAAAACTTTTTCTTTATTTACAGGGACTCTAACTTTATTAATTGGGTAAACCTTTTCTTTTGTGCCGTTTTCAAGTTCATAATAAGTTGTTTTGCTGTCAGAAGATATCCATTGCATAAAGTCTTTAATGTCTATAATGGAGTCTTTTAGTTTTGGGTGTTCTAGGTAGTATGCGATGTCTAAAGTTCCGTACTTATATTGTTCGTGTGTTAGTTGAGACGGAATAGGCATAGATTTATAAGTTGCACGTTTCATTTGGTCTATATACCAGTCTGTTGAAAGGAGCGAGGTGTTTACTAACTTAATGTCAGTTCTAACGCCTTCTACTTCCTGCATATACCAAAGTGGAAACGTATCGTTGTCTCCTATTGTAAACATAATTGCATTTTTGTCGCAAGATTCTAAATACGCTTGTGCGTTTAGTCGAGTTGTATATCTATCGGAGCGGTCGTGGTCGTCCCAGTTTTCTGAAGCCATAAGAATAGGAACGGCAAAAAGCGATATTACAAAAACGGCAATTGATATTATTTTTTTGTTTCCTATGTGCTTTAAGTATTCGAAAAGAGCCAATACTCCGAGTCCTATCCACACGGCAAAGATGTAAAAGCTGCCGACTATTGCATAGTCTCTTTCTCTTGGCTCAAAAGGCTTTGGGTTTGTATAAAATATAATTGCGAAGCCAGTAAATACAAATAATAGACTTAAAGTAAAGAAGTTTTTTTTATCCCATTTTAATTGGTATAGTAAGCCTATTATTCCGAGTATTAACGGCAGAAAGTAGTATTTGTTTCTTCCTTTATTTTCGGTAATTTCCGTTGGAAGATTTTTTTGAGAACCGAGCCTTGCTTCGTCTATAAAAGAAATACCACTAATCCAGTTTCCGTTGAATATGTCTAATTTTCCTAAAACATCGTTTTGTCGTCCGACGAAGTTCCACATGAAGTATCTGCCGTACATATACCCAAATTGAAAGCTAAACATAAATTTTAAATTCTCCGTAAAGGTCGGTCGTCGCTTACTGATTAAAGGAATTCCAGCAATTTGTTTATAAAGCTTTTCGGATGAAGGATTTACCATTCGCGGAATAAATCCTTTGTGCTTGTCCGACCAGTTCGGTACTGTTTTTTTATATTTATTTACTATTTCGTACTTCCCATTTTTTTTCTCATACTTCGGTTTGCCGTCTATATAAGGATTATCTCTGTCTTGTTCTTTTTCATAAGAGTTAGAATAGTAAGTGTCGTAAAAAATATTAGCATCTCCATATTGTTCTCGCTCATAATATGCTAACAACTCGCGAGTACTAGAAGGATTGTTTTCGTTAATAACCGTGTTTGCATTTGACCTTATTGGCAACATCATCCACGACGAAAAACCAATCATAATAAACATTATAGAAAGTATAAGTGTGTTTAAGGTTGCTTTCTTATGCTTATGTGTATATTTTAATCCGAAGTAGAATGAAATAATTAGAATAATGGCAGCGATTATGCTTCCGGAGTTATACGGCATTCCGATATTATTTACAAAAAACAATTCCGAAACACTAAAAAATCTTAAAGTAAAAGGAAATATAAATTTAAAAACTAATGCTAACACTAAAATAGAAATTATTGTAGCAACAGCTGTTGTCTTTATGTTTATGTTTTTATATGTTTTAAAGAAATATAGTATTACAATTGCTGGAATTACTAGTAAAGATAGTATATGAACGCCAAAAGACAGACCCACGACGAAGCATATTAATATTAACCATTTGTTTCCTCTCGGAGAGTTTATTTCGCTTTCCCATTTTAGACCTAACCAAAACAAAAGAGACATCAAGAAAGACGACATTGCATAGACTTCAGCTTCAACAGCACTAAACCAAAAGCTGTCTGAGAAGGTATAAGCTAAAGAGCCTACAAATCCGCTTCCTAAAATAGAAATGTATTGTGCATCGGATATTTCACCAGACTTTAAGGCGAGTTTTTTTGCCAAATTTGTAATAGTCCAAAACATAAATAAAATAGTAAAGGAACTCGCTAAAGCACTCATAAAATTTATCATTTTGGCTATTTCGGTCGCTTCTGATGTAAACATTGCGAAGAAAGCACCTAACATTTGAAACAAAGGAGCACCTGGCGGATGCCCAACTTGTAGCTTAACCGAAGTAGAAATATATTCCCCACAATCCCAAGAACTAACCGTAGGCTCGAGTGTTAAAGTGTAAGTAATTAGTGCAATAACGAAAGATAACCAACCTAAAATGATTTCGTAATTCTTGTTTTTTAATGAGTTCATAATGCTTTATAAGTTGTTGGGCAAAATTACTAATAATTATAAACGAATAAGTCTTAAAAATTCTTTTTTACCTTCTTAAAGCATTTTAAGACCGTTGCATAGCAAAAAGTTAAAAAAAGTAGGCTATATTCTAACATAAGACTTAAATAAGTTGTATATTTGCTAAAACTTTACAAAATGATACCTAAAAACTTTACAGAATACTTTAAAAGTCTTGATTCGACAAGTCGTCAAGCCATAGTTAATGAGCTTTTATTACTAATTTCAACAGATACAGATGATACATTTAGCCTTTTAGCAACATCAAGTGTTAAGCAATCTATCAACTGCCCTCATTGTAAGAGGGATAACATTCGTGCTAATGGCAAGAGCAAAGGAGTGCAACGTTATTATTGCAAAGATTGTAAAAAGTATTTCAGAAATACGACGGGTAAAGTCATTTTTGGGTTAAAAAAACCTGAATTATTACCCACCTATTTATATAATATGCTTATGGGTTATTCTATTAAGAAATGTGCAGAACAAACAAACATTAGCATTCAAACATCCTTTGATTGGCGACACAAGGTTCTAAGTTCTTTTAAACAAGCATATCCTAATGGTTTTGAAGGCATTACAGAGAGTGATGATATTTTCTTTTTAGAATCTAGCAAGGGAAATAGAGAGCTAGATAGAAAACCACGAAAACGTGGCAGTAAAGCTATTAAGCGGGGTATTAGTAATGAGCAAATAGCAGTTGTTGTTACCTGTGACAGAATCGACAACAAAGAACTCAAAGTAGCGACAAGAGGGCGTATAAGCAAGAAAGATTTAGAAGCTGTATTTGCCAGAAAATTAGATAAAGTAGAAACCCTTTGTACAGATGCTCATCGCTCCTATACAGCATTTGCTAAAAGTAATAACATACATCACAAAAAGTTTAATGTATCAAAAGGACAGAGAGTAAAAAACAAAGTGTATCACGTACAAAATGTAAACAATACTGCTAAAAGATTAAGAGAATGGATGAAGCCCTTTAACGGCGTAGCAACAAAATATCTGCAAAATTACATGAACTGGTTTATGATACTTGAACGTATAAAGAATAGCAACCAACGATTAAAGGAATTTGCCTACTTTGCCTTTGCAGGACAAGAGACTTGGGAGATATGGAAAACAAACACTAATGCAGTCATAATTTAGAATATAGCCAAAAAGTATTAATTTTTGATTTATATATTTGTTAATCATAATTTGTATTTTTATATTATGAAATTACAAAAACACCCTACCTTGGCAGATAGCTTATGCGATTTACGAGCAAGAAAAATTAAGAAGCAATTAGAGGCACATTAAATTATTGAAGAAATAATAAAAATGAGAGAATTATGCAACAGTCTTAAAATTGTCAAAAAATAGTATCAATATATTTTGTAAATTTGCAAGTCAAAATATTGTTTATAATAACTGGAATTATCAATTTAAAAACACTTAATATTGTTTTTTTGAAAAAATAATATATTTCCACAATAATTTTTATAGTCTCTCAATTTTTTAAAAAAGCACTTACTTATTAAGTATGAAAAGTCAAAATATTAAGCCAACAGAAATAAAATATCAGCGAATAATAAAAAATAAAGGCTTAAATATTTTAGAGGCTATATTCCCTATTTTAATTTTAGTAATACTTTTATTTTATAATGTATTTTTTGTTTATGGCGACGACTCATTAGGCGGAAGTAACCAGTTTATATTACTAATATCGGCAGCGGTTGCAGCTTTAGTAGGCTTTAAGAATAAAGTTTCTTATAAACAAATGATGGAAGAGGTTTCAGAAAACATTAAATCTACTTCTAATGCAATACTAATTTTGTTAATGGTCGGTGCTTTAGCTGGAACATGGTTGATAAGTGGGATTATTCCTTCGATGATATACTATGGTCTTAAAATATTAAACCCTACTATATTTTTGGCAACTTCCGTAATAGTATGCGCGATTGTTTCTATAGCAACAGGTAGCTCTTGGACAACTTCTGCTACAGTAGGTATAGCATTAGTTAGCATCGGAGAAACTCTAGAAATTTCATCTGGAGTAACGGCAGGGGCAGTATTGTCTGGAGCTTATTTCGGAGATAAAATGTCCCCTTTGTCAGATACAACAAATTTAGCTCCTGCAATGGCAGGTGGCGAGTTGTTTAGCCATATAAAATACATGTCTTTTACTACAATCCCTACAATACTAATAACTCTAACGACTTTTATAATAATTGGATTAATGAAAAGTGCTAACAATATGCCAGACATTTCAGATAAACTAAAAGCAATAGGCTTAGAATTTAATGTTTCTCCATTTTTATTTATAGTTCCAGCTATAGTGATTTTTATGATTGTAAAAAAAATTCAGCCTCTGTTAGCCCTGTTAGTAGGAACCTTATTAGCAGGAATAGTCGCTGTTTTTACACAGCCAGAAATTATAAAAAAATTATCCAGAGAAGATATAATAACATTTAATTCAGCGTATAAAACCATAATGGACGCAATGACAGTAGACCTTGTGATAGAAACTTCAAACAAAGAATTAAATGGCTTGTTTACATCAGGAGGTATGAGCGGAATGTTAAATACAATTTGGTTAGTTATTTGTGCTATGGTTTTTGGCGGAGTAATGGAAGCTATAGGTGCGCTATCTAAAATAAGCCAAGAATTATTAAAATTAGGATCATCAGTTTTCGGACTGTTTACTAGTACTGTTGCTAGTTGTTTCGCTTTAAATATAACTGCTTCAGATCAATATTTATCTATCGTTGTGCCAGGTAAAATGTTTAAAAAAGCTTATGAAGACAAAGGTTTAGCACCAGAAAATTTGAGCAGAACTTTAGAAGACTCCGGCACCGTAACTTCAGTATTAATTCCTTGGAACACTTGCGGAGCCTACCAATACGGAGTGTTAGGCGTAAGCGTTGCAGACTACTTTTTTTATGCAATTTTCAACTGGCTTAGCCCTGTAATGACATTAGTTTTTGCAGCTTTTAGAATAAAAATAAAACAACTGCATAAATAAAACTACTTTTTAACTTTAGAATATTTACTTCTAAACTTATCTATTCGTCCTGCAACATCAACAAGTTTAGATTTGCCAGTATAAAAGGGATGAGATGTTTTAGATATTTCTAACTTAACTAAAGGATACTCAACTTCTTTTATTTTTAAAGTCTCTTTCGTGCTAACCGTAGAACGTGTTAAAAAAACATCATTGTTAGACATATCTTTAAACGCTACCATTCTATAATTTTTTGGATGGATTCCCTTTTTCATTGTGTCAAAATTTTTAAGACCGCAAATTTACTTTTATTTTTTTTACTTACAAATATTTTTTTGATTGAATAATTTTTTTCAGATTCTTCATAAAATTTATTCCTTTTACGCTTTTTCTGATAAAACTCTCATTTAAGTTCTTCGGTTTTTAAAACACTCCATTTTCGAGAAAAACCCCTTTAATAACTCTTTAAGCTAATTTTAATAGTCTCAATTTTTGCAATAGCATCGGCTTCTTTCTTTCGCTCTAAATCGACGATTTTTGACTCGGCATTATTTATAAAACGCTCGTTTGAAAGTTTTTTTTGAATACTTAACAAAAAATTTTCTGCTCTTTTTAACTCTTTACTAAGTTTTTCCTTTTCTGCTTTTGCATCGATATTAGTGTTAGAAATAGGCACGAAATATTCGTTAGATTCCACTCTAAAGGAAGCTCCGTCAACTTTTTTTAAAACGTATTTTATAGCAGAAGTATTCGTTAGTTTTTTTATAGCAACATCAAAATTTTTAGAAACATTTTTATTATTAATAACAAACAGCTCTATGCTATTTTTAAAAGGAATATTTTTCTCTTTTCTAATTGTCCTAATGTTTGAAACGACATTTGCTATAAATTCAAAATCAGTAATTACCGTAGTATCGAACTTTTTTTGTTGTGGATATTTAGTAATAATCAAAGCATCTTCAACTTTTCTTTTTGCAATATGTTGCCAAATTTCTTCAGTCAAAAATGGCATAAATGGATGTAAAATTTTTAAATTATTTTCTAAAATGTCAATTACTGCATCATAAGTTTTTTTGTCTATCGGCTGCTTGTATTCTGGCTTAACAATTTCTAACAACTGTGAAGAAAAATCATCCATAATTAATTTATAAACCGACATCAAAACATCTGACAATCTATATTTAGAATAGCTACTTTCTATTTCGGATAATGTTTTATAAAAAGTGTTTTCATACCAAGTTAATCCGATTCTTGCTGCTTCTGTTTGCCGTATATTAGGATTAATTTCCCAGCTTTTTATTAAACGAAATGTGTTCCAAATTTTATTTGCAAAACTTTTTCCTTGTTTACATAAATTTTCATCAAATATTAAGTCGTTGCCTGAAGAAGAACTCAAAAGCAACCCAACTCGTACACCATCAGCACCGTAGTCTTCAATTAATTTTAATGCGTCTGGATAGTTTCCAAGCGATTTCGACATTTTACGCCTATGCTTATCGCGAACTAACCCTGTGAAATAAACACCTTTAAAAGGTTTTTCATTTTTAAATTCGAATCCAGCAATAATCATTCTAGCAACCCAAAAGAACAAAATATCGGGTCCTGTAACTAAAACATCTGTTGGGTAGTAATATTTAAAATCTTTATTCTTTGGGTTGTTTATGCCGTCAAAAACCGATATAGGCCAAAGCCAAGAAGAAAACCAGGTGTCTAAAGTGTCTTTATCTTGTATTAGATTTTTTGTCGTTAAAGTGGAATTTTTGGTTTTTTCTTTTGCCAAAACCAATGCCTTTTCTATTGTTTCTGCTACTACAAAATCTTCATTTCCATTTCCGAAATAAAACACTGGAATTTGATGTCCCCACCATAGCTGGCGAGAAATATTCCAGTCGCGTATGTTTTCCATCCAATGACGATAAGTGTTTTTAAACTTTTTAGGAAAAAAATCTATATCAGGATTTTCATCTAATACAGAGTTTATAGCAGGTTGTACTAACGACTTCATTTTTAAAAACCACTGTTTTGATAGTTTTGGCTCTACAATTTCTCTTGTCCGTTCAGAAGTCCCTACTTTATTTACATAAATTTCTGTTTTTGTTAAAAGTTCTTTCTCTTTTAATTCTTTAGCAATTTCTTTGCGAGTAGCAAACCTATCCTTGTCTTTGTAGTGTAAGCCGTAAGAATTTAAAGTAGCATCATCGTTAAAAATATCTATAATTTCTAAATTGTGTTTTTCTCCTAATGTTCTATCATTTTCATCGTGTGCTGGAGTTACTTTTAAACAACCCGTACCAAAATTTACATCTACATATTCGTCCTCAATAATAGGAACGACTCTGTTACAAATTGGGACAATTGCCTTCTTACCTTTTAGGTGTGAGAAACGTTTATCGTTAGGATTGATACAAATTGCTGTATCTCCAAAAATAGTTTCAGGGCGTGTGGTGGCAATAGTTAAACTGTCTTTCGAACCCTCTATTCTATATTTTATAAAATAAAGTTTGCCTTGCCTTTCTTCATAAATTACTTCCTCGTTAGATAAGGTAGTTTTGGCTTCGGGATCCCAATTTACAATTCGAAAATCTCTATAAATTAATCCTTTGTTATATAAATTTACAAAAGCTTTAATCACAGATTCAGACATATTTGAGTCCATTGTAAAAGCAGTTCTTTTCCAATCGCAAGAAGCACCTATTTTTTTGAGTTGTTCTAATATAATTCCTCCGTATTTGTTTTTCCAATTAAATGCGTGTTCTATAAACTCATCTCTGGTAAGTTCTTTTTTTTGAATTCCTTGTTCTTTTAGTTTGGCAACTACCTTTGCTTCTGTAGCAATTGAGGCGTGGTCAATTCCAGGAACCCAGCAGGCATTTTTCCCTAACATACGAGCTCGGCGAATTAATACATCTTGAATTGTGTTATTTAAAATATGCCCTATATGTAAAACACCCGTAATGTTAGGCGGCGGAATTACAATAGTATAGCTTTCTCTTTCATCTGGGGTAGAATTAAAATAGTCGTTTTTTGTCCAGTAGTCATACCATTTTGTTTCTACTTTACTTAGCGATATTTTTGGTGGGATTGTCATATTTAAGTTTGTTAGTATAGAGACGCAATATTTTGCATCTCTGCACTTTGAGTTATAAATAAAATTATGCAAAATTAGAAAAAACTCAAAACTATATAGCCTTATTTTCTTTCCAAAAAATCATTATAAGCGTTTTGGCTTATGGCTTTTCCTAAAGAATCTATTTGCAATACGTTTTCTCCTTCTGAAATTATCGGATTATTATTGGTAAAATCGAATACAAAAACTTCTTTTTCAGTAAGTATTCCAAAGCCTTTGTTAAAGATATAATGAGCGTATTGCTCATCGGAATTATTAAAAATATTTTTACTAAAAACAAAGTCCTTATTATCTTCATTTAGCAGGTCTAATAAGGTAAAAGGGAGGTCTATTTGGGTAGAAATATTATTTATTTTTATTCCTTTTTTATTTAAAGCACCGCCGAGCCAAAGCATAGGAATTTTAAATTTTTTTGGCGAATTATAATGTCCTTTGTGTTTAGGATGTTGGTGTCCGTGATCGGACGTAATAATAATTAGGGTGTTTTTATACCATTCTTGCTGTTTTGCAAAGTTTATAAAGTCTCCAATTATTTTGTCAGTATAAGCATGAGCACTTCTAAATTTATTTTCTTCGGTGTCTTTTCCGAATTTATACTCGCCAATTATTTCAAAAGGTTCGTGGCTTGTGAGGGTTAATATTATTTTAAAGAAAGGCGATTTTTGTTTGTATTTAAGGTTTTTAGAAAAATGTTTAAAAAGAACGTGGTCATGCACTCCCCATTTAGAGTTCCAGTTTTTTTTATCAAAATAACCTCCGTCTATAAAGCTGTTTATTCCGGCGTTTCGCAGATAGGTATTCATATTTCCGAAGCTTAAGTCGCCTCCGTAATAGAAAGAAGTGTCGTAGCCTATGTTTATCATTTTGCTTGGAAGCATCGGAAGGCTTCGTGTTTTGCTCGGCGATTTCATTATGCTTTTTGTCGGTTGAGGGTAATAGCCACTAAAAATTGCTGGGATTCCTTTGTCCGTACGGTCGCCATTTGCATAAAAATTAGTAAATAATATTCCTTCTTTGGATAATTTATTAAGGTTTACTGTAACATTGGGTTCACCTCCTAAAGACCCTACTAACTTATAAGTTAGACTTTCCCAAATAATTAGAATTACATTCGGTTTTGAGGTATTTAGTATGTGGTAATTATCGCTTTCTACGAGTTTGTTTTTTCTTTTATTTATAATTTTTTGAGCCGTATTGTCGTCAAAAAACTTATAAGGATTGTGGTCGTCGGTGCTTTTATAAAGGGCATCAAAAAAATTCCAAATAAAATTTATAGAAGCATGATTTGCAAACATATTGCTCGAAAAATACACATTACTTTGATTGACAGGTATAGTTTGCAAACCTCCTCTTGCGGGAATTATTAAAAAGGCGGTTATCATAAAAAAAAGTAAAGATTGTGTCCAAAACCTTTTTTCTATTTTTTCAATTGTTATAACTGATAGCTTGTGGAATAATTTAATAAATAAAACAGAAAACATTACCCAGAGGACAATTCCGAAAAAAATTTGAAACACAGAAGACGAAGCAATCATAGCCTTTGGGGTGTTTAGGTATTTTAAAAAAGTATTGTCTATTCTTATGCCCCAGTAGCCGTATAAATTTGAGTCAATTATAAGCATTAGGTTTAGAAATAATAAAACAATAGCGGTGTAGTATTTAATGATTGTTGCAATAATTTTAGAACTAAAAAACGCCGAAAATATTAACAAGAAAAAAGGAACGAAGCACAAATAAGCAGTAAAAGAACTGTCTAAACTAAATCCGTAGAAAAAAGTTTTTATAATGGTTAAAAAATCTAAATCTTTAGTTTTATTAAAGTAAAATATTAGAAAGATAGCACGAGCAAATAGAAAGTAGGCAATCCACAAAAGAGCATATAATATACAGAATGAGCCTCTGTTTTTTAAGCTTTTCATATTGCGTTATTTGTTTAGTTTAAGCCTTGCTTTCGCGGTAGAAGAAAAGTTAGAATAATCTTTTATTTTGTATTTTAAATATCCGGTAATTGCTATCATTGCGGCATTGTCAGTGGTGTATTCTAATTTCGGAACGTATGTAGTCCAGCCGTGATTTTCTTCCGATAGGTTTAATTTTTTTCTAAATTCATAATTTGCAGAAACTCCGCCAGCAATTGCAACTTGTTTTATACCGGTAAGTTTTACAGCGGCTTTTAGTTTGTCCATTAGAATTTCAATTATAGTGTATTGTATTGACGAGCAAAGGTCTTGTAAGTTGTTGCGAACAAAATTCGGTTCGTTTTTCAGTTGTTTTTGAATAAAATACAAAATTCCAGTTTTTAGTCCGCTAAAGCTAAAGTCAAGGGCATTAACTTTTGGTTTGGTAAAAGAAAAAGCCATTGGGTTGCCGTGGCGAGCGAGCTTGTCAATTATAGGACCACCGGGGTATGATAATCCTAAAATTTTAGCCGCTTTATCGAATGTTTCGCCTGCTGCATCGTCTAATGTTTGTCCTAAAATTTCCATTTCAAAATAATTAGAAACCTTTACAATTTGGGTATGACCGCCGCTAACGGTTAGGCATAAAAAAGGAAAAGACGGAGTTTTAGAATTTTCGTCTTCAATAAAATGTGCTAGGATATGTGCTTGAAGGTGGTTTACATAAATAAAAGGAACATTTAGACCAATAGACAGAGATTTTGCAAAAGAAGTGCCGACTAACAAAGAGCCAATAAGTCCAGGACCTTGTGTAACGGCGACTGCGTCTATGTCTTTTTTGTTAATATTTGCCTGTGAAGTCGCCTCTTCTACAACAGGAATAATATTTATCTGATGTGCCCGAGAAGCTAACTCTGGGATAACTCCGCCGTATTTTGAATGAATTATTTGATTTGCGGTAATATTACTTATAATTTTTGCATCACAACTAACAGATGCACTAGTATCATCGCAAGATGACTCTATTCCTAAAATATATATTGACTTTTTCATTTTTAGTGATTAGTGGTTAGTGATTAGCGATTAGCGATTAGTGATTAGTGATTAGTATAGTTTTTTAAACTTACTTGGGTTTGCTTCGTGTATTATTTCATATACTTTTTCAAAAACATCTTCTGTAGAAGGTTTTGAAAAGTATTCTCCGTCTGTGCCGTGGGCAGGTCTATGTTCTTTAGAAGTTAGAGTTGAAGGTTTGCTGTCTAAATACATATATCCGTTTTGGTTTTCTAAAATTTGTTGTAAAATATAAGCTGAAGCACCTCCGGGGACATCCTCATCTACGATTAATAGTCTATTGGTTTTTTTTAAACTTTTAGTGCAGTCGGAATTTAAGTCAAATGGTAATAAACTTTGTGCATCAATAATTTCAACATCAATGTCTATTTGCAGAAGCTCTTTAGCAGCCTCTTGGACAAGTTTTAGAGTAGAGCCGTAAGACACTACGGTTATATCTTTTCCTTTTTTAACTATTTCAACTACACCTATGGGAGTTTTAAACTCGCCTAAATTATCTGGCAACTCTTCTTTTAATCTATAACTATTAAGGGGTTCTATAACCAAAGCGGGGTCGTCGCCTTCTAATAAAGTATTGTAAAACCCGGCGGCTTTTGTCATATTTCTCGGAACTAATACATGAATTCCTCTAATGTTGTTTATAATACCTCCCATTGGCGAACCTGCATGCCAAATTCCTTCTAATCTATGACCTCGTGTTCTAATAATTACTGGTGCTTTTTGCTTTCCAAAGGTTCGGTAGCGAAGTGTTGCTAAATCATCACTCATAGTTTGAAGTGCATATATTAAATAATCTAAATATTGTATTTCAGCAATTGGTCTAAAACCACGCATCGCTAAACCTATTCCTTGTCCAATAATTGTTGCCTCTCTAATTCCGGTGTCTGCAACGCGAACCTCTCCATGTTTTTTTTGAATACCTTCTAAACCTTGATTAACATCGCCGATAAGCCCAGTATCTTCCCCAAAAATTAATACCTCTTTGTGCTTTTTTAGAATTGCATCAAAGTTATCTCTAATAACAATTCTTGCATCTACTAAAGTTTTGTCATTAGAATATATAGGACTAACTTCCGAGATGTTTAAAACGCTACTATTAGATTCGCTAATTAAAAGCGAAGAGTACTTCTGATTAGCGTCCTTCATGGTGTTTTTTATAAATTTTTGTAGAACTATTTTTTCTATATAATCTTCATTTCTTATGTATCGTAAAGTTTTTCTAGAAGCAGACAGAACATCTTTTTTTAAAGGCTCTTTTATTTTTAATAGGTCGGTTTTTAGTTTGTCTATAATACTACTATTTTTACTTTTTAAAGAAATTTTTGACATTATTTTTGCTGAAATAGATCTAGAATATTTTATTTCATTGAGGTATATATTCCAGGCTGTTTTTTTTGCTAGTATAACTTCTTCTTTAGCTTTTTTTTCTAATTGTACTAATTCTTTTTCTGAGTCTACAAAACGCAAAATTTTACCAGTATCTGTTTCTAATTCAAAGTCTATAATCCAATTTCGCATTTTTGTTATGCAGTCGTGGTCTCTTTCCCAATTCAGTCGCTTTTTAGTTTTATACCTTTCGTGAGAGCCGGAAGTAGAGTGTCCTAAAGGTTGTGTTAATTCTTTTACGTGTATCAAAACAGGAACATATTCTTCTTTTGCAATTTTTGCTGCTTTATTATAAATATCAATTAGCTGGACATAATCCCAGCCGTTTACGACAAATATTTCGTATCCTTTTTTGTCGTTAGTTCTTCTAAAGCCTTCCAAAATTTCTGAGATACTTTCTTTTGTAGTATGGTGTTTTGCAGGTACAGATATTCCGTAGTCATCGTCCCAAACGCTTACTATCATCGGCACTTGTAATACCCCAGCAGCATTTATTGTTTCAAAAAATATTCCTTCGCTCGTGCTTCCATTTCCAATGGTTCCCCAAGCAATTTCGTTCCCATTTTTAGAAAATTTATCTCGGTGTGGTAAATTTTCTTCTGTCCTATATATTTTAGACGCTTGTGCTAACCCTAATAGACGAGGCATTTGAGCAGCAGTAGGCGAAATATCAGAACTAGAATTATATTGATTTGTAAGGTCTTTCCACGAGTCGTCTTCGTTCAAGCTATGAGTTGAAAAATGCCCGCCCATTTGTCTTCCAGCTGACATTGGGTCTGCTTTTATATCTGTATGAGCATATAGCCCTGCAAAAAATTGCTGTGCCGTAAACTCTCCGATTGCCATCATAAATGTTTGATCTCTATAATAACCAGACCTAAAATCTCCAATTCTGAAGGCTTTAGCCATCGCTAATTGTGGAATTTCTTTACCATCGCCAAAAATTCCAAATTGTGCTTTTCCACTCAAAACTTCTTTACGCCCTAACAAACTACACTCTCGACTTATTCTTGCCGTCTTGTAATCGTTTAAGACTTGCTTTTTAAATTCCTCAAACGATAGCTTTTGTTTATTACTCGGAACTGTTTCTTGCAACATTTTTGTAATAATTATAATAGGACAAATATAAGAACTTTATTTAAAAATTTCTTAAATTTATATAATACTCTGATTATCAATAACTTTAAGATAAATCTGTTATTCTGTTTTAGAAAATTATTTTTTTATTTTAAAAATTTTAGCGGTGTCTTAACTTCTTTCTCTATTTCTAATACCTATTGATTTTATTTTGTTCCCATACAATTCAAAAAACCACATTCTCATTTTTTTATCTGATATAACCCTCGTCAAATTTGATAATTTATGGTTAACTAAAAGATATAATTGTAAAAATTTTATCCTTCTTTTAGGTGTTTTCTGTAAGTATTTATGAAAGGTTTTAATATAATTTTCTGTTCTTTTGTTTTTGTTATAAATTAACGAGTTTGGTTTGCCCATTAAATAGTAGGAAGAAGCCAAATAAAAATTCAGATATTTATTTATTTTTTCAATACTATTGACAGCTTTTTTTGCATCTGTTTTTTGAGATAACATAAAAATGTCGTAAGAGTCTTTTAAAGATGCACTTTTAAATAAAACTCCATTATCATTAATATAAAATGATATAATAGATAAACACAGTTGGTTTTTTAGACTGATAAATTTTTCTGAATTATTGTTTGAAATAATATCTTTAGAGACTAAATTATAGTTAAAATAGTTAGAATATTTGTTTGTAGTTAATTGATGGTGTACCTCCAAAGCAGCAATTCTGTTTTTTTTTACTATTCTTGTGTAATGTCTTATATGAACAAAAGGATGTTTGTTTTTATTTAGTTCGCTGTAGCCGTTTTCTTTTAAAATTGATATAGTTTTTAAGTAATTTTTTTTTGAAACTATAAAATCAATATCATACATCATTCTTTCTCCGATGTCGTAGTACAATCCTTCTAATAAGTTTCCTACTCCTTTTATAAAAACAGGCGAAATATCGTTAGCTAACAACAGCTCGTTAATTTCTTTAGCTTGAATAATAATTTGTTGATTTCTATCTCTATTCAAGTCGGTAATATATTTCATATATCCGACCAAATCTTCAGGTAAATAATCTAAAAAATTGGCTTTTTTTAAACTACAATATAAGGCTGGAAGTACATAATGACCAGTGCTAACTCTTACAACTGCATCCCAATCGTAGAGTTTGCTTTTAGCTCGTTTTCAATTGATATTTTATTTTTAGCAACACTATTTATGGTTAAGCATTTTCCGATAAAAAATAATGTCTTTTTAAAGTTCATTGTTAAATATTTTTGAAACTTTACGTATCATTTTATCATTATCCGAATAAATCAATTGATAACAATTTAATTTCTCAAACCAATTTAAAAACTGTTCGACATTTTCTTTTATAGGCGAAATCCAAGAGTCTGGGACTAGCTTTTGAAAGGCTTCAATTTTTGATATTTTAGAAAATATAAGCTCCGAGCCTATTTCATATTTTATAAAAACAATTTCTCTACAGGGTAGACTCAAAAAAAAGTCGTCGTTGTTCGGAGGTAAATATTTTACAATTTTGTTTAATCTAATCAAATCATACTCTTTAGTAGAATTTAATTCTGGATATATTTTAATCAAATTTTTTACCCCGTTTTTTTTTATTGAAATAGCAGCAGGAAAGCTGTAAACTTCTTTTTTTTTAATATCAACAGGCACAAAGTCGTCCGCTATACACCTAAATCCATTTGCTTGTAATAGAGCTAGAGACGTGCTTTTTCCGTTACCAGAATCTCCTAAAAATAGGACAGATTTTTTGTCATTACTTACCGCAGAGGCATGAAAAACTCCCATCCATTCGTCTTCTTTTTTTCTATGAATTTTTTGAATAAGTTCCATTGAAAACTTACCTTGAAAAAAATGAGTATTATTAACATCCCAAAGACCGATAAACTCGTTATCAACATATAAATACATGTATTTGTTATGAATAAAAAAATTAAATTCATGATCAGAATTTTTCTTGCTGTCTATTTCTAAATGTGCAATACTTGGATGTATATAACTCAATTCTTTTTTGCTTAAAAAATTCATTTTAAACAATAGATTATTTATCTTATAAAATTTAATATGTTTGTATTCTATAGGAGTTAAAATATTTTTATCATCTTTATTTAATATAGGCTTTTTTCGGATTTTTTTAGTGTAAATTTCCTCTTTGACATTCAAAATAAAATCAGAGACTTTGTCTAATGGAGCATCTATTTTATTTGTCAAGATTTTAGCAATATGGTCAACCGATTTGCCGTTGTTTAAGAGTTTTAATACTTCGGCGGTAGTGTTTTCTAAAACTAAATATTCATTGCTGTTTTCAAACCAAACTACGGATAGGTTTTCAATACTTTTATATAAAATATTTGACATTCTTCTTATAGGTAAGTGTAGTTAATATTTAAAATTAAATTCACAAAAAAGCAACAAAAAAACCAATGCCTTTTCATTGCTTATTGTAAAGTTTTTAAAAAAAAAAGTTGTTTGATTCTTACAACTATTTTATTCGCCAAAGTTAAGATTTTATTTTTAAAAGTTTACAATTGTTTTTTACATCTTAAAAAAATGCCAAATTACTATTTTTAATATCACATCTTAATTGTAAATTCGTTGTTGCGTTTAAATGATAATCTCGTTTCATTTTTTGCATGTTTTTAAGATTTATATTTTATGGTATTCAGACAATAAACGAGCTGTCATTTTTTTCTAAAATTAGAGTAACAAATTGGCGAAGCTAATCAAATTGATATTTTAGGTTATTCCCTTAACTATATTAAAAATTAGAAGTAGCTATATTTAAAAAAAATAAAAATGCTTAATTTTAATGCTTAAGAAACTTTTTTATCTTTTTGTTTTTTTTGCACCGTTTACAAGTTTTTTCGCATTAGGTGATTGGTTAAGAATTCCTGTACTCATCAATCTAATCTTATTTTTTGTAGCGGTTATATCTGTTTTTAAAAACAAAAAAATCAAAAACAACTGGCTTTTAAGTGAAGACTCGCTTCTTATTGGGTTTCTTATATTAGTGTGGGTTAGTTTTCTTTTTGGGACTAGAAACCAAAGAAGCTTTAATCACTCGTTGGCATATACTAACGCTGTTTTATTGTATTTCTTTTTATCTAAATACGTCTTTAAATTATTAAAAATATCGACTATAGAAGTTGCTAAAATTATATATTGGTCTTTTTTAGCGGTTTCTTTAATAATAATTATTGACTTTATAGGGATAAATTTTTTTGACTTTAGCTTGAGAAGATTGTTTTCAGACGTAAATGGAAAAACAAGCAATATGGATTATTACATCCGATGGGGTTTTAAAAGAGTAGGTGGGGTTGCAGAAGAGCCAGGGAGCATGGCTATTTTTTATAACATTTATTTTGGAATTACTCTATATTACTTAAATTTTAATAGCTCTATAAAAAAACATATCGGAGTATTATTTATTTTTATCTTATGTCACTTTTTTTTGTTTTCTAGTGCTGGAATGACACTTCCCATCTTGGCAGTTTGTATCATTTTTATAATAAATATTTTAAAAAAGTATAAAATTTCTGTAAAACAAATTTCTGTAGTTTTAAAAATTTTCGTCGCCATAATTTTTGCATCAATTGTTATCTTTCTTTTTGATATAGAAATGCCTCAAGAAGTTAAAAACTTTGTTAATAAAATATTATTTAACGAAACAGGGTCTTATAGCTCTAGCGGACAAAGGCTTAAGCAATGGCAAAGAGCATTATCTAATTTTATAAAAAGTCCTTTTTTAGGAAATGGTCCTGGCTTTGGCGTAAACGAAGACAGAGAGGGTTATTTAAGCGTTTATCTAACTATATTGTCAGATGTAGGAATAATAGCGTTTCTGTTATTTATATATTTTATGAGAATTTTAATTCAAAAAATTATGAGAATAGACGAGCCTATTAGAAACTTTATATTATTTTCGGCAATCACATCTTTTTTACATTTAATAATAATTTCAGACTTTTATCACGCACCTGTTTGGATATTATTTTTCTTTATTCAGAACTTATATAAAGAACAAAAAACGTTTAATTAATGAAAATAATACATATAATTACAGCTTTTGGAATTGGCGGTGCAGAAAAGCTGTTGCTCAATATAAGTAATATGCAGATAGAAAACAATGAAGTACATATTATTTATTTTAAGAACAAAACTGACCTAATTCCTTATTTAGACGACAGAATAAAAGTAAAACGAATAGCTTTTTCTTTATCGATTATAAAACAACTCAAAGCGTATATTGTAAAAATTAAGCCGGATATAATTCACACGCATTTGGGTCATGCAGATTTATTAGGAATATGGTCTGCGAGGAATATAAGCGCAAAAATATTCTGCACTATACACAGTACTTACCATAAAAAAAATATTCTTGATAAAATATTTTTTAAATTATATTCTTTTTTGTTTTTAAAAATTGTTAAAGACGCCCAAGTAATTTCAATTTCTAAATCTGTAGAAAACCATGTGTTAAACAGGTTAAAAATACCTAAAGAGAGGTCTCATCTTTTGGCAAATGCTATTCCATTTAAAAAGTTAAAAATAACGATAAAGCCGAACAAAATAGTTAGGCTGTTATTTGTAGGCAGATTAGAAAAGGAAAAATCAGTATCAACACTATTAAAAGCTGTGAGTATTTTAAAAAACGAGAATTTAAGGCAGGGATTTATTTTGAACATTGTAGGAGATGGCTCGTTAAGAAAAAGTTTAGAAAAAACAGCTCGGAGGCTGAAAATTAATCATTTAGTATCGTTTAAAGGATTTAAAAAAAATATAGATATATATTATAGTTTATCAGATATTTTTATTTTGCCATCACTTTGGGAAGGATTTGGGATTGTGATTTTAGAGGCTTTTAAGACAAAAACAGTTGTAATTGCAAGCAATATAGAAGGACCAGCAGAATTGATACAAGATAATATTAACGGTATATTATTTGAAAAACAAAATGCAAAGCAATTATCCGAAAAAATTTTGACACTAATAAACGACCCAGAAAAAAGAAATATGTTAGCAAATAATGCTTATGGGTCATTTACCCAAGAATATAGTATGGAAGTTTATATAAAAAAATTAAATGAAATATATCAAAGTTAATAATTTAGAAAAATATTTTTTTACCATTCAGAAAATTGATGCTAGTATAATTTTGCTTTTTATACTAACAACCTTTAGCTATCCTTTTAACTCAAACTATATTATTCCCTTGTTTATTTTGGTCTATGGATTGCAGTTTTATAAACTTTTAAGTAGAAAAATTGACATAAAAGAGCTGTTAAATTATAATTTTTTATTATTAATTTATTCGGCAGTTTTTTTTAGAAGTACTCATACTTTAATATTAGCTTTTAACTTAGTTTTTTTAATAGCCTATACCTTTAAACACACTCCTAAAAACTTAAAAATAAAGTGTAAATTAGAAGTTTACACTCTGTTTTTTTTCGTGTTAATTGCAATAAATTTAATGATTTTTAAGCCTGTTTTTAAAGGCATCGACACTTACCTTTACATTTTGTTTTACCCTATTTTATTTTTATTAATAAAGCTAAATAAATTAAGATTTTCTATAACATCGGCTTTAAAAATATACATAAGCAGTATAATTATTGTTTCTTTACAGCTTCTTATTCTTAATCTAATCGAAAATAAATTACATCTAAAAATAGGTACTTTTTTTGCTGAAAAACTAGGGCTTACTCATGTTTATTTTGGTCTTTGTATCTCTGTGGCTTGCAGTTTTATATTAATTTTATTTAGCAAGGGTAAAAACTATTTTAATAAAAAAATTAGTGTGTTTGTGCTTTTGTTTTTTATTGTTTTGTTAGCCAGCATAAGTGCAAGAGCGGCTTTATTTGGAGTGCTGATAATAGTTTTATACTATATATTTAATAGAATAAACATTCATTGGGTAAAAAAATGCTTATTATTAACAACAATGTTTTTTATTTCTATAGCCCTATCTTACAAATTTGTTACTAGGGTAAAAAACGATATTGAGTATGCTAAAAAATTATATTACTCTGTAAAAAACGATAATAAAGAAGATATTATTATGAACTCTTGGAGGAATATTTATATGAGATATTTAGTAACAAAATATACTTTAGACCAGATAAAAGAAAATTTAGTTTTGGGTGTAGGGATGCAAAATATAAAAGAAAAATTAGGAAAAAAAATACATAAAGATGGGTACAAATATTTTAATTTTATAAATCCGCATAATCAATATTTACACATTTTTTTAGGAATGGGAGTTTTTGCGTTTATTTACTTTTTAATGATGCTGTTAGAAATTTATAAAGAACAAAGTAAATTTCCGTTTTTTTTTATATTAATACTGATTCTTATGTTGACAGAATCTATTTTAGATAGAGCAAAAGGAATATCTTTGTTTTTTCTTTTTAGCTTAATTCTATACATGAATAATAACTCAAAACTATTAAAAACAACAGATGATGAAAATAGTTCATATTGCTAGACCCTTATCTGGCGTTGGAGTTTATATTCAGCTTTTGTGTAAGCACATAGATAGTAAAAAGTTTTCTAATGTTGTGATATGTAATACATCGGAAGATATTATAATTCCTAAAGACAAGAATGGTAAAAAAATTAAAATTTATCACGCAAATATAAAAAGAGAAATCAACTTATATAATGATATAAAAACCTTATTAGTTATAATAAAAATTTTAAAAATTGAAAAACCCGACATTATGCATTGCCATAGTGCAAAATCTGGTATTTTAGGAAGACTGGCTGGTTTTTTATTACGAATAAAAGTGCTATATACACCTCATGCTTATTCATACTTAAGCTCACGCTCTAAAATTTATAAAATTATATTTAAGAATATTGAAAAATTGTTTGGAGTTCTTCCGTCTAAAATATTAACCTGCTCCAAGTCAGAATATAATAGAGCAACCGTAGATTTAAAAATAAATTCAAATAAAGTATATCTGTGGAACAACTCAATAGAAGGTAATTTAGTATTAAAAAAAACAAACTATAAGCTACCAAAAAGGTTTATTTGTACTATTGGCAGACCCTCTTTTCAAAAGAATTCAGAGCTACTGATAAATTCTATAAAAAAAGTAAAAGAAGAGATTGAAGACATTTATCTAATAATTTTAGGAGTGGGCTATTTTTCTCCTAATTTAAAAAGTGTTAAAAGATTAATTAGCAAAAACAATTTAGACAAAAACATCTTGCTAATCCCTTGGTTAGATAGAAGCGAAACTCTTGCTATATTAAAAAACAGCATACTATACGTTTCAACATCGAGATATGAGGGGCTGCCTTATTCTGTTATTGAAGCGATGGCACTCAAAAAGCCCTGTATTCTAACAGATGTTGACGGCAACAGAGATTTAGTGGTTAATAACTATAACGGTTTTTTAGTTAGTCAAAATGAATTAAAAATTTCACAAAAAATTATACACTTATTAAAAGACGAATCTTTAATTCATAAAATGGGCGAGAACGCTAGATTAAAATTTGAAAAGATGTATAACATTAATAAAAATATTAAAAAATTAGAAGAAATATATTTATCCTCCTAAAAATTGAAAAAAAAATATTCACACTTTATAAGACCACTAAAGATTATTATTGATATATTAATTATTAATATAGTAATTTATTATATAAACGATAAAGAGTATTTGAATTTTAAGTTTTTATCGTATATAATCGTTTTTTGGCTAATAATATCCTACTTTACAGGGTTCTATAAGGTATATAGGTATACAAAAACATTAAGAATTTTTAGGCTATTAATAAAACAATTTACTTTTTTTACACTATCTTTTTTTGCGTTTTTCGGTGTATTTAAAGAAGGAATAATTGTTAATAATCAGTTTGATATATTAGCATTAACAATCCTTTTTGTTACTACCTCAAAATTTTTAGGCTTTTTTATTTTAAAAAAATACCGCTCAATAGGAAAAAATTATAGAACAACTATTGTGGTAGGTTTTGACGATACAGCCGAAAGAATAGTTAAAATTTTTAATAGTAAAGCTAATTTAGGTTATAAATATCTTGGGTTTTTTTCAAATAAAGCATACAATTCCAAAGAATATTTAGGAAAAGTCGATACCGTTTTTAATTATGTTGACAACAATGATATAGATGAAATATATTGCACTTTGTCAGTTTTAAGTAAAGATGAAGTAAAAACCTTTAATAAATTTACACTAGAAAAAGGAATTGCTTTTAAGTTAATTCCTAATATAAATGAACTTTACAGCAAAAAACAAAGCATTGAGTTTTATGACGACACTCTCCCAATCTTAAATGTTAGTAAATTACCTTTCGAATTTGCAGAAAATTTTTATGTTAAACGCTTATTTGATATTCTTTTTTCATTAATCATAATAGTCTTTATACTTTCTTGGCTAACCCCGATACTTTGGGTTTTAATAAAAATAGAATCTAAAGGTCCTTTGATTTTTAGACAAAAAAGAGAAGGGTTAAATAGCAAAGAGTTTATGTGTTATAAATTTAGGTCTATGAAATTAAACGATTTATCCAATGTTGCCTCTGCAGTAAAAAACGATAGTAGAGTTACAAAAATCGGAGCTTTTATAAGAAAAACAAGCATCGATGAATTGCCTCAATTTTTTAACGTTTTATTAGGAGATATGAGTATTGTAGGACCAAGACCTCATATAGAAATACTTTCTATAAAATATCAGAAAGAAATAGATGACTATTTAAAAAGAAATATTGTAAAGCCAGGTATTACCGGACTAGCACAAGTTACAGGTTATAGAGGAGAAGTAAAGAAAAAGGCTGATATGAAAAATAGAGTTCGGTTAGATATTTTTTATATTGAAAATTGGTCATTTTTTTTGGATATAAAAATTATTTTAAAAACTATTTCAAATATTTATAAAGGAGAAGAAAAAGCATATTAAATGAAAGAAAAATGTGAATTTACGGCTACAATCGTCCTTTACAAAAACAATATAGACGTATTAAAAAAAACAATTAACTCTTTCTTAAAAATAAACCTTAAAAAAAAGTTGTATTTAATAGATAATAACGCCGATAATAAGCTTCAAAACCATTTTAAACACCCAGAAATTGAATATGTATTTGTAGGTAAAAATATTGGGTTTGCAAAAGCTCAAAATTTGATTTTAAATAGGCTAAACTCAAAGTACCACCTTATACTTAACCCTGATGTTTTTTTTGAAAAAGATATAATATATCCGTTAATAGAACAACTCAACCTCAATCTTAACGTATCGTTTGTTTCTCCCAAAGTGCTTTATCCTGATAAAAGCCTACAATATATTTGTAGAAAAAATCCTAATATTTTTGATTTAATTAATAGAAAAATTAAATTGAATAAAAAGAAAAGATACGCTAACGAATATAGAAATAAAAATTTAGATGTTCCATTTTATCCGAGCTTTATACAAGGGTGTTTTATGCTTTTTAAAACCGCCGATTTTATTAATATAAAAGGATTTGATGAAAGATATTTTATGTATATGGAAGACGCCGATATTTGTAGAAAAATTAAAATGTTAAATAAAAAAATTATGTATTTCCCATTAGTTAAAATTATTCATATTCACAATAAAAGCTCTTCTAAAAACATAAAATATTTTATAATACACTTAATTTCTGCTATAAAATATTTTATAAAATGGAGTGCCTACAAATAAAAGTAACTGTTTTCGGCACAACTTTTTTTTACAAATAAAACTATAACATTATGAACGTACTTATTTTAGGTTCTGGAGGAAGAGAACACGCTTTTGCCTTAAAACTCTCCGAGAGTAATAAAATTAATCAACTTTTTGTAGCACCAGGAAATGCTGGTACTTTAAAAATTGCCGTAAATATTAACGCTAACCTTTCCGATTTTGCCGCAATTAAAAAAATTGTTTTACAAAATAAAATTAAAATGGTTGTAGTCGGACCAGAAACCCCTTTGGTTCAAGGAATCCACGACTTCTTTTTGACCGACCAAGACCTAAAAAACATTTCAATAATAGGTCCTAAAAAAGACGGAGCTTTGTTAGAAGGTAGTAAAAATTATGCAAAACAATTTATGCAAAAACACAATATTCCGACAGCCGCTTATAGGTTTTTTACTAATGAAAATATAGAAGAAGGCTTCGCTTTTTTAGAAACTATGAAGCCCCCTTATGTTCTAAAAGCTGACGGTTTAGCTGCCGGAAAAGGAGTTTTAATTTTAAATTCTTTAGAACAAGCTAAAATGAATTTAAAAGAAATGATTACCGATAAAAAGTTCGGAAGAGCATCGTCAAAAGTTATTATTGAAGAATTTTTAAAAGGAATAGAGCTTTCAATTTTTGTAGTTACAGACGGTAAAAACTATAAAATATTACCTTCAGCAAAAGATTACAAACGAATTGGCGAGAATGATACTGGACTAAATACCGGCGGAATGGGTGCTATATCTCCTGTGCCTTTTGTAAACAGAGCTTTTTTAGATAAGGTTGAAAAATTAATCGTAAAACCGACTATTTTAGGACTACAAAAAGACGGTATAGACTATCGTGGATTTATTTTTATCGGATTGATGAACGACAACGGAAACCCTTATGTGATAGAATATAACGTAAGAATGGGCGACCCAGAAACAGAAGTAGTATTGCCAAGAATAAAGTCCGATTTATTCGATTTACTCCAAGGCGTTGCTAATCAAAACTTGGAAAAAAAGTCCTGCGTTGTTATTCAAAATACCGCTGCAACCGTTATGTTAGTATCTGGAGGATACCCTAAAAAATATGAAAAAAATAAAGAAATTACAGGACTTAATAATATAAAAGACTCGATAGTTTTTCACGCAGGTACAAATATAAAAGACCAAAAACTGATAACGACAGGGGGTAGGGTTATGGCTATTACTTCTCTCGGAAATAATATAGAAGAAGCATTAAGTAAATCTTACAAAAATATCGAGAAAATTTATTATGAAAAGATGAATTATAGAAGAGACATCGGATTTGACTTAAAGTAAATAATTAAAATTTATAATTAAAAACTTGCCTTAAATTTGTAAAACAAAAAGTTGTATTTGTATGTTAAATTTACCTCTAATTATTATTTTTGACTAATTAAAAAAACAAAATAAAAATGGGCTTACTAAAAACTATTTTTTTTATACTTCTCATTTACTATGCTTTTAAGTTTTTAATGAGGCTGTTCGCTCCGTACCTAATTAAAAAAGCTGCCGAAAGTATTAAAAGAAGAGCAGCACAACAAAACAGCTATTATCAGAAAAAGACTACGGTAGAAGAAGGAAAAACAGTAATAGACAAAAAACCAAAAAGAAAGCAAAAAACTAATAATAATGTAGGAGAGTACATCGATTTTGAAGAAATAGACTAAATATGAAATTTAATAAAATTATTCCTTATATAGTTGCTTTATCTATTTTTGTTCTATTCTCTATAATATATTTTAACCCTGTTTTAAGGGGTCAAAAATTAAGCCAGTCGGACATAGTCCAGTTTGAAGGCATAGCAAAAGAAATAAAAGACTATAGAGCTAAAAACAAGTCGGAGCCATACTGGACCGGGACTTCTTTTAGCGGTATGCCAGCTTATCAAATTAGTGCATACTATCCCTGCGATTTTATCAGAAGTATAGATTTGGTTTTGCGATTTCTTCCTCGTCCTGCCGATTATACTTTTTTATATTTTTTAGGCTTTTTTATTCTAATGATGGCACTTAAGATTGACTGGCGACTGGCTATCATAGGCGCTCTTTCTTTTGGGTTTTCTACTTACCTAATTGTAATACTCGGTGTAGGACACAACGCCAAAGCTCACGCAATTGCTTATATGCCTTTAGTTTTGTCTGGAGTTTTATGGGTATTTCAAAAAAAATATACTCTAGGTTTTTGCACTACAGCTATTGCAATGGCTTTAGAAATATATACTAATCACCCACAAATGACCTACTATCTAGGATTTATTTTGTTATTTTTAGGACTAATAGAATTTAGAATTGCATTTAAAGATAACTCCCTTCTTGTTTTTTATAAAAAAGCAGCTATTATTATAGTTTCCATTATGTTAGCAATAGGAGTAAACGCTACTCGTTTATTGGCGATGAAAGAATATTCTATTCATAGCACAAGAGGAAAATCTGAATTAACAATTAAACCAAACGGCGATAAAAAAGTAGTTACTACCGGTTTAGAAAAATCTTATATTACAGAATATAGCTATTCTAAATTAGAAACTTTCAATTTGTTTGTCCCTCGTTTTATGGGCGGAGGCACGGTCGAAAAGTTAGGAGAGAACTCTAAGTTTTATAAAACAATCGAAGCTAAAGTAAATAAAAAAGCAGCAATAGAGTACTCAAAGCAAGCCCCTACTTACTGGGGTGACCAACCAATTTTGGAAGCCCCAGCCTATATAGGCGCTGTGATTTTTTTTCTGTTTTTTATCGGTCTCTTTTTAGTAAAAGGAAAATATAAACATTGGTTAGTTAGTGCATCTATTTTTTCAATTCTAATGAGTTGGGGAAGAAACTTTGAAGTGCTAACAAATTTTTTCATCGATTATATGCCTTTATATAACAAATTTAGAGCCGTATCATCGATTCAAGTTATAGCAGAATTATGCGTCCCTACTTTGGCAATTTTAGCTTTAAAAGAATTCTTTACTCATAGAATTAACTATGCCGATAAACTAAAAGCATTAAAGAAAGCTACTTATACTTTTGCAGGGTTAATCTTTATAGGATATTTTTTAGCTAATATTTTTGGAACTTTTCAAGGAATTAGAGACCAACAATACAGTCAGCTACCAGGACTAATTGACGCTATAATTTCAGACAGAAAATCAATTCTGCTTTACGACTCCCTGCGGTCTTTAGCTTTAGTTTTTATTACTGCAAGTATTTTATGGCTAACTTTAAACAATAAGCTAAAACACAATATTTCAATTATAATCATCGGAGTACTCACACTTTTTGATTTAATTTCTGTTGATAAAAAATATGTAAACGAAAGCAACTTTAAGCCATCTAAAAAAATAGATGTACCCTTTGTCGCCACCGAATCTGACAAATTAATTTTAAAAGATACCACGTATTTTAGAGTTGGCAATTTTACTGTAAACCCAATGAACGATGCTACCACTTCTTATTTTCACCATTCTATCGGAGGCTATCATGCCACTAAATTAATTAAATACCAAGAGCTTTTTGACTATCAAATTGCAAAAAATAACAGACAAGTTTTAAATATGCTAAATACAAAATATATTATTTTTACTAACGATAAAAGAGAGAAACAAGTACAGATAAATAGCTCGGCAAATGGAAATGCTTGGTTTGTAAATAAGATTTTAAAAGTTAACTCTGCCAACGATGAAATATTCGCTTTAGATACTATAAACACTAAAAATACAGCCGTAATTTCTAATGAGTTTTTAAGCGAAAAAGAACTAAATTTTTCAATAGAAAATGACGATACAAATCACATCGAACTAACAAATTACAGCGTTAATAGTTTAAAATATAGCTCAAAAACAAACAAAAAGCAATTTGCCGTTTTCTCCGAAATTTATTATAAAAATGGCTGGAACGCTTATATAAACGGAAAATTGACACCACACTATAGAGTAAACTATGTTTTAAGAGGAATGCTCTTACCTGCAGGTAAAAACATAATCGAATTTAAGTTCGAACCTAATGTTATTCAAAAAGGAAAAATAATTTCTTTAATTTCTTATGTCTTTTTGATACTAGCAGGAGGTGTTTGCTGGTTTGTTTTTATAAAAAGAAATAACTTAAAAAAACACTCTTTAAAAAAAAATTGTTTAAATTAATTTTCTCGATAAACCCTATCCCTATAAATAGCTACACCTACTAATTGAATTTAGCATTATAATAATTGCGTTTAAGGATACCCATTCTATTTTTTTTATGTATTGAAAATACATCTTAAAGCACTTCTCAAAAACAAACTATTTTATAACTCATACTCTTATATTTAAATTGAAAAATCCGCCACCTGCTAATAGTGACGGATTTAACTCAACAATTAATCAATTCAAATTTATTACACTGTTAATTTTAATCTATAAGGTCGATAAATAATCTATTGAGTTCTTATAAATTGCGGTGTAATGGACAAAAAGTAGGCTGTTTTTAGTTTATTTATTTCAAGTGGACAAAAAGTAGGCTCTATTTTAATTTCAATTTTGTATTTAAAAAACAGTGTTTTTATCTTTGGCTTATCAAGTTAAACAGAAATAGGCTCTTCTGGGGAGCAACCTACTAGGGGTACACTTGATGACCGACGAAAATGTCAATAATAGGAGTTCATTAGAACTCCTTTTTTATTGCTATTTTTAGAGGTCTTTATGCCTTAAAAAACTCATCAATAAATTTGCGTTTTCTTGCTTTTGATAATCCATTATGATTTCTGAGTTTGTTCTTTAGATCTGAAAAATGTCCGTCAATTGCATTAGTGGTATTTGGGATATTTAGTTCATAATAATCATACCAAGTAAAGAGCCAGTTGAGGTTGGTTTTTAGACTTCTGTAAGCACTTCTTAACCGTTTGTGAGTATAGTGGCTTTTTCCTGTTTTTGGGTTTGTAGTACGCTCATTTATGAATGATTTCCATTTTATGTGCCAAAGTTTTAAGCCACCTTGAAAAGATTCTTTATCTGTCATTTTCATCATAGCCACAAGTTCTTTTAACTCAATAGATGCAGGGAGTTTGGGGTTTTTGGTAATATACCTTCTAATAATTGCTACTTGATGAAATTGACACATTTGAACAGGTGTTTTACCAAATGATTGTAGTAATCCCCTACGACCGTCACAAACAATAGCAAGTACTTTAAATCCTTTAGATTTCAATTCATTTATTCCTTGAACATACAAGGCGTTGATTTCTGTTTTTACATAGTATTTTAATAGATTTTCTTTAGTGTGGGAATCTTTAAAAAGCATCGCCCCAAAGTTTCTTCCCCAATAAGTTGTGTCCATCAAAACGATAACTTTTCTTGGCTCTTTTTTTGGAATTGAAACTTCGTGCGAATCAATTTTTCGCTGGATTGTTCTCTTGGAACAATTGTATTTTTTTGCTAGTTGTTTGTAGGTCTGTTTTCCACCGGTATATTCTATCCAAATAGTTTCGCTACACAATCTAAAACTTCCTATAAATTGCTTCTTACAGACATAACATTTATACATCTGTTTCCCTTTACGAATTCCATTTTTCTTCGTGATGGAACTCTTACAATAAACACACTTTTTTTATTCAAAGCCTTTGATTTAAGATTAGACCAACAAATATAAGGGATACAGAGGTTTTTAGCCTACTTTTTGTCTATTACGCCTAAATTGCTTTTACATTATCCAAATATGGATTATCTCTTCCGTCATTCATATTCCATTCCATTCCTCCAATACCAATGGCTATTATTGCACCATTGTATGGAGATTTTGGCATAAATTCAATAATTCCTGGGCAACATTCATCACCAACACCACCCCAAACTCCTAATACTTTACCTCCATATAATTTTTCAAACTCACCAAATTGACCCAATTCGTGACCTGGGTTTAATAAAGATCCAGCATCCCATAAATTATTATGGTCTTCTCTATACCCTGCGTTTATAACAGGAATAAAACCGTTTTCATCAAACGTAATTTGACCTTCATTAAATGTATATATTGGGTGGTTTAGCTGTGAGGTCACAAAATTTACGCCTCCATCTACTGTCCAAGTATCAGGGTTGTCAAAACCTTCACCATTTCCTTTAATGGTAAGCATAGCACTTTTATCTCTACCTATAGTCTCTGCATAACTAGTAGCCATACCTCCTAACAACATTTTACCACCTTCAACTAAATATTGAATAAAAGTAGATTTAGTCGCCCCTTCTGTAAATACCACTGGTAAATCTGATGTGCCTACTTGGTCATAAAAAAACATAACCACGTTTACACTCTCTAAATCATCAATAGTTACATTGGTAGCATTCAAATAAACAAAATCATCTGGATAGGTTTCTTTTAACCACTGAGCTACTGCAACAATATCATCATCGGTTCCAGTTGCTGTCGCTACTAAATCTTCAAATGTTGCAGCTTCACCTAAAAATGCAATTTCGTTAGGTAAAACTTTTGTAAACAATTGGTAAGCTCTATTCCCATTTGTAGAATTGGCAGTAACTTCTATACTTTGTGTTAAATCTAAAGTAGAACCTGAAGCTGGATTAATCTCTATTCCTTTTGGTGCCTCTATTTCTAACTTGACATTAGACGCATCAGAATTAGGAGGCAAAACTAAATTTATTATTCCTTGAAGATCATCTATGGTAGCCTCTGTATCATTTCCTTTAAGCTTTGTTATTATATTTAAACTAGTGTTGGGACTATCATCATCATAATTGTCTCTTTTATCACAACTAGAAAAACATAAAACAAACGTAGTTAGTAATACTATATTTATTTTTTTCATTTTTTATTTTCGTTTTAAATTATATAGATAATCAATTGCATTTTTAGTCATCAACTCGACATTAGATTGCCACGGATTAGTTGCTCCGTGGTTATCGTCCATACTCCATTCATAAGCAACGGGACCAACTGCTATTATTGTTCCAATAAAAGAACTATTTGAATGCAGTTCCATTGCTGCGATACAGCACATATCTGTAACATGTTGCCATGTCCCTAGAATAGTAGCATCATACAAACCTTCAAATTCGGTTCCTCTTGCTACACTTGCATGAGGTTCGGTTAATTCGCTCATAGCACCAAGATCCCACATACTATTATGATCTTCTTTATGACCTGTGCTAATAAGTGGCATAAAATCATGACCGAGCGTAGCATTAGAGACAGGATTACTAACATCAGTTGTAGAAACACCGTTGTACATTGCATGCCCTGTTACATCTGTTGGAATTCCAGTTCCAAAATTAATTCCCCAATTATCATCATTATTACCACCAGCACCATTACCTGCTATACCTGCTTCATGTGGAATGCGTCCCATATCATCTATTATTCTTGTTCCAAAACCTGCAGCAAACATATGCCCTCCAGCTTTTACATAATTTGATAGTATAGCTATTTGACTTCCACTAAACTCAGCAGAACCATTGGGTATATTAAAAGAATCTGTATTGTCGTAATATAGGAATGTTACTTTTACATCTGCTAATTCAAGTGTTGAAAGATCACTAACCTTAATATATTTAAAATCATCAGGATAGGTAGATTCTAACCATTCAGCAGCAGCACGAGTATCGGGTTCTGAAATATCACTTGGAGAATTTGCATTACTGATAAAGGCTACTTTTGTTGGTATTATAATTTCTGCTGTTACCACGTATGTAGATTTTACACCATCTGCGTTTGATACTGTATATGTTACTGAACCTGATGAAAAATCTTGAGCTTTATCCGAAGCTGGGTCAACTGTTAAGCCTGAATCCAACCCTATAACTGGCGTTAAACTTGATAAGTCTGTGCCTTGGGGCATAACTAATAAAATCTCCTCTGCACCGGTATTAACGACACCATTTACACCATCAACTACAAATGAATTAATAGCGACTTGATTAACTGTTACGGTATATTCTTTTACTGTAAAGCCATCGTTAGATTGTACTTTATAAACAACTGGGTTAGTAAAATTTTGAGAAGCTCCAGATGAAATATCTACTGTTGTTCCGTCTGCAATTACAAAATTAGTTGTTAAGCTTGGTATTGCACCAGCGTCATTACCCACTACAACGTTAATTGTACCTTTTACATCATCAATGACTCCTGTATATTTTCCAATACTAAAACTCAATATTTTAGGATTTCCAAAAGCTGCCAAAGTCGCCGTATATTCTCTACTTGCACCGTTTGTAGCCTTCGTTGTAAAAATTATAGGGCCTTTTGAAAAATCTAATGTACTTCCTGAAGCTGGATCTACTGTAGTACCTTCTGGTAAAGTCATATCGATTTTCAATTTACTTAAATCTGTTCCTGATGGTAATGTAGCTGTAATAGTTGCAGATGTTTGGTTTATAGTCGCAAACTCATCATTAACCTTAAAAGACCTTATAATTGCTTCCGCAATATCTGGTACTTTATCAGTAAAGTTGTCGTCATCGTTATCACACGATACTATTGTGAATGATAATACACTTACTGATATTAACATCACAAAAAATAATATTTTTTTATACTGTTTCATTTGTTAAAATTTTTAATTTATTATTAATTAATAGCCTTGTCTTTGTATTAACACACCTCCACTAGCATCAATTTCTATTTGAGGTATGGGTAGGTATTGTTCATGTTCTTGAAGAGACGAACCACCTAAATAGCTTCTCACATTTTTTTCTGATGATACATATTCACTTACATATTGTACAGCAACCCCCCAACGAACTAAATCATAAAAACGATGTCCTTCATTAGCCAATTCTAAACGTCTTTCAAAACGCAAAGCTTCTCTTGCTTGGTCCTGAGAAAGAGTTAGTGGATATGTATTAATTAAATAGTTTGCTGCATCTTTATTAGGGTCATTGAAATCTTTAACATAAGGCGAATTTTTTGCTCTTGTTCTTATTTGATTTATTAAAGTAATTCCTTGACTAATTTGCCCTAACTCTATTTGAGCCTCTGTTCGCCATAATAAAACATCACTATATTTTATGATGGGAAAATCTAAATTACCTTGTACCCAAGGGAATCCTGTCGGATTAGAGGCTAATCCGTCTGAGGTTGGATAAATCATATTTTTCTTACGCACAAATAATCCATAAGTGCCAATGTCTCTACTCCATGTATTCTGTTGAGGTTGTGCTGTCCAATTTTTCCATTTAATTCCTGGTCTTCCTATGACGTGATCTAATCTTGGATCTACTAAATCAGCACTCGTTAGGTTCGCATTGTTAAAAGATGTAAATAGTGGTAAACCATCTGCACCTACTTTATATGCATTAGCTAAATTTTGAGAAGGCTTATGAAAATCATCTCCATTTAAGTAAGGATGTTTTACGTCATCTCCAGGACTGTCAGGTGAATTTAATAAGTCTCCAAAATTTAGATTTCCATATTGAGAGCCATCATTTATTGAAAACTGGATAGCAAATATATTTTCCTTATTGCCATAACCTGGTTCAGAATACAGTTTTTCAATATCACTTACCAAACTATATTGGCTTCCTATAACATCATCGGTGTAGGTAATTACATCGCTCCATTCTTTTTGAAATAAATGTGCTTTTGCTAAAAAGGACTTCGCTACAATACCATTAACCCTACCTAAATCGGTTTGAGTATCTGGCAATAATTCAATAGCTGTTCTTAAATCGGTTTCTATTTTACCCCAAATAAATGCTGTATCGAATGTATTAGCTATAGTAGATAAGTCTGCTAATGGTGTATTTTCATCATACCATACTATTGAACCAAAGTTTTTCATACACTCAAAATAGAAATGTGCACGAAGCGTATATAGTTCGCCTAATCTTACATCTCTATTTGAGAATGCACTATTATCTAAACTTTTAACAAGTCTGATTGCAGCATCTACACGCTTCAAACCAAAGTGAATGGAACGCCATAGATTATAAGCATTTTCACTAGACGGAAAAACATCATGCGTTTCTAACTGGTGCATACCGCCACCAGGGTTATCGCCTGTACCACCGCCTCCTTTGTAAGCGTCACCGGATCTTATGTCTGAAGTTGCCCAGTTAGACGGAGCATGGTCAAAAGGCCATAAGTCTCTAAACTCACCCGTATTATAGCGGTAATCTAACGTGCTATACGCTGCTATAACTAAAGCTTCTGGATCTAAATTATCTTCTGAGATAACATTAAATTCTGAAACATCTAAATCAGTTTTACTAACACAACTATAATTAAGTAATGCTAATGTAAACAATGATAAAAAAGAATATTTAAAAATATTTTTCATGATAATAAATTTTAAAATTTTGTAGAAATACCAAATGTTATTGATCTTGTATGAGGAATACCATAGCCTGCGATACCAATACCACTAGCATTTAATCCTGACACCTCATAATCTAATCCTGTAAATGAAGTGATATCAAATAAATTTTGACCCACAACGTAAAGCCTCAAATTATTAAGTTTGAATTTTTCAGTCATTTCGTCTGGAAATGTATAACCAAGTGTTATGGTTTTTAACCTAAAATAAGAACCATCCTCTACGAAATAACTAGAAGTTTGCAATTCGTTATTTGAATTGATAGTACTAAGTGCTGGAATATTTGAATTTGCATTACTGGGTGACCAAGCATCCAAAGTATTTTCAGTAAAATTGAAACTAAAATATGCAAAATCCCCTAAATTCCGTTGAGTGTTGTATAAATCATGACCATGTTTACCATCAAAATAAGCGTTAAAATCAAAGCCTTTGTAAGATGCTGTTAGATTTATACCATAGATAGTCACCCCTTAAAAACCATTTAACACTTTAAATATCAATAAAATAGATTAAAAAACATTTGTAAATATCTACAAGTTTTTGTATCTTTGATGTATTAATCTTGCAATTTTTTTAAAATTATGATTCCAAAAAACAAGAATACAAATCAAGGCAATTTATTTTTTAGTTTTAAAGACACTTTAAACCAAAAACACCCTCTTTACATATTGGCAAATAAAATAAATTGGAAACAATTTGAAGACGCTTTTTTGCCCTTGTATAGTAAAGACAAAGGCAGACCTGCTAAATCTATACGTCTAATGGTAGGTCTTCTTATGCTCAAACATATCCGTAATGTCTCCGATTAGAGCGTTGTAGAGCAATGGTCTGAAAATAACTACTACCAATATTTTTGTGGAGAAACTAATTTTGTTTGTGGAGTTCCTTGCGAAGCTAGTGAATTGGTTCACTTTCGTAATCGTATTAAGGAAGTTGGCATAGAACTTATTTTAAAAGAAAGCATACGAATAAACGCAGAGGATAGCAAAGACGAAAACGTCAATATAGACACTACTGTTCAAGAGAAAAACATTAGCTTTCCTACCGATGCAAAGTTGCATAAAAAGATTATTAAAAAATGTAAATCCATTGCTACTAAAGAGCAACTACCTGTTAGGCAAACTTATACTCGAACATTAAAGAAATTATCTAGAGACCAACGTTTTAGGAATCATCCAAAGAACAGGGCAAAAGCAAAAAAAGCAGACAGAAAAATAAAGACCATTTGTGGAAGGCTTATTAGAGAGCTTGAGCGAAACCTACCTCCCAACTCAAAGTATCAATCAGATTTAGATTTATTTAAACAGGTATTATCACAAAAGAGAAATTCTAAAAACAAAATTTATTCACTTCACGAGCCTGAAGTTTGTTGCATCTCTAAAGGAAAAGAACACAAGAAGTATGAGTTTGGCAACAAGGCATCATTCGTAAAAACAGACACCGGAGTAGTTGTTGGAGCAATGGGATTTCGCAACCAATATGACGGACACACTTTAGAACCAGTTTTAGATCAAGTAAAAAAATTAACAGGATTATTACCAAAAAGAGCAAAAGTAGACAGAGGATATAGAGGCAAAAAAAGAATAAAAGATACAGAAATTCTTGTTCCATCACCACCAAAAAAATCTATGAGTTATTACCTTCGAAAGAAATTAAGCCAAGCTCACAAAAAACGAGCAGGCATAGAACCAGTAATAGGACACATCAAGGCAAATCATAGACTTAATCGCAACTTTTACAAGGGAGTAGTGGGTGATAACATCAATATTATGCTTGCAGCAGCAGGGTTTAACTTCAAAAGAATGATTAACAAGTGGAAACATTCTTTTTTACTCTTTTTTCAAAGGCGATTTCAAATTTTTATGCAAACCAAATTTTGTGCTTTTTATTTTAAACTGATTTTTTAAGGCTTGACTAGATAAAATCTGGATGCGGATTTCCAATAATGGTTCTATCATCTGCATCTATAACTCCATCACTATTTAAGTCTCTATAGCGTATTCTACCTAAATCTTTTCCTGGTTGATCTGCATGAACAGCAACTTCTTCTGGTGTTCTAAAAATACCATCTGCAATTAAGCCAAAGAATGATGCTATTGGGTCACCAGCTCTAGTTATTGAAATAGAATTATTTAAAAGAAAGTTATTATCAGTATCTAGAGACTCAACATTATTTTTGTATTGAGAGAAATTAAAATCAACACCAAAATTAAAATTTTCTCGTGTTTTACTTCTATAACTTAAAACGAACTCAAAACCTTTGTTAGAGACTTCACCTGCATTAATTAATGGTGCTGTAGACTCGCCATTAATAGCTAATGCTATAGGTTGTAATAATAAGTTTTTAGTTCTTTTATCAAATACATCTCCAGAAAATGTTAGTCGATTATTTAAGAAACCTATATCAACCCCAAAATTTACTTGCTCGGTTTTCTTCCCATTTAATATCTGGATTCGCCTGTCTTTGCTGTAAAATACCTTCTAATGTACCTATGCCATCACCATCAATATCATAATCTGTAAACTCTATAGCATTCCCAACAGAATTGTTAATGTATGAATTTAAATATCTGTAATCACCTATTAAATCATTTCCATTAATACCCCAAGAAGCTCTCAATTTTAAATTAGAAATTATATCTAAATTATCTAAAAAAGACTCGTTGCTAACGTTCCAAGCAAAAGAAGCCGCTGGGAAAATACCATACTTGTTATTCGGTCCAAAACGAGAAGATCCATCACGTCTTATACTCCCAGAAATAATATACTTATCATCATAAATATATTTTACAGACCCAAATTGCGATTGCTTTCTGTAATCTATTTTATTTTCAATGGTTTGCAATTCTGCATCAGGTCTTACCGTATATTCTGGGTAGGTTGTAATATCTACACCTCTAGTTCTATTGGTAAGAAAATCATCATCCTTCCTTGTAAATTCAACACCTAAAAGAACATTAAACCGATGTTTTTTAATTTCCTTGTCGTAAGATAATAAGTTTGTAAAAACAGTAGTTAAGGATGTATTATCCACATCATCTACATCAATATTTTGAAATACGCTTGGTATATCCTTTAACTGTACAAAAGGCTCTGTACTTGTATTAAACTTATATTTTAAAGGCTATATTCTAACATAAGACTTAAATAAGTTGTATATTTGCTAAAACTTTACAGAATACTTTAAAAGTCTTGATTCGACAAGTCGTCAAGCCATAGTTAATGAGCTTTTATTACTAATTTCAACAGATACAGATGATACATTTAGCCTTTTAGCAACATCAAGTGTTAAGCAATCTATCAACTGCCCTCATTGTAAGAGGGATAACATTCGTGCTAATGGCAAGAGCAAAGGAGTGCAACGTTATTATTGCAAAGATTGTAAAAAGTATTTCAGAAATACGACGGGTAAAGTCATTTTTGGGTTAAAAAAACCTGAATTATTACCCACCTATTTATATAATATGCTTATGGGTTATTCTATTAAGAAATGTGCAGAACAAACAAACATTAGCATTCAAACATCCTTTGATTGGCGACACAAGGTTCTAAGTTCTTTTAAACAAGCATATCCTAATGGTTTTGAAGGCATTACAGAGAGTGATGATATTTTCTTTTTAGAATCTAGCAAGGGAAATAGAGAGCTAGATAGAAAACCACGAAAACGTGGCAGTAAAGCTATTAAGCGGGGTATTAGTAATGAGCAAATAGCAGTTGTTGTTACCTGTGACAGAATCGACAACAAAGAACTCAAAGTAGCGACAAGAGGGCGTATAAGCAAGAAAGATTTAGAAGCTGTATTTGCCAGAAAATTAGATAAAGTAGAAACCCTTTGTACAGATGCTCATCGCTTCTATACAGCATTTGCTAAAAGTAATAACATACATCACAAAAAGTTTAATGTATCAAAAGGACAGAGAGTAAAAAACAAAGTGTATCACGTACAAAATGTAAACAATACTGCTAAAAGATTAAGAGAATGGATGAAGCCCTTTAACGGCGTAGCAACAAAATATCTGCAAAATTACATGAACTGGTTTATGATACTTGAACGTATAAAGAATAGCAACCAACGATTAAAGGAATTTGCCTACTTTGCCTTTGCAGGACAAGAGACTTGGGAGATATGGAAAACAAACACTAATGCAGTCATAATTTAGAATATAGCCATTATTTATTATTAGTTTTATGGAGGTTTCATAGTTTCATTATTTTGATTGTTGTTTTGAGATTCATTACTAATCAATTTTTTACTTAATTCTTCTAAAGAAACCCCTTTAGTTTCTGGCATATATTTATGTACCCATAACAATTGAATGACCATCATAATGGCAAAGAACACAAATACAGGCCAAGGATTACTAAAAGATTCTAATGCAGGCGACATAAATAGGGTTATTAATGCGGCAAATACCCAATGTGTAGATGTGCCAAGCGACTGCCCTTTACCTCTAATAGAATTAGGGAAAATCTCTGAAATGAATACCCAAATTACGGCACCTTGTCCTATAGCATGAGCTGCAATAAATATAAATAAGAATACTGGCACCATAATACCTTGCCAGTTTTGGGCAAAAGCCATAGACACTAAAGAAAGAGAAACTATATATCCGAATGAGCCTATATACATTAATTTTTTGCGTCCCATTTTATCTATTAATGCTACGCCTATAAGTGTAAATATTAAGTTAATTACACCAACTCCGATACCGCTTAAAAAAGAGGCGTTTTCAGATAAGCCTGCACTTTCGAATATGCGATTGGCATAGTATAAAAAGGCATTAATCCCAGAAACTTGATTAAAAAAGGCAATAAAAAATGCTAAGCCTATAAGTTTTGCGTATTTCTTTTTAAATAAAGGCTCGGATGAGTTTGAAGATACTTTTTCTGCATCTTCCATTTCAGAAAATTGCTTTTCTGTATCTACATTAGGGTTTATTAATTGCAAAACTTTTTCTGCCTCATCTTTATTCTTTTTAAATAAATATAACCATCTAGGACTATTTGGCACAAATAGAATCATAATACAATATATTAGTGCTGGCAACGCTTCTATTCCTAACATCCATCGCCATGCATTTACCTCTATATATTTATTGATAAGCATGTTTGATAAAAAGGCGATTAATATTCCGAACACAATATTAAATTGATACATTGCTACTAATCGACCACGTTGTTTTGCCGGTGCTATTTCAGCAATATAAATTGGCGCAGCTACTGTCGATGCTCCTACTCCTAAACCACCTAAAAATCTAAAGAATGAAAAAGTATATGGATCTGTTGCGATACCTGATCCTAATGCAGAAATAAAGTATAATAATCCAATTAAAAATAAGGTCTTTTTTCTACCGAGTTTATCTGTTGGAATACCACCAAAAATAGCTCCTATTACAGTACCCCATAATGCCATTGACATAATAAAGAAGCTGTGAAAAAAACCTCCAGTTTTCCAAATAGCCTGAATAGACTGCTCTGCACCACTTATAACTATGGTATCAAAACCAAAAAGGAATCCTGCTAAAGCCACAGTAATACTCCAAAAGTATAATTTTTTAGTATTCATTTTAATTGTTTATTTCATATATTTTAGCGTCAATAGTTGCACTCTCTCCTGTAGCAAAAACATCTACTCCAGTAGCATTGGCAAATGTTGGGAAAAAGCGTCCTGTAAAATGTGATTTGTTATCTACAAAAACTTCTAAAACTGATCCGTCAACAAAGACTCTTACATCTATTGTGTTTCCTGGCGTAATGGTATAACTTCCTTTTCTAATATCTTTTCTAACTTGAGTACTTAATGATGAATTTGAAGCATCTACAACCCACTCTTGGGCAGACATATCATAATAAACTCTGTAATATTCCTCGTTACCAGGTGTTTTGCCAAGAATAAACCCAACTTGATCTGCACTGCCTGTATTTATAGTAGCTTCCATTTCAAAATGGCGACTGTTATAATTATTTAGGTAATTAGAACCACCGTCAGTAACATTTAAACCATTAAATGAGGTTTTAGTACCTCTCAAATTATTTAAGTTAGGATGTGGTTTTATCAAAATATCATCGTTAGCACCTAATGTCCACACTTGTGGCACACTAAATAAATTTGCCCAACCTTGTTGCATCTGAAATTCACCTTTAACTTCATCTGGTATAATCCCTATAGCTGTTATAAGACCAGAAGTATCAGTTGTTACTGTAGGTGATAAAAAACCATTAACTACTTCTAAATTTTTAGGCTCTGTAAAATCTGGTGTAAAAACGCTATTTTCAAACTGACCTATCCAATAGAATGTTCTTGCGGGTGTGCTGTCTGGTGTTTTTTGTACTAATAGCATTTCCTTGCCGTTTGGAAATTCAAATAGAATTGGTACTTCCCAAAACTGTCCTTCATCTTGAGAAGCCTGTCCAGAAAAAGCAACACCACCGTAAGCCCAGTTTTTAAAATTTGTACTACTATAATACAGTACATTACCTCCAGTACCTTTAACACCGCCACCAATAAGCATATGGTATTTGCCACCACTTTCCCAAACATAAGGATCTCTAAAATCTAAGTTAGTTCCACTCGGTGCACCCGTTATTATAGGATTTGAGCTTTTGTCTAATGTTTGGTAGCCATCATTTGAAGTTGCCGTTGCAATTACTGCTTTAATACCATCTACACCTGTATAGATAACTGCTGCTGTATCATCTTGAAGTATCTGTGAATCTCCAGACCAACAACCAAAACTATCCCAGTTTTTAGAAGGCCAAAGGACTGCATTTTGTTCTTTCCAATTTACCAAATCTGTACTTGTAAAGTGTCCCCAGTTTTGTTGTGCTATTCCTAAAAACACTTCGTTTTTTTGATAGAACATGTGGTATTGGTTTTTATGATATACCAATCCGTAAGCCTCGTTTGCCCAACCAAAATCTGGAATAGGATGATAAGTTGGTCTATTAGTATCATCAGAATAATCAATGTTCAATTGATAACTTACGCTACTTGGTGGATTATATTCTGTATTTAAAGCATCTACATTTTCTTTCGTTGCTTCTCCTGAATAGATTTTTATTTCGTCTAAAGCACCAGAAAAATAATCAATATCATAAATACCCTTCGTTTCTCCCATTGTGTTTTTTCCTATGCTAAATGGTGTATTGGAAGCAGTAAATGATATAGATCCCGAAGGAACATTTGCATTTTTTATTTGTTGTTTATTTACATAAATTACGATGTTTTGGTTTGTAGGGTTTAAGCCTACAACAATATGATTCCATTGATCTCTTTCTAAACTTTCATTGGTTACTTGTTCTGCAAAAGCACCATTTATAAAGTATTGTACTACTATTTGTCCTTTATCATTTAACCCTACCATAATACCGGTATTTGAACCTTGAGATGTTAATGCCAACATAGAGCCTGTGCCTATAGGATAGGATTTTGGAGATGCCCATAGTGATAGTACAAAACTATCACTTGGTAATAGATTAGTAGGTAACGTGCCGTTTATTTCGTTTGATAAGCCATCAAAAAACAAGGCATTGTTAGAAACACCCGCCATTCGGTTAATCCCATTACCGATTATTTTAAAACTTGTATTAGTGAATGCTTCCCTAGTTGTATTTCCTGAAGATTCATCTAATTTGAATTCTAATACTTTGGTTAAGGAAGAATTATCAGTTGGGGTAACTATTTTAACATCGTCTTTACCACAAGACAGTTGCAAAACAATCAAAACCAATATTTTAAAACTGATAATTATTTTTTTCATCCTTTATAATGTGGTCGTTACTTTTTGAATGTTGAAGTTTTCTATAGTAGAATCATTCTCTTTTAAAACTTCAAACTTTGTAAAATTACTGTTTGGAAATACTTGATTGGTCATTACATATTCGCCATCATTGATGAAGATTTCAATGGATGAAGCATCTAAAACTATGATTACTTTCATTTTATCAAGTGAACCAATTGGCATAGTTTGATAGGAACTTTTAGCAAAGTTTTCATTGAAGTTTACATTGCCTGAATTTGTTCTGTTTGTAAAAAACTTCCCATTAGATTTATCATATCCAAGACTATAGGTATCTCCTTCGGAATTTGAAAATTGAATTTGTAGCTTGTTATTTATTTTCGTATCAAAAGTGATAATACTTTGTTGTAAACCAGCGTATTCAAATTGGTTTGGGAAATTGCCTTTAATCTCTTCTTTAGAAATGTCTGCTGTAATAGTTTTAAAACTATCAACGAGTTTACTTTTTATCAAATAGGTACTACCTTTTTTAATAAGCTGAAGTTCTCTGGGTAATGTCATTGCACTTCGCCATTTTTCTGTTGGTGTAGTAGTTGCATAGTTCCAATTACTCATCCATCCTATAAAAATTCGCTTTCCGCTGGGTTCATTATTGTAAGTTACCCCTGCATAATTATCCGTACCATAATCTATCCATTGGCTTTCTTTTTGGTTTGTTGTAAACGTTGTGCCATCATAATCACCTACAAAATAGCGAGTGCCAGAACCACCATTTGGCAAACTATTGCCACCATGACTAACAATTAAAACCCATTTTTCTTCATCAGTCCCATTAACTGAAAGTTTAAAAAGGTCTGGACACTCCCAAACGCCCAGAGGAGGGTTATCATCAAACCTAAATGTGCTTATCTTTTTCCAGTTTTTTAAATTTTTAGATTCGTAAAACTGGATTTCATCTTTTGCAGCTAATACCATTTGCCAAACTTCTTTTTCTTTATACCATGATACTTTTGGGTCTCTAAAATCTCGAATGCCTGGATTATTAATAACAGGATTCTTATTGTATTTTGTCCAAATTTCACCATTATTTAAACTGTATGCTATCCCTTGGGTTTGGAAATCTATTTGTCCGTCTTTTTCTTTTACAGGGTTATGGTAAGTATATATTGCTATCATAGCATTTTTTCCAAATCCAGCGGTATTCTCTTTATCTATTACAGCACTTCCAGAAAATATATACCCTAAATTATCAGGATACAAAGCTATTGGTTTGTGTTTCCATGTTAATAAATCTTTACTTTCTGCATGACCCCAGTGCATAGGTCCCCAAACAGTACTATCTGGGTAATATTGATAGAATAGATGATAAATACCTTTGTTATAAACTAACCCATTTGGGTCGTTCATCCATTTTTCTTTTGGTGTAAAATGAAATTGAGGTCTATACTTTTCAGTTGCAATTGAAGTTGTTTTTTTATCGGAACTTTCAACCAAATTTGGAACTTTATGCTTACATGAAAACAAAAAAGCAATGACAATTAATATTACGAATGTTTTAAGTTGATTCATATAAAATAACTTTCTATTTACTTTGTATATGCAAAAATATAAAACGAATTAAGCGAAAAGGGTTGATAATTTGTTTAATATGGGTAGTCATTCTGTTCAAAATATACATTGATTAGTATGTTAGTAGTTTTTGTTGTGTATTTTGGCATTGTTAATTTAGTATGGTTTACAAATGTTTTGAAAAAAAATAGTACCTACTTGTTTGTGGCTTTCTATTCTGAAAAATAAATATTGTTTTAAGATAGAAAGATTATAAAAACGTCTTTATTTCAATTAAAATTAAGGAAAGTTTTACTGGCATTGAAATGTTTAAAGATTTTCTTTTAAAGTTCATAATAAAAAACAAGTAACCGGAAGTCTCAGACAAGTATTTTAAAATCTAAAACAGGTGTCTGAATAAAATAAATAAAGAATTAAATTTCGGTATTGTTAATCCAGTAATATTTTGCAAACATTTTGAAAAAAATAAAAAGTAAAAAATCGTATAAAATTAACAATACTTGTATTTTTAATAAAAGCTCAAATTTGCATCGTATAATTATCCATTTCATGAATTTTAGATTAATTCTTTTATTTTTTATTATTAGTTGTAATAGTAAAAGCAAAAAACCAGAAATTAGGATTGGATTTTCTCAATGTATTTCTAACGATGAATGGCGGAAAGAAATGAATAATGAGGTTTTTACTGAAGCTGAGTTGATTGTTTCTCATGATGTAAATATTCTATATAAAGATGCAAAAGCTAATAGTGTACTTCAAATAAAACAAGTTAAAGAATTGTTAAATGAAGGGATGGATGTTTTAATGATTTCTCCAAATGAATCTAGTCCACTAACACCTGCTGTAGAAAAAGCCAAGGCTAGTGGAATTCCTGTTGTGGTTGTAGATCGCCGTATTACTAATGATAGTTTTAATGCTTTTATCGGAGGAAATAATCTATCAGTAGGTAGACTGGCTGGTGATATGAGTGTAGAGATGTTGAAAGAAAAAAATATTAAATCGCCTATTATACTATCAGTTACAGGTTTGGAAGGTTCTTCACCTGCTCAAGAGCGACAACAAGGCTTTGAAGAAATTTTGTTTAAAAACCAGTTATCAACAAAAATACTGAAAGCAGATTGGAGAAAAGAGACAGCAAGAAGATTATTGGATAGTTTAGTAAAATTTGATAATGCGAATTATGACTTAATATTTGCACACAATGATGAAATGGCTAGTGCTGCAAGTGACGCCTTTTATAACCGAACAAAGAAACCTGTAATAATAGGTGTAGATGGACTTGCTACTAAAGATGGTGGTTTGCAAATGGTTATAAATAAAAGAATAGACGGCACTATATCCTATCCTCCTTCAGGTGCAAAAGCATTGCGCTTAGCATTTGATTTGGCTTTGGGTAAAACAGTTAATAAGTACAACTACGAAAATACATTTAGGGTTGATAGCCGTAATGCAAACACTTTATACAATGAAGCTTTGCGAGTAAGAGACCAGCAGGAAAAGTTAAAATCTTTAATTAGAAGTTACAATTCTTTAGATATTGACTTGAAAGAAAAAAATAAAATCATTCTATGGATTTCCATACTTTCAGCATTACTTTTCTTAAGTGTAGGAACGAGTTTCTACTTTGTTATTCAAAAAACTAGAATAAATAAGTTGTTAAGGACCAAGCAAGATGTTATCAATCATCAAAACATTGAGATAGGTCAGAACAGAGATCAATTGGTTAGCGCCTTGAAAAAAATGGAAGAAATGAGCGAAGTAAAAACTCAATTTTTTTCGAATATTTCGCACGAGTTTAAAAACTTATTAGCTCTTATGTCTTTGGATATTGATAAAGTTATAGCGGATAGTAGTACTAAATCGAGGTTATCACGTTACTTGTCCATGATTAATTCCAACTTAAACAGATTGCTGACTTACAAAAACTTAGATAGCAATGCCTATCCTGTTGAATTAAAGTATGGTAATTTAAGTAAGACTATTAATGAAGTAGCTGAAAATTATAAATTGTCGGTCGAAGCAAAAAAGCTAAAATTCAAGGTTGAAGCACCTTCTGTTTTTACAGATTTTGATGGAGATGCTATTCAAAAAGTACTTTCAAACTTAATCTCTAATGCTATAAAATATACGGTTAAGGGGCATATAACTATCAAATTAGTTGAAGAAAAAGATACTATTCTTATGATAGTTTCTGATACAGGAATTGGTATATCTAAGGTTGAGCAAGAGAAAATATTTAATCGCCACAGACGTTCAAGTCTTTTGGATGAAGATAAAGAATCCTTTGGAATAGGGCTTCATTTTTGCAAAAGCCTTATTAATTTAATGAATGGGGAAATTTCTGTTGAAAGTGAACTAAATAAAGGCTCAACTTTTACAATAATACTCCCAAAAAGGCAAAAAAAAGAAGTTATTAATAAAACATCTTTTGAGAAAAAAGATGAAAATAAATTCACCGTTTTTATCGCTGAGGACAATCCTCATATTTTAACAAGAATAGTTCAAATTTTAGAAGATTATTATAATGTTTTATATGCTAATAATGGAACAGATGCTTATAAACTAATTAATTATCATCATCCAGATATCGTAGTAAGTGATATTTTAATGCCAGGTATGGATGGTATTCAATTATGTCAGAAATTATTTGATAATCCCGCAACAATTAATATTCCTGTTCTCTTATTAAGTGCTGTTCAAGGTGATGATATTCGCACCCAAGGATATCAAATAGGTGCGGATGCTTTTTTAAGTAAGCCATTCTCTTCAAATACATTGTTGGCTCGAATTAAGAACTTAATCAAAAAATCGACTAAAATTAATGCAAATTCTAGATTAGCAACTCCTATCGCATCAAAATCTGAAGAAGATCAAAAATTCTTAACTACTATTTCAGATTTTTTGTACCAACATATTTCGGATTATAATTTTAAAATTGAAGACTTACTAGTTGAATTAGGAATGTCACGTTCTAAATTTTATCGCAAATTAAAATCTTTAACAGATTTATCGCCTAAAGATTATATTAGAAAATTAAGATTAGATTATGCCACTAAAATATTAATTAAAGCAGATTTTTCTGTTGCTGAAGTGGCTTATAAGGTTGGCTTCTCTGATGTGAAATATTTTTCAAAAATCTTTAAAAAAGAGTTTGGCATAACGCCTTCAGAATTCAAAAATAATTACATACAATAGTGTATTTAGTCGTTCCTTAAAAATCAGTTTTTTAAAAAAAAGTACAAAATAAGACCGTTGCATAATTCTACTTCTTGAGTCCACTCCGAAAAGTGTTTTTTGTCATTTTTAAGAATTAAAAAAATTTAAAAATAGTGCATAGTTTCTGTGATTCGTTATTGGGGCTTTCTTTTTTAATCCCAAAGGGATGAAAAAATTATAGCTTAATGCAAACCAAAAGTTTAATAAACCCCGTAGGGGTGTTAAAATTAATCCGTCCACTCAAACAAATATTTTTCGTTTTTAATAGACAATTGCCAATATTTGACTTATCGGATTTGATAATCTTTTCATCCCTTTGGGATTTTCAGTTTCTAATTTAATAGACAATTGCCAATATTTGACTTATCGGAGTGGACTCACTTCTTTGATAATTTAATTTTTTCTACAATTGATTTATTTATAAAATCTCATTAAACCGCTTTTTAGAACAAATTCTACTTTTATACAAATAATTAGATTTGTTAATTCTACTTCCTTAACTACTTGAGTTTCACTTTTTGCTATTTGCCTTAAAAATATCTCTAAATACGTCCGTTGTACTTTTATTTCAATCCAATCGACTTTTAGTTCAGTCCAATCTACTTTTAGTTCCGTCAGACATTCCTTTAGGTATGCCGAAGCTATTTTTGTAAAATTTAGCCTAAATCAAAATTAATCTTTTTACTTTGCAACGGTACTAACCCATTAAAGGCTTTTTTTAGCCTCAATACTTAAAGTTGTATGTGGAACTAACTTTAGCCTTTCTTTTTGAATTAATTTACCAGTAACTCGGCATATTCCGTAAGTGTTATTTTCTATTCTCACAAGAGCGTTTTTAAGGTCTCTAATGAATTTTTCTTGTCTAATAGCCAAATGTACATTAGCTTCTTTACTCGTTATTTCGGAACAGCCATCTTCAAAAGATTTAAACGAAGGGGAGGTGTCTTCAGTGCCGTTGTTAGCATTGTTTTTAAAGGCGTTATTTAGCATCTTTAACTCTTTTTCAGCTTTAGCTATATTTTTTTCAATTAATTCTCTAAACTCTTGTAACTCGGCAGCCGAGTATTTGCTTTTTAAATTAGTCATCGTCTTATATTTTTTTAATTTTTACTTTACTTTTAATTTTATCAAACTCAATTTTAGAACCATTTTCTATTCTGTTTACAAATATCAATTCTTTTGCTAAAGTTTCAGTCATTATATAGTTTTTATTATCTATAATAGGTTGTAGCAGGTCTTCGGTGTTTAAGAAAGCAAGCTTAATTTTATCGGTTACTTCTAAACCTTTTTCTTTGCGAATATTTTGAATTCTATTTATTAATTCTCTTGCAACGCCTTCGCTATATAACTCTTTTGTAATAGTAATATCTAATGCTATTGTAATAAAATCTTGCTTAGATACTAACCAGCCTTCTATGTCTTTTGATGAAATTTCAACATCAGATAACTTTAAATTAATTTTATTATTATTAACGCTAATATAAATAAATTTATTTTTTTCTATTTCTTTAATTTCCTTTTGTGTAAATTTTTTAATTTTTTGATATATAAAAGAAGCTTTTTTTCCAAATTTTGGACCTAATACTTTAAAGTTAGGTCTAATTTGTTTAATCAAAATCTCGGAGTCATCTTCCAAAATATGTATTTCTTTTACATTTACTTCTTGTTTTATTAAGCCCGATACCGATAAAATTTCTTCTTTTAGTTGGCTATTATCAGCAGGTATCATAATTTTTTGTAAAGGTTGACGTACCTTAATCTTTTGTTTTGCCCTCAAAGATAAGACTAAATACGAAACTGTTCGTGCAATTTTCATTTTACGCTCGAGGTTTTTGTCAATATAGCCTTTATCAAAGACTGGAAAGTTAGATAGATGCACACTTTGGAATGGTTCTTTTTTTGTTACAGAGTTTAAGTCTTGGTAAAGTTTGTCCATATAAAAAGGAGCAATAGGTGCAGCTAATTTTGCAATGTTTATCAAGCAGGTATATAAGGTTTGATAAGCTGCTATTTTGTCTTTCTTATAGTCGCCTTTCCAAAAGCGTCTTCTACATAGACGCACATACCAGTTGCTTAAATATTCTTGCGTAAATTCAGAAATTAACCTAGCTGCTTTTGTCGGCTCGTATTCAGAATAAGACTTGTCAACTTTAGCGATTAAAGAATTTAGTTCGGATATAATCCACCTGTCAATTTCTGCTCTTTCATTTATAGGAATCTCTTTTTCTTTATAGCTAAACTCATCAATATTTGTGTATAGAGAAAAGAATGAATAGACATTGTATAAAGTTCCGAAAAATTTTCGTTTCACATCTTCAATGCCTTCGGAGTCGAACTTTAAGTTTTCCCAGGGGTTTGCATTAGAAATCATATACCACCTTGTAGCATCGGATCCAAACTTTTTTAATATATCAAAAGGGTCTGTGGCGTTTCCGATTCGTTTTGACATCTTATGACCATTTTTATCTAAAACTAATCCATTAGAAACTACATTTTTATACGCAATGGAGTCAAATACTATGGTAGAAATGGCGTGTAAAGTATAAAACCAGCCACGAGTTTGGTCAATACCTTCTGCTATAAAATCTGCCGGAAATGATTCATTTAAGTCTATTTTTTCTTTGTTTTCAAAAGGATAGTGCCATTGAGCATAAGGCATCGCACCAGAGTCAAACCAAACGTCTATTAAATCATCTTCTCGTTTCATCGGCTTACCAGAAGGAGACATTAGTATAATTTTGTCTATAACATTTTTATGTAAATCTATTTTTTTATAGTTAGTGGCAGAGTTATTTCCTACTTCAAACTCTGAAAAAACATCCTCTTTTAAAAAGCCAGCTTTAACAGCTTTTTGCATCTCTGTTTTTAGTTCTTCGAGGGAGCCGATGCATATTTTTTCTTTTCCATCTTCAGTACTCCAAATTGGCAAAGGAATTCCCCAGTAACGAGACCTTGACAAGTTCCAGTCGTTGGCATTTGATAGCCAGTTTCCGAAACGACCGCTACCAGTAGATTTTGGCTTCCAATTAATAGCCTTGTTTAGTTTATACATTCTATCTTTTACATCGGTTATTTTTATAAACCATGAATTTAAGGGGTAGTATAAAACTGGCTTATCTGTACGCCAGCAATTAGGATAACTGTGTTTATACTTTTCAACTTTAAATGCTTTATTTTCTATTTTTAGTTTAATAGCAATTTCAACATCTACTGATTTTTTAGGAGCTTTTCCTTCTTCGTAATATTCATTTTTGACATATTTTCCAGCAAGCTCTTTCATTTCTTTACGAAAACGTCCTTGCAAATCTACTAACGGAACTAAATTGTCATTTTCGTCTTTTACCAGCATCGGCGGAATTTCTGGGCTTACTTGTTTTGCTACTAAAGCATCATCAGCACCGAAGGTTGGAGCGGTATGTACAATTCCCGTTCCATCTTCTGTGGTAACAAAATTTCCAGAAATTACTCTAAAAGCATCTTGAGGGTTGTTATACGGCAAAGCGTAATCTAAAAGCTGTTCGTACTTAACTCCTATTAAATCTTTACCTAAAAATTCTTTAGCAACGTAGTACGGTATAACTTTATCATTTTTTGAATACTTTTTTAAGGCTTCGGAATACTCAACTTGCATACTGTTTCCTGTAAATTGTTTTTGAACCAAATTTTTAGCTAAAATAACTTTTATCGGATTAAAAGTATATTGGTTGAAGGTTTCTACTAAAACATATTTTATTTTAGACCCAATTGTTAAAGCGGTATTGCTAGGCAAAGTCCAAGGAGTAGTAGTCCAAGCTAAAAAGTAAACATCGCCAAATTCTTTTAAAAAACTCGGAAGTGTGCTTTCAATTGCTTTGAATTGGGCAACAACAGTCGTGTCCGTAACGTTTTTATATGTTCCAGGCTGGTTCAACTCGTGAGAGCTTAATCCGGTTCCAGCTTTGGGTGAATATGGCTGAATAGTATATCCTTTGTAAATTAAATTTTTGTTGTATATCTGTTTTAGTAACCACCAAACAGACTCTATATATTTTGATTCATAAGTAATATACGGGTCATCGGTGTTTACCCAGTAGCCCATTTCTTTTGTCAAATCGTTCCAAACATTTGTATAACGCATTACTGCTTTTTTACAAAATTCGTTATACTGCTTAACAGAAATTTTCTTTCCTATATCTTCTTTGGTGATGTTTAACTCTTTTTCTACACTTAATTCTACTGGCAAACCGTGAGTGTCCCAACCTGCTTTACGGTTTACCTTATACCCTTTCATAGTTTTATATCTAGGAAAAACATCTTTTATAACACGCGCTAAAACATGGTGGATGCCGGGCAAACCATTTGCCGAAGGAGGTCCTTCAAAAAAAACAAAAGGCTTGGCGTTTTCTCTATTAATTATACTTTTTTTGAATATGTTGTTTTCTTGCCAGTAAATTAAAATTTCTTTTGCAATATTTGGTAAGGCTAATTCCGAATATCTATGGAACTTCATCTTTATCGGCTTTTTTTTTGAAGTTGCAAAAATACTAATTTTATAGGGAATTAGTATTTTAAAAAATAACGAGTTAAAATTTAATATATAATTTTAAGTAATAAATTATATGTTTTCAAACAGGTTTTGGTCTTTAATCTCATTTTTAATAATAGAAGGAAAAATTAAAGTAGCAATATTTTTAACAGGCTCAAATAAGATTGATTTTTCTAAAGTTTGTTTTTCGACAAAAGGAATAATATTATTAGTTTTAGTAAAGAAAACAAAAATAATGCTTAAGATAAGTCCTTTTTTTAAGGCTCCGAAGACTCCGCCTAGAATTTTATTCAGCCCTCCTAAAGCTGCAAAATTTGCTATTTTTGTTAATACTTTACCTAAAAGTGAAGTTCCGACTATAATAATTATAAACGTAATTGAAAAAGACGTTATAGAAATATATTCTTCTTCCCACGACACGTATTCTTCTAAAAAAGAAGAAATGAAATAAGAAAAATGAATCGCTCCATATACTCCGCCAATTATAGCAACTAATGATGCAACTTCTACAAAAAGCCCCTTTAGTAAGCCTCTTACAAAGCCAAAAATCAAAAATGCTACTACTATTATATCAACAATATTCATTAAATAGTTTTTTTTAACTTCATACATGTATTTTTTTTACTTTAAAACTTAACATAAGTAAATTTGCTTTATAAAAAAAATAGAATGTCAAAAATAACATCTCAAAATGAAAAATGGAAATTTGTAGTCAATAAGCTGTCAGATAAATTTGCCGACAGCGATGAAATAAACATAGATGGAATTATTTATTTAATTGGAGTTCAGGAGCTAGGACAAGGACACCGAAGTTTTAGTAAAGACGAAAAAATAAACATAATGCACGTTGCTATATGTAGGCTATTAGAACCCTACGGATATTATGAATTCGACTATTTTGATGATGACGGCTGGCCTCATTATAAGGTCATAACACCACTTCCTAACTTAAAACCAGGCGAACAAACTGTCCTTATGAAAGAGGCTATTATTAATTATTTTAGCTCTATTTTATTTTTTAATTGAACTTTATTCAAATTCTGGTTATTACTAACATAGAGCCTAAAAGTTGGTCAAAAGTTAACGATTCATTTAAAAATAAAAAAGTAAGCACTAGCTATATCATAATAAATGTTATTTTTAGGATATTTGTTGTTAAGTTTAACAAATAAAAGCGGAAAATAAACCAAATAATCCACTATTTTTTATATTGATGGGGGGTTTTTCGAATCCCTTTTTTAAAGACTTTTCGTATTAAATTTCTAATTTTACCATCAGTTTGTAATATAAAATCTTTTATTTTTTCATTCGGTTTTGCTCTAAAAGTAGTAACATGAAATGTGTCTGAAGGTAGCACAGGTAGTTTAGAAAAATAATAATTAGACACACAACACCTTGCCTTATTAACAGTTATTTTACTTACAGAATGCCACGATTTTTGATGTGTTGCCATTACGACAAGTCGGTTAAATTTACTTTTGATAGTAATTGGTTTTTGTTTAATTCCGTTTTGCCAAAGCTCTAAATTTCCGCCATTTTCAATTTTCCAATTAGGCGTTACATAATATAAAAGGTTTAGAACTCGCCAAAGTTTTAAGTCCTTATCGTGTGAATTATCTAAATGTGGGTTTAAAAAATTATCTCTTTCCATAGATGATAACCCTCCTGCGTACAGGCTCGTATCTGGTTGCACTTCTTTAATATTACAAATTTCGGCTACTAAATCGACTACTTTTTTTTCTTGAAATGCGTAAATAACCTCTTCTAATAAAGGGATATATTTATTCATTTGATAACCAACAAATTTATATTCTCTAATATTTTTATTAAGTTTTAACTCCTTGGTATCAGGGAAATTTTCATATATTTTTAAAGCTAATTCAGTTGGTAAAAGATCGTCTAAATAAAAAAAACCTATTTTCTTGCTTGATTCTAAAAACTGTTTTTCGAGTTTTTCTTTTTGACTTTGCAAACTCAAATAAATTAGTTCGGAAATTTCGGTTTTGCTATAATTCATTATTCTTTTTTTTTGAAGTTTTATTTTTGTATTTAATGAAAAAAATACATTTTACTTCTTTTGACATTCTATACCCTGCAAATTATGGTCGTGTAATTGAAGTATTTCCTAAAATTTGCAATTTACGTAAAACCTACTAATTTTGAGTTTGTTTATTTCATTTTTCAGCATTATATTTGCATACTATAATTAGCGAAAATATGTTTAATAATCAGTCATTATCAGTTGTCAGTACACAAAGCATCCACGAAAAAACTCTAAAAGTTTCTTATAGAAAGGATTTCGGTGTTTTTTTAACGAATAACATACAAACTGTTGATGAGATTTTAGACGTAATAAACTTTAATGATAAAGATATTTTAAATAAGAAATTCCTTGAACCATCTTGTGGTAATGGTGTTTTTGTAATTCGATTGTTAGAGAGAATTTTTAAAGAAAAGGGGAATTCTTCTCAATTTCAAAATTTTGTAGAATCAAACGTTTGTTTTGTTGATGTTGACGAAAAAATGGTTGAGAAAACCAAGCAGAATATAAAAGAGTATTATGAAATAAGGTTTAATGAAGTCTATGTCGGTAGCTTTAATGCCTTTGTATATGATTTTACAAAAAGGATTAAACCTAAATATGAAAACTCGTTATTTGATAATGTTTTAGATGTGCCTCTTGCAGAGTTTTTGCAAAATATTGACTATGTAATTGGAAACCCTCCTTATGTTTCTTTGTATGGTAGAAGAGATAGAAAACAAGATGAAAGTCAAAGAGTATATTACTTAAATAGATATTCACAATTTCCTGATTCACTTAAGAACGGCAAAATAAATTATGTTATGTTATTTATTGAGCATTCGATTGATTTCTTGAAAGATAAAGGGAAATTAAGTTTAATAATCGATTTGGCATTTTTTGAAACTGCTTATGAGCATACAAGAAAATATTTGCTTGATAACACCGAAATACTGTCCATAAAATATAACATAAAAGATTTTGAAGTTGCAAGTGGTCAAGTAATTTTAACCGTTCAAAAAACTAAAGTAAAGGATAATCTTGTCAAGATTATAAATGCAGAGGACAATAGCGCAATCGAAGTAAATCAAAAACTTTGGAATATTTCGAGTGACCAATATAGATACAGATTCAATTCTTGTTCAAAAAGTGCTGAAATTGTACAAAAGATAACTGCTAAAAAATGTCCAACTCTTAAAGAACTTTATCCAAAAAAGAATTTACGGACTTGTGTAATGCTTTTAAATATGGAAGATAGATTTGTCTTTGATGAACAAAAGCCTAAAAAAGACATTAGCATATATCCATATTATCAAGGATCTAAAGGATTAAATGATAAGTATGCTAAAATGGAAAACTCGAAGTTCTTTCATTACGATAAAATATTGCAAGACAATATAAATGATGAATTAAAAGCTGAGCTAACAGCGAAAGGAATAAAAAATAAAAAGAGATTAGGTTTAGGTGAAACTGTTATTTATGGCAACCCAAAAGTTTATATAAGGCAATCCGCAAAAGAAATTATTGCATCATTTGATGAAAATCCAAGTTCGGCAAATAATAGTCTTTATGTGTTTTCTTTAAGAAATAATTCTGATTCTACAGTTCAGTTTTTGAAGTTTTTATGTGGTCTTTTAAATTCTGAACTTATCACATTTTATGCACAACAGCACAAAATAGTCCGTTTTTCTAAAGGCAAACAACCTCAAATTAAAGTATCTGATTTATATACAATTCCTGTTCCTGCTGATATTAACTTACAGAAAGAAATTTCTAATTTGGTTGGGTTGATATATAAAAATGAAAATTCAGAAAAATTTGCAGATAAAATAAATGATTTAGTATATAATTACTTTGGGTTAGATGTAGAAGAAATTAAAATAATAAAAGATTCTATTGAATCTTTTTAATTAAATCATCTTCAGATTTTTTATTTGCTTTTAAAAGTTCTTCTGTGATTTTATCTTGCTTTTTAAGAGCTTTATTTGAAATTTTGATTTGTCGTTGGTGACTTTCTTTTATTTTCTCCATCAATAGCTTGATAAATTCTTCTATAGTTCTGTATTCAGATGGTGCAGATATATTTACCTGTAATTGATTTTTAGGGTTTCTACGAAACGTTGAACTAATGTCTTTTAAGAAGTATAATTTTGAGTAACTATCATTTAATTTAACGAGTTTAAGACCGCCATCTGTCGCTTCATAAAATACGTGAATAGAAGCGTGGTAAAAATTACCTTCATTTATCAGTTTGATAATCTTATTAGGTGTTCCAATATCTGGATTACTGTCAGCACTGGTTATTTTGAATGTTTTAAAATCAATCCAAATTTCTTCTCGATGACTATCTAAAACAAATTCTGTTCTTGCGTCCCACGGATTTTTTGTACTGCCTTTGGGTACTCCTTCTGAATCGTCAAAAAATTCATTGTCTATTGTGTATTCTACAAACTTTTCTTCTAACCAATCGCTAATCTCTGCACCTGCTCTTGATTTGACAGATATTGAAAGCTCAAGATTTTCAGTAATAATTCGGTCTATAACTATTTTTAGTTTCTCTAATACTAATTCTTCAAATTCTTTTATGGTCGTTACAATAACTCTTTTATATTTACTCCAAGTGCATTAGCAATTTTTTTAATATTTACAAGAGTTATATTTTTTTCCGCTCTTTCAATCATACCAATGTACGTTCTGTGTAAGTCAGCTTTATGTGCCAATTCTTCTTGAGAAAGACTTTTTTCCTTTCGAATTTCTCGAACTCTTTCTCCAAATTTTATTAGTATGTCTTGTTTTGAAACCATTGCTAATTAAAGTATGCAAAGCTAACTTTAGTATTCAGCTTAAACAACAGACTATAATTAGCATTATTAGTCAGAGGTGGAAAAAAAGTAATGTCTGCGATAGCACTCTTTACTTTTGTGCAACTGGATTTTCAGCTTGTGGGTAATGCACGGCTAACTGTCGCACGACGTTAGGAGCATGAACTGTTAGTTGATGTGTCTATTGTGCAACTTCCAAATTTTAAAGGCTTAAGACTATAATAAATCAAATAAACTTGCTCTTAAAATCTTGTTTTATTATTCTGCAATTTTTATTTTTTCCAAACCATTTATAACGATTTCTTGCAATGAAATCGTACAGCTTATCAAGCCATACAGAAGGGAAAACTTTAAAAATCCCAAATAAATTGAAAGGAAACCCAAGAATAATCATAACTTTAATTACAGCTTTCGACTTTACGAATATTCTATTTGATTGGTCTAATAAAACTACTGTATCAATACTTTTTTTATTAATTTCATATTGATCACATAATTGTTTCCAAAATTCAGTTTGAAAAGGACAGATTAAAAAAGCATTTGATTTGTCATGTTTTAAAATAAAATAAATTGAACGACTGCAAAAAACACAAATGCCATCATAAAAAATTATGTTCTTATTTTTGATTTTGTCATCAAAATAATTAGGTTTATTTTTCATTGCTAAGTAGTTTTTGCTAAATCACTTCATTTTCACAAAGTTAGATTTTATCTTAAAATTTACCAACAAATTCTGGCTAACAAAAATTTTTTACTGACAATTAATGAGTTATATTCTTTTTGGAGTTTAATAAAAATAATGATACATTTGTCTCTTTAAAAATTATAACTACAATAGGAATAGTGCTTTATTGTGGTTATACGAGTGTTAGCTACAAATAAAAAAAATGAGAAGATTAAACGAACCGAGAATAATAGACTTAAGGTCAATAACTCTTGCACAAGTGAAGCGTAAAGGTAATTTTCAAGAGGTTGGAAAGGCTTATTCAAAATTGACCAAATGGGCTAAACAGCAAGGTTTGAACGATAAAAATATAAACAAAACTCTTACCGTATATCACAATGATTTGTATGAAGTTGGGATTGAAAATCTTGAACAAAGTGCCTCAATTATATTGAGCAAAAAGTGCAACCCCACCGATGATATACACATCACTCAATTTAATCCTAGTAAATGTGCTATTAGGAGATACGAATTGAAATCGTTTTTCGAATTCAAAGATGCATGGGCTGAAATGAAGAACTTTGTTGACAACCACGAATTAGATTTTTCTATGGCTGGTTCGTTTGAAGTATATCAACCAAAACTGAATAACAAAACTGTAGTTGATATTTGTATCCCAGTGAAGAAAGATTAACAAAAAAATCACAATCAAAAGCACTGACTTTTGTATAAAATTAATCTATAACTTTCATCAACTTTTCTAAACACATTCCTCTCGACCCTTTAATTAAAATTAATTGCCCTTTAAGAGGAAATTTTTCAAGATAATTTTTAAAATCTTCTAATGTTTTAAAAGTGTTGTTAGAACTTGTAGCTTGAAAGAAATTTTTTCCTATAAAAAAAGAACGCCTAAAATTCATAGAACTTACTAAATCTATAATTTCTTTATGCTCTTGCAAACTAGACTCGCCAATTTCAAACATGTCCCCTAGAATTACAGCTTTTGAGTTTCCTTTCATAGAGCTAAAACTTTGTATAGCAACCCTCATGCTAGTAGGATTTGCATTATAAGCGTCTAAAATTATTCGGTTTTCTTTTTTTTCTATTATTTGAGACCTATTGTTATTCGGAACATAACTCTCTATTGCCTTTTTAATATCCTTAAAAGAAACCTTAAAATAGTTTCCTATTGTACAAGCGACAGCGATATTGCTGTAGTTGTATTCTCCAATCAAATTGCTGTGAATAAAATTTGATTTAAAAGATAGTTTTACAAAAGGAGTAGCTTCTATAAATTTTAAACTATAGTCAAACGGAATGCAATTTATATTTCTTGTTTTGCAAGTTTGTAATGTGTCATTAGGATTAATAAACGCTGTTTTATTGTTTTCTTTTAAAAAGTCGTAAAGTTCACTTTTCCCTTTGATAACCCCTTTTATACTGCCAAAACCCTCTAAATGAGCTTTGCCAAAATTAGTAATATAACCGTAGTCTGGCTCACAAATAGAGCAGAGAAACTGAATTTCTTTTTGATTATTTGCTCCCATTTCAACTATTCCTATTTGAGTAAGATTGGTCATAGAAAGCAAAGTCAGAGGTACCCCGATATGGTTGTTATAATTACCAAAAGTAGCAGTTGTTCTATGTTTTTTTGAAAGCACCGCACTTATGAGTTCTTTTGTAGTTGTTTTTCCGTTGCTTCCAGTTATCCCAATTATAGGAATGTCTAAAGTTTTTCGGTGAAAATTAGCTAATTTTTGAAGTGTTTTTAAAACATCATCTACCAAAATTATATTAGGCAAAGTTTTATACGGCTTTTCGTCTATAACAGCGTAGCTAGCACCTAAATTTATTGCTTCTTCTGCAAATTTATTACCATTAAATTGCTCTCCTTTTAAGGCAAAGAAAATAGCTTTACTTCTAATTTTTCTCGAATCCGTATCTATCAGAAAATGTTTGGAGTATAAATTATAAAGACTTTTAATATTCATGTTTTAAAAACTAAAACGCTTAGCTTTTTATTAGCAGATGATTTTAGTTGTCGAATCTGTTTAAAGTTAAATATACTATGATTTTTACTTGTTTTTTGAGTTAATATCTAATTATTATATTTTTGGGGCTTTTTACATTATAGCTTGGACTTCAAACTTTACAGTATTAATTAATTTCCTCTAAATAACGACTTATTTCCTCTAAACGAGAACTTCTTTCCGCTAAGTAACGACTTATTTCCGCTAAGTAAAGACTTATTTCCGCTAAGTAAAGACTTATTTCCGCTAAGTAAAGACTTATTTCCGCTGAGTAACGACTTATTTCCGCTAAGTAACGACTTATTTCCGCTAAACGAGAACTTATTTCCTTACTGTAATTAGGATAAGATAATTTATTCTAAATTAGGGTTTCCTCTTTTTATTTTTTTTAAAAGACATAGACCCTAATTTATCTGTAACGCATCTAAAACCTATATAATCTGTCGACATATATTCTGGCAAATATCTTCTTTGTGAAGGGTCTAACCAGTATTCTCTATCTGCCCAAGACCCACCTTTATAAACTCTAGTTCTATTACTTATTAAAGTTGTTCTTCTCGAGTCGTTTATAAGTTTTTTTTCTCCTGTTATAGAGTCTATAACAATAGTCGGTTTTCTCGGAGAGTCATACATAACTGGACTGTTAGGTAATTTGTTTCCGCTTTGTTGATAAAACCTCGAAGACCCAATGTCACCATCGCCAATATCTACGTTATTAGACTTTGAAAAGTTTCTTCTTAAAGTAAAATCATCTTTTGTTATCGGTGTGTACTTTATGCTACCAGGCAATTGCTTCGGAACTATTTTACCATTTGGCAAGGTGTCATATTCAATTCCTTTTAAATCATAAGCATCCGCTATAACAACAAAACCGTCTCTATCAATCATTTTTTTAGCAAAAATATTACCTCTGAAATAATTAAAATCATTTGCCTCATTATCAATAATTGGTCTGTAAACATCTGCCACCCACTCCGCAACATTACCAGACATATCATATAATCCAATAGCATTTGGGGGATAAGACTTTACTTTTGTAGTAATAGCCGAACCGTCAGAACTCCAGCCTGATACTCCGCTATACTCTCCATGTCCCTGTTTAAAGTTTGCTAATTGCTTTCCGCGATGTCTACCCCTTGAGTTTCTAGTATATTTTTCACCCCAAGAATATTTTTTTCTGCCTCTGATATTATTATACTCTCTGTTCTCGGCATTTGCTTTGGCTGCAAATTCCCATTCAGCTTCTGTTGGCAACCTAAATTTTAGGTTTAAAATACCGTCTGCTTGTGTAATTTTTCTTCCTTGAAAATGAGGTGTCTCTGGATCATATTCTTTTTTTGATATAATTCCTTTTTTATAAACTGTCGGATCTCCTTGAAAAAGTCTATTCGAATCAGCTAAAAAAACTTCGGTATCAAAAAAATTCCTTATAGATTTATTTTTAAATATATTTTTGATATACCCTCCGTCTATTAATTTTTTCAAATTAACTGCATCTGTACGCCATTTACAATACTTATTTGCTTGAATCCAACTAACTCCAACAACAGGATAGTCCGCATAAGCTGGGTGTCTAAAATAATTTTCAGATAAGATGTCGGTTTTTCCTAAACTTTTTTTCCAAACTAAAGTGTCTGGTAAAACAGAACTGTAAATATGCTTGTATTTTTCGTTAGAAGGCGGAAAAATGCTCTTTATATGCTGCACGTATAAAAAATACTCTAAATTTGTTACTTCTGTTTCGTCCATATAAAACGAACTAACGTGTATTTTTTTTGGAGTTGTATTCCAATCAAACATAATATCATCTTGTACTTGACCCATAGTAAAAGTACCTCCTTCTACTCCGACCATTCCCATTGGAGTTTTTTGATTATGCGAACTATCTCCTCTAACAAAATTGCCAAATGCAGGATTATTAAACGGAAGCCCTGTAAGACTTGAAGCACCAGCTGTTGAAGATTTTTTATTACAATTAGTCATTATTAATACTGATAAAGCGACTAAAGTTATTTTTAATACATTTTTCATCTTTATAAATTAATTGAAAATTGTTGTATAAGTTTTTATTATTATTGCACCTCGTATTATATAAATGCAATTTACAAAACGAATAATTTATGCAAATTAGTATAGTTTAAATAAAATTGATATAATTTTTTTAAAATTATAAACGTTTATAATACAAAAAAAATGAAAAAAAATATTTTAGTTTTGTTTTTTAGCTTTTTAGGAAGTGTGTTTTATTCTCAAGTAAACGACTCTGTACTCTCTAACGGAAGCTGGTTTAAGTTTGCTGTTGATACGACTGGCGTTTTTAAAATAGATAAAGCTCTACTTGAGGTAATAGGAATTTCTACAAACGGTTTAAACCCTAAAAAAATTCGTATATTCGGCAACGGAGGTCAAATGTTACCAGAGCTAAATTCTACTCATAGATACAACGGCTTACAAGAAAACTCAATTTATATAAAAGGAGAAGACGACGGCTCTTTCGACGATGAGGATTATATACTCTTTTACGCTAAAGGACCCCACGACTGGGAAGTAAACACTGCATCTAACACGGCAAATCACAGGCAAAATATTTTTTCTGACAAGGCTTATTATTTTATTACCGCCTCCGAAGAAAACGGAAAAAGAATTAACCAAAAAAAAACTGTAACAACTTCTAATACAATTCCAATAACTTCGTATGACGATTATACATTTTATGAAAAAGACGAAAAAAATATTTTAGCAACAGGAACACAATGGTTTTTTAATAAAGATTTTAATATTACCGACACTCAAAATTTTGAAATACCGTTCCCTAATCCATTAGAAAATAGCGACATTAAAATTAAGATAAGAGCAGTTTCCTCTTCTACTGTTTTTACTTCAATGGAGGTAGAAATTAACAACGAAAAGCTAAATAACATTTCTTTTTCTCCAGCAAATACTTTTACAGTAGCTTCTATATCTGAAAATACATATAACATTAGAAATAATGAAAATAAAATTGAAATTACTCTTAGGTATAACAACTCTGGATACCAATCTGCAAATACATTTTTAGACTATATAGAAGTAATAGGTAAAAAAAAGCTAACCGCTAATGGTGAACAATTTACTTTTAGAAGTTTTGAGCAAGCAAATGCTAATAATTTTGTCAATTTTACTATACAAAACAATGCTAATATTTTTCAAATCTGGGATGTTACTAATCCCATAGAACCTTTAAATATAAACAACGAAAACTCTGGAGAAAATTTTGTCTTTAAAGACCTCGGAGGTGCTTTAAAAGAGTATGTAGTATTGAATGAAAATGATTTTTACACTCCAGAAGCTATTGAAAATAACATAGTTGCAAATCAAAATTTACATTTATTAAAAGACTTAAACTATATAGTTATTACTAATTCTGAACTATCTGCTACGGCACAAAGGTTAGTAGATTACCATCAAAATAATTCAAACTTAACTGCAAAAGTTATTCTTTTAGATGAAATATATAATGAATTTTCTTCTGGTTCTAAAGATATTACCGCAATAAGAGATTTTTTAAAACATCTATATACAAATAACACTTCCGAAGAATATAAGCTAAAATACGTCTGTTTTTTTGGAGACTCTTCTTACGACTATAAAGACAGAATTATAGGTAATAATAACATCGTGCCAGTCAAATTATCTGAAAACAGCTTTAATTTAGCAAGTTCTTATACTACGGACGACTATTATGTAATGCTCGATGATAATGAAGGAAGCCTATTGTCTTCACATACTATTGACGTTGCCTCAAGTAGAATACCGGTTTCTACAATTGAACAAGCAAATCAAGTAGTTGATAAAATATTAAACTACTACTCTAAAAATTCTTCAGGAGAATGGAGAAATACAATAACCTTTTTGGCAGATGATGTAGACCAGACTGGCGAGGAAGTTTTGCAGCAAGAGACCGAAAATATTGCCGATTATATTAAAACTAATAACCCTAATTTTAATGTTAATAAAATTTACGCCGACTCTTATGTACAAGAGAATTTATCTGGTGGAGAAAGATATTCCGAAGTAAATAGTGCTGTTTTAAATTCTATTGAAAAAGGTTCGCTTATCTTTAATTATTTCGGACACGGAGGGGAAGACGGCTTTGCAGCAGAAAGAATTCTTGAAAAACAAGGTGTTCAAAGTTTAAATAACATCAATACACTTCCGCTTTTTATTACCGTAACTTGTGATTTTTCAAGATTTGATAATCCTGCTAGAGTAACCGCCGGAGAGCTAATGCTTTGGAATGCTCAAGGCGGTGCAGCTAGTATGATTACTACTACAAGGGAAGTTTTTATATCAGTAGGGCAATTATTTAACAGTAGTTTTATTAAAACCTTACTAGAAACAAATAATGATTTAACTATTGCAGAAGCACTAATGAAAACTAAAAATAAGTTTTCAAATTCGCAGAAGCTATTCATATATTATTTTGGCGATCCTGCTACGAAGCTCGCTGTTCCGAAGCCAAATATAAAAATTACTAAAATGAACGGCAAAGATATTTCTCAATCTTTAGATACTCTAAAAGCACTTTCAAAAGTTAGCATCGAAGGAATTGTAGTCGACGAAAATAATTCTATTCTCAATGATTTTAACGGCACTTTATCAACTATAATTTATGATAAAGCAACCGACAAAACTACTTTAGATAACGATGGCTTCGGAATAAAGATGACTTATGACGAACAAAACAGTAAACTATTTAAAGGAAAATCAACCGTAAAAAACGGGGTTTTTAAGTTTGATTTTATCGTGCCGAAGGACATAAAAACTTTTTACGGAAATGGAAAATTAAGTTTTTATGCTTACGATAGTTCTAATAATACCGATAGAGCAGGTCATAATTTTGATTTTGTCATCGGAGGCATCGACGAAAATGCAGCTGAAGACAACGAGGGACCAGAAATAAATGTTTTTATAAATAATGAGTTTTTTATAGAGGGAAATAACACCAATGAATCGCCAAATTTAACTATAAGCCTATCAGATAAAAGCGGTATTAATACGTCTATTTCTTCGGTTGACCACGACATTGTCGCTATTTTAGACGGAAATACAAAAGCCCCTATTATTTTAAATGATTTTTATCAAGCAGAAGAAAACGATTTTACCAAAGGAAAAGTTACTTACACTTTAAGAGGCCTAGAAGTTGGACCTCACAGCCTAAAAATAAAAGCCTGGGATACATACAATAACTCATCTGAGGTTACGTTAAACTTTATAGTTATTAGCGACGAAACTTTAATTTTAGAAAACGTTTTTAATAGTCCAAATCCGTTTGTAAATTATACCGAATTTTGGTTTAAACACAACCTACCAAAAGAAAATTTAGAAGTTCAAATTTCAATATTTACAATTACTGGAAGACTAATAAAAACCATTAATCAAAATGTACTAACAACAGGCAGTTCAAACATAAGCGTTAGTTGGGACGGATTAGACGATTTTAACAATAAAATAGGAAGTGGAATTTATATTTATAAATTAACATTAAAATCAGCGGAAAGCAATCTTGTAGCCCAAAAGATAAAAAAACTAATTATACTTCCATAAAAATATAATAATTAAATTAGACCTTCAAACAAAAAAATATATGAATAAATTACGAGTTTTAATATTAATCTGTCTTTTATATAACTTTAAAATATTAGCACAAACAGGTATCACAACGGCAGTTCCTTTTTTATTAATTACGCCAGACGCAAGAGCAGGAAGCATGGGAGATGTAGGAGTAGCAACCTCTGCAGATGCGTTTTCTATTTTCCACAACCCAGCTAAAATTGCTTTTAGCGATAGACAGATTAAAACAGGAGTTACTTATTCGCCTTGGTTACGAAAATTAGCAAACGATATTTTTATCGGAACACTATCTTATATAAACCGATATGACGAAAACTCAGCATGGGGGGCAGAATTTAGATATTTTTCTTTAGGTCGAGTAGAATTAACAACTTCAGACGGAAATCCTAATGGGTCTATAAATCCGAATGAATTTATTTTTACTGGGACTTATGCCCTAAAATTAAGCGAAACTTATTCTATGGGGATAGGGCTAAAATATCTTCGTTCTAATTTAACTTTTAGTGGAATTCCTGGTAGTGCTATACAACCTATAAACTCTTTTGCAGTTGATATTTCTGGGTATTATCAATCTTCCGAAGAAAATTACGGTAGCTTCAATGGGCTTTATAGGTTCGGATTTAACATAACTAACATTGGTCCGAAAGTAACTTACACTCCAGGAACTGGTAGCGAAGAGTTTATCCCTACTAATTTAAAATTAGGCGGAGGGTTTGATTTTATTTTAGACGATTTTAACACTATTTCAACTACACTTGAGTTTACAAAATTATTAGTCCCAACAGATCCGAGTTCAGAAGCCGGCTGGGTTGAAGGTATTTTTAACTCTTTCGGCGATGCACCAGGCGGTTTTAGTGAAGAAATGAAAGAAATTACTTACGCCTTCGGTGCTGAATATTTGTACAATAATACTTTTTCGTTAAGAACAGGTTATTTTCATCAAAGCGAAGACAAGGGAAACATACAATATTTTACCATTGGAGCCGGATTTAAGACTAATGCTTTAAACATCGATATTTCTTATTTAATAAATTCCTCAGAAATAGGAAATCCTTTGGAAAACACTTTAAGGTTCTCTCTTTCTTTTGATTTAGGTGAAGTCATAGATGTTTTTTAAAAAAAAAGTTATTTTAATTTCTTATTGTTATGATGTCTGCTATGGTCTCGCTTAATTTTAGACTTTAAATTTTTCTCGAAAGATTTTTGTAAATCTACCCCTGTTTGGTTTGCCAAACACAAAATTACAAACAAAACATCGGCAAGCTCTTCGCCTAAATCTTTGTTTTTATCCGAATCTTTTTCGCTTTGCTCTCCATAACGCCTCGCAATAATCCTAGCAACTTCTCCGACCTCTTCTGTTAGTTGAGCCATATTCGTAAGCTCATTAAAATATCTCACTCCGTACTTTTTTATCCAGTCATCAACTTGCTTTTGAGCGTTTTCTATTTTCATTTTTTTGTTTTAAAATGTTCTAACTTAAAACTACTAAATTTCGGTCAAAGGTAAATTTTTATTTCTTTAAAAAGAAAGTTTTACAGCAAGTTTAGTTAATTTAGCAGTGAATTTTTTCGAATTAAGGTTTTTAACATTTTAAATACTAATTTTACATTTATTATAGTTTATAGTAAAAAGGATAGAAAAATATTAATTTATGAGTTTAATAGAGCTTCGCATAAAAGGAATATCATACAGCCAAACACAAAACGAGGCTTATACATTAATTTTAGAAGAGTTAGAAGGAGAAACGATTCTACCTATAGTAATTGGGGCTTTTGAAGCACAATCTATTGCAATAGCTTTAGAAACAAGGCTGCGTCCTAAAAGACCGCTTACCCATGATTTGTTTAAAGCATTGTCGGAGCGTTTTACAATTAAAGTAGAGAAAGTAATTATACATAAACTTATTGACGGAATTTTCTTTTCAAATTTAATTTGCGAAAGGAAAGGAAAAAAAGAAATTATAAACTCTAGAACATCGGATGCAATTGCAATTGCAATTCGTTTTAAAGCTCCTATTTATACATACAAAAACATTATAGAAAAAGCAGGAATTTTAATTAAAATAAGCGAAGATTTATCTGCAAAAAAAACGAAAGAAAAGCATGGAAATTTAGGCGATGATTTAGGTTCAATATTAGAAAATGAAGATAATATTCCAAATTTGTCATTAAAAGAATTAAACGAGAAGTTAAAAAAAGCGGTAGTAAATGAAGACTATGAGTTAGCAGCTATGATAAGAGACGAGATTAACAAACGCAATTAACAAAACAAATATGAAGCAATATCACGATTTAGTGAGGCGTATTTTAGAAAGTGGGAGCGAAAAAAACGACAGAACTGGTACAGGCACCAAGAGTGTTTTTGGGTGTCAAATGCAGTTCGATTTAAGCGAAGGCTTTCCTATAATGACAACAAAGAAGCTACACTTAAAATCTATTATTTACGAATTACTTTGGTTTATAAAAGGCGATACGAACGTTAAGTATTTGCAAGAGAATGGCGTTAGAATTTGGAATGATTGGGCAGATGAAAATGGAGATTTGGGTCCAATTTATGGTCATCAGTGGAGAAATTGGAACAGCGACAATATTGACCAGATAGAAGAAGTAATTAATCTAATAAAAACTAACCCTGACTCTAGAAGAATGTTAGTTTCAGCGTGGAATCCTTCTGTTTTACCAGACACTACCAAATCCTTTTCGGAGAATATCAATAATCGTAAAGCAGCGTTGCCTCCCTGTCATGCTTTTTTTCAGTTTTATGTTGCCGACGGAAAATTGTCTTGCCAGCTTTACCAAAGGAGTGCAGATATATTTTTAGGAGTACCTTTTAATATCGCCTCATACTCACTGCTTACAATGATGGTAGCACAAGTCTGTGGCTACAAACCAGGCACTTTTATACACACTTTTGGGGATGCACATATCTATAATAATCATATAAAGCAATTAAAAACACAGCTATCAAGAGATATTAGACCATTACCAAAAATGAAAATAAATCCAAAAGTAAAAAGTATTTTTGATTTTACTTTTGACGATTTCGAGCTAATAGGATACAACCCTCATCAACATATCAAAGGAGAAGTTGCAGTTTAAAGAGGTGCTTAAAAAAAGAGTTGGTTTTTACTAATTGAATTTAGCGGAGATTTAGGAGTGGACGGAGAACTTTTAAAGAAGAAAACATAGATAAACTTGCATATCTTGTTGCTTGGTACGAAAGTCCGACAGGAGCAGAAGGTCTAATTATCCAACCCCTTATCTTTTATTGTAAATTAAAAAAGCATTCAGTCGTATTCTGATGGCAAGAACGCCTAAATCTCTTATAAACAAAGAAGTTTAGGGGTCTTTATGTTTTTAATTATCACAAAAAATTAAGTGAATATTTCAAATAACTAAACAAAATTTTCATTTGACTTAACAAATATTTTATCATAAAAAAGGAGAGAATATTAATAATTTTTCAATATGAATAAACTTTATTAACAAATTAAAAAAATAATCTTTTTTTAACTTTTTGCGTGTAGCGGTCTTATATACTTATTAAAAGTTTTCTTTTTTATGTAAAAAACGAGATATTTTAATAGAAATATCTAAAAAAATAATTTTAGGATTTCCATTTCTTTCTATGTGATAAATTCCGTTACTAAGTTCTTTTTCGATGTCTAAAATATTTTTTGAATTAACAAAAGGCACAAATTTTGAAAAGTCAAATTCTCTTTTGAACTCCATAAAAGCTAAATTTTCAGAGTTATAATTTATCAACATCGCCTGTCTAAAAATTTGTAAGCAATACTCTAAAAATATTTTTTGAGTTTCTCGTCCGGTTTTAGAAATTGTATCAGTCCATTCAATTAGTTTTTTTAATGCCGTAATATCTCTTTTAGCTTTAAATGCCGCTCTTACTAAAATTATAAACCACTCTTCAAAAATAGAATCATTCTTGTCGTTTTGTAGCAAATTTATTGCTTTGTTATAATTTCCTTCTGATTCGTATGCAATTTTATCTGCTTTATTTTTAGAAACTTTATAGCTTGTAATCAATGAGTTAGAAATATCTTGTTCGTTTAAAGAATTAAAATATATTGCTTGGCAACGAGATTTTATGGTGCTTAATATTTCGTCTTCATTTTCAGTAATTAATATTAATATTGTTTTTTCATGAGGTTCTTCTATCGCTTTTAGTAATTTATTAGAAGTTGTGATATTCATTTTTTCTGCCATCCAAATAATCATTATTTTAAACCCTCCTTCATAACTTTTTAGTTTTAGCTTTTTGTTTATTTCTACTGCTTCGAATTTGCTTATAACTCCTTGCTTATTCTCTACTCCGATGTGTTGAAGCCAATCAAATAAGTTTCCATAAGGTTGATTTTTTATAAAATTTATCCATTCATTTACAAACAGACTGCTAACAGGGTTTTTCTTTACATTGTTATTAGTTGTAACTGGAAATGCAAAGTGCATATCGGGGTGTTGCAGACTATTACATTTTAAATTACATGCGTCTTTATTTTTAGAAAAACTGCACAACAAATATTGTGCATAAGCAATTGCCATAGGTAGAGTTCCGCTTCCTTCTTTTCCTACGAACAATTGTGCATGCGGTATTCTGCCTTTATTTGCAGAGTCTATAAGGTGGTTTTTAATATGTTCTTGCCCAATAATTTGATTAAAAAGCATAAGTTAATTTATACATAAAACAAACTTTAAATTTGAAGATTAAATAGAAGCTTTTATCAGTTCTCTGTTCATTCTAGCGATGTTTTCTACAGAAATTACTTTAGGACATTCTACTTCGCAAGCACCAGTGTTAGTACAATTTCCAAAGCCTTCTTTGTCCATTTGTGTTACCATATTTCTAACTCGGTCGGCAGCTTCTATTTTTCCTTGTGGTAATAAGGCAAATTGAGAAACTTTTGCTCCTACAAATAGCATAGCACTGGAGTTTTTACAAGTTGCAACACATGCACCACAACCGATACAAGCAGCAGCATCCATAGCCTCGTCAGCATCGTGTTTTGATATAGGAATTGCATTTGCATCTTGCGTGTTTCCAGAGATGTTTATTGAAATATAGCCCCCCGCCTGCTGAATACGCTCAAAAGCACTTCTGTCGACTACTAGGTCTTTAATTACAGGAAACGCTTTTGCTCTAAAGGGTTCTATATAAATCGTGTCGCCGTCATTAAACATTCGCATGTGTAACTGGCAAGTTGTTACACCTTTATCTGGGCCATGTGCTTCTCCGTTAATATACATAGAACACATTCCGCAGATACCTTCTCTACAATCGTGGTCAAAAGCAATTGGCTCATCTTTTTTGTTAATTAATTGTTCGTTTAACACATCCATCATTTCAAGAAACGACATGTGTTCTGAAATTTCAGTTACCTTGTATTCAACTAGTTTCCCTTTGTCTTGTGCGTTTTTTTGACGCCATATTTTAAGTGTTAAATTCATACGATTAGTGTTTTTAAACTTTACTTATTGTTGCCTAAATTAATCATTTTTTCTTGTATTATTTGTATTCCTTTTGAAGTCTCTAAAATTTGCAATTTACATAAAACCCATTAATTTATAAATTTGTTTTTTGAAGAAGCAATTCTATTAGAAATTGAAGTATTAGCACAGCAATTTTCTTTAATATAAAAAACTAAAGTAGCAACAAATTAATAATCAGTGTTTTATCTTGTGTTGTTTTTAAAGTTGGGATAAAAAAAATAATAAGTGTCAGTTTGGCTTAATTTTTTATATTGGCAATATTTTTGACAGAGTTTTTGGATAAATTTTATTATTAATTAGATAAATGAGTAAGAAGAAAGATAAAGAAAAAGAAGTAAGAGAGAAAGAAAAGAAAGTAAAAGAGAAAGAAAATACAGATTCCAAAGCGGAGCAAAAAGATGATTTGTCGCATAAAGAAGCTGAAAAAAAAGCTCCTACTCAAGAGGATTTAATTGAGAAAGAAAAGGATAAATTTTTACGCTTATTTGCGGAGTTCGAGAACTTTAAAAAAAGAACTTATAAAGAGCGTATAGAGTTGTTTAAAACGGCGAGTCAAGAATTAATGACATCTTTACTGCCAGTTATAGACGATTTCGAAAGAGCTTTGGCACATATTGAAGTCGGTAAAGAATCTTCGGAGTTAAAGAAAGGAGTTTTACTAATTTATGAGAAACTATATAGCACATTAGAACAAAAAGGATTATCTAAAATAAAGACCGATAAAGGCGATGTTTTTGATGCGGATATACACGAAGCTATAACCCAAGCACCGTCGGAAGATTTAAAAGGAAAAATAATAGAATGTATAGAAAAAGGCTATAAATTAGGAGACAAAGTTATTCGCTATCCTAAGGTAGTTACTGGAGTATAGATTATTAATTGCTATTAAATTATTCATTATTATCTAAAATTAGGAGCGGATAGTTTAAGTTTTTAAACAAAATAAAATGGCTAAACAAGACTATTATGAGTTATTAGGAGTTTCAAAAAACGCATCGTCATCGGAAATAAAAAAAGCATACAGAAAGAAAGCAATAGAATACCATCCGGATAAAAATCCAAATGACAAAATTGCGGAAGAGAATTTTAAAAAAGCTGCGGAGGCTTATGAGACGTTAAGTGACAGCAATAAAAGGGCAAGGTACGATCGATTCGGACACGACGCATACCAAAGATCTCAAAGTGGTGACGGTTTTGGCGGTGGCGGTATGAATATGGAAGATATTTTTAGTAGGTTTGGTGAAGATATTTTCGGCGGAAATTTCGGAGGATTTGGTAGCAGACAGCAACAAGCCAGAGTGAGAGGTAGCGATATGCGGATTAGAGTAAAGCTAACGCTAGAAGAGATAGCAAGAGGGGTAGAAAAAAAAGTAAAAGTCCGTAGAAAAGTAAAAGCTCCAAATACAACTTACAAAAAATGTGGTACTTGCAACGGCTCTGGTCAGCAGATGAGGGTAACTAATACAATTTTAGGAAGAATGCAAACTTCTACTACTTGTAGTACTTGCTTGGGTGCTGGACAAATTATTAATAAGAAATCAAGCAATGCCGATGCTCAAGGGTTGATAATTAGAGAAGAGACCATTCCTATAAAGATTCCTGCTGGAATAACCGAAGGAGTTCAATTAAAAGTTGGGAGAAAAGGAAACGAAGCACCTGGAAATAACTCGGTAGCGGGTGATTTGTTAGTTGTAATTGAAGAAATTGAACACAAAACTCTTAAAAGAGAAGACATTAATATTCACTACGACCTGTATATAAGTTTCTCCGAAACTGCTTTAGGCACAAGCAAAGAAGTAGAAACATTAGGAAGTAAAGTCAAAATTAAAATAGAAGCTGGAACTCATTCGGGTAAAATTCTAAGGCTAAAAGGAAAAGGCTTACCTAGTTTAGAGCATTATAGAACTGGCGATTTTTTAATTCATATTAACGTTTGGACTCCTCAATTTTTAACTAAAGAACAAAAAGTATTCTTTGAAAAAATGACCGATGATAGTAACTTCACTCCTTCACCTGACAAACAAGACAAATCGTTTTTTGAAAAAGTAAAAGATATGTTTTCTTAAATTATACTAGTTTATTTTAATTATTACTTATAGTTAGATTTTTAAATATATTATACTGAAAATCACATTTAAAAAAAATAGCAGGCTTATCTTATCGACTTATGTCAAAAACTAAGTAGGAAAGTCCGAACACCAAAAGAGTAGCATAGCGGATAACATCCGTCCAATGTAAATTGAGGACAAGTGCAACAGAAAGCAAATACAGTAAGGCTGTAGTGAAATCAGGCAAACTCTATGCGGTGAAATGCTACGTATATTAGAGCTTGAGAGCTACTCGCTCGATTCTAAGGGGTAGGCAGATAGATTTTAAAAGCAATTTTAAAACTAGATAAATGATAAGAACCTTAATACGGTACAGAATTCGGCTTATTAGCCTGCTTTTTTTTAATTATTAATGGGAGTGTAATTTAAACCTTGTTTGTTTTTAACGTTTTTAAAAAATAGTTAAGGCTCTAGACTAGAAGATTTTATTTTTTTAACAAATATAATGATAATTATAAATTGTTGAACTGGAGAAAACTCGATAGAGTTTTCCTATTTCAACAATTCTTTTTTTTAATCACTTTCGATAGTTCATCTTCCATTTCTTTTGTTGTTTTTCTCCATCTCCATTCACACTCTTTTAGATGTAATGTAAAGGTAGTTTTAACTCCATTAAATTTTGCTAATCTCCTTTTTGTAAAACTCCAAAAACTTTCTATTCCGTTAATGTGAACTCCTTGTTTATCTGAAAAATGTTTGCTCTTATCTATACGAAAATGTTTACTATATCCTAAATCCAACAATCCATAATATCCTCTCCAACCATCAGTAAATATAATGCTTTCAAGACTTATTTTCCCTTTAATAACTTTTCTTAAAGTAGCTTGTTTTGCATTAGGAATTAATTCTGTGTAAACTCTCCCTTGTCGTTCAAAAACTCCAAATACAGGTTGTTTCCAAGTTCCTCTTCCTCGTTTTTGAGACATGTTTATTCCTCGCAATCTTTTCGTACCAAAATAAGCTTCGTCTAACTCTACTTCTTCAAAAAATTTAGTCTTATCCCAGGTTTGTTTTTTATAAATTAATTCTCTGAAAATTCTAAAATATCTATTAATTGTGTTTCTATTTAGTCAAGCCTTAAAAAATCAGTTTAAAATAAAAAGCACAAAATTTGGTTTGCATAAAAATTTGAAATCGCCTTTGAAAAAAGAGTAAAAAAGAATGTTTCCACTTGTTAATCATTCTTTTGAAGTTAAACCCTGCTGCTGCAAGCATAATATTGATGTTATCACCCACTACTCCCTTGTAAAAGTTGCGATTAAGTCTATGATTTGCCTTGATGTGTCCTATTACTGGTTCTATGCCTGCTCGTTTTTTGTGAGCTTGGCTTAATTTCTTTCGAAGGTAATAACTCATAGATTTTTTTGGTGGTGATGGAACAAGAATTTCTGTATCTTTTATTCTTTTTTTGCCTCTATATCCTCTGTCTACTTTTGCTCTTTTTGGTAATAATCCTGTTAATTTTTTTACTTGATCTAAAACTGGTTCTAAAGTGTGTCCGTCATATTGGTTGCGAAACCCCATTGCTCCAACAACTACTCCGGTGTCTGTTTTTACGAATGATGCCTTGTTTCCAAACTCATACTTCTTGTGTTCTTTTCCTTTAGAGATGCAACAAACTTCAGGCTCGTGAAGTGAATAAATTTTGTTTTTAGAATTTCTCTTTTGTGATAATACCTGTTTAAATAAATCTAAATCTGATTGATACTTTGAGTTGGGAGGTAGGTTTCGCTCAAGCTCTCTAATAAGCCTTCCACAAATGGTCTTTATTTTTCTGTCTGCTTTTTTTGCTTTTGCCCTGTTCTTTGGATGATTCCTAAAACGTTGGTCTCTAGATAATTTCTTTAATGTTCGAGTATAAGTTTGCCTAACAGGTAGTTGCTCTTTAGTAGCAATGGATTTACATTTTTTAATAATCTTTTTATGCAACTTTGCATCGGTAGGAAAGCTAATGTTTTTCTCTTGAACAGTAGTGTCTATATTGACGTTTTCGTCTTTGCTATACTCTGCGTTTATTCGTATGCTTTCTTTTAAAATAAGTTCTATGCCAACTTCCTTAATACGATTACGAAAGTGAACCAATTCACTAGCTTCGCAAGGAACTCCACAAACAAAATTAGTTTCTCCACAAAAATATTGGTAGTAGTTATTTTCAGACCATTGCTCTACAACGCTCTCATCGGAGACATTACGGATATGTTTGAGCATAAGAAGACCTACCATTAGACGTATATATTTAGCAGGTCTGCCTTTGTCTTTACTATACAAGGGCAAAAAAGCGTCTTCAAATTGTTTCCAATTTATTTTATTTGCCAATATGTAAAGAGGGTGTTTTTGGTTTAAAGTGTCTTTAAAACTAAAAAATAAATTGCCTTGATTTGTATTCTTGTTTTTTGGAATCATAATTTTAAAAAAATTGCAAGATTAATACATCAAAGATACAAAAACTTGTAGATATTTACAAATGTTTTTTAATCTATTTTATTGATATTTAAAGTGTTAAATGGTTTTTAAGGGGGGACTAGTTAATTAATATTCTCTCCTTTTTATGATAAAATAATATATAAATTTACAAAATTATTTTATGAATTGCAAGGGTTGTGCAGCAGACATCGTTGTTAGCAAACGTTATTTTTAAATTATTATTTCAGGTTTATGTAAACTAACTACAGTTAGAACTGCAATTCCATTAACCCAATAATAATAGGCACCTATTCCTTCAAAAGAAAAAATAAAAGGAGAGATAATAAATACTATGCCGACAATAAAATCTACAATTAAATGTATTCTATATGAAACTACTTTAAACACCCCAAAATGATGGTCTGTTAGTAATGTCAAAATAAAAGTAGCAATTCCTGTAGCAACCGAAAATTGTAAAGCTAAAGGATTAGAGTTTCCTAGTCCAAGTAGAAAAGGAAGTAGTATTAACGCAATAGCGACTGGATAATCTAAAAAAGCGTGTATTCTTTTGGTTATAAATTTCATAATTCTAGTATTTAATTATGAGTTTTACTAAGCTTTTTCCAATTCTTGTCAGCTATACTTTTTAATTTATTATGATTACTTTCAGCCAACCAAAGTTGTTTTGCATCGAGTTCAACATTGTTTAAATACAAATAGTATTTTCCATTTTTTACTAAAAATTTATTTGGGTCAACTCTAAATTTTGCTCCTGCATAACATCCAAATGCACAAAAACCACCATATTGAGGAAGGTATTTTTCAGGGTTTTTATCAAACTTTGATTTTTGTTCTGCCGATGTAAAGTAGTACACTACTTTTTTGTATTCAGATTTAAAACTTTTATTCCCTTTTTGTGCTAGTCCTAAATCTAAGTATGACACAGAACTGTAACCTTGTAAGGCTATATTACTATTATCAATATTGTTTGCCATTTTGTCTTGAGCAAATAATGATGCAGCAAATAAAAATGCTACTAATATAATTGTTGTTTTTATTGTTTTCATTTTTCTGATGATGTTTTATGATTATTGTTCTTGTTATTCTGCGTTGAAATATTCTTCTTGAATTACTTTTCCTTCATCGTTCCAAATTCTACGAATGATTTCGTGCCAGTAAATCTTACTGCCATCTTTAATATCGAAATCGAATGTAAATTCTGATGCTGATATGTTTCCATCTATAATAGAATGATGATGTGTTATATCATTTACCTTTGCAATTGCTCCAGCAAAACTTTCCATTGTTGTTAACTATTTCCGTTTTTACTCCCATAATAGATATTGTTGGAAGACTCTCTGATTCAGAGCCATCAGGAGAAGACTCCGTATCTGGTGGGATAAGTTCGAGAATGATTATTCTTTTCTTACCGTTAGGTGGAATGGTGATTTTTTGTTCTTGTGTACTACCCCAAGGTAATGGAGTTCCTATTGTTTCTAAAGGCTGAGTAGTGTTTAAATCCTTATGCTTGAAGTTTACAGACTCTACAATTATTTCAGATGAGTGCGAAGAAATTGTTCCATTATTCATCACTTCAATCTCGCATCTATATTTTTCCGCTTCAATTGGCGTAGAAGTGCCTCCTGCGTTTCCTAAATTAGGATTTAGAACTTCAATAAATTTCTCGTCCGGAATTGAATAATCAATTTTTACATATTCCCACCATCTTCTAATTTCTTCTCTAAACAATGCAGCAAGAACAGCTAAGAATGTTGCGATTGCGACAATTATTTGTACGACTAAAGCATAGTAGTCTTTAGTTTCGATAGGTTTCGTTTCAATTGTTGGTTTTAGATACTCAAGTGGAATCCATTGCCCAATCAAATACCCTAATACTATAACGACCATTATTCCAAGTCCTATTTTATATTTCATAGTTCTCTAATTTAATGCACCACAACGTTTCCGTATATCCTTAGAACGACGTTAGGAGTTTTAAGGATATACGTTGTTGGCATTCCGTTTTTAATTTTATTCTCGTTTCAGAATTTTAAAAGCGATATTTCTTCCATGACCTTGCATAATTGCTAAGTTGATCCATGATAAAGCAAATTTTTCAAGAAGTTCAGTTTTGTCGTCTCTTCCAAAATCATAACATTCTCCAAAACCAGTATCTTGTGCTAATTCGGAAGCAATACTTTTTGCTTTTTCTGAATCTCCTGCCATAAACATGTCAACACCGATACCATTATAATTTGGATTTTGCATATTTTCAAAGCCAGTAGTATTGAAACATTTAACAAGAGCAACGTTGGGCTTGAGTTTACGAATTGCTTCAAAAGAATTTTTAAATCCTTCTGGTTTCGTTCTAATGGAGTTCATAGCATCAATGATAACTTTGCCGTCAATTTCACCTAGCTCATTTATAATTGACTCAGTAAATTGAGGTGCAGCAGCGATTAAAATAACTTCAGCTAAATCACCTGCATCATGAATATTGTGAACTGAAATATTATCCAGTTCAAGTAGTTGCTTCCCTTTAAAGTTTTGTTCATCTCTAACACCTAAGAAAATTTGGTGTCCACGTTTTGCCCAAATAGTAGCTAATGCACCTCCAACGTTTCCAGTACCAATTATTGCTATTTTCATACGAATAAATTATATTTAACGTTCATATTTTCAATGTTTTAGATTAAACTGTTAAGAACACCTTTTTGGTAAAATTTTCATACACATGCTCTTGGCAATACTCTTTTGTGCTTAACAGTTTGAGGTCAGTTTCATCTTCGTGGTTTTCCCAACAGTAAAAATCGACCTTTATTTATTTTTAAGCCACTTGGATTGTTTCTTCCCCAAGATTGGCTAATTGTTTTTTATAATAGGCAACCAATTTGTCTCTTCTAAAATTGTTGAGATGGTCTGGACCTAATTCTTTGAACTCTACTTTATCTTTTATGATGTGATAAGTGGCAATCAGGATCTTGTGTCCTAAAGCGATAATGGTTTTCTTTTTGCCTCGTCTACCCACCATAGATTTAAACTTGGATTCAAAATAAGTGTTTTTTGTTCTTGATGCCGCCCAACCTAGTTCTACTAATGTTGAACGAAGGTATTTGTTACCATAGGTAATTCTACCACTTTTGTTTTTCCCTGCACTTTGATTACTCCCTAGACACATTCCTGCCCAAGAGGCTAAATGTTTATGGTCTGGAAACTGACTCATATCTGCACCTATTTCTGCTATAATTCCAATAGCTCCGTTTTTGCCAACTCCTGGGATTTGTTGTAATAAATTCAATTCAACCCCTAAAGATACTGTGGCTTTTTCTATTGAGGTATCTACCTCTAATATTGTTTTTTCTAACCTTAACATATTATCCCATATCATTTTAAGCATCAATCGGTGATGGTCTGTAATATATCCTGTTAAAGCTTCTTCAATGTCTTTTCGATTTGCTTTAACGCTACCATGTACCATACTTAATAATTGCTTGGGCTGATACTCTTTTTGGTTCACAATCACATCAAGCATTTTTAATCCTGTTTTACAAAAAGTGTCTGTAAGTACTACTGATAGTTTAATATTGGCATCTTCTAATAACTTTTGAAAACGATTCTTTTCTGAACTAATCATTTGCACCAATTTTTTACGATAGCGTGTTAAATCTCTTAACTCTCTAATCTTTCGCTCTGGGATATAACTGCCTTTTAATAAACCACTCAATAATAGTTTACAAAGCCACTTACTGTCTTTTTTATCTGTCTTATGCCCTGGTACATTTTTTACGTGTCTGGCATTGACTAACAAAATCTCAAAATCATCACCTAATACATTGTAAATAGGTTTCCAGTAAACGCCTGTGCTTTCCATAGCAATGTGCGTAATCTTGTGCTTTTTTAACCAATCTCTCAATTTTATTAAAGAACTTGTATAGGTATGGAAACTTTTTGTCATAGTTTTTATACCTTTGCCTTGGATGGTTACTACTACAATCTCTTTGTGAACGTCCACCCCACATCCACGAGATACGATTTGCTCAAAAGCAACAATGTTTTTTTTCATGTCCGTCTATGTTTTTTTGTTAATAACCTTAAAGGTAATAAAATAGACGGACTTTTTTTACTTATTCATCTCCTTTTGTGACGGATTCCTCTAAAATTATTTTGTGCCGTAATGGAAGTTTCATATAGTTAATTTACGGAAGTTAGGGACAATGACATACAACGGTTAGTACAAGCTGCGTTTTTTGTGTTGCGCCTGCGGCAAAAAATGCTGTTTGTACAGTGTTGTACATCGTTTTATTTCACTCGAACAAATTTCTTAAAATAAGCTTCTCTGTTTTTATTTTTTATTGAGTATATATATTTATCTGCAAAAGACTCATTCCAATTATTTTCAATTTCACTAAATTTTAGTTTAGTATAATTTTCAACTTGCTTTTTTGTAATACTGATTGAATAATTCTTATCCTTAAATGGTAAAGTTAAATTTACTTTCTCAATAAAATCTAATTTCTTCATTAATCTAACTGGAGCTCCAACCATTACTTTTTCGATTTTCTTTCCTGTATCCCAATAAGAATCATGTTTTTGAATTTCATATTTTAAAGTAACTTCTTTTCCTTTTAAAATGACAACAGAAATTTGATTTGAACGAGAGAAAGAACTCAAAGCATTCTTTAATTTAGACTCAGGTGAGTTTTCAATAATGTTCAGTTGAAATTTTTTAGATTTTTTAAATAATTCTAAATTTTCTTTACTTAATGAATTTTTGAAAGTAAAAGTCAATTCTTCTCCTTCTTGATTTTCTAATAGCTTTTTAAAATCAATTCCAAATACATTATAATATTTTACTACTTCGAAATTTGAACTTATTGTCAATTCTTCTATAATTTCATTTTTTTCGTCTAAAAACAATAATTCTAAATTATAATTATCTGATTCTATAGCTTTTGAATAATCAAATAATTGTTTCGTGTTAAACGTTAATGGAATTTCAAAAGATGGTAAACTAAAATCATCTGAAGGTTCAGAAATTTTATAATTATATTCTTGAGTTTTTAGTTCAAAATTATTTTCAAAAACTCCTTGAACTTTTTTTGTTTTAGGCTGTAGAACTGTCTTTATAATTTCTGGTTTTACAGCAGCTAATTCATTATTATTTTTGTCCTTTTTTTTTCCACAAGAGAATAAACAAAGAGTCAAAATGAATAAAATTTGATTAATTAATTTCATAGTAATTTTTATTTATTTAAATTATTTTTTTTTGTAATGATGTACAACGGTGAGAATAAACTGCGTTTTAATGCAGTTTATGCAATGTTGGCTAACGTTTCTTATTGTTTTGTATGTTCCAATCAAAAGTTAATGTCATTTTTATTTAAATCTCTTTTTTAGAATTTTCTATAATACTCTTAACTTGACTTTTCATAGGTTTAAGGAATAGGGATAAGAAAAAACTTCCTAAAGTAAAAATTACAGTAAAAGTAACGGCAACATCGTATTCGCTGTAATCAGGCCAAAAACTTATAAAAGGTTTTTCTAAAGGTGCGTAATTCTGCCACCAATGACCAATTGCAAAGAAAAATATTCCTAATATCAGGCCAATTAATATCCTTTTTGAATAGTTAATAGCTTTTTTTGAAATATTTATTTTTCGTTCTTTATTCTTTGGAAGTGGTGGTGGAATTTTGTCTAAATCAGCTTTTAGTTCATCTATATTTTTCGCTTTTGTCCAATCGGTAAAACCCTCTGTCCAAATTAATGTATCAAAAGAAATTTTAAATTCTTTCAATTTTTCAAATGAAAAAGGTCCTTTTTTCTCATTGTTTTCAATGATATAATATTTTTTCATAGTTCATTTCTTAAATTGGGCATAACGTCTAACTAAAATGAGTATGCGCCCCAGTTGCTAAAGGCACTAAGATTTCTATTTCGCATTGTCATATCAGATGGCTCAGTTCGCATATTCATTTTTAGTGTTTGTTATGAGCTTTATTCAATTAGTAAATTTATCAATTTAATGCTATCTGAAGCTTGATGAACAAATTGCCCTGTAACCTCACTATTGTTATCAAGTGCTTCAGCAAGTTCGTTGCATAATGTGTCACAGTTGATAGGAATCTCTCCTAGCAAGCTATAACCAGTTTCTAAATCCCCAGAGACAAAGCTCGAAGGCGATATTTTACTTTCTGATTTCAATTCGATTTCGAATAAAGTGCTTTCTCCGACTTTTACTTTTGAATTTATCTCCTTCAATGAGTATTGGACTGATGATCCATCGGCTGGAGGATTACGCACAATGTGTTTTATCACAATTAAATCATACACATATCCCATTTCGTACTCAAATCCCTGGATATCGGAATAAAGAAAATTCCAATCATCTGTGCCAACTTTTTTATTCTCTTGCACTAAAAGAACTAAAGTCTTATCCACTCCTACGGCTGTTTGCTTATAATGATCGACTCTTAGAGTAACAGATGTCGTTTCGTCATCCTCATTACAAGATATAAAAAGCAATGAAGCTAATATTATGAGTAAGTTTTTCATTTTTGTTGATTTTTAGTTCGTATAAATAATTCCGCTACCTTCTCCATCCAAATTACTAGCACTTCCAGGCTGTCTTATTAATTGATCAGCAATTGTACTATATTTTAATAATTGCTTGTTGGATCTATTTCTGAGATTGACCATCGATACATAGATATCATTTCCAGCAGAACCAATGTCTACTAGTCTATCCCAGCTGCTTCTATAAATTGGCATTGCAATTGAGGTGAAAGAACCATTATCACGGTATAATCGTATTCCTTGATCATACATCACCCAAGGTCTTCCACGAAGATCAACGGTTATTCTTGAACCTTTGATACTACTTGCTATTCTCGTCCAACTTGATCCATTTTTCTTATATAAGTTTGTGGTTTTGGTATTATTTGCTAAACAGTAAATATTGCCTCCTCCCTCGGAAATGTCAATCGTTTTATATTTGTATTTCCCACGAGTGGATTTGTAACCAGACAGATCAGTTAAAACAGTTCCATTCGAGGTAATGTCTATACATGTTGGTTTGATGGTTCTGTATGTTGCAATCGTTCTATCATTTTTAACAACACTCACAGTATATCTTCCCTTACTTAAATAAGCAACGTCACCTCGATTATTTAGTCCGATATCCACTGCACTGCTCTTAAATCTTAAAGTGTTTGGCCCTGGATACATATCTCTTAGGCGTCTATGTCAGTAGTAGAAAGACCAGTTCTTTGCGCTGTAAATGTTGTTCCGTTTCTTCTTGTGATAGTTGGATTGCCATTAGAGCTAAATGCCCATGAGCTGTACATCATAATTGACCCAAAATCAAAATTCCCATAATTATGTGCTGCCTCAGTGTCAAAATTATGTGACCTACCTGACTGTATATTACCCCAATTAATAGTGATGTGATTTCCCCTATCAGGTCTACTTTGTTCATGAAAAACACCAAGTGCATGACAAATCTCATGAACTATTGATCCTCTTCCGCATCCCTGATGCTAAATTTATGGGTTGCCTGCCTCCTTGCATACCGAGAAAGGATGAGCATCCTGTTGACGAGACAAAGTCAATGTAATTTCCAGAGGCACTTTCATTGAAGTCGATGTTTGTATTTGCTTCAATGTGATTTATTGCCCACAAAATGTCTGCTCTCCTAGAAGACAATGTGATTCGAAAGTTTACAGAACTATTATTCCATCTTCTTAGCACTGTTCCGGGAGCCGAAGCTATTTTTCCGTTTGTAGAAGATGAAGTAGTATCCTCTTTCTTAAGAAATCCAATGAGTTCTTCATTTAGGAATATGTCTCCTTCGAAAACTTTTAGGCTATCAATTAATTCATATGAGAGGTCGCCACCTTTTTTTAGTTCGAAGGTCGCTATTTGTCCAGACCGATCTGGGAAAGCAATTTCTTGTTCAAAATCAAATGGTTGGATTTCCTCTTGATTTAGCTGTTCAAATTTTTCATTACACGAAACGTTTAAAATTGTGACCGCAATGAAGCAAAGTGTTAAATTTTTCATTTTGTATTTTTTTAGTTCTTAATTTTTGCTCATAACGGTCTGGCTATGTGCCGTGCGACGTTAGGAGCATGGACATCATAGCCTTTGTTGTAGCCAGTTTTTATTTTTCTTTCATTTCTGAATCAACAATATTTAGCATTTCCTTTGGTGTCACTACTTTGATTCCTAGTTTATTAAATTCATCTCGTTTTTGATTCAAATATGAGCCATGCCTATTTTTATTTGTCTTTCTTACGTCAATAAAATCCTTCGTATTATTGGTTACAAAGTATTCTGAATCTGAGTGAGTATGTGAAACGAGGTGCATTACATCATTTGATTCATTTTCATTCAATTCTAAAGGGTTCTTGTTCGGAAATAGAATTAATGCTAATTCTTTAAATTTAAAACCTTCTCCGTCAGAAATGTAGAAACTACCGATTCTTGATTTTCCAACCGTGTAAGGTTCTGATATATTTTTATACGATTCCGCCTTTGCTTTTCTCAAAGAATGATTTTCAGTTTCTTGGATTAGTCTTTCTGTCCCAACGATTTCAATAATTCCTTTCTTTGCCAAATCTTCTAATTTATTCATTTCTGTCAACTTTTCTTTAGAATTTATTAAGCATGAATCTATCGTGATTTTCATTGTGTTTCAATTTTTAGATTTATGACTTTAATCGTAAAGGTTAGTGTATTCGTTGTCCAAGTTGATTCGATTATACGCAAATAATCCTTTTTCAATTTCTCTTGCACTACGATTATTTTTTATCGCTAATTCTCGAATTATCCCTAAATACTCAATCCAATTCTTTTTAGTAATTGTCTTCCAATTTATCATTTCCAAATTTCTTAGTGACTGAATACATCTTTCGTCTATGATCGGATAGTGTGTAGGATTTAAAACAGAAAGAATTGCTGATGCAGTTGGAATTCTAACTCCTTTCAATTCCGTCAATATTTTTATTTTCTTTAATTCATCATTTTCTTTAAATGCTAATTTCGTTGATTGAATTATTTCCGATTCAGAATTCAGGTTATATAGTTTTTTGGGTCTTCTTGATTTCCAGAGACAAATCGTTAAAAATTCATTTTTTGTAAGCCAACCTCGTTCCGTGATTTTCTCACCCATTTGAAATATCTGTTTTTCCAAATCATATTGGTCTATATAGAATTCTAATCTTTGAGTGAATTTTTTCATTTTTTCTAATTGGCTACAACGGTTTGTGTATGGTGCGTATCCCGGAGGGTATGCAATATACACCTTGTTGTGCCTAGTTTTTTTTATGAATAGTCATCAATCGAATCTTCTCCTTCCCATTCAAGACCTAAAGCTAAACTAAACTGCTTTTGAGCGCCTATCAGAGTAAAGAATGTGCGAATACTCTCATGCACGAATTTATTTGACTCTAAATATACTTTTGCTAAAGCGTATGGTTTAATCCCATCGTTTTTAGTCATTACTATTAATTCTTTATTAGCTTCATTTATTGCCGATTCTTCAACTATTGATTTGCCATAAGTGTTTATTGAAAAAATAGCACCTCTATTCAATTTCTCTTTATATTCTTCAAGAGCGTTTTCGGAAATGGAAGAAGGACAGTTTGGGAATTCACTTTGAGTTTTCCAGTCTTTTTGAATTGCATTTTTCGTTAGTGATTCAGCAAGAGAATTTTCCTTTGGAACTGGAACTTGGTTCTGTGAAAGGTTAGAATGAATCCAATCACCCAAAACTTGCCCTGCGGTTAGTTTTCCTGACTTAGCCCATTTAAGTAAATTCTTTTTGGTGTTTTCAGACTCTTCCTTGGTAACGGTTCTCATCCATTCAAAATTTTGGTCAAGCTCTCCGTCTTTTGGTTTACCAGGATCAGAGAGGAAATTGTCTATACTGCCATATTTGAAAATGATTCTTGAAAGAGTGATTGGGTTAATAAGTATATTTTCTAATCGTTTTATCCATCGGAGGTTTTCAGGCCTATTGTTTTTCTTATTAGTGTCAATATGATCTACAATATGTTTCTCAGAGGGTTGAATCCCGTGAAAAGCGGTTGCAACAATTCTATGAACGGTTTGAGAAGAGAAGTTTAAATAGCCTTTTTGAGTATCAGGTTTTCCAAAAGTCCATTTTTCATCCAATGGTCTTTTTCTTTTGTTTTCTTTTCTAAGTCTATAAATGGCGCCATTATCTCTTACATGATATATTTCGCCTCGATACTCACAGGCTTTCTCAATTTCAAATATTTCAAGTAAATCATTCAATTTCTATTCTTCTCTTTACAATTAGGCACAACTAGTAGCTATCGGAACCTTAAGTTCCGATATATTACTTTTATAATATTGTATTTTTTGTTTTATCTTTTTCTAACTTATTTAATATCATATCTATAGGACTTTGTACATTGTTGAGCATTCTTTGGCTTACATGCGTGTATCGTTCTGTAGTTTTGCTACTTGAATGTCCTAATAATTTCTGAATCAGACGGATATCAGTACCATTATCTAGTAAGTGAGTCGCAAAACTGTGTCGAAAAGTATGTGCTGAAATATTTTGTTTTATACCTACCCTTTTTGCATATCTCTGAATAAATTTATTTATACTTCTCGCAGAATAGATAGGCAAATTCTGTCCTTCAAACACATATTTTTTTGGTTCATAAGTCCTCAAGTATTTTTTTAATACCTGTTCACAAGCTAGCCCTATATTTACCATCCTATCTTTATTTCCTTTCGCTCCTTTTAAATGAAGTGTATGATTTACAAAATTAATATCAGACACTTGCAAATTTATAAGTTCACTAACTCTTAATCCAGAGGAGTAAAATAACGAAATTATAGATTTATGCTTTAAGTTTTTTGCTATTTTTAAAACTTTTAACACTTCCTCCTCAGAAATCACTTTTGGCAATTGTTTAGGTTTTTTTGCTCTCGTGATACGATACATCTCTCTACTTTTCCCAATTACTTGCTCATAATAAAATTTAATTGCATTAATCATTTGGTTTTGATACGAAGCACTCGGGTCTTTTTTGGTTTTCCATTTCAGCATAAAGGTTTCTATTTCATTTTTTGAAACTTCCTTTACGTTTTTAGAAATGTGCTGTGTGTACAGCAAAAAAATGAAAAAGCAATTTTGATAGGTTTTTAGAGTGTTAAGGCTGTAGTTTTTGAGTTTAATCTTATCGATAAATAGTTTCAGTGTCCTATTATTCTCATTAGATAACGCAATTTTGGACTTCTCTTTTTTAGATTCTGTTTTCTCTTTTAGGGCAGAATAATCAATAAAACAATACTTTTTTAAAGAATTATAAATCAAGCTAACACTATTATTTTCTTCTCTTAAGTACCAATGACTATGAGTTTTGCTCCAGCGTACATTTGGAATAGTCTTGACTTTTTCTACAAGTTTTTGCTCAAATGGAAAAATAATTGCTATTTGCTTATTCCCTCGGTGCTGTATCTTATGTAATCTAGCGCTTTGCAAAATAATTTATTTGAATGATGATGGCAAATGTAATAAACTTTTTTTAATAGATAGATTCAACTAGCATAAGCAACTTTTTGATTTACAAATTTAAAAAATAATTGATACGGTTTTTGATAATCTAGGTTTTTTCTAGGACTTCTGTTTAATTTGTATTGTATTTCTTTGATATTATTGGTGTTATACTCTTGCTTATAGTTTGATTTTTAAGACAATATTGTCTTAATAATTTGTTCATATATTCCACTTGCCCCTTTTCCCATGAAGAATAAAGATGTGTAAAATAAGTTTTTACATTTAACTTTTTTGCCACTTTTGAATGCTCCGAAAATTCAGTTCCGTTATCCATTGTTATTGATTTTGTTACGTTTTTATAAGGAAGTAGCAAATTGTTAATTTTTACAAATTTTTATAAAAATATTTTGCTAAGGCTTGAACATCAAAAACACTTAAAGCTCTTGTAAACAAAGGATTTTATACGTTTTTATTTGTTTGATTATATTTCAAAAAACTAAGTAAGCTTTTCAAATAATCTTTAATTTATTAATTTGTTTTGCGTTATGATTTAGGGTGAAAGAAGTTGTCCATCTTACTAAAAAGTCAGTATTATTTAAAATGCACAATGGGTTAATATTATTATTAATTTTGAAAAACAGAAAAATAAGTAATTTTACCAAATATGTTTACTGGAATTATAGAATCACTTGGAACGATAACAAATATAGAGAATAAACAAAAAAACATTCAACTTACCATAAAATGTAACTTTGCTAACGAGCTAAAAGTCAAACAAAGTGTTGCGCATAATGGGGTTTGCTTGACCGTTGAAAAGGTTTATAAAGATGAATATACTGTAACTGCTATTAAAGAAACTTTAGATAAAACAAATATTGGCAATTTAAAAAAGTCTGATTTAATTAACCTTGAAAGAGGTATGAGATTAAGCGAAAGATTAGACGGACATATAGTTCAAGGGCATGTAGATCAAGTAGGAGTTTGCACTCACATTAAAAAAGAAACTGGTAGTACTATTTTTACATTTGCATATAAATTGCCGAACATTACCGTAGAAAAAGGTTCTGTAACGATTAACGGAATAAGCTTGACAGTAGTTAATTCCAAAAAAAATGAGTTTAGTGTAGCTATTGTACCTTATACTTTAGAAAATACTACTTTTAAAAACATCAAAATAGGAGACTCTGTAAACATAGAGTTTGATATTATTGGGAAATATATAAGCAGATTAATCGACAGTAAAACCAAATAAAAGTGTAATATTTATTGCCAAAAAATCTTCTTAAAAATTCATTTTTTTATACATTCAAAAATATTATGAGAATAATTTCTGGCAAACTAAAAGGCAGACGTTTAATAGCTCCAAAAAATCTATTAGTGAGACCTACAACAGGTTTTGCAAAAGAAGCGTTGTTTAATTTGTTAGATAATGATTATTATTTTAATGCTATTTCAGTTATAGATTTGTTCTCTGGAACTGGAAACATAAGCTATGAATTTGCATCTAGAAATACTAAAAACATCACCGCCGTTGATATAAATTATAATTGCATTAAATACATTTACGACACTTCTAAAAACTTAAATTTAAACATAAATATATGTAAAAGTGATGTTTATAAATTTTTAGAAAAGACGAAGCTACAGGCAGATATTATTTTTGCTGACCCACCGTATGGTTTTAATGTAGAGAAGTTTTTAAAAATTATAGACTTGGTAATTATCAACAAAATATTAATCAAAAATGGAACTTTAATAATTGAACACTCGAAACATTTGGATTTATCTAATCATCAAAATTTTATAAAAAGTAAGCGGTATAGTAGCAATATATTTAGTTTTTTTAAAGATTAAAGGTTTTTTATAGTATTTTATTTATAATTGCTTCTATCGAAATTCCTTCTGCTTCTGCTTTGTAGTTTTTAACAATCCGGTGAGATAGTATTGGAATAGCAACGGCTTTGACATTTTCAATATCTGGCGAGAACTTTCCTTGTAAAGCTGCGTGTGCTTTGGCTGCTAATATCAAACTTTGAGAAGCTCTAGGTCCCGCTCCCCAGTCTATATATTGTTTTACAAAGTTAGAAGCATCTTCAACTTTAGGTCTTGTTCTTCCTACCAAATCAACTGCATATCCTATAACGTTATCAGAAACTGGTATTTTGCGAATTAATTTTTGTACTTCGATAATTTCTAAATCCGAAAAAACAGAGTTAACAGTTTTAACATTGTTTGTTGTGGTGTTTTTTACAATTTCAATTTCTTCTTTTGCTGTAGGGTACTCTAAAAAAACAGAAAACATAAACCTGTCTAACTGAGCTTCTGGCAAAGGGTATGTCCCTTCCTGTTCTATTGGGTTTTGAGTTGCTAAAACAAAAAAAGGAGGTTCTAATTTATAGTGATTGCCAGAAATAGTAACGGAGTATTCTTGCATCGCTTCTAAAAGAGCGGCTTGTGTTTTTGGTGGGGTTCTGTTTATTTCATCTGCTAAAATAATATTTGAAAAAACGGGTCCCTTTATAAATTTAAAGCGTCTAGTTTCGTCCAAAATTTCGCTTCCTAAAATGTCCGAAGGCATTAAATCTGGAGTAAATTGTATTCTTTTAAAATTTAGACCTAAAGCATCGGATATGGTATTAACTAAAAGAGTTTTTGCCAAGCCAGGTACACCTATTAATAAAGAATGACCTCCACAAATAATTGATAAAAGTGTAAAATTAACGGCATCATTTTGACCTATAATTACTTTACCTATTTCTTTTTTTAAAGTATCAAATTTAATTACTAGATCTTTTATAGCTTTAACTTCCGACATTATTTGTTAAATTTTTTTTTCCAATTTTTATTAAAGACGCATTTTTTATAGTTTTCTCGTATTTTTATGTGAGTATCTTTTATTTTTTCTCTCGACCACTTAGCGATCGCTTCCTCTTTCTTTTTTTGTAGTGCTAACTGTTGAATTTTAACGTAATCATCAATAAAGTCTGCCGTGTGTGCTTCAGTCCGGTTTTTAATTAAAATAAATTTATACATCTTGACCCCAGACCTTTCCTCGTCGTAAAAAGGTTCAGTAATTTCTCCTTTTTTAAGATCGCTTACTCGTGCGTATAGCGCAGGGTCCATTCTTGTTAAATCAAGACCAGACTCGCCGGTATAAGGATTAAATATTAGACCGCCGTTGTTTTTTGTTTCCTCGTCGTCCGAATATTTTTTTACCGCTTCTTCAAATGTAATTTTACCCTCTCTAATTTCTAAACTTACTCTTTCTGCTTTTTCCTTTACTTTTCTTATTTTTTCATCAGAAACACTCGGCTGAATCAAAATATGTGATACAATTCTCGTATCTCCTTTTATTTTATGCAATTGCATTATATGATACCCAAAAGTAGATTTAAAAGGTTTAGAAACTTGACCGACATCTAATGTAAAAGCCACCTCTTTAAACCTCCTTATAAAGCTCGAGTTTTTTGTTATAGTATATCTTCCGCCATTCGAAATTACTGCCGGATCGTCAGAATTTACAATCGCTTTAATTTTAAAATTTGCCCCTTCTTCTATGTCTTTTTTTATCTTCTCTAACCTGGCAATTACCTCATTGTTTTCTTCTTCCGTTGGTATCGATTTTATAACTATTTGTGCTAATTCTATTTCCGCTGGAAACTTTGGAAGCTCCCCTTTTTCTTTTAAACCATTATAATACAAGCGAACTTCCTCTGGCGTCAAATCAACCTTTTCGGTTATTTTTGCTTGCTCTTTTTCAACTAATAAGTTCTCTCTCTGAATGTTAGCTAAACCTTCTTTTAACCCTTCTATATCATCGTAATCGAAAGTCTCAATAACTTTTTCTATACTACCGCCAGATTCTTGTTTAAAATAATTAATAGAGTTTTCCACTCGCGACGAAACTTCTTCGTCAGAAACTTCAATACTATCTAATATTGCATGATGAGATAAAAGTTTTTGTAACATTAATTCTTCCAACATTTCGCAATCAGTAATTTTTACTTTTCCTTCGCTTTTTACTTCTACTTCTAACTTGAACTTTTCTATATCAGAGTCTAATACAATGTGTTTGCCAACCACCACTGCTACTCCGTCTATTTTTACTTTTTGTGCAAAAGTTTTTAAACCTGTAAAAGATAGTAAACAGCTAAAAACGAGTAGCTTAATATATTTTAAAATTATTGTTTTTTGTAGCATCTTTAATTAATATTGTTTCTAACTCCTTTATTAACTCTATTTTACGTTTGTGTAAAATAACTTGCTTTAGTATAGGTTTTATATAGCTTAACGGTGCTATTGAGTTTTTTAGTAAAACGTCTTTTACAGATACTAAATATAAATTTTTAGCGTCTTGTTTCGTTAGTAGCCTTGTTTTTCTTAATAATTTTCTTTTAGAAAACGGCAAATACGACAAAACATCGTCTAATTTTTTCCAACTTAAATCGTTAAAATTATATGATTTAAAATTTAATTCTCTTTTTTCTAACTCTTCTGTTTTGTTTTTTCTAAAAAGACTTATTATTTCTTTTTTATCATTTATCTTACTGCTTGTATGCAAATATTTTATTTTAATTAACTCTTCCTTTAATTTAAAGTTTTCCTTGTTTAACTCATAATATTTCTTCAGCTCCGAATCGGTTACTATCGTATCTAATTGTTGCTTTATAAGTTGCTCTTTATAGCTGTTTATCAGAAGGCTTTCTCTATAGTCTTTTACTAAATTCTCAATATTATTTAAGTCCTCTAACGAGCTGTTGTTTTTAGACTTTTCAAGCAAGAGTTTTTTTACCGCCCACTTTTGAATATAGCCCCTCATTATAACCGCACTATCCTGTTTAGTTATATCTTTAGGAAGTATGTCGTAAAAATCTTTTTTAAAAAGTTTACTAGTATTAACCCTAGCAATAACTTCTGATGTTTTAGTTTTTTTCTCTTCAAAAGCAAAATACCTGCATGAAAAAAATAAAACGACACATAATATTAGAATTGAAAACCTCATTAGCTTTTTTCGTAAAACCTTACTAACCTTTTTAATCTTCTTCGGTAAACTTTAATTTTACTATTTTTTCTTAACTGGTCTATCAAATGTTTTTCTAAATAACTTTGATAATCATTAACTATTACACCCCTGTTTTCCTCGAGTTTCACATTAGGATATTTGCTGATATTCTTTTCAAAATATTGCTTTAATCCGATAGAATCTTTTATAGACTTATTCCAAACCTTTTGCTGCATAAATTCAAAAATCAATAGACCTTCTTTATATTCTTTTATAGTTCTTGCATATTCTGGCTCCTCGTTTTCCAAATTTTCTCTATAATAATTTATTATTTCATCTTCAATAAATTTATTATAAATATCAAAAATAGTCAACCCAAGATGCTTTCTGCCTTTTGCATAGTTTATAAACTCTTCTTGTGTAAAGTTTTTTTTGTTTATACTCAAAATACTACTCTGTAAAGAGTCTTTTGAAATTGAAAATATATCTTTTCTGTCTAAAATATTTTTTGCCTCTTCATGTTCTTTAATATTATAAGATTTTTTAAGTTTATTTACCACCGCTTTTTTAGACATTTTAATTCTATCGCTATTTTTCACTCTTTCTTCTAATTCCTTTTTCATTTCAGCGAAAGGCTTAACCGGATGTTTTTGTAACAGCTTAACAATATGCCAGCCAAATCGCGTTTTAAAAGGTTTAGAAAAACTGTTAATTTGGGTTAAACTATAACACGCTTCTTTAAAAGTTTTTGGCATTAGCTCTGGGTTAAATTTCCCTAAATTACCGCCATTTTTACTGGAATTTTGGTCTTCAGAATACTCTTTAGCTAATTTTTTGAAATCCTCGTTCGCCAATAATTTACTATAAACCTCGTCTATTTTTCTTTTGCCAGTACTTGTAGTGTCTTTAACTAAAATGTGGGCTGCTTGAATTTTACCTTTAGATTTTCTAATGTCATCAACTTTTATAATATGGTAGCCAAATTTAGTTTTAAAAGGCAACGATATTTTTCCAACTTCAGTAGAAAAGGCTACTTCTTCAAAAGGAAATAGCATTCTAAATGCTGTAAAATAACCCAAGTTTCCTCCGTTCCCAATTCTACCAGTTTTTGGGTCATTTCTCGCCGAAAAATCATCAGAAAACTCAGACGCCAAAGTCTCAAAATCCTCTCCTTTTAAAGCCCTATCTCTTATTTCTAATATTTTATTATAATATTCTAAAGTGTCTTTTGACGAAGATTCTTTCGGAACTCTTATCATAATATGCTTTGCCTTAACTTCGTTTTTAGTTCTAAAATAAGCGTCTTTTACTAACTGATGTATTTTGACCGTGTCCTGTAAATAAAGAGCAGAAAGTTGATTTTTATAGCTGTTTATTTCTTTTTTAAAAGATGGAAGAGTGTCTAAATTTAATCGATAAGCTTCTTTAACTTTCAACTTAAAGTCTATAAATAAATCTAAATTTTTTTTAACTTTCTTTAATGCATTATCTTTTATAATGTCTAAATTTTTTTCATAAACTCCCTTAAACTCCGAAACTCTAATTTTTTCACCATCAATAGTTAAAAGTACCTTATCTCTTTTTTGTGAGAAAGTAGAAATAGAGACGCACAAAACTAATATAAGTATGCTTTTTTTCATAATTCTGTTTTTCTGTTATAATGATATTATTCCTTTTATATGCTCCGCTTTTTTATAGTATAATATTACATCTTCGGAGCTGTCTATATTTAATAAAATTGAAATACTAGTATATTTTCCAGTGTTAGATTTCTTTGTGTTTATCTCGGCACCAGTATTGATAAATAACTCTTCAACTTCGTTTGCCTGATTACCATTTGCTGGAACGATAAATTTGTATAAATATTTTGCTGGAAAAACAGTAGAATCGTCCAATCGTTTTTTTAATTTGTCATAAAAAGCGACTTTATCAATCATTGCCAACCAATTATTTTTTTTCAAGGTGCAAAATTACATTAAAAATTAGTTTTATTCAACCTTCGCAAGTGGGTAATTTTTTTTAAAAAAAGATGATTCATGTTAAAGCTAACATGAATAGTGTTTAAGGTTAGGAGCTTCATGTTAAAGCTAAAACGTATTATTAGTTTTCGTTTTTTTATTCTTTCAGTCGTTTTATTTCTGCTTTTATCTCTTTTAGTATTTCTTGGTTTACAATATCCTTTTTATTTCCAATTCTTGTTGAAAATATTACAAATACTCTACCTCCAAATTCTTTTTCAAAATTCTTAAAACTATTACTCATTCGTTCAGAGATGTTGTAATTTCCAAAGTTTGAATTTGCTGTTATTGGTTTTATCTGTATGCCAAAAGCTTTATCGCCTACTTTTCCAACGTAATCTATATCGCCTGCGTGGTCTAATTATTCATCCGATTCTTGAAACTCTACTTCAGGAAATATTTTTGCAAGACCGTCATTGACTATAGATTTTTCAAGCAAAAAGCCATCATAAGTCCGAACTACCGTTACTTGATAAATATATTCCTTACAATCCGCAAGTCTTAAGTCTTTAAAAGCGGCTTTCCATTCGGGAATAACGATTTCGGTAATTTCTGTGTAAAATCTTTCGCCAAGTTCGTCAGCAATTTTAGAATATTTTCTAATTATTTCGCTAATTTGATTCATTTGTTTAAATATTTAAAATTAAGATTTAGCCTATTTCTTTTCAACTGTAAGTCCAAACTAAAAATATTATTAATTTCGATGCCTAACGGAGTTAGATAAACTTTATCGTAATTAGAAGTTGTTTTGATTTTGTCAACCAAACCTAATTCTATACACCAATTACATGTAAAATTCAAAAATTCATACATTGTTCGGAAACGATATTTTACATTGAAAAGTCCATTAGCTAAATCCAGTTTATGAGTCTCAAAATTTTTTATACTTGGTAACCATTCTCCATTTGTAACTTCCAAAAACCTTAAAAACCAATAGATGTTTACTTTATGAGCAGTCCAGTTACCATTGGTAATAACACGTAATAATATTTTTTTTGCTCATTTGTCATGTCAATAGATGATAAGTTTGAAGTGTTTTCAATTTCTATATTAAAATTTTCAATATACTCTAAACCATTTTTTGAAATAATGAATTTATCATGAACTATATTAATCATCTCAAAATCAGTGGCAAGTTGTAAATAACACCTAAAATTTGTTGAGTTTACTGATGAAAAATAACGTGCCATTTCAGTTTTAGTAAGACGCTTATTATTAAAATCTTTGAAAGGTTTTAAGATTTTATTTAACCATCTTAAATAAGATATTGTGTAGTTCGCAGGTTTAGGCATTGATAATCCAAAACTTAAGCTTAATCTTTCAACTGTTAATTTATAAAGCACTTTTACTTCATCTAAAGAATACGTCTTTACTAATATGTTATTTTCTTTTCCGAAAGATGACACTTTGTTTTTCGATTTATAATTTGTTTCTTCCGCAAAAAGGATACAATAGTTAGTCGGATGATTTGTAAATTTTACATTTTGATAATTTAATATTTGATTAAAGCAATAATCTCTTTTGCCTTTGGAATCAAGAATTGTTTCTAACTCTACTATAAGTTGATGTTGCTTGTGATTTTCCAAAATAAAATCTATTCTTCCAAAATCAGTTGTAACCTCTTGACCCTTTTTGAAAGCGATAGGAAAATCTATTTTTTCTGATAGATAATTTAAATTTCTTAACAAGGTCCATTGAACTAAATTTTCTTTCATATTCTATGCTGTTTTTGAAGTCGCTCCGCTTTCAAATCCGATACTTTCACAAAACTTGATGATTTCAGTTCGGATAGGAATTACCTTGTAGCGTCCATAGTAAACCGCACGGGCAAATTGGTCACCAATGTTGACACAAAGTCTGCAGCCATTTTCAAGAACTCGGTAACATTCTTTCCAAACAAGATTTAGGTTGTTAATATAGGTTTCGTAATTCTCGTGATAACCGATTTGGTTGTCTGTTCCGTAATCTTTTAGTTGCCAATAAGGAGGTGAAGTGATGGCAAGTTGGATAGATTGATTTTCTAGGTAGTCCATTTGTCGACTGTCGCCAATAATTATGTTGTGGTTTGTTTGCATTTATATTTTTGCCGTAAAGTTATAACATTTTCCTTGATTCTTAAAATGAGAGGTAACATCTAAATACACCAAATACTACATATAAAAACCTTACTAATTCGGCATATTTAATTCGGTAAAAATACAATATATTTTAAATAACACTAATTTTTAAATAAGATAAACAGCTTTTTTCATTCTAAATTATAATGCAAAATGGGTAAAAAACATTAATAAACTTACGAGGGCAGACTTTACGCTAATTAGGGCAGACCTTAACATTAGTTAGGGCAGACCTTACACTAATTAGGGCATCAACGTATTTGTTGCATAAATCCCAGTGATTACGCATAAATTCCTAAACTTTCATTAAATAATTCACTCAATAATAGACAAGGATGTTAGAGGTTTTTTAAAAAGAATCTTTTAGAAAGCCTGGCGGATTCAAATTAGAGGGTTTTTACTTAGCAAAAAATTGTTAATAAGACAGATTAAATTTTGGCATAAAAAAAATAGCGAATATTAGCTTAATTTTATAAATAGAAAGATTTACTTTTGTCAAATGCACCAAAAAATTGTTCTCATAGGAGCACCTGGCACTGGAAAGACCACTGTTTTAAATGAATTATCTAAAAGAAAGTACTTTTGTATGTCGGAAATTTCTAGAAAAATAATTCTTAAATTTCAAAAAAAAGGAATAGACAAAATATTTTTAAGAGACCCATTAATGTTTAGCAAACTACTCTTAAAAGGTAGAAAAAATCAGTACTTAATGTCCAATAATTATAAAAACAAACCTGTTTTTTTTGATAGAGGAATACCTGATATTCAAGCCTATTTAGATTATTTTAAAGCTAACTATCCTCCAACTTTTTTAGAAAAAAGCAAAAAGTATAAATACGATAAAATTTTTTACTTTCCCCCTTGGGAAGAAATTTATAAAACCGATAATGAGCGATATGAATCTTTTGAACAAGTAATTTTAATTGATAAATTTTTAGTAGAGACATACCGAAATTTGAAATATTCTATTATTAAAGTTCCCTGCAAATCTGTTGACGAAAGAACCAATTTTATAGTTAAATATGCCTGTATATGAAAAACGAGCTTGCTAAAAATATTTTAAAAAAGTATTGGGGACATTCAAATTTTAGACCTCTTCAAGAAGAAATAATTAACACTGTTTTACAAAAAAAAGACACTATTGTTTTGCTTCCTCCGAGTGGCGGAAAATCAATATGCTTTCAAATACCAGCCCTTATTAACGCTGGTACGTGTTTAGTTATTTCTCCTTTAATATCACTGATGAAAGACCAAACACAAAGTCTAAGTAACAAAAAGATAAAATCTGTTTATTTTCCTTCCGAAATGAGTAGTCGTAAAATTGTTCCACTACTGAGTAATACAGAATTAGGGGACGTTAAATTTATATATATATCGCCCGAAAGACTACAATCTAAATTAATTCAACAAAAATTAATTGAGTTAAAAATTAACCTTATAGCCGTTGACGAAAGCCATTGTATATCTGAATGGGGACACGATTTTAGACCCTCATACAGAAATATTAGTGTTTTAAAAACTTTATTTCCTAACATAAATTTTGTAGTATTAACGGCTACTGCTAATGATAAAGTAATTGAAGATATTTCTACAAATTTAAAATTGAACAACCCAATAATCTATAAAAGCACCTATCATCGGGGAAATTTAGCGTATCATTTTTATTTTATTGAAAACAAGCTACAACGCTTATTACAAATTTTTAATAAAACTAAAAATCCAGCAATAGTCTATGTTAATAGAAGAGCAAAAGCAAGTCAAATTTCTAATTTTTTAAACAGAAATAATTTTAAAAGCACTTTTTACCACGCTGGCTTATCTATGAAAGAGAAGAACGCTGCTTTTGAAAATTGGACTAAAGAAAAAGCTCCGATAATCGTTGCAACTAATGCCTTTGGAATGGGTATAGACAAAGAGAACGTGCAGTTAGTTGTTCATTATGACATTCCTTTTAGTATAGAAAGCTACGTGCAGGAAGCTGGTCGTGCTGGTAGAAACAACCAGAAATCATTTGCTATTTTGCTATACGATACCGCCGACATTGACCACTTTAACGAAGTTATGGATAAAGAAATAGTAAACATTGGTGAAATAAAAACAATACATAAAAAATTACACCAATACTTCAAAATTGCTTTAAGTGATTTGTCAGATATACTTTATAATTTTAATATTTCAGAGTTTTGTGAAAAATACAATTTTACAGCTTCAAAAGTAAACCAAGCTTTTAAAATTTTAGAGAATAATAATATACTAAAAATTTATGATTTTAATGATAAAAAATCTAGAGTAAAGTTTAAAGTTTCTAGCATAAGCATTATTAAATATGCCGAAAATATTAAAGTTTTAAAAGCTATCGTATATATAATTCTCAGAAATTATCCGGGAATTTTCGAAAAAGAAACCGCCATAGACGAATATTTTATTGCTAAAACTGTTGGCATTACAAAAAATCAAGTTGTAGCCAATTTAGAAGAGCTTCAAAGACGTGAGTTTTTAAGCTATAATATTGCAAATGAGAAAACTAAAATTAAATTTTTGCAACCAAGGGAAGATGATTTTACAATAAACAGGTGTGCTAAAGACATTAAAAAATTTTTGAGTTATAAAAAGAAAAAAAGTCGAAGCATGATCAATTTTATAGAAAATAAAAACATCTGTAGAAGCGTACAAATATTAAATTATTTTGATGAATACAGCACTAAAAAATGTAATATTTGTGATGTCTGTGTTTCAAAACAAAGTAAGCCAAATAAAGATATTTACAATGAAATAATTGCCTTATTAAAAAACAACAAAAGCCTGTCGTCTGTAGAAATTTGTGGTATATTAGAATCGGATGAGAAAAACATATTAACACAAATAGATTTGCTATTAAACAAAAATAAAATTTTAATAGACTGTCAAAACAAATATCAATTAATTAATTAAACCAACAAGAAAGTTCAAGAGTTCTAGTTTTAGATTTTACACGGAAAACACATATCTTTGACACAAACAAATTTTAGATGGAATTGACCAAAGATTTTATAGAAAAAATTAAGAATAATGGTGAAGAAGCTATTGTTTCTCTAATCTCAAACTTTGAGCAAGATAGTTCTAAGATTAATTTTATTTTAGAAAGTTTAGGACACTTACCTAAAGGATTTAAAAGTAAATGGCTATTTGATTACGCCAATCATACCGATCATAAGCTGAGAATGTCTGCAATCAAAAATATCGGTAAACTTAAATTAAACGGTAAACTTAAAACACTTTATAAACTATTTCAATCTGAAAACAAGAGTGAAATAAGAAGAGAGATAATTTCTTCTATTGGAAGGCAAAGAAATAAGAAGGCTAAAGAGTTCTTAATTAAAACACTAAAAGATGAAGACCCAAAAGTTGTTAGCCAGGTAATTAGGGCGTTGTTAGTTTTTAAAAATGATGTAGAAATAACAGAGGAATTAAAAAAATTAAAAAACCATAAAAATGAAATGGTAAGTGCAGTTATTGAAAAAGAGTTTTTTTCTAAAACTAAAAATGAAAGTAAACTACACCATACTGAAACTTATGATTTTTTAAAAAACACGGTTGTTCACGGAGATGTAAAAGAAGTTTTAAAAAAGATTCCAGAAGAAAGCATACACCTAACTTTTACTTCACCTCCATATTATAACGCAAGAGATTATTCAATTTATCCGAGTTATGAAGATTATCTCAAATTTTTAGACGACGTCTTTAAAGAAGTTCATAGAGTTACTAAAGAAGGTCGTTTTCTATTGATTAATACCTCCCCAATTATAATCCCTAGAATTAGTCGTCAACATTCAAGCAAACGTTTTCCTATTCCTTATGACCTGCATAATTATATAGTAAATTCAGGTTGGGAATATATTGACGATATAGTTTGGTTAAAACCAGAAGCAAGTGTAAAAAATCGAATAGGTGGATTTCAGCAACATAGAAAACCATTAGGCTATAAACCAAACACAGTCACAGAAATGGTTATGATTTATCGTAAAAAAACAATCAAATTATTAGATTGGAATATACGTCAATACCCAAAGGAAATTGTAAACAAAAGCAGAGTTTCTGATGGTTTTGAATCTACTAATGTTTGGAAAATAGACCCAATTTATAGTAAAAATCATACAGCAGTATTTCCAACAGAGTTATGTAAAAGAGTTGTTGAATATTACTCCTTTCAAGGAGATATAATATTTGACCCTTTTGGTGGTAGCGGTACAGTTGGTAGAGTTGCAAAAGCATTAAATAGATTATTTTTTTTAATTGAGCTTAACAATGAATATTTTGAATATATGAAGGCCACAAAAAAAGGAGCAAGTTTATTCAATGAACGAATTACCAAATTTTTAGAACTACAAGAGTTTAATAAATTAATAGATGACACTAACAGACCAAGTAACTAAAGAAATTATTAGAAAATTAATTAAAGGTAATGACTATCGTATAGAGATAGTTACTTTAATAAATGCTGAATTTCTCCAATTTGCAATAGAATTTTTTAAGAAAGTAGCCTTTGCAAAAATCAAAAATGAGGACATTTCTACAGATTGGTATAAGAAAGAAATGTTAGACTTAAACCTTTCACCTGATGAAATCGCTATTAATTCAGGGCTTAATAAAAAGACTATTACTAATATGTACAATTCGGGTACAAAGCAAGTAGTAATTAATGCTTCTTATGAACACTATGACACATTATATTCTGCAATTGAAGAATTGACCAAAGTTGAAGATATTGATTTGAGTCTTACAATAAAATTCAACAAAGTAAGTGTTGATTTGAATATTAATGAAAGCCTAATTGTTATAAACACTTTAGCTGTTAAAAGAGCAGCTTTAAGAGGCGGACTTTGGAGTACAGCAGGAAAACAAACCGAAGGTCCTTTAATGGTTGCTTTATGCCAACTTTATAATGTTCCTAAAAAAAACTATTCTATAAAATCAAAAACTAAAAAAGTAAGAAAAGGAGACGTAAGTCGCGAAGTTGATTTCTATTTACACGAAAATAACAATACATATAAATGTGAAGTTAAATTAATGGGTAAAGGAAATCCCGAAGGTGCTGACGCAGTAATTGCGAGAGATAGCAGAATTTTCATAGCTGACAAGCTTTCTGACCAAAACAAAACACAATTAGATAGTTTGAACGTTGAATGGGTTGAGTTACGTGACGACAATGGATTTAGAAAATTTGAGCAAGTTTTAAATAAACTAAACATCCCACATAGCAATTTATCTCAAAACTTAGATGTCGAATTAGAAAAAGTATTGAAGAATCTGTTTAAGTAAAATAAAAACCCTCCATTAAACAAAAATAAAATTTTAATAGACTGTCAAAACAAATATCAATTAATATTGTGAAACTTAACAATTATCTTTTTAGAGTTTAATAAATAATGATATATTTGATGCTTTAAAAATTATAACTGCAATAATGAAACTCATTATTTCTAGGTGCTTTTGGGACAGGTTGATGTTTGCTTAATATAAAAAAGTCACAAATAGAAATTGCAAGATGGTTAAAGAATACGAAATAGAGAATAAAGAAATTTTACCTGTTGAGGAAAATGGCAAGAATAAATACGGACAATATTTTACACCGGATATTGTTGACTAACGTTATTCTTTCGAAACTAAAAAAACCTCATCCAAATAATAGCGATATAGAAAAATTTTGTGTTCCTCAATTTGTAAAAAACAAACGATGATTATTAACTAACCATAATGAAATTAAACTCATTAGTAGTTTTGAAAAAGCCTGTTCTACTAAAATAGAAGTTAGTCAAGATTTATTTGGTAATTCAAAAAACGCAACCTTTCCGACAATTGGTGAAAAATGTGACATTGGAAATGGAATGGTTAGCGGATTAGATAAAGCCTTTCAATTAAATGGTCAAAAATTAACAGAATACGAGGAATCTAAAACCATTAAAGTAATAAAAGCAAAGAACCTTGAACCTTATGTGCATAATGATATTACCAAATATATTTTTGCAAATGACATAGAGCAAGAGTCTGTATTAAAGAAAAAGTGTCCTAATTTATATTCTAAGTTAATTTTACAAAAAGAAAAATTGAATAAAAGGTATCAGTATAGTCGGAATATAAATTATTGGGAATGGGTTTTTTTAAGAAATTTCAATTTATTTAATTCTAAAAACCCAAGAATATTTGTTCCTTGTAAGGAGAGAATTTCTAACAAAAATTATTTTAGGTTCACTTATGTGAAAGCTGGAATTTTTCCAACTCAAGATGTTACAGCGATTTTCAAAAAAGAATCAACAAAAGAAAATCTTTATTATATTTTGTCATACCTTAACAACCATAGGGTATTTACTTGGCTTAAAAATAAGGGAATTGTAAAAGGAAATATTGTAGAGTTTTCTGAAAAGCCAATTTCAAGCATTCCGTTTCGTGAAATTAATTGGAACGATAAAAAAGAAGCGCAATACCACAATGAAATTACAACGCTTACAAAGTCTTATATTCTTGAAAAGGAAAGTTTGATTTTGGATAAAATAAGCGAACTATTTGACAAATTATTACAGGCAAAATGAGTATAGTAGATTACGATAATTTATTGAAAGCCATCATTGACTCTTCCGTTCCCAAACCAATCTCTGGAACTTTATCAGGATACGCAGCCGGAGAACCTTTTGATAAACACGTTTATTCTGAATTGAAAAAAGCTTTTCCTAAAAAGACTTTTCGACAGTATGAATATTTGAATGATTTATTTAGCAAAAACCCAACAGTTATTACTTTTGAATACCGATTACACTTATTTAATTCGCCAACCGTAATGTTCCTTTTAAGTAGAGGAAAATCTGCTACAACTAAATGGAGTGTTGAAAACCCTTTTGAAGAAAAACAAAACGATACTGCTGACATTTTAGTAGTTGACCAAAATTTCTATGAAATTATTGATATAAAAACTAGAAACATAAGTAAGAAGGCACAACCTCCGAACATTATTTCAGCGTATAAATTAGCACAAACATGTGCTAAAATGCTTGATAACGGTTTGGATATGAGTAGTAGGTGAGGTACGAGCCTATTACTTATATCTTTTGTTGCCAGTAGTTTTTTTGTCTTGTAATATTTTTAAAAGGTTTTTAGGGTTTTGCCGATTATCCCAAAAAGCAGTTATTGTAATTTCTTCATCAAAAACTTTGTAATAAATGCAAAAATTCCCTAATGAAGTTACTCTTACATTTTTGAAATCTGTCGCTTTGTAAATTAGTGGGTTTTCGGCAATCTGCTTGGTTCTTTCCGAGACCAATTTCACAAGTTTTTTTGCGTATCTGTTAGATTTATTCCTTTTAACCCAATACTCTAAAATTCCAGCAAATTGAAGGTCGGCTGTTCTTGTCCAAATTACATTGCGTTTAGCCATTCTAGGTTTCTTCTGTCCATTGATTCTTGAGAAATAAGTTGCCCGTTTTTGATGTCCTCTTCACTCATTTCCAACATTGTTTTTTGTTCGTTGGTTAATTCAACGATTTCGGATGAGGACGAACTTGTAGCAATTAATTGGTCAAGTGCTTCCAAAAAGTCTCTGTTTTTTATGGTCAAAATTTTGTCTATTAGACCATTTCTTATTTTATCAACTTCTACCATTTTATTAAATTTTATGTTCAAACGTTATACAAATCTACAAAATCAATCAAACAAATACTCGCCCCTCAACTTCAATTTGTTTTTCACAAACGGCAAGTGCATTAATAATAAATATGACATAAGACCGTTGCATAACTCTCTCACTTTTATTATTTCTTCAATAATCTAATTTTTTTTAAATTTTAAATTAATTTTCAGACTAAATTTTCTGCTTTTGCTTTATTTTGAGCATTAAATGTTTTGTTTTTTATGCTTTTTCTTTGTTTTTTAACCATTAGAGCCAAGTATCCCTGGACTTCGGTATAAATTATAACTCATCGCTTCCATTAAATTTTGCGTATGCATCTTTTCAAGCCCCCTGTATCTCGCTTTGCCTCCATCAAACCACCTTTTTATACTACCAAAGGTTCGTTCTACCTTATATCTTGTTTTGCCTATTAACTTGTTAAACTCTTTTTCCCAAGCAGTTAAAGGCTGATTTTTCTTTGCTTTTTTTAAAATGTGGTTTTTTAATTTCCTCTTTTTTAATATTCCTCCATTTTTCTTTGATTGATATCCCTTGTCTGCTTTCAAAGGAATATTTTTAGGTAAATCTGCAGTTTCCAAAACTTCTTCAATATTGCTTATTTCATTGATATTAGCAGGAGTAGTAAGAACTCCAAGCACACAACCCTCTTCGTCCGTAACTTGATGTTTTTTATAACCATAATGAAACTTCCCTCGCTTCTTTAACCAAGCAACTTCCGTATCCACACTTTTAGGATATTCCTTTTTGACCTTTACAACTTCTTCTTTTCTATCTTCAGTTACTTTATGTGAAACTTTTCCCTTCGGTTTGAGTGGCGTATCCACTACACTTGCATCTATTATTGCTCCTTTCTTGACAATAATTTTATGTGCCTCTAATTGATTATTGATTTCTTTAAACAAAGACTCATAAGCCTTTGACTCGGTCATCGCAGTTCTAAATCTGCTCAATGTACTATGGTCCGGTGCAACTTGATCTATATGTAGCCCACAAAAATAGCTGAAAGAAATACTATCATTTACACGATCTTCTACCTCATAATCGCTTAATCCATACCAAGTTTGAAGTAAACACATTTTGAAAAGTAGCAAACCATCGTAACTTGGCTTACCTGCTACACTTTGTCCTTTTTTATAATAAACGTCTATCTTTTGACTTATACTTTGCCAATCTAATAAGATATTTATTTGTTCAAAAAATTTCTTCTTAATTTTTCTTGCTCGCAAATCACAAACGACATCTGCTAAAGTGGGGTGTTTTATCAGTTTCATGACTCAAAAGTACAAATTAAATAATTGATATGCAAATAATTATATCTAAAATTTGTTGCTTTTTTTAACTGGATTCCTTTGCAACGGTCTTATATAAAAAAAGTGCTTTCATATAACTCTACTTATGTTTTATCTGTCCTTATCTCTTTCATGGCAATCTGCTAACCACCTTTTCAACCGCTTTAAAGCACTGATGTCGTGAACAACTCGCATTCCTTTTTCACCTTTATCGTAAGCATCAATGATCTTATCTAAAAACCCCATAAGATCCTCTTCTGTTCCATCCTCAAGAGTTTCTTTTTGAGAATAGTCAACATTAGGATTGCATTTTCCATCTTTATCATGGTCAATAAGACCTTCGATAAACTCATAATTCAAAGTATCTAAAGCGTATTTAAATAAACTGTTTTTTTTCTTATATATATTGACTTTTTATTTTCACAAATGATGTCGGTAGATGAATCCGAGACAAATTTATGAATATTTTTGTATTTTATACCTTCTCTTTTGACCATCTTTTCTGTTTTTATTATAAAGTCCTCAAACGACTCACTTTTCGCAAAGATACAAATAAATTTTTTTGCAGTATCACTTAACCCAGAATCTTTACTCTCCATCTGACTCGCAACTTCAACAAAATCAGGACTTTCTAAAAAATTAAGTTGTTGTTTTTCATTCAAAAAGCCACTTATTGTATAGGTGTCTTTATCATTGCTAACAATAATTTGTGTAGGGAAAGAAGTAACTTTATATTTTTTCATCATTACTTTTCTTGCCTCTGTGTTCACTTCAAAAAGCTGGTGTTCGTATGTTGAAAGTACCTCGCTCACTTCATCATTTTGATAGGTTTTATTGAGTAAGTCCTGACAGTATTAACAAAACGGCAATATAATTAGATTATTTTGATTATTTTTCGTATTTTTGCGGTATGAAAAAACAAGACTTTAGGTCGTTTGATTCAGCGACTAGAAATAAGGTACGAAAATTAGCAATTCGAAAAATAGAATCGGGTGTTCAAAAAAAAATTGTAGCAGATTTTTTTAATGTAAATCCAAATACTATTACAAATTGGGTTAAAAAGTATAAAAAGAATGGTACAAAAGGATTAAAAGATAATAAGCGTGGAGTTCGTTCGGAGGATAAAAAATTGCTATCAAAAGAGCAAGAAAAAGCGATACAGAAAATGATAATTGATGTGATGCCTGATCAATTAAAATTACCTTATGGGTTATGGACACGTAAAGCAGTAAAGGAATTAGTGGAACGAGAATTTGGAATAGTATTAGCTATCAACACTATGGGAGATTATCTTCGTTCCTGGGGATTTAGTCCTCAAAAACCAAAGAAAAAAGCGTATGAACAATGTTCAAAAAAAGTTCAAAAATGGTTGGATGAAGAGTATCCTGCTATCAAAGCATTAGCCAAAGAGGAACAGGCAGAGATTCAATGGGGAGATGAAACAGGAGTAAGAAATACGAATCAACATGGTCGTTCTTATGCTCCAAAAGGACAAACTCCAACTAAAAAAAATCAGTCTAAACGTTTTTCAATAAATATGATTTCAACAGTTACCAATCAAGGTCAGGTTAGATTTATGATTTATGAAGAAACTATGAATGCAGATAGGTTTATAACTTTTTTAGAACAACTGACCAAAAACCAAGAAAAGAAAATATTTTTAATATTGGATAATTTAAGGGTTCATCATAGTAAAATTGTAAAAGAATGGGTAGAAGAACATAAAGAAAAAATAACACTTTTTTATTTACCCTCTTATTCACCTGAAAAAAATCCTGATGAATATCTAAACTGTGACTTAAAATATGGTTTATCAGAAAAACCAGCTCCTAAAACAAAAAAAGAACTTGAAAAAAATGTAAAAGAGCATATGGATATACTTAAAAAAACCAAAAAAGAGTGAAAAAATATTTTAATCATAGTGAAATTAAGTATGCTGCTTAAAATCTATTTTAATTGCCGTCTGGTTAATAACCGCAGTCTTTGTCATAAATGGTTATCAATTTGTTTTCGGATTCTTCGTTTATGAAAAAACTAAAGAGTAAAATTATTAAAGTGTAAATCATATTTGTTTATTTTAAGTGTTCGTAATTACTGGCAACGGTTTGGATATGCGGAGTAGGTGAGGCACGAGCCTATTCCGCATATCTTTTGTTAGCTTGCGTTTTCTATTTCTTCAATCTCTTTTTCTTTTGTATCAATGACTTCAAAGTTAACCCCTTGCATTATGTCTCTTAACTCATTAATAATTATATCAACTCGTCTTTCAATGAATTGGTCAAGTGCATTTTCTGGCATTTCATCAAATCTTGACCATTCGATTAATTCGGTAGGGAGCATATGAGATTCAATTACTTCTTCAAAGTCTGGATTTTGGTCATAATCCTTAATGTAATCCAATGGGTTCTTATCACTAATTTCCAAGTTTGTTATTTGAGTTAAATAAGCAATATTCATTAGACTATTATTATTCAACTCATTCTTGCCTGGGTTATTTGCTATATAGTTAGTTGGAAAAATGTGGTGAAGATTAGGTTTGTCCGTTGTGAAGAAGAAATTGTCTACAATAACATTTCTGTCTGTGTATTTCCAATCTTTAGGTTGCTTATTGGCAAAAAGAGAAAGAATAGCTCTTGAGTATGTTCCTTTGGAACTGTACGAAGCATTTCTTAAATCATTTCTGTCAATTAAAAATCTGTCAAACTGATATTGTTCATTATTCTTTTCCTTGTTAAGGAAGCCTATATGATTGTTTATGTCAGTTGTATTGCTTAATAGGTCGTTTCTGTGCATACTATTGAACCAAAAATATTGCTTTAAAAAGGCATAATCTGGATTTTGATTTTGGTAAAAATAATTTGCAATAGTTAGATAAAAATATCTGTAAGGAATTAGTTGAGGACCTTTGATATTTAAGGTGTTCTCAAAAAAGTCAAAGGTCTTTAATATCGCTTTTTTAGTTCCTTCCCAAATTGTTTCGATTTGTTCTGTTTTAATATCATTCAAGTATCTTGGAGTGATATTTCGTATTCCTGAATCTTCAATATTTTCTCTTATGAGAATTGCAATTATCTGTAAATAGTCAAAGTCGCTAATTTTCAAAAAATTACTATTGTTTGTTTCTTTAAAATCATCTATCAAGTCACGTAGATAAAAACCGTTATCATTTGCGGTTACTGGTCGAAATGTTTTGGCAACAACAATATCAAAAATATCAAGAGGCTTTCCTGCTTGATTTATTCGCTCGAATATTTGACATACTTCAGCGACTTGAATTCCCTTTAGTTCAATGAATGAAAGCCGATAGTTACTTAATACTTGCTGAACTCTTCTCAATTCACTCCAATAAGGGTGGTTGTATTGCTGATTAACTTCTGAATGATTTACAATCTTTTGTTGTATACTCTCAAAGTCTTGCTTGACATCAAGAAGTTTTACAATTAGTCCATCATTGTATTTTTTATTTCGGCCTATATTTCTTTTAAAAGCCCCATCTCTATCATCTATTTCATCCCAATAAAGAAATCTGTTTTTATAGCTTTCATCATCAACGTCATCATCACTTGAAATTGTTAAGTCGATATAAAGAGAAGGATTAAAACCTTCTTTTCCTTCAATACTTCCACCATACAAGGAAGTGAGTAAAGAAGTTGTCCTTTGTTGTCCGTCTAATAAGTATTGGTATTCTGTTCTATTAAAATTATCGTCAATGATTTTGTGTCCACCAATTTGTCTGTGATTTTGAAGTTTTAAATCAGTTTTCCAAACTAAAATACTCCCAAGTGGATAGAATTTATAGATACTGTCTCAAAGTTTTTTTACATTTTCCTTTTCCCAAACTACGTCTCTTTGAAATGTTGGAATTTGATAATTCTGATTTTTTAAATCGTCAAGGTAAGTTGTTATTCCTTTGTCTGTTGGTTTTATTCTATCTGTAAAATTCATTCAGTTCGATTTTTCTTAATGCAAGCTAACGTGCTGACTAAACGGCGTTTTAATGCCGTTTTAGCTTTTGTTATGGGCTTTTGTTTTTTAATAAATATTTTTTCTATCTCCAATACCTAAAATTAGAATATAAATCTCTTTATTATTTACTTCATAAATTATTCTATAATTACTCTGTCTTACTCTATAACCTTCCCTACTTTTCAATTTTTTATAACCACGAGGGTATGGATTATTTGCAAGTTTCAGTATAGTTTCAAATATTCTCTTGCTGTCTTTTTGAGGTAATGACTTTAGAGATTTTTTGGCTCGCTCTCTAAAAATAATTTTATAACTCATAGCCTATATCATCAGCTACTTCTTTAAGTGTATAAGTCTTCTCATCAACATCTTTTTTAGCCTCATCATAAAGTTTACAATCATTTTCCTCCTCAAGTAATTCAATGAAATGATTATAGTCTTCTATACTTATTATAGCTTTTGTTTTATGTCCTTCTATATCCGTAATAAATTGAGTATCCATATCAAAAATTTATATTATTTAAACACAAAATTAGTTTTTTTATTTCTTTATATGCTCTAAAAATTTTGGCATTGTTCGTTTAAGCAGAGAGTGTTGAAAATCAATATACTTGTATCTGCTTGGATGGACAACAGCACTAAAAGTAAAATCATACTGACCAGTCATTGTAAAATAACATGTCCTAATATTTGTCCTTTCAGGAATGGGTGTTTCGTATATTCTTTTTTCTTCATTCTCAACAATTTCAGGTGTTTTGGATAGTTCGCCATGATAAGCGTAACTTTTACTTAACATTACAACACGATCAGGTTTAAGAATTTTTAGGCTATATTCTAAATTATGACTGCATTAGTGTTTGTTTTCCATATCTCCCAAGTCTCTTGTCCTGCAAAGGCAAAGTAGGCAAATTCCTTTAATCGTTGGTTGCTATTCTTTATACGTTCAAGTATCATAAACCAGTTCATGTAATTTTGCAGATATTTTGTTGCTACGCCGTTAAAGGGCTTCATCCATTCTCTTAATCTTTTAGCAGTATTGTTTACATTTTGTACGTGATACACTTTGTTTTTTACTCTCTGTCCTTTTGATACATTAAACTTTTTGTGATGTATGTTATTACTTTTAGCAAATGCTGTATAGAAGCGATGAGCATCTGTACAAAGGGTTTCTACTTTATCTAATTTTCTGGCAAATACAGCTTCTAAATCTTTCTTGCTTATACGCCCTCTTGTCGCTACTTTGAGTTCTTTGTTGTCGATTCTGTCACAGGTAACAACAACTGCTATTTGCTCATTACTAATACCCCGCTTAATAGCTTTACTGCCACGTTTTCATGGTTTTCTATCTAGCTCTCTATTTCCCTTGCTAGATTCTAAAAAGAAAATATCATCACTCTCTGTAATGCCTTCAAAACCATTAGGATATGCTTGTTTAAAAGAACTTAGAACCTTGTGTCGCCAATCAAAGGATGTTTGAATGCTAATGTTTGTTTGTTCTGCACATTTCTTAATAGAATAACCCATAAGCATATTATATAAAATAGGTGGGTAATAATTCAGGTTTTTTTAACCCAAAAATGACTTTACCCGTCGTATTTCTGAAATACTTTTTACAATCTTTGCAATAATAACGTTGCACTCCTTTGCTCTTGCCATTAGCACGAATGTTATCCCTCTTACAATGAGGGCAGTTGATAGATTGCTTAACACTTGATGTTGCTAAAAGGCTAAATGTATCATCTGTATCTGTTGAAATTAGTAATAAAAGCTCATTAACTATGGCTTGACGACTTGTCGAATCAAGACTTTTAAAGTATTCTGTAAAGTTTTTAGGTATCATTTTGTAAAGTTTTAGCAAATATACAACTTATTTAAGTCTTATGTTAGAATATAGCCAATTTTTATTAAATCAACCAATTTTTTAATTGCTGTTCCATTTTTTATTTCTTCCTTTTCTATACCCCTATCGTGACGAGTATTACCTATCATTGGGGTTTCAATAAACTGATAATAAGATATTGCATTCCAAAACTTAGCTCGACAATCAACAAAATCAGCAGAATAAAGTTCATTTTGACTAAGATTAAAGAATATTCTTTCTAACCCTCTATGTAGTTTAGATGTGTTCTTTGCAGTAAAATCATTTTTTGAGTAATCATAACACATTCCGTTTTCAAAAGTAGAAACAATATTGGGAGTTGTGTTTTCGAGAGTTCTTGCCCAGTTAGGATTATCTCCTACCAAATAATGACTTAGCCCTACTATCAAAATCTTTTTAGGTGCTTTTTGATAGTTTTCACCAATAAAAGGTAGCCATTTACAAATTTCTTGTTCTCTAACTTTATTTGTTAAATCTAAATCAATATGATTTTTATATGATTCTAATTCTTTCATACTAGTTAGTTTTCAATATTCTTTTCTTTTGTGTATTCAGTAATTTGTTCGCAAAACTTACACTTTTTATGGATGAGATAGGTGTATATTGTTGAAGGAACTGACACTTCTCTTGTTCGTATTACTTCACCTTTACTGTTTTTATCTGTCAATTTTTTTGTTTTATGAGAAGGTTTTTCATCAACTACCTCTTTTGAAATTATGCTCAAGGCATTCCATTTTCTGCAAGATGTACAACGCTTAGAAAAGAAGTAAAAATTAATTCCTGCAATTAATATCGCAATGGACATAACTACAATGAAAATGTAATTAGTAACTTCATCTTTTTCAAATGGTATTTGTTCTTGCACCAGTTTAAAGTAAAGCCAAAATCCGAATATTCCTGCAAACAAGAATGGTATAACAATAAGGTTAAAAAATTTCATTAGGTTTTCATTTTAAATTTGATGCTTACTTGTGTTTTAGGTCTTTTTTCGGCTTATTCCGCGACCACTATGTTCTAATTGCCCATAACGGTTTGGGTATGGTGCGTTGACGTCCTGCAAGGCGACTATGCACTATACCCTTTGTTAGCCACTTTACTTCTTTATTTTCAATCAAATAATGTCTTTTGTGATTGAACGGTTCTTTCCTTATGCGAAAATTTTAGGGGTTTTCCTTTCACAGTAATAATTTCGTCTTGTTCTTTTAGAAATGAGGAAGCTTTTCTTGAACTCCAATCTAATTTAAGAGTATCAACTATTTTCTTTGAAGTATATACCCCTTTCTTTAAGAGTTCAATAATTTTAAATTCAACATCATTTGGGTCAGGTTCAGAAACATTATTTTTAATTATTTCAACTTGCTGTTCATAGCTTAAAATATTTCCTTTTGCATCAACAGGAACAGCTCCTTTTTGAATTAATTGATTGTTCGCATTTTTTTCATTTAGATCAGGTTTTCTAACAAATATTTTTCGTCCTTTTCTTAAACCATCTACAACTCCCGACCAAGTGCCACCTTTATTACTTGATTCCGCAACAAATATTTCACTTGCTAAGCCATAAATAATGGGATTACGAGCCATAGCTAAACCAACACTCCAAGTTGCTTTTGGATAGAAAGTACTCAAAACCATTACATCACCATCAATGATTTGTTTGTAGTATTTTTTAAATCCTGAATTAAATGTAGAAATACCTTGAGGTAGAACAATAATACTTTGTCCTTTATATTTTAGTGCTGAATCTAACGCTTGTTTATCAACACCTTTAGCAAAACCACTTACTATAACTTTGTAGTCTTTAGAAGCTGTCTTAGCTACATTATCTGTAAAGTCTAAAGAGACCTTATCTGCTTTCCTTGAACCAACAATTGCAATAGATTCCTCTTTCATTATTGCTTTATTGCCTTTTGTGTAAATTAAAGGTGGTACGTATGTCCTACCCAAATTCTTTTTAAGAATAGGGGAATATTCAGGTGAAGTGATTGGTAAAATACTATATCCTTGTTCAAGAAGGTCTTCCACCATAAAAGCATAGTTTGATAATTCTTTTATGGCATTTTGAAACAATAAAATCTCATTTTCACTTAATTCGTAGTTATCTTTCCATTGTTTTGGTTCAAAATGAAAAAAATCAATAATCGTTTTTTGTTCTTCTAACAATCGTACAATTATTTCATTCTTTTTTTTTGTTATAAGTTTTGGCAAATGTGCCAAAGCAAGCCAATATGATAATTCTTCATTCATTTATATTCTCTTTTATATATCACCACCAACAGTTCTGGCGATTATTAAAGGTGCTATTTTACTTGCACCATTATTAGTCAACATTCTGCCTATTTCTTTAATTGTAGCTCCACTATCAAAAATATCATCAAAAATAATGACATTTTTACCATTTATTTGTTCAGGATTATTGAATGTAAACATTCCTGCAACGTTATCTCTTTTTAAATAACCATTTTCAAACACTTTTTGAGGTTGTGTTTCTCCTGTTTTTACAATATTATGTGAAATAGGGACTTTTAAAACCCTTGAAAGTTTTTCTGCAAAATTCTTTACCAAGTCACCTGATTCTGTGGGTGGAACATATACGATTAAATCAAACGGTTCTTGTTTATAATGTTTTCGAAAGGCTTTTAGTGTTAGTTTAAGTAAAAAGTCTGGAAAATCACCTCCATTTTTGTATTTACTTCTGCTAAGTGCAGCTCCAGCATTTGACACACCGTAATAACTTGCGGCAATTCCATTTACAATATTTGAACCTCTACTTTCAACTTTCAGTTCTGGATAATAAGTCTCCCTATACTCCGTCAACATTTTTATGGTATTTGGTTGAGGATTTGAAATTAACCTTTGAAGGTTCGTGTTATCACAGTTTTCAATTTTGTCAGGAATAGCATCGTCGAGATATTCACATAAAAATTTCATTCGTGAAGTTTTCAAGTTGACATATTTGAGCATTGATTCAAGTTCTTTTAATTTTAGTTCCCTTAATTCTTCAAATGCTTTAGTATTTAACTCTGGTGCATCAAACTGATATTCATATTTTTTTGAACGACCATAAATAACCTCTTTGATAATTCCTTGCTCAATTAAGTCTGCTTTAATTACTCTTACTTGAGTTTGTTTAAGGTTTGTAGCTTTCATTATTTGGCGTTCACCTAATTGCTCACCTTTAACAGCATTGATTACTTTATTGTATTTATTTAAACTTGGACGTCCACCATCTATGAATGCTTTTGGTAGTTTGTAATCTTCTTCTATCCCTTTATCGTCCTTTGAAGAGTTATAAAATAAGATAATGCTTGTTGGCTTACCATCTCTTCCCGCTCTTCCTATTTCTTGATAATAATGAATCGGTGAGGCTGGTATTTGTGTATGAATCAAAAATCTAATATCAGGTTTATCAATTCCCATTCCTAAAGCATTTGTTGAAATAACAGCCTTCCACTTATTGGCCATTAAACCATTTTCAACTTCTTTTCTTGTTTCACCGTCAAGACCTGCATTATATTCGGTAGTATTTATTTTTAAGTAATCGAACCAACGTGAGTATATTTCTGTATTCACTCTTGTTCCTGTATAAATTATTCCTGTTCCATCAATATTATTGAGGTTCTCAGCAAGCCACATTAATTTTTCATCCTCTGATTTGACGTTAATTACATACAAGTTGAAATTATCTCTGATTAGTCGACCTCTTAATGTTGTTATGTCATTAGATATTTGTTTCTCAACATCAATTTGCACTCTTTTTGTTGCCGTTGCTGTGGTTGCTAAAACGGGCATATTTTTAGGAAGTAACTGAATTAAATTAATTATTCTCCTAAAAGCTAGTCGGAAGTCGTGACCCCAAACTGAGATAGTGTGAGCTTCATCAATTACAATCAATGATAAATTCATTTGTCTTGTAGCTTGTATCCACTCTTGATTCTCTTGTCTTTCAGGTGCTATGTATAAAATTTTCAGTTTCCCATTTATTGCATCTTGAATTGTTTGTGAATTTTCTTCTTGCGTTTGTTCTGAGTTAATAAAACTTGCACTAACTCCATTTTTTTTTAAACCTTTAACTTGGTCACGCATTAATGCAATAAGTGGTGAGAATATTATAGTTAAACCGTCAAATTGAGTGGCTGGAAATTGGAAACATAATGATTTCCCAAACCCAGTTTTTTCAATTAAAAGAACTCTTTTACCTTGAAACAGCAAATCAATAGTTTCCCATTGTTCATCATAGAATCTATCAAATCCAAAAATCTGTTTTAGTTTTATTTCGGCTTGTTGTCTATTCATTTACAATAGTGTTTTTGTATTGTGGCTAACGGCTCAGCTAAACGGCGTTTTAATGCAGTTTAGGTTTTGTTGTGTGGCGTTTTTTTATCTTTTTTCAGCGTACTTAAACCTGTAAAAGTTTTCAGGAAACATATTTGTCAATTCTAATTTATTTGATGTTAAAGTCGGTTTTATTTTTATGATTTTAGTTTTATCATCTATTTCAACTTCGTGTTCACTTCTCATATTCACAACATCAATATGTAAAACTTTAAAAAGATATTTTCCTTTTTTGAGGCTTATAATTACATATTCATCTTGTCTAACTTGCCCAAGAGGTTTTTGATCAATCCAAATATTTAGTCGCGCTGTATTGTCTATTTTGTGTAAAAAATTTGCTCCGTTATAAATCAAAATATTTCCATTACCTAGATCATTCAGATTAAAATTTTTAATGTTAGTTTTAATGAATGTATATTCCGATGCAATTGGTTTTAAAGCACAAGAAGTTAAAAAGATAAAACTAAATGATGCGATGATATTTCTAATGTTATTCATTTCAAAGCTTGTTTGGGTTTAACTAATTAAATTTTTCTAAAGGGTGATGCTTGTCTATAATTTTTTTTAAATTACTTCTATCTAAATGTAAATAAATTTCTGTTGTAGTAATGCTTTCGTGTCCTAATATTTTTTGTATATCGCTAAGGTCAGCTCCGTTAATCAATAGCTCGGTAGCAAAAGAATGCCTCAAAGTATGAGGATTGATTTTTTTATTTATCCCTATTTTTATGGCATTATTTTTTAAAATTACAAAAATCATTTGCCTCGTTAAAGACTTCCCTCGCCTATTCAAAAAAAGAATGTCTTCAAAACCTTTACTAGGCTTTATATTAACTCTACTGTTTTTTATATAAGATAGAATGTGTTTTTGAGTAGTAAAATGTATAGGAACAAAACGCTGCTTATTCCCTTTTCCTATTATCCTAACAAAGCCTTCTTCAAAAAAAAGATCCGAAATTTTTAAATTAATAATCTCGCTAACTCGTAGCCCACAACTATATATAGTTTCTATAATAGTTCTGTTTCTTTCGCCTTGAGTATGAGTTAAATCTATTGCACTTATTAGCTCGTCTATTTGGTTTTTAGATAAAGTGTTAGGAATATTAAAATCAGTTTTTGGACAGCTAATTAGTTCTGCCGGATTAGCTTCAATATAACCTTCTAATATAAGATATTTAAAAAAACTCTTCAGCCCAGATATAAGACGCGACTGACTTCTCGGTTTTAGTTTTTTTGCACTTTCGTATAAAAATTGCTTAATTGTTTTTGAGTCAATTTTTTTAGGAGAAACTTCAATATCATAATTGTTTAAGAATAAAATTAACTTATTGACATCTCTACGGTAGTTTTCTATCGTGTTATTCGATAAGCCCCTTTCTATTTTTAAAAAAAATTCAAACTCTTTTAGGTAGCTGTTCCAGTTTTTCATATTGAAATTAAAAAGACTAAAATAAATAAAATTTGTAAATATAAGTAACTTTTTTTTACATTTGTGCCGTGAAAATTATTATAATAAACGGACCTAATTTGAATTTGTTAGGGCAACGCGAACAAGAAATATACGGAGTTGAGCCTTTTGAAAATTTTTTTAAAAAGCTAAAATTAGAATTTAAAAATATAGACTTGTTCTATTTTCAATCAAACTGCGAAGGCGATATTATTGATAAAATTCACGAAATTGGCTTTAGTTTTGACGGAATTATTTTAAACGCCGGAGCATACACTCACACCTCAATAGCCATTGGCGATGCCGTAAAAGCCATAAAAACTCCAGTCGTAGAAGTACATATATCTAATGTTTATTCTCGTGAAGACTATAGAAAAAAAAGTTTTATTAGTGCCTCTGCCAAAGGAGTTATAATCGGATTCGGTTTAAAAAGTTATAAATTAGCTATTCGTAGTTTAATTTAAAATAACTATAAACAATATAATTTGAAAAATTACATAGAAATACAAGGCAGAAAAATAGGTGCAGACTATCCGCCATTAGTTATTGCCGAAATAGGAATTAACCACGAAGGCTCTTTAAAAGTAGCAAAAGAAATGGTGGATTCAGCTTTTAACTCGGGAGCGGAGTGCGTTAAACATCAAACGCATATAGTTGAAGATGAAATGAGTTCGTCTGCAAAAAAGGTAGTACCAGGCAATGCAGATGTTTCTATTTATGAAATAATGAAACGGTGTTCTTTGAACGAATCAGACGAAACAGAGCTAAAAGACTATGTAGAAAAAAAAGGGATGATTTTTATTTCGACTCCTTTTTCTAGAGCAGCTTCGGAGCGATTAGAAAAGATGGAGGTTTCGGCTTATAAGATAGGTTCAGGCGAATGTAATAACTATCCGCTTTTAGAACATATTGCGTCATTTGGAAAACCAGTAATTTTAAGCACTGGGATGAATACCATAAAAAGCGTCTCAAAAGCTGTAGAGATTTTCAAAAAACTTAATGTCCCTTTAGCCCTATTACATACTACTAATCTATACCCAACGCCGTTTCATTTAGTTCGTTTTGGAGCGATGCAAGAGTTAGCAAAATCATTTCCAAAACATGTTTATGGGCTTTCTGACCACACCTTAACGAACCATGCCTGTTTTGGGGCAGTTGCTTTAGGTGCTTCAATTTTAGAGCGTCATTTTACAGACCATAAACAGAGAACAGGACCTGATATTATTTGCTCTATGGACGAAAAAGAATGTAAAGAACTAATAGAAGGCAGTCGCTTGATATGGCAAATGCGAGGCGGTAATAAAGAGCCTGCGAAAGAAGAAAAAGTAACTATAGATTTTGCTTTTGCAACTGTAGTAACTATAAAACCGATAAAAAAAGGAGAGGTTTTTACTAAAGATAATATTTGGGTAAAAAGACCTGGAACTGGAAAAATTTTAGCCGAAGATTTTAACTCAATTTTAGGTAAAAAAGCATCGGAAGACTTAAATATAGATGTACATTTAGAACCTAATCACATTTTTAATTAGTAGAATTACGAACAGATGAAGGGTTATAAAAGCATCTTTCTTAAATTCTTGTTTATTCAAAATAGTACACACATTAGTCACTTTGGCAATTTGGCAATTTGAAAAATTAATACATGCTTTTTTTGGGGCGGTTTGGATGTTTTTTTTGGAATTTTAAAATGATATATTTGCACTCGTCAAACAAAATAACCCAATGGCATTAAGCTGGAACGAAATAAAAGACAGAGCATTAAAATTCTCAAATGAATGGGCTGACGAAACAAAAGAACGTGCCGAGAAAGATAGTTTTTGGAATGACTTTTTTAACGTCTTCGGAATTTCAAGAAGACGAGTGGCAACCTTTGAAGAGCCTGTAAAAAAGTTAAACGGTAATCAAGGGTTTATCGACCTTTTTTGGAAAGGAACTTTAATTGTTGAACATAAGTCGAAAGGAAAAAATTTAGACAAAGCCTACGAACAAGCAACCGATTATTTCCCTGGACTTAAAGAACACGAATTGCCAAAATACATTCTAATTTCTGACTTTGATAAAATCAAATTATTTGACCTTGACGAAAAAGCTGAGTATGAATTTTATGTCTCCGAACTTTATAAAAATGTAAAACTCTTTGGCTTTATTGCTGGATATCAAAAAAGAACATTTAAAGAAGAAGACCCAGTAAATATAAAAGCAGCCGAATTAATGGGGAAATTTTATGACCAACTCCAAGCGTTTGGTTACGAAGGACATCATTTAGAAGTATATTTAGTTCGATTGCTTTTTATTCTGTTCGCAGATGATACAAGTATTTTTGAGAAAGATATTTTTAAGGAGTTTTTAGACCAAAAAACAAATGAAGATGGTAGTGATTTAGGAGCTTTAATTGCTCAATTCTTTCAAGTTTTAAATACACCAAAAGAAAAACGACAAAAAAATCTTGACGAACATTTAAATCAGTTCCCGTATGTAAATGGTAAATTATTCGAAGAGTTTTTACCCATTGCGGCGTTCAATGCTAACATGCGAAGTATTTTATTAGAGGCATCAGCCTTAGATTGGGGAAAAATATCGCCTGCTATTTTTGGGTCGCTTTTTCAAAGTGTGATGAATCCTGAAGAACGAAGAAATTTGGGAGCGCATTATACCTCCGAGAAAAACATCTTCAAATTGATAAAACCACTTTTTTTAGATGAATTAAGAGAAGAATTTGAGAAAGTAAAATCAAATTCCAAAAAACTTAAAGAATTTCACCATAAATTATCTACTTTAAAATTTCTCGACCCAGCTTGTGGTAGCGGAAATTTCTTAATTATTACTTACAGAGAATTAAGACTTTTAGAAATTGATATTTTAAGAGAACTTTTCAAAAAAGGCGAGCAAGTTTTAGATGTTTCCTCTATTCTTTGGTTGGATGTTGACCAATTTTATGGGATTGAATATGATGAATTTGCTGCTAAAATTGCCGAAGTAGCGATGTGGTTAATAGACCACCAAATGAATATGCTTATTTCGGAAGAATTTGGGCAATATTTTGCTCGTTTGCCATTGAAAAAAGCCGCAAAAATAGTACATGCAAATTCGCTACAAATTGATTGGGAAGATGTGATACCGAAAAATGAACTTTCGTATATTATTGGAAATCCGCCTTTTGTTGGTTCTAAGTTATTAGACAAAATACAAAGAGAAGATATGGCAAATATTTTCAATGGAGTAAAAAATGGCAAAATATTAGACTACGTTGCTGCTTGGTACTATAAAGCCGCACAATACATCGAAAAAACAACCATTAAAACCGCTTTTGTTTCTACAAATTCTATTACGCAAGGCGAACAAGTGAGTGTGCTTTGGGGTGAAATGTTACATAATTATAATATAAAAATTCATTTTGCACACACCACTTTTAAATGGAATAATGAAGCCAAAGGCAAAGCAGCAGTTTATTGTGTGATTGTTGGTTTTGCGAATTTTGACACCAAAGACAAAAAACTTTTTACCTATTCGGATATAAAAGGAGAGGCAACCGAAATTTCTGTAAAAAATATAAACCCATATTTGGCAAATGCGGAAGATTTAATTATTGAAAGACGAAATAAACCGATTTGTGATGTGCCGAAAATGGCGTTTGGGAATATGCCTTTAGATGGAGGAAACTTGATTATTGAAGATAGTGAAAAAGAAGATTTTTTGCTAAAAGAACCAAAATCAAAGCCTTATGTATTACCACTAATAAGTGCAAGAGAATTTTTAAACAACAAAAAACGTTGGTGTTTGTGGTTAGAAAATATTAGCCCAAATGAATTAAGGCAAATGCCAAAAGTTTTAGAACGTGTGGAGGCTGTAAAACAATTTAGATTAGCAAGTAAAGCACCATCAACTCAAAAACACGCTATTACACCTACTTTATTTAGAGATAGAAATCGACCAAAAACATTTATTGTAGTTCCAAGAGTATCTTCTGAAAACAGAAAATATATTCCAATGGGTTTTTTTGACCACAATAGTATTGTAAGCGATACAATGATGTTTATCCCAAACGGCACACTTTACAATTTTGGAGTTTTAATGTCCGAAATGCACATGACTTGGGTAAAATATACTTGTGGAAGATTAGGAAATGGATATAGATATTCAAAAGATGTTGTTTACAACAATTTTCCTTGGGCAAAAAAAATAAGCGAAAAGAACCAAAAAAATGTAGAAGAAAAAGCACAAAAAGTTTTGGATATACGAGCTGAATTTCTTGAAAGCAGTTTGGCAGATTTGTATCATCCATTAACCATGCCACCAAAATTAATGAAAGCACATTTGGCTTTGGATAAAGCCGTGGATGTTTGCTACCGCCCACAAGCCTTTGCCAATGAAAATGCACGAATTGAGTTTTTGTTTGAGTTGTATAATGAATATACGATGCCTTTGTTGGGTGGGAAGAAAACAAAAAAGAAATGATATATTTGTAAACTAATAAAAATCACCTAAAAATTAGATTTTATGGTCGGTTATATGTTTTTTTGACGTATAACTGCAATAGGGTTGAAGTTATACGGGTGTTGGCAAACATGTTAAGAGACATCCATGGTACTTGAAAATTGTCCGACAACAAAGACATTAAATGAATTTTGGAATCAAAAAATTATTGACTCATTTCCAATATTGGAAAGAGAGACAAGTTCAAAGTATCTATCATTAAAAGAATACATTGCTAATAGACCACAAAAATTTTACAGTGAAAACACATACGAAAACTATCTGACTTTTCTACTTAATTTAAAAAAGGATAATTCGAATTTATTTATATCAACTTACAAGGAATATGAACATGAATTAGATATTGCTATTAAAACACTCAATGATATTAATTCTTTAACGTTTCATGACCAGCTTGAACCAGATAATAACATTGAGAGCATTTTATTTATTGAGAATAATATTCATTTCAATTATGTAAAACTAATCGAAGCGGTATATCATAAATTTTTACTTTTTATTGCTTATCAGCAACGTGTTTCCAGAAATAAACCAACGAGTGGATTGGATATTTATAACTGTGTAGAGGAAATTAAAAAAACGGATTTTAGATATGTAACTTATTGCTATGAGAATACAATTAGAAACGGTATTGCTCATGGGGGCATAGCATACAAAGAGAGTGATACAATTTATAAAGGAAAGAAAGGAAGTCCTTATGAGATAAGAACCAAAAGGATAATTCGAATGTTTGATGACATTTTAGATATTTGTAATGGCTTTTCTTTAGCATTTAAAATATTTACAATAACTCAAAGAGATTATTTCCAAAATAATGATTTACGAATACCAAGAAGTTTTTTACTACAAGAATTAAAAGCACAAGCAAATGCACCTAAATGGGAAGTTGTTGACTGTTTGGAAAATGAAATAATGGATGGTAAAAAGCAACTAAATATTTTCACAAAAAATAGTTGCTTAGAACATTCAGAAGTTAATTACTACGCTTTCAGGACTGCTGTTTTTGCAGAATATTTTGCAAGTGGATTCGACAGATACTTTTTCTCCTTAAAATCTAAATACAGTCTTCCTGGTTGGGCAGGATATAAGGGGGAGATTTTAAAAAGGGAAAGAATTAATAATAGTAATACGCTTGAAGGTTATGAGGGCGTTTTGGAAGAAAATTTACTCTATTTCATTCCAAGGTTAAAATTACCCAAGTTTATTACTAAGATTATTCAGTTTATTGCAATAGCAAAAACGTTAATGCCAATTGAATATCATAGGAGCACTAATTATCAATTTAAGAGAAGATATTTTTTAAGGGATACAAAACCATTTCGGAGAGGATTATCTATAGTAATTAATGACCCCAGCTTAATCATATCTCCAGAACAGAAAGATAATATAATAGACTTTATTCGGCGAGATTATAAAAAAATTACACGATACGCTATCAGAAAATCAAAAAAAGAAATGCCTCGTTTTTGGCACAGATTTTTAAGAACTAATTATATTCGAGTGACTATTTATGATAAGGATTTAAGAAAAAGACAATTAAGAGGCTCAGGACTCATTGATAGTTTAGTCTGTTCAATAACAATAAATAGGTCACGTAAGATTAAGAATATTGATTTTATCGGTGGACAGCTTGAACAGAAAGGGAAATATAGAATAATCTGGAATGGAAAATGGAAAGGGATAAAACACGTTTGCTAACAATAAATATAGGTCATTTGGCGGATAGTGGTAAATTTTAAAATGAGTACATTTAATAAAATATATAGCGGTTTGATACGGTGGAGCTTTGAAATACCCCCGCTCCCCCCGCTCCCGCACGATTGTATCGTGTGGCGTACCTCTTCATCATCCCCCAAAAAAAACAAATCCAAAATAAAACTTGTTTATCCAAAATAAGTATCTACATTTGCAGTCTGCTATTCTTAAAACATAGATAAATTTTAAGACAAAAGACGAAAAATTGCTAACCCCAATTCTTTTTTTTTAACGCATAAAGAAAGTACCAAAAAAATAACTTTCTTTTTTAGATTTCAAGGAAACCCTTATGGTTATTAAGGTTTTTGATGTTTTCCTTGTTAAGTTCACAGTAAAAAATAAGTGTTTTAAGGTCTTGGGAAAGTATCCCAAGGTTTAGGGAAAACATCCTAAAGTCTGGGGTAAACACCCCAGAGTTAGGGAAAGTATCCCAAAGTTTAGGGAAAACGCCCTAGAGTTAGGGAAAACATCTTAAAGTTAGGGAAAACACCCCAGAGTTAGGGAAAACATCCCAAAGTTTAGGGAAAGTGTCCCAAAGTTTAGGGAAAACGCCCTAGAGTTAGGGAAAACATCTTAAAGTTTAGGGAAAACACCCCAGAGTTAGGGAAAACATCCTAAAGTTTGGGGAAAACATCCCAAGATTTAGGGAAAACATCCGAAGAAAATAAATAAAGAGTTCAATTAATTAATATTAAAATTTTATAGTATGACACCAAAAATTAGTGACGTTAACAAAATGATCAACGCAATGGCTGACTTTCTTTTAAAAGATGGCAATCAAGATCGAGTAGGAATTTATAAAGAATTGGGAGATACTATCCAAGCCCAGCGAAAAGCATGGAATGAACTCTATGCCGTTTATTTGGATGATACCAAAAGAACCAAATTCACGACTGCCGAACTCAACAAACTGAAAAAAGAAATAGAGAAAACGGCAAGTGATGCACGAGAAATTGTAAAACACGGACCGGCAAAAAACAATTTAACTGCCGATGATCGATTGATTTTTGGCATCCCAGAAGAATCGCCACATAGCAAAATTCCGAAACCTATCCGACAATTAATTTTAGCAGTGGTTGAGCAAACCAGACGGATGTTTAAACTTCAGGCATCTTTTGTTTCTTTGCCTGGTTTTAATGATGGCACGGTGATTTCAAAATACGTAAAAGGCATCAATGTTTTGATTGCCATCAAAGATATTGGCGATGATACGCCACCAACAGAAGCCGATTTTACGAGAAAAGAATATTTTACGAAAGCTACTTTTGAGTTGTTTTTTGAGGAAGCAGATATTCAAAAAACTGCCTATATGAAAGCGGCATTGGTCAACCCAACAGGCGAAGTGGGTCCTTATGGTGAGGCAATAAAATTTGTGATTCCGTCGTAGATAATCAATTTTTTTAAGGTGAGATTGGGGTAGTAAAATACCCCTTTTTTTATGCTGTTTAACGACTAAAGACCAATTCCCAAAAATAAAACTTTGTTTATCTAAAATTGGATAAAGCTGTGGATGTTTGCTACCGACCCCAAACCTTTGCCAATGAAAATGCACGGATTGAATTTTTATTTGATTTGTATAATGAATATACGATGCCGTTGTTGGGTGGGGGGAAACAAAAAAGAAATGATATATTTGCAAACTAATAAAATCACCTAAAAATTAGATTTTATGGTCGGTTATATGCTTTTTGGACGTATAACTGCAATAGGGTTGAAGTTATACAGGTGTTGTGCGTCATACCCTAAAACGAGAAAATACGAGAATAAAATGGATTTAAATGAACTAAATGAAAGTCAAAGAAAAGCAGTAACGTTTGAGGGAAAACATTTACTTGTTCTTGCTGGAGCAGGAACAGGAAAAACAAAAACAATTATATCAAGAGCAGCTTTTTTAATTTCAAAAGGAATAAATCCTAGTAAAATTCAAATTTTGACTTTTACGAAAAGAGCAGCAAGTGAAATTGTTACAAGAGTAAAATCTTCTTTAAATGAAAATCAAGCTCATACATTAAATGGTTCAACATTTCATTCTTGGTGTAATCAGTTACTAACAAAATTCCCTAACCTTTTCGGCACAAAATCATTTACAATAATAGACCAAGATGACCAAATAAGCATAATGAAAATTGTTTGTGGTAAAAACTCAATTCAATTCGAGGATTTAAGAATAAAGGCTCAACAACTCATAGACTTATATTCGTTTGCACGAAATACAAAGAGAAATTTAACCGATACAATAAGGTTAAAATTGTTCAACAACCTTGACGATGAAACAACTAATAAAAAGATAGAAGAGATAAAACCACAATTAGAAGTTATATTTCGTGGTTACGAACTTAAAAAAAAGGAAAGAAGATATTTAGACTATGACGATATGCTTTTAGTTGTAGCAATTAGACTGCAAAAAGATGAGGAAGCCAGAAAAATAATTAGTTCACAATATGAACATATACTTGTAGATGAAATGCAAGATACTAATCCTTTACAATGGGATTTACTAAATCCATTTCAAAATATTTGTCACTTATTTTGTGTAGGTGACGATGCTCAATCAATTTACTCTTTTCGTGGTGCAGATTTTAAAAATGTTCACTCTTTCAAAGAAAGAGTTGAAAATTCAGAAGTTTACATATTAGAAGATAATTACCGCTCAACACAAGAGATTTTAGATATTTCTAATTGGCTTTTAAAGAAATCAACAATTAGCTACAATAAGGAATTAAAATCAGTTAGAGGAAAAGGATTTGAACCTGTAATAAGTAATGTTGAAAATGAATGGGAGGAAGCACATTGGATTTCGGACAAAATAATAAAAAACTATACTCACAATAGTAAAATTTATAAAGACCATTTAGTATTATCACGCTCTCAATTTTACACAAGAACTTTACAAGCGGTTTTTATTCAAAAAAAAATTCCTTATGTAACTTATGGTGGAAGAAAATTTATGGAATCAGCTCATATAAAAGATTTAATATCTGCTTTAAGAGTTGTTAACAATATAGATGATGAAATTGCTTGGATTAGATTTTTAACCTTTTGGGAAGGTATTGGAGAAATTAAAGCAGCAAGATATATAGGCCAAATATTAGACTTAAATAATATAGAAGATTGTATTGGTTGGTTAGAAACTGTAATTTTAGAAAAAGATGGCTCAATAATTTCGGATGTAATTAAAACAATTTACGAAAACAAAACAGACCTTAAAAAAGCCGTTAATCAATGTTATGAATTAATGAAAGATAGATTGTCAAAAAAATATAAACAGGATTGGGATAATAAAAGAAGACCTGATTTTCCAGTTCTAGGTTTATTAGCAGATAATTATTCAACTTTGGGAGAATTTATAACCGAATGTACTTTAGATAATTCAACAAAAATAAATAACTCACCAACTTTAGCAAGTTCAACTGTTAATGAATCAGATGAAAAAGACCACGTAATTATCTCAACTATCCACTCTGCAAAAGGCTTGGAATCAGATGTTTGTTTTGTTCTAAATGTATCACCAAAAGCTTTTCCCTCACCTTGGACTTTAGGGAATGATGATGAAATTGAGGAAGAAAGGAGAGTTTTGTATGTAGCTTTAACAAGAGCAAAAAATGAACTATTTATTACAAGGAATATTAACTCAATACACGCTGAAAGAAAATTTACAGAGCAAATAGATAATGAGGAAAACAATGAGGATGAAAACAAAGAGCGTGAATTAATTCAAGAACAATATTTTCTAAATGGTTTACCAGAAAATATGACTGAACAAATAACAGTCGAAAAATTTAAAAAAGAAATGAGAGATATTGAAAAGCCAAATACCATTGACTTATCGACTGGATTAGACTTTAGCTAATAAAGTACGAACGCACAACACCGTATATAATTTATTGCTAGTTCTAGCCTACTTACGAAAATCCTCGCGGATTTTCTATTCGGTTTTTATTTGCTAAATTTAGTGCTTAAACCACGCAACAAACCATATACAACAACGTTGTGCAACATTAAAACCAACCACAAAAAATTATGTCTAGAGGATTACCAAGAGCAGTTAAAAAATGTTTAGAAAAGTCGACAGATTCAGCATTACTTGCAGTTGAAACTTATAATAAACCTGCAATAAAGTTTAAATCAGGTGGCTATATAGTTTTAATGGTAATTTCTTGGACAGCATTGTTTCACGCAATTTTTTTTAAACAAAAAAAGAAACCATATCACAAAAAGAACAATCGATTTGAAAAAAAAGATGGAGACTATCGTTATTGGGAATTGAGTACTTGTATAACAAAATATTTTGGAGTAGATAGTAATAATCCCATCAGAAAGAACTTAGAATTTTTCGTTCCATTACGGAACATGGTGGAACATAAATCTATACCAGAAATTGATTCCGATATTTTCGCTGAATGCCAAGCAATGTTATTGAATTACGACAAGATTATGGAAAAAGAATTCGAAAAAAAATATTGCTTGAGAGAATCCCTTTCTTTTGCATTACAACTATATCCTTCTTCCAAAAGTTTAAATAATGCAATTATTGCAAATCCATCAACAAAACCAATAGTTGACTTTATTAAAGCTTATCGAAGTGGAATTGCAACGGAAATAATGAATAGTGGGGAGTATTCTTTTAAAGCTTTTTTAATTCAAGTTGCAAATCACCAAACAAAAAATATATTGCCAATTCAATTTGTCGCATATGACAAATTAGATGATGCTCAGAAAACAAACGTAAATAGAGTTGCCGCATTAGTGAAAAATAAATTTGTTCCGGTACCTGTTACAAATAAAGATTTACTAAAACCAAGCGTGATTGTAGAAAAAGTACAAACTGCTTTAGGAAATCCGAAAGTGACCAAGAATGGAAAAGAAAAAAACAAGTTTAATATGGATACTCATACGAGATGTTGGAAAAAGTATAAAGTAAGACCAACAAATGGAAATCAAAATCCTGAGTTAACTAATTCAGAATACTGTATTTTTGATGAGCCTAATAATACATACTTATACAGAGAAGAATGGGCTGATTATTTAATTAAGGAAATGGCTAAAGAACAGGAATATAATAGCTTATATGAATAAACAACGTTGCCCCGCTCCCGCACGATTGTATCGTGTGGCGTACCTCTTCATCATCCCCAAAAAAAACATTTCTCAAAATAAAACCTTGTTTATCCAAAATAAGTACTTTAACCTTTTTAGGATGCCATAATTAGCGGTTTGAATTATTTACAAAACGCTCATAAAGTTTTTTTACATCTTTAAAACATGTTTTTGGATGAAAGTTTGTATTTTTGTATAAAATAGTATTAGTATGCACACCATAAAATTAAAAATAAGCGATAAAGTGTATGATAAATTTATTTGGTTACTAAATAAATTCAGTAAAGAAGAAATTGAAATTGTTAGTGAAACCTCTAATTTTAAAGCTACTCAAAATTATTTGCAAGAAGAATTAGACGAGATGGATAGTGGAAAAGCCAATTTTTTATCGCAACAAGACTTTGAAAACAGATTGAATACTATCGTTTAATCGTTTCTATGAAAATAAACAAAAATATACATCAAATTAAAAAACTTTGTGAACAATATAAGGTTCGGACTTTCTCCGCTTTTGGTTCAGTAACTAGGGATGATTTTAACGATACCTCTGATATCGATTTTGTTGTGGACTTTGATGAAAATGACCCATTTGAATACACGAATTTATACTTTCAGTTGAAAGATAAATTAGAAAAGTTGTTAAACCGTCAAATTGACCTGATTGAACACCGAGCAATTAAAAACAACTATTTCATAAAAGAACTCGAAGAAACCAAAGTGTTGATTTATGGACAATAGAATTAATTCTTGGCTTGAAGATGTGGAAAGGTCAATTGATGAAATTTTTGACTTCTTACCTGAAAAACGTAATTTTTTAGTGTATCAAAAAGACTTAAAAACAAAAAAAGCAGTGGAACGGAATATTGAAATAATAGGAGAAGCGATTAACAGAATTTTAAAATATAAAAAAATCGATATTAAAATTAAAAATGCTCAAAAAATAATCCCCGCTCCCGCACGATTGTATCGTGTGGCGATATTGTTTTAATTCCATTTCCGTTTACAGATTTATCAGACAATAAAATAAGTATCATAAACTGGTACGGCACTCGTTACAAACGAGCGCTAGCAGGAGAATAATAAGAATGATGGATTTTCAGGTTTTAGTTTTACTGTTTGTCGCATTATCCATTTGGCTATTTAAGCGTTGGATTTTTAACATAAAGCGTAAACAAAGGAGAGATTATTATAGGAACGTATATCTGAAATCAGATGATTGGAAGCGAAAACGATATGTTGTTCTCAAAAGAGACAATTGGACATGTGTCTACTGCGGTGAACGAGCGACACAAGTACATCATAAAAGATATGCAAAGAGAAACATTGGAAAAGAACCAATCAAATGGCTTGTTTCAGTTTGTAAACCTTGCCATGAGAAACAACATTAAAAAAAATAAAAAGCCGAACGCCCCAAACCGTTGTGTTTCCCCACGCTTCCGCACGATTGTATCGTGTGGCGTACCTCTTCATCATCCCCAAAAAAAAATTCCTCAAAATAAAACCTATTTTTTGTACATTTGACAAAATAAAAAAAAGAGATTTAAAATGGATATTAGAACTACAAAACTTGAATTGCTAAAAACAATTTTGGAGTCTGAAAATACTGATTTCATACAAAAAATAGCAGCATTTGCTAAAAAAGAAAAAAACCCCGCTCCCGCACGATTGTATCGTGTGCCGTACCAGTTTATCATCCCCAAAAAAAAACATTCCTCAAAATAAAACCTATTTTTTGTACATTTGACAAAATAAAAAAAAGAGATTTAAAATGGATATTAGAACTACAAAACTTGAATTGCTAAAAACAATTTTGGAGTCTGAAAATACTGATTTCATACAAAAAATAGCAGCATTTGCGGCGTAATAGACAAAAAGTAGGCTAAAAACCTCTGTATCCCTTATATTTGTTGGTCTAATCTTAAATCAAAGGCTTTGAATAAAAAAAGTGTGTTTATTGTAAGAGTTCCATCACGAAGAAAAATGGAATTCGTAAAGGGAAACAGATGTATAAATGTTATGTCTGTAAGAAGCAATTTATAGGAAGTTTTAGATTGTGTAGCGAAACTATTTGGATAGAATATACCGGTGGAAAACAGACCTACAAACAACTAGCAAAAAAATACAATTGTTCCAAGAGAACAATCCAGCGAAAAATTGATTCGCACGAAGTTTCAATTCCAAAAAAAGAGCCAAGAAAAGTTATCGTTTTGATGGACACAACTTATTGGGGAAGAAACTTTGGGGCGATGCTTTTTAAAGATTCCCACACTAAAGAAAATCTATTAAAATACTATGTAAAAACAGAAATCAACGCCTTGTATGTTCAAGGAATAAATGAATTGAAATCTAAAGGATTTAAAGTACTTGCTATTGTTTGTGACGGTCGTAGGGGATTACTACAATCATTTGGTAAAACACCTGTTCAAATGTGTCAATTTCATCAAGTAGCAATTATTAGAAGGTATATTACCAAAAACCCCAAACTCCCTGCATCTATTGAGTTAAAAGAACTTGTGGCTATGATGAAAATGACAGATAAAGAATCTTTTCAAGGTGGCTTAAAACTTTGGCACATAAAATGGAAATCATTCATAAATGAGCGTACTACAAACCCAAAAACAGGAAAAAGCCACTATACTCACAAACGGTTAAGAAGTGCTTACAGAAGTCTAAAAACCAACCTCAACTGGCTCTTTACTTGGTATGATTATTATGAACTAAATATCCCAAATACCACTAATGCAATTGACGGACATTTTTCAGATCTAAAGAACAAACTCAGAAATCATAATGGATTATCAAAAGCAAGAAAACGCAAATTTATTGATGAGTTTTTTAAGGCATAAAGACCTCTAAAAATAGCAATAAAAAAGGAGTTCTAATGAACTCCTATTATTGACATTTTCGTCGGTCATCAAGTGTACCCCTAGTAGGTTGCTCCCCAGAAGAGCCTATTTCTGTTTAACTTGATAAGCCAAAGATAAAAACACTGTTTTTTAAATACAAAATTGAAATTAAAATAGAGCCTACTTTTTGTCCACTTGAAATAAATAAACTAAAAACAGCCTACTTTTTGTCCATTACACCGCATTTGCTAAAAAAGAAAAAAACGATTTTTGGGACGAATTGTCTCCATCTGAACAATCTGAAATAAAACAAGGTATGGAGGAATTAGACAGCGGCAAAAAAGTTTCCTACGAGTCGTTCCTAAATAAAATTTCTTAATGAACGTTTTTTTATCGGAACTTGCCGAATCAAAACTTCTAGAATTAGCTGAATATTTACTGGAAGAATGGAATTTAAAAACTCGCAACAAGTTTATCTCAAAACTAAACGATAAAATTGAACAAATATCAAATCAACCTGATAGCTGCCCCAAATCTTCTGAATTTAAAAATCTTTATAAATGTGTTGTTTCAAAACAAACGACATTTTTCTACAGAATAATAACGGAAAGAAAAGAGATAGAAATAATTACAATTTTTGATACACGACAAAATCCTGATAGATTAAAAAAACATTTCTCAAAATAAAACCTTGTTTATCCAAAAAAAGTTTTTACATTTTCGCTAATAAAAATGCACGAATTGAGGTTTTATTTGAGTTGTATAATGAATATACAATGCCGTTGTTGGGTGGGGGGAAAACAAAAAATAAATGATATATTTGTAAACTAATAAAAAAATGATATATTTGCAAACTAATAAAATCACCTAAAAATTAAATTTTATTGTGGGTTATATGCTTTTTGGACGTATAACCGCAATAGGGTTGAAGTTATACAGGTGTTGCCAAACATTACAAACGAACTCTATGCAAATCATTGAAAATTGGAATAAAATTTTAGATTTACATAATATCAAAACTGAAAATTTCTTAAATGAAAACAATTCCTTATCCATAAAATACAAGAAATCCAAAAAAGATAGAAGTGAAATTGGATTTAATGTTTTTACGTTAGCCTCTGACTTTTATTATCGAGAAAATTTTCACAGTTTCATTTTTGCTTCTTTTCTAAATCCTCAAGAAAAACATCTTGAAGGAGATAAATATTTACATCTTTTTGTTGACTTATTAAATAAAAAAAATAATCAATTAAATATTGAGAAAAACGATTTCCTCAATAGTCAGGTACATATTGAAAAACATAAAATTGATATTCTAATTACTGATGAATCATCAAAGAAAGCTATAATTATCGAAAATAAGATTAACAATGCTGTCGATCAATTTCGCCAATTACCAAATTATGTTAATAAAATTAAAAACGAATATGATGTTGTTGCAGTTGTTTATCTTACATTAAATTCTGAAAAAAGACCAGATAAAAATGACTGGACTTTAACAGAACGTCAAATAATTGATAAGTATTTAAAACTAATTCCAGTTTTTGACACTAACTCTAAAACAGTAAACCTTTATAATGATTGGATAATCCCATCAATAATTATATCCCAAAATATTAATAGTAGTAGTATTTTACGACAATATGGGGAACTAATAAAATATTTGAACACAAACACAATGGATACAATAGCATTAAAAAAATTTCACGAAACAATTCAAAATAATAATAATTTAGAAACAGCTATTTCAATTAGAAATATGCTTAACGATTTACCACAATATTTAGCTATCAGAATTGAAGAAAAGTACAAAAGCTCTTGTTTTCCATTTGCCAAAATTTGGAGATACAAGGCTGTAGATACTGTCTTTGAGGGTTTTGAAATTGGAGAAAATTATTTTAAAATGGATATTTGGTGTTCCGAAGATAAATATATTGTCTATTTCTGGGAAGTGAAAAACTCTGACTTTGAAATAAGAAAATTTTGCGACCAAAAGATAAATTCTGTCTCTGATTTTAATATTGTGGGAAATGAGTTAAATAAGATAAGTAAAGAGTTTAGTACACTTAATGAAAAAATGCTTTTTGATTTTATTGACCAACTACTAATTGAATTGAAAATTTTAAAAAATAACGAAAAATAACGTTTGGCAATAACTAGTCCCCCCGCTAGCGCTCGTTTGTAACGAGTGCCGTCAAAGATAAAAAGCCCTTATTTTAGGGCTTTTTCATTTATCAAAAAAAAATCCAAAAATAAAACCTTGTTTATCCAAAATAAGTTTCTACATTCTTAGCTTGTTATTCAGAAAATAATTGCTGTTTTAAAATTAAAAATCAAAATAAAATATGTTTTTTGTACATTTGACAAAATAAAGAAAAGAGATTTAAAATGGATATTAGAACTACAAAACTTGAATTGCTAAAAACAATTTTGGAGTCTGAAAATACTGATTTCATACAAAAAATAGCAGCATTTGCTAAAAAAGAAAAAAACGATTTTTGGGACGAATTGTCTCCATCTGAACAATCTGAAATAAAACAAGGTATTGAGGAATTAGACGGCGGTAAAAAAGTTTCCTACGAGTCGTTCCTAAATAAAATTTCTTAATGAACGTTTTTTTATCGGAACTTGCCGAATCAAAACTTCTAGAATTAGCTGAATATTTACTGGAAGAATGGAATTTAAAAACACGCAACAAGTTTATCTCAAAACTAAACGATAAAATTGAACAAATATCAAATCAACCTGATAGCTGCCCCAAATCTTCTGAATTTAAAAATCTTTATAAATGTGTTGTTTCAAAACAAACGACATTTTTCTACAGAATAATAACGGAAAGAAAAGAGATAGAAATAATTACAATTTTTGATACACGACAAAATCCTGATAGATTAAAAAAAGATATTGACTAAAAAATAAGAAAGCCCCCATCCAGTTTATCATCCCAAAAAAAAACAAATCCAAAAATAAAACCTTGTTTATCTAAAATTGGATAAAGCCGTGGATATTTGCTACCGACCCCAAGCCTTTACCAATGAAAATGCACGGATTGAATTTTTATTTGATTTGTATAATGAATATACGATGCCGTTGTTGGGTGGGGGGAAAACAAGAAAGAAATGATATATTTGCAAACTAATAAAATCACCTAAAAATTAGATTTTATGGTCGGTTATATGCTTTTTGGACGTATAACTGCAATAGGGTTGAAGTTATACAGGTGTTTTGTAAAATAATGATCAAACTATGAACAATAACATAACAGAAAAGGAATTTTTTAAAATTATAAATAAAAACTGCAAAAAATATGCTGATGAAATTGAAGACTCTTTTCCTTTATGGACATTGGAAATTACGTTTCCATTCTTAACAGAAGACGACATACATAGTGCAGTTTATGGATTGGAGGGAAATGATGAATCTATAGATGCTTTTTTTATTAATAAATCTACTAAAGATATATATTTTGTTCAATGTAAATCTGCACGAAGTAACAGACAATTAAAGGCTTGTAAGAAAGATTGGTTATCATATTTATACGATGCACCTAATAAACTTGCGAATCCAGAATATATTGATAGTCATAAAAATGAAAGAGTTAGAGAGATAGCAGCAGAGTATTTGGAATATAAGAAAAAAGGTTATACCGTTAATTTTTACTTTTTTCATATTGGTTATTTACCCAATCACTCGATTTTAAAATCATATGGAACAAAAGAAAATGAGAACTTCTACTATCTTGGTTTTGATGAACTGAAAGACCAATACTTTGAATATGCATCAAGACTTACTTTAACTGAACCTGAATTTTTTAATATTCACATAAACTATTCAAAGAGTCCTGAAATTATAAATCAAACAATTGGTAACCATTATACTTTAATTTCATTAATTACTGGCGATGAAATTATAAGACTAAGAGAGGAATATAAGTATCAACTATTCGACAAAAATGTACGATATAATTTAGGGCTTAATAAAATTAATAAAACAATTGTTGAGAGTGCTGAAAAACAGAAAAGCGACTTTTACTTCTTTAATAATGGGTTAACAATAACTTCTTTAAAATTCAAAAAGAGAGACTATAATACAATAAGAGTTGAAAGACCTCAAATTATTAATGGTGCACAAACAGTAGACTCTATATATACTGCTTATACCAATAGATTAAACAAACTAAAAAGAGTTTTAAAAGATACTGGAAAAGCAAAACAAAAAGCTCTGGAAGAATTTAGTCAACTTAAAGTAATGTTTCGGATAATTCAAACGAATTTAAATGAAAATGAGTTTGAAATAAACGTAATCAAATGTAACAATACCCAGAATGCAGTTCAAGTACGTGATTTTTACTCTAACAATCCTGAACAAATAGAATTACAAAATAAGTTTAATGAACAAGGATATTTTTATGAAATAAAAAGAGGAGAGCGAAATTTTATTAAGAAAAACCCTCATACGAGGTTAAAGAAAAAACTTGTAGATTTCAAATATTCAGCAGATAATATTGACATAGAAAAATTAGCAAGTTTGTATAGAGCTTATAATCTTGAACCAAGTGCAAAAGAGGTTGGAGCTAAAAACATTTTAAATGATGATGATGCTTATCAATCTATTTTTGGTAACTCAACAACAGACATAACAGAAGATAAAGTTAAAGATATGATTTTGGCTTTTAATATTTTTGACTTACTAGAGCAAGAATCTAAAAGACTTAATAAAATATTGAAAATTTTATTACACATTGACCAAAGAGAAAAGGAATTTCCAAAGTTAAAAGAGTTAATAGAAGATTCTTTAGCATTAAATTCGATAGTTAAGTCAAAATTTAAAGATTTAGACTCTTACAATAAAAACCCTGAAAGACATAAAAAAAGTGTTCGGAAATTTAGTTGCTTTACTCAAGGTAAGTATTTTGTCATTGCCATTTTTAAATTAATTCTTGAGGAGAGTGGTTATACAGATAGTTTGACTTCTACCGATTTGTTTAGAGATAAAGAATTTATAAAAGATAAAATCGTAAAACCTTGGCTACCGATTGTGTTGAGCAAATTGCTAGTTAAAGAATACGAAAGAAGTGTTCAAGCAGATGGCATTTCTTTGAGTACTTTTTATTTAAGACCAAAATCGTTCGATAATATTTATGAAATTTTTGAACAATTAGATACAGAAGAAAACAAAGAATTTACGGAATTATTTCCTTTAAAAATATAAAATTACTTTGCACAACAATGGTAGTTGTGGCACAACCCTCCTTATTCTATGATAAAAACGAGTATAAAAGCCCTTATTTTAGGGCTTTATCATCCCCCAAAAAAAACATTTCTCAAAATAAACCTTGTTTATCCAAAATAAGTATCTACATTTGCAACTGCTATTCTTAAAACATAAATTTTAAGACAAAAGACGAAAAATTGCTAACCCCAATTCTTTTTTTTTAACGCATAAAGAAAGTACCAAAAAAATAACTTTCTTTTTTAGATTTCAAGGAAACCCTTATGGTTATTAAGGTTTTTGATGTTTTCCCTTGTTAAGATTATAAAAATAATCTCCCCCCAAGCCTTTGCCAATGAAAATGCACGAATTGAGTTTTTATTTGAGTTGTATAATGAATATACAATGCCGTTGTTGGGTGGAAAGAGAAGGAGTAAGATGTGAGGTTTTGGGTATTTGTTGGTTTGAAAATCTTAAAATGATATATGATTAGTTTCACTACGTTGTTGTTTAATTTTTCTATTTTTTATAGATGCTTTATGATGATGTTGCTGGCTTATTGAACTGGAAATAACTTTAGCTAACTTATCTAAATTAAAAATATCCCACAGTTTATTTACTACAAGAGCGTAGCCGTAATTGTATCTGCTCAACTCCTGAAGATTGCCACTGCTTAGAAGATTAGCTTATTTACCTATAAGTTCTAATAGTTTTTTAGCAATACGTTCTAACTGGTTCGCATCGTAGTCTTCCAACTTACCTAACGAGTAAAGTGTTTTGTGCTTGGACTTACCGTCCAACTTGTAGGACTTAATAATCCGTAAATAGGTGCCTGATGCTTTTTTTTCTGCTCTGAGGAATGCCATAATGCAAAATTAAAACACAAAAATCGAAGAAAAAAATTTTTTCGCACTATGACTACTTTTTCAAATTAAGACAACAAACCCAGTAAAACCAAGAGAACTGTTCTCTAAAATGACTTTTTTTGGCTTGAAAGTGTCAAACTCAAGAAGGTATATTTATTTAACAATGCCAAAATTATTTCTAATTATATTTAATACAACTTATATTTTTAGTATTTTAGTTACTGATAATAAAAAATAGTTGAATTGTTTATTATGATAAATAAATATTTAATATTAATTATGTAAATTAGACGTATTATTGTAGTATAACAAACTGGCTATTATTTTACTAAAATTGGTATATTAATTTAGCGTTTCATAACTTTAATAGCTATTAAAAACATGAGAAGACTTACAATAAAAGATATAGCAAAAGAATTTAGAGTATCTATTTCTACAGTTTCTAAATCTTTAAATGACAGCTATGAAATTAGTAAAAGCACAAAGAAAAAAATACAAGATTATGCTAAAATTCATAATTACCGACCTAATATAAATGCCTTAAGATTAAAGAACAAACAAACAAAAACTATAGGAGTTATAATTCCTAGCTTGTTAAACTACTTTTACGTTCAAGCTTTTAATGGAATTGAAAAAACTGCTAACGAAAAAGGCTATAAAATTATTCTTTGCGTAACTAACGAATCTTTTCGTAAAGAAGTAGAAACGATAGAAATATTATCTAATGGTGGTGTAGACGGATTTATTTTATCAATCGCTGAAGAAACTATAATCAAAAACAATTATACACATTTTAAAAACGCTTTAGACGACAGAATTCCTATACTAATGTTTGATAGAATTACTCATAGTTTGGCTTGCGATAAAGTTGTAACAGACAATTTTGATAGTGTTAGAAAAACAGTTAGTTATTTAGTAAAACTAGGTCATAAAAACATTGCTTTTATATCAACTTTAGATAATTTAGAAATTGGCAGAGAAAGAAAATTAGGCTATTTAAAAGGTTTAGAAGACCATAATATTAAAGTAAACAAAAACCTGATAATTAATGTTGATAAAAATTATAAAAACTATAAGAATATTTTAGATCCAATTTTTAGAGAAAATACTATCGATGGTGCTATTACAACTGACGAAGCCTCCGCAATATCTGCGATGAAAGTTGCTATTTTACAAGGTTACAAAATACCAAAAAATTTTTCTATAATATCTTTTTCGAACGGAATATTAGCCAGACATTCAAGCCCTACCCTTACAACCGTCAGTCAACACGGCGAAACTATGGGTTCTACTGCTGCTGAAATTTTGATTAAAAGGCTGAAAACAAACTATAACACCAAAAAAAAATTTGAAACTATAACCGTAAAAACAGACTTAATAATAAGAGATTCAACTAAAAAAATTTAACTAGAAAACAAGTTTTATATGTTTATAAACTCAATGTTTTTTTGTTAGTTTTTAAGACTATATTACAAAACAATATATTTATCTAATTTTTAAACATTACCTTTTAACAAATAATACTTTAACTTAAAAATTTATGAAAAAAATAAGCTTACATTGGAAAATATTAGCAGGCATGCTGTTAGGAATCGTTTTTGGTCTTATAATAAGTCCTTTAGAAGGCGGAAAAAGTTTTATAATTGATTGGATTAAACCTTTCGGAACAATATTTATAAATTTATTAAAGTTAATCGCTATACCTTTAATATTAGCTTCTTTAATAAAGGGAATTTCAAATTTAAAAAACATTTCTAAAATTAAAAAAATGGGATTGAGAACTATGGTTGTGTATGTTTGTACAACTTTAGTTGCAATTATAATCGGTTTGAGTATAGTTAATATTGCAAAGCCAGGCGAAGGTATTTCTGCAAATACTATCGAAAAAATAAAGCATAAATATGAAAAATCTTCAGGTGTTTTAGATAAAATAACAGAAGCTACTACTCAAAAAAATACAGGACCTCTTCAACCATTAGTAGATATTTTTCCTAGTAACATATTCGTCTCTTTAGGAAATGCAAGTATGCTTCAAGTTATCTGTTTTGCTGTTTTTCTTGGCATATCGCTACTGCTTATACCTGAAAAAAAAGCCTATCCATTAGTGAAATTTTTCGATTCTTTAAACGAAGTAGTCATGAAAATGGTAGATTTAATTATGCTTTTTTCTCCTTATGCCGTGTTCGCTCTTTTAACTGACGTTATCGCTGCTTTTGATGATATAGAAATTCTTTTAAAACTACTTATATATGCCGTTTGCGTAGTCGCTGGCTTAGCCTTAATGATATGTTTTTATATGCTTTTAGTAAGTATATATACCAAAAAATCGCCAATCTGGTTTTTAAAACAAATTAGCCCAGCACAATTACTTGCCTTTTCTACTAGCTCTAGTGCTGCAACTTTGCCTGTTACGATGGAGCGAGTTGAAGAACATTTAGGAGTAGATAAAGAAGTGTCTGGCTTTGTCTTGCCTATTGGTGCAACTATAAATATGGACGGAACAAGCCTTTACCAGTCAATTGCAGCGGTTTTTATAATGCAAGTAATTTGGCCCGAAGGACTTACTTTTACTAATCAATTGACAATAATTCTTACAGCTTTATTAGCGTCTATTGGTAGTGCAGCTGTACCAAGTGCTGGTATCGTAATGTTAGTTATTGTACTAGAATCTATTAAGTTTCCTTCCGAGTATTTACCTATCGGATTAGCCTTAATTTTTGCAATAGACAGACCTTTAGATATGTGTAGAACCGCTGTTAACGTTACTGGAGATGCTACTGTTTCTATAATTATTGCAAAATCATTAGGCAAACTGCACAAACCGAAGCCTAAAGAATGGGACGATAATTATAAAAAAGTAAAATGATGTTAAGGGCTTTTTATAGATTGATTCTTTTGAAAAAATTTAATTTTAATTACAAACCTTACAATCGCCCTTTTCTTTAATCTCGCCTACCAAGTTTCCGTTTTTGTTCATTATATAACCACAACAATCCATAAACCCTTTAGCAATAAGCTTCCTGCCACGCTGAATTTGAGATTTAGTAGTCGACAAACTTTGTTCTAACTTATTTGCAACTTCTTGTTGTTTTAATCCTTTTATATCCGACAAAAACAAAGGAGTTCTATATTTTTTTGGTAAACTATTTAGTATTCCTTTTAGGCAATCTTTTTCTGTATGAATTTTATCATTAATCTCAAAACTCGGTTCTAATGCTTCAATTTTAATTGTTTGATTTGTCGCTTTCCAGTAATCTAAAATTAAATTCCTAGCTATCGAAAAACACCATTGCTTGAGATTTGAAATATCTTTTAGAGTATATAATTTTGTATGAATTTTTATAAAAGTATCTTGTAAAATATCATTCGTAACCGAAATATTCTTTACCTTACTTTTTATAAAATATTTTAGATCTTTGGAATAAGATTCCCAAACTTCTTGTGTCGTCATTTTAATATAAATAAAAAACAAATATAAATAAAAACAAAAGTTATCCTTTGTAAATTTTAGAATAACTTTTGTTATAAAATTTTAGCAGCTACAACTACAGTTTTCACAAGTGCAATTTTCACAAGTGCAATTAGAACAATCACCTGCTTTACAGCAAGTACATTGGCACGTACAATTCTTGTTTTTCATATCTTTATAGTTTTTTAATGTTTATACAATAATTAGACGTAAAGCTTTTAAAAAAGACGCAAAATTAAAATAATAATTAAAAAAAACTCTTATACACTTTTATCAGCTTGTTAGCTTCTTTTTTAGTAGTCCAATTTTCTACAACTTCTAGCCTCGCTTGTTTTCCTAAATGCGGAATTTTATTTTCTATTAATTGCGATAAAAGATTTTTTAGCTCGTTTATACTTCCTGCTTTAAATAAATATCCGTTTTTGTTATGAGCTATTAACTCCGAGTGAATCCCAACATCTTCAGTCGCAATTACTGTACATTCACAAGCCATTGCTTCTAATGTTACTAAAGAAAAACCTTCCGAAAAACTTGGTGCAACAAATAATTTTGCAGCCTGATAATAAGGTATAATATCTTTTGTTTCTTCAATAAAATACACTTGATTTTTGATGTTATAACTGTTAGAAATTTTTTTTAATTTCTTTAAAAAACTTTGTTTTTCTACTTTACCGACAAAAACTAATGCCCAGTTTTTATGTTTATTTAAAATTTTTGAAGCTTCTAACAAAATTATTTGCCCCTTTTTTTCTCTAACCCTGCCTATATTTAATATAATATTTTCTTGAGATATTTCGAAATTCTTTTTACTAAAATTAGGTTTAAAATTATCAATCTTTACTCCATGACCTATTAGGATATTGTCTATTCCTAACTTTTGACTCACATTTTTGTTAAGCGTAATTATTTTATCAACTTTTTTAAATAAGAGTTTTGTCAGCCACGAAGGCTCTGATGATGAGTGTCTTGTAACAATTATTTTAAGTTTTGCTCCAAATAGTTTATGCAAGAGTACCCTTATTATTTCATTGTTTCTATGACAATGGACAACGGTAGTTTTATTAGAAAATAATATAGATATTAATTTTGCGAAGCCTATTTTATTTCCGTCAATATTATACCCATAAATAAAAGCGTCAAAATGCTTATAAAGATATGGGAAAATATTCTCTATACTTCTTGTAACTCCAGTGCTACGCTTATGAAAATGTGTATGTATTAAAACAGGTTTCAAGCTCCATTTTGAATTAGTAAAACATAAAATTTAATAAAATTTACTTCTAACAGCACTCATAAATTTAGATTCAACATCTCTATTCTTAGACCAATTATAGTTTGGTTTTACATTTTTGTTGATAAATGAATTGGCTTCTTCTTCTGAATCATAATTATTTAATTCTGATAGAACTTTATTAAAATCCTCATGGTTTCCATTGAACAAATTCTTTATAAAAGAAATTCTGTCTCTCAAATCAATTTCAATACTATTATTTTTAGGCTTTTTAAAAGTATTTTCAAACAAAGTCGCCATTTTATCTACAGAAAAAGTATCTTGCAGTTCTTCTTCTAAAAATAAAGTTTTACTATCGCCTTTAGGTGTAGAAACAGGTTTGCTTTTTTGGCTTGTGTTTTTCAATTCTAAACCCTTATTAATTTTTAATATTAACTCATTTTTTGTTTCCTTTACGCTCGGATTTGTGTCTATATATTCTTCTATAAAAGCTAATAAGCATATTTTTTCATAAATTTCCTGTGCCTTTTTTTTTAATGCAAATACATCTTCTTTATTTTTCATTTGCAAAAGACTATGTGCTAAGCTTATTAAATCTGATTCTAATTTTTTACGCATAAGCTGATGTTTTTATTTGTTTTTCACTGTGTTAAATACTGATAAATTTTTTTAAACTTGCAATAGCAAATTTAGTACTTTAATAGTTAATATTTATTATAATATCTTTACAAATTAAGTTTGAATAAAACAGAAAAAAAAAAACAATTACCCATAAATAACACATCATTTCTTATATATCAAAAAAAAACTTTAAATAAAAATGAATAATCATGTTACAGTTTTAGAAATTGATGGCAATGCTGTTTTGCATAATTTGAATTATTTTAAGCAAAAATTACGAGCAAAAACTAAAATTCTAATAGTTTTAAAATCTTACGGATATGGCAGTAGCCCTATTAAAATAGCTAGGCTGTTAGAAGATAAAATAGACTATATAGCGGTTGCATACACAGACGAAGGGATTGACCTGCGTAAGGCTGGTATAAAAATCCCAATATTAGTTTTACACCCACAAGTTGAAAATTTAAAACTAATAATAAATCATAATTTAGAACCTAATTTATATAATTTTAAGATTTTTTATGCTTTTCTAAATCTAGCAAACAAATCTTTTTTAGAAAACTATCCTATTCACTTAAAATTTAATACAGGTCTGTATAGGTTAGGCTTTTCGAATTTAGATATTCCAAAAATTTCTAAAAGTTTAAAAAATACAAATAGCATTAAAGTACGGTCTTTACTTTCGCATTTAGCAGCTAGCGAAGACCTAAAAGAAAAAAACTTTACACTCAATCAGATTAAAAATTTTACTTCAGTAGCAGATGAATTTTACAAAATTGTAGGCTGTAAACCGATGCTACATATTTTAAATACTTCTGGTGTTTTAAACTATCCGAATGCTCAATTTGATATGGTTAGAATTGGTATTGGACTCTTTGGATTTTCAAATAACGAACATACCTACAATCTAAAAAATTCACACAACTTAAAATCTATTATTTCACAAATTCATTCGTTAGAAAAAGGCACCACAGTTGGATATAATAGGGCTTTTATCACAGAAAAAAATTGCAAAGTAGCTACAATTCCTATCGGTCATGCTGACGGTTTGCCAAGAAGCCTAGGCAACGAAAATGGATTTGTAGTTATTAACAATGAAAAAGCTAAAATTATAGGAAATGTTTGTATGGATATGATTATGGTAAACATTACAGATATTAAGTGTAATGAAGGCGATGAAGTTATAATTTTTAATAATCAAAAAATGATAGAACGCATAGCAAACGCTTCAAATACAATAGTTTATGAAGTTTTAACTAATATTTCTAGGCGAGTTAAAAAGGTTTTAAAATTAAGTGTTTAACGCTTTCCTAACAACTTATTAATTTCAGCTAAACTATTTACGGCAGCTTCATCATTCGGATTAAAATAAACTGCACTATCAAGTAGCACTTTGCTTTCTTCGTATAAACTTAAACTTTTATAAACTCCTCCTTTAATACGAAAAACAGTAGATAAAGCGTCTTTTTTCGTTCTCATTTTTGGGGTGCTTATAATTTTATCAAAGTCTTTTATCGCTAACTTTTTCTTGCCAAGAGCATCATACGACATACCTCTTAAAAGATACGAACGCAATGAAAATTTATCTAGTTTTATATTGCGACTAAAACATTTAACTGCCTCTTTTGGTTTACTGCTTTTAAAATATCTTAGCCCTAATTCAAAAATTGCCGCCGAACCAGCTGTGTTATTTACTATATCGTTTCTTTCATAAGCATCAAATGTGTTTTTTAAATAGTTGTCTTCATTTTTCCAAACACCAGTTTGAGTTCTACTTTTAAAAGCAAAGAACACAAAAATAATACTGTAAAATACTATTACTTTTATTTCATGTTTGGGATTATTTATAAACTTTTCTAAAAACAAAACTATCGGAATTGATAGCCCAATTAATCCTAAATACATATATCTTTCGGCAGTCATTTGTGCTAAAAAGTTTATTATATTTAAAGTAAGCCCTATTGATAATAGAAAGAAAAAAATTCCAAATAAAAAATATCTTGTAAATTCTTTTGACGATTTTTTGCAAATTATAACTGCCATTATAAGTAATCCGATGATAATATAAGGAGCAATTAAATATTCAAAAGGCAATTTATCTCCAACTTTTATTGGATAGCCGTACACATTATAAAGCTCGTAAGGAAAAAGAAATTTTTTAATATAAAATAATATACTATACGAAGAGACACATATTTTCTCATAAAAAGTATAAGGTATTAATCCCCTCTGATTTATCAAATCCATTTCAGAACCTCCGCCAACAGTTCTTCTAGAATATAAACTTACAATTCCAAAAACTATTGATAATGCAAAAAATATAACTTTGTCTAACACTGCTTTCCAGTTAAATTTTCTTAAATATAAATAATCTAACCCTATTAGCACAAGTGGAATTAAAACCGCCATCGATTTGCTAAACATAGATAATAAGGCAAATAAAACTGCAAGAAGAAATGGTTTTAAGTTTTTAGTTTCACTTTCTAAATATTTTATATACTGATAAGTAGAAGCCAATAAAAACAGAGAAAAAAGCAAAGTACTCCTTGCTGAAAGCCAGCTAATAGTCTCGGTTTGTAAAGGATGAATAGCAAAAAACAACGTAATTAATAAAGCTACTCTTTTTCTATTTTTTAAAATTTTAAACGAAATTAAATATACTAAAAATACATTTATAAGATGTAGGAGCAAGTTGTTAAAATGGAACACAGAGGCATTCAGTCCAAACAAATAATGCTCAATTCCGTAACTCAAAGAAGCTAATGGCTGATAGGAATGCACTGTATATCCTGTAAAATAACTTTTTATACTTTCAAGAGAGAAGTTTATAATATTTTTATTTTTAGTTATTTGAGCGGCATCATCTATCAGTGCCATAAAATCTGCTCCAGTAACTGGCCAAAAGACAAAAGCAGTTCCTATAATTATTAAGGCTAACGGGATATTTATTTTTTTTAACATTTTTTATAAATTTAGATTCGCGAGTTATACTTTTTTTTAAAAAAATAATTACGCTTTATTTCTTTTTATACTGATTTGCAAGCTCGGTTTTTTATAAAATTAATAAACTTCTCTTAAACACAAAAAAAGCCTCAAGCGTTGTTTAAGACTTTAATTTAGTGGCGAGGAGCAGATTTGAACTGCCGACCTCAGGGTTATGAATCCTGTGCTCTAACCAACTGAGCTACCTCGCCGTTTGCTTGTTTTTTTAAGGGTGCTAATATAATTTAATTTTATAGATAAGAAACACATTGTTTTAGTATTTTTTAGTAAAATTATTTTATTCTCTTAATCCTTGTGTGTTTTTAGCTTTTACTCTTTTTTGAATATTCCTATAAAGATTTGCAAGGCTTGGGTTTTATCACTTAGTTTAATTGGGTTTTTAATAACTCTTTAATTTCAGCTACTCTTTTTATAGCAATATTATCATTCGGATTAAAATAAACTGCACTATCAAATAGTACTTTACTCTTTTCGTATAATCCTAAACTTATATAAACCTCTCCTTTAAAGCGAAAAGCAGTGGACAAAGCCCCTTTCCTTGCTCTTAATTTTGGCGTATTTATAACTTTATCAAAATCATTAATAGCCAACTTTTTCTTGCCAATAGCATTATACGACGCCCCTCTTGCTGCATAAACGCTTGGTGAAAATTTGTCCATTTTAATAGTACGATTAAAACACTTAATTGCCTCCTTTGGTTTGTTTTCTTTAAAATATTTTATTCCTAACGCATAAATCGGCAAACCCGCAGAGTTATTTACTATATCGTTTCGCTCGTAGGCAGCAAGTACGTTTTTTAAATAACTTTCTTCATCTTTCCAAATACGAGTTTGCGTTCTACTTTTAAAAGCAAAAAACACAAAAATTATACTGTAAAATACTATTGCTTTTACCTCGTGTTTAGGGTTATTTATAAATTTTTCTAAAAATAAAACTATAGGAATTGACAGCCCAATTAATCCCAAATACATATATCTTTCGGCAGTCATTTGAGACAAAAAGTTAATTAAATTTAAGGTAAGTCCAATGGATAGTAGGAAGAAAAATATTCCAAATAAAAAATATCTAACAAATTCTTTTGACGATTTTTTGCAAATAATAACTGCCATTACAAGTAACCCAATGATAATATAAGGTGAAATTAAATATTCAAAAGGCAATTTATCTCCTACTTTTATAGGATAGCCGTACATATTATAAAGGTCGTAAGGGAATAGGAATTTTTTAATATAAAATAATATACTATACGAAGAGATGCAAATTTTTTCATAAAAAGTGTAAGGTATTAAATTTTTCTCGGCTATCAATTCCATTTCAGAAGCTCCACCAATAGCTTTTCTAGAATATAAACTAACAATTCCAAAAACTATTGACATAGCAAAAAACACAACTTTGTCTAACACTGCTTTCCAGTTAAATTTTCTTAAATGCAAATAGTCTATCCCTATCAGTACAAACGGAATTAAAATAGCCATCGACTTGCTAAACATAGATAATAAAGCAAATAAAACGGCAAGAATAAGTGGCTTTAATTTTTTAGTTTCACTTTCTAAATATTTAATATACTGATAAGTAGAAGCTAACAAAAACAAAGAAAAAAGCAGGGTACTTCTTGTTGAGAGCCAACCTATAGTCTCGGTTTGTAAAGGGTGGATAGCAAAAAATAACGTAACTAATAAAGCTACTCTTTTTCTATTTTTAAAAATTTTATACAAGATTAAATACACTAAAAATGTATTTATAAGATGCAGAATTAAGTTGGTAAAATGAAAGATAAAGGCGTTCGGTCCGAAGAAATAATACTCAATTCCGTAGCTTAAAGAAGCTAATGGCTGGTAGGAAAGTATCACATAGCTTGTAAAATAATTTTTTATACTTTCAAAAGAAAGGTTTGTAACGTTCTTATTTTCAGTAATTTGAGCAGGGTCATCTAAAAGATTCATAAAACCTCCTTCGGTAACTGGCCAAAAAACAAAAATAGTTCCTATAATTATTGAGGCTAATGGGATGTTTGTTTTTTTTAACATTCAATCATAAATTGGGGGTCGCAAGTTACATTTTTTTTCAAAAAATCATTGCGTTTTATTTCTAACTAAACCAACTGGTGCTTTAAGGTCTTATTATTTTATTCAAAAAGTTGCTTATGCTAGTTGAATCTGCCTTTATTATTTTTATGTTTTTTTATAGTTTAATAATAAATAATGATATATTTGTTGCTTTGAAAATTACAACTGTGGAATAGCCCAAACATGGGAAGTAAAGAAAAACATACCACACGGTACAATCGTGCGGTAGCCTTTATACAATCTTTAGAAAACAAAAAGACAAGGATTAAAACACATTTTGCCACAGAAAAAGTTTTAGCCAAAGACTGGAATAAACAAGAAGAAGAAAAGGCATGGCAAGATTTGTAGCAGGTGATATTGTGGTAGTGCCATTTCCTTTCTCTGATTTGTCCCAAACAAAATATTTACAGCAGACAAACAAATTATTCTTTACAAAATAGGCACACTAAAGAATAACAAGTTTGATGAAGTTATTAACGAACTATTAAATTTATTTAGGAAAAAATAAACAATGAACCAAGATAATAAGAAAGCCTTTGAAGACATAGCAAAACGCTATTATTTTGCTCCTATTCAGAAGAGATTTGAAAAAAAAAATTAAGCAAATAGGAGTAGAAAATGCAATATCTTATTTAACCGAAATAATGCAAGATTCTAACGTAGAGGTAAACGAAATTATCCAAAAGCGAATAGAAAGCGGAGAAATAAAGGACGCTTCTCAAACAAGAAAAGCAGTAGCTGGAAATGGATTTCAAGGCTTGGTAGCTTATTCTCTGATTTACTTACAAGCTAAAGGATTTATCAATCAAGATTTAGTCATTACGCTCAAACCTAAAAAACATAAATTTATAGAGGATTACGCTACCATTAAAGCAGGTAACGATGTTCAAAAACCTGATGTAGATTTAATGATTTATGACAACAAAAAGTTAGAAAAAGCTCCTGTTATGATTTACTCTATTAAAACTTCTCTTCGAGAACGAGTAGGACAAACTTATAAATGGAAACTTTTGATGGATATTGCTACTTCCGAAGATTGTATTCAGGTTAAGCAAAAGTATGGTTTGATATCTAAGGTAAAAGCTGATTTTAAGACTGGGTTCATCACGACCAATTTCTATGACGAAATCACACAACCACAACAGGCAGGTATGTTAAATTTTTTTGATTATACGTATCTTACAAAAGTAGGCAGTTTTAAGAAACCAATTGAGTCGTTTTCAAAAATTGTTACCGACCTAAAAACGTTGTATAAATGATTCTAAAAAGCAAAAAATATACTGATTTTTCGTGGAATTTTGTGGGTGCTAACACAAAGAATTTTACTCATTGTTATCATTCTTACCCTGCGATGATGATACCCCAAATTGCGGAACGAATCATTGCAAAATATGGGGCTAATAGTCGCCTATTATTTGACCCCTACTGCGGTACAGGAACTAGCCTTGTAGAAGCAAACCTAAAAGGAATAAATGCTATTGGCACAGATTTAAACCCTTTGGCACGATTGATTGCTAAGACAAAAACTACAAGAATTAGTTTACAAGTACTTGACTTATATTTAAAAGAATTTAATGACTATGCTTTTTCTTTAATGTTTAATTTTCACGAGGTAAATGCAGTCATTCCTACTATCAAAAATATAGATTTTTGGTTTGACAAAAGTGTTCAAGAAAAATTAGCTGTTATTAAATCATTTATTGAAAAAATAGAAAGCATAGAAGTAAAAAATTTTTTCAAAATAGCTTTTAGTGAAACTGTGCGAGAAAGTAGTTATACACGCAATAGTGAATTTAAGTTGTTTCGTATAAAAGCCGAGCAAATAGAGAAATTTAATCCTGATGTTTTTGGTTTAATGCAAAGTAAATTAGCTAGAAACTATAAAGGGCTGAAATCTTTTTTAGAAAATGATAAAACAGGCAATTCTCAAGTGTACGATTTCAATACGATTGAGGGAATAAGTCATATTGAGCCTGAAAGTATGGATATAGTAGTAACATCTCCGCCTTATGGAGATAGTCGTACCACCGTAGCTTATGGTCAGTTTTCAAGACTTGCTAACGAGTGGTTAGAAGTTGAAAATGCTAACCAAGTAGATAACCAGTTAATGGGAGGTAAAAGGTCTAAAGAGGTGTATAATTTTGATAGCTTTGAACTACAAGAAAGCCTTAATAAAATCGGAGAGGTAGATGAAAAGCGTGTTAAAGATGTTTCGTCTTTTTATAGCGATTATCAAAAATCTATTGAAAACATATCAAAATCTATAAAAAAAGGAGGTTATGCTTGTTATGTGGTAGGAAATAGAAAAGTAAAAAGCGAGGTTTTACCTACAGATGTTATTACTAAAAACTTTTTTGAAAAACAGGGCTTCTCTCATATAGAAACAATTATTAGGAACATACCTAATAAGCGAATGCCAAGTAAAAACAGTCCAAGCAATATAACTGGAAAGAAAGACCAAACTATGAAAAATGAGTACATTGTGATAATGAAAAAAGAAGAAAAAACAGTAGACGACACTGGTAACCGTGGGTACAACCCCACTACCGCACTATTGTAGCCTGTGGTTATAAAAAAACTGATTTAAGAAGAAAATTCTGGGGTGGTTTTAATTAAAAATTATAAATTTGCACCTATAAACTATATGACTACAGTAAGAATTTATTTTGCTGTGTAGCATTAAAACTAAAATATATGAAATTCAAAAATTATATATTTCCTATTCTTTCGATTCTTTTAACCTCTTGTTTTGCAAGTAAAATTGAAAGTGAAATATCAAAAAATATTACTAAAAATCTAAACTTAAACAAATATCAAAATAATAAAAATTTATATCCAAAAGGCAGGTATGAAGAAATGCAGGATTTAAAAATAAAAAAACCGAATTCTGATATAAGCTTCAACAAAAGTCAAGTAGAGCATATTTTATCTTCGAACTATCAATTGAAAAGCCTTGAAGGGAAGAGGATTAAAAAACCTTTTGCTGTTTCGAATGGAAATGAGTTGTTTGTCAACGTAAAGAAGTTAGAAAAGTTTTTAAAAGAAAAACAAAAAATAAGTTTATCAAACGGTAATAATGACTTCATAAGAGCTTATTATATAAATGAAAACTTTGCTTATTTTGAAACAGAAATTATTTCAAATTACGTTTTATTTGTAAAATTCATAAGGGTTGGTATAATTTACAATAGTCCAAATAATAATTTTATAGCTTTTGACCAAGAATATAAAATTGAAAAATTTTTAGACGAAAATTTTAAGAATTTAAAATATGAACCAACCTATAAAACAGAAAAAATTCCTAACTTAAGAGATGTTCGGAAATTAATGTTGAAAGTTTTTGAAAAATAACGCTACACAACAAAAAACATAGTGCATTTGGTAAATGGCACTAAAAATAAAAGTAATAGCAATTAAGAAATTCAGTAATAAATTGAAAACTTGGAAAATAGTTTTAGTATCAGAAACCAAGCATCAATGAAAAGATATTGAGAATATACAACAAGGAAAATTAGTTGATAAAAATAACGACCAAGACCTTATGGCTACTAGCAATACGATAGAAAGGTCACATAAGAACATATCTGAAATTGCTAGTTTTATACTAGCAGAATCACATTTTCCGTACGTCGTAAAAACGGCCCAAGCAATGTAACTGAAAAGAAAGACCAAACTATGAAAAATGAGTACATTGTGGTAATGAAAAAAGAAGAAAAAACAGTAGACAACACTGGTAACCGTGGTACAACCCCACTACCGCACTATTGTAGCCTGTGGTTATAAAAAAACTGATTAAGAAAATTCTAAAGTTATGAAAATCACATTACTAACACTCTTCTTGTTTTTTAACTGTGCTGTTTTATCACAAGCTTCTGCTGTTGATTCTCTTGATACAGAAAAGCAAATATCAAAAGGCAGTAGTTCGACTTTAATTACAAAACCACAAACTGCAAGTGTGGAAAAATCTACTTACGGAATTCAAACAGGGTTGTTAGGAATTTGGGTTCATAAAGAAACCAAGTTATCAAATCAAATTGCTTTGAGAACAGAAATCGGAATGAACGCTGGATTTTGGGGAGGAACTTATTACCCTAAAAACGGTTATGCAATGTTTCCAGTAATTAGATTAGAGCCTAGATGGTACTATAATCTTAACAAAAGAGTGTCTAAATCGAAAAACATCAGCGGAAATAGTGGAAACTTTCTAACCTTACAGATAGGATATATCCCTAATTGGTTTGTTATTTCAAATTATGATAATTTAGAAGTGGATGATCATGTTTTCATAATTCCGACTTGGGGAATTAGACGAAGCATTGGAAATTATTTTACGTTCGAAACTGGAATTGGAATAGGGCTTGCGTATAATTTTGCTAAAAATATTAGATCTTCAGAAAATAAATTTAAAGGTGCTTTGAATCTACATTTACGAATTGGATATAGATTTTAAACCATAATTCAAAAGAGATTATTCTAATTTATAACAGCATCTTGAATAGCTTGCTGAATTTCGGTGCGTATATTTTTTTCTACCAAAGTTTTATTTTCCATTGTAGGATATACTCTGTTAGACAAGAAAACATATAAAATTCCGCTTTTGGGGTCTGCCCAAGTATAGGTTCCAGTAAAGCCAGAGTGTCCAAAACTTTCGTCCGAAACACAGCCGCAAGTTGCCTTTATCTTTATATCTAATTGAGGCTTATCAAATCCTAAACCTCTACGAACATTATATTCAGAAAAATAACGCTTATTAAATTTATCTATAGTTTCTGCTTTGAGATAGCGTTTACCACCATAATATCCTTTTTGTAAATACATCTGCATAATTTTTGCAACATCATTAGCGTTGGCAAATAATCCAGCATGCCCCCCTACTCCACCTAACATTGCTGCTCCCATATCGTGTACATATCCATGAATTAGTTGATTGCGAAAGTACTCGTCTTTTTCTGTCGGAACTATTTCTTTCTTGTCAAATTTTTGTAGGGGCAAAAAACTTGTTCTATTAGCCCCAAGCGACTGGTAAAGCATCTTATTTGCCAAAAAATTCAAAGGTTTTTTATAAGTAGATTCTAATACCTCTTGAAAAATATAATACCCAATATCACTATAATTATAAACTGGTTCTTCTCGCTGTTCAACCTCCTTAATTTGTTTTAAAATACTATCCTTATAATTGTTTTTTAAAAATAGATTTTCAGCAACTTTTATTTTAAATTTTTTAGACTTTTTCCTTTTATAAAATTTAGATAAATTCTTATTAGTAATAGTGTCTTGAGTGTTTCTATAAAAAGGAATATAATTTTTTAAATTTCCGAAATGAGATAGAATTTCTTTTACAGAAATATTTGCCTTGTTTGAATTTATAAGCCTCGGCAAAATATCTTGCACTTCATCATTTATAGATAATTTTTGCTCTTCTTCTGCTTTCATAATCAAGGGAAGTGAGGCTAAAATTTTTGTTAAAGATGCTAAGTCGTATAAATCGGAGTTTTTAACTTTTATTTCTTTTTTATCGGTATGATAACCGTAGCTCTTATTTAGAACTACTTTGCCGTGTCTTGCGACTAAAATTTGAAAGCCAGGTGCCATTTTTTCTTCTAAAATAACCTTTGCAAACGAATCTATTTTTGTTAGTTTTTTAGAAGATAAGTTTACAGATTCTGGAATTGAATAGCCCAGTCTGCCTAATTTATCACTTATTAGACCCTGCCCTACTTTAAAATAATTTTTAACTGAAACTGGCAATCTGCCTTTTGCAGAAAACACTCCGAAAAGCATTTGAGCCGTTAGCTCTTGAGATAGTCTGCTATTTTGATAAGAGACTATTATGTTTTCAATTTTAGAAAAATCCTCTATTTGCAACAAAGAATAAGGACTAGCAAAAACACATAGTGCTACATTTTTTTTCCGAGATATTTTTTCTAACCAAACTAATTCATTAGCCTTAAATTTATAGCTCTTCCAAGGATTAGAATTAGACTTATGATAACCTACAATAACAAAGTTATACGGCTTTAATTTTTTAATTAGGTCTTTCAAATTATCATCCGAAATTAAATCTATCTTTGTGTAGCTTTGTAGCATTTTTACAAAATAATTTCCGCTATCATCTCCAAGTGAAACGTAAGCAATTTTCTTATCTTCTAAATTTTTAATAGGAATATTATTTTCTTTCGATTTCAATAGAGTTAAAGAATTTTTTACTAATTCTATATGCAGTAATTCGTCATTTACGGTATTCAAATCTCGACGTAAATTTTCCAAATCTATAGGTTTATAATTATGTAATCCAGCCCAGTATTTAGCTTTTAATATTTTACGAACGGAAATGTCTATACGCTCTTCTGTTAGAGTTTTTAATCTAATAGCTTTTTTAATCAGGTTTATGCTTGCAGGAATGTCTTGCGGAATTAACAACAAATCGTTACCTGCTTGTACGGCAGCCAAATTTATCTCCGCAGAAGTAGAATAATTTGATGCCCCTTTCATATTTAAGCCGTCTGTAATTACCAATCCCAAAAACCCTAACTTGTATTGCAATAGACTAGTTACAACGTTTTTAGACAAAGAGCTTGGTAAATTTTTTTTTGATTCTAAACTGGGAACGGACAAATGAGCGGTCATCACGCTAGCTACACCGGAGTTTATTACTTGTTTAAAAGGATATAATTCTACTGTATCTAAACGAGTTTTATCAAAATTTAAAACAGGCAAAGTATGATGAGAATCAGTAGCGGTATCTCCGTGTCCAGGAAAATGTTTTGCACAAGATAATACCCCAACACCTTGCATTCCTTTGATAAAAGATATTGCTTTTTGGCTTACATTATATTTGTTTTCTCCGAAAGAACGGTTGCCAATAATCGGATTATTTGAGTTTGTGTTTATGTCTATAACAGGTGCAAAATTGATATGAACTCCTAATCGTTTGCAGTGTTTTCCTATATGCTCTCCAAATTGTTTTATTAACGAATCATTTTCTACTGCACCTAAAGTCATATTCCATGGAAATCGGTAGGTGTTTTTCAGACGCATATCTAAACCCCACTCACCGTCGATGCCGATTAGCAAAGGAACTTTTGCAGCGTTTTGAAATTTATTACAAAGCTCCGCTTGTTTCTCTGGAGTGCCTTTCATAAATATTAAATTACCGACTTTGTATTTTGTAATCATCTCGGTAATATAGTTTTCGTGGTCTTTATTGAGGTTAGAATAGGCTTGTAGCATAAATAATTGACCAATTTTCTCGTCTAACCCCATGTTTTTTATAATGCTGTCTATCCAAACTTTTTGCTGAAAAGAGTCTTTTGTTTCCAGTGGGTCTATGTTTTGCGGTCTCAATCCTAAAACACAGCATATAAAAAACACAATTATTAGTTTTGCTTTCATTTTTTTACTATTAATATTATTTCAAAAAACGCTTGTGCCAGCTATCTTTTGCTTGTACTTCCCATTTTTTTTCAAACTCTTCTTTGGTGTCTATCAGGTTGTTATAAACTATTGTTTTTCCTGTAATTTTACCTTTACCTAAACTTTTTTTAAATTCTTCTAAAGTTAATATTTCTATTTTACTCTCTGTTTTATAAGCAATATTCATTTTATTTGTCAAATCTATTGAAAATTCTCTCTCTAATTTCTGAATAAAATGAACAGACGAATCAATAGAACAGCCAGATATATTGCTATAATTTTGATCTATAAATAAAACCAAAAACATTTTATACTTTATCACATACGAGCCTTTTAAATCATTTTCATGACTTGTCCATTTATTGATAAAACTCTCTGTTTCTAAAGAAATTAATTCAATTTCTTTGTCTGTTAACTCCCTATTCGATTGGTATATCCAAGCACGAGAATTAGGCGGTAAATTTTTATAATTTACGAACATATACAACTCATAATTTTTAGGTTTAGACGTAAATACTTGTAAAGTCTATTAAGATTAAAAGTGCTAATTTAAGTTTAAATATTCTAGAAGCCAAATAGTTTATAAACTATCATTAAATTTTTGCTACAAAGATTCTAGCTTTTCTTCTTTGTCTTTGGTTTCTTTTTTAGTTGAACGCTCTTTTATTTCTTTTAATACCTTCTTTGTATATAAAGGAAATTCCGCGTTTTGAATCCACCTATAATAACCACTATTATTTTTTATAACCTCTTCTACCAAACTGCCCTTAAATTTACCAAAAGAAAATATTTCTTTATGGTCTTTATTAAATAAAAGAAACCCAGCAAGGTCTGCCCTATTATTATTATTTAGAGTAGAATACTCACTTAAAGCGTCTATAGAATTTTCTAAATCGTCATACTTTTCTATTTGTGCTAGCAAAATTTCGTAAGAAGCTCTAGCATCTGCTTCGGCGGAGTGGGCATCTTCTAATTCTTTATCGCAATAAAACTTATAACCAGCACTTAAAGTACGCTTTTCTTTTTTATGAAAAATAGTTTGAACGTCTATTAATTTTATGTTTTTCATTTCAATATATATTCCAGCACGCATAAGCTCTTCTACCAACAACGGCACATCAAAACGATTGGAGTTAAAACCTGCCAAATCGCAATTATCAATCATATTAAAAACATCGTTCGCCAATTCTTTAAAACTCGGCTCGTTAGCTACTTTTTCGTTGGTAATTCCGTGAACTTCTGTTGCTTCTTTTGGAATTTCTATCTCGGGGTTTACTAGCCAAGTTCTGCTTTCTTTGTTTCCGTTTTGGAATATTTTTAAAATAGAAATTTCAACTATTTTATCTTTGCCGATGTTGAGTCCTGTAGTTTCTAAATCAAAAAACGCGAGGGGTCTCGTTAGGGTTAATTTCATTTTTTTCTTTTTATTGTTCTATTAACTCTTTTATTATTTTTTTTATCTTATCGTTTTTAATTTGCTCTTTAAACTTTACCTTATAACCATCAATTTTTAATTCGTTAAAAAACTTTTCTGCACAATTAATTTTAGCCCCTTCAATTATCCGAAGTGCCGATTGATTATCCACATCTTTTGTTTCAACAATAATATTTAGGGTGTTATCGCCATTTGTCTTTTTTACTACGTACATAAAATCTGGGCTGTAAGACTGACCAGTAATAGTCGGTATCGCTAAACTATTACGCGGTATTTTGCCATAAACAATAACTTCTGAAATATCAGTTATAATATTTTTCTTTTCTAATTGTGAATCGTAAGTATAAGTGTCGTATAAATACTTTTTTATTGGCTTTCCTTCGGCAAATTTAATCCCTATCCTGCCTTGTGTAATTTCTTTTTTAGGACTACCATTTGCATAAGTCAGTGCAGTAGATTTTAAACTCAATGAAGATTTTTTATATGTAAAACGTCCTTCTAAATTCTGAATTTTCCAATCACCAAACTTTGAAACAAAATTAGCAACGCTAAACTCATTTATCTTTATTTCAAAGGACTTATTGTTTTTGCTAAAATCAATTAGCGCTTCATTAATTAACTTTATCGGAAGGTTAGTTTGATTATTAATTCTTTTTAAAAACTCGCCATAAGAAATAGTTTTATCTATTATATATTGAACGCCTACACTTTCATAAGCACTCATAATATTTTCGTCAGTTGTAACAACAACTTGCCTTTCGCTTGATAAAACAACATCTGTGAATACATCATCTGTAAATATTTTTACTAATTCTTTTTTTAGATAATCGTCTTTTTCTAAATTCTCATAATAGATGACGTATTTTTGGTTTATAGCTTCCCACAATTTTTTTAATTCATTATATTTTGAAACTCGTATTTTAACTTTTCTATCCGGCTTTTTATTTCTATCGGTAACTTTATTGTCATTTAGCCCAATGCTAAAGTCAGGATATTCCTCAAAGAATTTAGTTGCATTTTCAATTATTATATTTTTATCTATATCAATATAATTTTTAGTAAATAGATCTATGACTAAGCCATTTTCAGGCATATTTAATTTTAAAGCAACCTTTTTAAGTTGTTCCTTAGTAATTACAAAACCTCTCGGCAAATCATTATTTATTTCTCTAACTAACCTTTCTGCAAAATCAGCCTCTGTAAAGTCAATAATATAATTTAGTTTAAATTCTTCATTAGAAATTCTATTACCATTTTCATCAACAGGCAAACGCAAACCTCTGCCAACTTCTTGCAACTTACTATTTTCGCTACCGCTCGAACGCAATTTAGTAATGGTAAATACGTTCGGATTGTCCCAACCTTCTTTTAAAGTCCATTTAGAAAATAAAAAGCGAAGTGTATTTTGACTGCCATCTTTATTTTTTATTGAAAGTAAACCCTTTTTGTCGTGCAGAATTTTATTTACTTGATTTGATATATTTTCGTCAGAATCATTATTATCTTGCGAAAAATAACCGCCATGACAATTAGAAATATTCTGCTTTGATGCTTTTAGATATTCTATATATTCTTTCTCGCGAGTTTCGGATAATGTAGAAAGTATCTCATTAATTTTTTCTAATAATAATCTTTCAAAAGTATTCTTTAGATAAGCTTTTTTATCAGAATCGTCTTTTTTGCGATACGAATAAATATCATCTATAAAAAACAAAGCAAGTGTTTTAATTTTAAATATTCTTTCAAAATTTAAACGCTCTATTTCAAAATGGCGTTCTATAGCCAATTTTAGCATTTGCTCTTGATAGGACGATGAATAAATATCTGTACTAAATTCTTCACCTTGAAATTTGATTTGACCATTAGACAATTCAAAATAATTATTACCAATAGAATCAATTGTAATACCTTCAAATTGCTCGGAAATAATAGACAACGAATCACCTTTTGAAAGTAAATAAGACTTATTAGGGCTGTCCTTTTTTATATAATTAAACTTTACCGAATCTCGCCTCTTAATTTCCATTATTTTCACTTTATCGCTTTTTTTAGATAAAGGCTCAAAATGTTCTTTTGCTATTCCTTTTATTAAATTTTGATTAAAAGAATCACAAGCATTTAACTCATAAACTAAATTCTGATAATCTTTTAAAGTCTTTTTGTTTTTAGCTCTTCCGATAGTTTTAGTTGGAAAAGTAGCACCATATCTGATGATACATTGCGGTCGTATTTGCTTTATAATAAAATTAAACGCCTTTTGCTGTCTATAAAAACGATGCGGCTCGTCAATAATTACAAAAGGAAGCGTTGCCTTAATTGCATCAACTGGCTTAAAAAAATCTTGTACTCCAGAATCGTAATTGTTTCTCGTCAGCATTTTGCTGTTAGTAAGCAAAGCCATATTACTAAGTATAACTTGTATTTTGTTAGTATTTTGACTTGAACCGGACACAAACTCTCTAACAGCGCTCGGAAAATATTGTTTGCCCTTTTTCTTTTTAACAGACTCTAATACTTGCAAGTCTATTGTGGCATTATAACCGCAAACATCCTTAAAGTGTTGCTTTACATAAGGGTCGCTTAAGAATTGTCTAACACCTGCTTTAATAGGCAATGTAGGAACAACAATTATAAATTTATTTATCTTAAAACGCTTGTGTAATTCAAAAATAGTAGAAGTATAAACATAAGTTTTGCCTGTACCAGTTTCCATTTTTATGTCTAAATTTAGGTAATCCCCTATTGCTTTTTGACTTATATTTTCTACAAATATTTTATTTGAAGTTTGAACCTCTTTAATTTGTTTTGACAATTTGAATTTGTCCAATTGCAGAATCGGATTTGTATAAAACATTTTATTCGGCAAAAAACTATTTGGCAGAAATACTTTACTAATAGCATTAATAGCTTTTACTTGATGTGGAAGTCCGTTTTTTAAAATTAGCTCCATTATTAAATCCTAATATCTTACGCTGATGTTTACTTTTAAATTCTTTTCGCTGTCGTTTAGAATTTTCAAGTTGTTTTCTAAAGTTTCTGTAACTGACCACTGATTAAAACTATAACCGAACAATATTATGTTTTCTACATTAAAGTCGCTCTTAGATTCATACAATTCAAACAAAGCCATTACCTTATCTTGGTCAAAACCTGAATTTATCAAATACAAATGTTTGTTGCAATAGTATGCAGTATATCCTTTTAAATCTACTTCTTCGTATTCGGCATTTAAGCCATAACCATCGTAATTTAGCCAAGTAGTCAGTACTGTATCTATTCCAAAATCATCTAATATTGTTTTATCAGGTAGCAATGCGTTTTTATCAAAACTCTCGCACTTATCTAAAGTATTCTGGTTAGCTTCTTTTAAAGCAAAGTGTTTAAAACCGTAGTCTATATCGGCTTTTGTTTCTTCTTTTATTTTTGCCGATGCTCTTATTATTCGCTCTATTCCGATGTAGTCTAATGTTGTGGGGCGGTTTATTGAGTTTAGAAAGTCGTAAGTTGCTTTGTTTCTTTCTTGTTTTATTAATTCTGGAATTTGCACTAAAATATATTTTCTGCTTCCTCCGTCTTCTGCGTTTAGCTGCATTACTGCGTCTGCTGTTGTGCCACTGCCTGAAAAGAAGTCGAGGATTATGTCGTTATTTTTTATTAACATACATTTTATAAATGTTTTTATCAAATTATAAGTTTTAGGATAACTAAAAACCCTTTTATTAAATAATTCTTCTACTTCTTTATTCCCATTTGATTTTATGCCTAATAAAATATCTTTTAATATTGTTTTTTCAAAATTCCTAATTTTTGTAAATATTTTATAATTCCCATTTTTTTGTTTTATAAATTCTAAATTATCTAATTCTCTTTCTATTTTATCTTTACTCCATCTCCACGCTTTAAATGTATTGTCATCATTTTTTATTGCTTCTATTTTTTCATATCCTTCAAATGTTTTTGATTCATTATATTCTGTAAATTTAACTTTTTTAAAATGTTCATTGTAATGGATATTAAAAACTAAATTAGGCCTAGTTTTTTCATTAAACATTTTATTGGTATTATAAAGTTCATTTTTTATAACATATTCTCCATTTTCATCTTTCAATTTTTTATAATCAAACCCTTTATAAGCATTTGGCATAATTTGTTTTAAATATTCTATGTCAATTTCAAAGTTATTTATGTATTCTATATTTTTAGAATAACAAAGTATGAATTCGTATGTTTTAGAAGCACCTGTATTTGATATCTGTCTTCCTTTTAAATTATTTATATAACAAAAAGTATTAACAAAATTCTCCTCTCCAAAAACATCATCACACAACAATCTCAATTGAGCAACTTCATTATCATCAATAGAAATAAATATAACTCCATCGTCAGTAAGCAAATCTTTAGCTAATTGCAAACGAGGGTACATAAACGTAAGCCAAGCAGAATGCGAAGCAGAATTGCTTTTCGTAATATTCAAAATACGCTCTGCTTCATCTTGGTCAATGCTTAGTCTATGCTCTAATTCTTCTGCCGTAAAGTTAAAGCTATCGTTATATACAAAGCCATCGCTGCCAGTATTATACGGCGGGTCTATATAAATACATTTCACGGAATTTGCATAAGATTTTAAAAGATGTTTTAGTCCGTCTAAATTATCGCCACTTATATACATGTTTTTGCTATCTTTATTTTCTGGCAATTCATTATGCTCTTTGTTTGGCGAAATTATCGTAGTAGTATCTAAAGAGGCTAACAGTTTTGCATAGCTTTTTCCTAAAAACTTTAACTCATAACCTTCTTTAGTTATGTTTACATTTTCGTTTATCTCTTCCTTAAACCGCTCTATATCAAAAGAGCCGTCAGCTTTAAAACAAGACGGAAAGTGCTTTTTTAAAATAGATATTTGTTTATGACAGGCTGTAAGGTCTTCGTTTTTTGATTCTATATCTTTAATCATTGCTTATATAAAATTTGTTTGCAAAATTACGGCGTAAAAGTATGAATTTTTTAGTTATTAGTGTTTAGTGTTATTTAAAATATTATCTATCTTTGCCAAGAAGAAAACAGTAAATAAAATGAAAATTAAGTTTAAAAACTTAGGAGCTGTAAAAGAAGCGACTATAGATTTGAATAAAAAATTAACAGTTTTATGTGGTCCGAACAATACTGGAAAAACATACGTTTCTTATGCTATTTATGGGATAATTGAAGGTCTTGTCCATCATTTACTTCCTTCTAAGAAAATATTTTCCGAAGAAAACTTGAAAGAATTAGTTGATAAGAAAGAAGTACAAATAGAACAAATAGATTTAAAACTAAAAAAACTTTTTAACTATTATGGGTTAGTAAATAGTTTTAAAAAAGACATGGATAGTATATACGGTATTTCTAGAAGCGAAGTTAATAGATTGCTAAATGATGTAGAGTTGACTTTTGATGTTTCTGAAGATGATTTTTCAAAAAAAGTATTTGAAAGCAACTTTTCTATTATTAGAGATTTAGGCTTTATTGAAATAAAACTCATCAAAAAAAGTAATTCCAACAAACTACTTATTGAGCTTATTAAATTTCAAGAAAAAATAACTGATTCCTTATTTTCTAGTGTTATAGCTCACAAAATTTATAACATCTTCTTAAGGTATCCTGTTTTTAGCTCTCATATTTTTCCTGTAGAAAGAAATTCTATTTACACTTTTAGTAAAGAATTATCCATCAAAAGAAATATGCTGATTGATGAAATGCAAAAAATTACAGACTCTAAACAAATGGACCCTTTTGAATGGCTGCGAAAACGTTCAACACGCTATCCGTTGCCTATTAGAGCTGGTTTAGAAATAGCAGAAGATATAGTTAATTATCAAAAAAAGGATACAGAATTTATAGACTTTGCAAATAAAATTGAAGCTGAAATACTAAAAGGAAAGGTTACTGTTAATAAAGATGGCGAAGTAGTTTTTGCATCTAACAAAGCGAAAAGTAAAAAATTACCGATTCATTTATCTGCCTCTTTAGTTAAAACGCTTTCTAGTATTGTTTTCTATTTAAAACATTTAGCTAAACCAAACGACCTGATAATCATTGATGAGCCTGAGCTTAATTTACATCCTGATAATCAAATTATTATAACTAGAATTTTTGCAAGATTAATAAATAAAGGGTTTAGAGTATTAATTAGCACTCATAGTGATTATATAATTCGTGAAATTAACAACCTAATTATGCTAACTGGTATAAAAAACAATGAAGATATTGTTAAGGAATTAGGCTATGACAAAAATGAAATGTTAAAGCCATCTGATGTTGGAGCATACTTATTTAAGTATCCGAGTGCTTCTGCTACAAAAGCTACTGTACAAGAGTTAGAAGTTGCTTTTGATGGATTTGACGTTGATTCAATTGACCAAACTATTAATAAGCTGAATGAAAGGTCAATGAAACTATATCAGTATATTAATGACCAAAATGAAGTAGAAGAAAATGCTGAATAGTATTCAAAAGGTGATTAAAGCTACTTGGGAAGAAACAGGAGCTAAAAGGAATAAATTAGTTGAAAAGCAAGAGAAAAAAATTATTTCTGAAGTTAATATTTCAACTACAGGTCAATATATATTATATAAGTTTGAGAGGAATGGTCAAATCCAAATGCCATATTTAAGTAGTGCAAGAAACGTCAAAAAGATATCAGACTACGTACTATTTACTACAAAAAAGGACACATTATTTGTTTTAATTTTTGAGTTGAAAAGAGGTAATGCTTACCCAGTTGAACAACTAAAAGCAACAGAAATACTTTCTCAATATTTTATTGAAACAGCAAAAAGAGTTTCTAAAAAAGGATTTAAAAAAGTTGAGTATCGTAAAATTGGAATTACCAATAAGGCAGTCAAAAAAGTATCAAAACCTAGAAAGATTTATAATGAGAATAATTATGTTCAATTGACTAGTAAACATACCGTTGACATAAAAGCTCTATGCGAATAAAACAACGAAAACACAACAAAAGTAGCTATTAAACAAACCCTAAACCCATTAATAACCACAACAATATACACTTTGTATAAAAAATTAAGTTGTTGATAATTGGTAATTGCTTCTTTAGCCACAAGCAAAAACTATACAGGTAACGAAATTGAGCTGATTGAGATAAGGCATCCGAAAAAGATAGAAAATGCCAGTAATTTTCTAAATTTGTAGAACATATAAACATATAAGCCATGAAAGTATTATTAGACATCAAAGACGAAAAAGTACCTTTTGTAATGGAGTTGATTAAAAAATTTCAAGTTTGTAAAGGTAGAGTCTTTAACACCTTACAAAGCGAAAGTCTTTAAGGGTATAAAAAAAGGATTTGAAGAAATGCAACAAATAAGAGCAGGTAAACTAAAGGGTATTCTTGCAAAAGAATTGCTGAATGAAATTTAATGTAATTGCTACAGCAAACTTTAAAGTTGAGTAATTTTTTAAAGCAAATATCTGAGGGATAAAAACTACTGGCAACAAAATAGTAGCTATTGCACAATCCTAATTTTATTGGCAAATTATTGGTTGCAGATGGGATGGTCGATTTTCATAGCTTTGGAATTATCAGAGATACTAGAAATCTACTTGGAGGCTATATTTAAATAAAAAAATTACCGTTTTGGTAATTTTTGTGTATTTTTGTATCAAGAAAATGAATTTTGAGAATTATTGCAAAATGGGCATTAAGAAAATTTTGGGAAATACATTCCGATAGCAAACAGCAATTACTGGCTTGGTACAGGGAAGTATTGAAAGCCGAGTGGGATAGCCCAAACGAAATTAAACAGATATATACATCGGCAAGTATTCTTAAAAACAGCAGAGTAGTGTTCAATATCTGTGGAAATAAATATCGCCTACTTGTCGCGATAAACTACAATAGAAAATGGGTATTTGTCCGATTTGTTGGAACACACAAAGAATATGATAAAATTAATGTAAATACAGTTTGATATGAATATTAGAGCTATAAAAACAGAAACAGAGTACAACAATGCTCTAGCAAGAATGGAGCATATTTTTCATGCTCCCGAAAATACACCTGAAGGAGACGAAGCAGAGGTATTAAGTATTTTGATAGAAAAATATGAAGATGAGAATTTTCCGTTAGGTATGCTTGACCCCATAGAAGCCATTAAATTCCGAATGGAGCAAATGAACATGAAACAAAAAGAACTTGCTCAAGTTGTTGGTTTTACAAGTAGAGTCAGCGAAATCTTAAACAGAAAAAGAAAACTGACATTAAGTATGGTTAGAAAATTAAGTAATACGCTGAAAATACCAACAGAAGTGCTAATTCAAGAATATTAAACTAATGGTAACAAAAGTAGCTATTACACAAACCCTAAACCCATTAATAACCACAATAATATGCACTTTGTATAAAAAGTTAAGTTGTTGATAATCGGTAATTGCTTTTTTGAGTATGTATGACAAGATAATAGATAATATTTTTAGTTGCACAACAGACACAATATATAAACGGCATTAAAACGACCGCTTATACCAATCGTAAGATTACACAAAAACTTCTGCAAAAAGAATAGGTCATCCAACTCCTTTTCCTATTGCTCTTCCGTATAGATTAATTCAATTGTATTCATTTACAAATGACATAGTTTTTTTAGACCCATTTATTGATAGCGATACTTCAGCAATCGCAGCCTTAAAATCTAGTCGTAAATATACTGGCTTTGATACAAATTAAGAGTATGTAAATCTTGCATATAAAAGAATTCAACCTTATTTGAATACTTTAGAGTTGGGCTGAAAAACAAGAATTTCAAAAACAACAGCTCCCCCACTCCCTCCTTTGCAGGTTGTCATTCGAAGACTGACAAAGTAGTTAAGAATTAAAAATCAATTCTAAGAACAATCCCACTATCAGAAACATCATCATGGTTAGACTGAACAAAATAGATATGTAGAAATCTCCATTTTCCAATACCAACATTACTTAACCCTATATAATGTTCTGTGTAAGGTTTGCTGTCTGCCATAAATAGTGTTTTAGCACCACCAAATAAATGAAAATTTAATTTATTAATCAATGGGATTTTACTTAATATGGCTCCTCTAAAATTATGTTCAATATGTCCTTCGGCATACTTATCATTTGTAAAAAACTTATAGTACTCTAACAAATTAAAACTAGATAATTGGTTATCAGTTACAAAAAACAATTGATTTCCATTTGCTTGTAGATAATCCATAATAGGAATATCTTTCTTTTTTAGAAAAGAGCCCGCTCTTAAATTGTATTTAAAGTAACCGTAACCACCTGCATTAATATCTTGATTTAAATTTGCTATAAAAACATCAGAATTCCAGTAATTTTTGTCAGCGGCAAATGTTTTTCTATAAAACAAACCCAAAGTTGGGTATTTAGAATTTCCAATGTTAATTTTCCTATCAGGGTATGATAAATATTTCTGACCAAAAGTAAAAGCAGCCCCAATGTTTAATGTAGCAATTGAATGCTCTGTAAAAGGAGCATTTAAAAAATTTGTTGGGTCTAAAGGGTTGTTTGAAGTATATGAGTTATTTGTACTTTGTTCTGCAAAAGAATAAGTACTAGCATTAAAAAGAGGTTTTCTTTTTGCATATTCTAAAGAAGTATAGAAATCAATACCATTTTTAACTTCTTCTGAATATCTAATTTTTGCAAATGTTTTTTCATAGATTTTTATAAAGCTTTGTTTATTGAGTAATGCTCTAATAAGGTTACCTAAAGGTGCAACTGGGATTCTATGGTTAAATTGAGCAGTTTTTACACCTCCAGAAATTGTGAGTTCTGGTTTTGAAAAATTATTCCATTTCCTTGAAAAAAATACCGAAGGTCTCATTTTCTTTTCAGAAAAACCATAGCTGAGTTCAGTGCCTAGTTTCCACTTTATGTCTTTATCACTCTCTCTTTTGAGATAATCTACTTTTAAAGAAGCATGAGGTCCTTGCACGGTATTGAAGCCAAACTTATTAATTAGTCCACTAAAATTCAAAGACCATTTTTCATAAGAATTTCTATAAGTATATCCAAACAAAGGCGATAAAACTTTAAATTTATTTTGTTTTTTATTAATTGAATCTAAATATTTTTTAGATTTTCTAACAACTTTAATACTATCTTTTATGCTATAATCTGTTACTTCTTCCTTTGTTAAAGGAACAGGTCTTAAACGCGTCCAATAAACAGAATCTTTTTTAGTGGCTTCTTTTTCAAAGGTTAAAACTTCGTTGGTAAAAGTGATTTTATTAGAATTAGGCTCGAAATTATATTCAGAGTAAGCCGAAGAAAACTTACCATCAACATTGAAACCAAAAATACTAAATTTAAAAGTGATAGATTGGCTAATCAACACCCAAGCGTCATTGTTTTTCGAGTAATTGTAATCTTGCTTTAGTTTTAGAACATCAATACCAGGAATATTAACTTGTACACCAGTAACAGCAACATTTACTCCATACAAAGCCCAGTCATCTTCAACCACATAAACAGCACCGCTAAAAACACGGTCATTTTTTCTTTTTGGGATGATTTTAATTTTATTAATAAGTCTTCCATTTTTGTCGTAAAATGTTCCTTCCAATTTATAGCGATAATATCCAAAGGCACTGTTAGAAATAGGCGAAATCAAGTCATTTCCAAATTCAACATTATTTTGATAAAAATTAATATTAACGTCTTGTGCTCTATTGAAGCTGACACCATTATCACTACCGCTTACTTTTGAAGCAATAACATTTTCTTTAAAATTTTTTGGTTTTTTCTGATAGGCAATTTCGGAGATAGTTTCAGATAAATAAATAATTCCGCTGCGTGTAGAATCTAATCCGCCACCAAAATCACCCAAAGTCTGACCCAAAATAGATTTAGGTGCATTTTTAATTTTATACAAACCACGTGAATAAAATTTTGCAGTATAGTCGGCAAACTTATCAGTATTCTTGTCCTTATTTGCAATAACTTTTCTAATAATTGCATTCGCAGGATTATCTTTGGTAGATATAGAAATCTCATCTAATACAATATTTTCTTCTTGTAATTGTGCGTTCAATTCAAAAGGAAAAGCAGTAATATTAACTTCTTTTTTTAAGGTTTTATATCCTAAAAATTGAAAAACTATAGTGTGTTTTCCTGTCTTTTTAACATCCAAAATATATTCGCCATCGTCATTAGAAGTTGTTCCAGTAATAGATTCACTTAAGTAGATGTTTACAAAAGACAGCGGATTGTTTTTAGCGTCAGTAATCTTCCCACGAACTTGTGAGAAAGTTGAAAAACAAAAGAAAATAAAAAATAAAGAGATTATTTTTGTCATTATTATGCAAATATATTAATTATTATTAATAGCTAATTAGTGAATGAAATATTGAAATTTCGTTACTTGGAATTAAAAAAAATTGTAAATTTGCAATAAGTGAAGAAAAAGATATATTTAAAAAATTAACTTAACCTCTTTTTCTATTTCTGCTAAAACCTTTATGTTTTTTATGTGCAGATTTTTTATATCTATTGGAATGTTCATTAAATTTTCTTTTTGATGAAGATTCCGAATTTCTGCGTTTACCATAGCCTCTAGTTTTTTTGCCAAAAGACTTTTCATTGCTTTTTCGCCCAAATTTAGAAGGTCTTTTTTTAGTAATCTCTACATTGACAAAGCGACCTTCAAAATCTGGTTTGTTTTTAGCAAAGGTGGTCAATGTTTTTTCTTCATAATTTTTGTCTATCTCAAAAAAAGAAAAGGTATCTAAAATGTCAATAGCTCCAATTTCAATATTATCGCCAATTTTTTGGTCATTTATAAGCCAAATTAACTTAGCTGGAGTTAAGCTGTCTTTTTTACCTATATTGATAAAAAAACGTGTCATATTATCATTCATATCCCTCGAACTATGCTCATTTTTAGCCGGCAATACGTTTAAATCTTCTGCGTTTTCGTAGTACTTTAGCATCGTATTGAACTCTAATGAAACAAACTTTTTAATCAACTCTTCTTTGTCTAAATCTTTTAATTTACTATAAATATTAGGCAAAAAACTTTCTATTTGCGAATTATTTACTTCAATATCATGCACTTTGTCTATAAGGTGCATTAGTTGATTTTGACAAATTTCTTTACCGGAAGGCACGTCAGTTTTAATGAATTTTTGTTTAACTATTTTCTCTATTGGTTTTAGTTTCGCTTTTTCTTTTTTGTTTACTAATACAATTGAAATTCCTTTTTTACCAGCTCTTCCTGTTCTGCCGCTTCGGTGGGTGTAGTTTTCTATTTGATCGGGTAATTTATGATTAATTATATGTGTTAAATTTATAACGTCCAAGCCACGTGCAGCTACGTCAGTTGCTACTAAAAGCCGTACTGTTTTGTTACGAAATTTTCCCATCACAGAGTTCCTTTGTGCTTGAGATAAGTCTCCGTGCAAAGAGTCTGCATTATATCCGTCTTTTATTAGCTTATCTGCAATTTCTTGAGTCTCTCTACGAGTTCTGCAAAATATAATTCCATAAATATCTGGGTTTAAGTCAGCTATCCTTTTTAAAGCAGGGTAGCGCGTCTTTTCTGAAACTAAATAATATTCGTGGCTTACGTTTTCTGAACCTTGATTTTTTATCCCAGAAGTAAGTTCGACTGGCTCGGTCATATAATTTTTTGCGATAGCTTCTACTTCTTTGGGAAAGGTTGCAGAAAATAATAAGGTTTGCTTTGTGCTTGGAGTAACCTCTAAAATAGAATCTAATTCTTCTTTAAACCCCATATTTAGCATTTCGTCTGCTTCATCTAACACTAACCAGCTGATGTTTTGTAGCTTTAAAAACTTTCTGTTTATTAAATCTAAAGACCTCCCTGGAGTTCCAACAATAATATGAGTTCCTTTTTTTAAAGCCCTAATTTGCTCTTCTATGTTAACACCGCCGTAAACCGTTAGCACCTTTATGCCTGTTAAATATTTTGTAAAATCTTGAATATTTTTACCGATTTGAATTGCTAATTCTCTCGTAGGAGACAAAATAACAGCTTGAATGTTTTTGTTTTTAACGTCTAATTGCTGTAAAATAGGCAAACTAAAAGCTGCTGTTTTTCCTGTACCTGTTTGTGCAAATGCTTTTAAATCGGCTCTAGATGTAATGATTTGTGGAATTGTTTTTTCTTGAATATTAGTAGGAGTTTCATAACCTAAATCTACTAACGCTTTATTTATAGGCTCTATTAAGCCTAATTCTAAAAATGCTGACATTCTATGTGCTTTGCGAATTCACAGAACGCCCACCTGTAAATCCTAGTTTATATTCGACCTGATTATTAACGAGTTAACCTCAAAATAAAAATCGTGCAAAGCTACACTAAAATATTGATAATGTAATTATTTTAATAACTAAATCTTAAAAATTAGTTTTTAGTTATTGTTGTATAATTCTTTTAGCTTCGAGTTGGTATTTTTAAATAAGCAGAGTTTTACATAATTAAAAAAAAGCATTGTTGAGAATAGGTAAAAACATTTTCTTTAAAAAATTATCGAAAAAAGTATTACTTTCGCTTCGATAATTTTTTAAAGAAACACATAATGTTAAATTCTTCAGAATTTTTAGGCTTTGTTCTGTTTATGTTTATTTTCACTGCTGGTTTTTGGCTTTTAATTTTTTTACTAACATTTGTAATTCCTTACTGGATAGGCGGAACTATATGGGAAAATTTAAAATTAAAAAAAGAAGCTAAAGCATCCACTAAAGAAAAATAATATAGCCTTGTTGCAAAAATTGAAGATGTTATAACTCAATTTGTTGGTGACCTAACAGTGCTAAAAATTGAAATAAAAACATCCACGCAAAAATTTATATTTTTTTATAATCCAATTTACCCTTAATTTATTTGGTGTTATTTAAAATATTATGTATCTTTGTTAAATATGCCGAATTAGTGAAATTTGTATATACGGAATTCTGTATATTTGGACATTATATACAAATAAGAAAACAATAGTTAAAAATTAAAAAAAACAGAAAATGAATACAATTAGACTAGGAGATGAAGCTCCTAATTTTACTGCACAATCTACGGAAGGCGAAATTAATTTTCATAACTGGCTAGGTGAAAGTTGGGGGATATTATTTTCTCACCCAGCAGACTACACACCTGTTTGCACAACAGAATTGGGAACTGTCGCAAAATACAAAGCGGAGTTTGATAAAAGAAATGTTAAGGTAGTTGCATTAAGTGTTGATGGATTAGAATTCCATAATGGTTGGGTTAATGATATCAATGAAACACAGAACACTACTGTTAACTTTCCAATTATTGCCGATGAAGACAGAAAAGTTGCAACACTCTATGACATGATTCATCCTAATGCAGACAGCAACCTTACTGTTAGATCTGTATTTGTAATTGGATCAGATAAAAAAGTAAAACTAACTATTACTTATCCTGCATCAACTGGCAGAAACTTTGATGAATTACTACGAGTAATTGACTCATTACAATTAACTGCTTATCATAAAGTTGCAACGCCCGCTAACTGGAATAATGGCGATGACTGTGTGATTGTTCCAGCAGTTTCAAATGATGAGATACCTAATTTATTCCCAAAAGGGCATACGGAAGTTAAACCTTATTTAAGATTAACGCCTCAGCCCAATTTAAATTAAAGTCAGTATTATAACATTGGTGGCTGTTGCACAACTAAAAATATTGGGCTATTTATTATTTTATCATACATACTCAAAAAAAAACGATTACTGATTATCAACAACTTTGTCTATTACGCCATTTAGACAGAGTCGTAAAAAAACTTTGAAGCCCTAACTATAAATCGTGGAAAATATCCTGAAATTGTTGTTATGTCTCTACAAGAATACCATTCGTTGATGGCTACAAACCACGAATTACCCTCTCGGAAAAATGAATTTAGACTAACTAGTCAAGCCTTAAAAAATCAGTTTAAAATAAAAAGCACAAAATTTGGTTTGCATAAAAATTTGAAATCGCCTTTGAAAAAAGAGTAAAAAAGAATGTTTCCACTTGTTAATCATTCTTTTGAAGTTAAACCCTGCTGCTGCAAGCATAATATTGATGTTATCACCCACTACTCCCTTGTAAAAGTTGCGATTAAGTCTATGATTTGCCTTGATGTGTCCTATTACTGGTTCTATGCCTGCTCGTTTTTTGTGAGCTTGGCTTAATTTCTTTCGAAGGTAATAACTCATAGATTTTTTTGGTGGTGATGGAACAAGAATTTCTGTATCTTTTATTCTTTTTTTGCCTCTATATCCTCTGTCTACTTTTGCTCTTTTTGGTAATAATCCTGTTAATTTTTTTACTTGATCTAAAACTGGTTCTAAAGTGTGTCCGTCATATTGGTTGCGAAATCCCATTGCTCCAACAACTACTCCGGTGTCTGTTTTTACGAATGATGCCTTGTTGCCAAACTCATACTTCTTGTGTTCTTTTCCTTTAGAGATGCAACAAACTTCAGGCTCGTGAAGTGAATAAATTTTGTTTTTAGAATTTCTCTTTTGTGATAATACCTGTTTAAATAAATCTAAATCTGATTGATACTTTGAGTTGGGAGGTAGGTTTCGCTCAAGCTCTCTAATAAGCCTTCCACAAATGGTCTTTATTTTTCTGTCTGCTTTTTTTGCTTTTGCCCTGTTCTTTGGATGATTCCTAAAACGTTGGTCTCTAGATAATTTCTTTAATGTTCGAGTATAAGTTTGCCTAACAGGTAGTTGCTCTTTAGTAGCAATGGATTTACATTTTTTAATAATCTTTGGCTATATTCTAACATAAGACTTAAATAAGTTGTATATTTGCTAAAACTTTACAAAATGATACCTAAAAACTTTACAGAATACTTTAAAAGTCTTGATTCGACAAGTCGTCAAGCCATAGTTAATGAGCTTTTATTACTAATTTCAACAGATACAGATGATACATTTAGCCTTTTAGCAACATCAAGTGTTAAGCAATCTATCAACTGCCCTCATTGTAAGAGGGATAACATTCGTGCTAATGGCAAGAGCAAAGGAGTGCAACGTTATTATTGCAAAGATTGTAAAAAGTATTTCAGAAATACGACGGGTAAAGTCATTTTTGGGTTAAAAAAACCTGAATTATTACCCACCTATTTTATATAATATGCTTATGGGTTATTCTATTAAGAAATGTGCAGAACAAACAAACATTAGCATTCAAACATCCTTTGATTGGCGACACAAGGTTCTAAGTTCTTTTAAACAAGCATATCCTAATGGTTTTGAAGGCATTACAGAGAGTGATGATATTTTCTTTTTAGAATCTAGCAAGGGAAATAGAGAGCTAGATAGAAAACCACGAAAACGTGGCAGTAAAGCTATTAAGCGGGGTATTAGTAATGAGCAAATAGCAGTTGTTGTTACCTGTGTGTGGTCTCATAAAATAAGTTTACATAAAGTTTAGTTGAAAACTTTAGATTAAATAGTAAATTTATGAAAAACATAAAAACGAGACGTGTGTTTAGTCCAGAATTTAAGAAAGAAAAAGTAGCTTTAATTGAGCAAGGGAAATTACGTGTTTCTGAAGTTTGCAAAGTTTATCAGGTTAGTGGTTCTGCGGTTCGCAAATGGTTAGTGAAGTACGGCAAGCTTCCAAAAACAGAGCGATTAGTTGTAGAGAAAACAAGTGAAGAGAAAAAAAATGTAGAGTTATTAAAAAAGATAGCCGAACTAGAACGTGTTATCGGTCAGCAACAATTACAACTTATTTACAAAGAGTCAGTTATCCAGTGTGCTAGCGAATATTTAGGCGATGATATTGAAAAAAAGTACAACTCCCAGCAATAAAATTAGGATTTGATAAAATTGCTGGGAGATTTTATAAACAATCATTTTTGGAAGCAAATGGGTTTTCAAGGCAATTTGTTTATAAGAAAGAGCAATCGGAACAAAACAAACAAAGGTTAGAAGAATAAATAGTATCCAAAGTGTTAAAAGCAAGGGAGAAACATAGAACGATGGGGGCTAGAGTGCTGTATCATTATTTAAACGTTACCTCAATAGGCATCAATAAATTTGAGCAAATTGTATCTAGAAATGGCTTATCGGTGGCGATAAAGAAAAAACGTATTATCACTACGGATGGGTTTTACGAAGAATGGGATAAAAACTTAATTAATGGACTCGTTTTAGATGATATAAATCAAGTAATAGCAGGAGATATCACCTATTTTATTTTAAAAGAGGAAACCTATTATATTTTTACTTTGAAGGATATGTACAGCAAACGAATCGTTGGTTTGTATGGCAGTGATACGATGCTTTCTTTAAATGCTATAAAAACGCTTGGACAAGTTGTAAAGTTGCGAGGGTCAAATATTAACGAGTGTATTCACCATAGCGATGCAGGGTCTCAATACAAATCTACTGCTTATAAGAATAAATTAAGAAAACATCAATTGGTGATGAGTATAGCGGATAATTGCTTACAAAACGGAATGGCGGAACAGCTTAATGGGGTGCTAAAAAACAGTTATTTATTCAAAGATATTAAAAATGTAAATCATCTCAACAAGAAGCTAAAAGAAGTAAAACGATTACTAAATTATGAGAGACCCATAGGAGCTTTAGGGTATAGAACTCCAGTAGAGTTTGAAAAATGGATAGAAAATATAGCAAGTAAACCAAAGGTAAAATTATATGATTTTACAAAACAAGAAACACCCTGTATGGGGGACTTTAAAAAGGCATAAGGCAACAAAAAAAGTTTATTTTTCTAAACTGAAAAAAAGCAGTAAATTTGAATGAACAAATTACTGCTTAAAATCAACTTTTTAGCTGGTCAAATGATATTCCTGGATGCTTTAAGTCCCCACAAAAAACATCTTCCGCTTCCTCATTGACAAGACAAAGGAAAACAAATAAATGGAAATATTAAAATTAGGTTATTAACAATAAAGCTTGAAAACTAAACTTTACGTAAACCATATTTATGAGAGGACAGTGACAGAATCGACAACAAAGAACTCAAAGTAGCGACAAGAGGGCGTATAAGCAAGAAAGATTTAGAAGCTGTATTTGCCAGAAAATTAGATAAAGTAGAAACCCTTTGTACAGATGCTCATCGCTCCTATACAGCATTTGCTAAAAGTAATAACATACATCACAAAAAGTTTAATGTATCAAAAGGACAGAGAGTAAAAAAACAAAGTGTATCACGTACAAAATGTAAACAATACTGCTAAAAGATTAAGAGAATGGATGAAGCCCTTTAACGGCGTAGCAACAAAATATCTGCAAAATTACATGAACTGGTTTATGATACTTGAACGTATAAAGAATAGCAACCAACGATTAAAGGAATTTGCCTACTTTGCCTTTGCAGGACAAGAGACTTGGGAGATATGGAAAACAAACACTAATGCAGTCATAATTTAGAATATAGCCTAATCTTTTTATGCAACTTTGCATCGGTAGGAAAGCTAATGTTTTTCTCTTGAACAGTAGTGTCTATATTGACGTTTTCGTCTTTGCTATCCTCTGCGTTTATTCGTATGCTTTCTTTTAAAATAAGTTCTATGCCAACTTCCTTAATACGATTACGAAAGTGAACCAATTCACTAGCTTCGCAAGGAACTCCACAAACAAAATTAGTTTCTCCACAAAAATATTGGTAGTAGTTATTTTCAGACCATTGCTCTACAACGCTCTAATCGGAGACATTACGGATATGTTTGAGCATAAGAAGACCTACCATTAGACGTATAGATTTAGCAGGTCTGCCTTTGTCTTTACTATACAAGGGCAAAAAAGCGTCTTCAAATTGTTTCCAATTTATTTTATTTGCCAATATGTAAAGAGGGTGTTTTTGGTTTAAAGTGTCTTTAAAACTAAAAAATAAATTGCCTTGATTTGTATTCTTGTTTTTTGGAATCATAATTTTAAAAAAATTGCAAGATTAATACATCAAAGATACAAAAACTTGTAGATATTTACAAATGTTTTTTAATCTATTTTATTGATATTTAAAGTGTTAAATGGTTTTTAAGGGGTGACTAACTAGATACTACTATCGAGGTGTCGAGCGGATTCGAACCGCTGTAGGTGGTTTTGCAGACCACTGCCTAGCCACTCGGCCACGACACCATATTTTTTAAAAGTTGCAAAATTAACAAAAACTACAATTAACACAAGTCTTTTTTTTAACTTTTACCGAGCAATAGTTCTAACTAAATATTGAATTATTTACCATTATAAGCATTCATCGTGTTTTCAATGCCCGACATTCCAAAAGATATTACAGCATTTACGGCAATGTTTAAACGCTCTTGTAATTGACTTTTTTCTTCATCAGTCCATTCGCTCAAAACAAAGTCTATTTGTTTTCCTTTATAATAATTTGCACCTATTCCGAACCTAAAGCGAGAATACTTCTTGGTATTTAGTTTTTCTTGAATGTCTTTTAAACCGTTATGTCCTCCTGCCGATCCCTTTGTTTTTAGGCGTATGTTTCCGAAATTAATATTAATATCGTCAGTTATGATTAAAAGGTTTTCTAATAAAATATTTTCTTTGTCCATCCAATATTTTACAGCACTTCCGCTTAAATTCATAAAAGTACTCGGTTTTAAAAGTCTGAAGATTATTCCTCTAAACCTAAAACTTGCTATACTACCCAATTTTTTTGTTTCAAAAATTACGCTATGTTCTTTTGCAATTTCATTTACAATTCTAAAACCAACGTTATGACGAGTGTTTTCATATTTGTCACCAATATTTCCTAAACCAACTATTAGCAATTTCTTCATAAAATTATTGATTATTTATAAATATTTTTGAACTAATGATTCACACCTTTTTTATTTTAAACTCAAGTATCTTTTTAAAAGATCTTGTCGTCTTCTAGATATTGAAATAGACTTTTTGTTCTTAATTACGCAATAACTACCGCTAGTTTTGTCTATTTTACTAACTTTAGTAAGATTTACTATATGTTTATTATGAACTCTAAAAAAATTTTGTTTAAAGAGTATTTTTTCATATTCTCCTATGTTTTTAGAAGCAACAATTTTTGTGTTGTCTTCGAGATAAAACACAGTGTATTTACGGTCTGCTTCTAAATATAAAATGTTGTTTGTACTAATAAGTTCAATATGATTAATCGTAGGAATAGCTATAATTTCATTCGAAATTACTTGCAAATTATTGAGGTCAAATCGTTCTTTGTTTTTAATTTTTTCAATAGTAGATTTTATTGCTTTTATAAAACTTATTTCTTTAATAGGCTTCAAAACATAAGCAGAAATATTAAAATTATTTATAGCTTCTATTGCAAACTTTTCGGACGAACTTATTATTATAATCTCGTAAGTTAAACTGTCAAAATCTTTTAAAACTTCGAGAGGGTTTTCATTTGAATTTATATCTAAAATCAATAAGTAAGGCTTTTTTGATAGAAGTAAATTTATAAGCTCTTCATTTGACTTCGCTTTTCCAACTACCTCAACATCTTCTTTAAAATTATTCAAATGTTTTCTAACAAACAACAAACTTTCTAATTTGCTTCCAAAAACAAGGGTTTTTATTTTGTCTAACATCTATATTTTTTTTATAAAATTTAATGCAAAGGTATTATAATATTAATTTTTCAAAAATTAGTTTCCGATTTTAAACCGAAAAAGTAGCTTATGCTAATTGAATCTGCCTTGCATAAAATTTATCAATAACACTTCGCTAAAATAATTATATTAATTGTAAATTTGCCTTTTTAAAATTAAACCCAAGTATTAATAATATTTTAAAAAAATGCAATTATCAGAACAAGAAGCTGTACGCCGAGAAAAGTTAGTAAAATTAAGAAAATTAGGCATAAACCCTTACCCAGCAGATTTATTTCCAGTAAATTCTAACTCAAAAGAAGTAAAAGAAAACTTCTCCGAAGGCAAAAATGTTGTAATTGCAGGAAGATTAATGTCGCGTAGAATACAAGGAAAAGCCTCTTTTGCAGAGCTACAAGATGCTGAAGGCAGAATACAATTATATTTTAATAGAGATGAAATATGTGCTGGAGAAGACAAAACTTTATATAACGAAATTTATAAAAAACTTTTAGATATTGGTGATTTTATTGGCTTAAAAGGAAAATTATTTACCACTAAAGTAGGAGAAAAAACAGTTAAAGTAATAAACTTTAAATTATTGAGCAAATCTTTAAAACCCCTGCCACTGACAAAAATAGACTCAGAAGGTATATCTCACGATCCTTTTAGCGACCCAGAGCTACGCTATCGACAACGATATGCGGATTTAGTTATAAACCCACATACCAAAGAAATATTTACTAAAAGAACAAAATTGTTTAACGCTATGCGTTCCTTTTTTAATAGCTATGGATATTTTGAAGTAGAAACTCCTATTCTACAACCAATTCCTGGCGGAGCAGCTGCGAGACCTTTTATAACTCATCACAACTCGTTAAACATTCCGCTTTATATGAGAGTTGCAAACGAATTATATCTAAAAAGATTAATAATAGGCGGCTTTAATGGGGTGTATGAATTTTCTAAAAATTTTAGAAACGAAGGAATGGACAGAACTCATAATCCGGAGTTTACGGCTATGGAAATTTATGTCTCTTACAAAGACTATAACTGGATGATGGAGTTTTGTGAAAAACTTTTAGAACACTGTGCTGTTGCCGTAAACGGAACTTGCAAAGCTACATTTGGTGAGCGTGAAATTAATTTTAAACCTCCGTATAAAAAGATTACAATAGCGGATGCTATAGAAAAAAATACTGGGTTTAATATTATCGGAAAAACCGAAGATGAAACTAGAAATGCTGCAAAATCACTTGGAATTCAAGTTGATAAAACTATGGGTAAAGGAAAATTAATAGATGAAATATTTGGTGCAAAATGTGAAGAAAATTACATCAATCCGACTTTTATTACAGACTACCCAAAAGAGATGTCTCCGCTTTGTAAAGAACATCGAGACAGCCCAGAATTAACCGAGCGTTTTGAATTAATAATTTGTGGAAAAGAAATTGCAAACGCATATTCCGAATTAAACGACCCTATTGACCAAAGAGAAAGATTCGAACACCAGCTAAAACTTGCCTCAAAAGGAGATGGCGAAGCGACAGAATTTATAGACCACGACTTCTTGCGTGCCTTAGAATACGGAATGCCACCCACCTCTGGAATGGGAATAGGAATGGACAGGTTAGTTATGTTTTTGACTAACAGTCATTCTATTCAAGAAGTTTTGTTTTTTCCTCAAATGAGACCAGAAAATAAAGCTAAAGCAGAATTAAATGAACACGAAAAAGCTATAATATCTATAGTTGAAAAAGAAAAGAAAATAGATCTAGAAAATTTGAAAAAACAAACGGATTTGTCAAATAAAAAATGGGATAAATCTATAAAAAACTTAACTAAAAATAAATTTTTAAAAGTTGTAAAAACTTCCGAAGGCTTATTTGTAGAAGGTGTTTGATTATTATAAAAGTTGATGAACCTAAAAATTACTTTTGCAAATTGAATTTATAACATAAAAAATAAAACACTTAACTTTGCCGAAGTTTTTTTTAAAAAATTAATAAGGGCTCTTAGCTCAGCTGGATAGAGCACCTCCCTTCTAAGGAGGCGGTCGAAGGTTCGAATCCTTCAGGGCTCACTAACAAACGAGGACTATTTAGTTTAAATTGGCTAATAGTCCTTTTTTTATATGCTATTTTTACAAAAAACTGCTTTTCTATAAATAAATTCTGCTTTTGCCTAATTCTAAAAAAACACAAATTATAGAAAATAGCAGAAAAGTAATTTGGTAATTGCAAAAAAGAATATTGTAGCTCTGAAAAAGAATATTCCTACTTACAAAAGAAATATTCCTACTTACAAAAGAAATATTACTACTTGCAAAAGAAATATTACTACTTGCAAAAGAAATATCACTACTTACAAAAGAAATATTACTACTTACAAAAGAAATATTACTATTCAGAAAAAAAATATTTTTATTATAAATATTTATAAATATTTTTGTTTCTTTGCAAAAGATTTTTCTAAAAATAAATTAATAATTTAAAATTAAAAACAAATGTCAAAAACATTAGATGAGTTTACAAAACAAGTAAATGTTGCTATTCCTTATTTAAAAAATAATAACGAACGGCTAAAAGTAGATACTGATTTTGTATCAAAATTAGAATCAAGTTTAACAAAATGGAACGAGCTAAACGACTTATGCAACGATCCAAAAACTAGAACTCCTGTTGTGATACACGAGCGAAATGAGCTTCGCGTAACTTTTGAAAAGGATTATAATTTTTTGATACAATCGCTTAAACATTCTACTTTTACTACTTTGACGAGTATAGACAAAGATACTTTTGGAATTAAGGACAGAAAAAAACCGACGTCTATTCCTGCTCCTAGTACTATTGCAAAAGTTGATATTATTGGACGTTTAGAAAGTACTTTAATAATTCAAGTTTCTGATCCAGCTTCGCCAGATTTAAACTATACCAGATTGCCAAAAGATGTAGATAGCATAAACGTTTTTGTAGCTATAGTAGAAGCCAACGCTCCTGAACCTGCCGACGAAGATTATCATCTATTTACAAATAAAGGCAAAAGCAATATTGAACTGAAATTTGACACCAAAGACGAAAAGAAAGTAGCTTATATTCGTGCTTCATTTGTTAATAAAGCGGGGTCTTCTAGAATGTCAGATCCTATAAATTCGGTGATTCCTAATTAAGTAGAATTTTATTTTTAAAAATAGCAAAAAGTAAAATGGAGATCAGAAACCATTAAAAACGAGGTGTATCCGAAAAACCTTAAGAGTAGGAGTTATAAATTTATTTAAAGATGAAAAAAGTATTAATGTTAGTATTAGTTGTTGGAGTTTTATCTGGCTGTTCTATCCGTTTAGTAGATTTTACAGTTGTTAGTTCAAGAAACGTTAGTTTGAATGTTGATAAGGCACAAGGTAAAAAAGTGAAAGGAGAAAAATCCTATTTTTTAGGTTTTGGCTGGAATATTAAAGATGCACTGGATATAGCGCTAGATTCTGCAGGACCAGGATATGATTTGCTTGTAGATGGCGTTGTTAGATACGGTGACTATCTGTTCGTTGCAACTATTACAGTTGAAGGGACAGCGGTAAATTCAAAAGCTATGAAAAGTGAGATGGGTGAAGTTGGATTTAACAACTGGTTAAATGGAAAAAAACTAACTTATGACAAACAAGCTGAAGTAGTTTATTCAAAAAACAAGAAGTAGCACAACGCAACAAATCACAACACTAAAATAGCAGCTGGAATCTAAAAGTAAATTTAGTTTTCAATTGCTATTTTTTTTTGAGTTAAAAAATATTGACTTAACCGAAAAGCTATATATGTAGGTATTTCAAAAAAAGTTTGTTTTTAAGGATGGGCTAAATTTAGCATTAACATCAAAAACTATGATAAATTCACATTTAAAAAGATATAAAAAAACTCTTGCTTTTGTTCGAAAGAATACTACACCCGGACTAAAAATTTTAGATTTAGGAACTAAAATGCCTTTTCAAATATTTTAAAAAATGACGGTTTTATTGTGAAAAACACTAAAGGAGAAAATTTAGATATTGATTATTTAGAATATATAGATACAGATGCAGACTTAATTACTTCATTTGAAATATTTGAACACATGCTTGCGCCGTTTAATATATTAAGAGAATTAAAAACAGATAAACTCATCGCGTCCGTTCCTTTGAAACTATGGTTTGCAGATGCTTATTGGAATGAGAAAGATGATTGGGATAAACATTATCATGAATTTGAAATAAAGCAATTTAACTTTTTACTGAAGCAATCTGGTTGGAAGATTAAGGATTATGAGACTTGGACTTCGCCAGATTGGCGAAAAATAGGTTTTAGACCTATGTTAAGGCATTTTACTCCGAGGTATTATATCGTTTATTGCGAAAAAAACTAACCTTAACAACGCTTGCAAATTCTAAAATCTCTACAAAAGTCCTCTTCTAAAGAAGTTATAAATAGAGTTAAAGTCAGTAGTTAAAGTAAATCTGATTTTTTGAGGGTAAGCGTGTTGTGTAAATTCCAAGCCGTTATTAGAGAAAATAGGAAAGTAGAATTCAAAAATATTATGGACAAAATTAAATCTAATTCCGTTTTCGTAAGCAAAATAGATAGACTTGCCTTTGTTTTTTAAAACTGCAAGGTCTTTATAAAACTCTAACCAACGCCATAGACCTACGCTAAAGTTAGTTGACACCATATATTGGTTTGCGAAACGAGTAGATAAAATAGACTTAAATCCGCCTTCGGTAATGATATATTGTTGGCTAAAAAACCCCAAGGTTTCCGACCTTCCGATGTAGTTGAGCTGGAATAAATAGTCGTTACTTCGGTCTAATCCGAAGCTAAAATAGTCTCCGTCAGTTTTGTTGTTAATAAAAAACCCAACGAAAAGCCTAAAATCAAGTTGCCTGTTTCGTTTTGTTAAAGTTCTATATTGAAAGTCTATTGCAGTTTTGGTGAAGCTTTGGGCAAGTTCTAGGTTAAAACTATATCTAAATTCTTTTATAATATCGGGATCCTCATAATTAAAATTTAGGTTAAAAACACTGTAATTATCTTCCGAAGATTTGACAGCATCTGGGGCAATTTCTTTTTCGATATGAACTAATTTTGCGGTTATAGTTTTATCAGAATTATCTCTTAAGGAATTTCTTTTAAAATCAACTTTTATAGAAGGAATAAGGGCTTTATAGGTCAAATTTGGAGCGTAATCTAAAGTGATGCCAGACATTCCGTAGGTAATTTTATAAAGTTTAGTTTTTTCGTAAAAGTGATTATATTTAGTCTCAAAACTTCCAATTATCGTATTACTTTTAGTAGCATAACTTGGCGAAATTCTAAACTCAAAGTTGCGTTTTATTATTGGTTTATTGTGAAGTTTTGCTCCGAATATTAGCCCGTTATATAAATTGTATTTAACGCTTGGCTCATAAAAAAGATGAATATAATTAGGGTCAATAACGTCTCTAAAGAAAGAGAATTTAAAGGGTTTGTTAAAGAATTTAGGGTTTAGCCTTTTCCAGTTGTTCAAAGTATTATACTCGGGGTATAGGTTTTCGTAGTTTAGGACAAAAGAGTCGTAATCGTCTTTAACAAATTTCACGTTTTTTATATAGCTTAAATTAGAAATCCATTTTCGTTTTATTATTTTATTATTTTTAATAGCATATACTGCCGCAGGGGTTGTAATGTTTCTTTTGTTTTTCACTATTACATTAATGCTGTCTTTTTCAATTTTTATAGCGTCGATGGTATGGTCAATTTTTTTGCTAGTTTTTATAAAATCACCGAAAAACCAGTCTAAATTTTTTGAAGTTTTTGAAGAAATTATTTTTTGAAACTCATCACTTGAAGTTAACTTGGAGTTGTTTTTTTGGTAAAATTCATAAATCGAACTATTCAAAATGTCTTCTCCAACGTATTCTTTTAAAAATTTAATTCCAAGTCCGGCTTTATATTTACTAACTATTTTCCTATTAAAATTAGACAAAGAATTAGCAGGAGTATTTAAAGCTTGGTCTAAATACTTACGTGCCGAAAATTGATATACAAAAGGGTATTTGTCATTAAATTTTAATTTTGAAACATTAAAAGACCTTATCAGCCAAAAGTCAGAAACCTTACCTAACATTTTAACATCGGGGTAATATTTTTCGACGTATTCTAACATCAAATAATTCTGAATTCCGTCTATTATCCAGTAATCTTTTCGTTTGTTTAGTCGTAGCTTGTTTTCTACATACCTCTTCGAAAGCTCTTTAAAAAAAGTAATATCCCACTCAAAACTATCCGAAAAAGGACGAAGGAATTTTGGCAATTGATTTAACCCATAAACTGGATTTTTACTCTGGGTAGCCCTGTCGATATAAACTTCTTTATCAGGATATTTTCCTAAGTATTCCTCTAAAAAAGACAACTCTCTATTGAGTAAATCAGTCATTAAACTTAAGCCTAAATTTTTAGAATATATATCTGTTTTTACGACAATAGACTCTGTAGTAATGCTTTTTACTTCAGACTTTTTGTAAATATCTAAAATAGCATTTGTTATGTTTTTTCCTGTTAAGTGGTAGCTGTCTTGATCTTCTTTAGTATAAAATAAATTACTTTCTACCTCATAATTTTTCGGCACATTAATTTTTATAGAAAAGTCGGTACTTGATTCGTATAAATCATCTAAATTCAAATTACTCATTAATTGCCAACCGCCTTGAAAAACAGCAGGTGCTAAATACCAATTGCGTAATCGGTATTCGTCTTTTCTTGTCTTTCCATATCCCGTAAAACGATCGCTAGGAATTTTTACAATATAATTTACAGTTATTTTAACCTTACGATTAGGATAAAGAAGAGAGTTAAGGGTTATTTTTATAATATCTGCCTGATTTTCTAATTCGCTATAAACTACATTTTTAAGATTCACTTTTAAATCTATTATTTTAGAAAACCCTAAGTTTTTTTCATTTGCAAAATATAAGGTTTTATTATAGTCCTTTATAAATCTTTTAGACAAAGGAGTTTTGCTATCTCTATAACTATTTGCCCAATTATGAAGGTATATGTTTCTTAAAATTGAATTCGAATTATTGTAATAAATTATTTCTTGCTGAATTTTTAGCTTACTTTTTTCATTGTCTAAATCAGAAATTATTTTAATAGAATTAGTTTGAGAAAGCCCTATTTTATAAACTATAAAACAAATAAATAATATATAATATTTTTTTTTCAACTAATTTTTTTTAATGAATTTTATTCCTTTTTTTCGCTACTAACTGCTTTAATTTATCAAGGCTAATTCTTTTTTTAAAAATTTAGCGGTATAACTATTTTTATGCTCGACAACTTCTTCTGGAGTTCCAGTGCAAAGTATTTTTCCACCTTTCTTTCCGCCTTCTTTACCGATGTCAATTATATAATCTGCTAATTTTACTACATCTAAATTATGTTCTATAATCAAAACAGTATTCCCTTTATTTACTAAGCTACTTAGAACTTCCATCAAAACCCTAATATCTTCAAAATGTAGCCCGGTTGTGGGTTCATCTAAAATATAAAAAGTATTTCCAGTATCTCTTTTAGACAGTTCAAAGGCTAATTTTATCCTTTGTGCTTCTCCACCAGAAAGAGTAGTAGATCGCTGACCTAAAGTAATATAGCTCAACCCAACGTCTTTTATCGTTTTAAGTTTCCTATATATTTTTGGTATGCTCTTAAAAAAAATAGTAGCCTCTTCAATTGTCATATTTAAAACATCCGAAATAGATTTTCCTTTGTAGCGTATTTCTATCGTCTCTCTATTAAATCGTTTACCTTGACAAGTTTCGCATTCAACTTCAATGTCTGGCAAAATGTTCATTTCTATCGTTCTTACTCCGCCACCTCTGCAAGTTTCACAACGACCGCCTTTTACGTTAAATGAAAACCTACCAACCTTATAACCGCGAACTATAGCCTCGGGGGTTTTTGAAAATAAATTTCTAATTTCAGTAAAAGTGCCAGTATATGTTGCCGGATTTGAACGCGGAGTCCTTCCTATCGGCGATTGGTCTATACAAATAACTTTATCTATATGCTTCAAGCCTTCAATTTTTTTATAGGGCATAGGCTCTTTAACGCCTTTGTATATGTGTGCGTTTAATATCGGATAAAGCGTACTATTTATTAAAGTAGATTTTCCGCTACCCGAAACACCAGTTACGCAAATAATTTTTCCTAAAGGAAAGTCTATCGAAACGTTTTTTAAATTATTGCCTGTTGCACCTTTTAGCTTAATAAATTTTCCACTACCTTTTCTTCTTTTTTTCGGAACTTCTATTTGCTTGTTTCCATTTAGGTAATCCGAAGTTAAGCTCTTGTGTTTTTTTAATTCTTTAAAAGTTCCTTCGGAAACAATTTCTCCGCCGTGCTTTCCAGCCATAGGACCAATATCTAAAACAAAGTCGGCATTCTCTATCATTTCTTTGTCATGCTCAACTACTAAAATAGAATTTCCCAAATCTCTTAATTTCATTAATGTTTTTATTAATTTCTGATTGTCTCGCTGATGTAGTCCAATACTCGGCTCGTCTAAAATATAAAGTACCCCAACTAACTGTGAGCCTATCTGTGTTGCCAAACGAATCCTTTGAGTCTCTCCGCCCGAAAGCGACTTCGAAGTCCTGTCTAATGTTAAATAACCTAAACCGATGTCTAATAAAAAATGAATGCGTTTATCTAGTTCTTTTATAATTTCCGACGCAATTGTAAATTGTTTTTCTGTTAATTTATTTTTAATTCTTTTCAACCAATTTACGAGCTCGGATAAATCCATTTGAGTCAAATCGCTTATGCTTTTGCCATAAACTTTAAAATGAAGCGACTCTGTTTTTAATCTTTTTCCGTTACAAGCGTTGCAAACTACTTCGTCCATAAAACTTTTTGCCCAGCGCTTTATAGAAGTGCTAATTGTATTATCATACTGATTTTCGATAAACTTAGCAATTCCTTCAAAACTTAATCTATAATAGCTTGAACTATTTACTGCTTTTATGTTTGTTTCAAAAGGCTTTGTTTTTCCGTATAAAATTAGGTTTAATGCTTCTTTGGGTAATGTATTAATCGGAGCGGTTAGTCTAAAATTAAAGCGTATAGAAATATTTTTTATTTGTTTATAAATCCAACTATTACTATTATTTCCCAAAGGAACTATACCTCCATTTTTTATAGAAATTGAAGCATCTGGAATTATTTTTTTTATGCTAATCTCATTTTTGACTCCCAAACCATTACAACTTCTACAAGCACCTTTTGGTGAATTAAACGAAAAGTTATTTGGCTCTGGAGTTGGGTATGCAATGCCAGTAGTCGGACACATAAGTTCTTTGCTAAAATAACTCGTTTTAGCACTTTCAACATCAATAACTTTTAATATGTTACTTCCCAAATCTAAAGCCGTTTTAATGGTTTGCTCCAAACGACTAATTGCAGAATTATGTACAACTAATCTGTCTATAACAACATCAATATCGTGTGTTTTATATCTATCCAAACGCATTCCTCTTACTATTTCTTTTATTTCTCCGTCAACCTGAACTCGCAAAAACCCTTGTCTAATTATTTTTTCAAAAAGCTCTCGGTAGTGTCCTTTTCTAGATTTTACTATAGGTGCTAAAATTATAACTTTTCTGTTGTCAAAATTTTTTAAGATAAGTTCTTTTATTTGTTTATCGGAGTAGCTTATCATTTTTTCTCCGGTTTTGTATGAATAGGCTTCGGATATTCTCGCAAATAGTAGTCTAAAAAAGTCGTAAATTTCTGTAATCGTGCCAACGGTTGACCTTGGGTTTTTGTTTGTGGTCTTTTGTTCCATTGAAATAACTGGCGAAAGCCCATCTATTTTATCTACATCGGGTCTTTCTATACTTCCTAAAAACTGACGCGCATAAGCCGAAAAAGTATCTATATATCGCCTTTGTCCTTCTGCATATATGGTGTCAAAAGCCAAAGAAGATTTTCCGCTACCGCTTAATCCTGTTATTACAACTAACTTCTCACGAGGAATCTTAATGTCTATGTTTTTTAAGTTGTGGGTTCTGGCTCCGTAAATTTCTATGTAGTCAATGTCTTTCAATTATAAAAATCTTAAATAAAAAAATACGCTTTTTTTTAATGTAATAGCAAAGTTTTATAGGGTTTAAATTTTTTTTAGAGATCGTCAGTTTTTTCTATTTATAAAATTTAGACAATTTGCTGTTTATGTTGAAAGGACTTTGTTCTATACTGTACGATTATTTATAATCTAAATAGTAAAATGTTAAAAAAAAACGTATATACGGCAATTTTAGAGATAAAAAGATTATATAAAAAAGTGGTACCTCCAGGAATCGAACCAGGGACACAAGGATTTTCAGTCCTTTGCTCTACCAACTGAGCTAAGGTACCTTTTTTTTAAAGGTGCAAAAATATAAAATGTTTTATAATAATTGTTAGATAAATTTATATTTAATCCGCAAATAAATTTAGCTTTTATATTCTGAATACTTCTTTTGTCTAGGGGAATACTAATTTTAAAATTATTTTATATCAAAAAGCCCTCGGTTTATCATAGAAAACACAAGGTGCTTTCATATTGTTTTTAAAAAGACCAAATATGAATAAAAGAAAGCAACAATAAAAAGTATATTGTTATTCATTTCATTTTAAAGCTAAAAACCATATTTTTTTTATAATAACAATAATTATACTTACTTTTGCGATTCTTAAACTATTAATACGGTTAAAAAAATGTCTAAAATTTGTGAATTGACAGGTAAAAAAGGGATGGTTGGGAACAACGTATCTCACGCTTTGAATAGAACTAAAAGAAAATTTAATGCGAACTTAATGACAAAACGTTTTTATATTCCAGAGGAAGATAAATGGATTAAGTTAAAAGTTTCTGCATCTGCTTTAAGAAACGTCAATAAGAAAGGAATTTCTGCGGTTTTAAAAGAAGCAAGAGCTAAAGGTTTTTTAACTAAATAAGTCAATATAAAAAAAAGAAATGGCAAAAAAAGGCAATAGAGTTCAGGTAATTTTAGAATGTACGGAGCATAAAAAATCTGGCAAACCAGGAACTTCGCGATACATTACCACTAAAAACAAAAAAAACATTCCAGATAGAATAGAACTTAAAAAATTCAACCCTATTTTGAATAAAATGACCTTACATAAAGAGATAAAATAATTATTCAAAATATCTTAAATATAATGGCAAAAAAAATAGTTGCAACTTTAAAGTCATCTTCAAAAAGATTAACAAAAGCTATCAAAATGGTTAAATCTCCAAAAACAGATGCCTACGTTTTTGTAGAATCAATGATTGACCCTAAAAATCTTGATAGTTTTTTAGCTAAAAAGTGATTTTGTCTTTTTATAAAATCTTTTAAAAAGGGCAATATAATAAATAAAGTTTATTTGAGTTTTTGTGAGTGCTTATAAAGTTAGTAAAGATTACAAATTTTTTTTGTCCTTTTATAGAAAAAGACTTATATTTAGCTAATATTATGAAGACTAAATTTCAAATATTATTATTTTTTATAGCTATACTTTCTTTTTCTACAAAAATTAATTCTCAAAGTTTTTGGAAAAAAATTTCATTAAGTAAAAATTCTTTTCAAAAGAAGGAAATTTATCAGAAGAATAATATACATAGCGAGTATAATTTAGTATCATTAGATTTAGAAAATTACAAAAAAGTATTTAATTCTAAAAGAAAGTCAGAAGGAGAGCTTATAAAGCTACCTAATTTAAAAGGAGAAGAGTCAAATTTTATCATAAAAGAAGAGTCAAATTTTACACCTGCACTGGCAAAAAAATTCCCTCAAATTAAGGCTTATTCAGCATACGGAATAGACGATCCGACAGCACGTGCAAAAATTAGTATCGGAACAGATGGGTTTCATGCAGTAGTCTATTCTAAAAAACAAAAAACACTTTACATTGACCCTTATACTAAAGACAGTCAAACCCTAATAGTTCATAAAAAGAGTCGTATTACTTCCGACAAACAGTCTTTTTTTTGTAAAACATATAATGTAGCAGAAACGTTTTCTAAAACAGACAATCCTTCAAATACTTTTAATAAATATCCAAACGACGGAAAACTATATACCTTTAGGTTAGCGATGATTTGCTCTGGTGAGTATTCGCAGTATCATTTAGAAGACCAAAATATTGACCAAAGTGCATCAGATATTACAAAAAAAACCACAGTATTATCGGCTTTAAACACGGCGGTAACTAGATTAAACGGCGTGTTCGAAAGAGATTTAGCTATAAGGTTTGTTCTTGTTGACAATAGCGAAGATATTATTTTTTTAGATAAAGATACAGATGATATTACAAATGGAGATGTAGAGTTATTAATTGACGAATCACAAAAAATTTGTGATGCTATTATAGGAAAAGACAATTACGACATTGGGCATATTTTAGGTACTGGCGGAGGCGGTCTAGCTAGTGCAAATTCTGTTTGTAAATCGGATAAAAAAGCTAAAGGTGTAACTTCTATTTCTAGTCCTATTGGCTACCATTTTGTTATTAATTATCTTGCTCACGAAATAGGGCATCAATTTGGTGCGAGACATACTCAAAACAATTCATCATGTAACAGGCACAACAGCACTGCCGTTGAGCCTGGTAGTGCTTCGACCATTATGGGTTATGGAGGTTTTTGTTCTCCAAATGTTCAAGACTTTAGCGACGATTATTTTCATGTTGTGAGTATTGAAGAAATTTTAAACACAATACAATCAACGGCAACTTGTGCGGTAGTTACTTCTACAGGCAATAATCCGCCTACTGCTAACGCAGGAAAAGATTATAGTATTCCAAAATCTACGCCTTTTGTTTTAAGAGGATCTGCCAGTGACATAGATGGAACATCAAGTTTAACGTATTGCTGGGAGCAAATAGACAGTGAAGAAGGAGAAGAAATTCCACCTGAATCGACTAATACTTTAGGCCCTATGTTTAGGTCTTTTCTTCCGGACAATTCTCCTGATAGATATATGCCAAAAATAGAAACTGTTATTTCAGAAAAAGGCTCTTCTACTTGGGAAGTTGTACCTTCTGTGGCTAGAGAAATGAATTTTTCTTTTTTAGTTAGAGATAATAATGAAGGCGGTGGCAATATAGCAAGAGACGATAAAACAATAACAGTTACAGATGCAGAACCGTTTACGGTTTTAACTCCAAATTCTGCTGTAAGTTGGGAAGTAGGGAGTGTTAAAACTATAACTTGGAACAAAGGTATAAGCGATATTGCACCGATTAATTGTAGTAAAGTAAATATTAAATTATCTACCGACGGAGGCTTAACTTTTCCTATTACTCTTAAAAATGAAATTGAAAACGACGGTTCGGAAGAAATTATAATTCCAGATTACATTACAAGTACTGCAAGAATTATGGTAGAGGCTGCCGACAATATATTCTATAACATAAACAGCACAAACTTTTCTATAATTAATAGAGAAAATTCAGTTGTAAAATTAACGAGTAACGTAAATCAATTTTTGTGTAATTTTAATGAAGAAGTAGTTAGCTTTAAATTGAATTTTGATTTTTTAGATGGTTTTTCGGAAGATGTAAAGTTGTCAGCATCTATTAAACCTACAGACCCTGTTGTAACTTTCAACCCTACCATTATTAATAAAAGTGGAGACGTTACAGTAAATGTTTCTAATATAAATGAAAACCTAAATAAATCTTATATATTAACTATTGCCCTCTCTTCGCTAACTTTAAGTAAAAATGTTAATGTTGAATTAACGGTAAATAACGGAGAGTTTGAAACTATATCTTTAAAGCCTTCTCCTTTAAATGGTAAAACAGACGTTAAAACAAATACAGCTTTAAATTGGACACAAATTTTAAACGCTACAAGTTATGATATTATCGTGGCTTCGGATAGTGATTTTTCGACTATTATCCATAGTGAAAATGTTACTACAAATTCATATCCTTTATTAAATCTTATCGGAGACACTACTTATTATTGGAAAGTAAAACCAAAGAATAATTGTGGTGAAGGTAAATTTTCTGATGCGTTTAGCTTTAAAACTGCTATTCTTTCTTATTGCAAGTCTTTATTTACAGATGGTATTTCAGGAAAAGAATACATATCTAGAGTTAAATTCAATACCATTAACAATAGTTCTAATAAATCAACTGAAGACGGATATCAAGATTTTACGGAAATTAAAACATCTGTAAATAGAGCTAATGAATATGAAATTAGTGTTTCTATCAACACTGGCGGTTACCAAGATCACTGCTATGTTTTTATAGACTGGAATCAAGATTATGAGTTCGATAATTTAACAGAACGGTACGATTTAGGGACAGTGCTTGAAGATGAAGAAACAAAAACGCTTAACATAAGAGTACCAGATGATGCAAAATTTGGCGATACCAGAATGAGAGTCCTTATTGAATATATTACTCCACCTGATGAATATGGAACTGGAGCTTGCGATTCAAACCATCTTTCAGAATGGGGCGAAACGGAAGATTATACTATTGTAGTAGGGATACCTCATATAAGTAACTCAGTTTTTGAAAACTTTAATTTATACCCAAACCCAGCCTCAACAAAAATAAGTTTAAATTTTAAAGTTATAGATACGTCGTTAGTTTCTGTTCAGTTATATGATTTAAGAGGAAGATTGGTTGAGGAAAAGAAATACACTAACACTGAAGTTAATTTTTCTAAAATAATAGAGTTTAAAAATTACTACTCTGGCTTATATTTTATGAAAATAACGAATAAAGATAAGCATACTTTTAAAAAAATTATTTTTAATATTCAGTAGTTTTTTACACTAAAATCAAACCCCAAATCGTTCTGTACCTGAATTTTCTGGAAAATGAGAGGTCAAACTCACAAGAAACACCAGTAAACGATGCTAAAACAACGACAATTAATAAGATTATGCGTTTTTTTCTTTTAACAAAACTCTTCATTTTTTTGAAATTTAAGACCGTTGCATAGCTCTCTCATTTTTATTATTTCTTCAATAATCTAAATTTTTCAGATTAATTTTTCTGCTTTTGCCCAAATTCTGCTTTTGCTCTAACTAAAACTGCTTTTTTACTTTTTGCTTTGCAACGGTCTTAATTTTTAATTGTTAAGCCAAAAGTAAAATTCTTATTTTCAAATTTTTATTATAAAAAAAATTAAAAAAAACTCATAATATCAAAATAAACTCTATATTTGCATCCGTAAAAATTGTTCAAACAAACATGAATCTTTCTTTAAATACTTCTAAAACCTTTGTTAATACTGGCGATATCGCTTATTTGGAAGGGTTTTCCAAAACTCTTGGAAACGTAGTCGGGGCTTCCGAAGACGGATTCGGAGCTTTCGAAGACAGATTCGGGGCTTCCGAAGACAGATTCGAAAGCTCCGAAGACAGATTTAGAACTTTCGAAGACAGATTCGAAAGCTCCGAAGACAGATTTAGAACTTTCGAAGACAGATTTAGATCTTTAAAAAACATCAAAATTTTGAATTTTTACTACCTATTATATAAAAAATGTTATTTTTAAAACTAATTATTAAACTTTAAATTTTTAAATATTATGTTACCATTAAAAACTTTCAACGAAGAAGTAAACATCGCCGTACCTTATTTGAGAGCTAATCTAAAAAGATTAGGATATTCAGAAGAATTAACTAAAGGATTGGAAGATTATCTAGACCAGTGGAATGAGATTTTTCCGAAAGCAGAAGACAAAGCTTCTCGCACTTCTGTTCTGGTTGCACAGCGAAATACATTAAGAGAGGCTTTTGAAAAGGCTTATACTAAAATGCAGCAAACACTAAAAAATAATGCTACTATTACTCTAACGGAAGAGGATTATAAAAAACTTTATATTCATATCGACAAAAAACAAAGTCCTAACAAGCCGCCAGAAGAAATTCCAAGTTTAGACGTTATTGAACTTCGCCAAAGTACTATCGTAATTCAGGTTTCTATTAAAAACCCAAAAGCAGCAATTAACTATACTCACACGCCAAAAGGCTGGGAAATTAACGTTTTTGTGGCTATTGTTTCTACCGAATCGCCGATGCCTAAGGACGATGATTATAATCTTTTTGTAACTACGGGCAAAAGCAACATTACCTTAAATTTTGATACAAAGTACGAGAAAATGGAGGCTTATATTCGTGCCGAATTTGTTAATAAAAACGGCAAATCTAGAATGTCCGACCCTATTAGTGCGGTGATTCCTAAATAAACCTGTTGTGAATGTTGCTTAATTAGAGTGTTTTGAAAAGTTTAAATAATCAAAAATTGTATCTCTATTTTTAAAAAAATAAATGTTCCTGATGTATGTAAAAGCTATTTTATATAACTCAGATTTTAAGTTAATCGCTCCTAAAAAATATACTTTTGTGTTTTCGGTAGGAAGTTTTAATTGCTCGAACGCAAACAAAATATAATAAATAAAATCTTCTTTGGTATCGTAAGTAAAAGTGTTTGCAAAGATTAGTTCTCTGTTTTTTAATATTACTATATCGAATAAACTTTTTGAAACATTAATATATGCTACCTCTTCGCTACTTCTTAAAGGGTTCGAAAGTAGTTTTTCTATTAATAAAGTGATGTGATGCCTATACTCAAATTCGCCGAAGTTTTGAAATAAGTAATTGTTAATATTAACATAAGGGATATAAATATTTTTAGCTTTAATGCTTTTGATTTTATCGTGAGCCATAAAGTCAGTTTCTAAAATTTTTACATTTAATTTTAAATAATTTTTAATTAAATCTTCAGAAAAATACTTGTTTGGCACAAGCGTAAATAAATTATTTTGGTGGACTACTAATAGCGAAGAAAAATCTTTTTGTAAATGAGTATCTGTTTTAAAAACTTGCTCAATTTTGTTTAACAACAATTCTGGTGTTGCTTGCTTTTCTTGAAATACATATTCTGAAAAATAAATATTTTCGGATGTACTTACTTTTGAAATACAGAAAGAGAATCTACTTAAATTAAATTGTACAGATAGCTTAATTTTTTTGTTGTTTTCTTTATAAGTACTATTGTTTTTTTTTAGCAATTTATTTTTTATCATAAAATGGTGGCCAATTACCGCCAGTTGTTACTTCATCTAATGAGCCTACCGAAATAAATTCTCCTTTAATTTGGTCAGTAGCAATTGCTTCTAACTCCTCTTTTAATAACGACTCATCCATTCCTTTTAAAACATGTCTTTTTTCAGTCTTTATATAAAAAGTCGGCACTAATAAACCTTGAATTTTTTCTACAAACCCTAACTCTATATCAAATTCTTTGCCTCTTACCCCTGGCACCTTAAACATATTTTTATAGTCTCTATTTTCAAAATACTTTAAAACCGGTTCATAACCAATTGTATCAATTTTTTTTTCTTCTACGTCAATAATTATGCCTCCTCCTCTATTCTCTTTTTTAACAATAGTTACCGTTTCTGTTATAGCTATTTTCTCGTTGTCAATTAGTTTTATAAGCTCTTGCTTGTCTTTAGTATATTTACCTTTTACTTTAAAATAATTTATCTGGGCATCTCTTATAATTTTTAAATTTTTGACGACTTTAGAATACCTTTCTATTTTATCTTTATCAAAATTAATTGGCTCCATAATGCCACTGTAAATTTTATAAACCAAAAAAATTGATAATATAGTTAATCCCAAAGACGCTGTCCACCTGTGTTTTAGTGGTAAATATTTTACTATTGATATAGCTATAGCTGTAGCAACCAAAACTGCTATAAAAATAATTATTAGTAATTTCATTTTTTATATTTTTTTATAAACTTAATATTTTTTTATTATATACTTTTATCTGAAACTAAACGCCAAACCAAGATTAAAACTATTATACTTTTGGATTGTATAATCGGTAATTATTTTAAAAAACCCTAAACTTAACCTAGTTCCCAATGTTGTTCTAAAACCACTAGCACTAAAATCTAAATTCGGAACAGTCAAATCTAATGTCTCTGTATATTGTTTATCTAAAATAGTATAGCTATAACGCCCTTGATATTTACCACTAAACTTTAAACTTGAGCTTCCGCTACTATATCCGAAACCACCATAAACATTTATAATAGGAAAATTAAGAGAGGCTATAGCTTGGACTGTAAATGTGTTCAACTTAAATTCTGCCAAACTATTTTCTATTATAAAGTTGGTTGTGCTTTTATCTTGAAGTTCGTAAGAGAAATTCATGTTTGTAAAGGCAGTTAGCAAAGAAACGTGTAGCGGAGTTCTTTTCATGGGACCAAACAAACTTGTAATTTCTTTCTTTAAACCAACTCCGAACATGTTTATTTTTCTTTTGTAATTAGCATTGCTACCGCCAATATTAGTGTTAGGTAACAATCTTAACATAACATCTGTTTTAAATGGAAGTCCAACACTTACTTGGACTGCTGGTGAGGGAATAGCATTTAGCGGAAAATCGTCAATTACTCCTCCTGGCAAAGTTAACGGTGCCGTTACTTCTTGTTGCCTACCATTTACTGGTGAATCTGGATTATTAATAGTAACTGTTCTTGTAACTTCTAATTCAGTTTTAGTAGAAGACCCAACAAATGTTTGTGCAGTAGAAGCACCTTTTATTGAAGTAAGCTCAAGAGCGTCAATGCTAAATGTTTTGTTTTGTTCAGAGGGGATAGAACCGATATAAGAAAATGTTATATCAAATCCGAGTTTCTTATGAACTTTAGCTGTATGTACCCAACCATTACTCATGCCAAAAATAAAACCCTCTATACTAGGCGAAAAATAAGCAGTCATTAATTTGTTTGCGTCATCTTCATTTGCAAGAAGAATGCTTTCGAATCCAACTTGAGCTTTTACATTAATAGAAAAAGCTAAAATGCTTATTAAAGCTAAAATGTTTTTTACCATTGTTTTATTATTTTAATTTATAAAAAAAAACAAATGTATAAAATAATCTTATATGTATAAAAAATAATATTTGTTAAATAATTTTAATTAGCAAATAATTAAATGCAACAAATATTATAGTTTGCCCCTATATGAATTTGTGTTTTTTGGTTAAAATTAGCTTTTTATAGATTAAATTTTTTTTTAAAATACTTAACACATAGACTTATTTACTTTAGGCAACATTTATAAACACATAATAAATTTATTTTTAGACAATTAAAAAATAATATTTTAAAAATATTAAATATTAAAATGAAACACCTATATTTGCGGGATAAAATTAAAAAATATTTTAGAATATGGAAAATCAAATTAATAGTAAAAGCATCATATTAAATTATGGTTTTTATTTAGGTGTAATCGGTATTTTAGTTAATCTAACTCTTTTTGCAACAGGTAGCTTGTTGGATTTTGAATGGGTAGGTAATTTGGCTGGCACTATTGCAATGATAGCTATTGTTGTGCTAGGTATTAAAAAGATTAAAGAGGTTAATAATGGCTTACTTTCTTGGGGCGAAGGAGTTAAAATCGGTTTAGGAATTTCAATGGTTAACGCCGTAATTGCAGTAGTTTATACTTATATTTTTATGAACTATATTGATCCGACTTATTTAGAAAGAGCTATGGAGTTGCAAAATCAAAAGTGGATTAACCAAGGTTTGACAGAATCTGATATCGAAAAAGCTAAAGAAATAGCACAAAAATTTCAATCTACAGCTTCTATATCTGTAATTATTTTAGTAACGTCGGCGTTTTTTGGTTTTATTATATCTGCAATTGCCTCTGCTATAATGAAAAAAACAGAGGATACAGAGGCTTAAGTTAATTCTAAAATTTGAACAGCTTTTTAGATAAAAATTGTACAACTTCAGGTAATTGATTAAAACTAAAAAAACATGGATATTTCGTTAGTAATACCAGTATTTAACGAAGAAGAATCCTTGCAAGAATTATACAATTGGATTGCAAAAGTTTTGAAATCCGAAAAATTTTTATACGAAATTATTTTTATTGATGACGGCAGTACTGACAATTCTTGGATAGTAATTAAGCAATTATTTAAAAAAGACAATAATATAAAAGGAGTTCGTTTTAGAAAAAATTATGGAAAATCTCAAGCTATAAACTCTGGTTTCAAAACCGCACAAGGAAAAGTCGTAATTACGTTAGACTCCGATTTACAAGATAGCCCCAAAGAAATTCCTGATTTATACGACCTAATTATCAATAAAAATTACGACCTAATCTCTGGCTGGAAAAAGAAACGACACGACAATTTTTTCACAAAAAACATTCCTTCATTATTATTTAATATAATAGCAAGAAAGACCTCTAAATTAAAATTACACGACTTTAATTGTGGACTAAAAGCATATAAAAAAGAAGTTGTAAAGAACATAGAAGTAAGTGGCGAAATGCACAGATATATACCAGTATTAGTTAAAAATGAAGGGTTTACAAATATCGGAGAAAAAATAGTCAAACATCAAGCACGAAAATACGGCAAAACTAAATTTGGAATTAATAGATTTATAAACGGCTTTTTAGACTTAATAACCATATCGTTTTTATCAAAATTTGGCAAAAGACCGATGCACTTTTTCGGCTTGTTTGGCACCCTAATGTTTTTTTTTGGAACTATTTTAGCCTTTTATATCGGAGCTTACAAAGTTCATAAACTTATAAATGGAGTTAAAACAAATTTAGTTACGGACAATCCGTGGTTTTATATAGCCCTAACTTCTATGATTTTAGGAACTTTGCTTTTCCTTGCCGGTTTTTTAGGAGAACTTATTATAAGACATAAAGCACCCCAAAATAACTATACAATAAAAGAAAAGCTAAATTTATAAATTACCACTGCCGAATAAAACTCAAAACTACCCCAAAAAATCTCTTTTAACTTCCGTAAACTTATATGTTTTATCCAGCTTTTAAAAAGCAAACTCCCTTTTTTTGAAAACTACTTAACTTTAGATAATTTAAATAGTGCTATGAAAATGTTTCATACAGTACTATGAAAGTTTTTGAAAGTACCATGAAAGTCTTAATATTTAAAACATTAGTATTATTACAAAAAACTTTATACTTGTAATTAACTTATAATAAGTAACTTATAAAATTTTAAACTCCTCCAAATATCAGTTTTAAAAACATAGTTTTAATTTAATAATTACTACTACCCAGTAAAACTCAAAGCCAAACAAAAAACTGCCCTCCTACATTCGAACTCGTACACGACTTGTGTAAACTTCCATTATCTCTACTGTCCTCAACAATCATAATATACATAATAAGACCGTTGCAAGGTAATCACTTTATAAATTGACAGCTAAAAAAAACATATTGCAACAATGTTGTGTTTAATAAAAAAGCACTATATTTGCCATCAATTTTATAAATAATAATTAACCTGTATTTAAAATGAAAACAACAAAAACTTTAGCAATTTTTATGGTTTTATCGATTTTGTACTCTTGTAAGCAAGACGACCCAGAAATTCCTCATGAGGAAGAATTGATTACCACGTTAACTTATACTTTAACTCCAGAGGGTGGTGGCAACAAGGTGGTTTCGGTGTATAAAGATTTGGACGCAGATGGGACAACGCATCAACCAGAAATTACCAATGGGACTTTAGCAGCGAGTACAACGTATGACGGAGTGATTACATTATCAAACGAGGCGGAAGACCCCTCGGAGGACATTACGGCGGAAATTAAGGAGGAAATTGACGAACATCAATTTTTCTTTACCAAAACGCCTAATGGCTTAACGGTTTCTTATAGTGATGAAAATTTAGGATTGGCGACAAAACTAATCACAGATGCGTCTTACAGCGGAGGGACATTGACCATTGTTTTGAAGCACGAACCTAACAAAACCGCAAGTGGAGTTACCATTAATGACCCAACAAATGCAGGGGGCGAAACAGATATAGAAGCTACTTTTGAATTAAAATAAATAGTGTGTAAAAATAAATTTGTTTTTATAATTATGGCGTTTTTGTGTACAAATTTTGTTGCACAAGAATGCCATTTTGTATTAAAAGGGCTTGTAAAAGAAAGTTTTACAGACAAGCCTCTTCCAGATGCTTATGTTTATATAGTGGAGTTGTCTGTTGGGATGAGTACCAATGAAAACGGTTTTTTTGAGTTTTCAAATCTCTGCAATAGATATTATCACTTAGAAATTACCCATATAGGCTGTGAAACCAAGCGGATACACTTACACCTAAAAGCATCTAAAACTTTAGAAATAAGTATGGAGCATTATGTACAAATGCTAGATGGCGTTTATTTGTTAGGACATAAACGAGAAAATACGACCGTATCTGTGCAGCAAATAAACGCACAAAAAATACAAGAAAATGCAAATCAAAATTTAGGAAACTTATTAGAGGAGTTGGTGGGCGTAAATACATTAACAATGGGGAGTGGTGTTTCTAAACCCGTTGTCCATGGAATGTACGGCAATAGAGTAATGATTTTAAACAACGGCATTGTACAAAGCGGACAACAATGGGGGGTTGATCATAGTCCTGAAATTGACCCTATGATTGCCAATCGTTTAAGAGTAATTAAAGGAGTGGGCGTATTAGAATATCAAGGAAGTTCTTTGGGAAGTTTGATCGCTGTTGAACCCAAAAAAATAAGTGATGATGGACATTTACACGGGGCGGTTAATTCTTTTTTTGAGACCAACGGCAATGGTGTAGGGACAAATTTAACGATGGAAAAGTCAAGTAAGTTATTTGATTGGAGAGTAATTGGGACTTTAAAAAAATATGGAGACAGAACTACTCCTAATTACTATTTAACCAATACAGGACTTGGAGAAGCAAACCTAGCGTTACAATTAAAAAAGCAGTGGAAATCGAACATGTTTACAAAAATGTACATCAGTTCGTTTAACACTGAAATAGGGATTTTAAGAGGTACTCATTTAAGTACAAAGAGTGATTTGGAAGGTGCTTTGACCCAGTCTGTTCCTTTCAATACTGAAGATGCGTTTTCTTATGATATTAAGTCTCCTAGGCAAAAAGTCCACCATCATTTGTTAAAATTAACGCATCAATATAATGTTTCGGAAAAAGAATGGTACAGATTAATGTATTCGGGGCAGTTAAATTTAAGACGAGAGTTTGATGTACGAAGACAAGGACGCTCTAATATACCTGCATTAAAAATTAACCAAGCAACCCATCAATTGGAAGCAAAACACGAGCATCAGGTTGGTTTATGGCAACTAAAACAAGGCATCCAATATACTTTTACAAACAACACCAATAGCAACGAAGAAACTGGGGTATTGCCACTTATTCCAGATTACTTGTCTCATCAAATAGGAGGTTTTGGTTTGGCAACCTATAAAAGCAAAAAGTGGATGTATGAGTTAGGAGCTAGATATAATTTTACATTTCAAAATGTAGCGACCATTCAAAAGGAATCAAAAATAAGTAATACAACAGGAAACGAATACTTGGAAAGTGTTATTGTTAGATATAATAATTATTTTCACAAAGTGGGTTTGGTTTTTGGGACGATGTATAAGACTTCCAAAAAATTACATATCGCTTTTAATACAGGTTTGACCTCAAGAAATCCTGGAATAAATGAGTTGTATAGTGATGGACTGCATCAAGGTGTGGCGACTGTTGAAAAAGGAGATAGAGATTTGAAACAAGAAATAGGATTGAAAACGACTTTAAGTTTTGAGGGAAACATTCATCAAAAATTGTTTTTTGAAAGTTTGATACATCATCAATATGTCCATGATTATATTTTTTTAAAACCTTTGGTGGGAGATGAAAACGAGGAAATTGATGTTACCACAAGGGGAGCATTTAGAATTAGAGCATATAACCAAGCAAATGTTAAAATTTTTGGCTTGGACATGGCGACAACATACCAGTTTACTTCCCAAATGAAATTAGGAGCAAAGTATAGTTTTTTGAGAGGAAATAATCTATCAGAAAATCAACCATTGATTGACATGCCCGCAAATAATTTATTAACAAATTTTGAATATAACTTTTCAAAAGGAGGTAAATTTAGCAACAGTTATGTGAGGTTAAACTATAAATATGTTTGGGAGCAAACGCATTATGAGCAAGGGCAAGATTTTATTTTTCCTCCAGAAGCCTATCAATTGTTTGGACTCCAATTAGGCACAGAAATAAAATGGCAAAAATCAAAAATCAATGTATATGCCAAAGCAACCAACATATTTGATGTAAGTTATCGAGATTATTTGAATAGATTGCGTTACTTTTCGGACGAAAACGGAAGGAGTGTTGTTTTGGGAATACGCGTAAAATTTTAAAAGAGATGAAATCAAAAGAAGTTTTTACCCAATTGTTAAGAGACCGAGGTCTAAAAAATACGAGTCACAAAATCAAACTGTTAGAAATTATTGCTGGAGGAAAAAATGTGTTGGCAAAGAGTATCCTCCAAAAACAGTTAAAAAAACTTTGGTAGAATAACATTGTTTAATTTCTACTCTTTCAGTTTCATAAACTGCCCTCTTGCATCTATTAGTATATTTACGCATACCACCGTTTTGACTTGCATCCTCACAATCATAATATACATAGTGTGAAAAATACGCTTTTAATTACCTTACCAGTAAGCAGAAGCAGGAATATAGTTACAAATAACCCAAAATTGTATCTTTTCTAATTGATTTGAAATTCACAAACATTACAGCAAATTCTTTTACTTAATTGTAAAGATTTAGGTAACAGTCTTTTAAAAAGTAAACCTTTTTTATAGGATAGTAGTATTTCTAAATGTATATTTGTATTAAATTTTTTATAAAATATTAATGAAAGAAGAAATTCTACACAAGGCAAAACAATGGCTAACTCCGAATTTTGATGCTGAAACCCAAGCAGAGGTTCAAAAGTTAATTACCGACAACTCTGAAGACCTATTGAATAGCTTCTACAAAAACATAGAATTTGGCACTGGAGGTATTCGTGGAATAATGGGAGTTGGGACTAACAGAATAAACAAATATACTTTGGGTAGAGTAACTCAAGGCTTGTCTAATTATTTGTTAGAAAATATTAAAAAACCTCAATTAAAAGTTGTAATAGCTTATGATTGCAGGCATAACAGTAAAAAATTTGCCAAAGATGTTGCAGACGTATTATCGGCAAATAACATAAAAGTTTATTTGTTTGAAGACTTACGTCCAACACCAGAGTTGTCTTTTGCCGTGCGTTATTTGAAATGCGAAGCTGGTATTGTTCTTACTGCATCACATAATCCGCCAGAGTACAACGGATATAAAATATACTGGGCAGACGGCGGGCAAATCGTTCCTCCACACGACAATAAAATTATTGATAAAGTAAATTCACTAAATTTTTCGGACATTAATTTTAATTTAAACGAAAATTTAATTAAATATATCGGCAAGGATTTAGACGAAGCATTCGTATCAGAATCAGTCAAAAACGGCTTATTATTTGAAAATATTAATAGAAAAAACTTAAAAATAGTATTTACTTCTTTACACGGAACCTCCATTGTTTCAGTCCCAATAGTTCTATCTAAAGCAGGATATACAAACGTACATATTGTAGAAGAACAAAAATTACCAGACGGCGACTTTCCCACAGTAAAATACCCAAATCCTGAAGAGCCAGAATCATTAGAATTAGCAATTAAACAAGCAAATAAAATAGGAGCAGATATAGTCATCGGAACAGACCCCGACTGCGATAGATTAGGAGTTGCCGTAAGAGATTTAAAAGGAAATATGAAATTAATGAATGGTAACCAAGCCATGGTTGTTATGCTAGAATTTCTTTTAAAAAAGTGGAATAAAAACGGTAAAATTAACGGAAATCAATTTGTAGGGTCAACTATTGTTTCTACTGAACTGGTAAACGAAGTAGCTACATCTTATGGCGTTGAAACTAAAGTTGTTTTAACTGGCTTTAAGTGGATTGCTAAAGCAATTAGAGACTTTCCTAATCTTGATTTTATCGCTGGTGGTGAAGAAAGTTTCGGATTTATGGTCGGAGATTTTTTACGCGACAAAGATGCTGTTACTGCCACACTTTTGGCCTGTGAAATTGCAGCTTATTCAAAACAAAACGACAGCTCTTTTTACGAAGAGTTATTAGATATTTATATTAAAAATAAATTTTATAAAGAACATTTAATTTCTATAACCAAAAAAGGAATGCACGGAAACGAGCTAATACAAAAAATGTTAAGTGAAATTCGCAACAATCCTATAAAAGAAATTAATGGAGAAAGAGTTAAATTTTTATTAGATTATCAGACTTCTATTCAAAAAAACATTATTACTGGAGCAGAAACTAAAATAGATTTACCGAAGTCTAATGTGTTGATTTTTAAAACATTATCTGGCACAAAAGTAATAGCAAGGCCGAGCGGTACGGAACCTAAAATAAAATTTTACTTTAGCGTAAACAAAAAGTTAGACAGTTCGGAAAATGCAGAAGTTGTTGAAGCTGAATTAGATGCAAAAATACAAAGAATTATAAGCGACATGAAACTGAATTGATGAATCATTTTAGAGCAATTTTGAAACTTGCTAATCCTTACAGAAAGTTTGTCTGGCTAAACGTTTTGTTCAATGTTTTATATGCAGTTTTTAACGTTCTTTCTGTTTTTAGCTTTATTCCAATTTTAGGAATTTTATTCGGTCAAGAAGAACGAGTATATAAAAAGCCTGTTTACAACGGAATTTTTAAACTTTTTGACTATCTAAAAGAGTCTTTAAACTATAAAGTAACTCACCTTATAGAAACCGAAGGAATAGAAAAAGCACTTTTATTTATCTGTGTTTTATCTTTTACATTATTTTTTCTCAAGAATTTATTTAGATATTTTGCATCTTTTATTTTGGTGTTTTTAAGAACAAATGTGGTTAAAGATTTAAGAGATAAGTTGTACACCAAAATAGTAGAATTACCGATTAGCTACTTTTCTGAAAAAAGAAAAGGAGACACAATAGCAAGAATGACGACCGACGTTTATGAAGTTGAAGAGTCGTTTTTAACATCTTTAGAAACTATTGTAAGAGAACCACTTACAATTATTTTAACTTTAGCATCAATGCTGGCAATTAGCCTTAAGCTAACTATATTTGTTTTCGTTTTACTGCCAATTTCTGGGTTTATTATCTCGTTTATAAGTAAAAAATTAAAAGCAAAATCTATAAAAGCTCAAAATGAAGTAGGCTTATTTTTATCGTTTATAGAAGAAACTTTAACTGGTTTAAAAGTTATAAAAGGATTTAACGCCGAAAATAGTATTACCAAAAAATTCTTAAATTCTACATCTAAATTTAAAAATTTAATGACTAACGTCCTTCACAAGCAGTCGTTAGCCTCGCCTATGAGTGAGTTTTTAGGTTCAACAACTATAATTTTAATACTTTGGTTTGGTGGTAAAATGGTTTTAAGTGAGAGCAGCACAATGAATCCGCAAGATTTTTTTGGATATATAGGCTTATTCTACTTGGTCTTAAATCCGGCAAAGGCAATTTCTGTGGCGTTTTACAAAATTCAAAAGGGGAATGCCTCTGCTGGAAGAATAATGGAAATTTTGAACATCGAAAACAGTGCTTTAGATAGTAAAAACACAATAGTAAAAACTGATTTTACGGATAAAATTGTATTTAAAAATATCTACTTTAAATATAAAGATGAATATGTTTTAAAGAACTTTTCTTTTACCTTAAAAAAAGGAGAAAAAATCGCATTAGTCGGTCAGTCCGGTAGCGGAAAAACTACTTTAGCTAATTTAATAGCTCGTTTTTATGATGTAGAAAAAGGCGAGATTTTAATCGATGGAGTTAACATAAAAAACATAACTCAAAAGTCGTTGCGAGACTTGATGGGAATAGTAACTCAAGATCTTATTTTATTTAACGACACCGTAGAAAACAATATAAAATTAGGAATGGAGAATGCTAACTTCTCGCAGGTTAAAGCGGCATCTAAAATTGCAAATTCTTATGAATTTATCAAAAATTTGCCAAGTCAGTTTAAAACTATAATTGGAGATGGAGGAAACACTCTTTCTGGCGGACAAAAACAGCGATTATCTATAGCACGTGCTATTTTAAAAAATCCGCCTATTATGATTTTAGACGAAGCTACATCCTCGCTTGATACAGAGTCTGAAAAATTAGTGCAAGCTGCGTTAGATAAAATGATGAAAAACAGAACTTCGTTGATTATTGCACACCGACTTTCTACTATTCAAAAAGCAGACAATATTATTGTTATGAAAAAAGGGGAAATTGTAGAACAAGGAAAACATGATAAATTACTAGCTAAAAAAGGAGAGTACTATAAATTAGTAACGATGCAAAGTTTTGGCTAAATATAAACATCACAATTTTAGCCCTAATTCTTTTCCTTTTTTCAACATATATTCGTAAGAAGATTTATATTCATTTGGGATTTTACCATCTAAAATAGCCTCTTTTATCGCTTCTTTTATTTGACCAATTTCTTTAGACGGCTTTAAATTAAAAGTTTTCATAATTTCTTCACCGCTTATAGGTGGCTGAAAATTACGCAATCTATCCCGCTCATCAACTTCCTTTATCTTTTTTTTAATAATCTCGTAGTTTTTATGATAACGCTTATATTTCTCATGGTTTTTAGTAGTTATATCTGCCTTGCAAAGTGTCATTAACGAATTTATATCATCGCCTGCGTCAAAGACCAGTCGCCTAATAGCAGAATCTGTAACATCACTTGCTAAAACGATCGGGCGAGAACTTAATAGCACCATTTTTTGTACAAATTTCATTTTATCGTTTAAAGGCATTTTTAGTCTTTTAAATATTTTATATACCATTTTTGACCCTACAAACTCGTGAGAATGAAACTTCCAGCCTGTTTTTTTATCAAATTTTTTGGTCGGACTTTTGCCGATATCGTGTAGCAGTGCTGCCCACCTTAACCAAATATTGTTAGTAGTTTTAGAAATATTATCTATTACTTCTAAAGTGTGATAAAAGTTGTCTTTATGTTTTTTTCCCTCAATTATGTCTATTCCTTTTAAAGCGTAAAGCTCTGGTAGAATTTGCGATAGCAACCCCATTTTTTCTAATAACAAAAACCCTACGGAAGGCTTCTCTGCCGATAAAATTCTATGAAGCTCACTAACAATTCGCTCCTTTGTTATAATTTTTAACCTGAGTGCGTTTCTAGAAATTGCTATTAACGATTTCTTTTCTATTTTAAAATTTAATTCTGTTGCAAAACGAATAGCGCGAAGCATCCTTAAAGGGTCATCTGAATAAGTAATATCTGGGTCTCTCGGAGTTCTTATAATTTTGTTTTTTAAATCTTTTAGCCCATTAAAAGAATCTAACAATTCGCCGTAATTATCTTTACTTAAACTCAAGGCTAGTGCATTTATAGTAAAGTCTCTACGGTTTTGATCGTCTTGTAAATTGCTAAAAAATACTTTTGGGTTTCTGCTATTTTCTAAATACGACTCTTTTCTGGCACTTGCAAATTCGATTTCAATATTTTTATACCGAAGCATTGCCGTGCCGTAGTTTTTGAAATTCTGAATTTTAGGTTTGTTTGATAAAAAATTTGAAACTTTTAATGCTAACTCTATTCCGTTGCCGACTACCACAATATCAATGTCCTTTGCAAAGTCCCTTTTTAAAAAAAAATCACGAACATACCCTCCTACTACATAGCTTTTTACATTTAGTTCTTCTGAAGCTCTAGAAATAACTTTAAATATTTCTAGAGTTAAACTTTCTTTAAAATTCATTAGTATTTTTTTAAATTGTAATTAATTTTAGAATATTAAACTACACAAAATTAACTCTAACAATGCCGTCCTCGTCAATTTCTGTAAGTTCTACTTTAAGCAAGGTATTTGATAATTTAGGATTCCATGGAGTTTTGACTTTTACATAATTCTCTGTAAAACCGTTGATATAGCCTTTTTTATTTTCATTTTCAAACAGGACGGTATGAGTGCTTCCGATTTGGCTTTCATAAAAAGCACGTGTTTTTTTAGCAGATAAAACTCTTAACATTTTACTTCGTTTTGTGCGAATATTTTTACTTATTGCACCGTCCATTTTTGAGGCTTCTGTGTTTGCTCTTTCGGAGTAGGTAAAAACGTGTAAATATGAAACATCTAATTTGTTTAAATAATCATAAGTTTCTAAAAACATATCGTCCGTTTCGCCAGGGAATCCGACAATAACATCTACCCCAATAGAGGCGTTTGGCATCGTACTTTTAATTTTTAACATTCTATTTGTGTAAGTTTTTAGGTTGTAACGGCGTTTCATTTTTTTTAAAATTTCGTTGCTTCCCGATTGAAGCGGAACGTGAAAATGAGGCACAAAACTATTTGAGTTAGAAACAAATTCTATTATTTCATCTTTTAATAAATTGGGTTCTATAGATGAAATACGAAAACGACTGACATCATTTATTTTATCTAACTCTTTTATTAGGTCTAAAAAAGTATGTCTATGATTTTTATCTCCAAATTCTCCCTTACCGTAGTCGCCGATATTAACGCCTGTCAATACAATTTCTTTAATCTGTTTTTTAGACATCTCTTTGGCACTTTCGATTATATTTTGCAGGGTTCCGCTTCTAGAAAGCCCACGTGCCAAAGGAATTGTGCAGTAAGTGCATTTATAATCACAGCCATCTTGTACTTTCAAAAAACCCCGAGTTCTATCGCCGACAGCATAAGAGTCTATATAAAACCTTGCGTCCGAAATTTTGCAAGAATAGGCTTCGCCGACTGGGTTTTTTGTAAGATCGCTTATATAATTAGTAATATTAAATTTTTCTGTTGCCCCTAAAACTACGTCCACACCATCAACTGCTACTAATTCCGAAGGTTTGAGTTGTGCATAACAACCGACCGCAATTAAAAAAGCTTCGTCGTTTGTTTTTAAAGCTTTTTTGATAATACTCTTAAAGCGCTTGTCTGCCTTTTCAGTTACCGAGCAAGTATTGATAACATAGACATCTGCTTTTTCTTCAAATTTAACTTTTTTAAAGCCAGCATTTTCAAAATTGCGAGAAATAGTTGAGGTTTCCGAGAAGTTTAGTTTACAACCTAAAGTATAAAAAGCGACTGTTTTATTTGGATTCATTTATAGCGTATTATTGACTGCGAAAATACTATTTTATAGATTATTTTTAAAATATGTAACTCAAAAAGTTGAATTTGCTAATTGAATCTGCCTTTTTAATTTTTTTTTTATATTTGCAGAATTATTAATCTTTAAAATTTTTTTATATTATGAGAAATATTTTTATTACTTCGGTTTTTATGATTTATGCTACTTGCTTAATGGGACAAGTTGATATTAATGATATTAACTTCCCTGACGCTAATTTTAGGGCAATTGTCACAGGAAATGCAATTGATACAACCGAGGATGATGTATTGAGTGAAAGTGAAATAGCTGCGGTTACTACTTTGGATGTTAATGGCTTTGGAAAAGGTAATAATCAAAAAATAGCTAACCTCAAAGGAATTGAACATTTTACTGCTTTGACTAGATTAAATTGTAGTAATAACCAATTAACAAGTTTAGATGTAAGTAAAAATACTGCTTTGACTTATTTATATTGTCATATTAACCAATTACCAAGTTTAGATGTAAGTAAAAATACTGCTTTGACTATTTTATATTGTTATTCTAACCAATTAACAAGTTTAGATGTCAGTAAAAATACTGCTTTGACTATTTTATATTGTTATTCTAACCAATTAACAAGTTTAGATGTCAGTAAAAATACTGCTTTGAAGGAATTACATTGTGATAATAACAAATTACCAAGTTTAGATGTCAGTAAAAATACTGCTTTGAAGGAATTACATTGTGATAATAACAAATTACCAAGTTTAGATGTAAGTAAAAATACTGCTTTGACTAGATTATATTGTTATACTAACCGATTAGCAAGTTTAGATGTAACTAATAATACTGTTTTGACTTCTTTAAATTGTCATACTAACCAATTAACAAGTTTAGATGTAAGTAATAATACTGCTTTGACTAGATTATATTGTTATACTAACCGATTAGCAAGTTTAGATGTAACTAATAATACTGTTTTGACTGATTTAAATTGCTCTTATAACCAATTACCAGGATTAGATGTAAGTAATAATACTGCTTTGACTAGATTATATTGTGATAATAACAAATTACCAAGTTTAGATGTAAGTAAAAATACTGTTTTGACTTCTTTAAATTGTCATACTAACCAATTAACAAGTTTAAATGTAAAAAATGGTAATAATGCTAATATGACAATATTTGATGCTAGGTTTAATACTAATTTAACATGTATTCAAGTAGATGATGCGTCTGCTATACCTTCTAGTTGGATAAAAGATGCAGGAGCAAGTTATAATACAGAATGTAAACCATTAAACATCGCCGATAATAAAACATTATCAGAAAGTATTAGCATTTATAAAGTTGATAATTTTAGATTAAGAGTTGTTGGTTTGCCGATTGGAAATGCTACTGTTAGAATTTATAATATTTTAGGCAAAGAAATAATTAATAACTCATTTTCAACAATTGGTTTAAAAGACATTTCATTACCACCTCTATCCAGCGGGATTTATATAGTTCAAATAGAAACAAAAACTGGCAAATTGGATAGGAAAGTTAGTTTTTAGCTTTACAAAGTTTTTTAAAGTATAATTACAATTTTAGAAGTAGCAACTGCCAGTTACAAAGACCAAGAAAGTTTTTTTGACGAGGCTATTAATTTTTTTTTAAAATTTAATTTAATGTATATTTGCAAAATTATTTAAAACAATTAACAATACTATATTAAACACTTAGATTTTTATACTATGAGAAATATTTTTATTACTTCGGTTTTTATGATTTATGCTACTTGCTTGATGGGACAAGTTGCTATTAATGATATTAACTTCCCTGACGCTAATTTTATGGCAATTGTCACAGGAAATACAATTGACACAACCGATGATGATGTATTGAGTGATAGTGAAATACAGGCTGTTGCTAGTTTGGATGTTTCTGATAGCAGTATTTCTGACCTAAAAGGAATTGAACATTTTACTGCTTTAACTAGACTAGAGTGTTTTGATAACCAATTAACAAGTTTAGATGTAAGTAAAAATACTGCTTTGACTTATTTATCTTGTTATTCTAACCAATTAACAAGTTTAGATGTAAGTAGTAATACTGCTTTGAAGGAATTACATTGTGATAATAACAAATTACCAAGTTTAGAAGTAAGTAAAAATACTGCTTTGACTGATTTATTTTGTTATTCTAACCAATTAACAAGTTTAGATGTAAGTAGTAATACTGCTTTGAAGGAATTACATTGTGATAATAACAAATTACCAAGTTTAGATGTAAGTAAAAATACTGCTTTGATTACTTTATTATGTCATTCTAACCAATTACCAAGTTTAGATGTAAGTAAAAATACTGCTTTGATTTCTTTATTTTGTGATACTAACCAATTACCAAGTTTAGATGTAAGTAAAAATACTGCTTTGACTCAATTATATTGTTATACTAACCGATTAGCAAGTTTAGATGTAACTAATAATACTGTTTTGACTGATTTAAATTGCTCTTCTAACCAATTACCAAGTTTAGATGTAACTAATAATACTGTTTTGACTGATTTAAATTGCTCTTCTAACCAATTACCAAGTTTAGATGTAACTAATAATACTGTTTTGACTGATTTAAATTGCTCTTCTAACCAATTACCAAGTTTAGATGTAAGTAAAAATACTGCTTTGACTACTTTATTATGTTATTCTAACCAATTACCAAGTTTAGATGTAAGTAGTAATACTGCTTTGACTTATTTATCTTGTTCTACTAACCAATTAACAAGATTAGATGTAAAAAATGGCAATAATGCTAATATGACAAAATTTGATGCTAGGTTTAATACTAATTTAACATGTATTCAAGCAGACGCTACTACTGTTGCATCTGTGCCTTCTGGTTGGACAAAACCTTCAGGAGCAAGTTATAGTACAGATTGTAATTACGTTGTATGGACAGGCACAGACACTGACTGGGCAACTGCTAGCAACTGGGATGGAGGTGCCGTGCCTACTATTTCAGATAATGTAGTTATCCGAAAAACTTCTAATGACCCTGTAATTAGTAGTAGTACAAGTGCAAGTGTTAGCGGTATAACAATTAATTCTGACGCTTCTTTAACAATTGACGGCACTCTTACGGTTAATAATAATGCTACCTACATCAGAAACTTAACTACTACAAACTGGTATCTTGTTTCAAGCCCAGTTACTGGTGAAACTTATGACGATGATTATGTTACTGCAAATAGTATTGCCTCTAGTAATAGTAATAGAGGAATTGCGACTTATAATACAACTAACGACACTTGGAGTTATATGCAAGGAGGCGGTAGTGGTACTTTTGCCAAAGGAAAAGGCTATTCTGTAAAAAGAGAAAGTGCAGGAGATATTTCTTTTACTGGAACTTCTTTTAATACTGGTGATGTTTCTATAGCCATAGACAATTCAAACAATCGTTTTAATTTAATAGGAAATCCTTATGCTACTCATATAAATAGTAACCCTTTTCTAACAAGCAATGCTGCAAAACTTGTTACTGAAACTATTTGGGTTTGGGATCAAAATATGGGTGCTTATGAAACTAAAGTGTCTACCATGAACTTTAAATTAGCCCCAACTCAAGGCTTTTTTGCAAAAGTAAAAACAACGGCTACTGGCAATTTAACTTTTGATTATTCTGCTATAAAGTCCACTGGCGGAACTTTCCAAAAGACAGATTTATCTCAAATAAAACTTTCAATTACAGACGGTGCTTCTAAAAGACAAGCAAGAGTTCTTTATTACGACGCTGCTACAAAAGGTTTTGACAATGGCGGAGACGGAGAAGTGTTTACTGGAAATGGTGCAAATATTAAATTTGATGTTTATACTCATTTATTAAAAGACGACAAAGGCAAGAAATACCAAGTTCAATCTTTGCCAAAAGCAGAAATTGGAAGTATGATTATTCCAGTAGGAGTAAAAGCAGGTGCTGGTAAAGAAATTACTTTTAGCATTGAGAAATTAAATATTCCTTCTTCTATTGAGGTGATTTTAGAAGATAGAACTAAAGGAACTTTTACAAAATTAGACAATGGGAATAATTATAAAGTGCTAACAAGTGCTTCGGATGACATCGGAAGATTCTATCTTCATACAACTCAAGCTGCTTTAAACATACTTGATAACAAAACATTATCAGAAGTTAGCGTTTATAAAACTGATAATTCTAGATTGAGAGTTGTTGGCTTGCCGATTGGAAATGCTACTGTTAGAATTTATAATATTTTAGGTCAGGAAATAATTAACAACTCATTTTCTTCTACTGGCGTAAAAGATATTTCCCTACCAAATTTATCTAGCGGAATTTATATAATTTCGATAGAAACAGAAACTGGTAAATTGGTTAGAAAAATTAGTTTTTAGCTTTACAAAGTTTTTTAAAGTATAATTACAATTTTAGAAGTAGCAACTGCCAGTTACAAAGACCAAGAAAGTTTTTTTGACGAGGCTATTAATTTTTTTTTAAAATTTAATTTAATGTATATTTGCAAAATTATTTAAAACAATTAACAATACTATATTAAACACTTAGATTTTTATACTATGAGAAATATTTTTATTACTTCGGTTTTTATGATTTATGCTACTTGCTTGATGGGACAAGTTGCTATTAATGATATTAACTTCCCTGACGCTAATTTTATGGCAATTGTCACAGGAAATACAATTGACACAACCGATGATGATGTATTGAGTGATAGTGAAATACAGGCTGTTGCTAGTTTGGATGTTTCTGATAGCAGTATTTCTGACCTAACAGGAATTGAACATTTTACTGCTTTAACTAGACTAGAGTGTTTTGATAACCAATTACCAAGTTTAGATGTAAGTAAAAATACTGCTTTAACTAAACTAGAGTGTTTTGATAACCAATTAACAAGTTTAGATGTAAGTAAAAATACTGCTTTGACTAGACTAGAGTGTTATACTAACAACTTAACAAGTTTAGATGTAAGTAAAAATACTGCTTTGAATTATTTAGATTGTGATGCTAATCAACTAACAAGTTTAGATGTAAGTAATAATACTGATTTGACTACTTTATCTTGTAGTGAGAACCAATTAACAAGTTTGGATATAAGTAAAAATACTGCTTTGATTACACTATGGTGTTATACTAACAACTTAACAAGTTTAGATCTAAGTAAAAATACTGCTTTAACTAGACTAGGGTGTTATACTAACAACTTAACAAGTTTAGATCTAAGTAAAAATACTGCTTTAACTAGGTTAGATTGTTATACTAACAACTTAACAAGTTTAGATGTAAGTAAAAATACTGCTTTGAATTATTTAGATTGTGATGCTAATCAACTAACAAGTTTAGATGTAACTAATAATACTGATTTGACTGTTTTATTTTGTAGTGAGAACCAATTAACAAGTTTGGATATAAGTAAAAATACTGCTTTGATTACACTATGGTGTTATACTAACAACTTAACAAGTTTAGATCTAAGTAAAAATACTGCTTTAACTAGACTAGAGTGTTATACTAACAACTTAACAAGTTTAGATCTAAGTAAAAATACTGCTTTAACTAGACTAGAGTGTTATACTAACAACTTAACAAGTTTAAATGTAAAAAATGGTCAGAATACCAAACTAACAATATTCGATGCTACCTCTAACTCTAATTTAACTTGTATTCAAGCAGATGCTACTACTGTTGCATCTGTGCCTTCTGGTTGGACAAAACCTTCAGGAGCAAGTTATAGTACAGATTGTAATGTTTATTGGAATGGTACAACAGACACCGACTGGGCAACTGCTAGCAACTGGGATGGAGGTGCCGTGCCTACTATTTCAGATAATGTAGTTATCCGAAAAACTTCTAATGACCCTGTAATTAGTAGTAGTACAAGTGCAAGTGTTAGCGGTATAACAATTAATTCTGACGCTTCTTTAACAATTGACGGCACTCTTACGGTTAATAATAATGCTACCTACATCAGAAACTTAACTACTACAAACTGGTATCTTGTTTCAAGCCCAGTTACTGGTGAAACTTATGACGATGATTATGTTACTGCAAATAGTATTGCCTCTAGTAATAGTAATAGAGGAATTTCAACTTATAATACAACTAACGACACTTGGAGTTATATGCAAAGAGGCGGTAGTGGTACTTTTGCCAAAGGAAAAGGCTATTCTGTAAAAAGAGAAAGTGCAGGAGATATTTCTTTTACTGGAACTTCTTTTAATACTGGTGATGTTTCTATAGCCATAGACAATTCAAACAATCGTTTTAATTTAATAGGAAATCCTTATGCTACTCATATAAATAGTAACCCTTTTCTAACAAGCAATGCTGCAAAACTTGTTACTGAAACTATTTGGGTTTGGGATCAAAATATGGGTGCTTATGAAACTAAAGTGTCTACCATGAACTTTAAATTAGCCCCAACTCAAGGCTTTTTTGCAAAAGTAAAAACAACGGCTACTGGCAATTTAACTTTTGATTATTCTGCTATAAAGTCCACTGGCGGAACTTTCCAAAAGACAGATTTATCTCAAATAAAACTTTCAATTACAGACGGTGCTTCTAAAAGACAAGCAAGAGTTCTTTATTACGACGCTGCTACAAAAGGTTTTGACAATGGCGGAGACGGAGAAGTGTTTACTGGAAATGGTGCAAATATTAAATTTGATGTTTATACTCATTTATTAAAAGACGACAAAGGCAAGAAATACCAAGTTCAATCTTTGCCAAAAGCAGAAATTGGAAGTATGATTATTCCAGTAGGAGTAAAAGCAGGTGCTGGTAAAGAAATTACTTTTAGCATTGAGAAATTAAATATTCCTTCTTCTATTGAGGTGATTTTAGAAGATAGAACTAAAGGAACTTTTACAAAATTAGACAATGGGAATAATTATAAAGTGCTAACAAGTGCTTCGGATGACATCGGAAGATTCTATCTTCATACAACTCAAGCTGCTTTAAACATACTTGATAACAAAACATTATCAGAAGTTAGCGTTTATAAAACTGATAATTCTAGATTGAGAGTTGTTGGCTTGCCGATTGGAAATGCTACTGTTAGAATTTATAATGTTTTAGGTCAGGAAATAATTAACAGCTCATTTTCTACTACTGGCGTAAAAGATATTTCCCTACCAAATTTATCTAGCGGAATTTATATAATTTCGATAGAAACAGAAACTGGTAAATTGACGAGGAAGGTTAGTTTTTAGTGATTAGTTTTTTTAGTGATTAGTGATTAGTTCGATAGTGGTTAGTTTTTTTAGTGATTAGTTCGATAGTGATTAGTTTTTTTTAGTGATTAGTGATTAGTTCGATAGTGATTAGTTTTTTTAGTGGTTAGTGATTAGTTCGATAGTGATTAGTTTTTAGCTTTATAAAATTTTTAAACTAATGAGACTATAAAAAACAAAAGAAACCTGAAACAAAAGAAACAAAAGAGACGTAATATATTACGTCTCTACTTATGCTAATTGAATTTGCAATTGTGAAAAAAATTTTTTTTTAAAATATAAAAATTAGGTTTAATTTAGCTCCAAATTAAAATATAAAAATTTAAAGTTATGAATTTAAGAAAATTATTATTAGTATTATCGTTAGTTGGTTTATTCGTTTCTTGCAAAAGTACTAAACCAAGTGCTTCGAATGAAGGAAAATTTATTAGTGTCCCTTGCTCGGGCTATGAATACGAAACTTCGAGTGGTATTTTTAGAGCTTCGCAATCTGCGATTAGCACAAATTTAAGCACTTCTAGAGAAAAGTCTTTATTAGCTGCTAAAAGAACCTTGTCCTCGTATATTAGTTCAACTGTAAAGGCGGTAACAGACCGTTACGTTCAGGATAGAGAGATTGGTGGTAAAAACGAATTTAGCGAGAAATTTGAAGGTCTTACTAGAGAAGTAATCAATCAAAAATTGAGTGGGGTAAAGAAGATTTGTGAAAAAGTTAAACAACTAAACGACGGTAGGTATCAAACGTTTACGGCTGTAGAATTAAATTCTAATGAAGTTCTTCCAGACTTAAACAATAGAATTAATAGAGATTCTAAATTGAGACAAGACTACGATAAGCAGAAGTTTGAAAAAACTTTTAACGAAGAAATGAGTAAGTTAGAAAACAGGTAAACAATAGTTTATTTAAAATCTGACCCAAATTAAATCGGTTAAATAATTAACAGGTGGGTTAATATGATTTGTAAGATAATTTCAAAGTATATTATTTTTTTGTTGGCTGTTATAGTGCTATTTTCTTGTGTTAGTGTTGCGACAAAATTATATAAAACTGGAGAAAAATTTGAAGCCAAAGGCAATCACACTTTAGCAAGCGACCAGTATGAAAAAGCTCTGAAAAACGATCCGGATCATGTAAAATCAAAGTTAGGATTAACAAGAGTTTCGCCTGAAGTTTTAAAATTCAAAACAAGAGAGTTTAACAAGCTATATAATTCTAACGACTTTTACGCTGCTTATTATAAAATTGAGGATATTGAGCAATATAAAAAGAGGATGAACTTGTTGGGTTTAGAATTTTCGAATATACTTTATTCTTATAACACAAAATTTAGCGAAGTTAAAAACTTTGTATTAGAGGATTCTTATAATAAAGGGATAGGTTTTTTTGATGAAGGCTTGTATGATAAATCCATTAGTTCTTTAAAATTAGCAGTTAAAATAAATCCGAGTTATAAAGACGCTTCGGATTTTCTATCTAAGGCAAACAAAAGAAGAAGTTTAAAAACTGCCGAAGAATATTACAAAAAAGGGTTATCGGCATTTGAAAGTTCGGAATACAAAAAAGCGTATCTAACATTTCAAAAGTGCAATTCTCTTATAAAAAAAATAGGAGTTAATGATTATAAAGATTTGCGTCAGATAATGGCGATAGCTTTAAAAAAAGGCATTGTTAAGTTAAGTGTTTTTAAGTTTAAAAATTCGACAAACCGAAGATATTCTAATACGCATAATAAAGTTAGCTCTTATATCGAAAGTGCTGTATCTAAATGTGGTGCTCCATTTATAAAGATAATAGATCGTCAGAATATAGATAAAATTATATCGGAGCAAAAATTAAATCTTTCGGGGTTGATAGACGACGAAACTTCTACAAAAGCTGGCAAACTATCTGGGGTGGATTACTTAATTACTGGCGAGTTAACAAACGAAAGAGTTAGTGTAACTCATCCGTATGGGGTTACTAATCAAGCATACATGACGGACGGCACTTATGTAGACGGTAATGGCACTAGAAGATATAATAGCAAAAAGGTTAGTTATAGAGTCTATAAAGGTAGCTCAAAAGCAGTTGTAGAAGTTCAATATAAAATTACTTCCTTAAAAACTGGCGAGACTGTTGTTTCAAAAGCAATAGAGAAGCAAAAAGAAGACAAAATTTTATACGCTACTGTCGATAATAATGTTGATTTTAATAATTTACTTATAAATGACCCACAAGGAAAGGCAATTCCTAAAACTTTTTTTGGTAAAATACTCGACGAATTAAGCAGTAGTGGTGATGATTATGTAAAAAGTAAATATAATTTTAAAGGAAGACGCAAACTAAAGAAAAAGGAAGAGCTTTTTGAAAAAATTTCAAAAGACATCAGTAATACTATCGGAAATGAAATATGCAAAAAATTTAACAATTAAGACTACTGTATTAACTGTTTTATTATCGCTTTTATTTTTTAAAACTTATTCTCAAAAACCAAGTTGGACTCTTGAAGTTCCTACTCTAAATGGATATTACGTCGGAGTTGGAAAGTCTTTGAAATCTAATCCTAATTTCCAAAAAATTGCATTAACAAAGGCTTTAGAAATTATCTCAAAACAAATTAAAGTAAATATTATTGCTGAAAATGAATATAATACTTATGAAAACAATTCAAATTTAGAGGAAACTTATTATCAAAATACTAGAACTAAATCTAAGATAAAACTTACCGATTATGAGTTGTACGATAAATGGGAAGACGAAAATAATTATTACGTATATGTAAAATTAAACAAAGAAAAGTTTAGAAAAATATCTGAAACAAATTATAACACAGCAATATCCAATTCTAAAGAAAAAATAACTACCGCCGAAAAATATTTAGCAGACTTTGAGTACGAGAAAGCCTTACAATTTTATTTGGGAGCTTCAAAGTTTTTAGAAGAATATATAGACAATAATTTAATTGTAGAAAAACAATCGGAAGTTTTATTTTTATGGAATAACATATCTATAGCTATTTTAAAAATATTTAACGCTTACTCTTTAAAAACTGTAAAAAAAGTTTATAACCTAAGAAAGCAAAATTTATTTAATACCGAATTTAAAGTACAAACTCTTATCAATAGAGGTAAGAGTTCCAAAATAATTGCAGACGTGCCTGTTATTTTTGAATTTTCAAATAGTTTTAACTTCTTTGAAAAAAACACCGTTACTTCAAAACTCCCATTAGGGATAAGTAAAAATAAAATAAGTTATTTAATCGGAAATAAAAATAAATACCTTGTTAAATGTAGAATTAATTTTAGAAAATATTTAGAAAAATATAGTAATTACAAAATACTTAAGAAAAAAAGTTTTGACTTATTAAAGGTAGAAAACAGTTTTTCAATTAATATAACTCCGCTTAAAGTTTATGTTAAATCTCGAAAAAATAATACTAACTCAAAGCAGTTTATTACAAACCACCTGACCGCTAAAAACATTGAAATAGTAAATTTTAAAAAAAAGGCAGACTACATAATTAACATTTCGGAAAAAAAACCTAGAGTTAAATATTCTAAAGACTTTGTTTTTTATTATATAACTATAAATTTTACTGTCTATAAAAAATCAAAAAAATTGTTTTCAGACTACGTAAAGGTCAAAGGTGTCGGGACAAATTATGATACTAGCTTTATCAATGCTAAAGAAAATATTAAAAATAAAATTGATGAATCACTGGGGTTTACAATTTTAAGAAAAATGAAATAAAGGCAATTAAAATATAGGCAGTAATAAATATTTATTTTAGAGCTTCACTATAAAAAATTATTTTGTTTCATCCACTCGTCGCTATAAATTTTGTTCATATATCTAGATCCATGATCTGGGAATATAAGTACTACAACGCTGTCGTCCGTAAAAAATCCTTTTTCGGCGTATTGTTTTGTCGCTTTCATAACTGCACCGCTTGTATATCCTGGAAACAACCCTTCTTCTCTAACTATTAATCTCGCTTGGGTTGCAGCATCTTTATCTGATACTTTTTCATACATATCTATAATATCAAAATCTGTGGATGTAGGGATTAAATTTTTCCCCAACCCTTCTATTTTATAGGGTTTTATTTCGTTTAAGTCTAATTCTTTGGTTTCGTGATATTTTTTCAATACCGAGCCGATAGCGTCCACTCCAAGTATTTTAATCTTACTGTTCTGCTCTTTTAAATACTTACCTGTCCCAGAAACAGTACCGCCAGTACCGCTTGCTGCTATTAAGTGCGTTATTTTACCTTGAGTTTGTTTCCAAATTTCTAGCCCTGTAAATTTATAATGAGCATCAATGTTAAGTTCATTAAAATATTGGTTAATGTATATAGAGTTTTTTGTTTTTTTATGAATTGTTTTTGCTACTTCGTAATAAGACCTTGGGTCATCTGGCGAAACGTTTGCAGGGCATATATGAACCTCCGCACCCATAAGTTTTAGCAAGTTTATTTTGTCTTTAGAAGATTTGTCGCTCACTGCTAAAATACATTTGTAGCCTTTAACTATTCCTACCATCGCCAAGCTAAAGCCAGTGTTTCCAGATGTAGTTTCTACTATTGTAGATCCTTTTTTTAGAATTCCTTTTTTTTCGGCATTGTTAATTATGTGTATAGCTATTCTGTCTTTTGCGGAACAACCCGGATTGAAAGATTCGAGCTTTGCGTAATAATTACCCGGCATATCTTTGGTAATCTTGTGAAGTTTTACTAATGGTGTCTCGCCTATTAAATCTAATATTGAATTAGTAATTCCAGTATTCCTAGTCATCCTTTACACTATTATCAAAGTAAATGTCTTTTTTTAATAAAGAAGTATGAATAATACATTAATTTTTTGTCGCTTTTTCTCTTTTATTCAAGACAAAAGTACGCTTAATACTTTAAATATTGAAACTATTTTTAAAGCTTAACTATCCGAGAGTTATATTTTTTTTTCTAAAGACAACAAAAAAGTATATATTTTAGCAGTTTCTTTAATAGCATTAAAGCGTCCTGAAGCACCACCGTGTCCTGCGTCCATGTTAGTATCTAAAAAAAGCAAATTATTATCTGTTTTTAATTCTCTCAATTTGGCTACCCATTTAGCTGGTTCCCAATATTGTACTTGAGAGTCGTGAAGACTCGTTATTACTAAAATGTTCGGATAGTCTTTAGAAGATACTTGGTCGTATGGAGAGTATGATTTAATATAGTCGTAATATTCTTTATCGTTTGGGTTTCCCCATTCGTTATACTCGCCAGTAGTTAGCGGAATATTTTCGTCTAACATAGTTGTAAGGACATCGACAAAAGGCACTGCTGAAATAACTCCGTTATACAATTCTGGATTTGAGTTAACCACTACTCCCATTAATAGCCCTCCAGCGGAACCCCCCATAGCATAAAGATGTTTCGGAGAAGTATATTTATTTTCAATTAGATATTTAGAACAGTCTATAAAATCTGTAAAAGTGTTTTTCTTGCGAAGCATTTTACCGTCTTCATACCACTTCCTACCTAAATATTGACCTCCACGTATATGTGCTAACGCATATACAAAACCTCTGTCCAGCAGACTTAACCTTGTAGTAGAAAAATGATCAGGAACTGTATATCCATAAGAACCATAAGCATATTGTAGCAATGGTGTGTTTTTACTTAACTTTGTGTCTTTGTGATATACTAACGAAATTGCAATTTTCTTTCCGTCCCTTGCTAACGCCCAAACGCGCTTACTGATATAATTTTCTTTCTTAAACTTACCTCCTAAAACCTCTTGTTCTTTTTTAATTTCTTTTACTTTTGTTTTCATATTAAAATCAATTATAGAACTCGGAGTAGTAAAAGAATTGTACGAGTAGCGTATTATATTTGTGTCAAATTCAGGGTTATAGTAAACGTTAGCAGAATAAGTCTCTTCTTTAAAAGACAAATAATAATCTTCCGTGTTGTCCCATCTTTTTATGCGTACTTTGTTCAAGCCGTCATTTCGTTCTTCCATAACCAAATAGTCTTTAAAAATCTCAAAACTTTCTAACAAAGTATCTTCTCTATGCGGAATAACATCAATCCAGTTTTCTTTTTCAGGTTTGCTAACTAGAGTTTTCATTAGCTTAAAATTTGTAGAATTATCTTTATTAGTCAATACATAAAAATGATTTTTATAATGTTCAACGGTGTATTCTAAATGTTTTTCTCTTTGTTGAATAACGGTAAAGCTACCAGTAGGATTATTTGCGTCTAAATATTGCATTTCAGTAGAAATAGTATTATACGACCCAATTATTATGTATTTGTTCGATTTAGATTTAGAGACATAAACGTTAAAAGTATCGTCTTTTTCGTGAAATACTTCAACGTCGCTTGAAGTTTTTGTGCCTAGAATATGTTTGTAAATTTTTGCACTACGTAAAGTTACCGGATCTTTTTTAGTATAAAAAATGCTCTTATTATCGTTTGCCCAAACAGAGCTTCCAGTAGTATTTTCTATAAGATCTTCATAAATTTCGCCAGTTTTTATATTTTTTATTTTTAGAAAATATTGTCTTCTACCGATAGTATCTGTCGCATAAATAACTAATTTGTTGTTCGGCGATACATTTAATCCGCCTAATTTATAGAAATCGTAGCCAGTAGTCTTTTCGTTTACGTTAATAAGTATTTCTTCTTTAGCTTTTAAAGTTTCTTTTTTTCTACTATAAATAGGGTATTGACTTCCTTTTTCGTAGCGTTCAATGTAGTAATATCCGTTATCTTTGTAAGGCACAGAAGAGTCATCTTCTTTAATTCTACCTTTCATTTCCTCGAACAATTTTTTTTGAAAACTTTTAGTACCGATAGTTGCTTTTTCGTAATAATCGTTTTCTGCTTTTAAATAATCTATAACTCTTTGAGTAGTAGAATCTTTAACTTTTGCGTTTTTTTGCTTTTCCGAAATCCGAAGCCAGTAATAATTATCGATTCTCACGTCTCCGTGTTTTTCTAACTTCACTGGCTTTTTATATGCAACAGGGGCTTTCAAACTACTAGCACTACTCATAAAATATTTTTTACAAGCGGTTAAAAATATTAAACAAACTACTATTAAATGTATTTTTTTCATTTTTATCTTTTTTAAATTGTCCTATCATTTTCGGTATTGTTAGTTTTTTGCTTTTTGTTGTTTTTAAATAGCTGATTACAATTATTAGAATTTAAAATATTTGTTTTAGACTTTAAAATATTTGTTTTAGACTTTAAAATATTTGTTTTAGACTTTAAAATATTTGTTTTTTTCTAAGAACTTTAAAAGAAAATCCTTAAACATATCAATACTAATAAGGCTTTCCTTAATTTTAATTTGAAAAAAGATGTTTTTATAAACTTTCTTTATGCGTTAAAAAAAATAACAGGTACTAATAATTTTTTTGACGTTTACCTTAAAGCAGAATTGTTTTCAAAATATCCAAAAGCAGAATATAAATACATTTTCTGGTATTGTTAATTTTAGTAGAAAGTAACAGAGCCATCACAAACATCATACATTGCTCCGACAATTTTTATATCTCCACTGTCTTCTAATTCCTTTAAAACAGGACTTTGATTACGAATATTATCAATAGCAAGGTGTACATTTTTTTCGGCTACGGCGTTTACAAAGTTTGAATTTTTTGAGTTCCTTTTGCTTTTATCAGTTGGCTCGACAACAGAGTTAATAGCTGATTTTATTTTTTTGAGTAGCTCCGTTAAGTTTCCTAATTCGGCATTGTCGCAAGCTCCTTTAACGGCTCCGCAACCTGTATGCCCTAACACTAAAATTAGTTTAGTACCTGCTAATTTACACGCAAATTCCAAACTTCCTAAAATGTCTTCGTTAACTATGTTTCCGGCTACTCTTGCACTAAAAATATCTCCTACTCCTTGGTCAAAAATTAATTCTGCAGATACTCTCGAATCTATGCAGCTTAAAATTGAAGCATAAGGAAATTGTCCATTGCAGGTAGATTTTACTTGTTCTAAAAGATCTCTATTTACTTTTAAATTTTTTTGAAATCTTAAATTTCCTTCTTTTAAAAAGTCTATAGCTTTTTGAGGTGTTATTTTTTCTTGTGTTTCTTGTGTATGTGCTTTCATAATGTTAATAAATTAATATTTAAAAATAGATGTGTTTTTTTATATTTAAGTTAAACTAGGAGAAGATTTAAGTTTTTTCTTAAAAAATTCTATAAAACTTGGAGGGTTTTCAACAATACCTCGCTTTGAAATTAACTTAATGTTGATATTTCTTTCTTTAGCTTTAAGCATAAAATCTTCCATAATTTCAATAATGTCATAGTCTAAATATTTAGTTTTTTCTACGTTTAGTTCTAAATAAGTGTTTTTAGGAAGGCTATCTAATTCTTTTAAAATCGTACCTTTATTTATAAATGTTACTTCTTCTGCTAATGTCATTTTTATTTTATGTCTTCCTTCAATATTCTCTTCAATGTGTAGAAAGTGTGAGTTTTCATAACTTTTTAAAAGAATAACTATTATCCCTACGAGAAGACCTAAACCTATACCTACCAACAAGTCGCTAAAAACAATTCCTATAACAGTTACAAAAAATGGTACTGACTGTTTCCAACCTAATCTATACATTCTTAAAAACAAATTTGGGTTAGCTAACTTATACCCTATTATTAAAAGAATTGCAGCCAATACCGATAAGGGTATTCTATTTAATAATTTTGGGATTAGTATAATTGATATTAACAATAAAAATCCGTGAATTATAGTTGATGCTTTACTTCTACCGCCCGATTGAATATTTGCAGAACTTCTAACTATTACTTGAGTTATCGGCAAACCACCTATTAATCCTGATATTATATTTCCGGTACCTTGTGCTAAAAGTTCTTTGTTAGTTGGGGTTACATTTTTGTGAGGGTCTAATTTGTCTGTCGCTTCAACGCATAAAAGAGTTTCTAAACTTGCAACAAGAGCAATAGTAAAGGCAACTACCCAAATTTCGTAGCTGAATATTAGTTCAAAATTAGGAAATCTGAATTGACTTATAAATGAATCAAAATTATCTAGAGATTTGACATTTACTAAATGCGAATTTGCAATTGAAAGGATTTCGTTAGATTGAGTTAGCGTATAAAAAATTATTCCGACAAATACTGCAACTAATGGACCTTGAATTATTGTAAATATTTTTGCTTTTTTAGCAAGGACATTACTCCAAAATATCATAATTGCTAATGAAATTATACCGATAAGCATAGAACCTAATATAATGTTATCTGTTATATTAAACAGCACACTAATAGTGTTTTCACCTGATTTTTCTATAAAGCTAACTACACCTTCTGGCTCTGCATCATAACCGAAAAAATGAGGTATCTGTTTTAAAATAATAATAAGACCAATACCCGTTAACATTCCTTTAATAACAGACGAAGGGAAATAATACCCAATAATACCAGCTTTAAGGATTCCAAAAACTAATTGTATAACTCCTCCTAAAACAACAGCAAGTAGAAAGTTTTCAAAAGAACCCAAAGAATCAATTGCACTAAAAACAATAGCAGCTAACCCAGCCGCCGGACCGCTAACTCCTATTTTAGAGCCACTTAATACCCCTACAACTATTCCGCCAACTATTCCAGCAATTAGACCAGAAAAAAGAGGCGCTCCACTTGCCAGTGCAATACCTAAACATAAAGGTAATGCTACAAAAAACACTATTATACTCGCAGGTAAATCGTTTTTTAGATGTTTAAACATAATTTTTAGTTTTTTAAAGTTAATAATATTATAAAAATTGAACTATTAATCGGTTAATAATTTTATATCTTCTGATATTAACCAACCTAATTTTCCGTCAGATATTTTTATTTTTTTCCAACTATCTATACTATCTAAAACTAAAACTTTAGTGCCTTCGTGCAATTGAAAAATTTTTTCAGAATTTAAAATAGGAGCACTTCTTACAGTAACTTCTTCAGCAAAAACTATAGCTTCTATATTATTTTTAGAATATTTATATCGACTATATGTTGTGAAAAGCGCCAAAGATAATAAAATAAAACTAATAGCACTTATAATAAAGTAAGTTTTTTTTGTAGATGAATTTTTAGACGTATAAAACATAAAAAACGCCAAACTCCCTACAAATGAAAATATAATAGTAAACACCGCCCATTGGTCATAAGATAGTAATTTGACGTATCTTTTTTTAAACTTCTGAATTAGAGTCTGTGGTAATAATTCTATATTATCTAAAGCCAAACGCCTTGCAAATATCAAATTGTTTTTTGTGTCATTGTGTAGAGGGTTTAGCTTTAAAGCTTTTTCATAATAATATATAGATGGTCCAACCCTATTCATTTTATAGTAAGAATTACCGAGATTGTAGAACAATTCTGCCGACACGAATTTTTTAGCCTCTATTTTTCTATAAGTCTTTATAGCCTCTTCGTATTTTCCGTTTTTATATAAATTATTTCCAGCAACAAATAAACTGTCTATATTTTGGGAAAAAATAACTTGAGTACTAATTAATATTATAAAAAGTGTCTTTTTCATTTTTTTAAAGTTGTTTGTCTAACTGTATGAGTGCTTGTTTTACTGTTTTAAATTCAACTTCCATTTTTGTATGCGTTATCGGAGAATAACGAGCCATTTCACAATTTTTTAATATTTCTAAAAATTGATTTATCAAGTCTTTACTAACTTTTTTGTCTTCTAAAATACTTGTAATTTTTTCTTTGCTAATGTCAGCAGTTTCTACCCCTAATTTTGCTTTCAAATAATTGTGTAAAGCAATTTCTAATGATTCATAAAAAGATTCTTTATCTCCAATTTTATTTTTCGCTTCAGAAAGGTATTTTTTTGATAGTCTTTCTGCCTTTCTCGACTTGTTTCCTGCAATAGTTAAGCTGTAAGACTCGTATTTTTTTATTATAAAAATACTTGCTAATGACACGATTATAGGTAAAATTAATAATAAATAAAACAAAGTAGTTTTAAAAAAACCTTTATTGTCTATTGGTTTAAAAGTAGTTTTTGTTTGTATATATCTGAAGCTATCTCCAGTAAGCTTAACATCCCTTTTGTTCACTATATTATTGTTTGAATTAGTAATTAGTTTTTTACCATCTAATACATCTACATAAAAATCTTTTGTACTTATGGTTTTGTATTTCTTTTTTTTAGGATTAAAATAAGAAAAAGATACGCTTGGAATTTTATATTTTCCTTTAAATAGCGGAACAACTGTATAAATATTTGTAATAGAACCATAAATTCCTCTTGAGTTTATTTTTACTTTTTCCTTTCTTTCGGGCTGATATTTTTCTATCTCGACTGGGACAACTATTTCTGGCAATTCAAATAAATTAATATTACCTTTACCTGAAACTTTTACATTAATTTGAGAACTCTCGTTTGTTTTAAGTTTGTCCTTGCTTAAAGTTACACCAAAATCAAAATTACCTACCGCACCATTAAAATTCTTTGGCTTACCTTTTGACGGTAAACTTTTAGGTCGTATAGTTTTTTTTGCTGAAGAAAATTCTTTTCTAATATTTCTTGTAATTATATTTCCAAAAAAATCTGCTCTACCAGTAGGGACACCGATAGCTACATCCATTTTCATCGGGTCTATTGTTAAACTGCCAGTTTTAGTCGGTATTAATAGAGCTTTTTGTAGTACAATATATCTATAATCTTCTCCATTATATTTTCCTTTTTTAACATTATAATCCTTTATTTTTATACTTTGATTCCAAAAACCGTTGTATTGCGGTACACTTATTACATTTGTGTCAAAAACACTTACACCTTGACTTACATATAGCCTATATTCTACGTATATACCCTCTCCTACATAAGGTCTATGTTTTGAAACTTCCGCAACTAAATGTATATTCTGTTGTGCTATATAATTTGGATCGTTAGGGTCTTTAGGAAGCTCTACGGCATCTAAAACTATTACTTTTACAGGATTAGATTTTATAGTATTAGCTCCAAAATCTATGCTAGCAGCACCAATTATTAACTCGCCTTTTTTGGTAGGTTCAATTACATAAGAGTATGATTGTGAGAAACTTGCTCTACCGTTTATCCAAGATTGACTAATAGACTGGCTAGGTCCACTAATCATTTTAAAACCCCTAAAACTCGGAGGTGAAAAATTATCTCCGCCTTGTTTATTTACAGAAAACTCTACTTTTAAGCGTTGATTAATGCCTAATTTATTTTTACTCACTTTTGCAGTTAAACTAACTTCTTGTGAAACTAAATTTAGTGAAAGCAAGTTTGTAAATAATAATATGCACAATTTTAAATTCATCTTCCTATATAAATAATTGGAACGATTTAATATATCGTTTAATTCTGCGTAATTGTAAGGTTTTTGACATCTTATTTTTTTTTAATTATTATTACTTCCTTAGAAGTGAACTTGCCTTCCTTGGAAGCGAACTTTGTAGCCTTGGCTGTCAACTTGCCTTCTCTAGCAGGCAACTTGCCTTCTCTAGCAGGCAACTTGCCTTCTCTAGCAGGCAACTTGCCTTCTCTAGCAGACAACTTGCCTTCCCTAGAAGTCAACTTACCTTCCCTAGAAGTCAACTTACCTTCCCTAGAAGTCAACTTTCTTTAATTATTCATACTTCCGCAATTCCTAATATTCTCAAAACATTGACATTTATTCGGTAACTATTTGGTATTTATAGATAAATTATATTTAAAATAAACTTCCGTAAAATCGGCGGCAGAGATGCTAAAAAATAGGTGTTGTTAATTTTGTATAGTTTTTCGCTTTTTGTTGTTTTTAAATAGCTAATTACAAGTTGTTTATTTTTTTTCAAAACGTTTGCAAACTATACTGGACTAGCAATGCCAAATAATTTAACTACCAGTCTTTTTCTCGCTTTATTTTTTTACCCTTCGAGTTCTTCTTATTCATTTTTTTTTGAGTTTTTTTCTCCTCATTATTTAAACTTTCTAATAATTGCTTAATTTCTTGAGGAGTCATCTTACCTCGTAAAACCTTCTGCTTTTCCTGTTTTTCTTTTTTCTTATCTTTTTTAGAAGATTTATTTTCTTTTCTATCTTTATTTTGGTTTTGGTCTTTTTTGTCTTTATCGTTCTTTTTCTTGTTTTTATCATCTTTATTTCCTTTGTTCCCTTTGTTTTGCTGCTTTTGTTTTTTTAACAATTTTTGTGCAACAGCAAGATTATAGCGAGTATCCTCCGCCGACGGATTATTTCTTAAACCTTTTTTGAAAGCATCTATAGCTCCTTCATAATTTTTAGATTCCATCAATGTATTACCAAGATTGTGGTAAACTTCTGCTTTGGTAGTTTTATCTTTAGAATTTGTAGCTACTGATTCATAATAAGGAACGGCTTCTTTAAAATTTTTTGCTTTATAAAGTGCATTCCCAAGATTATAAGCTGCTTTTTCATAATCTCTATTACTGTTTAAAGCCTTTTTGTAAGCAACCGAAGCGTCTGTGTATTTTTCTTGCTCGTACAATTCATTTCCTTGTCGTAACAATTCTCTCGCTTCTCTTTGTTTATCGGCAGATACAACTTGTGCTAAAACTTCTTTAAATGACATCAGCACAAGTAATGATAAAATTAAATATCGTAATTTTTTCATATTATTGCTTGTTTTTTTCTTCGTTAAATAAATCTAATTTTTTTAACCATCCTGTTTTCTTGTCTAATAAAATAACGTCTATGATTAATAAAAACAGTCCTATAAATAGAAACCACTGAAATTGGTCTTTATAGTCTGAAAATTGTTTAGTCTCAAATTCTTTTTTTTCAGCATTATTTATAATATCTGAAATCTCTTTTACAGGTTTTTCAGTAATATTACCGTCTATATATTTTCCTCCACCGATGGTAGCAATTTCTTGTAAAACTTTTGCATTGCGGCGTGTAATTACCGTTTCTCCATATTTGTTTTTTTTATAGCGAGTCATATAACCGTTAACGTCAATAGGTATGGGACCTCCATTTTCTGTGCCAACGCCAATAGTATAAATTTTAATGCTTTCGTTAGATAAATTTTGAGAAGCTTCCTTCGACTCTTCATAATGGTCTTCACCATCTGAAATAATAATTAAAAAACGGTTAGTTTGGTCGTCGTTATTATAATAAGTTTTTGCAAGCTCCAAAGCTTCATTAATTGCAGTACCTTGACTAGAAACTATATCCGGGTTTGCATTTTGCAAAAACATACTCGCCGAAGCATGGTCGGTAGTTATAGGTAAAAGTGGGTATGAATTGCCTGCATAAATTATTATCCCTATCCTATCTGAACCCAAATTGTCTATGATTTTAGTAATAATCTGCTTTGCTTTTTCTAATCTGTTAGGAGCAATATCTTTAGCTAACATACTTTTAGACACGTCCAAAGCAAATACAACATCTACCCCTTCCCTTTTTATAGTTTTTAGCTTTACACCCATCTTCGGATTTGCTAATGAAATAACTAAAAACACAACCGCTAAAAGCAAGAGTGTTAGTTTTAAAGCGGATTTAAATATCGATTTGTTCGGAGCTAATTTTTCTAATAAAGCAAGGTCAGAAAATTTATATTGCATTCGTTTTTTCCACCATAAAACCAATAGAAATACAATAATCATTACCGGAACGACTCCTAATAAATAAAAATAAACCGGCTCCTCTATTCTATACATTTTATATAAAACTTTTAAAAATTGTGTTTTTTAAAACAAACTCTAACAGCAAGCACCCTAAACTTAAAAATACTAAAAGCCTATATTTTTCTTGATATTTATAATACTTAAACTCTTCTATTTTAGTTTTTTCTAATTTATCAATTTCATCGTATATTTTTTTTAAAGACTTATTACTAGTTGCTCTAAAATATTTTCCGCCAGTTTCCGAAGCAATTTCTTTTAGTAAGGTTTCGTCTATTTCAACTTGCTGTTTTTTAAACTGAAGCTTCCCAGTTCTTCGGTCTATACTCCAAGGAAAATCTGCCATTCCGTTAGTCCCAATCCCGACTGTATAAGTTTTAATTCCAAGTTCTTTTGTTAGTTCTGTTGCCGTTTTAGGATCTAAGTTCCCAGAATTGTTAACTCCGTCGGTTAATAAAATTATAACTTTACTCTTTGCGGTGCTTTCTTTTAACCTATTTACCGCCGAACCTAAACCCATTCCTATAGCCGTTCCATTCTCTAATTGACCCCATTTAATACCTGAAATCATACGTCTTACGATGTTTTTGTCACTTGTAATTGGCGTTTGAGTATAACTTTCGCCAGCATAAACTACTATTCCGATTCTGTCGTGTGGTCTGTTATTAACAAAATCTACCGCAACTTTTTTTAGCGCTTCTAAACGATTAGGTTTTAAATCTCGAGCTAACATACTTGCTGACACATCAACTGCCATAACAATATCTACCCCTTTGTTTGATTTTGTTTTTTTGCTAACAGAAACATTTCTGGGTCTTGCTAAAGCAACTATTATAGTTACTAAAGCAAATATTCTTAATAAATACAATGCCGGCTTTAGCTTTGATACAAATGAATTGTCTTTAAAACCTTTGATACGCGGCATTTTTAAAATAGCAGCATCCTTTTTTCTAAAAGAGAAATACCATGTAGCTACAAAAGGAATTAAGCATAGCAACCACAAAAACTCCAGATTAACAAATTCAAAATTACTCCAGCTCTTCATCTTCAATTATCGGTTTAGGGTTTAAATTATAAATAATGAACTCTGCGTCTTTTCTATCTCCTTCAATTTCATTTGCTAACGGTTTAGATTTAGCAAACTTAACCAAGTCGGCTTCCTCCAATAGGCTTTTTAATTTCCCTACCGCTTCTTTTGAAGGGGGTATCTCGTATTTATTTTTAAAACTTTTAAGCATCTCTAAAACTTCATCCGTAGTAGTTTCTAAAGCAGGTAGTTCTAACTCATTCTCTATAAAACAGCGAACTATTTCGGTTAATTCACTATAATATTCTTTTACCTTATTGTTTTGCCACAACAGCTTTTCGTCCAAAATTTTTAACTTACTTACCGCCTCCTCGTCGGGTGGTAATAAATTGGAACTAACAATTTTTTCTTCCTTTCTCTTTCTACTGATAATCAAATAAATAACCAACCCAATAACAGTTAAAGCTACTAAAAGCACATATAAATAGAATTTAAAATCATCTAAAACGTAAGGCTCTTGTTTTATAGGCTTTATAGAGTGTTTTTTTAATTTAGTAGTATCTACCTTTACGGTCGCAACATTAATCAATATTGAGTCTGTTAAATAATTTTGATTTTTTATAAAGACTTGTTGCTGAGGTATATAATACGAACCGCTGTCGAAACCAGTTAAAATATATTTTTTTACTAATGAGTTTTTTAAAGTATCTATTTTTGTAGAATCTATTATTTCTAAACCCTCTAACTGCAAATTAGACATAATAACATTTTCTGTTTCGCCTACTGTTATTTTAATTTTTATTTGCTCACCAATTCTAATATTAGTAGTGTCAGTTTCTATTTTAACTAACTCGTTTTTTTGAGAATAACTAAAGCTCGCTATAAATACTAATATGATAAATAGGTGTTTTTCCATTTATTAATAAATTTTGTTATTTTGTACTTTTAAAACTCATAATAAACTTACTTACCCTTATTTTTAAAATAACCTAATAGTTTTTTTACATAATCCTCATCAACCCTTGAATTTATAACCCCAGCACCGCTTTTTTTAAATACGCTTTTATAATAACCAAATAGCTTTAAAGCACTATCCTTATAATTTTTTCTAACATATTTAGAAGAGGTATTAATTAATTTAACAAGTCCTGTTTCTGCATCTAACATCGGCACCATTCCCAAATTTGGAATCTCTTGGTCGTGCTTGTCGTAAACTCTTATTCCTGTTAAATCGTGTTTGCTACTTGCAATTTTTAAGGTTTTCTCATAGTTGTCGTCCATAAAATCAGAAAGCATAAATGCTATTGCTCTTTTTTTCATAATGCTAGATAAAAACTTCAACGCTACCGAGATACTTGTTTTTTTACTATTTGACTTAAATTCTATTAGCTCTCTAATGATTCTAAGCACATGGCTATTTCCTTTTTTTGGTGGTATAAAAAGCTCAATATTGTCCGAGAAAAGAATCAAACCGACTTTATCGTTGTTTTGAATAGCCGAGAAAGCTAAAGTCGCTGCTATTTCTGTAACCATATCTTTTTTAAACTGAATAGAAGTTCCGAAAAACTCCGAACCAGAAATATCAACCATCAGCATCATCGTTAGCTCACGCTCTTCTTCAAAAACTTTTACAAAAGGCTCGTTGTATCGTGCAGTAACGTTCCAGTCAATAGCTCTAACATCATCTCCGAATTGATATTGTCGAACCTCCGAGAAAGTCATCCCTCTACCTTTAAATGACGAATGATATTCTCCCCCAAAAATATGATCCGACAAACGACTCGTTTTAATCTCAATTTTACGTACTTTTTTGAGTATTTCTTTTGTATCCATCTTTTGGCTAATGGTTAAATTAAGGCACTTCTAACTCATTGATAATTGAGTTAATAATATCAACAGAAGTTATGTTTTCGGCTTCAGCTTCATAAGTAATTCCGATTCTATGGCGTAGTACATTTGTAACAATAGCTCTAACGTCTTCGGGGATTACATAACCTCTTCGCTTAATAAACGCATAGCACTTTGCAGCTTTTGCTAAATTTATACTACCACGAGGAGAGGCACCGAAGCTTATTAAATCTTTTAATTTAGGTAAGTTATATTTTTCAGGGTAGCGTGTCGCAAAAATGATGTCTAAAATATATTTTTCTATTTTTTCGTCCATATAGACTTCATTGACCAAACCCCTAGATTTTATAATTTGATCAGTAGAAACAACTGGGTTTATCTTTGTATAGTTGTTTGTTAAATTTTGACGCATTATAGTTTGTTCGTCTTGCAACTTAGGGTAGTCTATCACTACTTTTAACATAAATCTATCTACTTGAGCTTCGGGCAGAGAATAAGTCCCTTCTTGGTCGACAGGGTTTTGGGTTGCCATAACTAAAAAAGGCTCGTCTAATTTAAAAGTACTATCGCCTATCGTAATTTGACGCTCTTGCATTGCTTCTAACAATGCTGATTGAACTTTTGCGGGGGCTCTGTTTATTTCGTCGGCGAGTACCAAATTTGCAAATACCGGTCCTTTTTTTATAGAAAAATCATTCTCTTTAACGTTGTAAATCATAGTACCTATAACATCTGCTGGCAACAAATCAGGCGTAAATTGTATTCTGCTAAAGCTCCCCTTAACTGCCTTCGATAAAGTGTTTATAGCTAATGTTTTTGCTAATCCTGGCACTCCTTCTAATAAGATGTGTCCATTTCCGAGTAAGCCTATTAACAAGTTTTCTACCATAAGTTTTTGACCTACAATAACCTTATTTATCTCTAAAATAAGTATTTCTATAAAAGCACTTTCTCTTTCTATTTTTTCATTTATAGCTCTTACATCTGTATTCATAAATTAATGTTTTTAACGGTTAAATTTCTTCAATAACGCACAAAACTACAATTTTAACACTTTTAGATATGTTAAAAGTTGGTTAATATTTATTGTGGTGTAGTTTTTTTAAATTAATAAATTTAGTATAAAATTACTTGCAAACTCCTTTTTTTTAAAGAAATTTTAATATAGTATTATTTTAAATTATTTAATAAATTGAAATTTAAACAATTAATGTATTAGAGTTAATATATAATTTTTTTGCTACTTTTCAATACTTGGTCTCTATGCCTAGTAAAAAAAACATTAAGGAACAATATTTTAAATCGCTATGTAATTTTTAAAAAAGCATAATATAATTATTTTGTACCTTGTGTTTTCAAAATAGATATGATTAAGTTTTAAGATTAATTAAAGAAAGTGACATTAAATGCAGATGATTACTTCGCTAATCTTTTTTCAAAAAAACATTTATAAACACAATGGTTAATCAATTATTATAAAATGAAGTTATCTTTAAAACCACAACATTCAGACGTTTTTATCTCTATTTATGTATTGTTAGTTTTATACTTAAGGTTTAAATTTGAAAATAATAATCATGCTATAAGTCAAGGTTTGTTAATAGTTTTTGAGCTTTGTAGCGTTGCTTTTTTATGGTCTTTAATAAAATTAAAAATATTAAACCCAAATTGGTTTGGACTGTTTAAAAAGCCAAATAAAAAATAAAAAATATTATGAGTAATTATCACATTAAAAATTTTCCGGAATACTATCAAGTATATAGAAACTCGATTCGCAACCCTGAATTGTTTTGGGAAGAAATAGCCGAAGAACACTTTAGATGGCAAAAAAAGTGGGACAATGTATTAAGCTGGGATTTTTCTAAACCAAAAATAAAATGGTTTGAAGGTGCTAAACTAAATATTACAGAGAATTGTATAGACAGACATTTGGCAATAAAAGGCGATAAAACGGCTATTTTATTTGAACCCAACAACCCTGATGAACCAGCAGAACACATCTCCTACAACGAGCTACACAAAAGAGTAAACCAATTTGCAAATGTTTTGAAAAGCAATGGAATTGAAAAGGGAGATAAAGTGTGTATTTATGTTCCTATGATTCCGGAGTTAGCAATTTCGGTATTGGCATGTGCTAGAATTGGTGCAATTCATTCTGTTGTTTTTGCTGGTTTTTCGTCAGCGGCCTTGTCAACAAGAATTAATGATGCAAATTGTAAAATGCTTATTACAAGCGACGGTTCATTCAGAGGGTCTAAAACTATCGACTTAAAAGGAATTGCAGACGATGCTTTAGAAAGCTGCCCATCTGTAAAAACAGTTTTAGTTGTAAAAAGAATCAATTCTGATGTCGTGATGAAAAAAGGAAGAGACAAATGGTTGCAGCCCTTATTAGATAAAGCATCGCCAGAATGTAAAGCCGAAATTATGGATGCGGAAGATCCTTTGTTTATTTTATATACTTCTGGTTCTACAGGGATGCCAAAAGGAATAGTCCATACCACAGCAGGGTATATGGTTTATGCAGCATATACTTTCAAAAATGCCTTTCAATATAAAGACGGTGATGTGTATTGGTGTACCGCAGATATCGGATGGATTACTGGACACTCTTACATCGTTTACGGACCTTTGACTAACGGAGCGACCACCGTAATGTTTGAAGGTGTGCCGAGCTATCCAGATTTTGGACGCTTTTGGGAAATCGTAGAAAAACATAAAATAACTCAATTTTATACAGCACCAACAGCTATTAGAACCTTGGCAAAGCACGGAACAGAATTAATAAATAAATATAATTTATCATCGCTAAAAGTTTTAGGTTCGGTAGGTGAGCCAATTAACGAAGAGGCTTGGCACTGGTATAATGACGCAGTAGGTAAAAAGAAATGTCCAATTGCAGATACTTGGTGGCAAACCGAAACAGGAGGAATAATGATTACGCCTATTCCGTTTGTAACTCCTACAAAACCAACTTACGCAACCTTGCCTTTTATAGGAATTCAGCCGTGTTTGATGGATAAAAACGGAAGAGAACTCAAAGGAAATCAAATAGAAGGAAGGCTTTGTATCAAATACCCTTGGCCAGGTATAGCACGAACCATTTTAGGAAATCATAAACGCTATAAAGACACCTACTTTTCCGCTTTTAAAAACAAATACTTTACTGGGGACGGTGCTTTTCGAGATGAAGTTGGATATTATAGAATTACCGGAAGAGTAGATGACGTAATTATTGTTTCTGGACACAACTTAGGAACTGCTCCTATTGAAGATGCTATTAATGAACATCAAGCAGTAGTAGAATCTGCAATCATAGGGTTTCCCCACCACATCAAAGGAAGTGCATTGTACGGATACATTACTTTAAAAGACTCTGGAGAAAACAGAAACCCCAAAAATTTAAAAAAAGAAATTAATCAATTAATATCTGATAAAATCGGACCTATTGCTAAGTTAGATAAAATTCAGTTTACAGAAGGCTTACCGAAAACACGTTCAGGGAAGATTATGAGACGTATTTTACGTAAAATAGCCGTTAATGAAATTAATAGCTTGGGCGATGTTTCTACATTATTAAACCCCGAAATTGTACAAAGCATTATCGATAACAGACTTTAGGCGGATGAAAAAATTAATATTACTATTAACTTTATTAGCAGCTGTTTCTTGTAAAAAAACGACTAAAAATGAAGTAGAAAAAATTACTAATAAAAATCTAATTAAGAAAAGCTACCCTAAAGAATTAGAAATAATTTTTCAAAATCACGGAGGTATTGAAAATTGGAAGAAAAACAGCATTCTATCCTTTAGCAAAGGAAAAGAAACTCATACCATTAATTTAAAAAACAGAAAAACAGTAATTAAACATCCAGATTATTCTTTAGGGTTTGACGGAAAAGAAGTTTGGCTAAAAGAAGAAAAAAAGGGAAGTTTTAAAAAAACCCCAACGTTTTACTATAATTTATATTTTTATTTTTATGCGATGCCTTTTGTATTAGCCGATGACGGCATTGTCTATCAAAAAGCTAAAGGGATAAAATACAATAGGCTAACTTATCCGGGAATAAAAATATCTTATAAAGATAATATCGGTAATTCCTCAAAAGATAATTATATACTTTACTATCACCCAAAATCTCTTCAAATGAAATGGTTAGCATACACGGTTACCTTTAAATCTAAAAGAACATCCGATAAATATAGATTGCTAAAGTACGATGAACGGCAGAATGTAAACGGTTTAGTTTTACCAAAAAAATTAATATGGTATAAAAAAGACAATAACGGAAACCCAACTAACCAAATAGGGACTCCTGTTGAGTTTACTTTAGTTTCTGTAAGTCAAAGTCAATTGGCAGATTCTTTTTTTGATAAGCCTAAAGATTAGGTTTTATTGTTTTAAAAAACGCAAGTACAGATATACATAACTAAAAAAAGCTACGCTCAAAATCTAAAAATTTTCAAGAATACTGTTTTAGAAATTGATGATATTAGGTTTTTTGGCTGACAAACAACTACGGCACTCGTCTGTAACGAGCGTCATCGGATATATTTACTTGCTAATTTACATTTACCACACGATACAACCGTGCAACATCAGAGGGTTAAATTAATGTCTCAATATACTGTCTTGCAGTCATAACCGGTAACTTTGACTTTGTAAAGTCCTTTAGATTTCTTGTTACAATTATGTCTTGATCGTTCTCAATTGCAGTAAAATATTGAATTCCATCCTCAAAATCAGAAAATGTATCGTCATTAAGAGCAAGACCAATTATCTTGTCATCAAGCGGTAAAACATCAATTATCAATCTAAGTTTTCTTAACACAGCTTTTGTTTCATTTGCAGTTTTCTGTCTGAGTAAGGTGTAGCTTGTATTTGCTATTGTTAATGAGGATACTGTCAACGATATACTTTTTTTATCAGCTAGCGAAAATAAACTTGCTACTTCACTAAAAAAAGGTTCTCTACGTGACAATAAATCAATAACTATATTGGTGTCAATAAATATTTTTCTCATTTGTATTTATTGATTAAATAATCTCCGTAATCTTTTTTATAATCGTAATCCACAGGCAAATCAATCACACCACTTAAGCTTTCAACCAAAGGTGTAATTGTTTCTTCTTTATCTCTATCTTTTGTTACACTGTCTAGATAAGATTCTATCATTTTTGATAGGCTAATCTCATGACTTTTTGCGTATAATTTAGCTCTCTCAATTACGCTATCATTTAATCTTAATGTCAATTTGGTCTCCATAATATCTTTTTACGTGCAAATATATGTATGTCATACCTCAAATGCAATTTTTTTAGCTTTGGCAATGCCGTTTAATTGCAAATAACTTATACTCCTTAATAGCACAGCAAAAAATAAAACACCGATAAAAAATTATATTTCTTATCAGTATTTTAAACTCAACTTAAAAAAAAACTCTATTCTACTAATTGCTAAACGCAACAGTAATTATTGAACTTTTCGGCGGACAAACAACTACGGCACTCGTCTGTAACGAGCGTCAGCGGACTTTTTATTTTGCTCAATAGTAAGTTTATGTAGAAATTCAGGAGCAAAATCAGCACCGCAATCCCACCCTATTGTCCACCTATCTCTGGTAAATGACTTAAAATAATCAATGTCTTTCAACGGTTGGAAAACCTCTCCGTAAATCTCGTCTTTTAAATCTACCCTCCCAGATAGCCCATCTGTAAATTCCAACTCAACAACATAGTCATTCAAGTATTTTGCATTACTTATTTTTATCAAGTTCATTAGTCTAATGGTTTTATATTTTTAAGTTTCTTATTCTCTTGACCTCTCTTCCAATTTTCTAAAAGTTCTTCTTGGCGTTGATCGAGCCAATCGTAAATTAACTTCAAAGCCCTTCTTGACATTTTACCAGTTACTTCCCTAGTTTTTATATTAATCAAAGCCTCGAAGTCTTGATATTCTGCATGAAAATGAGGCGGATTATGTTCTCGAAAGTACATTCTTATCACAATTCCATAAAACCGACTCACTTCAGGCATACTACAAAAATACAATTATTCTAATTTTGACTCTCTTAATTACTACAATAAACAAATTCGGCAACTCACGATGCCTTCCAACTGCCGATTGTTTTTGATTAGATAAATTCTTATAAATAGAATGATTAGCTCCTTCTCTTATCAAAATACAATTGTGCTTTTTGAGGTGCTTGACAAAATCATTTCTTTTCATCCAACCTCTAACTGCTCTCGAATAACCTCCTTGCCTTTATTTTCAAACTCTACATTCTTACGATTAGAATCTAACAATAAATTTAACGCATCTAATAAATTAGATTTTAATTCTACAATAGTCTTTCCTTGCGACAAGACTTCAGGTAATTCTTCTAATTGCCCTACAAACCAGCCGTCATCGGATTTTTCTATAAGTGCTGTTAATTTCATTTAGGTTACATTTTAATTTACCCACCTACTCCAAATTTAAAGTCTCTATTTCGGCAAATTCCGACTTATTATATCTTTGTTTCATCACTTCGGATAGTCAGCCCCTCGGCTTTCGCAGACTCTGTCTTAATTTTATTATTTTAAAAAACACAAAAGCAAACATACAAACAAAAAACATTTTAATCCTACTCTAATATTACTCTTTTTTTATTTTAATCGCAATCTTTTACACAATCGCCGTTTTTGTTGATGGAAAACCATTTACCATTCTTTTCGACCTTAGCTAATCCCTCTCTAAAATAATAAGCATGTTTTACCACTTAACTTAAAAAAAAATTATTATACTAATTGCTAAACGCAACAGTAATTATTGAACTTTTTGGCTGATATACAACTTGTGGTAGTCGTCTGTAACGAGCGGTGGCGGAGGATATTTTGATAAGCCCAAAGATTATATATTCAATAGCATCTTTAAACATATTCTGCTTCTTTTAAAATTTTTTATTTCAAGCGTACATCAATTTTCCTTTTGAATTTGGGATAGGTCGGTTTTTTAGCTTTGCAGTTTCTAACCATTCCTCAATAACAATTTGCACGTTTTCTAAAGCCGCTTGATAGGTTTCTCCGTCTGCCATACACCCAGATAATTCGGGAACTTCTGCAATAAAAGCCTCGTCTTCTTGACTCCAGTAAATGATGATTTCATATTTATATTCCATAATTATAGTTTTAACTTATATTTTATCAAAATACTTCTAATCTGTTTTACTTGATAGGGTTTTGCTTTATCTGATTTTGGTTGAATATTCAAAATTTCTTCTACTTTCTTGTTAGTAAAAATATGATGGCTTCCTTTTACTCTTTCTTCAAACTCAAAATTTAAAAGTAAATTTCGCAAATCATCAAAGCTGATATTCTTATCAGATAATCCGCTTAAGACTTTAGTCAGTATTTTTTGATGTTTACTCATTACCACAAATTTACAAAATCAATCAAAAATACTAACCTCAAAAAAAACTTATTAAGACCGTTGCAAGATTAAAAACCTAATAAAATTACAATTTTTTATTATATCATAAAACAACTAACTTATTGTATTTCAATCTTTTATGTTTTTAGCTCTTATTTTTTCAAATATATAGACAACGTTCTTTACTGAAAATCAATTACTTAACCTTGCAACGGTCTTAATTATTCTTTAAATTTGCAAATCAAAAAGTTGCATTTACTAATTGAACTTAGCTTAACAAACCCTATTCCATTAGATTTTCTACCGAAACGTCCTCGTCTAACTCTTCCCAATGTATTCCTTCTCCACCTCCAATAAAACGCCATTTTTCTAATTGCTCTTTTGTGGCATTCCGTAGTTTTGGAAACCATTCAAGAGGAATAGACAGCTCTCTACCATCTTCAAAATAAACTACCATTTTATCATCGGTAAACGACAAGTTTATCGCTAAATAAGATTTGTTAATTGTTAAAGTACTCATTCCATTTTTGTTTAAAAAATCCCTTGTTATTTTCTACTAATTTACGAACTTCTCTAATTTCAGAAGCGTTAAATTTTCTCGACCTTATCAATTCTAAAGGCTCAAGATTAAACCTTGCTGTTTTATTATCTTTTTCAATATGTATGTGCATCGGCAAATGGTCATTCACATAAAAGAAAAATCTATGACCTTTGATTCTTAAAATTGTTGGCATAACATCTTTTTTTGTCACTTTTGGATAGCCAACCCTCCGGCTTTCGCAGACTCTGTTTTTAATTTTTAAATTTACACCCTACTCCAAATTTAAAGTCTCTATTTTCGGCAAATTCCGACTTATTATATCTTTATCTCATCACTTCGGATAGTCAGCCCCTCGGCTTTCGCAGACTCTGTCTTAATTTTATTATTTTAAAAAAACACAAAAGCAAAAATACAGCAAAAAATAAAACACTGGTAAAAATTATATTTCTTATCAGTGTTTTAAGCTCAACTTAAAAAAACTCTATTCTACTAATTGCTAAACGCAACAGTAATTATTGAACTTTTCGGCTGATATACAACTTGTGGTAGTCGTCTGTAACGAGCGGTGGCGGAGGATATTTTGATAAGCCCAAAGATTATATATTCAATAGCATCTTTAAACATATTCTGCTTCTTTTAAAATTTTTTATTTCAAGCGTACATCAATTTTCCTTTTGAATTTGGGATAGGTCGGTTTTTTAGTTTTGCAGTTTCTAACCATTCCTCAATAACAATTTGCACGTTTTCTAAAGCTGCTTGATAGGTTTCTCCGTCTGCCATACACCCAGATAATTCGGGAACTTCTGCAATAAAAGCCTCGTCTTCTTGACTCCAGTAAATGATGATTTCATATTTATATTCCATAATTATAGTTTTAACTTATATTTTATCAAAATACTTCTAATCTGTTTTACTTGATAGGGTTTTGCTTTATCTGATTTTGGTTGAATATTCAAAATTTCTTCTACTTTCTCGTTAGTAAAAATGTGATGGCTTCCTTTTACTCTTTCTTCAAACTCAAAATTTAAAAGTAAATTTCGCAAATCATCAAAGCTGATATTCTTATCAGATAATCCGCTTAAGACTTTAGTCAGTATTTTTTGATGTTTACTCATTACCACAAATTTACAAAATCAATCAAAAATACTAACCTCAAAAAAAACTTATTAAGACCGTTGCAAGATTAAAAACCTAATAAAATTACAATTTTTTATTATATCATAAAACAACTAACTTATTGTATTTCAATCTTTTATGTTTTTAGCTCTTATTTTTTCAAATATATAGACAACGTTCTTTACTGAAAATCAATTACTTAACCTTGCAACGGTCTTAATTATTCTTTAAATTTGCAAATCAAAAAGTTGCATTTACTAATTGAACTTAGCTTAACAAACCCTATTCCATTAGATTTTCTACCGAAACGTCCTCGTCTAACTCTTCCCAATGTATTCCTTCTCCACCTCCAATAAAACGCCATTTTTCTAATTGCTCTTTTGTGGCATTCCGTAGTTTTGGAAACCATTCAAGAGGAATAGACAGCTCTCTACCATCTTCAAAATAAACTACCATTTTATCATCGGTAAACGACAAGTTTATCGCTAAATAAGATTTGTTAATTGTTAAAGTACTCATTCCATTTTTGTTTAAAAAATCCCTTGTTATTTTCTACTAATTTACGAACTTCTCTAATTTCAGAAGCGTTAAATTTTCTCGACCTTATCAATTCTAAAGGCTCAAGATTAAACCTTGCTGTTTTATTATCTTTTTCAATATGTATGTGCATCGGCAAATGGTCATTCACATAAAAGAAAAATCTATGACCTTTGATTCTTAAAATTGTTGGCATAACATCTTTTTTTGTCACTTTTGGATAGCCAACCCTCCGGCTTTCGCAGACTCTGTTTTTAATTTTTAAATTTACACCCTACTCCAAATTTAAAGTCTCTATTTTCGGCAAATTCCGACTTATTATATCTTTATCTCATCACTTCGGATAGTCAGCCCCTCGGCTTTCGCAGACTCTGTCTTAATTTTATTATTTTAAAAAAACACAAAAGCAAAAATACAGCAAAAAATAAAACACTGGTAAAAATTATATTTCTTATCAGTGTTTTAAGCTCAACTTAAAAAAACTCTATTCTACTAATTGCTAAACGCAACAGTAATTATTGAACTTTTCGGCTGACAAACAACTACGGTACTCGTCTGTAACGAGCGTCAGCGGAAAATTTAGGGTTGTGTAGTAACTACTTATGTTGCATAGAATCATTAATCCAACTTGCAAATTTTAAGACAGCCAGTTTTTTATATCTATTTCGTTTTTTATAATTTCTTTAGACATTGAAATTGCTATTCTTTTTTGCTTCATACTGTCTCTAAATCTGATAGTTACGGTATTGTCTTCTAAAGTTTGGTGGTCTATTGTAATACAAAATGGGGTTCCTAAAGCGTCTTGTCTTCTGTATCTTTTTCCGATAGCGTCTTTCTCGTCGTAAAAAACATTAAAATCCCATTTTAGGTCGTCCATAATTTTACGTGCTATTTCTGGTAAGCCGTCTTTCTTAACTAATGGTAACACGGCAGCTTTAAAAGGTGCTAAAATAGATGGCAATTTTAGAACTTTTCTTATAGTGTTGTTTTCTAATTTTTCTTCTTTTAGGGAGTTAGAGAAAACGGCTAAAAACATTCTATCCAAGCCGATAGAAGTCTCAATTACATAAGGAATATAGCTTTTATTATCCTCATAATCAAAGTAATGTAATTTTTTGCCGGAGTATTCTTCGTGAGCTTTAAGGTCAAAATCTGTACGAGAATGTATTCCTTCTAATTCTTTAAATCCGAATGGAAAATTAAATTCAATATCGGCAGCAGCATCTGCGTAGTGAGCCAATTTATCGTGCTTGTGAAAGCGGTAATTTTCTTCACCCATACCTAATGATAAGTGCCATTTTAAACGTTTTTGTTTCCAAGTTTCGTACCATGCTTTTTGAGTTCCGGGTTTTATAAAAAACTGCATTTCCATTTGCTCAAATTCTCGCATTCTAAAAATAAACTGGCGTGCAATTATTTCATTCCTAAAGGCTTTTCCGGTTTGTGCAATTCCGAAAGGAATCTTCATACGGCTGGTTTTTTGAATGTTTAAAAAATTAACAAAAATTCCTTGAGCCGTTTCTGGTCTTAAATATATTTCCATCGAACTATCCGACGAAGCCCCTATCCGAGTTCCAAACATCAAATTAAATTTATTGACGTTTGTCCAGTTTTTAGAACCATTTATTGGGTCGGAAATTTCTAATTCTTTTATAAGCAGTTCAAGATCATAAAAACTCTCTTTTTCTAAAGAGTTCGCTAATCTTTTCAAAATATTTTTTATATCGGACTGATATTTTAAAATCTTGCTATTTGTGGTTAGAAATTTTTCTTTATCAAAAGTATTTCCGAAACGTTTTTTGGATTTTTCTATTTCTTTATTTATTTTTTTTTCAATTTTAGCACAATGTTCTTCTATTAAAACGTCCGCTCTATACCTTTTTTTAGAGTCTTTGTTGTCTATCAAAGGGTCGTTGAAAGCATCTATATGACCCGAAGCCTTCCAAGTTGTAGGGTGCATTAAAATTGAGGCGTCTATTCCTACAATATTTTCGTGCATCTGAACCATCGCCTTCCACCAATAATCTCTAATATTTTTTTTTAGCTCAACACCATTTTGAGCATAGTCATAAACTGCACTTAATCCTTCATATATCTCCGAAGACTGAAATACATAACCGTATTCTTTGGCGTGAGATAACACTTTTTTTAATTTACTTTCGCTATTGTCCATATAATAACAAAGGTAAAAAGTTGTTTAATTTTTTCAATAAATAAAATTATAAAAATTGATGGTCTATAAAGTTTGGCTATATTCTAACATAAGACTTAAATAAGTTGTATATTTGCTAAAACTTTACAAAATGATACCTAAAAACTTTACAGAATACTTTAAAAGTCTTGATTCGACAAGTCGTCAAGCCATAGTTAATGAGCTTTTATTACTAATTTCAACAGATACAGATGATACATTTAGCCTTTTAGCAACATCAAGTGTTAAGCAATCTATCAACTGCCCTCATTGTAAGAGGGATAACATTCGTGCTAATGGCAAGAGCAAAGGAGTGCAACGTTATTATTGCAAAGATTGTAAAAAGTATTTCAGAAATACGACGGGTAAAGTCATTTTTGGGTTAAAAAAACCTGAATTATTACCCACCTATTTATATAATATGCTTATGGGTTATTCTATTAAGAAATGTGCAGAACAAACAAACATTAGCATTCAAACATCCTTTGATTGGCGACACAAGGTTCTAAGTTCTTTTAAACAAGCATATCCTAATGGTTTTGAAGGCATTACAGAGAGTGATGATATTTTCTTTTTAGAATCTAGCAAGGGAAATAGAGAGCTAGATAGAAAACCACGAAAACGTGGCAGTAAAGCTATTAAGCGGGGTATTAGTAATGAGCAAATAGCAGTTGTTGTTACCTGTGACAGAATCGACAACAAAGAACTCAAAGTAGCGACAAGAGGGCGTATAAGCAAGAAAGATTTAGAAGCTGTATTTGCCAGAAAATTAGATAAAGTAGAAACCCTTTGTACAGATGCTCATCGCTTCTATACAGCATTTGCTAAAAGTAATAACATACATCACAAAAAGTTTAATGTATCAAAAGGACAGAGAGTAAAAAACAAAGTGTATCACGTACAAAATGTAAACAATACTGCTAAAAGATTAAGAGAATGGATGAAGCCCTTTAACGGCGTAGCAACAAAATATCTGCAAAATTACATGAACTGGTTTATGATACTTGAACGTATAAAGAATAGCAACCAACGATTAAAGGAATTTGCCTACTTTGCCTTTGCAGGACAAGAGACTTGGGAGATATGGAAAACAAACACTAATGCAGTCATAATTTAGAATATAGCCTAAAGTTTTAATAAAAATTAAAATGTAAGAAAAACTTAAAGTTGAATTATATTTGTGCTATCTGCTAATTATAATCTTTCTTCAGTATAAAAAACATGACAGTTATAAAAGACTTTATTAATATATTTTACCCTAAAGTATGTGTAAATTGCGATAGTATTTTAATGTCAAATAAAAATTTTATATGTACTATATGCAGACATAAGTTGGTGCCACACAATATTTTAAACTTTTCAAAAAATATAATAATTAATAATTTCTACGGAAGAGTTATAATTGAAAAAAGTTATTCTCATCTAATATATAAAAAAAAAGGAATTACTCAAAGACTAATTCACGAATTAAAATATAATGGAAATCAAGATATTGGGGTCTTTTTTGGAAACTGGATAGGAGAATTGTTAAGAAACAATAAAGAGTTCGCCGAGATAGACTATATAATCCCAGTACCTTTACATGAAAAGAAACTCAATCAAAGAGGATACAATCAAGTTACAAAATTAGGCAAAAGGCTTAGTTTTTATCTGTGTAAGCCTTTTATAGAAAATGTTCTAACTAGAATTCGTAATACAAAATCGCAAACTATTAAAAGTGTTTTAGAGCGTCTCAATAGTATTAAAGGTGCTTTTTTATTAAAAGATAAAATAAAGTTTAACAACAAACACGTTCTACTTATAGATGATATTTTGACGACAGGCTCAACAGTAGAAGAATGTGTAAAAGAATTACAAAAGTCAAAAAACACTAAAGTTAGCATTTTAGTTATTGCACATTCCGACAGCCTTTTGTAGTTTTTAAATTTAGGGTTAATTTTATATAAATTATATTTTTTTATGAATCAGCTATCGAATTATATTTTTTACAGTACTTTATTTATTTTATTATCAAATTGTGCAAATGTCGGAACTCCGGATGGTGGTCCAAAAGACGAAGATGCACCTATAATGGTCAGCTCCAATCCGCCTTATGAAACTATAAATTTTGATAAAAACCAAATTCGTCTATATTTTGATGAGTACATTAAATTAAAAGACCTAAACAAAAAACTAATAGTCTCTCCTCCTCTTAAAAATAACCTTTTGGTTAAGCCCCAAAACGCTGCTACAAAAACTTTAAACATAAAGATTCTAGATACTTTATTAAAAAACACAACATATACCATAAATTTTGGTAACGCAATAGAAGATAACAACGAGGGAAACCCTATACAAAGTTTTAAATACGTGTTCTCTACAGGTAAATACATAGATTCTCTTACCTGTACTGGAAAAGTGAAATATCCTTTTTTAAATGAAAAAACAAAAAATATTAATCTACTTTTATATAAAATTAATGACTCATTCTCCGACTCTATTATCTATAAAAAAAAACCTAATTACGTTACAAGCACTTTAGATTCAACGGTGTATAACTTCTCTAATTTACAAAAAGGTAAATATCTTCTTATAGCTTTAAAAGAAAATTTTAGTGATTATATATTTAATCCAACAACTGACAAAATAGGCTTCTACCCTACTATCATTACATTACCGAGAGACAGTGTTTTAGAAAAAACAATTTCAATTTTTAAAGAAAAACAGCCCTTTATACTTAAAAGACCTAAAGAAATTTCAAAAGGAAAGATTATTTTTCCTTATCAAGGTGATGTCGATAAACTTTCAGTTAAGATATTGTCAAAAACTCATAGAAATTTTAAATATATTTCTAAGTTTGAACCTGATAAAGATACTCTTAATTATTGGTTTTCGCCTTTTGAAACAGACTCACTTAACTTTATTGCATTTCATAATAATACCAAAGACACAATTTCAGTTAAACTTCGTAAAAAAAGCATAGATTCATTAACTTTTAAGCTGATGTCTCCTAACGTACTTCCAATTAAAGACACGGTTTTTGTTTCTTCTAACAACCCAATTGTAAAAATAGATACTAACAAAATAAAACTTATAGATAAAGACTCTCTATCAGTATCGTACTCTACTTATTTGTCGCAAAATGAAAATAAACTTGGCATATTTTTTAATAAAAAAGGAAAACAAAACTATAATCTAAAAGTACTCCCCAATGCTTTTGAAGACATATATAATCAAAAAAATAAATTATCAGAGTTTAACTTTAAAACTAAAGAAATTGAAGAATACGGAAGGATTACAATAGACGTTAAAAACTTAACTTCTAACAATTTAATTATAGAATTAGTGGACAGAAACAAAAGTAATATAATTGAAAGAAGGTTTATAAAACATTCTAAAAAAATAATTCTAGATCTTCTCGAACCTGATACATACTACATTAGAGCTATAATTGACGAAAACAATAATAATAAATGGGACACCGGGAATTACCTTCAAAAGAAATTGCCCGAGACAGTTGTTTATTATAAAGAAGAACTAAAGTTAAGAGCAAATTACTATTTAGAAAATAATACTTTTATAATAAACAAAAATTAAATACATTTTACGCTACTCGCATACCATTACTTGCCTCTAACATCAAAAACCAGTCTTGTAACTCAAGGTTTATGGCAAGTGCCTTATTTGCGTTTATGATTCTTTCTTTTTTGGTCGTGCCGATTATGGGTAAAATATTTGCTGGATGTTTTAATATCCAAGATAGTAACAATGTGTCTGCTGATGCGTTATATTTTTCTGATAAAAAATCTAATAATTTTACGATTCTTTCTGTTTGGTCTGTTTTTTCTTTAAATACAATTCCCAGCGGACTCCAACACAAGCCTTGTATTTTACGTTGAATCATCTGATCTAATATACCATTTTGCATTGCAGTATTATTTGTTAATGAAAACTCTATTTGATTTACTAATACTGGTATTTTACTAGACAATAATTCAATTTGAGAAGGACTAAAATTAGATACACCGAAGTTTATAATTTTATTACTCTCTTGTAATTTATAAACAGCCTCTGCAATTTCTTCTAATTCCATCAATGGGCTAGGTCGATGAAGCAAAAATGTATCTAAATAGTCTGTTTTTAAGTTTTTCAATGACTGTTCGGCACTTTTAATGATGTATTCTTTAGAATAATCATAATGTTTTACTATATTACTTTTCCTTGCAGTTCCTACAATTTGAATTCCGCACTTAGATATTACTTGTATAGAACTTCGCTCTATTTTACTTTCTACTAAAGCAGTTCCAAATTCTGATTCAGTTGTATATCCTCCATAAATATCCGCATGATCAAAAACTTTATTCCCGTTTTCTAAACAAAATTCTATCATCTGTATTTGTTCCGAAGTAGAAAATTGACTTCCCCAAGCTCCCCACGACATACAGCCTATAATTATCTTTGAATCATACATACTCTAATTAAATAATCTATTCTATTTTAATATTAAAATTTTGTGGCTCAGATACACTATCCTCTTTTATTCCTTTAATTTTGTAATAATTTAATTTGTTTTTATAAAAATAGCTTAATACAGCTTCATTTTTTTTTAATACAAAAGGAAAATTAACTCTTTTCGGAGGCTTATTTTTTATCTCTTTCCTAGGATCTATACTTAAAGTTAAATCTCTTAAAATAGAAGTATCGTAATAATTTGAAACTATAAATGAATTTTTTTTAACATCAATTTTAGCGATTTTATTTCTAAAAAATAAAGAATCAAATTTTACGGTAGGGGTTTCTTTTAACTTAATTTTTACTAAAACACCTCTAATTCCAGGCTGACCACCAACCCAATTATAACACTTTACCCACTCTATTTGAAAGGGTGTTTTTCTTTCTAAACTTATCTTTCCACATTTAGAAATAATAATCATAGCACTAAAGAATATAATAATTTGTAAAGGTTTAGTATTTAAAATGATTTTAGAATTTAGCATCTTTAAAGAACTTATGTTTTGGTTGCAAATTTACAAGTTTAAGTTTTAATTTTTATTAAGATAGTTTTTTTACTGAAGACGCCTTTAATAGCTGACGACAAAAATCTATTTACTATACACCTTGTTCTTGCTGTATAACGCTTTTTAAAATAATTTTACTTGTTGTTTATTATTTTTCTGTTTGGGTGCAAACTTACCTACATGTTTGCTTTGTTTCTTTTTGTTAGCAAATGTATCTTTAACTTTGTGCTTTTCTATTTCCCTGTTAAAAATATCCTGCTCATTTTTACAATTATCTATTCTACTATTAGCCATATCTATATATTCTTGCGATATATCAATGCCAATATATTCATGCCCTAACAATTTAGCGGCTACTAATGTTGTTCCACTACCTGCATAAGGGTCAATGATTATTCCTTTGTTATCATCCATAATAGAATAAATTGCCCGCAGGGGTAATACTAACGGAAATGGGGCTGGATGAGGATTTTTACCCTCTGGCATAAAACGCCAAATAGAAGTTAGTTTAGCGTGTTTTGACAGCAACTCTTTACCAATTTTTTTATTATCAATCGGTTTATAAAGCCAATAAATTCGCTCCTCAACTTGCCAAAAACGCCAACCTCTGATATTCGCTGCTAAACCTCTATCCCAAACAATTTCTTGCCGAATTGTCCAATCGGTTTTAGATAACCAGCTCATCGGATGTAATAACTCTCCCCTTTCCCAGCGAATTTTATGATTATAAAAAAACGAACCACCAGGTTTAATGATTCGGTATAACTCGTTTAAGACTTGAATTTGCTCAATTTGATAGTCCTGCTCTGATAATTTATCGCAGGCAGTGTCGTATTTAACATTTTTAACCAGCCAACCTTTTTTGTTTTCTTGCTTGTTATAAGGCGGCGAAGTAATGCCCATATCTATCGTCTCATCTAGCAATTTTTTTAAAGCAGATAAAGTGTCATTAAGAATAATTTTATTCATTTATATTTAATAGTTTTTGGTAAAAATCACGAACAATAAATTGTTTATACTTTTCTAAATTATTAATACAATAGACAACTTTTAATTCTGTGCTATCAATATAATCTTTGTAAGAGAAATTAGCGCTACGCAAATAATATCCCACCTCATTACCATTTGGGAATTTATTTTGTAGTTGTGTTTCTAATTTAAAAGTGAATAGTTTTGTGGTAAATGGAAACTCTAATAAGTAAATTAACTTACCGTCAACAAAACCACTAACTAGCATATTAAGATTTTCTTGTTTGTCTTTATTAAATCTTTTCCAAGTGTAATCAGTAAAATTACCATTACCTCTGAGTTTATGAAAAGTTTTTCTTATTCCAGATTGATAATCTTTTAAGTCTTGATTAGACACATTTTTTGGTTTTGCTTCACAAGCAATAGATTTTCCAGCTGTTGTATGCTTAAAGCCATTAAAACCAATTTTATTAGTATTATGTTTATATCCTGCTAACGCAACAGTAATAAACTCTCTTAGTGTAGATGAGTTTTTATCGTTAATGTAAGTTGTTAATAAATCTGTAAATAACGCAATAATTGCATCTTTTGAAAGGTTGTGTATTTGATTGGCGTATTCCTGATGTGACTCAATGCTATATGTTTTTAAAATTTTTGCTAATGTATCATTCATAAATTTATTTTTTATAGGATTAACTCTGATATATGCTTTCTAACTATTTATTAATGTCATTATTATACAAACATAATCATTATTTTATGAAAAATAATTGTTTTAATTCCGCACAACAAATTTTTTTACCTTTCTACAATTCCTTTTTCAACAAAATAATTTACCAGTAGATTGACTACATAATTGTAAGTTTCTATTCCTTTTTCTTGGTTATTTGCTTTTAAATACGAATTGTATCCTTTTTTAATAATATGCCTAAATGGATTCTTATAACTTTGCCAAAAATCATAACTAACACTAAAATCTTTAGCAATTCCTAAATTTACTTTTTCCCACAATTTTTTATATAGCTTTATATCTCGCTTTCTAACTTCAGAAATACAATAAGCAAATGCCATTCTATAGCTCGCATATTTAAAGTATATATTTTTATTATAATTTGTCGTCAAAAAAGCTATAAAATTCGCTTCATCTTCTGCCGCAAAGCCTATTTGATGAGCCATTTCATGACAGATTGTAGTCGGATAACTGTTTTTAGGTATTTTTATATTGATATTTGCTTCGCCAGTTAGCGGATTTATATAACCCGAAGTGCCGTTATATGTTTGAAGTAAGCTCATCATAGAACCTTTAACGGATTTATATTTATAAGAAAATTGTTTATAGCTTTTATGCAAACTATCATATCCTAAAACTGCAATTTCATACATTTCTTTCCTAGAATAAGTGTTTTTAACTAGCAAAGTATCATTTTTAGTAATTTTATTTTGATAAAAATTTAACTCTTTTATAATATGATTAGTAACATTTGCTAATTGCTCTGTTGAGTATTTCTTTTCTTTAAAGCCCAAACTTTTACTCAAAGGCAATCTGTAATAATTTATTCCCCAAAAAAGATAAAAACAAAAATATATAATTGAAAATACCGATATTAATTTTATAATTTTTGGAAAAATATTTGAAAATCTATCTTTTATTAACCTAATTATAAATAATATAAAATAAATCAAAAGCACTAATAATAAAACATCTCCAATCGAAAAAGGAATCCATCCAAAAATAATTCTTAAAAAAGAAGAAACATAAGGGTAAATTCCGTTTGAATAATAATCTTCTACAAATTCGGGGTAATTAGAAAGTATTTGTAAAATTAAGATTTGAACTGGTACAAATAAAGATAAAATTATATGATTTTTGTTCCATTTCATTGTACAACTATCGTTTTATAAACAAGATTATTTCTGTTTAATCCAGAGAATAAGAATTACTATATATTTCTTGTGATTTTTAATTTTTATTTAATAAAACATTAAAAGTTTTTAAAGGTGTAATTGGAAATTCAAAAAGCGTACTTTCTATATTTTTATTTATATAAACAGCACATAATGTATTTGATACATGATAAAGGTTTCCTTTTTTTACACTTTGCATTCCGTCTAATATTCCTGCTAAAACCTCACTTCGCACCCTTTCTGGATCATACGCATAATCATGCCAAACAACAATAGAATTTTCATGAACTAAATGTTTAAAAACTTTTTCGGTATCATTTTTAACATATTTATAGGTATGATTTCCGTCGATAAAAATAACATCAAATTTTTGGGCTAACGTAGAAAAATCATATTTCAAAGAATCTCCAAATATGTGTGTAACATTTTTCTTGACTTTAGAAAAATAACCATGTAACTCAACATACTTTTTTGACAATCCCAAATTCAAGGTTTGTTGTTTAGATAAATTCAGTGTAACACATTGCGTAGCAACGTCAGCAACATTTGCAACACTCTCTCCTCTCCATGTACCAATTTCAAAATATGAACAGTTTTTAATTTGACTGCACAAAGATTTTAATAAAATAATATCTGTTGGTAAAGACCCCCCTCCTAGAAATGAAAAAAAGCGTAATGAAGAATCATAATTAGGAACAATGTCTTCTATATCAATTGAATGAAGTTGTTGTCGGGCTGGATAGTTTTTCTGTAAATATAAATCCCACTTATAGTCACTGTCTATGATTAAATTAATAAGACTAGGTTTTTTTATAAGTAATTTTATTGTTTGTAAAACTTTTTGTAGTTTATTCATTGTTTAAACATCTTATGATACAAATATAAAAACCATATACAAGAAAAAATCCCTGTAAACCACATAAGAGTAGCAGAGGTAATAGCAGCTCCTTTAATTCCATAGATAGGAATAAGATAGTAGTTACTTAATACATTTATGACTAAAGCAATACTAATGATATAATAATTTATTTCTATTTTTCCGATAGAACAAAGCAAGTTTCCAAATAAATTTCTAAAAATTAAAATACCGCAAATACCGAAAATTAAAATTACAAAGCTATCTGTGTATTGCATAAAACTTTTATCAAAAAGAATTAAAACTTCTTTTGAGAATAGGCAGAAAAAAATACACATACATATACTTACAATAGAAAATAAAAGCAAGTAACTTTTAATATACTTAAAGATGTATTTTTTATCATTGATATTTTTTGTAAAAGTCACAAAATCTGTTGCAATAAACACTCGGGGTAGCAGTAAAACACTAAAAGGAATTAAAGTCAAGTATTTGTATATTGTTACCATTTCAGAATTGCTTAATAACTTACCGATTAATAATATATCTATAATGAATAGTAAATTTGTGACTACGCTTGTTAAACCTGCATAAAAACCATATTTCCAAAAAGAAAAGTCAACGATAGATTTTTTTTCTTTTACCGAAAAATCAATATTCAAGTATTTTAAAAATAGCAAACAGGCAAACAAAGGTGTACTAACAAGTGCAATGATATATCCAATCTCTTTATACAAAAAACTAAGAATACATACACAAATAACTAAAATAGCACTATGTGTAATTTCTGTATAAGCAAATAACTTATTATTATGATTTAACCGAAATTGCGTTCTAATGATTTCGAAAACAAATGTAGGAAGTATTAGAAGAGAGAGTAAAGTAAGATAATATGCAGTTTTTTGAAATTGAAAAGGAATATAGTGTGCCACAATTATAAGAATGCTAATTAATAGAATAGATACTAAAATCCCTTTTTTAAAAACATAAACAAACAAACTGTTTTTTTCGGTCTTAGATGTTAAAAGAGCACCGTACCTTATAAGACTTTGATGCAATCCAAAACCCCCAATAGGAATTAAAAAGGCAACAATGCTGTAAGCAAAAAGTACAACACCTAGCTCTTTGTTTTCAATAAATTGAAGGGCTAACCAAGAGGCTAAAAAAGAGAGGACTCTAGAACCTACCGTAGCAAAAAAGATATAACTCCCTTTTCTTTGTAAAAACCCTTGGATGTAGTTTTTGATTAGTTTCAAATTATATTTTTAGAGATGTATAATACAATGTAGAAAATACATTTGAAATTACTTTTTTACTATATCTATGAATAATTGTTTGGTACATTTCTTCTGTATTTAGATTTTTAAAACCTTTAAAGACCATAATTTCTGCAAGTAATTTGTCTTCATCTTTAATCGGAATAATTTTAAAATAGTCTTTCTTTTCAAACTCTGTTAAAACCCCTGTATCAGTAGAAATTACAGGAACTCCACAAGAAATCGCTTCTATCATTGTAGTTCCAAAAGTTTCATAATTACTAAAAGAAACACAAAGATTTGCTTTTTGTAGATGCAAAGTCAAATCTGTTTGTGAAACATGATCGATAAACTCAATTTTTGCTAAAGTAAAATTTAGGGTTTTTATAAGAGTAGAAAATTTCGCAGACGCTCCTCCAATAAATTTCCAAGTAAAAGAACCTATTTTTTCTTCTAGTTTTTTTGCAACACGTAACATTCCAGAAACGTTTTTTTGAATATCTAATAAACTAGAAATGTGAATAATCGTAAATTCTTCTATATCTTTTTTATCTGGTTTAAAAAGTGCTGTATCCACAACATTAGGAACGATGTGATAATTTCCAAATAGACCATGCCATTCCATCGAGTTTTTCAAATCAATGCTCACCGGACATACAAATGCTGTATTCTTTGTCACGCTTTTAGAAATCTTCCTTTCAAGCCATGATAATGCGTTTTTTTTTTCTTGAATGATAGCCCGTCCAATGTTCAGAAACAATAAAAGGTTTTTTTTTAAACTTTTTTAAATGCAAGGCAAATACGCCAAAAGGATATATCTCATTCAAATGTACTAAATCAAATTTTCCAATCTTTCTTAAGATTTTTTGATATACTTTCCAGAATCGAAAAATTTTTATCAATGGATTTTTAGAAAGTTTTATGTAACCAATATAAGTAAAAACGTCATTAATTTTTTTGAAAGTAATTTCGAAATCTGTGTATATGTCTTTTTTAGAGATAATGTGCAGAACAGAGACTCTGTGTTGCAAACTTACCGCTTCGGCATGTCTTTGAATAAAATCGCCATTGGTCGGTAAAACTTTAGAAGGATACCATCCACATAAAAATAAAATATGTAATTTTTTTTTCAAAAAAACACCTGATTTAAAAATGTAATTATAAAGATAGCTTTTTGACTTGGTTTTTCTATTTTTATTAAAATTATTTCTATTTATTTCTCCAGCCTTTTCTTTTTAGAAGGAGGAATTATCAGTATTGCTAATTTTTTAAACACTCTATTATTTGCAATTTTCTTTTCAAAAGAAAGCAAGAGCGATGGTAATAATAATAAATTAGAAATCATAGCAAACAAAAGTGTAATTGAAACCAAACCACCGAGTGCTATAGTACCGCCGAAGTTAGATAAAGTAAAAATTAAGAACCCAAAAAACAAAACTACCGAAGTATAAAACATACTAACCCCTGTTTCTCTTAAGGCAGCAAACACCGATACTTTTACTCGCCACCTATTTGCAGTTAATTCTTGCCTATATTTTGCTAAAAAATGTACCGTATCATCAATAGAGATGCCAAAAGCAATGCTAAAAACCAAAATTGTAGATGGCTTTATCGGTATTCCTAAAAAACCCATTAACCCTGCTGTTATTAACAAAGGTAAAATATTGGGGATTAGACATATAAATATCATTTGAGGTGTTTTAAATATCCACGCCATAAAAGTAGAAATTATTAATATAGCTAAAAACAAAGAAATAGCTAAATTTTTAATAAGATAGTTCGTTCCTTTAAAAAAAACATAAGACCTTCCGGTTATATATACATTAAACTTATCCGACGGAAATTCTTTTGTAATAACAGCTCTTAATCGTGTATTTATTTCGTTTATTTTGTCCGTCCCAATATCTTTCATATAAGTAGTAATTTTAGCATATCTTCCGTTTTTATCTATAAAATTATCTAACAGACTTATTTCTTTATTCGAATTTTTAATATAAGGAAATATATAGCTTTGCTCTTGACTGGTAGGCATCTGATAAAACCTCGGATTCCCATTATAATAAGATTGCTTCAGATATTTTACTATATTGACTACAGATATTGGTTTCGAAAGCTCCGGAAATGATTCTATAACTTCATTTATTTTATCTAATTTCTTTAATGTTGTAAGATTTATTACCCCTTTATCTTTTTTTGTGTCAATTAATATTTCTAAAGGCATAATTCCTCCAAATTCAGACTCAAAAAACTTTATATCATTATAAAATTCTAAACTTTTAGGCATATCTTCTATTACACTTCCCGAAACTTTTATTTTATACGCCCCAATTATTCCAGCTACAATTACTATTACTGTCGTAAAATAAATAGAAATTTTATGATTTTTTACAGTTAACTCTAACCAATTTATAATTTTTCCTATCCATTTCTTTTCTATATGAATAAGATGCTTTTTTTTAGGTAAAGGTGCAAAGCTATGAAGTATAGGAATGATGAGTATTGCTAAAATAAATATACTTATAATATTTAAAGACGCTAATATTCCAAATTCTTTTAGCAAATCACTTTTTACAAATATAAATGTAGCAAAACCACACGCCGTTGTAAGATTTGTCATTAGTGTTGCATTACCGACTTTTGATATTACTCTTTGCAAAGACTTTGCTTTATTGCCGTGTTTTTTTATTTCCCTCTGATATTTATTAATTAGAAATATAGCATTCGGAACCCCAATAACAATTATAAGCGGCGGAATTATAGCAGAGAGAACTGTTATTTTATAATTCAAGAGTCCAATAAATCCCAAAGCCCATACTACTCCGATAGTTACCACCAAAATAGTGATTAAGGTAGCTCTTATAGAACGGAAAAAGAAAAAAAAGATTAAAACAGTAATTCCTAAAGCACCAAATATAAATATTAATACTTCATCCTTAATGTTTTGAGTGTTTAAGGTGCGAATATAAGGCATACCCGAGACTCTTATATTGATGTTATTGTTTTTTTCGAAGGAATGTACCGCTGGAATTAAAGTTTCTAAAATAAATTCCTTGCGTTCTGGTAAGTCTATTATTTCTTTCTTTAAATAAATTGCCGCTTGCAAAGTTTCTGACTCCTTATTATATAGTAAATTATCATAAAACGGTAATTTCTCGAATAATTCCTCTTTTATTTTTAAAACTTCCGATGTTGTAGTTGGGGGATTGACAAATAATGGTTTTAGTTCTATTTTTCTAACTTTTCTATTTACTTTTAGCTTTTGGATGTCTGCCGTCGAAATTGTAAAGTCTATTTCCTCCGAGTCGCCGAGCCGTTTTACTAAATTATTCCAAGCATTAAATTTTCTAAAATTATAAATAGTAGAATCTTTAACTGCTAATAATATTAAATTACCTTCTTCTCCAAATATTTCTAAAAACTTATTGTATTCAATATTCGAAATATCATCAGAAGGAAGAAGATTTGCTTCTTTATTTGAAAACTCTATATTTTTAATTTGAAATGCTAATAATAAGGTAATTGCAATTATTACACTTAAAATCGAAAAACGATTTCTTAAAATAAGACTTGCAACTTTTGTCCAGAAATTCATTAAAGTATATTTCTACAAAGATATGTTTATTTTTTGTTTTTGTAATAACTCTCATAAGGAACAGCAATGTTTACTTGTTTTTGAGTTAATATTTAATTTATGTTTTTTACATTATAGTTTGAACTTCGAACAATATTGTAGAGACTTATTACAATAGTGCTAACATATTAATCAATTAATTTTGTAAGAAAAATATAAACAGGATAATGATCTGAATAACCTCCAGTGTATTTGTTGTTAGAAAAACTTCTAAATGGATAGCCCCTATACCTGCCTGATCTAGTTGTCAAAAAACTTTTATTAAAAACATAAGAGTTATACATTTTATAAGTATAAAAATCTTTATTACCTTTATTTAACAGAGGATTAGTAATTAGAATCATATCAAATAAATTCAAATTGTCTCTATAAATTAAAGAGTTAATACCGCACTTAAACATCTGCTCATAAGGATTATAGAGGTCTAATTTTCCTACATTTTGCCTTTTACCTTTAGTTTTTAAAACATTTTTAAAGCTAGAATCTATAGAATCATCATTAAAATCGCCCATAACTATAATTTTAGGATTAGCATTATCTAACCTAATTTTATTAATAATTTGTTGTGTTTTGTAAGCTGCCTTTTCTCGCAAAGGTCTGCTTCTTGCCTCTCCTCCACTTCTAGATGGCCAGTGGTTTACAATAATATGAACTTTATCATCGTCTAAATAACCCGAAACTAAAAGCTGGTCTCTTGTATAAACAGGTCTGTTTTTGCTATAAATTCTCGGATTAAAAGCTTCAGAATAAGTTGGACGAAAATATTCTTTTTGATACAACAAAGCAACGTCTATTCCTCTTTTATCAGGCGAATCGTAGTGGATTATTCCGTAATTATATTGTATTAAATGCTTATTATTAACTAAATCTTTTAAAACCCTAAAGTTTTCAACTTCTGCAACACCGATAATAGCAGGGCTAGTGCCTGTTTTTTCTCTACCAATCTTCGAAATTGTGCTTGCAAGTTTATTTATCTTATCCCAATATACTTTTGACCTATTAGATTTTAATTTCATAATAGGACTTTTTTCATCGTCTTTGTTTAAATCATTTATAGTATCGAATAAGTTTTCTAAATTATAAAAAGCAATCGTCCTAAACTCATAGTTCTTCTCCTTATCCGAGTCAATAGGACTTTTGTATAATAAATTACAATTAATCGAACAGCTACCAAAACTGGCAAATAGAACAAAAACTCCCATTAACTTTATTGTTTTCAACATAATTTTTTTTTTATAATACTTCTGCAAAGCTAAAAGCAAATATTTTTATAATAAAGTCTTTTTTGTATTTTTGTCGTTTGGTAAAAATCACATAATTAATTATTTTATAAATGAAAAAATATAGGATAAATCAAAATGGCGAGTGCATTGAAAATTGCGATTAATTAAATTATCTTTGAATTATGGATATACAAACACGAAAAATAGAATTTGTACAGGCGTTCTTAAAATTACAAAGCGAGGAATTAGTTTCAGTATTAGAAAATATCCTAAAAGCAGAAACAAAGGAACATCTAAAACCTATGAGTATGGACGAACTGAATAAAAGAATTGACAGTTCAGAAAAAGATTTTGAAAACGGAAATTATAAAAGTCACGAAGAAGTTTTTGAAAAATACAGCTAAATGCAATACAAAATCATATGGTCTAGCTTTGCAGAATTTCAACTTGATTTAATATTTAACTACTACACAAAAGAAGTAAATATAAACGTTGCTAGAAAAATTATATTTCAGGTTAGAGATAATGTAAAAGAACTTAATCAAAATCCGTTCATAGGAAAAAAAGAAGAATTATTAGCAGACAGAAAAGAGAATTATAGACATTTAATTGTAACAAATTATAAGGTAATTTATTCAGTTAATGAACAAGCTGGAATTGTAAAAATAGCTGATATATTTGACACTCGACAAAACCCAAAAAAGCTAAAACGTAATTAACAATTACTGGCAACAAAGTATAAGCATAATGAGGGCTAAAGACATAAACTAATGGTAGTTTTGTATTTGTGAAAATATTTATAACCCGAAACTAAAAGCTGGTCTCTTGTATAAACAGGTCTGTTTTTGCTATAAATTCTCGGATTAAAAGCTTCAGAATAAGTTGGACGAAAATATTCTTTTTGATACAACAAAGCAACGTCTATTCCTCTTTTATCAGGCGAATCGTAGTGGATTATTCCGTAATTATATTGTATTAAATGCTTATTATTAACTAAATCTTTTAAAACCCTAAAGTTTTCAACTTCTGCAACACCGATAATAGCAGGGCTAGTGCCTGTTTTTTCTCTACCAATCTTCGAAATTGTGCTTGCAAGTTTATTTATCTTATCCCAATATACTTTTGACCTATTAGATTTTAATTTCATAATAGGACTTTTTTCATCGTCTTTGTTTAAATCATTTATAGTATCGAATAAGTTTTCTAAATTATAAAAAGCAATCGTCCTAAACTCATAGTTCTTCTCCTTATCCGAGTCAATAGGACTTTTGTATAATAAATTACAATTAATCGAACAGCTACCAAAACTGGCAAATAGAACAAAAACTCCCATTAACTTTATTGTTTTCAACATAATTTTTTTTTTATAATACTTCTGCAAAGCTAAAAGCAAATATTTTTATAATAAAGTCTTTTTTGTATTTTTGTCGTTTGGTAAAAATCACATAATTAAATTAACTATTCTATAAATGAAATACGACATAATTATCATAGGTTCAGGTCCTGGTGGGTATATAGCAGCGATCAGATCATCACAATTAGGCAAAAAAGTAGCCCTTATTGAAAAGTATTCTAAATTGGGAGGAACATGTACAAATGTAGGATGTATTCCGTCAAAATCGCTGTTAGACTCTTCTCATCACTATTTCGTCACGGTTAGCCATCTAAAAGAGCATGGAATATTAATAGAGCCTCCTGTTTTAGATTTTGAGAAAATGGTAAAAAGAAAATCTGATATTGTTGAGACTACAACTGGTGGAATTGAATATTTAATGACAAAAAATAAGATAAAAGTATTCGAAGGTTTAGCTTCTTTTGAAGATTCAACACATATTAAAATTAGTAAAAGAGATAATTCTTCGGAAATAATTGAAGGAACTAATATTATAATAGCAACAGGCTCCAAACCAGCAACATTACCATTTGTTTCTATAGATAAAAAGCGAATAATTACATCTACAGAAGCATTAGAGTTAAAAGAAGTTCCGAAACATTTAATTATTATCGGTGGCGGAGTTATAGGATTAGAATTAGGATCAGTCTATAAGCGATTAGGATCAGAAGTAACAATCATAGAATATGCGGCAAAGATATTACCAACAATGGATTCGGATGTTTCTAAAGAACTAACCAAAGTATTAAAGAAAGAAAGGGTTGTATTTCAATTAAGCCATGCTGTAAATTCAGTTGAAAGTGATAAAAATCAAGTTTCTGTAATAGCAAAAAACAAAAAAGATGAAGAAGTAACTTTTATAGGAGATTATTGTATAGTAGCCGTTGGTAGAAAAGCATATACAGAAGGACTGGGATTAGAAAAAGTGAAAGTAAAAGTGAATGAAACTGGACAAATTATTACAAACGAATATAATCAAACGAATATTTCAAATATATACGCAATTGGAGATGTAACAAAAGGTCAAATGCTTGCACACAAAGCGGAGGAAGAGGGTAGTTTTGTTGCGGAACATCTATCGGAACAAAAGCCACATATTGATTATAATTTAATACCGAATATCGTTTATACTTGGCCAGAGGTTGCTGCTGTTGGAAAAACTGAAGATGAACTAAAAGAATTAAACTTAAATTATAAGGTAGGTAAATTCCCTATGAGAGCTTTAGGAAGATCTAGAGCAAGCGGAGATTTAGATGGTTTTGTAAAGGTTCTGTCTGATAAAAACACCGACGAAGTTTTAGGAGTACATATAGTTGGGGCAAGAGCTGCCGACCTTATTATGGAAGCAGTAGTTGCAATGGAATACAGAGCGTCGGCAGAAGATTTAGCAAGAATTTGTCACGGACATCCGACTTATTCAGAGGCTATAAAAGAAGCTGCAAAAACCGCTTGGGACGGAAAAGCTCTTAACTCATAATTTCGTTTGAGTTATAACTTTTAATAATCAGATTTAGTGATTAGTGATTAGTTATTAATTGGTAATATTCCAAAACAGAAATATTGTACTTTTAGATAAACATGCGAAGAATAAAACGTGCTTTTTTAATTGATAATATTCCAAAATTTAAAAATAACTTATTTTCTTGGGCTCAACAGTTTGAAACAATAGTATGGTTAGATTCAAATAACTATAAACAAAAATACTCTAGCTACGATTGTTTATTAGCTGCCGACCGCTTTACTTTTATTGAGAAAAATTACTACACTGCTTTTGACAAGTTAAAAGAATTTCAGTCTAAAACAAATGATTATATTTTTGGGTATATAGCTTATGATTTAAAAAATGATGTAGAAAATCTTTCTTCTTCAAATTTTGACGGATTAAATTTTTCAGATTTGTTTTTTTTTCAACCTAAAAGATTAATTTTTATAAAAAAAAATAAGGTCGAATTTCAATACTTAAAAGTTATTGCTGATGAAATAGATGCTGATTTTAAAACTATAAATAATTATAAGGACAATCTGCAGTTTAAAAATATTAAAAGCGAAATTAATATTAAGCAAAAAATTCAAAAGAGTGAATATCTACAAAAAGTAAAAAAACTTATAGAACATATAAAAAAAGGAAACTTATATGAGGCAAATTTTTGTAAAGAATTTTATTCAGAAAACAGCTGTATCGATCCAGTTGTAGCCTATAAACAACTTAACAAAATATCTAAAACACCATTTGCTTCTTTTTTAAAAATAGACGATAAATACGTTTTATGTGCCTCGCCCGAAAGGTTTATTAGAAAAGAAAAATCAAAAGTAATTTCTCAACCCATTAAAGGAACTACAAAAAGACTCATTAATAATATTGACGACGCAATACTTGCTTCAAATTTAATTAGAGATGAAAAAGAACGAGCGGAAAATATTATGACTGTAGATCTAGTGAGGAACGATTTATCTAAAAATTCAATGAGGGGCAAAGTTAAAGTTGAAGAACTATGTAGGCTATATTCGTTTGAGCATGTTCATCAGTTAGTTTCTACCGTTGTGTCAAAAATAAAAAAAAACACACACCCAGTAGATATTATTAAAAATTGCTTTCCTATGGGAAGTATGACAGGGACTCCTAAAATATCTGCAATGAAAATTTTAGAAACTTTAGAAAACACAAAACGGGGTTTATATTCCGGAACTATTGGCTACTTTACCCCAAATAATAATTTCGATTTTAATGTTGTAATTAGAAGTATATTATATAACGCTAAAAATAAGTATATCTCATATTCAGCTGGAGGTGCTATTACCGCTAAATCTAACCCAGAAAAAGAATATGAAGAATGTTTCCTTAAAGCTAAAGCTATGAAAAAAACACTTTTAAAATGATTAGTTTTTTTTAGTGATTAGTTCGATAGTGATTAGGGATTAGTTCGATAGGGATTAGGGATTAGTTCGATAGTGGTTAGGGATTAGTTCGATAGGGATTAGTTCGATAGTGGTTAATGATTAAGTCTAAACACTCCTAAGCTAAACACTAATCACTCTAAACACTAATCACTATCGAACTAATCACTAAAAACTAATAACTAAAAACTAACCTTCCTCGTAAACTTGCCGCTTTCGTTTCTAACAGTATATTTATAAAAATCTCCTCTTCCTTGGTCTGTGCCACAAAATAAAAAAAACGACATATATAAATAATAAAGTATTTTCATTATTTCCAGTTATTAAAAAGTTCGTCTATATATTTTTCTGTAGGATTATTATATTTACTTTTAATATTATCTCTCAAACTATTCCAATGCTTTTGACCATATAAAGCATCTTCTATTTGCCTTATAGTATAGCCAGAAACTTCATCTTTTAATCCATCATCTGGTAAAATAGAGCCATAACCGTAGTTCGTATTGTTTGTAGTATAATTCTGCATTAATTACAATTATTGTTTATTATCCCTCACTAGCTTGTTATTCACACTCACTAGCTTTATTATACTCTTCATCTGTGAAAGTGTAAATAAATTCATAATAACCTTGTTTAATTTCTCTTTTTTGATAGGCTGATAATATATTTCCAGTTGTTGAACCCTCTCCTTCTTTATAAATTAAACATTTATCACTGTTGTCATAATCAATTATTATTGATTTTCTTCCTTGAATACCTTCGAAAACTCCTTGACAACTGATTAAAATTATCTGTCATATACTAATCTGACTATGCATAATAGGATATTAAATTTAATTTTTTCTAATTTCAATTTCATTCGTCTCAAAATTATAACTATTCAAGTCAATACCATCTTGATAATATTTTATCTCAAATTTATAATTAGAGGTGTTTTCAGGAGCTTCTTTTAGAATAAAAATTAATTCATCAGCAATGATGGGGTTTGAATTTATATACTCTTTTAAATCAAATTTAGTGTAATATAAAGAACTATTATTATAATCTAACACTAAAACATCGAATAAATGACTTATGTTTTGCCCTGCTTTATTTGATGAATTATAGTCTTTGTTTGCGAATATCTCAATATTTGTTATTTTTTCATCAGTAGTTGGTGTAGCTGGGCTACAAGCATAAGATCTTTCAATAAAAATATTTTTTAGTGTTATCCCTTTATAAGCAAAGTATGTTTTCATTTCAGCACTCATTCTTATCGAATACTCTTTATACGAAACATTTTTGCTTTCTATTTCTGATAATTTAATTTTATACATAACTACCTCTAGTGATTCTGTTTTATATATTTCATTCAGAATATTAATTTGTAACATTTCAGAATTTAATGAGGAAATTTTAAATTTATCAGGAGATGGATTACACTCATCACAAGAAGAAATAATTCCGCAAAACAAAGTTATAAGGTAACTTATAATAAAAAAATCTATTTTTTTTTCATTTTGATTGTTTTTTATCTGTTGCTAAAATATTTTACTGTTTCCGATGTTTTACTTATCAAATAAATTGTTGCTGAAGTTTTATATAATGAATTACAGTCTTCGTATTCGTAGCTTGATATAAAACTTAAAAGCAATATTAATTTTATTCATAGTTTTTAAATAGTTTATCAAGATGACTTTCTGTAGGATTATTGTATTTGTTTTTAATATTATCTCTCCAACTATTCCAATTCTTTTGACCATTTAAAGCATCTTCTATTTGTTTTATTGTGTAGCCAGAAACTTGGTCTTTTGTAGAGTTATGATGACCTCTATTCGTACTGGGTTGAGTGGTTTTGAAATCGTCATCAATCATATCAACAACAACCTGTGTATAATTAGGTAAAATTGTAGCTCCGCCTCTATAATCAGGATATATCATTCTTGTCAATTCCCATTGCACACCTCTAGCCCAAGATTCTTTTACTTTAGATTCAGAGCTTCTAAAAGCACTTCTATTCATATTCCAATGAGAAGAATGTGTCAACTCGTGAATAGTAGTTGCGTAAGTTTGAATAGTAGGGCTTTGGTAAGTATATATTTTAATTGGACTATATAAACCAAAAGCTCTCCAACCAGATGAATGACAACCTGCACTGTTACTTGAACTACCACAATCACCACCACTTTGTAAATAAGCTCTAATTTTTGTTTGCGTTTTCCAAAAGCTATTTTTAGGTGGTTGTCTTAACCCTTTGATATTTCCATAATAATAATGATGTGCTGCTCTATGAATATGTCCATAATACTCCGCTGTACCTCCTTTTATATGAAGATACCAACCCTGTTTTTTTAGTTTTGGTCCTCTTGTTTCCGCTTGGCTAATCCACCCATTTCTTATACTATACTCATACCGCTCCCATTGAAGTATATAACGCGCACTTCCTCTTACCGAACTCGTTTTAAAATATCCGTTTTGGTCAGTTATGCCTTGTCTTACCGTAAACCATTGACGCATTAATACTTGAGCCCCTCGTAGTGGAATGTATTTTCCCGGTTTTGTTACAGGAGTTCCATAAATAGGAGTTTTTATTGTAACTTTAGTTTTTGGGCATTTAAGATAATCTTCAGCATCTTCACCTTCACTATTTCCATTATTACAAGGGAGTTCTTCATATTCGTATGTTGTAGTATAACCGATAATAGGTCTATGCGTTCTTGCTACATTATCATCCCATATTTTAATAGTTCCAGAAGGCCACCATCTCGCTCCAAAAATCCACATTTGATACGTTTCGTCTTCTGCTTCTTCTATTTTAACTTTTTTAGGAGTATTTAATAAATCCTTTTCGTTTCCTGTTAAGGTATAGGCTTCGTTCAAAAGGTGCATCAACAGGTCTTCGTGGTCGGTTATCTCGCCTTTTCTGGTATATCCTTTTTCTGATTCTGAAGGTATATTATTAAAAACTGGGTCTTCTTCTGGGATATATAGTTCTTCGAGTATTTCGTAAGGAACGCCGCTCGGCAAAACCTTATCAACAGGCACTGCTATCCAGTATTCTGGAAACTCTCCTTCTGGAATTTCTGGTCTGTTGTCTAAATATTCGTCCGTAAACTCCCAGTCCAAAGGATAGTCAGATAAATACATCGTGCTGTCTTCTTTTTATTATGCCTTCTTGCTCTTCGGTTGTGGGCTTGAATTTTACGTAATAATGGCTTGTTTTAATTTCCAACTCGGGAGGATTAGCATTATCGCCTTTTGCTAGAAGCTGGTCGTCGTTTACTTTTTCTTGAATATTCTCAAAAGCAATTTTCATGTTTTTAACCGTATAAGGGTTTTCTAATTTTTTTGCTCCAGGGAGTATTACCAACTTCAGGAGTCTCGTTTTGCACTGCATTTTGCTCGTCTTCTAATAGCTCTTTGTCAAGCTCACACGAATTGTAAAATCCAACAGATCCTACTAAAACTGCTACAATAATCATAATGAAGCGTTTCTTTTTTCTTATAAATTGTTTCATCGTTTATGTTTTTTAAAGATTAAGTCCCAAATATAGATTAATTATTTATAAACTCCAAAAAAACAAATAAAAATAAATTAAGAAATAACAAAAGCAATAAAAAACAATGGCACATCAGCAAAATGTTACTGGTAATGGAGAATATTTTCATGGTAATGGAGAATATTTTCATGGTAATGGAGAATATTTTCGTGGTAATGAAGAATATTTCCAAGAAAATGAAGAGTATTTCCAAGAAAATGAAGAGTATTTCCAAGAAAATGAAGAGTATTTCCAAGAAAACAGAATTTAATAATAAAAATATATACAATAAAATAGTATAAAGAGAGTTTATACCAATATCAAAAGTTTTAATAACATCAAAAAAATAGAAAAAATGGCACATGGAGCATTAACATTAACAGAGTTTAACAGACAAGTAAACATCGCAATTATGTATTTGGCAGCAAACAACGTAAGGCTATTATTTCCGAAAGCTTCATTAGATGAGCTAATAGCATTTTTAGCAGAATGGAATAAATTATGGGAAATTACCGAAAACAAAGCGACGCGAAATTCGGTATCTATACAAAAAAGAGATACGCTTCGTAAAGCATTTCAGAAGGCGTATCAGTTGATGCAACAGTCGTTAAAGCACTCGGCAGATGTGGTTTTGACGGATGAGGATTTTGCAAATTTGTTTATTACCAAGCCGTCAGAGCATCATAGTAAAAATCCACCGATTACGGTAATTCCGACTACGGATATTACTAATCGCCAAAAACGAGAAATAGGTTTTGAGATTTCAAATCCGTCGTTACCAGATTTGAATTATAAGGGCTTGGGTAGTAATATAGACTCAATTCTTTTGGTTGGTAGTATAAGAAGCGTTGGAGATGCGGCTCCATCTGATGCCGAATATTCGCCTTATGCGTCAGAAAAAAAGGCAAATATCACGATAAATTTTAAAGCGGAAGACGAACGAAAAGTGTTTTATTATAAAGTAGCTTTTGTAAATGCGAGTGGTATTGGTCCTTTTTCAGATTCTGCAAGTGTTGTTATTCCTGATTAATGCAGTTAAAAAAAAACGGAAAACAGATAAACTTAAAAACAATATCCCTTTTCTGCTTTTAGCTTTTCTACTATTCTAATTCGTAAATCTATGACGTTAGGATAGTTGTTATATTTAGTAAAACGCTTTAATCCCATTAGCATCATACGTTGCTCATCTCCGTTGGCAAAAGAAATAATACACTCTTTTGCTTTTTGCTCGATAGTTTGGGCAGAATGAAATAAATATAATTTAGACATCGCTATCTGTGTAGATTGTGCTTCTTCGCCGAAGCGTTTTGCATTTTTTTCAGTTCTTAATATTGTAGATTCTGACATATAAATTTCTATTAAAATATCTGCGGAAGCTATCAGTAGTTGTTGATGATTTTCTAATTCTGTGCCGTACTTTTCAGTAGCAGCACCTGCAACCATTAAGAATACTTTTTTCAGATTTTTAATAATCATTCTTTCTTCAGAAAACAGCTCGTCAAAGTTAGGGCTTTCAAAAGAAGGGATACCCATTAAGTCGTCTTGCACTTCTTTTGCAGCACTCATTAAATCTAAATGTCCTTTCATCGCCTTTTTGACTAACATCCCAACTGCAAGTATTTTGTTAATTTCGTTAGTTCCTTCGTAAATCCTAGAAATTCGCGAGTCTCTCCAAGAAGACTCCATCGGAACTTCTTCTGAAAATCCCATTCCGCCGTAAATCTGAATTCCTTCGTCGGCACAAATTTGTAAATCATCAGAAATTGCAACCTTTAAAATAGAACATTCTATAGCATATTCTTCTACACTTTTTAGCTCCGCTTCTTGTGGAGGATTACCAGCTTCTTTTCTTAAAGCAATTCTATTTTCAATATCTTTTGCCGCTCTATAACAAGCAGATTCACCTGCATAAGTGTTCGTAGCCGATTCTGCTAATTTTATTTTTATAGCTCCAAATTCTGAAATAGGAGTATTAAATTGCTTTCTGTTTATAGCATAGTCTATACATTGTGTTACAATTCTTCTTTGTGAGTCAATACAAGCGGTTGCTAATTTAATTCGCCCAATGTTTAAAGTATTAATAGCAATTTTAAAGCCTTCTCCACGGTTTGCTAACATATTTTCCACCGGAACAATCGTGTCGTTAAAAAATACTTGTCTCGTGGACGAAGCTCTAATGCCAAGTTTACGCTCTTCTTCGCCTAAAGTAATTCCGTTTGGATTTTCCTTGTCATATTCTACTATAAAACCAGTTATGTTTTTATCGTTTTCTATACGTGCAAATACTATCATTAATCGGCAAAACCCGGCGTTAGAAATCCACATTTTTTGACCGTTAATTTTGTATGATTTTCCGTCAGCAGACAATTCTGCAGAGGTTTTTCCAGAGTTTGCATCAGAACCAGCTGTTGGCTCTGTTAAACAGTACGATGCAAACCATTCTCCAGATGCTAATTTCGGAACGTATTTTTGTCTTTGTTCTTCCGTGCCGTATAATACTATTGGCATTGTGCCAATTCCCGTATGAGCACCGAAAGCCGTGCTAAAAGAACCTGTTCCGCTAGAAATGTATTCACAAGTTAATATTGTAGATACAAATCCCATCCCTAAACCTTCGTATTCTTGGGGTACAGAAACGCTTAAAAATCCTAACTCTCCTGCTTTGCGCATTACTTCTTCTGTAAATTTATAATCTTTTGCTTCGAAGCGATTCTTAAAAGGTATAATCTCTCTGTCGTTAAATTCTTTTACCGCTTCTTTCATCATTTGTTGTTCTTCTGAAAAATCTTCCGGCGTAAATACGTCTTCGCATTTTGTTTCTTTTACCAAAAACTGACCGCCTCTTAAAATATTTTGTTCCATTGTTTTAATTTGTTTTTATTTGTTTTATTTATAACATTCTACCTTTGAGTACACCCAATAGGCTTTTTATCTAAAGATTCTAATATGATTTTTTCAGCACGCTTTGACAGAGGGAAGCTATCTATATATTGTATTCTAAAATATTTATGTTCCTTTTCCTTTTTGCCATAATATGCTCTATTAAATTTTGATATAAAATCGGTTTCTATTTGATTCAAATTGAGATGTTCTAGTTTAGTTAAACTTTGCAAAATCCTAATATTGTTAAAATTACCATAACGAGTAATGTTATTAATAAATTTATAAACCGGATGTTCTAACTCTATTTTTATTTTTTTTGCTTCTTTTAAAGATTTACATCTTATAAAAGCGACGCTTTGTGTCACTCCACAATTGTCAATAAATATACTGTATTGGTTAGTCAAAGAAAGAAACACTTTATAGCCTTTTTGAAATTTATGCGGACGCTTACTCCAAACAGTTTGCGTAGGTGTATGAATTAGCTTATACTTAAAATTGCTGTTTTTTTCGTTTTTTATAAAATCTTTTTTTGTGGTTCGATGCAAATCACTCGTTGTTTCAATTGGGTACTTTTCAAACTTACTGTTTACTACTTTATCTATCATATTTAGTGTAATTTCGTTTAAATATAAAGGAATAAAATTTGATTTTGGTTTGATTTTAACTGTTTGACAATCTTTGATTTTATAATTATTTTCTACGGTAAATGCTAATTTATTTGGTTTTTTTTGCAATAGAAACCAAGTAAAAGAAGAGCCGACTTTTGGAAACCATTTTTTTGCACCGTTAATGTTTATATGAATGAATTGATATTGGGTTAATAATTTTGGAAGTATATTTCTATCGGAAAAAGACATCCAGTTATTGGGTACAATAAAAAGTAAATATCCATTTGGGGTTACAATTTTTAAAGCTTTTTCAATAAATAATCGAGATAAATTATGGTTTTTAGAAGCTCTTTTTTCGTTACTAAATTTTGCATAAGGAGGATTTGAAACTACCAAATCAAATTGTTCGTCCTCATTATAAGTTAAAAAATCTTGCTGTGTCAAATTAATATTTTGACCAAAATAAGACATTAAATTCTTAATCCTTTGAATATTTATTTCATTAAAATATAAATTTTTTAACTCTGTTTTTTGAGAAATATAGGCATGAAAATTTCCGTTTCCACAACAGCTATCAAATACTTTAATATTTGGGTTTTTCCAAAATATATTTGGGATTTTATCAACCATTTCTTTTACACACTCCATCGACGTACAAATATCATTAGAATTTGTAAAGTGCGTTTTATCTTGATTTAAAGCGTTGAAATAGTTTTTTACTTTATTAAAATTATAACCAATAGAAGTTATGCTTTCTTTTTTATTAAACAAAGAGAAATTCAATTTTAACTCTTGATTATAATCAGGTTGATTTAGCATTTTTTAAAAAATTACAATAGATTATTATTTCCCAATCACATATATTTTAAAGTATTGGAAAAAGCAGAAGTTTTATGAAAGAAACTCAAATATTCCTGCTGCACCTTGCCCCATTCCTACACACATCGTTACCATTCCGTATTTGTTTTTCATATCGCGCTTACGCATTTCGTCAAAAAGCTGAACAGACAATTTTGCACCCGTACACCCTAAAGGATGTCCTAACGAAATTGCACCTCCATTTACGTTTACTTTTTCTTGGTTTAGTTTCAATTCACGAATAACCGCTAATGATTGAGAGGCAAAGGCTTCATTTAACTCTATAAGCTCTATTTCGTCCTGCTTCAAATTAGCTTGTTTTAATGCTTTCGGAATTGCATCAACAGGACCAATACCCATAATTCTCGGTTCTACTCCAGCAACTGAATAATTAACCAATCTAGCAATAGGTTCTACATTTAATTCTTTAACCATTTTTTCACTCATGAGTATTACAAAAGCAGCTCCGTCGCTCATTTGCGAAGAGTTCCCAGCAGTAACACTTCCGTTTGAAGCAAAAACAGGTCTTAACGAGCTTAAAGCTTTTAAAGATGTGTCTGCCCTAGGTCCTTCGTCTTTTGTAACCGTATATTTTCTAATTAATTTTTTATTGTTTTCATCTAAATAAACTTGTTCAACCTCAATAGGAACTATTTGGTCTTGAAAGCGATTTTCTGCTTGTGCTTTTAGCGCTTTTACGTGAGAATTATAAGCAAACTCATCTTGGTCTTCTCTAGATATTTTAAATTGATTAGCAACTTCTTCTGCTGTATTACCCATTCCCCAGTAGTAGTCTGCGTGTCCAGATTTAACGGTGTCGTAATTTAATTCTGGTTTAAAGCCAGTCATCGGAACTGAACTCATGCTTTCAACTCCGCCTGCGATAACACATTCTGCCATACCTGCTTGTATTTTTGCAGCCGCAATCGCAATTGTTTCTAAACCAGAAGAACAAAAACGGTTTACGGTTACCCCAGGTACTTTTACTGAATTTAAACCTAATAAAGAAACAAAGCGAGCCATATTCAATCCTTGCGAACCCTCCGGCATCGCATTGCCTACAATTACGTCATCTATGTGATTTACATCTAAATTAGGCATTTGTTTCATCATAAATTTAATGTTTTCGGCAGCTAATTCGTCTGCACGCTTAAAGCGGAAAACACCTTTTGGTGCCTTACCTACAGCTGTTCTATATGCTTTTACTATGTATGTCATTTTTTTAGAATTTTAAGTAGTTTTAATTATTTTAATATTTTTTATTTTTTTTAATTGCGAAGTGGCTTGCCATTTTTTAACATATATTGTATTCTTTCTAAAGTCTTTCTTTCTGTACATAAACTTAAGAAAGCTTCTCTTTCCAATTCTAACAAATACTCTTCTGTAACTAATGTCGGTTCTGATAAATTTCCTCCAGACATTACATAAGCTAACTTGTTTGCAATTTTTTGGTCGTGTTCTGAAATATATTTTGAATGCTCCATAGAATCAGTTCCAACTAAAAACATTCCTAACGCTTGTTTTCCCAAAACCTTAATATCTTTGCGTTTTATAGGTTGAGTATATCCAGTTTCTGCCATTAATTTTGCATACTCTTTTGCAATAGCAATTTGCCTCTTTTTATTTACAACAATAATGTCTCTACCTTTTTGTAGTAATTTTAAATCAAATGCTTCGTATCCAGAAGTTGATACTTTTGCCATTCCAATTGTAAGAAAATTTTCTTGTAAGATATTTAACTCTATATCGCCTTTTGAAAAAGAGTCAGATGCTCTTAAAGTCATTTCTTTAGAACCGCCTCCTCCAGGTATTACACCAACTCCGAACTCTACTAACCCTATATAAGTTTCTGCTGAAGCCACCACCTTATCCGTATGTAAGCAAACTTCACAGCCGCCACCGAGAGCCATTCCGTGAGGTGCAGAAATGGTCGGTATAGTTGAATATCTCAAACGCATCATCGTATCTTGAAAATATTTAACTACAGAGTTTAACTCATCGTATTCTTGCTCTGTAGCCATCATAAAAATCATTCCGATATTTGCTCCTACAGAAAAATTTGTAGCTTGATTTCCGATTACTAAACCTCGGAAGTTTTTTTCAGCTAAATCGATTCCTTTGTTTATTCCTGCTAATACATCGCCACCAATTGTATTCATTTTAGATTGAAATTCTACGTTTAGTATTCCATCTCCAATATCTTCAATTACAACTCCAGAGTTCTTAAATACTTGGTTAGATTTTCTAATATTATCTAAAATGATAAACGATTCTTGACCTGGCTTTTTAACTTGAGATTTAGAGTTTATATCATAATAATAAGAAGCTCCTTCTTTTGCCTTATAAAACGAAGAAAAGCCTAACTCTATCATCTCTAAAACCCATTTTGCTGGTTCTTTACCTTCTGATTTCATTAGGCTTATGCCTTCTTTTACACCTATGGCATCCCAAATTTCGAAAGGACCATTTCCCCATCCAAACCCAGATTTCATTACATCGTCAATTTTGTATAGCTCATCGGAAATTTCTGGAATTCTATTTTGGACATAAGCGAACATTGTAGCAAAGTTTTTTCTATAAAATTCACCTGCTTTGTCTTTGCCGCTAATTAAGATTTTAAACCTGTCAATAGGTTTGCTTATAGACTTGGTTAGCTCTAAAGTTTCAAAACGGACTTTTTTAGACGGACGATATTCTAAAGTATTTAAGTCTAAAGCTAAAATTTCAGTTTTGCCCTCCGAGTTTTTAGATTTTTTATAAAACCCTTGACCCGCTTTGCTTCCTAACCAATTGTTGCTCATCATTGTATTGACGAAATCTGGTAGCTTAAATAGTTCTCGTGCTTCGTCATTGGGGCAGTTTTTATAAATTCCGTTTGCAACATGAACTAAGGTATCTAATCCGACCACGTCAACAGTCCTAAAGGTTGCGGACTTTGGTCTTCCAATTACTACTCCTGTTAGTTTATCAATTTCTTCAACAGTAAGTCCGAGTTCTTTTACTTGGTGAAATAAAGATTGAATTCCAAAAATACCGATTCTATTTCCGATAAAACCTGGAGTGTCTTTTGCTAAAATTGAAGTTTTTCCTAAAAACTTATCGCCGTAACTCGTTAAAAATTCGGTAACTTCTGGTTTACAATTAGGTCCTGGAACTACTTCAAAAAGATTTAAGTATCGCGGCGGATTAAAAAAATGTGTTACTGCAAAGTGTTTTTTAAAATCATCGCTTCTTCCTTCGCTCATAAACCTTATAGGAACTCCAGAAGTATTAGAAGAAACTATTGTGCCTTTAGTTCTGTGTTTTTCTATTTTTTCAAAAATTATTTTTTTTATGTCTAACCTTTCAACTACAACTTCCATAACCCAATCTACATCTGCAATTTTTTGAATATCATCTTCTAAATTACCTGTTGTAATTCTACTCGCAAATTTTTTATTATATACAGGAGAAGGGTTTGATTTTAAAGAAGAAGCTAACGAATCGTTTACTATACGATTTCTAACTACCTTATCTTCAAGGCTTAATCCTCTGTGTTTTTCTTTATCATTTAATTCTCTTGGAACAATATCTAACAAAAGAACTTCAACTCCAATATTAGCAAAATGACAAGCTATTTGGCTTCCCATTATGCCAGAACCAATTATTCCTACTTTTTTAATTTTATTGATCATTTATTTTAAATTTTTACTATTTTAATTATGTTAATTTGTCAAAAATATGTAAAAACTACTTAACTTTTACAAATGCTAAAAATAAATAGTTTTCGTATATTATCAAAGATTTTTCTCGATTTTATGTTATGTTTTTACAGAACGCATTAGCGACTATGTTTCATCGAGAGTTAATAGATAATTAGCTTTTTACTAATAGTTTCTTTATCTGTTTTAAGTTGTAAAATATAAACTTCTCCTGTTTTTAAATGGCTTACATCAATAATTTCATTAGTTTGTTTAACGTTCGTTTTAAAAACTGTTTTTCCGGTTATATCAAATACAGTTACTAACTTCTTGTTTTGGGGTAAGTTTTTTAAATGAATTTTTTTGTTTGAACTATATATCAATAATTTAGAAGTTTCTAAAACATTAGCATTTAAAGTTTTGTAAGAAGTGCTTAAAAAGAATCTTCCTTTCTCTAAATTACTCGGAATAGTAGCAGTATAGCTTACACTATCTTTATTTAAAATGGTTTTTATATTATTTTCTCTATCTTCGAGATATACATTCAAATTTTCTGGTAAACTTGAGGTCTCTAACGAAAAAATTACATTCTCGTGTCTTTTAGTTTTTACTCCGATAGGAATTGATATAGCATCAATATCATCAATTGGCAAATTTTGATTCGCTATTTTAACTCCTTCGTCATTTTCAACGAGGTATGAATAAACATTAATGGGTTCATCAACTCCGTCAAAAATTCCGAAATCTAAACCGATATCAAGAGATTTAGTTCCTTTGGTTGTATATAAAATTGTGGTAGTTTTAGAGACTGAACCACTAGATATTTTTAGGTTTAATTCAGGGTGTTTCTGTTTATAAAGAGGGACATTTGTTTGATGAGTTTGCATAGATTTTGTAAAAGAAATATTACCAGAGCTTACTTTAGAATTTATAAAAAAAGATTGCCCAGGGTGGATATGTCCTGATGTAAATAGTAAATAATTAGTTCCATTCCAAACATAAATGGCTTTATAGGCATCTTCTATTTTCGCATCATTTGTTGTGATAAAATCTGATATATTCATATAAGAAGGATAAGGATTTGCCATAAAATTCCAGTAGTTATTATTTCCATGAGTAATTGGTACAGAAATATCGGTTGATAATATACTACCAGTAAAGGAAATATTTCCAGCAGTGCTTCTTAAAACACCATACCCAATACCGCTATTAAACGTAAAAGGTACTCCTTCTTTTAAATAATCCCAATTTTGGGTTACATTATTATAAGTACTAACTCCTCTATTATTTTTAAGAGAAATAGCTATATTATTATCTTCAACCCAGTCGTCATCGTATTGTTCTCCGACAACTGGACTTGAAATAAGATGCCAATTTTGATCCACAATATTAAAATTATAAGTGATGTTTCCGTTTCCTGTGGAAGTGCCTTCTGCAATTAAAGAAGCACCTGAATTAGCAATAAAAGTTCCGTTGTTTGTCAAATTGTTTTTTACTGATAAAGAAGCACTGCTATTTATAGTTAAAGAAGCATTACTATCTATGGTTAAGTTTGCTACAGAAATTTCGGAATTTATAATTGGATTATTAGTTGTATTAGAGATTACTGCATCTATATTTGAGTTGGGTAGTCCGTTATCCCAATTAGAAGCTGTTGTCCAGTCGGTATTAGTTATTCCAGTCCAAGTGGTAGCTTTTCGAGTAAATTTACCTGTAAACATTCCTCTACCATAAGAACTAGCAATAACGGTATTATCAGAATTTCTTAAGCTAAACGAAGTTACAGGAACATTAGACATTCCATTTTGTGCTTGTTCCCAAGTGGGGCTTACATCGTTAAAATTACCAGTTCTCCAAACTCCAAGTTCTGTACCTAAAATAACTTCATCGTTACTAAAAGAAGGGTTCATCAAAACTGCTTTAACAGGAATATCTGGCAAGTCTCCTTCTTTATTTAACCAAGTTGTCCCTCCATCTTCAGTGTACCATATACTTGTAACTCCAAAATTGTGAAACGTTACAAGTATTTCATCTTCATCGGCTCCAAATTCAATACAAGAAATACTTCCTAAAAAACCGCTTCCTGAAATATTAGTTAGTGAAGGGGTTTGAGTATTTGTATTTTTAATCAATGATAATTCTCCCTTTCTATTTCCGACTAATAAAGTAGTAGAATTAGTAGTATGTGGAGACACCTTTAGTGCTGTAATATTTGAGAAAAAACCGTCAATAACATTCGTTTGACGAATAGTATCTGGTACAACAATATCTGTATTTATTCCAGAGAATCTGTAAATAGAATTTCCTGCTCCATTAGAATACACAATATTAAGGTTATCGTCTAAATCCATTGGGTTTATAAAACTTGTTCTAAAATCTTGAAAAGTAAATCTAGCTTTTGAACCGTTATATGGTAAGTTTATTCTTTCCATTCCTCCGTATTGAAAAGAGGTAATCATATAATCCCCATCTTTATCTATTGCACAATAAGCTCCATCGCCACCCGTTACCCTTACCGAAGAATTAATTTTTGATGAGGTAGCGTCTATTAGCTGTGTGCCATTATCTTGCGAACCCGCTAATAAATATTCAGGACTTATACTTTGGCCAATAGCACCATTATAAAATTGAGTAACATTATATCCTAAATTTCTACTACTTATAGCGGTTATAGAGTTAGATGCCGAAGATAAAGAAGACGCATAATAAACACCTCCGTCATTTCCATTAACTGCAATATTTGGATCAGTAGGATGAAAAGCCCAGCCATGTTGATCTGCATGAACAAGAGGAACGTTCAAATTTCTTAAATTATTATTATTTGACCATTTCGAAATTTGAGTCCAAGTTGTTCCGCTATCTGTTGTCCTAAACAAATCTATTCCCCCTACATAAGCAATAACATCATTGGTAGGATCAACCTCTAGCATTAAATTATAAAATGCTTGACCTCGTGCAAAATCGCTTGCAGGGATTCCTAAATCGGCATCGTTAGGGAGGGTAAGTGTAGTTATATTGTCAAAACCATCTGTTGTTAAATATAATCCGACAAGGTTATCAATAGAAAGGTGAGATAAAACATAAATTTTATCAGGATCTGTTTTTGAAATAGCTATTTCTGTTCGTAGAGCATTGGGTACGGTGTGCTTTTTTGCAAAGTTTGTACCATCAGTACTGCTATAAATAGAGCCTCCTGCATGCCCATATACATTTTTTGTAGTAGCAATCCATAAAGTGTTGTCAGAGTCTAACTCAAAATCGTTTGGTTGTTCTTCTTTACCTTCTGTATTTATTATAGAAACTCTACTAAAACTAACGCCACCATCGGTTGATTTAAAAACACCATGATTAGTTTCACCCTCATCAACCCCTAAAAAAGCAACTTTAGGATAATTAAAGTAATTTCTTGCACCGACACTGATAAATACTTCAGAATCATCTTTTGTTGTGGCATCTCCGTCATTATCTCTAACAATAATATCTGTTGTATAATATGTTCCAGGATATCTAGTAATGCTTGAGGTTGAGGATTTTGTTCCTCTTAATTTATAAATATTTTCCCAGTTCTTTCCTCCGTCAGTTGATTTCCAAATACCATTTCCTATCGAATGATTAAGGAGGTAAAATTCACCAGTTCCGATATACATTATTTGTGGGTCATTAGGATCAACTGCCATACAAGTAATAGCTAAATTTTCGCTAATTCCTACTTGCTTCCAATAGGAGTTAGCATCTGTTATATCTTCATTAACCCAAAGGCCACCACTCACACCTCCAGCAAAAACACGTCTATTAGTCGCATCATTGGGGTCAAACATTACTACTCTTGTTCTTCCGCCGACATTATTTGGTCCCCGCTCTACCCAATTATTATTTAATTCGCCAGGAGATTTTGCAAATAAATTAAGTGCATTCAATTTTTGTTGAAGAATTTCTATATTTTCAGGATTTGTTTTCCCTGTCCTAGGATTCATTTCTAACAAATATTTTTCTTCGTAATATTTATTAGGAGGTATTCCAAGATTGATTCTTTCTTCTTTGGATAGTTGAAGCGTTTTATTAAACGGATGATTCTTCAAGAAAGCAGAATGCTGCTCTCTTAATTTTTTAATATCTGTCGGAGCAAATATTAGGTAAACAAAATAAACTCCAAATATAAAAATTATAGCAGTTAGTGTTCTTTTGATATGTTTATGTTTTGAGTAAATAATAATTGGGTCTTTATGTTTTAAATGTTTTTAGCTCTTATGATTCTATAATATTACCGCAAAGTTCAAATGACCTAATAAACCTGAAACGCCTCTAATTGTAGCTAAATTCAATTAGTAAATGCAACTTTTGTTATGAAGCATTTAACCAAGTAACAAAGATATATAATTTCTAAATTAATTAAAAAAAATGAGTCATTTTATATATAGAATCAGTTATTCTAATACTGGTTTTAAAATTGGTTTTCTTAATTTTTTAATACGTATTAAGTACAAGGTTTTTTTAGAATTAAAAGATAAGACAATTGCATAATTCTATCATTTTTATTGTTTCTTCAATAATTTAATTTTTTTTTTAATTTTTACTTTATTTTTTAGGTTTTTACTTTATTTTAAGCTTTAAATGTTTCATTTTTTATGGTTTTTCTTTATTTTTTAACTATTAGAGCTAAGCATCCCTGGACTTCGGTATAAACTATAACTCATCGCTTCTATTAAATTTTGGGTATGTATTTTTTCAATTCTCCTGTACCTTGCTTTGCCCCACATCAAACCATCTTTTTACACTCCCAAAGGTTAGTTCTACCTTATATCTAGTTTTACCTATTGTTAATTTATTAAACTCTTTTTTCCAATGAGTTAAAGGTTGATTTTTCTTGCTCATAAATCGCAAATACTATCTGTAAAGGTAGCGTGTTTTTGTAATTTCATAACACAAAAACACAAATTGATTAACAAATATACAAGTCAAAAATTGATCCTTTTTTTAATTTAGTTTTTTTGCTTTGCAACAGTCTTGATTTATTTTACTTGCTTAACGGGTCAAGTTACTATTAATTCTACTAATTTCCCCAATGATAATTTTAGGAAAGCAATTTTAAAACTTGAGGGCAACAATGACGGAAACTTAAATATTAAAAATAAAACGCTTTCGAAAGTTAAATAAAATAAAAAAATGTATATTTGTCAAATATTTTTTATAACACAAAAATTTTATGATTATGAATAAACAAATTATTACAATAGTTTTTATAATTTGTGCAACTTCCTTAATGGGACAAGTTGCAATTAATACTACTAATTTCCCTGATGCTAAATTTAGAACGGAAGTACAAAAACTTGATGGCAACAATGACGGAAGCTTGAGTAGTGCTGAAATAAAGAAGGTTAGTAGTTTAAATGTTTATAATAAAAGCATCGCCAACCTAAAAGGAATTGAACATTTTACTGCTTTGACTTATTTAAATGTTAGTCAGAATCGCCAATTAGCAATCTTAGATAGACTACTTTATCTTGTTTTTCTAACGTAGCCTTAACAAGTTTAGATGTAAGTAATAATACTGTTTTGACTGATTTATATTGTAATGAAAACCAATTAACAAGTTTAGATGTAAGTAGTAATACTGCTTTGACTGAATTACGTTGTAATAACAACCAATTAACAAGTTTAGATGTAAATAAAAACATAGCACTAGAAAATTTAGACTGTAGCACTAACAAGCTAACAAGTTTAGACATGAGGAACAATATTAAATTAACAAGTCTAAACTGTAAATCAAACGATCTAACAGATAATTTGCTAGATATAAGAAATGGAAAGAATGATATTTTAATTAATTTTGACGCTACTTTAAATCCTAAATTAAAATGTATTAGAACAAGTGATAGTAGTGTTCCGAATAATTCTTTAAAAAATTAGGCTATATTCTAACATAAGACTTAAATAAGTTGTATATTTGCTAAAACTTTACAAAATGATACCTAAAAACTTTACAGAATACTTTAAAAGTCTTGATTCGACAAGTCGTCAAGCCATAGTTAATGAGCTTTTATTACTAATTTCAACAGATACAGATGATACATTTAGCCTTTTAGCAACATCAAGTGTTAAGCAATCTATCAACTGCCCTCATTGTAAGAGGGATAACATTCGTGCTAATGGCAAGAGCAAAGGAGTGCAACGTTATTATTGCAAAGATTGTAAAAAGTATTTCAGAAATACGACGGGTAAAGTCATTTTTGGGTTAAAAAAACCTGAATTATTACCCACCTATTTATATAATATGCTTATGGGTTATTCTATTAAGAAATGTGCAGAACAAACAAACATTAGCATTCAAACATCCTTTGATTGGCGACACAAGGTTCTAAGTTCTTTTAAACAAGCATATCCTAATGGTTTTGAAGGCATTACAGAGAGTGATGATATTTTCTTTTTAGAATCTAGCAAGGGAAATAGAGAGCTAGATAGAAAACCACGAAAACGTGGCAGTAAAGCTATTAAGCGGGGTATTAGTAATGAGCAAATAGCAGTTGTTGTTACCTGTGACAGAATCGACAACAAAGAACTCAAAGTAGCGACAAGAGGGCGTATAAGCAAGAAAGATTTAGAAACTGTATTTGCCAGAAAATTAGATAAAGTAGAAACCCTTTGTACAGATGCTCATCGCTCCTATACAGCATTTGCTAAAAGTAATAACATACATCACAAAAAGTTTAATGTATCAAAAGGACAGAGAGTAAAAAACAAAGTGTATCACGTACAAAATGTAAACAATACTGCTAAAAGATTAAGAGAATGGATGAAGCCCTTTAACGGCGTAGCAACAAAATATCTGCAAAATTACATGAACTGGTTTATGATACTTGAACGTATAAAGAATAGCAACCAACGATTAAAGGAATTTGCCTACTTTGCCTTTGCAGGACAAGAGACTTGGGAGATATGGAAAACAAACACTAATGCAGTCATAATTTAGAATATAGCCAAAAATTATTATTGGCTAAAAGATTCTACTGCTAATTATTGTAACTAATACCTTATTAAATGTAGCCTTTTTTAATGCTGAGTTTTTATAAACAGTTTTTATAAAATTTAATGTTATATAATATATTGCATTTTTTAGAGAAACACGGCTTTGATGTTTCTTCAAGGTTAGCTGATAGAATGGGTATTAAAGCTTCAAATGTTCGCCTGTTTTATATATATCTAACTTTTTTTACCGCTGGTCTTTCTTTCGGAGTTTATTTAACTTTAGCTTTTATATTAAAATTAAAAGACATGATATATACTAAAAGAAGTTCTGTTTTTGACTTATAGATTATAAAATATGAGTCTTAAAGAAATATATACTGTAGGACATTCTAATCATCAAATTGATTATTTTCTTGAATTAATAAAATTTAAAGAGATTAACTGTATAGTTGATGTTAGAAGTACCCCTGCAAGTAGTTATAGTCCACAATTTAACAAAGTTCCTTTAAAAAATTATTTAAAAAATAATGTGGCGTTACTTATATGCACTTCAAAGATGAATTTGGCACAAGACACGAGCAGAAAGCTGTCTTAAATGAAAATGGACAAATCTATTTTGATTTTAAATAAAATATTATTTCGACATACGCCAACTTCATCTGTTTATAATTTTGCAACTAACTAAAAAACAACAACTTAAGAAATTTATAATCATTCCGCTGTGTGTCTAAAAATTAGTCATGAATGTTTCATTGTCGCCTAAATTATTTTTTAGTCTGTTTTAATTGTACCTAATGGGAGTCTGAACAAAAAAACCCAACTTTCGTTCAAAAGTACATCCTAAAAACGATTGATACAAACTTTAGGCGAATAAAAATTTCTGTTTTGAAATAGAGAGATCATAAATATTTAATAAAAAAAAGTTTAATTTTAATAAAATAATTGTACTTTTGCTTCGGCAAGTCCTACACAACTAGCTCCCTTTGAATCCTCCAGGGTGGGAACGCAGCAAAGGTATTAGGTTGTAGCAGTGTGATGTAGATAGCTTGCCTTTTTTTAGTATTCTATCTCAATTAAGCAATACCTATCAAATAGCAACTCAACATCTCCCATTAAATGTTTTCTAAACATTATAAAAAGTAAAATATATTTCTATGTATGCTATATTTATAAGTAAAAAACCAGCCTTAAAAATGAGCTAACAGAATTACTATAATTGTAAATTTATGATTTTCAAAAATAATAAAATAGTAAAATTTTTAACTAATTCATATGTTTTAATTCTAATTGGATTTACTGTTTGGATGCTTTTTTTCGATGAAAATTCTTATTTAGCACACAGAAAGCTCGATAAAGAAATAGACGACTTAGAAAGCACAATAATTTTTTATGAAAAGAAAATTGAAGAGTATAAAACTTCAATAAAAAAACTACAAGACTCACTTCAGCTCGAAAGGTTTGCTAGAGAAAAATACATTATGAAAAAAGATAACGAAGATATTTTTATCATAGAATTTGATTCTGTAAAATCAAAAAAATGAGAAATATTAATTTTATTTCTGAATAAAAACACAAAACAGTCTTTTTGTGTTTTAAAGTAACTTTTTAGAAATAACTTTGTTATGTATGTATAAGTTCAACAAACACAATTATAGGAGTAAAAAAAAACAAGGTTCGATACCAACTAATTTTAACTTTTAAATCTCATGAAAACTTAAACTAAATCGAACCTTGCCCAATAAAATGAAAAAACATTTACAATAACTGTTAATCAATATTATAATTTCGGCTTTATTATTTTAATCCTTAAATGTTATTTTAATCCTTGAAGCCTAAAATTGTTATACAATGCAAAAATATATCATTTAATTTATTTAAAAAAAATAATTTTATATTTTTTGGCTATATTCTAACATAAGACTTAAATAAGTTGTATATTTGCTAAAACTTTACAAAATGATACCTAAAAGCTTTACAGAATACTTTAAAAGTCTTGATTCGACAAGTCGTCAAGCCATAGTTAATGAGCTTTTATTACTAATTTCAACAGATACAGATGATACATTTAGCCTTTTAGCAACATCAAGTGTTAAGCAATCTATCAACTGCCCTCATTGTAAGAGGGATAACATTCGTGCTAATGGCAAGAGCAAAGGAGTGCAACGTTATTATTGCAAAGATTGTAAAAAGTATTTCAGAAATACGACGGGTAAAGTCATTTTTGGGTTAAAAAAACCTGAATTATTACCCACCTATTTATATAATATGCTTATGGGTTATTCTATTAAGAAATGTGCAGAACAAACAAACATTAGCATTCAAACATCCTTTGATTGGCGACACAAGGTTCTAAGTTCTTTTAAACAAGCATATCCTAATGGTTTTGAAGGCATTACAGAGAGTGATGATATTTTCTTTTTAGAATCTAGCAAGGGAAATAGAGAGCTAGATAGAAAACCACGAAAACGTGGCAGTAAAGCTATTAAGCGGGGTATTAGTAATGAGCAAATAGCAGTTGTTGTTACCTGTGACAGAATCGACAACAAAGAACTCAAAGTAGCGACAAGAGGGCGTATAAGCAAGAAAGATTTAGAAACTGTATTTGCCAGAAAATTAGATAAAGTAGAAACCCTTTGTACAGATGCTCATCGCTCCTATACAGCATTTGCTAAAAGTAATAACATACATCACAAAAAGTTTAATGTATCAAAAGGACAGAGAGTAAAAAACAAAGTGTATCACGTACAAAATGTAAACAATACTGCTAAAAGATTAAGAGAATGGATGAAGCCCTTTAACGGCGTAGCAACAAAATATCTGCAAAATTACATGAACTGGTTTATGATACTTGAACGTATAAAGAATAGCAACCAACGATTAAAGGAATTTGCCTACTTTGCCTTTGCAGGACAAGAGACTTGGGAGATATGGAAAACAAACACTAATGCAGTCATAATTTAGAATATAGCCTATTTTTTTAAAATATTATAAGCATTATATATAATACTTATAATCAATACTTTAGCTTTTTAAGAGTTGAGGTTTTTTAAGTTTAGTTCTTTTAGTTGCTCATCACTTATGAAGTCGGGAGCGTTAATCATTACATCTCTACCAGCATTGTTTTTTGGAAAAGCAATAAAATCGCGAATAGACTCTTGTCCACCCAAAATAGCGACTAACCTATCTAAACCAAAAGCCACTCCACCGTGAGGAGGAGCACCATATTCGAGAGCTTCTAATAAAAAATGAAACTGAAATTTAGCCTCTTCTTCGGAAAAACCGAGAATTTCTAACATTTTAGCTTGCAACTTTCTATTGTGAATTCTTATAGACCCACCGCCGATTTCATTTCCATTTAAAACTAAATCATAAGCCTCTGCTTTAACTTCTATCGGATTTGTGTCTAACATTTCTACTTGGTCGAGCTTCGGAGAAGTAAAAGGGTGGTGCATCGCTTTGTAACGCCTTGTGCTTTCATCTAATTCTAATAGCGGAAAATCTGTTATCCATATAGGTGCAAATATTTTTGGATCTCTTAAACCTAAACGCTCTGCAAACTCTAAACGCAGCGCTGCTAACTGAATGCGAACTTTATTTTTTTCTCCAGATAAAATACAAATTAAATCGCCAATTTTAGCACCAGTTTTTTCTGACCATTTTGCTAAATCTTCTTGCGTATAAAATTTATCAACAGAAGACTTATAAGTCCCATCATTATTAACTCTACAATATACCATTCCCAAAGCTCCAATTTGAGGTTTTTTTAACCAGCTTATAATATTGTCTATTTCTTTTCTCGTGTATTTATTACCTCCTGGAACTGCAATTCCGACTACTAACTCGGCATTGTTAAAGACATTAAAATTCCGATGCTGTGTTACTTCATTAAGCTCAAAAAATTTCATTCCGAAACGAATATCTGGTTTATCAGTTCCGTATAAACTGATTGCATCATCGTATTGCATTATCGGAAACTTGTCTATTTCAACTCCTTTGATTGTTTTTAATAAATGCTTTATAAGACCTTCAAAAACTGTCATTACGTATTCTCGGTTAGCAAAAGCCATTTCGCAGTCTATTTGTGTAAATTCTGGCTGCCTATCTGACCGCAGATCTTCATCTCTAAAACATTTTACTATTTGAAAATATTTATCTATTCCGCCAATTACTAATAATTGTTTAAAAGTTTGAGGAGATTGAGGAAGTGCATAAAATTGACCTTTATTTGTTCTGCTCGGAACTACAAAATCTCTCGCACCTTCTGGAGTAGATTTTATCAAAAATGGAGTCTCTATTTCTATAAACTTTTGGTCATTCAAATACTTGCGAATTTCAATTATTACTTTATTTCTAAAAATTAATTTATCTTTAATAGGATTTCTTCTAATGTCTAAATAACGATATTTCATTCTGATGTCTTCGCCACCATCCGTTGGGTCTTCGATAGTAAACGGCGGTAGCTTTGAGGCGTTTAAAATTTCTAATTTTGAAACTAATACTTCAATATTACCTGTTTTCATTTTAGGGTTTTTGGACACTCGTTCTATTACCATACCCGAAATTCGTATTACAAATTCTCTGCTTAAAGTTTTTGCTTTTTGCATTATTTCTTTTGAAGTCCTCGCTTCGTCAAAAATTAGTTGAGTAATTCCGTAAATATCTCGCAAGTCTATCCAAATCATAAATCCTTTATCTCGTGATTTTTGCACCCAGCCAGACAGAGTTACTTCGGTATTTATATGCGATGCTCTCAGTTCACCGCAAGAATGGCTTCTATAAATTTTATTTCTCATTTTTTTAAGCTGTAAGAATTTTAATTTTAAGGTGCAGGGTTAGGGATTAATCGATGAACGGCTTCAATTTCGTTTAAAATTTCATCAGAAAGCTCCAAATAAATACTCGATATATTCTCTTTCAGTTGACTCATTTTTGAAGCCCCAATAATGTTTGAAGTAACAAATGGCAATTGATTGATATAAGATAAAGACATTTTTGCTAGGCTAATTTTGTGTTTTTCCGCAATAGCTTCATATTTTAAAACTGCTTTTTCTGTAGTAGCAGACTTATATCTTAAAATGTAATTAGGAAATAAAACGCCTCTTGAGTTTGCAGGTTTTTGACCTCTTAAATATTTTCCTGTTAATACCCCTTGTGCTAATGGAGAGTACGCTAACAAGCCTATATTCTCGCGTAGAGAAACCTCCGACATTCCGTACTCGTAGCTTCGGTGTACTAAAGAATACGAGTTTTGAATGCTTATCATTCTTGGCAAATTAAACTCTTTTGCTGTTTGTAAATATTTCATAGTTCCCCACGGACTTTCGTTAGACAACCCTACTTGTCTTATTTTTCCTTGAGCAATTAGTTTTTGTAGAGTCTCTAAAATCTCGATATAATTTTCTGGTTCTTTTCTTGATGTTTTATAAGGATATTCTCTTATTCCAAAGCTATTAATACCTCTTTCGGGCCAGTGCAATTGATACAAATCAATATAGTCGGTTTGCAATCTTTTTAAACTGTTTTCTACCGCTTCTACAATAGCCTCTTTTGCAAATCCGTTTTTTCTTATATGTTCGGTATAAGCTCCTAATCCAGCAATTTTACTCGCTAAAATAATTTTTTCTCTTTTTGCAGTTTTTTTAAGCCAGTTTCCAATAATAACTTCTGTTTTGCCGTAGGTGTCTTTGTTAGCAGGAACTGGATAAAGCTCCGCCGTGTCAAAAAAATTAACTCCCTGTTCAAATGCGTAGTCCATCTGTTCAAAAGCCTCAGATTCTGTATTCTGCTCACCCCAAGTCATTGTTCCTAAACATATTTTAGAAACTTTAATATCAGTGTTTGATAGCGTTGTATATTTCATTTTTTATATTTTTTTTTTAAATTTGTCGTTATAGTTAGTTATTTATAAAGTTTTATAAAACAGTATTTTATAATATAAACAGCTTATAATAATTATTCTACTGGTATCTTTATTTCATAGACCTTTCCATTTTCGTTGTTTAGCTTATTTTCTCTTAACCAAGGATTAAATATTTTAAATTCTTTATAATTCATTCCGAACTTTTTGGCAAACGAAGCGATATTATCAATCGGAGTATCAATTTTTATTATTCTCGTTTTTGGGAATGAATATAAGTCTTCTTTGTCGAATACAAAACCATATTTTTTTGGGTTAGTTATAATTTCTTTTAAAACAATAATTCTAAAAACATATCTTTCGGTTTCGTCTGGCAATAAAGCGTCGTAATAATTATCAACTTGCTGGGTTTTTAAGCTATTGCTAATTTGGGAATTGCCCGCATTAAAAGCCGCTGCTGCAAGAGTCCAAGAGCCAAACCTTGCTTTAGATTTTGTTAAATATTTTGCAGCCATTTCTGTCGATTTTTCTATATGGTATCTTTCATCTACGTTATCGTTAATTTCTAAACCGTATTCTTTTCCTGTCGTTTTTAAGAAATGCCAAAGCCCAGACGCACCAGCGTGAGAAGTCTCGTCTATAAATCCGCTTTCAACCATAGCTAAATACTTAAAATCATCCGGCAATCCGTACTTTTCTAATAAAGGCTCTAATATCGGAAAAAATTTGCTTGCCCTTTTGATTAATAAAAAAGCATTTGATTGCCAATAAGTATTAACTAACAATTCCCTGTCTAACCTTTCTCTGACATCGCGTATTTCTAAAGGCACTTTCTCGCCAGCAAAATTTAGATTCTTAGGAATTTTTAACGCTTGAATTTTATATTTCTTATGAGTGTTAGATTGACTAATTATATCATAAATATTATTTCCAATTAATATTACAGCAATTAGAAGTATGCCTATTAATGAAAAATACTGTAATGATTTGCTCATAAATTTCTAATTGTTTTCAAATTTTTTTTATTGGTTTTTTTCCATAAAGAGAGTAGAAAATAACTTTACTCTTAATTTACATTTAGAACTCAAAAACGGAATATTTTTGATTTAATTTTAAAAAAAATAAAGCGTCTAAATAAAAGAACAAAGATATATAATTATTGTTTAAGGATAGGAGGCATAGCAAAAATCAATTTCAAGCGAAGTTTCAAATTTTATTCGAGATTACAATTCTCAAGCATTTTGAAAATGAGGGTTTTTGGAGGGGACTCAAGCATTAATTGTTTCAGACATTCTTAAAGGACAAGGAAAATTTGCTACTGAATGGATGTTAGTAGCACAAAAAATAGAAAAAAATGTCCGATGGATACTTAAACCCATGAATTTTTGTATGAATTATTTTGGTAACGGTGAAATCAAAATTACTGCAAGAGGTAATTTTAAAATTGGGAGAATAACAATGCAAAGAAAGGGCGGAGATGACGGAAGAGACACAGCTAAAATGTTGCAGTTTAAGATAAACCCTGCAAAACTCTTTGATATTGAATAAATATTGCACTATAACAATAGTAGCCGTTGCACAATCTCTAAATTTTTATAAATAACACCTCATTTTAAGCTCTTTTTTTAAGGCTTTTTGCATTTTGATAATATCATACCCAAAAAAAACATTCACAAAAATAAATTCTTGTTTATCCAAAAGTAGTATCTATATTTGTCAGTTACTATTCTGAAAAACAAATATTGTTTTAAGATAAAAAGGTTATAAAAACATCTTTTTTGAATAAAAAACGAGGAAATTCTTATTAGTATTAATAATGTTTAATGATTTGCTTTTAAAGTTCATAGTAAAAAATAAATGGGCGAGAAATTCCCAAAGTAGGCAAAAGACGTTTTTTTAAGAAGCAAAAAATCTGCATAGGTTAAAAAAAACAACAAATAATTAATTTAATAATAATTAAATATTTATAAAAATGAAAGTAGCAATAATAGGAGCAGGAAATTTAGGGCAATCTATTGCAAAAGGTTTGTTGTCGAATAAAGCAGTAAAGCCTATCTATTTGACTAAAAGAAACTTGAGTTCATTAGGTTATTTCAAAAATTATAAAGAAGTAGTTCTAACTTCAAATAACACAGAGGCAGTAGTAAATTCTGATATTGTAATATTTGCAGTTCAGCCTAAATATTTTGAAAATATTCTAAAAAACATAAAACCATTATTAATAGAAAACCAAATTTTAATTTCGGTAATTGCAGGGTTTAATATTTCGAAAATAGAAGAAATTATTGGTCTTGATAAAATTATAATTCGTGCAATGCCAAACACTGCAACTTGCGTTAAGCAATCTATGACTTGTATTTCATCTAACCAAAAAGGAAAAGAAAAGTTAAGTCAGGCGATAAATATTTTCAATAACTTAGGAATTTCTGTTGAGGTTCCCGAGAACAATTAGAAGCTGCAACTGTTATTTGCTCTAGCGGAATTGCTTTTTGGATGAGATTAATCAGAGCAAATACTCAAGCGGCGGTTCAATTAGGTCTCGAAGCAGAAGAAGCTCATAAATTAGTACTGCAAACGTGTTTAGGTGCTGTTGTTTTATTAAAAGAATCCGAAAATCATCCAGAGGAAGAAATAGATAAAGTAACAACTCCTGGTGGCTGTACCATTGAAGGTCTTAACGAAATGGAACACCAAGGCTTAAGCTCTTCTTTTATTAAAGGTATTATTGCGTCTTTTAAAAAAATTAAAAATTAAATTAAAATGCCACTTTTTAACGTTTATCCACTTTATAATGTTACGCCAGTTTCTGCAAAGGGTTTGTATTTATACGATGAATTTAACATTAGATATTTAGATATGTACGGCGGTCATGCTGTAATTTCTATCGGACATTCTCACCCCAAGTACATAGAAGCAGTCTCTTCACAAGTATCTAAATTAGGCTATTATTCTAATTCCGTTCAAAACCCTATACAAAAAAAGTTAGCAACAAAATTAGAATCTATTTCTAACTGTAAAGACTATCAGCTTTTTTTGTGCAATTCTGGTGCGGAAGCAAATGAAAACGCATTAAAATTAGCCTCATTTAAAACAAACAGAACTAGAGTAATATCGTTTAAAAATGGATTTCATGGGCGGACTTCAGCGGCTGTTGCAGTAACAGATAATAAAAATATTATTGCCCCGATAAATTCACAACACAATGTTACAATTATAGAACTAAATGACTCTAAACGCCTTAAAAAAGAGCTTGAAAAAGGAGATGTTTGTGCTGTTATTATAGAATTTATTCAAGGGATTGGCGGATTAGATCAAGCAAATCAAGAGTTTTTTGAAGAAGCGGAAACATTATGCAAGGCATACGGTACATTACTTATAGCAGATGAAATACAATCTGGCTACGGTAGGTCGGGTAAGTTTTTTGCTTTTCAACATTATAATATAACGCCAGACATTATCTCTATTGCCAAAGGGATGGGGAATGGTTTTCCTATTGGAGGGATTTTAATTCATCCAAAAATTAAAGCAAAACACGGAATTTTAGGAACTACTTTCGGAGGAAATCATTTAGCTTGTGCGGCTGCATTGTCTGTTTTAAAAGTTATAGAAGAACAAAATTTGATAGACAACGCAAATAAAATGTCAAATTATTTTAAAAAAATAGCACAAACAATTCCTCAAATTAAAAAAATTAAGGGCAGAGGACTAATGATTGGATTAGAATTTGATTTTGAAATTGCCGAACTTAGAAAAAAATTAATCTATGACTATCATATTTTTACAGGAGGAGCTAATAATAAAAAAGTTTTAAGATTATTGCCTTCTTTAACTATAAACAAAAATCATATTAATCAATTTTTTGAAGCATTGATTGATTATTTTAAAAATTAACATTGTAGAGACGTAACATGTTACGTCTCTACACGGTAATATATTACGTCTCTACGTGTTGCTTTGTGGTCTCATAAAATAAGTTTACATAAAGTTTAGTTGAAAACTTTAGATTAAATAGTAAATTTATGAAAAACATAAAAACGAGACGTGTGTTTAGTCCAGAATTTAAGAAAGAAAAAGTAGCTTTAATTGAGCAAGGGAAATTACGTGTTTCTGAAGTTTGCAAAGTTTATCAGGTTAGTGGTTCTGCGGTTCGCAAATGGTTAGTGAAGTACGGAAAGATTCCAAAAACAGAGCGATTAGTTGTAGAGAAAACAAGTGAAGAGAAAAAAAATGTAGAGTTATTAAAAAAGATAGCCGAACTAGAACGTGTTATCGGTCAGCAACAATTACAACTTATTTACAAAGAGTCAGTTATCCAGTGTGCTAGCGAATATTTAGGCGATGATATTGAAAAAAAGTACAACTCCCAGCAATAAAATTAGGATTTGATAAAATTGCTGGGAGATTTTATAAACAATCATTTTTGGAAGCAAATGGGTTTTCAAGGCAATTTGTTTATAAGAAAGAGCAATCGGAACAAAACAAACAAAGGTTAGAAGAAGAAATAGTATCCAAAGTGTTAAAAGCAAGGGAGAAACATAGAACGATGGGGGCTAGAGTGCTGTATCATTATTTAAACGTTACCTCAATAGGCATCAATAAATTTGAGCAAATTGTATCTAGAAATGGCTTATCGGTGGCGATAAAGAAAAAACGTATTATCACTACGGATGGGTTTTACGAAGAATGGGATAAAAACTTAATTAATGGACTCGTTTTAGATGATATAAATCAAGTAATAGCAGGAGATATCACCTATTTTATTTTAAAAGAGGAAACCTATTATATTTTTACTTTGAAGGATATGTACAGCAAACGAATCGTTGGTTTGTATGGCAGTGATACGATGCTTTCTTTAAATGCTATAAAAACGCTTGGACAAGTTGTAAAGTTGCGAGGGTCAAATATTAACGAGTGTATTCACCATAGCGATGCAGGGTCTCAATACAAATCTACTGCTTATAAGAATAAATTAAGAAAACATCAATTGGTGATGAGTATAGCGGATAATTGCTTACAAAACGGAATGGCGGAACAGCTTAATGGAGTGCTAAAAAACAGTTATTTATTCAAAGATATTAAAAATGTAAATCATCTCAACAAGAAGCTAAAAGAAGTAAAACGATTACTAAATTATGAGAGACCCATAGAAGCTTTAGGGTATAGAACTCCAGTAGAGTTTGAAAAATGGATAGAAAATATAGCAAGTAAACCAAAGGTAAAATTATATGATTTTACAAAACAAGAAACACCCTGTATGGGGGACTTTAAAAAGGCATAAGGCAACAAAAAAAGTTTATTTTTCTAAACTGAAAAAAAGCAGTAAATTTGAATGAACAAATTACTGCTTAAAATCAACTTTTTAGCTGGTCAAATGATATTCCTGGATGCTTTAAGTCCCCACAAAAAACATCTTCCGCTTCCTCATTGACAAGACAAAGGAAAACAAATAAATGAAAATATTAAAATTAGGTTATTAACAATAAGGCTTGAAAACTAAACTTTACGTAAACTATATTTATGAGAGGACAACTCCTAAACTAATCACTAAAAACTAATAACTAATAACTAATAACTAATAACTAAAAACTAACCTTCCTCGTAAACTTGCCAGTTTCTGTTTTTATTTGAACTATATAAATTCCTCTTGATAGAGGTGGCAAAAGAATATCTTTTAAGCCAGTTGTTGAAAATGAATCGTTAATTATTTCTTTGCCTAAAATATTATAAATTCTAATCAGTAGCATCTCCAATCGGCAAACCAACAACTCTCAATCTAGAATTATCAGTTTTATAAACGCTAACTTCTGATAATGTTTTGTTATCAAGTATGTTTAAAGCAGACTGAGTTGTGTGAAGATAGAATCTTCCGATATCATCCGAAGCGCTTTCTAACGTAACTTTATAATTATTTCCGTTGTCTAATCTTGTAAAAGTTCCTTTAGTTCTATCTTCTAAAACTACATCAACAGAAGAAGGAATATTTAATTTCTCAATGCTAAAAGTAATTTCTTTACCAGCATCTGCTTTTACTCCTACTGGAATTATCATACTTCCAATATCTGTTTTTGGCAAAGACTGAACTTGATATTTCTTGCCTTTGTCGTCTTTTAACAAATGTGTATAAATATCAAATTTACTGGGTACTCCACCGCCAAAAGCCTCTCCGTCTCCGCCATTGTCAAAGCCTTTTGTAGCAGCGTCGTAATAAAGAACTCTTGCTTGTCTCTTAGAAGTACCGTCTGTAATTGAAAGTTTTATTTGAGATAAATCTGTCTTTTGGAAAGTTCCGCCAGTGGACTTTATAGCAGAATAATCAAAAGTTAAATCACCAGTAGTAGCTGAGGTTACTTGTACAAAAAAGCCTTGAGTTGGTGCTAATTTAAAGTCCATGATAAATACTCTAGCGTCATAAACTTCATCTTCTTGATCCCAAACCCAAATAGTTTCAGTAACAAGTTTTGCAGTATTGTTTGTTAGGAAAGTTCCACTATTTATATGAGTAGCATAAGGATTTCCTATTAAATTAAACCCATTGCCTGTGTTATCTATGGCTATAGAAACATCGCCAGTATTCAAAGTTCCAGTAAAAGAAATATCTCCTGCACTTGCTCTTTTTACAGAATAGCCTTTGCCACTAGTAAAAGCACCACTACCGCCTCCTTGCATATAACTCCAAGTGTCACTACTTGTATTATAAGTTGCAATTCCTCTATTATCATTATTAGTAGCAATATTATATGTAGTAACATAATCATCGTCATAAGTTTCACCAGTAACTGGGCTTGAAACAAGATACCAGTTTGTAGTAGTTAAGTTTCTGATGTAGGTAGCATTATTATTAACCGTAAGAGTGCCGTCAATTGTTAAAGAAGCGTCAGAATTAATTGTTATACCGCTAACACTTGCAGTTGTACTACTACTAATTACAGGGTCATTAGAAGTTTTTCGGATAACTACATTATCTGAAATAGTAGGCACGGCACCTCCATCCCAGTTGCTAGCAGTTGCCCAGTCGGTGTCTGTTGTACCATTCCAGTAAACATTACAATCGGTACTATAACTTGCTCCTGCATCTTTTATCCAAGTAACACCAGGCGGAACAACACCAGTATCTGTTTGAATACACGTTAAATTAGGATTAAGTGAAGCAAATAATGTTTCCATTATATTATTTCGACCATTTTTTACATTTAAACTTGTTAATTGGTTAGATCGACAGAATAGTACAGTCAAAGCAGTATTTTTACTTACATCTAAACTTGTTAATTGGTTATCATTACAATATAAAATAGTCAAAGCAGTATTTTTACTTACATCTAAACTTGGTAATTGGTTATTATTACAACGTAATTCCTTCAAAGCAGTATTTTTACTTACATCTAAACTTGTTAATTGGTTACGATAACAGTATAATCTAGTCAAAGCAGTATTATTACTTACATCTAAACTTGGTAATTTGTTAGTATCACACCATAGTGTAGTCAAAGCAGTATTTTTACTTATATCTAAACTTGTTAATTTGTTGTTTTGACAATTTAAATAAGTCAAAGCAGTAAAATATTCAATTCCTGTTAGGTCAGAAATACTGCTACCATTAACATTTAAACTAGCAACAGCCTGTATTTCACTATCACTCAATACATCATCATCGGTTGTGTCAATTGTACTTCCTGTAACAATTGCCCTAAAATTAGCGTCAGGGAAATTAATATCATTAATATAAAGACATCTTGTACTATAACTTGCTCCTGCATCTTTTGTCCAAGTATAAATAGTAGAACCTGTGTTTTGTGGTGCAGAATTAGCATCTGCTTGAATACATGTTAGATCAGAATTATCCGAAGCATAGAATTCTGTTAGTATAGTATTTTGACCATTTTTTACATTTAAATTTGTTAATCGATTATTATCACAATCTAAATAATTCAAAGCAGGATTATTACTTACATCTAAACTTGATAATTTGTTATTATTACAATCTAACCTAGTCAAAGCAGTATTTTTACTTACATCTAAACTTGGTAATTGGTTAATATGACATTCTAACCTAGTCAAAGCAGTATTTTTACTTACATCTAAATCGGTTAATTGGTTAGTATAACAAGATAAATAAGTCAAAGCAGTATTTTTACTTATATCTAGACTTGTTAATTGGTTAGCACGACAGTTTAACCTAGTCAAAGCAGTATTTTTACTTACATCTAAACTTGTTAATTGGTTAGCATAACACTCTAGTCTAGTCAAAGCAGTATTTTTACTTACATCTAAACTTGGTAATTGGTTAGAAAAACAATTTAAAATAGTCAAAGCAGTAAAATGTTCAATTCCTGTTAGGTCAGCTATCTTTTGAGCATCTGTTTTACTAGAGCCATTAACATCCAAACTAGTAACAGCCTGTATTTCACTAACACTCAATACATCATCATCGGTTGTGTCAATTGTACTTCCTGTAACAATTGCCCTAAAATTAGCGTCAGGGAAATTAATATCATTAATATAAAGACATCTTGTACTATAACTTGCTCCTGCATCTTTTGTCCAAGTATAAATAGTAGAACCTGTGTTTTGTGGTGCAGAATTAGCATCTGCTTGAATACATGTTAGATCAGAATTATCCGAAGCATAGAATTCTGTTAGTATAGTATTTTGACCATTTTTTACATTTAAATTTGTTAATCGATTATTATCACAATCTAAATAATTCAAAGCAGGATTATTACTTACATCTAAACTTGATAATTTGTTATTATTACAATCTAACCTAGTCAAAGCAGTATTTTTACTTACATCTAAACTTGGTAATTGGTTAATATGACATTCTAACCTAGTCAAAGCAGTATTTTTACTTACATCTAAATCGGTTAATTGGTTAGTATAACAAGATAAATAAGTCAAAGCAGTATTTTTACTTATATCTAGACTTGTTAATTGGTTAGCACGACAGTTTAACCTAGTCAAAGCAGTATTTTTACTTACATCTAAACTTGTTAATTGGTTAGCATAACACTCTAGTCTAGTCAAAGCAGTATTTTTACTTACATCTAAACTTGGTAATTGGTTAGAAAAACAATTTAAAATAGTCAAAGCAGTAAAATGTTCAATTCCTGTTAGGTCAGAAATGGTTTCACCAGAGACGTCTAAACTAGTAACAGCCTGTATTTCACTATCACTCAATACACCATTATTGTTTTTGTCAATTGTACTTCCTCCGACAATTGCCCTAAAATTAGCGTCAGGGAAGTTAATAGAATTAATTACAATACCGCTACAATCTGTACTATAACTTGCTCCTGCATCTTTTGTCCAATTAGCACCAGAAGGAACAGTAGTAGCATCTGCTTGAATACAAGTTAAATTAGAGTTAGAGGTAGCATTGAATATTGTTAGTTTGGTATTCTGACCATTTTTTATATTTAAACTTGTTAATTGGTTATTATTACAATTTAATCTAGTCAAAGCAGTATTGTTACTTAGTCAAGCCTTAAAAAATCAGTTTAAAATAAAAAGCACAAAATTTGGTTTGCATAAAAATTTGAAATCGCCTTTGAAAAAAGAGTAAAAAAGAATGTTTCCACTTGTTAATCATTCTTTTGAAGTTAAACCCTGCTGCTGCAAGCATAATATTGATGTTATCACCCACTACTTCCTTGTAAAAGTTGCGATTAAGTCTATGATTTGCCTTGATGTGTCCTATTACTGGTTCTATGCCTGCTCGTTTTTTGTGAGCTTGGCTTAATTTCTTTCGAAGGTAATAACTCATAGATTTTTTTGGTGGTGATGGAACAAGAATTTCTGTATCTTTTATTCTTTTTTTGCCTCTATATCCTCTGTCTACTTTTGCTCTTTTTGGTAATAATCCTGTTAATTTTTTTACTTGATCTAAAACTGGTTCTAAAGTGTGTCCGTCATATTGGTTGCGAAATCCCATTGCTCCAACAACTACTCCGGTGTCTGTTTTTACGAATGATGCCTTGTTGCCAAACTCATACTTCTTGTGTTCTTTTCCTTTAGAGATGCAACAAACTTCAGGCTCGTGAAGTGAATAAATTTTGTTTTTAGAATTTCTCTTTTGTGATAATACCTGTTTAAATAAATCTAAATCTGATTGATACTTTGAGTTGGGAGGTAGGTTTCGCTCAAGCTCTCTAATAAGCCTTCCACAAATGGTCTTTATTTTTCTGTCTGCTTTTTTTGCTTTTGCCCTGTTCTTTGGATGATTCCTAAAACGTTGGTCTCTAGATAATTTCTTTAATGTTCGAGTATAAGTTTGCCTAACAGGTAGTTGCTCTTTAGTAGCAATGGATTTACATTTTTTAATAATCTTTTTATGCAACTTTGCATCGGTAGGAAAGCTAATGTTTTTCTCTTGAACAGTAGTGTCTATATTGACGTTTTCGTCTTTGCTATCCTCTGCGTTTATTCGTATGCTTTCTTTTAAAATAAGTTCTATGCCAACTTCCTTAATACGATTACGAAAGTGAACCAATTCACTAGCTTCGCAAGGAACTCCACAAACAAAATTAGTTTCTCCACAAAAATATTGGTAGTAGTTATTTTCAGACCATTGCTCTACAACGCTCTCATCGGAGACATTACGGATATGTTTGAGCATAAGAAGACCTACCATTAGACGTATAGATTTAGCAGGTCTGCCTTTGTCTTTACTATACAAGGGCAAAAAAGCGTCTTCAAATTGTTTCCAATTTATTTTATTTGCCAATATGTAAAGAGGGTGTTTTTGGTTTAAAGTGTCTTTAAAACTAAAAAATAAATTGCCTTGATTTGTATTCTTGTTTTTTGGAATCATAATTTTAAAAAAATTGGGCGTAATAGACAAAAAGTAGGCTAAAAACCTCTGTATCCCTTATATTTGTTGGTCTAATCTTAAATCAAAGGCTTTGAATAAAAAAAGTGTGTTTATTGTAAGAGTTCCATCACGAAGAAAAATGGAATTCGTAAAGGGAAACAGATGTATAAATGTTATGTCTGTAAGAAGCAATTTATAGGAAGTTTTAGGTTGTGTAGCGAAACTATTTGGATAGAATATACCGGTGGAAAACAGACCTACAAACAACTAGCAAAAAAATACAATTGTTCCAAGAGAACAATCCAGCGAAAAATTGATTCGCACGAAGTTTCAATTCCAAAAAAAGAGCCAAGAAAAGTTATCGTTTTGATGGACACAACTTATTGGGGAAGAAACTTTGGGGCGATGCTTTTTAAAGATTCCCACACTAAAGAAAATCTATTAAAATACTATGTAAAAACAGAAATCAACGCCTTGTATGTTCAAGGAATAAATGAATTGAAATCTAAAGGGTTTAAAGTACTTGCTATTGTTTGTGACGGTCGTAGGGGATTACTACAATCATTTGGTAAAACACCTGTTCAAATGTGTCAATTTCATCAAGTAGCAATTATTAGAAGGTATATTACCAAAAACCCCAAACTCCCTGCATCTATTGAGTTAAAAGAACTTGTGGCTATGATGAAAATGACAGATAAAGAATCTTTTCAAGGTGGCTTAAAACTTTGGCACATAAAATGGAAATCATTCATAAATGAGCGTACTACAAACCCAAAAACAGGAAAAAGCCACTATACTCACAAACGGTTAAGAAGTGCTTACAGAAGTCTAAAAACCAACCTCAACTGGCTCTTTACTTGGTATGATTATTATGAACTAAATATCCCAAATACCACTAATGCAATTGACGGACATTTTTCAGATCTAAAGAACAAACTCAGAAATCATAATGGATTATCAAAAGCAAGAAAACGCAAATTTATTGATGAGTTTTTTAAGGCATAAAGACCTCTAAAAATAGCAATAAAAAAGGAGTTCTAATGAACTCCTATTATTGACATTTTCGTCGGTCATCAAGTGTACCCCTAGTAGGTTGCTCCCCAGAAGAGCCTATTTCTGTTTAACTTGATAAGCCAAAGATAAAAACACTGTTTTTTAAATACAAAATTGAAATTAAAATAGAGCCTACTTTTTGTCCACTTGAAATAAATAAACTAAAAACAGCCTACTTTTTGTCCATTACACCAAAAATTGCAAGATTAATACATCAAAGATACAAAAACTTGTAGATATTTACAAATGTTTTTTAATCTATTTTATTGATATTTAAAGTGTTAAATGGTTTTTAAGGGGGGACTACTTACATCTAAGCTTGTTAATTGGTTAATATGACATTCTAACCTAGTCAAAGCAGTATTTTTACTTACATCTAAATCGGTTAATTGGTTAGTATAACAAGATAAATAAGTCAAAGCAGTATTTTTACTCATATCTAGACTTGTTAATTAGTTAGCACGACAGTTTAACCTAGTCAAAGCAGTATTTTTACTTACATCTAAACTTGTTAAGCTGTTAGCATAACACTCTAGTCTAGTTAAAGCAGTATTTTCACTTACATCTAAACTTGGTAATTGGTTAGAAAAACAATTTAAAATAGTCAAAGCAGTATTGGTGGTTACATCTAAACTTGTTAATTGGTTAGAGGAACAATTTAAAGAAGTCAAAGCAGTATTAGTGGTTATATCTAAATTGGTTAGTTGGTTACTTTGGCACTCTAAAGTAGTCAAGGCAGTATTTTTACTTACATCTAAACCTGTTAATTGGTTATTATTACAATTTAAATTAGTCAAAGCAATATTTTTACTTACATCTAAACTTGGTAATTGATTAGTAGAGCAATTTAAAGAAGTCAAAGCAATATTGGTGGTTATATCTAAACTTGTTAGTTGGTTACTTTGGCACTCTAAAGAAGTCAAAGCAGTATTTTTACTTAGATTTAAACTTGTTAATTGGTTAGTACGACAGTTTAACCTAGTCAAAGCAGTATTTTTACTTACATCAAAACTTGTTAGTTGATTAGTAGAACAATTTAAATTAGTCAAAGCAGTATTGGTGGTTACATCTAAACTTGTTAATTGGTTAGAGAAACAATTTAAAGTAGTCAAGGCAGTATTATTACTTAAATCAAAACTTGTTAGTTGGTTTTTAGAACAATTTAAAGTGTCCAAAGCAGTAAAATGTTCAATTCCTGTTAGGTCAGCAATGTTTTGATTAGAAACATCCAAAGAAGTAACGGCAGCTATTTCAGTACTACTCAATAAATCATCCTTGTTTTTGTCAAGTTTTTTTACTTCTGCCCTAAAATTAGCATCAGGGAAATTAGTAGCATTAATAGGAATGTCACAAAATGTACTATAACTTGCTTTTGAATCTTTTGCCCAACTGTTAGGTTTATTAGAAATATCATCTACTTGAATACAAGTTAAATCAGTATTAGATATAGCAATGAATGTTACTAGCGCAGCGTTATTGCCATTTTTTATATTTAAACGTGTTAATTGGTTAGTAGAACAATTTAAAGTAATCAAAGTAGTATTTCTACTTATATCTAAACTTATTAATCGGTTACTAGAACAATTTAAAGTAGTCAAAGCAGTATTATTACTTACATCTAAATTGATTAGTTGGTTATCATTACAATTTAAAATAGCTAAAGTAGTATTTTTACTTACATCTAAGCTTGTTAATTGGTTCTCATAACAACGTAAATCCCTCAAAACATTGCTGTTACTACTTACATCTAAACTTGTTAATAAGTTCTTATAACACCATAATTCATCCAAAGCAGTATTATTACTGGCGTCTAAACTTGTTAGTTTGTTAGAATAGCAGTATAACCTATCTAAACGAATATTATTACTTATATCTAAACTTGTTAATTGGTTCTCATAACACTTTAAACTTTCCAAAGTAGCATTTTTACTGACATCTAAACTTGTTAATGAGTTCTTAAAACAATTTAAACGAGTCAAAGCAGTATTATTACTTATATCTAAACTTGTTAGTTGGTTCTCATAACAATGTAATTCCCTCAAACGAGTATTATTACTTACATCTAAACTTGTTAACTGGTTATTAGCACAAGATAAAAAAGTCAAGGCAGTATTATTACTTAAATCTAAACTTGTTAAGTTATTATAATAACAAAATAAAGAACTCAAAGAAGTAAAATATTCAATTCCTTTTAGGTTAGTTATTTTTTGATTATTGTCTTTTCCAAGACCATTAACATCCAATTTCTTAACATCCTTTATTTCACTCTCACTCAATTCACCATCATTGTTTTTGTCAAGTTTTTCTACTTCTGCTCTAAAATTAGCGTCAGGGAAGTTAGTAGCATTAATAGGAATCTTGCTACAATCGGTACTATATCTTGCTCCTGTGTCTTTTGTCCAACTATAAGTAGTAGAACCTGTGTTTTGTGGTGGTGTAGTAGCATCTGCTTGAATACAAGCTAAATTGGAATTAGATGTAGTATTAAGTGTTATTAGTGTACTATTATTGCCGTTTTTTACATTTAAACTTGTTAGTTGGTTAGAGGAACAATTTAAATTAGTCAAAGCAGTATTTTTACTTACATCTAAACTTGTTAATTGGTTAGAAGAACAATTTAAAGTAGTCAAAGCAGTATTATTACTTACGTCTAAACTTGTTAAGCTGTTATCATTACAAGTTAAACTAATCAATGCAGTAAAATATCCAATTCCTTTTAGGTTAGCAATGTTTTGACTAGAAACATCTAGATTAACAGTCTGTATTTCACTATCACTCAATACATTATTATTGTCTTTGTCAATTGCATTTCCTGTAACAATTGCTCTAAAATTAGCATCAGGGAAGTTAATAGAATTAATTGCAATACCGCTACAATCTGTACTATAATTTGCTCCTGAAGGCTTACTCCAATCAGAAGAAGGTACAGTAAATCCATCGTCTATTTGAATACAAGTTAAGTTAGGATTAGATGAAGCATTGAATGTTGTTAGTTTGGTATTCTGACCATTTTTTATATCTAAGCTTGTTAATTGGTTATTATTACAATATAGTTTAGTCAAAGCAGTATTGGTGGTTACATCTAAACTTGTTAATTTGTTGTGAGAACAAGATAATCTAGTCAAAGCAGCACTATTACTTACATCTAAGTTTGTTAGCTGGTTATTAGTACAAAATAATTCAGTCAAAGCAGTAAAATGTTCTATTCCTTTTAGGTTAGAAATACTACTACCAGAAACATTTAAAATAGTAGTAGTCAGTATTTCACTATTTTTCAATATATTATCATTGTTTTTGTCAATTGTATTTCCTGCAACAATTGCTCTAAAATTAGCATCAGGGAAACTAGTAGTATTAATAACAATACCACAAATTGTACTATAACTTGCTCCTGCATCTTTTGTCCAAGTAGCACCAGAAGGAGCAGTAGTAACATCTGCTTGAATACAAGGTAAATTAGAGTTAGAAGAAGCATTGAGTGTTGTTAATATAGTGTTGTTGCCATTTTTTATATTTAAATCTGTTAGTTTGTTTCGAGAACAATCTAAAGAAGTCAAAGCAGTATTGGTGGTTACATCTAAACTTGTTAATTTGTTATTATAACAATTTAAAGTAGTTAAAGCAGTATTATTGCTTACATCTAAACTTGTTAATTGAGTTTGTGTATGACAATTTAAAGAAGTCAAAGCAGTATTACTACTTACATCTAAACTTGATAATTGGTTAGAAGAACAATCTAAAGAAGTCAAAGCAGTATTTTTACTGACATCTAAACCTGTTAACTGGTTAGAAGAACAATTTAAAGAGGTTAAAGCCGTAAAGTGTTCAATTCCTTTTAGGGTAGTTCTAATTTTTCTACTAGAAACATCTAAATTAGTAACAGCCTGTATTTCAACATCAATCAATAGACTATCACCGTTTTTGTCAATTGCACTTCCTCTAACAATTGCCCTAAAACTAGCGTCAGGAAAATTAGTAGAATTAATTACAATGCCACTACTACAATCTGTACTATAAGTTGCTATGACATCTTTTGTCCAGCTAGAAGGTATAGTAGACGCATCATCTATTTCAATACAAATTAATTTAGAATTAGACGAAGCATTGAATGTTGTTAGTTTTGTATTTTGACCATTTTTTACATTTAAATATAGTAACTGGTTGTTATCAGAACAATTTAAAGTTTTCAAAGCAGTATTTTTACTTAGATTTAAACTTGTTAATTGGTTATCTTGGCACTCTAAAGAAGTCAAAGCAGTACTTTTACTTACATCTAAACTTGTTAGTTGGTTAGAAGCACATTTTAAAGTAGTCAAAGCAGTATTATTACTTAGATCTAAACTTGTTAATTTGTTATTAATACAATCTAAACTAGTCAAAGTAGGACAATTAATTATATCTAAACTTGTTAATTTGTTATTTCTACAACTTAAAAAAGTCAAATTATCTATACCTAAACTTGTTAATTGGTTAAAAGAACAATTTAAAGAAGTCAAAGCGAGAAAGTATTCAATTCCTTTTAGGGTAGCAATGTTTCTATTAGAAACATTTAAAGTCGTAACAGCCAGTGATTCATAATGACTCAATATATTATTATTGTCTTTGTCAATTGCACTTCCTGTGACAATTGCCCTAAAATTAGCATCAGGGAAATTAATAGCATTAATAGGAATTTGTTGCCCCATCAAGCAAGTAGCATAAATCATAAAAATTGAAGTAATAAAAACATTTCTCATAATATAAAAACATTTTAAAGACTAATAACTCTGCAAATATAAAACTTTTAGTTATTAGTTAGTCACCCCTTAAAAATCATTTAACACTTTAAATATCAATAAAATAGATTAAAAAACATTTGTAAATATCTACAAGTTTTTGTATCTTTGATGTATTAATCTTGCAATTTTTTTAAAATTATGATTCCAAAAAACAAGAATACAAATCAAGGCAATTTATTTTTTAGTTTTAAAGACACTTTAAACCAAAAACACCCTCTTTACATATTGGCAAATAAAATAAATTGGAAACAATTTGAAGACGCTTTTTTGCCCTTGTATAGTAAAGACAAAGGCAGACCTGCTAAATCTATACGTCTAATGGTAGGTCTTCTTATGCTCAAACATATCCGTAATGTCTCCGATGAGAGCGTTGTAGAGCAATGGTCTGAAAATAACTACTACCAATATTTTTGTGGAGAAACTAATTTTGTTTGTGGAGTTCCTTGCGAAGCTAGTGAATTGGTTCACTTTCGTAATCGTATTAAGGAAGTTGGCATAGAACTTATTTTAAAAGAAAGCATACGAATAAACGCAGAGGATAGCAAAGACGAAAACGTCAATATAGACACTACTGTTCAAGAGAAAAACATTAGCTTTCCTACCGATGCAAAGTTGCATAAAAAGATTATTAAAAAATGTAAATCCATTGCTACTAAAGAGCAACTACCTGTTAGGCAAACTTATACTCGAACATTAAAGAAATTATCTAGAGACCAACGTTTTAGGAATCATCCAAAGAACAGGGCAAAAGCAAAAAAAGCAGACAGAAAAATAAAGACCATTTGTGGAAGGCTTATTAGAGAGCTTGAGCGAAACCTACCTCCCAACTCAAAGTATCAATCAGATTTAGATTTATTTAAACAGGTATTATCACAAAAGAGAAATTCTAAAAACAAAATTTATTCACTTCACGAGCCTGAAGTTTGTTGCATCTCTAAAGGAAAAGAACACAAGAAGTATGAGTTTGGCAACAAGGCATCATTCGTAAAAACAGACACCGGAGTAGTTGTTGGAGCAATGGGATTTCGCAACCAATATGACGGACACACTTTAGAACCAGTTTTAGATCAAGTAAAAAAATTAACAGGATTATTACCAAAAAGAGCAAAAGTAGACAGAGGATATAGAGGCAAAAAAAGAATAAAAGATACAGAAATTCTTGTTCCATCACCACCAAAAAAATCTATGAGTTATTACCTTCGAAAGAAATTAAGCCAAGCTCACAAAAAACGAGCAGGCATAGAACCAGTAATAGGACACATCAAGGCAAATCATAGACTTAATCGCAACTTTTACAAGGAAGTAGTGGGTGATAACATCAATATTATGCTTGTAGCAGCAGGGTTTAACTTCAAAAGAATGATTAACAAGTGGAAACATTCTTTTTTACTCTTTTTTCAAAGGCGATTTCAAATTTTTATGCAAACCAAATTTTGTGCTTTTTATTTTAAACTGATTTTTTAAGGCTTGACTAGTTATTAGTTTTTGAAAAATTATGCAGTTATTTTAACCTCAATTGAAAGGCTAAACACTAACCACTAATCAATTACTTAACGAGATAGATAAGATTACTTGTGGGTTTAAAAGTATTGCGACTCTGTTTCGCTAATATCGTATTCTAAATTCAATTAATAAATATTTTTTACTAAAAAATAAAACTATTTTATATATATTTGCTGAACTAATCTTAAAATATAATTATAATGGAAACTCAAAAAATTATTTATGCCCTTGCTATTTCTTGTTTTGTTTTGTTTAGCTGCAACAAAAAGCAAGTAAAAAAATCACCGTTAGAAGCTAATAAGGAAAAAGTTGTTCTATCAATTTCTGGAATGACCTGCGAGATGGGCTGTGCTAAAAAAATAGAAACTAAATTATCTAACAAAAAAGGTGTGCTTGATGCCAAAGTTAATTTTAAGGACAGTATAGCTAAAATAGAGTACGACAAAAGCATAGCTTCTGAGAAAGATTTAATGGCTTTTGTAAACAGTATCGCAGGAGGTAAATTATACAAATCCTCAATTGTTTCTTGCAAAGCAAAGAAGAAATGTAAAAAAGACTGTTGCAAAGCAAAGAAGAAGTGCAAAAAAGACTGTAAGAAAGCTTGTTGTACTATTAAAAAATCTAAATAATCATAAATCTAATTATTTAGTGCTTGTGAAAGTTTTTATATCTAAACATTTTTAAGAATCCTAATTTCTAAAAACATTAATTTAACTCACAAGTGTTGAGTAAATTCATTTAGCTTTTTACACTTTGTTCTTTTGTTTAAAGCTAAAAACTAATCACTAAAAACTAATGTTTCTTTTGTTTCTTTTGTTTTTTGTAGTTTCAGTTTAAAAACTTTATAAAGCTAAAAACTAATCACTAAAAACTAATGTTTCTTTTGTTTCAGGCTTCTTTTGTTTTTTGTAGTCTCAGTTTAAAAACTTTATAAAGCTAAAAACTAATCACTATCGAACTAATCACTAATCACTAAAAACTAATGTCTCTTTTGTGTGCAATAAAATATTAAAATACTCGCAATTGATATTTTAAAATCCTATATCTATCCAGTCCCAAGATAATTCCCATTTTCTGTTAGCTTTATACTCTTTTTCTTTTGAAGCTATTTCTCCTTCAATCATAACGTTTTCTATAGGTCCGTCGTCTTTCATATCAATAGACTCGTCATAACCTGATAAAAACAAGCCAGTAATCGTCGCTCCAGAGTTCTTCTTAAATTGTAACCCTATTCCTCCTACGGTTGAAATAGCGGTTAGATTTATAAATTTAGGATTATTGTTTACTTTGTCGCCTTCAAGTGCGGTTGAAAAACCAGTCACATCGTGGTATATATAAGTATTCGTTAGTGTTCCGTTCCAGCCTTCTGTCCAGTCTATAGAATCGTCTTCTAAATTTTTCATATATAAATTACTAGCAGAAACTGTACCTCCAAAAAACTCGATACCGTCGTCGGAACCGTCAATAACAGCTACATTACTAATAGCAGTTTTTGAGCCTACAGCGTATAAAGAAAGTCCATTATATTGAGATTCTGCGTTAATTTGAGCACCAGAACCTTTAATTATCAAGTAGTTTATCGAACCAGAATTGTCTTCGTTGTTAGTCCCTCCGTATTCAAAACCGCCTATTTCAGCTTGGGCGTTAGTGCCAGCGGTCGTTGTTGCTTCGCCACAAATAACTAAACCTCCCCAGCCTCCGTTTTTTCCCGATTCAGTGGACATAAGTACTGGGTTTTCTGCTGTTCCTTGAACGTTTATTTTACCGCCTCTTAAAACAGCAATATATACTCCTGAACCTCCACTTGCAGCTTTAATTTTAGTCCCCTCTGGAATAGTTAAGGTCGCTCCTGAATTAACTATAAATGATGAGTTTAAGCTATAAATAACTCTAGAATCTAGAGTATAGTCTTCGTTTAAGCTACCGTTTAAAACACCGTATTCTAAACCGCCTTCAACAAAAGATAATACTATTGGAGGCTCTTCTTTTGCACACCCACTAAAAGTTAATACTGCTAAATAAAGGATTAGTGTGTTTAAAATTACTTTTTTCATTTTTTATTAGTTTTATATTTTATCGCTACGCAAGTAAATTAAGTTATCTTTATTTTACTTTATCTTAATATTAATTGTATGTTATCTTATTTTAAACTTCTTTTATTTACTCTTTTGACATTTGGCATACTAATAAGCTAAATAGCTGTATATACAAAGTGTTTTATACTTTTTTAATGCACACTATTTTTTAGATAATGATTAAATAAATTATCTATTAACAATTATTAAGGTTTAGTGATTCTAGCGAGTAGCAGAACTAAATATACTCTTTTTTTAAAGTAAAAGTTTTTGCTTTTGAAATGTCAGACAATTACATAAAAAGGCACAAAAGCTAAAGAAAAATGTAAATAAAATTACTAGCAAATGTTTGTTAAGCTACTAAAAACTATCTTTAATAACCCATTCTTCTTTTTCAATTAGAGGGATCGCCTGTTTATATTTAACCTCTTTTTCTGTACCACTTGCTATGTTTTTAATTATAACTCGCTCATTTCTTCCTATTTTTGGGCGTTTTCTTACAAACGTTTCTACAGGTACGGATTGTTGCTGACGAAAATTTTGAGATGTTTGCTCTGATATGTTTTTAACGTCTGCTTTGCTTACATTTAAAGGCTCTGTTTTTTTATTTTGAGCTTCCGTTATTTGACTTGCATCTTGTGACGGAATTTCTCCTTTAAGCAAGAAAGACAAAACTTCTTTGTTAATTTTATCAACAGTGTTTTTAAACAACTCAAAGGCTTCAAATTTATATATTAACAAAGGGTCTTTTTGCTCATAAGATGCATTCTGTACGGACTGTTTTAAGTCATCCATTTTACGCAAATGGTCTTTCCAGTTTTCATCTATAATAGCTAAAGTTATGTTTTTTTCAAAATCCGAAGTCAAGCTTTTTCCTTTACTTTCATAGGCTTCTTTAAGGTTCGTAATTACTTGTAAAGATTTAGCTCCACCGTCAGTAAAAGGAACTATAATTCTCTCGTATCTATCCCCTTGATTTTCATATACATTTTTAATTACTGAAAACGCCAAAACCGAATTTTTTTCTATTTTATTTTTATAATGTTCGCTGACAAGGGCGTATAATTTATCGGTTATTTCTTTTTCGGATAATTTATTAAATTCTTCTTCCGAGACAGGCGAAGCAACAGAAACAAACCGGATTAATTCGTACTCTAAATTTTGAAAATTTTTAGAATATTTATTTGCATTTGTTATCGATTCGCAAGTATCATATATCATATTTGCTATATCAACTTTTAGGCGTTTACCGTCTAAAGCGTGCCGCCTTCTTTTATATACAAACTCGCGTTGAGCATTCATAATGTCGTCGTATTCTAGCAAACGTTTTCTTATTCCGAAATTGTTCTCTTCTACTTTCTTTTGAGCTCTTTCAATAGACTTAGTTATCATAGAATGCTGAATAACTTCTCCTTCTTTTAAACCCATTCTGTCCATTATTTTTGCAATTCTATCAGAGCCAAACAGACGCATTAAATTATCTTCCAATGCAACATAAAATTGCGATGAGCCAACGTCTCCTTGCCTTCCAGACCTTCCTCTCAACTGTCTATCGACACGCCTAGAATCATGTCTTTCTGTTCCGATAATTGCTAAACCTCCAGCTTTTTTAACATCATCGCTAAGTTTAATATCTGTACCTCGACCAGCCATGTTAGTAGCAATAGTTACTACGCCAGGTTTACCCGCTTCTGCAACTACTTCCGCCTCTTTTTTGTGGAGCTTTGCGTTCAAAATATTGTGAGAAATTTTGTGCCTCTGTAACTCACTGCCCAACAACTCGGATATTTCTACCGACGTTGTACCTACTAAAACCGGACGTTTTTGCTCAACTAACTCTACAATGTTTTTTATAACAGCTTTGTATTTTTCTTTAACTGTTTTAAACACTAAATCTTCTTTATCTTCTCTTCTTACAGGTTTATTAGTCGGAATTTCTACAACATCTAATTTGTAAATTTCCCACAGCTCCCCAGCTTCAGTAATTGCAGTACCTGTCATGCCAGATAATTTGTTATACATTCTAAAGTAATTCTGAAGTGTAATTGTTGCAAAAGTTTGAGACGCATCTTCAATTTTTACATTTTCTTTTGCCTCAATTGCTTGGTGTAAGCCGTCCGAATACCTACGACCCTCCATAACACGTCCCGTTTGCTCATCTACAATTAGCACTTTGTTGTTCATAACAACGTACTCTATATTTTTCTCGAAAACTGTATATGCTTTTAAAAGCTGGCTAATAGTATGAATACGCTCACTCTTAATATTAAAATCATTATATAACTCTTCTTTTAGCTTTGCTTTTTCTTCTATTGAAATGTCGGAACTGTCTATTTCTCCAACTTTTACTCCTATATCTGGTAAAATAAAGAAGCTGTCGTTTTTAGCTTTTTCAGATAAATGTAATATACCTTTATCCGTTAGGTCAATTTGATTGTTTTTTTCTTCAACAACAAACCACAATTCTTTGTCCACTTCGGGCATAAGCTTGTTGTTGTCCTGCATATAATAATTTTCTGTCTTTTGTAAAGTCTGCTTAATTCCTTCTTGAGATAAAAATTTAATTAAGGGCTTATTCTTCGGTAAACCTCTATAAACTCTTAATAATAAAAAACCTCCTTTTTTAGTATTTCCTTCTGCAATAGTTTTTTTTGCTTCTGCCAAAACACTTACCAAATATTGTTTCTGTAGTGCTACTAATTCTGATACTAAAGGCTTTAGTTCATTAAATTCGTGTTTGTCTCCTTTCGGAACTGCACCTGAAATGATTAAAGGAGTTCTAGCGTCATCAATTAAAACAGAGTCTACCTCATCTATTATAGCGTAATTTAATTCTCTTTGAACTAAATCATCTCCTGAGCTTGCCATATTGTCACGTAGATAGTCAAAGCCAAATTCGTTATTAGTTCCATAAACTATATCGGCGTCATAAGCTTTTCTTCTATCTTTAGAGTTCGGTTGGTGGTAGTCTATACAGTCTGTAGATAATCTATGAAATTCAAATATTGGTCCCATCCAGGCTCTATCTCGTTTTGCTAAATAGTCGTTGACAGTTACTACGTGGACTCCTTTGCCAGTCAAAGCATTAAGATATACTGGTAATGTAGAAACTAATGTTTTTCCTTCGCCAGTCATCATTTCAGCAACCTTACCTTGATGCAAAACATATCCGCCAATCAGCTGGACATCATAATGTATCATATCCCAATTAACAGGCTTTCCCGTTGCATCCCAAGAGTTTGTCCAGTATGCCTTGTCGCCTTTAAGTTCAATATTGTCCCTTTTACCAGATAATTCTATATCAAAAGGTGTTGCAGTAACTTCAATTTCTTTATTCTCTACAAAGCGTTTTGCCGTTTCTTTTATTACTGCAAATGCTTCTGGCATAATCTGAAATAACGATTCTTCAGCTATTTTATACGATTCATTTTTTAAATTATCTATTTCTGTAAAAAGCTGCTCTTGCTTGTCAATTAAAGCTGTTGCTACTTCTTCTTCTAATTTAATAATTTTATCATCAATCTCTTTGGTAGAATCTTTTAATTTCCCTTTAAAATATATTGTTTTTGCTCTTAACTCGTCGTTTGAGAGTTTAGAAAAAACTTCTTCAAACTTATTAACTTCTTCTATTAATGGTAGTAGTTTTTTTAAATCTTTTTGTTTTTTGTCTCCAACAAAAAGTTTAATTATCGAATTTAAAACATTCATTAAATTACTTTTTATTTATTATACTATATTTTTTTTCGGATTGAATATAAGTTTTCTATAATAAAATAACAGGGGCTTCAATACCAAAATAAAAAAAAGTCTGTCGAAGGATTGTTATGTTTTTACACAATCGCTTAATATTCATCCTCGTTCCAAAAATAATCTTCCTCGGTAGGGTAATCTGACCAAATCTCTATAATTGAATCAAAAGGCTGACCTTCATCTTCAATGCTTTGTAGATTTTCTACTACTTCTAAAGGAGCACCTACTCTAATGGAATAATCTATTAGTTCGTCTTTTGTAGCTGGCCACGGAGCGTCTGCTAAATATGATGCTAATTCTAAAGTCCAATACATTTTTTTTAATTTTTTTGCAAAAATAATTTTTTTACTGAATTGTACAAACTTTTAATAAAAAAAATTAATCTTTTTTTCTAGACTCCCACTTTATCTCATCTACTAACAATTCTTTAGAAAGTTTTCGTGCTAACATAAAAAGATAATCAGAGAGTCTATTTAAGTATATTATAATATTGTTATTAATAGGTTCTTGATCGTTTAACTCTATCGACAACCTCTCTGCACGCCTACACACACACCTTGCTATATCACAAAAAGACACTACTTGATGGCCTCCTGGATGAATAAAATTTTTTAATTTAGGCAATTCATAATCTATCTTATCTATTTCTTTTTCTAAATATTTAATTTCACTTTCATCAATTATAGGAATGCTTAACGGCTCTTTTTCTTGAGGTGTTGATAGCATCGCACCAATTACAAATAAATTATTTTGAATTTCTAGAAGAGTATCTATAGCAAAAACATTTATTTCTTGACTTCTTATCAAACCGATGTGAGAATTTAACTCATCTACCGTTCCGTAACACTTTATGCGTAAATTATATTTTTTTACTCTTTTTCCACCGTAAAGAGCAGTTATACCCTTGTCACCTTTTTTTGTGTATATTTTCATTTCTAATTAATTTAAAATTATTGTTTTTTGTGGTAATTGTTATAAATTGGCGATGGTGTGGTGTCAATGTTATGCCTAATATTTTTATGGTTTCAGCCAGTTACTTTGAGGTTTAACAATTAGCCTTGCATTATTATAAGCCATTTTTAAAGTCAAGCAAGTTCGAGCAGTATAAGTTTTCTCTTTCAACTTGTGAATTACTAATGCTAAATCAGGGTTTGAAGAACCTGCAGTTAAGCATAAAGGAAGAAGCAATTGAATTTTTCCTTTATAATATTGAGGAACAGCTATTTTATAATTCGTACGTACTTTTTTTCTAACCTCATCAATTGCACCAACTAATTGCCTCCTTAATTCTCCGTCATCTGATCCTTGTAAATGCTTAGGAAATCTTGTTTTGTTATCTTTAATAATATGGTCAATATCAGGAATTAATTTACATTTTGGATTAAAAATTAACAGCTCAGGTTTATCAAAAAAGTTTGCAATTTCTGGAAGTTCTTCAGAGAAATTATTAAGAATATTATTATCACTCTCTTTTAAAAATGCTCTAAAAAAAAATTGTGTAGTTGTGCCTAGTTTTGGCTTCTTATATTTTTCAAAATAGGCAAATATATCTTCAAGATTGCTTGTTACCAATCCTGTATTAAAACATGCGTATTTATTATTAGAAGTGAAAACTATTTTTTCTTCCTGATTTAATTTTCTAAATGTAAATTCAAGATAATTTTTAAGAATTGAATAAGTTTTGGTATAAGAATTTGAATAACTCCACTCTTCATCTGATGCCAGTTTTTCTCCTAAATATTTGATTGCATCGTCATACTTTGGGAAATACGCAAAAGAGAAAAGTTTTAATTTATAATTCGATTCTGGTTTATAAGCCATTTTATTTTAAAATGAAACTTTGTATAAAAAAATAAGAGCTATCAACTAATCTGGATAGCTCTTTATATGTCTTTCTTTATGTTTGTTTTAAGTCCTGCAGATAGACCTGCAGCCATCTTTATATAAAATAAGACCACAAAGATAAATATATTTTATTTAACAAACAACAAAAATAATTTTTTTTATTATGGAACGGTTCAGAGTAAAAGCCGTTTTGTTCAGAGTAAAAGCCGTTTTGTTCAGAGTAAAAGCCGTTTTGTTCAGAGTAAAAGCCGTTTTGTTCAGAGTAAAAGCCGTTTTGTTCAGAGCAAAAGCCGTTTTGTTAAGAGTAAAAGCCGTTTTGTTCAGAGTAAAAGCCGTTTTGTTCAGAGCAAAAGCCGTTTTGTTCAGAAAAAAAGAAGAATTATTCAGAAAAAACAAAGAATTATTCTGAATATCCATAATACAAATTCCTATACTGGTAAAGGCTTAAGAGAGGATTAAGAGAAAATTGAAAGAGAATTGAAAAAGAGGGTTTTAAAAAAAAGTAAAAATAATTTTGTAAAAAATGTTAGGCTTATTAAAATACGTTGTAGTATTGCACTTTGTAAATTAATAAAATATTTAAACTAATAAAATAAAATTATGAATCTTAAATTAGAAGAATTTAACAGACAAGTAAATATTGCTATTCCTTATTTACAAGCAAACATCGACCGATTAATTGTAGGAGACGAATTTTTAAAGAAACTCGTAGACGCATTAGATGCGTGGAATAAAGCGTACGCAATAACACAAAGCCCTGCTACTAGAACGCCATTAGCGGTTCAAGATATGCACGAAAAAAGAGAAATTTTAGATAAACTTTACAAAGAAATGCAACAATCTCTAAAAAATTCTACTTTAGTAACTCTTACAGCAGATGATTATGCACAATTATTTATTAATAAAGACAAAAGCAAAAGTACTAATCCGGTACCTACCATAGGACCGAAATTTGACCTTGTAGGAAGAAATGTATTAGGTCTAAAAATACAAACTTCAGACCCCAGTTTACCAAACGTAAACTACAGCAAACTGCCCGACGGCGTGAAAAGTGTAAATATATTTGTCGCTTTTGTAAACGCAGGAGCACCCGAACCTGCCGACAGCGACTACCACTTGTTTAAAACAGAAGGCAGAGCTACTTTTGACCTAACCTTTGACAAAGAACACCTACAACAAACCGTATATATCAAAGGCACATTCTTAAACAACAAAGGACAAGCAGGCCCTATGTCTTTGCCTATTAATGTGGTGATTTCTGATTAAGAAAAAGGCTTGTTTTACCGGAATATCTGCATTCTTGAATGTTGGGGGTTTTTATGGCACTCGTTAGAAATGAGCACTATCAGGGTCTTTAGCTTTAATCATATCAGTCAAACTTATATAGTCTTCTGAATTATAATTGACGATAGATACCGCTACGCCGTTAACTTCTATTTGTTTCGGTTTTTTAGACATGTTTTTTTGAATTATTGTTTTTTTATGGTGATTGTTTTAGAAATTAGTACTGGAGTGAGCTTTTTTCGTTCCAAATTTTATTTCTTGCAAATCATAATGAATCTTACCAAAATTATAATGACTAGAATTCCAATTGAAATAGGAATGATTCTGTAATTAGGGATGACTTCTATATAATATAACATTAGGGCTATTAAGGCTGTATTAGATAAACTCAATATCCAAAAATATGACTCACAAACAATTATAAGAGTTTTAATTCGGATTGATATTCGAGTTTTAATATGAGTAAAGATTTCTAATTCATCTGGAAATTTGATAAAGAAATTATTATTCTGTATTGATTGGTAATCTTTTTTCGAAAGTTGTTCAACGTATTTTAAATCTCTAAAGTTCATTCTTAACAATAGAATTAAATAAATTGTTGTCACAAGAATCACGATAGATAAAATCCATAATAAACTTTCGTTAGATTTTATTTTTTCTACTGCAAATAGAGTGGAAGCTATTAGAATTGGAAATCCTATTATTTGTTGCGATAGTTTTCTTAATACATCTGACACCTCAGAGAAATATTTTGATTTATAGTTGTCATAGTCCTTACGAATATTATCAATTGAAAGATTGTTTATGTAAATTTCAAAATTCATTTTGGCATCATCAACGATACTTTTTAAATTTTGAAATACTAAACTCATTCTATCCTCGAAATCATAACGAGAAGCAAACTTAATCAAACTGCTTTTTAAAAATTTTGGCAAACTTAAATTATCAGCAACAAAGCAATTTTTGAACAAAGCCAGTCCTTCAGAAAAATCTTTATCATTTGGTGTTACAGGAACTTCTTTAAAATATTTTAAAATTATTCTACTTTTTTCAGATATGCTTGTTAAAACAATCTTTCTATTTATGTTATTTGAATAATCGATAAAATGAAACGAATCCTCTGATTCTTGCTCTTTATTTTTTATAAACTCTATAAACTCCAAGAATTTACTGGCATTTGAAAAAAAGAAAAAATCTTCTCTTAATTTAAAATTCAAATAACACAGGTTTGAAATTTTACTTAAAGCTTCATCATTGTTAAAGTTAAGAATAAGTACATCAGAAGTTTTACTTACGTTATTATTCGTAAGATATTCGGTGGCGTTATTAAAAATAGTGAATCCAATATCTTGGTATTTTATATGGATTTCTTTTTCTCTAATATGCTCAAACGCAATGCCTTGATTTTGCAAAAAACTCCTTAAATCTATATTGAATTTAAATTTAATATAATCGCCCTTAATTTCATAGTCAAGGTTTTTACAAAAATTATAAATATGTTTTTGAAGTTTTAACTTAGTTGTTAGTGTCATTTCTTTCATTTCTAAGTGCATTTGCAAATGTTTCTGACTCAATAATAACAAGGTTATCCTCAACCCTTACTTTATCATCAAAAGCTCCTCTTGAAATCTTAAAATTAATCCCATCTCGATTGACCTCTAATTTAATAAATCGCTTCAGTTCCCTATTGTATCTAAATTCTGTATCGATATCAATATCATTATTTATTGCATAATCTGATATTGTGTTTGGGTCATCGTAGAAGTGTTGGCTTAAATCCCTTAAATTTATTGTTCGATCCGGACTACTTGAAACGTAACTATAAACAAGACCCCTAAAGTTGTCAATTTCGTATTCTTTATTTGTTTCAGGATTAGTAGGTCTCTCTATTTGAGAAATTATAGCATACAGTTGTTTAGTATATTCGCTACTTGTTTCTATTTGCTTAATAGAAATCCAATTTTTAAAATACTCTGAAATATCCTTTTGTCTAAGTTGCGTTAGTGAAAGGTAATTTTTCTCATCAGCATCATGTTTTCCATTATTAATGCGACACGCCATTGCTAAATTTGAAGTATCAACATATTCAATACTATCAATCAAAAATGAACTTTCCGTTTTTCTCAAAGTTTTGCCTTCCGTGTCTCTAATTAAGAAAACACCCAAGAAACTATTTGTATTACTTACGTATTCTGCAAATACAAAATATCCACCAGTCGCAAGATTAACAGGTTTTATTAATGTTTCTAAATTACCGATTGTGTTTCTAGTAAATGAAATAAAATTCTCGTTATCCTGAGAAGAATCTTTATATTCTTGAAATTTTTCTGGGAAGTATTTCCCTTCTGATTTGTCAAAAACAGCATAGAAAATTTTGTCACTACTGTAGCTATTGTTTAATGCACTCACTAAATCAATAGATTTGTCATTTATTTCAGTCAGTTCATCCGAAAGAATTAATTCCGTTTCATTGATGCCTTTTTCTTTTTTTAATTCGTGAATAATTATTTTATTTAATTCCATTCTTTATAGTTTAGTTTTAAATTTTTTACAACCCCACAAACATACAAAAACTTTTATATGCAATCAAAAAAAAACACCTATCATTAACCCCTCAACCTACTTAACACTCTCCACTACCCCTATTTCAGCCTCCGTCAACTCATACAACTCATAAACCAGAAAATCTATCTCTCGCTCTAATGCTCCGCTGTCTTTTCCCTCTCGTTTTAAAGCAATGATTTGATCTACTAAATCTTCAAATGGCTTCTGAGATTGAATTGAAATTTTTGGAATTGGGATGTTTTCAAAAGACTGAACATTAAGCATTATATCGCCTGCACCAGTTGTATCAGAATTTTGATAAATATAATACTTTACTAATTTTGATTGAAGAAACGCTAGAATAAATTTATTACAGTTCGATGTTAAAAATGCAGATGGAGCAGTAATATAAACACCTGGATACATTAAGCAAAATGTAAGATTGCGACCAACAGCTTTCCATCCTATATTCTCCTTTTCAAAATTTTCCAAATAAGCACAATTCCTTAAATTATAAGGAGTAATACCTTTGTCGCCCCTTTTAGAAATTTTATCCCAATATTTGTCAAGATGCTGTTTTATTGCAGGATATTCATTTATGTCAATAGGTTTTATTCCTTTTGATTTTAATCCATTATGCGAATTTATCACCCACAACCCCGCAAATTCTGCTTTATACCTTTTTATATCCCTGCCTCTCAATATAGGCTTTAGTATCTCCGCACTTTTAGAATCCTCCAAACACAAACGCTCCTTAGTAGAATTGTCAATAATAAACGCCTCGTTAAAACCTGTTTTTATACCATAATTAATTTCAATATCCCAGTCTTTAAGTGGCGTACCGATAGCCTCTATTTTTTGTTTGATATTTTGTTCTGCTTTTGATAGAATTATCCAAGAGTCATCACTAAGATTATTTAATGTCGTCCATTTATCAGAATAATCTTCAAAATCAGCAATATGCTTTTCTTTGCTAAGGTCTAATGCCGAGCAATGATTCTGGTTGTCCTCTTTTTTTACAATGATAATATTAGTATCCACAGTTGCAGTTTCAAAAACATCTGCTCCTAAATCAATGAGTTGAATAGGATTGTACTTTACAAAAAACTTGCGTAAGCTTTTGCCATATTTTGCTCTCATCCATTTGTTAGAAGTGATATAATTTATACTGCCTTGCGGTTTTAACAGGTCAATTCCTTTTTCGTAAAACAAAGCGTAAATGTCGCCAGTACTCGAGAAAGTCTTAAACTCAAATCGTTGAAGTTGCTTTGACGTTTCCTTGATACTTTGCAATTGTACATACGGCGGATTCCCAACCACAACATCAAACCCAACAAAACTTCCATCATCATCCAAAACTTCCGGAAACTCAAATCGCCACTCAAAAGCTCTTTCATAAATTTTACCGCTTTCAAATTCTTTAATTTCGGATTCTGCTTTTATAAAATCTGCCGTTAGCTTTTTTAATTTTTCACTCCGAGCTGCTTTCTGCTTTTCGGTCGATTCAAATATTTTAGTTTGATGATTCATTATAAAAATCTCGCCTTCTAACTTTTTTAATTTCTTAAACTTTGGGTCATTACGCGATATTTCATTTCTAAAATTATTTTTAATATCGTCAATCCGCTTTTGTATTTCTCGCTTCTGCTCTTTGTTTTTAACTTTATGATATGTGCTAACTGCAATTCTATAACTATCAATATTCCATTTACTACTTTTTAAAGCCTTTTTAAGGTCAGCATTTAATGCAAATCTACTAACGAGCGAATTTCCACATTTTATGTTTATATCAATATTCGGAAGCGTCTCTAACTCGGTTTCGTTTTTGTAATAAGCATTTTTGAGTAGCTCAATCCAAAGTCGTAACCTGCAAATCTTTACCGAATTCGAGTTAATATCAACGCCAAACAAACAGCCTTCAATTATATTCTGCTTTTCATGAAAAAGTGCTTCTTGTACTCGCTGACTTTCTTTACTTTTTGGGTTATATTCAAACAGTTCGCCATCTTCGTCAGTTACAATTAATTCATCATTAACCACTTCAAACTGGTATTCTTTGAGTCTTTTGCCGTCTTTATCTTGCAGAATTTTCAAGTCATTTTTAACGGCAATTATTTCATTAAGAGCAGAAACCAAAAAATGTCCTGACCCAACTGCTGGGTCGCAAATTTTTAAACTATTAATGATGTTGTTCGCTTCTCGCCTATCTTCAATTTTATTGTAAAGAGAATTTATGTCTTTACAATTCCAGTTTTTAGTTTCGTTGAATTTTTGAATAACAGCTTTACGGATAGTCTCACGGCACATATACATCGTGATAAAACCCGGCGTAAAAAACGAGCCGTCTTTATAACCATTAATTTTCTCGAAAATCAAACCCAAAACAGAAGCGTTAATCAAAGTTTTGTTGTCCTCTTGAATTTCCTCTTTTCCTTCACTGCTAAAATCATAAGCATTCAAAAATTCAAATAGATATTCAAGAGTACTTAATTTACCCGCTCGTTTCTTTCCGAGTTCATTTTTTAAAACCGTTGAAGTATAAATCGGAATCGTTTTGTCATCTCGCAAATTGCTAATGAATATTGCGTCTTGTTCAATTTCTGCTGGCTCAAATAACGAACTATTCAAATACGGAACTTTTGCAAATAGCTCGGCTACATCTTCGTCTCTTTCCGATTGTCGCTTTGCCAGAACTTTAAAGAAAAGACTATTCAAATCATCGTAATTTTTAACTTTATCAATACTTAAAAATTCATAAGACTTGTCGCCTTTATGATAAGTTTTTAACTGAGCTTCTAAAAGTTTAAGGAATAGAATTCTATTAATCCAAGTTATGCTTAATTCAAGCCCAATACTAAACAAACGCTCTTCTTGAGTTGCTCCAAAACGGTCAGGATTATCAAGGCTATTTATTTTAATGTCAAGTTCTACTATGGCGTTTTCTAGAAATGAGCCAGCGTTTCTTTTGCTTTTTTTGTTTCGTTCTATTAACTTTTTGCCTCCGTTTTTGGTTTCTATAAGTCCAATAATATGCAGTAATTCGCAGTAAAACCCTTTATCAAGACTATTGCTGTCGTTGGCAAAAGGTAGCTTTAATAAATGCTCTGGCGAAAGCAGTTTAAAAAGCGAAATAAGTTTGTTGTCGTCTTTTGGATTGTTATTGCGAAGTAGTTTTTCGTATTCTCGAATATCAAAAAACGTAAATTCAATCTCTTGTTTTAATTCGTTGACAAAAGGTTTTGCAATTTTGTAATAGAAAAAATCGGTCGTTTTTCCTGATAATCTTCCATTTTCGAAATCTTTGAATTGTTTAACTAATTCTTTGTTTTGTGCAAATTGTTTTTCAAATACGTTAGAATCAAAAATGAACCATTCGCTGATGTTTGTAGCGATTAAATGTTTTATTTCGAGGTTTTTATGAGTAATTCGTTCTCTTAAATAGTAGAGTATCAATCCTTGAAATGCCTTGACGTTTATTTTGTCTTTTGTCAGCATTTCCGATTTGTTGGTCGGCTTTTTTGCTTCAATTATTACTCCAACTGTGCTTTTTGCTTCGCTTTCATTATGGATTACAAGGTCGTTTCGATCTTTTGTGTTTATAAAATGCTTGTCCTTGTAGTAAGTGTTTTTTAGAAAGTCCGAAACTAAATTTTTGTGAAATTCTTCTGATTCTGTATCATTTATTCTTTTGAGTAGTCTATTCAAATTTTTCTTAAACCTTTCAATTTCTACTCTGTTTGGTTTTAATTTTAAAAAGGCTTTGTTTATTGCCTTTCGTGGTTTCAAGATTTCCATATAATCTAACCCATTGTGTATTTAGGGCAAATTTACTTTAATTTTATCATATTCTTTGTGTATTCCAACAAATCGGACAAATACACATTTTCTACATACAGTTTATCGCAACAACTAGACGATATTTGTTTCCACAGATATTGAATACTACTCTGCTGTTTTTGAGAATACTTGCCGATGCGTACGCTTTTTTAATTTCATTAATGTTTTTAAAATACTTCTTTTAGCTTTCTCTTAACCCTTTACTAATCTAGGAATTTGTATTATGGATATTCGAAATAATTCTTTATTTTTTCTGAACCGCTCCATGTTTTGCGAGTATGCCTATAATAATTTATGAGTACTTTAATTCAAAAGGATTGTTGATAGATTTTTGACCAAATATCTTAAGTAAAGAAACAAGATTATTTTTATCTCCGTTGTATTTGTCTATTTTCTTTTGATGATAGGGTTGATTCAAGCTTGGTATTCGGGTAGCAAAAAATGGAGCTAAATATTCTAATTTATATATTTTATTTATGTTTGGAAAATTAATCAATGGCAAAATAAATTGATCTTTTTTGTATTCAGAAGAATATTCAAAAACCCATTCTTTATTTTTATACTCTAAAGTCCCAATTAATTTATTTCCAAGCAATAGTTTAAATTTACCATTTTCAGTAGCACCTCCAATTGGTGTAAACTCATTATTAACTGACCAAGGGGTTAATTTTTTAAATATATCTTTTATCTTTTTTTTCATTTATTGCAAATTTATAATTTTTTTTAATTCCAAGTAACGAAATTTCAATATTTCATTTATTATGCAACGCCTACTTTCACTATATAGGGTCTTATATTTTTCATTTATGGTTCTAATAACTAATTCAATTTTGTTATTTTGAAATATGCTTTTTGTAAACCTATCTGAAGAATAGAATTTTTTGTAAGATTCAACTAACGTAAAGTGATTTATATTTTCTTTACCTTCTATACCAATTTTAGGTTTACTGTTATTGCAGTATTTTTTAACAAAATTAGACACTCCATTTTTTACAATTTCATCTATTTTACTTTCTTTCTCATTCCACAGCAGACCACGAGCAGAATCGTAAATAGGAGAGTATTTTGCAATATTTTTTCCATAAATATCTCTAACAACTCCCCAATTATACATGTGCCTATCATTATTCCCAACTAACGCGTCAAAAAAAAGCATGTGCATAAAGGAAGTAAAAATTTCCTCTTTAGAATTTTTAAAGAAATGTTTGATAACTTCTCTTGTGAATTTTATTGTGAAAAAAGATTGAGTCATTTTCTTTTTTTCAACCTCCCTAACAAAACTCTTTTCATCATCATCATTTAAATAACCAGCGTATAAATCTGCTCCATGTTGTAGCTCATTAGATTTTTTATCAATAAAATAGCGGGACAAAAAACGAATTTGACCACCAATTAAGCAAATTTTTGATTTAGCCAAATCAAATCCATATAATAATCCAATATCAGAAATCAATTGTTCAGTAATCGATTCTAATGGATAATATTTATGTCCAAATTTTGCAATATAAATAGGCCATTTTGTATGTTTTGTTTTTAGTGAATGCCCATATTCATATAGTCTAACAATATCTTTAGGTGAGTCTCCCGTTACAGACAAGTCTTTTATTACACAATAACAATGCTTTTTAACAGCTTCAATTTTGCTAAATTTTGAGTTAAAACCGCTATAATTTACATACGATAATTTTTTAATGTGTTTGAAATTTTTATGATTTTTCATGTTTTTTAATTCTAATCAAATTAAAAATACCCCTCGCTAACGCTCGCTTGTAACGAGTGCCGTAGTTGTTTGTCGTGGAAATACTTTAATTTTATCATATTCTTTGTGTATTCCAACAAATCGCTAAAACAACCTAAACATATTTTATTTTTTTAAATTTTTAAACTTTATCTAAAATTATTAAAAACCTCTACTCCACATTTTAAGAAGTTTAAATATTGAATTTCGTATGGCATATATCCGATAGGTTTATTTAATATTTTTGAAGCATCGGAGTTTAGTAAAACGTAGTAAGGCTGCGAGTTTGTATTAAAAAACTGGGCTTGAAAATTTGCCCACTTATGTCCGTAATTTTTAAGTTTTCTCGGCTTTCCATTAATATTATTTATTATTATTTGCTGCTCTTTTGGCAGTTGTTTTTTATCATCTACGTACAAAGAAATAAGCACGTATTCATTTCTTAAATAATTGTCTATTTTTTTTAATGACCAAACATGCTCTTCCATTTTTCGGCAATTTACACAAGCATATCCAGTAAAATCTAAAAGTATGGGTTTGTTTACTTTTTTAGCGTATTCTATTCCTTTTTTTAAATCTTTAAAGCAGTTCAGATTGTTAGGACATTCGTTAGGGTATATAAAGCTATACCCTACTGGTGGTGCGAGTCCGCTAAGGAGCTTTAAAGGAGTAAAAGTTTTTGTTTCTTCATTATACTTAAACCCAGAAGTTAGATACACAACAAATGAAATAACTAAAACGCCACTTGCAATCCTCAAAAACGACTTATTTTTAGCCGTAGTGGTATTTGGGAATTTAATTTTACCAAAAAGATATAGTGCCATAGCGGAGAAAACGATTATCCACAAAATTAAAAAGGGTTCTATTTTTAAAATATTCCAGTGGGCAACTAAATCTGCATTTGACAAAAACTTAAAGGCAAAGGCTAGCTCTAAAAACCCTAATATAATTTTTGTAGTATTTAGCCATTCTCCAGATTTTGGTAGTGCTTTTATAAAATTAGGAAACATTGCAAACAAGGCAAATGGTAAACCTAAAGAAACTCCGAAACCTGCCATTCCTGCTGTTAGTTGCCAAGCACCGCTATTGGAGGCTAACGAGCCAGCTAAAAGTGAACCTAAAATGGGACCAGTACACGAAAAAGATACAATAGCTAAAGTTAATGCCATAAAAAATATCCCTATAAACCCACCAGAGTCTTCAGCTTTTGTAGTTATGTTAGACCATTTAGACGGAAGAGTTAATTCGTAGTATCCGAAAAATGAAAAGGCAAAGAAAACAAAGATGATGAAGAAAATAAAGTTTAGCCAAGTGCTAGTTGAAATTTCATTTAAAACATCTGGAGTTATAGAATCTAACAAGTGAAAAGGTAAACTTAAAGCAACATAAACTACAAAGATAAAAAAGCCGTAAAGTAGTGCTTTTAGAATTTCAGGGCTTTTGTTTTTATTATCTTTTTTAGTAAAAAAACTAACCGTCAAAGGTATCATCGGAAAAACACAAGGCGTTAATAGTGCTAACAAACCTCCTAAAAAACCTAATGCAAAAATGCTCCACAACGATTTTTTATCATTTTTATGCGGCGTTGAGTTATTAGCTTCACTTTGACACTTTGTATTGGAATGTGTTATTTTTTTTGCATCAATACCGTATAATAAAGTATTGGCATTTTCGGAATTTATTAAAATATCTAAGCCACCTGTAAGTTTTTTCTCTTTGGCGTTATTGTTTTTTGATAAATTGAAAGTTATTTCTATTTCGGAAGGCGGCAAACATTTTGCGTCGTCGCAAACCATAAACTCTACACTTCCTTTTATAAAATTTACATCGGATTCTAACTTTACTTTCTGCTTAAAAATTGCTTTGTTTTCAAAAAATTTAATCTTCATTCTAAAAACAGGATCATCTATAATATGCCCTTTATCTTCAATAGTACTACCTATTAAAGAAAAATTGCTATTAGAAATATCGTAAAAAAACTTTGTAGGAATGGGTCCGTTGTTCGGTACATTTTGGGAATACAAATGCCAGCCTTTTTCAATGTCGGCAACAGAAACAAGTACATATTCTGAATCTGAAATTTTTTCTACTGATGTAGTCCACTTTATAGGGTCTTCAATTTGTGAAAAAATTCCTATACTAAAAGTTAGCAGTACAAAAGAAAATACGAATTTCATATAGTTTGTTATTTTGTGTTATTTATAATTATCTACTTATGTTTGTCCTTGTAGTAAATGCTAAATCTCAATAAATTAGACACTATAAATAAAAAAACTTCTAATTCAAAAAGCAAAGATATATAGTTTATACGTTGAATAATAGATGAAAAATTAAAATTAATTAGACTTCCGAGAAATGTATCGATTATTTTATAAATTTGTAGATTAAAAAAATACTTTTACAGAATTTTAATTTATTAAAACATACACATTTTATGGCACTAACAGAATCGAAAGAATTTACCTTAGGAACAAAAGCAATAGATTTTAAATTGTTCAATACAGTTGACAACAAATTTGCTTCATTAAACAATTTAAAAGGAACTAAAGGAACCGTTATTATGTTTATTTGCAATCATTGTCCTTTTGTAATTTATGTGAACAAACGGCTAGTAGAAATATCGTTAGAATATCAAAAAAAAGGAATAAATTTTATAGGAATAAGTTCTAATGATGCAGAAAAATACCCTGATGATTCTCCAGAATTAATGAGTCAAAATGCTAAAAAAAACAATTATCCTTTTCCCTATCTATACGATGAAACTCAAGAGATAGCAAAGGCGTATGATGCAGCTTGCACTCCAGAATTTTATGTTTTTGACTCTAACTTAAAATCTGTTTATCACGGACGTTTAGACGATTCTAGACCTGGAAATGGAATACCGGTAACAGGAAAAGATTTGATACTTTCTCTGGAAAATTTATTAGCCGACAAACCTGCCATAAAAAACCAAAAACCGAGTATGGGTTGCGGAATTAAGTGGAAATAAATTAGTAATATTTGTTTTTTGAACAATTAGCTCTAAAACTCTATTTCAAAACTTCAGGGGTGTTTATAAAAATGAATAAATTTCCACTTTCAAAAGTTATTTCTACCTTATTTTTTAATGCAAAATTTCTCGTGCCTATTTTTTTACCAAAGGTTAAATTTTCTTTATATAAAGGATATTTTAGACCTTTAGTAACAATGTTTTTCACAACCTTAAAAGGCACTAATGAAATAGTTTTATCTTTACAGTTGTTAAGTATCGTTTTTTTATTTGCTAAAAAATAATGTCCGTACTCGTCATAAAAAGTAACTTTTAGCTTTTTTTTTAGACGAATTACGGTACTCAAATTACCGAGAAAATGGTCTTGCTCTCTTCCGCTTCCGCCAAAAACATCTACCTTGCTAAAGCCTTTAGTAAAAAGTATTTTCAAAATTTTATAAAAATCTGTAAAATTTTGATTCGGTTTATGAATAACTTTGATTTCACTTGGAAGTTCGCCTAAAGAGTCTAAATCTCCAGCGATAAAATGAGGCTTAATATTTTTATTCTTTAAATATTTGTAAGCTCCGTCTGCGACACAAACTATATCATAGTTAGATAAATTTGGCAGTCTATTCGGCGGTTCTCCGTTTAAAAGTAGAAAGGCTTTTTTTTCCATGAGATAAAAATTTATTTATTTCCTTCTACTACTATAACAATCTCGCCTTTTGGGGGCTTACTTTTATAGTGTTCTAAAACTTCCGAAGCAGATCCTCTGATGGTTTCTTCATACAGCTTTGTTATTTCTCTAGCCACAGAGGTTTTTCTGTTCTCTCCGAAATATTCTACAAAATTTGATAGTGTTTTTATGAGTTTGTGCGGAGTTTCATAAAAAATCATTGTTCTTTTTTCTTCTGATAAAAAGAGTAATCTTTTTTGTCTCCCTTTTTTAATTGGTAAAAATCCTTCAAAAACAAATTTATCACAAGGCAATCCAGAGTTGATTATAGCAGGTACAAAGGCGGTTGCACCAGGCAAACAATCTACTTCAATTTTGTTTTCTATACATTTTCTCGTTATCAAAAAACCAGGGTCTGCAATTCCAGGTGTGCCAGCATCGGATATTAATGCACAGACTTTTCCGTTTTTTATTTTATTTATAACCCTATCTACTGTTTTGTGTTCATTATATTTATGGTGGCTTTGTGCCTTTGTACGAATTTCAAAATGTTTTAAAAGTTTTAGGCTTGTTCGAGTGTCTTCTGCCAAAATAAAATCTACTTCTTTCAAAACTTTTACAGCTCTAAAAGTCATATCGTCCAAATTACCAATAGGCGTAGGCACCAAATAGAGCTTACCTGTCATATTATTTTAGATTGTTTTTTTTAAGCTCGTAGTATTCTTTTCTGTTTTTAAATATCTTTATTGCGGTAAACAGAGCTTCTTTAAAAGAGGATGGGCTTGCTAAATTTTTTCCTGCAATATCAAATCCGACACCGTGATCTGGCGAGGTTCTAATTTGGTCTAACCCTGCTGTAAAATTTACTCCTTTGCCAAAAGACAAGGCTTTAAAAGGCACTAATCCTTGGTCGTGGTATGCTGCTAAAATTCCGTCGAATTGTTTGTAATTTTTTGAACCGAAAAAACCATCTGCTGCATAAGGACCAAACACAAGTTTGCCTGTTTCTTTGATTTTTTCTATAGCTGGCCTTATTATTTCGTCGTCTTCTTTTCCAATAATACCTCTATCTCCACAATGTGGGTTAAGCGATAAAATAGCAATTTTTGGTTTATCAATTCTAAAATCTTGAACCAGAGAATTGTACATAATTTCTACTTTTTCTGTAATAAGTCTTGGGGTTATTGTTTCCGAGACTTTAGAAATTGGAATATGTCCAGTAATTAAACCAATTTTTAGCTCTTCTGCTATTAAAATCATTAGGCTTTTACCTTTTAATTCTTGCTCTAAATATTCTGTTTGACCAGGAAAATTAAAACTACTAGATTGTATTGTAGCTTTGTTTACAGGGGCAGTTAGTAATACATCAATTTGTTTGTTTTTTAAATAATATACAGCAGATTCTAAAGATTTTGTAGCGTGTTTCCCAGAAGTTTCTGATGGGCAACCTAATTCTACTATAAAGTCTTCATTCGAAAAGTTGAGAACACTAACACTGTTATGTTTTATATTATTTAAAGAGCTAATTCTCGATAATAAAGTATTTAACTTTAACACCTTTTTATAATAAGAAGTTACCTTAATGCTTCCAAAAATTATAGGAGTGCAAAATTCAAACATTCTCTTGTCTGCAAAAGTTTTTAGAATAATTTCTACACCAACCCCATTAAAATCCCCTATCGAAATGCCGACTATAATTTTTTTAGTTTTATTCATATTAATTCTAAGTATTAACCCATTGTGCATTATGATTTAGAATAAAAAAAATTGCCTACCTTACTGAAAATAAGTGTTATTTAAAATACATAACGGATTAGGGTCATTTGATTGTAATCTATACGACTGCAAAATTACTACTTTGAAGTCATTCTAAAAAGTAAATTATCGATGGAGGATAAGTTCTTGCACTATTTGAGTCGTTGTCTCTTACGTAATTTCTTCTCTTAGACCTTGCGTTGGTTACGTTTACTATATTGCTAGCATTTACTTTGCCCAAAGCACAGCCCCACTTCATTAATCAAAAGAAAGGTATGTTATTTAAAATCAATAGTTTTATCAGTTACAGGAATTTTTACAATACTAAATGGTTGAGTAATTACTGTAGTTAAAAATACAGTTTCTTTTGTCGAAATAATTAAATTATTTTCATTTTCAGTAATGTTAGTTATTTTTACTTCCCATCCACTAGGTTTAACATCTAAAAAGACAGCAATTATTAAGTAGTTGTCAAAATCAATATCCGTTTCAGAAAAACTATCTGATACTTTGTGAAATCTGTTATTCATTTGAGACATTAAATTTTGCCAATTGCTTGTATTGTCAATTACCATATTGGATTGTGTGATTCCTTCGCTTCCATTTCCACCTAAAGTCCCATGGTATATAGCATTAAACTCTTTGTTTTGTGGAAAGGCTTGATTGTCTTTATTATTATTACAACAGTAGATTGATGCTACTATTGATAGAATTAAAATTATATTTTTCATATTTGATAAATTTAAAACCCTATATAAAAATTAGGTAAAATGAACTTGCGAAAGTTGAGTAAAACTAAAGTGGTCTGTTTGAATAAAAACCTTGTGCAAATATTTGAGTTGATATAAATAGCCTTACTGTAATAAATAATATTTTTTTCATCGTATTGAATTTTAGTTTTTACTTATCTCTGTTTATAGTTTCTCTTCAACTTATTCCGACGTTACGGAGTTCGTCTAATTCTGACTAACATAAAATTATATTACTGAAAATCAGATGATTAAGAATATTCAAATTTCTCATTTTATCTTTAAGTTTTCAACCACAATTTATTCTTTTTTACGTTAGCTAACATACTGAAGTTTCTTGAACTATAGGGGATTACATACAACGGTTTAGTATAACCGTCAGTTACGGATTAATATGCGTTAATTTTAGGTTTGACACAGGCTTTAGTAATTCCGAGTGGGTTTGGGTGTAGTCGAATTCTGCCGTAATTACGGTTATACATTGTTGCACACCGTTTATTATAATTTATTCTTCATTATACCCACACGCAAAACCATAATTTTCAGATACTCTAGTGTAGGTGTGTTTTAAACTAATATTACCAGTTGATGGGTTTGTGAAACTGTAATTTGTCCATTTACCAGATGGATTGGCTTTAGCCTCATCATATATAATTTGACCAGCTGGTATTGGTGGGTCATCATCACTTTCTGCATTTCTAATATCAGTTCCCAGTTCTAATACAGGATGTACGATAAAAGTCCCATCATCTATTTTAAAAACAAAAACATACTCATTTCCTGTAGCAATATTCAATTGATTAGAAACTTCTAGTCCAGACCAAAGCTCAGAGAAATCAACTGTTCCAGTTTTATATTCTTTATCAAACAAATCGATAGTAGAATCTACAAGATTAATTACATATTCTCTTTTTTTGGTGTAATCTACAGCAACGTCATCATCATCACTACATGAGTTAAATAATATTATGCTAGCTGAAATAATGGCTATAAGGAGTTTTTTTCATGATTTAATTATTTTAGTGTTAAGTTTCACAAGTTTGTTGTTTAATTTGAAGCTTGTTTATTTTGCAAAGATAGAATTTTATTTTTAAATTTTTGAGGATTTTTTTAAATATTTTTGGTTCTAGTTCATACCATTTTTCTATTGCGTTAAAAGGTGTTTTTACATTCAATTCTCGTCTTAGACTTCCATGCCTCCTGTAAAGATTATAAAAGATTAAAAATTACGCTAAATCAGTGTTCATTTCTTGTAAAGAATTGTATTTAGTTATTTTTATAGTTTTGTTTTTTATAATGTCATTTGCCTTTTCTACCATTCCATTTGTCTTTGGTGTAAAGGGTTTTGTACATCTGTGGTCAATGTCATTATTTTGACAAATCACATCGAGTTTACTTGGTTTTGTGCAGTATTTCCCCTTCTTATTTTTTAGTAAACGATTTGTAAATTCTAAACCATTATCGGCTAAAACGTGTGTAATTCCAAAAGGAAAAAAATCAAGACATTCCTGCATAAATTCTGCTGTATTTTCACTTGTTTTTTAAGTTGTTATACATTTATTAAAGTTTCATTTTTTGTTATTTAAGCTCAATATATTTTTATTTACGTCCGTTGTACTTTTATTTATATCCGTTGTACTTTTATTTACGTCCGTTGTACTTTTATTTATGTCCGATGTACTTTTATTTATGTCCGTTGTACTTTTATTTACGTCCGTTGTACTTTTATTTATGTCCGTTGTACTTTTATTTATGTCCGTTGTACTTTTATTTATGTCCGATGTACTTTTATTTATGTCCGACATACCTTCGGTTAGATCGACCTTATTTCTAAAAAATAAAGTCGCTTCATTCATAAGTTTCAAGCAATTCAAAATAAATTGAAGATTAAAATAACTTTGCGAATATACATTGTTTTTATAAACTTACAAGTTAAAATAAAAAAAGTATTCATTTTTAGAGTTTTTGGGCGAGAACTTTTATCCTCAAAATAATCCCTGTTTTTCCATTTAGAAATAGTGTTTTCAGAGAGGTCATATTGTCTGGAAAGTTCAAAATTTGTTAAATTACTTTGGTTAATTATGCTACGTAATCGTACATTTGTTGTTGCGTTAGCATGATAAGTTTGTTTCATTTTTTGTTTATTTTAAAGTTTACTGAAAAATAAACAAGTTATTAGTTTTCGCAATTTTTACCTATATATTAAGATAAGAAAAACATTATAAAGTGTTTAAAAATAACGAAAAATTAGACAATAACGCGGTGAAACTAATCAGTTTAGTATATGGCACGTTTCAATGTGCTATATACATTGTTATGTTCAGGTTTCTTATTTGAGTCCACTCCAATAAGTTAAATATTGGCAATAATTACTTTTTTTATAAAAATTAAAATATTGGTTTACAGTTTTTTAAAATTTTTGTAATTCTTAAAAATGACCCAAAAAACACTTATCGGAGTGGACTCTTATTTATTTTTTTCATTCTCCCAAAGCTGCTTGTATAATTCACCTCTAAACTTATCATTTAACTCATAACCTGGTTCACGTACTTCATTATTTTGGGACATGATGATTCCTACAAAATTTCGTTTTGGGTCTACCCAAAAGTGAGTACACTCATAACCTCCACCAATCCAAAGTCCAGCTTCACCTTGTTTTTTTATCCTCAAAGAATCACCACTAACCCAGAGGTTATATCCATCGTGTCCGTATGGGTTATCCAGTTGAGTCTGAGGTGCATAAATTTCTTCTACTGTTTCTTTATCTAAAAATCGGTAACCATTCAATTCTCCTCTTTTTAGCAACATTCTTAAAAAATCTGCATATCCGTCAGCTGTCCCTAGCATTCCTTCTCCTCCTAAATACAATTGATGTTCTATGTCATAATCAGGAACATCAGGTCCAAAAATATCTAACTCTCCTCTATTAGCTTTCCTTAAGACAGAATCCCTACCTGTAAATTTTGGTATCAATTTTTCATCGGCTGGCAGTCCATATTGCAACCCTTTAATTTTCATCGGTTCCGTCACTCGCTCTTTTACTAATTGTTTTAGACTTTTACTTGTTGCTCGCTCTGCTACTAATCCTAAAACGGTGGTATTCGTACCATAAAAATATTTCGTCCCCGAATGTTGAATTAATGGTAATTGAGCCATCCTATTAATTAGGTCTTCAGAATTTTTTGCTTTAGGTAAGTTTTTCATAGCCATCATTGAGTCTATGCAAGAAAAACCAGTTGTAGCATAATAAAATCCTGCCTCATGAACGAGGAGCTGTCGAACAGTCATAATCGAATCGCTAGGTATCAACTTAATCGGACAGGCAGCCTCCCTTTCTCCCCATTCATATTCTGTCAAACTTTTTCCAGTATTGGAAACAGCAACCGGTAGATTTTCAAATTCAGGAATATATTTTGAAACTGGGTCATTTATTTTTAGAACTCCATCTTCAATTAAATCCAATACAACTGAAATAGTGACTATTTTACTCATTGACCAAATTCGAATCCATGTATCACCATTTATTTTTGTACCAGGTAAGAGATTTTCATTTACAGAGCTGTATTCATACAAAACATCACCATCCAAATTTTCTAATCTTGCATAAACAAATGGATAAAAACCTTCCTTTACGAATTGAATTAAAATACTATCTAACTTATCTGAGTTTGTAATCTCTAATGTTTTTACCTCCTCTTTCTTCTGGCAAGAAAAAGTTATAATAGTTAAAAACATTAAGCACAAAAGGGTGTGGATTTTTATTTTCATAGTTGTTGGTTTTTTGGTGTTTATTTGATCATAACGTTCCGGCTAAAAAGCGTTGCCATCCCAAAGGGTGGCTATGATTTTTTAACCATTGTTAGCTACTGGGTTATTTTAATTCTTTGTAATCTTCAGGAATCTTTAGTCCTTTTATGTAATTCTGAATGTTAGAATGATTCCTGTATTTACCTAGTAATGTTTTAAGAGTTATACCCGAAAAAATGAATACAACAATTGATATTAAGCTACTTATCAGAATGTTTGAGTTAAGGCTCTTAAAGTACTCAACTGACTGTTTGGTATTCCAATCTGAATGATATAAAATATAGAGAATCCCTAGTCCAAATAGTAGAATTGAAATGAAGAACTCAATCCAACTTTTTCTTCTCCATTTAGTCAGTTCTTTACTAATCCATTTATCTCGATTAATCTCTCGATTTTTGTTTTTTTCCTTTAAAAGTTCTGTTTCAAGTTCATTTACTTTATTATCAGAATTAGTTTTTTCCTGAACTATTGAGTCTATTTCCTTTGATTTAACCTCAAATTCCTTTTTCGTTTTTTCTAATTCATCAGTCTGAATAGAAATATTTTTAAAAACTCGTTCTAGTTTTTTAATTCGAGTTTCCTCTATCTTTTTTTGTTTATTGGCCTCTTCTTCTAGTCTTTTAACAAATTCAGCTTTGTCTTTTTCGGCAAGAGAATTTAATTCTTCTATGTCCTTTAGTTGCTTATTAGTAATTCGTGTGGCGACTCTGATAATATCAGTATCACTAATATCTTCTTTAGCGTATTTGTGAATATTATCATCAAGTTCACGAAGAATTTGTGATTTAGGAAGGTTCTTGTTTAATGTCAGTGATATTGTTGAAGTCAATCCAATTTCTGCGAGATCCCCTCCATCAATTGATTTGTTTATTTGGGGGTTACTAAGCCACAGAATGTTTAGTAGATCATCAGCTTTTATTGTTTCAGGTTGAAAACCATCAATTAAAACAATACTATATCCTTCTACAGAAATGGAATTATTGACAAACCAAGCATTAACTTTATCAAAGACCTTTATTTTTTTCTTTCTCTGTTTGTTAACATAAAGTAACGCAGTTGCATCATGTAGTGCGGATATTTTTGAGTTTCTAATCCGTTCAAAAACTTTATAAACTTCTGTGAATTTCGCTTCTTTTTTCAATTTATCAGTGTGGTAGATTAGGCTAATCCCACACTCTCCAATTATATTTTCTAAATTGTCAGCAATCCTTTCTAGGTCTGCTTTATTTAAATCTCTTCGATCACAGGCGTTGTAGACATCTTCTGGGTTTACCTTTTTTTGCAAGAAGGATTGCTCAAAGAATTTTGCCTTTGTCTGTAGTAGATTTTCGGTTTCTTCTATTGTGTCTTTTAATACTCGAAGCTTGAAACCTTGCTGCTTTGAAATTTCTATAAGCGTCTTACAAGTATGTGTTGATTCTGGAGTGTTCAAATCAATGAGACCAACGAGGAAATTAGTGTCAAATAATAATTCTATTTCTCTTTTGGCATCATCAGGTGTATACTCAATATAGCCTGCGATAATTGAACCCAAATAAATGCCTTTTATTCGTTCATATATTTGAGGAATACGTTTAAAGAAATCTATGAATTGTGCTTCTGATGTGTAGTCTTCCCCATTTGATTCATTTGTGTTAGATATATATTTGGATAAAGTGAATTTGTTTTTCTCTATAAATCTGAAAATTGATTCACTGTTATCTATTTTTAAATCAGATGTTTTACAAAACTGTTTAAAGAGTTCTTCTAACTCATTTATGTCATTTGTCTGCGTTTGAATTACATCTTCATAATCGGTAAATGAATATTGTTTAATACTAAAAGCACCATCTTGATAAAGAACGAGGTGTGTAGCAGAATCAGAATTAATTTCTTTGCATATTTCTTCTAATATTTTTTTGAGGACGGGAACGGGAAAATCAATTTTATACAGATCATCCGTGGTCGATTTTATCTCCAATAAACTCTTCCCTTCAAAGATCCCTTCTGAGTTCATTTTAGATAAAGCCCTTTTAATTAGTGGAATAAAAATATCAATTGGCCCTTTTGCAAGTTTTCCGCTGTTTCTAATATGGGATAAAAGACTGTATGTTATGGCTCTTTCTTTGTTCATTTAGTCATTTCTGATTTCCTTGTAGCTAACGGTTTGGATATGAGTAGTAGGTGAGGTACGAGCCTATTACTTATATCTTTTGTTGCCAGTAGTTTTATTCCTCCGATATTTGTTCTAAAAAATTGCTCAATTGCTTATTAGTTATGCTTTCTTTCTCGGATTTATCATAAATACTTAACAAATAAACAGATTTTTCAACCAATACAAAGCAAGTAATAATCCTTGCTCCTCCTGATTTTCCTCTGCCTTTAGATCTTATTGATAAACGTATTTTAAAACAATTTCTTCCAATTGATGTTCCTTGTTTTGGGCTATCCTCTAAATCTTCAACAAGGCTTAAATACTCTTTCTGTAATGAGGGGGATTTCTTTAAAAGTCTTTTGATTTCTCTTTTAAAGTTTGCAGTAGCGGCTACACTAAATTTCATTCAGCAATTCTTTAGCAGGAATACCCTTTAGCTTACCTGCCCTTATTTGCTGCATTTCTTCATATCCCTTTTTTATCCCTCTAAAAACTTCTGCTTTATAGGGTGTTAAAGGCTCTGCCTTTACAAACTTGAAATTTTTAAGCACCTCCATTACAAAAGGAACTTTCTCGTCTTTAATATCTAATAATACTTTCATAACTAATGTGTTTAAATACTCTACAAATCTACAAAATCAATCAAACAAATATTCACCCCTCAACTTCAATTTTTTTTTCACAAACGGCAAATGCATTAATAATAAATATGACATATAAAAAAAGTGCTTTCATATAACTCTACTTATGTTTTATCTGTCCTTATCTCGCTCATAACATTTTTTTAACCATCCTTTAATCCGCTTTAAAGCACTGATGTCGTGAACAATTCGCATTCCTTTTTCATCTTTATTGTAGGCATCAATGATCTTATCTAAAAACCCCATAAGATCCTCTTCTGTTCCATCCTCAAGGGTTTCTTTTTGAGAATAGTCAACATTAGGATTGCATTTTCCATCTTTATCATGGTCAATAAGACCTTCGATAAATTCATAATTCAAAGTATCTAAAGCGTATTTAAATAAACTGTTTTTTTTCTCATATGTATTGACTTTTTATTTTCACAAATGATGTCGGTAGATGAATCCGAGACAAATTTATGAATACTTTTGTATTTTATACCTTCTCTTTTGACCATCTTTTCTGTTTTTATTATAAAGTCCTCAAACGACTCATTTTTGGCAAAGATACAAATAAATTTTTTTTGCAGTATCACTTAACCCAGAATCTTTACTCTCCATCTGACTCGCAACTTCAACAAAATCAGGACTTTCTAAAAAATTAAGTTGTTGTTTTTTATTCAAAAAGCCACTTATTGTATAGGTGTCTTTATCATTGCTAACAATAATTTGTGTAGGGAAAGAAGTAACTTTATATTTTTTCATCATTACTTTTCCTGCCTCTGTGTTCGCTTCAAAAAGCTGGTGTTCGTATGTTGAAAGTGCCCCGCTCACTTCATCATTTTGATAGGTTTTATTGAGTAAGTCCTAACAGTAACCGCAGTCTTTATCATAAATGGTAATTAATTTTTTCTGTGCGTTGGTTAGCGTAAAACTCAATAAAAGTAATAAAGCAATTAGCTTATTCATTCGGTTTTGTTTTTTGGTTCGGTAATTACTGGCAACGGTCTAGTATAAGCATAGTAAGGGATTTGTATACTATTAGTTTCGGTTTATAAATTATTTTCAAAAATACAAAACTGCCATTGATTTTAGCTCTTAGCCCTTATTATGCTTATACTTTGTTGCCAGTAGTTTATGCTTCAACTCTCTATTTTTTGAATTTAAAAAACCCCTCAAAACTTAAATCTTCATCGATTTCTTCCCAATGAATTCCAAAGGGTGAAAGTTCAAAGTTTCTCTTTTGCTGTTCTGTCGCTTTTTCTAAACGAGGAAACCACTTTAAAGGCATAGATTTTTCAATTCCTTTTTTTGTTTTAAGGAAGATGTTTTTATTGTCGAACCAAATTTTTAAAATTTCCATAATGTTTCTATTTGTTGAAATAATTATGCCAAGCACTAATAATCAAATCCTTGTTTTCTTCGACTAGTGATTCTGCTAGTTTTAGGTTTTTGTTTTTTAGCCCTTTGGTATCAATCCATTTCATATTTTCAACATCAAATTTGGCTTCGCCGTCTGCATTTCTAATATGAATATGAATAGGCTTATGCTCATTTGAGTAAAAGAAAAACCGAAGACCAAAAGCTCTAAAAAGTGTTGGCATACAATTACTTGTTTAATGGTAATTTACAAAATTAATAAGATAAAAATTCAAAATTATCAATTTTTATAACTTTTTGTCCTTTTTTAGAGTTCTTTGATTTTCACAATTATAACATAATTACTCTTTAAAATATTCCGAATCTTCTTTGAGACACCTCGTTAAATAACCTTTTATATGATCTACTGTCGGAGTTCTGTAGTGGCCTCCCCAAATTTCGTCATTTTGAACATACTCTATAAAGTCAAGCATATCTTCTTGTTTGCCATTTACTTCTTCATAAAGTCTTTTCAACCTCGTTTTAGAATCACGAGAGCATCTTCCTTTGACGAGTACATTGACAACAAAGTTGTAGTCCCTCTGCTCTAGGGCAAATTTGAATATAGCTGCCTTTTTTCTAATGGTATTAGCGTAGTGGTTAGTGCAAATCATCTTACCTAAATTTTGGTTCAGAAATGCAACAACTATGGGATGTTTTAGAGGGTAATCCGCATTTATGGCATTCTTCTCCCATAGCTTCAAGAACAAGTTTTCTAAAGGCTTCTGTGGTGTCTTGGACGCGAGTTCTTGCTGTTTCATATTTGCGACAAATTCTGTCAACCTTAGTTTCAATATTACTAGTTGATTTTTTGATAATCTTTCTTTCAGTTACAATGCTCGACTGGGTAACAAGAATGTCTTTGGGGTTGGTTTTAAACAGTTCTGAATTGGTTAAAAACTCTAGTTGTTGTGCTATATTCATAAACCCTTCAATGATTGAAGCACTTTCATTAGAAATGATTATTTGTGTAGGATAAGAATCAATAGCATATTTTTCTATAAATTCTTTTCCTTTGGAAGTATTGGCTTCTACAAGTTGATGCTCGTAATTCTTTAATAATTTTTTTACATCTTTATCTTGGTAGGTTTTGTTGAGTAAATCTTGACAATATCCACAGTCTTTATCATAAATGGTAATTAATTTCTTCTGTGCATTGGTAAAAGTAAAACTCAATAAAAATAATAAAGCAATTAGTTTATTCATTCGGCTTTGTTTTTTGGTTCGGTAATTACTGGCAACGGTTCGGCTAAACGGCGTTTTAATGCATTTTACACAATGTTATACAAATTTTATGTTTCTATTCTAGAATTGCTAAAGTCAATTTGTTTTTGGTTAATTTTCCCTAATGGTTCTTCAACGAGTTCAAAAACAGAGATGTCTTCTTCTTTAAAGCGATGATATTCCCAATTCCTTTGAAGATTGTTTAAAATAAATCTTGCGTTAGCCGTTCTTCCGTCTGTAACAATTAATGTTCCAGGAAGTAAAAAGGGTTCTAAAATCAACACATCTGCTGCCATTGGGAATCTATCAGGCTGACAAGTTGAAATGCCTCTGACATTACCTTGAACATTAAATTGTTCAGGTCCGTCTAGATAAATAAAGTCAGGGCAAATATTAGGTAATTCTTGGTACATAGTGCATATTCTGCCATTGAACGTAGACATTTCAACATCTGAAAAATGAAAGTGTACATATTCCGTTAAATCTTCTGGTAAGTTTTCTTTGGTCTGTTCTATCCAGTTTTTACTATTATCCAAAGAATGAACTTCAAATGCATTAGACCTTCTTAGATTTTTTGACACGAAGTCTCCGTAGTCTCTTTTATTCTTAGCAATAGCATCAGCAAAAACCATAGTACTCTTTCCTAATCCAAATTCTAAGATTGTCGTTACTCTTCTATTGCGAATAAAAAAGTGAAGCCTTGTCAGATCATCTAATTCAGGTGGGAATGGAGTGAAATTGCTAGGATCTACAGCTTCATATAGTGTTTTTTCAACCTTAGAATTAATATTGGTTGACTCATTAATATCACCTCCCATTAGCTTATAAATATTATTTTCAAAACACCACTTATTGTAATCTAAGGCCGTATCTGTTTTTACATTAGTAAATAGTCTGCTTTTTAAATCCATGTTTTTTAATTTTATTTTGTATAACGGTTGGAATAAACGTCTGCTTTTAATGGCGTTTTACACATTGTTGCCAGTAGTTTTTATTTCAATTCTTTCAGTAGTTTATTCAGTTCGTTTTCAGAAATACTTGCCATATCTGACTTGTCATATTATATAGCAAGTAGGTAAACCGTTTCTTCTATAATTGCTACATATGTGATTACTCTTACTCCCCCTGATTTGCCTTTCGATTTTATTGAAAGCCGTATCTTAAAGCAATTTCTTCCTATTGATACCCCTTGTTTCGGTTGATTTTCTAAACTCTCAACAAGACTAAAGTATTCTTGCTCTAACGAGGCATACTTTTTGGCAAGTTTTTTTATCCGTCTCTTAAATCTTGCCGTAGCAATTACGTTAAATTTCATTTAGCACTTCTCTTGCAGGAATACCTTTAAGTTTACCTCCTCTTATTTGGTTTACTTCCTTAACCCCTTGCTTAATATCCTCTATAATTTCCTCCTTTTCTGTCAAAGGCTCTGCCTTTACAAACTTGAAATTTTTAAGCACCTCCATTACAAAAGGAACTTTCTCGTCTTTAATATCTAATAATACTTTCATAACTAATGTGTTTAAATACTCTACAAATCTACAAAATCAATCAAACAAATATTCGTCCCTCAACTTCAATTTTTTTTTTACAAACAGCAAATGCATTAATAATAAATATGACATATAAAAAAAGAATAAAAAACTTCATCGCGTTTCCAAACAAAAGTCGAGTGCAGCCCTAACCCGCTTTAAAGTGCTGATGTCGTGACCAACTCGCATTCCTTTTTCACCTTTATTGTAGGCATCAATAATCTTATCTAAAAACTCCATAAGATCCTCCTCTGTTCCATCCTCAAGGATTTCTTTTTGAGAATAGTCAACATTAGGATTGCATTTTCCATCTTTATCATGGTCAATAAGACCTTCGATAAACTCATAATTCAAAGTATCTAAAGCGTATTTAAATAAACTGGGTTTTTTTCTCATATATATTATTTTTTTATTTTCACAAATGATGTCGGTAGATGAATCCGAGACAAATTTATGAATATTTTTGTATTTTATACCTTCTCTTTTGACCATATTTTCTGTTTTTATCATAAAGTCTTCAAACGACTCATTTTTGGCAAAAACACAAATGAATTTTTTTGCAGTATCACTTAACCCAGAATCTTGACTTCCCATATGACTTGCAACTTCCACAAAATCAGGACTTTCTAAAAAATTAAGTTGTTGTTTTTCATTCAAAAAGCCACTTATTGTGTAAGTTTCATCATCATTGCTAACAATAATTTGTGTAGGGAAAGCAGTGATTCCGTACTTTGCCATCAACTGCTTTGCTTCCTCTGTATCTGCCTCGACCAGTTGGTGATCAAAATTGGATAATGCTTCTTTTACATCTCCGTCTTGATAGGTATCATTGAGCAAGTCTTGGGCAATAGCCACAGTCTTTGTCATAGACGGTAATCAGTTTATTTTCGGATTCTTCGTTTATGAAAAAACTAAAGAGTAAAATTATTAAAGTGTAAATCATATCTGTTTATTTTAAATGTTCGTAATTACTGGCAACTAGTAGCTATCGGAACCTTAAGTTCCGATATATTACTTTTATAATATTGTATTTTTTGTTTTATCTTTTTCTAACTTATTTAATATCACATCTATAGGACTTTGTACATTGTTGAGCATTCTTTGGCTTACATGCGTGTATCGTTCTGTAGTTTTGCTACTTGAATGTCCTAATAATTTCTGAATCAGACGGATATCAGTACCATTATCTAGTAAGTGAGTCGCAAAACTGTGCGAAAAGTATGTGCTGAAATATTTTGTTTTATACCTACCCTTTTTGCATATCTCTGAATAAATTTATTTATACTTCTCGCAGAATAGATAGGCAAATTCTGTCCTTCAAACACATATTTTTTTTGGTTCATAAGTCCTCAAGTATTTTTTTAATACCTGTTCACAAGCTAGCCCTATATTTACCATCCTATCTTTATTTCCTTTCGCTCCTTTTAAATGAAGTGTATGATTTACAAAATTAATATCAGACACTTGCAAATTTATAAGTTCACTAACTCTTAATCCAGAGGAGTAAAGTAACGAAATTATAGATTTATGCTTTAAGTTTTTTGCTATTTTTAAAACTTTTAACACTTCCTCCTCAGAAATCACTTTTGGCAATTGTTTAGGTTTTTTTGCTCTCGCGATACGATACATCTCTCTACTTTTCCCAATTACTTGCTCATAATAAAACTTAATTGCATTAATCATTTGGTTTTGATACGAAGCACTCGGGTCTTTTTTGGTTTTCCATTTCAGCATAAAGGTTTCTATTTCATTTTTTGAAACTTCCTTTACGTTTTTAGAAATGTGCTGTGTGTACAGCAAAAAAATGGAAAAGCAATTTTGATAGGTTTTTAGAATACTCCCATCCTGTCCGCAAAAGAAAATGGAATCATAATATCGAGTTTCCCCCTGAATAATCGCTTTTTCAGGATAAGAACAGATAATACCAATATTATTTTCCTTTGCAATTGAAGAAACTTTTGAAAGATAAACACTATCGTTTACATCCATAGCTAATTTATGGGCTGCTTCTGGAGAAATTGCATATCCACACTCAAATATAGTTCAGGAAAACTAATGAGATGAGCCTGATATTGTTTTGCAGTACGCACTGCATTTTCCATTTGTTTAATATTGTATCCTATAGCATCTACGGTTCCTGCAGATCCTTGCCCTTGAAAAACAGCAAGTCTAATACCATTACCTTTGGTTGGTAAAGTGTCTTTTATGTAGGTATTTATAATCATCTTTGTTTTTTTATTAGTATTTGTATAGTTAAGCTTTATGATGTATTATTTATTTCCTCTTAGCAATGAGTAGAAGCTTTTCGTTGGTCTTTATGTCGTAGTTTTTTAAAGTCAAATCCATGAAGCTTTGAAAAATCTACAGAATCTAAAAAATCAAATGATTCCCTAAAAGAATCAACTAAATGGATAGCCATATCACGCGTTATATTGTTCTTAATGACTATTCTGAACATTGTGGTTTCTGAATCCTCATTATTAAAAAGAGGTAGTGTTTTTTCGGAAATAGGGTGATTATACCCCATCTTATAACCACTTACATACCATAGGTGCATAGATAGCACATGCTGAAGGTCAATATCATCGTATACAAATTCACATTTAGGATTAAGCCTTGCTGTAATCACTGGAAGGCAGTGTTTGTCCCCATCATCCAAAAAGATAAATCTAGGGATACCTTTCCAAGTTATTTCTTTAAGCTTTTCACGAATATATTTAGCATTTAGCATTAAATTATCGCAACATTGTTGATATCCAGTCATTCCGTATCTCAGGAGTTTATAATACTGAATATATACCCCACTGGCAGGTCTTGAGAAATTCAATGTGTAAGAATCTCCTTTTCCTCCCAAATATGTAACAGAAGTTGTTACGTACTCACTTAAATTTTCACGTTGCCTCCAAATCACCCATCCAGTTCCACAGCATGACTCACCATATTTATGTCCACTGGTCGATATTGAGAGTACATTTGATAATCTAAAATCCCAGTCGGGGAGACCCTTTTGGAATGGGGCAATGAAACCTCCTGAAGCAGCATCTACATGAATACCTACTTGAAAATCATTCGCCTGATTAACTTCTTTTACAATTTCATTAATTTTCCATACGGGGTCATATTGACCTCCATAGTGGTTACCTAGAATACATACAACACCAATTGTTTTGTCATCAATTTTCTCTCTAACTTTTTCAGGATCTAATTTAAAGTCTTTTGATGATGGTTGTATAATTTTGGGTTCGATATCCATATATTTAAACAACTTTTCCCATGCTGCCTGATAACAAGATGAGATAACTATATTAGGTCGTACACCAAGTAATTTTTCACTGTCCTCGTTTATTTCCATATTTATGGAATGACGTTCCGTATACCATTTTCGCCAACGAAACTTTAAGGCTAATCCTGCAAGTAAACATGCTTCAGTTGAACCCACAGTACCAGCACCTGCAAATACTTTGTGTTCTTCCATATCATTAGGTTCAGGGCAGTTCCATAAATGGGCTATCATATTTACCACATTGTCGTGCATCTTGTATGATTGAGGATATACTGTTTGATCGGCAAGGTTAACCTTCATGCCCATAATGGCAATTTCTTCTTCTTCTTTCTCAAAATTGACATTAACATAGGATGATGTGTTTAGGCGTTGGTCAAAATCTAAAATACGATTATTTTCAATTATTTCTTTTACTGTATTGGGCGAATTTCCATTTTTTGGAATCTCATTTATATTGTTCCACTTTTTATTGGCATTTTTAGAATAATAGTAGCCATTGGTTACCCCTTTTATTGATTTTTCAAGTTCCCTGATTTTCTTTTTAAGTTGATTGATTTCAGATGCTTTATTTTCTTCCATAATTATTACAGTTATTATTCGTATTAACAAGTCGCGTGTAATACAAATTATTGGTATTATGATATAATTAAACTTTTGTATCGAATTTAAATATTTGTCAACGCCCAAATATAAGGAATTCCTTATATTTTATCTTTATCAATTCGGTATATCCAATATACATTTATTATCATTTTTAAGTATAAACGTCTAATTTTATTGAATATTATTAGATTAAAAAAAATTAATTATTTTTGTATTACAGAAAAAACAAAAAAAAATGAATAAATTGCTAAATGTTAAGTTTCACAAGGTTGTTGTTTAATTTGAACTTGTTTACTTTGCAAATATAGAATTTTATTTTTAAATTTTTTGGAACTATTTTTAAATATTTTGGGTTCTAATTCATACCATTTTTCTATTGCGTTAAAAGACGTTTCTACATTCAATTCTCGTCTTAAATTTCCCATGCTTTCTGTAAAGATTATAAAAGATTAAAAACTGCATTAAATCATTGTTCATTTCTTGTAAAGAATTGTATTTGATTATTTTAATAGTCTTGTTTTTTATGATGTCATACCATTTAGACTTTAAAGTTACTCAAAAAAAAAATTTAATATATAATTCATATTCCGTTATTGATTTAATTAGTTGAGTATCAAGTTTATTTATCGTTTGAGTTATTTAATATTGTAAGTCTTCAACATCTTCAAAAAACTTCATAGCTACTTTATCTTTCATCCATTGCCATACTTTTTCAGCGGAGGTTAAGTTCTGGACTATAGGGAGGGATTCTAATGAGTTTTATATTTTCTGAAATTGTTATATTTTGATAAGCATGGAATCCTGCATTGTCTATAATAATAATTTTAAGTTCTTTAGGGTTTTGATTACTAAAGTCTTTAAGAAATTCTTCGAAGATAGCATTGGATACTACTGGTGTTTCCCAATAGAAACTATCTCCTGTAATAGGAGAGAAACAGCCCCATAGCCATAACCATTTATAGCTATGTTGGTATTTGCCTATAGGCTTAACTCCTCTTGAGACCAAAACATGTTTTTGTTTGGTCATTAATCCAAAACGAGATTCATCTTGACAATAAAGATTAATGCTGTCATACTTATCTGATTAGTTATCTAAAATTTACAGCTAACTACTTCATTTCTAATGGGCTATTTTTTATAAACAACTCCGTTTTTCATAACAAAAACGACGTTTTCAAGAGTAGAAATATCTTTTCGAGGGTCTTTATCAACAGCAATAATATCAGCAAAAAATCCTTTTTTAATTTGCCCAATTTTGTTTTCCATATTCAATAAAATTGCATTAGTAATAGTTGCAGATTGTATAGCTTCCATTACTGGCATACCAACTTCAACCATATATCTAAATTCTTTTGCGTTATCTCCATGTTTAAAAATTCCGGCATCCGTTCCAAAAGCTATGCCAACGCCTTTTTTATAGGCAATTGCAAATGTTTTTTGGATTTGAGGACCGACAGCCAAGGCTTTAGGCACTACTATTTCTGGATAAAATCCTTTTACTTTTGCTTTTTGTGCTACTTCTTTTCCAGCGGTAATGGTAGGAACTAAATAGGCATTGTGTTTTATCATTAATTTCATTGTTTTGTCGCTCATATAAGTTCCATGTTCGATTGTTTTAACGCCGTTTAACACTGCTCTTTGCATGCCTTCATCTCCGTGCGCATGAGCTGCTACGTGCATTCCGTAGTCTTTAGCAGTGTCGCAAATAGCTTTAATTTCTTCTGCTGTAAATTGTGGATTATCTCCAGATTTAGCAACACTTAACACACCGCCAGTTGCAGTTATTTTTATACAATCGGCACCGTTTTTATAGCGTTGTCTAACAGCTTTCTTGGCGTCTTCTACTGAATTTACAACACCTTCTTTTGGACCAGGATCTCCAATTAATTTTCTATTGCTTCCGTTAGTTGGGTCTGCATGTCCGCCAGTTGTCGCTAATGATTTCCCCGAAGTAAATATTCTTGGACCGATAATTTTGCCAGAATTAATAGCTTTTTTAATAGAAATATTTACCCCAGTACCTCCTAAATCTCTAACCGTAGTAAAGCCGCTTAACAAGGTAGTTTTAGCATAACCAACGGCATTTAATGCAATATCGGCTTCATTTAAAATGTATTTATTTAACCTCGTTTTGCTTGAAAATTCCTTTTCAATATGAACATGCATATCTATTAATCCGGGCATTACAATTTTATCTTTTAAATATATTATTTTAGCGGTCCGACTTTTAGGGGAAACATATCCGTCAAATATTTTAGTAATTTTGTCATTGTTTACTACTATTGTTTTTTTGGACTCTATGGTGCCAGTTTTAGTGTCAATTAATTTGCCACATAAAATATAAGTTTTTTGAGCAAAAACACCATTCGTTAATAATAAAAAAGCTGTAAAAAGCTTAATCTTGTTCATTTTATATATAATTTTTAATTTTGATAAAGATAAACTAAATTTATAAACTATAATTTTTAAATGATAGAATAATAACACATTTTTAATTTTCTAATAAACTAAAACCATTATGGAAATAATTTCAAATAGTAATTTTAAAACAAACCGCATAAAATATTTTGGAGAAGGTGCCGATTTTGCCTTAATATATTTTAAAAACATAATTTTAATAATTATAACATTCGGATTATACTACCCTTGGGCTAAAGTAGAGATGCTAAATTATCATTACCAAACTACCGAATTAGACAATTCTCGTTTTCAATTTCATGCAACTGGCGAAGAAGTTTTCAAAGGATTTATCAAAATATACATTATCCTTATCTCATTATTTATTATTTATCTATATAGTAGTTCAGACTTAGGACTTGGACCAGCAATTATATATTTGCCAATTCTATTTTTAATTCCACTTGCTATTCACGGAGCTTTGCGATATCGCTCCTCCAGAAGTTCGTGGAAAGGAATTTATTTTAAATACAACGGAAACAGGACAGAATTATTCAAAATATTTCTTAGAGGTGTAGCGCTTTCTGTCTTAACTTTTGGCATATATCTGTCTTGGTTTAAAATAGAAATTCGCAAATATATATTTAAAAATTTCCACTTCGGAAACTTAGATTTTACTTTTAAAGGTAAAGGCTCTGATTTGTTTTGGATAGAGCTAAAGTTCAACCTGTTAATTATTCCGACTTTAGGAATATACTATTTTTGGTACATCAGCGAACTGTATAAATATTATGTCAATAACACCTTTGTAATTCAAGACAATAAAGAAATTCCATTAAAATTTAAAATGAATCCTGTCGATGTTTTCGAGTTAGTTATTGTGAATATTTTATTGATAATTTTTACTTTCGGACTTGCAACTCCTTGGGTAAAAGTTAGAACTTTAAGCTTCTTCTATAAATTCGCCGAAATTGACGGACACATTAATACAGAAAATATTCAACAAGCTAAATACGACGACTACGACGATGCTGCGGGCGATGATTTTCTCGATTTTTTAGACTTTGACTTAATTTAATAAAATGTATTACAAAGCAAATTATTATGACGGAGTAACTTCTAAAAAATATTTCGCAAAAATATATGTTCACCCCGAATATTGGAAAATATCATATTTAGACGACCACGATAAAACTATAACTGTTTTCTTTAAAATTTCTGAAATTAATAAATCTACTGTTTATACAAAAGGTTGGCAATCGTTTACTTTCGGAAAAACTTTTCCTTGTAAAAAAATAGAATCCAACGACCAAAAATTTTTAGAATATATCAAATTCTCAAAAAACAATAACTTAAACAACAAAATCGACCTGATATTAAATCATTTTAAATACAAATCACTGCTCTTGTTAATCCCAGCAATACTCACAATTGCTGCTGGAATTTACTTCTACCTTATTCCTTTTGTTTCTACAAGTTTTGTCTCAAAAATGAGCTCCGATAAAGTTATAAGTTTTGGAAATTATGTCTTTGATATTGTATCCGAAGATTTAGAAATTGACGAAGCCAAATCCGAGAAGCTACAAGAATTTGTAGATGAACTAAAAATTGACAGTGGTTTTCCTATTAAAATTTATGTAGCAAACAGCAAAGTCTTAAACGCTTTTGCAATTTCTGGCGGAAAAATTGTAATATTCTCTTCTTTGTTAGAAAAAATAAAAACCAAAGAACAGCTCGTCGCACTTATCGGACACGAAGTTTCGCATATAAAAAACAGACATGTTTTAAAAAGCTTATCTCGTAATTTGTCCGGAGCAATATTTATATCAATACTATTTTCTGATGTCAACGGAATTACTACTGTTTTGACTGAAAATGCACATCTATTCTCTCAACTTTCTTATACGCGAGAGTTAGAAAAAGAGGCTGACAACTTCGGATTAGAAATAATGAAAAAAAACGATCTAGATATGTTCGGAATGGTCCAATTATTCGAGGTTTTAAAAAAAGAAACACCTTATGATATACCTGCTTATTTTAGTAGCCACCCATTATTAAAAGACAGAATTTTAAACGCACAAAAAATTGCAAAAGAAAATTCTAATCCTTTTGAAAACAACTCTTTAAAAGAAAAATGGGAAGCATTAAAGCAAGTTGTTTTAGCTAAAAAGCCTTAAAAAAATTATAGTAAAATCTTCTAAAAGAAAATTTATTCTTTAGATGGGACATTCGTAAAACCACAAGTATTTAATTTTCAATAAATTAAGGAATAAAAAAGCAATAAAAAACCCAAAAAAAGTAAGCAAAAAGCCTTATTGGGGTAATTTTAATTATTTCTATTATGGCAAATTTTACCAAAATTTAATATAAAAACTATCTCCGAGTTACATAAACGAAAAAATATTCGTGTTCTCTAAATAAAAAAACTAAAACTGTGGAGTTTTACGAATACCACTTGATAAATCAAAGATAAAAACATTGTTTTTTATGCAAAAAATTGAGCTTAAAATAGAGTCTACTTTTTGTCCACTTGAAATAAATAAACTAAAAACAGCCTACTTTTTGTCCATTACACCAAAATATATTATAATTTATTTGTTAGCGGTTTAGTATTAGACTTTAATTTGCACTTCTACTCCACTGGGTAGCTCAAGCTTTATAAGGGCATCGATAGTTTTAGCTGAAGAACTATAAATATCTAATAATCTTTTATAGTCTGCTAATTGAAATTGCTCTCTTGACTTTTTGTTTGCATGAGGCGACCTTAAAACTGTAAATATTTTTTTGCGAGTAGGCAGAGGTATCGGTCCGTTTACGACAGCTCCAGTGCTTTTTACAGTTTTAACTATCTTTTCAGCTGACTTATCTACTAAATTATAGTCATAAGATTTTAATTTTATTCTAATTTTTTGACTCATTTTTTTTATTTTATTTGTAGATTATTAAATTTTTATATGCTCTTATTATTAGTAATTATTTCTTCGGAAATATTTTGAGGGGTTTCCGCATAGTGAGAAAACTCCATAGTAGAAGTGGCTCTGCCAGATGATATAGTCCTTAAAGCCGTAACGTACCCAAACATTTCAGATAGAGGAACCGTTGCTTTTACAACTTTTGAACCTGCTCTGTCGGACATATCAGCTACTTGACCTCTTCTTCTATTAAGATCTCCTACAATATCTCCCATGTTTTCTTCTGGTGTAATTACTTCTAATTTCATCAAAGGCTCCATTATTACAGCTTTTGCTGCTTTTGCCGCAACTTTATAACCCAATCTTGCTGCTAATTCAAAAGATAACTGGTCAGAATCTACTGCGTGAAATGAACCGTCTTTTAAAGTTATTTTCATAGAGTCTATTTCATAACCTGCCAAAGGTCCATTTTTCATAGAATCCTTAAATCCTTTTTCTACTGAAGGAATAAATTCTTTCGGAATATTTCCTCCTTTAATTATCGACACGAACTGAATTCCTTGGACACCTTCGTCGGCAGGCTCCATTGTAAAGACTATATCGGCAAATTTACCACGACCTCCAGTCTGCTTTTTATAAATTTCTCGATGCTCGGTTTTTGCGGTAATTGCTTCTTTATATTCTACTTTAGGCTTCCCTTTATTTATATCAACTTTAAATTCTCTTTTCAATCTATCTACAATAATATCTAAATGTAACTCTCCCATTCCAGATATGATAGTTTGCCCCGTAGCTTCTTCGGTTCTTACAGTAAAAGTAGGGTCTTCTTCGGCTAATTTTGCAAGAGAAACACCTAATCTATCAATGTCTGCTTTGGTTTTAGGCTCTACAGCAACTCCTATTACAGGATCTGGAAAATCCATAGATTCTAAAACTATAGGATTTTTTTCATCAGATAGAGTATCTCCAGTTTTTATACTTTTAAAACCTACTGCTGCACCAATATCTCCTGCTTCAATTAAATTTATAGCGTTCTGTTTATTAGCATGCATCTGATAAATACGAGATATTCGTTCTTTTTTACCAGTAGTGTTATTCAATACATAAGAGCCAGCCTCTAATTTTCCTGAATAAGTTCTAAAAAAAGCTAAACGCCCAACATAAGGGTCAGTAGCAATTTTAAATGTTAGAGCTGCAAATGGCTCTTTATTACTAGGTTTTCTTAATATTTCCTCTCCGTTGTTCGGATCAGTCCCTACTATATTGTCTCTATCAAGCGGCGAAGGTAAATAACGACAAACAGCGTCTAACAAAAATTGCACCCCCTTATTTTTAAAAGAAGAACCACATATCATCGGTATTATAGCCATATCCATAACAGCAGACCTTAAAGCAGTATGTATTTCATCTTCAGTTATAGAGTTTTCGTCTTCCATATATTTTTCTAGAAGGGTTTCGTCATAAGCTGCAACCTCTTCAATTAGCTTTCCACGAAGCATAGAAGCCTCTTCTTTTAACTCATCTGGAATTTCAATTATATCAAATGTAGCACCTAATGATTTGTCATGCCATATTATAGCTCTATTTTTAACCAAATCGACAATGCCTTTAAAATCCGATTCATCACCTATATTCATTACAATAGGAACTGCATTTGATTTTAACATATCTTTTATTTGCTGACATACTTCCATAAAGTTTGCACCTTGTCGATCCATTTTATTTACAAATCCAATACGAGGCACTTTATAATTATCTGCTAGCCTCCAGTTAGTTTCGGATTGAGGCTCAACGCCATCAACAGCAGAAAACAAGAACACAAGACCGTCAAGCACTCTTAATGAGCGGTTTACTTCTACGGTAAAATCAACGTGTCCAGGGGTATCAATAATATTAAAGTGGTATTCATTTGTGTCATTAGTTTGTTGACCATTATTAAGAGGAAATTCCCAAATACAAGTTGTCGCTGCAGAAGTAATAGTAATCCCTCTTTCTTGCTCTTGCTCCATCCAGTCCATAGTTGCAGCACCGTCGTGTACTTCACCTATTTTGTGAGAAACCCCTGTGTAATATAAAATGCGTTCGGTAGTTGTGGTTTTTCCAGCATCTATATGAGCTGCAATACCTATATTTCTTGTGTACTTTAAATCTCTATTCATTTATTTTAAAATCTAAAATGAGAAAAAGCCTTATTTGCTTCAGCCATTTTATGAGTGTCTATTCTTTTTTTAACAGCTGCGCCTTCTTCTTTAGCGGAGGCTAATATTTCAGAAGCCAGTTTGTTTGCCATAGTTTTTTCATTTCTCTTACGAGTGTATGTGATCATCCATTTTATAGCCATAGATATTTTTCGATTCGGTCTTATTTGCATCGGAATTTGAAATGTAGCACCCCCAATACGTCTAGATCTAACTTCTACGTGAGGCATTATATTTGATAAGCCGTCTTTCCAAATTTCTAAAGCAGATTTTTCTTCATCTCCTTTTTTATCTTCTACGATATCTAACGCGTCATAAAATATTTTTAAAGCAACCGATTTTTTGCCATTCCACATTAAATTATTTACAAAACGAGCTACTAACTGGTCGTTAAACTTTGGGTCTGGCAGTAAGTTTCTTTTTTTTGCTATTCTTTTTCTCATTTATTAAATGTTTGAGTCGTTTGGCTTAAAGCCTTTGTTATTTTTTTTTGCGCTTTGCACCAAATTTAGATCTTTGTTGAGTTCTACCTTCAACGCCAACAGTATCTAAAGCTCCACGTACTATATGGTATTTTACACCAGGCAAATCTTTTACCTTTCCGCCTCTAACTAAAACTATTGAGTGCTCTTGTAAGTTGTGTCCCTCTCCCGGAATATAAGCATTCACTTCGTTTCCGTTAGTTAATCTTACTCTAGCTACTTTTCGCATAGCTGAATTTGGCTTTTTAGGTGTTGTAGTATATACTCTAGTACATACTCCTCGTTTTTGAGGGCAAGAACTCAGTGCAACAGACTTGCTCTTTTTTGTTGTTTTTACCCTTCCTTTACGAACTAATTGTTGAATAGTTGGCATATTAATTAAATGTTATTTTGTTTATATACAAATTTTTAAGAGTTTGCAAATGTACAATTTTTTTTTATTTACAAAAATAATGTTAGTTGTTTTTTATAGTTTTATGTTTGGTTTGTATTAATAGGAATATTTCTAATGATTTGTTGCTATCATTAACCCAAATATTAAACAGCTATTTTACAATACAATAATTTGATGTTTTCTTTCTAATATTCAAGTATAATAAGGGATTTGACTATTTTTTTATAACAAAATAATGGTATTTCCTAAAACGATCCTAATTAGAATCAAGGCGATTCTAATTATTTTTAAGACGATTCTAATTAGAATCAAGGGATTCTAATTATTTTCAAGACGATTCTAATTAGAATCAAGGTGATTCTAATTATTTTTAAGACGATTCTAATTAGAATCAAGGGATTCTAATTATTTTCAAGACGATTCTAATTAGAATCAAGACGATTCTAATTAGAATCAAGGCGATTCTAATTAGAATCAAGGTGATTCTAATTAGTCATCCCTTAAAAATTATTTGTAAACATCTACAAGTTTTTGTGTTTTTGATGTGTTAATCTTGCTTTTTTTAAAAATTAATATGATTATTACCATACCAAAAAAACAATTTCAAACTTTTATGCAAACCAAATTTTGTACTTTTTCTTTAAAAACTGATTTTTAAGGAGCGACTATTTTAAATAGTAGCTCCTTGGCAGCTACTTCCTGCACCAGCAGTACACCCATAACAATGTTGATTAAGTATAATATTTCTGTCTTGCAACAAATTTTCATCGTATTTAGAAATGTGATTTACTTTAGAATTTACTTTTAAGTTTAGAATTTGATTAAAATCGCAGTCGTAAAGACTTCCGTCCCAACTAACAGAAATTGTATCGGTACACATTACACTTTTTACAGCCTCCGGATTATATGCTTCTACTAATGAATACATATATTCTTCATAATTTTCTGAAGCTAACAAATAATCTAAAAAGCGACTAATCGGAAGGTTTGTGATAGCAAAAAGATTATTAAAGTCAATGTTAAAGTCAGTTTTTAAGGCTTTTTTAAATTCTTTTTCTAAAGCTAATTGGTCAGCAGGCAAAAAAGCACCCGAAGGATTATATACTAAATCTAATTTTAAATCGGAGTTCGGCATACCATATCCAACAGTATTTAAAAACTTTAAAGCCGTAATTGACGAGTCGAAAACTCCATTGCCTCTTTGCCTGTCTGTTTTTCCTTTAGTCCAGTGTGGCATTGACGAAACTATATGAATATTGTGTTTTTTGAAAAACTCTGGCAAGTCGTAATATTTTTTATTAGCCCTGATAATTGTTAAATTAGAACGCACAATAAAATCATCAACGCCAATTTTTGTTACTTCTTCTACAAACCACTTAAAATTTGGATTCATCTCGGGGGCTCCTCCAGTTAAATCTACCGTATGAAAATTATTTTTTTTTATAACTTCTAAACATTGATTCAACGTTTCTATTGTCATGATTTCTTTTCTATCCGGTCCAGCATCTACGTGGCAGTGCTCACAAACTTGGTTACACATATAACCTAAATTCAGTTGTAGAATTTTTGGCTTTTTAGGACGCATAGGAAACTGGTTAGTTTCTTTAACTTTATCGACAAAAGTTGGCAATTTGTTGTCTGCAAAAATTCCGCCCGAAAGAATTTCTAATTGATGCGAGGTGTCAGCAATATCACTATTTCTTGCTTTTAATGATTTTTTCATAGATATATAGTCGTAAAGCTACGGTTTACTTTTTTATAGAGTTAAAATTGTGATACGGCAAATTTTACATTTCAAGTTTATTTACCTTATTCATCATTTGTACGCCGTGTACTAAAGTTGCACCGCTTTTTATGGCTGCACCAACGTGTATTGCTTCCATCATCTGTTCTTTGGTGATTCCTTTTTGCAGTCCGTCTTTTGTATATGCATCTATACAATAAGGACACTGCTCGGTATGTGCTACCGCAAGTGCAATTAAACTTTTTTCTCGAGCCGTTAACGTACCTTCTTCAAATACTTTTCCGTAATATTCAAAAAACTTACTTCCGAGCTCTTCGCTCCACTCCGTTATTTCTCCAAATTTTTTTAAATCCGAAGAATCATAATAATTTTTAGACATATTTTTATTTTTTTTCAATTATTTTAAACATCTTACTTTCCGTTCAACAACCAGTTGTATTTTAAATAGTTTACTTCAGTGTCAGCAGTAATTTTTTTGTTGGAATATATGTTTAAGTAGTCTATTAAAGTTCCATTTTTATTGAAATCATTTATAAACCATTCGAATATTTTTGAGAGATAAACTTTCTTTTTTGATATTATATTTTTTGTAGCATCGTTTATAAATTCTTTCATTAATTGGTTTAACTTGTCTTCTATATTTTTTTCGGTAAAAGCTGAATTTAAAAGTTTAGGGCAAGAAACCGAAGCACAATTTACACCTACATGAATTCTAGGGTCAAACAATTTTTTTCGCAAAATTTCATGCTCTACAAAGTCTAATGTATAAGCTTTTCCGCCTACTTTTACGAAAGGTATTTTCCAAGCTGTTTTCCCATTATAATTTATGTCGATAATGCTTTTTAAAGGGTAGTTTTCTAAAATAAGTTTAATTGTATAAGCATTATAAACATTAATCCAAAAAGCCTTTTGCTTGTTAGTTGACCAGTTTTTATTTGGACTTGTTTTGTTTAAAAAAGATAGATATTTATCTAATTTTGCTTCGTCTTTTTTAAACGCTTTGTAGCTGACATTTCCTTTTTTACTAACGTGTCTTTGTAGAAGTGAGTTAAAAGTTTTAGTTTGAGAGTTTAACTGTATAAAAGTTAAAACACTTATAAATAATAAAATATTTTTTTTCATGTGTTTATAATTTTGCAACTAACTAAAAAAACAACAGCTTGAAAAATTCATAATCACCCCACTGAATGCCTAAAAATTAGTCATGAGTGTTTCATTTTTTTTTAGAATTACAAAATTTATTTTTATCTCAAAACAGCACCTAAATTATTTTGAAACGTTTTTAGTAATTTTTTCATCGCTTTATCTATCTGTTTATCAGTTAAAGTTTTATTTTTATCTTCTAACAAAAAACTAACAGCATACGATTTCTTTCCGCTCGGCAATTTATTACTGTTTTCGTAAACATCAAATAAATATACATCTTTTAACAATTTTTTTTCGGTTTGAAAAGCTAAATTATATATCTCGCCGAATTTAACCTTTGAGTCTATAACAATTGCTAAATCTCTTTTTACGGACGGAAATTTTGATAATTCAGAAACCTTAATTTTTATATTGCTTACTAATTTTAATATTATATCCCAGTTAAAATCGGAAAACAGAACTTCTTGTTTAATATTAAATTCTTTTAATAACGAGCTTTTTACAACTCCGAACTCAACTAAATTGACGCTTTCTTGTGATAGAGACATTCCTTCTGTAAAAACATCTTGTTTCACATCAGCAACTTTAAGTTTGTTAAGTCCTAATTTTTCTAAAACGCTAAGCACAATTCCTTTTAAATAAAAGAAGTCATAATTTTTAGAGTTACTATTCCAGCCTTTTATCGTTTTATTTCCAGTTATAATAAGTGATAAACGCTTACTTTCTTGATATTTATTTTCAAATTTATTATATGTCTTGCCAAATTCAAATAATTCTAAAGAGTTGTTTTTTCTATTTATATTATATGCAAGTGTTTCTAAACCGCTGAACAACAACGACTGACGCATAGCTTTTAGGTCGTAGCTCAAGGGGTTTATCAAATTTATACTGCTTTGGTTATTTACACTTTTCAACATTTCATTAAACGTAGGCTTTGTAAGAGAATTAGTAATAATTTCATTAAACCCTAAAGCTGTTAGCTGGTTAGCAACCTTGTCCTCTGTTTTAATATTATCATTAGAATTATAAAAAACAGAAGTTTTTAGTTTATGAGAAAAACTAATATTATTATAACCGTAAATACGCAAAATTTCTTCCACAACATCCTCCTCGCGTTGCACATCTGTTCTATAAGAAGGAATTGTTAGTTTTAAGCCGGCTTCCGTTTCGCGGTTAATTTTTATTTCTAAAGAAGCTAGTATGCTTTTAATAGTCTTCTTAATAATTTCTTGTCCAATTAATTTATAAGCGTTTCTATAAGACAAAAACACTTTAAACCCTTCAATTTTTTTATGATATATGTCAGTAATATCCGATGCCAATTTTCCGTCTGCGTATTTTTCAATTAGCAGTGCAGCTCTTTTTAAAGCGTATTCTACTAAATTAATATCAATGCCGCGTTCAAAACGAAAAGAAGCATCCGTGTTTAAGTTGTGTCTTTTTGCAGTTTTTCTAATTGAAACAGGATTAAAATATGCACTTTCTAAAAAAACAGATGTAGTGCTTTCAGTAACCCTAGAATTTAAGCCTCCGAAAACTCCGCCAATACAAAGCGGATTAGAATATCCGTCGCAAATAATTATATCTTCACACGACAGGCTTCTTTCTATTTCGTCTAAAGTTGTAATCTTTGTATTTTCTTCTAAATTTTTTACAACTATTTTATTGCCTTTTATTTTTTGTGCATCAAAAGCGTGTAGTGGCTGACCAAGCTCATGAAGAACATAATTAGTTATGTCTATAATATTATTTTGAGGATTTTGACCTATTGCTTTTAGCTTATTTTTAATCCAATTTGGAGATTCTTTAACTGTTACATCAGTAATTGTAATTCCACAATAGCGAGGCACAAGCTCTTTATTTTCGACTTCAATATCTATTTTAAAGGTTTCTTTTTCTACATTAAATTCACTTACTGAAGGTTTTTCTAACTCTAATTTTATATTATTTTGGATTAAGCCTACACGCAAATCTCTTGCAACGCCATAATGACTCATAGCATCTGATCTGTTCGGTGTTAATTCTATATCAAAAATATAGTCGGTCTCTAATTTAAAAACTTCTGCGATTGGGGTTCCTTCTTTTAAATTTTGGTCTAAAACCATAATGCCGTCATAATTATTGCCTAAACATAATTCTTTTTCCGAGCAAATCATTCCGTTGCTTTCTTCTCCTCTAATTTTACCTTTTTTTATAATAATATGCTTGTCATTTTCGTCATATAGCTTTGTTCCTAAAGTAGCAACCGGAACTTTTTGACCAGAAGCTACGTTCGGCGCTCCGCAAATAATCTGAGCCGGATAGTTCTCGTCGCCAATATCGACCGTAGTAATTTTTAATCTGTCCGCATTCGGATGTTTTTCACAAGTCAAAACTCTACCAACTACAACTCCTTTTAGGTTTCCTTTAACCGCTTCTTTGGAAGTGATACTTTCTACTTCTATTCCTAAATTCGTTAATAGCTCGCTAACTTTTGTAGGTGATAATTTTAAATTTAGAAACTGCTGAATCCATTTGTAAGAAATTTTCATATTTATAGAAGTTTTAAGTTTCGCAAAATTACTATTTTATAAGAATTAAAGTAAATATAAAGATGCCAATTTAATAATGTTTTTACTTGTTTTAGGTTTTAAAACACTTGACCGGAACATTAAAACACTTGACCGGAACATTAAAACACTTGACCGGAACATTAAGACACTTGACCGGAACATTAAAACACTTGACCGGAACATTAAGACACTTGACCGGAACATTAAGACACTTGACCGGAACATTAAAATACTTGACCGGAACATTAAAATACTTGACCGGAACATTAAGACACTTGACCGGAACATTAAAACACTTGACCGGAACCGTATAATGTTTGTTTTTTACTGCAAACTTTTTAAAAAAGAATCTCAAAAACCTTAATACAAACGAGGGTTTCCGTGATTTTAAATTACAGAAATATGTTTTTATAATTTCTTAATAAAAGCAGAAAATCTAAAAATGAAATTGCTAATTGTTTGTTTTGCAATGGGCTTAAATTAATATTCTTCATACAAAAAGCTATTATAAGGGAAACGCTTTACGTGAATTTTGAAAATTTCTTGGAATAGCTTTTCTTTAAATTCTTCTAAATTTTCTTTGTTTAAAGCAGATATAAATATAGATTCAACAGAATTTTTAGTCCATAAGTTTTTCCATTCGGGGAGAGTATAGTGCTTTTTTTCTTTTTTAGTAATTAAGTCATCAGCTTTTATTTTTTCATACTTATAAGAATCAATTTTATTAAATATCATTAAAACAGGCTTGTTTCCAGTTTTAATTTCTGTTAAAATAGAGTTTACCGATTTTATGTGGTCTTCAAAATTAGAATGAGATATGTCTATAACGTGCAGTAGCAAGTCTGCTTCGCGTACTTCATCTAAAGTAGATTTAAAAGATTCAACTAATTGAGTAGGTAATTTTCTAATAAAACCTACTGTGTCAGTAATTAAAAAAGGAATATTTTTTATAACAACTTTACGAACAGTAGTGTCTAAAGTTGCAAACAGCTTATTTTCGACAAACACGTCGCTTTTACACACAACATTCATCAGCGTAGATTTGCCAACGTTAGTATAACCGACTAAAGCTACACGCACTAATGCACCGCGATTTTTACGCTGAACGCTCATTTGCTTATCTATGTCCCGTAATTTGTTTTTAAGAAGCGCAATCTTATTGCGAACTATACGCCTGTCAGTCTCTATTTCGGTTTCACCCGGACCACGCATTCCGATACCGCCTTTTTGCTTATCTAAATGAGACCACATTCTAGTTAGGCGAGGTAATAAATATTCATATTGAGCTAATTCTACTTGAGTTTTTGCGGAGCTTGTCCTTGCTCTTTGAGAAAAAATATCTAAAATTAAATTAGTTCTATCTAAAACTTTACAATTTAAAATGTTCTCGATATTGCGTAATTGAGCTGGTGAAAGCTCGTCATCAAATATTGCAGTGCTAATATCGTTTTCATCAACAAAACTCTTAACTTCGTTTAATTTACCAGTGCCGATAAAGGTTTTTGGGTTTGCTTTATCTACTTTTTGAGTAAAACGCTTTTTTACAACTCCGCCAGATGTGTTAGTTAAAAACTCTAACTCGTCTAAATATTCTACCGCTTTTGTTTTGTCTTGTTTTTGGGTAACAATACCTATTAATACTGTCGTTTCAGACTTTACTTCTTTTTGCTCTATCATACCATACAAAATAAAGCAATAAAAATATAAAAGTATAATCAAATTTTAATTTAGTTTGATGCTTTGATGCCTTTTTGCTACGGCTTGTTTTTTGACTTACAAACAAGAAAAACTAAATTGTTAAAGAAATGACAAGATTGTGCAACGGTCTTTATTTACTATAAATTCAAATAATCTTTCTAACGCCAATATATACCCCTATTTACTAACTCAAAGCATAAAGTAATACCTATTAAATCTGCTAATCTGCCAATTAATACTTTAAACAAGCCTTTTCGTTGCTGTTTAAATATTTATTATTTTTGCCACCTAATTAAATAATATGAACAAAAAAGTTATACTAATGATTTTAGACGGCTGGGGAATAACACAAAACCCAGAAGTATCGGCTATTTACAAAGCAAAAACTCCTTTTATTGATAATCTATACGCACAATACCCAAGTGCTAAATTAAGAACAGATGGTGAGCATGTCGGTTTGCCAAAAGGACAAATGGGTAATTCAGAAGTTGGACACATGAATCTTGGGGCTGGGAGAATTGTTTATCAAAATTTAGCGAGGATTAACAAATCTATAAGCGAAAAAAAGCTAAATAAAGAAAAAGTTTTGATAGACACACTAATTTATGCTAAAGAAAACGACAAAAATGTACATTTATTAGGATTAATTTCTGACGGTGGCATTCATTCGCATATAAATCATTTAAAAGGAATTATAGATGTAGCAAAAGAAAATAATATTCAAAAATTATTTTTACACGCTTTTACAGATGGGCGAGATTGTAGTCCGAAGTCTGGGTCCTATTTTATTAAAGACATACAAGAATATATGAAAACAAAAGTAGGAGAATTAGCTACTGTAACGGGTCGCTATTATTCAATGGATAGAGACAATCGCTGGGAAAGAATTAAAGAAGCGTACAACGGAATTGTTAATGGTTTAGGTGTAAAAACTACTAACGCTGTAGCCACAATAGAAGAAAATTACAGTAAAAATATTACAGATGAATTTCATAAACCAATTGTTATAACTAACGAGAATGGTCGCCAAAAGGCTCAAATAAAAGATGGCGATGCAGTTATTTTCTTTAATTATAGAACTGACAGAGGAAGAGAGCTAACAAGGGCTTTGTCTCAACAAGATTTTCCTAAATACAACACGAGAAAATTAGAGTTATATTTTACGACTATGACGATGTATGACAAATCTTTTAAAGGTATAAATATAATTTATAACAACGAAAACATTAAAAATACAATAGGAGAAGTTCTATCTAAAGAGGGTAAAAAACAAATTAGAATTGCAGAAACAGAAAAATATCCGCATGTAACTTTCTTTTATTCAGGCGGAAGAGAAGAGCCATTCGCAGGAGAGAAAAGAATTTTAAAAAACTCTCCGAAAGTAGCTACTTATGACTTGAAGCCAGAGATGAGTGCATACGAAATTAAAGAAGCACTTTGCGAAAGTTTAGAAAAACAAGAAGCCGATTTTGTTTGTTTAAATTTTGCAAACGGAGATATGGTAGGACATACTGGGGTTATGGAAGCAGCTATAAAGGCTTGTGAGGCGGTCGATGTATGTGTAAAAGACATCGTAGAAAAGGGCTTAAAAAACAACTATTCGATAGTCCTAATTTCAGATCATGGAAACTGCGAAACTATGATGAACTCGGACGGCTCTCCACACACTTCTCATACTACTAACCCTGTACCTATTATATTGATTGACAAAGACATTAAATTATTGAAAGATGGAATATTAGGAAACATTGCTCCTACTATTTTACATTTAATGGGGATAGAAAAACCTGAAGAAATGACCCAAAATTCATTAATTTAAAACATTAAAAAATGCAGTTAATTTATAACGCTTTTTTAAAACCGAAACAGATGAAAAACTTATCTTATTTTATTTTTTTATTAATTTTTATAACTTGTAGTGTTCAAAAAAACTCAATGCTAAAAAAAGATGAAAATGGAGATTTAATAGGGCGTGTAAATAAAAAATCTTTTAGTCAACAACCGTATAAGGCTTGGTTTGACGATAGCTACGAATCCTATTTTCCAGATTCTTTAACTACTATGGCTCTAAAAAAAGAACTAAAAGGAGTAAAAATAAAAGGTTTTATGGGCTTTTGGTGTAGCGATAGCAAAAGAGAAATACCGCATTTTTATAAAGTATTAAAAAACTCGAAGTTTAATTTAAAAAATTTAGAGTTAATAGCAGTAAATAAACAAAAAAAAGATTATAATAACTCGCAAGAAAAATTTGATATTAAAAGAGTCCCTACTTTTATTTTATACAGAAACAAAAAAGAACTCGGTAGATATGTTGAGTACGCAAGAGTGTCTTTAGAAAAAGACCTGCTAAAGATACTAACAGGAAAAAACTATAAGCATTCATACGAAGACTAATAACTTTAACAAATCTAAATTGATGTTTAAATTTTTAAAAAAAAGAACTTGTAAACTAATCTTTCAAAACAAATTTTAGCGTGATTAAAACTAAAGAAGAAATAGAAATTATGAACGAAAGTGCATTAATAGTTTCTAGGACTTTAGGTATGCTTGCAAAAGAGATAAAACCTTCTGTTACTACGTTATATTTAGACAAACTTGCGGAAGATTACATTAGATCAGAAGGAGGTGTTCCTGGGTTTTTAGGATTATATAATTTTCCAAATTCACTTTGTGTTAGTCCAAATTCAAAAGTCGTTCATGGCATTCCGAACAATGAACCAATAAAAGACGGAGATATTATTTCTATTGACTGTGGAGTTTTAAAAAATGGTTTTTACGGCGACCACGCATATACTTTTGCGGTTGGTGAAGTACCCGAAAATATCAAAAAGTTTATAGACCTTACTAAAGAAAGTTTGTACGTAGGCATACGAGAATTTAAAGTAGGCAACAGAATAGGAGACATTGGGTTTGCTATTAAAAATTTTGTTGAAAAGCATGGCTACAGCGTTGTAAGAGAATTAACAGGACACGGCTTAGGAAGAAAAATGCACGAAGATCCAGAAATTCCGAACTACGGAAAAAAAGGGAAAGGAAAAAAAATTATCGAAGGAATGGTAGTTGCAATAGAACCAATGATAAATTTAGGAACACGTAAAATTAAACAAGATAGGAACGGTTGGGATATTTCAACTTTAGACGGTAAACTTTCCGCACACTTTGAGCATAATATTGCTATCGTTAATGGAAAACCAAAATTGCTTTCTACTTTTAGATATATTAACGATGCACTCGGAATAAAAACCGACGAGGAAGATGATTTCTTATAATAAAAAATTAAGCAAAATATAACATTAAACTAATCGAAAAAATAAAACCCTCATTAATTTATTATACCTAGTTATTATATTTTTTTAATTTTATTAATTTTTTGTGAATAAATGATTACTCAAGAACAACTAAAGGACATTTTAAAAAGAATAGAGAAATTAAAATTTTATTTACAAATAGATAAAAAATTAGTCGAAATAGAAAATCAAGAAGAGAAAACTTTAGCACCTAACTTTTGGAACGACTCAAAAAAGGCTGAGCTAATTATGAAAGAGTTGCGTTTAAAAAAAAAATGGGTCGACGATTACAATAAAATCTGCTCTTTAAATGACGATTTGAATGTTTTGTTTGATTTCTATAAAGAAGGAGAGGCTAACGAGCAAGAAATAATTAATCAATTTAAAGCTACAAGTGATTTTTTAGAAGATATAGAGTTTAGAAATATGCTTTCAGGTGAAGGAGACTCTTTGTCTGCTGTAGTTCAAATAAACGCTGGAGCAGGAGGTACAGAGAGTTGTGATTGGGCAGAAATGCTTTTAAGAATGTACATTATGTGGTCAGAGAAACAGGGCTTTAAATCAAAAACTATCAACTATCAACCAGGCGATGTAGCTGGGGTTAAAACCGCGACCGTACAAATTGAAGGCGACTATGCTTTTGGCTGGTTAAAAGGAGAAAATGGTATTCATAGACTGGTGCGAATATCCCCTTTTGATTCTAACGCTAAACGCCATACTAGCTTTGCATCAGTATATATTTACCCTGTTGCAGACGATACTATTGATATTGAAATAAACCCAGCGGATATAAAAATCATAACCTCACGCTCAGGTGGTGCTGGCGGTCAAAATGTAAATAAAGTTGAAACAAAAGTACAATTAATTCACGAGCCTTCAGGTATTAAAATACAATGTTCTAATTCTAGGTCACAACACGATAATAGAAATACGGCAATGCAAATGTTAAAGTCCCAATTATATGAAATAGAGCTAAAAAAAAAGCAATCTGCTAGAGATAATATCGAGGCAAACAAACTGAAAAACGAGTGGGGAAGCCAAATTAGAAATTATGTTTTGCATCCGTATAAGTTGGTTAAAGATGTAAGAACAGCTCACGAAACCGCAAATGTAGATTCTGTAATAAACGGAGATATAAGCTCTTTTTTAAAAGCATATTTAATGTTGAAAGGTCGTGATTTTAAGGCTTTTTTGAAAGGCTAAATGATTATTTCAAACAATGTAAAAAAAATAATTTATTTAAAATATAATGTATTTTTGTCAAACTGAAAATACCAAATTAGTAATATTTGTATATATGGAATTTGGTATATTTGGACGTTGGTATTAACACCGCAAAATGAAAATCAAGTTGACATATAAAGCAAAAGGAGTTACCTACTTAATAACTATTTAGTTTATTGGTGTTTTGCTATCTTTGAGAATATTCAATATGACAGACAAGTAAAAATTTGGAGACAAGAAAAAATCAATAATTCTCCTATTATCTGTGTGGCGTAGGATGGGTTCTAAATACCACAGATGTCATCATTACAAAAATAGAAACTACTCATTGTCACTTTTTGAGGCGGTAGAGGATGGATATGATGCTTGTAAAGTCTGCAGACCATCATATCCACAACCTAATTTCAATAATAAGTCTAGTAAACTACCATTCTATTGGAACAATGGGGTTTTCAGTTCTGTTTTGGATAATATACAGCCGAGTTAGTCGGTGAAAAATAAAACTTTTAAAAATTGGAACTGAAACGAGAGAAAAATTTGAAGAAGAGTTTGAGACTTTTAGAATTGGAGTGTTAATCCAAGAAGCTCGAAAAAAACAGCAACTAACTCAACAGCAACTTGCGAAAAAAGTTGGAACGACCAAGAATTATATTTCTCGGATTGAGAATAATGCGAGTGATATTAGACTTTCGACCTTGATGCGCATAATTCGAGAGGGACTTGGGGGAAGCCTAAAGCTATCTTTGGATATTTGAAAAATTTATAAAAGTACTGATACCAACAAGTAGTGCTGACGGTCAAAATGTAAATAAAGCTGAAACAAAAGCTCAATTAATTCATGAGCCTTCAGGTATTAAAATACAATGTTCTAATTCTAGGTCACAACACGATAATAGAAATACGGCAATGCAAATGCTAAAGTCCCAATTATATGAAATAGAGCTAAAAAAAAGCAATTTGCTAGAGATAATATCGAGGCAAACAAGCTAAAAAACGAGTGGGGAAGCCAAATAATTCCTTTCCCTCCAGTTCATTATAGACAAAGCCTTCGCAAATTTCTTTAACTGTAATCGTGGTTTGTAGTGTTGTTTTCATAATGTTTTGTTTTTGATAAAAATTCGTTTATATTTATTTTTACCGTTTATCACGCAATGCGGATTTTTACCGTCCCAAATTCCACCTGAAAAACCTCTACCATTATCTTCCGCCATCCCAATAATCTTAAATTGATTGGGATTAAATTTATCTAAAAAGCTAACTGGGACACCCATAATACCTTTGTAATCGCTGGGAATATTTTCTACAAAAGAAACTTCTATTGCATCGTAGTTGTCATATTTTTCATACCGTGTTTTATCTTTCATTTTTTTGGAGAATTTAAGATTGTCTGCCATGGTCATGAGTTGAAGAGGTTGATGTCGTCGCCCATGGTCAAGATTTGTAAACCAGCGAACGTTTACTACTTTCTGATAAAATTTTCCGTTTCTTTTTTCGCCTGTAAATTTAGCTATATCTACAACGCTTTTCGGTATTTCAAACTCCCTATCACCACTTGTAATACTGGGACCAATCCATAATTTATTATTTTTAATATAAGGAAAAATTTCTTTATAAGTGATTGCATTTCCGTTACCAATAATCAAAAACTTTTTATCATATTCTATCAGTTGTGCGACATACTTTCTAAACAATGAAAAAGGCGGATTGGTGACGACAATATCGGTCTGTTTTAATAATGCTATACATTCATCACTGCGAAAATCACCATCCTCTTGAAGTGGCAACCACTCGTTATTTTTGTTTTGCTTGAGTTGTAGGACAATGTCTTTTAGATTAAATTCACCATCGCCATCAACATCATCCACCTCGTTGATAATAAACCGATTGGCATTTACTTTTGGGCGGCCTTTTGCTGGCGGTAAAGTTTCATTATCACCAAATAATTCAAGCTGGGTATTGGCAATGGACGAAGGTTTGTAGCTCGTAGAAATGAGTTTTTTTAATTTTATATCATTGAATTTCAACACAAAGTATCGAAAAAAATGGCTTTCATACGGATCATCACAATTGCAATAGACGGTTTTGTCTTTAAAGACGTCAGGGTTATGTTCTAAATATGCTTCAACCTCTTTTTCAATATCAATATACTGAGTATAAAATTCATCATTTTTTGCATTTTTAGCTTTATGGAGGTTTTTGTTTTGCGACTTTCCTGCCACTATTAATTTTTTTAATTCTCACAAATGTACGAGTTCCTTAACATTTTTTAAATTTGACAAAAAGCTTAACAAAAATCTAAAGTTAGCATACTTACATACGCAGTTTTTTAGGCAGTATATAATTTTTTACAATGGCTAATATGTTAAACCCTATTCTTTTTAAATAATAAAAATTAGACCATTTTACTTTGTTTTTTACCCTAATATGCTGGTCTTCTTTTGCAGTAGTAAAAAGGTTTTTCATTTGGTGAGTAAAGCCAGTATTTCTCATATTAACAATCGGTTTATCAATAAACAGAAAGAGTACTTCCGCATTATAAGCTCTAAAAATTAAATCATAGTCTGCCGAAAGTTTATAAAAAGTATCAAACAATCCTATTTTGTCGTAAACTGTTTTGTGGACAAATGTCGCTGGATGGTTTAGCGGCATAGTTTTGCGGATATATTTATGAATTTCTTTTTTATTATCGATGGTCTTTTTAATTTTTTTTTTGTAATTAACCTTGTTTTTTTTTCCCGAAATAATTGTAAATTTTCGTCCTTTATTTTTTTCAACTATTAGTTTAACAGCATCTTTTTCATACCAATCATCGCTATTTAAGATGCCTATAATTTCTCCTTTTGCTAATGAAATTCCTTTGTTCATAGCATCGTAAAGACCATTGTCAGTTTCGCTTACATAAACAAACGATATACTTCGAGCTAAAAACTTCGCAGCATAAGAGCGTATTATTTTTAAAGTATTATCATTAGATTTTCCGTCTATTACTATATATTCTATTTTGCTATAAGTTTGATTCAACACCGATTCGAATGTGTCTTTTATAGTGTTTTCACTATTGTAACAAACGGTTATGATAGATATTAATTTTTCAGCGGTTTTATTTTCTCTCACAAATTTTTACTTAAATTATTTTCTTTATTTTTAGCTTTAAGAAAATTGAAAAACAAAAATAGTAGGACTTTAAGGTTAATGTTTCAGTTGCTACTTTACTATAATTCTATTTTAAATTCTGGGTTATATATAATTCCTAAAACATTTTCCCAAGGGTCAAAAACTGAAGCCACAACAATATTTCCTCCAACATTTATAGGCTTTTCGTGAGGCTTTGCTCCGAGAGACAAAAGTCTTTTATAGGCAGATTCTACATCATAAACTCCCCAATAGCTTAAAACGTTATCAGATTTTTCTGATGTTTTCTCTTCTAAATATAAGCCTAATTCATAGCCCTTTATATTAAACCCTATATAGTTTTGATTTTCAAAATAAGGCTCTATTTCAAAGACTTCAGAATACCACTTTTTTGATTTTTGCAGGTCGGTAGTTTTGTAAATTGTAGTTCTTAATCCTAACATCATTTGTTATTCAAATTTTTTCATAATATCATCGCTTATTCCCATATTAGAGAAGCCACCATCGTGGAATAAATTCTGTAAAGTTACTTTTTTTGTTAAATCAGAGAATAGAGAAATAGCATAGTTTGCACATTCCGAAGCAGTTGCATTTCCTAAAGGACTCATTTTTTCTGCATAGTTTATAAATCCGTCAAAGCCTTTTACACCACTTCCGGCGGTGGTAGGAGTTGGCGATTGGGAAATTGTATTTACACGAACTTTGTGGTCTCTGCCGAAGAAATATCCAAAGCTACGTGCAATAGACTCTAAATATGCTTTATTATCTGCCATATCATTATAATCTGGAAACACCCTTTGTGCAGCCATATAAGTTAGTGCGACTATACTTCCCCACTGGTTCATCGCTTTTTTGTTGTATAAAACGTTCATCATTTTGTGAAATGAAACAGCAGAAATATCCCAGCCTTTGGTAGTAAAATCGTAGTTTGAATTTGTGTAATGCTTGTTTTTTCTTACATTAACTGACATCCCTATGGAGTGTAGAACAAAGTCTATTTTACCGCCTAAAATTTCAATAGATTTTTCTGTTAAGTTTTCTAACTCTGACATAGAAGTAGCATCTGCAACGATAACTTGGGATTTTGTTTTTAAAGCTAAGTCATTAATTTTTCCCATTCTCATAGCAATAGGGGCATTTGTCAGAACAAATTCTGCTCCTTCTTCATAAGCTTTTTCGGCTACTTTCCAAGCTATAGAATGCTCGTTTAATGCCCCAAAAATAATTCCTTTTTTTCCTTTTAATAAGTTGTACATTTTTTTTAGTGATTAGTTTTTAGTGATTAGTGATTAGTTTTTAGCTTAATTTAATAATTCTTTTGCGTAAATAACTGCAGAGTTAGTGATGTTTTTTCCGCTTAACAGTGTAGCAATTTCAGATACTCTTTCTTCGGAAGTTAATTTTTTTATATTGGTCGCAGTGTCGTTATTTATTTCTTGTTTAAAAACTTTATAATGATTGTCTGCCTTTGCTGCTATTTGTGGCAAATGCGTTATTGCTATTACTTGCATATTTTTACTCATTTTCTGCATTATTAGTGCTATTTTATTAGAAATTTCGCCAGAAATACCAGAGTCTATCTCATCTAAAATTATAGTCGGCAACTGCGTGTTTTCAGATAAAATTTTCTTTATAGAAAGCATTATTCTCGATAACTCTCCGCCGGAAGCAACTTTTTTAAGACTTCCAAAGTTAGCTCCTTTATTTGCTAAAAACAAAAATTCTAACTCGTCTTTTCCATTTAAAAAATAATTCTTTGTCGGCAAGACTTTAATCAAAAATCGAGCATTTTTCATTCCTAACTCTGACGATAAAGTTTCTAAATACTTTGTTAGTACTGCAATAGAGCTTCGCCTTTTTTCACTAATCAAATCCGCAATTTTGTCTAATTCTCTATACGTCTCTTGAATCTTCTCTCTCTTTTGATTAATGTTTTCTTCAACAGATTCTACTTGAGTTACTTTTTTTGACAGATTATTCATAATATCAATTAGCTCCTGATTAGAATTTACGTTATGTTTCTTTTGTAAACTATATATCAGATGTAGTCTTTTACTAATTTCTTCAGATTTATTTTGATTAAATTCTATATTTTCACTCGCTCTTTCTATTTCAGAAATTATATCGTTTATTTCAATTTTAGCTACTGTTGTTCTTTTTAACAGCTCTTTATATTCTTCGGAATAAGACTCAATTTTAGTCAGCTTATTTTCTATAGTTGTCAATATGTTTTGTAAGCTAAAATCTTCGTTTATATACGATATAGCAACCGCCTCCGAAAGGCTTAACTTTATGTCTTCTATATTATTTAATTTTTTAAATTCTTGTTCTAAAATCTCTTGCTCTTCTATTATAATTCCCGCTTCTTCCAGCTCCTTAAACATAAAAAAATTATAATCATACTGTTGTTTTATTTCTTTTTGAAATTTTTCCAATTCCTCTAACTCTTTCTTTAATTTATTTAATTGAGATAAATTCTGCTTATAAGAATTTATATTAGCATTATTTTTAGCCAAAGCATCTATTATAGAAAACTGAAAGCTGACATCTGATAATTGTAAAGTTTGATGTTGAGAATGAACGTCTATAAGTTTACTTCTCAAAGCATTTAAAACGGAAATCACAACTGGAGAGTCATTAACAAAAGCTCGAGATTTGCCAGAAGGTAATATTTCTCTTCTTATAAAAGTTTCATCTTCGTAATCTAAATCTTCTTCTTCAAAAAAGTACCGCAAATCGTAATTGTTTATATTAAATTTTGCTTCTACTACGCACTTTTTAGACACATCTTTAAGAGATGACAAATCTGCTCTGTTACCCAAAACTAATCCTAACGCTCCTAAAAGTATTGACTTTCCTGCTCCTGTTTCTCCTGTTATTATAGATAATCCATCATAAAAATCAATACTCAACTCGTTGATTAATGCGTAATTATTTATTGAAAGATGTGAAAGCATTTAAAAGAGTTTTGAGTTATAAATTAAAAAAAAATTAATTACTAAAAACAACCCTGCAAATATACGTTAAGATATAATAACACATTGTGCATTTTAAATAAGGGGAAACTTCCCATAGAAATATTAGAAACACAAGAGCTAATTAAAAAATCCGCAGAATTACACAAAGCATTAAGGAATTACGGACAATTCGGAGATAAAGAAAAACCTTTAGTCGTTTCTGCTATTTTATTAGCCTTGCAAGATAAAGGCTTTAAAGTTAATTCCTTAACAGGTGATAGTATTGATACAGACGGCTCAAAAATATTTAATGCTATTGAAGCTTATTTTAAGCGTGTTAAGGTAGAACCCGAAGTAAAAAAAGACAAAGTACTTCACCAATTTGCAATAGTGCCGTAGCGTAGCGACAAGTGGCAATTAAAAACTAAGACCGTTGCAAGGTTAAGTAATTGATTTTCAGTAAAGAACGTTGTCTATATATTTGAAAAAACAATAGCTAAAAACATAAAAGATTGAAATACAATAAGTTAGTTGTTTTATGGTATAATAAAAACTTCTAATTTTATTAGGTTTTTGACCTTGCAACGGTCTTAAACTGTTGTCGAACGGTTCCGAATGACTATAGAACGGTTCCGAATAATTATGTAATGATTCCGAATTCTTATGCAAGGGATTCAAAAATCTTCATAATATAAATTCCTCTCTTGTAGAGGGCTAAAAAAGGGTTAAAGTAGAATATTTAATAAAAGTGAAAACAATTTGTAAAAAAATATTAGAGTTACTTGCTGTGCATTTTAGAAAAAAGTTGTTCGTTGAATCAAAAAACAAAAAGTTTATCTTTTATCAACTTCTACAAAGTCTCTATATTTTTTTCCTGTATAAACTTGTCTCGGACGACCGATAGGTTCTTTTTGAGTTCTCATTTCTTTCCATTGAGCTAACCAGCCTGGCAAACGACCTAAAGCGAACATAACCGTAAACATTTCTGTAGGAATACCTATGGCTCTATAAATTATGCCAGAGTAGAAATCTACATTTGGGTATAGCTTTCTGTCAATAAAATACTGATCGTTAAGTGCTTCTTGTTCAAGTTTTTTAGCTATTTCTAAAATAGGATCTGTAATTCCTAAACATCCTAATACCTCGTCGGCAGCTTGTTTAATAATTTTAGCTCTTGGGTCAAAATTCTTATACACCCTATGCCCAAAGCCCATTAACCTAAAAGGGTCTGACTTATCTTTGGCTTTTGATATGTATTTGTTTATTTCTGATCCTTCATTTTTAATAGTTTCTAACATTTCTAAAACCGCCTGATTTGCTCCGCCGTGAAGAGGTCCCCACAATGCCGATATACCAGCAGATATCGAGGGAAACAAACCAGCGTGAGACGAACCGATAATTCTAACAGCCGATGTAGAGCAGTTTTGTTCGTGGTCGGCATGTAATATTAACAACTTGTTTAAAGCGTTTTTTATAATAGGATTAGCTTTATATTCTTCATTCGGATGTTCAAACATCATTTTCATAATATTTTCGACATAGTCTAAAGAAGCAGAGCCATAACTAAGCGGTAGCCCTTCTTTTTTTCTCATCGTCCATGAAACCAAAATCGGAAATTTACTCATAATTTTAACAATAGCATTATACATATCATCTTCAGAACTTACATCAACAGACGAGGGATTAAATGCTGTTAAAGCACTGGTTAACGAAGACAAAATACCCATAGGATGAGCCGATTTAGGAAAAGCGTCTAATATTTTTTTAATATCGTCATCTACATAATATTTTGACTTTATATCGCCGTAAAACTTATCTAATTGTTCTTTAGTAGGAAGGTCTCCAAATATTAAGGTATAAGCTACTTCTAAAAAATTAGCCTTTTCTGCAAGTTGCTCTACTGGGTATCCTCTATATCTTAAAATGCCCTTTTCTCCATCTAAATAAGTAATTTCACTCTTGCAAGAACCAGTGTTTTTAAAACCTGGATCAATAGTTATAAATCCTTTAGTTTTTGAATGTAAATTTTTTATATCTATGGCAACTTCATTTTCTGTTCCTCTGATAAGTGGAAATTCTATTATGTCATCACCTATTTGCAGTTTTGTTACTTCTGACATTTTTTAATTTTTAGCTTTTATTGTTTTATTAGTTTTTTAGTAATAGTCTGGTTTTCATATTTAATGTTTACAAAATACAAGCCTTGCTTTAAAAAACTAATATCTAATCGATTCATTATATTTCCTGAAATAACTTCCGTTCCCAAAACAGAATATATTGTTATTAGTACTTTGCTTTTATTTCCTTCGACATACAAGAAGTCTTTTACAAAATTCGGATATACTTTTAAAATAGACGTTAAATAGTCTTTATTTGTTAGACTCTCATCGTTAGGTTTTCCAGGACTTCCTTTATCATTGATACAGTCCCAATTTGTGGGATTATTATTATCTAACCCAGGTATCTTGAGTTCTAATGTTGAGCCACTTCCATCTGCACAATTAGGCCATGAGTTATCGAAATCATATTGAACTTCATCTTCTAAAACATCAGTGTCATTATAAAGCCTTACAGCATCAGATTTACTACCAAGCCCAAAGTCAATATCTCCAACTACATTTGTTACTGACAGAAAAAATGATAAAAAATCCTCTTTATTTTTTGCAATTATTAAATATCCCTTTGCTTCAATATTAGTGTCTTGAGGAATGTTAAATATATGTGTATCGTCATCGTCTTTAACAACCCAGTCTGATAAGTCAATTGGTTTTGAATTAGGATTGTATAACTCTATCCAGTCATCGGTATCTTGCTCGTCGCCCGATTTATAATTTATCTCATTTATTACTATCGGTACTTTAACAAAAGGCTTAAAATGAGGCGTTAACTCTTTATTTTGGGTTAAGTCTATTTCAATTTTAGGATTAGTAGAAGAAGACGCTCCAGACCAGTGAGAAAATTCAAACCCTGTTTCCGCAATAGCTTCTAATTGAATTGGCACTGATTCAAAATATTCCCCAGACCATTGCGACGATTTAATTTTTAAATTATCATTTACTTTAACATAGCCTTTAGAAATAGAATTATTTTTAATAGTTATATTTTTCATCAAAGCTGGCAAACTAAAATATTGTTTCAAATGTTGTTTTGCGTAAAAAGGTCTTTCTTCTGCAAATTTTTTCATTTTATTAATATTGTCTATTATAGCATTTGAATCTCCTTCCCAGCGTCTATAGTGTGATGCAAGTTCTGGCTTCACTTTATTATAAATATTATCAATATGGGCTTTAACATTACTCGTTAAAAAACGTGTGTTTAATTCGTCTGCATATCTATTAATAAATTGATTTCTAAATTTTGTATTTTGGATGAGTTTTCTAAATAAAAGTGTTGACCAAGGTGGATTAGGCCAATGAGGACCATTACTCGACAAGGCAAAACTTAGTGTATTATGAGTATAATCTTCTGCCACCCAAGGACGAGTAAAACCAAAATCGGTATCAAATAAAATCCAGCGCCATTTACCTTGAGGATGAGTCCAAAATTTTATATTATTTCCAGGCCAGTCACTGTTAGCAATAAAAATTTGGGCAACTTGATATATTATATAATTTTTAATATCTATTTCATTTCTAACGCGTTCAAAATTGCTGTCGTTTGTTAAATCTGTAATAGATATATAACTTATAAGTTGCTTGTAGCTTTCATTACTGCCTTCAATAATTTCTGCATTTCGTTCTAAAATTGTAATGTCATCAGCATCCAAATTGTGTTTTGAAGCTAACATGTGTTCGTTTATTTTCTCTCGTAAATTATAAACTCCCCAGTATCTTCCGTTAATATAAGTCGCAACAGGGGTGTGATATTGATAATCTATTCCAGAACCTTCCATTAAGCTAGTTAGCGTTATGTCTTTAGTTGAAGATCTTAAAAAATCTTGCCCAGAATTTCTCAATACTAACGCCTGAAACTTATCATAATTAGCTTTTTCAAAAAAAGAATAGTCTATTTCTGTAGTTCCGTATTTTCCTCGTGCAAAAATAGATAAGGATCTTTGTTCTCTTGCTCTACTCCAGCCTCCAAAAATTTTAACCCCACCATTAAATGATGTTTTTATATCTTTTGTGCTTTTGTCATAAAATGAAAAATGAATAGGTCGCTCCCAGTCTTCCCAAAAATTAGCTCCAAAATGAGGCGAGTTAGAATCGTAAGAATCACCTAGAACATATATTCCATCGTCATTATCAAGTAAGTTCTTACGCTCTGTAGTAAGCGTAACTACATCTATTTGGTGATTAGCATTAAACAAAAACGTTCTACTACTTGTCAAAGACGGAATATAATTAGCCTTAAATATTTTAGCTCTAACAACAGTGTTTTTTGTAATACCTATAGGAGAAGTAATACTTATAGGAGAAGTATATGCAGTTGAGCTTTCCGTTGGTTCCGATGCTTCTGCTGTATTAAAATTATTTCTTACATTTATAGCTTCTATTGTGCTTACAGTATATCTAATGGTTTGACCAGCTTCATTTCCTGATAATTCTAAATTTACACTTCCACTAACACTTCCTCCTTGATGAGAAAAATCAACATCAGAAGATATAACCCCTTCGTATTCGGTATCTGAATTTTCTTTTCCTGGTGTTGTGTCTAAATAATAAACTATCTTACTTTTATCGGTTTTTGATTTTCCAATAGTGCTATCAGAATGTAGCCCAGCTGCTAATAATTGATCAATAATATTGCCGTTAGAATCCGACAAATAAACAGTTTCAGATTTAGAAGAAATTTTAAAATTCGTATGAAAATTATGACCTTTAAGACCTAAAATCGATGGAGGATTATATCCTTGAGATTCTGATGTTGAAAAAATAACCGATAAAAAAGGTATTAGTGTCATATCTGAAGAACTATCGGACACATTATGAACTTGTATTGCTAAAACGTTCTCGCCTTCTACGAGTTTATTTTTAAAATCATCAATAATAAAGCGGTCGGGCTTACCACCTGAATACATTTTTGCTTCGTGGTCTGTTAATGTTCCCGAGTCAAAAGCTGGCGGAACCCCATTAATATTAGCTCTTTTTATTTCTTTTCCATTTAAGTATGCTACAAAACCATCGTCATAATCTATATCTAAAAAAAGGCTAGTAATATTGCTTATATTAGCTATATTAAATTTTATTCTTGTATAAACTGACTTTGTTCCATTTGCTACGATGGTAGCATCATCTCCGTCTGCATATCCGAATCCTGAAGCTCCACTATTCCAAGACGAATCATCAAAATTAAGGCTTGTCCATTGCGATGATAACTCTGTAGTTGGTATTTTGTATTTGAAAATATCTCCTTCTTTAACAAATGTTCTTGTATAAGAAATTTCTTTTTTGTCTTTTGAAGAAGCCCAAATCAATAAATATTGTTTAGGACTTATAGTTATATTTGGAAACACCCACTTATCTAATTCATCTCCATCATCCGACAAACCCCAATTGTGTAGTGATATATCTGATGTACCATAATTATATAGCTCAATCCAGTCTGGTGTGTCGCCATCTTCATCATTATGTACTGAATTAGAAGAAGATATTTCATTAATTAAAATATCTTGAGAGAATAAACTTAATGAACAAAAAATTATTACTATAAAACATAAACATTTAACTTGACTCATAATTATTATAAATTTAAAAAAGTATTTTAAAAAACTTGATTTCCAGCTTATATTTTAAATGCTTTTTCTGCTGGGAAAAAAGCAATTTCGGACAGCTCTTCTTCGATACGTATCAATTGGTTGTATTTAGCCATTCTATCGGAGCGAGATGCAGAGCCAGTTTTAATTTGTCCGCAATTTAAAGCAACTGCCAAATCTGCTATTGTGCTATCTTCTGTTTCACCCGACCTGTGAGACATTACACAAGTATAACCTGCGTTTTTTGCCATATTAACAGCTGCGATAGTTTCTGTTAAACTTCCTATTTGATTTACTTTAATCAAAATAGAATTTGCAATATTATTTGTAATTCCTCTATGAAGACGCTCAACATTAGTAACAAACAAATCATCTCCGACCAACTGAACTTTATCTCCAATTTTTTCTGTTAAATATTTCCAACCTTCCCAATCGTTTTCATCCATACCGTCTTCAATTGAAATAATCGGATATTTTTCTGTTAAACTTGATAGATAGTCTGCCTGTTCTTTGCTAGTAAGAGTTAGACCGTCTCCTTCAAATATTGAATAATCATATTTACCATCTTTATAAAATTCTGCCGAAGCACAGTCTAATGCAATTTTGATTTCATTTCCAAAAGAATATCCTGCATTTTCTACTGCCTTCGAGATTATTTCAATAGCATCTTCTGTGCCTTTTAAAGCTGGAGCAAAACCTCCTTCATCTCCAACTGCGATAGACAAATTTCTATCGTGCAGAACTTTTTTTAAATTGTGAAAAATTTCAACTCCCATTTTCATTGCCTTTGAAAAAGAACTTGCTTTAACTGGCATAATCATAAATTCTTGAAATGCAATCGGAGCATCTGAATGAGAGCCTCCGTTTATAATATTCATCATCGGCACAGGGAGTGTGTTAGCAGAGACTCCTCCGATGTATCTATATAGTGGAATTTCTAAATTGTTCGCAGCCGCTTTTGCAACGGCTAATGAAACACCTAAAATAGCATTAGCACCTAATTTAGATTTGTTTCGTGTTCCGTCTAAATCTATCATTATCTTATCGATATTATTTTGCTCAAATACCGACATTCCTAATAATTCTTCCGATATAATAGTATTAACGTTATCTACCGCTTTTAAAACTCCTTTTCCCATATAATTTTTACCTCCGTCGCGTAACTCTACCGCTTCGTGTTCGCCTGTTGATGCTCCCGAAGGAACGGCAGCCCTACCCATAAAACTGTTCTCTGTAACTACATCTACTTCAACGGTCGGATTACCTCTCGAATCAAAAATTTGACGTGCGTGAACACTTGCTATAATACTCATATTTTTATTTGATTATTTTTTATTATTTAAAAAAAACACTTGATTGAATACCGAGTGGTGAAATTACTATGAAAAAAAATGTAATATAAAATATCTGAATCCAAAAGTAATGTTTATTTTTAAAACCTCAAAATTTATTTTTAAAACCTGTAGTACTTTTTACTATTAATCCTCTTTATGTTTTACAATATCTGAAATAAATTCATCAAATAAATATTCAGAATCGTGAGGTCCTGGACTAGATTCTGGATGATATTGGACAGAAAACGTATATTTATCTTTAACACGTATTCCCGAAACTGTGTTGTCGTTCAAATGAATATGTGTAATTTTTATGTTTTTATTAGCTTCTGCTTCTTCTTTATTAATTGCAAAACCGTGATTTTGAGATGTAATTTCGCCTTCCCCTATTAATAAGTTTTTTACTGGATGATTAATTCCTCGATGCCCATTATACATTTTGTAAGTAGAAATTCCGCATGCTAAAGATATAATTTGATGTCCGAGACAAATACCGAAAAGTGGTAAATTTCTTTTTATAATTTCTCTTGCTAATTTTTGTGCTTCGACCAAAGGTTCTGGGTCTCCCGGTCCATTCGAAATAAAATAACCATCTGGCTTAAAGCTCGACAGGTCTTCAAAAGTAGAGTTATAAGGAAATACTTTTATATAAGCTCCTCGGCTTGTTAAGTTTCTTAAAATATTTTTTTTAATCCCTAAATCTAAGGCTGATATTTTAAATTTACTGTTTTCATTTCCAACAAAATAAGGTTTTTTAGTGGAAACTTTTGAAGCCAACTCCAAACCTTTCATACTAGGTGTGGCTAAAAGTTTTTTCTTTAAGGCATCAATATTATTAACATCTGTGGAAATAATTGCGTTCATTACTCCATTATCTCTAATATACGACACTAAAGCTCTTGTGTCTATATCAGAAACAACAATTATTTTATTCTTTTTAAACCAGTCTAACAAATTTCCGTTAGAGCTTATTCTAGAATGGGTATAGCTAAAATTTCTACAAATAAGTCCGAATATTTTTATTCCATCAGATTCTACTTCCTCTTTTTTAACCCCATAATTACCTATATGAGCGTTAGTCATAACCATTAATTGTCCAAAATAAGAAGGGTCTGTAAAAATTTCTTGATATCCGGTCATTCCGGTATTAAAACAAATCTCTCCAGTAGAAGTACCTTCTATTCCGATAGACTTGCCGTAAAATATCGTTCCGTCTGATAATAAAATTATAGCTTTTTTACGAATTTTATGTTTCATTAATTATAAAATTATTTTTGATTAAAACATAAAGGCTATATTCTAAATTATGACTGCATTAGTGTTTGTTTTCCATATCTCCCAAGTCTCTTGTCCTGCAAAGGCAAAGTAGGCAAATTCCTTTAATCGTTGGTTGCTATTCTTTATACGTTCAAGTATCATAAACCAGTTCATGTAATTTTGCAGATATTTTGTTGCTACGCCGTTAAAGGGCTTCATCCATTCTCTTAATCTTTTAGCAGTATTGTTTACATTTTGTACGTGATACACTTTGTTTTTTACTCTCTGTCCTTTTGATACATTAAACTTTTTGTGATGTATGTTATTACTTTTAGCAAATGCTGTATAGGAGCGATGAGCATCTGTACAAAGGGTTTCTACTTTATCTAATTTTCTGGCAAATACAGTTTCTAAATCTTTCTTGCTTATACGCCCTCTTGTCGCTACTTTGAGTTCTTTGTTGTCGATTCTGTCACAGGTAACAACAACTGCTATTTGCTCATTACTAATACCCCGCTTAATAGCTTTACTGCCACGTTTTCGTGGTTTTCTATCTAGCTCTCTATTTCCCTTGCTAGATTCTAAAAAGAAAATATCATCACTCTCTGTAATGCCTTCAAAACCATTAGGATATGCTTGTTTAAAAGAACTCAGAACCTTGTGTCGCCAATCAAAGGATGTTTGAATGCTAATGTTTGTTTGTTCTGCACATTTCTTAATAGAATAACCCATAAGCATATTATATAAATAGGTGGGTAATAATTCAGGTTTTTTTAACCCAAAAATGACTTTACCCGTCGTATTTCTGAAATACTTTTTACAATCTTTGCAATAATAACGTTGCACTCCTTTGCTCTTGCCATTAGCACGAATGTTATCCCTCTTACAATGAGGGCAGTTGATAGATTGCTTAACACTTGATGTTGCTAAAAGGCTAAATGTATCATCTGTATCTGTTGAAATTAGTAATAAAAGCTCATTAACTATGGCTTGACGACTTGTCGAATCAAGACTTTTAAAGTATTCTGTAAAGTTTTTAGGTATCATTTTGTAAAGTTTTAGCAAATATACAACTTATTTAAGTCTTATGTTAGAATATAGCCAACATAAAAAATTGGTGTTTAGTAAAAACCCAAAATACGACTACTTTTCTTCTTCTGTTTTTACCTCTGCTGCTGTTTCATTTTCTTGTTCAGCTACGGTTTTTTTAGTCTTTCTACTTCTACGGGTAGTTTTTTTAGTTTTTCTAGAATTAGGATTGTATATCTCGTTGTAATCAACTAACTCAATCATCGCCATAGAAGCGTTGTCGCCTAACCTATTTCCTAATTTAATAATTCTCAAATAACCGCCAGGTCTATCTTCAATTTTTACAGAAATTTCTTTAAACAATTCTGTAACGGCATATTTGTCACGTAATTTAGAAAACACGATACGTCTGCTATGAGTTGTGTCTTTTTTAGATTTAGTAATAAGGGGTTCGGCAAAAACTCTCAAGGCTTTTGCTTTTGCTAACGTTGTATTAATACGTTTGTGCTTTATTAAAGAACAAGTTATATTTGCTAACATCGACTTTCTATGTGCTGTTTTTCTTCCTAAATGATTTGTTTTTTTACCGTGTCTCATGGTGTTAATTTTACACTTTCATCTTGCTCAACCAAGTTTTTTTGGGAGCAAAAATATGAAAGGCTAGTCTTTGTCTAATTTATATTTTGTTAAATCCATTCCAAAACTTAAACCTTTAACAAAAATCAGCTCTTCTAATTCTGTTAAAGATTTTTTGCCAAAATTTCTAAACTTCATTAAATCATTTTTGTTAAATGCAACTAAATCTTCAAGTGTTTCTACTTCGGCAACTTTCAAGCAATTTAAAGCCCTTACTGACAAGTCCATATCTATTAATTTAGTTTTCAGTAATTTTCGCATGTGTATTATTTCTTCATTATACATATCTGCTTTTACTACTTCGTGTGATTCTAAAGAAATTAACTCATCAGAGAATAGCATAAAGTGTTGGATTAAAATTTTAGCAGCTTCGGTTAAAGCATCTTTTGGGATTATAGAGCCGTTCGTAACTATGTCAAAAACTAATTTCTCGAAGTCTGTTTTTTGTTCGACACGGTAATTTTCAATACTATATCTTACGTTTTTAATCGGTGTAAAAATAGAATCTGTAAAGATTGTTCCTAATGGAGCTAACTCTTTTTTGTTTTCTTCTGATGATACAAACCCTCTACCTTTTTCAATAGTTATTTTTGCATCTAATTTCACAGAAGGATCCATGTTGCATATCACCAATTCTGGATTTAATACTTTAAATCCTACAATAAAATTTTGTAAATCACCAGCCTTGAATTGTTCTTGACCAGAAATTGAAATAGACACCGTTTCTTTTTTTGTATCCTCTACTTCTTGTTTAAAATTAATTTGTTTTAAATTTAAAATAATTTCAGTAACATCCTCTACAATACCTGTTACTGTTGAAAACTCATGCTCAATGCCTTCTATTTTTAAAGAAGTAATAGCAAATCCTTCTAAAGAAGATAAAAGAACTCTTCTTAATGCGTTACCGATTGTTAAACCAAAACCAGGTTCTAAAGGTCTAAACTCAAATTTACCTTTAAAATAGTTGTGGTCTAACATTATTACCTTGTCAGGTTTTTGAAAATTTAAAATTGCCATAAATTAGCTTTATTTTTATAGTGTTATTTAGAATATAGTTCTACGATTAATTGTTCTTTAATATCTTCTGGGATTTGTAATCTTTCTGGTATTTTTACTAAAGTTCCTTCTTTTTTATCTGGATTCCAAGCTATCCATTCGTAAGCTTTAGTGTAAGATGATAATGAATCTTCAATAGATTGTAATGATTTAGACTTCTCTCTTACCCCAACAACGTCTCCCTCTTTTAATCTATAAGAAGGTATATTTACAACCTCTCCGTTTACAGTAATATGTCTATGAGAAACTAACTGACGGGCAGCTCTTCTAGAGATAGATATACCCATTCTGTAAACGACATTATCTAAACGAGATTCACAATACTGTAGTAAAATTTCACCTGTAATTCCTTGAGAAGCTTGTGCTTTTTTAAATAAATTACTAAATTGACGTTCTAAAATACCGTAAGTATATTTAGCTTTTTGCTTCTCTTTTAACTGAACAGCATATTCTGATTTTTTATTTCTTTTTCTTGTTTGTCCGTGCTGTCCTGGAGGGTATTTTTTTCTTTCAAAACTTTTGTCTTCTCCAAAAATAGGTTCGCCAAATTTTCTTGCTATTTTTGTTTTTGGTCCTTTATATCTAGCCATTTTTTATCTTTTTATACTCTTCTTCTTTTAGGTGGCCTGCAACCGTTATGTGGAATAGGTGTAACGTCAATTATTTCTGCTACTTCAATCCCCGAATTATGAATAGTTCTAATAGCCGATTCTCTGCCATTTCCCAGCCCTTTAACAAATACTTTTACCTTTTTTATACCAGCTTCTTTTGCGTTATTTGAACAGTCTTCTGCCGCTAATTGTGCAGCGTAAGGAGTGTTCTTTTTTGAACCCTTAAATCCCATTTTTCCAGCCGAAGACCAAGCAACTACTTCTCCTTTTTTGTTTGTTAAGGATATAATAATATTATTAAAAGAAGCATTAATATGTGCTTCACCAAAAGCATCTACTATTACTTTTCTTTTTTTTGAACTTGTTTTCGCCATATTATTTATAAAAATTTATTTTTTCTTGTTAGCTATAGTTTTTCTCTTACCTTTTCTAGTTCGCGAATTATTCTTTGTTCGCTGACCTCTTAATGGTAGTCCAAGCCTATGACGAACTCCTCTTTGACAACCAATATCCATTAATCGCTTAATGCTCAATTGTATTTCCGAGCGAAGCTCTCCTTCTATTTTATATAGACCAACCTGCTCTCTTATAGTAGATATTTGTTCATCTGTCCAGTCTTGGACTTTAATATCTTCAGATACTTTTGCATCTGATAAAATCTTTTTTGACCTACTACTACCTATACCAAAAATATATGTTAGAGCTATTACTCCTCTTTTGTTTTTTGCTATATCTACACCTGCTATTCTTGCCATAATTTACAGTTCGTAATTCATAATTAATTTTGTTTATCCTTGTCTTTGTTTGAACCTTGGGTTTTTTTTGTTCACTACATACAATTTACCATTCCTGCGTACTATTTTACAATTAGCACTTCTCTTTTTTACTGATGCTCTAACTTTCATCTACTCGTTATTTTAGTTTTCTATTCAGCGTTTAACTTTCTATTTATCAGCAGGTTAACTGGGGGTTGTCAAACTAAATAATTGAGATAATTTCCCAGTAATTGCTTTTTACTATTAAAAAAAACGCAAATATATTCAACTTTTATCTCTTATTCACTAATTTTATTTTCAATACCTATAAATTATTCTAGCTTTAGTCAAATCATAAGGACTCATTTCTAATTTTACTCTATCTCCAGGTAATAATTTAATGTAATTCATTCGCATTTTTCCAGAAATATGAGCTGTAACTATATGCTCACTTTCTAATTCTACGCGAAACATAGCATTTGACAATGATTCAGTTATAATTCCTTCTTGCTGAATAGCTTCTTGTTTAGCCATATTATTTAATTTTACTATTTTTTACTCTTTACATTCATTAAGCTGTCGTAATGACGATTCAATAAATACGAATTGACTTGTTGTAGCGTATCTATCGCAACTCCCACCATAATAATTAAAGAGGTTCCACCATAAAAGATAGCCCAGTTTTCTTGAATTCCGAATTTTACTACAATAGCAGGTAAAATTGAAAGACCTACTAAATACAACGAACCCGGAAATGTAATCCTTGACAACACAATATCTAACCTTTCAGCCGTATCTCTTCCTGGTCTTATTCCTGGAATAAAGCCTCCGCTCCTTTTTAAATCTTCTGCCATTATATTAGTAGGTACTGTTATGGCAGTGTAAAAGTAGCTAAAGATAATTATTAGTAGCGAAAACAAAACATTATACCAAAGACCAAATAAAGCTCCTTGACCGAGATTAACCTGAATCCAAAGACCTAAGCTTGTACCTTCAAGGTAAGACGATTGACCTATAGCCCCAGGTACAAACATTAAGGCTTGTGCAAAAATAATTGGCATAACGCCAGATGCATTTAGCTTTAGTGGAATATAATCTCTCGAACCAGTAACTTCTTGTCTGCTTCCAATAGTATTTCTCCTTGCGTATTGAACTGTAATTTTTCTAACAGCGGAAACTAACAATACCGTTAACAATATCACTATAAACCAAACTATAAGTTCAATTAAAATAAACATAATTCCGCCAGCACCCTCGTTTGTAGTTTTTGAAACAAACTCTTGCAAAAACGCAGAAGGAAAGCTAGCAATAATACCTACCGTTATTAACAAAGATATACCATTTCCGATGCCTTTATCGGTAATTCGTTCTCCGAGCCACATTGCAAAAATTGTTCCCGCAGTAAGAATAATAATTGAAGATAAGAAAAACGTAAAATCTTCTACTAAAAAAGCCGACGGCGGAAGATTAAATTGAGTTTTAATTGCCGCAATATAGGTAGGCCCTTGAACTAAAGTAATACCTATTGTAAGCCATCTGGTAATTTGTGTAATTTTTCTTCTACCACTTTCTCCATCTTTTTGTAATTTTTGTAAATAAGGAAAAGCAATACCCATTAGTTGGACTACAATAGACGCCGAAATGTACGGCATAATACCCAAAGCCATTACCGAAGCTCTCGCAAAAGCACCCCCAGTAAAAGCATTCAACAGACCTAACAAGCCACCAGAGGCACTCTCTTTTAGTGCTGTTAATTGTAGCGGATCAATCCCTGGAAGAGGAACAGCAGCCATAAAACGATACACCGCTATTAAGCCTATAGTAAGAAGTATTTTGTCTTTTAACTCCTTTATGCTAAATATGTTTTTTAATCTATTAAATAAATTAATCATTTACAAAATCTTATAAAGTAATAGCTTTACCGCCAGTAGCTTCAATTGCTTCTTTTGACGAAGCAGTAAACTTATGTACGGTTATATTTAGCTTTGCTTTTAATTTTCCTCTTCCCAATATTTTTACTAATTCGTTTTTTCTTACCAACCTGTTAGACACCAAAATATCTAAATTAACCGTGTCCGTTATTTTTCCATTATCAACTAAATATTGTAGTTTGTCTAAATTGACGCCTTGATATTCTTTTCGGTTAATATTTTTAAACCCAAACTTTGGAATTCGTTTTTGTAGTGGCATTTGACCTCCTTCAAAACCAATTTTTTTAGAATAACCCGAGCGAGATTTTGCTCCTTTATGCCCTCTCGTTGAAGTTCCTCCACGAGTTGAACCCTCGCCTCGTCCTAATCTTCTGCCTTTTTTTACAGACCCTTTTGCTGGTTGTAAGTTATGTAAACTAATCATCTTTATAAATATCTTATTTTAGTTCTTCGACAGAAACTAAATGTGAAACTTTGTTTATCATTCCTAATATCGAAGAACTTGCTTCGTGTTTAGCGGTTTTACTTATTCTGCCCAGACCTAAAGCTACTAAAGTCTTCTTTTGACTACTTAAGCGTCCTATCTGACTTCTTATTTGTGTTATTTTAAGCTGTTTTGCCATAGCGTTCGTTTATCGAATTTTATCCATTAAATACTTTATCGTAAGAAACACCCCTTTGTTCAGCAATAGTATGTAAGCTTCGCAATTGTAGTAGTGCGTCAAGTGTTGCTTTTACAACATTATGAGGGTTAGACGAGCCTTGAGATTTTGATAGCACATCGTGTACTCCGACAGACTCTAATACTGCACGAACAGCACCTCCAGCAATAACTCCGGTACCTGCAGAAGCCGGTTTGATAAAAACTTTTGCTCCGCCATACTTTCCTTTCTGCTCGTGCGGAAGAGTACCATTTATAATAGATATTCTTACTAACTTTTTCTTTGCATTTTCTGTGGCTTTAGCAATTGCAGAAGTTACGTCTTTTGACTTTCCTAAACCACAACCCACAACACCTTCGCCATTTCCAACTACAACAATTGCAGAGAAACCAAATGCTCTTCCTCCTTTGGTTACTTTTGTTACTCGCTGTACTCCTACTAATTTGTCTATAAGCTCCAAACCGCTTGGCTTAACTCTTTCTACCTCTCTGTAATCTTGCATAACTATTTTAAAATTTTAGTCCGAACTCTCTTGCAGCATCTGCTAACAACTTAACTCTTCCGTGATATAAATATCCGTTTCTATCAAAAGAAACTGATTTAATTCCAAATTTTATAGCCTTTTGAGCAATAGACTTACCTACCGATCTAGATGCTTCCGATTTAGTATTCACTTTTATGTCTTTATCTCTCGATGATGCTGAAGCTAAAGTAACTCCCTTTACGTCATCTACTAATTGTGCATATATTTCTTTGTTACTTCTATAAACTGACAATCTCGGTATTTCAGCTGTACCAGAAACAACTTTTCTAATCCTGCGCTTAATTCTTTGTCTTCTTTTTAGCTTTGATAGTGCCATTTTGATTTTATTTTGTATTTATGCAGACTTCCCTGCTTTTCTTCTTAATACTTCGCCTACAAACTTAATTCCTTTACCTTTATATGGTTCTGGCTTACGGAAACTTCTAATTTTTGCAACAATTTGACCGACTAACTGCTTATCAAAAGATGTTAATTTTATTATTGGATTTTTTCCTTTTTCTGATACCGTTTTAACTTTAACTTCTTCGGATAGTTCTAAAACAATATTATGAGAAAAACCTAAAGCTAATTCTAGTCTTTGTCCTTTACTTGAAGCTCTATAACCTACTCCGACTAACTCTAATTCTTTAGCCCAACCTTTGCTAACGCCTTCAATCATATTTTTAACTAAAGCTCTCATCAAGCCGTGCTGTGCTTTATGGTTTTTACTTTCCGATTCTCTTTCTATAAGCAGGTTAGATTCTTGCTTTTTAATCGAAATGCCTTCTGATATAGTTTGAGTCAATTCTCCTAATTTACCTTTAACTACAAGTTTTTTGTCTAATATGTTTACATCAACACCTTGTGGAATGTCAACTGGTATTTTTCCTGTTCTACTCATTTTTTAAGGTTTTAATATACGTAGCATAAAACTTCTCCCCCAAGGTTTTCTCGGCGTGCTTTTTTGTTTGTCATCAAACCTTTCGAGGTAGAGACAATAGCAATTCCGAGTCCGTTTAATACTCTAGGCATTTCTACTGAACTCGAATATTTTCTTAAACCAGGAGAGCTTATTCGTTTAAGGCTTCTAATTATAGATTTTTTTGTGTTTTTGTCGTATTTTAATGCTATTTTTATTGCTCCTTGAACTTTGTCGTCATTAAATTTATAGCTTAAAATATACCCTTGATCGAACAATATTTTGGTAATTTCTTTTTTTAAATTTGAAGACGGAACTTCTACTACTCTGTGTCCCGCAGATATAGCATTTCTAACTCTTGTAAGGTAATCCGCTATTGGATCTGTGTACATATTTATTATTTAAAAGTTTAAGATTACAGCGTTATTTTTACTCCTAAAAATTATCTAAATAATTAAGCGTTTCTTATCAATTAAAATTTATCTCTTAAAGAATTTTTAGAGTTTGCAAATGTAGTTATTTTTTTAATAAAAAAACAAATAATTAAAAGAGTCCTTTGAAAAACTAAATTTTAACAATCCTCTACTTTTAAAAAACTGGTTGTACTAAAAAAATAAGACACTGTGTTTTTAGGATTTTTATACAAGCTATTGCTGTTTTAAACACTTGATAATCAAATGATTAAAATTTATTTTTAAATTTAATCCATCTATTTGTGCAAAGCTCAAAATAATTTAACGATAAACAAATAATTATCTTAAATAAAAAAAACAGTGAAGATTTTTTGCTGACACTATACATCAAATTACGCTTATCATCGAGAGACTAATCTTATCAATCAACAGAGTTATTTTTTTGAATTTATAAAACTGATTTGTTGTTTGAGGGAAAAAAGTATATTTTTATAGTCCGTTTTTGGGGTGTAAAATTTTTAACCTAATATTGTTTGTTATATTCCTTTAAAAGAATACTTTTTATTCCTATTTTGCAATGACAATTACTCAATTAAAATACATTATAGCGGTTGCTAAATATAAGAATTTTACAGAAGCATCGGCAAAAAGTTTTGTAACTCAACCCACTATGAGTATGCAAATTCAAAAATTAGAAGACGAATTAGAGATAAAAATATTTAATCGTTCAAAAAAGCCAATAGAATTGACGGAAATTGGGGAAATAATAGTAGAGCAAGCAAAAATTGTTATAGACGAGAGTAATAAAATTATCGATATTATCAAGCACCAAAAAGGACATTTAGTTGGGGAATTTAAGTTAGGTATTATTCCTACAATTACATCAACACTACTGCCTGTTTTTTTAGAAAATTTTACAAACAAATACCCTAAAATTAATTTGACAATTGTAGAATTAACAGCCGAAGAAATCGTACAAAATCAAATTGATAGAAAAATAGATGCCAGTATAGTTGACATTCCTTTAAAAAACGAATATATTGTAGAAAAGCCTTTGTATTACGAGGCTTTCATAAGTTTTATTCCCAAAAACCATCGCCTTTATAAAAAAACCCAAATAGCAACCGAAGACCTAAAAACAGAAGACCTTTTGTTGTTAAAAGACATACATTCTTTTAAAGACGGTACTACAAATTTTAATATAAATCACAAAACAAATCGAAAAAAAAGGGTTCAGATAGAATGCAACAATTTTGACATACTAATTAAACTTTCTAAAAAAGGTATGGGGATGACTTTATTGCCGTATTTACACACGTTAGATTTGAATAAGGAAGATAAAAATTGTTTACGTGAATTTAAAAATTCGCCACCGACAAGAGAAATAAGATTAACTCATAATAAATTACATTTAAAAACACATATAATAGATGCACTAAAAATTACAATAAACGACAGCATAATTAATAAGCCCATAAAAGGTATAACTCCTATATTTAAGGTAAGCTCCAAAAACTCATAATATGATAAAATAACTTTTTTTTGTTTTTTTAGTATGTTGATGTTTAATACCTTGCATTTGTTATGAAAAGAGCTATTTTTCCCGGATCTTTTGACCCAATAACGCTTGGTCATAAAGATATTATCGTTCGTGGCATAAACTTATTCGATGAGCTTATTATCGGAGTAGGTACAAACGTTGAAAAAAAATATATGTTTACTCAAGATGAGCGAATAAAATTTATTAAAGACACCTTTGCAAATAATCCTAAAATTAAAGTAACTTCTTATAAAGGGCTTACAGTAGATTTTTGTAAAAAAAATGATATAAATTATATTTTAAGAGGACTGCGTAATCCAGCTGATTTTGAATTTGAAAAAGCAATTGCACATACCAACAGGAAATTAGCAACTATAGAAACAGTATTTTTATTAGCCGATGCTCAAATTTCTTATATATCATCTTCTATTGTAAGAGACGTAATTAGGAATAATGGAGACTATTTTAAACTTGTTCCTAAATATGTTAAAACCAAAGAATAAACAAACGCTAGATTTAGGTTATTAATAACAATAAAAAAATTGCATTTATTTGTTGAATGTAAGTTGTAAAAAACTTAATTTATAAAAGTTATATAAATTTTAAAAAACCCATTTAGAATTTATAAGTGGCTTTTTCTTTTAATGATAAACAAGCAATAACGATTCATTTGGATATAATAATAGAAAAAACATATCGCTATATAAAAAAAGAATTATATTTGCTATTAAGTGAATTGAGAAACATAATGACTGACTACCTAAAAAAAGAAGGAAAATTTGAATACGTCGAAGCTGGACAAGGTTCCACTATTATTGTTCTACACGGTTTGATGGGAGAGCTTAGTAATTTTAATGATACCTTCAAATATTTTTCTAATAAAAATTACAGAGTAATAATCCCAAAGTTGCCATTACACAAATTGCCACTTATAAAAACTAATGTTAAAAATTTTGCAAAGTTTTTAGACGAATTTATGAAATTTAAAAAAATAGATAAGGCTATTATTTTAGGAAATTCGCTCGGAGGTCATATTGGGCTTTATTTTTCTAAACACTTCGCTAAAAAAACAAGAGCATTAATTTTAACTGGAAGCTCTGGCTTATACGAAAAATCTATGGGAGACACCTTTCCAAAAAGAGGGAATTACGAATATATTGAAAAAAAAGTTAGAAGTGTATTTTTTGACCCTTCAACAGCTTCTAAAGAAATGGTGAACAATGTTTATAGCATTGTGAATGATAACAGCTCTGTAGTAAAAATTTTGGCAATTGCAAAAAATGCTATTAGGCACAATATGGCAAAAGACCTTCCGAAAATGAAGCAGCCGACTTGTATAATTTGGGGCAAACAAGATACTGTTACACCTCCGAGAGTAGCAGAAGATTTTAATAAATTACTGCCAAATTCAGAGTTGTTTTGGATTGAAAAATGTGGACACGCCGCTATGATGGAAAGACCTAAAGAATTTAACAAAATTCTTTATAACTGGCTAATTTCAAACAATTTATAATTTTAATGAAAATAAAATCTGCGGAATTTGTAACTAGCAACAGCAGCGTGGCTAACACTCCTAAAACACAATTGTCCGAATACGCATTTATCGGTCGCTCTAATGTCGGTAAATCTTCACTGATTAATATGCTTGTGAATATCAAACATTTAGCCAAAGTTTCAAATAAACCCGGAAAAACAAGGCTTATTAATCATTTTAAAATAAACAATAATTGGTTTTTAGTCGACCTACCAGGCTACGGATACGCACAAGTTTCTAAAAAGAAAAGAGAAGTTTTTAAAAACTTTATATATAGCTACCTTAAAGAGAGAGAACAGATGGTATGTGTATTTCTTTTAATAGACTCGAGGCACAAACCTCAAAAATTAGATTTAGAGCTTATGACATTTTTAGGAAAAAATAAAATTCCCTTTTGCATCGTTTTTACTAAAGCAGACAAATTAGGAACGTCTAAATTAAATCAGAATATAGATTTTTATAAAAAAGAACTTCTGCACACATGGGAAAGTTTACCACCTTGCATAGTAACCTCTTCTAGTACTGGTTACGGACGAAATGAGCTGTTAAGTTATATAGACAAATTAAATTTCGGCAATTAAATTTTTATTTTTGAATGATTATTCGGCTTATAAAAAGTTAGAATCTTAATTTAACAAAATTATATACTTTGGATATTTCATATTATAAACAAGAGTTTTCAAATTATTTAGAATCTAAAGAATGGATTAAAGAGCCAAAGAGGCTTTATGAGCCGATAGATTATATAATAAAATTAGGAGGCAAAAGAGTTCGCCCAGCTTTAACTCTAATCATAGCAGATATTTTTTCTGGAGGGTTTAAAAAAGCACTTCCAGTAGCTTTAGCGATAGAACTTTTTCATAATTTTACCTTAATTCACGATGATGTTATGGATCAAGCACCATTGCGTAGAGGCAAAAAAACTGTACATAAAAAATGGAACATAAACACCAGTATTCTGTCGGGAGATGCTATGCTAATTATGGTATATCAACATTTTGAAAACTACGAAACTATAATTTTTCAAAGCCTAATTAAACTTTTTAATAGAACCGCCATAGAAGTGTGCGAAGGTCAGCAATTAGACATCGATTTTGAAACTAGAGATGACGTTACGATAGACCAGTATATAAATATGATTAGGCTAAAAACTTCTGTACTCGTTGCTACCGCTTTAAAAATGGGTGCTATTGTGTCGGAAGCGTCTGAAAAAAATACTAACTTAATATATAGTTTTGGTATAAATATCGGATTAGCATTTCAATTGCAAGACGACTTTTTAGATATTTATGGCGATACCAAAGTTTTTGGAAAGCAAACTGGAGGTGATATTATAAAAAATAAAAAAACTTATTTGTATTTGAAGTCTTTAGAAAGAGCAAATGAAGAAGACAAAAGTAAATTATTGTTTTTATATAAACAAAAATTAAGCAATAACTCTGCTAAAATAGATGAAGTAAAGCGAATTTTTGAATTGTATGATATTCCAGTTTTAATAAAAGAACAAATATCGCACTATATACAGCAAGCCTTTGACACCTTACTTCAATTAGATATTTCTGCCAAAAACAAGCTAAAGCTAAAAAACTTCGTTAATTTGATAACGAGAAGAAGTTATTAAATTTTTAATTTTTTATGTACTGAATATTTAAAATAAATATTAAATTTGCGAAATATTATTAGGTCCCATAGCTCAATCGGTTAGAGCATCTGACTCATAATCAGAAGGTCCATGGTTCAAATCCATGTGGGACCACTTTTTTTACAAAGAGCCATCTCAACGTTGAGGTGGTTTTTTATGTATAGTCAAGCCTTAAAAGATTAGTTTTTAGTTGAGTATTGCGTCGATTCCTGGCAGGGATTTACCTTCTAACATTTCTAACATTGCACCTCCTCCGGTAGAAACATAGCTTACCTTATCAGAAAACCCAAACTGCTTTACTGCCGCAACCGAATCGCCACCTCCGACTAAAGAAAATGCTCCGTTTTTAGTAGCATTAGCGATAGAATTTCCTAAAGCAATAGTTCCGTTTGCAAAGGGCTTTATTTCAAAAACGCCTAATGGACCATTCCATAAAATGGTGTTAGATTTATTTACAATTTTATCAAAAATCTCTAACGATTTTGGACCAGCATCAACGCCTTCCCAACCGTTCGGGATATTGTAAATTTCACAAATTTGAGTGTTTGCTTTGTCGCTAAAATCATCTGCTGCAATAACATCAACAGGAAGATGGACTTGTACTCCTTTTGCTTTTGCTTGTTCTAAAATTTCTAACGCTAATCCGAGTTTATCATCTTCGCAAATAGAATTTCCAATTTTTCCGCCTTGTGCTTTGATAAAAGTAAAGCTCATACCACCGCCAACGATTAAGTGGTCTATTTTATCTAAAATATTTTTGATTATAGTAATTTTTGAAGAAACTTTTGCTCCGCCTAAAACGGCTAATACTGGGATTTTTGAGTTGTTTAATACTTTATCTATGCTACTTATTTCTTTTGCTAATAGATTTCCGATACCTCTGTTTTCTTTAAAAAATTTAGCAATAATAGTTGTAGAAGAATGTGCTCTATGTGCTGTGCCGAAAGCGTCATTTATATAAATATCCGCAAATTTTGATAATTTTTCTGAAAAAACAGCATTTCCTTTTTTCTCTTCCTCGTAGAATCGTAAATTTTCTAAAAGTAGAATTTCCCTTGGGTTTAAGTTTGCAACGGCTTCTTCTACTTTTTTTCCGGTACAGTCTGGAACAAATTTTATATCGACACCTATAATTTGTGATGCTTTTTTAACAATATGGCTTAACGAAAATTCGTTTTGAAAGCCTTTTGGACGACCCAAGTGCGACATTAGAATACAGCTTCCGCCTTGATCTAAAACATCAGTTATAGTAGCTTTTGCAGCTTGAATCCTTGTTGCATCCGTTACTTCAAAATCTTCATTTAAAGGAACATTAAAATCTACTCTTATCAGCACCTTTTTGTTTTTGAAATTAAAATCTTTTAGTGTTTTCATTTTAAAGTTAGTTTTTTTAAGAAAGCGCAAATATAAGTATATTACAATTTAGCAAAGGTCGTATAACTCTAATTTTACTTCCATCAGATTCAATTAGAAATATACAATTCCTGTAAAAACTCTGCTATATAGTGCCTGTAAGAAAACCCTAAACTTCTTACAGTCAAAGAATTTTACTTCAAAATTTCTTTTGAAAGCATTGATTTTTTGGTAGTGCCATAAGTTAATTAGGTACTTTTCTTATTAAAAACACTTTCATTAAAATAAAATTCTTCTTACATTTTTTACACCTGTAACTCTGTTTCTTCTGTCTGTTTTTTTCCGTTCTTTTGTAAGTCTGATGAATTACAATAGTAACACAATATTTTTTTGAAATGATCCATTTGTTTTTTTTAAATATACTAATTTCAAAGTATTTGAGACGCTACCCAAAATTTTAAAGCAAGGATAACAAAACTAAATTATATCTTTGCTATATTAAAAAAAATTAACAAAGAAATTTTAAAATGAGTCATTTAAAAGTTATTGACGAAAAAGTACAAGGAAAAGCACTATTAACCGAGCCAAAATTCGGTAATACTAAAAAATTATTTATAGAAAGCTACGGCTGTCAGATGAATATGAACGATAGCGAAATAGTTGCTTCAATTTTATATAAACGAGGCTATAATACTACACATAAGTTGGAAGAAGCCGATTTGGTATTGGTTAATACTTGCTCTATTAGGGAAAAAGCAGAAACTACGGTAAGAAGAAGGCTTCAAAAATATAATGCGGTAAAAAAAGTAAATACTAAAATGAAAATCGGCGTTTTGGGTTGTATGGCAGAGCGTTTGAAAGAGAAGTTTTTAGAAGAAGAAAAAATAGTTGATTTGGTTGTCGGACCAGATGCGTATAAAGACTTGCCAAATCTCTTGGAAGAAGTAAACGAAGGTAAAAGTGCCGTTAATGTTATACTATCAAGGGATGAAACTTACGGAGATATTTCGCCAGTAAGGTTAAACACAAATGGAGTTTCGGCTTATGTTTCTATTACTCGCGGTTGTGATAATATGTGTACATTTTGTGTGGTTCCTTTTACGAGGGGACGAGAGAGAAGTCGAGATCCGAAAAGTATATTGAAAGAAATTCAATCGTTAGTTGATAAAAAATATAAAGAAATTACTCTTCTTGGTCAAAATGTCGATAGCTATTTGTGGTATGGCGGAGGTTTGAAAAAGGATTTTGCAAAGGCTTCGAAAATTGCACAAGCTACGGCGATAGACTTTGCGTCATTGTTAGATATGTGTGCTACCGAATTTCCGAAAACACGTTTTCGTTTTTCTACTTCAAACCCTCAAGATATGGATTTGGAGGTTATACATACGATGGCAAAACACAAAAATATATGCAAGTATATTCATTTGCCGGTTCAAAGTGGGAGTAATTCTATTTTAAAATCGATGAACAGACAATATAGTCGTGAAGAATACATAGAATTAATAAAAAATATTTTTAAAATTATTCCTGATATTGGGTTAAGTCAAGATATAATTGTTGGGTTTTGCGGAGAAACGGAGCAAGACCACAAAGACACATTAGACCTGATGGAATTTGTTAAATACGACTTCGGATTTATGTTTTCCTATTCTGAAAGACCGGGAACTTTAGCAGGAAAAAAAATGAATGACGATGTGCCTTTAGAAGTAAAAAAAGAAAGACTAAAAGAGGTTATAGCCTTACAACAAAAGCATTCGTTGCTTAGAGCAAAATGCTATATTGGTAAAATTGAAGAAGTATTAATTGAAGGAGATTCAAAGAAAAATCCGAACGAGTGGAAAGGTAGAAATTCACAAAATACGGTAGTCGTTTTTCCGAAAGAAAGTTATAAAATAGGAGATTTTGTAGATGTAAAAATTGAAAATTGCACTTCTGCTACGCTTATCGGAAAGGCAGTGGGGTATTCGGATAATTTTTAAAAAATTGAAATGAGACATGCTAAATGTTTTTTAACTAAAAAGAAATCATAGTTTGCAAACTATCACGACTATTTATATAATTCTTGCCGTAGTATTAAGTTTTTCTATAGCTTTTTTTCAATATTTTTTTAAGGAAAACAAGCGACCGAAAGTGTATTTGCTTTTATTTTTTTTAAAGTTTACTGCAATTTTTTTACTCGCCTTATTGTTGATTAACCCTGTTATTAAAAAAAATGAAATTAAAAATATAAAGCCAGTTTTGTCTGTTGTGGTTGATAATTCTAAATCTATTTCTTTTTTCAATGAACAAAAATCTGTTAATAGTTTTTTACAAAGTATTAGAAATGATCTTGAATTAAATAAAAAATTTAGCGTTCAAGAATTTACTTTTGACAGTAGTTTTAGCGTATTAGACAGCTTAACTTTCAGTGGTTTAAACAGCAATTTAGCAAACGCAATTTCCTCCGCTAACAATCTAAACAAAGGAAATATCGCTCCGATTATATTACTGACAGACGGAAATCAAACTGTCGGAAACGATTACGAGTTTGTAAATTCTAGTCAAAAAATATTTCCGGTTATTTTTGGAGATACCTTGCTTTATAAAGATTTAAAAATAAGCCATATAAACTTTAATAAATATAGCTTTATTGGAAACAAATTTCCCATTGAAACATTTTTAAATTACGAAGGAAAAGAATCCGTAAGCACAATTTTATCTATATTTAAAAACGGAAAACGGATACTTAAGAAAAGAATTAAATTTTCTAAAAACGAAAATTCTAAAATAATAACTACTTACTTAACTTCAAAAAGAGAAGGATTGCAATATTATACAGCTCGCATTGGTACTTTAAACGGAGAAAAAAACATTAAAAACAACTCAAAAGGTTTTTCGGTAGAAGTAATTAACGAGCAGACAAAAATACTGCTTATTACTTCTGTATTGCATCCAGATTTAGGGACTTTTAAAAAATCTATTGAGAGTAATAAGCAGCGTAAAGTTGAAATTGTGCTAATTGATTCTTTTAACAAGAAACTTCGAGATTATCAGTTAGTTATATTGTATCAGCCGAATCAAAAATTTAGCTTAATATTAGATAAAATAAAAAATAATCACAATTTTCTTTTGGTCTCGGGAACTAACACGAACTGGAATTTTATTAACAGTAAAAAGCTAGGGTTTTATAAAAATGTTTTGAATAAAACAGAGGACTATAGAGCTTCTTATTACGATTCTTATCCGGTATTTTATCAAAAAGATATAGATTTTAATTTGTTTCACCCATTGAAAGATTTTTTTGGAAATATCTCTTTTACCAAAGAACACAAAACTCTTCTTCATCAAAACATTAACGGAGTTAAAATAAAGCAGCCATTATTGGCAACTTTTGATGAAAACAATCGAAAAACAGGAGTTTTGTTTGGCGAAGGAATTTGGAAATGGAGAGCAAAATCTTTTGTAAACACTAATTCTTTCGAAGATTTTGATGAGTTTATCGGAAATTTGATACAATATTTAGCGTCAAACAAAAAAAGAAGTAGATTAGAAATAGATATGGAAGCTATTTATCCGGCTAATTCTACTATTCTTATTAGTGCTTTTTACACCGATAAAAATTATAAATTTGATCACAGAGCAAAGTTAGAAATTGAAATTACGGAGGCTACAACTAAAAGGACTATAAAAGTGCCTTTTGTTTTAGGTAGAAACAATTTTCAAACAGAAATAGAAGACCTTCCGCCTGGAAATTACAAGTACAAAGTTTCTGCGGTTAATAAAAAAATACATAAAAGCGGAAAATTTAAAATAACAGATTTTCAAGTTGAAGAACAATTCACAAATGCTAATTTTAAAAAACTATTCAAGTTAGCGAGCAATACTCAAGGGGAATTTTTTTATAAAGACGATTTTAATAAATTGAAAAACAAGCTATTAGAGAACTCGTCATTTTATAATACTCAAAAATTAATAGTCTCGGAACAAAATTTAATTAACTGGAAGTGGCTTATGTTTTTTATAGTTATTTTGCTTTCGGCAGAATGGTTTATTCGAAAATATATTGGTAAAATTTAGAATTACACTTTGGTTTAACGACACGATTTATAAATTTTTTCATACATCGGTAAAATTTTTTCTAAAGAAAATTTCTTTGCGTGTGCTTTTGCATTTGCCTTGAATAATTCTAATGTCTTATCGTTTTTAAGAATTGATATTGTGTTTTTTGCCATGTCTTTAACATCTCCTACATTGCTTAAATAACCTGTAACTCCGTTTATATTTACCTCTGGCAACCCCCCTGTATTTGTAGAAATTACAGGAGTTTTTGCTGCCATAGCTTCTAATGCCGACAGTCCGAAGCTTTCCGTTTGCGATGGCAATAAAAATATATCCGAAAAACACAATATTTTTATTACTTCGGAACTATTCCCTAAAAATATAACCCTATCCGAAATGTTTAATTTGTTTACTAACGTCTCGGCTTTTGCTCGTTCTGGTCCCTCTCCTATTAAAAGTAATTTTGAATAAATTTCCTTCTGAACTTTATAATAAACTTTTATCACATCCTCAATTCTTTTTACCGCTCTAAAGTTACTAATATGAGTAATTATTCGTTCTTCAGGCTTTGCTATTGAGTCTCTGTTAGATAAGTGTTCAAACTCTATATTATATTTTTTTATATCTATAAAATTATAAATAACTTCAATTTTTTTTCGAATATTAAACAATTTGTTAGTAGTAGATTTTAAATTGTTAGAAACCGCAGTTACAACATCTGAATTATTTATACTAAATTCTACCGCAGTTTTATACGTCGGGTGACTCCCTAACAAAGTTATGTCAGTGCCGTGCAAAGTTGTGATAACTTTAATAGAAATTCCAAATTCCTTTAACATAAGTTTTGCCATATAAGCAGCGTAAGCATGAGGAATTGCATAATGCACATGTAAAACTTCTAAATTAAATTTCTTAATTACATCTACCATCTTACTAGACAAAGCAAGCTCATAAGGCTGATATTCAAACAGCGAATATTCTTCTAAAATTACTTGGTGAAAATGTAAATTATGTGATATAAAATCTAACCTAACAGGTTGATTATAAGTTATAAAGTGAATCTCATAACCTTTGTCTGCTAATGTCATTCCTAACTCTGTAGCCAAAACACCGCTGCCACCAAAGGTCGGGTAGCAAACTATTCCTATTTTCATCTGTTTATAATTTTACGAAGGAACTACAAATTTTATCACCTCGCCATAAGGACCAATTTCTCCGGTAGGGTTTACCAATGCTGCTTTCATATAAGCCGTTTTCTGAATATCTTCTTCCTCAAAAAATAGCTCAAAAGTAGATTTTGTAAAATATTCTTTTCTAGTAAAATCACTTTCTGTCGGAGCAGAATCATCGCCGACATCTTTCATCACAACTAATACATTAATACCTTTTACTTCTTTCGAAATCACCGTTCCGTCATTAAAATCGGACAAACTAACAAAAGACGCTTGAATTTTAAACATTCTTCTGGACTGCAAAAGAACTGCTAATATTAGTTGTCGAGTAGGTTTCGGAATTTTGGTATGCGGCGAACTTTCCGATAAATTAAACATCAATCTATCATCGGCAGTAAGATTGTCTTGAACAGGACCGTGTTTTACAAATTGTCGTACTTCTCTTAAAATTTTGTCTATTTCTTTCTTGAGTTTGTTTATTTCGGCAGTAACGTACTTTGTTCTTTTGGTATCATCAAGATAGATAGGATAAAGTTCGTTCCAATTTTCTCTTTGTGCTTTTGCAGAATCTACCAACTCTTGATAGATTTTTAGTCTGCCGTTATGTTCTAAAACATAAGGGACTACTGCATTAATTTGTTTGTTTGTTTCACTAATTGTAATTTTCATTTTTGTAAATATTTAGTTATTATTAAATTAATTATTTGTTATTTTTTTTAAAAACTTGTGCAAATTTCTCGCCTACTTGTGGGAATTTCTCGCACACTTGAGGGAATCTCTCGCACACTTGAGGGAATCTCTCGCCTACTTGGGGGAATTTCTCGCACACTTGAGGGAATCTCTCGCCTACTTGAGGGAATCTCTCGCATACTTGGGGGAATCTCTCGCACACTTGAGGGAATCTCTCGCCTACTTGAGGGAATTTCTCGCCTACTTATTTTTTACTGTGAACTTAAGTAAGAAAATCCTTAAACATCTCAATACTAATAAGGCTTTCCTCGTTTTTTTATTCAAGAAAGATGGTTTTTATAAACTTCCTTTACGCGTTAAAATATAATTAGGATTAGTAATGTTTACCTCAAAGCAGAATTTTACTTCTCGAAAATAACAAGCCACAAATGTAGGTAGTATTTTTTTGATATATAAGGGTTTATTTTTCTATTTCAAGTTTTAAAATTTCAAAATATTCTCTACAAGGAGCCATCATATGCGGATATGATGGCTGTATCATTATAGAAGTTTTTGTTAAATAGAATTCGGAATATTCCCATATATCTTTACGATGTGGTTCAAAAAATTCACATTTATTAGGACCAAATCCATCTAATCCACTATTTTGATACTTCTTTTTTAAGAATTGTACAAAATTTAATTTAGGGTATAAGTCATTTAAATTTTCAATCTCTTTATTTTTTACTAAATCAAAATTGTAATGAGAAACTCCATGAGCAGGGTAAGCCCCACCACAATAAACATTATAATTTTCAGTAAATGATACTATTTCACTTGTTAAAAGTTTAATATGGAATGATACATTGTATCCCGCACATTCTAAATTTTCCAAAGCAAAATATCTTTGAATGCTATCTAATTTTTTATTTAAATATTCTCTCTGGCTTTTGCTAAATCCATTCCTAAGCCTAAATAATTCTATTTCAGAATACTTTTCTTTAAACCATTCTATTTCTAAATTATCAAATTTTTGGACATTTAATTTTTCTAATCTTAATCTCTTTTTCTTATACGATTTAAAATCAAAATTAATCTTAATTAAATTTACAGGTAGAGATACTTTTCCATTTATCCATTTACCAATTAGTTTATTACTTGTTTTTTTTAATATAAAAAGTTCTTTTTTTTCTTCAGGTTTAGAGTACTTTAAGTAAAAATTATAGCCATCGACAGTTAATTCTCCTTTAAGTTTAATGTTTTTCAAATGACTGTTATAAAAATAACTGGCTTCTATATATTCGTCACTATAATGTTCAATTTTAAAATAAATTGGATGTTTACCAAGTGTTCCCTTATAGTTTTGAGGACCCTTATAGTTTTGAGAATAGGATGAAAGAAAGCTAATGATTGATAAAAAAAATATTAAGATTTTCATGAGAATACTTTAAAAGGGATAGCTTTTTTACTGTATGACAAATCGGTAAAAGGAAATGGAATTAAAACAATATATCCTTTAATCATTATTAGGCTTCGTTTTACTAATATTTCTTTGTCCATATTATTAAATATTTACAGTTAGTTTTAATATAAATTTCTCTCTTTTTTTAAATTACCTAAAACTTTCAAATGTACAAAATTCTTTATATGAAAACCAATTTTTTAAAAATATTAATTTTTTTTTAAAATAATTACACTATAATTTTGTTTATTTGCAATACTAAAATATAAGAATTATGCCTTTTGATATTAAAATGATTAAAAAAGTTTATGAAAAAATTCCTATTAGAGTAAAAAAAGCTCGTAAACTTAAAAACAAACCCTTAACGCTATCCGAAAAAATATTATACTCTCATTTGTGGGATTCAACTCCTACTACTACTTACAAAAGAGGTAAAGACTACGTAAACTTTGCACCAGACAGAGTTGCTTTACAAGATGCGACAGCACAAATGGCCTTGTTACAATTTATGCAAGCAGGAAAAAGTAAAGTTGCTGTACCTACAACCACACATTGCGACCACTTAATACAAGCAAAAAGCGGCGCGAGTATAGATTTACAAGTCGCTTTAAACAATAGCAACGAAGTTTTTAATTTTTTAGAATCTGTCTCTAACAAATACGGATTAGGATTTTGGAAACCAGGTGCTGGTATCATTCATCAAGTAATATTAGAGAACTATGCTTTTCCGGGCGGACTTATGATAGGAACCGACTCTCATACTGTAAATGCAGGCGGATTAGGTATGTTGGCAATCGGAGTCGGAGGTGCAGACGCAGTTGACGTAATGGCAGGAATGGCTTGGGAATTAAAGTTTCCGAAAGTAATTGGAGTAAAGTTAACAGGAAAATTGTCTGGCTGGACATCTCCTAAAGATATAATTTTAAGAGTAGCTGATATTTTAACTGTAAAAGGTGGTACAGGCTATATTTTAGAATATTTTGGACCTGGAGCAAACGAAATATCTTGTACTGGAAAAGGCACCATTTGTAATATGGGTGCAGAAATTGGCGCTACAACTTCAACTTTCGGTTACGACGAATCTATGGAGCGTTATTTAAGAGCTACAGAAAGAAATGAAATAGTAAACGCTGCTGACAAAATTAAAAAACATCTAACCGGAGACAAAGAAGTATATGAAGATCCGTACAAGTATTTTGATAAAGTTATAGAAATAAATTTATCCGAATTAAACCCACTAATAAACGGACCGTTTACTCCAGACCTATCAACTAACCCTGGTAAAGAAATGACCGAAGCTGCAAACAAAAATAACTGGCCATTAAAGGTTGAATGGGGTTTAATAGGCTCTTGCACAAACTCTTCTTACGAAGACTTATCTAGAGCTTCTTCAATTGCTCAACAAGCTATAAATAAAGGGCTAAAAACTAAATCAGAACTCGGAATTAACCCGGGTTCCGAAAAGGTAAAATATACTACGGAAAGAGACGGAATCTTACAAATTTTTGAAAAACTAAATGCTAAAATTTTTACCAACGCATGCGGACCATGTATTGGGCAATGGGGAAGATATGAAGACCCTAAAAACGCCCCTAAAAATAGTATAATACATTCCTTTAATAGAAACTTTGCAAAAAGATCTGATGGAAACCCAAATACACACGCGTTTGTCGCATCCCCAGAAATGGTGATGGCTATTGCTATTGCCGGACACCTCGATTTTAACCCTATGACAGACAAGCTCATAAACGAAAATGGTGAGGAAATTATGTTAGACGAACCAACTGGCTGGGAGCTTCCGCCTAAAGGATTTGAAGTAGATGATGACGGATTTATTCCTCCAGATAAAGATGGTAGTAAAGTTATAATTAATATAAAAGAAAATTCTGAAAGATTACAATTATTAGAGCCTTTTAAACCTTTGGGTAGTAGTTTGATAAATTTAAAATTACTTATTAAAGCTTTTGGTAAGTGTACAACAGATCATATTTCAATGGCAGGTCCGTGGCTACGTTATAGAGGGCATTTAGATAATATTTCAAACAACACTTTGATTGGTGCGGTAAACGCTTTTAATAATAAGACAAATTTTGTAAAAAACCAATTAACTGGAGAGTACGGAGGAGTGCCTGATATTCAACGAGAGTATAAAAAAAATGGCGTTATGACTATTGTTGTAGGCGACCATAATTATGGCGAGGGTTCTTCTAGAGAACACGCAGCTATGCAACCCAGACATCTTGGTATTGCTGCTGTACTCGTTAAATCTTTTGCAAGAATACACGAAACTAATCTTAAAAAGCAAGGAATGTTAAGTTTAACTTTTGATAAGGAATCTGATTATGATTTAATTCAAGAAGATGACACATTCAACTTTTTAGACCTAAATAAATTTGCACCAAACAGACATTTAACAATTCAAGTTGTTCATAAGAATGGAAGTACAGATGTAATTGTAGCTAATCATACTTATAATAAAAATCAAATTGACTGGTACAATGAAGGCTCCGCTTTAAATTTAATTAAAAAAAATAACGATTAATTCTTAAGTTTGAAATAGTTAAAATAGCGTCTGTTTTAGTTAAAGTGAATTTATTTAGGGATATTCCCCGTAAGGGGTATTCGTAAAACTCCACAGTTTTAGTTTTTTTGATTTAGAGAACACGAATATTTTTTCGTTTATGTAACTCGGAGATAGTTTTTATATTAAATTTTGGTAAAAATTAGGTTTTTTGTTCATTTTTGGGCATACCTATCCTATGATTTTCTACTAGTTTTACTTTTTTTGTTAGTTGATTAGTTCCATTGAGTTATTGTTTTATTTTTCGATTTTTTATAGATGTTTATGATGGTGTCTCTAGCTTGTTTCCAGTTCAATAATGCCATATAAAAATTGCGAAAGCAGATAACTTGTTTATTTTTAAAAATCAAATAATTATAGTTTTACGAATATCCCTAACAAAATAACCCATGTTTATTAAGGGTTAAAAAACATTTTTTACCTAATTTTGAGTTTTATAGGACAACATTTATTTAAAATCATTTCTAAGTACTTTCCACTTACTTGTATCTAACGAAGTTCCATCCATTTCTATATGAATGTGTAACTTACCTTCTTCTTTAAGAGGGTTAATCTGATAAACGTGAATAAGCTTTCTAGGTTCATCTCTAAATTTAGCAAATAGTTCTTGGCTGTTATTATTAATGTTAGCTTGTATAATAGCAGGAACGTCTGCATTTGACATAAAAGTATTTGTGTTTATTTTTAGTTTTCCATTTGAGTTTGGTTGCTTTACCATTAGTAGTGCACTATAACATTTAAAACGATTATTATAAAGAGGATCATTGCTCGATGACAAACCGTATTTATCATTCGTCAAGTTTTGAGGAATTACTTGATTACCGTGATCTGAAACTATGATAATTTGCATGTCATCATAAACATTATATTCTTTAGCTTTTTCAATAAAATCTGAAATTTTTCTCAACACAAAATGTGAGGAGTTTAATGCTGCCCCTTCTGTTCCCCAATAAGGCCGTGCAGGAATATCATTCCAGGTTAAGCTTTTATTTAAATGAAAAGGTGCATGTGTAACCTCTGTGAAAATAAAAGAACAATTATTATATCCATCTACTAATTTAATACTATTTAAAGCTTGAACTCTTTTATAACGATCATAAGCAATTTTTAATTGTAAATAATTCTTTCCTAAAAATTGCCTCCAGCCACCTTTGTTATATATTAAATTTTTAAAAATTAGCGGAGCGGTCTTAAAAATTGTAATTGAAAATAGTTTTGACCTAAGTTCTTTTTGAAGGAACATATTATCACCTTTGATTAAATCGTATTTTTTAATATTATTAAATGTTTGTGCGTTATTGAATATATGTTTTCCATAAAAGTTTAACTCATCAAAAGAGTCTGCAAAATCATTCGCAAATTTATCTACTGATGGCTTCAGCGATTTTTGATAGATATTACCGTCTTTGTCCAAATGATTAAATGGAGTATATTCATGCCCTCCTAATATTCCTGGTGTTCCATTCCAAGTCCATGACCCCTGTGATATTGCATCTGCATAATAAGTAAAACCATCTAATTTTTTATATAATTCCGGATATTCTTTCAATAATAAAGGTATTGCATTTCCGTCAAAAGCATCAGAAAAGAAAATTACAGTATTTTTGTTTTTCGATAACCTAATAGGAGAAATATCATGTTCTTTCTTAATTACAACAGATAATACTTTTATATCATTAAGGAATATAAAAACCGTTTGTCCAACTAAACCTAAAGAGATAAAAAGAAAAAGTAATGATATGTACTTAGAAAATTTTTGTATAAGGCATTTAAAGTACAACAAATAAAAAACAAGAGTTGAAAACAAAACAATTACTGTAATTTGAATCATACTCTGTACCAAAGGAATAGGGAGTACTACGTAATTTTCAAAAAAAAAGTCTTTTAATAACCCCCAGTCTGGTGTTGGGTACGTAAGATTGATTACAAGTATAAAACTAATTATTGTTATTAGTGTTGCAACTAATGTTTTTTTCTTAAAAGCAATCTTAATTACTACCCATATTACACCTAAAGCAAATATGATTTGAGCTAATAATGGTAAAAAAATCTGAAAGGGCTTAAAATCAAAGTCCTCAGGTACAGAAAAGTATATTTGTAAAGGTATTAATATAAAAACACATAACCAAAATAGTAGATTAGATGTAATAACCATGGTTAACTTATTCTTATCAGTTTTTGTTTCGTTTGGAATTTTAGGAAAAATTGGTTTTCTTAAAAACAATAAAATAGGTTTACTAAAGTATAATGTTATGCCTATAATTGAAAGCATACTCCCAGATATAAGAATTATCACTTTTAATTTTAATCCTATTTCAGAATAATTTCTAACTTCATTAGTCATTACTAAACCCCATAAAATACTGCCAAAAACGAATATCACAGCAATTAGTATAGTGATATTTGAAATAACAGACACCTTTATAGTGTTGAGTGGTGTAACTTTTTTATCCACATTATGTTTTAATTTTTTTATTAAATACATGAAAATTAAAAAACAACTTAAACATGTAAAAAGTACTCTTAAAAAAACATTTTTTGTAGTAATTAAAATCGGATTAGAATTAATCACGCTAATAAGTAAATAAACTGTAAATATCGATAGTAGGATGAGCATTGTGTCTTTAAAGTATTGACGTATAAATAAGCTAACATCTTTAAGAACATCGTTTACACTGCGTTTTTGTTCCTGCTCTAATTTTAGAGATAACAAATAATTTTTACCAATAGCAAAAACATTAGTCATTGTCCAATACAACACAAGTGCTGCAGATAGGTTATATAAAAGCACAAGAAACACAAATGAAATTATAGCTAACTGTACTGCTTCGCTTTTGTCTATATATCTATACTGTATACCAACACCAACCAAATTTACAAGAGTCATTAGTATTGGTAATAAGTTTATAGTTATACCTAAAAATTCAATAATTTTATCTGGTTGAAACAAATCATTAATAGGACCAAAAGAAACACCTTCAAGTAGTGTGTAATCTTTGAGCATTATATAAACTGCAATAAAAAATGGAACTTGAATTGCTAACCCAATAAGTCCTGTAAGTGAATAATAGGGCTTGTAGTTGTTTATCCTGTAAATTTCTTTTGTATAGTAAAATTTTTCCTGTTTGTTTTTAATGTTTTTGATTTTGTCTAAAGCAGGTTGCATTATTGCTTTTCGCTTTCTTTCTTTATTTTGTAATTTCTCTGCATACCAAAAAAGTGGTAACATTATAAGTGTAACTACCAAACTCAAAAGGATAATCGAAACTCCATAATTCGTCGTAAGAGCATATAATTGCTCAAATATTATCTCTAATAATTTATCTAAAATCATCTTAATCTATTTTATTAAATATTGATATTATTTGTTCTGTTGAAACTTTACCAGCTTTTCGAAAATTGAAAATATGCTTGTTGATTACATCTTCTGTTATTTCCTTTCTTTTAATTTCTTTAATAATGCTGTTAATGTTTTTATAATCGTTGGGATAAATAACTTTTCCTATATCTTCTAATAGATAATTCGTTGATGCTTTGTTTTCCAAATCAGAAGATTCATAGCCTCCGTCATCCCATTTAAAATCTATTGCAATGATTGATTTTTTATAAATAAAAGCAGCGTCAAAAATAATCCCTGAAGAAATATCACAAATTAAAGTATGTGCTTTTTCTAAAGATTTGCTATTATCTGTCGATTTATCAATCTCAAATTTTTCGTTACTGCCAAATATATCTGTAATCTGTTGTAAAACTTTTTTATCAGAAATCCAAGATTGCGGATGTGGTCTAAAAACAATTTTACTTTTACCTTCCAGTAAATAGTTTATTAGCTCTTTGCAATTTTGATTTAAAAACGAACGATCTCCCCATGTTGGTGCTAAAAGCACGTGGCTTTCAGTCGTTATACTATTTATTTTATACTCATCAAAATATGTACAACCTGTCTCCATTAATATCTTTTTTTTGTCTTTCCTATATTGCTCTAATTGTCGTAAATTCTTAATATGATATTTACTTCCACATAAAATAGAATCATAATAACTAAAAGCAAATTTTTTATAAGCATGTATATCTACAAATGAATGATTTAAATAACAATAATGTTTAACTTCTTTTGAGCGTTTGAAAGCTATTACGTCCAATTGAGGAGTAGTTGTAACACACATTTTTGCTTTAATTCTGTTTAAAAAGAAAACCGCTTGTTGCATTTTACCAATAAAAATAGGCTCACAATATTGGCTATTTATATTCAGTCCGGGATCGTTTTTGTCCGCAGAAAGATAAACAAACTCTTGTTTTTGCTTAATTAACTTTTCTACTATGGGTTTAAATACGTTCCAATAGTTTCTCCCCTCGTTAAAAAATACAAGTTTGCCAGAAAAATCGTTTCTGCCTTTATAAGATTTACCTGAAAGTTTGGCTATTGTCTTATAAAAAAAACCTTTGGCGGTAAAAAGAATTGTCATTCCCAAGCCTATTATGGCACTTATTAATAAACTACCCGTTCCAGGGTCAATATATAATATCATAAAATTAAATTGTTTTGAGTGATAAAATTGCCATATGTTTAAGTAAAGGATGAATGATAAAATAATCTTCATGCTCACCAACCTGTTCTTTTGCCTTATAGTTGTCTTCCAATAAAATGTCCAACGATTCATTTAAGCAGTCCGCTCTGATGATATTATCATACCAAATGTCTATATCAACACCTTTAGATGGGCTATTATAGTTTTTTCTATGTACAACTTTTCCTGCGTCAATTTTATCATTCATAAAAAAAACTGAAACTCCGCATTGATTACGGTTTAGAATGCTATAATAAATGGTTGTACTTCCTCGCTCTTCAGGAATTAGTCCTGGATGCGCATGCAAGTACTTGGTTTTGTTGTCAAAATGGTCTTTACTAAGTATTTGACCTCCGTATCCTGCGTATATTATGTAATCTACATCTTGTTGCTTAATAAGATTCAAAACCTCTTTTGAGTTGACGTCTTTTGTTGGAGTGTTTATGTAGTCTATGTTATTTTGTTGGAAAGTCAAAATGGCACTCTTCTCCAAATTCGACAAAGATAATTTGTTTTTTTTGAAAAAAGCAACAGTCGTAGAATTTAATTTTGGAGGCTGAATATTTTCAACCTCAAAACCATAAAATAATCCAACTAAATTTATATCTTTTCTTTTTGATAAAATTTGAGAATACCCTCTTGCTCTAAACGTATTCCCCGCTAACAATAATACTTTTTTCACAACTTTTTATCTATCAGATCATTAATAAATAGCCTCTCTTTTTTTATCAAAAACACAAGTGTTTGCAGATTTTTTTTTGATAATTTATCTGAAACACTACATAAGATGTCATTTAATTTTAGTAATGAATTGAGGTACTGAAGTTTTCCGCTTACCTCATAACAACAAACTAGTAAGTAACCAAATCCACAGTAACAAGTAAAGTTTTTGTAGTCATCTCTGTTAATTGGATAAAAATCAATATCATACTTGTTAAATATTTTTTTAGTAACTTCAAATCGTTTTAATAATAAATTTATTTTTGGAAAAAACTTTACTAACTCTTTTTTATTTGAACACCATGTTTTAATCAGAGTCAAAGTATCATAAACTCCAATTTTTCCATATTGGAGTGTCCCCAACACTTTGTCAGAATTTATACCCTTATCAAGTTTATATTTATCTAACACTTCTTTTCTTGAATCTTTCCAAATTTTTATAAAACACTCCCCTAAATATTTTGAGAAAGAGTAGTTTATTTTACTATTAGGGACATTTTTGTCTAAATAATTATATAGAACTTTATTTTCTCCAGTCATGTTTCCAATCTTTGGTTTTTAACAGTTTTTCATAAATCATAACGTCATTATAGCTATCAACTTCACACCACTTACCTTCGATAAAAACGACGTTTATTTTAGTTTTATCTATTAATGCAGACAAAAGACCTGTCATATCTAATTTATTTTGTTTTTCTTCTGGTAAGCCATTAAAATAGTTATTGGTAATTTTCCATCCTTTGGGCGAAAATTTTAAAAGCCCCATGTATTGTGCCTCTATTTTTTTGAGATTGCTGTTTTTTTTTCCTATAGCTTTTAATACAGATCCTTCTGTTTGAAATGTCTCTGCATCTTCAAGCGGTTTTTCAAAACGCTCCGCCCATAATGAGTACCATTTTTTGTCTGCCGTAATTACAATATCTCCTTTTTTTTCTATCAAAGCTTTTACATGATTAACTGAATAAACAATGTCCGAATAAGAAATAATAGTGTTATGCTTAAATTCTGGCACACAAAAAAGAGTTGTAACCATGTTTGTTTCTGCCCACCTTTTATTTTCTGCGACTTTGAATTTGCCTTGAATCATCTCAGACCTATAGCCTCTTACTACAGTAATATCTTTTATACCAACATTTCTTAAGGCTTCTTGCTGCCATTCTAATAATGTTTTACCATTTAAGACAGTTAAGCATTTATGAGAATGCTCTGTAGATTTTCCCATCCGTGAACCCCTGCCTGCCGCTAGTATTACTGCCTGATAATTATCGTTCATAGTTAAAAAAATTTCTTATTATGTCTGCATCCCATTCTTGAAATTTATCTTCTCGTTCAGGATGCCATAATAACGATAAAATGTTTGGTGCTATAAATGCTTCTAAAGAGCCATCTTCTTTGCATGAAGCTAATATTTTTACATTTTTGGGTTTACTACTTAAAATAGCTAAATTATTGTGATAAGAGTTTACGGTTTTGCTTATATCGTTTATAAGTATGTCGTGTTTAGTTGCTCTGTGTATTTTAGCAAAATTATCATCTTGTTGTTCAACTTTACCTCCTAATAAAGTGTAAATAATTTGAAATCCTCGGCATATACCAAGTACTGGTAATTTGTTTTTTTGAGCATAGTTAAATAAATTAAATTCTGTATTATCCCTGCAAGTTGTGGTTCCAACGCTTTCTCCACCTGAAAAAACAAATCCATTAAGATTCCAATATTTGACATAGTCAATTATTTTATCCTCTATGTTTGGTAAAAGCAACCAATTTGCATTAGGTAAGACAAAATTCATATATTCATACCAATTTTTTGCAATTGAATCACGCAACTCATCGTAATTAATAGCATTTGTTACACGTGTTGTAATACCAATATTTAGCATAGTTTAATATTGTTGGGGTTCTATTCTTTTTCCTTCACAATCTAAAATTACTGTTTTAGCTTTTAATATTTTTTCAAAAGGCTGTTCTCCACATCCAATTGCTGCTGGAAGGCTATACTCTGCACACCTAATTGCCATGTGAGAATTTGCCCCTCCATATTTAGTTATAAGGCCTGCTATGTTTCTTGTAAAAATCCAATCATAACCAGGATCAGCTCCTTCAATACACACAATTTTATTCTCTAAATCAATTTTTTCCTTTTGATATGGACCTAGGACTACTATTTGCCTCTCAATACTTTTGTTTCCTATATAATTTGCTACGTTTCTTTGTACAGGAGCTATATAAATATCTCTTAATGTTCTTATTAGGTAACTAAGCTTAAATGAAGAAGTTAAGCCTAAAGATTTATTAGCTTTTTTAATTTTAGTTTTAAAAAACTCTTTCATGTCGTTAGTTAAAGGAGACAGCAATACTCGTTTTATTTCTCGAATCGATAGCATTGACACTTCTGAACGACTAAAACCAAGACATTCTCCCCATTTTGCCGTTAGTTCTAAAATATCGGATAAGTGTTTTGTAAAAATGAATTTTGCATATTCTCTTCCGACAATTGCTTTTTCGGCATATAAGAATAAGTCATCTGCATTTACAGAGTTAAAACCATGTTCAAGCAATAGCAAGTTTATACTTTTACGCTCCTTTTTTGTTAACTCAAAGCTGTATTCTGGCAATTCAGCCTGTTCTTTAAAGACGTCACCAAATAGGTCTTTTCTGTTTTTGTAACATGGAGACATAATATCATAACTACTTGGACGTAAATGCCCATAAAGTTTTAAAAAAGATTCTTCGCTTATTTGTCTATTACATACCGCTTTAAAATCCTTGCTCATATCAGAAGCTATTGTTTTTATACTTCGCTTGAAGTCAGTAATACGTTCTTTAGAAAGGACTCCTTTGCTAACTATTGACCTCATTAACGTTTCTGCAATAAAACCATGTCTAGCAATAATTGAGAATGGTATTGTTCCGTATTCTATACATTCTGTGAGCAAGGTATTTATATAATCCGATATATTGAATGGATTGTTTAAAATTCCTTTTTTTCTTTTACTTTGGATGTTTTTTAATTTTTCAATCTTTGATAATGATAAGTTTAAAGTACTATCTTTTGTGTTTTCTAATGCTTTGTGCGTTAATTCAAATATTGCACCTTTATATTGCAAAAACTCTTCTCTTGTAAGTACATTTTTGTATCTTTCATTATACTTTTCTTCAAATGTAAAGTCGTAGGCAGTAAGAACAATTTCAAACTCTAATTTATCATGTAGATGTGGGTTGTTTTCAAGCCTATCTATATAAGCATTTGTCATTTTTTCTGATACTTCAGAATTAATGTTTTTAGGTAAAAAAGAATTAATACTGTTTCTTATATCAATATACGCCCTACCATACAAAGAAACCATTAGCTCTACTTCAGGAAGGTTTTGATAACCCATTTTTTCTCTAGCAATCCTCCAAGCACTTTTGGTTATTATTTCTCTGTAAAGAGACATTGAAAGTGGGCGAGGTATAACGCCTATCATCTCCGCTGGATTCCAGTCTGGCATAATTCCAAGGAGAGTTTTCTTACCATAAATACCTACACGCCGATTCATTAAACTTTGAACATAGTCTTCAAGAAAAATAATTTTATCAGAAACCATTTGATTCAGATCATTTTTCCATTTTTTTACTGTTGTAATTTTTCGCACTTGAAGTAATGAAATTTTATTTTCTTTATCAACAACAAATTCAATGTCAAGCGGAATATTTACAAATAATAATTCTAATTTTTTTACTAAATTTAACACTGTTAAAAGATAAGGAGAGTCAAAATAATTATCTCTTACACCATTATACACATAAACTGTTTTATTAATAGACGAACCGCTTGTAACTGTATCTGTTTTTCCTGTAGAATCATCAAAATTTATAACATAATAAGGAGAACCGTCATCTAAAGCTTTAGTCATTACAACACCGCTCATAGCCACATTTTCAACCATAGGCTGAACAAGAACTTGATTCTCTAAATTATCATCAAATGAACCTATTACTTTATCAACTGCTTCCTTTATGCTGATTTTTTCTTTAGAATCAACGTTTAAAAAACTATCAAAAACCCCAGCCATCGAATTTTCAGCTGTATCTTCTGATTGAGAGCTACTTCTAATTGCCAAATGGCTGTGATGAAAAAATTTAGCCTGTATTTCTGAAATTATTTTATTTTGTTTTATACGCCAGTCTTTAATATTAAAATATAAAACTGAAGGAACTGGGTAACCAATTTTTAATAGCTCTTTTAATACTTCTGCTTTGGTATTTTCTAAAATATTTGATGCATTTGGTTTGAACATAAAGTGTGTATTATTCATAAAAAAATAAAAAGTTTTCTAGTGTAAAATTAATTCAAGTTTGGCAAAAGTAATATTATTTATTTAAATAACCCTCTGGAACTCAAAAATAAAATTTTATCTTTGCAAAGTAAACAAGTTCAAATTAAACAACAACCTTGTGAAACTTAACAATGAAGGAATATTAAACTTTAAAAATGATTGTTGTTAGAATTATTGGAGGTTTAGGAAATCAAATGTTTCAATATGCTTATGCAAAATCTTTACAAAACAAAGGTTATGAGGTAAAAATAGACATTTCCAATTTTAAATTCTATAAACTTCACGGCGGCTATCAATTAGATAATTTTAATATAGATATAGAAGTTCAGCCTTATCTAAACACTTATTTGTTAAAAACACTTCTCAACAAAACTATTAGAGAAAAAACATTACTTTTCGATAAAAATTTATTAAACCCCAAAAAGAATACCTATTTAAAAGGATATTTTCAGAACGAGAAATACTTTTTTCAGATAAGGTCTATTCTAAAAAAGCATTTTACTTTAAGAGAAAAATTATCTGATTCTACTTTTAATTTTAAAAAAGAAATAGAACGTTATAAAAACTCTTGCTTCATCCATGTAAGAAGAGGCGATTATATTATTAACAAATCAGGTAAAACTTTTAGTACTTGTGATATTAGTTATTATAAAAAATCTATAGAATTTTTAAAAAACAATCATAAAAACATTCATTTTTTTGTTTTTTCTAATGATTTTAATTGGTGTAAAAAAGCCTTAAAGTTAGATGACACAACATTTGTAGAGCATAAAGTAACTCCGCATGAAGATTTATATTTAATGAGTTTATGTAAGTTTAGTATAATTGCAAACAGTACTTTTTCTTGGTGGGGGGCATGGTTAAGTAATCATAAAGAAAAAATTGTTATCGCACCAAAAAAATGGCTTGTGAAAAAAGAAAATGATATTGTTTGCAACAATTGGATTAAAATATAATGACTTATAAATTTTATTATATAAATTTAGATAAGAGTAAAGACAGAAGAGAATTTATTGAAACCCAGTTTAAAAAGCTAAATATTCCTATCGAAAGGGTTTCTGCAATTTATGGAAAAGGTTTACCGAAAGACTTATTAAAAAACAATAAAAAGAAGCATAATATTTTAGCACACTTTCCTTTTCCGAACGATGGTGAAATTGGAATATGCTTGACTCACTTTAAATTGTGGAAATTATTATTAGCTCAACCTGAAGATTTTTTTATAATATTAGAAGATGATGCGCTTGTTAGCGAAGAACTTTTTAAAGAATTAGACGAGCTATTAGCACAGATAACGTCCAATGATTTTTTAGATATTTCTGGTAAAAAAGGCTTTTATTCTTTAGAAAAAAACGAACTTATCAACAAATTTCTAATACCCCCTGTTTTGTTAATTGGTCAAATTGTTGGTAAAAACGCATTAAAAAAACTATCAGATAATTTAAGAGATTATTACGCTCCAATAGACGTTATGAAGCAGGATGTTTATAAGCACAAAGTACCTATATATTCCACAAATAAAAAATATGTGCTTAGTATTGATAAAAAAATTGGTGGAAGCACAATTCAGCAAAAAAATATAGCTACTTGGAAAAAAATATTGCGAGAAGCTATTCGTCCTTTTTGGCAAATCATAACTTTATTTACTTTTAAACTATATAGATGCGTTAGAAATTACTCGTTTTATAAGTCTTTAAAATAAGATTATTTTATGTTTCTGTTTAGTAGCCAAAGTTTTACATACCTAGTTAGTACGGCGTAACCTTGAGTAATTGAGAGAATTAATCCTAGATAGCCATCTAAAAAACCTCTTTTTAAAATAAAATGCGAAAAAACTCTAAATGGTGGTTTAATTAAGAAATGAAAAAAAGTTACTTTTTTTCCTTTAGCTTTTAAATCTATTGCTCTAAGCTCTGCGTAAAGATGTATTTTAGATATAAAATGATTGTAGTTTCTATAACCAAAGTGATCAATTTTACCTTTTAAAAACCCTAATTTTCCGTTAGTTTTTATCATCTCATGCACATTTCCTTGATATTTACAGTGTTCTTTTAAAAACAAACGAACCACTAAACTTCTTTGCCATCCGGAGTATTTAATTTTATTTCCAGCAAAGTAAAAAGCTCTTTTAACATAAAATCCGACCTTGTCTTTTGGGGTTTCTATTGCTTTAAAAATTTCTTTTCTTACATCAGAAGTAACTCGTTCGTCGGCATCTAAAATATAAATCCACGAATTTGTTGCTTTACCTATAGCATAGTTTTTTTGGGAAGAGAAATTATCAAATTTACGCTTGATAATTTTTACATCAAACTTTTTTGCAAGCTCAACAGTTTTGTCAGTACTAAAAGAATCAATAACTATAATCTCATTAGCAAAACTGACTGACTCTATTGCTTTTTTAATGTTTATTTCTTCGTTAAGAGTTGGAATTATTGCCGTAACATTGGCTTTTTTCATAGATAATTTTTAAATTGGCACATCAAATTCACGCAAAGCATTGTTTAACGAGGTCTTTTTATCCGTGCTTTCTTTTCTTTTGCCTATAACTAAAGCACAAGGCACGTTGTATCTTCCTGCTTTAAATGTTTTTACATAGCTTCCTGGAATTACTACAGACCTTGCCGGAACTTTTCCTTTCATTTCAATAGGATTGTTATTTGTAACGTCAATTATTTTAGTACTCATAGTTAAGACGACATTAGCCCCTAAAACAGCCTCTTTTTCTATCCTAACTCCTTCTACGACAACACATCTAGAGCCAATAAACGCCCCGTCTTCTACAATTACTGGTGAAGCCTGCAAGGGTTCTAAAACGCCTCCAATTCCTACGCCACCAGATAGATGAACATTTTTTCCTATTTGGGCACAAGAACCGACAGTTGCCCAAGTATCAATCATAGCTCCTCGGTCAACATAAGCTCCGATATTTATATAACTCGGCATCAAAATAGCACCTGATGAAATGTAAGATCCATATCTTGCTACTGCGTTCGGAACTACTCTAATTCCTCTTTTAGAAAAGTCTTTTTTTAAAGGAATTTTGTCGTGATATTCAAAAATACCCGACTCTAAAGTTTTCATTTTCTGAGTATAAAAATATAAAACTACTGCTTTTTTTACCCACTCATTTATTTGCCAATCGCTTTTAGCAGATACAGGCTCAACAACTCTTAACTTTCCTTTGTCCAGCAAATCAACAACTTCGGAAACAGCGTCAATTGTTTTTTTATCTTTTAGTAACTCGCGTTTTTCCCAAGCTAATTCTATAATTTCTTTCATAAAAAAGATAATTTTGTATAAATTTAATTGTTATAACTCATAATAAAAAAATTAAAACTGTTTTGCAAATATACAGAACTCGGCATATATAAACTATATTAGTTGTTTTTGCATATCCAAGTAAAAATTTAATTTCAAAAGCAATATAAACATCTGTAAACAAAGAAATTTTTAATAAAAAAATTAAATTATTTTTGCATTACAATAGCGTATATGAAAATTAATATTTATAATAAAGTTAAAAATATTTCAAATAATATTTCGATCAATGCTTATGCTCACATAACAAAGCAGAAAAAAATTTTACCTTTTTATCATTCTGTAACAAACACACCTAAAGCTCATTTAAAGCATTTGAATTTCTATAGAACAGAAGACGCTTTTAAAAATGATATGACTTTCTTCTTGAATCATTATAGAAGTGTTCCTATTAAAGAAATTAAAAAATCAGATGATATGGTTTTTCACCTCAGCTTTGACGATGGTTTGTCGGAGGTTTATGACATAATAATCCCTTTGTTAAAAGATAAAAAAACAAACGCTTCTTTTTTTATTAATACCGATTTCATCGACAATAAAAATATGTTTTGTCGGCATAGAATAAGTCTAATAATAGATTCTATAAAAAAATCAAATTATAATTTGAATAAGATTACTGATTTTTTGTCTTGTGAAAATAATTTTATTTATAAAAAAATAGACGAACTAACAAGTGAAGTAGAAATAAAAAAAATAGAGCGGTTATTAAAGATTGATATTAAACAATATTTGAATGACTTTAAACCTTATCTTACAAAAAAACAACTTTTAGAAATAAAAAAAATGGGGTTTACAATTGGAAATCATTCCAAAAATCATCCTAATTTTAAAGATATATCTTTGGTTGAGCAAAAAGAACAAATATTAAAAGTTGATGCTTATTTAAAAGAAGAGTTAAGTGTTAAAGACTTATATTTTTCATTTCCTTTTGGCGATGAGAACATAAAAAACGAATTTTTTGAGTTTATTTATACCTATGAAAAAATAATTTATTCTTTTGGAATTTCAGGGCTAAAAATTGATGAATACTGTAATCATCTACACAGAATTCCAATGGAATATGATAGGTTTTCTGCCAAACAAATCATTAAATTTGAATATTTTTATTTTATTTTAAAATCTATTTTAAATAAGAACAAAATAAAAAGAAAAACGGCTATCAACACAAGTAGCTGTGGCACAACCCAAAAATTTTAAAAACAATAATCCGTTTTAAGCCCTTTTCAAAGATTATGAGCTATTTAGAGTTTTGCCGAAAGTTGCAACCGCTCTTTCTTCATCGGTTTTTAAATAAGGAATAGCGATGTTTACTCGGTTGTTGAATCTGCCTAATTTATATTAATTTTTGTATTTCCGAACTTAAGATTTGTATTTTTTAACTTTTAGAAATACTTTTAAGACTTCTAAAAGTACTTCTCAAACTTCAAATTTGGAAATTTTTGTTTTTGTCAACAACAAGTATAGATGTTAAATTTAAAAGCTAATAAATTTTCAAATTAATATTGTTAGTTCCATATCTTAATCGTAAATTCGTTGTTGAGTTAATTAATTTTAAAATTAAAGTAATAAACTCGGTAAAACTAATCAAAAACACCTTTGTAGAAATAACAAATAGTTGTATCTTGCTGTGTTTTTTTTTATTACTTATTAAAATAAATTTAAGTTAGGAATTTTATTTATGACAGAAAGAGAGAAGTTAATCCCCATTAACATTGAAGAACAGATGAAGTCTGCTTATATAGACTATTCGATGTCTGTAATTGTATCGAGAGCACTTCCGGACGTTAGAGATGGTCTAAAGCCAGTTCACCGAAGAGTACTATACGGTATGCACGAATTAGGAATTAAAGCAACCGGAGCCTACAAAAAATCTGCTAGAATTGTCGGAGAAGTTTTAGGGAAATACCATCCTCATGGCGACACCTCTGTATATGACTCTATGGTAAGAATGGCACAAGAATGGAGTATGCGGTATCTTATTATAGACGGTCAGGGTAACTTCGGCTCTATTGACGGCGACTCTCCCGCAGCAATGCGTTATACAGAAGTTAGGATGCAGAAAATATCCGAAGAAATGCTATCTGATATAGAAAAAGACACTGTAAACCATACCCTAAACTTTGACGACACACTTTTAGAACCCATAGTTTTGCCAACTAAAATTCCTAACCTGCTCGTAAACGGCGTATCTGGTATAGCAGTAGGAATGGCAACTAACATGGCACCTCACAATTTAACAGAAGTTATAAACGGAACTATCGCATATATCGAGAATAATGAAATTCAAATCGAAGAATTAATAAAACACGTTAAGGCTCCTGACTTTCCAACAGGTGGTATAATTCACGGTTACGACGGCGTTAAAGAAGCTTTTTTAACTGGAAGAGGTCGTATAGTAATGCGTGCTAATGCAGATATTGAAGAAATTAACGGACGCGAACATATAATAGTAACAGAAATACCTTATCAAGTTAACAAGGCAGAAATGATTAAAAAAACCGCCGAACTTGTCAACGATAAAAAACTTGAAGGAATAGTTAATATCAGGGACGAATCCGATAGAAACGGAATGCGAATCGTCTATGTATTGAAGCGAGATGTAGTTCCTAATATTGTTTTAAATAAACTATTCAAATACACACAATTACAAACTTCTTTTAGTGTAAATAATATTGCACTGGTCAAAGGTAAACCGCAACAGCTAAATCTTAAAGAGCTAATACGTTACTTTGTCGAACACAGACACGAGATAGTTGTTAGGCGAACTGAATTTGACCTTAAAAAATCAGAAGAAAGGGCTCATATTTTAGAAGGTTTAATAATAGCATCTGACAATATTGATGAGGTTATAGAACTAATTAAAGCGTCGAACAATACCGAAGAGGCAAAAGAAACTTTGATTAAAAAATTTGAATTAACAGAAGCACAGGCAAAAGCAATTGTAGAAATGCGTTTGCGTCAATTAACTGGGTTAGAGCAAAGCAAACTTCGTAGCGAATATGACGGTCTAAAAATCACTATTGAAGGCTTAAAAGATATTTTAGCAGATGAATCAAAGCGTTATAAAATTATTAAAGACGAGCTAATTCAGATAAAAGAAAAGTACGGAGACGAACGCAGGTCAGTAATTAGGCACGACGGAGGCAATATGCGTATAGAAGACATTATTCCTAACACAAAGGTTGTGGTTACTATATCTCATGCTAGTTACGTAAAACGAACTAACTTAGATGAATATAAAGTCCAAAACAGAGGCGGTCGTGGTCAAAAAGGTGCTACAACAAGAAATGAAGACTTTTTAGAACATTTATTTATTGGCACCAATCATCAATATATGTTATTCTTTACCCAAAAAGGAAAAGTCTATTGGATGCGTGTTTACGAAATTCCGGAGGGAAGCAAAAACACAAAAGGAAGAGCAATTCAAAACCTTATTAATATAGAACAAAACGATAAGGTTAAAGCAGTGCTACTGACAGAAGATTTGAAAAACGAAGAATATATTAATAGTCATTACGTAATTATGGCTACCAAAAAAGGGCAAGTTAAAAAGACTTCCTTAAAGGAATATTCACGTCCTAGAGTAAACGGAATTAACGCTATAAACATTAGAGATAACGATGAGCTTTTAGAAGCAAAATTAACAACTGGAGATAGTCAAATTATGCTGGCGTTAAAATCTGGAAAAGCAATACGTTTTGAAGAAGCTAAAACTAGGCCACTGGGAAGAGCAACTTCTGGAGTTAGAGGTATTAAGTTGAAAAATAATAATGATGAAGTTATCGGAATGGTGGCTGTCAACGATATGGATAGCGATATTCTTGTAGTTTCCGAAAAAGGTTACGGAAAAAGATCTAATTTAGATGATTATAGAATTACTAATCGAGACGGTAAAGGAGTAAAAACAATAAATATTACCGACAAAACTGGTAGTTTAGTTGCAATTAAAAACGTTGATAGTACTAACGATTTAATGATTATAAATAAGTCTGGTCTAACCATTAGAATGGCAATTGAAAACCTAAAAATTATAGGACGAGCAACACAAGGAGTGCGCTTAATAAACATAAAAGACAATGACAGCATAGCCGCAGTAGCAAAAGTCATTAACGAAGACGAGAGCAAAGAGGTTATTAGCGATAATAATATTGAAACAAGTAAATTAGAAAACAATTAATAATGTAAAATTTTAGTAAATATGAAAAGAAAGATTTTATTACTATCATTGGGACTTCTATCATTAGGGATGTTTCCCCAAAAAAAAGAGTTAAAAGCTGCAGAAAAAGCAATTAGAAAAGGTAATGTATCCGGAGCTAAAGAAATAATAGTCAAGCTCGAGGGTTCTGAAAGTTCTATCGGCTCGAAGTATAAAGCAAAATATTTGTTCCTAAAAGGAAAGGTATATAGCAAAACAGACATCCTAAAAGCAGCGGATTCTTATAACAAACTTTTTGAACTTGAGAAAGAAACAAAAAAACAAAAATATACTAACGAAGCAAGAGCTAGTCTTGATAAGTTAATTCAAGAAGTTTCAGCTAAAGCAATTGACCAGTATAACAATAAAGAGTATAAAAAAGCTAAAGACAATTTTTATTTAACTTATAAAATAAGTCCTCGAGATACCACATTTTTGTACAATGCCGCTTTAAGCTCAATACAAATTAAAGATTATGACTCTGCACTTAATTATTTTAAAGAATTAAAAAATAATGGTTATACTGGGATTATTACAGAATATTATGCTGTAAATAAAGAAACTGGTAAGGAAGAAAATTTAGGTACAAAAGCAAACCGAGATACATTTGTAAAATTAGGCACTTATACAACTCCTACAGACAAAAGCTCACCTTCGAAACGAAAAACTATTATACAAAACATCGTAAGGATATACAACCAGCAAGGCAAAGAAGAAATGGCACTTGCTACCTTAAAAGAAGAAAGAAAAGAAAACCCAAAAGATATAGACTTCTTACTCGATGAAGCTAGAATACAAATTAGAAAAGGCAACAAGGAAGATTTTAAAAACCTAATGAAAGAAGCTACTACTCTAGACCCAACTAATGCTACTTTATTTTATAATATCGGAATTATTAATGCAGAGCAAAAGAACACTAAAGAGGCTATTGATTACTTAAATAAAGCAATAGAGATAGACCCAAATTATTTTGACGCTTATATGAATTTAGCTCAAATAATTATGGCTGACGAAGAAACAATTATTAATCAGTTGAACAAAAACCTCAATAACGAAAAAAAATATAATCAACTTGAAAAAAAGCGAAAAAATTTATACAATAAAGCACTCCCTTATTATTTAAATGCTTTTAAAATTAAAAAAGATAACGAAGATCTAGTAAGAACATTAATGGGTATTTATGACATACTAGAAAATACTACTGAAGCAGATAAATATAGAAGTATTTACAAAAAAATTAGTAAGTAGTAATTCGCTTAACGCGACTTCGTGAAACACCTCAATTTAAAAAAAAATTGATTCTATAAATAGACCTTTACATCAAAAAAAATTAAAAAAAGAATAGTTTTTTTGTTGAAATTAAATTTTTCAAAGACCTCAAACTATAAAATTTTTTAAAGATGATACAGCCTTATGACAGCGTTTATTTTATGAAAAAAGCTTTGCAGGAAGCCAAAGTTGCTTTTAGCAAAGGAGAAGTTCCTGTAGGTGCAGTGATAGTTTTTAAAAACCAAATAATTGCAAAGGCATATAATTTAACAGAAACATTAAACGACGCAACCGCCCACGCTGAAATGCAAGCTTTTACGTCAGCATCCGATTTTTTAGGCAGTAAATATCTAAATGAATGTGAACTATACGTAACTTTAGAACCCTGTCAAATGTGTATTGGGGCAAGTTATTTAACCCAAATTGGAAAAATAGTTTACGGAGCCTCTGAACAAAGAAAGATTTTTATAAATTTAAAAGACTTTACACATCCGAAAACAGAGGTTATTGGGGGTATTTTAGAAAACGAATGCTCTTACTTATTAAAACGTTTCTTTTCAGAAAAAAGAAATATAAGCTAAAATTAAAAATAGCTTATATTTCCTTATTGTTTTGTATTAAAAAAATTTAAGATTTACAATGAATCCTACCACGCTTTTTTCCTCTACCTTTCATGTACTTTCGTCTCTCCTCAAACTTTTTTAATTGATTTTTGTTTAATATTTTTTTTAAGCTCTTTTTAATAAAAATCTTATCATCTAATCTTTTTATTTTCATAGCATAAGCTTCATCGACAGAAAGCTCATTATTGTCTATTTTGTTTTGCTTTCTTTTTTCTAATTCAGCGACTCTTTTAGTTATTTGAGCCTTAATTATAGGTCTTATCTGTTTTTGTTGTTTTTCAGTTAAATCTAAATTTAAGGTCATTTTTTTTAAAACTAAATTCACTTTCTGCTCAACAGTAAAATTTAATTTTTTACCGCTGTACTTTTTTTGTGCATTTACAATAAAAGTTGAAACTAATACGAATACTAAAATTAATTTTTTCATTTAATATTAATTTTTTCATTTAATATTAAGCTGTATTAAAAATATCTCTCTTTAATGTTTTACTATTTTTCTAGTTGAAACCGAGTTTCCGCTTATTATTTTAGCTAAATAAACTCCCCTAGACAGACTAGAAACATCAATTAAGTTATTTGATAGATTATTTATAGAAACTATTTTCATACCTATCATGTTAAATATTTCAACTCTGTCTATTTCTGAATTTGCTGAAATCACTATTTTACCTGTTGTAGGGTTCGGATATAAGCTTAAACCTTCAACTTTATTTTCAGAAACGCTTGCAGTAGCCCTACTAGGAACAACCGAAGCCCAAGTTGTACCAACTCTAAGCTCGTCTATTGTTGTTGGCGGTGTATTAGCATTAGAATCTGCTCTTATAAAAAATCCATTAATTTCGTCAATATCATCACCGTTATTATAAGTAGCACTTGGGGTATTTGCATCTATATTTTTATCAGCAGTTACCCATATTTTTCCATCTTTAGAAGCAATATCATAACTTCCAACTACAAAATATTTTGTTCCGAAATCGTATTTGGTAGATGTATAGTTTGCAGCATCATCTAATGGCACTATAGTATTATCAGCTACTCCTACTAACCAATAATCATTTCCATATCTAAAATCTCCATTTTTTACTAAATTAGTAGTTTCTGAACCCTTTACTAATTTAACATTATCAATATGAACCTCACCAGTAGCTGCACCTAGGTCAAAAATGACACGAGCATCAGCTGCTGCGAAATTAGTTTCTGCAAGCTCTTGTGTAATTGTAGCTTTTGTATTAGTTATAGCAACATCAACTGCATTATTAGTCCAAGGATCTGCACTTAAACCTACGCCAACTTTTATATTTCTATTTGCCGTAGTAGCATCTGTCCACGCATCAAAAGATAATGTATAAACAGTTGCATTTTCTATTTCTAATTTTTGACTCATATTTACAGCATGAGGATCACCCTTTGTTGTAACATTTACAGAGTAATGACTATCACCAGATACATGATTATTAGCAACTCCAAGTCTAAATTTATCTTCGCCTTCTTGTTTTATTACAGAAAGTGCAGCTAAATAAGATTTTGAACCTCCTCCTCCTACGTCACCTGCTTGCTTTAAAAGAGACATTAATTGCTTACCTGTTGTGCCAGGCGTGTGTGAAGAATCCCAATTATCAATTTTAATAAAGGAAGACCAATATACCGTGCCAGAAGTTTCCGCTGTAAATCTTCTAACTGGGTCTTCGCTACCGCCTCTCCAAGAATAAGCCTTACCTACTTGATCTGGTAAAGAAAAATCCGCTCCTACAAAAGGGGAAGGATCTACAATCTCCGCATTAGTACTCGAAGAGCTAGAATCATCTGCCCAATTTCCTCCTGCTCCTAAATTTCCTGGAGCATCGTCAAGACTAGGGCTAGTGTAGTCAAACGACTCATGAAATATTTGACCATGTAAACTAAACATAGTCAAACTTAAAACTGTTAATAATAATTTTTTTCTCATTTTTTTAAATTTTTAAATGGTTATTAATTAAGGGGTCAAATATACAATTGTTTTTTTAAATAAAAAAATTTTTTTTTATTTTTTTTTTTGGTCGCAACAATACTTCTTGGGTAAAAGATGCAATTAGCTTTCCTTTTTTAGTAAAAATATTTCCTCTCGTTAGTCCTCTTGCCCCAAAAGCGTTCGGCGATTCGGTGGAGAAAAGCATCCAATCGTCAAAATCAAAATCTCTAAAAAACCACAAAGAGTGATCTAAACTTGCTGTTTGAGTATTTGCAAAGTTATATTTACTAGCATTAGGATTAAAAGCTGCGTTTAAAACATTATAATCCGATATATAAGTTAATATTTCTCGTTTAGTTCTATCGTCTAATCCGTCTGTTTTTCCTTTTAGCCGAAACCAGACTTGCTCGTTTGGGGCTAAATTTTTGGGTTCTAAAAAATCAGGAACTCTTACAGGCTTAAATTCAATAGGTCTTTCTATACTTAAAAATTCCTTCATCGGTCTTGGTAATAAGTGTTCAAATTTTTTGAATAAATCGTCCCAACTTAATAGTTCCTCTGGCAATTTTTCTACCGAAGGAAAGTCTATTTGATGCTCAAACCCTGCTTCTTTTTTATGAAAAGATGCCGCTAAAATAAAAAGAATAGTATCATTTTGGTTTGCTGTTACTCTTCTTGTTGAAAAACTTCCGCCGTCTCTAATTTTTTGAACATTATAAACTATCGGAATTGTCAAATTTCCCGATTCTAAAAAATAAGAGTGTAAAGAGTGTAAAAAACGAATTTTAGATACTGTCCTATGTGCAGCGTTTACTGCTTGGGCTAACACTTGTCCTCCAAAAACATTTGGGCTACCTATAGTTACACTATTTCCGATAAAACTATTTTCTCCTAATTCTTTTAAGTTTAATAACTCAATTAGTTCCTTGCTGTTTTTCATCTGTTGGTTGATTTTTTTTATTGTTTCAAGGCTTCCTTTAAAATTGTAATCGGATGCTTTGCGACTCGTTTTGTACCGTCAAAAATTTGATGGCGACAGCTTGTTCCAGACGCAACAATTTCTGTATCTAAATGACAATTTCTTATCTTAGAAAATAAAGTGTCCTCACCAACTTGCATACTTACTTTATAGTGTTCTTTCTCATAACCAAAAGAACCAGCCATTCCACAGCACCCAGTATTCATAATAGTTGCGGAATAATTTTTCGGAATATTTAATATTTGAAAACTATCGTACATTCCTGTTAAAGATTTTTGGTGGCAATGTCCGTGTATTTTTAAAGTTTTCTTTTTCGCAGTAAATAATTCCTCGTTTATATTTCTTTTTTCTAATTCTTTTGCTAAAAACTCTTCGAAAGTAAAAGTATGTTTAGCCAGTTCTTTAGCAACTTTTTTGTCGTCTGCTAAACGTACATATTCATCTCTAAAAGTCAAAATTGCAGAAGGTTCTACTCCTATTAATGGGGTTTCTTTTGTTATTAAATTTTTAAAAGTATTTATATTTCTATTACAAATTTCTCTGGCTTGGTTTAAAAAACCTTTAGAAATAAAGCTCCTACCACTTTCTTCGTGTGCTATATATTTGACTTGATACCCTAATTTTTCTAGTAAAATTACAGTATCCTTACCTATTTCTACATCATAATAATTGGTAAATTCATCGTTAAACAAATAAACAACTTTTTTAGACTTTATTAAAGTGCGTTTTTTAAGCCAGCTATCTAAAGTATATTTTGCTAATTTTGGGACAGAGCGTCTATAAGATACTCCCATAATTTTTTTTGCTATAATTGTGTTTAGAAGAAAGTTTGTAATGCTTGGCAATTTAGAGCCTATCTTATTATATTTAACATTGTTTGCAAATAATTTATTTCTAAAAGAATAGCCATTTACTTCTTGGAATTGATACAAAAACTCCGCTTTTAAAGTCGCAACATCCACATTACTCGGACATTCAGTGGCACAAGCCTTGCAACTTAAACACAGGTCAAAAACTTCTTTAAGCTCTTTGTGGTCGAATTTATTCGGTTTTTTTGAATGTGTTAAAAACTCACGCAATGCGTTTGCCCTAGCTCTTGTTGTGTCTTTTTCATCTTTTGTAGCTCTATAGCTAGGACACATAGTGCCACCTACTTCTGCCGGTTTTCTGCAATCTCCCGAACCATTACACTTTTCTGTTAGTCTTAAAATGCCCTTGCTGTCAGAAAAATCTTGAATTGTATTAATATTAATTTCTACTCTATTTGGCTCATAGCGTAAATCTTTGTCCATCGGAAAGGCATCCACTATCTTTCCTTTATTAAAAATATTATTAGTGTCAAAGGCTTTTTTAATTTGTTTTAAAATACGATAGTTCTTCTCTCCTATCATAAATGGTATAAATTCGGCACGAACTATTCCGTCTCCGTGTTCGCCACTAAAAGAGCCTTTGTATTTTTTTACTAATGCTGCTGTTTCAGTTGTTATTTTTCTGAATAAAGCAACATCTTCTGATTTTTTTAAATTTAAAATTGGACGTAAATGTAGTTCTCCAGCACCTGCATGTGCATAATAGACTGCCTTTTGCTTATATTTATTCATCATTTTTGCAAACTCCTCGATATAGCTCGAAAGATCTTTTAATGAAACTGCCGTGTCCTCAATACAAGCAACAGCTTTCTTGTCGCCGACCATATTGCCCAAAAGCCCTAATCCAGCCTTTCTTAAATTATGAACTTTTGAGATGTCTTTTCCGTAAACTTTTTTATGATGATACCCAAAGTTATTTTCTTTTAAATCTGAAATTAAAGTTTCTGCTAAAACTTCTACTTTTTCTAAAGTATCGGCACAAACCTCTAACATCAAAATTGCTTCTGGGTCGCCGTCTAAAAAAAACCTGTTTTCGGCTTGTTCTCTATTGTTTTTTGTGCAATCTAAAATAGTTTTATCCATCAACTCACAGTTGTATAAATTGTGCTTAGTTGCTATTTGCGTTGCTTTTAAACTTTCGTCAACGCTCATAAAATGAGAGCAAACCATAATACTATTTGCTGGCGGTAGTTCGTCTAACTGGAAAGTCATCGAAGTAGAAAAAGCAAGGGTTCCTTCGCTGCCACATAATAGCTTAGAGACATTTATTGTTTGTGAGTTTCCGCCGAACAAATCCGACTTTAACAATTCATCTATTGCATAGCCTGTATTTCTTCGGTGTATTTCTTTTTTAGGAAATTCTTTTTTAATTTCTTTCTGATTTTCTAGAAGTGAAAGTTCATTAAAGATAGCCTTATATATGCTTCCTTCTAAAGTATTTTCTTTTGTTTTATTTTTAAATTCATCAGAGGTAATTTCTTTAAATGTTACAGAGCTGCCGTCACTTAAAATTGCATCAATTTCCAGCACTTTGTCTCTAGTAACTCCGTATTTTATAGAAGTACTTCCCGAAGAGTTATTTCCGACCATACCGCCCATCATACATCTATTTGAAGTTGAAGTATTCGGACCAAAAAACAATCCGTAAGGTTTTAGAAATATATTTAACGAATCTCGAACTATACCTGGCTGTACGGCTATTGTTTTAGCTTTTTTATCAAAAGATATAATCTTTGTAAAATATTTTGAAATGTCTATAATAATTCCTTCGCCAACGCATTGACCAGCAAGGGAAGTGCCTGCCGCTCTAGGAATTAAGCTAACTTTGTTTTTCGTTGCAAAGTCTATTAAAATTTCAATGTCTTTTTCGTTTTTCGGATAAGATATAGCTAGAGGAATTTTTCGATATACGGACGCATCTGTAGCATATATTTTTTTGTGCAAACTATCAAATACTAACTCTCCAGAAAGCGATCTACTTAAAGTTTTTAGCCTTGAATTACGAATCATTTATTTGATAATTTTTGTCGTGCAAAGCTAATTAAAAAAAAGTAAACCTTGGTTTTTAGTATAGGTTACATTAAGAAAACCTTTTTAACTTTAATAATAATATTATATTTATTTACCGAATAAAAAAAATTTATATCAATTAACAATTACATTCAAAACAGTTCCATTTTCGAGTTTTAAGAAATACAAGCCCTTGCTGAAATTGGTTAGACTAATAGTTTGTTTGTTAGAAATTGTACCTCTTGCTACTTCAACGCCCATCAGATTGTAAATACTATAATTCGTTGGTTGAGAAATACCTTCAATAGTAATGTATTGCTGTGCAGGGTTAGGATATATTTTTATACCATTTGATGATAAAGGGGCAATCTCAATTTTTGAAATCTCTTCGCTTGCCGAAGGTTTTTTAGAAGAATTACTGATATCAACCTTTAAAACTTTACTTTTAAACATTACAGAAACATATAGGTAATCGCCAATTATTGATAGTCCTGTAGGACTCAAACCTGTAATAACATCCACAGCTTTTGGAGTAGTAGCGGTAACATCAATTTTTGAAACTTTTCCATTACCACCATATTCAGCGATATACAAGTCATTGACATCAAAAGTTATTTCTGAAGGTCTATTTAATCCTGTAATAACATCTATAGCCTTTGGAGTAGTAGCGGTAACATCAATTTTTGAAATTTTACCACCAAAATATTTAGCAAAATACAAATCATTGCCATTAAAAGCTAATCCTGAAGGATAATCTAATCCTGTAAGAACATCTATAGTCTTTGGAGTAGTAGCGGTAACATCAATTTTTGAAATTTTATCCTTTTCAGAAACATACAAGTCATCACCATTAAAAGCAAGCCCTCCAACATTTCCGCTTAACCCTGTAACAACGGTCGTAGCTTTTGAATTAGGAACTGTAACATCAATTTTTAAAATATCACTATTCTTACCGTCATATTTAGATAGATATAAATCGTCGCCATTAAAAGCTAATAATAAAGGAACAGATACTGATGAAGGATCGCTGGGAAGCGAAAGAACATTTATAGCCTTTGGGTTAGATGTAGTAACATCAATTTTTGAAATTCTTTTGACTATAATAGTTTCAGTTATATACAGATCATCGCCTTTTGCTGCCAATCTTCCAGGAAAATATAACCACCCTGAAATAACAGTATCAGGTATTGGCAGGGTTGTATCAATTTTTGAAACTCTACCTCTTCCACTATTGTATTCTACAACATAAAGGTCGTTATTAACTATTGTTAAGCCTCGAGGACTATTTAGCGCTGTAGCAACAGATTTAGTAACAGGGTTAGCATCCGTAACATCAATTTTTAGAATGCGATTTTTAGAATATTCAGAGATATACAAGTCATTTCCGCTAAAAGCGAGTCCTCTAGGGTAGCCTAACCTTGTAAGAACTTGTGTGATTTTTGGAGTAGTGGCAGTAACATCGACTTTTAAAACTTTTCCGCCAATATATTGAACTATATACAGGTCGTTTCCGTTGAAAGCTATGTCTCTCGGAATAGCGAGTCCTGTAACTACGGTTGTAGCTTTAGGAGTGGCGGCAGTAATATCAATTTTTGATACTTTACCGCCTCTTGCTTCGGCGACGTACAAATCATTACCTTTAAAAGCCAGCCCATAAGGACGCTTCAAGCCTGTAACGACAGTAGTAGGACTTGGAGTAGTGGCAGTAACATCAACTTTTAAAATACTGCCAGTGCCGTATTCGGATATATATAAATCATTACCATTGAAAGCCAAGCCAGTAGGACCTTTTACTCCAGTAACAACGTCTATAAACTTTGGGGAAGCAGAAGTAATATCAAACCTTGAAACCTTATTGCCAACGCCTTCGGAGATATATAAATAATTACCTTTTGCAGCTACGCCTTCAGGGTAATCTAAACCTGTAATGGTGCTTGGAGGTGGGGTTATAGCTACTTTTGAGATTTTGTTGTCTACACCACTTTCAGCTATATACAAGTCATTGCCATTAAAAGCTAACCCCCAAGGCTTACTTAACCCTGTAACAACATCTATAGCCTTTAGGTTAGAGGCAGTAATATCAATTTTTGAAATTTTATTACTAAAATTTTCAGAGATATATAAGTAATTGCCTTTAAAAGCTAATTCTACAGGATAATTTAACCCTGTAACAACATCTATAGTTTTTGGATTAGAGGCAGTAATATCAACTTTTGAAATTTTATCTCCACTGCTTTCAGCTATATACAAGTCATTACCGTTAAAAGCTAATCCGAAAGGATGACTTAATCCTATAACGACATCAACAGCTTTTGGATTAGAGGCAGCAATATCTATTTTTGAAATTTTATTGCTTTGAGTGAAATATAAGTCATTGCCTTTAAAAGCTAATCCTTTAGGATATCTTATTCCAGTAACAACATCTATAGCCTTTGGGTTAGTGGCAGTAATATCAATTTTTGAAATTTTACCGTTATATGCACTTTCAGAAATATACAAGTCATTACCACTAAAAGCGAATCCTGTAGGGTTATCTAACCCTGTAACAATATCTATAGCTTTTGGAGTAGAAGCAGTAATATCAATTTTTGAAAATTTATCTTTAATATTTTCAGTAAAGTACAAGTAATTGCCTTTTAAAACTAATTCCTTAGGATGATCTAACCCAGTAACAACATCCGTTGCAGTTTTTTGTGCATTAATGCCTGTGCTTACTAATGCTAATAATACTGCAAAAAGCACTTTTTTAAATTGTTTTAATTTTTTCATAATATAAAAATTTTAGTTGTTATAAATATTTTGCAAACATAAATAAATTGTTTTAAATAAAAAAAATTATTTGGCAGATTTCTCTATCTCCACAATTTTCTTTTCAATTTTTCGCTTTTTAGCTATTAAATTCGGTTGATTTGCGTTAAATTTTAAGGAGCTGTCTATGTCTATCAAGGCGGATTTTAAGAGCCGTACGTTTTTTAGTTTTTCAAATAAAAGCTCTTTTGCGTAAGCTCTATCTTTATAAGCAACTTCTAATATTTTTAACATTCTATCGTCTTTTCGCATAATTTTACTTTCAATTACGGTAGAATAAGTTTTAATAGCTTCCTTATATCTCTGCTCCGAGAATAGCATATATGCTTTGTGTATGTATAAAATAGGCTCGTTTCTTTTAAACTTTATAGCCCAACTATAGCAGTCAATAGCTTTAGAGGTATTTTGTTCTTTCTTATAAATATATGCCAAAGCTTGCCAAACTCTAAACAAAGAATTATTACTAAAATCATTAGCTTTAAAAGAATTTGTTATATGTACATATAAGGTTTTTGAATCTTTCCAAACAGGTATTTGTAGGTGGGTTTTAAAAATTTGAAAACCTAAAAACAGAAAAACAAATCCATAAGTTGCGGTTGCCCAAGTTGGCTTTTTTTCTAAGATTAATTCTATGATTGTCCACAAACAAATTGACAGCCCAATAATAGCGAGATACATATATCTTTCTGAAGCCATATTACCTGCAAAAACAACTATATTAATCACCAAAAATATATTAACAACATAAAAAGAAAGTCCAAAAAACAAGTTTCTTATACGGTTTTTTTTAAGTTTAAAAAGCATCCAAATCATTCCAGATAGAATAAAAAGCACTATAAAAGGACTGATTTTAAAAATTAATGGAAGAGGTTCGGAGTTTATTCTTAGCGGAAATCCGTATTGATAATAAAGGTCAAAAGGAGCTATAAATTTTCCGAAATAAAACAAAAAGCTATAGCAAGAAACCATAATTCTATCTATAAAATCATAGCCTAACTCCCCTATAAAAAGCCCAAGTGCACTTCCTACTCCTCTTGATTTTAAGCTAATAACTCCAAAAGTAATTGCAAAAGCAAAAAATGGAGCTTTTTCTAAAACTAACTTTTTATTGAATTTTCTAAGCAGAAAAATATCTAAAAGAATCAAAATACCGGGTATTATAATTCCAGTTGATTTGCTAAAAAGCGATGCTATAAAAAATAAAATAGAATAGGCTAAATATTTGTTTCTTCCAATTTTTAAATATCTTAAATAATGGTACATCGAAAGCAACATAAACAGGCTACACAAAAGTGTACTTCTCGAAGAAATCCAAGCAACGGTTTCTACTTGCAAAGGGTGTAAAGCAAAAATTGCCGTGCTAAAAAGTATTAGATTTTTTTTGTCTTTAAACAGTTGCGTCAGAACTTTAAAAACCAAAAATACGCACAAAAGATGAAGCAGAACATTTGTAAAATGATAGACGGCGGCGGTTTCTTTAAAATAAAAATATTCAATAGCAAAACTAAGCGAAGCAAGAGGTTGGTAAGACCCTATAACATAGCTAGAAAAATAAACTTTTATATTTTCAAAAGACAGGTTTTTAACGGCTTGGTTTTCTGAAATTTGCCTTGGATCATCTATTTTTTCTATAAATCCATTACTTAAAGTTGATAAATATATTATAAAAGTTATCGTTAAAATTGCCAGTAGTACTGGGTTTTTCTTTATGAGATTAAGCATCTATCAATAATTTTAATTTTTTAGAATTAATCTTGCAAATATAAATTGTTTTAAATAAAAAAAATTATTTAGCAGATTTCTCTATCTCCGCAATTTTCTCCTCAATTTGCTGCTTTTTGGTTATGAAATCTGATTGATTTGCATCAAATTTTAAGGCACTATTTATATCTATCAAGGCAGATTTTAAGAGCCGTACGTTTTTTAATTTTTCAAATAAAAACTTTTTTGCGGAAGCTCTATTGGAGTAAGCAACTTTTAATGCTTCATCGTCTTTTCGCACAATTTTACCTTCAATTATAGTAGAAAAAACTTTAATAGATTCTTTATATCTCTGCTTTGAGAATAGCGTGTATCCTTTGTGTAGGTATAACATAGGCTCGTCTCTTTTAAACTTTATAGCCCAACTATAGCAGTCAATAACTTTAGAGACATTTTGTTCTTTCTTATAAATTTCTGCTAAAATTAGCCAAAATTTAAAAGCCGAATTATTGCTAAAATCATTAGCTTTAAAAGAGTCTTTAATATGGAAAAATAAAGTTTTCGAATCTTTCCAAACAGGTATTTGACTATGTGTTTTAAAAATTTGAAAACCTAAAAACAGAAAAACAAGCCCATAAACAGGATTTGCCCAAGACGGCTTTTTTTCTAAGACTAATTCTATGATTGTCCACAAACAAATCGACAGCCCAATAATAGCGAGATACATATATCTTTCGGCAGCCATACTAGTTGTAAAAGCAACTATATTAAGCACTAAAAATATATTAACAAGGTAAAAAGAAAGTCCAAAAAACAGATTTCTTATGCGGATTTTTTTAAGATTGAAAAGCATCCAAGCCATTCCAGATAGAATAAAAAGCACTATAAAAGGACTGATTTTAAAAATTAATGGCAAAGGTTCGGAGTTTATTCTTATCGGAAATCCGTATCGATGATAAAGGTCGAAAGGAGCTAAAAATTTTCTGAAATAAAACAAAAAGCTATAGCAAGAAACCATAATTCTATCTATAAAATCATAACCTAACTCCCCCATAACAGTTACTACTTTACTTTCTACTCCTCTCGATTTTAAGCTAATAATTCCAAAAACAACTGCAAAAGCAAAAAACGGAATTTTTTCTAAAATTAACTTTTTATTGAATTTTCTAAGCAGAAAAACATCTAAAAGAATCAAAATGCCGGGTATTATAATTCCGGTTGATTTACTAAAAAGCGATGCTATAAAAAACAAAATAGAATAGACGAAATACTTGCTTCCTCCAATTTTTAAATATTTTAAATAATGATACATCGAAAGCAACATAAAAAGGCTACACAAAAGTGTACTTCTCGAAGAAATCCAAGCAACGGTTTCTACTTGCAAAGGGTGTAAGGCAAAAATTGCCGTGCTAAAAAGTATTAGATTTTTTTTGTCTTTAAACAGTTGCGTCAGAACTTTAAAAACCAAAAACACGCAAAAAAGGTGAAGCAGAACATTTGTAAAATGATAGACGGCGGCAGTTTCTTTAAAATAAAAATATTCAATGGCAAAACTAAGCGAAGCGAGAGGCTGGTAAGACCGCAAAGTATAAGTAGAAAAATAAACTTTTATATTTTCAAAAGACAGGTTTTTAACGGCTTGATTTTCTAAAATTTGCTTTTGATCGTCTATTTTTTCTATAAATCCATTACTTAAAGTTGATAAATATATTATAAAAGTTACCGCTAAAATGGCGAATAATACTGGGTTTTTCTTTATGAGTTTAAGCATCTATTGGCAATTTTAATTTTTTAGAATTTCCTGCAAATATAAATTGTTTTAAATAAAAAAAATTATTTAGCAGATTTCTCTATCTCCGAAATTTTCTTTTCAATTTCTCGCTTTTTGTTTATTAATCTAAGTTCATTTGTGTTAAATTTTAAGGCGCTATTTATATCTGTCAGGGCGGATTTTAAGAGCCGTACGTTTTTTAGTTTTTCAAATAAAAGCTCTTTTGCAGAAGCCCTGTTGTAATATGCAACTTTTATCGCTCCGTTTTCTTTTCGCACAATTTTACTTTCAATTATAGTAGAATAAACTTTAATAGATTCTTTATATCTCTGCTGTGAAAACAGCGATTGTCCTTTTCGCAGATATAAACCTGGCTCGTCTGGTTTAAATTTTATAGCCCTATCGTAGCACTCAACAGCTTTAGGAAAGTTCTTTTCTTCGGTATAAACATCCGCTAAAATTTCCCAAATTTTATACGCAGAATCGTCGTTAAAACTGTTAGTTTTATAACTATTTGCAAGATTCACAAGTAAGGTTTTTTCGTTTTTCCAAACAGGTATTTGACTATGTGTTTTAAAAATTTGAAACCCTAAAAACAGAAAAACAAGTCCAAAAACAGGATTTGCCCAAGACGGTTTTTTTTCTAAAATTAATTCTATAATTGTCCACAAACAAATCGACAGCCCAATAATTGCAAGATACATATATCTTTCTGAAGCCATACTAGCTGTAAAAAGAAATATGTTAAGTACTAAAAATATATTAATAAGGTAAAAAGAAAGTCCAAAAAACAAGTTTCTTATGCGGGTTTTCTTTAGTTTAAAAAGCATCCAAGCCATTCCAGATAGAATAAAAAGCACTATAACTGGGCTGATTTTAAAAATTACTGGCAACGAATTTGAATCTGTTTTTAGCGGAAAAACATATATATGGTGTAGGTCGAAAGGAGCTAAAAACTTTCCGAAATAAAACAAAAAGCTATAGCAAGAAACCATAATTCTATCTATAAAATCATAGCCTAACCCCTCTGTAAAAATCACAAATGCGCTTCCTACTTCCCTTGATTTTAAGCTAATAATCCCAAAAATAATTGCAAAAACAAAAAATGGAGCTTTTTCTAAAACTAACTTTTTATTGAATTTTCTAAGTAGATAAATATCTAAAAGAATCAAAATGCCGGGTATTATAATTCCGGTTGATTTACTAAAAAGCGATGCTATAAAAAATAAAATAGAATAAGCGAGGTATTTATTTCTTTCAATTTTTAAATATCTTAAATAATGATACATCGAAAGCAACATAAAAAGGCTACACAAAAGTGTACTTCTCGAAGAAATCCAAGCAACGGTTTCTACTTGCAAAGGGTGTAAGGCAAAAATTGCCGTGCTAAAAAGTATTAGATTTTTTTTGTCTTTAAACAGTTGCGTCAGAACTTTAAAAACCAAAAACACGCAAAAAAGGTGAAGCAGAACATTTGTAAAATGATAGACGGCAGCGGTTTCTTTAAAATAAAAATATTCAATGGCAAAACTAAGCGAAGCGAGAGGCTGGTAAGACCGCAAAGTATAAGTAGAAAAATAAACTTTTATATTTTCAAAAGACAGGTTTTTAACGGCTTGATTTTCTAAAATTTGCTTTTGATCGTCTATTTTTTCTATAAATCCATTACTTAAAGTTGATAAATATATTATAAAAGTTATCGTTAAAATGGCGAATAGTACTGGGTTTTTCTTTATGAGTTTAAGCATCTATTGGCAATTTTAGTTTTTAGAATTAATCTTGCAAATAATAAGTTATTTAAAAGAAAAAAATCACCCTAAAATAACGGTATGGATAGGAATAGAATTTGGACCAATTCCGTTGTTATTTCCATAAACGGCTTTAATAGAAGCTATCATATTTATTTCGCCGTCTTCAAAATTTAGAACAAAATCCGAAGAAGTTGCTCTGGTTTTAAAACGATAGTCTTCCGCCGTAGGCTCAAGGTCGCCAACTTTTATTAAAGCCACAAAAACATTTATATAGTCTACGTTTTTCGGAAGCCCTTTATGATTAAGTTCTGGCAAAGGAGTTTCGGTAGCTTCTATAAATACTTTTTTAGTTTCTCGCTTGGTAATGTCTAATTTTACAATAGCTGTCGGAGCTGGTTTTGGTTTATGCGTTTCTGACGAAAAGTGTAAATGTAATTTAAAAATATCCTCTTCGGTAGGAGCAGGAATTCCGTGTTTTACGATTTGTTGCATCTGATGATAGTCTTTTGTAAGAACTGCCTGTACGGCATGTAATTCTTTAAAAGCCGTAGGAGTTGCCGTATCCGGATTTCGGGTTTTTTCGTATAAATCGTTAAAAATTTTTCTGTTTTCTACTAATCTATCGTACAAAACTTTTGGAATTTTTAAAACGGCTTGACGAGTTACTAAATAAGGTACTGAAATGTTAATCTGTTCGTGTAATTTTGTTAATGTAATTGTCATTTTTAAAAAAATTTAATTGGGTTAGAAAGTACAAATGTATAATTGTTTTTTAAATAAAAAAATTTTTTTACATTTTTTTTTAAAATAGATAAAGATTCTGCTAACAAATAAGCAGCCTTTTGAGATGAAAGAGTCATAATTAATTGAGTTATAGGCTAATATACATTTATTTCAATTTAATTTCTTGTAGTTTTCTTCAAATATATTTTAAGGTATGTCCGATCAACATTTATTTACGTCCGATCAACATTTATTTCGGTCTAATATTTATCGGTAAATTTTTAATGTTTATCAAAATATTTTCAATGTTTATCGGTAAATTTTTGATGTTTATCGGTAAATTTTTAATGCTTATCAAAATATATTTAATGTTTATCAAAATATATTTAATGTTTATCAAAATATATTTAATGTTTATCAAAATATATTTAATGTTTATGTAAGTTCAATTAGTAAATGCAACTTTTACAGGGATATTTTTAATATATTTTATCGGAAAAAGAAGAGAAATTAATTATCTCTTCATATTGCATTTAAAATAGGCTCTAGACTAGAAGATTTTATTTTTTTTACAAATATAATGATAATTATAAATTGTTGAACTGGAGAAAACTCGATAGAGTTTTCCTATTTCAACAATTCTTCTTTTTAATCATTTTAGATAATTCAACTTCCATTTCTTTTGCTGTTTTTCTCCATCTCCATTCACACTCTTTTAGATGTAATATAAAGGTAGTTTTAACCCCATTAAATTTTGCTAACCTCCTTTTTGTAAAGCTCCAAAAACTTTCTATTCCGTTAATGTGAACTCCTTGTTTATCTGAAAAATGTTTGCTCTTATCGATACGAAAATGCTTACTATATCCTAAATCCAACAGCCCATAATATCCTCTCCAACCATCAGTAAATATAATGCTTTCAAGACTTATTTTCCCTTTAATAACTTTTCTTAAAGTGACTTGTTTTGCATTAGGAATTAATTCTGTGTAAACTCTACCTTGTCGTTCAAAAACCCCAAATACAGGTTGTTTCCAAGTTCCTCTTCCTCGTTTTTGAGGCATGTTTATTCCTCGTAATCTTTTCGTACCAAAATAAGCTTCGTCTAACTCTTGAGTTTGACACTTTCAAGTCCAAAAAAGCCATTTTAGAGAACCGTTTCCTTGATTTTACTGGGTTTGTTGTCTTAATTTGAAAAAGTAGTCGTAGTGCGAAAAAATTTTTTTCTTCGATTTTTGTGTTTTAATTTTGCATTATGGCATTCCTCAGAGCAGAAAAAAAAGCATCAGGCACCTATTTGCGGATTATTCAGTCCTACAAGTTGGACGGTAAGCCCAAGCACAAAACCCTTTACTGGTTAGGTAAGCTGGAAAACTACGAAGCGAATCAGTTAGAGCGTATTGCTAAAAAATTATTAGAACTTATAGGTAAAGATGCCAACCCTCTAAGCATTGGTAATCTTCAGGAGTTGGGTAGATACAATTACGGATACGCTCTTGTGGTAAACAAACTGTGGGATGTTTTTAATTTAGATAAGTTAGCTAAAATTATTACCCATAGACACCGTAGTAAATTTGATTGGCAGAATATCTTTCGTTTTATGATCGCCGAACGTATCAATGAACCTTGTTCCAAATTACAAAGTAGCTTTAATCAATCTGAATATCTTGGTTTTGGTGACGCTGATATTCCTCTCCACCAATTTTATAGAACTTTGGATTTGTTTAGTGATGAAGAAGACTTTATCAAGCAACATCTTTTTACCCAGCAGCGTAGTTTGTTCTCTACGGTGCTTGACGTGGTTTTCTATGATGTGACCACACTTTATTTTGAATCTCAAGTAGAACAGGATGATGCTTTAAGACAAAAAGGCTATTCCAAAGACGGTAAAGCACACAAAACACAAATTGTGCTAGGACTATTAGTTGATAAAAATCGCAACCCTATATCGTATCAAATCTATAAAGGCAATACTTATGAAGGCTGTACCATGATTGATGCACTAAACTCAATGAAGCAACAATTTACCATAGACTGCGTAATTGTAGTTGCCGATAGTGCTATGATTGACAAGGGGAATCGTAATTTTATGGTAGACAACCAAATTGATTATATCATAGGCGATAGTATCAAAACTCTTCCTAAAGTTGTCAAAGCAAAACTCATTGATATTGAAAACCTCAAAGCTGTAAAAGGGGTATCAAAACAGAAGTTTAGTTATAGTGAGACAACCTATAAAGGCAGACGGATTATATGCAGTTACTCTGCAAAACGTGCACGTAAAGATGCATACGCTAGAGAAAAACTCATATCCAAAGCCAAGCAATGGCTCGAAGAACCCTCAAAATACAAACAAGTTAAAAAAAGAGGTGCAGGAAGGTTTATAACATCAACCAAAGAGGGAGAACCCATTGCACTAAATCTACAGGTCATAGAAAACGATGCTAAATATGACGGCTTAAAAGCATTATCTACTACAACTGATTTACCCATAGAAACTATCCTATCAAAATATAGCGACCTGTTTGAAGTAGAGCATACCTTTAGAGCTTTAAAGAGCCAACTAGAAATACGCCCAGTATTTCATTGGACAGATAAAAGAATCAAAGGACACATCGCTATGTGCTTCACAGCATTTACTTTTATCAACTATTTAAAAAACACAACCAATCTTCAATACAGAGCTATTGTAAAAGCCATAGATCGTATGCAGGTATCTCTAATTAAGGATGACAAGGCGAAGTCCAACATCTACCTGCGTTCCAAAATTGATACCCCCGAGCAAACAATCATCGATAAATTAAAACTAAAAGTGCTAAACGATACAACAGCTCAAAACTCTGTAAATCAGTATTTTACAAAATAAAGTAGTGCATAGGCTATTTTTTAAAAACCTCATTATCAAATACTTAACCCTTTAAACTGTCAAATTCAAGAAATACAGGTTGTTTCCAAGTTCCTCTTCCTCGTTTTTGAGGCATGTTTATTCCTCGTAATCTTTTCGTACCAAAATAAGCTTCGTCTAACTCTACCTCTCCAAAAAATTTAGTCTTATCCGAGGTTTGTTTTTTATAAATTAGTTCTCTGAAAATTCTAAAATATAGATTAATTGTGCTCCTATTTAATCCTAAAATTCCAGATGTTTTTGTAGCATCAATATCACTGCAAAAACATTTAACAAGTTTTTTTATTTTAAAACTGCTTAATTTACTATATTTGATAGGCATTACAGAACAAATTTATTAATTTATTCTAGTCTTAAGCCTATATATTATTTTAAAGGAATTTTTTTTTTTAATCAGGCAAATTTAATTTCTCTATCTCCGCAATTTTCTTCTCAGTTTTTCGCTTTTTAGCTATTAAATTCGGTTGATTTGCGTTAAATTTTAAGGAGCTGTCTATGTCTATCAAGGCGGATTTTAAGAGCCGTACGTTTTTTAGTTTTTCAAATAAAAGCTCTTTTGCGTAAGCTCTATCTTTATAAGCAACTTCTAATATTTTTAACATTCTATCGTCTTTTCGCATAATTTTACTTTCAATTACGGTAGAATAAGTTTTAATAGCTTCCTTATATCTCTGCTCCGAGAATAGCATATATGCTTTGTGTATGTATAAAATAGGCTCGTTTCTTTTAAACTTTATAGCCCAACTATAACAGTCAATAGCTTTAGAGGTATTTTGTTCTTTCTTATAAATTTGTGCCATAGTTCGCCAAAATGCAAATAAAGAATTGTTGCTAAAATCATTAGCTTTAAAAGAATTTGTTATATGTACAAATAAGGTTTTTGAATCTTTCCAAACAGGTATTTGGCTATGTGTTTTAAAAATTTGAAAACCTAAAAACAGAAAAACAAATCCATAAGCTGCAGTTACCCAAGACGGCTTTTTTTTTAAGATTAATTCTATGATTGTCCACAAACAAATTGACAGCCCAATAATTGCGAGATACATATATCTTTCGGCAACCATTCTACCTGAAAAAATAAATATATTAATCACCAAAAATATGTTAACAACATAAAAAGAAAGTCCAAAAAACAAGTTTCTTATACGGTTTTCTTTAAGATTGAAAATCATCCAAACCATTCCAGATAGAATAAAAAGCACTATAAAAGGACTGATTTTAAAAATTAATGGAAGAGGTTCGGAGTTTATTCTTAGCGGAAATCCGTATAGGTAATAAAGATCGAAAGGAGCTATAAATTTTCCGAAATAAAACAAAAAGCTATAGCAAGAAACCATAATTCTATCTATAAAATCATAGCCTAACTCCCCTATAAGAAACACAAATGCGCTTCCTACTCCTCTTGATTTTAAGCTAATAATTGCAAAAGTAATTGCAAAAGCAAAAAATGGAGCTTTTTCTAAAACTAACTTCTTATTGAACTTTCTAAGCAGAAAAACATCTAAAAGAATCAAAATACCGGGTATTATAATTCCAGTTGATTTGCTAAAAAGCGATGCTATAAAAAATAAAATAGAATAGGCGAAATATTTGTTTCCTCCAATTTTTAAATATTTTAAATAATGACACATCGAAAGCAACATAAACAGGCTACACAAAAGGGTACTTCTCGTAGAAATCCAAGCAACGGTTTCTACTTGCAAAGGGTGTAAAGCAAAAATTGCTGTGCTAAAAAGTATTAGATTTTTTTTGTCTTTAAACAGTTGCGTCAGAACTTTAAAAACCAAAAACACGCACAAAATATGAAGCAGAACATTTGTAAAATGATAGACGGCGGCGGTTTTTTTAAAATAAAAATATTCAATAGCAAAGCTAAGCGAAGCGAGAGGTTGATAAGACTTTATAACATAAGTAGAAAAATAAACTTTTATATTTTCAAAAGACAAGTTTTTAACGGCTTTGTTTATAAAAATCTGATCTTCATCATCAAAATGTTCTAAAATTCCATTGCTTAAAGTTGATAAATATATTATAAAAGTTATCGTTAAAATGGCGAATAGTACTGGGTTTTTCTTTATGAGTTTAAGCATTTATTAGCAATTTTAGTTTTTAGAGTTTCCTGCAAATATAAATTGTTTTAAATAAAAAAAAATTTTATTTAGGCAAATTCAATTTCTCTATCTCCGCAATTTTCTTCTCAATTTGCTGCTTTTTAGTTATTAAATTCGGTTGATTTGCTTCAAGTTTTAAAACACTATTTATATCTATCAGGGCGGATTTTAAGAGTCGTATGTTTTTTAGTTTTTCGAATAAAAGTTCTTTTGTTATAGCCCTATTATAATAAGCCATTTTTAATGCTTTACTTTCTTTTCGCACGGTTTTACCTTCAATTACGGTAGAGAAAGTTTTAATTGCTTCCTTATATCTCTGCTCCGAGAATAGCACATATCCTTTGTGTACATGTAAAATTGGGTCGCTTGGGCTAAATCTTATAGCCCAATCGAAGCACTCGATAATTTTAGGAACGTTAGAAGTCTTATTTTCTGCGTTATAAATATATGCCAAAGTTTGCCAAGCGCTATAAGCTGAATTATTACTAAAATTATTAGCCTTATAAGTATCTGTAACGTGTAAATATAAGGTTTTTTCGTTTTTCCAAATAGGTATTTGTAGGTAGGTTTTAAAAATTTGAAACCCTAAAAACAGAAAAACAAGCCCATAAACAGGATTTGCCCAAGACGGCTTTTTTTCTAAAATTAATTCTATGATTGTCCACAAACAAATCGACAGCCCAATAATGGCAAGATACATATATCTTTCGGCAGCTATCTTATTTGAAAAAGCAACTATATTAAGCACTAAAAATATATTAATAAGGTAAAAAGAAAGTCCAAAAAACAAGTTTCTTATGCGGGTTTTCTTTAGTTTAAAAAGCATCCAAGCCATTCCAGATAGAATAAAAAGCACTATAAATGGACTGATTCTAAAAATTACTGGCAGAGGTTCGGAGTTTATTCTTACCGGAAATCCGTATAGATGATAAAGATCGAAAGGAGCTAAAAATTTTCCGAAATAAAACAAAAAGCTATAGCAAGAAACCATAATTCTATCTATAAAATCATAACCTAACTCCCCCATAACAGTTACTACTTTACTTTCTACTCCTCTCGATTTTAAGCTAATAATTCCAAAAACAACTGCAAAAGCAAAAAACGGAATTTTTTCTAAAACTAACTTTTTATTGAACTTTCTAAGTAGAAAAACATCTAAAAGAATCAAAATACCGGGTATTATAATTCCAGTTGATTTACTAAAAAGCGATGCTATAAAAAACAAAATAGAATAGGCGAAATATTTGCTTCCTCCAATTTTTAAATATTTTAAGTAATGGTACATCGAAAGCAACATAAAAAGACTACACAAAAGTGTACTTCTCGAAGAAATCCAAGCAACGGTTTCTACTTGCAAAGGGTGTAAAGCAAAAACTACAGTACTAAAAAGTATTAGATTTTTTTTGTCTTTAAACAGTTGTGTCAGAACTTTAAAGACCAAAAACACGCACAAAAGGTGAAGCAGAACATTTGTAAAATGGTAAACAGCATATATTTCTTTAAAATAAAAATATTCAATAGCAAAGCTAAACGAAGCGAGAGGCTGATAAGACCCTATAACATAGCTAGAAAAATAAACTTTTATATTTTCAAAAGACAGGTTTTTAACGGACTCGTTTTTTAAAATCTGATAGAGATCATCTGAATGTTTTATAATACCATTGCTTAAAGTTGATAAATATATTATAAAAGTTATCGTTAAAATGGCGAATAGTACTGGGTTTTTCTTTATGAGTTTAAGCATTTATTAGCAATTTTAGTTTTTAGAATTTCCTGCAAATATAAATTGTTTTATCAAAAAAAAATTTTTTTATTTAGGCAAATTCAATTTCTCTATCTCCGAAATTTTCTTCTCAATTTCTCGCTTTTTGTTTATTAAATATGGTTGATTTGCATTAAGTTTTAAGGCACTATATCTATCAGGGCGGATTTAACCCAACTTGCAAACTTTAAAATTTCTACAAAAACATAACACGCTGGCTAACAGGATTGAACAGTTAGTTTGCGGAGCTACTAACTCTCTTTTTAACGAACTTCCTTCAGAAGTAGAATCTTTAGCACAGCAGTTTTGTTTACAAATCTCGAGAAAAAAATATTTAAACCCCAAAAAGGAAAAGTGATTTCAAAAGAACTTGAGAGTAATTATCAAAATATTGATTTAGAGACTATTGAACAAAAAGAAAGCAAAACTATAGGAGGCGAATGGTTAGTCAAACAAGTCTTTGACGCTTTAGAAATCCCCATATTATTAGGGAAAATAGGGTTAAATACAAAACAATTAGCAATCGCTCAACAACTACTAATAGTAAGACTGCTTTACCCTTCTAGTGAATTGGAAACCGAGCGATGGCTTGAAGAAGACTCCGCAACTTCAGAGCTCTATTCACAGACTAAAACAACAAGGTATCTACTCTATCAAGTAGTAAACTTTATCAGAACAAAGCTCAAAAAAAATGGAATTAATGACAGTTGGACAAGAATTGTACAAAAAATGAAATCAATGCAATCGTCTATAGTATTGGTAAACAACGATAAGCAAGAAAGCATATACATTAAACTTTGTACCAGACCATCCCTATATCAAAAACAAATCTTTGATGCATAGAGTTTTAAACATAGACCTTTTACCAAAATAACAAAAGTAGTGACCTAAATGTAAAAAATAATATTGTAACATACTGTAAAACAATGTTTTATGATGTTCAATTTTCAAGTTGGGTTAAAAGAACGGAAAAATTTCTTGAGTTTGACACTTTCAAGTCCAAAAAAGCCATTTTAGAGAACCGTTTCCTTGATTTTACTGGGTTTGTTGTCTTAATTTGAAAAAGTAGTCGTAGTGCGAAAAAATTTTTTTCTTCGATTTTTGTGTTTTAATTTTGCATTATGGCATTCCTCAGAGCAGAAAAAAAAGCATCAGGCACCTATTTGCGGATTATTCAGTCCTACAAGTTGGACGGTAAGCCCAAGCACAAAACCCTTTACTCGTTAGGTAAGCTGGAAAACTACGAAGCGAATCAGTTAGAGCGTATTGCTAAAAAATTATTAGAACTTATAGGTAAAGATGCCAACCCTCTAAGCATTGGTAATCTTCAGGAGTTGGGTAGATACAATTACGGATACGCTCTTGTGGTAAACAAACTGTGGGATGTTTTTAATTTAGATAAGTTAGCTAAAATTATTACCCATAGACACCGTAGTAAATTTGATTGGCAGAATATCTTTCGTTTTATGATCGCCGAACGTATCAATGAACCTTGTTCCAAATTACAAAGTAGCTTTAATCAATCTGAATATCTTGGTTTTGGTGACGCTGATATTCCTCTCCACCAATTTTATAGAACTTTGGATTTGTTTAGTGATGAAGAAGACTTTATCAAGCAACATCTTTTTACCCAGCAGCGTAGTTTGTTCTCTACGGTGCTTGACGTGGTTTTCTATGATGTGACCACACTTTATTTTGAATCTCAAGTAGAACAGGATGATGCTTTAAGACAAAAAGGCTATTCCAAAGACGGTAAAGCACACAAAACACAAATTGTGCTAGGACTATTAGTTGATAAAAATCGCAACCCTATATCGTATCAAATCTATAAAGGCAATACTTATGAAGGCTGTACCATGATTGATGCACTAAACTCAATGAAGCAACAATTTACCATAGACTGCGTAATTGTAGTTGCCGATAGTGCTATGATTGACAAGGGGAATCGTAATTTTATGGTAGACAACCAAATTGATTATATCATAGGCGATAGTATCAAAACTCTTCCTAAAGTTGTCAAAGCAAAACTCATTGATATTGAAAACCTCAAAGCTGTAAAAGGGGTATCAAAACAGAAGTTTAGTTATAGTGAGACAACCTATAAAGGCAGACGGATTATATGCAGTTACTCTGCAAAACGTGCACGTAAAGATGCATACGCTAGAGAAAAACTCATATCCAAAGCCAAGCAATGGCTCGAAGAACCCTCAAAATACAAACAAGTTAAAAAAAGAGGTGCAGGAAGGTTTATAACATCAACCAAAGAGGGAGAACCCATTGCACTAAATCTACAGGTCATAGAAAACGATGCTAAATATGACGGCTTAAAAGCATTATCTACTACAACTGATTTACCCATAGAAACTATCCTATCAAAATATAGCGACCTGTTTGAAGTAGAGCATACCTTTAGAACTTTAAAGAGCCAACTAGAAATACGCCCAGTATTTCATTGGACAGATAAAAGAATCAAAGGACACATCGCTATGTGCTTCACAGCATTTACTTTTATCAACTATTTAAAAAACACAACCAATCTTCAATACAGAGCTATTGTAAAAGCCATAGATCGTATGCAGGTATCTCTAATCAAGGATGACAAGGCGAAGTCCAACATCTACCTGCGTTCCAAAATTGATACCCCCGAGCAAACAATCATCGATAAATTAAAACTAAAAGTGCTAAACGATACAACAGCTCAAAACTCTGTAAATCAGTATTTTACAAAATAAAGTAGTGCATAGGCTATTTTTTAAAAACCTCATTATCAAATACTTAACCCTTTAAACTGTCAAACTCAAGAAGTTAGTCAATAAATTCTATTTTTCCTAAAAAAACGAGGCTATTAAAGGTTTAAATAGTCTCGTTAATTTACTTGCAAAATAAGTTTAATAAAATTTGATTTTTTTAACCTCATTAACCTCTCTCGATATCCTTTGTTAAATCTAATTTTCTTAACTTAGGGTTTAAAGTTCCGAATGTAATAACGGTTATAATAGTCAAAGTTCCGCCGAAAACAACAGCAGTAACAGGTCCAAGCAGCTTAGCTGCTATACCGCTTTCAAAAGCTCCAAGTTCGTTAGAAGATCCGACAAATATTGAATTTACGGACGACACTCTTCCTCTCATTTCATCTGGAGATTTTATTTGCAAAATTGTATGGCGTATTACCATAGAAATACCGTCAGCAGCACCGCTTATAAACAAGGCTAAAGCACTAACCCAAAATATGTTTGACAAACCAAAAGCAATTATACTCAATCCGAAAACAAAAATAGAAACAAGCATTTTTCTACCAGTATTTTTGTTGATAGGAATGTGCGTAGTTAAAAACATGGTAATTATACTCCCAAAAGATACTGATGCGTTTAAGATGCCAAATCCTTCGGGACCTACTTTTAAAATATCTTGTGCAAAAACAGATAAAATTGCTACTGTACCTCCAAATAAAACGGCAATCATATCTAAAGTTAAAACACCTAAAATAACTTTGTTGTTAAAAACAAATTTTAATCCTGCTTTCAAGCTATCGCTAATAGGTTCTTCTAATTTTTGGTTTAAAACAGGTTTTTTATTAATAAAAAAAGTAAATATGATAGATAAAATTACTAGAACAAAGACAATAAAAAGCGTTGTGTTTGTTCCGCCCCAACTTATTAAAAATCCGCTAAAAAGAGCTCCGGTAGTTGCTGCAACTTTCCAAGTGCTAGTACTCCAAGTAGTGGCGTTATGGTATATTTTTTTAGGAACTAAAAGTGCTACAAGAGAAAAAATTATTGGTCCAAAAAACGCTCGCAAAAAACCACCAAAAAACACGAGTCCGTATATAGAATACAATACAGTTTTTGTTGAAAAATTTGAAATAAATTTGTTAAAACTCAATAAAAATAAAAATAGACTTATCAGTGAAAAAGCTGCCGTGCATATAGCTAACAAGTTTCTTTTTTCTCTTCTATCTACTATATGACCTGCAAATAGTGCCATTGTGATTGCGGGTATTACTTCCATTAATCCGATAATTCCTAGTGACAATGGATCTTTAGTAATAGAATATACTTGCCATTCAATTACGATAAACTGCATAGACCAGCCGAACACTAACAAAAATCTTACTAATAAAAACAGATTAAACTCTTTGATTCTTAAAGCTGAATATGGGTCTTGCTTTGCCATGGGCTTAGCTTCGTTTCAAATCAATTAAAATAGCAATTGTTTGGTTAATATCTTGCTCTTTTACAACTATTGTCATTTCGTTAGTGGTAGATATAATCTCTTGTAGCGGAATGTCCGCCCAAGCAAGTTGTTTTAATATAAAATAATAAACACCTGAAAGTTTAAGGTTTTCTTTTGGGAGTTTTATGGTTATTGATGCCAAGCCTAATATTGAGTGCGTAAGAGTTTCTTGTTCAAATATTTCTTTTAAATAATCTTTTAAATTTTTACTTATAACGATGTTAGTTTCAAAAATTCCTTGAGAGACCGTCAAAAAATAATTCGGACTTTCGGCAGATTTTGTCAAAATTTTTGCAATTTCTCTTAATAATGACGAAGTGTTTTTAAATGTATAATCGCATAAATCTGACCTAACAATTACATCGCCTAAATTTAAAGTTAGTTTTTTTATGTTTTTTCTAATACGTAATTCGCTTGCTGGCGAAAGCCTATTTATTGACATCATTACCGCTCCAATTTTTACTTCCTTTTCTAAAATTTTTGAAACATCTGGCAGTATAATCCTTGCTAATGATGAAATATTAATCAACTTTTCATTAAGTGCCTCCTCAATAAACGGAGTTTTTCTTATGATGCTTTCTACAACTTCTTGTATTGTTTTCATGATATTTTTTTGTGCCGAAACGGTATTACAAACGCATTGCTCTGTCTTAAAAAGCCATTAATAATAATGCTTAACCAAGTGGCAAAGATATGTAATTTCCATATTTATTGAGTAAAACTAAACAATCGATAGTCGACAATTTAGCAGTTAGCAAAACTACGGTTATAAGAGAATAGCGGAGTATAACGTAATTTAGTCCAATTTATTAGCTAATTTTTTAAATTTCTTTTTTGCATTTTTGTTTTGGTACAGAATTTTGTAAACAGCATTTATTATTGGCGTTTTAGCTTTATTCTCTTTATTAATTTTATAGGCAGTCTCGGTGGAATAGTATCCTTCCGATATCATGTTCATTTCCATTTGAGCAGATTTAACGGTATATCCTTTGCCTATCATATTACCAAATTGTCTATTTCTGCTAAAAGTAGAGTATCCAGTAACTAACAAATCTCCTAAATAAGCGGAGTTATTAATATCGCGTTTCATTTTGTGAATTTTTTTAATAAATAGTTTTATTTCGCGAATTGCATTACTCATCAGTACGGATTGAAAATTATCGCCATAGCCTAAACTATGAGCAATTCCCGCTGCTATTGCATATATGTTTTTTAACATTGCAGCGTATTCTGTACCTATTATATCATCAGAAATTTTCGTTTTTATATATTTACTTTTTATAGAATTACTTACAAAGTTTGCCTTCTCTTTGTCTTTACAAGTAATAGTTAAATAGCTCAAACGCTCCATTGCAACCTCTTCTGCATGACATGGTCCTGTTATTACGCCTATATTATCTATCGGAATATTGAATTTTTTGTTAAAGTGTTCGCTTATAATTAATCCTGTTTCTGGAACAATTCCTTTAATTGCTGAAAAAATAATTTTTGAGCTTAACGAGGTCTTTATTTTGTTAAGCTCCTTCGTTAAAAAAGCAGAAGGAATTGCAATAATTAACACATTGTTGTTGCTTATAGCATAATTTATGTCGCTTGTTATATCAAGTTTTTTTGTTTTTAGCCCTGCAGATTGCAAATAGTTCGGATTACGTTTGTTCTCTTTAATGTATCCAATGGTTTCTTTGTTTCGCATATACCAGCCGATTTTTTCGATATTTTCGGATAGCATTTTAACTATGGCGGTTGCCCAGCTTCCTCCACCAAAAACAGCTATATTATTCATCTTTTTAAATTTTTAATACAGCAAATATAATTATTTAGAGGTCGTTTAGTTACTAAATATAGATTTTTTTTTAACTCAAAGATTAAAACTCCAAATACTATTAAATATTCAATAGCTATTAGTAATAAATTTTCTTTCCAAGGCATGTTTGAATAAGATTGATAACTCAAAATTACTATTAGAGACCAAATTAAAGGAAAGCGATACTTTGTAAATACGGATAATATCAAGGGGGTTGCTATATACCAAGGGTGTATAGTTGTGGACATAAAATAATAGAAGCATACGCAAAAAAGCATACTTGTTATTAGTTGCTTTTGATTTTTATTTTGTCTAAAAAAAGTGCTGACTAGAATAAATATAATTGTAATAATGGGGGTTATCTTTCCTATAATTGCAATTTCGTTCTGGCCTCTAAAAAGGTAAGCTATTTCTCTAAACACATAATAAAAGCTAGCGTTAAATTCAAAATTAGAAAACCACAGCCCTATTGAATTTGAATAGTTTGCAATAAGTTTGTTATTATAAAAAGGTGCAAATAAGACAATAACAGTCGTTAAAGTTGCTAGATAGAAGCATATTAATTTAGTTGATTTTTTAAATACATTTTTGTTATTATTAACAAACCATTTATAAAATAAAGGCAAAAACAAAAATGGGATTAATTTTATAGAAACCGAAAAAGCTAATAAAATTGCTGCATAAAACCACTTATTTTGTTTAAGTTTATACAAGCTCCAAACCAAGAAAAAAAGCATTACAGGTTCAAAATGTAAATTTCCAGTCATTTCTATAATAATAAACGGATTTAAGGCGTACAAAAAAATATTATTCTTTGGAAGTTGTAGTTTTTCCAGTAACTTTTTTCCGAAGTAAATAATACCGACATCTGCCAAAATGATAATAACTCTTAATACGATTATTGATCCTAACAAACTTTTACTTGCAAAAAAAGCTGCTATCAAAAAACAGAGCTGATTTAAAGGAGGATAGTTTGTATAGTGAGAGCCGTTGAGGTTTCCCATTCCTTCGTATAATGTTTTTGCTTCTGAAATAACCGAAACGCCATTATTTATAAACGTTTCTGGTAAATATAGATACGGATTAAAGCCTTCTAAAATCATTCTTCCATCCCAAATAAACCTGTAAAAATCTTGAGATAAATTAGGAATTGAAAATAGAAAAACTAACCTAAAAATTATGGCTGTTCTGATAAAATAACTAGTGCTTAATGTTTTGTTTTTAATAAAATGATAGTAGCAAAAAAATAGAGTAGCCCACAGAAATAACATCAAATTAAACTCTGTTCTTTCAATATGGTAGGCGAAAATATAGTAAAATAATATGCTTATAAAAAAAAAGATAGTAAGCGAACGTTTTATAAGAAAAAGTTTAATATTTTGAAAAAATTGATTTAAAAAAAACATAACTAAAACCTGTAAAAAACATAAAATGAAAAGGAAATAAGCCAAAATCTCCGCCTTTATTTCCTACAATAAAAGCACTATACATTCCGAATAGGAAGTAAATTGCTAATAAGCCTTCAAAAACTACATACCTCGAAACCCTTTTATCTATATACTTATTCGTCTTCCAAGTGTCTTTTGAGTTCTTGACATTAAATTTTGGAGTTCTCATAAAATCACTTTTTTTACCAAAAAGACCTTCTAAAACTGCAATTGTGTTGTGAAAAGAGAAGCCCATCGTAACTGAAATAAAGGTAACAAAAGCACCTATATATTTTATAAACTTTAAAAAACCTCCTCCGTTAACAGCCTTATACATATACCAATAGTAAATAAAAAAAATAAGAACACTCAAAAGCAAAAAGCTAATGATATAGAAATAATTTTCAAGGTGTTTGTATTCGTTTTTGATGTATAGCATTGGCAAACTTATTATTGCAATTAAAAATATAAACAGGAAAATGGAGCTGTTTAGCAAATGAAATAAGCAATGAATTTTTGTTTTAATTGAAATTTTAGAATTTAATATAATCTGCTTTATTAGTTTTCTAAAATTTTGAGTCCCACCCTTATTCCACCTAAATTGTTGAGACCTTGCAGCACTAATAGCAATGGGAAGCTCTGCCGGAGTTTCAACGTCTGCTAAAAATTTAATTTTCCAGTTTTTTAATTGTGCCCTGTAGCTTAAATCTAAATCTTCTGTTAAAGTATCTCCTTTCCAATTACCAGAATCGTAAATACATTCTTTTCTCCAAATACCGCCCGAACCATTAAAGTTTATAAAATACCCCTTGCTATTTCTACCTAATTGTTCTATTATAAAATGAGAGTCTAATGCGAAAGCCTGTACTTTGGTTAATATAGAATAATTTTTGTTAATATGCCCCCAACGGGTTTGTAATGCCCCAATTTTTGAATCTTTAAAATATGGAACAGTCCGAAGTAACCAATCTTCATTCGGTAAAAAATCCGCATCAAAAATTGCAATAAATTCACCTTTGACAACTTTCAACCCTGCTTTAAGAGCTCCTGCTTTAAAGTTTTTTCTGGTAGATCTTCTTATATGTTTTATGTTAATCCCTAATTCCGATAGCTCTTTTATTTTCTTCGATGTTATTTCAATAGAGCTGTCCGTTGAATCATCTAAAACTTGAATTTCTAATTTTTCCCTCGGATATTTTATTTTAGAAATGTTGTTTAGCAAACGTTCCATTACATATAATTCGTTGTAAACTGGCAATTGAATGGTTACGTATGGAATTTCATTCGGATTAGAAAAGTTAAATTTCTGAATAGAAACTTTGTTTTTTCTAGCTTTTATATAATTAATAAGCAGACTTAATTGGGCTATAGAATAGAAGAAAATTACAATTAAAGCGAGCGTGTAGATTACTATTAAAATATATATTAGATTCATTGTTTCAAGCCATATTTAAAAATCCAGCCTAGTATCTTTACGCCTGCAAATATAGCCCCTTTTATCGTTCCAGAAACTTTTGAAACCCCTATTCTTTTTCTGTATTTAACTGGAACTTCTGTATAGCTGAGATTTTGTTTTAAAGCCTTTAGTTGCATTTCAACTGTCCAACCATAAGTTTTGTCTTGCATCTGCAAGTCTAATAATTTTTTAAACTTAATTGCCCTAAAAGGACCCAAGTCTGTAAATTTAGAGTTAAAAAACAGTCGCATTAAAAAAGTAGCTAACCAATTTCCAAAAACTTGTTGAAATGTCATTGACCCTTTTTCTCTTAAGCTTTTAACTCTAGTTCCAACTACAAAGTCTAAATTATTATTTATTATCGGAAAAACTATTTCTGTTAATTGCTTTGGATAATCCGAGAAGTCTCCATCTATAAAAACTACTATATCGGCTTGGTTCGGCTTACTGGCAATATACTTAATCCCGGTTAAACAAGCATATCCGTAGCCTTTTCTACTTTCAGATAAAACAGTTGCACCTGATTTTTTTGCAAACATCGTGGTTCTATCCGAAGAATTGTTGTCTATAACTATAATTTCATTTACAATACTCGGAATTTCTTTTATTACACTTGCTATAGAGTACTCCTCGTTGTACGCAGGAATGATTACTTTTATTATAGTTTTCATCTGTATAATGAATTAACTTTTCTACTAAATTCTATCTCGCTACAGGGTGTTTATATAAAATTATACAGATAACAATATATGCGAAATAAAGCAGATGCACAAAAATGAACGCTTAATTTAAGCAATGCAAAAATAATTTTATTTATTTAAAGTATATTGTATTTTAGCCAAATTGAAAATACCGAATTAGCAAGGCTTGTATATATGAAATTCGGTGTTATTTGGATGTTAGACAACATGTTTTTGAAAAAAATTTAGAATATTAAGGATTTTTGTTGTTGGGCTTTTAAAAATAAGGAATATTTTTGATTTTTTAAATTTAAACGAGTCAAAATAAGACATTTTCTCCACTATGTTACGAAAACAAATTTTGATTGGAAAAAAATGAAAATCTTATATACTAAAAATAGTAAATTTATATATTTACTTCCATAAACTTAAATTATGAGTGAAGAATTATTACAAAGAGGTCTTATTAAAGATTCCGAGAAAATCGGAAAATGGGAGTTTTATAATATTGGTGCTACAACCTTAAAAGCATTAAAAAGGCACAAAAAAATTCGCGATATAGATTATGGAATTTTGGAACAGAAAAAACCTGATGCTCTGATTATCCAACAAAAGCAGGTTATTGCTGTTATTGAATATAAAACTCCAAAAGAATTCAAAACCGAAGCACAGAAAAAGAAAGCTATCAAGCAAGAAATTGAAGTTGCTCAAAAATTAGGAGCAAAGATTTTTATTGCAACAGACACAAAAGAAGCTGTCTGGGTTAATGCATCAACGGGAAATAGAATTGGAGATGAAAGCGGAAAAGAAATAAAAACTTTATTTGACCCAAAAAATGAGAAAGTTGCTGAACTCATCAAAAAAATTTATGACTCAATAAATGAACAAACTGATAACATAAAACCAAAACAGTTTGTAAAGCCGACAAAGTTAGCAAAAAGCATTTGGCAAGACATTTGGTCTGTAAGTGGTGCAACTCCCGAAAATTGTCTTTATACTTTTGTTGAACTTTTTATTTTCAAATATCTTAGTGATTTGGAAGTTCTGCAAGAGCCTGAGAATTTCGATTATTTGATAAACCTATATAGCAAAAGGGATGAAGGATTTATCTTAGAATATTATGCAAATAATATTCGTCCTAAAATTAAAAATTTATTTCCTGAGAATTTGTCTGATAAAACGACTATTATCAATGGAACTATTTTTGTAAGTAAAGACCAAGAAGCCGTCAAAGGATATAGCACAACTTTTAAAACCGTTTTAGATAAATTTAATAAATATGGGAAACTTGAACACGTTGATTATGATTTCAAAAGTCAGCTTTTTGAAAGCTTTCTAAAAGAAAGTATCAGTAAAAAAAATTGGGGACAATTTTTCACTCCCCTAAAAGTTATTCGTCCAATTATTGAGATGGCAAAAAATGATATTAAAGAAGGCATAAAAATTTGTGACCCTGCCTGTGGGGTTGGAAAATTTCTTTTAGAACCTATTGTAACAAGGTTAGAAGAGTTTTATAAAATAAGTAAAGAGGGCATTACTTCAAAAATTAAAATTCATGGGTTTGACAAAGGTTTTGATAAAGACGAGCAAAAAACAATCATATTAGCAAAAGCCAATATGTTGATTTATTTTTCTGATTTAATTAAAGAGAATTCTAAACAGACTAAAGATTTCGCAAAACTTTTTAATGATAGTTTCACGTTAAAAACAAATTCCATTTTAGGTACTTTATCAGCCCCTGTTGAAAATGAGTACGATTTAATTTTGACTAATCCTCCTTATGTGACCAGTGGCAGTGGAAACCTAAAAGACGAAATTAAAAAAGATGGGGATTTGATTGACTACTATAAAATAAATGCTATGGGCGTTGAGGGGCTTTTTATGGAGTGGATTATTAAAGCCTTAAAGCCAGGCGGAAAAGCTTTTGTAGTAATTCCTGACGGAATTTTAAATCGTCAAAATGATAAATATTTGAGAAAATTTTTTTTAGATGAATGTTACATCGATGGAATTATTTCACTGCCACTAAAAACATTTTTTACCACTCCGAAAAAGACTTACATTCTAGCGGTTACCAAAAAGAAAAAGAAAAAAGATGTTCAAAAAGAACCTGTTTTTACATATTTAGTAAGTGAGATTGGAGAATCCAGAGATATTTATCGTTTTAACATAGAGCAAAACGACTTAAATGAAGCTGTAAAATTATTCAAAGGTTTTAAGGGAAGTAAAGAATATTTTATTGAAAACAACACGGATGAAAGATGTAAAATTCAACCAATTAAAAAATTTAACCCAAATAGCCACTGGTCTGTTGATAGGTGGTGGTCAAAAGAGGAACAAATTAAACTTGGTATCTTAGAGGAAGATAATATTGTAGATATTACTGAATTTGGGGAATTGGTTGGTGATATCTCCGAGTCACTGAATGATTTTAGTCAGCTATTGAAAGAGTTTGACGAAAAAAAAAAGTTAAAAAATAACTTTAAAGAAATAAATCTTTCTAATAAGAAATATTTTGACCTCTTTATAGGTAAGAGACTTGTAAAAAAAGATTTAATTAAAATAAAAGGTAATATTCCTATTTATAGTGCAAATGTTTTTAATCCTGTTGGGTACCACACCAAAAGCAATATTGATGATTTTGATAATAATTTTGTTACTTGGGGTATTGATGGAGATTTTGAATTTAATTTTATCGAAAAAAATAGCCCTTTCGTAACAACTGACCATTGTGGCACTATAAGGATTTTGGTTGATGATATTTTACCAGAATATTTGATGTTGCAACTTTCAAAAGTAAAACATAAATATGGTTTTAATAGAGGTCTTAGATCATCGTTAAAAAACATGGCTCAAGTTTCTGTAGAAATTCCGATTGATTCAACAGGTAAATTTGATTTGCAATTTCAACAAGATGTTCTTGAAAAATATCAAGTTGTTAAGGAAACAAAACAAAAAGTTGAAGAATATAAAAAGAAAATTCAGGAATTAAATATTGAAGTTTCAAATATTGGTAAAAAAAATAAATTAGTAAAGATTGATGATATTTTTAATATTGAGAAAGGAAAATCAAAATACACAAACAAATATATTCAGAATCATAGTGGAGATTACCCACTATATTCTTCCCAGACTGTTAATGACGGAATAATAGGAAAAATAGATTCATTTGATTTTAACAATAAGTGTATTACTTGGACAACAGATGGAGTACATGCAGGGACTGTTTTTTCTAGAAATGGAAAGTTTAGCATGACGACACATTGTGGAGCATTAATTCCTAAAAGTAATATTAAAAATATTTCTTTAGATTTTATTTATTCTTTTCTGAAAGAAAATCTTAAGCAATACGCTAGAGGAGAGCAAAACAAGAGAATTACTGTTAATATAATTAAAGATATTGAGGTGTTGTTTCCAATAAATAAATCAGGAGATTTTGATTTAAAAGCACAAGAAGAAACAGCAGAAAAATATAAAAAAATTGAAAATATAAAATCTTCTATTAATTCTGAACTTGATAAAATATCTAAAACTAATATTGATCTTTAGAATAAGGAGTTTTGAAAAATGAAATTCACCCCTTTAATTCCCCTCTTTCATTTTTCAAAACAAAAAAAATCAAAAATAAGAAATGTAAAGACCTCAATCCCACTTTATCCTTTATTATTCAAAAATTATCCGCTAATATAGGCTACTTTGCCGATTTGTTCTTTATCAAAAGTAGTTTTGCTACTTAATTCTTCAAGTTTTTCTATGTAATTCCATTTTAGATAAACCAAATAAAACCTTATCATATTCTTGCGTAAGCATTATAAAATTACTTATCGCTTAATTTCTTTTTTTTATGATTTTTTTTGCTCAATTCCGCACGAATTTGATTTGCACGTTCTTCGGTAACATCGTAATTACGCATAACATACATAGCGAGAATTGTGCCTACCATAGGTAAGAAACAAAAGAAAGCATGTAAGCCGTCAACAGCACTTTGCTGCTCTGTCGTAGCTAAATCTGAATTAAAACCGACAACCCAAATTATTACACCACTTAATGCGCCTGCAATACCATAACCTATTTTGACCATCCACCAATAAATAGCACCAAAAATCCCTTCTCGGCGTTTACCAGTATTTAATTCATCAATATCAATAACGTCTGCGGTCATAGACATCATAATTGTAAATAAACTTCCTATTCCGAATGAAAATAGAGGTAATGCAAAAATGTACATCCATGGTTTGCCAGGTATAAATAAAAAATACAGCATAATATATCCTACTAAAGATATTGATTGTGCTATCATAAAAGTTTTTTTCTTACCTAAAACTTTAGACATCCAAGTTACGGTCGGTATTACTATAAAAGTAGTGCCTAATGCTGCTAAACACCCAAACAACGAAACCCAAATTCCGCTAGCATCGGCATCTCCATTAAATAATTTGTAAACAATTACAAAAAAAGTAAGAGCAGCAACGGTATTAAAAGCGTTAAATATAAAGAAAGTTGCACCACATAGTTTTCTAAATTCTCTAATTTTAAAAGCCTCTACAAAACTTATAATTATTTTTTTTAAACTATTTCCGATGCTATGAGAATTTAAAGGCTCATAATTATTGTTTATTGTCGATTTGCTTTTTATAAAAATAGCGGGAATTAATGCAAATATAGTACAAGGAATAGCGACCCAAACTGCTAACTCTCTTACAGCAACGTCTACCGAAGGAAACCAGTCTTTATCATACATTATTATCCAGAATAGAGGTGCTATTACCCAAGCCCATTGTCCTATAAATTGTGCAACTGCCATAATATGAGTTCGTTCGTGAAAGTCGTCGCTCATTTCGTAGCCCATAGCTACATAAGGGACGCTAAAAAAAGTAAGACCTAAATAAAAAACAACCGATAATAGCAAGAAATACCAAAAATTATATTGTAACGAATCTTCTTTATAAAGTTGCCACATAAAAATATAAGCAATTCCCATTATTATCCCGCCAATCAAAACATATTGTCTTCGTCTGCCCCATTTAGATTTTGTATTATCCGAGATAAATCCCATAATTGGGTCTGTTATAGCATCAAAAATTCTAGGGAAAAGAAATATTAAAGCCCACATCCAGCCCGAAAATCCGAAACCTTTGATTAAAGCAACCATAAATATTCCTAAAATTGCTGGAAACATTTGATTAGCTAACATTCCGAATCCGAAAGCTATTTTCTGCCCCATCGGTACTTTGTTTTTTACTTTCATATTTTTTTTAATTTTTTCTTTTTATTAGTATTGTTTGAATAGCTTGACCGCTTATTTTTATAGTTTTTATAGTTTTTTCAATATTTAATTCTATAGTTTTTGCTTTTTTAGTTTCATTAAAAACTACTACCGCAATAGAGTTATCAATGTTTTTTGCGGCGGTAACCATCAAATCTTTATCCGTATTTTCCACTTCAATAATTTTAGCTTTTGGTCTTATAAACTTGCTAAAATGTGAAAGCGTATAATAAATTGGTGTAAAATAAATTTCGTCTTTTTCGATATTCACTATTACTGGAGCGACGCACCAATTTTTGGACCAGTTAGGTCCACCTTGAGTGTCTAAAACCATATTCCAGTCTATCCAACCATCGACCCAGTTGTTTAGACATCCAATAATGTCTCTAGCATATCTATTTACTGGAGCATATTTAGGGTGCAAGTATTTATCTTTCTCTAAAGCCCAAGTAAAGCCCCAATCTGTAGCTTCTTTTTTCCAATACCAAGCGTCATCTTTCCATTTCGGAACTTCTGAATCTACGCAAGCTTCTGATTGAATTAGATATTTATTTGGTGCTTTGTTATGTGCATATTGCAATTCTTTCGGAAAATAATCGTAAGTACTAGCATACCAATGAACGGCAGTACCGTCAAAATATCTTGAGGTCTCTTCGTTTTTATATTGAGAATCGACCCATTTTTTTAAGTGTTCTCTATTTTGATCGTAACCTAATATTTTAACTTTATGTCCGTCTTTTTCTAATTTTGGCCCTAAATAGTTCTGCACGAAATTAGTCATTTCATCAGGAGAATAGTGCATACTTTCCCAATTATTACCATTTCCTAAAGGCTCATTTTCTACTGTAATTCCCCATATATCAATTCCTTCTGTCCTGTAAGCGTTAATATATTTAGAAAAAAACAAGGCCCAAGTACTGTAATATTTTGGTAAAAGTTTACCCCCTACCCATTTTTTATTATCTTTCATCCAAGGAGGAGCAGTCCAAGGCGATGATATTATTTTAAACCCATCTTTTGAAATACTCATAGCCTCTTTTATCATCGGAATAATATCATCCTTATCTTCTTTAATTGAAAAATGTTTTAGTTTCAAGTCGTTTTTTATAGGGGCATAAGAATATTGGTTTAAAGAAAAATCGCAAGAATTTATATGCGTTCTTGTAAGAGAATACCTCGCACCACTTTCTCCGAAATATGCTTCAATAATCGAAGCTCTGTTTTTTTTGCTTAATCTATTTAATAACGATGCTGACGATTCTGTAAAAGAACCTCCAAAACCCGTGATAGTCTGAAACGTGTTTTTAGGTAGTATTTCTATTTTTGATAATTCACCTTGAGGTTTTTTAGGAGAGTAATTAGCGATTTTAGTTAGTTTGTTTCCGCTTACTGAAGTTTCATATACTTCTATCATTAATTTTTTATCCGCGTTTTTACAGCTTATAATCATTAAAACTATTAATAAACATTTAATTTTTTTCATCTGTTTATAATTTTTACTACGAAGGAATTACAAATTTTATCGCCTCGCCATAAGGACCAACTTCGCCCGTTGGATTTACCAAAGCTGCTTTCATATAAGCCGTTTTCTGAATATCTTCTTCCTCAAAAAATATCTCAAAAGTAGATTTTGTAAAATATTCTTTTCTAGTAAAATCACTTTCGGATGGAGTAGAATTATCGCCGACGTCTTTTATCGCAACCAAAACATCGATACCTTTTACTTCTTTTGAAATCACCGTACCATCATTAAAACCCGGCAAACTAACAAAAGACGCTTGAATTTTGAACATTCTTCTGGCTTGTAAAACAACTGCTAAAATTAGCTGTCTCGTAGGTCGTGGAATTCTACTATGAGGCGAACTTTCCGGAAGATCAAACATCAATCTATCATCGGCAGTAAGCTCGTCTTGAACAGGACCGTGTTTTACAAATTGTCGTATTTCTCTTAATATTTTATCAATTTCTACTTTCAGTTTGTTTATTTCCGAAGTAACGTATTTTGTCCTTTTGGTATCATCCAAATAAATAGGATAAAGTTCATTCCAATTTTCTCTTTGTGCCTTTGCAGAATCTACCAACTCTTGATAGATTTTTAGTCTGCCGTTATGTTCTAAAACATAAGGGACTACTGCATTAATTTGTTTGTTTGTTTCACTAATTGTAATTTTCATTTTTGTAAATATTTAGTTATTATTAAATTAATTATTTGTTATTTTTTTTAAAAACCTGTGCAAATTTCTCGCCTACTTGTGGGAATTTCTCGCACACTTGAGGGAATCTCTCGCACACTTGAGGGAATCTCTCGCCTACTTGGGGGAATTTCTCGCACACTTGAGGGAATCTCTCGCCTACTTGAGGGAATCTCTCGCCTACTTGGGGGAATCTCTCGCACACTTGAGGGAATCTCTCGCCTACTTGAGGGAATTTCTCGCCTACTTATTTTTTACTGTGAACTTAAATAGAAAACCTCTAAAAACATTAATACTAATAAGGCTTTCCTCGTTTTTACTATTTAACAAAGACGTTTTTATAATCTTTCTTTATGCTTTAAAATATAATCGGATTTAGTAATGTTTGCCTTAAAGTAGAATTCTGCTTTTGGGTAAACAAGTTACAAATGTAAATACTGTTTTTGGATATACAAGGATTTATTTTTGGGAATATATGTTTTTTTATGACACTTGTTTTTTTTATGTAACTTGTTATAAACGAGCGTTGGCGTGGGGTTAAACCGCTATTATTTTTTATACTTTGTTGTGGTTAGTTATTTGTTTTTTCTAACTGTCTTTTTTTCATTTCTAAACTTTCTCTGTATTCTAAAGCTTCTGCTTTCATTGTCCAATGTGTTTCTAATTCAAAAGCATCAACTTTAGCCTTAATTTCGCTAATACGAAATTTTCGGATTTAAGTTCAAATTTAGCAATATTTTTCTTTTTTATCTTAAAATAATATTATTTCAGAATAACAAGCCACAAATATAGATACTACTTTTGGACAAACGCTTTGTGAATGTTTTTCATCTGTTTATAATTTTAAACTAACCGAAAAATAACAGCTTAAAAAAATATACAATCGTTATCTTTTTACTTTTGATATTCTGTATTTGGTGCTAAAACTGTTTTCATTAATTCTTTTGTGTTTCCGTTAAATGTTTTGGTAATTGAATTTCCATCTCTTTTTAAACCTTTAAAAACACCTTCGTCTATTAAATTCCAAATTCCATATTTAGCCTTTCCTTTTTTTGTAAATAAACCAAAATGATTCTCCGAGCCTTGTTGGTTTTTAGCATCTTTCCAAGACTCATCAAAGGCTTCAAAATAGAAACAACTTATACCTTCATCTTTTGTCCAATTTCTTATATAATTATAGTATAAGCCTTGTTTATACTCATCAGAAGCTTTCGAGCCATTAGCTCCGTAGTGTCCATTAGAAGTTGTTGACCAACCAGTTTCACCTATATGAATTGCTTTAGTAGAATCAATACTTTTTACATATTTTGAAACACTTTTATATTGAGTTTTTGCAAATTCTAAAGCTCGTAACATTGCGTTGTCTATTTTTTCTTTTTTAGATAATTCTATATCATTTTCTGGTACTTTCCAAAATTTAGGATTATAATGAGAATTATGAAAAGGATATGTGTGCATAGAAACATAGTCTACAGCTTTAATTAATTTTTCTAAATTTTTCACTTTATATTTAGAATCGCCACCGCCCCATGACGCATAATCATCCGAACTTGTAATCCACGTTTCTTTCGGTAATTTACCTGTTTTTTTTAAATTTTGTAAATGAACTACCCATTTTAAAATTACATTAGGTTGAACGTAATAGCTCGTCGCCCACTTGACCATAGCCTCGTTTCCAACTGAAATTATTTTAACTATTTTAGGGTATTTATTTGTTAGAATCACTGCCCTATTTATCTCTCCTTCGTTTCGTGGACTTTCTATATTATGATTCGGACTATCTGTCCAAGCACCTAAACAATCTATCCAAGCACCTAACATTACATACATTTCAAATTCTGAATCCTTTTGTTTAAGCTGATAAATTGCTTTTAAAATATTTGTAGCGTGCGGAAAATTAGGCTGTACATTATAAGTTCTTAAAACACGAATTCCCATTGCATACATTAGTTTTAAATCTTCTTTTATCTGAAAAATTGTAGGCTGAATGTCTCTTGAGTTAGCTCTATAGGCTCCGTAGGAAATCGCTAAATATTTTGGGTTTCCTAAAATATTTGCTGCTGATATACTTTTAGAAACTCCTTTTTTGCTGTCCGTTTTAAAATTGCAACCCAAAAATAATAAAAAAATTAAAGTCGATATTACTGTATTTAAACTCGGTTTTATCATCTAATTTTAAATTATTATTTTTTGATAATTGATACTTTTAAATGGTTAATTTCATTTGTTCTATCAAATATTTTTGAACTAATTTCTTCGTTTAAAGACAAGCTATTAAAATCTAATTTACTGCCCTCGTTAAACACCACTTCTATACCTACTTTATCTGATAAATTATAAATAATTGGCACTTGACAATAGGTAAAACACAACTGACTTTTAAGAATATTTAGCTCCTGTTTTTCATTATTTATGTTTATATGATTAAAAATTTTTGCCTTATTTAAAAATTCAGATTTTTTTAATAAACGAGGGTTAAATGTTATTTTAGCATCTTTAACAAAAACGCCTAATTCACCAAACCTACTCAATATATCTTCTTTAACTTGACCTGTCATGCCAGGTTGTTGTGCACCTTTTGTCGCAGGAGTATGCGAATAAGCATCTATTGGAAAAGCACCGTATAATTCAGGCGGTTTATGAACTCCAATACCAGCGTTAATTTCATAATAGTGGTCTAATAATCTTCCGATAAGCTCTTCTGATTGATTAGTGTTTATGGCTAATAAGCAGTTTTCTTGAACTGCTAACAACAATTTAGAAACCATGTGCCAATATATAGAACCCAATCCTTCATAACCAAAAAATGTCCCTGAACGACCAGTGAACGACTTGTGATTAAAAATTTCTTCAAATATTGCTAGCACAGTCTCCGAATCTTCAGCAACCAATTCTTTATATTTCTCAGATAAGTTTGCCAGTGCAACTTTTAGGCTATTTGTGTTGTTAAAGCTTCCATTAAAATGATAATTTCCTAAAACGTCTTTTTCAATAATCAAGTTATTATTATCATTCGCCAGTTGGCTTAATAACCTAGAATTTTCAACCCTTTCTTTATTAATATTATTCTTTTTGGTAAATCTTGGTAATTCTTTGCTTGGGTATAAAATATAGCTATACTGATCTGGTCTAAACAGCTTTGAATCTTTTAAACTGTCTAGTAATTCTAAAGCGTCTTTAGGGTTTAAAAATCTAGAACTTAAAACCGCCACTTGTCCTTCTAACATTTCAGTCAAGTAGCGAATAGAAATCTCATCATTATTTTTTATAGTCATCAAGTTATATGCGTGATACATACTATCGTTACGCTTATTTGCTTTAATGCTATGTTCTAAATACCTTTTTGTAATATTAAAAAAGTGAGTTAAGCTGTTTTTTGAAACAGGATATTTTTTTGCTGAAAACCCATTTTTATATATTCTTGCTCGGTAATTACTTGCAGGCTTTGCCAAACCATCTAAAACAACTTTTCTTTCTCTATCTGTTATACCTCTTTTTAATATTGCTTCATTTTCGTTTAAAGTTTTTGCAATATCATTAAATAATTTAAAAACTTCGGCAGAAATTTTAATGTCTTGAACTTCAGAGTTTTTTACAATGCTGTCAAAGAATTTAATAAATCTATTCAGATAGCATAAAGTTACCATAGAAACACCATTACCGACCAAAGCGTTGTTAGCGTCGTTCCACTCTGGTCTTTGTGTGTTAAGCCAAATACCTCCTTCTGGTATAAAGTTTGAAATTTTTGCTAAAACTATAACTAATATTTTTTCTATTAAATTTACTCTATAAATATTATTATTTTTATCGGTTAATAAAGCACCGTCTACTCCTATTTTTGATCTTTTTTTATTAATTTTTGAATTTAATTCGCTATTAAAAACAATGGTGTCTTTAGGATTTTTTAAAATTTCTTCATAAGATTTTATGACATAAGGCACGTTTGCGTAAACAAAAATATCTTCATTAAATAATTTTTCTAATTTTTTAGGAAAGCATTTTTCAATAAATTCTAAAAATTTTAACAAGTAAATTATCTGATGATCTCCCCAGTAACCGATATAAGACCAAGGGTTATTTTTTTCTATAATTTCCCAATCAAATCCTCCTTTAGTTACTCTATAAGGATTATATCCTTCGAAAGTTGTTGCGTTTAAAAATTTGTGAATCATACTTTCTATAAATTGAGGGTATGAGTGTGCAAGTGCTTCCCAGTTTTGAAAAATATCTCTCCAGTTACCCTCGTAGTCTAAAACTATAGTACCGTCTATTTCGTTTTTTAAGTTAATAGAAAATTTATTCCAAGGTCTGCTAGGGTCTCCGTGCCTCCTACTAAATTTTAGAGTCAAATATTCTAAACACAATCGTCTAAAATCTTTATCACTATCTTTTTCTGCTATTTTCTTTATGTATTGTAAAGTAAATGTTTTGGGTAGTTTATCAAGAAAATGTTTTTTATTAGCGTATAATTCTTTATTTGCTTTTGATAGATAAGTTGTGAAGTCGTGTTTTTCAATATTATAATTATTATCAAAAATACCACCTCTCATTATGTTAAAAAGAGTATTTGAAAAATGCCTTATATTAATTAATGAGTCACTAGAAATCTGTAAACCATCCGAAGATGCTACCAAATTTATAAGGTTTTTTGTGCCGTCATCAATGCTGTTTTGTAATATTTCTTCTATATTATTGGTGTTTTTTATTAGCTCCGAAATATTAACTACATCCGAAACGGATTGATTAACATTAGCAATAAGAGACCATTTTTTCTCTTTTTTTGCCACTATATTTATGTCTGTGGTTATAAAATATGCCCCTTTTTCTGCTTTTATGTCCTCTTCTTGTTTTACATCTATGCCGTTTCTAAAATTATCTAACTGAAGAGAAGACAGCAAATATTTTGCTTTTTTAAATCCCAAAGACCAAACTAAATTAGATTTTAGCGATTCGCTCGGCTCAGCTCTATCAACAATAATAGCACTTATAGTATAAATACCTAAATTAACTTTCGTTTCTAACTCGCACTTTTTATAAGCATCTACTAAATTACTACTCGTAGTTTGTAAATCAGATCCTACTCCATAAGGCATAATATTTTGAAGCCCATCTAAAATAGCAATATTAACATTTTGGTCAGAGTTATTAGATATGGTCGCCTTTCTTACAAACCCAAAGGCGTCGCTGGAATTCCATTGATATTTAAAAATTAAGTTTAAGTCTTTATTAATCTCTTCAAAAATTATTTTATTTCCATATTCGCTTTTATATATATTTCTTATAATGGAATAAACCCCGACTTGTTTTTCTGAAAAAGGCTCCCAAACGAAAGTTTTTTTATTCTTTGTAACCCTAAAAATGGATTTACTCCCTGTGTGTTCTGCTAACTCCGTTATTTTATCGTCCGTATAATAAGGAAATAGTGAGTACTCTGCATTTTTCCTGCCTGCTGACAAACCGCCATTACTCGAAATAAACATCCAATGATTAGAATCCGAAACTATACTCATAAAAAAAGGACGCATAGCATGACTATTAGAAATTTTATAATATGTTTCGTTTTCTAAAGTTACTAGCTCACCTGTTATATTAGAATTTACAACAGAATTTGTGCTACTCTTTTGAGAATAAGATTTGTTCATAATTTATTATTTTAATTTTATTGTAAACAGCCTTAATTTAATCGTGAGTATTTTTTGCCTTATTTAATGCGTCTTTTATTTTTATAGTATTAAAATAATCGGATACTGTTTTTAAGCTTGTGTTTTTTTTAAACGGATCAAATTTATGTATTTTTTGGATAACATAATAAGCAGCTCTTGGATATAATTTATAGAACCCTGTTTTATCTGAAATTCCTTTTGCACATATACCGAACCACTCTTCGTTCATGTTATTCGTGTTTTCTTTATAGTCGATATAATAACCGCCATTAGACCATGAAGCATCTTTATCATGAATATTTAAGTTTTTGGTTTGACCATGTTTCCACCAACCGTCACTAAATTGAAACGTAAAACCGCCAATACAGTTGTTTGCTTTTCCTAAGCCTGCTACATTAGAATAAATTTCTTCCCAATTTTTCAAAACAAAATAAGATTGCATTTCTTGATCTTCAGAATTGGTAATAGCGTTAAACGCATCGGCTCCAAATTCAGTTATTAATATCGGTTTTTTCAACTGATTTTTTACTCTTTTAAAAGCGTCTCCAAAAGACTTTCCCCTGTATATATTTGTGCCAAAAATGTCTATATCTTTACATTCTTCAGCAAAAATATTAGAATACAATAAATCTCCATTACAAATTGCTATCGGATGTTTTTTGTCAATTGCTTTCATTCGTGTTGCGGCTTCGTTAAACAGCTTATACATAACCCTTGCTCTCTTTTCGCCTACTATTCTTTTTGTATTTTTATCGTCCGGGAAATCTTCAGTTTCAGAACCTTTCCAAAAAAGACCATAGTTATTTTCATTGCCTATAAGATATAAAAGCAAACCTGGAGTATCTTTATAAACTTCTGCCATTTTGGTTACTTCTAATAGCAGATTTTTTTGAGTTTCTATATTTTTATAATCTGTTTTAGAAACCCATTTTCCGTTTACCGTATTTCCATACCTGCCAAACGAATGATTTAGCATAGTGTAAATACCATAATTTTTATATATATAGCTAATCCACTTTGGCGGAATTCCAGTATAGACCCTGATTGTGTTTACATTTATATTTTGAAGTAAACTCACTTCATAATTTAAAACTTTTTTTATAAAGCCCTCGGATTGATCCCAAAGATTATATTCAAAGTTTTTCCCTATAGGAAAATAGTCCCAGTTAATTCCGTTTATTATAAAGTCTTTGTTTTTCACAACTAACTTTATGCCCTCCTTTTCATCACTCGAAATAAGAACATCATTTTTTTTAGCACAAAAAACGAAAGTAATTATTATGAAAAGAGTTATAAAAAAATTGTTTTTCATAGACAATACTATAATCCTAGCCTATAATCTAAATTGTTAGATTGTGGTAATATTCAAAAAACACGGTAAATAACTAAAATTATTAAATAGGTATAAAAAACTTTTTTAATGCTACTCTATAAAGGAATTTATTGTTATAGAAAGTCTTAATTTTTAACTAAAATACAAGCCACCTATTTTAATTTAGCCTAAATTATTAGTATTAAATCTATTGGTAAACCCTAACATAGTCTATTTCCATAGAGGACTCTGTAAAATCAGGGTCGATATTTCCTCCTAAAGCTCCTCCCATGGCTACGTTTAAAATTATAAATTGGTTTTCAAAAAAGGGCCAATTAGCAGTAGTACTATTGACAGGTTTTGTGTAAGTTCCTTTTACTTCTCCGTCTATCGTAAAATCAATTTTATTTTCTGTCCATATTATTCCATATTCGTGAAATGCGTTGGCTACATCATCTATTTTGTCGTGATGTTTTACAAAAGCGGGGTTATCCTTACTCCCTGAAGAATTATGAATTGCACTAGAAGTAACACCTAGCTTATTTCCTGTATGTTCCATAATATCTATTTCACCACAAGCTGGCCATCCTATTCCTGCTTCTGTAATATTTTCTCCTAACATCCAAATCGCAGGCCAAGTTCCACCTCCAGCAGGTAATTTTGCTTTTACAATAACCTTACCATAAGTAAAGCCGTATAAACCTTGTGTTTTAACCCTTGCAGAAGTATATGAAGCACCACTATAATTTTGTTTTTTGGCTGTTATTTTTAATACACCACCTTTAACTTCTACATTATCAGTTTCTCTAGTATAGTATTGAACTTCTTGATTTCCCCAGCCACTACTTCCTGTTGTACCTGTATCTACATCATAAGTCCAGTTATCAGAGCAAGGAACACCGTCAGTTTCAAATTCGTCAGCCCATACCAAAGTTGTATTATCTCCTGTAGGTTCTGCGTCTGCTATTTGCCCTTTACACGGTTCGCCTTTTAATAGAGGAACATCTCTATTATCACAAGAAAATAATATAACAAATAAAAAAATTGTAGTTAAATATGCGTGGTTCATAAAATCGTTTTTAGGATGTTATTGTATTTTTAATTAAAAAGAATTAAAAAATAAAAAAACTACTCACACTCCGAACAGTGTGAATAGTTTTTAATTGATCATTATTAATTTAATTGCTTCCGTAAGTGAAGTCGTCAATATAGGCTTTTACAACTTCATTGTTATTTTCACCATTAAATTGAACAACTACTCTACTAAAATCTGTTGAAGCACTTTGTGCAGAGAAATCAAATGTAAGTTCTTGCCATTGATCATACACATACGGTTCTTGTGCTACTTCTACTTGACCTTCCCAAGGTGATGCTTTTGATCCATCTTGCAATTTTAGAACTAATTTTTTAGGCTCCGTATGTGCAGTTGATGGGGTTGGAACATATACTTTTACTTTAAAAATATTCTTTGTAGATAAATCAAACTTTGCAGAATGGTCTGCACTTAAATCAAATCTAATATTTGCATACTGCCCTCCTACATCACTGTATTCTAAAACATAATCTGAAGTATTAATTCCAGTTTTAGAAGGGTTTGCAAATTTAATATTTAACTCTGCAGCATCTGCAACCCATGTAATATTTCCATTTCCTTCAAAATCATCCATAGGGTCTGTTCCTGTCGTTGTTGGAGGACAACCACCGTCTGCTTCTGTACCTGCCGTGTCTTTACATTTATCTATACTATCAATTATACCATCGCCGTCAGTATCAGGAACGGCATCTCCCCATTCAGCACCTAACATATTATCAATTTCATAAGTACCTGCTACGTTAGTACCTGCTACATCAGGATTAGGATCAGCAATAGTTACCCCTATAAAAAGAACCATTGTTGTATATTGTTCTAAAACTAACGTTGTGCCATCACCATCTCCAGACTTTGTCGCTTCTGAAAAATCAAAAGTTAATTTTTGCCAACCTGCTGTAGTTGTTGCAGTAGTAGTAACTCCTACTTCTATTTTAGTAAATGCATCTGCATTACCACCAGCTTTCGCTCCTTCCATTTTTAAGGTAATGGGAATTGCCGGAGTATTAGCTGCTAAATATACGTCTAAAGTAATAGTACTTTTTTTAGATAAATCTACATACTTTGCAGGTTTTAAAGTAACTGCTTTCCAGCCCGTACTCTCCTCATATACAATTTTTCCAACTTTTCCGTAATTACTGCCTGTATCAGCTGTCGCGTCTTCAATAGTAGCTGTTAGATCTTCGGATTCATTGTCGCTGAACTCTACAGCCACCGTAGGACTGTCTTCGAAGTTCATTAAAACAGTCTCTTCAGCAAAAGTTATACTTACTGATTTTTCTTTTGCAACACTATCTAAACCGTCGGCTTTTGCTGTTACTTTAATTGTGTAATCCTTCGTTTCGTTAGGGTAGTCATAAGAAGCAGTACCTCCTTTATCAATATTTTTTACGTCGTCAGTAGCATCTGTTCCAAAATCTACTGAATAACTAGTAGCATTTATTGCTGTAGGGGTAACAGCAACTTCAGTTCCGTCACCAGAAGTTTTAGGTTCAAAGTCTAAATTTGAAATAACTTTTGGCTCTGGATCTGGATCATCGTCTTTTTTACATGACACAATTACAATTGCAGCTATTAACGTTAATGCTACATACTTCATTACTTTTTTAATTAATTCCATAATTTTTTAAATTTTAAGTTAATATATTTATTTTATTTGAGATATAAGTACTTATATCAATCTTGCGTTTGAATGTAATAATCTAAACAAGGCTATACAATAACGAGGGACAAAACTAATTATTATTTTTTTAAAAAAAAAATTTTAAATAATTTTTAATGTTAATAGACTATTTTGTGTCATTATTCAGAAATAAAATTAGTACTAATCAAAGGTTTTTTTCAAAAAACTAACATATATAAATTATTTTTGTTATAAATTTTATATAAAAATAAGGAGGCTTTTTTTATGAAAGGAAGTCTTATTAAAATAAGTATATGAGAATAATTTCCGCAATAGACATTATAGATGGAAAATGTGTTAGGCTAACTAAAGGCGAGTATAGTACTAAAAAAGTTTACAACAACAGTCCGCTTGAGGTAGCTAAAGAATTTGAAGATTTTGGCATTGAGTATTTACACATTGTAGATTTGGACGGAGCAAAGGCTAACAGAATAATCAATTATAGTATCTTAGAGCAGATAGCTTCAAAAACTAAATTAAAGATTGATTTTGGTGGCGGAATAAAATCGGATAAAGATGTTGAAATTGCCTTTAACTCGGGTGTTAATCAAATAACGGTAGGAAGTATTGCAGTAGAAAATAAAGATAAATTTGAAAACTGGATTAAGGGCTACGGAGCGGATAAAATTATTTTAGGAGCAGATTTTTTTTCAAATTCTTCTAAATATGAAATAGCAACTAATGGGTGGCAAAAAAAAAGTAATGCTGAATTAATTCCGTTTATTAAATATTACAGAGAAAAAGAAATTAAGTACGTAATTTGCACAGATATATCTAAAGATGGTATGTTAAAAGGTCCCAGTTTTAAAGTATATAAAAAAATTATAACAGAGATTAAAGGAATAAAATTAATTGCTTCTGGTGGAGTTTCAAGCTTTGGCGATATTCCAAAATTAGCGGAAATTGGTTGTGAAGGGGCTATTATTGGTAAAGCTATTTATGAAAACAAAATAAAATTGAGTCAATTAGAACAATTTATAATTAACTCATAGTCAAAACATTACTGCTTAATCATTATTTTAACTTATTGATTAAAGTATGTTTATTCTCATAAACTTTTGAGAGTAAGTAGGTAATTATAAAACTTTAAAAAAACACATAATTTTAAAAAAAATATTAAGTTTGTCTATTTAAACCATATATCAAGCAATTATAAAATATTTAAAAAATTAAAATCATGAAGCATAAAATTTGCGTTTTGTTAATCTCGCTTTCCTTTTTTGCTAATGCACAAGATAAAGGTTGGCTTATTACTACAAAACAAGACAAAGACTATACAGGAATAGTCGTAGCTAACGGTCGTATAGGAATTTTACCGTCAAAAGATATTTTAAAAACGAGGCAGATTATCCTTAATAATGTTTATGATAAAGAATCGCCACTTGGAGTTAGTCGTATTTTAAAAGGAATTGATTTTCAAGATATTACTTTAGAAATTGACGGCGAAGTTGTTTCTAAAAAAAACACTTCTAAATGGCGTCAAATCCTAAACATGAAAGAGGCGTCTTTTACTACGAAGTTTAATTTTAAAAATAAAGCCTCAATTAAATACACTATGTACGCCTTGAGAAATGTTCCTTATTCTGGCTATTTAGATATTAGTATTAAGTGCCGAAAAAACATAAAAGTAAAAGCAATTGCAAGTATAAAAACTCCGAAAGAATATAAAGAACCGCTTAGCACTTATAGGGTGCTAAAAGATTTAGAGACTACCTTGCCAATACTACAAACTGTAGCTAAAAGCAGGTTAGGTAAACATACCGTTGCTGCTTCTGGGACTTTTATTTGGAGCGGAATTAATAGCACTCGTGAGCATCAACGACCTAAATTAACTCACAGAAAATCATCTGAATATAACCATGAATTGTCATTTGAAAAAGAATTGAAAAAAAAAGAAACCTTTAATTTTTCGTGGACTGCTGCACAATGTACAACACAAGATTTTGAAGACCCACAAACCGAGTCGGAGCGATTTGTAATTTTCAATTTGCTTACTCCAAAAAAATCTCTTTTAAGTGAACACAAATATTTGTGGAAAACCTTATGGGAAGGAGATATTATTATAGAAGGCGACTTACAATCTCAACTTGACGTGCGTTTAGCTCTATATCATCTTTACGCTTTTGGTAGAGCGGATTCTAACTTGAGCATTGCTCCGATGGGGCTTTCGTCTCAAAACTATAACGGACATATTTTTTGGGATACAGAATTGTGGATGTACCCTCCTTTATTAGTTTTGAATCAAGGAATTGCACGTTCTTTATTAAACTATCGTTCGGACAGGTTAGAGAAGGCAAAGCAAAAAGCTGTTAGCTACGGATATAAAGGTGCAATGTTTCCTTGGGAAAGCGATGATACAGGCGAGGAGGCAACACCTTCTTGGGCTTTGACAGGAACTTTTGAGCATCATATTACCGCTGATATTGCAATAGCTTTTTGGAACTATTATTTAGTTACTAAAGACAAAAAATGGTTAAAAAAAAGAGGCTATCCTATGTTAAAAGAAATTGCAGATTTTTGGGTTAGCAGAGTTTCTGAAAATAATGATGGAACCTTTAGTATTTTCAATGTAGTAGGCGCTAATGAGTTTGCACCCAACGTAAATGACAATGCTTTTACTAATGGAGCTGCCACCACCGCCTTGCGATATGCCTCAAATGCCGCTCGTGAGTTAAAACTAACGCCAAAACCTCGATGGAAGCAAGTAGCAGATGGAATAATCATTCATAAATTTAAAGACGGCACTACAAAAGAACATAGCAAATATAGAGGAGAACGAATAAAACAAGCCGATGTAAATTTATTGTCTTATCCGTTATCAATTGTGAAAGACAAAAAAACTATTTTAAAAGATTTGAAATATTATGAGCCTAAATTGGCAAAAGAAGGTCCCGCGATGGGAAAATCTATATTTTCTATTATTTATGCTAGAATGGGTAATAGCAAAACCGCATATAGATTGTTTAAAGAAAGCTATGAACCTAACAAAAGACCACCTTTTGGTGCTTTATCTGAAACCGCCACAGCAACTCATCCTTATTTTGCAACAGGAGCAGGGGGAATGCTACAAGCAGTATTATTTGGTTTTGGTGGACTTCACATTACAGAGCAAGGAATTGTTCAAAAAAACGGAATATTACCCAAGCAATGGAAGTCTCTTAAAATTATAATTGGTAAGAACAAGAAATCATTTATAGTCAAATAATTTCTAATTAAGTTTAGCTTGTATAAATCGCTTTTAAGACTTAATTTTGAATGAAAGTTGGAGGTTTTTGCTCAGACTCCCATTGCCAGTAATACTGAAATAAACTATGACTAAAAGAATAATAACCATTTTAATAATCATAATTGGACTGAATTGTCAAGCACAAAAATTAATAAAACCCAAGAAAATACGATTTAAAGATGATTATAAGCATAAATTTTCAAACACAAAATTTCCGCAGACTTTGGAAAACGGATTTGAATTGACAGAAGTTTATGCTTTCGACAAGAAAAAGAAAAACATAGGAGCGACATATGAAAAAAGTGTTGAACCAAAGGGAAAATTGAACGTGTATATTTAGTCAAGCCTTAAAAAATCAGTTTAAAATAAAAAGCACAAAATTTGGTTTGCATAAAAATTTGAAATCGCCTTTGAAAAAAGAGTAAAAAAGAATGTTTCCACTTGTTAATCATTCTTTTGAAGTTAAACCCTGCTGCTGCAAGCATAATATTGATGTTATCACCCACTACTCCCTTGTAAGAGTTGCGATTAAGTCTATGATTTGCCTTGATGTGTCCTATTACTGGTTCTATGCCTGCTCGTTTTTTGTGAGCTTGGCTTAATTTCTTTCGAAGGTAATAACTCATAGATTTTTTTGGTGGTGATGGAACAAGAATTTCTGTATCTTTTATTCTTTTTTTGCCTCTATATCCTCTGTCTACTTTTGCTCTTTTTGGTAATAATCCTGTTAATTTTTTTACTTGATCTAAAACTGGTTCTAAAGTGTGTCCGTCATATTGGTTGCGAAATCCCATTGCTCCAACAACTACTCCGGTGTCTGTTTTTACGAATGATGCCTTGTTGCCAAACTCATACTTCTTGTGTTCTTTTCCTTTAGAGATGCAACAAACTTCAGGCTCGTGAAGTGAATAAATTTTGTTTTTAGAATTTCTCTTTTGTGATAATACCTGTTTAAATAAATCTAAATCTGATTGATACTTTGAGTTGGGAGGTAGGTTTCGCTCAAGCTCTCTAATAAGCCTTCCACAAATGGTCTTTATTTTTCTGTCTGCTTTTTTTGCTTTTGCCCTGTTCTTTGGATGATTCCTAAAACGTTGGTCTCTAGATAATTTCTTTAATGTTCGAGTATAAGTTTGCCTAACAGGTAGTTGCTCTTTAGTAGCAATGGATTTACATTTTTTAATAATCTTTTTATGCAACTTTGCATCGGTAGGAAAGCTAATGTTTTTCTCTTGAACAGTAGTGTCTATATTGACGTTTTCGTCTTTGCTATCCTCTGCGTTTATTCGTATGCTTTCTTTTAAAATAAGTTCTATGCCAACTTCCTTAATACGATTACGAAAGTGAACCAATTCACTAGCTTCGCAAGGAACTCCACAAACAAAATTAGTTTCTCCACAAAAATATTGGTAGTAGTTATTTTCAGACCATTGCTCTACAACGCTCTCATCGGAGACATTACGGATATGTTTGAGCATAAGAAGACCTACCATTAGACGTATAGATTTAGCAGGTCTGCCTTTGTCTTTACTATACAAGGGCAAAAAAGCGTCTTCAAATTGTTTCCAATTTATTTTATTTGCCAATATGTAAAGAGGGTGTTTTTGGTTTAAAGTGTCTTTAAAACTAAAAAATAAATTGCCTTGATTTGTATTCTTGTTTTTTGGAATCATAATTTTAAAAAAATTGCAAGATTAATACATCAAAGATACAAAAACTTGTAGATATTTACAAATGTTTTTTAATCTATTTTATTGATATTTAAAGTGTTAAATGGTTTTTAAGGGGGGACTATTTATCCTGCTAAAGATGGAACAGAAGACCGGTTAAGAAGTGAATATCTGACCTCAATGCAATCTATAGCTAATTTAACCGATAGTGGATTAGGAGTGACTCAATACCCAGTTAAATTCAGCGGAAAAAAGTATGATTGTAACGGATTCAAAGCAGATTTTAAATCCAAAAAACAAGAAAATTCCAGCTTATCAGTTTACGAATGCGGAACATGGTTTTTCAAACTTCGATTGACAACCGAAGAAAAAGACTCTACTCAAATTTCAAGCTTGGAGCAATCAGTTCTCAAAATTTTTGACCTTTCTCTACTAACAGAACAGAAAAGACTAAACCCAGAAGCTGATATTTACTATGCAAAAGCTGCTTTTAAAGATTCAATTATGTTAGGTTCTGTAATAGGTAGTGCCTTAAAAAAATTAGAATGGGTAATGGAGAATGTATCCGAAAAGGAAAGAGCATCTGGATTTCCTGGACATTATCTTGAATTGCAATTAGCTTCATTTGACGAGTTTGTAGCATTTGATAAAAAGCATGATTATAAAAAATCAGAATACACTCGAAATTATCTAAATCAAGTGAATTCCTTGATTGAATCTGGTTTTTTAGACGAGTTCATAATGAAAGAGTTTTCTATGGTAATGATTGTACCAGAAAATCACGAATTCGATTTTTATGGATTTGAAGAATGGAAAATGAAAAATGAAATAGAAATTAACCTGAATGAACTATTTTATGTAATTGCGTTTAGACAAAAATAATAAACACTACTGGCAGTAATAGTAGCTGTTGTGCAATTAAAAATATTGGACTATATTAAGACCATTGCAAAGCAAAAACAGAAAAACTAAATTATTGGAAGAAATAATAAAAATGAGAAGATTATGCAACGGTCTTTGTAGTTTTAACTTTGATTCTTTATTAGTTTATTATAAAAACCATTAAGGTTTATTAAATGTTCGTGATTTCCTTGCTCTACTATTTTACCTTTTTCTAAAACTAAAATTTGGTCTGCGTCTCTAATAGTGCTAAGTCTATGAGCTACAACAATCATCATTTTATTTTTGCATTCCTTTTTTAGGTTTTCTAAAATTATTTTTTCGTTGATGGCGTCTAAAGTATTTGTAGCTTCATCAAAAACAATAATTCTAGGGCTTTTATAAATAACCCTAGCTATTAAAATACGTTGTCTTTGACCTTCGCTAATGCCGTGTCCGTCTTCGCCTATTTTTGTTTTATAACTAAGCGGTAAAGTTTCTACCCATTCTTTGATGTTGGCAACCTCCAAAGCTTCTAAAAATCTATTAAAATCTATAGTATCATAACTTTTTAGTGTAACATTATTAATAATAGTATCTGAAAAAATAAAGCTGTCTTGCATTACCATTCCGCAATCTTCTCTCCAATAATAATCATCAATAGCCTCAATATTTGTAGCTCCTATTTTTATTTTTCCATTAGAAGGTGTCCACATTTTTAACAGCAATTTTAGTAATGTCGTTTTGCCACTTCCACTTGCTCCTACAATTGCTGTAGTTTTATTTATAGGAATCGTAAAATTTACATCTGATAAAACTTTAGGAGAATGAACTCCTTCGTGTTGAAAAGAGACATTTTCAAAAATAATACTTTTGTTTTTAAATATATTTTCAGAAAAAGGATAGCTGTCTTTTTCCTTGTGCGTAAGAACTTCGCTTAACCTTTCTAAACTTATTGTTGCGTCTTGATAAGAATGAATCAACCCTAAAAAAGACATAAGAGGACCACTTATTTGCCCTAAAATAAACTGAACAGACATCATCATTCCTAAAGACATTCTACCGTCAATAACTTCTTTTGCCATAATAATACTCATTATAATTCCTGCTGTGCTATTGATAATAATAGACCCAGACGACTGAAGTTGCTCCCAAATAGTAGTTTTAATATCTAAGTGAAATTGTTTGGCTTCTATTTTTTCCCAGTCCCATCTTTTTTCTTTTTCTAAATTGTTTAGTTTTATATCCCTAGAACCTGTAAAAAGTTGCAAAAGCGAGTTTTGATTTTCAGAAGCTAATTTAAATCCTTCGTGGTCAAATTCTCTTCTTTTTTTCATAAAAGCTAAAATCCAAAGGATATAAGCAAGGTTTCCAGTTAAAAACACCAGTAAAATTTTATAGTTATAATACGCCATAATACCTGTATAAATAACTAAATTTAGAGAGCTAATAATAATCGAAAAAAAGCTATTACTAATAAAAGATTCTATTCTTGAGTTATCGCCAATTCTCTGAAAAATATCGCCCAAAGTCTTAGTTTCAAAAAAAACAAAAGGCATTTTTAGCAATTTTGAAATATACCCTATTAAAAAAGACAAGCTAACGCGAATACTCAAATGAAGCCCTATCCAAGCTTGCATAAAACCCACGACCGTACCGCTTATTGTCATTGCCAATTGCCCTATCAACACCAAATAAATAAAGTTTAAATTTTTCCCCAAAATTCCAATATCCACCACAGATTGCGTGATAAAAGGCGTAATCAAATTGACAATACTTGAAAACACCATAGCTGCTAAAATTTGAAGTATTAAGTTTTTATGAGGCAAAAAATATTTAAAAAAATAACCCCATCTTGGGTTTTCTTCATTTTCTAAAGCGTAAAATTTTGGTGTTACTTCTAATAAAAGTGCCATATTGGTTTTCCATTTATCGGAGAATTCTTTTTTAGAAAGTATATATTTACCTTTACCAGGATCGGCAATATAAAATTGATTCTTTTTGGCCTTGTACAATACTACAAAGTGATTTTCTTCAAAATGTAAAACACAAGGTAGCGGTGCTTTTTTATACAAAACTTCTACACTTAATTTTGAACCCAAAGATTTCAGCCCAAAATACTCCGCCGCATTGCTAATTCCTATAAACGAAACACCCTCTTTCGACAGATAAGATTTTTCTCTAATAGCAGTCAAAGAAATGTTTTTGCCGTAATGTTTTGCAATCATTCTAAGGCAGGCTGGACCACAATCCATTAAATCGTGCTGTTTGTAAACTTTCATTTTTTTAGTGTTTAGTTATTAGTGTTTAGTTCGATAGTGGTTAGTGTTTAGTTCGATAGTGGTTAGTTTGATAGTGGTTAGTTTGATAGTGGTTAGTTCGATAGTGGTTAGACTAATCACTAAACACTAATAACTAACCACTATTCCGTTTTGTGTTTTTAATGATTGTAGTTATAATTTTAATGACTTCTATAGCATCAGTATTGATACTTTCAAATTGATCTTTATCAATATAATTAGCTTCTTTTAAAAGTTCAATCCAATAAATACTTTCATTGATTTCTTTTTGGGCAATTGCCATTTTGTGAATAAAATCTTTTTTACTCTCCCCAAATTCTGCCTCTCGTACCATAGCACCAACACTTGTAGCACTTTTTAGTAGTTGTTTACTCAATACAAACTCTCTTTTCTCTTTCTCTAAAAACTGAAAGAGTTTAACAATCCGTAAAGCAAACAAAAAACTCTTTTTCTTTATATTATTTTCTCTCATAACTTAAAAACCACTATCAAACTAACCACTATCAAACTAATCACTAAACACTATCAAACTAATCACTATCAAACTAACCACTAAACACTATCGAACTAATCACTAAACACTATCAAACTAATCACTATCAAACTAATCACTATCGAACTAATCACTATCAAACTAACCACTAACCACTAATCACTATCGAACTAATCACTAACCCGTTCTTCAACAAAATATTTAAAGTTGCTAAAAATCCTACTCAGCAAACTTCTATTTTCGGTAATCAATTCGGCTTGTCCTGACAATCTTTGTTTAAAAATTATTTTTTTATCATAACCTGTTTTTAGTCTATTAGGCAAGCGAATTTTTACAGAGTACATATTTTTGATTGGAAAATCAGATATCTTTTCTATAAAACCGTCAATAGACCCATATTCTCTATAAGGATAAGCATCTAATTTGATAATGGCTTTGTGGTTTTTACTTAATTTTCCTGCTTTTGCTACTGGGAAACTTCCGTAAGCAAATAGCTCTTGATTTTCTAAAGGCAAAATGGTTAATAGATAACTTCCTGCGGTAAGATAGTCGCCTTTATGAAATTCTTTATAAACCGAAATACTGCTGTTTATCGGTGCTGAAATCACATATTTATTGCTCCAGTCTTCAATTTGTGCAGAAAGAGTTTTGGTTGTTCTTTTTATATTACCTCTTATTTCGTGGCTGAAGTGGTCTTTCTGAATTTTCAACTCTGCTAATTGTTTTTTTAGATTTACAATATTAGTTTCTACGGTTATCAAACTTGCTCTATTGCTTTCTAATTGTATTTGTTTTTGCAAGAGTGTTTGCTTTTCTTTGTCGTATTCTGTTTTTGCGATAACGCCTTTTGAAAATAAATGCTCAGCTATTTCTTTGCTTTTATAAACGAATTTTGTGTCTTCTAACGCCATAAAATATTGCTTTTCCGAACTCTCTAAAAACATACTATTATTCATTATAATTTTTTCTAAATAAAAAATTCGTTTTTCGTAAGGCGTATGAATGATATGCTCGTTATACTCTTCTAAATAGGTAGCTAATTGGTTATATGTATTTTGCAAAAGCCCTAATTTAGAAAAGTTTGTACTAATAGATATCGGCTTTTCTAAAAGCGTATCTTTTGACAATTCTTCTAAAAACATCTCTAACTTTTGAACTTCCTCAAAAGAGGCAGTGCTTTTGAGTAATACGAGCGGACTTCCTTTTTTTACTTCGCTACTATTACTATTTATAAAAACCTTTTCTATTTGTGCGCTGATAGGACTTACCAAATCTATAGGAGGATTCGGAGTGCTTATATACACAGTAGCATTAATAATATCAGGGTATTTGACCAACCAAGCTACAAAAAGCAAAGTCAGTAGCATTAGTAACATACTGCTAATTCCAAAGCGGATTAGCCAGCTTGGTTTTTTTCCTATTATGTCTTCTATGTGGGGGCTTGGTTGGGGCAAAGGGTTTTTTTTTGGTTTAGGAAAAATATATAAACTTTATACTTTAGCTTGTATATAAAACTATGTATCCTATAAAATTGTCTAGTAGCTAATAAAAATCTATAACTTCTTTTTAAATTTTTAGAATCTTTAGGAGATACTGCGTATTTTTTTATAATATCTTTTAAAATTAAAATACTCCTTACAGACATTAGGTCGCTTTTTCTAATATCGTTCATAAATATTTTTAACTCTTCATCTTTTTCATGCTTTTTCATTACAAAATAGCCTCTAAAGCTGTATTCAACACACGTCGTCAAAAAGCGCAACATATATTCTTTTTCATATTTTTGAAATATTTCATTTTTTATTAAAAAATTTTTTAAAAAGATGTGAACTTCATATAAATCTATAATCTTTTTTTTAGAAAGTTTTGATGTTATTGCCCCTTCACGTAATAATCTATAATTATAGACAGGAAAATCATTTATAACCCCTACCCTTTTAACATAATATACCGTTTTGGCAATAAAGCATAAATCTTCCCAAAAAACGCCTTCTGAAAAAAATATTTGATTTTCCAATAGAAATTGCTTTTTATAAAAGTAGTTCCAAGGAGTTGTTCCAAATCCTAAAGATTTTAGGAGGAAATATCTAAAAAAATTAGGGTCGTAGAGTTGAATGTTAGGTGGCGTATAAGTTTTTGGTTTACTGTTTTCGTTATAATCTTGTATTTCTTTATGAGACAATAAAAGCAATTCATAATTTATTTTTTCTGCTTTGTGGTAACAAATTTCTGCTGCTTCCTTTTCTAACCAATCATCTGAATCTAAAAACAAAATATAATCGCCTTTGGCTTGTTTTAGTGCGGTGTTTCTACCAATACCATTGCCCTTGTTTTTTGTAAAGTTGATAAGTTGTATTCTATTATCTTTTTTTTTAAATTCTTGAATGATTTCTAAACTTTTATCTGTTGAAGCATCATTTATAACTATAATTTCAATGTCTTGCAAAGTTTGGCAAACAGCAGAATTTAAACATTGAGGTAAATACTTTTCTGTGTTGTAAACTGGGATTATAATAGAAACTTTAGGCACAATTTTATTTATAAAGCATTATATTTTTTATAATATCTGTTTAAGTATCTAAAAGAATAGTATAATACTATGATTACGATAAAAAAACTAATAATGTAGTAGTACCAAAAGTATTTTAGATGTTTATAATTTTCTAAAAATAATATTAAGGGCGATACAGATTTAGTAGACATAATAAAATTAAAATTTTGTAACGCGTGTAACCCAATAGTAATATAAATATTTCTAGTTTTTAAGTATATATATCCTAGCAAATATCCTATAATAAATACTTTTGGCCAACTATAGACATTATGTATAATCATAAATAAGAAAGCAGAATAAAAAACAGCTTTATTAAATCCATATCGCTTAAAAAATTGGTAAGCTAATATTCTTCTAAAAAAGAATTCTTCAAACACTGAAGATATTATAATAAGGTATATTATATCTAAATAAGAGTACGGTTTTTTTTCATAAAAAGGAATTGTAAAATTGACAGATACACTTATAGCATGAGCAATCATAAAAAAAGCAACAAAAAAAAATACATACCCTGTAAATGATGCAAGAGTTATTTGTGCCATTCTATTCTTTTGCTTTAAGACAAAAAAGTTTTTAAATTCTTTAAAGTTATTTTTTAATAAAAATATTGCTACAAGAGGAAAAATAAGAAAATATAAGCGTTGGTCAATAAAAGACAAGACCTCTAAATAATAAGTGCTTACTATAACTTCAGGAATAGGAGGTAATTTGTAATATATAGCAATCACAAGTACGTATAAAAACGCTTTTCTCAAAGAGATCATAAATATTTTAAAATAAAACAGGGATATTTATTAGTTAGATATCCCTGTTAATAAATTAATGTATTTTTCTTTTAATCGTTTTAAAAACAATGTATTTTATAAATCATTTTTGACTATGAAAATTAATGTGGTGTTTATAAATGTGTTTATAATTGGGATTATCTGTTTTAGCAGACCCTCTTCCCGCTTCTTGTGAAGAAAAAAACATACCCCCTATACGACTAAAAAAGCTTATAACATTGGATGGCTTGATGATATTAATCACACTACGAGTAAGACTAAAACTAGCATCTGTGTTCCCTGTGTTGCTTGGTTTATTATCTCCGGGTTGTGCACCAATAAGATAAGTTGCATTTGTCCCATCTGGAGTGGCGTTCCAAAGATTGTTAACTATGCTTTCAGTATTAGTACCAGCATCTGAAGGCATTAAAAAACGAAAATCATCACTATCTCCTCCTCGTGTTACTAACATTTCTTCTGTGGAAGCAGCTATAAAACTCCCCAATCCAAACTTTTGTTTGGTTTCACTGCGTAGCGACAAACCGCTGTTTGCCTTTGCTACTAAATTTTTTAAATTATTCATTATTAAATAAAAGTTTGCGTCTGCAAAAGTTGCAGACAAATTAAACAAAAAATACTTATAATCGGTTGTTTGAATTTTTTTTTAATATAACAACGATTATATGATGCAATTTTACGAAGTGTTTTTGAAAGAACAATGTTTTTTTAGTTCTAAATAGTGTACCTTTAGTTCTAAATTGCGTACCTTTGGTTCTAAATTTAGAACTTTTATAAAAAATGAGTACACAAATCAATAACAAAATAAGGAAAATAAGAGAATTAAAAGGCTATTCTCAAGAATATATGGCGGATAAATTAAATATTTCTCAACGTGCTTATGGGAAAATAGAAAGTGGAGAAACAAAATTGAGTTGGGATCACATTTACAACATTTCAAAAGTATTAGAAATAGAACCTGTAGACTTAATTTCTTTTGATGATAGCTTGGTGTTTAATAACTGTACTCAATCAGGCAAAATACAGAATCAAACTAACAATTACCCAAAAGAGCTAAAAGAACAGCACGAAAGCCAAACTGCACATCTAGAAGAAGAAATCATATTTTTAAAAAAGCAATTGAATAGCAAGGAAGAACAACACCAAAGCCAAATAAAGCATTTAGAAGGAGAGATTGCATTTTTGCGAGAGCAATTAAACAAGAAGTAGCTTTGTGTTTTTCTTAAAATTAATAAGCTTTATACGATTATCCTTTTTCTTGAAAACTCTTAATTATTTCCAAACTTTTATCTGTTGAGGCATCGTTTATTACTATAATTTCAATGTCTTGCAAAGTTTGGCAAATAGCAGAGGTTAAGCATTGAAATAAATACTTTTCTGTATTGTAAACTGGGATTATAATTGATGTTTTCGGAATATTCATTCTTTAAAAGCCTTATCTTTTGCCCATAGCCATTTTTCTTCAATTAGTAATTTATTAATATCTCCATTTTTTATGGGAAATGTAAAAACACCTTCAAAATGTAGTGTGTCATTTTTAATAGTAAAAAAGTAACGTGCATTTGTTTTTTCGTCTATAATTTCTTCATAATTATTAGCGTCAATTACTTTATAACTTCCACCTGTAAAAGTTTTTTCTACGCCGTCAACTATTTTGTCCACGTGGTAAGTATTGTTTGAATGATAATATTTTACTCTTTTTTCTTCTTTAGTATATTCTACTTTATTGTCGATGGTTCCATATATAGATTCCCAGCGACCAACTAATGGATTGTCTGATTGAATAATAGTATTAGCTTGAGTATGATTATTAACCAGACGGCAATTAAAATAGATTTTAAGCAGCATACTTAATTTCACTATGATTAAAATATTTTTTCACTCTTTTTTGGTTTTTTTTAAGTATATCCATATGCTCTTTTACATTTTTTTCAAGTTCTTTTTTTGTTTTAGGAGCTGGTTTTTCTGATAAACCATATTTTAAGTCACAGTTTAGATATTCATCAGGATTTTTTTCAGGTGAATAAGAGGGTAAATAAAAAAGTGTTATTTTTTCTTTATGTTCTTCTACCCATTCTTTTACAATTTTACTATGATGAACCCTTAAATTATCCAATATTAAAAATATTTTCTTTTCTTGGTTTTTGGTCAGTTGTTCTAAAAAAGTTATAAACCTATCTGCATTCATAGTTTCTTCATAAATCATAAATCTAACCTGACCTTGATTGGTAACTGTTGAAATCATATTTATTGAAAAACGTTTAGACTGATTTTTTTTAGTTGGAGTTTGTCCTTTTGGAGCATAAGAACGACCATGTTGATTCGTATTTCTTACTCCTGTTTCATCTCCCCATTGAATCTCTGCCTGTTCCTCTTTGGCTAATGCTTTGATAGCAGGATACTCTTCATCCAACCATTTTTGAACTTTTTTTGAACATTGTTCGTACGCTTTTTTCTTTGGTTTTTGAGGACTAAATCCCCAGGAACGAAGATAATCTCCCATAGTGTTGATAGCTAATACTATTCCAAATTCTCGTTCCACTAATTCCTTTACTGCTTTACGTGTCCATAACCCATAAGGTAATTTTAATTGATCAGGCATCACATCAATTATCATTTTCTGTATCGCTTTTTCTTGCTCTTTTGATAGCAATTTTTTATCCTCCGAACGAACTCCACGCTTATTATCTTTTAATCCTTTTGTACCATTCTTTTTATACTTTTTAACCCAATTTGTAATAGTATTTGGATTTACATTAAAAAAATCTGCTACAATTTTTTTTTGAACACCCGATTCTATTTTTCGAATTGCTAATTTTCGTACCTTATTTCTAGTCGCTGAATCAAACGACCTAAAGTCTTGTTTTTTCATACCGCAAAAATACGAAAAATAATCAAAATAATCTAATTATATTGCCGTTTTGTTAATATTACATTTAAAAGACTCATGCAATGAGTTTTCTACCTCGTTAGGAAAAATAGGAAAAATTAAAATAACTAATGCTATAAAATTACTTGAAAAATGTGCAATAATAGGATATACCAAGTTACGTTCTCTTAAATAAATCAAACATGCTATAATAGAAAATATGCCATTAAAAACACTTCCATCCCATCCATTCCTTCCTACATGCATCAATCCAAAAACAACAGAAATAAATATTATAGCCCATACCTTACTTTTTCCTTTATTAAGCAGATATTCCAGCATAAAACCTCTAAATAAAAGTTCTTCTAAAATAGGAACAATGATAACTGCCGTAAAAAAAAATATTAAATAATCGTAAGAAATATTAAAATTTTGTATTGAATCTTTAATTGATATTTCTGATATCTCTCGATATATTTCTAATATTTCTTGATATGTTTCTGGTGTCAGAAGTATAGGCGAGTAATAAAACATAAAAATTAAAATAAGCGTAAAAAACAGTATGGTTTTTATACTAATGCCTAAAACAAAATATAGTAACGTTTTTTTAAGAGTAACTTTACCTATTATTATATACCTCCTATAATAATACAAAAAGAAAGGAATTAATAATAAAAGGGTAGTCAAACTTGAAATGGATGATGATAAACGATCAAAGGTAATATACGATAAGTTTTGTGCTTTAAGGATAGGTTCAAATAAAATACCTGATATTGTTTGGCCACATAAAATTAAAGCTATTACTAAAAACAAAACTTTAAGGTAACTTATCATCTATAATTGATTAAGATAAACATTTTAAACTTTTAAAAAAAATTGAGTACAATCTTTCAAATTATACTCAATTTACTTATTGAGATCCTTGTACTAAAAAAATAATGTATTGATTTTTAAGTGCTTATATAAATTATAATTTTTTACAAGCAACTAATAATCAGAGTTTTAAAAATTTAGTGCAGATGTCTCTTATTATTACATCTAAAGTGATTGTTAACTCCAAGTCTTCCACCACCCACGCTAGGCAGTCTGTTACTATCTATTTTTATCTCCTATTTCTATAATAATTACCCATATGAGAATAAGTAGAATAACCAAAATAACCATTATTCCACGCATACTTTATTGCTTCTCTTATACAACCACCACAAATCCAGTCGATTCCTGTAATCACGGCCCAAGCTTTGCCCAACCATCCACCTACCGTTCCTGATGCCGATGCAGAAGATGGAGCAAATGACACGTATTTTGAACATTTTGAACAATTCTGCCCTCCTCCACGTGTCGTCAACATTTCACTTACCGAAGCAGCTATAAAACTCCCCAATCCAAACTTTTGTTTGGTTTCACTGCGTAGCGACAAACCGCTGTTTGCCTTTGCTACTAAATTTTTTAAATTATTCATTATTAAATAAAAGTTTGCGTCTGCAAAAGTTGCAGACAAATTAAACAAAAAATACTTATAATCGGTTATTTGAATTTTTGTGTTTGATATAACAACGATTATATGATGCAATATTAAGAAGTGTTTTTGAAAAAACATTGAAATTCTTACCCTATTTTCGCATAATTCTACCCTATTTTCGCATAAAATAATTTTTTATCCTTTTTAATTTTAAAATCTGTATTAGCTGTTTTTTCTAATAGTAATACTAAATCTGACCATCTTGATTCTAATTTTTTTTCATCTATTTTAGAAAAAGCTTTTTCTTTATTAATTAAATACCCATCCTTTTTTCTCTGTATAAAATAAAGATGTTCGTCCTCAAGATTTTTTTCCTTTAGCAATGCAACAAAACAACTAGGCAATAAATTTATTTTATCTATTCCAACCTTAGCTACAATATGGTTTATCTTAAAAAAATGTAACGTATCAGAAACCGCCAATAATGAAGGATAATCTGGGTGAGATTGTATTTGAAAAAGAAATTCCTCCTTATCATAGACTATTGACTCCGATTTGAGGTAATTAAAAATAAGATTAAAATTTATATCCATAGATAGAATTTATTCTTTAAAAAGGGTTTGTAAATTTTTATATCATATTTCCTGCTTTGGAGAAGGTGACGGCGGAGGGGCTGTAAAATTATTTATTTCTTTTATTATTTTATGGAGTGCTTTTTCCAATTCAGAAGAACTATTTACTACTTTTTTTATCACTCCTCTGTCAATAATAATATGTGTTGGGTAGCCTTCCACTTTTAAACGACTCCTCATAAAATCACTTTGATTTGGGACTACGGCATAAGAAAATTGCTTTTTTTCTAAAAATTTATAGAGGCTTTCCGCAGAATCAGTTGCCAAACTTATAAATACAATGTCTTTTCTATCTCCATATTTTTCTACTAGATAATTCAATTCGGGAAATTCTTCCACACAGGCACCACAAGCAATAAACCAACATTTTAGAACCACTATCTTATTTTTAATTGCATCGTTGTTATAGCGATTGCCTTCTAAATCTTCAAAAGAAAAATTAGGGAACTTTGTATTTTCCATTTTAAAATTTTTATAAATCTGTCTTGAAGATTCTTTTATTTGTGATTCTATTTCAGCATCTGCATCTTTAGTCAGCTTATAAAGTTTGTAAATTTCTTTTCTATTATCAGACAGTCCTTTTATTGGAATATAGCCTCCAGCAATGAGTTTTTGAAGAAATTCTCGTTTTTCAATTATTTTGTCATTGCTATCGATAGGTATAAAATTATTTGACAATGCAATATTGTAATAATGATATTCCCACCATTTTTTAAATTCTGTTTGAATTTCTTTTGGCGAAGTATTTGGCATATAAACTTCCTTTTTTGTACAAGACAAGGCAAGAAATAATATGAATAGTGCGGTTTTTAAAATGTTTTTTGTAGGAATTAGTTTGAGCATTTCTATTTGTTTTTTGAATGTTTTTATAATTGCTTTTGTTGGTTATTCTCTCCTGATACTTAAAAGTTCTAAATAAATCAACTTCATCAGCGATAGCGATTATTTCAATAACTATCTTTTCAGAATTACTAAATTCTAATTCAAAAATCCCAAGACTCATCTCTTGAAATAATAGTTACTCCAACCAAGCTTAAAATTTGTATTCATGAAAATTTTAAAAATCAATTCATAAAATTTTCTTTTAGAAAAATATCTAATTCATTTAATGGAATATTTTTTCTTATAATGTTTCCGTTTTTATCCAATAAATAAGTTGTTGGAAAACCATTCACTCTATCTATTTTAGCTTGTATGCGATTTTCATCTAAATAATGAGTCCAATTGAGGTCATATTTTACAATTCTTTCTTTCCATATCTCAATATTTTCAGTTTGGTCAACAGAGATGCTTATAATTTCAAAACCTTTTTGATGGTATTCGTTGTATATTTTTTTTAAACCTGGAAAAGATTCTAAGCAAGGACGACAACGACTAAACCAATAATAAACAAGGGTGTATTTCTCTTTTGGAATTTCTAATTTAACTTCTTCAAGGGAACTATTTTTTAAAAGTAATTTGGGAAATGGTTTGTTTTCTTTTATTCTAATTTTTTTCATTTTTTTTGATAACTCTTTCCATAATTTCTTTTCTTTTATTTGTGGAGAAAAACTTGCTAGAATTTCTTCGTAAACTTCTAAATGCCCATTGCTGATTTCTTCTGCAAGATGCCATAAAGCAACATAAGAATTAGGGTTTGTTTTGGTGTAATTTAAAAGTTTGTTTTTAAACTCTTTTCCATTTAAAAAACGATACCATGCAAATGAATTGGAGCTACAACTATAATCGTTATTTTTATAAAAAAAAGGAATAAACTTGTTTTTAAATTCTTGATGTGTTTTTCCATTGACAAAACTACATTCTCCATTTGAATTTATGTTGGTGGAATCTGTTGATGCATCAATAAAGTATTTTCCTCCTCTAAAAGGAATAGAATCGATTTCTTGCTTAAATTTTATATAAAATAAATGAGGATAAGGCAACTCATTTTTTAGATAAAAAACATCATCTTTTATCGCTGCTTGAAGCGAATATTTCTTATAATAAGTGGAATCTAAAGACCATCCTTGTACAAAATAAATTGTATCATAATTTGTATGACTAAAAGACAACTTTCCTATTACTTTTTGATGTCTATTGTTTTTAACACATGATGTTATTAAGACAGTAATCAAAAATGAAATGGTTAGTAATTTATTCATAATTTTATTTTTTTAATATGACCGTTTACCCGTTGTGGTTTGAGGATTTTATAAAAGACGATGATTTTAATTCTAAACAATCGTAAAACATAAATTAGAAAATTTATTGTGTTAGGCTACACAACAGTGACTACATCTATATCTCCAACCTCCAGGAGTTACAGTTCGTTCAACACAATGTGTTGAACAACCTGTATAATATGCACAATCACTTGAACCACTATAGCTAGAACCTGAATAACCTCCTCCATACCCTCCACGAATACTCAACATTTCACTTACCGAAGCAGCTATAAAACTCCCCAATCCAAACTTTTGTTTGGTTTCACTGCGTAGCGACAAACCGCTGTTTGCCTTTGCTACTAAATTTTTTAATCTATTCATTATTAAATAAAATTTGCGTCTGCAAAAGTGCAGACAAGTTAAAAAAAATACTTATAATCGGTTGTTTGAAATTTTATTTTTTTATAACAACTATTATATGATGCAATATTACGAAGTATTTCTTCAAAAACATTGAAATTCTTACCCTATTTTCGCATAATTCTACCCTATTTTCGCATAAAATAATTTTTTGTTACTTTTGTACGCTTAATTATTTAATTTATGGATAAAATAGGAAATAAAATAAAAGAAATTCGTAAGACGAGAGGCTTGAGTCAAGAAGAAGTAGCAAAATCCTTAAACATCTCTCAATCCGCTTATGCTCGAATAGAAACAGGTGAAAGCAATTCTTGGGCTTACCATATACAAGATATTTGTGATTTATTTGAAATAAAACCTGAAGAATTATTTAAATCTGATAAAATGGTTATAAATAAAGACAATAAAGACGATTCGATGAATGGTTATTATATTAACAACAATTACCCAAAAGAGCTAAAAGAACAGCACGAAAGCGAAACCACACATCTAAAAGAAGAAATCATATCTTTAAAAGAACAACACCAAAGCCAAATAAAGCATTTAGAAGAAGAAATCATATCTTTAAAAGAACAATACGAAAGCCAAATAACGCACCTAGAAAAAGAGATTGCATTTTTGCGAGAGCAATTAAACAAGAAGTAGTTTAGTTTTTCTTAAAATTAATGAGTTTTATACGCTCATCTTTTTCTTGAAAACTTTTAACTATTTCCAAACTTCTGTCTGTTGAAGCATCGTTTATAACTATAATTTCAATGTATTGCAAAGTCTGACAAACAGCAGACGCTAAACATTAATGTAAATATTTTTATGTGTTGTAAATGAAGATTATAATAAATGTTTTTGGAGCGTTCATTCTTTAAAGTGACTTATTATTGAAAGACTTCCAATCTTTTATTTTTAGCCATTTTTCTTCAATTACTACTTTATAAATGCTCTTGTCTTCTGTAGGAAACGTAAAAACACCTTCAAAATATAACGTGTCATTTTTAATGGTAAAAAAGTAAAGTGCATTTGTTTTTTCGTCTATAATTTCTTCGTAATTATTAGCATCAATTACCTTATAGCTTCCTCCTATAATAGGTCTTTCTACGCCATCAACTATATTGTCCACATGATAAAGTGCCGTCTGAACGAAAATGTTTTACTCTTTTATCTTGTTTTGTAAATGCTACCATATTATTAAACATGCCTTCTATAGATTTCCAACGCCCAACTAATGGGTCTTCTTCTATTTGTTTTTCTAAATTTTTGGGTTGACTACTGGGTAGCCTTTTGGTTTGTCCACAAGAGATTAATAGAAATAAAATGATAAAAAAGAAAATATGTTTAAAAATAGGACGTATCATTTGTATCTCCTTAATATTTTTAAGTGCTGCATCGGATACGTTATAATGCTTAATTTCGGCATCAAAAGTTTCAATAACTTTTTGAATTTCTTGATTAGATTCGAGATAATTTTTACTGATTTTTGGCATGGTCTTTTTATTTTAAAATTAGTCCCAAATATAGTTCTATTATTTTTAACATAAAAAATGAATAAAATTAAAGTAAATTTGTCCTAAATGCATAATGGGTAATATCATTTAAAAATGTAACGATACGAAAATTTATCAACAAATTAAAATTAACAGAAATAATAAAACAAAATGAAACATCCATGACTAATTTTTAGACACACAGCGGAATGATTATAAATTTATTAAGTTGTTGTTTTTTAGTTAGTTGCAAAATTATAAACACATGAAAATAATTATATCGCCAGCAAAATCATTAGACGTAGAAACAAAAGCACCTACAAGTATATGCACACAACCAATTTTTTTAGAACATTCTGAAAAGATAAATAAAAAGTTGAAAACACTTTCAGCAAGAAAGCTGTCTGATTTAATGAAAATTTCAAAAGAATTAGCAGAGCTAAACTACAATCGCAATCAAGCTTGGCATACGCCGTTTACACTCAAAAATGCAAAACAAACCATTTACACATTTACAGGAGAAGTATATAGAGGCATAAACATTCACACTATTAAAAAAGAAAATCTTTCAGTTTTGCAAAAACGGTTACGTATTTTATCTGGGCTTTATGGTTTGCTGAGACCTTTAGATTTAATTCTACCGTACCGTTTAGAAATGGGAACGAGGTTAAAAATTGGAAGAAAAGAAAATTTATATAAATTTTGGAACGACATCCTTGCAAACTCGCTTAACGAAGAATTAGAAGACAATGAACTATTAATAAATTTGGCAAGCTCTGAATATATTAAAGCAATACCACAAAAAGCCTTAAAAACTCCTTTAATCTCACCTATTTTTAAAGATTTTAAAAACGGACAGTATAAAACTATTATGACTTTTGCAAAGAAAGCTAGAGGTTTAATGGTACGCTATATTATAGACAATAATATTAATAGTATAGAAGGAATAAAAGCTTTTAATACTGACAATTATCAATTTTCAGAAGAACTCTCAACCAAAAAAGACTTGGTTTTTACACGCTAAAAAAGTTTATTTCAAGCTAAACTTTAGATATCATTCAACAGCTTTTTTGTTTAATTCCGCCAATATGTCATATAAAAACTCGTGCTGCTATTTCAAATATGTCATATTAAATTAAAAAATCAATTGGCATATCGTTTGACTATAACATAAAAATAAAAAACAAATTATGAGTAAAATTATAGGAATTGATTTAGGAACTACAAACTCGTGTGTTTCTGTTATGGAAGGTAACGAGCCAGTTGTAATTCCTAATACAGAAGGAAAAAGAACTACTCCGTCTATTGTAGCTTTTATTGAAGGCGGAGAGCGTAAAATTGGTGACCCTGCCAAAAGACAAGCCGTAACTAACCCAACAAAAACTGTTTATTCGATTAAACGTTTTATGGGTAATAAGTTCTCTGAGTCTTCACAAGAAGCAAAAAGAGTAGCTTATAAAGTTACAAAAGGCGATAATGATACGCCTAGAGTAGATATTGATGGCCGCTTATATACGCCTCAAGAAATATCGGCAATGGTATTACAAAAAATGAAAAAAACCGCAGAAGATTATTTAGGTATAAGTGTATCTGAAGCTGTAATTACTGTCCCCGCTTATTTTAACGACGCACAAAGACAAGCCACTAAAGAAGCTGGCGAAATTGCAGGCTTAAAGGTTAGAAGAATTATTAATGAACCTACTTCGGCAGCTTTAGCTTATGGTTTAGATAAGTCTAAAACTGACAAAAAAATCGTTGTCTTTGACTTTGGAGGCGGAACACACGATGTCTCTGTTTTAGAATTAGGCGAAGGTGTTTTTGAAGTTCTATCAACCGACGGAGACACTCATTTAGGAGGCGATGACGTTGACGATAAAATTATAAATTGGCTATCAGATAGCTTTAAAAAAGAAGAAGGTATAGACTTGACTAAAGACCCTATGGCTTTGCAAAGATTGAAAGAAGCTGCCGAAAAAGCTAAAATTGAACTGTCTAGTACGTCATCAACTGAAATTAATTTACCTTATATTACTGCCACCCCGTCTGGTCCAAAACATTTAGTTAAAACATTATCTAAATCAAAATTTGAACAGCTAATAGACGACTTAATAAAGAAAACAATTAAGCCATGTGAAGCGGCTTTAAAAAGTGCTGATCTGTCTAAAACAGATATTGATGAAATAGTTTTAGTCGGTGGTTCTACTCGTATTCCAGCGGTTCAAAAAGCCGTAGAAAAATTCTTCGGAAAGGAACCAAGCAAAGGAGTTAACCCAGACGAAGTTGTAGCTCTAGGCGCTGCAATACAAGGAGGAGTTCTATCTGGCGACGTTAAAGAAGTGCTATTATTAGATGTTACACCTTTGTCGTTAGGAATAGAAACAATGGGCAATGTGTTTACAAAACTTATTGAAGCAAACACTACTATTCCGACAAAAAAGTCGCAAATTTTTTCTACCGCTATAGACAATCAGCCGTCAGTAGAAATACACGTTTTACAAGGAGAAAGGGCTCTGGCTGTAGATAATAAAACAATAGGGCGATTTCATTTAGACGGAATACCACCTGCCGGAAGAGGAGTTCCGCAAATTGAAGTAACTTTTGATATTGATGCAAACGGAATTATCAAGGTTTCAGCTTTAGACAAAGGGACAAACAAATCCCACGAAATAAGAATTGAAGCTTCTTCTAGTTTATCTGAAGAAGAAATCAAAAAAATGAAGCAAGAAGCAGAAGCAAATGCAGAAAAAGATAAAGAAGCTAAAGAAAAGGTAGAAAAAATTAACAGTGCAGATTCTATGATTTTTCAAACAGAAAAACAGTTAAAAGAATTTGGAGAAAAGCTATCTGAAGACAAAAAAGCACCTATTGAAGCTGCTTTAACAGAGCTAAAAACAGCCCACGAATCTAAAGATTTGTCGAGCATTGATGTTGCGATGGAAAAGATTAACCAATCGTGGAAAGCTACATCCGAAGAAATGTACGCTGCTCAACAACAATCTGCTAATCCGAACAATGCCCAACAAGAGCAGCCGACCGAAACAAAGCAAGACAAAGGCGATAATGTTGAAGATGTAGATTTTGAAGAAGTAAAATAGATATATTCGTTCAACGCTTTTAGTTAAATCGGAATCAATAATATTGATTCCGATTTTTTTTGTCTTGAAATACTATGTTTTTTGGAGTTTTAAAAATTTTAATTACAGAATAATCAAACATTAATAATTAAAGAAAAACATACTACATAGAAATTTCGAATGTACACGCAAAAATTCAGAATAACTAAAGAAGCGTTCTGAATAACTATGGAAGAATTCGGAATTTTTATATATAAATTCAGAAACATTATAATTCAAATTTATATATTGGTAAAGGCTTAAGAGAGGATTAACAGAAAATTAAAAGAAAAGACAGAATTTAAGAAAAAGCAAAATAATCTATAAAAATGTTAGGCTTATTAAAATATGTTTTAGTATTGGCGTTTGTAAAATAACAAACTAACCCATTAAAAGAAATAATCATAAGATTAAAATTAGAAGAATTTAACAGACAAGTAAATATTGCTATTCCTTATTTACAAGAAAACAGTGACGGGCTAATTATATTAGGTGACGAATTTTTAAAGAAACTTGTAGAAGCGTTAGTTTTTATTTATTTTAATTTAGTTAATATTCTATTAAATTGTTTATCTGTTAAAACAGGTTCAAAGTATTTTATATAACCATTTAATTCTCTCAGCAGTTTGATGTTCACGTATTTAAATTGACCTCTCGGTTTATTATTAATCATTACTATAAGATTACGAATCGGAACTCTTTGTTCTCCCCAATGATGGTCATATAAAGTTATATTTTCTGAAATGTATATATACAGAGCAAAATTAGACCTTTCAATTTGTTCTATTGGCGACTTTAGACTAAGAGAATTAACAGATGACTTACTCCAGTTTTTAGTTTCTATTATAAAAATGCCAGCTTTTGAAATTAAAAGATGGTCAATTTGGACGGAATAAATTCTCTGATTACGCTTCTTATAAAAAATTGGACGTGAAAACTTTAGGTTGAAGTCATTAATTAGAACATAATCATCCGAAAGTTTTTTGACTTCTTCTACAACTAAATTTTCACCTATTGCTCCCGAAATTAGATTTCTAGAACTCTCCAAAATACTTCGTGTGTATTCTAATTCTTCAATTTTCGGTGTTGCTCGCTTTTCAATTAAATTTTGTTTTTCAGATTCGTACTGTTTTATAAAATGTTCGTCATTTTCAATATTGCGATTAATCCTATTTACTGATAAACTTATTAGTTTAGTTTTATTCTTAACGTAGTAATTCGATTGTTTTTTTAGTGAATATAATTTTATGCTTGATATTAGTTTTTTTAGAAAGTGATTGTTTTTGGTCTTTATGGAATCAATTTTTGTCTGTAAATCAGAAATTAGACTGTCTATTTTTTTAGTCTCTAAATTGATAATGTCAATCTTTTGCTGTTTTCTTTTTGTTAGGTTAGTACAAGTGTCAAAGTATTCCCTTTCTATCTTTTCAGATTCACTATTTAGAATAGAAAGTTTTTCTGTATTGTAATTCGCTAAGAAATCTTTAATCTCTTTCACTGAATTAAATCTGGAAATACCATTATTATCTAATTCAGATTTTAAGGACTTTAGCGATTCTATAGTTCCGTATATTTTTGCCATTTACTAAATTTCTCAAATTACAGCCAACGTCCCCAAATAAACGGCGTAGTCAGTTTTTGCTGTCTATGGTGAGGTATGCTTTGTGTCTGTTGTGCAACCAAAAATATTGGGCTATTTATTATTTTTCATATATACTCAAAAAAAACAATTACTGATTATCAACAACTTAACTTTTTATAAAAGTGCATATTGTTATGATTGTCAATAGATTTAGGGTTGTGCCACAGCTACCATTGTTAGCAAAAGTTATTGAATAAATTCTTCGATTAGATGGTATTTACTTGGGTGAACAAAGAAACAATTCCTAACGCCATTATCTTTATCTCTAGTAATAGAAGTCACTTTTTTTAATCCTGATTCAGTATGATTATAGAAATTATAACCGTGCTGATTAAATATCAATTCAAGTTCCGGTTCAATGGTATCAAAAAGGGTTTCACAGATAATTATAGGTTTCATTTGTTTTAAGATAACATCCGCATGATTTAAAATTAAATGTTCTGTCCCCTCGGTATCCATCTTTACCAAATCAATATTTCCATGACTGGTGTTTGACACGTATTCATTAAATGTTTGTGTTTTCACCTTAACAGGAACAAAGTTCCGCCCTTCGGTCTTGCTTCCAGCATTACTCTCTCCCGCTAAATTGTGTTCAAGGTAAGTATATTTCTTATTTTTAATTTCGAAGAATGTTATACTTCCATTCTTGTCAGATAAAGCTATATCTTCTACTGTAATAGTTTTAAAATTGTTAACGTTAACATTCTTTTTCAAATAGTACAATGGACCACTAGCAGGTTCAAATGCAACAACCTTAATAGTTGGATTCTCCATTTCGGCAAGCAATGAATAATAGCCAATATTCGAACCGATGTCGTAAAAAACACCTATTTTCTTTATGAGTTTTATGAAAATATCCGTGTATTCAAAATTTTGATAACCTTCCCAAAATATTAATTGAGTGAGATAATTCGTCTGATTTGTTTTAATCTTTAACGTTTTACCATCTTTATTTTTTAGCGTTAAAATTCCCGCGGGTGGAATTTTAATTTTTTTAGGTAACACAGGGTAAAAAACCCTATTTATTTTTCTTAATACTGAATTAACGGTCGGATGATATATTACTTTATAGAATATTTGTTTCATACCGTATTTTCAATTTTTGCCAACGGTTAGTGTAAACGCCTGTGCGGAGCCATGGCGTTTACACATTGTTATCGGTATTTTTATCTCTTGTTCAGTAATTTATTGTACTCCTCAACAGTCAGTTTTATTTCTTTCAATATCGCTCTTATTAGTGGTCTGCTTAAATCTATACCTTTGTGATGAGGTAAAGTGGTATATCTTCCGTCGGTATGTCTGTAAAAAATATGACTTCCTTTTTGCCTTACTTCTTTAAAACCAAGAGCGAACAATAGCTTCTCAAAACGCTTTGCGTCAATAACTGTTAGTTTGCTCATATACTAATTGAAACTTTTTGTGTACCTACAAAATCAAAATTTACTTCTTCTTTCTCTTCTACTGAAAGCTCTTCAAGGCATAAAGAAACAACCTCTTGTAAATTAGTATGTAACTCGTCTAAAGATTCTCCTTGTGTATGTGCACCTTGTAGACGCGGAACATACCCAAAGTACAATCCTGTTTCACTGTCTTTCTCTATATATGCTGTAAAATTATAATTTTTCATACTACAAAGTTATTGATTTTCTTTTTTATTAAACCATTCTGACTCTATAACTTCATTTAATTTTTTCCACATCTCTGAATTTTTATTTAACAATTTTTTTGGAAGAATAAACCATGTCGGATACCCTCTTGATGAAGGAACGCCTACACATGTTTTTGTTCCACTTTTCTTGTCGGGATTATTCCACTCTCTCATTCCTACGTTCCAACGAATACCGATAACTTCGTCCTTACCCCATTTTATTTTTGCTATTGATACCGAACTGTCACCTCCGTCATAGATTACTTTTACTTTTTTAATAGTGTCTTTCGGGCTTATGACTTTATTTGGATCTTTGTATTTCATTTTTATTCAAGAATTTGAAGTTCAACAAAAGTTTCTCCTTCTTCATTTATCTGTACATTGTAGAGCAAACTAACAGAATTTCCATTGTTTAAACTTAGTTCTGCCTCACAAGTACACTTCTTTAATTCTTCCTCCTTGTTAGATATTCTAATATTTAGGATTTCAGGGTTCAAACTAGAAAATTGTTTTTTTGCATTTTCGATATGCTTTTCATAATATTTTAACTCAGATGTTGTATTATTAATTGCTTCCTTTATTTCCGAACGAACTCCTTGACCATTTGTCATTGATAAATCCATTACTTTGTTAAACATATTTTTTACATCTGGGTCATTCATATCTTTTCCTCTAGCCCAATCATGGAGAGGGTTTGCTTCTACAAATGATTGAAATGCAAACTCGGTTAGAAAAATTTCTTTGGTCAAACCAAATGCTATTTCTTTTGTTTCACTATCTGAACAGTTTGGCTGATTTGAACAAGAATTAAGGATAAAAATACATCCTACTAATGTTGTTAAAATTAATTTTTTCATATTTTTCTGTTTGTTTTAAAATTACCGATAACTAGTAGCTATCGGAACCTTAAGTTCCGATATATTACTTTTATAGTATTGTATTTTTTGTTTTATCTTTTTCTAACTTATTTAATATCATATCTATAGGACTTTGTACATTGTTGAGCATTCTTTGGCTTACATGCGTGTATCGTTTTTTGGTTGGCTAAACACTACTGTTTTTTAAAAACTATGATTCCCCACTAAATAACCGTAAACTTAAAAACATCAGAAGACTCTCCAGGTTTATTACCACTTCCGCCGTAGTAGGTAGCTTTTGCATAAACGTCTTTTCCAGCGTCTTTGTCTTCAAAATGAATGTTAAAACGAGTTCTGGTTTTGTATAAATGATTGGAAAATTCAGTCGGTGCGGGCGATTCTTGGTTTACAATTTCATAATCAAAACTAATTCCGTGAATGTCTTTTGGCATTTTCAAACGGTCAAAGCCTTCGGTGTTTGAGCCAACGCCTGCTACCGAAATTTCAATAATTGCAAAATCGTGCTTGACTTCCAGCACGTTAATTACAGGCGTTACGTTTGGTATCGCAATTTTATGTCGGCGTAGAGCATCAATATGAATATATAAATTTATCTTTTGTGCATTTGTTAAATTCAAAGTAGGGTCATTTTTGATGCCTTGTTGAATTTCCGATAATGCTTTTCGGATAATTTTATAATAATCTTGAATGTCTTTCACATCGCCCGAACCACGGTTAGGCTTTACATACTCATTAAAAAGAGCGATAAAATTGGCTTGCATATCCTTAATATTTTTAAGGCTTGCATCCGAAACATTAAAATGCCCAGTTTCGGCATCAATAGTTTCAATAACTTTTTCAATTTCTTGATTGAATTCGAGGTACTTTTTACTAATTTTTGGCATTGTATTTTATAATTTAATAAGTTAGCTACAAACATAATACTTTTATTTTTATAAACGGTCTTTTTTTTACTTTTTATTTTTCTTGCATCTATAAAATTCATAACACACTAATTATCAGTAGTCTCTAATTGATTTATTTTATAAAAACAACGCTTCAAAATGTACTTTTAGTTGTTTAATATACATTTGAGATGGTAGTTAAAAGTTTTGAGATGATTAATTTTAGTTTTGAGATGATTGACTTTAGTTTTGCGATGCTTTTCAGAAGCATTTGCAACAGTTAAGCCCTGTTTTCGACCCATCTAACCACTATAATAATGCACCTAAAAGGTATAGTTAGTGTTTGCAAAACATTTGCGAAGCATTGCAAAAGTTTTTCGACGCATTGCAAAACTAAAGTCAATCAACGCAGTCGCCAGATCAACCTTCGCAAAAGTTTTAATTAGTTATACTTTAAAAATTAAGCTGATTATTTTTATCTTTGAGACATACTTTTTTGGACGGTATCTTTTTTTTTGATGGCTTAACAAATTATAAAAATATAAGTTTTTTTGTCAATTTTAAAAATTCAGCCTTAACTTTGACAAATAAGTTGTTAGACGCTAATAAGGCTCTTGAAATTTAGTAAATATAAATTTTTATAAACAAGTATTTTTTTAATTCTTATGAGAAAACCAATATTATTATTTAGCTTATTTTTAATGAGTTTTTTTATTGAAGCCCCTCGCTACCGCACGATTGTATCCCCTCGCTACCGCACGATTGTATCGTGTGGTATTTAAAATTTAAACATCAAACATTCTAAAAATGACAACATCATCAATCAGTCCTTTTTGACCTGAATAATCTATAGCACTACTATACACATAATCCTCTGCTTTATAAACCAAGCCTTCTTCAACAGGATTTTTATGAACATATGCTATTTTTTGTTGAATAACTTTATTACTCCATAATTCTATAGGCCCTCGCTACCGCACGATTGTATCCCTCGCTACCGCACGATTGTATCGTGTGGTATTTAAAATTTAAACATCAAACATTCTAAAAATGACAACATCATCAATCAGTCCTTTTTGACCTGAATAATCTATAGCCCCCTCGCTACCGCACGATTGTATCGTGTGGTATTTAAAATTTAAACATCAAACATTCTAAAAATGACAACATCATCAATCAGTCCTTTTTGACCTGAATAATCTATAGCCCCCTCGCTACCGCACGATTGTATCGTGTGGTATTTAAAATTTAAACATCAAACATTCTAAAAATGACAACATCATCAATCAGTCCTTTTTGACCTGAATAATCTATAGCACTACTATACACATAATCCTCTGCTTTATAAACCAAGCCTTCTTCAACAGGATTTTTATGAACATATGCTATTTTTTGTTGAATAACTTTATTACTCCATAATTCTATAGGCTTGTTATCGTGTCGCCAAAATTGATAGTTTTTAACATTTGAACTCTTTTCTGCTTCTTTTTTAAAGTAATCTAATAAAAATTCTCTTCGACTTTCTCTTGGGTTTTCTTCTATGCTTTTTACAATTGCCTTGCTTGTAAATCGTTTCAAATCTCCTATTAACAATTCTGGTTGCTGCCCTTTTATACTTCTAAAAACTAAATGTATATGATTTGTCATTATACACCAAGCATGTATTTCTAATCCTTTATTTTTTTGACAAAACACCAAGCTTTCTATAAACAAGTTTTTATACTCATTTCTTGTAAAAACATCCAACCAACCTACCACCGCAAAACTTATAAAATATAAACCCAATGGATTATGAAATTTATAATTTCTACTCATTAGCTTCCTTTTAATAAAATGATATGTGATTTTTAAACATCATAAAACCTTAAAGTAAATAGGATATTTTGGAACTTCTTACTCAGTACGCCACACGATACAATCGTGCGGTAGCGGGGGATACAATCGTGCGGTAGCGGGGGTCTAAAACTGTATGCTCTGTAATTGCTTTGACAGGAGGGAAAAAAGAACCTTGAATCTTATGTTTGTCTAAAAATGGAAAGACGTATTTAAAATGGTCTGAATAAGCATCATCAAAAGTCAATAAAACTGATTTATCAGGTAAAGAAGAATTATTTTCAAGTGAATCTATTATCGTTTCCATTGTAATGATCTGATAATGCTTTTTTAAATATTCTATCTGTTCATAAAAAAGTGAAATATCTAATCCTTTTATGTCTGGGTATCTACTATGCTTTAAATCTCTAACATAGTGATACATTACTATAGTAACTTTATTAATACTTTTCATTTTTTGCTTTTAGTTATTTGATTAATGTTTGCCAATCTATCCCTATCAGAATCCACTCTTGTGAAGTATACATTTTCAATAGAAAGACTTTTAATATCTTCAAAAAAATGTTTGCTAAGAATTCCAAGAAATTCTCCATTAGGTCTATTTTCAATAGGAGAAGTTACCTGTGGTAAAATACAACAATCATCGTTCTTTAAATTAATGAACTTAAAAGAATTCAACTCCGCTTCATAAATAGAACCATACTTAGAAAAATCAATATAGATATGTTTTTGTGACACAGCTTCCTTTAATGTTTTGTTTAACAATGTTTTAATAGCATTAGTCCTACCAAATAAATCAATAATTCTGGTTACCTTATAACTAAATGGACTTAATGTTTCTTCACGCAATGCAATGTATGCAACAACAGCACCTTTATCGATTACGCCATACAAAACATATTTTATAAATGGTTTTTTTAAAAATCTCCATTTTAAAAATTCTGTTGTCCGTTGGGTTGTTGTTATTTCGGGAAAATCTTCATCAAGATTTAGATTATAGTTTCCGATATTTTCTGCTGTTAATTCAACAACCTCACATAGATATTTATCATTTAATATTTCACCTAAAGATTGGATTCGTTCATTTAAATATTTGCTATCCTGTTTTATGTAATTGCATACTTCTATGGTTTTCTCATATTCCAAAACTAAAATATGTCTCGAGAATTTTTCAAAATTAAAGATATTATAACCCAACTTTTCATAAAACAAAGAGGTTTGACTAGTAAGACCAATAACACCATTTATTTCAAAATTATTTGTGATGAATTCAACAATTTTAGAATTAATGCCTTTACCTCTATACTCTGGTAGAGTGTAAGCATTTACACCCCATATCATTGACCGAATATTATGATTGATTCTGAGATTATATTCAAGCCCTCCATAGTGAGAAACAATCTCTTCGTTATTATTAATCCCGATTAAGCAATTACTAAAAACAGATTTATTATTCAGACTTGCATCAAAATAGTGCGTTAAAAAATCTTCGTTTTGGAAAATGGTCATTTCCCCATATGCTTTAATAAAAAATTTCTTCAGGCTTTCAATATCGGAAACCTGTGCTATTCTGACTTTTATTTCGTTTTTATTTGTAATCATAATTTTTCGTTTTTGCTTGTTTTAGCCTTGCCCATAACGGTTTGGCTAAACTGCGTTTTAATGCAGTTTAGCTTTTGTTAGGCACTTTATTTATCGATGTTGATCAATTAAAATAATATTGCCATCTGGATCTTTTAACATAATGCTTGCTGGTCCGTCAGAACTTTCCTCTGCTTTGGAATCAAGTTCTATTCCTTCGGATTCTAAGCTCTTTTGAATTTTTCTTACATCATCGAATGAATCAATATTTTGTCCACTTTCGTCCCAACCAGGGTTAAAAGTCAGTATGTTTCCCTGAAACATGCCTTGAAACAGCCCGATTAATGAATTTTCGTTTTTCATTATAAGATAATTTTGCTCCTTGCTGCCAGCCAAAATTTGAAATCCTAATTTTTCATAGAATTCTTTTGAATCTTGAAGGTTTTTAACGCTTAAACTAATTGATTGTGCTCCTAATTTCATGTCATTTTGTTTATTGTGCCTAACTAGTAGCTATCGGAACCTTAAAGTTCCGATATATTACTTTTATAGTATTGTATTTTTTGTTTTATCTTTTTCTAACTTATTTAATATCATATCTATAGGACTTTGTACATTGTTGAGCATTCTTTGGCTTACATACGTGTATCGTTCTGTAGTTTTGCTACTTTAATGTCCTAATAATTTCTGAATCAGACGGATATCAGTACCATTATCTAGTAAGTGAGTCGCAAAACTGTGTCGAAAAGTACATGCTGAAATATTTTGTTTTATATCTACTCCTGTTTCAAGTCTCTTTTCGGCTTATTCTGACCGTTACGAGAAATTTGCCCATAACGTTGATGTATAAGATTAGTTGCGTGTTTTAAGCACTAAATTTAGCAAATAAATCACAGATAGAAAGTCCGCGAGGACTTTCGTAAGTAGGCTAGAACTAGCAATTAATTTTATACGGTGTTGTAAAACGTTTTTTTATTCATCTATTTCTGTATCAGGTAATTCAAGTACAGATGATGTTTCCAATTCCTTACCTGCAATTCCTTTTATTGAACCAAATAAGGATGAAATATTTTCTTGTACAACCCAAATTTGTTTTTCTCTAATTGACCACATTTTCATTGTAGCCTTTTTTCCAAATTAAGTTGTAAAATCATTGCATCATAATTTTCAACAATTCGTTTTATGTTTTGGACAAATTCATTACTTGTTAGATAATTATAAAGTAGTTCCATTTTGTCACCTTTATTTTCGTCTGATGATTTCACAGATTGTGTTTTTAAAAGTAACTCTCTTAAAACAAAAGAAACACTTCTAACTTCGTGAAATCCACAAATCCAAACCCCATTTTTTTCTCCAAATCTATCCATATCGCTTGGAAATGTTTCAGTAACAATAATTGCAATGTCAGCTTTACATTTTATTTGGTCTTCTTTTAGTTTGTTTATCCAATCATTTGAAAAGTTCTTTGTTCTTTTACTTTCATAGACAATAGAACCACAGTTTTGTTGTAAAGAATTAATAACAGTTTGAATACAATCTGCTCCACGAACTCCTTTTGGAACTTCTGCAATTTCGTCAAATGGATATGTTTTAGACAATAATTCTTCAAGAGCCAATTCTTGAACCTCTCCTTGAAGTTGCATAGAACCTTGTTCGGCTTTTCGCTTCATTTCTTCAGCAAGTTTCTTGTTGTCGTCAATTTGCTTTAAGAGTTTAATTTTTTCTAATTCAAAACTATCACGTTCTTTAGCTCTTGCTTTATCTTCAATTTCTTTCTGTCTTTCAAGTAATTGCTTTTCTACTTTAAGCTCTAGTTCTTCTGCTTTCTCTTTTAGCTGATTTTCTCTTTTTAGTAAGTCAATTTCTTGTGATTTTAAAGCTCTGTTTTCCTCTTTCTTTTTGTCGTTTTCTTGTTGTAATGATTTTAGTTGCTGTTCAAAAGATTCTTGAGTTTGTTTTTGTATTTTTTCAGATTCTTTAACTAAACGTTGCTCTAACTTTTCTTTAAAAAGTTCGTTTTCTTTTTCCTTTTTTTGCTCAAATTCCTCTTTTTCTTTTTCTAAAATTTTTCTTTCAGCATTGAACTTATTAGCTTGTTCAGTTACTTTTTTCTCATATTCAGCTTTGAAGTGAGCCTCTAACTTTCCAGATAGAGCATCCTCAACATCGAAATCGTGTCCACAATTCGGACATTTAATTTTATCTATCATTTCAGTTTTTTGTCAAATGTTTTACAACGGTTAGGCTAAGAAGCGTAGCCATCCCGCAGGGTGGCTATGATTTTTAGCCATTGTTGTAAGCAGTTTTTTCTTCTTTAAATAGTCTGGGTTGCTGCTCAAATTCCTGAATCCTTTTTCTTGCCAATTCACAATACTCATGGCTCATGTCAATACCAATATATTCTCTGTTTAGTTGTAATGCGGAAAGACAAGTCGTACCACTACCATTCATTGGGTCAAGAACTACATCACCTTCATTTGTCCAAGAATTAATATGGTCTCTAGCCAATGCCATTGGGAAAGGTGCAGGGTGTCCTTTAGCTTCTTGGTCTTCGGCTTTTTTTCCAACTACATACTCCCAAATATTCCCTTTTATTTTTTGTTTTTTAACAGGCTTAGCCATCTTACCTCTTTTTTGCTCCCCTTTAGAATAATTCTTATATGTAGTTCCATTAAGTTGTAGTCCTGCGTGTAAGCAATCTATTTTAATAGGATTGTGTGTCTTTACAGGTCCTTTGCTTAAGACGAACATATATTCAAAAATGCCATTATATCGCTTCCTGTAAATTTGTGGGATAGGATTTGTTTTTTGAAAAATCATTGTGTCGTGTAGATTGAAGCCAACTTCAATAAACTTTAGTGCTTGCTTGAAACTTGTTCCTGTTTCACTTCCTTTTATAGTCGCATCATTTACTACCCATACCACAATTCCACCTTCCTTTGTAATGCGATATAATTCTGTTGCGATTTCTTCGAATGGAAAAACAAATCCTTTATAGGTTCTTAAATTATCGTAGGGAGGTGAAGTTAAAGTAAGGTCAACTGAGTTTTCCTCAAAGTTTTTCATCACTTCTACACAATTTCCTTCGATTATCTTGTTCTTGTATCTATCCATTCTTCTTTACTTAACACCAAATAATCCGTTATCAGAAATATTCTTAATGGTCTTTATTTTGCTTTCTATTTTACTCGCTCTAACAAGTTCTCGTAATGCTTCTTCATGCGACATTTTCATGATTTTCTCACGTTCTGAAGCTAAGTATTTAAGAGCCTCTACTTTAGCAATTTCAATTGATTCTGTTGCCGCAATTTTTTCATCTTGCCATAATTCAAAAATTGATTTAGAATGACCAAGAATTGTCTTGTTAACCCCTCGCTACCGCACGATTGTATCGTGTGGTATTTAAAATTTAAACATCAAACCCCTCGCTACCGCACGATTGTATCGTGTGGTATTTAAAATTTAAACATCAAACATTCTAAAAATGACAACATCATCAATCAGTCCTTTTTGACCTGAATAATCTATAGCACTACTATACACATAATCCTCTGCTTTATAAACCAAGCCTTCTTCAACAGGATTTTTATGAACATATGCTATTTTTTGTTGAATAACTTTATTACTCCATAATTCTATAGGCTTGTTATCGTGTCGCCAAAATTGATAGTTTTTAACATTTGAACTCTTTTCTGCTTCTTTTTTAAAGTAATCTAATAAAAATTCTCTTCGACTTTCTCTTGGGTTTTCTTCTATGCTTTTTACAATTGCCTTGCTTGTAAATCGTTTCAAATCTCCTATTAACAATTCTGGTTGCTGCCCTTTTATACTTCTAAAAACTAAATGTATATGATTTGTCATTATACACCAAGCATGTATTTCTAATCCTTTATTTTTTTGACAAAACACCAAGCTTTCTATAAACAAGTTTTTATACTCATTTCTTGTAAAAACATCCAACCAACCTACCACCGCAAAACTTATAAAATATAAACCCAATGGATTATGAAATTTATAATTTCTACTCATTAGCTTCCTTTTAATAAAATGATATGTGATTTTTAAACATCATAAAACCTTAAAGTAAATAGGATATTTTGGAACTTCTTACTCAGTACGCCACACGATACAATCGTGCGGTAGCGGAGGGCTTTATCTTTCAAACACAGCTTTTACTTTTTCAAAATCCTCGTCAATCGATTTTTTAAATTGTTCTTTTGATTCCTTAAGTTCTTTAGGAGACATAGAATCTCCCATCAATTTCATAATTGAATTAATAAAAGATTCTCTTAAATCAATCCTTTCCTGTTCAATTAAGTCAAAGTATTCTTGAAGTTTATCAGTTGGTTCAAAATATAAGATAAACTGAGCCGGAATATTTCTTAAATACTGATAGAAAATATTCTCGCAACCAATTTCTTTCAGTATTGAATAACAATTTCTATGTTTTGGAGAATTTGCTAATTGAATTTTACAGACTTTAGAATTATTACTGAATCCGTATCTGTAATAAGCACCAGTAATAAACGAATATTTTTGATTTAAATTTTCAAATTTCTCGTCTAATAATTGGTCGTGTTCTCCATAAAAACTATTTAATATTTTTGATAGCTCCGAAGAAAATATTTCGCTGTGTAATGACTGTTGAAAAACTGTTTGAACATTTATATTTAGTTCTTTTTTTATATATGTTGTTAAATAATCTGCTACTGGTTTTTCATATGGATAATATCTGTCAACTTGTTTCTCTCTGTCAACATATTGAAAGCGTCCCATATAATCACTTAATGTTCCCAAAATAAAATAATGAGGATCAAGAGTCACAGTGTCTTTTACAGTAGTTGAATTATCAAATTGACAATAACTTATTTGATATAAAAAAAGGAATAATATTATAAAGTTCAATTTCAAATTTCTGTTTTTTGCTTGCACCTAACTAGTAGCTATCGGAACCTTAAGTTCCGATATATTACTTTTATAGTATTGTATTTTTTGTTTTATCTTTTTCTAACTTATTTAATATCATATCTATAGGACTTTGTACATTGTTGAGTATTCTTTGGCTTACATACGTGTATCGTTCTGTAGTTTTACTACTTTAATGTCCTAATAATTTCTGAATCAGACGGATATCAGTACCATTATCTAGTAAGTGAGTCGCAAAACTGTGTCGAAAAGTACATGCTGAAATATTTTGTTTTATATCTACTCCTGTTTCAAGTCTCTTTTCGGCTTATTCTGACCGCTATGAGTTTTAATTGCCCATAACTAGTAAATAAACACCATACAGCGTTTACATCTCATTTATACTTTCTTTTTATAGTGTTTAGCCTCCGCTTTTGGTTGGCTAAACACTACTGTTTTTTAAAAACTATGATTCCCCACTAAATAACCGTAAACTTAAAAACATCAGAAGACTCTCCAGGTTTATTACCACTTCCGCCGTAGTAGGTAGCTTTTGCATAAACGTCTTTTCCAGCGTCTTTGTCTTCAAAATGAATGTTAAAACGAGTTCTGGTTTTGTATAAATGATTGGAAAATTCAGTCGGTGCGGGCGATTCTTGGTTTACAATTTCATAATCAAAACTAATTCCGTGAATGTCTTTTGGCATTTTCAAACGGTCAAAGCCTTCGGTGTTTGAGCCAACGCCTGCTACCGAAATTTCAATAATTGCAAAATCGTGCTTGACTTCCAGCACGTTAATTACAGGCGTTACGTTTGGTATCGCAATTTTATGTCGGCGTAGAGCATCAATATGAATATATAAATTTATCTTTTGTGCATTTGTTAAATTCAAAGTAGGGTCATTTTTGATGCCTTGTTGAATTTCCGATAATGCTTTTCGGATAATTTTATAATAATCTTGAATGTCTTTCACATCGCCCGAACCACGGTTAGGCTTTACATACTCATTAAAAAGAGCGATAAAATTGGCTTGCATATCCTTAATATTTTTAAGGCTTGCATCCGAAACATTAAAATGCCCAGTTTCGGCATCAATAGTTTCAATAACTTTTTCAATTTCTTGATTGAATTCGAGGTACTTTTTACTAATTTTTGGCATTGTATTTTATAATTTAATAAGTTAGCTACAAACATAATACTTTTATTTTTATAAACGGTCTTTTTTTTACTTTTTATTTTTCTTGCATCTATAAAATTCATAACACACTAATTATCAGTAGTCTCTAATTGATTTATTTTATAAAAACAACGCTTCAAAATGTACTTTTAGTTGTTTAATATACATTTGAGATGGTAGTTAAAAGTTTTGAGATGATTAATTTTAGTTTTGAGATGATTGACTTTAGTTTTGCGATGCTTTTCAGAAGCATTTGCAACAGTTAAGCCCTGTTTTCGACCCATCTAACCACTATAATAATGCACCTAAAAGGTATAGTTAGTGTTTGCAAAACATTTGCGAAGCATTGCAAAAGTTTTTCGACGCATTGCAAAACTAAAGTCAATCAACGCAGTCGCCAGATCAACCTTCGCAAAAGTTTTAATTAGTTATACTTTAAAAATTAAGCTGATTATTTTTATCTTTGAGACATACTTTTTTGGACGGTATCTTTTTTTTTGATGGCTTAACAAATTATAAAAATATAAGTTTTTTTGTCAATTTTAAAAATTCAGCCTTAACTTTGACAAATAAGTTGTTAGACGCTAATAAGGCTCTTGAAATTTAGTAAATATAAATTTTTATAAACAAGTATTTTTTTAATTATTATGAGAAAACCAATATTATTATTTAGCTTATTTTTAATGAGTTTTTTTATTGAAGCACAGGTTGTCAAAAAACAGCGAAATGCTAAAAAGTCTTTTAAAGTTGATGGAGTTTGTGGGATGTGTAAAAAACGAATAGAAACAGCAGCTTTAAATACAAAAGGAGTAAAGTTTGCACTTTGGGACATAAACACACATTATTTGAATCTAATTTTAGACGAGCGAAAAGCCAGCGTTTCTAAAGTTCAACAAAACATATTAAACATAGGACACGATGTGTATTTAGATGAAAATAAAAAAGCTTATGCAGTAAAAAAAGTATATTATTCATTAGATCCTTGCTGTAGATATAGAGACGAAGAGGTAATAAAAAATCATGGTGGCAATTCCGAAAATTCCAAAAAGTAAAAAAGTAACTTTACACCTGATAAAAATTGAATAAAAATGAAATCTAATGTTCGCGTTCGCTTTGCTCCAAGCCCTACGGGACCTTTACATATCGGAGGTGTAAGAACAGCTTTATATAACTATTTATTTGCAAAAAAACACAATGGCACTTTTATATTAAGAATAGAAGATACAGACAAGTCTAGATATGTAGTTAATGCAGAACAATACATAATAGATGCTTTAGATTGGTGTGCCATTCCTTTTGACGAAGGTCCAAACAAAAATGAAAAAATGGGACCGTATCGACAGTCTGAACGTCTAGAATTATACAATAAACATATAGATATTTTAATAAAAAAAGGCTGTGCATATTATGCTTTTGATACTCCTGTTGAACTAGACCAGTACAGAAAGAAATATGAGTCTGAAGGCAAAACTTTTTCATACAACGGACACAATAGGGAAAAAGGCAAATTAATTAACTCGTTAGTTCTAACAGATGATGAGGTGCAAAATAGAATAAATTCTAGAGAAAATTATGTAGTTCGTTTTAAAACTCCACAAAATAAATTATTAACGATAGAGGACGATATTCGTAAGACAATTAAAATTAACACAAGTGTTTTAGATGATAAAGTCTTGTTTAAGTCCGACGGAATGCCGACCTATCATTTAGCAAGCGTTATAGACGATAAATTAATGCAAATTAGCCATGTAATTCGTGGCGAAGAATGGCTTCCTTCATTGCCATTACATATTTTATTATACGAGTCTTTCGGCTGGAGTCCGCCAAAATTTTCACATTTGCCATTACTTTTAAAGCCTTCAGGGAAAGGAAAATTAAGCAAAAGAGACAGTAAAGTTTTAGAAGTTCCTATTTTCCCTTTAAGCTATTCAAATGAAAAGACTTTTGAGGTTTACCCTGGGTTTAAAGAAGAAGGGTATTTTCCAGAGGCTTTTATAAACATTATAGCTTTTTTAGGCTGGAATCCAGGAAATGAGAAAGAGATATTTTCTTTAAAAGAACTAATACAGTCTTTTGAATTAGGTAAAGTTAGTAAAGCTGGAGCGAAGTTTAGCCCAGAAAAAGCAAAGTGGTTTAACCAACAATATATGCAATCTAAATCAGACGAAGAATTAGCAGAACTTTACTTGCCTATTTTAATAAAAAAAGGAGTCTCAATAAAAAAAGAATATGTTCAAAAAATTATATCACTTATAAAAGAGAGGCTTATTCTTATATCTGACTTTTGGAAACTTTCTTCTTTCTTTTTTGAAGCACCGATAGAATACGACAATAAAGCTGCTAAAAAACACTGGAATCCAAAAGCAATTTTAATATTACGAGAATTAGTTTGCGTTATAAATGAAATTAAAAATTTTTCATCCGAAAATATAGAAAAAAATATAAAATCATGGGTTTTAGTAAAAGAAATAGGACTCGGAAGCCTAATGCAATCTTTACGATTATGTATAGTTGGAAAATTAGTGGGACCTCGTATGTTTGATATAATGAATATTATCGGTAAAGAAGAAACCATAAATAGAATAGAAAGAGCTGTAAAAAAAATTAAATAGATATTGGAAAGTAAAAATTTTTATATACTTTTACCACAGAATAAATTATCAATATTTTTTATAAATAACTTCAAAAAAATTAAAATATGCCATCAATTCCATTTATTATAGTTACAATAGCTACTATATTAGCTATAGTATCTACTTTTTTCGTTGTAAAACAACAAACAGCAGCTGTTATTGAACGCTTTGGAAAATTCCATAGTACGCGTCATTCGGGATTACAAATAAAAATCCCTTTAATCGACAGGATTTCTGGTAAACTAAGTTTAAAAATTCAACAATTAGACGTAATTATAGAAACTAAAACATTAGACGACGTGTTCGTTAAGTTAAAAGTTTCGGTTCAGTACAAAGTTATAAGAGATAAAGTTTATGAAGCATTTTATAAGTTAGACTATCCCCACGACCAAATAACTTCTTATGTTTTTGATGTAGTAAGAGCAGAAGTTCCGAAAATGAAATTAGATGGTGTTTTTGTTAAAAAAGACGACATTGCTATTGCTGTAAAAACTGAATTAAACGATGCGATGGAAGATTATGGTTATGATATTATTAAAACTCTTGTTACGGATATTGACCCAGACTCGCAAGTAAAAGAAGCGATGAACAGAATTAACGCTTCCGAGCGTGAGAAAATTGCTGCTCAATTTGAAGGAGATGCTCAACGAATTTTAATAGTAGAACGCTCTAAAGCAGAAGCAGAAAGCAAAAGGCTACAAGGACAAGGCATCGCAGACCAAAGACGAGAAATAGCCCGAGGGCTTGAAGAAAGCGTAGAAGTACTAAATAAAGTAGGGATTAATTCGCAAGAAGCCTCCGCTCTAATAGTAGTTACTCAACACTACGACACGCTACAATCTATAGGGCAAGAAACCAATAGCAACCTTATTTTACTTCCAAATTCACCTCAAGCAGGAAGTCAAATGTTAAACGATATGGTCGCTAGTTTTACGGCGAGTAACCAAATTGGTGAAGCAATTAAAAAAGGTCCCCAAGGCAAAGAAGTAAATAAAAAAACTTCTAAAAAATAACTCTAAACCTTTATATTCTCAGTTAGCCATAATAAAAAAGAATAGAAAATTTAGATGAATAAAGAAAACTTGGAAGAATATAGCACAGATGATAGAAAAGAGTCAATTTTTTTAGTAGGTGATTCTTTAGAAGTACTTAAGACGTTATCCGACAACTATGTTGATTGCATTGTAACAAGTCCTCCATACTGGGGTCAAAGACAATATGAAGGTGGAGGTATTGGGTTAGAAAAAAACCATTTAGAATTCATTGATAACTTACTTCTTATCATCGAGGAGCTTAAGCGAGTTTTAAAACCGACAGGTTCTTTCTGGTTAAACATTGGCGACAAATATCACAACAAGAGTTTATTAGGTATACCTTGGCAAGTGGTTCTAAGAATGACCAATGAGCAAAAATGGACTTTACGGAATAGTATTATCTGGAATAAACAAAAAGGAGGAATGAACAGTACTAAAGACCGTCTTAGCAATGTTCATGAACATGTATTTCACTTTACTAAAAAGGCAAAAGATTACTTCTATGATGACAATGCAATACGTTCAAAGCCTAGAGAAAGCAAAGTAAAAAACGGTGCTGTAATATCAGCTACTGGTGTAAGTGGGAAACGATACAAAAGACAAATTGAACTTTCGACTTCACTAACTGACGATGAAAAGAAAAATGCTTTTAAAGAGTTAGAAAAGGTTCTTAATCGTGTTAAAAAAGGCGAACTTTCAGACTTCAGAATGATTATCAGGAATCAGCAAAGGTCAACTCATTCAAATTCTGAAAAAGTTTCAGGTCGTGCAAAACAACTTGTGACACAAGGCTTTTACTTTTTATTCTACAATCCGAATGGTACAATGCCTAGTGACGTTTGGGATATAATCCCTGAAGACACACAAAAAAGAAAAAAACATTATGCGGTTTACCCCGAGGACTTATGTAAAATACCGCTATTAGCGACTTGCCCAAAGGATGGGATAGTCCTTGACCCCTTTTGCGGTACAGGAACAACCATGAAAGTAGCTAAACAAATGGGCAAAAAATCAATAGGCATTGACATTTCACACGAATACATCCAAATGGCCAAAGAAACTATATGAGCAAACTAAGAGAGTTTTTTACTGACTCAACTACTAAAGATGATATTGATTGGAACACCAAATTAGAAAATCAACACTGTAAATATCTCGGTAAAAAGTGCATTAAAAGTCGGAAAAGCGAACCTGAAATTTCAATTGGTACTTGCACAGTCAAATATGGTAAAGAGGAAAATGATATAATCATTTGCCCTTTTCGTTTGTTGGAAAGAAAACAAATTTTCATGGACTGTATTCATCTGCTCACTGGTCATGAACCCGGTAATGAACTTCACATATTGCCAGAAATAAAAATCCCTGGTGGTAATATTGACTACTTTTTAGTTTCAACCAATGCGGACAAAAAGGTCAAAGATTTTGTTGGAATAGAGCTTCAGACTTTAGATACAACCGGTACTGTTTGGCCAGAAAGACAAAGATTTCTAAAAGAAAAAGGATTTGAAATTTTAGATAAGGATGCTGATTCAACTAAACCATTTGGTATGAATTGGAAAATGACGGCTAAAACAGTACTTGTTCAAATACATCACAAAATTGACACGTTTCAGCATTTGAATAAACATTTAGTATTAGTTACACAGGATTGTCTCATTGATTATATCAAAAAAGAATTTACATTTTCGGTAGTCTCAACAACTCCGAAAGTTGGTGACTCAATGCACTTTCATGCTTATGAAATAAATGAAAATGACAATAATGAATTCAAACTCAAACTGGAAAGTCGTTATAGCACCGATAGCAAAGGAACTTCAACACTTCTGGATCTTAAAGCGCAGGCTAACATCGAACTAGAAGAAATAATTAAAACGCTTGAGCTGAAAATCAATGATTCAACTTTATTCACAATATAAAAAGTGGCTAACAATGTGTATAGTGCATAGCGCCCTTCGGAATGCTACTGCACCATACATGGGACGGTGTTTTGATGATGATGATATTGTAGGTTTTAAAATTTCTAACCATCTTTTTTTAAATAAATATTAACTCTACAGCCTATGATATTTTTTATATTTGTTTTAAAATGACTTTAAACCATAAAATTATGACACAACTTAAATGGAAAACAGTTAAAAAATATGAAGATATAACCTATAAAAAACTTAATGGAGTTGCCAGAATTGCTTTTAATAGACCTAACGTTAGAAATGCTTTTAGAAATAGAACAGTGTCTGAACTTTATGAGGCGTTTTGTGATGCAAAAGAGGATGTAAACATCGGAGTTGTTTTGCTTTCTTCCGAAGGACCAAGTACTAAAGATGGGGTTTATAGTTTTTGCTCTGGCGGAGATCAAAAAACTAGAGGAAATCAAGGTTATGTTGGAGACGACGGATATCACAGGCTAAACATTTTAGAAGTACAAAGACTAATTCGTTTTATGCCAAAAGTTGTAATAGCAGTCGTTTCTGGATGGGCAGTAGGAGGTGGACATAGTTTGCACGTTGTTTGTGATTTAACTTTAGCTAGTGAAGAGCATGCTATTTTTAAACAAACTGATGCTGATGTTACTTCATTTGACGGTGGCTTCGGCTCTGCTTATTTAGCAAAAATGGTCGGACAAAAAAAAGCTCGCGAAATTTTCTTTTTAGGTAGAAGCTATTCAGCACAAGAAGCTTATGAAATGGGAATGGTAAACGCTGTTGTGCCTTATAAAGACCTAGAAAATACCGCTTATGATTGGGCTAAAGAAATTTTAGTAAAATCTCCAATCTCGATAAAAATGTTAAAATTTGCTATGAATTTAACAGACGACGGTATGGTTGGTCAGCAAGTTTTCGCTGGAGAAGCAACTCGCTTGGCTTATATGACTGATGAGGCTAAAGAAGGTAGAGATGCTTTTTTAGAAAAACGAAAACCTAACTTTCCTAAAAAATGGATACCGTAAATTAATTATCAAAATGAAAATAATCTGCATAGGTCAAAACTATTCGGAACACATAAAAGAGCTGAATAGCAAAAAAACAGAGCATCCGATAGTTTTTTTAAAACCAGATTCGGCAATTTTATCAAACAGAACACCTTTTTTTATTCCCTCTTTTACTAATAATATTCATTATGAAGTGGAAGTTTTAGTAAAAATTGATAAGTTAGGAAAGCATATTGAAGTAAAATTTGCACATAAATATTATAATGAAATTGGTTTAGGAATAGACTTTACGGCACGTGATGTTCAAGTAGAATGTAAGCAAAAAGGATTGCCGTGGGAAAAGGCAAAGGCATTTGACGGAAGTGCGGTTATAGGAAATTTTTATCCTAAAACTATTTTCAATATAGATGATTTAAAATTTGAATTATACAAGAATAACGAAATAGTGCAAAGCGGAAACACCAAAAATGCCTTGTGGAAAATAGATGAGTTAATAAGCTATGTTTCGCAATATTTTACCTTAAAAAAAGGAGATGTTATTTTTACTGGAACGCCCAAAGGAGTAGGTAAAGTAGTAAAAAACGACACGCTAAAAGGAATAATTGAAGGTAGAGAAGCTTTTAATATAAAAGTCAAATAACCAACTCCGCTACGAACTTTATTAATTATTCTCTTGAGTTTGACAGTTTAAAGGGTTAAGTATTTGATAATGAGGTTTTTAAAAAATAGCCTATGCACTACTTTATTTTGTAAAATACTGATTTACAGAGTTTTGAGCTGTTGTATCGTTTAGCACTTTTAGTTTTAATTTATCGATGATTGTTTGCTCGGGGGTATCAATTTTGGAACGCAGGTAGATGTTGGACTTCGCCTTGTCATCCTTGATTAGAGATACCTGCATACGATCTATGGCTTTTACAATAGCTCTGTATTGAAGATTGGTTGTGTTTTTTAAATAGTTGATAAAAGTAAATGCTGTGAAGCACATAGCGATGTGTCCTTTGATTCTTTTATCTGTCCAATGAAATACTGGGCGTATTTCTAGTTGGCTCTTTAAAGTTCTAAAGGTATGCTCTACTTCAAACAGGTCGCTATATTTTGATAGGATAGTTTCTATGGGTAAATCAGTTGTAGTAGATAATGCTTTTAAGCCGTCATATTTAGCATCGTTTTCTATGACCTGTAGATTTAGTGCAATGGGTTCTCCCTCTTTGGTTGATGTTATAAACCTTCCTGCACCTCTTTTTTTAACTTGTTTGTATTTTGAGGGTTCTTCGAGCCATTGCTTGGCTTTGGATATGAGTTTTTCTCTAGCGTATGCATCTTTACGTGCACGTTTTGCAGAGTAACTGCATATAATCCGTCTGCCTTTATAGGTTGTCTCACTATAACTAAACTTCTGTTTTGATACCCCTTTTACAGCTTTGAGGTTTTCAATATCAATGAGTTTTGCTTTGACAACTTTAGGAAGAGTTTTGATACTATCGCCTATGATATAATCAATTTGGTTGTCTACCATAAAATTACGATTCCCCTTGTCAATCATAGCACTATCGGCAACTACAATTACGCAGTCTATGGTAAATTGTTGCTTCATTGAGTTTAGTGCATCAATCATGGTACAGCCTTCATAAGTATTGCCTTTATAGATTTGATACGATATAGGGTTGCGATTTTTATCAACTAATAGTCCTAGCACAATTTGTGTTTTGTGTGCTTTACCGTCTTTGGAATAGCCTTTTTGTCTTAAAGCATCATCCTGTTCTACTTGAGATTCAAAATAAAGTGTGGTCACATCATAGAAAACCACGTCAAGCACCGTAGAGAACAAACTACGCTGCTGGGTAAAAAGATGTTGCTTGATAAAGTCTTCTTCATCACTAAACAAATCCAAAGTTCTATAAAATTGGTGGAGAGGAATATCAGCGTCACCAAAACCAAGATATTCAGATTGATTAAAGCTACTTTGTAATTTGGAACAAGGTTCATTGATACGTTCGGCGATCATAAAACGAAAGATATTCTGCCAATCAAATTTACTACGGTGTCTATGGGTAATAATTTTAGCTAACTTATCTAAATTAAAAACATCCCACAGTTTGTTTACCACAAGAGCGTATCCGTAATTGTATCTACCCAACTCCTGAAGATTACCAATGCTTAGAGGGTTGGCATCTTTACCTATAAGTTCTAATAATTTTTTAGCAATACGCTCTAACTGATTCGCTTCGTAGTTTTCCAGCTTACCTAACGAGTAAAGGGTTTTGTGCTTGGGCTTACCGTCCAACTTGTAGGACTGAATAATCCGCAAATAGGTGCCTGATGCTTTTTTTTCTGCTCTGAGGAATGCCATAATGCAAAATTAAAACACAAAAATCGAAGAAAAAAATTTTTTCGCACTACGACTACTTTTTCAAATTAAGACAACAAACCCAGTAAAATCAAGAAAACGGTTCTCTAAAATGGCTTTTTTGGACTTGAAAGTGTCAAACTCAAGAATACAGAGCTATTGTAAAAGCCATAGATCGTATGCAGGTATCTCTAATCAAGGATGACAAGGCGAAGTCCAACATCTACCTGCGTTCCAAAATTGATACCCCCGAGCAAACAATCATCGATAAATTAAAGCTAAAAGCACTAAACGATACAACAGCTCAAAACTCTGTAAATCAGTATTTTACAAAATAAAGTAGTGCATAGGCTATTTTTTAAAAACCTCATTATCAAATACTTAACCCTTTAAACTGTCAAACTCAAGAAAAAGAGTTAAACAACCAATCTTTGAAATTGATTGTTTTTGCTGAAGTTATTTTACCAAATTTGATAAATGAGCAGTATCAGAATAAATCATAAATTAAATGACTATCCTACCCTGCTTTTTAAAAACGAAACGGACTAATTGGTTTTACCTTGATTCTTTGTTGTAAATTATTTTTACCATTTTAAAAATCTATATGTGTCATCCTTTTTAAAATCGTAGTTTTTTCCGTTGAATTTTAATTTTTCTGTTTCTGTTTTATTTTTAACTTTTTCTTGCCCTTTTATGTTTTTATCTAAATTTTCTTCTATTACATTTTCATAGGTAAACATTTTTGTAACCAAAATATCAAAAAAACCATTTGTTTTATTTTTTGTTAATTCAATCGATTTTTCAAGGATTTCAATTTCATAGTTTCCAGCACAATTCGATTGGCCACTTGTTTTTCTTATTGGAAAATCCGAAAGTAATTTTATTATTTTATTATTTGAAAGACTAATGATTGTGAGTTTTTGTTTTGAAGAAAATCCTGCACAACCGCCTACTGATTCTTGAACAGAAATCGCTACCCCAATAGTATCATCACTAAATTTAATTTTGTTTTTTAAAATATTAGATTCGTATACTTGATAGGCATCTTGATCCCAATAAATTTCTGTATCATTAATTTGGTCAATCACTTGACCATCTGAATTATTGGCAAATAAATATTTTTTCTCATAAAAATTACCTTTTTCTTCGTGTTCTGTTTCTTTGCTAATAATATACTGTAAAGCAAAAAATGTTTTATCAGAATCAAAATCAATCGAATGGGATTTATCAGTATAAACATCAGAAAATTTAATTTTTAAATTCTCGCATACTTTATGAAGTAATTCTATATTCAAAGTATCTGAATATTCTCTATTTCCATATTCCTTAAATATTTTTTGTGAATAGCTACTTATACTTAAAAAAAATATAAAATATAGAATTACCTTTTTTGATGTTATTTTTTTTTCAATCATCTTTTTTTAAGATTTACAATCAACAAACATACACAATTAACAAAAACCCCAATAAACACCAACAAACTCCGAGCATCACAAAGCCTAAAGGATAAATTTAACATCCATAAAATGATATGAAAAACGTCCTATAAACACTGCTTATCTTCTTCTTTTTTTATTTTCTTCTTTTTTATCTTCACTTTTCAATGCCTTGTTCCAAACTTTTAACTCGTCGTCTTTAGTTACTCCTTCTAAAACTTCTATATTAACTTTATCGGATATACCTAATTTTAAAGTTCGTTTCTCAAAGGTACCGTCATCTTTTTTGACTTCTACATAAGGCTCTTCGGTTATTTTGTCAAACCTCAAAAAGGCTTCTTTGATAGAAAGTACGCTATCTTTTTTTGCTAAAACTATGTCTGCATTAGCACTATAACCTGCTCTAATATAGTGTTTTTCGTCTAATGAAATATCAGCGTTAATTTTAAACTGCACGGCTCCGTTCTCTTCTGTACCTTTCGGAGCGATAAAATTTAGCTTTGCCAAAAACTTTTTATATTCAATTGCACCTATTGAAACTTCAATTTCTCTACCTTTTACTAGCCTATCAACTTCAGACTCGTCAACCTTACCCTCAAAAATCATTTTACTCATATCTGCAATTGAGGCTATTGTTGTTCCTGCATTAAAATTATTTGATTGAATTACTTGGTCTCCTTCTTTAACAGGAATTTCCAAAATTGTACCCGACATTTGCGCAAATATATTCGTGTTAGCAGAGTTTCCGAAGCCAGCCGAACCTTTCTTTATTATTTGATAGTCGTTTTTGGCATTCTTTAAATCTTGCTTCGCCTGATTGTATGTTAGCTCTATTCTTTCAAATTCTGCCCTTGAAATAACACCTTTTTCAAATAAATTCTTGTTTCTATTATAAGATATTTTAGAGTTTTTTAACCCTATTTTGAGGTTATCTACCCTGCCTTTCGCACTAACTAAAGATTGTTCGTTGGGTACAACTCTAACGGTTGCAATTAAATCGCCTTTTTTAACCTTATCTCCCTCTAATAACATAATTTTATCTATAATGCCAGTTATTTGAGGTTTTATTTCAATTTCTTCTAAAGGAATTACTTTTCCAGTAGCCACCGTTTTTTTGATAATTGTAGTTATAAACGGCTTCTCTGTTTCGTATTCTATAATGTTTTTTTTGTTCTTTTTACCAAACCAAATAAGTGTGGCTACAAACATTACCCCTATTATTATTAAACTGATTTTTAGTTTCTTGCTCATTATTTTTATTTATTTTATTCTTCTCTTAATGCGTCTATTGGTTTTATTACTGTTGCTCTGTGTGCGGGTATTAGCCCAATTGAGGTGCTTAATACAAGCAGAATAGTAAATGCTATAAAAATTATTGCAACACTCACAGTTGGGTTTGTTAAGGCAGCGTCTTCGCCTTGACCGAAAAAATGGTCAATAATAAACAAAATAGCACCTCCGCTTATAACTCCTAACACTCCTGCAACCGTGGTAAGAAAAATAGATTCTAACACAATTTGTTGCCTAATATCACGAGGAGTTGCACCTATTGCTCTTCTTATTCCTATTTCTTTGGTACGCTCTTTTACTGTAATTAATAGAATATTTCCAATAGCGAACACACCTGCAATCAGAGTTGCAATACCTACAAACCAGGTTAAAAATTGCATACCGACCAAAAACCCTGTTACTTTACCTATTTCTTTACCGAGATTTACGCTACCAAAAGCTCTTTGATCATCTGGATGAACTTTGTGTAGGTATTTAAGCGTAAGTAAAATGTTTTTTTCCATCTGCTCAATATCTATTCCTTCGTTTGCGGTTATCATCATCCAGTCTATTTCATTGCCAGTGTTATAGACTTTTTTAAAAGTTGAAAAAGGCACATAAGCCGTGTCGCCGTCAAAATTAATGTTGTTAGAAACTTGATAAACACCGATAACTTTATAATTTATAGAGTTTACTTTAATGTATTCGCCGATTGGCATATCACCTTTGTTAAACAATTGCTTATACATGTCTTCAGATATTACAGCTACTTTTGCACTCGTTTTTATATCGTTTTCATTTAAAAACCGACCGTAGATTAATTTTTTCTTTTGTATCTGATCTAAAGCTGGATAGTCGCCGCTTATATTAAAATTCCCTGACTTAAATTTATGAATTATAAGTCCGCTAGATTGATTTCTCGGTGCCAACAATTTTATTTCTTTTTTATATTCAGATTTTAAAACTTTTATATCATTATTATTTAATTTAAAACTTCTTCCTTTTTGAAACCCTTTAAAAGGGGTGTCGGTAGATTGTGTCCAAACAAAAACGCTATTAGTTGCAAAGTCGCCGAACAAATTATTAAATCCGTTTTCCATCCCTCTTGAAGACCCTAGCAATGTAATTAATAAAAAAATACCCCAAAGGACTCCTATGATGGTTACTACGGTTCTTAATTTATTATTACTAATACTACCGTAAATTTCTTGCCAAGTATCTGAATCAAATAAAAACTTCATAATTAATCTGCTCTTAAAGCTATTATTGGGTTAACGTTTGCCGCTTTTTTTGCCGGAATATAGCCAGCTATTAGCCCTGCTACTATTAAAATAACCGTTGAGCCTATTACTATTTTTGAGCTTACGCCTGGGTCTTTTATAAAATACTCTTCTAAACTATCGCCTATTAAAGTTAAGATATAAGTTCCTAATGATAAACCTAAATAACCAGCTATAGTAGTTATTAAAATTGATTCTTGTACTACCATACCAATTATTAACATCGGCTTTGCACCTAATGCTTTTCTTATACCAAATTCTTTCATCCTTTCTTTAACAGTAAAAATCATAATGTTACTAATTCCTATAACGCCAGCGATTAAAGTCCCAAAGCCTACAAAAACAACTATTAAATAAAGGACAAACATAAAACTTCCGATGTTTTGGTTCGCTTCTGCCATGTTTCTTACTGATAACGCACTCTGGTCGTCGGGATGAATATTTAGTCTTCGTCGTAATTCTCGCTCTAATTGATAACCGAAATCTAACGCTTCTTCTAAACTTAAATTTGGGTTGTAACCTAGATTTATTTGGTCTAAAAAATCGTTGTTGCCGTATATCATCTGCGCTGTACTAACTGGCATATAGCATTGTCTTTCTTCTCTGTCTCCGCCGTCGTCAGAAAAAACACCAATAATTAGAAAAGAACTTCCGTTTACATTTACTCTTTTGCCGACAGCCGTCTTTTCTCCGAACAAATCTTTTTTTATTAAACGACCCAAAACTATCACTTTCAATTTTTCTTTTACATCTTTTAAGTTTATATAACGACCTCTATCTATAATAGTTTTTTCTAAAAATTGATGGTCTGGATGCACTGCTCTAAGCCTGTAACTATCAGCTTTATCTTTGTGTTTTATAGTTACACTTTTATAAATTCTTCCAGATTGGTACTGTATTTTATCTGAATACTCTTCTTTTATAAAATCGTAATCTTTATTTTTAAGCTGAATAAATCTTCCTGTTTGCAACCCTTTATAAGGCTTAGAAGTTTTCCAAACTCGAATAAACATTGCATTTTGAGCATCATCTACAAAAGCACTTGCAAATGAGTTGCTCAAACCACTAACAATTCCGAACAACAATGTAAATAACAAAATCGCAAAAGCAACAGTAAGCCCAGATATTATAGAGCGTAATTTATTTTTATTAATACTTTGAAAAATTTCTGTCCAGCCGTCTATATTAAACATAATTTTATACCGCTTTAGAGTTTTTAGTAAGATTACTGCTAATAATATTGCCGTCTTTTAAACGTACAATTCTTTTCGTTTTTCTAGCAACTTCCTCTTCGTGGGTAATTACCACAACGGTCATTCCTTGGTCATTAATGTCTTTAAGCAGTCTCATTATAGAGCCTGTAGTCGTAGAGTCTAAAGCTCCTGTCGGCTCGTCCGCTAAAACTACTTTCGGATTTGTAACCAAAGACCTTGCTATGGCAACACGCTGTTTTTGTCCCCCAGAAAGCTCGTTTGGCAAATGACTTGACCAACCTTTTAAATCTACTTTTTCTAAATAGTCAGAAGCTATTTTTAGACGCTCTTTTCGTTTAATCCCTTTGTAATAAAGCGGTAAAGCAACGTTCTCCAAAGCCGTTTTATAAGAAATTAAATTAAAAGATTGAAAAACAAAGCCTAAAAATTTGTTCCTAAGAATAGCTGCTTTTTTTTCGTTTAATTTTTTTATTAATTGACCATTCAAATAATAATTTCCTTCGTCGTGGACATCTAATAACCCAATTATATTAAGTAGAGTAGATTTCCCAGAACCCGAAGATCCCATAATAGAAACAAATTCACCCTCCGCTATATTCAAATCTAAACCTTTTAAAACAGGTAATTTTTCTTTGCCTATCTTGTATGACTTATGCAGATTTTCAAGTTTAATCATCTCATTGTAGTTTGTGTTATAAAAATGAATTTTATCGCCATATTCTGCTTTTATAGATTCTGCTTACAAGACTTTATAACAAAAAAAAATTAAACATTAAAATAACCTTGCAAATATACGTTGGTTTTTAGATAAAAATAATTTAGTTGTAAGCTACAATTATATAAAAAGCTTAAAATTTAATATTAATCTCAATCAAATCTATAGAAACCTGACCCAAATCTATAGAAACCTGACCCAAATCTATAGAAACCTGACCGAGATTTCTATAGATCTGACTCAGATCTATAGAAATCTGACCGAGATCTATAGAAATCTGACTCAGATTCATGTAAATCTAAATAACTTAATAGGTCAAATTATGCCTTTATTAATAATTTTAAAATGTGAATAAATAAATAATATTTGTAAGTAAAAAATAGTAATATTTGTAAAATTATTTTACGACAAAAAATAACGTTAAACAATAAAAAAGATGAACCAAAAAGAACCAATTTTACAACCAAATGACAATAGATTTGTAATTTTTCCGATTCAACATAACGATTTATGGGAGTGGTATAAGAAGCAGCAGTCTTGCTTTTGGACTGCCGAAGAGATAGACCTTCATTCTGATATTTCGGATTGGGAAAACAAACTTACTGCCGACGAACACTATTTTATTAAGCACATTTTAGCCTTTTTTGCCGCTTCTGACGGAATTGTTAATGAAAATTTAGCAGAAAATTTTGTAAACGAAGTTCAATATTCTGAAGCAAAATTTTTCTACGGATTTCAAATAATGATGGAAAATATTCACTCCGAGACTTATTCTTTATTAATAGACACTTATGTAAAAGATGAAGCAGAAAAAGACCGACTCTTTAGAGCTATTGAGGTTTTTCCAGCCATTAAAAAGAAAGCCGAATGGGCATTAAAGTGGATAGAGTCCGATTCCTTTGCCGAACGACTAATAGCTTTTGCTGCCGTTGAAGGTATTTTCTTCTCTGGTGCTTTTTGCTCTATTTTTTGGTTAAAGAAAAGAGGTCTATTGCCCGGTCTAACTTTTTCTAATGAACTAATCTCTCGTGACGAAGGTATGCACTGCGATTTTGCAGTACATTTACACAACAATCACATAGTTAATAAAGTTCCAAAAAAACGTATTACCGAAATTATTATAGACGCATTAGACATTGAACGTGAGTTTATTACCGAATCTTTACCAATAAGCCTTATCGGTATGAACGCAAAATTGATGACACAATACTTAGAATATGTAACTGACAGGCTATTGTTAGAATTCGAATGTAGCAAAGTATATGAATCGACAAATCCGTTCGATTTTATGGAAATGATTTCTTTAGAAGGAAAAACTAATTTCTTTGAGAAGAGAGTTTCGGAATATCAAAAAGCAGGGGTAAAATCTGGCGGAACTGGAAATATAAGTTTTGACGAAGATTTTTAGAGCCATATCTAAAAAACATTTCATTCTTTTATAAGGAAAAATTCAAAATCATTTTAATTTGCTGAAAGTTTTTCTTCCTAAAATAAAATACTGCCAAACTACGCTAGTGTGTATGTTGTAATTTTTCTTCTCGTAAGCTATTTTTCTCTTATTTAAAAATTTATACAAATTGAGATAAAAACTAATATGTGCCTTTAAAATAGCGAAAGTATGTATCGGTCTTAATTCTAAAATAAATTTCAACCCAGCTATATAGTCTAAAGTTAATCTGCAAAAAACGACAATCAAGACGCGGTTTTTAGGCATATTTTTAACTATATTAAGCAAGCTGTTTCTAAAGTTTAGATATGTTTTTTGTGAATTATTTTCTTTTAAAGTTGCACCGCCCACGTGATATACCGAAGAAGAGCCGACGTATTTCACTTTATATCCGATGTTTTGTGTTCGCCAGCATAAATCTATTTCTTCTTGATGCGCATAATAGTCTTCATCTAAACCTCCTAATCGATGATATGTTTTAGACTTAATAAAAAAACAAGCTCCAGATGCCCAAAAAACATCTTTAGTGTCATTAAATTGTCCTCGGTCTTTTTCTAAATAATTAAACAGTCTTCCTCTGCAATATGGGTATCCGAAAAAATCTATAAACCCACCCGCAGCTCCAGCGTACTCAAATTCTAACTTATTATTATAGTCTAATATTTTTGGTTGAACTATAGCAGTGTTTTTATCTTCTTTAAACGCTGAAATAACTGGCGATAACCAACCTTTAGATACTTCAACATCCGAATTTAACAAGCAATAAATATCCGATTCTATCTTTTTTAACGAATTATTATAGCCTTTGGCATAGCCTAAATTTTCTTCGTGCTTTATTATTTTTATTATCGGAAAAAATTCTTTTATATAATCAACGGAGCTGTCGGTAGAGGCATTGTCTATAATATAAATACTAGCTTCTTGAGAACTAAATTTTACAATAGAAGGCAAAAATTGTTTTAGTAGTTCTTGCCCATTCCAGTTTAGTATAATTATTGCTATTTTCAAGTTTGCAAAGTTACATTTTATAAAATTATATATTGTAGAGTTCTCCGATTAAAGTGCAATTCTAATTAATTAAACTTATAAGCATTTAAAAATCAATTAGTTTTATTATAATTTGGGATGCTTTTTAAAAAAACATAAGTTTCTTTTTTAAAATCCATCTTACAATAAAAATGCTTTAATCCGTTAGTTAAAATTAAATAATTAGCTTTAAGTTTTAAATTATAACGAGCAATTTGGTCAAAAGTTTTTTGTAGTATTTTTACCGAAGGAGCTTTACATTCCACAAGGATATTAGGCTCTCCGCTAGGATTAAAAATTAAAATATCAAATCGTTTTTTTAAATTATTAACTATTAATTGCCTTTCTAAAGCTATTAAAGTTACAGGGTATTTTTTTTCATTAATTAAAAACATAGTAAAGTTTTGTCGCACCCACTCTTCGGGAGTTAAAACAAAGTATTTTTTTCTAATCCTATCAAAGATAAAGGTTTTATTTTCACTAACTTTGAGCTTGAATTTATACTCTGGTAAATTTAATTTTATCATCAATCAAAAGTAAAAAAATGAACGATATTAAAGTAATTATTTCTGATATTAAAAAAGGGAACATAAAGCCTATTTATTTTTTGATGGGGGACGAGCCTTATTTTATTGATGTAATTTCTAATTACATAGAAGATAATGTTTTAAAAAAAGAAGAAAAAGATTTTAATCTGCAAAAGATTTTTGCAAACGATAATGTTAGTATCGAAGACGTTATAAGCTATTCTAAACGCTACCCTTTAATGGCTGAAAGACAAGTTGTTATTTTAAAAGAAGCTCAAAATTTAAGTAAAAACATTGAGAAACTAATTAGCTATGCCGAAAGTCCTCAACCGACAACGGTTTTAGTTTTAAACTATAAATATAAAAAATTAGACAGGCGTAAAAAATTGTATAAAGCTATTGCAAAAACAGGGCTAATATTTGATAGTAAAAAAATTTATGACAACCAAGTACCATCTTGGATTAAAGGATTTTTAAATAGAAAGGGGTACGATGTTGAGCCGAAAGCAGCATCGATGTTAGTAGAGTTTTTAGGTACTAATTTAAGCAAAATTTCTAACGAGCTTGATAAATTGACCATTATTTTACCAAAAAATTCAACTATTAACGATAAACACATTGAAAAAAACATCGGAATTTCTAAAGATTATAACAATTTTGAACTAACTAAAGCTATCGGTAAGAAAGATGTCGTAAAAGCAAATAGAATTATAAATCATTTTGCAGATAATCCTAAAAACAACCCTATTGTAATGACAATTTCTATCTTAAATAATTTCTTTACACAGATTTTGTTACTTCATAGTTTGAAAAATAAAAATTCTGCTACAAGTACTTTAGGAATAAACCCTTATTTTGTTAATGAATATCTTTTAGCTACAAAAAACTTTCCTTTACGTAAAGTAACACAAGTAATTGGGCTTTTAAGAGAAGCGGACATTAAAAGTAAGGGAGTAGGTGCAAATCAAACGGATAGAGATGTTTTAAAAGAATTGTTGTTTAAAATTCTGCACTAAAAAGTTTGGCGTATAATGAGCGGTAGAATTTTTAAGAAGCTCCTATTTTAAATAGCTTTGCGAAGCTAATTAAAAGTTTTGCAAATGTCTGCATGGCGTTTCACTTGATCCATCTCATACGTTGGATCACTCAAACAACATTTCTATCCTTCAAGAAATGTTGTTGAGTACCTTAACTGCCCTTCTGGGTGCTTCAAAAGTGGTGTTAGGGGGGCAAAATAGGGGTCTAACTATTTGAAATGCTTCTGCGAAGCATCCAAAAGGTTTTCCGACGGATCCAACTCATGAGACCATTCAACGAAAACGCCATATTGAAACCATCTGAAAACTTTTCCGAAGCATCTTTTCAGCATTTTAAAAGATTAAAATGGTATTTTGAAGAATTATTTCTATAAAATAACACAAGAAAAAATTACTGATAATTAGCGAGTTATAAGTTTTTGAAATGGTTTTTCTTGAGTTTGACAGTTTAAAGGGTTAAGTATTTGATAATGAGGTTTTTAAAAAATAGCCTATGCACTACTTTATTTTGTAAAATACTGATTTACATAGTTTTGAGCTGTTGTATCGTTTAGCACTTTTAGTTTTAATTTATCGATGATTGTTTGCTCGGGGGTATCAATTTTGGAACGCAGGTAGATGTTGGACTTCGCCTTGTCATCCTTGATTAGAGATACCTGCATACGATCTATGGCTTTTACAATAGCTCTGTATTGAAGATTGGTTGTGTTTTTTAAATAGTTGATAAAAGTAAATGCTGTGAAGCACATAGCGATGTGTCCTTTGATTCTTTTATCTGTCCAATGAAATACTGGGCGTATTTCTAGTTGGCTCTTTAAAGCTCTAAAGGTATGCTCTACTTCAAACAGGTCGCTATATTTTGATAGGATAGTTTCTATGGGTAAATCAGTTGTAGTAGATAATGCTTTTAAGCCGTCATATTTAGCATCGTTTTCTATGACCTGTAGATTTAGTGCAATGGGTTCTCCCTCTTTGGTTGATGTTATAAACCTTCCTGCACCTCTTTTTTTAACTTGTTTGTATTTTGAGGGTTCTTCGAGCCATTGCTTGGCTTTGGATATGAGTTTTTCTCTAGCGTATGCATCTTTACGTGCACGTTTTGCAGAGTAACTGCATATAATCCGTCTGCCTTTATAGGTTGTCTCACTATAACTAAACTTCTGTTTTGATACCCCTTTTACAGCTTTGAGGTTTTCAATATCAATGAGTTTTGCTTTGACAACTTTAGGAAGAGTTTTGATACTATCGCCTATGATATAATCAATTTGGTTGTCTACCATAAAATTACGATTCCCCTTGTCAATCATAGCACTATCGGCAACTACAATTACGCAGTCTATGGTAAATTGTTGCTTCATTGAGTTTAGTGCATCAATCATGGTACAGCCTTCATAAGTATTGCCTTTATAGATTTGATACGATATAGGGTTGCGATTTTTATCAACTAATAGTCCTAGCACAATTTGTGTTTTGTGTGCTTTACCGTCTTTGGAATAGCCTTTTTGTCTTAAAGCATCATCCTGTTCTACTTGAGATTCAAAATAAAGTGTGGTCACATCATAGAAAACCACGTCAAGCACCGTAGAGAACAAACTACGCTGCTGGGTAAAAAGATGTTGCTTGATAAAGTCTTCTTCATCACTAAACAAATCCAAAGTTCTATAAAATTGGTGGAGAGGAATATCAGCGTCACCAAAACCAAGATATTCAGATTGATTAAAGCTACTTTGTAATTTGGAACAAGGTTCATTGATACGTTCGGCGATCATAAAACGAAAGATATTCTGCCAATCAAATTTACTACGGTGTCTATGGGTAATAATTTTAGCTAACTTATCTAAATTAAAAACATCCCACAGTTTGTTTACCACAAGAGCGTATCCGTAATTGTATCTACCCAACTCCTGAAGATTACCAATGCTTAGAGGGTTGGCATCTTTACCTATAAGTTCTAATAATTTTTTAGCAATACGCTCTAACTGATTCGCTTCGTAGTTTTCCAGCTTACCTAACGAGTAAAGGGTTTTGTGCTTGGGCTTACCGTCCAACTTGTAGGACTGAATAATCCGCAAATAGGTGCCTGATGCTTTTTTTTCTGCTCTGAGGAATGCCATAATGCAAAATTAAAACACAAAAATCGAAGAAAAAAATTTTTTCGCACTACGACTACTTTTTCAAATTAAGACAACAAACCCAGTAAAATCAAGAAAACGGTTCTCTAAAATGGCTTTTTTGGACTTGAAAGTGTCAAACTCAAGAGTTATTTTAAAGGAATAACTCAAAATACAACCATTAAAAAAGGAGAAATTCTTCCTATTGAACTAAATAACAGCTCTCATAAATCTACAAACACAAGCATAAAAATTGACAATTCTTATTTTTATACAAAAACAATTTATTGCAGTAAAGGACCTGAGTTTAATTTGCTTTCAGCAAAACAAAAAGGAGTTTTTAACTCTACGGAATTCGCTATATCTACAAACAATAGCCGAATGGGGTATCAATTGAATGAATTATTAGAAAATGATTTTTCGTCTATGTTAACTTCAGCAGTGCTACCAGGTACTGTACAATTAACGCCTTCTGGCAAATTGATAGTTTTAATGCGAGATTGCCAGGTGACAGGAGGCTACCCAAGAGTTTTACAATTAACTGAAAAATCTATAAACTCTTTAGCCCAAAAGACAACTGGAGATAGTTTTAGATTTGTGCTAAAATAAATTATTGTCCAATGTGGGTTATTAAAACTTTTGTAGCTTTTAATTGTCCGCGACATATAGTCAGGGTAGTATGTTCAATTATGAAGAAAATACTTGAAAAGTAAAATTGGATTTTAGGTGGAATATTCTTAATCAATATTTTGACTATAATTAGTCACCCCTTAAAAACCATTTAACACTTTAAATATCAATAAAATAGATTAAAAAACATTTGTAAATATCTACAAGTTTTTGTATCTTTGATGTATTAATCTTGCAATTTTTTTAAAATTATGATTCCAAAAAACAAGAATACAAATCAAGGCAATTTATTTTTTAGTTTTAAAGACACTTTAAACCAAAAACACCCTCTTTACATATTGGCAAATAAAATAAATTGGAAACAATTTGAAGACGCTTTTTTGCCCTTGTATAGTAAAGACAAAGGCAGACCTGCTAAATCTATACGTCTAATGGTAGGTCTTCTTATGCTCAAACATATCCGTAATGTCTCCGATGAGAGCGTTGTAGAGCAATGGTCTGAAAATAACTACTACCAATATTTTTGTGGAGAAACTAATTTTGTTTGTGGAGTTCCTTGCGAAGCTAGTGAATTGGTTCACTTTCGTAATCGTATTAAGGAAGTTGGCATAGAACTTATTTTAAAAGAAAGCATACGAATAAACGCAGAGGATAGCAAAGACGAAAACGTCAATATAGACACTACTGTTCAAGAGAAAAACATTAGCTTTCCTACCGATGCAAAGTTGCATAAAAAGATTATTAAAAAATGTAAATCCATTGCTACTAAAGAGCAACTACCTGTTAGGCAAACTTATACTCGAACATTAAAGAAATTATCTAGAGACCAACGTTTTAGGAATCATCCAAAGAACAGGGCAAAAGCAAAAAAAGCAGACAGAAAAATAAAGACCATTTGTGGAAGGCTTATTAGAGAGCTTGAGCGAAACCTACCTCCCAACTCAAAGTATCAATCAGATTTAGATTTATTTAAACAGGTATTATCACAAAAGAGAAATTCTAAAAACAAAATTTATTCACTTCACGAGCCTGAAGTTTGTTGCATCTCTAAAGGAAAAGAACACAAGAAGTATGAGTTTGGCAACAAGGCATCATTCGTAAAAACAGACACCGGAGTAGTTGTTGGAGCAATGGGATTTCGCAACCAATATGACGGACACACTTTAGAACCAGTTTTAGATCAAGTAAAAAAATTAACAGGATTATTACCAAAAAGAGCAAAAGTAGACAGAGGATATAGAGGCAAAAAAAGAATAAAAGATACAGAAATTCTTGTTCCATCACCACCAAAAAAATCTATGAGTTATTACCTTCGAAAGAAATTAAGCCAAGCTCACAAAAAACGAGCAGGCATAGAACCAGTAATAGGACACATCAAGGCAAATCATAGACTTAATCGCAACTTTTACAAGGGAGTAGTGGGTGATAACATCAATATTATGCTTGCAGCAGCAGGGTTTAACTTCAAAAGAATGATTAACAAGTGGAAACATTCTTTTTTACTCTTTTTTCAAAGGCGATTTCAAATTTTTATGCAAACCAAATTTTGTGCTTTTTATTTTAAACTAATTTTTTAAGGCTTGACTAATTAGTCTTAATAACAAGTTTTTCAATAGATTTTTATTCAATATTCCTTGTTAATCTTTTTATCGTCATTTAAATCTATCGAAAGTTTTTCTTCAATTTTTTTTACTTTTTTGTCAACTTCTTCTTTTGTGCCTTTAATTTTTTTAACCTCTGTAACGACCTCTCCGTTTATAGTTTTTATAGTGGTAATAGTTGCAATTACATTGTCTTCTGCAGTTTGATTAATTTCAACATTGACTTCTTTTATATCTTTATTATAAGCCGTTATTTCACAATTATTAGCAATACTTGGTGCAATAACCAAAGCTACTACCGACATTAATTTTAATAAAATATTCAAAGACGGACCAGAGGTATCTTTAAAAGGATCTCCTACGGTGTCCCCAACTACGGCTGCTTTATGAGTATCTGTACCTTTTCTTCCTTGCTCTTCTATCATTTTTTTTGCATTATCCCAAGCACCTCCTGCGTTTGACTGAAAGATAGCCATTAATACTCCGCAGGTAGTAACTCCTGCTAATAACCCTCCTAACATTTCAGCCCCACCTAAAAAACCAACAACAACTGGTACTGCGATTGCTAACAAACCAGGTAGCACCATTTCTTTAATAGAGGCTTTTGTAGAAATGTCCACACATTTATCATATTCAGCAACTCCGTCAGCAGCGTTAAAAGTGGCTCTCTGCTCTTTAGTTGCTTTAGACATATCAGAATTTACATCTCTCATTACTTCTAATGCCGCCTTTAACTTGGGAATATCTCTAAATTGACGACGAACCTCTTCAATCATAGCCATTGCAGCTCTTCCGACTGCATTCATCGATAATGCAGAAAACACAAAAGGCAACATTCCACCTACTAATAAACCAGCCATTACAGTCGGCTTTGAAACGTCAATAGCAGTTACTTTTGCTGTTTGCATAAATGCGGCAAATAGAGCTAAAGCTGTTAGTGCTGCAGAAGCTATTGCGAAGCCTTTACCTATGGCGGCGGTCGTATTGCCGACAGCATCTAATTTATCCGTTCTTTCGCGAACTTCACTTGGTAGTTCTGCCATTTCAGCAATACCGCCTGCATTATCAGAAATAGGCCCATAAGCATCTACTGCTAATTGAATACCTGTGTTAGCCAACATTCCCACGGCAGCAATAGCAATTCCGTATAAGCCAGCAAAATGATGTGAGACTAATATAGATGTTGCAATTAAGATAATTGGAATCATTGTTGACATCATTCCTACTCCTAAACCCGCTATAATTGTAGTAGCAGCTCCAGTTTCTGATTGTTTTACTATAGAATTTACTGGTTTTGTACCTGTACCTGTATAATACTCTGTTATTTTTCCTACTGCTAAACCAGCCGCTAAACCTACTAAAACAGCATAAAAAACTCCTACGGAAGTGTATTCTGTTCCTGCAAAAGACCAAGTTTCGGGCAACATTGCGTTTATTATAAAATAAGAAGCAACAGTCATTAAACCAGCAGAGCCAAACTCACCAATATTTAGTGCTACTTGAAGGTTTCCTCCATCTTTAACTCGCACAAAAAAAGTACCTACAATAGACATAATAATACCAATTGCAGCCAAAACTAAAGGTAAATAAACAGCACCTAATCCGTTAAAATCTGGTGTTATAATAATTGCCCCTAAAACCATCGTTCCGATAATAGAGCCTACATAAGATTCGAATAAGTCTGCTCCCATACCGGCTACGTCTCCAACGTTGTCACCAACATTATCTGCAATAGTCGCTGGGTTTAGCGGATGGTCTTCTGGGATACCTGCTTCGACTTTTCCTACTAAATCTGCTCCAACATCGGCAGCTTTGGTGTATATACCTCCGCCTACGCGTGCAAACAGTGCAATAGAAGATGCACCTAATGAAAAACCAGATAATACATTAAGTACTAAAAGTAAATTTTCTGAACCGCTCCACATTTTTTGGTAAAGCATAAATAAACTACTTAACCCTAAAACTCCTAATCCTACAACTCCTAATCCCATTACTGAACCTCCAGCAAAAGCAACTTTTAAGGCTTCTCCTAAAGATGTTTTAGCAGCATTTGTAGTTCTTACGTTTGCCTTTGTTGCGACTTTCATTCCGATAAAACCTGCTAAAGCGGAACAAATAGCACCCACTATAAACGAAACCGCTACCATACCATTAGACCCCTTTTCAGTGCTTCCTTTAAAATATAGCAATATTGCTACCGCAACTACAAATATTAATAAAATTTTGTACTCCGCTTTAAGAAAAGACATCGCTCCATCTGCAATGTTTTTACCTATTCTTTTCATTTTATCATTCCCTTCCTCTTGTTTTTTAACCCAAGAGCTTTTTACAAAAACAAACCCTAAAGCAAGAACCCCAAACAAGGGTAAAACGTCTATCATTAACTCCATATTTATTTTTTTTTAAGTTCGAAATTAGCTTATTCTAAAATAGTAAAAAAATATTTTTTCATTACCTAAAACACGCAAGTAATTTTAGCTTTTATTCTCGGCAATAACATAATTAGATTGTCTTTATTTACATACTAAAATAGCTTTCTCATACAAAGTTTGCAAAAGTAATGAATTAAAAAAACAAAAATGACAATTTTTTATATTAGAGAGTATAAAGGTAGATTCAACAAATAAATTAATTCCCTATTCTTAATCTAAATCGTAAATTTGTTGTTGAGTTTTAGTTTTTTTTTAAAATGAGATATATTCAGATGCAATAGATAAACTTAAAGTATTAAATAAAAAGCAAATAATCTCAAAAAACTTGAATGTATTATTTAAAGGTTTAAAAAAAGATAAAGGGTTTTATTATAAAGGGTTTATCTAAACTTATTCCTAAATAATATTAAAATCAAAGAATAATTAATAAAGTTCGTAGCGGAGTTGGTTATTTGACTTTTATATTAAAAGCTTCTCTACCTTCAATTATTCCTTTTAGCGTGTCGTTTTTTACTACTTTACCTACTCCTTTGGGCGTTCCAGTAAAAATAACATCTCCTTTTTTTCTTGAGTTTGACAGTTTAAAGGGTTAAGTATTTGATAATGAGGTTTTTAAAAAATAGCCTATGCACTACTTTATTTTGTAAAATACTGATTTACAGAGTTTTGAGCTGTTGTATCGTTTAGCACTTTTAGTTTTAATTTATCGATGATTGTTTGCTCGGGGGTATCAATTTTGGAACGCAGGTAGATGTTGGACTTCGCCTTGTCATCCTTGATTAGAGATACCTGCATACGATCTATGGCTTTTACAATAGCTCTGTATTGAAGATTGGTTGTGTTTTTTAAATAGTTGATAAAAGTAAATGCTGTGAAGCACATAGCGATGTGTCCTTTGATTCTTTTATCTGTCCAATGAAATACTGGGCGTATTTCTAGTTGGCTCTTTAAAGCTCTAAAGGTATGCTCTACTTCAAACAGGTCGCTATATTTTGATAGGATAATTTCTATGGGTAAATCAGTTGTAGTAGATAATGCTTTTAAGCCGTCATATTTAGCATCGTTTTCTATGACCTGTAGATTTAGTGCAATGGGTTCTCCCTCTTTGGTTGATGTTATAAACCTTCCTGCACCTCTTTTTTTAACTTGTTTGTATTTTGAGGGTTCTTCGAGCCATTGCTTGGCTTTGGATATGAGTTTTTCTCTAGCGTATGCATCTTTACGTGCACGTTTTGCAGAGTAACTGCATATAATCCGTCTGCCTTTATAGGTTGTCTCACTATAACTAAACTTCTGTTTTGATACCCCTTTTACAGCTTTGAGGTTTTCAATATCAATGAGTTTTGCTTTGACAACTTTAGGAAGAGTTTTGATACTATCGCCTATGATATAATCAATTTGGTTGTCTACCATAAAATTACGATTCCCCTTGTCAATCATAGCACTATCGGCAACTACAATTACGCAGTCTATGGTAAATTGTTGCTTCATTGAGTTTAGTGCATCAATCATGGTACAGCCTTCATAAGTATTGCCTTTATAGATTTGATACGATATAGGGTTGCGATTTTTATCAACTAATAGTCCTAGCACAATTTGTGTTTTGTGTGCTTTACCGTCTTTGGAATAGCCTTTTTGTCTTAAAGCATCATCCTGTTCTACTTGAGATTCAAAATAAAGTGTGGTCACATCATAGAAAACCACGTCAAGCACCGTAGAGAACAAACTACGCTGCTGGGTAAAAAGATGTTGCTTGATAAAGTCTTCTTCATCACTAAACAAATCCAAAGTTCTATAAAATTGGTGGAGAGGAATATCAGCGTCACCAAAACCAAGATATTCAGATTGATTAAAGCTACTTTGTAATTTGGAACAAGGTTCATTGATACGTTCGGCGATCATAAAACGAAAGATATTCTGCCAATCAAATTTACTACGGTGTCTATGGGTAATAATTTTAGCTAACTTATCTAAATTAAAAACATCCCACAGTTTGTTTACCACAAGAGCGTATCCGTAATTGTATCTACCCAACTCCTGAAGATTACCAATGCTTAGAGGGTTGGCATCTTTACCTATAAGTTCTAATAATTTTTTAGCAATACGCTCTAACTGATTCGCTTCGTAGTTTTCCAGCTTACCTAACGAGTAAAGGGTTTTGTGCTTGGGCTTACCGTCCAACTTGTAGGACTGAATAATCCGCAAATAGGTGCCTGATGCTTTTTTTTCTGCTCTGAGGAATGCCATAATGCAAAATTAAAACACAAAAATCGAAGAAAAAATTTTTTCGCACTACGACTACTTTTTCAAATTAAGACAACAAACCCAGTAAAATCAAGGAAACGGTTCTCTAAAATGGCTTTTTTGGACTTGAAAGTGTCAAACTCAAGAAAATACGGCTTCGTTTAAGAGCGTTGCCTTTAAATCTATGCGATATATACGAGTATATGTTGTCGTTGTTTAAAGGTAAATTCTTTCCATCGCTAAAAAAAATAAGCTGTAAAACTTGATTTTCTCAAAAAAATCTACGTTATTTGCCAAGTTTTTAATACGATGGTTCGTATTAAAAACTTGACCCTCTGAATTCTCAGAGTTTTACAGCTTATTTTTTTTATCCTTAAAATCTACATAGAATTTCCGCTCTTAACCGATGTCATTGGCGGACAAGTTATTTAACACAACGGTTTTGTGTATGATTAGTGGCGTGTTTAAGCATCTAATTTAGCAAATAAAAACCGAATAGAAAATCCGCGAGGATTTTCGTAAGTAAGCTGTAACTAGCCATTAATTATATACGTTGTTGGCACCAGTTATTGTTTTTCATTTACCCATCTTATTAGGTATTTAGTTAATATCTCAACATTATCTTTTTCCGTTTCATTTTCGTATTCCGTTATTAAGTCAGTTGATCCACCAAATAATTTTCTAATGTTTTTTTCAGAAACCAAAATTACTTCTTGTGTTTTTTTGTTCATTACGTAAGGCAATCTTATTAGTGCTCTTTTTGCTGCACTAAAACCGGAAATAATTCCTCCGAACATATATGAAATATCAGAAGATTTCATTCCATATCTTTTCATATTCATTGGTATTCCTGCATTAAAAACGAAATAGTTTTCATTTTCTCCATCAACTTTGCTATACCAAAATTGCAATTCGTGCTTGAAACTGTTTAAAAACAAATCACTCCCATCTGAGTAGGCATAAACTTGTTTTTTCAAAACTTTCCTTTTGACATTTTTATTAACAGAGTTTAGTTGATAATCATTTCCTCCGTTCATTTTTATTTTCCCTCTAGTTCTTTTTTCCAACTCAACATTATAGTTTTCAGATGGATTTTTATCTATTACTTCTAGAAAACTCATATAAATTCCTTTCGGATATTTTTCTGTTTGAGCTTTTACTGTGTAATTAATGATAATTAAAAAGATAAATATTGTTGTTTTTTTCATTCTTTTTTTTTTAATTGGTGCCAACGTTATTGTATAAGATTAGTTGCGTGGTTTAAGTACTAAGGTTAGCAAGCAAATCACAAATGGAAAGTTCTCGCGAACTTTCGTAAGTAAGCTTTTACCAGCAATTAATTTTATACGGTGTTAGCAAAAGTTTTACTGTATTAATTACGCTATACAACCATCTCCAGCCTTATAACAAATTCCGTTATTATAAGTTTCAAATCCCCACCAACTTCCTTGACAGCATCCACATAAAGGACCAACTACAAAGTATGCTCCGTTTTTTTCTCTTATTTCAATTTTTTCTGAAAATTCGGTTTTATATTCTTTAATTTCTTGTTCTTTTAAATTGCTCGGTTTTAACATTTCTAGAAAAACTTTCTTAGCTTCTGAAATAGAGTCTAAACCAGTAATACTTATTGTAATTGGTTTACTTTGATTTGAACTGATTTTTTCTTTCATATTTATTAAATTTAAGGTTAAATGATTTTTTATTCTTCTACTAAACAAGTTACTTTTAGGTCATATTTCCAGTTAGGTTGCACTATTCTTCTTCCTCCAGTCGAGCCAAAAATAGTATAAGTACCTTCGTGAAAACCAGTACTAACATACTTTACACCAAAATCTCTATGAATATCCCACGAGTTTGTGCCATATTCGTCAGGTTGACTAGTTTGCATACTCGCTAAATATATACCTGAAATATTCTCAAGCGTTAAACCTACTCTAATAGCGTTATTTGGTACTGTAAATGTAAGACCACTAGAATTATTTCTGTCAACTCTTTTTCTTCCTATAATAATCCATTTACGTCCATCTTCCTTTTTAAAATTTGATTTTGATATTTCAGTTTTAAAATTATCTTGTTCTTTTTTATTTTCTTTACAAGAAATTACTAACATAAATAGAATTACAAATAATACATTTTTTTTCATCTGGTTTTAATTTTTGCTAACGCACAAATATATTCAATTAATACAATACTACAAAATTTAATAAATAATTATATTTTTATTGCTATAATAAGGTTTTACTAAAATTTCAGCTATATGTATTTTGTATATCTATTTTTTTAATTTACATTTGTGATATATTAAATGGATACAAATGGATTTTAAAAAATATAGTTTCTCTTTTAGTTCTCATAGAAAAAAAGAAGTTATTTTTATACAATTTGAATATCAACAGGAATTAATAAACAAATTAAAAAAAAAGGTTTCCATCTGCTAAATGGAGTCAAACACACAAAAATTGGTAGAACCATTTTTTTTAGGAATAGAAAACTCATAACTCACTCATTATCAGCAGTTTTTGTTGTTTTATTTTACAAAAAGCATCCCTAATTGTTAAGTTTCACAAGGTTGTTGTTTAATTTGAACTTGTTTATTTTGCAAAGATAGAACTTTATTTTTAAATTCTAAAGGATTATTTTTAAATGTTTTTGGTTCTAATTCATACCATTTTTCTATTGCGTTAAAAGGTGTTTTTACATTCAATTCTCGCCTTAGACTCCCATGCCTTCTGTAAAGATTATAAAAGATTAAAAATTGCGTTAAATCAGTGTTCATTTGTTGTAAAGAATTGTACTTGGTTGTTTTTATAGTTTTGTTTTTGATAATATCATTTGCCTTTTCTACCATTCCATTTGTCTTTGGTGTAAACGGTTTTGTGCATCTGTAGTCAATGTTATTTTTTTGGCAAACCACATCCAGTTTACTCGGTTTTGTGCAGTATTCTCCTTTCTTGCTTTTTAATAAACGATTTGTAAATTCTAAACCATTATCGGTTAACACGTGGGTAATTGCAAAAGGAAAAAAATCAAGACACTCCTGCATAAATTCTGCTGCATTTTCACTTGTTTTAGCATCATATACTTTATAGTACAAGGTTCTTGTCGCCTCTATCTATGGCAACAAAAAGATAGTATTTTATGCCATTTATTTTAGGTAAATAGGTAACATCTATATGAAGATATCCAGGATCGTACTCTTTAAATTTCTTTGCTTTTTCTTTCTCTTTTTTAGGAACTTTATTGATACCCTCACGCACAAAGGTTCTATAAACCGCACTTCTGATTTTATTAGGTGCTATGGGATTAATTGCCTCTGCTATTTCATCTAAAGCCCACCACGTCAATACTCTTAAATGGACGCAAATAATCGTTTCTAACTTGCTTAAAACATAGCTTATATTTTTTGGACGAGAACTTTTATCTTCGAATTGTTCTCTATTCTTCCATTTAGAAATAGTGTTTTGAGAAACACTATATTGTTTTGATAATTCAAGATTTGTTAAATTACTTTTGTTAATTATGCTACGTAATCGTACATTTGTTGATGCGTTATCATGATAAATTTGTTTCATTTTTGTTTGTTTTAAAATTTATTCAAAAATAAACAAGTTATCTGCTTTCGCAATTTTTATGTGGCATTGTTGAAATAGAATAACTTTTTTAACGGACTACGTCCTAAAAGTTATTCTATTTCAACAAGCCATCAACATCATCATAAGCATCTATAAAAAATAGAAAAATTAAACAACAACGTAGTGAAACTAATCACTTTACTGATATAACCATATTCTAAATTTCCGTTAGCTTTATGGTGTTCTAAAGATATTGGTCTTCCATGTTTTTTAGTTTTTCCACTTGTATCGGTATATCCAGTTTCATATTTAAACCTTGGAACAAAATATGAACTATTACTTGAATAGTTTTTATAAAAACTAATATATTCAATCGATTCATCATCCGATGAGGCAGGAGTGATAGTATTGTGCATAATCAAATCTGTTTTACCATCGCCGTTTACATCTTTTGCTATATAGCGATACTCGTAATAAGGGTCTTTCATAATAATATTAATTTTAAGATTAATAATGTGTCAAAGCTATAAAAACTTTTTTTTTTATAAGTTATTAACATTTTATTATGAAGGGCATTTAAGCTGTTGATTTTTAGGAAGTTAACTAAAAAATAAAATTTAAAAAACATTTAGAATAAACTTAAGTTTTGATTAATAAGTAGGTTTTAAGCACCGATAACTTTTTTGAAACTTGACAAGTAATAACAAAAATTACATAAGTAATTGCTTTTTTAATTTTTACTATAAAATAATTATATTTGTAAAAATATTTTTTAAAACATAACCTAATTTATAATGCAACTTTACAATAAATTAAATGCCGATGAACGTTCAGCATTAATTGACAAAGCTGGTGAAGATCGCATAACAATGTCTTTCTATAAGTATAACAAGATAGAAAACCCTCAATTATTTAGAGATAAGCTATTTTTAGATTGGAATGCGTTAGATGTTTTGGGAAGAATTTATGTTTCCTACGAAGGCATAAACGCACAATTATCAGTTCCTTCACAAAAATTATTAGAATTGAAAAGCCAAATAGATAGTATTGATTTTTTAAAAAACATACGCTTAAACGTTGCCATAGAGCAAAATAGCAAGTCGTTTTTAAAGCTAAAAATCAAAGTAAGAGACAAAATAGTTGCAGACGGATTAGACCACAATTCGCTTGATGTTAAGAATATCGGTGTTCATTTAAAGGCTAAAGAATTTAACAAAATATTAGACCGCCCCGAGACAATCTGTGTTGATGTGCGTAATCATTATGAAAGCGAAATAGGACACTTTAAAGGGGCAATTACTCCAAATGCAGATACGTTTAAAGAGGCATTAAACATTATAGAGGAGCAGTTAGAAGATGAGTTAAAAGACAAGAATTTGTTGATGTATTGCACTGGTGGAATACGCTGCGAAAAAGCATCTGCTTATTATAAAAACAAAGGGTTTAAAAATGTTTTTCAATTAGAAGGAGGTATTATTCAGTATGCTCGTCAGGTAAAAAAAGAAGGGCTAGAAAACAAGTTTTTAGGAAAAAATTTTGTTTTTGATAACAGAAGAGCAGAAAAAATTTCAGAAGATATAATTGCAAGGTGTCACCAATGTGGCAACCTATGTGATACTCATACAAACTGCTCGAATGAGGCTTGTAATTTGTTGTTTATTCAATGTGGAGACTGCTCCGATAACACAAAAAACACTTGCTCTGTTGATTGTCAAGAGATAGTAAACTTGCCTTATGAAAAACAAAAAGCATTGAGAAAAGGTAAAAAAGCGAGTAATAGAATATTTAAAAAAGGGCGTTCAAAATCTTTGAAATTTAAAGTGAATAATAAATAGAATTAATTAGTCTTTGTCGAACAATATTTTTGTGGGGTATAGAGAAAATTAAGACACAAATAAAATAAATTAGATATTAATATTTTTACAATGGGGTGCAGTAATTGTGGTACAGAAACAACAGGAGTTCCGAAAGGGTGTAAAAACAACGGCAATTGCCTTACCGATTCTTGCGGAAACGGTGCGGTTAAATTAGCAACCTTCGATTGGCTTTCTAATATGGCTTTACCGACTGGTCAAGAGCCGTTCGATATTTTTGAAGTACGCTTTAAAAATGGACGGAAACAATTTTATAAAAACGTTAATAAATTGAGACTTTCTATGGGAGATATAGTAGCCGTAGAAATAGCTTCAGGGCATGACGTTGGTACTATTTCTTTGTCTGGCGAACTTGTAAAAGTGCAAATGAAGAAAAAAAACATTTCTAAAGACAGTCTAGAGATAAAACAAATTTATAGAAAAGCAAATCCAAAAGACCTAAAAACTTGGCATGAAGCAAGAGAAAAAGAAGAAGAAACAAAGCGTTTAGGAAGAGAAATTATATTTGATCTAGAACTACAAATGAAGCTGTCCGATGTAGAATATCAAGGAGATGGCAGAAAAGCAGTATTCTATTATACAGCAGATTCTCGTGTGGACTTTAGAGAGTTAATTAAATGTTTAGCAATTAAGTTCGGTATTAAAATAGAAATGAAACAAGTAGGGATGAGGCAGGAAGCCTCACGATTAGGCGGAATAGGGTCTTGCGGAAGAGAACTTTGTTGCTCTACTTGGTTAACAGACTTTAGAAAAGTAGCCACTTCTGCATCTCGTTATCAGCAGTTATCACTATCTCCACTAAAATTAACTGGTCAATGCGGTAAACTTAAATGCTGTTTAAACTACGAGTTAGACACTTATTTAGATGCTCTAAAGCCCTTTCCGAAACAAGATATTGTGCTTAAAACTAAAAAAGGAGAAGCATCGTTTGTTAAAATGGATATATTTAAAGAACAGATGTGGTACTCTTATAAAGAAGATAAACTCAAGTGGTTTTGTATAGACTTAGAAAAAGTTTTAGAAATAATAGAGCTAAATAAAAATAATAATATTCCCAATTCATTAGAAGAGTATGAAATTGAAAAAGAACTTTCAATAAAATGATAGCCTCTTTAAAAAGAAATAACTATTTTATTACTATACTGTTGCTTTTATTTATATTTTCTTGTAACGATAATAGCTATTACAATAAATATAAGTCAATAGATAGCTTGGGGTGGAAACCGAACGAACCAGTGTCGTTTAATTTTAAAGTAAAAGATACTATAATTCCTAAAAATTTGTTTATAAATATTAGAAGTAACAGTAGATATGAATTTAGTAACTTATATTTAATTTCAGAGCTAACATTTCCGAACAAAGAGACCGTGATTATAGACACATTGCAATATAAAATGACCGACGCAACTGGCAAATTTTTAGGAAATGGCATTACAGAAATAAAGGAAAACAAACTATATTATAAAGAAAAAAAAGTCTTTCCAGTAAAAGGGAATTATGTTTTTAGTGTTCGCCATTCGATGAGAAGGCAAGGAAAAATTAACCCAATTCCTTACTTAAAAGGAATTCAAGAGGTAGGCTTTAGCATAGAAAAAATAGATTAAATAAAAATGAGAAAAAACACTAACAGTTATAAAAAATATATTAAGCTATATTGGAAAATCTTTTTAGGCATAATTTTATTTATATCTCTAACTTTTTTATCAGCTTCTTTAGGGCTTTTAGGTACTTTACCGACATTTGAAGAATTAGAGACTCCAGAAAATAATTTAGCTACGGAAGTAATCTCATCCGACGGCGAAACTTTAGGAAAGTATGCAAAAGAAAACAGAACCCCAGTTAAATATAAAGACCTATCAGATAACCTTGTAAACGCCTTAATAGCAACAGAAGACGAGCGGTTTTATACTCATTCTGGTATAGATTTTAGAGGGACGGCAAGAGCTGTTTTTAAACCAGGAAGCGGAGGTGCAAGTACTATAACCCAACAACTTGCAAGAATGCTTTTTACCGGAGAAAAATCTAGGAATAAAATTAAAAGGGTTATACAAAAAATAAAAGAGTGGGTTGTAGCTATAAAACTCGAAAAACAATATACCAAAAACGAGATTTTAACAATGTACTTAAATAAATATGACTTTTTAAACCAAGCAGTTGGGATTAGATCTGCTTCGCGAATTTATTTTTATAAAGAACCTAAAGACCTAAACATTCAAGAGTCTGCTATGTTGATAGGGATGCTTAAAAACTCATCGTATTACAACCCTTTGCGAAGACTTAAAATTGTTATACAGAGAAAAAATATTGTGCTAAAACAAATGAATCGCAATAATTATATTACAGTAGATGAGAAAGATTCAATCAAAAGATTACCGTTAGAAATAAAATATACCCCAGAAAGTCATAGCGACGGTTATGCAACATACTTTAGGTCTCATCTGCAAAAAACACTCAGAAAGTGGGTGCAAAAAAATCCGAAACCAAACGGAGAACTATACGATATTTTTAAAGACGGCTTAAAAATTCATGTTACTATAGATTCTCGTTTACAAAAGTACGCAGAAGAGTCAGTAAAAGAACACATGTCAAATCTTCAAAACTACTTTTTTTTAGAACAAAAAGAAAACAAAACCGCTCCATTTTATGATTTAAAAGAAGAAGAGGTAAAAAATATTTTAGAACGCGGAAAAATAAATTCAGACAGGTATAAAAAATTAAAACTTGTAGGCAAATCGGATGAGGAAATAGATAAAATTTTTAATACTAAAACAAATATGAGTGTTTTTTCTTGGAAAGGAAATAAAGACACACTAATGACACCTTACGATTCTATAGTATATTATAAATATTTTTTACGCTCGGGGCTACTTTCTTTAAACCCTAAGACTGGACATATAAAAGCATGGGTCGGAGGCATTGATAATAAGCATTTTAAATATGACGCTGTTGCACAACAGAAAAGACAAGTAGGATCTACCTTTAAGCCTTTTGTATATGCAACAGCGATAAACCAGTTGAAACTATCTCCTTGTGAAGAATTTCCGAACATCCCATATACTATTCCAAAAGAAAAACACGGAATACCAAAAGAGTGGACTCCTAAAAATTCTAACAATAAATACGGAGGAATGGTAAGCCTTAAAAACGGTTTAGCTAACTCTGTAAACACTATGTCCGCAAGACTAATAGACATGGTATCACCTGAAAACGTTGTGCGGTTAGCAAAATCAACTGGAATAAAAAGCTATATAAGAGCAAATCCCTCTATTGCTCTCGGAACTGTGGACTTATCGTTATTAGAAATGGTAAGCGCATACTCAACTTTTGTAAACAAAGGTCTGCATATTGAACCGATGATTATAACAAGAATAGAAGACCGAAATGGTACTGTTCTACAAAGGTTTAAACAAAACACTAGAGAAGTTTTAAGCGAAGAATCTGCTTATGTAATCCTTGATTTATTAAAAGGAGTTACGCAATATGGATCTGGAAGCCGTTTAAGAACCGATAGAAAAAAAGGCGAGTATATTACAGGCTATCCGTATAAATTTACAAACCCTATTGCAGGTAAAACAGGGACAACCCAAAACCAGTCAGACGGTTGGTTTATAGGAATTGTTCCGAATTTAGCAACTGGAGTTTGGACAGGAGGCGAAGATAGATCTATTCATTTTTCAGGAATTTCTCTCGGACAAGGTGCCACAATGGCTTTACCAACCTGGGCTTTATTTATGAAAAAATGCTATGCCGACGAATCTTTAAACATTAGTAGCGACGATTTTGAAAAGCCAAATAGGGTTACCATTAACTTAAATTGTGCGGATAAAAAAGTTGACCATGATCAAAATGAATATCTAAAAGACGAAGAATTAGAAGAAGAAGAATCTTTTGAAGAAGACACCGATTTTTAATTATACTGCTTTTTTTAAGCTATCTTTACAAAAAAAATTATGATTTACAAAAAAGTAAACAGCGTACAAGAAGCCCTTAAAGGTATAAAAAATAATATGACGCTTATGTTTGGTGGCTTTGGATTGTGTGGAATTCCAGAAAATTCAATTTCAGAAATAGCACGACTAAAAACTAAAGATATTACTTGCATTTCTAATAACGCTGGTATAGATAATATTGGCTTAGGCTTACTATTGCAAAATAGACAAATAAAAAAAATGATTTCTTCTTATGTCGGTGAGAACGATGAATTTGAAAGGCAAATGCTTTCAAAGGAGATAGAAGTAGAATTAGTTCCGCAAGGGACTTTAGCAGAAAGATGCAGAGCAGCACAAGCCGGATTTCCAGCGTTTTATACTCCAGCAGGCTACGGAACCGAGGTTGCAGAAGGAAAAGAAACAAAGAAATTTGACAATAAAATGTATATTTTAGAAAATGCTTTTAAAGCTGATTTTGCCTTCATTAAAGCGTGGAAAGGCGATGAAACGGGAAACTTAATTTTTAAAGGAACTGCCAGAAACTTTAACCCAAACATGTGTGGTGCTGCTAAAATTACTGTTGCAGAAGTAGAAGAAATAGTACCCACAGGGCAATTAGACCCTAATAACATTCATACTCCTGGGATATTTGTTCAGCGTATTTTTCAAGGTAAAAATTATCAAAAAAAAATAGAGCAGCGAACAGTAAGACAAAAATAATAACATGGCTTTAGACAAAAACGATATTGCAAAAAGAATTGCACAAGAAATTCAAACTGGGAGTTATGTTAATTTAGGAATCGGAATTCCGACTTTAGTTGCAAATTATGTAAAAGATGATATTGAAGTAGAATTTCAAAGCGAAAACGGAGTATTAGGAATGGGACCATTTCCGTTTGAAGGTGAAGAAGATGCAGATATAATTAACGCTGGAAAACAAACTATAACAACATTATCCGGTGCTAGTTTTTTTGATTCGGCAATTAGCTTTTCGATGATTCGAGGACAGCATGTTGATTTAACTATTTTAGGAGCTATGGAAGTGTCGGAAAATGGAGACATTGCAAACTGGAAAATTCCAGGAAAAATGGTAAAAGGAATGGGCGGAGCTATGGATTTAGTAGCTTCTGCAAAAAATATAATTGTAGCGATGATGCACACCAATAAAAAAGGTGAATCGAAAATATTAAAGCGTTGTGCTTTGCCACTAACAGGAGTGGGCTGCGTTAGTAAAATAGTAACTAATTTGGCTGTTTTAGAAATTAGAAACAATGCTTTTTATTTGTTAGAGCGTTCGCCGGGAGTTTCTGTAGAAGAAATCAAGAATGCTACCGAAGGGAAATTAATAGTGCAGACTGAAATTCCTGAAATGAAATTATAAAATGAGTTATACTTATTATTCATATATTTGCCTTATATGGAAAGTGAAAAACTAATACAAAAATTAGGATTTTCTCCCAAAGAAAACGCCTCTGAAATTTTTCATAAAAGCTATAATGGCTATACTATTAAAATTGATTTTGAAAACCGACAATTTGATTTTGGAAACAAGATAACTTTAGAAAGAGAGACAACTAAAAATTTTGCACAATCTGAAAACTGGGTAGTTTTAGAATGTGTGGACAGATTACTTACCAAAGGTTACAAGCCTGAAAATATAATTTTAGAGAAACAATACAAAGTTGGTCACGGAGCAAGTGGTGGCTGGCTTGATATTCTTGTTACTCGTGAAGATGGCTCGGCTTACTTAATGATAGAATGTAAAACTTGGGGCAAGGAGTTTGAAAAAGAATTAAAGAAAATTGAAAAAGACGGCGGTCAATTATTTACTTACTTTCAGCAAGATAAGTCTGCTGATGTTTTGATGCTTTACGCTTCTAAATTAGACGAAAACAAAATTCTGTATAAGAATGAAATCATAAAAATAGAGGAGCATTACAGAGAAGCAGGGAATGTAGAAGACGTTTATGACAGGTGGAATAAAGTAACTAACGACAATGGAATATTTGATGATTGGGTAAGTCCTTATTTGTTTGAAAGTAAGAAATTATTAAAAAGAGATTTAAAAACTTTAAGTGAAGAAGATAGCAAAAAGATATTTCACGAATTTTTATCAATACTTAGAAAGCACTCTGTTTCAGACAAACCAAACGCATTTAATAAAATTTTTAACCTTTTTCTTGCTAAACTATTTGATGAAAAGAAGAAAGACAATAAGGAACTTGATTTTCAATGGAAAGAACATAAAGACAATGAAGTTGATTTTCAAATTCGATTAATCAACCTTTACAAATCAGGAATGTATAACTTTTTAGAAAAAGAAGTCAAAGGAATTTCTGATGACATGTTTAGCTATAAAACACAAGAAGAATTACTTGAACGGAAAAAACACATTCTTCTACTTGATAAAATTTTTGACATTAAAGAGGTTTTTGATGAAGAGACTTTTGAGGACAATCATAAAGTATTAAAAGAAGTAGTTCAATTACTTCAAAAATTTAGGATTCGTTATCCAAGAAAGCAACAGCATTTAAGTGATTTCTTTGAACGACTTTTAAAAACTGGATTAAAGCAAGAAGTTGGTCAGTATTTTACGCCGCTACCAATTACACGTTTTATAGTTCGTTCGTTGCCTGTTTCTCAATATATAAAAAAGCAATTGAACCGATCTATTCCAGAGCTTCCTGCTGTAATTGATTATGGTGCTGGTAGTGGGCATTTCTTAACCGAAATTATGGAAGAATATCAGCGTGTAATTGAAAATGATATTGATGCTTTAAAATTAGAAACCGATGATGCAGAAACAAGCGTAAATGCTTGGAGAATTAACAAATACGACTGGGCGAGTAGATATATTTACGGAATAGAAAAAGATTATCGTTTAGTAAAAGTTGCAAAGGTTGGCTGTTATTTTTATGGAGATGGTTTAGCACAAGTTATTCTCGGAGATGGTTTAGATAGTTTCAAACATTCTAAAAGCTACAGAGGACTATTAAAGAAAAATGCTAAAAAACCTCAATTTTCTTTTGTTGTTTCTAATCCGCCTTATGCTGTGGGTTCATTTAAAGGTAATTTAAAAAATGCTTGTGCAAGTAAAGACTTTAAACTATTTAAAAACCTAACTGACAGAAGTTCTGAAATTGAATGTTTGTTTGTAGAGCGAACGAAGCAATTATTAAAAACTGACGGAATTGCATCTATAATTCTGCCGAGTTCTATTCTTAATCGTTCAGGTATTTACGCACAAGCACGAGAAATTATTTTAAAGGCTTTTGATGTTATTGCTATTGTAGAATTAGCTTCTGCAACATTTATGGCAACTGGCACAAGTACAGTTATTTTATTTTTAAAACGCAGAGAAGACGACATCGTTAAGCAAGTAAAAAAATCAATAGATATTTCTTTTACAAATACCAGAGACAATTCTATACAAAACATAGAACAGCCGATAGCAAAATATCTAACTCACGTTTGGCAAAACATTTCTTTTGACGACTATAAAACATTATTACAGAAAAGCCCGAACGAAGCCGTAAAGCATAATGAAATATTTAACGAATACAAAAAGCTAAAAGCTAAAAAAGGAGAAGATAAATTGGCTAATGTTCTAGAAATAGAAAAAGAAAAACTACTTTACTTCATTTTGTCTTATAAGCAAAAAGTGGTATTAGTAAAAACAGGGCATAAGGCAAAAGAAAAGCAATTTTTGGGTTATGAATTTAGCAATCGTAGAGGTAGCGAAGGAATGCATCCGATAGAGCGTAGTAAGACTGTTGATGAGTGTACTCAGCTTTATGATATGAAAGATTTTGCAAACCCTAAAAAAGCGAGTACTTATATTTATAAAGCATTTACTGAAAACAACTTTGATTTAGAAATTCCAGAATCTTTAAAAGAGAATGTAAGCTATCAAAATTTAGTAGATATGCTAACTTTTGACCGAGCTGATTTTGAGCAAAACATTTCGCTTTCGGTTAAAAAAGAAGTGAAGATTGAGAGTAGGTGGGAAAAAATTAACATAGGTGAAATTATAAACGAACAATCAAAGTCTAAAATACAAGTAGGTACTGCAAAAGATTCGGAGCAAGGAAGTTTTCCTTTTTTTACAAGTGGGAAAAACATATATCGCTATACTGATTTTTTAGTAGATGGTGAAAACATTTATTTATCTACTGGCGGAAATGCTATCGTAAAATATTACAAAGGAAAAGCAAGTTATTCTACTGATACGTTTGTTATAAATAGTCAAAACGAGAATAAGGCAAAAACTAAATTCATTTTTTATTTATTAGAAAATGTGATTGATTTAATTAATGAGTTCTATTTTACTGGCATAGGTTTAAAGCATTTGCAAAAAACTGATTTTAGAAATATCAAAATCCCACTTCCGCCATTAGACATTCAGCAAAAGATAGTTTCTGAAATTAAAGTTTTAGAAAAGAAAGAGGAAAAAGCGGTTTATGAGGTTGAGGGGTTGAGGAAAAATATAAAAGATATTTTTCAAAACATTTCTAAAAATGAATCATACATTACAGAGATTTGCGAAGATATTTTTGCTGGAGGGGATAAACCAAAAAACTTTTCAAAAAATAAAACGACTGATTTAATATTTCCTGTTTATGCAAATGGATTAGAAAACAACGGACTCGTTGGTTATACAGACAAGTACAGAGTGGAAAAACCATCTGTTACTGTCTCTGCACGTGGAACGATTGGCTTCCCAATTGCAAGAGATGAAAGATTTACCCCAATAGTACGCTTAATTGTTATTATTCCAAAGCAAGGGGTTAGCATTAAATATGTTGAAGGAATTTTAAAAAACATAGAAATTACTTCTAGTGGTTCAGTTATTCCTCAACTAACAGTCCCTATGGTAAAGAATATCAAAATCCCACTACCACCAATTTCAGACCAACAAAAAATAGTTGCCAAAGTAGAAACCATAGAACAAAAAATAACCGAACTACAAACTAAAACCGCCGAAATACCAAAGCAAAAAGAAGCAATACTAAAAAAATATTTAGAATAAATGAATTTAAACAAGCACAGCCGAAGGCTAACCCAAGACGAGTCGCAACCCGCATCGCAGGCAATGTTATACGCCGTAGGCTTAACAGACGAGGATATGCAGAAAGCCCAAGTCGGAATTGCAAGTACTGGATATGACGGTAATCCTTGTAATATGCACTTAAACAAACTGGCAGACGAGGTAAAAGTAGAGTGCAATATAGCAGGGTTAGTCGGTTTAGGGTTTAATACAATTGGTGTTTCGGATGGAATTTCAATGGGAACTTCTGGGATGAATTATTCTTTAGTTTCTAGGGATATTATTGCAGATTCAATAGAGGCGGTTATGAATGCACAAAGTTATGATGCGTTGATTTCTGTTGTTGGCTGTGATAAAAATATGCCTGGTGCAGTTATGGCGATGTTAAGGTTAAATAGACCTTCAATAATGCTATATGGCGGAACTATTGCCTCTGGAAATTATAAAGGCAGAAAGCTAAATATAGTCTCTGTTTTTGAGGCATTAGGGCAAAAAGTAGCTGGCGAAATAGACGAAGCAGAATACAAGGAAATTATCAAAAGAGCTATTCCTGGTGCTGGTGCTTGTGGCGGTATGTACACTGCCAATACTATGGCATCGGCAATAGAATGTATGGGATTTGCTTTGCCTTATAACTCCTCAATCCCAGCGGAAAACCCTAACAAAATATCAGAATCCGAGAGAACAGCTTTAGCTATTAAAAATTTGTTAGAATTAGATTTAAAGCCGTTAGATATTATTTCAAAAAAATCAATAGAAAATGCCGTTGCACTGGTAAATGCTCTGGGCGGCTCTACAAATGCGGTACTACATTTTTTGGCAATAGCTCATGCAGCAAATATCAATTTTAGTTTAGAAGATTTTCAGTGGGTAAGCGACAGAACGCCTTTAATTGCAGATTTAAAGCCTTCGGGGAAATATTTGATGGAAGATGTTCATAAGATCGGAGGTACGCCTGCGGTTATGAAATATTTGTTAGATAACGGATTTTTACACGGCGACTGTCTTACCGTAACTGGAAAAACTTTATCAGAAAATTTAAAAGACATAGAACCTTTAATTTTTGAAAATGAGCAAGACGTTATTTATCCGAAAGAAAGAGCTTTAAAAACTTCTGGCAACTTGCAGATTTTGTACGGCAACCTCGCAGAAGAAGGGGCAGTTGCAAAAATATCTGGCAATGAAGGATTATTGTTTGAAGGGAAAGCTGTTGTTTACGACGGCGAGCAAGCAGCAAACATCGGAATTTCTAAGGGCGAAGTTTCTAAGGGCGATGTAGTAGTAATCCGTTACGTTGGACCGAGAGGCGGACCTGGAATGCCCGAAATGCTAAAACCGACTTCGCTAATTATGGGAGCTGGATTAGGAAAAAGCGTTGCACTAATTACTGACGGACGATTTTCTGGTGGTACACACGGATTTGTGGTAGGGCATATTACGCCAGAAGCACAAGACGGCGGAACTATCGGTATCTTAAAAACAGGCGATATTATTAGAATTAGTGCCGAATATAACTCAATAAATGTATTGCTTTCGGAAGAAGAAATAGTTAGAAGAAAAGCCGTATGGAAAGCGCCAAGTTTAAAACATAAAAAAGGGGTTTTGTATAAATATGCTAAAACAGTAGCATCGGCTAGTTTGGGGTGTGTTACGGATGGGGGGTGATGTTGTGGAGTTATAAGGTGTGTAATTGATATAATGATTTTATGAGTTCGCTTTCTAACATTGTAGAATATGTAAATAAAAAAATTATGAGTTATAAAACACTTTCAAAATTACCTATTATATACGACTGGTCATTTTCGGATAAAACTATTAAAGACACGGCGTATATTACTCATGGATATTATACTTATCCTGCTAAATTTATACCACAATTAGCTAGTAGAATTATTACACAATATAGCGATAAAGGGGATGTTGTTATTGATCCTTTTATGGGTAGCGGTACAACTATTGTCGAGGCTTTGGTTAACGACAGAATTGGAATAGGAACAGACATTAATGAAATTGCTGTTTTAGTATCAAAAGTAAAAACGACACCTATTGACTGTAATTTACTTTTAGAAGAGTCTAGCAATTTACTTTTTCAAACTAATTTTAGCAATAACAATAACACTAAAGTAGAATTGCCAAAAAGAATAGATTACTGGTTTAAACCTCACATAAAATCGGAGCTACTAATTATTTTAAAAAATATACTTAAAATAAATAAAATAGATATTAGAGATTTTTTTTTAGTAGCATTTTCTCAAATTTTAAAATCTTGTTCTATTTGGATGCAAAAAAGTGTAAAGCCTACAAGAGATTTTAACAAGAAAGAAATATCTCCGCTATACAAATTTAAGTGGCACCTCGATAGAATGATAAAAAGGCATAAGAAGTTTAATACAATTCTTTCGTCAGATGCTTTTAACGACATAGATAAGCACAGAATTATAAAAAATAATACTTCAAAAAAATTACCTTGTGAAAACGAAAAAGCAGCTTTAGTTGTTACTAGTCCGCCTTATGTTACTTCTTATGAATATGCCGATTTACATCAATTGCCATTATTGTGGTTAGGATATTTAGAAGAAATAAGTATTTATAGAAAGAAGTTTATAGGCAGCTCTTATAGAGAAAATATAAATATAATTGATTTAAAAAGCCAGTTAGCAACTCAAATTATATCTCGATTAAAAAACAAAAAGCAAAGAGAAGTAAAAAATTATTTTTCGGATATGTTAGAAAGTTTTTTAGAAATAAGAAGAGTTTTAAAAAGAGGAGGTAAAGCGGCTATAGTTATTGGTAACACTAAATTTCAAGGAGTAGATATTTTAAATGCAGAAGTTTTTCAAGAGCAATTTAAAAATATCGGATTTAAAACATCTGATATTATTCACAGAGAAATACCTTCTAAAATGTTGCCATCAATTAGAGACAAAAAAAATGGAAGATTTATAAAAGCCACAAGTTCAAATAAAACGGTAGCCTATCCTACAGAATATATTTTAATAATGGAAAAAAATTAGTATGAATAGTTTTACAACCGAAATAAAAATCCAGGAAACAAACTTTTGACAAGAACTATAACACAAACAACCAACTTTGGATGATTAAACCGGCTTTTTATAGTATGGATTATGGCATACGAGAAATATTTTTTGACACACGGAAAATGTTTCTTAATATGCAGAATAAATTTTTTGATTTCCGAGAAATATTTTTTGACACACGGAAAATGTTTCTTAATATGCAGAATAAATTTTTTGACTTCCAAGAAATATTTTTTGACACACGGAAAATATTTCTTAATATGCAGAATAAATTTTTTGACTTCCGAGAAATGTTTTTTGACACACGGAAAATATTTCTTAATATGCAGAATAAATTTTTTGACTTCCGAGAAATGTTTTTTGACACACGGAAAATGTTTCTTAATATGCAGAATAAACATAAATTAATTATATAAAACTAAAAGATATGTCAAAATCAATTAAAGACTTAACAGAGCAAATAAACGTAGCGGTTCCATATTTAAAAGCCAATAACGAGAGGTTAAAATTTTCTACAACTGGCTTAGAAGTGCTAAAAAAGTTAAGAATAGACTGGAATGCTATCATAGAATTAACGAGTAGTCCGTTAACTCGAACTCCGGCTCTCGTTGCAGAAATGCACCAACAACAAGAAGTTTTAGAAAGAACCTTTAGGGCGATGCAGCAAAATTTAAAATACTCGTTTGAGGTAAACTTAACCGATGAAGACCGCAAAGTCTTAGGCATTCCGAAAAGAAAAACAAGGTCAGAAGTTCCAGCTCCAAAAATAACTCCAGTTATAAATATCGTTTCTCGCGGAGTAAGAGCATTAACAATTCAGCTGTACGATCCGATAAACCGACATTTGAATTATAGAAAACTGCCAAAAGGAGTTCATTCGGTAAACGTTTTTACGGCAATTACAGAAGCCAACGACCCAGAGCCAGCAAAGGAAGACTATCACTTATTTAAAAACGAGAGCAAAAGCAATATAAAACTGTCGTTTAATAGAGGAGACGAGAAAAAAGTTGTGTATATTTGTGTCGCTTTTCTAAATAGCAAAGGGCAGTCGGGACCGATTTCTAACTCTGTTGATTCTGTTATATCTAATTAGACTGGCGTTAATATAAAATTTTAAAAATATGAAAGTAAGCGAAATTATGACTATTAAAGAAGCTATTTTAAAAAGCCTTGACGAGTTAGAGACTCCTTCAAGTTATATGGTTGTTTATAATTATATAAAAGAAAATAATTATTATGATTTTAAAAACTCAAAAACTCCTACTGTGACAATTTCAGGAACATTGGGGAGGTTTATTACAAAAGGAGATACAAGAGTTAAAAGAATTGAGCCAAAAGGAGGTGCTTTTCTTTATTATCTAACCAAAAATGAAGATAGCATTGAATTAGAAATAAACTTATCAAAAATTAGTTCTAAAAAAACTACAGAAAGTAAAGACAAAGTATATAATGAGAGAAGTTTACACAAACTTTTAAGTAGTTTTTTAAAGGAGGGAAAAATATATTCTAAAACTATTTCTCATGAGCGGTCAAAATATAGAAAAGATAATAATCAAATTTGGACACATCCAGATATGGTTGGAATAAATTTTTTGAAGTTACGTACAAAAGTTAGTCAAAATTTTTTAAAGTCAATTAACCGTGTAGATACTTTTAAATTAAATTCTTATGAAATAAAAAAAGAAATCAATTCAGATGCAGAACTCAAAAAAGCATATTTTCAAGCAGTTTCAAATTCCAGTTGGGCAAATTATGGATATTTAGTTGCTTTTGAATTTAGCAATAATTTATCAGATGAAATGGAAAGATTAAATCAATCTTTCGGAATTGGAATAATAGAGTTAGATTCTAATCCTTATCAAAGTAAAATACTTTTTCCTTCAAGATATAGAGAATTAGATTTTAAAACGATTGATAAACTTTGTGAAATGAATAAAGAATTTAAAGGTTTTATTACTATAATTGAAAAACTGATGACTGCAAGTGAGAAATATATTTCGGGAACAGAAAAAGAGCTAGAACTTTTTTCTGATGATTACTTTAAAAACGACTCAGAAGTAGAAAAATATTGCAAAGAAAATAACATCCCCATAGATGATGTTGAAATATAATAAATGCATAACTTTATAAACACAACGATTACCAAAATAAAATTTAACAATGGCAGATTTAATGAACACAAAATCAACAACAAAACAACAAACCATAATGAATACTAAAGAAAAAATCACTGGCAGCGAAGCCCTTATAAAATGCTTATTAGCAGAAGGCGTAAAAACTATTTACGGCTATCCCGGCGGAGCAATTATGCCAGTTTATGATGAGTTGTATAAATATCAAGATAAAATTCATCACGTATTAACACGCCACGAGCAAGGCGCAACTCATGCAGCACAAGGCTATGCAAGAATTTCTGGTAAAGTAGGAGTAGCGGTAGCGACTTCTGGTCCTGGTGCAACAAACTTAATCACCGGAATTGCCGATGCACAAATAGATAGCACTCCGATAGTTTGTATTACTGGTCAAGTTTTTTCGCATCTATTGGGTAGCGATGCTTTCCAAGAAACCGATATTATTGGCATTTCTACTCCTGTTACAAAGTGGAATCGTCAAATAACAAAGGCTTCGGATATTCCAGAAATTATGGCAAAAGCCTTTTATATCGCAAAAAGTGGCAGACCGGGTCCTGTTTTAATTGATATTACTAAAGATGCACAAATTGAAGAGTTTGATTTTGTATATAAAAAATGCACAAAAGTACGAAGCTACAATCCGATTCCTAAAACAGATTTGCCTTCAATAGAATCGGCAGCAAAGTTAATTAATAAAGCAAAAAAACCTTTAATAGTTTGGGGGCAGGGCGTTATTTTAAGTAATGCCGAAGAGCAGTTAAAAGCAGTAGTTGAAAAAGCGGGTATTCCTGCGGCGTGGACTATTTTGGGAGCGTCTGCTATTTCTACATCTCATCCGCTAAACGTAGGAATGGTAGGTATGCACGGCAACTATGCACCGAATATTTTGACTAACGAGTGCGATGTTTTAATTGCTATCGGAATGCGTTTTGATGATAGAGTTACAGGGCGTTTAAATAGCTATGCTAAGCAGGCAAAAATTATACATTTTGAAATAGACTCTGCCGAAATAAATAAAAATGTTAAAACAGATGTTGCTGTTTTAGGAGATGCAAAGTCTAGCTTAAAAAAATTATTGCCTTTGCTAAAAGAAAACTCTCATTCTAATTGGCATCAAAAGTTTAAAGATTTATATGCTATTGAATATAAAAAAGTAATCAAAAACGATTTATATCCGACAAAAGAAGGCATAACGATGGGCGAGGTTTTAAAAGAAATTAATTTTCAAACTAAAGGAGATGCCGCAATAGTAAGCGATGTTGGTCAGCATCAGATGGTTGTTTGTAGATACGCCGATTATAATATAACTAAAAGCAATATTACTTCGGGTGGTTTAGGGACTATGGGGTTTTGTTTGCCGGCTGCAATTGGTGCAAAGATGGCACAGCCAGAAAGAGAGGTTATCGCTGTTTGTGGAGATGGTGGTTATCAAATGACTATTCAAGAATTAGGGACTATTTTTCAGCAAAACATTGCGGTTAAAGTAGTAATCCTCAACAACGATTTTTTAGGAATGGTTCGTCAATGGCAACAGCTTTTTTTTGATAAACGATATGCTTCTACCGAAATGACAAACCCAGATTTTGTAGCTATTGCTAAAGGTTATTATCTAAAAGCACATAAGGTTACAAAGCGTGAAGATTTAACAAAAGCCGTTGCAGATATGATAGAAAGCAAAGAAGCTTATGTTCTAGAAATTTGTGTAGAAAAAGAAGATAATGTTTTTCCGATGATTCCTTCTGGGGCAAGTGTTTCTGATGTAAGGTTGGAATAAAACATATACTAAAAAATTATAAAAATGAATATCAATAAACAACTTTTTACTGTATCAATTTATACAGAAAATAATATTGGGCTGTTAAATAGAATTTCAGCAATTTTTCAAAGAAGGCATATAAACATTGAAAGTATGAATACTTCTCCTTCGGAAATCAAAGGTGTTTCTAAATTTACTATTGTTGTAAATATGACAGAAGAAAACATTAAGAAAGTTATAGGTCAAATAGAAAAGCAAGTAGAAGTAATAAAAGCGTATTACCACAACGAAGACGCTACTATTTATCAAATTTCGGGCTTGTTTAAAATAAAATCGGAGCTTTTGTTTGAAGAGCCTCAAATACAAAATATTATAAAAAAAAGCAATGCGAGAATAGTAACCGTAAACAGAAAGTTTTTTATTATTGAAAAGTCAGGGAGAAAAGAAGAAATTACAAATCTATACGATCAATTAAGTAGCTTTGGCATTATGCAATATACACGCTCGGGGAGAATTGCAGTTACCAAAGAAGAAATGAATATAACTGGGTTGTTAGAAGCATATAATAATAAACTAAATAAATAAAAAAAGTCTTCCACTTTATTGAAAACCAGGATTATTTTGCTTTGACTTAAATCGTGAATTTGTCGTTGCGTTTTTAAACTTTGATGTGTTGAAAAGTTTGATGTTTAGCCAATAGTAGAATTTTTAATGAGTACCTATTTAAAAGTTTTGCGAAGCTATTTAAGAGTTTTGCGAAGGTTGATTTTAGCAAATCGAAGGTTATTTTTAGAAAACAAATGAAGGTAAAATTACTAATAATGAGTGAATTGTAGAATTTTGAAATATTACTTTACTTATTAAGAAAAGTAAAAAGTAAAATAAAAGTCAGATTCTAAAATGAGAGGACTACACTTGTTGCTGATTTTAAAATAAAACAGCGATGCCAAAAACTAGTAAAAATTACCTTGAATTTAATTGAGAAATTCAAAAAGTTAGTCAAAAAACTATTAATGCCGAAACTGGACAAACTTCGGAGGTTTTTAGGTTTAGTGTTATTTAGGTTTATTTTTGGAGTTAATAATTATATAGTATATTTGTCTCTAAAAGCCCATTAGACAATTTACAAATAAATAAAAAAACAGTAGTATTTAGCCAACCAAAAGCGGAGGCTAAACGCTGTAAAAAGAAAGTATAAATGAAATATAAATGTTGTATGGTGTTTATTTGTTAGTTAGTGATCATTAACGGAGCAAATTAGAATAAATATTTAACTAAATATGTCTGAAATAAGCATATTTTATGGAATTAGGATTTATATGTTACATGATGATCATAAGCCCACCGCACATTCATGCGGAATATTCAGGAAATACTATTTCGATAAATTTAAAAACTGGATTAGTAAAAGTAAAGATGCCCAAGAGAGCATTAAAATTAATTTTTAAATGGATGGAATTACATAAAAAAGAATTACTACAGCTATGGGAGCTATCTGTTAAAGGAGAAAATTTACCTAATATAGAACCTTTAAAATAAAAATATTATGGAATTACTATTAGTTGAAAAAGCAAAGTATTTGAACAATTATAAAATTCAATTAACTTTTAATACAGGGGAAGTCAAAGCAGTTGATTTATACAATACGCTCAATAAACCAATTTTTGAACCTCTTAAAAAAATCTCATTTTTCAAAAATTTTAAGATGGATCCATTTACTATAGAGTGGGAAAATGGAGCTGATTTTTCGCCAGATTATTTGTATAGGTTAGCAACAGAACAAGAAAATAAAACGACCACTAGCAAAGTGCAAAACGCCATTTAAAAACGGCGTACACTAAACCCACTAGACTGTGCAAAAACTTCTTTATTTTTTTAAGCTAGTAATTATATATATAGACCGTTGCAAGGTTAAGTAATTGATATTCAAAGAATAACATTGTCTGTATATTTGAAAAAATAAAAATTAAAAACATAAAAGATTGAAATACAACAAGTTAATTGTTTTGTGATATAATAAAGACTTCTAATTTTATTAGTTTTTAACCTTGCAACGGTCTTATATAGTATGTTTGTCGCTAAAAGCCTGTTAGACAATTTACAAATAAATAAAAAACAGTAGTGTTTAGTCAGCCAAAAGCGGGAGGCTAGGCACTATTAAAAAGAAAATATAAATGCGAAAGGCTATATTCTAACATAAGACTTAAATAAGTTGTATATTTGCTAAAACTTTACAAAATGATACCTAAAAACTTTACAGAATACTTTAAAAGTCTTGATTCGACAAGTCGTCAAGCCATAGTTAATGAGCTTTTATTACTAATTTCAACAGATACAGATGATACATTTAGCCTTTTAGCAACATCAAGTGTTAAGCAATCTATCAACTGCCCTCATTGTAAGAGGGATAACATTCGTGCTAATGGCAAGAGCAAAGGAGTGCAACGTTATTATTGCAAAGATTGTAAAAAGTATTTCAGAAATACGACGGGTAAAGTCATTTTTGGGTTAAAAAAACCTGAATTATTACCCACCTATTTATATAATATGCTTATGGGTTATTCTATTAAGAAATGTGCAGAACAAACAAACATTAGCATTCAAACATCCTTTGATTGGCGACACAAGGTTCTAAGTTCTTTTAAACAAGCATATCCTAATGGTTTTGAAGGCATTACAGAGAGTGATGATATTTTCTTTTTAGAATCTAGCAAGGGAAATAGAGAGCTAGATAGAAAACCACGAAAACGTGGCAGTAAAGCTATTAAGCGGGGTATTAGTAATGAGCAAATAGCAGTTGTTGTTACCTGTGACAGAATCGACAACAAAGAACTCAAAGTAGCGACAAGAGGGCGTATAAGCAAGAAAGATTTAGAAACTGTATTTGCCAGAAAATTAGATAAAGTAGAAACCCTTTGTACAGATGCTCATCGCTTCTATACAGCATTTGCTAAAAGTAATAACATACATCACAAAAAGTTTAATGTATCAAAAGGACAGAGAGTAAAAAACAAAGTGTATCACGTACAAAATGTAAACAATACTGCTAAAAGATTAAGAGAATGGATGAAGCCCTTTAACGGCGTAGCAACAAAATATCTGCAAAATTACATGAACTGGTTTATGATACTTGAACGTATAAAGAATAGCAACCAACGATTAAAGGAATTTGCCTACTTTGCCTTTGCAGGACAAGAGACTTGGGAGATATGGAAAACAAACACTAATGCAGTCATAATTTAGAATATAGCCATGCGAAATAAACCGAATTGTCGGTTTATACATACGTTATGGGCAATACCTCATAGACCTCAAAAACTTTAGTACGTTTGCTAACGTAAAAATGAGTAAATTGTGGTTGAAAATTTAAAGATAAAATGAGAAATTGGAATATTCTTAATCATCTGGTTTTCAGTAATATAATTTTACGTTAGTCAGAATTAACGAAACCTGTAACGGTCGGAATAAGCCGAAAAGAGACTTGAAGCTGTACATAAAACAATAAGTTGCTAAATTTAGAAACTTATATATCTTTGTGAAAAGATTTTTAATTGGAATATTTCAAAACAATATTTTTAGAAAGTGCTGATGATTTTATTAAAAATCTTGATACTAAAACCCAAAAAAAGATATTTTACAATGTTAGATTAGCTGAAAATTCAAACGACCCAAAACTATTTAAAAAACTAACAGGTGATATTTGGGAATTTAGAATTCGATTTTTAAACAAACAGATAAGGTTATTGTCTTTTTGGGATAAACGAGATAGTAAAAACACTTTGGTAATTGCGACTAATGGGTTTATTAAAAAAACACAGAAGACTCCAAAGGCTGAAATTAACAAAGCAAAAGCAATAATGAACGAGTACTTAAAAGATTAAGATAATGGCAAAATTAAAAACATATAGCTTATCTGAAATGGAAGATAGATATATCGGAAAAAAAGGAACCAAAGAAAGAGATGAATACGAATATGAGCTTCGTATGGATTTGTTGGGTCTTATGATTAAGACAGCTCGAAAAGAACGCAATTTGACTCAAGAAAAATTAGGAGAAATGATAGGTGTCAATAAATCTCAAATTTCAAAACTTGAAAATAATGCAAATAGTGCTAGAATTGAAACGATAATGAGCGTATTTAAAGTATTAAAAGCTGAAATTCAATTCAGCGTAAAACTTGAAAATAATAGTATCCAAATCGCATAGCCGAAAGCATAACACCGTATAAAAAAATACTGGTAAAAGCCAATTTACGAAAGCCCTCGCTAGAGAAACTTCAGAGGTTTTTAGGTTTACTATTGATTGGTTTTTTGTGTTTGTGAGATTATTTATATATTTCCAAACGTAAATTTATAATATTGGAAATTTAGCTGACTTGGATGTGCTGTATTTGGTATGTTTGGACGTTGTAAGCAATCCCTCATAGACCTCAAAAACTTCAGTAGGTTTGCTAACGTAAAAATGAGTAAATTGTGGTTGAAAATTTAAAGATAAAATGAGTAATTTGAATATTCTTAATCATCTGATTTTCAGTAATATAATTTTACTTTAGTCAGAAGCAAGAAAAGATAAAGACTGAGAGAAAAGAGTAATTATAGTTGGAGCATCATCTGGAATAAGGGAATGAACTTGCTAAAATCTCCCTGTTAGCGTTCGTTTGTAACGAGTGCCGTAGTTGTTTATCAGTCAAAAAATCCAATAATCATCAGTTTCTAAAACAGTATTCTTCAAAATTTCTAGTGCTTGAGTATAGCCTTTGTTTTTTTACTATTTTTGCACATAAATAAACTATAATAAAATGTCAAATTACTTTAACAAATTAACTTTAAGAGAAAAATTACAGCAATTAGGAAAATGTCGTTTTATGAGCGCTTATGAGTTTGAAGGTGGCGTAAAAGCATTGTTAGGAAAAAAAATTGTTATAGTTGGATGCGGAGCTCAAGGCTTAAATCAAGGGTTAAATATGAGAGACTCGGGGTTAGATGTTTGTTATACATTAAGACAAGTATCTATAAATGAAAAGCGAGAGTCTTATATAAATGCAACGTCCAATGGGTTTACTGTCGGTACTTACGAAGAAATGCTTCCAACCGCAGATTTAGTAATAAACCTAACTCCAGATAAGCAGCACACAAGTGTTGTAAAAGCAATTATGCCGTTAATAAAAAAAAGAGCTACTTTAAGTTATTCTCATGGCTTTAATATAGTTGAAGAAGGAATTCAAATCCGTAAAGACATAACAGTAATTATGGTAGCACCAAAATCTCCTGGTTCCGAAGTTAGAGAAGAATTTAAAAGAGGGTTCGGGGTTCCGACATTAATAGCCGTACACCCAGAAAACGACCCAGAAGGAAAAGGTTGGTTACAAGCAAAAGCGTATGCTGTTGCTACGGGCGGTCATAAAGCAGGAGTATTAGAATCTTCATTTGTTGCTGAGGTAAAATCAGATTTAATGGGTGAGCAAACTATTTTGTGCGGTCTGTTGCAAACTGGCTCAATCTTGTCTTTTGATAAAATGGTAAAAGACGGAATAGACCCTAACTATGCTGCAAAACTTATTCAATACGGCTGGGAAACCATTACAGAGGCATTAAAGCACGGTGGTATAACTAATATGATGGACAGGCTATCTAACCCAGCTAAATTAAAAGCCTTTGAACTTTCAGAAAAACTAAAAAACATAATGCGTCCTTTGTTCCATAAGCACATGGATAATATTATGACTGGCTACTTCTCATCAACGATGATGAAAGACTGGACTAATAATGATAAAAACTTATTAACTTGGAGAAAAGCTACTAAAGAAACAGCTTTTGAAAAACAAGCAAACACGGAAGAAGAAATTTTGGCACAGGAGTATTTCGACCGTGGCACGTTGTTAGTAGCTTTTGTTAGAGCAGGCGTAGAATTGGCGTTCGAATCAATGACCGAATCTGGCATTATTGATGCTTCTGCTTATTATGAGTCTTTACACGAAACTCCACTAATTGCAAATACAATAGCACGTAAAAAACTTTATGAAATGAATCGTGTAATTTCTGATACTGCCGAGTATGGATGCTATTTATTTGACCATGCTTGTAAGCCCTTATTAAAAGATTTTATAGAAGCTCTTCCAGATGATGTTATAGGCAAACCGTTTCGTACAGGAATAAGTATAGATAACCAAGAGTTAATCAAGGTAAATAATATAATTAGAAATCACCCAGTTGAAAAAATAGGTGCAAAACTTAGGGCATCAATGACCGCAATGAAAGGAATAAAATCTGCTTAACTTAAAATTATCATTTAGTATGCTTTGGCAAAAAGCACCCTTTTAGAAGAAGGATTTCCTGAAAAAACGCATTTACCATTTTCTTTTTTTGCATCACTTGGAATACATCTTATTGTTGCCTTTGTTAGCTTCTTTATTTTGTTTTCTGTTTCTTCGGTGCCGTCCCAATGTGCAGAAATAAAGCCGTTTTTGTTGTTAATTACTTCTTTAAATTCTTCAAAAGTATTTACTGTTCTAGTATTGTTTTTTCTATGATTAATTGCTTTTGAGAATAAATTTTCCTGAATGTTTTGTAAAAGTTTCTTTATAGTTTTAGCAATATTTTCTTGCTTATAGATGTTTTTTTCAAAAGTATCTCTTCTTGTAATTTCTAAAACTCCATTTTTTAGGTCTCTATTTCCGATAGCAATTCTAATAGGCACACCTTTTAGTTCGTACTCAGCAAATTTTGCTCCAGGTCTAGATGTATCTTTATCGTCATATTTAACAGAAATTCCTTTTTCATTTAGCTCTTTAACAATGCTATTTGCCTTTTCTGAAATGGCATTTAATTGTTCCTTATTTTTATAAATAGGAATAATAACAACTTGTATTGGAGCTAATTTTGGAGGAAGAACTAATCCATTGTCGTCGGAGTGTGTCATAATTAACCCTCCGATTAAACGAGTAGATACCCCCCATGAAGTTGCCCAAACATATTCTTGTTTTCCTTGTTTAGAAGTAAATTTAACGTTAAAAGCTTTTGCAAAATTTTGACCTAAAAAGTGGCTTGTACCCGCTTGTAGCGCTTTTCCGTCTTGCATTAGTGCTTCAATTGTAAAAGTCTCTTCTGCCCCTGCGAATCGTTCACTTTTTGATTTTATTCCTTTAACTACTGGCATTGCCATAAATTTCTCTGTAAACTCGGTATATAATTCTTGCATTAATTTTGCTTCGTTAATCGCTTCTTTTTTTGTAGCATGTGCTGTATGTCCTTCTTGCCATAAAAACTCGGCAGTTCTTAAAAACAGCCGCGGTCGCATTTCCCAACGCACAACATTAGCCCATTGATTTATTAATAAAGGAAGGTTTCTGTATGATTGTATCCAGCCTTTATAGGCGTTCCAAACAATTGCTTCAGAAGTTGGTCTTATGACTAATTCTTCTTCTAATTTAGCTTCTGGGTCTATATGTAGTTTTCCTGGTTTTAGCTCGTCCGCTTTTAATCTATAGTGCGTAATAACTGCACATTCTTTTGCAAATCCCTTTGCGTTTTTTTCTTCGGCTTCCAACATACTTTTAGGTACAAGCAACGGGAAATAAGCATTTTGATGACCAGTTTCTTTGAACATTTTATCTAACTCCGACTTCATCTTTTCCCATATTGCATAACCGTAAGGCTTGATGATCATACAGCCTCTTACAGCAGAGTTTTCAGCCAAGTTTGCTTTTAAAACTAATTCATTATACCATTTGGAATAATCATCTGTTCTTTTTGTCAATAGCTTACTCATAATCAAAAATTTGGCACAAATATTGTTTGCATATAAATGTTAATTTTGTTGTATCTTTAATTTTAAAATAAAAAAACAAAATTAGTGTTTTTTTAAACTATATTTATAGCATTAAAAGACAAACACCTGTAAAATATCATTATCATGAAAAGAGTAAACATAAAATTTGAATTTCTCTACATAGTAGCTTTAATCTTTGCTACTAACTTTATGTTTATATCCTGCGAATCATACCAAAGTGCTATATATTCTGATGGAATTTATGAAGACGACCTTATTGCTACAAAAAAAAGAGAACCTCAACCTCAAAGAGAACCTCAACCTCAAAGAAAAGTTGTAGCTGAAGTAAATAATAAAGTTGTTGTTGAGGATGATTTTAAAGATAAGGTTGAAGACGAATTTGAAAACAGCCCTCTTTTAAGAAAATTAGATAGTATAGAAAGACAAAATAACGATGAAGTTTTTACAAATATTGAAGATTATAGCTCAATAGACGATACTTACACCGCAAATGATAGCCCGCCCTACTATGATAGTCCGCCTTACTACGAAAACCAGCCTTGGGGTTTTAACGATCGAGATGAAATTAACATAAACATCTATTCAAACTGGAATAGCCCTTGGTTATGGAATGGCGGATTTTATAATTCTTGGAATTTTGGTTACAACAATTTTGCTTGGGGATACAACCCTTGGGCTTATAGAAGCTTGGGGATGTGGGGTTCTCCGTATTATAATTTTTATGGTTGGTCTGGTACTGGTTTTTTAATTACTAGGGGTTGGAACAATCGTTTTTATAGAAATAGATATTACATAAATCCTAGGTCTCGCAGAAGAGCTTTATACAATAACACTTATAGAAGAAACAGAACGAGAAATAATAGAGCAACTTCAAGGGAAAGAGTTCCTGCTAATAATAGGCGAGCTAGTCCAAATAGGCGCGTTAGTCCAAATAGAAGAAGATCGTCGCGTCCAACAAAGTCAAGAACTTTTAGAAGACGAGCAACTCCTTCAAAAAGAAGATCGTTTAGAGGCAGGAAAAATAGTGGTGCAAATAATTATAATAATAGAAGATACCGTCAATATGCAAATGTTAAAAACAGCTATAAAGGGGAAAATAACACATCTATAAGAAAAAACTATTCTACCCCTAGAAAGGCAAGATATAATTCTAACAAAAAACTTTCTTCGGCAAGATTCTCTTCGAGGAGAAGTCATTCGACTAGAAGGAGAAGAGGGAGAAATTAAAAAACCAAAACACAATGAATAAGATATTAACTTTTACTTTTTTTTTAGTATTTGCAATAGAGGGTTATTCGCAATCATTATTAGGTTATTATGATTTGGCAACTCTTTTTTCAGAAAATGACAATAATGGCACTTCGCGATACACTGCAATGAGTGGTGCTTTCGGGGCATTAGGTGGGGATGTTTCCTCTTTAAATGTTAATCCTGCAGGTATTTCGGTTATGAAAAATAGTGCAATATCAGTTACTGGAAGCTATAGAGACGCAGAGGTTAATTCTAGATATTATAACAACTCTATAAAATCTCAAAACGAATATTTTAATTTATCGCAAGCTGGAGCTATTATTGTTTTTGACGATATTAATGATTCGGAATGGAGCAGGTTTGCAATCGGTTTTAATTATCGAATTATGAAAGACCTTAATAACAGTCTTTTTGCTCAAGGAAATAATTACTCCACAAATTTTACAGAACAGTCTTCAATAGGCAAATCAGTGTCGGAGCCTTATATACACCCAGGTCGACAAAGTTTTACAAACAGTTATGAAGGCGAAATTTCAGAAATAACAGTGGCTTTTTCGGCTGTGCATCAAAGCAAATTACATATAGGGCTTGGCATTAATTTTTATAATTTGAATTTTTTTGAAAAAAGTCAAATAACAACGGCAGATGAATATTATAAAGGCGAAAAAAAAGATTATTTATCAATAGCTCCTTATAAAGAAAGCCAAACAGAAGGGAATGGGTTTTCTGCTAATATTGGTTTTATATATAAAGTTAATTCGTTTTTTAGAATAGGTGCTTCATACCAAACTCCTACTTGGTATTCCGATATTTTAGAATCGAGTTATAGTCCTATTTATTATTATGAAGATTCTTATGATTATTCGGTTAGTGATAGTGATAGCGATAACAAAACTAAATATAAAGATTATTATGAAGATTATCCATATCCGGAAGAACCGCTTGATAACTTATACGATTTAAGAACCCCTGGAAAATTAACTGGAAGTGCAGCTTTAGTATTTGGAAAACTCGGTTTAATAAGTTTTGACTATACTAGAAGATTTTACCGAGAAATAAGGCTAACATCTAATTCTAGTGTTTTTTCTGAAAACGACAAAACATTCCAAAAATATTTAAGGAACACCTCTACTTATAATGCTGGAACTGAATGGAGGTTAGGAAGGTTTAGTTTAAGGGGTGGGTATAGATATGAGTTAAACTTTAGTAGGACTGCTATAGAATCAGATAATTTGAGAGGCTATTCATTTGGCTTTGGTTATAATTTCGGAAGCGTAAAACTCGATTTTTCTTATACTGACTATAGGAATACTTCAATACATGATTTTTATCCCGAATCTAAATCTATAAATCCTGCCGAGCTACAAAATGGCAATAAAAGAGTTTTCGGAACGCTTACTATAAATCTATAATCTTAACCAAGCGAAAGAAAAGCAAATTTTTTGGTGTAATGGACAAAAAGTAGGCTGTTTTTAGTTTATTTATTTCAAGTGGACAAAAAGTAGGCTCTATTTTAATTTCAATTTTGTAGGCTTAAGACTAGAACAAATCATTAAATTTGTTCTGTAATGCCTATTAAATATAGTAAATTAAGCAGTTTTAAAATAAAAAAACTTATTAAATGTTTTTGTAGTGATATTGATGCTACAAAAACATCGGAAATTTTAGGATTAAATAGAAACACAATTAATAGATATTTTAGAATTTTCAGAGAATTAATTTATAAAAAACAAACCTGGGATAAGACTAAATTTTTTGGAGAAGTAGAGTTAGACGAAGCTTATTTTGGTACGAAAAGATTGCGAGGAATAAACATGTCTCAAAAACGAGGAAGAGGAACTTGGAAACAACCTGTATTTGGAGTTTTTGAACGACAAGGGAGAGTTTACACAGAATTAATTCCTAATGCAAAACAAGCCACTTTAAGAAAAGTTATTAAAGGGAAAATAAGTCTTGAAAGCATTATATTTACTGATGGTTGGAGAGGATATTATGGATTGTTGGATTTAGGATATAGTAAACATTTTCGTATAGATAAGAGCAAACATTTTTCAGATAAACAAGGAGTTCACATTAACGGAATAGAAAGTTTTTGGAGTTTTACAAAAAGGAGATTAGCAAAATTTAATGGAGTTAAAACTACCTTTACATTACATCTAAAAGAGTGTGAATGGAGATGGAGAAAAACAACAAAAGAAATGGAAGATGAACTATCGAAAATGATTAAAAAAAAGAATTGTTGAAATAGGAAAACTCTATCGAGTTTTCTCCAGTTCAACAATTTATAATTATCATTATATTTGTTAAAAAAATAAAATCTTCTAGTCTAGAGCCTTTTTAAAAATAATCTCTAGTATTTTAAAAATAAAATCCTATTTTTGTAAATTAAGCAAGTTCAAATTAAACAACAACCTTGTGAAACTTAACATGTAACAACATTTTTCAGCATAATAAAACAATTAAAAATTAATTATAAACCAATTAAACCCAATTAAAAACATGAAAAATTTTATCTCAAGCATTTTTTTTAAACAAGAAAAAAAGACTAACAATCTTTGTTTAAAAATGAAACTAACTTTATTAGTTTTTCTTGCTACTTTATTTCAAGTACAAGCAAACACCTATTCTCAAAATGTAAAAGTTACATTAAATGTAAAAAACGCAACTATTCAAGAAGTTTTTAATAATATTGAATCTCAATCTGAAGTTCGATTTTTATTTAATAACAACAAAATAGATGTCGCAAGAAGAGTCTCTTTAAGTGTAGAAAACAAATTAATATCAAAAGTTTTGAACAAACTTTTTAAAGGTCATAACATAGATTTTGTGTTCAGAAATAAGCACATTATTTTAAAGAAAGCTGTCATAGATGCTAAAAAATCTATTAAAGAAAAAGCACAAAGAACTCTTCAAGGAAAAGTTTCTGACACGAATGGAGATCCATTGCCAGGAGTTTCTATACTAGTAAAAGGGACAGGTAATGGAACCACCACAAATTTTGATGGAAATTATTCTCTAAATTGTGAATGTCCAGAAGGCAGTATTTTAATATTCTCATATATAGGCTATGATGCTAAAGAAGTGGTTGTTGGAACAAATACCACCATTAATGTTCAGTTATCAGAAGGTTTGCAGTTAGAAACAATTACTATTGTGGGTTCTAGAAATGTAAATAGAACTTCTACACAAAGTGCAGTTCCTATAGATATTATAGACATTAAAGGAATAGTGAGTGTTGGAGGGCAGGTATCTGTAAACGAGATTTTAAATTATGTAGCTCCTTCGTTTACTTCTCAACCACAAACAGTTTCAGACGGAACTGACCATATAGACCCTGCATCTTTAAGAGGTTTAGGACCCGATCAAGTTCTTGTGCTTATTAATGGAAAAAGAAGACATACAAGTGCCTTAATTAACGTAAACGGAACCGTAGGGGCAGGTAGTGTTGGTACAGACATGAATGCAATTCCGGCTGCTGCTATTCAAAGAATTGAAGTGCTTAGAGATGGAGCAGCCGCACAATATGGTTCTGATGCTATAGCAGGAGTTATTAACATAGTGCTTAAAAGGTCTGTTGGATTTGATATTCTAGTTACAACAGGAGGTAACGTTAGTAAAAATAGCAATCATTTTGAAAAGGGAATAGACGGAGAAAAACTTCAAATAAATGCTAATTATGGTTTGCCTATTGGAGAGGATGGGTTTATAAACTTTACAGGCTCGTTAGCTATTAGAAATCCTGCGTTGAGAAATAAAGACTATTCTGGAGACATTTTTAGAGGATATCATGCAGCCGAACGAATTTTTGCTGCTGACGGAAAAAATGTGGCGGATATGACTTTGGCAGATTATCAGACTGCAGGACAGAAAATTAGTTATTTAGACGCAGGAGTATCTCAGCAAATAGCAGCATTAGATGTTAGCCAACAAGCAGGTATTGATAACTTAAGAAAATTATTAGACTTTGATGCCGATAAAGAAGAACTTAAAGCAAGAGGCTTAACTCGAAAAGATTTTAGATTTAAGGTAGGGACATCAAAACTAAGAGAAGGTAAGTTTTTTGCTAATATGTCTATTCCTTTAAGTATCGATACAGAGTTATATAGCTTTGGAGGAGTTAGTTATAGACAAGGTTTAGCTTCTGGTTTTTACAGAAGACCGGCACAATCAGATGGTAGAGCAAATACACCTGCATTTACTAATGGATTCTTACCGAATATAGGGTCTAATATTTTGGATGTATCTATATCTTTTGGAATTAAAGGAAAGCTAAAAGACTGGGATATTGATTTTTCAAATACTTATGGTAAGAATACTTTTGATATTACTGTGGGTAATTCTAGTAATGGTACCCTTGGTGTAGCTACGCCTAGCTCTTTTAATGCTGGTAGTTTAGGGTTTTCTCAAAACACAACCAACTTGGATATTACTAAATTTTATGAAGATATTTTTGAGGGTTTAAATGTAGCTTTTGGTTCGGAATATAAATTAGAGCAGTATGAAATTATAGCTGGAGAGGAAGCTTCTTATACAAGTTATGATATTAATGGAAATCCGGTAAATAGTACTACTCCAACGGAATTGTTAGTAAAAAACAATTTTACGGGAGCCGTATTAGGTGGAGGCTCACAGGTATTTAGAGGTTATGACCCTAAAAATGCTACCTCAAAATCGAGAAGTAACTTTTCTTTATATGCTGATTTTGAAGCCGATTTTACTGAAAATATTTTAGTTAGTTTAGCAGGAAGGTATGAAAATTATTCTGACTTTGGAAGTACTTTTAACTATAAGATAGCAACTCGTATTAAATTGTTAGACCAGCTTTCTTTACGAGCAGCAAATAGCTCGGGATTTAGAGCTCCTTCTTTACATCAACAATACTTTAGCAGAACGAGTACTATTTTTCAAGATAATGTGCCTGTTGAACAAGGAACTTTTACTAATGATAGTAGAGCAGCTAATTTAATAGGTATTGACCAACTTAAAGAAGAGACTTCTAACAGCTTTAGTTTTGGGGTTACTGGAAAATATGACAATTTTTCTATTACGGCAGATTTTTATAGTATCAAAATTAAAGATAGAATAGTATATAGTGGTAGCTTTAAAGCTGGAGAAAACGCTACTGAACTTGCTAATATTTTTAAATCCGCAGGAGCTAATAGTGCTCGTTTTTTTGTTAACGCTATAGACACCAAATCTACAGGAGTAGAAGTTGTGTTGTCACATAATACTTCATTTTGGGGTGATATGAAGCTTAAAAACAGCTTTGCCTCTACTTTTAATAAAACAGTAGTTGAGAACATTTATGTTCCTGAAAAAATAAAAAATGCTGGATTAAGTGGTGATTTTTTTGGCGGACAAGAAGAAGCTTTTATAACGCTAGCACAGCCTAGAGTTAAGTTTAATCTTACTAACCTACTAACCTTAAATACTTGGAGTTTTATGTTAAGAAATGTATATTTTGGAAAAGTAACTGACCCAGATGATTTTAGCGCAAGTGATAGAGTTAGTGATGCTACAGTGAGCGAAGATGCTGTTTATGGAGGTAAATTAGTAACTGACTTAACAGTGGTTAAATCGCTTAATGACAAGGTTGATATTTCTATAGGAGCTAATAATATTTTTGATATATATCCTGACGAAAACAGAGCAGGAGGAACCTCTGGAGACCAGTTTGTATATTCAAGAAGAACCTCTCAATTTGGATATACTGGAAGGTTTATTTTTGCTAGATTAAAACTTTCATTATAATCCGTTGCGCATTATGATTTAGAGTGAAAAAAGTTGTCCATCTTACTGAAAAACAGTGTTATTTAAAATGCACAACGGATAACTGAGGTACATTAGTAAATAATAATTTCCCTGTAAATTATTCCTCATTTTTTTATTTGTCATAAAATTTAGAGTTAGTACTTTTGCCCAAACTTAATAAGGAGTTATGCAAGATACTAAATACGTTTTTGTAACAGGCGGAGTAACGTCGTCACTCGGAAAAGGTATTATTGCAGCCTCGCTAGCTAAGATACTTCAAGAAGGAGGTTATCATATAACTATTCAAAAATTAGATCCTTATATTAATATTGACCCTGGCACTTTAAACCCTTATGAGCATGGCGAATGCTATGTTACGGATGACGGTGCTGAAACCGATTTAGATTTAGGCTACTACGAGCGTTTTTTAAATATTACTACAAGTCAAGCTAATAATGTTACAACAGGAAGAATATATCAGTCTGTAATTAACAGAGAGCGAAAAGGCGAGTTTTTAGGAAAAACGGTACAAGTAATTCCGCATATTACAGATGAAATAAAAAACCGGATTCAAATTTTAGGAAATAAAGGAAATTATAATATCATTATAACTGAGATTGGCGGTACAGTTGGCGATATAGAATCATTGCCATACGTAGAGGCTGTTAGACAGATGCTTTTGGAAGTAGGCAAAGAAAATGCAATAGTTATTCATTTGACCCTTTTGCCTTATTTGTCTGCTACTAAAGAGCTAAAAACAAAACCGACACAACATTCTGTAAAAACGCTGATGCAAAGTGGAGTTAGCCCAGATATATTAGTTTGCCGAACAGAACACGAAATATCGGATGATATAAAATCTAAATTAGCACTATTTTGTAATGTTAAAAAAGAAGACGTTGTACAGTCAATAGATGCGGAAACAATTTATGATGTTCCTAATTTAATGCTAAAAGAAGGTTTAGATAAATCTGTATTAAAAAAACTTAATTTACCAATTAAAAAGAAGCCAGACCTAAAAGACTGGAACAATTTTTTAAAAAAATATAAAAACCCAGTTAACGAGGTAGAAATAGCCTTAATCGGCAAATATGTGGAGCTACAAGATGCTTATAAGTCTATTAAAGAAGCCTTTATACATGCGGGTTCTTCTATTGAAACAAAGGTAAATTTGCACTGGATACATTCAGAAAGTATTAATTCTAAAAATTTTGAAAAGAAATTAGGAGGAGTAAGCGGAATTTTAGTTGCTCCAGGCTTCGGAGACAGAGGCATAAGCGGAAAAATAAAATCGATTCAATATGCAAGAGAAAACAATTTGCCTTTCTTCGGAATATGTTTAGGAATGCAAATGGCGGTTATAGAATTTGCTAGAAACGCTATCGGTTTAAAAGATGTTTTTTCAACTGAAATGAAAAAGAATTGTATAAATCCGGTTATAGATTTGGTCGAAAGTCAAAAAAACATAACTGACAAAGGTGGCACAATGCGTTTAGGAGCTTGGGATTGTAAACTATTAAACAACTCTAAAGCCTATTCTGCTTACCGAAATGAAAATATAAGCGAACGCCACAGGCATAGATATGAGCTTAACGATAAATATTTAAGCCAATTAGAGGCTGCAGGGATGATAGCGACTGGTAAAAACCCTAAAACAAGTTTAGTAGAAATCATAGAAATACCTAGTCATAAGTGGTTTGTAGGAGTGCAATATCACCCAGAATATAAAAGCACTATTCTAAAACCTCATCCGCTATTTATAGACTTTGTAAAAGCAGCTTTAAGTTACTCGAAAAGTTCTTCTACAAAAAAATAATAACCCAGTAAATTATATAAAACTAATCAGCAAAAATTTAGCAAATTTAAAAATATGGAGCAGAAGAAATTTGATATAAATTCTTTTATAGGAATGATTTTAATAGGAGGAATCTTGCTATTATGGATGAATAATAATAAACCAAAAGAAGATATAAAACCGAAAGAGCTACAAGTAAATTCACAAAAAAATATACCTAATAATACAGTTAAAGAAAGCAAAGAAGTTTTTCAAAATGACTCGTCAAAACTTGCTGCATATTCTAAAAAAATGGGCGTGTTTGCACAAAGTACTATAAGTGGAATAGAAGGTACTTCTGTTTTAGAAAATAAATTTGTAAAGCTAACAATTAGCAATACAGGAGGTCAAATTGTTGAAGTTGAAGTAAAAAATTATAAAAAATACGATTCGTTGCCTTTGTTTTTAATTAAAGATAAAAACGCCTCTTTTAACATCAATTTTCAGACTACCGACGGCAGTATTTTAAATACTAAAGATTTGTTTTTTAAACCTTATGTTACAAAAAACGGAGATAATCAAGTTGTTTCGATGAGATTAAATGTTTCTACAACTCAATTTTTAGAATACAGGTACGAAATAACTCCGAACGATTATATGATAGATTTTGCTATACGTTCTCAAGGTTTAGGCTCTGTAATTAATTCATCGAATCCCATAACTTTAGATTGGACGTTAGATGGTTATAGAAACGAAAAGAGTATTAGCACCGAAAACAGAATGTACACTTGCTATACTTACAAGTCGGAGGGCGAAGTTGACTATATTAATGCCAGTAGGTCAGAGGTACTAAACGATATAGATTGGGTGGCTTATAAGCAGCATTTTTTCACTTCTAATTTATTGTCGAATCCGCCTTTTAATAAAGCAACTATCACTTCTGTTGATTTGGTAAAGAACGAACAAATTGATACGGTTTTCACAAAGCGTTTTGAGTTAAAAGCACCTTTAAAAATTACCAGCGGAGAGTTAAATTATGCTATGAAGTGGTTTTTTGGACCAAATGACTACAACTTACTAAAAAAGTATAAAGGAACAGATTTAGATGAATGTGCGAATTTAGGCTGGGGAATTTTTGGATTCTTAAACAAATTTGTCTTCTATCCTGTATTTAATATGCTAAAAGGATTTTTGTCGAACTATGGCTTAATAATTATTCTGATGACAATAGTAGTTAGAATTTTGATGTCTCCGTTAGTTTATAAATCTTATTTATCCAGTGCAAAAATGAAAGTAATACGTCCCGAGATACAAGCCTTAAACAAGAGATACCCCGGTAAAGCTAATGCTATGAAACGTCAACAAAAAACTATGGAAATTCAGCGGAAGTCGGGAGTTAGTATGATGTCTGGATGTATTCCTGCATTATTGCAAGCACCAATATTTTTTGCCTTGTTTAAGTTTTTTCCGACAAATATAGATTTGCGCCAGCAAAGTTTTTTATGGGCAAACGACCTGTCTTCTTACGACACTATTTTTACACTGCCGTTTAGCGTTCCTTTCTACGGAAATCACGTGAGCTTGTTTCCAATATTAGCTTCTGTTGCTATTTTCTTTTATATGAAAATGAATCAGAGTCAACAAATGTCTATGCAAGCACCTACACAAGAAGGAATGCCAGATATGAGTAAAATATTGAAAATTATGGTTTATTTCTCTCCTATTATGATGCTGTTTTTCTTTAATAATTATGCTAGTAGCTTGAGTTTGTATTATTTCATTTCAAATTTATTAACAATTGCAATTATGCTTGTAATCAAGAACTTTGTAATTGATGAGGACAAAATTCACGCTCAAATAGAAGAGCATAAAAAGAAGCCAACAAAACCAAAAAGTAAGTTTCGTCAAAGAATTGACGCTGCTATGAAACAAGCCCAAGAACAACAAGCTAGAAATAGAAAAAGGTAGCCTGTAAAAAGATTGAAATATAATAGGCTTAAGACTAGAACAAATCAATAAATTTGTTTTGTAATGCCTATCAAATATAGTAAATTAAGCAATAACTATTTAAAAGTTTTGCAAAGTATTGCAAATGTATTTTGAAAGATTATTTTTATAAAATGAATCGAATTAAAGTTGCTGATAATTAGTGTGTTATAAATTTTTAAAATGTTTTTTTATCTGCAAGAAAAATAAAAAATGAAGGCTATATTCTAACATAAGACTTAAATAAGTTGTATATTTGCTAAAACTTTACAAAATGATACCTAAAAGCTTTACAGAATACTTTAAAAGTCTTGATTCGACAAGTCGTCAAGCCATAGTTAATGAGCTTTTATTACTAATTTCAACAGATACAGATGATACATTTAGCCTTTTAGCAACATCAAGTGTTAAGCAATCTATCAACTGCCCTCATTGTAAGAGGGATAACATTCGTGCTAATGGCAAGAGCAAAGGAGTGCAACGTTATTATTGCAAAGATTGTAAAAAGTATTTCAGAAATACGACGGGTAAAGTCATTTTTGGGTTAAAAAAACCTGAATTATTACCCACCTATTTATATAATATGCTTATGGGTTATTCTATTAAGAAATGTGCAGAACAAACAAACATTAGCATTCAAACATCCTTTGATTGGCGACACAAGGTTCTAAGTTCTTTTAAACAAGCATATCCTAATGGTTTTGAAGGCATTACAGAGAGTGATGATATTTTCTTTTTAGAATCTAGCAAGGGAAATAGAGAGCTAGATAGAAAACCACGAAAACGTGGCAGTAAAGCTATTAAGCGGGGTATTAGTAATGAGCAAATAGCAGTTGTTGTTACCTGTGACAGAATCGACAACAAAGAACTCAAAGTAGCGACAAGAGGGCGTATAAGCAAGAAAGATTTAGAAGCTGTATTTGCCAGAAAATTAGATAAAGTAGAAACCCTTTGTACAGATGCTCATCGCTCCTATACAGCATTTGCTAAAAGTAATAACATACATCACAAAAAGTTTAATGTATCAAAAGGACAGAGAGTAAAAAACAAAGTGTATCACGTACAAAATGTAAACAATACTGCTAAAAGATTAAGAGAATGGATGAAGCCCTTTAACGGCGTAGCAACAAAATATCTGCAAAATTACATGAACTGGTTTATGATACTTGAACGTATAAAGAATAGCAACCAACGATTAAAGGAATTTGCCTACTTTGCCTTTGCAGGACAAGAGACTTGGGAGATATGGAAAACAAACACTAATGCAGTCATAATTTAGAATATAGCCTATAGTTTCAATAGAAACAGAAACTGGCAAATTGGTTAGGAAAGTTAGTTTTTAGCTTTATAAACTTTGAGCTTAAAAATAAAATATACCTTTGCACTATTTAATAAAAAGTTGAGATAAAACACAAATAATACCGCAGAACTTTGAGCATACAAATAGGCAAGGTAGAATTATCCGAATTTCCTTTATTATTAGCTCCGATGGAAGACGTTTCCGATCCGCCGTTTAGAGCCTTGTGTAAAACAAACGGTGCCGACCTAGTTTATACCGAGTTCATCTCCTCCGAAGGAATAATTCGCAGTGCTGCAAAGAGTTTGAAGAAATTAGATATTTATAAAAAAGAAAGACCCGTTGGGATTCAAATATTTGGTGCAAATCTATATTCAATGCTAAAAGCCGTTGAAATTGTAGAAAATACAACTCCAGATATTATAGACATAAACTTCGGTTGCCCTGTAAAAAAAGTAGTTTCAAAAGGTGCTGGTGCCGGAATTTTAAAAAACATAAAGCTGATGGTCTCTCTAACCAAAGAAATAGTACGCCATACGGACATTCCGGTAACAATAAAGACACGGCTAGGCTGGGATCACTCTTCAATCAAAATAGTAGAAGTAGCGGAGCGTCTGCAAGATGTCGGCTGTGCTGCAATTTCTATTCACGGACGAACGAGAGCACAGATGTATAAAGGAATTGCCGACTGGCGATACATTGCGGAAGTAAAGAATAATCCGCGAATGACAATTCCTGTTTTCGGAAATGGAGACGTCAATACACCAGAAAAAGCTTTAGAAATGAAAGAAATTTATGGCCTAGACGGTGCAATGATTGGCAGAGCTGCAATTGGAAACCCTTGGTTTTTTGACCAAGTAAAATATTATTTTAAACATAAAACTCATTGCCAGAAACCGTCCGTTATAATACGAAACCAAATTGCCAAAAAACATTTGAAGATGGCTATAAATTGGAAAGGCGAACGTTTAGGAATTTTAGAAACTAGAAAACATTATGCTAATTATTATCGAGAAATTCCGAACTTTAAAAATTATAAAAAAAAGCTCGTAACTTCGGATAATCTCGCCGAAATATTAGAAGTATTTGATAGTATTGAAAGGAGCTTCGAAGGCAAAACTTAACCCCCCCTCCCCTACACCCCACACAGGGATTGATATGTCGGCCAAAAGAAGATAAATTATTGTAAAATTCACGTTATTTATCAAGCAAATAAAGTAGCAAAAACTTCTTCAATCTTACCGACAAGTATGAGTTTTATATCGCAATTAATATTTTTAAGATTATTGTATTTAGAAGTAACAAAGGTATTGTATCCGAGTTTTTGGGCTTCGAGGATTCTTTTTTCAATTTTAGGAATTTGTCTAATCTCGCCGGTAAGTCCAATTTCAGCGGCAAAGCAAAGATTAGGGCTAATAGGAATATCTTTACTCGAAGACAAAATAGCAGCAGCCACAGCGAGGTCAATTGCAGGGTCGTCAATTTTAATTCCGCCGGTAATATTCAAAAAAACATCTTTGGAAGCAAGTTTAAAATTAGCCTTCTTTTCGAGAACAGCTAGAATCATATTTAGCCTTTTGATATTATATCCGGTAGAAGATCTTTGAGGAGTTCCATACACAGCGGACGATACAAGTGCTTGAATTTCAACCATCAGAGGTCTGACAGATTCCAAAGTAGAAGCAATCGCAGTTCCGCTAAGGTCGTCGTCTTTTTTTGAAATTAGAATTTCCGAAGGGTTCGAAATTTCTTTTAAACCAGATGCTATCATTTCATAAATGCCGAATTCGGAAGTAGAACCAAATCTATTTTTTTGACATCTCACAATCCTGTAAGTATGATTTCTATCGCCTTCAAAATTTAAAACAACATCGACCATGTGTTCCAAAATTTTGGGACCAGCAATATTTCCTTCTTTATTAATATGCCCAATAATTAAAACTGGGATTTCTGTTTCTTTAGCAAATTTTATAAGTTCGGCAGCCGACTCTCTAATTTGTGAAATGCTTCCGGGAGATGCGTCAATATTGTTTGTATATAAAGTTTGTATAGAGTCGATAATTAGAATTTCTGGTTTTGTGTCTTCAATGCTTTTAAATATTTTTTGAGTGTTGGTTTCTGCTAAAATTAAAGTTTGGGGATTATTTGAATTAAGCCTTTCTGCTCTAATTTTTATTTGCGACAAACTCTCTTCACCGGAAACATAAAGAACTTTGTGATTAATATTAATGGCAATTTGCAGGGCTAAAGTAGATTTCCCAATTCCGGGTTCTCCAGCAAGTAAAATAACCGAACCTTTGACTATTCCGCCAGCGAGAACATTGTCTAATTCGTTGTTTTTTGTAATGATTCTTTTTTCACTATTTGAAACTATTTCGGAAACTTTTAAAGGTCTATTTGTCTTTTTCTTTGCGCTATTCCCTTGCTTCCATTCTCTTTTGTCATCTTTTTGAACAATTTCTTCGACAATAGTACTCCATTGTTTGCAAGCAGTACATTGACCAATCCATTTAGCATATTGATTGCCGCAATTTTGACAATAAAAAGTAGTTTTTGTCATCTGTTTCTATTATAAATTGGAAGAATTAAAAAAGAAATTGCACCTAGAACTATAATCATAGAAGTTTGAGAAGCCCACATAATAGCCCCAAAAGCAAATGCTGTTTTTTTTGCAACACCAAAAAGAGTTAAAGCACCGCCAACCATAGCGGGATAAGCTCCGATTCCGCCGTTAGTCGCTGCAATAGCAAAGCTGCCGGAGATAAAAGAAATTAGAACCGCCCCAAATGGAACTTTTAATGTGTCGATAGCTGGAATTGCAGCCCAAAACATTGCTATATACATAAGCCAGATAAAAATAGTATGAAGTATAAATTGCCATTTGTTTTTAGTTTTAAATATACTCGTTATGCCTTCGGATAGGTTTGAAATGATTTTTTTTATTTTCAGTGCAAATTTAGAGTTTGCTTTTTTTATGTATCTAACAAAAACAAAGAAAGATATAGATGTGGCGGTTATTATTAGAAAAAAATTAAAAGGGTTAAAATTTTTATATATAAATCCGTAAATAAAATCAAATTGTATTAAAAGTGCTATAAGAATAATTATTGTAATCATAAGCAGGTCGGCCAATCTTTCAGCTATAATGGTTCCGAAGGCTTTTTCAAATGGCACTTTTTCGTAGCTATTAAACAGGGTTGCTCTAGATATTTCACCAGCTCTTGGTAATGCAAAATTTACGAGGTATCCTATCAAAGTAGTTAAAAATCTATTTGTGAGTTTGGTTTTATACCCCATTGCTTCGAGTAAATACTTCCAGCGATAAGCTCTCGATAGATGGCTTAAAACTCCGAGTAACACACTTAAAAAAACCCACTCGTAGTTTGCATTTTTAAAATATTCTAACAGTTTTTGTGGAGGAATAACTTTAAATAAGTACCATACCAAAAAACCTCCCAAAGCCAAAGGCAAGGTGTTTTTTATAATTTTTGTTACACTAAATTTTTGCACGATTATTTAAGAGAATTATTAGTGTGATTTGGGAAAATTAGTGTAGGTTTAAACTTTTTGGCTTCTTCAAATTCCATAAAGGCATAAGTTATTAAAATTAAAATGTCGCCTACGGCAACCTTTCTCGCTGCAGCTCCGTTGATAGTAATTTCTCTGCTTTTAGGAGTTCCAGGGATAACGTAAGTTTCTATACGCTCTCCGTTATTGTTGTTTAAAACTTGAATTCTTTCGCCTTCAATAATGTTTGCTGCTGCCATTAACTCGGGGTCAATAGTTATGCTCCCAATGTAATTCAAATTAGCACCGGTAACTTTTACACGGTGAATTTTAGATTTAACTACTTGTACTAACATGTTAATAAAGATAATGTTTTTTTGGTTATTTATTATATAATTGAATATTGTCAATTAGCCTGACTTTATTAGCAAATACGGCTATAAAGGCACGGTATTTTTTATTTTGCTTTTTGATTTTAACAGTTTTTAATGATTTCTCTTTGGCAATTGCAAAATACTCTAAATTTAATTGCGAGTTTTTATGGAACTTGTTTTTTACCCACTTATTAATTTCTTTGGTTTTTTTATAATTGTTAAACTTTTTATTTACTTTCTTTAAAATTTTATAAATAAAAGGTGCCGCTTTTCTCTGCTTTTCGGTTAGTCTTGCGTTTCTAGAACTCATACTCAAGCCGTCTTTTTCTCTATAATTAGGACACTTTTTAATTTTAATGTTTATATTTTGTTTTTTTACTAATTTATTAATTATTATCAATTGCTGAAAATCTTTTTCTCCGAAGTATGCCTTGTTGGGTTCTACTATTTCAAAAAGTTTTTTTACAATAGTTGCTACTCCGTTAAAATGATTTTTTCTAAACTTTCCTTCGAGTTTGTTTTCTAAATTATCAAAATCAAATGACAAGGAAGTCGGATTATCGTTATAAATTTCTTTTTCAGAAGGCAAAAATAAAACATCGCATCGGACATTTTTTAAAAGTTCAATGTCTTTATCTAGTGTTTTTGGATAATTTATGAGGTCTTTTTTTTTGTCAAATTGAATAGGATTTACAAAAATACTTACAACGACTATATTGTTTTTTTTCTTAGCTTTTTTAATAATAGATAGGTGTCCTTTGTGCAGTGCACCCATTGTTGGCACAAATCCGACAGAGCAGTTTTTCTCTCTTAATATAGACAAAAGTGAGCGTAATTCTTGTTTAGTTTTACAAGTTTTCATTCTAAAAAAAGATTGATTAAATAAAACACAAACATAACATTTTAATATATACATTATTGTAAAAATTAGTACCTTTGTAATTCATTTAGATTAACTTTAACTTAATGAAGAACAAAAAGGTACTATTTGTTTCATCGGAGCTAATTCCGTACCTGTCCGAAACAGAATTAGCAACAACCGCCTCTAATATCATAAAGAACGCACATTTAAAAGGAATGCAAACTAGAATTTTTATGCCAAAATTTGGTCTAATAAATGAAAGAAGGCATCAGCTACACGAGGTAATTCGCTTATCGGGAATAAACCTAATTATAAACGATTTGGATATTCCATTAATTATGAAAGTTGCTTCTATTCCGAAAGAAAGAATACAGGTTTATTTTATAGACAACGATGACTATTTTAAAAGAAAGTCGATGTTTACAGACGAAAAAGGAGATTTGTTCTTGGATAACGACGAGCGAGCTATTTTTTTTGCAAAAGGAGTTATAGAAGCAGTAAAAAAACTAAACTGGTCGCCCGACATAATCCATATACACGGCTGGATTGCATCGCTTCTGCCAATTTATTTGAGAGAAACGTATAAAAACGAACCCTTGTTTAGAGAAAGTAAAATAGTTACATCGTTATATGATAATAGCTTTAAAGGAACTTTAAACAATGATTTAATAAACAAAATAGGCTTTGATAAGATAAGCGAAGAAAAGCTAGAAATTATAAGAACCCCTAACCATCAAAATGTGCTAAAAATTGCAGTAGAATATTCTGATGCAGTCGTTTCAGGTAGCAAAAATATATCCGATGAACTTTATTCTTTTATTAAAGAAAAAGATATACCTTTTTTAGAATACCAAGCCGATAGCACAAACGAAAGATACATAAGTTTTTATTCTAATTTAATTTCAACTGATTAACTTTTTATTATAATGAGATATAATTTTAGAAAAGGCTTTAATTTGTTTATTTTACTTCTCGTTTTTTATGGAATTATTTCTTGTGAAAAAGACTTTACGGATATCGGCTCTAATATTATAGATAACACAAAATTTACAACCAGTCAAGAAGAGTTAGGCATAGACATTAAGCAAGTAAATGTTGATGAGGTTATTTCTGATAACTTAGGAATTGGTCGGACTGACTATCTTTTAGGAGTTTTTGCGGATGCAAGTAATAATTATAGAAAAATTAAAGCATCGATAGTGTCTCAACTAACTATTATTCCTAACTTGGAAATATTTAGCGGTGCTGACACTCTAGAAGTTACTACTGTTATTGATACCGTTTTTTTAAAAATACAATACCCTGTATTATCAAATGTAAATACTGATAGCGAAATATCTTATTATGATTTAGACTCTACTGCAATAGTTGGAGACGTAGAAAAACCATTTAACTTAAACGTTTATCAATTAGGAACTTATTTGAATACTTTAAACCCTAGTAATCCTGCAAAAAGGAATAGCTATAGTTCTAACTACGAGTTTAGTAAAATAGGTTCAATTTTAAATATAGAAAATTTTGAATTTAGACCAAAGATAAGCGATACTGTAATTAAAATTGAGAGGTATGAAACCAAATTAGATACTATTAAACCAGATACTATTATAAGATATAAAAACTCAAGTAATAATATTTCATTACCTTTTGCAGTAATTCCACTTAAAAAAGATTTCTTTAAAGAAAATTTTTTAGACAAATACGGAACGACAGAGTTTTCTTCGCAAGATGAATTTAACAATTATTTTAATGGGATTATTTTAGAAGCAACTGGAGATGAAGGGACAATTATAAATCTTAATTTTAATAATTCTGAAACAAATGCAATCCCATCAATAGAAATTTACTATACAAGTACTTATATCAAAGATAATGAAGATAAAGTAAAACGAAGTAATCATAGCTTCTTGTTGTCAGGAACAAAGGTCAACACCTACAAGGTAGAAGGTAATACAGCAAGTAGTAATGACAAAATAAGGCTACAAGGTACAGTTGGAAGTGAAGCAGTAATTGATATTTTTGTTAATGACGAGAATGAAAATGGCATTCCAGACAAAATAGAAGAGCTAAGAGAAAAAAACATACTTTTGAATGAAGCTTCATTAACTTTTTACGTTGATCCAGGTATAAGAGAAGATATAATTCCGGAGCGGTTATATCTTTATAAAAGCAACGAAGACGCTTCAAATCCGATACGCAGTAAAGTTATAGACAGTTATATAAGACTTACAAACAGTAATGAAAATGCTAATGTTTTTGGAGGGATTTTAGAAAAAGCCGATGATGGTAAAGCAGAAAAATACACTATTGTAATTACAGATTATATTTTAAGTATTTTATCAGGAGGAACAAATTATTTTCCAAAACTACGGCTTAAAGTAGCAAATTCAACAGAGATTCAAGAAGTTAAAAACCCCCCAGCCCAAGAAGATATAGATACTTTATATAGTAACTATAACTGGAATCCGAGAGCGGTTACTCTGTATAATAATAAAGATGAAAACAAAGATAAAAAAGCGGTTTTTAAAATATTTTATTCAGAGAATAAAAATTAAATAAGTATATGTGTGGTATAACAAGCTATTTAGGGTATAGAGACGCGTATCCCATAGTAATAAGTGGATTAAAAAGATTAGAATATAGAGGTTACGATAGTGTAGGTATTATGATGTATGACGGAAACGAAATGCACTTGTCAAAAACTAAAGGAAAGGTTATCGATTTAGAATTAATTACCGACAAAGATGAAAAAATTAAAAAAGGGAATCTCGGTATTGGTCATACACGCTGGGCAACTCACGGCATACCGGACAACATAAACTCTCACCCACACGTTTCTCAATCTGGCGAATTGATAATTGTTCATAACGGTATAATAGAAAACTACGATACGCTAAAAAAAGAGCTAATTTCTAGAGGTTATAATTTCAAAAGTGATACCGATACGGAAGTTCTAGTTAATTTGATAGAAGAAGTAAAAAAACAGGAAAACTGCAAATTAAGAAATGCTGTTCAATTGGCATTAACTAATGTAATTGGCGCTTATGCAATTGTTGTTTTTTCTAAAAATGAGCCCAAAGAGATTATAGTAGCAAAATTAGGAAGTCCAATAGCAATAGGAATTGGCGAAAATAATAAAGAATTTTTTGTTTCATCAGATGCGTCCCCTTTTATAGAATATACCAAAAATGTAATCTATTTAGAAGATGGCCAATTGGCTATTATAAAATTAGATAAAGGCATTAACGTTCGTAAAATTTATGACTATTCTTTAGTAGATGCAAAAATAGAAGAGTTGAAAATTAGTTTAGAACAAATAGAAAAAGGTTGCTACGAACATTTTATGCTAAAAGAAATTTATGAGCAGCCAAAAGCGATAATAGATACTTATAGAGGAAGGCTACTTTCAGAAGATAATCGTATAAAAATGTCTGGTGTTGATGGCAATATTGATAAATTTTTAAAAGCTGATAGAATTATAATAATAGCCTGTGGCACCTCTTGGCATGCTGGCTTGATTGGAGAGTATTTGTTTGAAGATTTAGCTAGAATTGTTGTAGAAGTAGAATACGCATCGGAGTTTAGGTACAGAAATCCGATTATTAAGCCGAATGACGTTGTAATTGCTATATCCCAATCTGGGGAAACAGCGGACACATTAGCAGCAATAAAATTAGCAAAATATGAAGGAGCGTTTGTTTTTGGTATCTGCAATGTAGTAGGCTCGTCTATTGCTAGGGAAGCTCACGCTGGAGCATATACTCACGCAGGACCAGAAATAGGGGTAGCATCTACCAAAGCATTTACAACACAAATAACTATTTTATCCCTAATAGCTTTAAAATTAGCAAAGGAAAAAAATAAAATTTCTGATATTAAATTTAAAAATTATCTACAAAAACTAACCTCAATACCTAAAAACATAGAAATTCTTTTGGGCTTGGAGAACAAAATAAAAGAAATAGCAGAAGTTTATAAAAACGTGAAAAACTGCCTGTATTTAGGTAGAGGGTATAATTTTCCAGTAGCTTTAGAGGGTGCTTTAAAATTGAAAGAAATTTCATATATCCATGCAGAAGGCTATCCAGCAGCTGAAATGAAACATGGTCCTATTGCTTTAATTGACGAAAATATGCCAGTATTTGTTATCGCTCTGAAAAACCACAATTATGAAAAAATTGTAAGCAATATTCAAGAAATTAAATCAAGGTGCGGTAAGATTATAGCTATAATATCCGAAGGCGACACAACAGTAAAAGAAATAGCAGATAGCACTATAGAAATACCAATGATAGAAGCAGAGCTAACTCCTCTACTAACCACAATTCCTCTCCAGTTGTTGTCTTATCATATAGCTGTTTTGTTAGGCAAAAATGTCGATAAACCAAGGAATCTAGCAAAATCAGTTACGGTAGAATAAAAATGCTTAAATTTTTTATAAACATAGAAATATGTGCGTTTTTGATTGCTTGATTATTACAAAAAACTTAGCAAAGTTTTCATTTGACTTAGCAAAAATTAAAAGCTAAAACAAACTGTATTTATTTCTAATTTCGCAAAAATTTTAAGTTAAGGACAGCTTTTTTCTTTCTAAATTATAATGCACAATGGAGTATATTTGTTTTTTGACTACATTTACAAAAATTATAACGAATGATAAGTGGACCTCAATCTCAAAAGAGCGAAAAAATATTAGCAGTATATCTTTTGTGAAATATCTACTAATCAACAAATCAATAGTGTTATATGTGATGATGTAACCCTTTATCATAGATTTTGTATGCTTTTTATTAGTGTTCTTACTGAAAGTTTAATTAAGAGGACAAACTTCGTTACCCTTCCAATTTTTACTAAATCAGACTTTGAATATACCGACATTATTATTCCACCATTGTCAGAGCAACAACAAGTCGTTGAGTATTTGGATGAACAAATTAAATTAATTGATAAAACAATTTCCGCAGAAGAAAAGAGAACAGAACTCCTCAGAGAGTATCGCGGGTCTCTTATCTCAGAAGTAGTAACTGGTAAACGAAAAGTAGTATCATGAAGCGAAAAAACATAGCAGGAATAGAATTACTGCCCATAGCAAAGGACGTAGAGACTAAGGATATATTAAACCAAGTAGCTTTATCGGAAAGAGCATTGGCAGAGCTAAAAGGAGTTGTACAAAAAATGCCTAATGAATCTGTATTGCTCAATACGCTCTTTTTACAAGAAGCAAAGGCAAGTTCTGAAATAGAAAATATTATAACCACACACGACGAAGTGTTTAAAAGTAGTATTGGCGACTTTGTCAGTAAAAATGCTAAAGAAGTAAAAAGATATAATGATGCACTATACCATGGGTTTAGAATAGTAAAAAACAATGAATTTTTACGTAACAAGAACATAAAAGAGATACAAGAGATTTTAGAAAATAATAGAGCGGGGTTTAGAAAACAAGCAGGGACTACGTTAAAAAACAACCGTGGAGAAATAATTTATACTCCTCCTCAAAATCCTCAAGATATTGAAGACTTAATGAAAAATACATCAATACTCCGACTGTTTGTGCTTTAAATCCTTTGATAAAAATGGCTATTATTCATCATCAGTTTGAAAGTATTCATCCTTTTTATGATGGAAATGGAAGAACAGGGAGAATTATTAATATTCTTTACCTATCACTACAAAAACTATTAGACATGCCTTGTCTGTATTTAAGTAGATATATCATAGATAACAAGCTAGACTATTATAAGTTGTTACAAAGTGCGCGAAGTCATAACACTTGGGAAGATTGGATATTGTTTATGTTAAAAGGTGTGGAAAAAACCGCTAGACAAACTATTGCACTAACACAAGAAATTTTAGTGTTAATGCAAGGCTATAAACAAAAAATAAGGAAAAATCATCATAAAATATATAGTCAAGATTTAGTTAATGCACTTTTTAAGCATCCTTATGCTAAGATAGATTTTTTGGCAGAAGAGTTACAATGTAGCCGACAAACCGCCGCCAACTACTTGAATTTGTTAACGGAAGAAAATTACCTTGTAAAAGAGAAAAAAGGCAAACATAACTATTATATAAATCAAAAATTAGTTGATTTATTCTTAAATGTTAAAAATATGCAACGTGTTAAGAAAAACGGAAAATCTTAACATGAAAAAAAAACGTGTTAAAAAAAAATGGAAAATCTTAACACGTTGCAAAATTAACTGAATATGAAACACCTACCGAAAAACGTTACGAAGAATATATTGAAAGAGAACTTAATTCTCTTTTAAAGGATTCGATGATGTACATGGCGGTAATATTAAAACAGTTTATTTTCAATCTAATAACTCATTAAATGAAAAGTATAGAAAAGACAAGTTAGGTAAGCATAGGTAGGACGCTCCTTAAAAAAACTATTTAACATTCTAAATTTTAATAAAAATACTTAAGCCTCTTATAAACAAAGGGGTTTTTGACGTTTTTGTTTGTTTGATTATTTCAAAAAACTTAGCAAAGTTTTCATTTGACTTAGCAAAAATTAAAAGCTAAAACAAACTGTATTTATTTCTAATTTCGCAAAAATTAAGACCGTTGCAAAGGAATCCAGTTAAAAAAAGCAACAAATTTTAGATATAATTATTTGCATATCAATTATTTAATTTGTACTTTTGAGTCATGAAACTGATAAAACACCCCACTTTAGCAGATGTCGTTTGTGATTTGCGAGCAAGAAAAATTAAGAAGAAATTTTTTGAACAAATAAATATCTTATTAGATTGGCAAAGTATAAGTCAAAAGATAGACGTTTATTATAAAAAAGGACAAAGTGTAGCAGGTAAGCCAAGTTACGATGGTTTGCTACTTTTCAAAATGTGTTTACTTCAAACTTGGTATGGATTAAGCGATTATGAGGTAGAAGATCGTGTAAATGATAGTATTTCTTTCAGCTATTTTTGTGGACTACATATAGATCAAGTTGCACCGGACCATAGTACTTTGAGCAGATTTAGAACTGCGATGACCAAGTCAAAGGCTTATGAGCCTTTGTTTAAAGAAATCAATAATCAATTAGAGGCACATAAAATTATTGTCAAGAAAGGAGCAATAATAGATGCAAGTGTAGTGGATACGCCACTCAAACCGAAGGGAAAAGTTTCACATAAAGTAACTGAAGATAGAAAAGAAGAAGTTGTAAAGGTCAAAAAGGAATATCCTAAAAGTGTGGATACGGAAGCTGCTTGGTTAAAGAAGCGAGGGAAGTTTCATTATGGTTATAAAAAACATCAAGTTACGGACGAAGAGGGTTGTGTGCTTGGAGTTCTTACTACTCCTGCTAATATCAATGAAATAAGCAATATTGAAGAAGTTTTGGAAACTGCAGATTTACCTAAAAATATTCCTTTGAAAGCAGACAAGGGATATCAATCAAAGAAAAATGGAGGAATATTAAAAAAGAGGAAATTAAAAAACCACATTTTAAAAAAAGCAAAGAAAAATCAGCCTTTAACTGCTTGGGAAAAAGAGTTTAACAAGTTAATAGGCAAAACAAGATATAAGGTAGAACGAACCTTTGGTAGTATAAAAAGGTGGTTTGATGGAGGCAAAGCGAGATACAGGGGGCTTGAAAAGATGCATACGCAAAATTTAATGGAAGCGATGAGTTATAATTTATACCGAAGTACAGGGATACTTGGCTCTAATGGTTAAAAAACAAAGAAAAAGCATAAAAAACAAAACATTTAATGCTCAAAATAAAGCAAAAGCAGAAAATTTAGTCTGAAAATTAATTTAAAATTTAAAAAAAATTAGATTATTGAAGAAATAATAAAAATGAGAGAGTTATGCAACGGTCTTATGATGATTACAATGCCATGCGTAGTTCCCAATATTTTCAGCGATGTTGAACTTCTTCTTGTGCTCTGGGTGTATAAATTCCATCTTTAGTTGTTTGTTATTTAAGCTCCTCAAAAGACGCCCCCACTTTTTATGTAGCCCCTTTAAAAGCGTTAAAGCCTCGTCTATTTCACTTGTTAAAGAGTCGTCCAAATTAGCCCATCTATCTTCGTAGTACGGACGTATTGTAGGAGTGTCTTCTGTCAAAGCTAACTTAACCCTAATTACAGCATTAATATGGCTATCCGCACAATGATGTATAACTTGTTTCACCGTCCAACCGCTCGGTCTATATCGCCAGTTGAGTTTTTCAATCGGTAATTCTTTGATTAACAATTCTATTCTTGATGGAAACTTTTCTATATCATTTATCCATGTTTTTAGGAGTTTGTTTTTAGGGTTTTTGTCAGGAACGTACTGTCCTATTGGAAATTTAAGTTTTTCTATGTTCATGTTTGTTTGTTTGTTATAAAGGGTTATAGTTTATTGTTTAAAGGGTATTGAATCTTAGCCATGCCGTAGGATAATGTGGTTTAAGGCTTTTTCTTTCACTTTATCTTTGCTTGTTACTATTAGCTCTTCATTCAGAGTTGGTAAAGATATACTTAATTTATCTACTTTGACTCTTTGTGACATAATCATCGTTAATACAAAAAAAGTAACGACCTACTTTATTCATTAATTTTTACAAACAAATCCCACAAAACTATAGCTGCTACTACTGAAACATTTAATGAATGTTTTGTTCCTAATTGAGGTATTTCTAAACAAAAATCTGATTTTTTTATAACTTCATCTCGGACTCCTTTTACCTCATTTCCAATAACTATGGCGTATTTTTGATTTTTTTCTGGAAAAAATTTATTTAAACTTATACTGTTCTCAACTTGCTCCGCTACAACTATCTTTACATTTTCTTTCTTTAGCCTTTTAATCAGATTATCAACATTTTGAAAATATTCCCATTCTACTGATTCTGTAGATCCGAGTGCTGTTTTATGAATATGTTTGTTTGGCGGAGTTGCCGTTATTCCGCATAAACATATTTTTTCTACTAAAAAAGCATCGCTAGTTCTAAAAATAGCACCAATATTATTTAAACTTCTTATATTGTCTAAAACTACGATAAAAGGTGTTTTTTTGGCTGACTTAAATTCATTTATAGAAATCCTATTAAGCTCAATGTTTTTAAGTTTTTTCATTATTCTTCTTCTGGGTTAGTTTAATTTAGTTAATATTATAAAAATTTTATAGCAAAAAATTTTTTTATATTCGCAAAACTATTATAAAAACTTTAAAATCATCGCAAAGCAAAGGTTATGAAAAAAACTCCTTTAATGAAGCAATATAACTCTATAAAGTCTAAATACCCTGACGCAATGTTGCTTTTTAGAGTAGGAGATTTTTATGAAACATTTGGAGATGATGCCAAAAAATTAGCTCAAATTTTAGGAATTGTACTAACAAAAAGAGGTGCTGGTAGCGAAACAGAAACGCCACTTGCTGGCTTTCCTCACCATTCTTTAAACACATACTTGCCGAAGCTAGTAAAAGCCGGAATGCGTGTAGCAATTTGCGACCAGTTAGAAGATCCAAAGAAGACAAAAAAAATTGTAAAAAGAGGTGTTACAGAGTTAGTAACCCCAGGAGTTTCATTAAACGACGATGTCTTACAAGCCAAGGCAAACAACTTTCTGTCAGCAGTTCATTTTGATAAGAACTATTTCGGAGTTTCGTTCCTCGATATTTCTACTGGCGAATTTTTAGTCGCTCAAGGAAATAAAGAATATATTGACAAACTCCTTCAGAATTTTAAACCAAGCGAAATACTAGTTCAAAAACAAAACAAGCAGAAATTTATAGAGCTTTTTAAAGAAAACTACTATATTTTTTATGTAGAAGACTGGGTATTTCAAGAGGAATATGCAAACGAAACTCTTCAAAATCATTTTGAAGTAAAAAATTTAAAAGGCTTTGGAGTTCAAAATGTTAAAACTGGAATTATTGCTGCGGGAGCTATATTATATTATTTATCCGAAACACAGCACGACAAGTTAAAACATATTAAGCATATCAATAGGATTGTCGAAGATGACTATGTTTGGATTGACGGATTTACGGCTAGGAATTTAGAATTATTTAGCTCAAATTCACCAAAAGCGACTACGCTTTTAGACGTTATAGACAAGACCATATCTCCTATGGGAGGGCGAATGCTAAAAAAATGGTTAGCATTTCCTTTGAAAAACGTTCATGAAATTAAAAAGCGAAGCGATATTGTAAAATTTTTTATAACCTCTAATTCTTTTTCAGAAGTAGTTGCTTATCAACTAAAACAAATATCTGATTTAGAAAGATTAGTTTCTAAAATTGCAACAGAAAAAATTTCACCTAGAGAAATAGTATATTTAAAAACTTCTTTAAAAGCTATTTTACCGATCAAAGAGTCTGCCTTAAAAAACAATAATATTAATTTGCAAAACCTCGTAAATAAATTATTTGATTGTAAAGTGTTAATAGACAGAATATCGGAAACTTTTCTCGATGATGCTCCAGTAAACATTAATAAAGGAGACACAATAGCACCAGGAGTTGATCAAGAGTTAGATGAGCTACGAAAAATTCTAGCTTCAGGAAAACAATTTTTAGATAATTTATTAAAAAATGAAACTAAAAACACTGGAATTAGCAGTTTAAAAATTGCTTTTAACAGCGTGTTTGGGTACTATATAGAAGTTAGAAACACCCATAAAGACAAGGTTCCTAAAGACTGGATTAGAAAACAAACCTTAGTAAATGCGGAGCGGTATGTTACAGAAGAACTGAAAGTATATGAGGCTAAAATTGTAGGGGCAGAGGAAAAGATTAAAAAAATAGAGCAAGAAATTTTTTCCAAATTTTTACAATATATAATTCAGTTTGTAGAAAAAATTCAAAAAAACGCAAAAATCATTGCAACAATAGACTGCTTAATGTCTTTTTCAAATTTAGCTATTGAGAACAATTACACCCAACCCATAGTAAATGAAAGTACCGAGTTAGATATTAAAAACGGACGACATCCAGTAATTGAAAAGCAGCTTCCTATCGACCAAAATTATATAGCAAACGATATTTTTTTAAACAGAGACAAGCAGCAAATTATTATGATAACAGGTCCTAATATGTCTGGTAAATCTGCTATTTTACGCCAAACCGCATTAATAGTTTTGTTGGCTCAAATGGGTAGTTATGTTCCAGCACAAGAAGCAAAAATAGGAGTTATAGACAAGATTTTTTCAAGAGTCGGAGCTAACGATAATATCTCTTTTGGCGAGTCTACTTTTATGGTAGAAATGAACGAAACAGCTTCAATTTTAAATAATATTTCAGAAAGAAGTCTAGTGTTATTAGATGAAATTGGTCGTGGAACTTCAACTTACGACGGCATTTCAATTGCTTGGGCGATTGCAGAGTTTTTGCACGAGCATCCAGCAAAAGCAAAAACCCTATTCGCTACTCACTACCACGAATTAAACGAAATGACTACTTCTTTTGCACGAATTAAAAACTACACTGTTTCTTTTAAAGAGTTAAAAAAATCTATTATTTTTTTGCGTAAGCTAATTCCTGGTGGCTCTAACCACAGCTTCGGAATTTACGTAGCTAAATTAGCCGGAATGCCGATGTTAGTTGTCGAAAAAGCCAATAAAATATTAAAAAAACTAGAAAAAAATAACTCGCAAGATAAAGTAAACAAATCTTTAAAAAGCATTCAAAACGAGGAAATGCAACTTAGTTTTTTCCAGATAGACGACTCACAACTAAAAAGCATTAGAGAAGAAATATTGGCTACTAATATCGACGCCTTAACTCCAATTGAGGCGTTAATGAAATTAAATGAAATAAAGAAAATGTTGTCGTCTTAAGTTCGTAAGTGAGTTTATATTTTATTTTCGGCATTAGCCTAATTAGGCTGTTTTTTTATCTACTAAAGGATATTCGTAAAACTACACGGTTTTTTATGCTTTTTTATTTCTTAATTTATTGGAAATTAAATACTTGTGGTTTTACGAATGTCCCTAATAAAACAATTAAAATTACCCCAAATATAAGGCTTTTTACTTACTTTTTGGGGTTTTTTATTGCTTTTTTATTTCTTAATTTATTAAAAATCAAGTATTTATGGTTTTACGAATATCCCTAAAACAGTGTCATTAATTGTAGCTTATGCTGTTAAGGGAGTTGCATAAAATAGTAAAAACTATTAAATACTTCCGTAATGTTTATATTTTGGTTAAACTATTAGTTTAGAGTATTTTTCTTTGTTTAAGTTAAGTTTCATTAGCTTTCGTTTTGTAACAAAGGTTTTGTTTGTAGCACAAAGTCTTTTCCGTGTAGATATTCGCTATCATCATCGTCTGGGTCAGCTCTTTTGCTATAGTCATAAGCCCACCTATATACTTCTGGGATTTTTCCGTGCCAGTTTCCGTGTATGTGTTCTACTGGAGTTGTCCATTCTAATGTGTTAGCTTTCCAAGGATTTTGTGTTGCTTTTTTACCTCTATATATCGAGATGAAAAAATTAGCTATAAAGATTAATTGTGCTAGTCCTCCGGCTATTGCAAAGAGAGTAATTACGACGTTGATGTCGGCTAGGTCATCAAACATTGGAAAATTTGTGTTAGTGTAGTATCTTCTAGGAAGTCCAGCTAATCCGATAAAGTGCATAGGCCAGAAAACTCCGTAGGCACATATTATCGTTATCCAAAAATGCCAATATCCTAAAAATTTATTCATCATTCGACCATACATTTTCGGAAACCAGTGATATATTCCAGCAAACATTCCGAAGATAGCTGATACTCCCATTACTAAATGAAAATGGGCTACTACAAAATACGTGTCATGGATATTTATATCTAAAGCAGAGTCTCCTAAAACCAGTCCTGTTAAGCCCCCAGTAACAAAAGTAGATACAAGTCCTATTGAAAACAACATAGCTGGATTGAGTTGTAAATTTCCTTTCCAAAGAGTAGTAATATAATTAAAGGCTTTTACAGCAGAAGGTATTGCTATTAAAAGAGTTGTAAAAGTAAATACCGAGCCTAAAAAAGGATTCATTCCAGTTACAAACATGTGATGCCCCCATACTATTGTGGACAAAAAAGCAATCGCTATAATAGAGCCAATCATAGCTCTATAGCCAAAAATTGGTTTTCTTGCGTTTGTAGAAATAATTTCAGAGGTAATTCCGAGTGCAGGCAATAGAACGATATAAACCTCTGGATGCCCTAAAAACCAGAATAGATGTTCGAATAGTATCGGTGAGCCACCTTGATAGTGCAGAACTTCGCCAGATATAAAAATATCCGACAAATAAAAAGAAGTTCCGAAGCTTCTATCTAAAATCAGTAATAAAGCCGCAGAAAGCAATACTGGGAAAGACACAACGCCAATAATAGCGGTAATTAAAAAAGCCCAAATAGTTAGTGGCAATCTAGTCATTTTCATTCCTTTAGTTCTTAAATTTAATACTGTTACGATGTAATTTAAAGCTCCTATTAAAGATGATGCGATGAATATAGCCATAGAAACTAACCATAATGTCATTCCCATTCCAGAGCCAGGAATTGCTTGTGGCAATGCACTCAAAGGCGGATATATTGTCCAACCAGCAGAAGCCGGTCCTGCCTCTACAAATAAAGATACAGTCATAATTACACTCGACAAGAAAAACAACCAGTATGAAATCATGTTTAAGAACCCAGACGCCATATCCCTTGCTCCTATTTGTAACGGAATTAGCAAGTTAGAAAAAGTACCGCTAAGCCCTGCCGTTAATACAAAAAACACCATTATTGTTCCGTGAATTGTAATCAAAGCTAAATACATATCCGGACTCATAACTCCGTCAGTTTGATGTGGTCCTAAAAAGGCTTCTATAATTGAAAAAGAACTCTCGGGCCAAGCTATCTGCAAACGAAACATCATAGACATAAACACTCCGAGTATCCCCATAAAAATCCCCGTTATCAAAAATTGCTTGGAAATCATCTTGTGATCTTGAGCGAAAATAAATTTTGTTACAAATGTTTCTTTGTGATGGTGATCCGACATAGTTTTTGGGTTTTTTTAAAGGCTATTCTTTTACAACTAATAAAAATAAAAATATAGAGTGTTGCAAAGTTATATAAAAAATTTTGTTATTAATTATTAAGGCTGTCGTTTTTTTAAAAGTTTATTGTTTTTATATGATGCAAAAATTGTCAGTAAAGCTAAAAAAGCAATATAAATATAGGCTTCTTTTGGGGTTACGACTCTATCGCCGCTAGCATAAGAATGTAGCCCAGATAAATAAAAGTTTACGCCAAAGTAGGTCATCATTATAGATAAATAAGCGAATGCGGATGCAAAGTTAAAAAGTATTGTGCCACGTAGTTTAGGAATTAATCGCATGTGCAGAACAAAGGCGTAAATTATAATCGAAATCAAAGCCCAAGTTTCTTTAGGATCCCAGCCCCAGTATCGTCCCCAGCTTTCGTTTGCCCACATACCGCCGAGAAAATTCCCAATGGTAAGCATAACTAAACCGACAGTCATCGATATCTCGTTAATAATAGTAAGCTCTTTAATATTAATACTCGTTCTTTTATCGTTTTTGTTAGTTGTAAAAGAGATCAAAACTAAAGTTACAATTCCCAAAATCATACTTAAAGAAAACGGACCATAGCTGGCTACTATAATTGAAACGTGGACCAATAGCCACCATGAGTTAAGTACTGGCTGTAAGTTTGCAATTTCTGGGTCTAACCAATTTTGATGTGCAAAAGCTAAAATTATTGCAACAAAAAATGCAGAAGCTCCTATAGTCAACGCCGATTTCCTGCCCAAGAGTAAGCCAAAAAGCATAGTCGCCCAAGCAACGTAAATGATAGACTCATAAGCATTGCTCCAAGGGGCATTTCCGCTAATATACCACCTAAATAACAAGCCAAGAGTATGAAATGCAAAGCTTAAAATAATTAAGAAAACTAACCCTTTAGTAAGAAAATTTAGCCCTTTTGATTTGTAGTAAAATATTTTTAAAATCTCAATAAATATTAATAGTATCCCAAAAATCATATAAAAAATTGAGCTTTTAATAAAAACTCTTAATTTGTTGTAAGAAATTTCAATATCAATTTTGTTCTCCGGCGGATATACTTTGTACCCATACTTTTTTTGAAACTTTTTAATCCCATCTAAAATTTGATTTGCTTTTTCGTAGTTATTTTTTTTTAAGCCTTCTTGCAAAAAATTAATATAAACAGACAGCGACTGCCTAACAAAAACAGAATCTTCAGGATTAAAACCACCCTTGCTAACTTCAAGCCGCGAGACCCAAGTATTGTTTTTGTCATCAGGAATAGGGTAAATTCTTAAAATACTGCCACTAATTGCACTGTATAATAAACCAATTCGTTTGTCAATTTTTATTAAATCTTTTTCGAACTTATTTTTAATGTTTTTTCTTTGAGCTTCCGCAACTCTATCTCTTATTTTGTAGCCTCCTTTTGGCGTAATAAAATCGGTTAAGCTTGCGTGTTTTTTTTCTTTTTCTACTCCTATTAGCTCTCTTATTTTTATATTCCCTTTCTCTAAATATATAACCGGAACGTCGAACCAAAGTCGTGGATTTTCTATAATTGACAGTAGAACTTGGCTAGGTGCCAACCCCTTAAAAGTTTCAGTCTTACTAACTTTTCTTACTAATTCGGAAGAAAAAGTATTGACGGGCTTCATTCGTCCGTTAGCATCTTGAATAATCAGTTTGTTGAAACTCTCGGCGTGTTTTAAGCCTACGGTATTAGCCTTTAAAATAGAGTCTATTTGTTGAGTCGTATAGCTCGAATTGTGAATCGTATGCTGCGAAAAACCTAAGCCACATATCAATAAACTTATAGTAAAAGTTAGTTTGTTTTTTTTGTTTCTAATTTTTTTTAACTCTTTTTTCAGCTTATCAAAGCGAGTGTTTTTAGCAAAAAGAATACATATTAGCCCTGTGAAAAGCAGTGAATATCCGATGTAAGTAATTAGCGTACCGAGAAAATCATGGTTCACAGAAAGATGCGTTTGTTCTCTATCGCCTGACAAATCATAACTTGATTGAAAAAATTTATATCCTTTAAAATCTAATATGTGGTTCATAAATATTCTGTAATCATAAGATTTTTCTTCGTCTATAACCGTTACTTCGCTGGCATAAGAAGCCGCGCTTTCGGAGCCTGGGTATTTTTTTAATTGAAAATCGTTTAGCTTAATCAAAAAAGGAATTTTTAAAGTTCTCGCTCCGTACAACATTCTAAAATTTAGTCCGCCAACGGACATCTTTTTTACACCATCTGTATTAAACTTTCCTCCTGTTAATTCTATTTCTTTAGTTTTGTCATCGGTACTTATTTTTAAAACAATGGCGTCTAATTTATTATCATTTTTTGCACCTCTTACTGTTTTTAAAATACCTTTTTTCGCTGGTTTTGAAATTACAAATTGCAATCCAGCAATATTATATAAGCTCAAATAACGAACTTCTTGTATAGAATCTTTGCTAAGCTTACCTCTTTTGCGGTCTGCCATTCGCATCCATTCTCCTTTGTGTTTAGAAATTATTTTTAATTTTCCGTCTTGCTTTTTAAAATTGACAGAGGCGTTTACATCTTTTGCTTCAAAGCCAATTAAAAAACCGTGAATGTTTTGTAAAGTTCCCTTTTTTAACCAATGCTCATGTCTATTTCCGCCAGAAGATTCAACAAAAAACAAATACTCTTGACCTTGCTCGTCTTCAAAAAATTTCTTTTCCGCCCAAGGAATGTAATCTATCAATTGAATATTAAAACTTTGGTCAATATTTTTAGTTTTAAAACTATCCGAATAATCCCAACTATTTTTTCCTAAAGCCGAAAGCAAAAGGGTTTCGCTAACTTGTGGCTTTTGAAATTTTCCGTTGTCAACAATAATATTCAAATAGGTTTTTTCGGACAAAAACTCGTTAGTAGTTTCGCCTTCGTTAATTGTCATAATTCCTTCAAATCCGATATAACGAGTTATTCCAGCTCCTATTAGAATAAATAAAAAGGCTAAATGGAACATTAGTACCGCCCACTTTTCTTTTTTATAAAGCCGATATTTAAAAATATTTCCGAAAAAATTAATTGCAAATAATACCATAATCAACTCAAACCACCGTGCATTATATACTAGAGACTTGGCGGTTTGTGTTCCATAATCGTTTTCGATAAATGTAGCGACTCCCATTGCGGCTGCAAAAAGTATAAATAAAACCGCCGTTAAACGGTTAGAGTAAAGAAGGCTAAATATTTTTCTCATTTTTATTGAAGAGCTTTGTCCTTAACTTAAAATTTTTGCGAAATTAGAAATAAATACAGTTTGTTTTAGCTTTTAATTTTTGCTAAATCAAATGAAAACTTTGCTAAGTTTTTTGAAATAATCAAACAAATAAAAACGTCAAAAAACCCTTTGTTTATAAGAGACTTAAGTGTTTTTTATTAAAATTTAGAATGTTAAATAGTTTTTTTAAGGAGCATCCTACCTATGCTTACCTAACTTGTCCTTTCTATATTTTTCATTTAATGAGTTATTAGATTGAAAATAAACTAAGACCGTTGCATAACTCTCTCACTTTTATTATTTCTTCAATAATCTAATTTTTTTTAAATTTTAAATTAATTTTCAGACTAAATTTTCTGCTTTTGCTTTATTTTGAGCATTAAATGTTTTGTTTTTTATGCTTTTTCTTTGTTTTTTAACCATTAGAGCCAAGTATCCCTGGACTTCGGTATAAATTATAACTCATCGCTTCCATTAAATTTTGCGTATGCATCTTTTCAAGCCCCCTGTATCTCGCTTTGCCTCCATATCAAACCACCTTTTTATACTACCAAAGGTTCGTTCTACCTTATATCTTGTTTTGCCTATTAACTTGTTAAACTCTTTTTCCCAAGCAGTTAAAGGCTGATTTTTCTTTGCTTTTTTTAAAATGTGGTTTTTTAATTTCCTCTTTTTTAATATTCCTCCATTTTTCTTTGATTGATATCCCTTGTCTGCTTTCAAAGGAATATTTTTAGGTAAATCTGCAGTTTCCAAAACTTCTTCAATATTGCTTATTTCATTGATATTAGCAGGAGTAGTAAGAACTCCAAGCACACAACCCTCTTCGTCCGTAACTTGATGTTTTTTATAACCATAATGAAACTTCCCTCGCTTCTTTAACCAAGCAACTTCCGTATCCACACTTTTAGGATATTCCTTTTTGACCTTTACAACTTCTTCTTTTCTATCTTCAGTTACTTTATGTGAAACTTTTCCCTTCGGTTTGAGTGGCGTATCCACTACACTTGCATCTATTATTGCTCCTTTCTTGACAATAATTTTATGTGCCTCTAATTGATTATTGATTTCTTTAAACAAAGGCTCATAAGCCTTTGACTTGGTCATCGCAGTTCTAAATCTGCTCAATGTACTATGGTCCGGTGCAACTTGATCTATATGTAGTCCACAAAAATAGCTGAAAGAAATACTATCATTTACACGATCTTCTACCTCATAATCGCTTAATCCATACCAAGTTTGAAGTAAACACATTTTGAAAAGTAGCAAACCATCGTAACTTGGCTTACCTGCTACACTTTGTCCTTTTTTATAATAAACGTCTATCTTTTGACTTATACTTTGCCAATCTAATAAGATATTTATTTGTTCAAAAAATTTCTTCTTAATTTTTCTTGCTCGCAAATCACAAACGACATCTGCTAAAGTGGGGTGTTTTATCAGTTTCATGACTCAAAAGTACAAATTAAATAATTGATATGCAAATAATTAGTCACCCCTTAAAAACCATTTAACACTTTAAATATCAATAAAATAGATTAAAAAACATTTGTAAATATCTACAAGTTTTTGTATCTTTGATGTATTAATCTTGCAATTTTTTTAAAATTATGATTCCAAAAAACAAGAATACAAATCAAGGCAATTTATTTTTTAGTTTTAAAGACACTTTAAACCAAAAACACCCTCTTTACATATTGGCAAATAAAATAAATTGGAAACAATTTGAAGACGCTTTTTTGCCCTTGTATAGTAAAGACAAAGGCAGACCTGCTAAATCTATACGTCTAATGGTAGGTCTTCTTATGCTCAAACATATCCGTAATGTCTCCGATGAGAGCGTTGTAGAGCAATGGTCTGAAAATAACTACTACCAATATTTTTGTGGAGAAACTAATTTTGTTTGTGGAGTTCCTTGCGAAGCTAGTGAATTGGTTCACTTTCGTAATCGTATTAAGGAAGTTGGCATAGAACTTATTTTAAAAGAAAGCATACGAATAAACGCAGAGGATAGCAAAGACGAAAACGTCAATATAGACACTACTGTTCAAGAGAAAAACATTAGCTTTCCTACCGATGCAAAGTTGCATAAAAAGATTATTAAAAAATGTAAATCCATTGCTACTAAAGAGCAACTACCTGTTAGGCAAACTTATACTCGAACATTAAAGAAATTATCTAGAGACCAACGTTTTAGGAATCATCCAAAGAACAGGGCAAAAGCAAAAAAAGCAGACAGAAAAATAAAGACCATTTGTGGAAGGCTTATTAGAGAGCTTGAGCGAAACCTACCTCCCAACTCAAAGTATCAATCAGATTTAGATTTATTTAAACAGGTATTATCACAAAAGAGAAATTCTAAAAACAAAATTTATTCACTTCACGAGCCTGAAGTTTGTTGCATCTCTAAAGGAAAAGAACACAAGAAGTATGAGTTTGGCAACAAGGCATCATTCGTAAAAACAGACACCGGAGTAGTTGTTGGAGCAATGGGATTTCGCAACCAATATGACGGACACACTTTAGAACCAGTTTTAGATCAAGTAAAAAAATTAACAGGATTATTACCAAAAAGAGCAAAAGTAGACAGAGGATATAGAGGCAAAAAAAGAATAAAAGATACAGAAATTCTTGTTCCATCACCACCAAAAAAATCTATGAGTTATTACCTTCGAAAGAAATTAAGCCAAGCTCACAAAAAACGAGCAGGCATAGAACCAGTAATAGGACACATCAAGGCAAATCATAGACTTAATCGCAACTTTTACAAGGGAGTAGTGGGTGATAACATCAATATTATGCTTGCAGCAGCAGGGTTTAACTTCAAAAGAATGATTAACAAGTGGAAACATTCTTTTTTACTCTTTTTTCAAAGGCGATTTCAAATTTTTATGCAAACCAAATTTTGTGCTTTTTATTTTAAACTAATTTTTTAAGGCTTGACTAATTATATCTAAAATTTGTTGCTTTTTTTAACTGGATTCCTTTGCAACGGTCTTATCATCTTGCTCATATCAAAAATGAAATCGCCTCAATGGGGCAGTACAATTAAGGCTGTTTTTTTATATTAATCATCGTCTTTATCTATAATTAAAAATGGAATCATAAACTTATTAGTCAAAACAAAAAAGGTGTAACAACTTACAAGTCAAAGCCAATATTTACGAGTAACTTTTTTGCGATAAGTTTTGTTATTCTTTGTTTTACTTCAGGTATTTTCACGCTTTCTAAAACCGTATTAGCAAAAGCAAACATCAACAAAGCCTTTCCTTCTTTCTTCGGAATACCTCGTTGTTGCATATAAAATAATGCTTCTTCATCTAATTGACCTATTGTGCATCCATGTGAACATTTTACGTCATCGGCAAAAATTTCTAATTGTGGCTTTGCGTTTACGACCGACTTATCGCTTATCAATATGTTGTTATTTTGCTGATATGCGTTTGTTTTTTGAGCCTCTTTATTCACTATTACTTTTCCGTTAAAAACGCCTGTTGAACGGCCGTCGTAAATACCTTTATAATCTTGATGAGATTCGCAGTTTGGCTCAATATGATGAACCAAAGTGTAGTGATCTACGTGTTGTTTTTCTTCAATTATGGTAATTCCTTTTAAAATAGAGTTTATGTTTTTTCCTTTTTGATAAAAGTTTAGGTTATTTCTAATAATATTTCCTCCTAAAGAAAAAGTATGTAGAGAAACTACGCTATTTGATTTTTGTTCTATATAAGAATTATCAATTAAAGAAGCGTTTTTGTCGTCATTTTGAATTTTATAATGGTCTATATGCGCTCCATTGTTAGCGAAAATTTCTGTAACTACATTTGTTAAAGCTGGATTAGAAGTTAAACTCTGATGACGCTCAATAATTTGTACATTAGAGTTTTCGCCGACTGCTATTAAATTTCTAGGCTGTACCATCGTTGCATTTTCTTTTCCTGTTGTAAAATTAATTATTTGAATAGGCTTTTGTACTTCTATGTTTTTTGGAATATTAATATAAGCACCTTCTGTTGTAAAAGCAGTATTTAAGGAAGTAAGACTATCTTGTTCGACTATTTTATTAAAATACTTATCGATAACAGCTTTGTACTTTGGCTTACTCAATGCGGAAGACATCAAGCAAACATCAATATTTCCGTGTGTTGTTTCCGAAAGAAATGAGCTGTATTTTCCATCTATAAAAACTACTTTATAAGTATCTATATCGTGAATAAAATATTTTTTCACATCCGCTAATTCAATGATATTCTCTTTGTTTGTAAACAAAGCATAGTCTTGTTTTAATATCGAATTAAGCGAAGTGTATTTCCAAGCCTCTAATTTTTTTGAAGGAAAACCTAATTTTTCAAAATTATGCAAGGCTTTCGTGCGAATATCATGTATATCCGAATTTACATCTAATCCATTTTCAAAAGCCACATAAGAAGATAATATTTTTTCTTTTAAGTCTGTCATTTTAAATGATTTTACCTTTATCTATCATTTTATTTTCTACATTACTCCAATTTCTATTTAGATGTTTTTTATATGGTACTATTTTTTTATCAGTCATAAGTAATTGGAGTGTTCATTAAACATTAATAATTGATTTTCTTCAATAGGATATTTATGATTGCCACTCTCTAAAACATTTTTTAAACATTTTGCAATCTCATACGCTAACAAAGGAGGAACTGCATTTCCAATTTGTTGATATTGGCTTAATCCTTCTTCCCAACTCATTTTTGTACGCATTCCTTTAAAGTGATAGCTTTCTTGCCTGTTGCCAAATTTCTAAATCTTCAAATCGTTTTATCATAGCCAAAACATAAAAATTATTAAAACTATAAACAAAAGAAACCTAAAACCTGAAACAAAAGAAACCATTATTTAACCCAATCATAACCTTTTTCTTCAAGCTCTAAAGCCAAAGAAGCATCGCCATATTTTACAATTTTTCCGTCGTGTAAAACGTGAACAAAATCTGGAACAATATATTCTAACAATCTTTGATAGTGGGTAATTATTATAATAGCATTATCTTTAGATTTGAGTTTATTAACTCCGTTGGCAACAACTCGTAGTGCGTCAATATCTAAACCAGAGTCTGTTTCGTCCAAAATTGATAGCTTTGGTTCTAGCATCGCCATTTGAAATATTTCGTTACGTTTTTTTTCTCCGCCAGAAAATCCTTCGTTTAATGAACGCGATAAAAATTTTCTATTTATTTTTAATAGTTCTGATTTTTCACGAATTTTTTTCAGCATATCTTTAGCTGGCATATCTTCTAAACCTTTTGCTTTTCGTGTTTCATTAATAGCAGTTTTTATAAAATTAGTTACAGAAACACCGGGTATTTCTACTGGATATTGAAAGGATAAAAACACGCCACTATATGCCCTTTCTTCTGGCGTTAATTCGCTAATATCTTCATTGTTTAATTCAATCGTTCCGTCTATAACTTTATATTCTTCTTTCCCTGCTATAATATTTGCTAATGTGCTTTTTCCAGAACCATTAGGTCCCATTATTGCGTGTACTTCGCCTGCATTTACGTTTATACTCAAGCCTTTTAAAATTAATTTTTTTTCTATTTCTGCGTGTAAGTTTTCTATTTTTAACATTGTTTAATTTAGTTTTAAAATTGAAAATTCAATATAGGTATCTGCAAATTGTTTGGTTTGACCTATATAAGTTGTGTCTTGTGAAAAAACTTTTTTTTCTGATTTTTTACAACTTACAATACTAATTGTAAGAAATAAGAATAGTACTTTTTTTATCATTTTTTCAACTCTGAATTTTATTATACTTTTAATTTGTTGCCTTAAGTTATGAAAAATAACGGATTTTAAACACTAACCTTTCTTATTTAATATTAATCCTAAATTTATAAAATCCATTTTGGTTTAAGTACTAAAACTGTTATTTTTTATATCGTTGTGTTTTCGTGCTTTTTTCGTTCTATTATAGCATTGGCTAATTAAAGTGTTTTTCGATTAATTCATTCCATTTATCTTTATGAGTTTTTTTCAATTCTTTGTCTATTTTAATTGCTTGGTTGTAATTTTTAATAAACTCGTCAAGTGAAGTAATAAGTCTTAAATAATATTTTAAAGTTGGAGCAACTCCGTTAATAATTATTTGACAACCGCGTTCTGTTTTGATTTTGGTTATTAAATCGGTAATCTCTGACTTATCCCTTTCGTTTATTCCTACAGAAGATAAAACATAATATCTCTCTGGGTTAAATCGTTTAATTTTTTCTATTGCTATTCGGATAATTGTAGAATCTATTTCTTTACCAAACTTAATCTCTATTGATTCAAAAATAGTTCCATTTTTAGAAATTTCAATATCTCCAGATGATTTTGAAGTTCTGTCGGAAGCTGTATGACTTCCCATTTCTTTTAATTCACAATCGTTATATCTACTCAATTCATTTATTAAACTTTTGTAGATGGAATAAAATGCAATTACTGGAAGTTTTGAGCCACCGTGAGTTCCATAATTAAAGTTAAATTGCTCTTCAAGTGCAGTTATTATTTTCTCAATAGTTAAATTTTCGGGCTTTTCTAATGGTTTTATTTCTACCGTTAAACGTTTTTTTGTTTCTATTGCTTGAAATAATATTAATCGCAAAATGTCAGTAGCCTTGTTTGTATTTTTTTCTAAATAATCTAATGTTTCTAAAAATGCTTTTTTAACTGCCTTATCACTTATTTTACCATTATAGTTTAAAGTATATTCATGCGGTTGTTCAAGTGAACGAGTTAACCAACCACTTTCAGCCATTGAAGGTAAGCCTAGTTTTTTTAAAGTTGGAGTTATAAAATTAGTGTCTATTGTTCTTCCAGAAAACCCTTTTTCTATACTTGATTGATGTTTTCTAACATCTTGTGTTGGAAATAAAATTTTATGAGTTACTAAAGTTGTTAAAACAGTAAAAACACCTTTTTGTGTGTTTATTTTTGCTCCGATAGTTTTAATATTTTCAATTGTATCTGCACTAATGTCTTTAATATCATTAACTATAAAGGAGTTCTCGTAAGTCTCCAATAACTTCTCTCTGTGGTTCATTCATTAACAAATTTTGTTCTTTAATACTTTTAGCAACTTCAAAGATTACAGGAATTGCTACGGAATTACCTATTTGTTTATACTGTTCTCCAATTTTTAAATCCCTTTTAAAATTTTTTGGAAATCCCATAATTCTATAGCACTCATTAATCGTCAATTTTCTTACCCTATCTTCTTTTGGTAAATAAATAAAGAAACGACCAGAAGTTTCTTGAGAAGGAATTGTTGGGTGTGTTCCTTCTACAGAATAAATTCTATTAGGCTGTCTGTGAACTCTAGATAAATGTTCTGTATTAGGTCTAATTCCATTTTTCCAAGTATTTTTATTTCTATATCCTGTAAAAATTAAGCCCGTTTCTTGTTTTTTAGGATTGTCAATTAAAGTATATTCAGATTTATCTAAATATTCAAAACATCCTTTTTTATCAAGAAAATCTTTTAACTGTACAGGTGTTTTTGTCTCTAATCTTTCAAATTTAAAATAACCATTTTTAGCTGCAATAATAAAAATTCGTTCTCTATTTTGAGGCAAGCCAAAATTTTTAGCATTTAATATCTTATAAGAAACATTGTAACCGAGATTAGTTAAGGTTTCAATGATCGTTTTAAAAGTTCTTTTTTTATCGTGATGAATTAAGTGTTTTACATTTTCTAAAACAATAACCTTTGGCTGTTTTTCATCTATAATTCTGCATATATCAAAAAATAAAGTCCCTCTCGTATCATCAAATCCTTTTTTCTTTCCAGAAATACTAAAAGGTTGACAAGGAAAACCCCCAAGTAAAACTTCAAAATCTGGAATGTTTTTGGGTTCAATTTTGGTAATATCTCCAAAAACTTCGTCATTAAAGTTCTTTTGATATACTTCTTTACAAGCTATATTTATTTCAGAGGTAAAAACACATTTAAAACTAGCATCTTCAAATCCTTTTCTAAAGCCTCCTATTCCTGCAAATAAATCAATAAATCTTGGCTTCATATTTAATTTTTTCTAAAAAAGATATGGTTTTATCATCGCCTCTAAATAAGTCAATTATTATGTTTGTGTCTAAAAAATTACCATTCATCATCTAAATTCTCACAATCATTAGTAATCGCCATTTTTATTTCTTTTGCTTCTTTCTCGTTCCAAATTCCTGAAAAAGAGCTTAATTTATCGGTTTTTAATTGTTTTTTTTTGATAATAAAAAATCAACAAAATTAGACACTTCTGCTTTTAGCGAATTTGGCAATAAAGCTATTTTTTTTATTAATAATGAATTTTCCATAATTTTTTGTTTTTAAAATTAACTTTTTACCCAACACTACCTTCTAAACTTATTTCTAACAATTTCTGTGCTTCTACTGCAAATTCCATCGGTAGTTTATTTAACACTTCTTTGCTAAACCCATTTACTATTAATGCAATTGCTTTTTCGGTGTCTATTCCTCTTTGATTACAATAAAATAACTGGTCTTCACCTATTTTGCTAGTAGTTGCTTCGTGTTCTATTTGGGTTGAATTATTTTTAGCTTCTATATAAGGAAATGTATGAGCACCACATTCATTTCCTATTAGTAGAGAGTCGCATTGTGAAAAGTTACGTGCATTTTCGGACCTTGAGTTTACTTGAACTAAACCTCTATAAGAATTTTGAGATTTTCCTGCTGAAATTCCTTTTGATATAATTGTAGATTTAGTATTCTTTCCTAAATGAATCATTTTTGTTCCTGTATCTGCTTGCTGAAAATTATTGGTTACTGCGATAGAATAAAATTCTCCGACTGAATTATTTCCTTTTAATATACAACTCGGATATTTCCACGTAATTGCCGAGCCAGTTTCTACTTGTGTCCAAGATATTTTAGCGTTATTTTCACACAAACCTCTTTTAGTTACAAAATTATAAACTCCTCCTTTACCTTCTTTATTTCCAGGAAACCAATTTTGAACTGTAGAATATTTTATTTCGGCATCTTCTAATGCAATTAATTCTACTACGGCTGCGTGCAACTGGTTTTCATCTCTTTGCGGTGCGGTGCAACCTTCTAAATATGAAACATAGCTCCCTTTATCGGCTATAACTAAAGTTCTTTCAAATTGACCAGTACCTCCTTCATTAATTCTAAAATATGTAGATAATTCCATCGGACACTTGACTCCTTTCGGAATGTAGCAGAAAGATCCATCAGAAAAAACTGCCGAATTTAATGCTGCATAAAAGTTATCTGTTATTGGCACAACTGTTCCTAAATATTTCTTTACCAATGCTGGATGCTCTTGAATGGCTTCTGAAATTGGCATAAAAATTATTCCTTTTTCCGATAAGGTTTTTTTAAAAGTAGTAGCTACTGAAACGGAGTCCATGACAATATCTACCGCAACATTTGCCAGTCGTTTTTGTTCTTCTAACGAAATTCCGAGTTTCTCGAAAGTCGCTAGCATTTCTGGGTCAACTTCGTCTAAAGAATTTAATTTCGGTTTTTGTTTGGGTGCAGAGTAATATGATATTTCTTGAAAATTCGGTTTTGTATATGTTACATTTGCCCAATTTGGTTCTTCCATTTGTTGCCAAACACGAAAGGCTTCTAGTCGCCACTCGGTCATCCACTGGGGTTCGTTTTTCTTTTTAGAAATAGCGCTAACTACGTCTTCGTTTAGACCTTTTGCAAAGGTTTCGCTTTCTATTTCTGTATAAAAACCGTATTCGTATTCTTTAGTTTTTAGCTCTTCTTTTAAATCATATTCTGTATATTTGCTCATAAGTAGTTTTTTTAAATTTATAAACTAAAGAGAAAACGATTCGCCACATCCACAAGTTCTATTTGCGTTCGGATTGTTAAATACAAAACCTTTTCCGTTTAATCCACCGTGGTATTCTAATGTTGTTCCTATTAGATATAGAAAACTCTTTTTGTCTATAATTATTCTAATATTATTTTCTTCAAATACTTTATCGCTTTCTTTTTTAGTATTATCAAATTTTAAATCGTAAGATAATCCTGAACATCCGCCACTTTTTACTGCAACACGAACGTAGTCTTTCGAATAATTATATCCGTCTGCTGTCATTAAGGATATTACTTTACTTTTTGCTGAATCTGAAATTTTTATCATTTTAGTGTTTAGTTTTTAGTGATTAGCTTTTAGTTTTTAGTTTTTTAAGGTTTTCATCAAAATTAAAATTTTCAACTATAGAACTATTCAATCTTTCTTGAATTGCATTTTTTAAAGCGATAATTTTACTTTTTGCTGAATCTGATTTTTATCATAACTTTTAAAACTTTACAACAAAGATATTATAAGTATTAATATAATCTATTTTTTTAAAAATTAAAATATGTTATATATGATAAGTTGTTAATATATAAAATAAGTTTTAGTATTTTTTGTTTTACTTATTAGTTATTAAAAATTATTAATATGTTATTAAACAAAGATTCTTTTTAAAAATAACTACTTCAATGTGTTATTAACATTTCTTTAAATCAGTATATAACTTAAATTTTTAATAAAAAAAAAGTATAATAATGTAAATAAGTTGGAGTTTTTGTGTTAATAAATTTTTATAAAAATTGAATAAAAAAATTATGTTTTTAAATAAAAAAAGTTATTAGAAAATAAAATTTAATTTATTAAAAAAAGTTTTTATTTTTTTATAACCACTTATTAACAATTTTTCTATAATTAACAACAACTTATATACATCTAATTTTTGAATAATATACATTCTAACAAAGCAAACTTAAATTATTATATTTGCGACTATTTTTTAAGATGAAAAACAGAGTAATATTAATCATTTTATTAAACTTTTGTTTTATAAGTTTAGGACAGATAAATGAAGTTGGTATTTCATTAGGTGGCACCAACTATGTGGGTGATATAGGGAAAGAAAATTATATAGGATTTGATAAAATATCATTCGGTTTTGTATATAAATATAATTTGAATACGAGAATTGTTTTTAGGGCTAATTATAGTTATTTACCAATATCTGGGGACGATTCGAAAGCGAGTAGTAAATTTAGAAATGATAGAAATATTAGCTTTTCAAATACTATAAATGAATTATCTGTTGGGATAGAATATAATTTTTATAAATATGATATAACATCAGAGTATGAAAGTTGGACACCTTATTTAATATTAGAAGTAGCAGCTTTTAATTATTTAGGTATAAAAGATTCTAGCGATGTTGATAATATAATAAACGAAAGAAAAACGTCTTATACTGTACCTTTTGGCATCGGTATTAAATCTAAATTATATAAAAAGTTTGCAATAGCACTTGAGACAAGGTTTAGATATGCTTTTGAAGATGATTTAGATTATACATTAGGTACTGATTCTGATTGGTATATGTTTACAGGAATATCATTGACTTATACGTTTGGAAGACCACGTTGCTATAAAAATTGATTACAAATTATGGATAAAAAACTACAAATTGATTTACAAAAAACTCCTAAGCACATCGCTATAATTATGGATGGCAACGGAAGGTGGGCAAAAGGAAAAGGAATGAATAGAATATTTGGACATAGAAATGCTTTAACGGCAGTAAGAGAGTCTGTAAAAGCAGCAATAAAATCAAATGTAGAAGCAATAACTTTATACGCATTTTCAACTGAAAACTGGAAAAGACCGAAGTTAGAGATAGATGCTTTAATGAGTTTACTTATAAATTCACTAAAAAAAGAATTACCAGAATTTAATAAAAACGGAGTAAGAGTAAATTCTATAGGACATATTAAAAACCTTCCTAAAAAAGCACAGAGAATTTTAAGTGAAGTTATTTATAAAACAAAGGACAATCCAAATATAATTTTAACTCTTGCTTTGAGTTACGGCTCAAGAGAAGAAATTGTTAATACTATTAAAATTATATCTAAAAAAGTTGTTAATAATGAAATAAAAATTGAAGATATTGATGAAAATACTATAAATAATCATTTATATACTTTTAATTTGCCGAATGTTGATTTGATAATAAGAACTAGCGGAGAGCAACGGATTAGTAATTTTTTATTATGGCAAATGGCTTATTCTGAATTGTATTTTACAGATGTATTATGGCCTGATTTTAAAGAGGAGCATTTATACGAGGCTATAATAGACTATCAGAATAGAGAAAGAAGGTTTGGAAAAACTAGCGAACAAATTACAGATTAAATTTTATATGAGATTATTTTTTGTTCTATTATTAATAATAATGTTGTTTTTTAATTTTAACTCGTTTGCACAAGAATCAAAAGATACTTTACAAATAGCTACCGAAAATAAAATTTTAGCTAAAAATATTTCTTACGAGAAAGGAAAAGAATATATTTTAGGAGGAATAAGCGTTACAGGATTAAAAAAGTTTAGCGAAGAAACAGTTAAAATATTTACTGGATTAGTGATAGGGACTTCTATGAAGCTACCTGGAGTTAAATTAACAAATGCTATTAAAAAATTATACGAAAGCAAACAATTTAGCAATATTGATGTTTATCTGTCTAAGATAAAAGGCAATACTATTTATTTAGAATTTTTTGTTGAAGAGTTACCTCAATTAAATTTAGTAAAAATAAAAGGCTTGAGAAAAAGCAAAGCAAAAGAGCTTATAGAAGAAGCGAATTTAAAAACTGGTGTTATGGTTACGGATAACTTGATTGTTACGTCAAAAAACTATTTTATAAAAAAATATGTGGACAAAGGTTTTCTAAAAACTAAAGTAAATTTAGATATTAAAAAAGACACTTCAGATACTAATAGTGTAAATATGTATGTATTTATAGATAAGGGTAAAAGAATAAAAATAAAAGACATTAAATTTACTGGTAATAAAGCATTTTCGACAGGAAAACTTTTAAGAACGATGAAAAAAACAAAGAAAAAAGTTTTCGGTCGTTTTTGGAAAAGATCAAAGTATGTAATTGAAGATTATAATGAAGATTTAGAAAATATTTTAGACAGATATAGCAGGTTAGGATATAGAGATATTAGAATATTAAGCGATAAAATTACTTGGAATTCGGATAATACTATAAATATTAATATTGAATTAGAAGAGGGAAAGCAATATAGATTTGGCGATATTTTATTTGTCGGAAATAAAGAATTTACTGACGAGAGACTTAAGAATTTTTTAAAAATTGAAAAAGGAGATATTTACAACGGAGTAGTTTTAAAAGAACGAGTAAAAGGAGATAACACCCCTGATTCACAAGATATATCAACGCTATACCAAAATAGTGGTTTTTTGTTTTCATCAATAAACGCCGTAGAAACTAAAATTAATAATGATTCTATTACAGTAGAAATTAGAATTAGAGAAGACGAAAAAGCACGCATTAAAAAAGTAATAGTTTCTGGAAATAATAACACTAACGACCACGTTTTATTTAGAGAAATAAGAGTAAAGCCTGGATCTATATATAGCAAAAGTGCAATTATTAGATCAATTAGAGAAATAGGTCAGTTAGGATTTTTTGATACAAATGTTGTCCCAGACTTAATCCCTGATTTTCAAAATAAAACTACAGATATTAAGTTTACGGTGATAGAAAAAGGTTCAAGTCAAATACAATTACAAGGAGGTTATGGTGGAAATGCTTTTGTAGGAACATTAGGATTGTCTTTTAATAATTTTTCAACTCGAAATATCTTTAAAAAAGAAAGCTATAAACCTATACCCATGGGAGACGGACAAACTCTCGCTATAAACTTACAAGCAAGTAGAGCCAATAGTACTTATAGCTTTTCTTTTACAGAACCTTGGTTAGGTGGTAAAAAACCAAACTCATTATCTTTTTCTATTTATACGTCTAATCAATACCAGTTTAATACCTCAACAGGCGACGTTGATAAAAGTAAAAGTTTAAAAATAATAGGAGCTACTGTCGGACTAGGAAAACGCCTAAAGTGGCCCGATGATTATTTCCAACTATCACAATCTATAAGTTACCAGGCACTAAAATCTAAAGATTATGCTTTTGGCTTAGCAGGATTAAGCTTGAATAATGGTACTTTAAATAATTTAGCATATAATTTAACCCTATCGAGAAATTCAGCGGGTCCGTCTTTAGTGTTTCCAACTTATGGTTCGGAGTTTCAAATTAGGCTTAAAGGAACTTTTCCTTATTCTTTATTCAATGGTATAGACTACAGTGATAAAAACCTCGAGGATGTAGAAAAGTATAAGTGGTTAGAGTATTATAAGATTGGTTTTAAAGGAAAATGGTACACCTCTTTCACTAATAAATTAGTGTTGATGACAAACGCTGAAGTAGGTTATTTAGGAACTTATAATAGCGAACTTGGGTTAACTCCAGTAGAGAGGTACTTTGTCGGTGGAGACGGAATAGCTACATTTCTATTAGATGGTAGAGAAGTTGTTGGTTTAAGAGGTTATGAAAATAGTAGCATTTCATCTACTTTTGGAGGAACTATCTATAATAAATTTCAATTAGAATTACGATATTCTATTACAGATTCTCCTTCGGCATCTATTTATGCTTTAGGGTTTTTAGAAGGAGGGAACTCCTATGACAATTTTAATGAATTTAATCCGTTTGTTTTAAAACGCTCGGCAGGAGCTGGTATAAGAATATTTATGTCTGCCTTTGGGCTGTTAGGTATAGATTTTGCACATGGATTTGATCCGTTGCCAGGGCAAACTAACAAGTCTGGATGGCAAACACATTTTATTATAGGAAGACAATTCTAAAAATAAAGATATTTTAAACTTTGATTTTTTTAGAACATTATTTTTATTTTATGAAACAAACATTTTTAATAATTATATCTTTACTTTGCATAAATGTTTCTCAATGTCAAAGACCTCAAAAAATTGCATATATAGATATGGAATATATTTTAGAAAATGTGCCAGAATATTTAGAAGCCCAAAATACTTTAAATAACAAAATAGCAAAATGGAGAAGTAAATTAGACAGACAAGCAAGGCATATTGAAATTTTAAAAACAGATTTAGCAAATGAAAAAATAATTTTAACTAAAGACCTAATAAAAGAAAAAGAGGAAGAAATTACTTTGAAGCAACAAGAATTAAGAAGACTTGAATCTTTATACTTTGGACCCAAAGGAGATTTGTTTCTTATTAGAAAACAATTAGTAAAACCAATACAAGACCAAGTTTTTAATGCTGTTCAAAGTATTTCTAAAAGAAAAAAATATGACTTTGTTTTTGATAAATCTAGCGACCTAATAGTACTTCACTCCAACAAAAAGTATGATATTAGTCAGTTGGTCTTACAAAGCATAAACAGAGCAAGGTCAATTAAAAGTAAAAAAGAACTAAAAAAGAAGAAAAAAGAAGCTCCTAAAAAAGAACTCACGGACAAACAAAAAGAATCTATTAAAATAAGAGAAAAAGCAAAAAATAAAAAAATAGCAATTGCAGAGGATAGAAAAAAATTAATAGCAAAAAGAAGAGAAGAATTAATAAGAAGGCGAAATGAAAAAAGAAGAATTTTAAAAGAAAAGAAAGAAGCAATTAGAAAGAAAAAAGAAGAGTTAAAAAGAAAAAAAGAATTAGAAAGATCAATTAAAAATAAAAAAGAAGTTCCTAAAAAAGAAATTCCCAAAAAAGAAGTTCCTAAAAAAGAAGTTCCTAAAAAAGAAGTTCCTAAAAAAGAAGTTCCCAAAAAAGAAGTTCCCAAAAAAGAAGTTCCTAAAAAAGAACTCACAGACAAACAAAAAGAACCTGTTAAAACAAGAGAAAAAGTAAAAGATAAAAAAGCAACAGCTGCAGAAGATAGGAAGAAATTAATAGCAAAAAGAAGAGAAGAATTAATAAGAAGGCGAAATGAAAAAAGAAGAATTTTAAAAGAAAAGAAAGAAGCAATTAGAAAGAAAAAAGAAGAGTTAAAAAGAAAAAAAGAATTAGAAAGGGCAAAAAAAAATAATAATTAAAAAAAATAAAAAGATGAAAAATTTAAAAACAGTACTTTTAATATTTGTTATAACTGTTGCGTCAGTTAGTATATCAAATGCACAAAAACTAGGGCATATAGATTTTGAAAAGCTAATTTCAGAAATGCCTGAAACCAAAGCCTTAAAAGAAGATATGGAAAAACTTAGCAAAACGTATAAGGACGAAATTTCTGGCATGGAAAAAAAACTTGAAGATACCAAGCAAAAATATATCGCAGAGTCCAAATCTCAAACAGATGAAACTAACGATAAGAGAGCACAAGATTTACAAGAAAAAGGTTTAAAATTAGAACAAGCTAGAAGATTTGCATACCAAGACTTACAAAAAAAGCAGAACGAAGAGCTAAAGCCAATAATAGAAAAAGCCGAAAAAGCAATTACAGAAGTAGCTAACGCGAAAGGAATAACATACGTATTAGATTCTTCAAAAGGCAAAGGGTTGTTAGTGAGCAAAGGTAAAGATTTATATAAAGAAGTAAAAACAAAGCTAGGATTTTAAGCTAGCTATGACTCTTTTAAATAATAAGCTTTGTAAACAAGCTTTAGGATTTAATTTAACCCTCTTCTTTCTCTAATAAGACTCCAAAAAGACTTGTTCAGATAATATTCATTAAGGTAAAAAAGTGGCGTAATAGACAAAAAGTAGGCTAAAAACCTCTGTATCCCTTATATTTGTTGGTCTAATCTTAAATCAAAGGCTTTGAATAAAAAAAGTGTGTTTATTGTAAGAGTTCCATCACGAAGAAAAATGGAATTCGTAAAGGGAAACAGATGTATAAATGTTATGTCTGTAAGAAGCAATTTATAGGAAGTTTTAGGTTGTGTAGCGAAACTATTTGGATAGAATATACCGGTGGAAAACAGACCTACAAACAACTAGCAAAAAAATACAATTGTTCCAAGAGAACAATCCAGCGAAAAATTGATTCGCACGAAGTTTCAATTCCAAAAAAAGAGCCAAGAAAAGTTATCGTTTTGATGGACACAACTTATTGGGGAAGAAACTTTGGGGCGATGCTTTTTCTTGAGTTTGACAGTTTAAAGGGTTAAGTATTTGATAATGAGGTTTTTAAAAAATAGCCTATGCACTACTTTATTTTGTAAAATACTGATTTACATAGTTTTGAGCTGTTGTATCGTTTAGCACTTTTAGTTTTAATTTATCGATGATTGTTTGCTCGGGGGTATCAATTTTGGAACGCAGGTAGATGTTGGACTTCGCCTTGTCATCCTTGATTAGAGATACCTGCATACGATCTATGGCTTTTACAATAGCTCTGTATTGAAGATTGGTTGTGTTTTTTAAATAGTTGATAAAAGTAAATGCTGTGAAGCACATAGCGATGTGTCCTTTGATTCTTTTATCTGTCCAATGAAATACTGGGCGTATTTCTAGTTGGCTCTTTAAAGTTCTAAAGGTATGCTCTACTTCAAACAGGTCGCTATATTTTGATAGGATAGTTTCTATGGGTAAATCAGTTGTAGTAGATAATGCTTTTAAGCCGTCATATTTAGCATCGTTTTCTATGACCTGTAGATTTAGTGCAATGGGTTCTCCCTCTTTGGTTGATGTTATAAACCTTCCTGCACCTCTTTTTTTAACTTGTTTGTATTTTGAGGGTTCTTCGAGCCATTGCTTGGCTTTGGATATGAGTTTTTCTCTAGCGTATGCATCTTTACGTGCACGTTTTGCAGAGTAACTGCATATAATCCGTCTGCCTTTATATGTTGTCTCACTATAACTAAACTTCTGTTTTGATACCCCTTTTACAGCTTTGAGGTTTTCAATATCAATGAGTTTTGCTTTGACAACTTTAGGAAGAGTTTTGATACTATCGCCTATGATATAATCAATTTGGTTGTCTACCATAAAATTACGATTCCCCTTGTCAATCATAGCACTATCGGCAACTACAATTACGCAGTCTATGGTAAATTGTTGCTTCATTGAGTTTAGTGCATCAATCATGGTACAGCCTTCATAAGTATTGCCTTTATAGATTTGATACGATATAGGGTTGCGATTTTTATCAACTAATAGTCCTAGCACAATTTGTGTTTTGTGTGCTTTACCGTCTTTGGAATAGCCTTTTTGTCTTAAAGCATCATCCTGTTCTACTTGAGATTCAAAATAAAGTGTGGTCACATCATAGAAAACCACGTCAAGCACCGTAGAGAACAAACTACGCTGCTGGGTAAAAAGATGTTGCTTGATAAAGTCTTCTTCATCACTAAACAAATCCAAAGTTCTATAAAATTGGTGGAGAGGAATATCAGCGTCACCAAAACCAAGATATTCAGATTGATTAAAGCTACTTTGTAATTTGGAACAAGGTTCATTGATACGTTCGGCGATCATAAAACGAAAGATATTCTGCCAATCAAATTTACTACGGTGTCTATGGGTAATAATTTTAGCTAACTTATCTAAATTAAAAACATCCCACAGTTTGTTTACCACAAGAGCGTATCCGTAATTGTATCTACCCAACTCCTGAAGATTACCAATGCTTAGAGGGTTGGCATCTTTACCTATAAGTTCTAATAATTTTTTAGCAATACGCTCTAACTGATTCGCTTCGTAGTTTTCCAGCTTACCTAACGAGTAAAGGGTTTTGTGCTTGGGCTTACCGTCCAACTTGTAGGACTGAATAATCCGCAAATAGGTGCCTGATGCTTTTTTTTCTGCTCTGAGGAATGCCATAATGCAAAATTAAAACACAAAAATCGAAGAAAAAAATTTTTTCGCACTACGACTACTTTTTCAAATTAAGACAACAAACCCAGTAAAATCAAGGAAACGGTTCTCTAAAATGGCTTTTTTGGACTTGAAAGTGTCAAACTCAAGAAAAGTAGGCTAAAAACCTCTGTATCCCTTATATTTGTTGGTCTAATCTTAAATCAAAGGCTTTGAATAAAAAAAGTGTGTTTATTGTAAGAGTTCCATCACGAAGAAAAATGGAATTCGTAAAGGGAAACAGATGTATAAATGTTATGTCTGTAAGAAGCAATTTATAGGAAGTTTTAGGTTGTGTAGCGAAACTATTTGGATAGAATATACCGGTGGAAAACAGACCTACAAACAACTAGCAAAAAAATACAATTGTTCCAAGAGAACAATCCAGCGAAAAATTGATTCGCACGAAGTTTCAATTCCAAAAAAAGAGCCAAGAAAAGTTATCGTTTTGATGGACACAACTTATTGGGGAAGAAACTTTGGGGCGATGCTTTTTAAAGATTCCCACACTAAAGAAAATCTATTAAAATACTATGTAAAAACAGAAATCAACGCCTTGTATGTTCAAGGAATAAATGAATTGAAATCTAAAGGGTTTAAAGTACTTGCTATTGTTTGTGACGGTCGTAGGGGATTACTACAATCATTTGGTAAAACACCTGTTCAAATGTGTCAATTTCATCAAGTAGCAATTATTAGAAGGTATATTACCAAAAACCCCAAACTCCCTGCATCTATTGAGTTAAAAGAACTTGTGGCTATGATGAAAATGACAGATAAAGAATCTTTTCAAGGTGGCTTAAAACTTTGGCACATAAAATGGAAATCATTCATAAATGAGCGTACTACAAACCCAAAAACAGGAAAAAGCCACTATACTCACAAACGGTTAAGAAGTGCTTACAGAAGTCTAAAAACCAACCTCAACTGGCTCTTTACTTGGTATGATTATTATGAACTAAATATCCCAAATACCACTAATGCAATTGACGGACATTTTTCAGATCTAAAGAACAAACTCAGAAATCATAATGGATTATCAAAAGCAAGAAAACGCAAATTTATTGATGAGTTAAGACCGTTGCATAACTCTCTCATTTTTATTATTTCTTCAATAATCTAATTTTTTTTAAATTTTAAATTAATTTTCAGACTAAATTTTCTGCTTTTGCTTTATTTTGAGCATTAAATGTTTTGTTTTTTATGCTTTTTCTTTGTTTTTTAACCATTAGAGCCAAGTATCCCTGTACTTCGGTATAAATTATAACTCATCGCTTCCATTAAATTTTGCGTATGCATCTTTTCAAGCCCCCTGTATCTCGCTTTGCCTCCATCAAACCACCTTTTTATACTACCAAAGGTTCGTTCTACCTTATATCTTGTTTTGCCTATTAACTTGTTAAACTCTTTTTCCCAAGCAGTTAAAGGCTGATTTTTCTTTGCTTTTTTTAAAATGTGGTTTTTTAATTTCCTCTTTTTTAATATTCCTCCATTTTTCTTTGATTGATATCCCTTGTCTGCTTTCAAAGGAATATTTTTAGGTAAATCTGCAGTTTCCAAAACTTCTTCAATATTGCTTATTTCATTGATATTAGCAGGAGTAGTAAGAACTCCAAGCACACAACCCTCTTCGTCCGTAACATGATGTTTTTTATAACCATAATGAAACTTCCCTCGCTTCTTTAACCAAGCAGCTTCCGTATCCACACTTTTAGGATATTCCTTTTTGACCTTTACAACTTCTTCTTTTCTATCTTCAGTTACTTTATGTGAAACTTTTCCCTTCGGTTTGAGTGGCGTATCCACTACACTTGCATCTATTATTGCTCCTTTCTTGACAATAATTTTATGTGCCTCTAATTGATTATTGATTTCTTTAAACAAAGGCTCATAAGCCTTTGACTTGGTCATCGCAGTTCTAAATCTGCTCAAAGTACTATGGTCCGGTGCAACTTGATCTATATGTAGTCCACAAAAATAGCTGAAAGAAATACTATCATTTACACGATCTTCTACCTCATAATCGCTTAATCCATACCAAGTTTGAAGTAAACACATTTTGAAAAGTAGCAAACCATCGTAACTTGGCTTACCTGCTACACTTTGTCCTTTTTTATAATAAACGTCTATCTTTTGACTTATACTTTGCCAATCTAATAAGATATTTATTTGTTCAAAAAATTTCTTCTTAATTTTTCTTGCTCGCAAATCACAAACGACATCTGCTAAAGTGGGGTGTTTTATCAGTTTCATGACTCAAAAGTACAAATTAAATAATTGATATGCAAATAATTATATCTAAAATTTGTTGCTTTTTTTAACTGGATTCCTTTGCAACGGTCTTAATTCTTTAATAGAATAGTCATCTGTGTCAATAATTAAATAACCCACAAAAGGGTGTTTGCTCTTAAACTCTTGCTTTGTGGTATAGCTTAATTTGATCAAATTTTCTTCACTTAGCCGAGTTGTTTTAATATTAATTTTATTACTATCTACAAAAATCCTTGAAAACGCAGTAAACAGTTCTCTAAAATCTGGAAAACTAAAGCCTAAAGAATTAAGCCATTTTTTTTGGTATAACCTCGCTTTTCTTAAATTTAGCAATTCTAATTTATATTTAATCTTTTTAATACCTTTTTCACGAGAAGTAAACGTAGTGTTTTTAGCGACTTTTCCATAAAAATCTGCCAAAGATTCTATTTCATTATTCCTTTTTAAAACAGACCTTAAATAGAACTTTTCTTTATGATATGAACTCGGATAATTTTTAAACCTATTTTTCCACGCCTTGTCAAGTATTTGTTTTCCATTTAAAATTTCTACCTCATCTAACAAAAAAGGCTTTTGTTCCAATAAAACAGTATCGCTTTTTTGAAAGTTTTGGCTATATTCTAACATAAGACTTAAATAAGTTGTATATTTGCTAAAACTTTACAAAATGATACCTAAAAGCTTTACAGAATACTTTAAAAGTCTTGATTCGACAAGTCGTCAAGCCATAGTTAATGAGCTTTTATTACTAATTTCAACAGATACAGATGATACATTTAGCCTTTTAGCAACATCAAGTGTTAAGCAATCTATCAACTGCCCTCATTGTAAGAGGGATAACATTCGTGCTAATGGCAAGAGCAAAGGAGTGCAACGTTATTATTGCAAAGATTGTAAAAAGTATTTCGGAAATACGACGGGTAAAGTCATTTTTGGGTTAAAAAAACCTGAATTATTACCCACCTATTTTATATAATATGCTTATGGGTTATTCTATTAAGAAATGTGCAGAACAAACAAACATTAGCATTCAAACATCCTTTGATTGGCGACACAAGGTTCTAAGTTCTTTTAAACAAGCATATCCTAATGGTTTTGAAGGCATTACAGAGAGTGATGATATTTTCTTTTTAGAATCTAGCAAGGGAAATAGAGAGCTAGATAGAAAACCACGAAAACGTGGCAGTAAAGCTATTAAGCGGGGTATTAGTAATGAGCAAATAGCAGTTGTTGTTACCTGTGACAGAATCGACAACAAAGAACTCAAAGTAGCGACAAGAGGGCGTATAAGCAAGAAAGATTTAGAAGCTGTATTTGCCAGAAAATTAGATAAAGTAGAAACCCTTTGTACAGATGCTCATCGCTTCTATACAGCATTTGCTAAAAGTAATAACATACATCACAAAAAGTTTAATGTATCAAAAGGACAGAGAGTAAAAAACAAAGTGTATCACGTACAAAATGTAAACAATACTGCTAAAAGATTAAGAGAATGGATGAAGCCCTTTAACGGCGTAGCAACAAAATATCTGCAAAATTACATGAACTGGTTTATGATACTTGAACGTATAAAGAATAGCAACCAACGATTAAAGGAATTTGCCTACTTTGCCTTTGCAGGACAAGAGACTTGGGAGATATGGAAAACAAACACTAATGCAGTCATAATTTAGAATATAGCCAACATTTTTTATAATCATATTTATATTATCTCAATCTGTTTATACCCAAAATAAAAAAGTTGAAATAACTTATAAAAGAAAAGGTGATAAAAGTATAGACTTCTATTATGAGAAAAATATTCCAGGAAGTTATTATTTAATACTTGAATTTGATAAGCTTGAAAATTGTAACAGTAGCAAAATATATAAAAAAGTAATAAAATATCAATCAGGTTCTTTATTTACCTTAAATCCTTCTAATAAAAATCAAGGAATTTCTTTTTCTTATAAAGTAAGGTACAGAATTGGAAATCCTAAACCAAAAATAAATGAAAATATAATTTATGCTCTTCCTTTTAAAATAGGAAAATCTATAAAAATATTTGAAGCGTCAAATGTGGGAGAAAAATATTTTGGATTTCAAAAACCAATTGATTGGAAATCTTTTGTTGTTTATTCAAACAAACCAGATACTATTTATTCTATGAGAAAAGGAATAGTTGTTGAAATAACTAATGAATATGATGATGATAATAAGTTTAATAAAACTTATACAAGTAAAAGGAATCGTATTTTAATAGAACATAAAGATGGATCTTATGCTTCTTATAAAGGATTCAACAAACATCAAATATTTATAAAACTAGGACAAAAAATTTATCCTCACACTCCTTTGGGTAAATTAGAGAAATTTAATAAAACAAATCATCGATTAGATTTTAATACTTTTCATTATCTAGGAAATTTACTAGATGAAAAAATAAGTACATTTAAAAATAGAAATCATAAAACTAAGTATCTAAATCCATTCTTTTTTATAAATAATACTAATAAAAGGATTAAGTCTAAAGAAAGTTATACTGTATCATTTAATGAGAAAATTAAATTACAAGAGTTTTCAAGAAGAGAAAAAAGGAAATACAAAAAAAACCCAAAAAATTTTGAATAATAAACTTTGCCTACCATCGATGCCTGTTGCACAGCTCTAAATTTATTGACAATCATAACAATATACGCTTTTATAAAAAGTTAAGTTTGTTGATAGTCAGTAATTATTTTTTTGAGTACATAAGACAAAACAATAAATAGTCCAATATTTTTAGTTGCACAACAGTCACACATACTACTAGTAGCGTTATCATCATTACAGAATAAATGCAAGTATTACCATTACCGCACTATCTACTTTTAAAAAAAAATGGAAAACCATCCCATCTCATACCTTTTTAGCACTTATAAAAACATATTACACTTCGGTTCGCTTATATTTTGTGCTTTTTTTTATATCTATAAACAGCGTAAAATAGTCCTCCTATTAGAAGATACGGAAAAAACATCAGATAAGTTATACCGTTGTTTACTCCTTCTGCTGTTGAGACATCGCCGTTTTCTAAAGCAGCTCTACACATCGCACATTGTGAAAAAAAATTTGGTATAGAGATAATTGACAATAATAAAAATATAATTTGTTTTTTACACATAATAAGGCGAAATAAGTATATACACTATAACCCCAGTAACGGCTACATATAACCACATAGGAAAAGTAATTTTTGCTATTTTTTTATGTGCTTTAAAGTTTCCTAATTTTGCTCTCATATAAGCTATTAGTACATAAGGAATAACTGTTATAGACAATATAATATGAGTGATTAATATAAAATAATAAAAATATCTAACAAGACCTTTTCCTTCAAATTTTACAGGGTCAGAAGTAATATGATATGCGATATACATAATTAAAAAAAGCAATGATAGAAATATAGCAATGGTATTTAATTGTTCGTGCAGTTTTTTATTTCCTTTTTTAATAGATATTACTGCAGCGATTAATATAATTGCGGTTACCCCATTTATTGTAGCGTAAATAGGAGGCAAAAATTTTAGCGGTTTTACATCGAAACCTAAATCTTTTAAATTAACTCCGTACAAAGAAATAACCGCAATAGGAGTTATTATAGAAATGGCGGTAATTAGTCTTTTATACTTTTCTTTTTGTGCTGGGCTTTTCATTTAATAAAATTTTAATATCGGCTATTAATTCTTGTATTTGGTCTGGAAATCCTTGTTCTTCTAATGCTCTATAATACATTATAGGATTACCAAATTCGTCTTTTCTCGATACTATATTTCCGTTTTTATCAATCAAAGCAAATAAACCAGAATGCTCAAATCCTCCGTGATTTTTATAGCCCTTACCAGCATATAATTTAAAGCCATTATTCGAAAGATCATACACTACATCTTCCGATTTGCCTGTTAATAAGTGCCAGTTTACATGAGTAATTTTATGCTCTTCGGCATATTTTTTCATAACTTCGGGCGTGTCTATTTTGGGCGTAATAGAAATTGATGCTATACCAAAATTAGGGTTTCTAGAAAATTCTTTTTGAATTGTTAGCATTTTCTGCTGCATAATAGGACATATCGTTGGGCAAGTCGTAAAAAAAAACTCTACAACATATACCTTTCCTAAATACGTTTTATTGGTAATAGTTTTTCCGTATTGATTAACAAATTCGAAGTCTGGCACTTTTTTGAAAGTAAAGAAATTCGTTGTTTTTTCTTTATTATATAATTTATTTTTATCGATTCTGTTTTCTAAATTTATAAATAAATAGATGCTAAACAATAAAATGATTAAAGATATGCCTATGTATGAATTTTTTTTCTTCATAACTCAAATTTCTTTCTGTCGGCTTTATTTTTGTTTTTAGTTTTAAAAGCGGCGTAGTACTCATAATACAATACTTTAATATCGTCTTTAAGTTCGTTATTCAACTCAGAAATAGAAAATATATTATAGCCGTATAGTTTTATTTTTTTATTGTTTTCTTTGATAATTCTTCCTCTTAAATTTAAGGCTTTATCAATTATATAAGCTTTGTTTATAAACAAATTTTGTAACGAATCTTTAGTCTTCAAATTAGCATAAAAATGCTCAATTCGTCTTTTAGACCCTTCGATAAACCTCCAGTTTTTTATATCTGAGTATGCTCCTATTTGTTTTTTTAACGCTGCTACTTCTCTTTTTTTAGATTTAGGATATATCGCAATAACTCGAAAATTTTTATGGTCGATAAATTCTTTATAAATTTTTATGTTCAAATTAAAAATTCCAGTTTTTGCTTTTTTAAAATCATTTCCTAAAAAACAAACTATAGAAATTTTATCTCTCATGGTTTTAGAAGAGTCTATAGTTGAAATATCTGTAACATTTTTTGATAAAATTGGAAGTTTTGTAAAGTTATTAATCCCTGTCGATAGCAATAAAAAGCATATTAATGGAAAAATAAATAGTAAAAATAGAACTGCTCTTTTTTTATTTATAGATTTCATTTTCTTCTAGTATCAATATACTTAAATTTATATTACCATTTTACTAATGGTGCCAAAGTATCGAACAAATAACTTCCTTCTATTAGCAAAAGTGCTGTTAGATAACAAATTAAGAAAACTGCCGTCCAAACAATAGAGCGTCTAAACCATTTTTTTTCGCCCTCTAAGTGCATAAAAGTCCATGCAATATAATAGGCTTTGACTAATGTTAGTATTATAAAAATCCAGTTCAAAGGACTTGTTCCTAAAAAATGTTTTAGATATAGAAAAGGTGGTCTAATAATTCCTAATGTAACTTCAACGATTGTTAGTATAGATAGAATAATTAATACTATCCAAATTCTTTTTGTGTTTGATTCGTGTAAGTGAGCCATTGTTTTATAAAAATTAAGGTTTATACTAAATAGAAAAAAGTAAACACGAACACCCATACTAAATCTACAAAGTGCCAGTATAATCCTACTTTTTCGACCATTCTGTAATGTCCTCGACGCTGATAAGTGCCTAAAATAATATTAAAGAAAATAATGATATTAAAAATAATCCCTGAAAACACGTGAAAGCCATGAAATCCGGTTATAAAAAAGAAGAAGTTTGCAAATATTGTATTTCCGTACTCGTTTACTTTTAAGTTCGCTCCTTCTACCACCATTTTAGATTTTGATAACTGTTTTGCACCTTCTTCTCTTGTAAGTATTTCCTTTTGTTTTGTTTTTGGGTCTTTTAGTTCTATTCTGACAAAAACATCAGAATTTGCTTGATATGAGTTTATTACTTGGGCGGTAGAATATTTAGATATTGCGGATTCTTTTTCAAACCATAAGCCGTTTTTTTTAGTATGCTGGACTCTGCCGTCTATTCTGTTTCCTACAACAAAATCAGAAAGTGCAATTTGATGACCGTTTTTTACGAACTGTAAAATTTTTCCGTCTGTAGTTTTTATAGCACCATAGGATCCATTTATAAAATTTTTCCACTCCCAAGCTTGAGAGCCGACGAAAACCATCCCAAAAATAATAGTCGCAAACATATACCACGCTACTTTTTTGTGCTTCTTTTGATGCCCCGAGTCCACGGCTAAAACCATCGTTACCGAAGAAACAATAAGCACAAAAGTCATTAAAGCAACATAATACATCGGTGCGTGTACGCCGTGTAGTCCTGGAAAATGCGTAAACACTTCGTCCGCAATTGGCCATGTGTCGTTAAATTTAAAACGCGTTAGCCCATAAGCTACAATAAACCCCGAAAACGTCAGCGCATCGGAAACTATAAAAAACCACATCATGATTTTTCCGTAGTTCACACCAAATGGTTTTACAGACCCACCTCCCCAAATGTCTTTATTACTTGAAAGTGAAATAGTATTTGATTCCATATAAAATTTTATATAATTTATTTCGCCAAAAATAACAGTTTTTTATCATCTTATAAAGTAGAAAAATAAAAACAGATAAAGCCAAAGTATATCTAAAAAATGCCAAAAAATAGAGCCTAACTCAAATCCTAAGATATTATTCGGCCTATATTTATATTTAAAATGATTAAAAATAACGACAAAAAGCACTATTATTCCAGCTACTATATGCATAAAGTGCATAAAAGTGATGCCAATTATAAAAGAAGCTGAAACTGTACTTTCCGGTCCTGTAAAAAATAGACCCATATTTCTAAACTGATTAAACCCAACATATTGCTGACTTAAAAACCCTACTGCTAAAAATAATGTAACAATTATAAAAAGTAGTGAAAGCTGTCGCTTGTCTTTTTTTATATAAACTTTAGATAAATGCAAAGTAACACTACTTAAAAACAACAGAATCGTACTGATATAAAAGGCACTTGGCAAATCGATAGACACCCAATCTTCTCTTTCCATACTTATTATGTAAGCACTTGTTAGACCTGCAAAAAACATAATCATACTGATTATAGAAACCCACAACATTGGCTTTGCCGACTTCTTTTTAGCTACTATAAGCTCTTCTCCTAATGTTTTGTATTTATTCATTTTTTTAATGTAAATATTTATCAACTACGTATATTATTTGTAATACGGTAATGTACAAAACGCTTGACATCATTAATTTCTTTGCATAATTGTTATTTTCCATTTTATACAATTTAAAAGCGTAATACAACATAATTATTCCTAATAAAGCTACTAATAAAGCAGTTACCGGTCGTATATAAAAAGCTCCAGACAATTTTAAAACTGGCGAAACAGAAACTAATATCATTACAATAATATATATAATCATTTGCCTTACGGTTCTTTTATCTTTATTTTTCATCGGCAACATCCTAAAACCTGCTTTTTTGTACTCCTCATATTGTAGCCATCCAATCGACCAAAAATGAGGAAACTGCCAAAAAAACTGTATCATAAACAAAAGCCCAGCTTCTATTCCGATTTGATTTGTACCAGCTACCCAACCCAACATAAAAGGAATAGCACCAGGAATTGCTCCAAAAAATACTGACAACGGCGTAACCGGTTTTAAAGGAGTATAAACACTAACATATATAAATATAGAAACAGCAGCTAACAACACTGTTTTAGTGTTTATGCTAAATAAAATAATAAGCCCTAAAATAGTAAACAAAACTGCTAAACTAAAAGCAAAATTTACAGTTAGTCTCCCTGCCGGAATAGGCCTATTCTTTGTTCGCTTCATTATAGCGTCGGTGTCTTTTTCTATTATTTGATTAAAAGTATTAGAAGCAGCTATCATAAAAAAACCTCCGCACACTAACTTAAAAAGTGTAAAATAATTAATATAGTCTATCGCCAACAAATAGCCCGCTATCGAAGATAAAACAACGCTCAAGGACAATCCAACTTTTGTAAGCTGTTTAAAATCTGAAACAATACTAATTATAGATGTTTTGTTGCTTGTAATTAAGGTCGAATTCATTTAAAAAAAACATAGTGCAAAGATATTTTATAATTATGAATTTACGACACTCTTTAAAAGAATTTGATAAAGAATTGATACTATAATTAATAATTTTTTTTAAATTGCTGAATTTTTAGATATATTATGAAATACAAAATGTTTTTTAGTTTTTGCAGTATAATTTTGTTTTTAAGCTGCAACAAACAAACTTGCAATAATCAAATTAATAAACCAAAATTAATAATCGGTATTGTAATTGACCAAATGCGTTATGACTATTTAACTAAATACGCCGAAAGATATAGCGAAGGCGGTTTTAAAAAAATTCTAAAGTATGGTTTTTCTTTAGAAAACGCACATTGTAATTATATCCCAACATATACTGCTGTTGGTCATTCTTCTATTTATACTGGCACAACGCCGAGTATTCACGGAATTATATCAAACAACTGGTATGATAAAGAATTAAAAAAATCTGTTTATTGTGTATATGATAACAACTATAAAACTGTCGGTACTAATAGCTATAATGGGAAAAAATCTCCTAAAAAATTGCAGACCACTACTATTGCAGACCAATTGCGTTTATCACAAAATATGCAAGGGAAGACTATCGGCATTTCTTTTAAAGACAGGTCTGCAATTTTACCTTTAGGAAATAGTGGAAGCGCTGCATATTGGTATGACGGAGATAATTATAACTCTTGGATTACAAGCTCTTTTTATATGGAAGAACTTCCGAAGTGGGTTAAAGATTTTAATGCAAACAACAATGCTAATAAATACTTAAATGAATATTGGCGAACGCTTTATGACATTTCTAGCTATACACAAAGTAGAAATGACAATAATGTTTTTGAAGGTAAGTTTGTAGGACAAAAAGCCCCCACATTTCCTAAAAATTTAAAAAAATTACGAGAAAAAAACAATAATTTTAGTCTGCTTAAAAGCGTCCCTGCTGGTAATACTTTTACAATAGACTTTGTTAAAGCAGCAATTATAGGAGAAAATTTAGGGAAAAGCAAATACACTGACTTTATAGCAGTTAGCTTTTCTTCTACAGATTATATTGGTCATAAATACGGAGTCTCTGCCGTAGAAACAGAAGACACATATTTACGGTTAGATAGAGATATAGCAGATTTTGTTCAGTTTTTAGACCGAAATATCGGAAAAGATAGTTACACTTTGTTTTTAACGGCAGACCACGCCGCAGTTCATAATCCAGCTTATTTAAAATCTCTAAAAATTCCTGCTCATTATTTTGATATTTCAAAATTTAAAACCTTTGTTTTAAATACTACTAAAAAATATTTTAACTCATACGAATTAATAGAAAATATATCTAATTATCAAATATTTTTAAATAAAGAAGAGATAAATCAGTTAGGCTTAAATGCCAATAAGGTTGCCGAAAAACTATCAGAAGAGATAATTAATTTTGAAAATGTCTATAAAGTTGCTACTGCAAAAACTTTGCAAACATCTCATTTTCCTTTCGGAATTTTAAACTCGCTTCAGAACGGATATAATCAAAAATTATCAGGAGAAGTTTTGTTTATACCTTACCCAGCAACTTTAATAAATCATAGAACTGGCACTAGCCATGGCTCGGGCTACTCTTATGACACACACATTCCCATTATTTTTTATGGAAACGGAATTAATAGTGGCAGATCAACCAAAAAATATAATATTACCGATATTGCACCAACTATCGCCAACTTATTAAAAATTGAAGCTCCAAACGGTACTAACGGCGTAATTATAGATGAGGTTTTAAAAAAATAAATTGAAAAAGTGCAAAAGCAGAATATTGGACATAGCTAGTACAACTTTTGCAATGGCTACTTTTTGTGTGCGGTGTTATTTTTTTAACAGTTTTCTAAATTGATAAAATATTCGTTCAATTAATCTTAAATCTTCCGTAACAATCTCAGCAGTTCCTTTCATTTTTTGATTAAATGGCAGTTCTTTTCCGTAAGTTGTTTTTAAGCCATTCGGCAAAATTATTTTTACAATGTAGCTTTCATTCAAGGGAGTTAAAGAAATTTCTTCAACTCGTCCTATGAGCATTCCGTATTCTTGATAAAGAAAGTTATTCAGTTTAATATTTACCTTTTGTCCCTTTTTTACTTTTCCAGAGCGAACAATTGGCATTATTGCCTGTCCTTCAATTTTCCCAGCGTTCTTTGGAATTATTGTAAATAAATTATCATCGCTTTTTACAAAGGTGTTTTTTTCAATAAAACGATTAAACGATATTATGCCACTAATCGGAGTTTGGAGCAAATAGTTTCTCTTCCACCCTTCAATATTGCCTTTAAGTTGCTCTAATTTCAATAAAACATTTTGCTTGTTATTGTTGGAAAGTACAATGCTTCTGTTTAATAAGGATAATAGTTCTTGCTCAATTTTAGTAATTGAAATATGTGTATTTGAAATTTGATTTAATACATCTTGAAACCCTCTCTTTTTTTTCATAATCTCAATTTGTTTAATTTCAATATCTCTATCCGATATAAATTCTTTGGAATGCAACATTGAGTCTCTAACAAAATCTTTATCGGACAGTTCTAGTTCTTTTTTAAATAGCTCTTTTTTCTTTTTTAGTTGATTTAGCAGAATCTTATTACTATTATTTTGTCTTTCTAAAATCACAATTTCTCTTTCAATAGGTTGGTTTGTTTTATTTAACCAATAACTTGAATAGGCATTTAGAAATTCATTATAAGATTCTTGAATGATGCCTAATCTTAAATTTTTAGGAAATTTTCTTTTTTCAGTGGTTGCAGATAAATTATCTTTTAGAAAATTTATTAATGTTAAAACATCTTCATAATTGGCTTCATTCTCAATAAATCCAATAATATCATTTTCTTTTATCTCTTGATTTTCTGACACATAAATTTCTTTAAGGACTCCATCTGACTTACAAATAATGTCTATTGGTTGGGTTTGAGTTGTGATTGTTATTTCTGAAATAACTACATCAGGATACTTGATGAACCAAGAAAAAAAGAAAATTACGACAACGGTAAGAAGTGTCAAAACTGTACCCCAACGAAAAAACCAATTTGGTATTTTTGTCAATACTTCTCTTAGCTGTTCGCTGTACTCGTCTATTTTGTCTATTTTTCGAGTTTCTTCTGACATAATTTATGTACCCAATTCTAATTGATTTTTTACTAAACGATAATAAGCTCCTTTCTTTTTTGTCAATGATTGATGGTTTCCTTGCTCAATTATTTTACCATTATCCAGGACTAAAATTTGGTCTGCATTTTTAACTGTACTTAATCTGTGAGCTACAATAACAACAGTTTTGTTTTGATAAAAATTTTCTAAGTTTTTCATTATTTCACTCTCATTTTCCGCATCTAAAGCACTTGTAGCTTCATCAAAAAACAAAAAATCAGGGTTTTTATAAACGGCTCTTGCAATGAGTATTCTTTGATTCTGTCCGCCACTTAACGAAATACCACTTGCTCCAATTCTTGTATTATATCCTGTTGGTAGCGATTCAATAAAATTATCTAACCTTGCGACTTTTACAGCATCTAATAACTTTTCTGTGTTAATCAGTCCGTCCAAAGAGGATTCTGTTATATTACGGGCAATAGAATCAGCAAAAATGTAGCCATCTTGCATCACTACCCCACATTTTCTACGCCAAAAGGTGGAATCAATATTTTCTAAATTGGAGTTTCCAATTTTAATATTTCCTTCGTTAGGTTGGTAGAACTTTAATAGAAGTTTTAGCAATGTGGTTTTTCCACTTCCACTTGCTCCAACAATAGCTGTTACTTTTTTTTGAGATATAATGGCATCAATATTTTGCAATACCAAGGGAGCATGGATACTTCCGTATCTAAAGGATAAATTGCTGATAAAAATACTTTGTTCGCTGGGTAAGGTTTTTATTTTTTCGTTCTTTATGTCTTCTTCGTCTTCTTTATCGTGGATTTCGGCAAGTCGTTCAATGCTTATTCTTGCATCTTGTGCGGTTCGTATAAAATCTAAAAAATTATTGATAGGAATATTTAGTTGACCAATAATAAATTGTATGGCGAGCATAGCACCTAAGGTAATTTCTCCGTCTATAACTAATTTAGCAGCATAGAACGTAATCAAGATATTTTTGATTTGGTCTAAAAATGCTCCCCCAACACTTTGATACTGGTCAATTGTCAAACTTTTTATAGAAATTCTGAATAACCGTATTTGGATAGTTTCCCATTCCCACCTTCTTCTTCGTTCAGAATTATTGAGTTTTATTTCCTGCATTCCATTGATTAGTTGTACTCTGCTGCTTTGATTTCCTGATGCTTCATCAAAACGTCTAAATTCCAATTCCGCTCTCTTTTTCATAAATCGTAATACCCAAATCATATAGAGGATTGCCCCAATAGCAAAAATCAAAAAGATGATACTATTGTAGTATAAAAGTACTATCCCAAAAACCAAAATATTTATTGCTGAAAAAAGGATATTTAGGGTTGCAGAAGAAAGAAAGTCCTGTACTCTCCTGTGGTCTTCTATTCTCTGAATAAGGTCTCCTAAACTTTTGGAATCGAAAAAGCGAATAGGAAGCCTCATAAGTTTTATCAAAAAGTCAGAAATGATTTTGATGTTAATTCTTCCTGTGATATAAAGCAATAACCAGTTTCTTATAAGTTGAATAGCTGTTTGAGAAGTAAAAAGAAAAATTTGGGCAATTAAAACGATATTTACAAAATTCAGATTTTGGTAATTGATACCCTTATCAACTATAGCTTGAGTAAGAAAAGGAAAAACTAACTGAATGAAACTGGCAACAAAAAGCCCTATAAATAACTGAATAATATATTTTCGATAAGGCTTGAAGTAGGGAAAAAGAAACCGAAAACCCAATCCTTTTTTAGGAGGCTGTTCTTCTGTATTCTCAAAATTGGGAGTGGTTTCGAGTAACAATAATAAACCCTCATCATCATCTTTTACTCTTTTGGAATTGAGCCAGCCTCTTAGAAATTCTTCTTTGTAATAGGTAGTTAGACCAAAAGCAGGGTCGGCAACATGCACTCCTTTTTTATCAATTTTGTGAACGACAATAAAATGCCTTTGTCGCCAATAAGCAATGCAGGGTAGAGGTATATCCTCTGCTAAGGTTTCATAAGTTACATTAACAGCTAAAGATTGAAAACCAATTTTCTCTGATGCTTCAGCTATTCCACCGAGTGAAACACCATCTCTAGTAATGTTGGCTAATTGTCTTAAAAATTCCCTGTCGTAAACTTTCCCGTAATGTTTAGCTATCATTTTCAGACAAGTAGGGCCGCAATCCATTTGGTCTAGCTGTCTGTAGAATGGGAATTTTTTCATACAACATTTATTACCTATTTCTTATGATTTAGCAATACAGATTGTTTTAGCTCTTCAATATCTGCAACTTTTTTTGCGTTTTGTAATGGCCATGTTTGATATATATATTTTACATCAATCCCTTCTTTTTGTATAAGAGAATATATATTACTTGCTCTTTGTGAACCATAAACTCCCTTTTTAGGAACTCTCCACAAATCTCCAATAATTAGGCTTTTTTGTTGTGGTAAATAGTACAGCAAGTACTCATCTGTATGAAGACTTGTTTGTCCAATTTCATATATAAAAATAGATTGATTTTTAGCCTTGATTTTTTTTACTCCGTTAGTAGAAATTATTTTAAAAACTCCCCTTTCTTTATATGACGAAAGAAAATCATTCTTTATAGTATGACTTCTAATAGATAATTTCTTAAAATATTCTTTGTTTATTTTTGTTGTAACGATTGAAACTCCTCGTTTAAAAAAATAATCAAAGCCTCCAGCATGATCTGGGTGGTGGTGTGTTAAAAAAAGGTATTTTATTTCCTTTTTGGGAAATTCAGTTTGCAAGGCTTTATATATACACGCAGAATACTCGCTGGAAACAGGAGCTTCAATTATGCCTAAATAAGCACCAAAATCTATTACAAACACTCTATTTTGATTATCAGGTAGTGTAATAGTGTAAAGTCGATTGTCTATTTTTTCTAGGTTGTATTGAGAGCAAAAAAAGTGTTTTTTAGTAACTTTAGTATATTCGTAATTCAATGTTTTTTTTTGAGTTCCCCATTCTTTTATTGTTATTTTTGATGGTAATAAAAAACTTTTGACAGAAGTGTAGTTTTGATACAAGTATTCAGTTAAGTAATCACCATTTATATTGTCATAGTCTAATCTTTCTGCTCTTAAAATAATGCTGTCATCTCTAACATATAATGTTATTTGTTTTCCTAAAAAAGAAGAATAGGTCAGTACATCACAAGTATGTTCTTTACTATATCCAATGTATCGCAAAGTATTTATGTTTTTCTCAATATCATTAATTAAAGTAATTGGAGATAATAAAATTAAGTCGTCTTGTTTTCTAATATCAATAAAGTTAGTTATAGTATTTGTCTCTCCATAGTTTCTTAATGATAAACTATCATAGTAGTAAACCTCCTTATTATATTCATTCCCTGATAATTCTACTACTCCTTTCAATTTTAGATTATTCCCTCCTTGCATGAAAATTTTTTCGTTAACTTTAGATTTTTCCCTTTTCTCTGGCAAATTGTAATGCCCCAAGTATTGCCATATCCCTAACAAAGAATAATGAAGAGTATCGATACTATCGTATTTATTTTTCTGTAAAAGTTTATCAAAAACTTGCTTTGCCTTTGTATAATTTAGATAAGTAACCGATTTATTCTCTTGCGAATAGGTTTTACTAAACCCCAACATGAAAGCTACTATGAATAAATATGTATTTATTTTTTTCATATTTCTATATTCTTGTTTTGTGATTCAAAAATTGTATGGCTAAAATTGTATGGTTGTTTTGATAAATTGACCTTGTTAAAATATCTATCCCACTTTTTTCTATATACTTCAAAAGTTTCTATAAACTTTTTGAAAGTTATCATGCTTTTTTTTGTCAATATGGTTTCTGAGGAATTCCATTTAGTCACGGTGGAAAAGCACTCAATGTCTTTTTTAAATTTATTAAGATAAAAGCATATTCTCCCAACCACCTCTTTTAACTGTTTTTTGTTGCCACATTTCTTTGAATAATAAGTATCTAATGTACTTAATATTTGTGTATACGTGAACATTGCATGATAAACTACATAAATGCTTCTTTCATCGTTTTTAAAATTATTATTAAGTGACACAACCGCTGTGTTTGGATTTATATTAAAATAGGAATCTTTATCGTAAGTTTCCATATTGAAATAAACATGACCTGATTGATGAGATATATCATCAATGAAAAAAACTTCATCATAATCTGAACAAGAAGCATTTAAAAAAGCTATTCCATGAAAAGAAAAAGAAGCAAAGGAGTTTGTTTTTTGTGAATTAAAAATCACAAGATTCCTTAAGCTTTTAGAAATATTGTTTGCTACACCAGGACACTCTGTCTTTATAAAATTAAATGCTTTGTGAACACTTTCTAAATTTTTATTTGTACTTTCTTCTATTCTAACATCTGATACAATATTCATATCATTATCTCTAAAACTATTTGCCAATAGGACATTATTAAATCTAACTACTTCAATATTAAATTTTGAAATTTTAGAACAAGGTGTAAAAGAAAACCTAATTTTATAACCATTATCCTCTAAAGTGTATACTGTGTTGTTTTTTCTTAATACTAATTCTTTATTTCTAGTTTTGGTGCTAAAGTTTCCCATGTTGGGGACATAAACATTTCCCTTAATATCAGATTTGACTTTTACTCCCTTACTTTGAGCATCATGTTTCATGTAGCTGTATAGCAATTGCTCAATGGGTAATTTTTGTTTAGAACTTTCATCTGAATTAAAATATGCAAAAAGCATTGGTTCAAGATATATGAAGTCATCTTCAAAATCTATGACATTAAATAAACTTTGATTTTCAGAATAAATCAAGGTTTTTATTGTATCCGCAATATTACTTTTATTAGCCTCAAACATACAGGTTTTAATTTTTTTTAAATCATAAAAATGCGAGGTAGGAATTAATTAACCCCTACCTACACATCTAATCAAAAAAGATCATAATGGATTGTGACATCCACTCATGTTGCCCCCTTTGATTTTCTCAAGAGATTCTGATTTCATCCCTTTGCCTTTAGCTTTCAATTCAGCCAAAGACAACCTTTTACTTGTATTTTTCATACCGGTAAAGATTTAAAATTACGCCTACTCTATCAAGTTTTCAGCTACCCTTTTTGGCTATTTACCTTTTACAAATTTTGATTATAATTTTCAATAAATACCAAAAAAATATTCATAATATATGTGTTTTGCTCATATATTTTCTAATTTATCTAATCGTTCAAGAATTTTTTCAAAAACATCTTTAGGGTAATTGTGGATGATAATGTTTCCATTTGACGCATGAGAACTATCTCTGTTATGAAAATAAGAAACTGAAACTTGTTTTTCATCTAACAGTTCACTTATTGATATTTCTAACGTTTCGCAAATTTTAAGTGCTTTTTCTATACTAATATCAGATGCGTTTTTTTCAATTCGACTATACTGCGATTGATTAATATTAAGTTTTTGTGCCATATACTCTTGCGAGTAGTCCTTTAATTCACGATACTTCCTTATTTTAGTTCCTAATCGTTTAATGCTATGTGTTTTGTTCATACAATATGTGTTTTAATTATAAAAACAAAATTAACTATTTTATTTATTTTGAAAAACTTTGCCTTACCCTCAATTATTTCGTCATCCCTTAAAAAGCAGTTAATAGTTTGATTATTAATAATTTATTATTGAAAATAGTTTAAATTTATTGCAAGATTTTGAAGAAAAACATGTCTTTTCTTGCAATTTTATACATTATATTTTTAGGTGTAATGGACAAAAAGTAGGCTGTTTTTAGTTTATTTATTTCAAGTGGACAAAAAGTAGGCTCTATTTTAATTTCAATTTTGTATTTAAAAAACAGTGTTTTTATCTTTGGCTTATCAAGTTAAACAGAAATAGGCTCTTCTGGGGAGCAACCTACTAGGGGTACACTTGATGACCGACGAAAATGTCAATAATAGGAGTTCATTAGAACTCCTTTTTTATTGCTATTTTTAGAGGTCTTTATGCCTTAAAAAACTCATCAATAAATTTGCGTTTTCTTGCTTTTGATAATCCATTATGATTTTTGAGTTTGTCCTTTAGATCTGAAAAATGTCCGTCAATTGCATTAGTGGTATTTGGGATATTTAGTTCATAATAATCATACCAAGTAAAGAGCCAGTTGAGGTTGGTTTTTAGACTTCTGTAAGCACTTCTTAACCGTTTGTGAGTATAGTGGCTTTTTCCTGTTTTTGGGTTTGTAGTACGCTCATTTATGAATGATTTCCATTTTATGTGCCAAAGTTTTAAGCCACCTTGAAAAGATTCTTTATCTGTCATTTTCATCATAGCCACAAGTTCTTTTAACTCAATAGATGCAGGGAGTTTGGGGTTTTTGGTAATATACCTTCTAATAATTGCTACTTGATGAAATTGACACATTTGAACAGGTGTTTTACCAAATGATTGTAGTAATCCCCTACGACCGTCACAAACAATAGCAAGTACTTTAAACCCTTTAGATTTCAATTCATTTATTCCTTGAACATACAAGGCGTTGATTTCTGTTTTTACATAGTATTTTAATAGATTTTCTTTAGTGTGGGAATCTTTAAAAAGCATCGCCCCAAAGTTTCTTCCCCAATAAGTTGTGTCCATCAAAACGATAACTTTTCTTGGCTCTTTTTTTGGAATTGAAACTTCGTGCGAATCAATTTTTCGCTGGATTGTTCTCTTGGAACAATTGTATTTTTTTGCTAGTTGTTTGTAGGTCTGTTTTCCACCGGTATATTCTATCCAAATAGTTTCGCTACACAACCTAAAACTTCCTATAAATTGCTTCTTACAGACATAACATTTATACATCTGTTTCCCTTTACGAATTCCATTTTTCTTCGTGATGGAACTCTTACAATAAACACACTTTTTTTATTCAAAGCCTTTGATTTAAGATTAGACCAACAAATATAAGGGATACAGAGGTTTTTAGCCTACTTTTTGTCTATTACGCCAAAAATCAAATTGAAAAGTATGTCTTTTCAAAAGGTTTGCTCCGTGCTGAATTCTCTCGTGCATTACGTTTACGTCTGCTTGGTCTATTGTACTCGCATAGATTTTATACTTATTCTCTAAGCCTATAAGTAAATTCCCAGTTCCTGCGGCACAATCCCAAATATAATACTCGTCTTGCCAGTTTTCACCCAAAGCATCGGCAAGATACTTTTGCGAAAGTTCTACCCATTTTCTCGGCGTAAAATATGCTCCTTTACGCTCTCTAATGTCTTGCGGAACAAGTAAATCTCTTCGCTTAATTATGTAATCTTGGTATTCTTTTAGCGGAGGTCTTTTATAAAGTTTCCAAAAATTCTTGTAGGTCTCTTTGTTTTTAATCTTAATTGCTGCATCAAATAAACGCTTGAGATTTTCTTTTGCAATTTCGTAGCCTTCGTTTTGATACACCACAAATAGGTTATTTCGTATCGTTAAATCGTCATGTATTTCTTGAGTGTCTTTGTCGTCAACAAACAAATCGGCGAGATAAAAATCGCTGTCTAATATATTTCTTTTTCTAACACTTTCCCAGTTTACATCAATTATTGGTTTTACTGTTTCAAGCCAGCGCAAATAAATTGGAATAAAATTATTTTTATCAATTTTTAGTCTGTTTTTGATTGTTGCTTTTGCGATATTATTTTTAATAAAAGCTATTAGTTCTTTTTTGTTTTTTTGATAATTAAAAACATAAGATTTTTCTTTTAAAGTTGCTTCTATTCTTTCTTTTATAAGTTTAAATTCTTTCGATTGGTGGTCGCTTGGAGCAACGTTCCAGTTAAAATCATTTATATAAAATATATCTTGAACGCCTATATACGGCACGAAAGCAATTTTTTTAAAATCAAAGACTCCGAGAAAAGCTGGCGGTAAGGTCTTGTTAAAAGTTCTAGCTTTGCCGATCGTCAAAATAAGTTGTACAAACATCGCTGGGATGTCAAAATTACCTGTTTTTGCTTCTGCCCAAAGAAGCGGAGTTCTTCCGAAAAAACCGCTCTGCTTTGATAGTACCGTGAAATCTATATTTCCTAATATCTCTGTGGTGTCAAATTGCTTAAACCATTCGGCTCCGACTTTGTTCTTTAATTCTTCTTCTCTTATGCTTTTATATTTCATTTTTATTTGATAAATTAGTAAAAAATTAAATTGTAAATATAAAAAAGGCTCGTAATATAACGAGCCCTTTCCACAATATTAAACAATAGAATAAGCGTTTTACATCTTAACATCTGCAGTTTTAACGGTTTTGATAATCCTTGCAGCTATTTTATATGGGTCGCCGTTAGAAGCAGGTCTTCTGTCTTCTAACCAGCCTTTATATCCTCTTTCTACGGTTATAATCGGAATACGAATAGATGCACCTCTATCAGAAACTCCATAAGTAAAATCTGTAATTGCAGCTGTTTCGTGTAAACCAGTTAATCGTTGGTCGTTAAATTCACCATATACTTCGATGTGTTCTTTAACAAACGGACGGAACGCTTCACAAATTTTTTCATAAGTTTCTTTAGAGCCACAAGTTCTTAAAGTTGTATTTGAGAAATTAGCGTGCATACCGGAGCCGTTCCAATCCAAATCTTTACCTAGGGGCTTAGGGTGATAGTCAATGTAATAACCGTATTTTTCTGTCTGTCTATCTAACAAATATCTTGCTATCCAGACTTCATCTCCAGCTTTTTTCGCACCTTTTGCAAATAACTGAAACTCCCATTGTCCGCAAGCTACTTCTTGGTTAATTCCTTCAAAGTTTAATCCTGCTTCAAGGCATAAATTAGCGTGTTCTTCAACCAAAGTTCTGCCGTGAGTATTTTTACCACCTACAGAGCAGTAGTACAATCCTTGTGGTGCGGGGTAACCGCCGATTGGAAAGCCTAAAGGCAATCCTGTTTTAGTGTCCATAATAAAATACTCTTGCTCGAAGCCGAACCAAAAGTCTTCATCTTCGGTGTCGTCTATGGTTGATCTTCCGTTAGATTTGTGTGGCGTACCGTCAGCGTTTAAAACTTCTGTCATTACTAAATAGCCGTTTTTTCTTATAGGGTCAGGATAAATAGCAACTGGTTTTAGCAAACAGTCTGACCAATTACCTTCGGCTTGTTTGGTCGAAGAACCGTCAAACGACCAAACTTCTACTTCCTCCAAAGTGCCTTTAAAATTTTCACTTTCTATTATTTTGGTTTTACTTCTCATATTTTGAGTTGGGTAGTAACCGTCTAACCAAATGTACTCTAATTTAATTTTTGTCATAATATTTATTTGAATGTTATAAATTTAACGCAAAAGTCAAAAATTTTATCTTAATTTCAAAAAAAAAGTGTCTAATTTCAAAAAAAAACTTAATACTTAATTTTATAGATAAAAATTTAACAATACCATAAAAATGGTTTTATAAAATTAATAATATGCTAAACATTAAAAATATACGCAATAGTAATGTCGGCTTGTCTGCTAAATTCTGATAATTTCAATAGAAACAGAAACTGGCAAATTGACAAGGAAAGTTAGTTTTTAAGTTTAAACTTTGAGCTTCTGATGATTATAAGGATTTTAAGTTTTGCAAGGCTCAAGTGCTATAAAAAGAAGTATCAAGCCTTGGTTTTTTTTATTATTTTTGTACCTATATATCTATTCAGGTAGAACAATTCACTAATAATTCACGAAACATCAAAAAATTAGGAAAAAAAATATTAAACTCTATAAAGTATATTGTGCTTTTCTTATTGTTTTTAAGCACTTTATTATCTGTTCCGGCTATTCAAACAGAGCTAGGGTCTTTTGTTTCAGAAAAACTTAACGAAGAATTTGATACAGACATTTCTATAAAAAAAATTGATTTATCTTTTTTTGGAGATGTAAAGTTAGAAGGAATTGAAATTAGAGACCACCATAATGATACTTTGATTTTTATAAACGCCCTAAATACCTCTTTGTCTAACGTTAAAAGTATTATAAACAACGAAGTAAAATTAGGAAGTGTTTCAATAGACGAGGCGTATTTTTATATGAAAACTTATAAAGGAGAGAAAGACGATTCTTTGACAGTCTTTGTTGATAGTTTTGAGGACGACGAGCCTAGGGATTCTCTATATACGCCTTTTGTACTAAGCTCTTCGAGTGTTTATATAAATAATTTGAAGTACAAATTACAAGATTTTAATAATAAAACTCCGCTTATTTTTTCGGCGAATAGATTTGGAGGGAATTTGCAAAATATGCTTATCTATGGGCCAAATTTTTCTACAAATATAAGAGGGGTGTTTTTTGAAGACAATCGAGGATTAAAGGTTACAAACTTGTCTTCGGATTTTTATTACACCAAAACTTCAATGGACGTAGAGAATTTAATTTTGCAGACTGATATTTCTAAAATTAGTAGCAATATAAATTTTAAATATAAAAGAAAAGATTTAGCTGATTTTTATGATAAGGTAAATATAATTGCCACTTTTAGCGATAGTAGAGTGGGTATTCGAGATTTAAAGAAATTTTATAAAGAACTCAACGGCGATGATATTATTTCTTTCGAAAGCAAATTAAAAGGGAGGTTAAACAATTTTTCTTTAGAAGACCTTATTATAACTTCTGATTATGGTATAAAAATTACTGGAGATTTAGATTTTGAAAACGCAGTAAACGTAAAAAGAGGGTTTAATTTTGCAGCCAAGTTAGATAATTTAACGGCGAGCTACGAAAACTTGAAGAATATTTTGCCAAATGTTTTAGGAAATACTTTGCCTTCTGAATTTTCAAAATTTGGGCAGTTTGTGATTGATGGTCAAGTGGAGGTAAGCCCTAAAAACATAAATTCTATTGTTAGTTTAGAGTCTAAAATTGGTACAATTATCTCCGATTTACAAATATTTAATATAGAAACTATTGATAACGCATCTTATAGTGGTGAAATAGAATTAGTAAATTTTGATATTGGGGAATTGTTTGGCAATAAATTGTTTAATAAAGTTTCATTACATGGCGATGTAATTGGACGCGGTTTTAAATTAGATAATATTAAAACTTCTTTTATTGGTGCAGTATCTGGGTTAGATTTTAAAGGGTATAGATACCGCAACATCGAGGTAAATGGTGAATATCAGAATAATAAATTTGACGGAGAATTAGAAATAGATGACGAGAATTTTATAATGAGATTTAATGGTTTAGCTGACTTGTCTTCGGATGTTTATAATTTTGATTTTAGGTCAGATATAGATTATCTAAACCTAAAAGAAACAAATTTATTTACAAGAGACAGTATTTCAGTTTTAAAAGGAAACATAATTTTAGACATCGAAGGGAATAATTTAGACGACATTGCCGGAGAAGCAGTTTTTAAAAACGTTTTATACACAAATGAAATAAAAGAATATAATTTTAAAGAATTTAATATAAACTCCTATTTAAGCGATGATATTAGGTCTATTATTATCGACTCACAAGATATAGCTAATGGTTATCTTCTCGGAAAATTTTCGTTCGAAGACTTGATTCCAATATCTCAAAATATATTAGGTAGCAATTATTCAAATTATAAACCTTATAAAGTAGGGTCTAATCAGTTTCTGAATTTTAATTTTACTATTTATAACCAAATTGTAACTGTTTTCTTTTCGGATATTTATATAGACAATAATATAAAAATTAACGGAGTAATAAATCCGGATAAAAACCAGCTAAAATTAAGCGTATTGTCTCCAAAATTAAATGCTTATGACCTAGAATTAAATAATTTGCTACTAGAGTTTGACAATCAAAAACGGCAAAAAAGCTTGAGTTTAACTGCTTCTGAAGCAAATACAGATTATTATAATATCTCTAAACTTCAGCTTCAAAGTGTTAGCAAAAAAGATACGATGTTTTTTAAATCGGTTTTCTACGGCGGAAAAAATAAAGATGAAAATTTTAATTTAGATTTTTATTATACCCTAAACGAAGATGAAAAATCAGTAGTCGGAATTGAAAACTCATCATTTAAAATTAGAGAAAACCGTTGGAGTGTAAAGCTGGAAGAGCGAAACTCAAATAAAATTACTTTTGATTTAAAAGAAAATGAATATGATTTTAATAAGTTTAAGCTAGAGTCTGGAGACCAAAAAATTGAGTTTAAAGGTAGCTTAAAAGGAGAAACGGAAAAAGAGTTCTTGACAAATTTTACTAAAGTAAAGCTACAAAGTTTTTTGCCTAAAATAGACAGTTTAGATATGAAAGGAACTTTGTCTGGTAGGTTAGACTTTATTCAGAGAAAAGGACAATATAAGCCGGAAGCCCTTTTGTCGGTTCAAGATTTTGAAGTAAACAACTTTAAACAAGGAGATTTAGATATAAAATTTATTGGGAATAACTCTTACAAAGACTACAAACTGGATATGTCAATTAAGAATAACCTCGTAAAAAGCATTGCAGCAAAAGGCTCGTTAGATTTTTCCTCAAAAAGACCTTTAATAGAGCTAAATGTTTATTTAGAAGAGTTCGGATTAAGAGCTTTTAGTCCGTTAGGAAAAGATGTTCTGTCTTCTATAAGAGGTAATGCCAGTGGAAGTTTTTCGTTAAAAGGGTTTTTAGGAAATCCGAAAATGGAAGGAAAACTAACCCTTAAAGATGCTGGACTAAAATTCTCATACTTAAATGTAGATTACAACTTTGAAGGCGACTCCTACATTACTTTACAAGACCAGTCTTTTGTCTTTGAAAACATAATTTTATCAGACTCAAAACACAATACAAAAGGAAAACTAATAGGAGATATTAATCACTCACATTTTGAAAACTGGTATCTAAATTTAGAGATATTAAGCGATAATTTGTTAGTGTTAGACACAAAAAAATCAGAAGAAGCTTTCTACTATGGCTCTGCCTTTATTAATGGTAGAGCAAGTATCAAAGGACTAATAGACCAAATAACTATAGACCTAAATGCTAAAACTATGCCCAATACTTTCTTTGTAGTTCCGCTAAAAGATATAGAAACCGCAGATAGTTTTCAGCTAATTCATTTTCAGTCGGATGAAATAAAAGCTTCAGAAAAACAAGAAAAGACAGAAATAGAGAGCTTAAATACATTGTCTCTAAATGTAGATTTAGAAGTTACAAAAGATGCAACCGTTCAAGTAGTAATAGATGAAATATACGGAAGCCAACTATCCGGAAATGGAACAGGAAACCTCAGATTAGAAGTAGATACAAGAGGTAAATTTAATGTTTTTGGCGACTATATTATAGATAGCGGAATATATGACTTTAAGTACGGAGGCGTTATTAACAAGCCTTTTTTAATACAAAAAGGAGGAACCGTTTCATGGAGCGGAGATCCATATAAAGCTATATTAAACGTAACTGCAGTATATAAAACAACTGCAAACCCTGGTGTTTTACTTCAAAATATTAGCTCAAATAGAAAAATAAACGTCGATTTAATAGCAATAATTACAGGAGACCTATTCAGATCTAAACAAGAATTAGACATCCAATTAATAAATGTAGACTCAACAATATCAAGCGAATTAGAATTTATTTTAAACGACAACAATATAAATGAAAAAACGACTCAATTTATTTCACTACTCACGTTTGGAAGTTTTGTAAATTTAGATAATATAAATTTTGACTTGTCCAACACCGCTTCGAGTGCAATTTCTAATGCGTTTTCTAGATTATTAAATAACCCAAATAGTAAATTTAGATTAGGAGTTGACTACCAACAAGGCGTAGTAAATGATGTAGAAAGACTAAATACAGACGACCAAGTAGATGTGTCTATAGTTGCACAATTGAGCGACAGGATTATAATAAACGGAAAAGCTGGAGTGCCAGTAGGTGCCGAAACACAATCTGGCATTGTGGGAGACGTAAAAGTTGAAATAATGCTAAATAAAGAAGGAAGCCTTAAAGGAACTATTTTTAACAGACCGAATGAAATTCAATATTCCGTAGAAGAAGAGGGTTATACTAGAGGAGCCGGACTTTCGTATCAAGTAAGCTTTAACAATCTAAAAGATTTATTTAAAAAAATAAAACGTAAAAAGAAGAAAAATAACCCTAAACTCCTAATTAAAAAAGATACAATTCAAAAGCAAAATAGTATTGAAAAAATAAAATGAATTTTAAAAACTCTAAAAAATACTACAACAAAGGACTGGTAAATTTGGTAGCCTCGGTAAATTCGCCAGTTAGGGCATTTAATTCTGTCGGCGGAAATCCGCTATTTATCAAAAAAGCAAAAGGAAACACTATTATAGATATTGATAATAATAAGTATATTGACTTGGTGCTTTCTTATGGACCTATGATTTTAGGACACCGTCATAAGAAAGTAAACAAAGCGGTTGTTAAATCTTTAAATAAAGGATACTGCTTTGGAGCATCGACAAAAAGTGAAATTAAATTAGCTAAAATTATTTGCGATGCCTTTTCTAACATTGATAAAATTCGCTTTGTAAATTCAGGTACCGAAGCTGTTTTAAGCGGAATTAGATTAGCACGTGCTTTTACAAGTAAAAATAAAATTATTAAATTTTCAGGCTGCTATCACGGACACCAAGATGAGCTGTTGGTTTCAGCGGGTTCGGGGTTAGCAACTTTAAGTATGCCAAGCTCTAAAGGCGTTCCGAAAAATTCTGTAAAAAATACTTTAATTTCGGAGTATAATAATTTTGAAAGTGTAAAAAAACATTTTGATAAACACGACGATATTGCAGCTGTAATATTAGAGCCTGTTTGTGGAAATATGGGAGTAGTAGTTCCGCAAAAGAATTTTTTAAAAAAGCTAAAAGAGTTTTTAAAAACAAAAGGAGCATTGTTAATTTTAGACGAGGTAATGACTGGCTTTCGCTCTAAATTCGGAGGAACACAAGATTTTTTTGAAGTCCAAGCAGACATTACCTGTTTAGGAAAAATTATAGGTGGCGGATTTCCAATTGGTGCCTACGGTGCAAGAAATGAGATTATGCAACAAGTAGCGCCTCTAGGAGAAATGTATCAAGCAGGAACTTTTAGCGGAAACCCTGTTACTATGGCTGCTGGGATAGCTACTTTAAGAGAATTGAAAAAACAAAACCCTTATGATAAATTCAATGAAACAAATGAGCTTTTAGAAAAAATAATATTAAAAACTGCCGAGAAACATAATATAGACATTATCGTTAACAAATTCGGATCTATGCTAACGCCTTTCTTTACAAGTACTCCTGTTATAAATTTTGAAAAAGCACAAAAATCAAATACAGATAAGTTTGCAATTTTCTTTTGGGAAATGATAAAAAACGGAGTATTTATACCGCCAAGCCAATTCGAATCTTGGTTTTTGTCATCCGCAATTACAGAAAAAAACATTAAAACTATTGAAAAAGCATTAAAAAAAGCAATACAAAAAGTAGCACTTTGATTTTTTTAACTCAAGACTCAAAAATTTAAAAACTAAATTAAAGATATAATGATAAAAAACGATTTACTTTTAAGAGCGTTAAAAGGACAAACTGTTGACAGACCGCCAGTTTGGTTGATGCGTCAGGCGGGAAGGTATTTGCCAGAATTTCAAAAAATTAAAGCAAAATATGATTTTTTTACACGCTGCAGAACTCCCGAATTAGCTTCAGAAATAACCGTACAGCCCATCAGAAGATTCGAAATGGACGCTGCTATTTTGTTTTCAGATATTTTAGTAATCCCTCAAGCGATGAACATCGAAGTACAGATGAAGTCAAACTTTGGTCCCTACATCCCAAAACCTATTCGTCGTCAAAAAGACCTAGATAATATTATTGTTCCAGATATACACGATTCTTTAGATTATGTAATTAAGGCTATTAAAGTAACTAAAGAAAAGTTGAGTAACGAAATTCCTCTTATAGGCTTTGCTGGTTCTCCGTGGACTGTTTTGTGTTATTGTGTTCAAGGGCAAGGCTCTAAAAACTTTGATAAAGCTAAAGAGCTGTGTTTTACAAAACCTATCGTTGCTCATACCTTACTTCAAAAAATTACCGATACGACTATTGCTTATTTAAAAGCAAAGGTTAGAGCAGGTGTAAATGCCGTCCAAATATTCGATTCTTGGGGAGGAGTTTTAACTCCAGATGATTATCAAAACTTTTCATGGCAATATATTCAACAAATTATCAACGCACTAAAAGATATAGCGCCAGTTATAGTTTTCGGAAAGGGTTGTTGGTTTGCCTTAAATAAAATGTCAAAATCAGGAGCTTCTGCTTTAGGTATAGACTGGACTTGCTCTCCACTAAATGCTCGCTATTTGTCTGGTAAAAAAATAACTTTACAAGGAAATTTTGACCCTTCAAGGCTTTTTTCGAGTCCTATAGAAATTAAAAAAATGGTGTTTAAAATGATTAACGAGTTCGGTAAAGATAAATATATTGTAAATTTAGGACACGGTATCTTACCGAATATTCCCATAGAAAACGTCAAATCATTTATTGATGCAGTAAAAGAGTATAAAAAAAATGATTTATAACATATTTCATGGGATAAAATCCTACACAGGTGCATACTCTTTAATTTCAAAATTAAAACTTTGGAAGTACTTTATAATTCCTATTCTGATAAGCATCTTAACAGCTATAATTATTATTGTTAGTTCATATAATTTGTCCGATAACATAGGCTTATGCTTGGCTAAAAATTGGGTTTGGGAATGGGGTAAAAAGACTGTAACTACAATAACTTCCTTTATAGGCGGAATTATAATTTTAGTAATCGGTTTAATACTTTATAAACATATAGTTCTTGCTCTCTCTGCACCATTTATGAGTGCTGTTTCAGAAAAAATTGAGGCTCATATTAATGGTAATTTAAAGCATAGAACTAGACAATCAACTTTTCAAGAGCAACTATTAAGAGGGATTAGAGTTAGCATTAGAAATTTATCAAAAGAGCTATTAATTAGTATTCCTATTTTATTATTAAAAATTATACCTTTAGTTAATGTTTTTTCAACAGTCTTACTGTTTTTGGTTCAAGCACATTATGCCGGATTTGGAAATATTGACTACACATTAGAAAGACACCTGTCATATAAAGATAGTATAAGTTTTATTCGAAAAAACAAAGGATATTCTATCGGAAATGGCATTATTTTTATGCTGTGTTTGCTGATTCCTTTTGTAGGAATTATCATCGTTTTACCGCTATCTGTAACGGCAGCTACTATAAATACAGTAGAGCTTTTATCTAAAGAAAATGAAAAATAAATTTTATAACTATATAGTAAATTTACAAAATTGTATAACTTCTAAATTAGAAGAAAAAGACGGTTTGTCGAGATTTAAAGAAGATATATGGAAGCGAGAAGAAGGAGGCGGAGGCATAACGCGAGTAATAGAAAATGGAAATGTTTTTGAAAAAGGAGGTGTTAATGTTTCTAAAGTACACGGAAAGTTGCCTAAAGATTTAAGAAAACAATTCGGAGTTGAAGCAGGTAGTTTTTTTGCTTGCGGTTTGAGTCTAGTACTACATCCAAAAAATCCTTTCGTACCGACAGTGCATGCCAATTTGAGATATTTTGAAATGTATAACGAAAAATCAGAAATTGTAAACCAGTGGTTCGGAGGTGGACAAGACCTAACGCCTTATTATTTATTTGACGAAGATGCGATGTATTTTCATACTATTTGTAAAAAAACTTGTGATAAGCATAGTTTAGATTTATACCCTAAATTCAAAAAAACTTGCGACGAATATTTTTGGAATGCTCATAGAAATGAAGCCCGCGGAATCGGAGGTATATTTTTTGACTATTTAAAAGAAAACGACCAATTTTCTATTGAAGACAGATACAGTTTTGTTGCCGAAGTCGGAAATAATTTTTTAGAAAGTTATCTGCCAATTATAGAAAAAAGAAATAAAATCCCATATACTAAAAGAAATAAAAAATGGCAAGAAATAAGACGAGGACGATACGTAGAATTTAATTTGATATACGATAGAGGAACTCTTTTTGGGCTAAAAACTAACGGTAGAATAGAAAGTATTTTAATCTCTTTACCTCCCAAAGTTAGGTGGGTATATAATTATAATCACAAAAAAAAAACCAATGAAAGTAAGCTAATTAAAGTCTTAAAAAAACCTAAAAACTGGGTTTAACTAAGTGTCTTTTTTGCCCATTGCTACTTCAGATAATAATATTAAAACAGAATCAAAATTAGGCGTTGAGTTCCTTTATTGCCCTCACTACCGCAAGATTGCACCGTATGGTATTACTAACCTCTAAATAGTCAAGCCTTAAAAAATCAGTTTAAAATAAAAAGCACAAAATTTGGTTTGCATAAAAATTTGAAATCGCCTTTGAAAAAAGAGTAAAAAAGAATGTTTCCACTTGTTAATCATTCTTTTGAAGTTAAACCCTGCTGCTGCAAGCATAATATTGATGTTATCACCCACTACTCCCTTGTAAGAGTTGCGATTAAGTCTATGATTTGCCTTGATGTGTCCTATTACTGGTTCTATGCCTGCTCGTTTTTTGTGAGCTTGGCTTAATTTCTTTCGAAGGTAATAACTCATAGATTTTTTTGGTGGTGATGGAACAAGAATTTCTGTATCTTTTATTCTTTTTTTGCCTCTATATCCTCTGTCTACTTTTGCTCTTTTTGGTAATAATCCTGTTAATTTTTTTACTTGATCTAAAACTGGTTCTAAAGTGTGTCCGTCATATTGGTTGCGAAATCCCATTGCTCCAACAACTACTCCGGTGTCTGTTTTTACGAATGATGCCTTGTTGCCAAACTCATACTTCTTGTGTTCTTTTCCTTTAGAGATGCAACAAACTTCAGGCTCGTGAAGTGAATAAATTTTGTTTTTAGAATTTCTCTTTTGTGATAATACCTGTTTAAATAAATCTAAATCTGATTGATACTTTGAGTTGGGAGGTAGGTTTCGCTCAAGCTCTCTAATAAGCCTTCCACAAATGGTCTTTATTTTTCTGTCTGCTTTTTTTGCTTTTGCCCTGTTCTTTGGATGATTCCTAAAACGTTGGTCTCTAGATAATTTCTTTAATGTTCGAGTATAAGTTTGCCTAACAGGTAGTTGCTCTTTAGTAGCAATGGATTTACATTTTTTAATAATCTTTTTATGCAACTTTGCATCGGTAGGAAAGCTAATGTTTTTCTCTTGAACAGTAGTGTCTATATTGACGTTT